>NZ_JBEFOE010000009.1:1545000-3711528 GCF_045063585.1 Polaribacter sp. Asnod1-A03 | reverse complement strand
TACACTACATTATTAAACCAACAAGGAATTTATTTAATTTATTTTTAAATTAATTTATCAAACTTATTAATACACTCGTTTTTAACTTTTTATGCATAAATGTTTTTCCTCCTATTTGAATTTATTTAAAATCTCGAACCCCTCTTCAATAGTTTTTTTTCTTTTCAACTACTATTTATCTCCTAAATTAAAGCTTTACTAACCGCTGTTTTTATCTAATGTTAGATAACTATACTATTATATATATTCTCTAAAGCTTCTAATTAATAATTAATCCAACAAAAATTGCGTCTTAGAATCCAAACAATTCTCTTTTATGACACAAAATATAGTGAAAAGTCTTACCCATATTTTACCCTAAACAATCTTTAAATCACAAAAACCCCCTGAGTACTCTTCTAAATCTCTTTGAAACCCTAAAAAAAGAAAACATTAAAAAAAAATCGAAATAATATCTACAAAAAAAGCTCCGAATATATATTCAGAGTTTTTTTTTATTTTAAAGTGCCATTTATACCATCATATATTACAACTATTTTTTAACCCTTTAATTGTATAGTCAAATTTTACACTACTTTTATTGTGATGACCAGCCGACACATAATGTCCATAAAGTGTTTTAACTGCGTTTTCATTAATCATTTGAGCAAAAATACCATAATCACCTCCATTATCTGTTGATGGATTATTTGGAATTCGAGTTATTAAATGTATATGGTTATAATCTGCAATTGTATTAGCATTAGCTCTTGTAAAACCCTCTGTATTGAATTCCCCCATAAATAAGGGTTATATTCTATAACAAAATTCTGAAGTTGTGGTTGGAGTTGCTCCTGAATCATTTATCCAAACAAAATAAGTGTCGTCTATATTTGTCATTATATCTGCCCACCAATCGTCTGCAAATGAAGTAGACATATTGCACACATACTCTTTCATCCCTAGAATTAAATTTGCTTGTGCTGTTGATGACATTTCTGAATATTTTAATCCTGTTTCGAACCCAGAATAATCATAAGTACCTCTGTACGAATCTACTTCACCATTCATATCTGCTTAACCTACCTCTAAGTAAGTGTGAAGTAGACGTTAAAGAAGCCGATGAAAGCTCTGTAGTAGAAAAACTATTATATAAAGAAAGTGCTAAATCTCTTTCATCAGAAAAAATATCAAAAGTTATACCATCATAAGTTTCTACTGCAGGTTCACCACCTAAAAATACCAGAACGATTGAAACATTATCTCCGTGAACCAAAAAATTAACTACACAATGGTGACCATCTAATTGAAAGCCCCAAGAAAACCACTGGTTTCTGGGTCTCAAAACATATCAATAGAATAATAACTTGAACTCCAAACACTACTCATTATCTCACTTAACCAACCTTCGGAAAGTTCTGTAATTTCATATACTTTTTGACAACCGTCTGAACTTAAATCTCCATAAGTAATACCATCTCTGTTATCATCATTTGCTGGTGTATTGTGCCATAAATAAAATCTTTTATCATCTAAACAAACCGAAGTTTCATCTAATAATTCAGTAGATAAAGAACTTCTGAAATCTACCATTGCTTCTCGCATATTTTCTATTTCCGTTCTTGAACACTGAGCTTCTTCTCCAACTGTATCACAAGCAGTAGTACAACCACTACCATCATTTGTATCATCAGAATCATTACTATTAAATACATAACCATCTGGTTGTTCACAAGCATACGTACTTATATCTAAATTACCCAACCCGTCTTCATCTGCATCTTAACACCAAATACTTTCTACACAATCTGTATCTGAACTATCGATACCCTTCCACATGATATAAATATAAATGAAGATGCTAGAAATAAAATTTTAAATGTTTTTGTTGCCATTCGTTTTACTTTTATTTATTTATATTTAGATGTATTTAATTTACTTGTGTGTGTGTTTACTTCTATGCCATTTAATTATCTTATGTTTTAATTCTAAAAAAAAGAAAACTACACTAAATGAAAAAAGCAAATATTAAAATAAGAATTAAGTTATCTAGATAAAAAGGTAAATGTAAAATCAAAATGGTTTTAAACAAAAAAAGCACTCTAGAAGAGTGCTTTTAAGTGGTCCCACTTGGGCAAAGTTAGTTTTTTAATAGTTTTTAACATACATTTACTACTGTTAATCAATTTGTTACGAATGTAGTTGAATGGTTTTTAATGTGGTTGAATGTGTTTTAATTCATTTTACCTCCCCTATTCAGCCCCCCAATTAAAAGAGGTAAAAAAATATTAAAAAATGAATTATTACTTTGAATTAAGAAAAGATAAAATAGATAAAAACGGTTTTGTTCCTATCAGATTAATTGTATCTGATAAAACAATCAGAATTAGAAAAAGTATTGGAGCAAAAACAAGAGTTAACGATTGGGACAATCAGAATTATTATATTAAAAACGTAAAAGGGCAAGAATTCTATAATAAGATTGAGAGCTACAATAAATCTATTGGTTCAATAAAAGAAAAAGTAGACAAGATTTTTAAGTTTTTTGAATATAACGAAATTGCATTTTCAAAAAATACATTCTTAGAGAAGTTTGAAAAAACAGAAGTAAAAGTTACAATTGATTTTTTTGATGCATTTGAAGAATATATTGAAATATCAAAACTTACCAAAACAAACTCAACTATTACAAAAATTAAATCTGTTAGAAACTTTGTTGCTGCTTTTAAAGAAGAATCTTCATTTAATTTAAGATTAGATAACATAGATTATCGGTTTGAAGAATCTTTTATGGATTATTGCTTTAACACGAGAAAAACACTAAATAATTATTATGCAAAAATAATTAAGACTTTAAAAGCATTTTTAAATTGGTGCTATGAAAGAGGCTATCATAATTCTTTAGAATTCAAAAAAATTAAATGTAAAGAAGATGACACAGAAGTAATTTATCTTACAATGGATGAGCTAATAAAGCTTTACAAGCATAAGTTTAAAAATGCTTCCATGGATAGAGCGAGAGACATGTTCTGTTTCTTAGCTTTCACTGGTCAAAGGCATATAGATATATATAGACTTAAAAATGCAAATATTGAAGGTGAGTATTTAAGCTTTACAGTACAGAAAACTAAAACTGTAGACCATCACGTTTATTTAATTAAACAAGCTAAGGAACTCATTGAAAAATATAAAGACACTATGTATTTTCCTATCCCTAGAATTACTTCTCAAAAACTAAATGAAAAAATACAAGAATGTTGTGAAGAAATTGAATTAACACAAGAAATGGTTTTAACTCGATATATAGGAGCAAGAGAAATTTCACAAAGCTTTAGAAAGTGCGATTTAATCACCTCACATGTTGGGAGAAAAACATTTATAACCAATAGCTTAGTTTTAGGGATACCAGAAAGAGTGGTAAGAAGTATATCAAATCATAAGGACGAAAAAAGTTTCAGAAAATATGTAAATATTTCTGAAATTCACAAACAAAAAGAATTAGAAAGATGGAGTTCAGTTTTTTAAGAAAGATGAAAACAAATAATCAAAAAGTAAATGAACAACCTAAATGTATTGTCCTAAACAACTACATTATACAAACTGTTGACTTTATCTTAAAAGAAGACAATATTGATTATAAAAATACATTAATTACAATATTGAAAGCTATCGAACATGAGGAGTTAGATGAAATTATAACAACCATTAAATACAATGATAAAACTAAATATATAGAGTTAGTTAAAGCCTCGGAAAATTTATCTATTCATAATGATACTCTAAAAAATTATAGATACGGTTTTAAAACAAGAATAGAAGATGACTTCTTAAAACTTCATAATGATGCTAAAGATAGTTTAAGTACAGGCGACTTAGTTGCATTCTTGTTAAAACAATATTCTTATTATAAGAATATAAATTCAGAAATAATAGTTCCTGCAATTAATTTAATATTGGATGAAATAATTATTAGTTTAAAACAAAATATCCCACTTTTAAAACAAGAAATAAACCATCAGTCCTACTTACCTATATCTAAAGCAATTTATGTATTTCTTATTTATCCTAAAAAAGAGGGTATGAATAAGTTTAAAAATATTATTCGAAAAGACTTAGATTATAAGAATAATTCAGATTTTCAATATGAGTATTTTGTTACTGTAGATAGATTTTTTCGTAGATTAGGTCTTGATTACATTCCTTATATAGAGAACATGCCTGAGAAGCATGATGTTATATTAGCAAAAAAAAGTAATTCTATAACTAAATCCGAAATATCTGCCATAATAGATAAAGATGATTTTTTTAATGTGAATGTTCCATTGTTAAATTATAAAGCTAAAGATTTAATAATTGTTGATAAAAACATTAAAAACCTAAATGAATTTACGCACTCTTTATCCATAATAATTAATCATTTCTATATAGTCAATAATACATCTAAATTGGATTTTGATTTAGGAGCAGTATTTATAGAAAATATAACAAAACCATACCCCATATACCCCGATGATGTATTAATAAGAACTAGAGAAATTCTTAAAGAGATGTTCTCTAAAGTTGATAATTTTAAACTTTACTTCTTCTACTACATCTACGAACAGAAGGATTTTAAAAACTTACCAGGTTGGGTAAATAAGTTTCCTCCATTATTAGCAAATTACCTTGGTGAGTTAGATAAATTTTCTCAAGCAACAATCAAAAAATACTTTTTACCAAATGAAGATAACCCTGTATTTAACAAAAATCAGAAAATAAATGATTTTATAGAAAACATAACTACCTAGTAATCAGGGTTGGTTATGCTTGGTTAAAGCATATTCTGTTTTATTAAAATAAATTGCGGCAAATTAAAACTCATAAAAATATGCCTAGATTTATTAAAGATGATTCAAAAGAATTAAAAGAAACAACAGTAGTCGAGAGTACAGCAAAACCAGAAAAAGAAATTTTATCTCCTTTGTATTTTCCACCTCAAGAAGACCAAATGCGTCAGAAAGATGTCGCAGCAATGTTTGGAAAATCTATACAAACAATCTGCTCGTGGACAAAGCTAAACAAAATACCCTATTTTAGGTTAGGTGATTATCCTATATATTCTAGGAAACAACTAATCTTATTTGCTTCAAAAAACCACAAACTTATTTCTAATAAATAAAAAAAGCAACGAGGTCCAAACTCATTGCTTTTTTTGTGTGTTTTTCTAATACATTATTAATAACGTATAGTACAAATATACGTATAAACTCTATAAATATGTCCGATATACCATATTTAAGGATTGGTACATCCTATTATAAAATCGTTCAAGTACCAACAATAAATAATCAGTTTAATGAAGCTTTAATTAGATGGGATGTTTCTACCATTATACAAGACCATGGTAGAAAGTATTTAGACAACATCCCTAAATATCATGGTAAAATATGTTTCCCAAGTCATTTTGATTTTTCTAAAGAAATTCACGGGTTTTACAATACTTACTCTCCGTTAAACCATACACCAAAAGAAGGAGGTGTTAAAAATACTGTTAAGTTTTTCAAACACATTTTTGGCTCACAGTTTGAACTTGGGTTAGATTATTTTAAACTTTTGTACGAACATCCTTCACAAATTTTACCTGTTCTATGTTTGGTTAGTAAAGAGCGTTCCACAGGTAAAAGCTCCTTTTTAAAATACTTAAAAGAAGTGTTTGGACATAATATGAGTTATTTAGATAGTCACTCCCTAAATAGCAATTTTAACTTGGATTGGGGAAACAAACTGTTACTTGGTTTAGACGAAGCCTTTCTTCAAAAAGAGGAAATAACGGAAAAAATAAAATACCTCTCCACATCAAATAAAAATAAGATTGAGGCTAAGGGTAAAGAACGATTTGAAGTAGACTTTTTTGGTAAGTTTATTATGTGTAGCAACAAAGAAAATTCATTCATTAAAATCGATTCTGATGAAATTAGATTTTGGGTAATTAAAGTTCCTGTAATCAAACAAGAAGATGTTAATTTTCTAGATAAGTTAGTTGATGAGATTCCAGCCTTTTTACACTTTATTAAAAACAGAAAATTTGCTAGTGAAAGAAAAACTAGAATGTGGTTTACTGCACAACAAATTTATACTCCTGCTCTTAAAAAATTAGTAAACAATAATAGAAATAGAGTGGAAAAAGAAATAGCACACCTTCTTTTAAGTGTTATGGAGAAATTTGAGTTAGAAGAAGTACACTTTAGTTTGATGGACTTATTAAATGCGCTTGGAAAAACACGAGTAAAAACGGATTTAACACAACTTCGTTTACTGCTAAAAAAAGAGTGGAAAATAGAACAAAAAAACAACTCTTTTAAGTATCAAAAATTTGTCATTTGCAGCGATGGTGAAATTATACTTTTAGACACAAAAGGAAGATATTTCACAATCAAAAAAAGTTTTTTAAACAAAAACTTTGATGACTTGATGACGACGTAGCCTTTATATACTTTAAACTCAGTAATAATAAAGGATTGTCCCGTCATCAAAACCGTCATCAAACCGTCATCAATAAAAAAAATGATGACATGTTTAAAAAAAAAGTTGATGACCTGATGACAAGTTGATGACGCAACTTTCCCATTACTGCAAAGGGATTCAAGAGTATCGTCATCAAATCATCAACTTTTAGACATTTTTCACACGCATAACACAAACAAAAATGAATTGTAAAAAAGCAAAACAAATAGATCTAGTTTCTTACCTAAAAAAACAAGGATTTAGAACAGGCAAAACCGATACAAAAGAAGTTTGGTTTTACTCCCCTTTTAGAAGCAATGAAAAAACACCATCTTTTAAAGTTGATATCAATAAAAATATCTGGTATGACTTTGGCGAAGGAGCTGGAGGAACAATCATTGACTTTTTAACAAAATACAATAATTGTTCAATCAAAGAATCCTTAGCTATTTTGTCCGAAGGTTCTTTTTCTTTTCACCAGCAAAAAAAACAAGTTATCATTGAACCAGAACCAACTTACTCTATTGAAAAAGTAACAGAATTAACGAATCAAAATTTAATTAATTATTTAATGAGCAGAAAAATTGATTTACAATTTGCAAAACGATTTTGCTTTCAAGTTCATTACTCTTTTTCTAATGGAAAAGAAAACTATGGAGTTGCTTTTATGAATGATGTTGGGGGATTTGAAATTAGACATGAATTCTTTAAAGGTTGCTTAGGAAGCAAAGAAATTACAACCATAAATAATAGTTCTGATGTAGTTTCAATATTTGAAGCTTGGTTTGATTTCCTCTCTTACCTAACCTTGAAAAAAGAAATACCTAAAGAAAATTTCATCATTCTAAATTCTACTTCTATGGTAGGAAAAGCTATTGCTTTATTGGATAATTATATAGAAATAAAATTGATGTTAGATAACGATGATGCTGGAAATAGAGCAACTGATATTATAGAAAAAAGTGTAAATATTAAAATTACAGATAACAGAATACACTATAAAAACTACAATGACTTAAATGAGTTTTTGATGAATCAAAAATAATTGCAGTCAGTTGTTAGCCAGTCGTGGCTTTAATTCCTGTTTAGTGCCTACTTCGTGCCCTAAAAAGAAATCAAAACCCGCTGGCTTATTCACAGAAAAATGTTCATAAGAAAAAAAAATGAAATCAAATTCAAACAATAAAGTAAAAGTCGTTTTTTATCTTAATTCAGAGGATAAAGAATTCATCAAAAACAAATGTGAAATCTTACAAATTAAGCCATCATTTTTTATAAGAAATGCAGTATTAGAAAAATTAAACAAACCTGTATTTACAAAAAATATATATGATTTAGATACTAGAAAATATCAGACTTCTTTAATTAGAATCGGAAATAACTTAAATCAAATAGCAAAAAAATTAAACTCAAACGAGCAGTTTTTAATTGCAGACCAACAAGTTGTTTTAGATGAAATTAAAAACATCAATAATCATATTATAGAAATCAATTCAAAATTATAAACCATTATTATGGAAGAAAATACAAACAAAGCACTTTTTACTTTAATGCAAAAAGTTGTAGATAAATTAGAAACTATTTCTAAAGATGTAAGTAGTAAAGATCAAACAGAGTTAGAAACCATTATAAAAAAAACCAATGTTCAAATAACTAAACTAGTACCAGAGGTAATTAAACTCCAATCAAAACTTTTGCAAAATAGTTTAGACACTAAGAGTGAAATTGTTGAATATGTAAAAGAAAGTATAGAAACTCCTAATGTCAACAACTATACTGAGTACAGTTTGTTTGGAAGTAAATCCCATTTTAAACCTTGGGTAATTGGGGTTTTCTTTTTTGGTTTGGTTACAGTTTGGTGTTCCGCAAAATATCTTCCTTCATATTTTACTGAAAAAAGTTTATTGAGCAAAGAAAGAGCTGAGTATCAGATTTTCTATAATTATGTTTATTTCAAACAAATTAGAAAGGATGAGCCTAATGTTGCAAATGATATTCTAAAAAAGATAAAGCAAAAAGACACCTTGTTTATGAAAGAATATCACACACTTTTAAAAACTCATCAACGAGAAATAAAAAAGCAAGAATTAAAAGAACAACTTAACGCACTTGACAATAATGATAGCTAAACTAGAATCTATATCCTATTTACAAAATGCTCTTGCGTATTGTGATCGTGGCGGAGAGTTAATTGCTTCAAATAAATGTATTGGAAACAGTACTCAAATTAATTATCAAATGGAAAAAAATAACGTTTTCAATGATAGATGTATAAAAAACAGCTTTCATATAAAAATTAGAATTGCTCCAGAAGATAAAGGAAAATTAAACACACAAGATTGGATTGATATTTCAAACGATTATGCTAAAAAAATCGGTTTTCAAGAAAATCCTTTTGCAGTATATATTCACGAGGAAAACACAGAGAGAGAGCATATTCACATAGTATCTTCACGTATACAATCTAATAATTTAGCAGTTAGTGATAGTTACACGTATTATCAAAATATGGACTTTTGTAGAATGATAGAAAACAAGTACAAGCTAAGACAAGTAAAACGTGTATTAGAAGCAGTAAAAAAACAGGAGGTATTTGTGAAAGGAGATAAAAGAATTGGACCATTGGAAGAAAAAATTAAATCTGCTATTGATCAATCTGATTCTTTTGAAGATTTTGAATTTCACTTAAAAAATATGGGAGTTAAAACAAAAAAAGGTAGAGGAATAGGTTTTATAGATGAAAAAGGGGTTTATATAAAAGGTTCTGCCATTGATAGAAAATATTCTTTAAAAGGGATTGAAAAACTATTATCATACGAACAACAAGAAAAACGAATGAATAAAAAAGTTAGAGGTTTTAAAATGTAAGTTTTTAATTTTATGAGGTAGTATAAAGCTATAAATATCTATTTATAGCTTTATCTTTTTATATAAATGCACATTTATATAAAAAGACAAACCGTACGTGACGCCTTCCGCTTGGGATCATTTTAAAAATCAGTTGATTTTTAACGCTTGCTTGTGAAGAAAAAATCAACTGATTTTTAAAACGGAAAACCTTTTATTATCCCAAAATATTTTACCAAAACACCATATATTTGATTTTATATAACCAGTTGCCTACAATTATGAAAAAAATCCTAATTACATTAATAATTTGTCTTTTAAGTATAAATAGTTATACTCAAGAAAAAATTACAACTGAATTAAAAAACGCCTACGAAAAAGAAAAATACGATTTGATAATTTCGGAACATTCTGAAAAGGCAAATGAATATCCAGCAAAAGCAATTTATTATATTGGAATGGCTTACTATATGAAAGCCGACGACAATAATGCAATTAAACTTATGGATTTATCTATTAAAAAAGACAAATCTGACCCAGATGCATATTTTATAAAAGGAATGACCTTTAATTATTTGGGACAATTAGAAAAAGCGGTTGAATCTTTCAAAAAAGCAATTGAATTAGATTCGAGTAATACAAATTATTATAGTGGTTTAGGAGATTCATATTTGAATCTTAAAAAATATGACAAAGCTCTTAAATCTTATATTACAGCAACTGAAAAAACAGAGCCTATTGAAAGACCTTTTGCAATGATTCCTCAAATTTATGCAGAATTAAATCAACCTAAAAAGGCTTTAGTGGCTTTTTACAAATCAAAAGAATCAGTTTCAAAAGAATCTGATTCTTATATAAACGCACTTTATAACATAGGACTTTATGAATTTCTAAATAAAGATTTTGAGAAATCAGAAATCGCATATAAAGAATTGATTGAATTAGCACCAAAAGACTATCAATATTATGCCAAACTAATTCAAGTTTATTATTCAAAAAAAGAATATGAAAAAGCAGAACCATTAAAAGAAAATCTTTACAAAGCTTATAAAAAAGGAGAACTAAAAGGTAATTTAAAAACTATGTTTTGTTTTGATCAATTTGAATGGAAAGGAAAAACAATACTCGTTTTTGAAAAATTTGCTGTAAAAGAAGGAGAATTATACTATAAGCATATTTTTTATATTCCAATTGAAGAAGGAAAAACTGAATTTACTATTCAAACAGAAAACTCACCAATTTCAGAAGAATTAGGGACAGGGAAATATGCAGTTGGAATGGATAAAAATGGAACTCATTCAACTTTCGGTTTTATTAAAGAAAATTTTGAATATGATAACTTGAAAAGTATTGTTATAAAAATTCTTGATGAACAAATAAAAGCAGGAGCAAGTTCAAGAAAAGGTAAGAATTAACTGTGGGCAACACCGTATAAACTTTATTGCTAGTTATAGCTCACTTGAGAAATTCCTACGGAATTTCGCCGTTCGTGTTTTATTTAGTAAATTCATTGCCTAAACCACGCAACAAAGCTTATACAACAACGTTACCACACATTTGAAAAAAATACCAGAAACAGAATGAATATTTTAAAATTATTTACACTTTTTATACTTACTACGACTCTTCTAGGATGTGAATCTAATAAACAAAAATTAATTATTCTAAAGGGATTAGCTATCGGAACTTCTTACAAGATAGAATATTATAGCAGTAATAATAATCCGAAAATCAAAAAAGGAATTGACTCTGTCATTAATTCAATGAATAAGTCTTTGAGTACTTATATACCTAATAGTGATATATCTCAAATAAATAAAGGAAATTCAAACATTAGTACAGATATTCTTTTTCAAGATGTATTTAAACTTTCAAAAGATTTATATAAAAAATCAAAAGGCTATTTTGACCCAACTGTTGGAACATTAAGAAATGCATATGGATTTGGAGATACTAAACCTCTTAAATTAATTACTGATTATAAATTAGATTCT
The DNA here is from genome assembly GCF_045063585.1 of Polaribacter sp. Asnod1-A03. Taxonomy (NCBI): domain Bacteria; kingdom Pseudomonadati; phylum Bacteroidota; class Flavobacteriia; order Flavobacteriales; family Flavobacteriaceae; genus Polaribacter; species Polaribacter sp. Asnod1-A03. The sequence continues at coordinate 3,700,225 of NZ_JBEFOE010000009.1, read as the reverse complement.
ATGATGAATTATGTCGGTTTTAATAAAGTTAAGCTATTAGACAATAATAAAATTTTTAAAGAAAATCCTAAAATTTATCTTGACTTTAATTCAATTGCAAAAGGCTATACAATAGATAAAATTGTTGAATCAATTGCAAATAAAGGTATTGAAAATCTGAGAGTAGAACTTGGTGGGGAAATTAGAGTAATTGGAAAAAACTTGAATTATAATGATAATTGGACAATTGGAATTGAAAGTATTGAATCTAAAATTAATAATAGAACAGTCAGAGCTAGATTAAAACTAATAGACAAATCAATAGCTGGTTCTGGAAATTTCAGAAAATATAGAATTGATTCTATCACTAAGAAAAGATATGTTCATACAATTAATCCACTAAACGGAAAAGCAGAACAAAGTGATGTTTTAAGTTCGTATGTAATTGCAAACACTTGTGCCAAAGCTGATGGTTATGCAACTGCATTTATGGCTATGGGAATTGAAAAATCAAAAAAATTATTGTCCGAATTAAAAGAAATAGATGCTTATTTGGTTTATTCGGATTCTTTGGGAGAAACGAAAACACATATCACTAAAGGCTTTGAAAAATTAATAATAAAATAGGAATAAAAAACGTGTGGTAACACCGTATATAATTTATTGCTGGCTTCTCGCCTACTTACGAAAGTCCTCGCGGACTTTCTTGGCCTGTAATTATTTACTAAATTAATTGCTTAAACCACGCAACAAACTATATACAACAACGTTGGCAACCATTACCAATCACACTCAAAAGGAATGAAAAATACTTTAGAATACAAAATACTAAAACATTTAAAAGATAATGATAATGGAGATTTCATTAATGTAACAAACTTAATTGTAGACAGAAAATTACTTGAAAGTAAATTACATTCTTTAGCGGAAGAACCTGAAAAATACATATCTTTCATATCTCCATATTTTTTCTTTGGGGTTACTTTATCTAATAAAGAAAACAACGAATTAAAAGCAAAAATTGAAATAAACGGAATTTTACTTTTAGATAAAATTGAAAAAGGAGATAAAAACATAACTGAAAATATATTTAATGGGAATTTTAACGGAACTTTCATTCAAGATTCTCTTTTAGATAAAAGTTTTGTTAAACAAAAAACAGTTAATAAAACAGAAAAAGAACCAAGTAAAAAGTCTTGGATTGAAATAGCTTCTTTGGTTATTGGTTCAATTATAGGTTTGATTGGTATATGGGAATTTATAATAAAAAAATTATTATAGGAATAAAAAACGGTAGCCAACACCGTGTAAAAAAAATTGCTAATTATTGTTATCATTTTGTTTCTTCTTTCTTTATTTATTATCTTTAAATTTCGGAAAGTTTAAGCGTTTTTAAACGCAACTTTCCTTACACAACTAAGTTGGTAACAATTTCAGCAACTACTCAATAAATGAAAAAAATACTATTATTTTTTGTACCAATATTGATTTTTTCTTGTAAAAAAGATAACTCAAATATAAATATTCCTAAAGATTATAAAATAATCGAAGCGGTGATAACTCGTCCAAATAATAAGGACTATAAAAGCAAAATAAAATTTGACTATAATTCCAATGGAAAGTTAAGACAGATTGTTCATTCTTCAAAAGAATATGAATTTAAAGAAACATATCAATACCAAATGGGAAGATTATCCAAAATTTCCTATTTAAACTCAAACCCCTCTTTAAACGGTAATAAAATATTTGAATATAACGATAAAGGGTATCTAAGAAGTTTAACCATAGAAAGAATGGTCAAAAATAAAAATGACTCTACCCTTACTATGACCAAGACTGCAACAAAGGAATTCACTTATAAAAAAAATGAAATAAAAATTGTAACCAAAAGTTCATCCGACAATCCAACTGTAAAAAAAGAAATAATGACTTTAGACGGGGACGGCAAGTTTTTGAATTTAAAAAACGTAAACAATTCAAAAACTGATAAGACTTATGACAAAAAAAACAGTATTAACGATTTAATTTTTGACAAATCATTAATTGGCTATGAATTATATGGAAGAGGTAACTTATTGTCTTTAGGCGATAAAATTTCGAATACTTATGAATACAACGAATTAGTATTTCCTACTGAAAAAAGGACTTTTTATGACGGAAAATTACAATCGATTACGAAGTATTATTACAATAAATAAAAAACTGTTACCAACAAAGTATAAAAAAAATTGCGGTTTAGTGCTAAAACAAAGGTCGTTGCGTGTTTGCTACATCTGATTTTCCTTCGGAAAATCCTCGCATACAAACCCGCAACTATTCTTATACATAAACGTTAGCCACAAATTATAAAAAAACCTAATGAATATAAAATATTTAACACTTTCAATTTTAATTTTTACAATTTTTGGTTGTAATGGGAAAAAGGAAAAAAATGTAAATCAAGAATTGAATAATTTCTCTGAACAAGTAAATTACTTATATGATTTTTTACTTAAAGACGTTGATTACGCATACCAAACAGTTGAGTTTAAAGAAACTGACTATTTTAAATCAACTTTTAATGAAAAAAAAATAAAAAACTTTATATCGAAAATAAAAAAAGAAATAATAATTGAAAAGTCAGTTTTTGATGATATTGTGTTGAATTTAAATATTGAATTACCTAAATCAGTTAAAAGCTTGAAATTTGAAGACCTTAAAATTAAATTAGAATCAAATGAACTATTTGATATAGACAACAATCCTATCAATTTAAGCCAAAGTAGCAGCATTAACTTTACCCCAAATAAAGTTAATTTTAGTACTAAAATTAAAAACGACTCTGTAAAAGAAAATTATTATAATAAATTTACAGGAAAACTAAATTATAGTTTCAAGTTTCTAATTGGTTACGATATAATCAAATTAAACAAAAACAATATCGGAGAAGTATTTACATTAAATAACTGTAAATTTAAATTAATCAGTATTTTTAATAATCAAATATTTATTGAAAATTTATGTAAATCCGATATTTCTTCTAAAGTTATTAATTTAACAAAAAAAGGAAAAATGATTGAACCATATCCAATTTTTGAATTTAATAAACTTAAAAAAAACAATGACACTTTTGCTAATAAAGAAAACTTTCAAACTGTAAGAATTACAAAATTTATGTCTCAAAAAATATTGAAAGAAGTTGAGAAAAATCCAAATATTTCAATATCAAAATTTAATGAAATAGTATTAAATGAAAATAAAAATCCGAAAAATTTTTCTATGATTAAAATCTTTAAAACTATAAGTGAAACTGAATTTATTTTATACTCACCAAAATATCAAACTGAATTAATTAAATTCGTAAAATAATCAGTGGCTAACACCGTGTAAAAAAAATTGCTAGTAAAAGCCTACTTACGAAAATCCTCTCGGATTTTCTTGGTTCGTGTTTTATTTACTAAATTTATTGCTTAAACCACGCAACTTTCCTTACACAACAACGTTAGCCACAAGCTGGTATGGTAAAGCCAAATTAGTAATTACATTTACTAATTAAAACCACAATTTTAACCAATTATCACTTTATGCTGCTATTCCAAAAAATTTAAATCTAGACAAAACCATATATAAGTCGAAAGGTAATAGGTGTTGAAATAATACAAGAAACGGAATAATTTCACTTTATTTTTTGTTACAAAAAAACACCAAATTCTATTAGAATTGGGTGTAATATTGGATGTAAAGCTCACAACTAACTGATTATCAACTGATATTACGGAGAGAGAGTTTTTCTCCTATATCTTAACTCATTAAATTAAATCATATCGTAAGTGAACTAAGTGTAACTCTAAAATCAATAAAATATTTTGGTACATATAGTCTTAAATTTAAAAGCTAAAACCACACCCCCTATTCAACCCCCTTATAAAATTAAAAACCTCATAATCAAATGATTATGAGGTTTTAAAGTGGTCCCACTTGGGCTCGAACCAAGGACCACCTGATTATGAGTCAGGTGCTCTAACCAACTGAGCTATGGGACCGAAATAATTCGGCTGCAAATGTAACACTTTTTATTACATTATTAAAACAAAAAAATTCTTTTTTTTTAAACCGACCTATTCATTAACCAAAGACCAAAATTCTTTAAGTTTTCTTTACTATCTTCAGTTATACTCATTGCAGATAAAGTTTTAAAAGCAATATCTGTATAATCTTTAATTTGTTCTTTTATTAAAACAGGTATGTCGTTTATCTCAAATATTCTTGTTACTTCCGCAATCTTTATAGAATTGTCTTCTAACTTTCGTTGGTAAAAAAACCTTAATTTATTCTTATCAGACTCATTAGCAACTTCTAAAGCTTTTAGGTAAAGAAATGTTTTCTTATTTTCAATGATATCACCTCCTATTTGCTTTCCAAAAGTTTCTGGATCACCAAAAGTATCTAAATAATCATCTTGTAACTGAAAAGCCAAACCTAAATTTAATCCGAAATCGTAAATTAAATTGGCATTTTCTTCATTTGTTTCAGCTACAATTGCTCCCATTTTTAATGCAGCTGCTACCAAAACAGATGTTTTTAAACGAATCATATTAATATACTCATCTATAGAAACATCATTTCTAGTTTCAAAATCTACATCTAATTGTTGTCCATCACAAACTTCTAAAGCCGTTTTACCAAATAATTTGGCTAGTTTCTGAAAAACTGCAGACTCATAATTTTCAAAATATTGATAAGCTAATATCAACATTGCATCACCAGAAAGAATACCTGTATTAATATCCCACTTTTCATGTACTGTTTGCTTTCCTCTTCTTAATGGCGCATCATCCATAATATCATCATGCACCAATGTAAAATTATGAAAAACTTCTACTGCCAACGCTGCTGGCATTGCTTTCTTATAATTAGAGGAAAATATATCTGCTGCCATTAATGTTAAAACCGGACGAATTCTTTTACCTCCTAACTGTAAAATATAATCTATAGGTTCATATAAATTTTTAGGTTCTCTAACCCATTGTTTAGACTCTAGATATGCCAAAAATTCTTGTTGATAGTGTAAAATGTTCAAATCTGTATTTTTTTGTAAAAATAATGTAAAGAAATTCTTCTTTTTAATCTTAATGTTAAAAAATAATTAAAACTTTGGAAACTTTTTTTGTTTCTAAAGTTTCCTTATATATATTTGCAACCGAATTATGAAAGAAAAAATAATAGAAAAATCTAACGAACTCTTTTTAAACTTTGGTTTTAAGAGTGTAACTATGGATGAAATAGCCAGTGCTCTTGGCGTATCTAAAAAGACTATTTATAAATATTTTAATAACAAAACAGCACTTGTAACTTCTGTAACTGAACATATTTTTAACAATATAAGTTTAGGTATTAACCAAATTTGCAGTGTAAAAAAGAATCCTATTGAAGAGATTTTTGATATTAAAAGGTTTATTATGTCTAATTTAAAAGACGAAAAATCATCTCCACAATATCAATTACAAAAATATTACCCTAAGATTTTTGCATCCATCAAAAAAAAACAATTCGAAATTATGCAGGTTTGTGTAATTCAAAATTTAAATGATGGCATAGAACAAGGGTTATACAGAAAAAATTTAGATGTAGAATTTATTTCTAGAATTTATTTTAATGGAATGACAACCATTAAAGACAAAGAACTTTTTCCTTTAAATAACTATTCTATGAACACTTTAATGAACTATTATTTAGAGTATCATTTAAGAGGTATTTGCACAGAAAAAGGATTAGAACAATTAGAAAATCAACTAAAACAGAAATAGAACCAATGAAAAAAACAATTTTAACATGCATAAGTATTTGTTTTTTCTTGATTGCCAGTGCTCAAGAAAAATCAATGAACTTATCTTTAAAAGAAGCTATAAATTATGCTATTGAAAATAGCTATAATACAAAAGCGTCTAAAAATGATATTTTGGGTGCTAAACAAAAAGTTTGGGAAACTACAGCAACTGGTTTACCTCAAATCAGTGCAGCTGTTGGTTACCAAAATTGGTTGAAACAACAAATAACTTTAATACCTGCAGAACTTTTTGGGGGAACAGCAGGAGAATTTGCTGAAGTTAATTTTAGTACAAAGCAAAGTGCTAGTGGTACTGTAACTCTAAACCAGCTTTTGTTTGATGGCTCTTATTTAGTGGGACTACAAGCCTCTAAAACTTACCTAAAAATATCTAAACAAGCAGATGAAAAAACACAATTAGTTACTAGAGAAGCGGTAATTAATGCATATGGTAACGTTTTAGTTTCAGAAAACAGTATTTCTATTTTAGAAGGTAACATTAAAATTCTTCAGAAAAATTATGATGATGCTAAAAAAATCTATGAAAATGGTTTAAATGAAGAAGAAGATGTAGAGCAATTAGAAATTACTTTAGGTAATTTAAAAAGTCAATTAAACAGTGTTTTAAGATTAAAAGATATTGCATATAAAATGCTAAATCTTTCTCTTGGTAACTCTGTAGGTACAAAACTTACTTTAACGGATTCTTTAGATTCTTTAACAGAAATGAATATTGATTTAGGTTTAATTTCTGAAGATTTTAAATATAACGATCATATAGATTTTAAGATTGCAGAAAATGATAGAGAATCTAAAAGATTATTAGTTAAACTAGAACAAAGTAAAGCGCTACCAACTTTATCTGCATATGTAAACTACGGATACAATGCTTATTCAGAATCTTTTACTTTTTTGGACAGTGATCAAAATTATTTTGGTTCTTCTTTATTAGGCGTAAATTTAAATATCCCAATTTTTAGTAGTTTAGGAAGAAGTTCTAGAACCAAACAGGCTAAAATTGAGTTAGAAACAGCAGATATAAGATTAGAAGAAACTAAACAACGTTTAACCTTATTAGCAGAACAAGCTAAAAGCGAATACCAATTAAGTATAGAAGATTATAATACTGCAAAGAAAAATGTAGGTTTAGCAGAAAGAATAGAAAAAAAACAACGTATTAAGTTTTTTGAAGGAATTTCTTCTAGTTTCGATTTACTGCAAGCACAAAATCAATTATACTCACAACAACAAAATTACATTCAATCTATGTTAAATGTAATTGCAAAAAAAGCAACCCTAGAAAACGCATTAAACTTACCAATCAAATAACCAACAAGCAATGAGAAAAATATATTCACTATTAGTAATTACAATTGTTTTTATCTCTTGTGGAGAGAAAAATTCAACATCTGTAGAAGATTTAATAGCAACAGGAACTTTATCGGAACTAAAAGCTAAAAAAAATGAGATTACAGCTAATTTAGAAGAAATAAATGAAGATTTAGAGGCTATAAATACAGCTATTTCAAAGAAAGATAGCGTTAAAAAACTTCCTTTAATAACTACTTTTTTAGCAAAAGAAGAAGTTTTTAAGCATTATTTAGAAATACAAGGAAGCGTAAAAACAAAACAGAACATTTTAATTTACCCAGAAATGGCAGGTATTTTAAAAACTGTTTATGTAAAAGAAGGACAAAAAGTTTCTAAAGGACAAATATTAGCAACTATTGATGATGGTGGTTTAAGCAATCAAGTTGCGCAATTAGAAGCGACAACACAATTAGCTAAAACAACTTACGAGCGTCAAAAACGTTTATGGGAACAAAAAATTGGTTCAGAAATTCAATACTTACAAACTAAAACAAATTTCGAAGCACAAGAAAACACTTTAAAACAACTTAAAAGTCAGCAAGCAAAATCATCAATTAGAGCTCCTTTTTCTGGTGTTATAGATGATGTTATAAAAGAAGCTGGTAGTGTTGTTGCGCCAGGTATAGGTTCAGAAATTTTTAGAATTGTAAACCTTAACAACATGTATATTGAAGCAGAAGTGCCAGAAAGATATATTGCTAGTATCCAAAAAGACAAAGAAGTTAAAGTAGAATTCCCTGTTCTTAATACAGTTGTAGAAAGTAAAGTAAGACAAGTAGGTAGTTTTATCAACCCAAATAACAGATCTTTTAAAGTAGAAGTGCCTGTTGCCAATGAAAGCGGTAATGTAAAACCAAACTTAACAGCTAAACTTCAAATTAACGATTATACAGAAGATAAAGCTATTTTAATTCCACAAAGTATTATCTCGGAAAATGCAAACGGAGAACAATTTGTTTACGCAATTAAAGATAAAAATGCAAATAACGAGGCTGTTGCAGAAAGAGTAATTATTAAAACAGGTAAAACACAAGGAAACTATATAGAAGTTTTAGAAAATTTACCAGTTGGTACAGAAATTATTCAAGAAGGTGCTCGTAGTGTAAATAACGGACAGACAGTAAAAGTTATCAATAAATAAAACAGTTAATGATGACAAAACAAAAAAAACAAGTAGATAAAGAGTTTAAACTATCGTCTTGGGCAATTCATAATAAAACAACCATTTATGTAATAATGGCTGTGTTATTTTTCTATGGTATTTCTGCGTATTTAACCATGGCTAGAGAGAATTTCCCAGAGGTAAAAGAAACTAAAATATACATTAGTACTGCTTATCCTGGTAACACAGCAGAAGATATAGAAAAACTGATTACAGACCCCATAGAAGATCAAGTAAAAACAGTTAGTAATGTTGTAGAAGTTACCTCAACATCGCAAGAAGATTACTCTATTGTTATTGTTGAATTTGATGAAAACATTTCTGTAGAACTTGCAAAACAAAAAGTTAAAGATGAAATTTCTACAGAAACTTCTAGTGAAGATTGGCCTACCTTTAATGATGCAAAAATAGAACCAAATGTGTTCGATTTAAGTTTATCAGAAGAGGTTGCCATTTTAAATATTAATATTTCTGGTGATTACCCTATTTATAAATTAAAAGAGTTTGCAGAGTATTTACAAGATGAAATAGAAGATTTATCAGAAATTAAGCAAGCAGATATTAGAGGTGCTCAAGAAAAAGAGGTTGAAGTTGCTGTAGACATTTATAAAATGATGGCCGCTAAAGTTAGTTTTAGTGATATAACAAATGCTATTAATGGTGGTAACGTAACAATGTCTGCAGGTAATTTTATTACAAGCGGACAAAGGAGAACTGTTAGAATTATTGGCGAAATAGATCAACCTAACGATTTAGAAAATTTTGTTGTAAAATCTGAAAACAACAATCCTATCTACTTAAAAGACGTTGCAACTGTTTCTTTTAAAGACAAAGACAAAACAACATTTGCTAGAGAAAGAGGTGAACCTGTTGTAATGCTAGATGTTAAAAAACGTGCTGGAGAAAACATGGTTGCCGCATCAGAACAAATTAAGGTAATTGTAGATGAAGCTACAGAAAATTATTTTCCTAAAGATTTAAAAGTTACCATTACAAACGATCAATCAGACAAAACAATTGGTCAAGTAGACGACTTAGTAAACAACATTATTTTTGGAGTTATTTTGGTAGTAACTGTTTTAATGTTTTTCTTAGGATTTAAAAATGCTGTTTTTGTTGGGTTTGCAATACCAATGTCTATGTTTATGTCTTTAATGATATTAAACATGTTAGGTTATACGATGAATACCATGATTCTTTTCGGATTAATTATGGGACTCGGAATGTTAGTAGATAACGGAATTGTAGTTGTAGAAAACGTATATCGTTTAATGGATGAAGAAGGCATGAACCGAGTAGAAGCTGCCAAAAAGGGAATTAGCGAAATTGCTTTTCCTATTATCATTTCTACAGCAACAACAGTAGCTGCATTTATTCCTTTAGGTCTTTGGCCAGGAATTATGGGAGATTTTATGGTATTATTACCTATAACGTTATCTACCGTTTTAGGTTCTTCTTTATTAGTAGCTATTTTCTTTAACTCTGTGTTGGTTTCTCAATTTATGAGTGTAGAAGATGTAGATATGCCAATTAAGAAAATTGCTGTTTTAACAGGTATAATGACACTTTTTGGAATTATTACATTATTAACTGGTGGTACTTATAGCGCTCTTGGTGCATTAATGATTTTTACCGCAGTAATGCTTTGGGTGTATAGACTACTTTTAAGAGGATGGTCTAACAACTTTCAAAACAAAGTTTTACCTAAACTAGAAGGTTGGTACGAAATCAGGTTAAGAAGTTCTTTATCTGGTAAAAAACCATACTTTTTAGTGGTATTAACTTTTATTTTACTAATTGCATCTTTTATAGCTTTTGGTTGGTCTTTAAGTACACAAAGAACAAGTGTAGAATTCTTTCCTGATAATAAACCAAACCAAATTATTGTCTATATAGAATATCCAGAAGGAACTGATATTCAAAAAACAAATGAAATTACCAAACTTATCGAAAAGAAAGTAGAAGACGTTTTATATAGTGATGAGTATATGGATGGAGACTACAACTTTATGGTAGAAAGTTTAGTCTCTCAAGTAGGTGAAGGTGCTGGAAACCCTCAAACTGATGGTGGGTCTTCTGCTGAAATGCCTCATAAAGGTAAGGTTACCGCTTCTATGAGAGAATATAAATACAGAAGAGGCTTAGATAGTGAATTAATGCGCCAAAAAGTACAAGCTGGTTTAGTTGGTATTTACCCTGGAGTTTTAATCTCTGTAGAAAAAGATGTAAACGGACCACCAGTTGGATCTCCAATTAATATAGAAATTGAAGGTGATGATTATGAAGAATTGATTCTTACTGCTCAAAGAATGAGAGATTTTATCAATACAAAAAGCATTGCTGGTATTGATGAATTAAAGATTGATGTTAACAAAGACAAACCAGGTATGGAGGTTTTGGTTGATAGAAAAAAAGCAGGTGAACTAGGGGTTTCTTCTGGTCAGGTTGGACAACAATTAAGATCATCAATCTTTGGTACTAAAGCAGGTGTTTTTAAAGAAAACGGAGAAGATTATGATATTTACGTTCGTTTTAATAAAGAAGACAGATATAATACGAGTGCATTATTTAATCAGAATATTATTTTTAGAGATATGGCATCTGGTCAAATAAAAGAAATTCCTGTTTCTACAGTGGCAACACAAAGTAATAGTTCTAGTTTTAGCGCTATTAAGCATGTAGACCTTAGAAGAATTGTTACTGTATATTCTGCTTTAGCACCAGGAGAAACAGATGCTGCAGCTGTTGTAAATAAAATACAAGCAGAAATGAAAAACTTTAAAGACTTACCAGAAGGCGTAAAGATTGATTATACTGGTCAAATTGAAGAACAGAATAAACAAATGGCATTCTTAGTAGGTGCTTTCTTTAGTGGTTTGGCATTAATTTTCTTTATTCTAATTTTCCAATTTAACTCAGTTTCTAAACCAACTATTATTATGATAGCTATTTTCTTAAGCTTTATTGGTGTATTTGGCGGAATTGTTATCTCTGGTAGCTCTTTTGTTATTATGATGACTATGATGGGTATTATTTCTCTTGCTGGTATTGTTGTAAATAACGGAGTAGTATTACTAGATTATGCACAATTATTAATTGACCGAAAGAAAGATGAATTAGATCTAGGTGAAGATGAATATTTAGAAAAAAACGATTTATTTGAAGCAATTGTAAGAGCTGGTAGAGCACGTTTAAGACCTGTTTTATTAACTGCAATTACTACTATATTAGGTTTAATACCTTTAGCAATTGGTTTAAATATTAACTTCTTTACTTTATTTACAGAATACAATCCTCACATTTATTTTGGTGGAGATAACGTAGTCTTCTGGGGGCCTTTAGCTTGGACAGTTATTTATGGATTGTTAATTGCTACTTTTTTAACTTTAATTGTGGTACCTATTTTATTCTTCTTAATTACACAATTTAAAATGTGGTTAAAAAGAAAAACAGCTAAAACAGAGCTAATTCCATAAGTAGTCTATAAAATATTTTTATAAAAAAAGGGATGAAACTCATATAGTTTTATCCCTTTTTGTATTTTCGACAAAATGATAAAAAAGAAGTCTTTTACTGTTGATGAACTAAAACGAAAGTTAGAAAACTATTGTGTTTATCAAGATCGTTGTCATAAAGAAGTAGAGCAAAAAATGCGAGAATTCAACTTGATACCCGAAGCTAGAGAAATGATTTTATTAAGTTTGATGAAAGACAACTTTTTAAATGAAGAGCGTTTTGCTAAGAGTTTTGCCCGCGGAAAATTCCGGATTAAAAACTGGGGAAAACAACGTATTATTAGAGAATTAAAATTTAGAGATATATCTACCTATAATATTAAAACTGCTTTAAAAGAAATTGATGAAAACGAATATTTAGAAACAATTTACAGAATTACAGAAAATAGAAATAACGTAATTTCTGAATCGAATACTTTTAAAAGAAAGAAAAAGTTAATTGATTTTTTAATGCGTAAAGGTTTTGAAAATAATTTAATTTTTAAAACTGTAAACGAAGTTGTTTCTGAAGAAAAATAAAATTTTCTCTTATAAAATTAAGATCTATTATATAAACTTCTAAAAGCTAACAAATAAGGTTAGACTAATTAAGTACTTGTTTGACTTCTTTTTAAGATTGGCTTTCATAAAAAAGTATATTTCATGAAGATACCTAGCGAAACATAAAAAAGGGAGTAACAAAAGCAGAAAACAGCTTTCTAATTTAATTTTGAAATTGTTTTAAAAACAAATCGTCGTTTTTCTTTTTTACTTCAATTACTTTACCCATATCAGAATTAGGTATTGTTACCGACAAAACATAATGTTTAATTTTCCAGGTATTACCTTTTTTTTCTAAAACCCCAGAGCCTCTACAAGTTCCCATTTGGGTATTTAAAAGCTCATCAAACCAAACAAAACCTGCATTATCACTTATATAAATATTGCGTTCTAAAGCTGTAAAACTCCAAGCTTTTCCTTTATCAAAATGAGGTTTACTATAGGCTTCAAATTGTTTTCTATTCCAATTTTCTGATGCATCCGTACCTATAAACACAGAAACTTTGTCCATCAAATTAAAATAATTATCAAAATTAGCTTCTGATGCTGCTTTATGCCAATTATCTAAAACTGTAGTTACATCTTCTTTTATTGATTTTTTTGTATTTTCTTTATGCTGACCATAATTTAAAAAAGAGGTTGACATTAATAAAAAGAAGAAGAAGTTTTTCATGCTTATTTGTTTTTTTTATCAACCTTAAGAAGTTCTTTCTTTTTTCTAAGATTGATAGATTTTATAGAAACACTATCCATTTTAGTGGAATCAATCCCAATAAAATCAATATCTACATCTATTTCTTCTACAAATTGCTTCTTAGATAAAATTGTGTTTATTTTAGAATTTACAGAAGAAAAAGCATCTAATGTTTTATCTACTTGTAAATTAACGTCTTTTGCTGTAATTGCTGGTATTAAAGTTAAGTCTGCTAACCTTAAAGTTTCATTATACAAAACATTAATTCTAGCATCAAAAGAAGGAATATCAAAAACTTGTGGCTTTATACTGTCCTTTAAACTTAAAACTAAATTTCTTAATTCTAAAGCATTACTTAAAGCCTCATTGGGTGATACATGCTCAAATTTCTCTATAAAACCCAGAGCCGGTCTTAAATCTTTCCAGCTTTCAATTTCTTTTTCAAACTCAGGTTTTACCTTTACTAAACTATTATGCTGTTTAGCAATACTCAACTTTGGTTTTTCTACAGGTGTATCTATATTTTCTTTCTTGCCATTACCACAAGAAAATAAAAACACAGACAGTAATAAGTAAATTATTTGTTTCACAAACTATAAATTATTGATGTAAAAGTACACATTTTAACAACTCTATTTAATCATTTAAGAAAATTGTAACAAACAAAGAAAATTACTCTTACATTTTATTTGAAAAAACATAAAAACACATGATGTAAGATTTTATTTTTTAATACGTCTATATAGTTGATTAAAAATAAATACAAAATGTAACAAAGGTTACTGTACAATTTAATCAATAAAAATATCTTTGTTTAAAATAATAATTTAGTGATGAAAAAAGTAATCGAAAAAAGTCTACAAAAATCATATACATATCAAGAATATAGAAATTTAGTTAGTAATCTATTATCAGAAAATAAATCTACAGGAAGCGCTCAGTCTGATGCCTTAACAAATTACAGTTTGTTAAATGATAAAAGAATGAAGCGTTTAGATAAAACAATTAAAATTTCTGAAGAAACAATTACAGAAGTTAGCTCTATTAAAGAACCACAAACTTGGTTAATAATTACAGAAAGCTGGTGTGGTGATGCTGCACAAAACCTACCCGTTATTAACAAGATTGCAGAAACAAGTTCTGCCATTGATCTAAAAATGGTAATTAGAGATGACAATGAAGAATTAATGGACTTATTTTTAACTAATGGAAACAAAGCAATTCCTAAACTTATCGCTTTAGATAAAGATAATAATGTAATTAATACTTGGGGACCAAGACCAACTACAGCAACTCAAATGGTAGCTGATTATAAAGCAGCAAACGGATCTGTAGATGCACAGTTTAAACAAGATTTACAAGTTTGGTACAATAAAAACAAAGGTGAAAATGTACAAGAAGATTTTATAAAGCTGCTAAAAAAACCTTCTATAATAGAAGCTTAGTTCATTAAAATATAGTTTTAAAAACCGCAAATAAATTTATTAATTTGCGGTTTTTCTTTTCTGTATATTTGCAGTTATTAATTTAGATAATTATGCTTGTAGATTACGCTTCTATACCCGATGATGCTAAAGTTTGGATTTACCCTTCTAGCAGAAAATTTTATGCCAATGAAATTGAAGAGTTAGAAGAAAAAATAAAAAAATTTACAGAAAACTGGAAACCAGAAGATGAAAATTTTAAAGCATCTTACCAGTTTTTATATAATAGATTTATTGTTTTTGTTGCTGATGATGCAGAAACTTCTTTATCTATGTTAGATATTGATGCCTCTATTTCTTTTATCCTAAAATTGCAAGAAGAATATAATGTACAGCTTTTAGACAAAATGAATGTTTGTTTTAAACAGGGAGAATTTGTACAATATAAAGAATTAAAAGATTTTAAAAAATTATTAAAAAACAAAGCTCTTACTGGTAAAACTATCATTTTTGACAACCTAATTACAACAAAACTAGATTTTGAAAGCTACTGGGAAACTCCAATAGAAGATAGTTGGTACAGCCGCTTCTTATAATATTATCACCCACTACCCTACTCTTACTTTTATGGACATATCAATATAAAAGCATCAAATTTTTTAACGTTTTTTTCTATACTGTAAATCAATCTTTTAAAGATTAAAAAATAATTCTAACACACTATTTGTCAATCAAATAAAAAGAACTACATTTGCACTCCTTTTTTAAGGAAAAAAATAATTATTAATAAACAAAAACTAATAGTGTAATTATGAACACATTAAGTTACAAAACAGTATCAGCAAACAGCGCTACCGTTAACAAGGAGTGGGTTTTAGTTGATGCAGACGGGCAAACGTTGGGTCGTCTAGCTTCTAAAGTAGCAAAGCTAATTAGAGGTAAATACAAACCAAATTTTACTCCTCACGTAGATTGTGGAGATAACGTGGTTATCATCAACGCAGACAAAATTGTATTAACTGGTAACAAATGGAGAGATAAATCTTACATTCGTCACACAGGTTATCCAGGAGGACAAAGATCGTTAACTGCAACAGAAATGTTTGAGAAAGATCCTACAAGATTAATCGAAAAAGCAGTAAAAGGGATGTTACCAAAAAACACTTTAGGTAGCGCTTTATATAGAAACTTGTATGTATATGCAGGTACAGAGCACAAACAAGCAGGTCAAGAACCTAAAGCTATTAACCTTAACGATTTAAAATAATGGATACAGTTCATAAAATTGGTAGAAGAAAAACTGCTGTTGCTCGTATTTATCTTTCTGAAGGTACTGGTAATATTACAGTAAACGGTAAAGAATACAAAAATTACTTTACAACAGGAACTTTACAATATAAAGTTCAACAACCTTTAATGTTAACAGAAAACTTAGAATCTTACGATATCAAAGTTAATGTTTACGGTGGTGGTGTAACAGGACAAGCAGAAGCTATCCGTTTAGCAATTACTAGAGCTTTAGTTTCTATTAACGAAGAGCACAGACTAGTATTAAAACCAGAAGGTTTATTAACTCGTGACCCTAGAATGGTTGAACGTAAGAAATTCGGTCAGAAGAAAGCACGTAAAAAATTCCAATTCTCGAAACGTTAATATTATGCAGAATTTTTTCTGCACTTTATTATATCGAGAACTGTTATTATTACAAATATTTAATATTAAACAGTTTAGTATCTAAATAGTTAGGACTCTAAAGACTACCTAACTATTGATTTCAAAAACAGAAAGTAAACACATTTTAAAAATGGCAAACGTAAACATTCAAGAATTATTAGAAAACGGAGTACATTTTGGACACTTAACAAGAAAGTGGAATCCAAACATGGCTCCTTATGTTTATACAGAACGTAATGGTGTACACATCATCGATTTGTATAAAACTGCAGCTAAAATAGAAGAAACTTCAGAAGCTTTAAAAAAGATTGCAAACTCTGGACGTAAAATTTTATTTGTTGCTACAAAAAAACAAGCAAAAGATATTGTTGCAGAAAAATCTAAAGCAGTGAACATGCCTTACATCACAGAAAGATGGCCAGGTGGTATGTTAACTAACTTTGTAACTATTAGAAAAGCCGTTAAAAAAATGGCTCAGATTGATAGAATGAAGCAAGATGGTTCTTTTGATGCGTTATCAAAAAGAGAAAAATTACAAATTAACCGTCAAAGAGAAAAATTAGAAAAAAACTTAGGTTCTATTTCTGATATGACTCGTTTACCAGGTGCATTATTTGTAGTTGATATCAAAAAAGAACACATTGCTGTAGCAGAAGCTCAAAAATTAAACATTCCTATTTTTGCAATGGTAGATACTAACTCTGATCCTAGATTAGTAGATTATGTAATACCAGCAAATGATGATGCTTCTAAATCTATTGATAAAGTTTTATCTTATGTAACTGATGCAATTGCAGAAGGTTTATCAGATAGAAAAGCAGATAAAGAAAAAGTAAAAGAAGCTAAAGACGCTCCTAAAAAGGAAGCTCCTAAAGCAGAAGTTACTGAAGAAACAAAATAATTCTAATCAATAAAAAACAAGTAACATGGAAACAGTAAAGATAAGTGCTGCTGATGTTAAAAAATTAAGAGAAGCTACTGGAGCTGGAATGATGGACTGTAAAAAGGCATTAGTTGAAGCAGGTGCAGATTTTGATAAGGCAATTGATATTTTACGTAAAAAAGGTCAGAAAATTGCTGCAAAAAGAGCTGATAGAGAATCTACAGAAGGCGTTGCAGTAACAAGAATTAACGACGATAAAACTGCTGGTGTAGCAATCGTTTTAGCTTGTGAAACTGATTTTGTTGGTAAAAACGAATCTTTCGTAGCTTTAGGTGGTCAGTTTGCTGACATCGCGTTAAACTATGCAGACAAAGAATCTTTTTTAGCTGCTGATTTTGGTGGTATGTCTGTTGCTGATAAATTAGTTGAACAAACTGGTGTTATTGGTGAAAAGTTAGAAATAACTGCTTTCGAAAAAGTAGAAGCTGCTTATGTAGGTGCTTATACTCACATTGGTAAAATTGCTGCTTTAGTTGGTTTATCTGCAGTTGTAGATAATGCAGAAACTCTAGCAAAAGATGTAGCAATGCAAGTTGCTTCTATGGGAGCAACAACTTTATCTTACAAAGATTTTGATCCTGCTTATGTAGCTGCAGAAACTGAAGCTAGAATTGCAGTTATCGAAAAAGATAATATTGAATTAGGTAGATTAGGTAAAACATTAAAAAATGTACCTCAATTTATTTCTATGTCTCAATTATCTGATGAAGTGTTAGCAAAAGCCCAAGAAGCTGCAAAAGCTGAATTAGCTGCAGAAGGTAAACCAGAAAAAATCTGGGATAGAATTTTACCAGGTAAAATGGAAAGATTTATTTCTGACAACACTACTTTAGATATGGAGCAGTGTCTTTTAGACCAAGCTTTTATTAAAGATGAAAAGAAAAACGTAGCACAATATGTTACAACTTATGGTGATGTTGAAGTTTCAACTTTTAAAAGAGTTACTTTAGGATAACTTCTATTTTTCTTACATATAATAATTAAAAGCCATCTATACAATAGATGGCTTTTATATTTTATAAATCTTTTTTCCCTATTTTTGTTAATATCTCTAAGAACAAATGGAAAACAAAAACCCTGAATTATATGTTGTTGCAATAGGTGCATCTGCAGGTGGATTAGATGCAATTCAGCAATTATTTGATAATGTACCAGAAAATACAGGAATGGCATTTGTTGTTATTCAACATTTATCACCAGACTTTAAAAGTCTAATGCCAGAATTATTGGCAAAGCATACAAAAATGAAAATTTTTACTGCTGAAGATAAATTAACCATACAACCAAATTGCATATACCTAAATCAACGAAATAAAAATTTACATATTAAAGGGAGAGAATTATACTTGTTAGACAAAGGTCCTAAGCATAACTTAAACTTACCAATAGATATTTTTTTCCACACATTAGGAGAAGAATATAAAGAAAAATCTATTGGTGTTATTTTATCAGGAACTGGTTCTGATGGTTCTAGAGGTATAAAAACCATTAAAGAAGGTGGTGGTGTTATTTTTGTACAAGACCCAATAACAGCTCAGTTTGATGGTATGCCAAACTCTTCTATTGCAACAAGATTAGTAGATTTTGTATTAAACCCAAAAGATATTGCTCAAAGGTTTAATAGCTTATTAAACCCTCCTTTAATTATAGATGCAGAGTTTCCTACACCAGAATCTAATGAGATTTTAATTACCAAAATACTACAAGAAGTTCATAAGTATTCTGACATTGATTTTAGAGAATATAAAAAAAACACACTTTTAAGAAGGCTTGAAAAACGTATGAACATCAATAATATTGATGAACTATACAACTATTTAACCTTTTTAAAAAATAACGAAAAAGAAAAAGAGTCACTAAAAGAAGATTTTTTAATAGGAGTAACAAGGTTTTTTAGAGATACAGAAGCTTTTCAAACACTACAAAATAAAGTAATACCTGAAATTTGTTCTCGTAAAAAAAGTTCAGAAACTATTCGTGTTTGGGTTCCTGGGTGTTCTTCAGGAGAAGAAGTATACTCTATTGCAATGCTTTTAGATAATCATATACGCTCTTTAAAACTAAACATAAATTTTAAAATATTTGCTTCAGATATAGATCCAAGGGCAATTACTGCTGCTAGCGCAGGTGCTTTTCATATTAATGTTATAAATGAATTAGATAGTATCTACTTAGACAAGTATTTTACTAAAACTGGAGATAAATTACAAATTATAAAAAGAATAAGAGAAAAGATTGTTTTCTCTAGTCATAATTTAATAAAATCACCTCCATTTATTAGAATGGATTTAATTTCTTGTAGAAATCTACTTATTTATTTAGACAACAAAGTGCAGAAGAAAGTAATGTATAACTTTCAATTTGCATTAAATAAATTTGGATACCTATTTTTAGGAAATAGCGAATCTTTGGGTGAAGTTTCTAGGTTTTTTAAAACAATAGATACCAAATGGAAAATATATCAAAACACAGCAGACACCAAACATATTCCTATACAAGAAAATTCTGCAGGAAGAATTCCATCAATATTATATAATAATCCTCCACAAAAATTAGAAAATCCACCTGTTTATAAATTTAAAGAGAATCCAGAAAATGTTTTTCACAAATATCTAAGTAAAAAATACAGTCCTTCATCAATATTCTTTGATAAAAATTACAACATCATTTATATTAAAGGAGATGCTGGTAAAAAATTAGTACATACAGAAGGAATTTTTGAAAACAATCTTTTAAAAGTTGTTGGCCATGATCTGTCTTCTATAATTAGAACTGCAGTTAATAGGTTAGAAGAAGAGAAGAAAGATATAATTGTTAAAGATATTCTTAGCCAAACTAAAAGCGGTAATTTTTCTTTTGATTTACATCTTCATAAACCTGAAAAACATGAAGCTTTAAGTGACGTTTATTTATTACAATTTGGAGAAGAAAAAAAGACTGACGACCAAGTTATTATAGAAAACGTACCTATTGATAAAATATCTAAACAAAGAATAGAAGAAATTGAAGATGAACTTAAAGCAACAAAAACAGAATTACAGAATGTAGTTGAAGAACTAGAAACTAGTAATGAAGAATTACAATCTTCTAACGAAGAATTAATGGCTTCTAATGAAGAGCTACAAAGTACTAATGAAGAATTACAATCTGTAAATGAAGAATTATATACTGTAAATGCAGAATTACAAGAAAAAAACAAACAGCTAGTAAACTTAAATAATGATGTAACAAATCTATTAGACAATACAGATATTGGTACATTATTTTTAGATAGAGAATTATACATTAGAAAGTACACACCGGCAATACAGAAACATTTTAATTTAAAGTATACAGATATTGGAAGACCTATAGAAAGTTTTGCTTCTAATTTTAATGAAGAAATTAGGCTATCTATAATAAACAATTCTAAAGACGTTCTTTTAAAATTAACACCTGTAGAAAAAGAAATAATAGATAATGATGGTAACTATTACTTATCTAGAATTAGTCCTTTTATAACTATTGATAAAAAAATAGATGGTGTTATCATAACTTTTGTAGAAATAACACAATTAAAGAATACAGAAATACAACTAAAAAATACAGAATTAAGATATCATAATTTATTTGAAAACTTAAATGAAGGTTTTGCACATGCTAAAATAATAATTGATGATTCTGGAAAACCTATTGATTGGGAATACTTATCGGTAAACCCATCTTTTGAAAAACAGATTAAAATAAACGAAGAAGACTTATTAGGGAAACCTTTTCTAGAAAACTTTCAAACTTTTAAAGATAACACAACTCTTAATTGGGTTGAGATTTATGGAGAAACTGCCTTAACGGGTAAAGAACACCTTATAGAAACTTACTCTAAATCATTAGACAAACATTTTATCGTTAGAATTTTCTCTCCTAGAAAAGGAGAATTTGGAGCAACTTTTGCCGACATAACAGATATCAAGAAAAAAGAAGAAGCTTTAGAACTTAGTGAAAGAGAGCTTAAAAGAGTACAAAGTTTAACAAATGTTGGTAGCTGGTATTTAGACCTAAAAACAGGAGATGTTACTTGGACAGAAGAATTGTACAAAACTTTTAAAGTAAGTCCAGATCAACAACCCCCTAACCTAGAGGAACAAGAAAAATTATTTAGCCCCAAAACCTATAGTAAACTTACTAAAGTATTAAAAGATATAGAAAAGACGGGAAAACCTTATGAAATAGAATTAGAAATTGTTGAGGGTAAAAAAATAATAGGTTGGCTTTGGGCAAGAGGAGAAGTTGTTAAAAATGAAGATGGTCAAATAATTGCTTTAAGAGGAGCATCACAAGATATTACAGATTATAAAAAAATTGAAGCCGAATTAGTTAAAGCAAAGCAAAAAGCAGAAAATGCAAATATTCATAAGAATTACTTCTTAGCAAATATGAGTCATGAAATAAGGACTCCTATTAACGGAATTATAGGTTTTTCTGAGTTATTAAAAGAAAATAATATTACTCAACAAGAAAGAGGAAGTTATATTGATATTATTGACGGAAACTCTAAACAACTTTTAAATTTAATTGATGATATTATAGATATCGCTAAAATTGAAGCTA
Organism: Polaribacter sp. Asnod1-A03; assembly: GCF_045063585.1. Lineage (NCBI taxonomy): Bacteria > Pseudomonadati > Bacteroidota > Flavobacteriia > Flavobacteriales > Flavobacteriaceae > Polaribacter > Polaribacter sp. Asnod1-A03. The sequence goes on along the minus strand of NZ_JBEFOE010000009.1, from coordinate 3,678,530 downwards.
ACGAATTAAAAATTTCGCAACAAAATTGTGATATTTATGAGTTGATTAAGCATATAGAAATTAATACCAATCAATTAAAAATCACAAAAAACAAACCAGAAATAACTGTAAAATCTTTTACTCCAGAAGAAGCAAAAGGATTAATTATTTCTACAGACACACACAGGCTTAGGCAGGTAATTACCAATCTTTTAAATAATTCTTTAAAATTCTCTGAAAAAGGAGAAATCTATTTTGGATTTAATATTGTAGATGATGAATTGCATTTCTTCGTAAAAGATGAAGGAATGGGAATCCCTAAAAATAAATTAAAAGAAATTTTCCATCGTTTTAAACAAGTAAATTATAACGACACTGCAAAATATGGAGGAACAGGTTTAGGTTTGTCTATTTGTAAAGGAATCTTACAAAAAATGGGAGGAGATATCTCTGTAGAATCTATCTTTAAAGAAGGTACTACTTTTAAATTTACCATTCCTTTAGAAATAATTGAAACAAAGAAAGAAAGAGAAGAAAAAATAAAAAAGAAACTAACTAAAGACGACAATTCTTTTTTAAATAATAAAACCATTTTAATTGCAGAAGATGATAAAATTGTAAGATTATTATATTCTTTATTCTTTAAAGAGACTGATGCAAATATAGTTTTTGCAGTAAATGGTAAGTTAGCCGTAGAAGAATATCAAAAAAACAAAAAGATAGATCTTGTTTTAATGGATATAAGCATGCCAGAAATGAATGGTTTTGATGCTACAAAAAAAATAATTGAAATTAACCCTGATGTAAAAATAATTATGCAAAGTGCATACGCAATGCATGATGAAAAAGAAAAATGTTTTAACCTTGGTTGTAAAGACTATTTAACAAAGCCTATTTCTAAGAAAATTTTATTTAAAGTTTTACAAAAGTGGATTTAATGACACTTTAAAAAATAAAAACCTCACAAAATTGTGAGGTTTTTATTTATCAAAAAAGGAAACTCAAGAAAAAAAACGTAATTTTGCACAACTTTTAAAGAAACTATGAAATATCAAAGAATACTTTTAAAATTAAGTGGAGAAGCCTTAATGGGTGAAAGACAGTACGGAATTGATCCTAAGCGTTTATCTGAATACGCAAAAGAAATTAAAGAAGTAGTTGCAAAAAACATAGAAGTAGCCATTGTTATTGGTGGTGGTAACATCTTTAGAGGTGTTGCAGGTGCAGCTAACGGAATGGATAGAGTACAAGGTGATCACATGGGAATGTTAGCTACTTGTATTAACGGACTTGCTTTGCAAAGTGCTTTAGAAGACGAAGGTGTACATACTCGTTTACAAACTGCTTTAGAGATCAAAGAAGTTGCAGAACCTTATATTAAAAGAAAAGCAATTCGTCATTTAGAAAAAGGTAGAGTTGTAATTTTTGGTGCTGGTACAGGAAACCCATATTTTACTACAGATACAGCAGCTGTATTAAGAGCTATTGAAATTGATGCAGATGCAATTTTAAAAGGAACTCGTGTAGATGGTATCTATAACGTAGATCCAGAAAAAGATAAAAATGCAATTAAGTTTGATACAATTACTTTTAAAGATGTTATTAGTAAAGGCTTAAAAGTAATGGATATGACTGCATTTACATTAAGTGAAGAAAACAAATTACCAATAATTGTTTTTGATATGAATACAAACGGAAACTTAATAAAATTAGTTTCAGGAGAAAATATTGGTACTGTTGTTGATAATCAATAATCAAAATATTTTTAAAATTTATTAAGGATGAACGAAGAAATTGAATTTATTTTAGATTCTACTAAAGAGGCTATGAATAATGCTATAGAGCATTTAGAAAAAGAATTACGTTCAATTAGAGCTGGTAAAGCTACCCCAGCAATGTTAACTAATGTAATGGTAGATTATTATGGATCTCAAACTCCATTAAGCCAAGTTGCAAATGTAAGCACACCAGATGCTAGAACAATTAGCATTCAACCTTGGGAGAAAAATATGCTTCAAGAAATTGAAAAAGCAATTCAATTAGCAAACTTAGGCTTTAATCCTATGAATAATGGAGATGTTATTATGATAAATGTACCTCCTTTAACAGAAGAAAGAAGGGTTGGTTTGGCTAAACAAGCTAAAGCAGAAGCAGAACATGCTAAAGTAGGAGTTAGAAATGCTCGTAAAGATGCCAATAACGACATCAAAAAAACAGACATTTCTGATGATATGAAAAAAATAGCAGAAGCTGATATTCAAAAGCTGACAGATTCTTTTGTTAAAGATATCGACCAAAAATTCTCTATAAAAGAGGTAGAAATAATGAAGGTTTAAACAAAATCTAATAAATAAAAAAGAGAGTGTTTATCAACACTCTCTTTTTTATTTATACACAACTTACACATATTAATTACGTAAATTTTTATATATGAATTTCTGGACAAAAGTTGCAGGCCTTATTCTAAGAAACAGATACTTAGTTTTATTAGGTATTGCTATAATCACTGGTTTATTAGCTACACAGATGAAGTATATGAAATTCTCATATACAGAGGCTAATTTATTACCAGAAGACCATGAAGCTAATTTACAATACAATCAATTTTTAGAAATTTTTGGAGAAGAAGGAAACCTAGTTATTTTAGGTGTGAAAGACTCAACTATTTTTACTCCAAAAAAATTTAATGCTTGGAATAACTTAGTTCAAAAATTTGATAGTTTACAAGAAATCGATTTTACGGTATCTATTGCTGATGTTCAAAAGTTAAAAGCAGATAGACAAAACAAAAAATTTATTCTAGAACCTTTATATAGTAAAGAACCTACAACTACGGATGAAGTAAATGAGATAAAAATTCAACTTTTTGAGAAACTTCCTTTCTATGACAATTTGTTATATAACAAGGATACAGAAACACTACAAACTGCTATTTATATTAAAAAAGAAATTATAAATACTCCACAACGTAGAGATTTTATATATGATACACTAATACCAACCATAACAAAATTTGAAGAAGACAATAATGTAGATGTTCGAATTTCTGGAATGCCTTACATTAGAACACTAAATGCTCAGAACATTCAAGATGAAATCTTATTATTCGTTTTTGGTGCTTTAGGTATAACTGCTTTAATCTTTTTCTTCTTTTTCCGTTCTTATCGTGCAACATTTATAACTCTTTTAGTGGTTACAATTGGGGTAATTTGGGCTTTTGGTTTTATTGGATTATTTAGGTACGAAATAACTGTTTTATCAGCATTAATACCTCCTTTAATTATTGTAATAGGAGTCCCAAATGCGGTCTTTTTAATCAATAAATATCAACAAGAAATAAAAAAACATGGTCAACAGGCTAAAGCATTACAACGTGTAATTTCTAAAATAGGAAATGCTACGTTAATGACTAATATTACTACAGCTTCTGGTTTTGCCACCTTTGTTTTTGTAAAGAGTAGTTTACTGCGTGAGTTCGGAATTTTAGCTTCCGTAAACATTATCAGTATTTTTATATTAGCTCTTTTGATAATTCCTGTTATTTACAGTTTTATGCCGCTTCCAAAAGAAAAACATTTAAACCATTTAGAAACCAAATGGATTGAAAATGTTGTAAATTGGATGGAAAACACAGTTAAAAACAACAGAATTTCTATTTATTTTGCTACAGTAATTGTAATTATTGCCGGAATAATAGGTGTTTATCAAATAAAAGTTTCTGGAAGCTTAATTGAAGACATGCCTAAAAGTTTAGACTTCTACAAAGACATTAAATTCTTTGAGCAAGAATTTGGAGGTATTATGCCATTAGAAATATTAGTTGATACAAAAAAGGAAAAAGGAGTCATGAAATTATCCACCTTAAAAAAGATGGAGAAAATAAATGAAGCTATTGAAACTTTTCCAGAACTATCGAAACCAGTATCTATAACAAATTTAGTTAAATACTCTAAACAAGCTTATTACAAAGGAAACCCTAAATATTATCAGTTACCAACAACTCAAGAACAAAGTTACATATTTGCGTATACTAAAAACTCTAATAGTGAAGCAGGTATGCTAAAAAGCTTTGTAGATTCTACTGGTCGTTACGCAAGAATAACAACTTTTATGAAAGACATTGGTACAGACAAAATGGATGTAATTCAAAATAGACTAAAAGCTGTAATTGCCAAAGAATTTCCATCAGATAAGTATAAAGTTTCTTTAACAGGTAAAGCCTTAGTTTTTATTAAAGGAACTAATTATTTAATAAAAAACTTAGTAATCTCTTTATCTCTAGCTATTTTCTTAATTGCAATTTTTATGGCTTGGATGTTTAGATCTCCACAAATGATATTCATATCATTAATTCCTAATATGTTGCCTTTGTTAATTACTGCAGGATTAATGGGCTTTTTAGGTATACCAATAAAACCTTCTACAATTTTAGTCTTTAGTATTGCTTTTGGTATTTCTGTTGATGATACAATTCACTTTTTAGCAAAATACAGGCAAGAATTAATTGCTAATAAATGGAAAATAAAACCATCTGTTTATGCAGCACTTAAAGAAACAGGTGTTAGTATGTTTTACACATCTATTGTGTTATTCTTCGGCTTTTTAGTTTTTACATTATCTAGTTTTGGAGGCACAATAGCATTAGGTGGTTTGGTTTCTGTTACTCTTTTATTGGCAATGGTTTCTAACTTGCTTTTATTACCTTCTTTATTATTGACTTTCGAGAAAAAAATAGCCAATAAAAAAGTTTTTAAAGAACCTAAAATGAAAATTTTTCCACCAAAGGAGGATTAATTAAAATACAATTATTTTACTATTTATAAATCGGATGTTTTACAACATCCGATTTTAGTTTTAATAAACTCCTTATTTTACAAATAAGATAATTAATAATTTAAGATTTTTATAAAGATTTTTTAGTTGATAATGTAAATAAACAAGCCAAATTATCGTTGTTTATATTGTATCAAAAAAGTATCTTTACTCTTTAATTATAACATATATTTATATCAATATTATAAGAATATGATAAACATGAACATTGCCGATCTTTTAAAATCGGAAGGATTATTATTACAACAAATACATTTAAAAGGCTGGGTAAGAACATTTAGAAGCAATCGTTTTATTGCCTTAAATGATGGGTCTACAATTAACAATATACAATGTGTTATCGATTTTGAAAACACACCAGAAGAAACTTTAAAAAGAATAAATACTGGTGCTGCAGTTTCTATAAAAGGTACATTAGCAGAAAGCCAAGGAAGAGGTCAATCTTTAGAAATACAAGTTTCTGATATTGAAATTTTAGGAGATTCTAACCCTGATGAATATCCAATTCAACCTAAAAAACATAGTTTTGAGTTTTTACGTGAAAATGCTCACTTAAGAATGAGAACCAATACTTTTAGCGCAGTTATGCGAGTACGTTCTAAACTGTCTTTTGCGGTACATCAATATTTTCAAGAAAGAGACTTTAACTATGTAAATACACCAATTGTAACAGGTTCTGATGCAGAAGGCGCAGGAGAAATGTTTAGAGTTACCACTTTTAAAGATAATGAAGCTCCGGTTACAGAAGATGGAAAAATAGACTATTCTAAAGATTTTTTTGGTAAAGAAACTAACTTAACGGTTTCTGGTCAATTAGAAGCAGAAACTTTTGCAATGTCTTTAGGTAAAGCTTATACTTTTGGGCCAACTTTTAGAGCAGAAAACTCTAATACTACACGACATTTAGCAGAATTTTGGATGATAGAACCAGAAGTTGCTTTTATGGATTTAGATGGTAATATGGATTTAGCTGAAGATTTTATTAAATACGTAATAAATTATGTTTTAGAAAAATGTAAAGATGATTTAGCTTTCTTAGACCAACGTTTAACACAAGAAGAAAAAAGCAAACCACAAGCAGAAAGAAGTGATATGAGCTTATTAAACAAGCTTAAATTTGTGGTTGATAATAACTTTAAAAGAGTTTCTTATACAGAAGCAATTGATATTCTTAGAAATTCTAAGCCTAATAAAAAGAAAAAATTTCAATTTCCTATTAATGAATGGGGAGCAGATTTACAATCGGAACACGAACGTTATTTAGTTGAAAAACACTTTAAATGTCCGGTAATTTTATTTGATTATCCAGCAAACATTAAAGCCTTTTACATGCGCTTAAATGACGATGGTAAAACTGTAAGAGCTATGGATGTATTATTTCCAGGAATTGGAGAAATTGTTGGTGGTAGCCAAAGAGAAGAACGTTATGATGTTTTAGTCGAAAAAATGAAAGCATTAGATCTTGATGAAAAGGAGCTTTGGTGGTACTTAGATTTAAGAAAGTTTGGTACAGCTGTACATTCTGGTTTTGGGCTAGGTTTTGAAAGACTCGTTCAGTTTACAACAGGTATGGGAAACATTAGAGATGTAATTCCTTTTCCAAGAACTCCACAAAATGCTGAATTTTAATTAGATTATTGTATATTTAAATCTATGCTAAAACAAAGTTTACAATATAAACTATTACAAAAATTATCTCCTCAACAAATTCAGTTGATGAAGTTGATTCAATTGCCTACACAAGCTTTTGAAGAACGTTTAAAGCAAGAGATTGAAGAAAATCCAGCATTAGATACTGGTAAAGAAGAATCAGATTCATTTGATGAAGACTTATCAAATGAATTTGATGATTCTGGTAATGAAAAAATTGAAGCAGAAGATATAAATATTGATGAATATTTAAGCGATGATGAAATTCCTAGCTATAAAACTCAAGCCAATAATTATTCCGCAGATGATGAAGAAAAAAACGTCCCTTATGCCGCTGGTACTAGTTTTCATCAATCTTTAAAAAACCAATTAAACACTTATTCTTTTGATGATGAAGAAAGAGCTGTTGCAGAGTTTTTAGTTGGTAGTATAGATGATAGTGGATATATAAGAAGAGATATTTTAGACCTTGTAGATGATTTAGCTTTTACTGCAAATATCTTTACAACAGAACAAAAAGTAGTTTCAATCTTAAAAAGAGTAATACATACATTAGATCCTATAGGGGTTGGTGCAAGAGATTTAAAAGAATGTTTAATTATTCAATTAAAGAGAAAAGACAAAACTAAAATTAGAAGTTTGGCTATTGATATTTTAGACCAAGCTTTTGATCATTTTGTAAAAAAACATTACAAAAAACTACAAGAAAAATTTCATATTTCTGAAGAAGAATTAAAAGAAGTTAATACAGAAATCTCTAAATTAAATCCTAAACCAGGAAGTTCTTATGCTGGTAACAATAAAATAGCAGAACAAATTGTTCCAGATTTTTCTATAAAATTAGTGGATGGGGAATTAGATTTAATTTTAAATTCTAGAAACGCCCCAGAACTACACATCTCTAGAGAGTATAATAATATGCTTAAAGGGTATCAAGAATCAAGTACAAAAAGTAAATCTCAAAAAGATGCTGTATTCTTTATAAAACAAAAGTTAGATGCAGCAAAATGGTTTATAGATGCAATTAAACAACGTCAACAAACACTTTTAGTTACTATGAATACTATTATGCATTATCAGTACGAATATTTTTTGACCGGTGATGAAAGAAAGTTAAAGCCAATGATTTTAAAGGATATTGCCGATAAAATTAATATGGATGTTTCTACCGTTTCTAGAGTGGCAAATAGTAAATATGTATCTACGCCTTATGGCACAAAACTGATAAAGGAATTCTTCTCTGAATCTATGAAAAATGATCAAGGTGAAGATGTTTCTACTAAAGAGATAAAGAAAATATTAGAAACAGTTGTTGCAGAAGAAGACAAGAAAAAACCTTTAACAGATGAAAAACTAGCTAATATATTAAAAGAAAAAGGTTATCCTATTGCTAGAAGAACAATTGCCAAATATAGAGAACAATTAGACTTGCCTGTTGCACGATTAAGAAAAGAAATTTAATGAGTTTTTATAAATTCGTATCTGTAATATTACATCCAATTTTAGTTCCTACAATTGGAGTTTTCTTATATTTTTTTTTAATTGAAAATAACTTTAAGAGTAATCAAAAAATAACAGTTATTGCTTTAATATTCGCTGCAACTTATTTTATTCCTTTAATAATTTTAATACTTTTTAAAAAACTAAAACTTATTAAAAATTTCAAAGCAGAAACTATCAAAGAAAGAAAAATTCCTGTCTTTTTAATGATATTATTATTCTATTTACTAGGCAATACCATGATAGGCATCACAAATCTATCAGATTTAGGTTTATTATTTTTTTCAACTACACTTGGACTAGTCATAGTATATTTACTGTTCTTATTTAAATTAAAAACAAGTTTACATTTACTATCATTAGGTGTATCTACTGGTTTCTTCTTTGTACTAAATTCTATCTACAATCAAACATTTACTATTGTAATAATTATTTCAGTTCTACTTTCTGGCCTTTTAGGAAGTTCTAGACTCTATTTAAAAGCACATACACCTACAGAAGTATATATTGGCTATATAATAGGTTTTTTATCACCTATAGCAACTTTTTACGTCTTATAGTAAATAGAATATTAAGCCAAATTTTAAAATTTTGGTATTAATTTTTTCGCCTTCAATATAACTTTGATTAAAAACAGAATTTAATCCATAATAAATATTAATATTAAATTCATCATAACCTGCAGATAAAGTTAAGCCGTATTGAAGTTTATTGTAACTATTAATATCTGAATACTCAAAAGAAACATCATCTTCATCAACGAATTCAAATTTATTTGAGATGTTATAAAAGAATTTCAATCCTGCATATATTCTCCAAAAATCATACTTATTGGCAGCAGAAGTTCTCCATCTTAACTCAATTGGAAACTCTAAATTAGAAGATTTAAAAATATTTTTACTAATAGTACTGTCATCACTAAAAACACCTAGGTTATCAATTTTTTGAACCTTTAAATTATGATTAAAAAAATCATATCCATAACCAAAACCTCCAGCAATAGAAATAGTACCTTCTTTATTTAAGGTTATATCTTTTATAAATCCAAAAGACAAACCATAAGAGAAATTACTTTTAGAGATTACAGTTGGTTGATCTATAAACTGAGCATAAGAAACAGATAAATATATTTGATCATCTGCATACCTACTTCCAACTTGCAATGAATCTTTCTGAGCAAAATTACTTATAGATAAAAATAGTAGAAGAAAAAGAATTATAAATTTCATATTAGAATAAAAGTACAAAAAAGTTTTTATCAAAAAAAAGACAAAAAAAAAGATAATTCAAATGAATTATCTTTTTTATAAATTATATAATAATTTAGATTATTCGCCACTCTTAGCTGAGGCTGAATAACTAATTTTAAGAGCGTTTACATCTCTTAACTTTAATCTTATATCGATAATTGTACCAACACTTGATTCCTTATCTGCTTTTATAGAAGTTGTCATAAACGGTATTTCTGCTTCAGAGACTTTAGTTCTAGCATTTATAATAAATGCAGGCACTTCATCAGCTGTAGAAATCTTATCATTTAATTGAATTCTATTATAACTAGTTCCGTATTTTGCTTCTTTTGCTTTACCAACATATATAGTACTTACCAAGCTTTTATGTTCTAATTTTTTTACTTCAGAAGCAGATGGTAACCTAGGGTTTTCAACCTGCAAAGAAGTTTCTCTCATGGTAGTAGTAACCATAAAGAAAAATAATAACATAAATACAATATCTGGTAAGGCAGCTGTATTTACTGCTGGCATTCCTTTTTTCTTTTTTCTAAATTTAGACATATTGTTAAATTTTAAAAATTAATTTGTAGGTTCTGCATCAGAAATAATTTGAGGATAACTTGTTTTGATAAACTCAACTTTATTCTTCAAAGACACATTGTCTTTTTGATCACTATAAGCCTCTTCAAGTTCATCAAAAGAAATCTTAAACTTCTCAACACTTAATCTGTTTCTTAAAACTCTATAAGCTCTAAGCAGTTCATCTTGAACTGTTAGATACATACCATATTCTGTTAACCTATCACTTTGAACTGAGATAATTGCTTTGTTAGGATGATCAGAAGAAGAATCACTTCTTTCACCTCTACAATAATCACACGGCCCACTTACAACACCATTTTCAACTTTACCTACACCTCCACCATTATCTATAAAAGCGATAGCAGCATCTTTTAGGTCTTTAATTTCCATTCTTTCGCCTTCAACTAAAAGCTCATTATTTCTATTAATGTTAACTTCAAAAATGTTTTTTTCTTTAATAACAGGTGGTACATAATCTGCTGGTGGTTTTTCAGATAGTTTTTTAGAAACTCCTGAATCCACATTCATCGTTGTTGTTACTAAGAAAAAGATTAACAGCAAGAAGGCAATATCTGCCATAGAACCTGCATTAATTTCTGGATTCTCTCTTCTTGCCATATTGTTATGATTTTATTAATCCTTTTACTAAATCGAATACAAAGAAAAAAGTTGCAACAAGACCTAGAGCAACACTGTACCAAATACCAGTACCTACCCATTGGTTAATTGAACCTCCTGCTTCACCACCTTCTAAAACTTTACCTTGTGGATCTAAAACAGGATTACTATCTGCTAAGAAATAAGCAAATACTAAAACAACTCCTAAAACTGCAACACCTAACAAAGTTTTCTTTAAATTATCTGGGTTTGTAAAAAGCCCAATTAAAGAAAGAATTAAGGTTGCTCCTACAGCAAAGTAAAATAATATAGTAGAAAATGTTACTATAGTACCTACTGAACTATTTAATGCTTCTGTATCATCTCCATCAGTCATAAATATTCTGATGAAGAGAAAAGCCCCAATTATAGCGATTACGCCTATAAAAGCACTTAAAATTTTTGATAAATTACTCTTCATAATATATCTTACTTTTTATATTTCACTAATAAATCTATCAATTGGATAGATGCATCTTCCATGTTATTTACAATACTATCAATTTTAGAAACGATATAATTATAAAAGATTTGTAAAATAATTGCAACAATTAAACCAAATACTGTTGTTAATAAGGCTACTTTAATACCTACGGCAACAACACCTGGAGAAATATCATTTGCTACAGCAATCGCATCAAAGGCTCCAATCATACCAATTACAGTACCCATAAACCCAAGCATCGGTGCTAATGCAATAAATAAAGATAACCAAGAAGTATTTTTCTCTAATAATCCCATTTGTACTCCACCATAAGAAACTACTGCTTTCTCAGCTGCTTCAACACCTTCATCTACTCTATCTAAACCTTGGTAAAAAATAGATGCAACTGGTCCTTTAGAGTTTCTACAAACTTCTTTAGCAGCTTCTATACCACCAGAACTTAAAGCTTCATCTACACTTGCTACTAATTTCTTAGTGTTAGTTGTTGCCATGTTTAAATAAATAATTCTTTCAATTGCAATAGCTAAACCTAAAATTAAGGCTACTAATACAATCCCCATAAATTCTGGACCACCTTCAATAAAACGTTGTTTTAATTCTTGGTGAAAAGTTTTTGCTTCAGCTGCTTCTTGTGCGAAAGTTGATTGAATAGCTCCAAAAAACATTAATCCTGTTACGGATAGGACATTTACTACTTTTTTCATCTTTGTTATAATTAATTTTTAATAGTTAACGGGTTAAAGGTATTAATTTTCATCTCAAAAAAACAATAGGAACTAAAATTTAACTAAATATTTTTATAAAGATTAACTCTCTATTATACTTTTGAGAGTGCCAAGTAACAAAAAAATATTGAGCATTAAAAAAAAAAATCAATCTATTTAACGGATAATAGTTGATTTTATTCAATTACATATTTAAAAATGATATTTATCAGTTAATTCGCCTCTCAAAGACGTTTCAAAGACCTTTTTAAACTCTACCGATGATAGGTTTTCATTTAAAAGATACATCATTTTAGCTACAGCAGACTCCGTTGTTATATCCATACCATTAACAACACCTATTTCCTTAAGTAATACACTAGTATCGTAATGCCCCATTATAACTCTACCACTCTTACATTGTGTAACATTTACAATTTTAATCCCTTTCTCTATTGCTTTTTTTAACAATGCAATAAAACTGTCTGAGTTTGGAGCATTACCAGAACCATAAGTTTCTAAAACAACTCCTTTTAGGTTTTTAATATTAAGTATACTCTCTACAACTAACAAAGAAATACCAGGAAATAATTTAAGAACAACCACATCTTTTACTAAATCCTTTCTAACAAAAAATTTCTTTTCAATATCTTTTGTTAGATTATTAACATGCTCATTAAACTTTAAATGAACTCCACTTTCTGCCAAGGGAGGAAAGTTAAAAGAAGTAAATGCTTCAAATTGTTCTGCACTTATTTTTGTTGTTCTATTTGCTCTATATAATTTATATTCAAAATACAAACAAACCTCTGTAATTACTGGACTTCCTTTTTTATTTGCAGAAGCAATTTCTATAGAGGTAATTAAATTCTCTTTTGCATCTGTTCTTAAATCTCCTATTGGCAGTTGAGATCCTGTAAAAATAATTGGCTTTTGTAGATTTTCTAACATAAAACTAATAGCAGAAGAAGTGTATGCCATAGTATCGGAACCTGTTAAAACAACAAAACCATCAAAATTATTATAGTTTTTTTCTAATATGTTTACAATATCTACATAATAATCTGTATTCATGTTTGATGAATCTATCGGTTCATCAAAACAAATACTTTCTATTGTACAATTTAGTTGTTTTAATTCTGGTATTTTTTCTATAATCTGGCTAAAATCAAAAGCTATTAAAGCCTTGGTCTCATAATCTTTTACCATACCAATGGTTCCACCAGTATAAACTAATAATATGTTTGGTTTATTTGTCATTTTGTCATTTTTATACCCCAAACAATAAATTGGAATACTTTATGTTGTAAATTTATCAAACAAAAACGATACACAATCTTAAACACTATAAATTATGATGGGATTTTATATTTTAATTGGTGCAATCTCTATAGTGAGTTGGCTAATTAGTAATAAATTAAAAAGTAAATTTAAAGAATACTCTAAACTTTCTTTAAGAAACGGAATGAGTGGTGCAGAAATTGCCCAAAAAATGTTAGCTGATAATGGTATCTTTGATGTAAAAGTAATTTCTACACCAGGTAGATTAACAGATCACTACAATCCTTCTGACAAAACTGTAAATTTAAGTGAGTCTGTATACAACCAAAGAAATGCTGCAGCTGCAGCTGTTGCTGCTCACGAAGTTGGGCATGCTGTACAACACGCAAAAGCATATAGTTACTTAACAATGCGATCTAAATTAGTACCCGTTGTAAGTGTTACTTCTAAATTTTCGCAATGGTTAGTAATTGGTGGTATTATTTTAGGTGCTGCTTCTGGTTCTACAGGAATCGGGCTTTATATTGCTATTGCTGGTTTAATTTTTATGGGTTTTGCTACTCTTTTTAGCTTTATAACACTACCTGTAGAATATGATGCAAGTAATAGAGCTTTAGCTTGGTTACAAAACAAAAACATGGTTTCTCAACAAGAATTAGCTGGTGCAAAAGATGCTTTAAAATGGGCCGCTAGAACTTATTTAGTTGCTGCTTTGGGTTCTTTAGCTTCCTTATTATATTGGGGATTCCAAATTTTAGGAGGAAGAGATTAAACACCTTAAAAAAGATAATTTTATAAAAAAAGCTTCGATTTATTTCGAGGCTTTTTTTTATGCAGGAAACTTTTGAGTGATTTTGTGCGTCTTGTTTTAATAGAAAAAAGAATTTGTTTATCGGATTTTTAACCCGATTCATCAGAATTGCATTTTCAATTTGTAACAAAACAGGCACTTTTACAGTGTTAATAGAAAAATCAACCAACACTATTTAAAAAATTAACCTTATGAAAGTTTTAAAAATTACTATCTTTTTTTTCTTCGGAATTTTGTCTACTTTTTCTCAGCATAAAATATCAGGTAAAATTGTTGATGAACAAAATCAATCGTTACCCTTTGCCAATATTATTTTACTTAAAACCGAATCTAAAGAAACCCCAAAAGGTGTAGTTTCTAATGACGAAGGAGTATACACTCTAAAAAATATTTCATCAGGAAAATATAAAATAGAAATATCGATGTTAGGTTTCGAAACTAAAATAATAAAAGAGTTTGATTTAAATTCTGATAAAATTTTTAACATCACACTTAAAGAAGAAAGTCAACTTTTAAACGAAGTTGTTGTAAAAAGCAAAAGACCTGTAATTAAACAAACTGCTGAAAAATTAATTGTAGATTTAGAAAAATCTGAAATGATAAACACAAGTCTACAAGATGTAATGCGTAAAATCCCTGGAGTTTTAGTTACTGATAACGGAATTTCGATTGCTGGAAACAGTGGTATCAGAATCTTAATTAACGGAAAAACTACAGATTACATGGATATAGAAACGTTATTAAGAGATTTCCCTGCTGATAATATTGCCAAGATCGAATTGGTAGAACAACCTGGTGCAGAATACGAAGCTTCTGGTTCTGGTGCAATTATCAACATCATTTTAAAGAAAAATGTACGTTTAGGCACTCATGGAAGTACAAATGTTTGGGTTGGTGAAGATGAAGGCGTAGAATATGGAGCAGGTTTTTCTATTGCTAGTTATAAAAACAAACTAAACTGGCAAACAAACGTAAATTATTCTCGACCAACTTGGAGAGACGATTTATTTTTAGATAGAACCGTAGAAGACGAAACTTACAACCAAGAAACTAGAGAACCTTATAGTCCAACAAATTTTAACTTTGGAGGTAGCGTTGATTATTATATTAATGATAAACATTCTTTTGGTGTTGGAGGACAAATAAGTACAAGAACATCAGACAGAATTACAAGTAGTAAAACTATTATTTCTGATGCAACAACTACAAACACATTATTTTCTCAAAACACTTTTGATAGAGAAAGAAAAAACTTTAACATCAACCCTTATTACGAGTATAAAACTGAAACAGATAAATTAGTATTAGACTTTAATTATGTGGATTATTCTAATGATAATACCAACATTTTATCTGAAGTAGGTGGAAGCACTATTAGTTTTTCTGATAAAAAATACATTCAAGAAGGTACTTATTCTATAAAAACTTATAAAGCAGATTATTCTAAAACAATTTCTGATAACTTGAAAGTTAGCGCTGGTACAAGATATGCAAACGTAACTACCGATAATGATTTGCAATCTTTTACACATGATGATGCTAATAATTTTCAGTTTGATGAAGATTTAAGTAGCCAGTTTTTAATTGATGAAAACATTTTTGCATTGTATTCTAAAGTAAATGCAACTGCTGGTAAATGGTCTTTTTCTGGTGGTTTACGTTACGAAAACAGCAACACAGATGGTACTTCTATATTTATGGATAATGGAGATGAAATAGTCGAGGTTAAGAAAAGACCAATTAAAAAGGTTTTCCCTAGTGCTTCTGTAAGTAGAAAATTAACTGAAGTTTTAGGAGCAAGTTTATCTTATAGCTATAGAATACAAAGGCCTTCTTATAGTAGCTTAAATTCTTTTGAAACTTATTTAGACCCTTATTCTGCAGGAGAAGGAAACCCAAATTTAACACCCGCTTACACCAATAATTATCAATTTAATTTAACCTATGAAGGACAACCTTTTTTTACAATTGGTTACAGTGAAACAGAAGATGTATTATTTCAATTAATTAAACAAGACAACGAAACTGCACAAATAAGACAGCAAGATGTAAACGTAGAAAACAATGCTAATTGGAATTTTAGATTATTTGCTCCTTTAAATGTCGCCAAAGGTTTAGAAGGTTATACAGGTATTATTGTTACCAATACAGATTATCAATCTTCTACTTACGGCATTGATTTAAATAAATGGAATTTAATTTGGTTTGTACAAGCAAGCTACCAATTACCTTGGAATATTAATTTTGAATTAAGCGGAAATTACGGAACAGGTGCTTTAGAAGGTCAAATTGATGTAGATTGGTTAGCTGGATTAGATTTTTCTTTTGGTAAAAAGTTTTTAGACGATAAACTAAAAGTAAATCTTGGTTTTAATAAAATGTTAAACAGAGGTTTTGTAGGTAATATTGATTACGGAAATGGAATAGCCGCAGTTGATAGTAATGGTTCTAGACAAAATATTCAGTTACGAATGGTATATAGTTTTGGGTCTAAATTTGGAAAGAAAAAAACTAGTAGAAACACAAATACAGACGAAGAGAACAGAATTAACGACGGGAATTAATTCTAACTATGAATTACAAAACATTATTTATAATAGGCTTATTATTCGAAGCAGTAGGACAAATACTTCTAGCTCAAGGAAATGATTTTGTGTATGCATTAAAACCAATAGATTTTACACATTGGAGTTTGTTAATAGGTGTGGTTTTTATGATGCCACAAACTGTAAATTTCCCTAATAAATTCTTTAGTTATATTGGTACTCCAACTGCAATAATTGGTATAGTTTGTATTATTGGAATGTGCGTTTTAGATTTTATTTGGTGGAGTTACCCTAACTAAGAAATAAGAAATGAATTTGCCGGTCATATTTCTAAATTCCCATCAATTTGGACGCCATTTATTAAAACTGGTCCAAGTTTTTTAAATGTAGGTTTATTTATTTTAAGTTTAAATTTTATCAAAAAAAGTAAAATTGGAGTTTCATTAATTATAATTGCCACTTTAGTTGTATTTTTTGGTAGATTTATACCTCATAGATTAATCTTTACCTATTTAATTACAGCTATAGGATTTTATATGATCTTTTATAAAAGCACAAGAAATGAATACAAAATTAAATAAATCAGATTGGGTAATTCTTGCCATAATTTATGGAGTTACTATTCTATTGGGCTGTATAGATTACTATAAAGAAGGTAATAAGTTAATAGAATATTTAATTGATTTCCCAACAACAGCCTTTTTATCAACTGTAATAATATTAGTATTCATTCAAAAAATTGTACCAATATTTTTAGTACAGAAAAAAGCTTATTTACTATTTTTTATCATCAGTCTATTACTACTAACTGTTGTTGGTACTATAGAAAATTTGATTGGTAGATTAACATCAGGTAGATCTTTGAGCGATATTTCTAATTACTTTACTTATCTACAAAATGGTTTATACAATGCAACTGACATGGTTGGATTTCCTCTAGGAGTTTTACTGATGAAAAAATTTCACGAAGGACAAAAAGATTTATTAGAAGTCCAAAAACAACAAAAAGAAAACGAATTAAAATTGTTGCGTTCCCAAATAGACCCTCATTTTTTGTTCAATAATTTAAATACTTTAGATTCTTTAATTGATACAAACCCAATTAAAGCAAAAGAATACATTAATCGATTGTCTTTAATTTACAGATATTTAATTAAAACTAAAGATGCAGAAGTTATGGAACTTGCAAATGAAATAGAATTTGCAAAAAACTATATTTTTTTAATACAAACCAGGTTTGCTAATGATTATGAGTTTAAAATAAAAGAAAATGTTTCTTTGGTTGATAAATTTATACCAACAGGTTCTATTTTAACTTTATTAGAAAATGTTGTAAAACACAATAAATCTGATGGAACAAATGCTATTAAAACAACAATAACAATTAATAAAGGTTGGTTGATTATTACCAACTCTAAATCGAAAATAAAATCTACAAATGAATCTTTTGGTACTGGTTTAGATAATTTAAAAGCACGCTATAAATTACTTTCCGATGAAAAAATTCAAGTACATAATATGGATACTAAGTTTGAAGTTTTTATTCCGACCATAACTTTAAGTGAATAATGCTGTCTCCTCGAGGGCAGTTGAGAGGTTTTATTTAGGTTTCGACTGCGCTCAACCTAACAATAATTAAGTTAACTATGAAAATATTAATTTTAGAAGACGAAATACCTGCATATCAAAAACTAACAAAATCTTTAGATGCTTTTTTTGATGTAAAAATTTCTCAAGATTGGGCACGTTCTATTGTTGATGGTAAAAAATTATTGGAAGAAAATTCGTACGATTTTATTTTATCTGATATTCAATTGTTAGATGGTTTATCTTTTGATTTGTATAATTCAATTAAAATTGAAACTCCAATCATTTTCTGTTCTGCTCACGATGATTATTTATTTCAAGCTTTTAACACCAATGGAATTGCCTACATTTTAAAACCCTATTCGCAAAACGATTTTGATAAAGCCATACAAAAACACCAAGCTTTGTTTAAAAAAGGAGATTACAATACTTTAAGTAACAATACTATTGATGCTTTAAAATCGGCTTTAAAAGAAGAAAATAACACTTATAAAAAACGTTTTGTAATTAAAAAAGCAACCGGAATTCAATTGTTAAACGCCATAGACATTGCTTTAATAACTGCTTCTGGTGATTTCTGTTTGGTAAATGATAAAGACAGAAAACGACATACAATTTCACAAAATTTAGGTTCTATTCATCAGCAATTGAACCCTAAAAAGTTTTTTAAAATTAACAGAAGTGAAATTGTAAATATCGATTTTATAGAAAATATAGAAAGTCATTTTAAAAATCGATTGTTAATTTCTATTAAAAACCACAAAGAAAAAGTAATGACAAGTTCTTCTACAACTTCTGATTTTAGAAAATGGTTAGAAAACTAACTTTTAGAGAATAGCATAAAACCAAAGAAAGACAGAAAGCAGGTAAACAAGTTTAGCCCTGATTGAAATGGCATCCTTTTTAGAGGAACGAAAAAAAGATATAATGGAAAGCAGGAAATAGCTACCAATAAAAAAACCTTCTTAATTTCTTAAGAAGGTTTTATCTTTTATCTAAAATCTCTATTCTAAAAGAGCTTTAATCATTCAACTTTAAAACTGCCATAAATGCTTCTTGAGGAATTTCTACATTACCAACTTGACGCATTCTTTTCTTACCTTTTTTCTGCTTTTCTAACAGTTTACGTTTTCTAGAAATATCTCCTCCATAACATTTTGCAGTAACATCTTTACGCAATGCTTTGGTAGTTTCACGCGCAATTATTTTTGCTCCAATTGCTGCCTGAATAGGAATATCAAACTGTTGTCTTGGAATTAAAGTTTTTAATTTCTCAACAATTTTCTTACCAATTGTATACGCATTATCTGCATGTAAAAGAGCTGAAAGTGCATCTACGGGTTGTGCATTTAAAAGAATATCAACTCTTACTAACTTAGATTCTTTCATACCTATTGGATGATAATCGAAAGAAGCATACCCTTTAGAAACGGTTTTTAATCGATCGTAAAAATCGAAAACAATTTCTGCCAAAGGCATTTCGAAAATCAATTCAACACGTTCTGTTGTTAAATACGTTTGATTTACAATTTGTCCACGTTTTTCAATACACAAACTCATTACTTGACCAACAAAATCTGACTTTGTAATAATAGAAGCTTTAATAAAAGGTTCTTCTACTCTATCTAATCTAGATGGATCTGGTAAATCTGTTGGATTATTTAAGATAATAATTTCATCAGGGTTTTTCTTTGTGTAAGCATGATAAGAAACGTTAGGTACCGTTGTAATAACAGTCATATTAAACTCACGCTCTAAACGTTCTTGAATGATTTCCATGTGTAACATTCCTAAAAATCCACAACGGAAACCAAAACCTAAGGCTGCAGAACTTTCTGGTTGAAATACCAAAGAAGCATCGTTTAATTGCAGCTTTTCCATAGAATAACGCAACTCTTCATAATCTTCTGTATCAACAGGATAAATACCCGCAAAAACCATTGGTTTTACATCTTCAAAACCATCAATAATTTCTGTAGTTGGGTTGTGTGCATCTGTAATTGTATCTCCTACTTTTACTTCTTTTGCTGTTTTAATCCCTGTAATTAAATAACCAACATCACCCGTTTTTACAGATTTCTTTACAACTTGACTTAATTTTAATGTACCAACTTCATCAGCAAAATAATTTCTACCAGTTGCCATGAATTTAATTTCTTGACCTTTTTTGATTTCTCCGTTTAAAACACGAAAATAAGTTTCAATTCCTCTATAAGAATTGTAAACAGAATCAAAAATTAAGGCTTGTAATGGCGCATCTGGATCTCCTTTTGGAGCAGGGATTCTATCAATAATTGCAGTTAAAATATTATCTACACCAAAACCAGTTTTACCACTTGCATGGATTACATCTTCTGGGTCGCAACCCAATAAATCTACAATATCATCGGTTACTTCTTCTGGATTTGCAGAAGGTAAATCTACTTTATTTAAAACAGGAATAATTTCTAAATCGTTTTCTAAGGCTAAGTATAGGTTAGAAATTGTTTGTGCTTGTATACTTTGTGCTGCATCTACAATTAGCAAAGCTCCTTCACAAGCAGCAATAGAACGAGAAACTTCGTAAGAAAAATCTACGTGACCAGGTGTATCGATTAAATTTAAAACAAAAGGTTCTCCATTATGAATATAATCCATTTGAATTGCATGAGATTTAATGGTAATACCACGTTCTCTCTCTAAATCCATATTGTCTAATAACTGATTTTGCTTTTCGCGTTCAGTTACAGAGCCTGTATAATCTAATAATCTATCTGCTAATGTACTTTTACCATGATCTATATGTGCGATTATGCAAAAGTTTCTAATGTTCTTCATACTGCGTTTTCTAACTACTTTCAACTTACAAAGATATGCTATTTACAAACCTTGTCAAATAAAAAAAGTACAATGAATAAAACTCATTGTACTTTTAAAATAATTAATTCTTTTTTAATTATAGTTTTTTTTCTAATTCTAACTCTAATTCTGTAATAGCCACTTTAAACTCTTCCCAACTTATCGTCTCATCACTAGACTTATCGTACCCTTTTAATAATTCGTTAGCAATAAAACCACTTAGGAATCCATTTACTTCTGCGGATCTTAACAACTTTTTTATTTCTGTTTTTCTTAATCTACCATCCTTATCAGAATCAAAAAATTGAAATGCTTCTTCGGGGGAGTCAAACTGATTAGTAATTAAAATTCTAATTTTTCTTAAAACATTTTCTTTTGCACTCATTCTATTTCTTTAATTTTAGTTAATCTGTGCTTTAAGATAATAAATATTTTTGAATTTTTATTTATTTTTTAATCAAAGAAATTATTTATTCTCATTCTAGAATAAATCCGTTTAATTAATTATTAAATTGGTTATTTCTATTCCTAAAAAAGTTTAGTTTTTATCATCTTTATAAAAAACACTAAATTTGCAAAAAAAGACATCATTTTGATTAAAATAGGCAACATAGAATTACCAGATTTTCCATTATTATTAGCTCCAATGGAAGACGTTTCTGATCCTCCGTTTAGAGCTTTGTGTAAAGAAAATGGTGCAGATGTTGTATATACAGAATTTATTTCTTCTGAAGGATTAATTAGAGATGCTGCAAAAAGCGTCATGAAATTAGACATCTACGAAAAAGAACGCCCTGTGGGAATTCAAATTTTTGGCGCTAATTTAGAATCGATGTTAAAAACGGTTGAAATTGTAGAAAAATCGAAACCAGATATTATTGATATCAATTTTGGTTGTCCTGTAAAAAAAGTGGTTTCAAAAGGAGCTGGAGCTGGAATTTTAAAAGATATAGACTTAATGGTTTCTCTTACAGAAGCTATGGTAAAACATACTAATTTACCGGTAACCGTTAAAACTCGTTTAGGTTGGGATCATGATTCTATAAGAATTGTTGAAGTTGCAGAACGTTTACAAGATGTTGGTTGTGCAGCAATTTCTATTCATGGTAGAACTCGTGCACAAATGTATAAAGGTGATGCAGATTGGAAACCTATTGCCGATGTTAAAAATAACCAAAGAATGCACATTCCTGTTTTTGGAAACGGAGATGTAACATCACCAGAAAAAGCAATGGAAATGAGAGATTCTTACGGTTTAGATGGCTGTATGATTGGTAGAGCTGCTATTGGTTATCCTTGGTTTTTTAATGAAGTTAAACATTATTTTGAAACTGGAAAATATTTAGCAAAACCAACAATTGCAGAAAGAACTCAAGTTGCAAGAAGACATTTACAAATGTCTATTGATTGGAAAGGGCCTGTTTTAGGTGTTTTTGAAACAAGAAGACATTATACCAATTACTTTAAAGGAATTCCGCATTTTAAAGAATATAGAATGAAAATGGTTACTTCTGATGATGCAAAAGATGTTTTTAATGTTTTTGATGAAGTAGAAGCTAAATTTGGAAACACAATTATTCCTGAGTATAAATAGGTTCTTTTATTTTCAAGGAGTTTATAACCTGTATTACATCAACTAAATATTTTTCAAAATTATCATCGGAGGCAAAATAATAAAAATTTTGATGTTATAAATATGGAAACCTATTTTCTGGAATTTCAATTGAAAAATGATTATTAAAATTATTTACAACTGATATTTCTATTTCTTCAAATTGTTTTAATCTAGGTTTTGTTTTTGATGAAGCACACTAAAAACACAAACTGTCAATAGTTAATATGTATATTTTTTCATTAACTAATTAACTCCAATTTAAACACATCAAAACCAATCAATTAAACACAAACAATTCTACTTTTCTATAAATTCTTTAGAAATTCTGCTACTTGCTATTTTTGATGCTATAAAGCCTAAAAATGTTATGGTAAAGATTACAATAAGTAAATTAGAAAATCTAAATTCTACAGGATAAGGTAAGTTTTGAGTAATCATAAATAAACCAAACTCTTTTTGTACAAAGACTAAAACACATCCTAAAGTTAAACCAAGTAACATTCCTAAAAAAGTTAATAAAAACCCTTGTATTTCGAATGTTTTTTTAACTTCCTTAATCGTTGCTCCAATACTTAATAATGTTTTTAGGTTTGATTTTTTATCAATAATCATCATTATAATCGCTCCGATAACATTAAACAAAGCAATGATAACAATCAATGTAAAAATTAAATATGAAACTATATTTTCTGTATTAATAACTTTATAAAATACTTCGTTTAATTGTTCTTTGGTTTGCACTTTAAAAGTATCACCTAACTCTTTTTGAAGTTCTTCTGCAAACAAATCTACCTCTGTATCTTTTTCTAATTTTAGTTCAATACTTGTAATCTGATTTTCTTTGAATTTTAATAGTTTTCTGGCATCATCAAATGAAACAAATACAAACTTATTTTCAAACTCTTCAGTACCGGAATACAAACCAACAATTTGAACATCTAATTTATAAAAAGCATTATTAGGGTTGATAAAACCTGTACCTGGTTTAGGAACCAAAATGGATAATGGAGCTCCAAAATTTAAAACTCCTAAAGATAATTTTCGTGATATTCCATTACCAACCACAGCTGTATTAGAATATTCTTCATTTATCCAATTACCTACAGATAAAATAGAATCTACATGTGTAATTGAAGTATAGTTTTCTTCTACACCTTTTAAATAAGCTATTTCGTTCTTATCATTGTATTCTAGAAAAACACGTTCTTCTATAACTTTAGAGAATACTTTTATAGAAGTATTATTTTCTAGTATTTGATAAAGATCTTCATCAAATAAAAATGATTTCCCTTTTATTGAAGATATTTTTATATCAGGATCAGAATTTTCTAATAAGCTATAACTAAAAGTTCTTAACCCCGAAAAACCTGATAAAATGATAAATAATGCTAAAGAGCCTACAATTACACCAAAAGATGCAATTATTGTAATAATGTTTATCGCATTATTACTTGTTTTAGAAAATAAGTATCTTTTTGCTATGTAGAAAGGAAAATTCAAATAATGCCTTTGAATTTATTTTTTTTGACGTCTCGGTAAAACCTCCGGATTCATGATTGGGTTTTCATCTTCTCCTTTTAAAGACTTGTCAATTTCTTCGATATAATCTAAAGTATCGTCTCCGTAAAATAGTAATTCTGGCATTCTACGTAATTGATTTTTAGTTCTAGCAGCCATTTCATGACGAATTAAAACCGTGTTAGATTGTACTCCTTTTATCAATTCCTCTCTTTTATCTGATGGAAAAACACTTAAGTATACTTTAGCAACACCCAAATCTGAAGTTACATGAACTTTAGAAACAGATATAATAACTCCTTTCATTCCATCTTGTGCTGCCTTTTGCAGTACATCTACCAAATCTTTTTGTAAAACACCTGCTATTTTACGCTGTCTATTAGTTTCTTCCATAATGCAAATTTACAATTTTTAAATAATAGTCTTTTTATAAAAAAGAAAAACCTCAAAGTAATTAAATATACTTTGAGGTTTTATATAATTTATTTTGATAATTTAATCTGCTAAAATGATTACTTTATTATCATTTGATTCTAATGTACCAGAATTAATTTTTAATGTTAAAATTTTATCGTCAGATACATCTGGCACTAATTTACCATTTAAATCATCTAAATCCATATTAGTTTGAGAATGAATATGAACTTTTATTGTTCCTTCCTTTAAATTAGAAACAACAGGTGCGTGATTGTTTAGCATTTGAAACTCTCCATTAACACCAGGAACTGATAAAGTATCAATTTCTGATGAAAATAATATCGCTTCTGGTGATACAATTTCTAAATACATATTTTTATTATTAAGCTTCTGCTAACATTTTTTCTCCTGCATCAATTGCGTCTTGAATTGACCCTCTTAAGTTAAATGCAGCTTCTGGGTATTTATCTAACTCACCATCTATAATCATATTAAATCCTTTAATAGTGTCTTTAATATCAACTAATACTCCTGGTATACCTGTAAATTGTTCTGCAACGTGGAAAGGTTGAGATAAGAAACGTTGTACACGTCTAGCTCTATGAACTACTAATTTATCTTCTTCAGATAATTCTTCCATCCCTAAAATAGCAATAATATCTTGTAACTCTTTATAACGTTGTAAAATTTCTTTTACCGCTGTTGCTGTGTTATAGTGCTCATCACCCAAAATTTCTGCTGATAAAATTCTTGAAGTAGAATCTAAAGGATCTACTGCAGGATAAATACCTAACTCTGCAATTTTACGAGATAATACTGTTGTTGCATCTAAGTGAGCAAAAGTTGTTGCTGGTGCCGGATCTGTTAAATCATCCGCAGGTACATAAACTGCTTGAACAGATGTAATAGAACCTTTTTTAGTTGATGTAATACGTTCTTGCATTGCACCCATTTCTGTTGCTAATGTTGGTTGGTAACCTACCGCAGATGGCATACGTCCTAAAAGTGCTGACACCTCTGAACCTGCTTGAGTAAAACGGAAGATATTATCAACAAAGAAAAGTACATCTTTACCTTGAGAGTCTCCTGCTCCATCTCTAAAATACTCTGCAATTGTTAAACCAGATAATGCAACACGTGCACGTGCTCCAGGTGGCTCATTCATTTGTCCAAAAACGAAAGTCGCTTTTGAATCTCTCATTCCAGGTTTATCAACTTTAGATAAATCCCATCCTCCTTCTTCCATAGAATGCATAAAATCATCACCATATTTGATAATTCCAGATTCTAACATCTCACGTAATAAATCATTTCCTTCACGAGTTCTTTCTCCAACTCCTGCAAAAACTGATAAACCACCATGTCCTTTTGCGATATTATTAATTAATTCTTGAATTAATACAGTTTTACCTACTCCGGCTCCACCAAATAATCCAATTTTACCACCTTTTGCGTATGGCTCAATTAAATCAATTACTTTAATTCCTGTAAATAATACTTCAGTAGAAACAGACAAGTCTTCAAATTTAGGTGCAGAACGGTGGATAGGCAATCCTTCTTCACCAACTTTGCTTAAATTCCCTAAACCATCAATAGCATCTCCAGTTACGTTAAATAAACGTCCATAAATATCATTTCCTATTGGCATTTGTATTGGAGTTCCTGTAGCAACTACTTCTGTACCTCTACTTAACCCATCTGTAGCATCCATAGAAATGGTTCTTACAGTATCCTCACCAATATGTTGTTGTACTTCTAATACTAAAATTGAACCATCAGCTTTTGTAATTTCTAAAGAATCGTAGATCTTAGGAAGCTCATTCTCAGTATTGAATTCCACATCAATTACAGGACCAATAATTTGAGAAACTTTACCTTTTATTGTAGACATTGTGTATCTAATTAAAGTTATTATTAATATATGAGACTTCTCTCTCATTTTCAGAATGCAAAGGTACTTTTTTTGTTTTTAATTAAAAAGAACTTTTCTTGTTTTTAATTAAAAAAAGAAACAATAACAACAAAAAAACTCTGCTCAAATTGAGCAGAGTTTAATTTATAATTAAGTAAGTAATTACTATTTATCAGTTAACTTAATAACTACCCTTCTATTTAACTTTCTACCTGCTCTTGTATTATTAGTTGCTACAGGCTCTTTTTCTCCGTAACCTTTAGTTTCTAATCTATCAGCAGCAAATCCTTTTTTAACTAAGTAAGCTTTTACAGACTCAGTTCTTCTTTCAGACAAGTATAAGTTATAAGCATCACTTGCTCTACTATCTGTATGACCTTCAATTACAAAAATTACATTTTTAGTAGGTGTAATTAAATCGTAAACTACATCTAAAATCTCAGCAGATTCTTTAGAGATGTTAGCTCTATCTGTTGCAAATAAAACATTATTTTTAGCTAAAGCTTCTCTTAATTCTTTATAATCTTCTGGACATCCATTATTACCTGCTAAACCAGCAACTTCTGGACAGTTATCATCTTTATCTACAATTCCGTCTCCATCTGTATCAGGACATCCTTTATTTGCTTTTGTTCCTTTAGCATCAGGACATGCATCATCTTTATCTACAACACCATCTCCATCTCTATCTGGACAACCATTATTTGCTTTTGTTCCTTTTTCGTTAGGACAAGCATCATCTTTATCTGCAATTCCATCTCCGTCTGCATCAGGACAACCATTCATGATTGCTAAACCAGGAACTTCTGGACAAGCATCTTCTGAATCAATTACTCCATCTCCATCTGAATCTGGACATCCATTAAATTCTGCTAAACCAGGAATTTCTGGACATGCATCGTATTTATCATAAACACCATCTCCGTCTGTATCATTTCCTCCAAATTTAACAACTAAACTTACAGAATGCTTAAATACATCAAAACCACTATTTTTAAAGTTATGAGCATAACCAGTTTGAAAGTTTAAACCTAAGTTATCATTAAACCAAGTATTAAAACCTAAGTTACCCATGTACATAAAATCAGAATCACCACTTAAAGAGTTTCTAAAAGCTGGTTGCTCATGATCAAGATCTTGATAACCTACACCCGCAGAAACATAAGGGTCAAACCAACCTGTTTCTCCAAATAAATAATTTAAATCATATTTAGCTAAAGCATCTATTGCAAAAAACAATGCATCAGCATCATCCTTTACTTCAACAGTATTTAATTTGTTAATAGCACCTGCAAGTTGCACACCAAAACCATTACTTAAGTATCTATCTACAGTAATTCTAGAAATAGAAGGCAAAGTATTACCACCCCATTCAGAAGTATTAAAATAGTCATCCATAATGTCTCCAAAGCCTTTCTCATAAACCCTAACATCTACAGTATTTATACCAAAACCTACTACCCAAGGGTTATTCTTATCTTGCGCGCTTACATTACTAACTGTTACCAACATAAACAAAGCTACTATAGCTAATTTTAATTGTCTCATTATCAAGTTTTTAAATTAAAAGTCATTTTATTTAATACGCAAAAGTAACCCCTTAAAACGTATCTACAAAGACAAATCTACAAAATATTAGAAAAAAAACAATAAACCAACGAGACAAAAAACTTTTAAATTAGTGATTAAAGTAGACGTTAACCATCAAATATTTTTTTATCTCCATACCATCCAAATATTTAACATCAAACTTTAACAATAGTTATATTTTCATTCACATAAATCAATATTTTTTCAAAAACATTTAAACCAATAGAATTTAAAACCCTTTCGTATTTTAATAATTGTTGATGATACTCCTTTGATTGAGAACCTGTTTTATAATCGATTATTGTAACCTCTTTATCATTTGTAAAAACCAACCTATCTGGAATCATTATTTGATTATCTACATCAACAATTTCTCTTTCATTAAAAACAACGACATTCTCTGAAAAATATTCTATCAATTCTGGATGATTAACTACTTCTAAAATACTGTTTTTAATTACTATTAATTGCTCTTCACTTAAAACCCCCTGCTGATAATATTGAGAAAGAACTCCTTCTACATCTTTAACCGTAATAATCTTAGCCAGAATCTCATGAAAAAGATTACCAAAATCTATTGCTTCTCCTTGTTCTGTATTCCACAACTTAGAAGAACTTGCCAATAGATTTATATTATGTTCTCTCCATTGTGTAGAAATAAACTTATCATGAATTTCTGTAATAGAATTGTCTTCCTTTTTCTTACTTACTCTATTTTCTTCACCAAAAGTGTATTCTAAAACTTCATCTTTCCATAAGTTTTTTTGTTTTAGATAATTGATAAAAACTCCCGAATAATATTTTAAGTCTTCTTCTTTATTTTTACCAACTAATTTCTTATCCGTAATTACATGTAATTGCTCAACAGCTCTTGTTAAGGCAACATATAGTAAATTAAAATTATCTAACTCTAACTCTTCTCTTTGTTGATCATAAATCTGTAAACCTCTTTCATTTACCAAACTTAGACTTTTACTATAACTAACTAATAACTCATTAAAACCACTATAAGAATCTGGCAATTGATTCAACCAAGATTTTGGATTTATTTGCCCATAGATATCTACATCGCAAGGAAAAATTACGACAGGAAATTCTAATCCTTTAGATTTATGAATCGTCATAACCTGAACCGAATTTGAACTTTCTGGCGCAACAATACTCAGTTTATCTTTTTTAAGTTCCCAGAACTCTAAAAAATCTATCATATCTACACCTTTTCTTTGTTGCTCTAAAACAACATCTAAAAAAAACTGTACATAAGCATCCGAAGAATTCACGAGATTAAACTCTCTTATGATGTATTCTATCTTTTCATAAAAAGGTAAAAGGTAAAATGCCAAAACATCAAACGAAACTTCATACTTTTTTAAGTATTCTAAAATTGTTTGAATATTAGATTTTGCCAATTCATTAAAAAAATTGTGTCTAGAATCTTCTACTTTTAAATGCTCGTATAAAAAATATAATATTTCAAAACGTGATTCTTCATCACTTGGATTTTGTAAAACATACAAAACATTTACAATAAACGTAACTTTAGCATTGTTTTGTAACAATAAAGTTTCTGATGAAACAATATTAATTCCTTTATCGGATAAATAATTTGCAACTGCAATTCCGTCTGATCGTTTTCTTGTTAAAACACAAATTTCATTAAGAGAAAAATCTTCCTTTAAGTGATTAATTTTTTCTAATACCTTTTTAGGGTATCTTAACTTTTTCTCTTCTTCATCTTTTTCTTCTTCTAAAAATGACAGTGAAACAAAACCTCCTTTTTTACTATTCTCTAACTGTTTATTGCCTTCTATAAAAATATTTTTATAAGATTCATTCTGAAGAAAATTAGCAGTATGCTGAAAAAAAGAATTATTAAAATTGATGACTTCTGAATAACTTCTAAAATTTGTTTCTAAATTTTTTATTTCTTTCTCAATATGAAAAGGATTTTCTAAATCAGAACCTAATTGAATAAACTGTTCTGCTTTTCCTCCACGCCATCTGTAAATTGCTTGTTTTCCATCTCCAACTAACAACAAATCACTATTTTCTTGAGCTAAAGCATTATCTATTAACGGAATTAAATTTTGCCATTGTAAGACAGAAGTATCTTGCATTTCATCGATAAAATAATGTTGAAAACGTTGACCAATTCTCTCATATATGAAAGGTGCTGGTTGATCTTTTATATTATCGGAAATCAATTGATTAAACTCTGCATTTAACCGAATATTATTATCTTCCTTTATATTCTCTAATTCTGTATTTATATTATTTAAAACCGCAAGAGGAATAATACTTTTTAAAGCAATTTTATTTAAAACATATAAAGAATATTTAGTATCAAATAGTTGTTTTGATTGATAATAATAAGCATGGAATTGATCTTTTAAATCATCAATTATATCTTTAGACTGAGGTGATGTTTTACCCGCATATAAGTTTTTAGAATTTTCTATATTGTTAAACAATCTTCCTTCAAACTTTATATCTCCGTTTTTTAAAAATCGTAAATCAATAAATCTCTGAAAATGCTTGGGATAATCTCCATAACTAAAATCAGTTACTAAAAGACCGTTATTTTTGATAAAAGTTAAAACTTCATTCCCTAAGTCTTTATATTCTCTTTCAATTTCGGTATTTATTTTTTGGAGTTTCGCTTTTAATCCAAAAAAATCTTCTAATTTTTTTTCTGATAAGCTTCTAAAATGTTTTACGTCATCTTCATTCAACAGAATTTTTGCAAATTCATTTAAATCTCTAGAAATATCCCAAGATTTATCATCATCAGTTTTTTCTAAAGAATAATCAATTAAAAGATTGGTTAATTTTTTATCGGTTCCTATTTTAGAAATCAAAACATCTACCGCTTCATTTAAAAGTGAAACAGCATCCATTTCTACTTCAAAATTTAACGACAAACCTAAATCAAAAGCAAAACTTTTAATTATTTTATGCGTAAAACTATCAATAGTTGTAATTGAAAAAGCTGAATAATTTTGTAAAACTGCATCTAAAATCTTTTTACTCCTTAATTGTATTGTAGCTTTATCAACACTTACTTCTTTGATAATAATTTTAAATAAATCGTTCTCCTTTCCATTTGCAAAATCTTCTAAATTCTCTAATACTCGCTCTTTCATTTCACCAGCTGCTTTGTTGGTAAATGTTATCGCTAATATTTTTTGAAAGGAAAAAATATCTTCTGACTCTAATAAAACTTTTAGATATTCTTTTACAAGTGTAAATGTTTTTCCGCTACCTGCAGAAGCATTATAAACTTGAAATGTAGATGGTTGTTGCACAATTTTATTTTAGTGCAAATTAAGGTTTTTACCATCATAAGACAAGATGATAATATTAGATTTTATTAAAAAGAAAATCGATAACAACTTAGAGTTTCTAACTTGTTATCGATTATTATTTTATTGTCATATAAATTTTATCCTAAACCAACATCAAGAGACATCATCACTATAAAACCACCTATAAAGCCTAGTGTGGCAATATCTGTATAATTATCTCTTTGTGTTTCTGGCACTACTTCTTCAATTACTACAAAAATCATTGCACCTGCAGCAAATGCTAAAGCATAAGGTAAAATTGGCGTAAAAAATGAAACCGCTAAAGCTCCTAAAACTGCAGCAATTGGTTCTACAATTGCAGATAATTGTCCATACCAAAAACTTTTAATTCTACTTACCCCTTGTCTTCTCAACGGCATTGCAACAGCAAATCCTTCTGGGAAATTCTGAATACCAATACCTATTGCCAATGAAATAGCTGCAATTATCATTTCTGTTTGCTCTACACCAACTAAAGTTGATGCTGCTCCAAAAAGAACTCCAACCGCCAAACCCTCTGGAATGTTATGTAACGTTATCGCTAAAACCAGTAAGATTGTTTTATGCCAATCTGTTTTTACACCTTCAGCTTCACTTTCATTAAAATTAAGGTGCAGGTGCGGTAAAATTTTATCCATTCCGAAAAGAGATAATGCTCCCAATGCAAAACCAATAACAGAAGGTAACACTTTCTTAAAACCTTCTCCTGGGCTATTTTCTATTGCTGGCGCTAATAAACTCCAAAAACTTGCAGCAACCATTACACCACCAGTAAAACCCAACATTCCATCTAAAACGGCTCTATTCATTTTCTTAAAAAAGAAAACTAATGCAGCTCCTAAAGCCGTTAATCCCCATGTAAAAAGAGATGCATATAATGCCGCTAAAATTGGATGTTCTTTTCCAAATACAACTAACTGATCAAAAGTGCTCATGATTTTTTTATGTATAAATTGTTTGCTATTTTATTTGAGATAGACATTTTTTTATCATTAATAATTATTGATAAAGAATCATCAAACTCTTCTTTTTCTAATACCGTAATCTGTTTACCTAAAGTAATTCCTTTTTTATCTAAAAATTGTAAAAACTCTGAAGAAGAATCATCTACACCAATGCAAATACCTTTTTCATTTTTTGATAAAGTTGATAATAAACTCTTTTCTACAATTTTTAACTCTCCTTCCTTGTCCGGAATTGGATCTCCGTGTGGGTCATGTGTAGGGAAACCCAGAAAAGCATCTATTTGATCTACCAATTTTTCCGATTTTATGTGCTCTAATTGCTCAGCTACATCATGCACTTCATCCCAAGAAAAGTTTAGTTTATCAACTAAAAAAACCTCCCAAAGTCTGTGCTTCCTTACAATGCTTGCCGCAATTTTACTACCTAAATCCGTTAACTTTACTCCTTTATACTTCTTGTAAACCACGACTTCTTTTTCTGATAATTTTTTAATCATATCAGTTACAGAAGAAGCCTTTGTTTCTAATTTTTCTGCAATAGAATTTGTACTAATTCCCTTATTAGAAATTAAGCTTAAATGATAAATTGCTTTTAAATAATTTTCTTCTGATTGACTAAACATCTCTATAATTGAAGTGCAAATATATAAAATTTTGACTTAAGTAATTAAATTTTTAGTCTAGACTAAAAATATTTTTATATTTGCATAAAAATTATAATTACATGAAACTAAAATACTTTCTTTTATTAATAGCTTTTATCAGCTTAAGTTCTATTTTTTCACAAGAAAATTCTATTTCAGGTAAAATATCTAGCAATTCTAAAGCACTGCCTTTTGCTAATATTTATTTGAAAAAAACCAAAATTGGAGCTGCTTCTGATGAGAATGGCTTTTATCAACTAAAAAATATCCCTAATGGAAACTACACGCTGGTTATTAGTTCTGTAGGATACAAAACAAAATCAATTAGAATTTCTATTGATGAAAATCAAAATATAACAAAGAACTTTTCTTTACAAGAAGACAGTTCTTTGGATGAAATTGTTATTTCTGGTACTTTAAAACCAGTTACAAAGTCTAACAGTCCTGTTCCTGTAGAAGTATATAGCGAAACATTTTTTAAGAAAAACCCTACTCCATCAATTTTTGAATCTTTACAAAATGTAAACGGAGTTAGACCTCAATTAAATTGTAATGTTTGTAATACTGGAGACATTCATATAAATGGCCTAGAAGGACCTTATACTTTTGTTTTAATTGACGGAATGCCAATTGTTAGTGGACTTTCTACTGTTTATGGCTTAACCGGAATTCCGCAAGCTTTAATCGAAAGAGTAGAAGTTGTAAAAGGGCCTGCGTCTACTTTATATGGTTCTGAAGCCGTGGGAGGAATTATAAATATCATCACAAAAAAACCAACAAATTCACCTGCTCTAGCAACCGATGTTTTTGCAAGTTCTTGGGGAGAAGTAAATACTGATATTGGTTTACGTTATAAATTATCTGAAAAAGCACAGGGATTATTGGGTGTAAATTATTTTAATTATCAAAATAGAATAGATAATAACGCTGATGGATTTACAGATTTAACACTTCAAAATAGAATATCAATCTTTAATAAAGTAAATATAGAAAGAGAAAGTAATAAAGTATTTACAATTGCTGGTAGATATGTTTATGAAGATCGTTGGGGAGGAGAAATGGACTGGGAACGTGAATTTAGAGGAACAGATGTTATTTACGGAGAAAGCATTTATACAAATAGATGGGAAACTTTTGGAACATATCAATTACCAACATCAGAAAACATTAATTTTCAATTTAGTGCAAACGGACATTATCAAGATTCTTTTTACGGAACGGATGCTTATGATGCACAACAATTAATTGGTTTTGGGCAATTAGTTTACAACAAACAAATTAAAGAGGTTCATGATTTTACTCTAGGTTTCGCTTATAGGTATACTTATTATGATGATAATACTTTTGCAACTTTTGAAGAAGATGGAATTACAAACAAAGCTTCTATTACACATTTACCTGGAGTTTTTATTCAGGATGAAATCAGTTTAAACAAACAAAACAAATTACTTTTAGGAGCAAGATGGGATTACAATAGTTTACACGGAAATATTTTTTCTCCAAGAATAAATTACAAATGGAATTCCAAAGATAATTCTAATATTTTTAGATTGAGTGCTGGTAACGGGTTTAGAGTTGCCAATGTTTTTACAGAAGATCATGCCGCTTTAACTGGAGCAAGAGAAGTTGAGTTTGATGGAGAATTAGACCCAGAAATTTCTTGGAATGTAAATGCCAATTATGTGAAAAAAATAAATACAGAAAATGCTTTTATTACATTAGATGCAAGTGCTTTTTACACTTATTTTGATAATAGAATTTTACCAGATTACGAAACAGATTCTAATAAAATAATTTATGCTAATTTAGATGGATATTCTGTTTCTAAAGGAGTTTCTTTAAATACAGATATTACACTTACAAACGGAGTAGCTGTAAATTTTGGAGCAACTTTAATGGATGTATCCATAACTGAAGATGATATAAAAACTAGACAATTATTAACAGAAAGTTTTAGTGGAGTTTGGTCTATTTCTTATAAATTTGATAATCATTTTACAGTTGATTACACAGGAAATCTATACGGACCAATGAGATTACCTTTGTTAGGGGAAAATGATGTTAGAGATGAATATTCTCCTTGGTACAGTATACAGAACATACAACTAACTAAAAGATTTAATAATAATTGGGAAATCTATGGTGGTGTAAAAAACTTATTGAACTTTACTCCTCCAGCAAATAGTATTAATAGTGCAGATAATCCTTTTGATATTGGCGTTGATACAGAAGCAAATCCTGAATTGGCTTTTGACCCAAGTTACGTATACGCTTCTAACCAGGGGATTAGGGCTTTTTTAGGATTACGCTACACAATCTTTTAATTTAATTTCATGAGAAAATATATTGCTTTTATTATTTTATTTATTTGTTTTACAACTCAATCTCAAGAAGAAAAAGAAGAACTAAAAGTTTATTCTTTTAATGAAATTGAAAAATTAAATAAGCAAATCCCTAAACCAATAGTTGTTTTTATTCATACCGATTGGTGCAAATATTGTTTTGCTATGAAAAAAAATACATTTAACAATAACGAAGTAATAAAGGCTTTAAATGATAAATTTTATTTTGTATTTCTAAATGCAGAAAGTAAAAAAGATATCACTTTCTTAAATCATACTTTTAAATATAAACCAACAGGCAATAATACAGGAGTACATCAGTTAGCAAATGAATTAGCGGGTATAAAAAATAGAATTAGTTATCCTACAACAACTATTCTAAATTCTAAATTTGAAATAGACATACTCAAAAACGGTTATATAAACAGTAAAAAAATGCTATTTATATTAAAAAAATATAATACTACCTATTCCAACTTCTAGTACGACCTCCTTTATGTTTTGAAGTTGAGTTTAAGTTAAAACTATAAACTAAACCTAACATTCCTTGTATATGAGAATCCATAGAATCATACTTAGAATTAATATTCTTATACACTAATCTACTAGAAAGACCTACATTATTAGAAATCCAATAAGTACCTCCAACCAAAAAATTTAAACTAATAACATCTTGAGTATTTTCTATACTATTTGCCCCTTTAATATATCCGTAACCAACACCAATAAAAGGAGAAATATTTAAAAAAATAGTAGAAAAATCATATTTTAAAGAAATATCAAAAGAACCATATTCAAATGCATTATTGCTTCCTAAAGGGTTTGCTAATTCTGTAGTATAAACTAAATCTGCAACTAACCTATCTCCTAATCTTTTACTTAAAAAGAAGCTAGAAAACTGAGAGTTATACCTCTCTGAAAGTTTATTATTTTCATTAAACTCACCAAAATACTCTAAAGACATTCCTAAGCCAACAGACCAACTAGCATCTTTATTTTGTGCATTTACCCCATAAACCAACAACCAAACAATAGTACATAATACTACTTTAAACACTTTTTTTAACATTCTGCAATTTTATATTTATAAACTTTTTCGTGACAAATATATTAAGTTTATTATAAA
The DNA here is from genome assembly GCF_045063585.1 of Polaribacter sp. Asnod1-A03. NCBI lineage: Bacteria > Pseudomonadati > Bacteroidota > Flavobacteriia > Flavobacteriales > Flavobacteriaceae > Polaribacter > Polaribacter sp. Asnod1-A03. The sequence continues at coordinate 3,642,412 of NZ_JBEFOE010000009.1, read as the reverse complement.
ATGAAGCTACTTCTTTTTTTTATCTTAAAAAAAAGTATTTTTGCTTAAAACATTTTAAATTGAGTAAGCAGAACATTGTAAATCAATATCAAAAATCTGCGAATGTTTCGCAGGCAATTACCCAGTTTCAACAAGACAAAAACCATCTTCAAATATCAAATTTGGTAGGATCTTCATTGTCTTTTGTTATTTCAGAAACTTTTAAAAAAGCAGACAAACCTTTTCTTTTAATTTTTAATGATAAAGAAGAAGCTGCTTATCATTTAAATGATTTAGAACAACTATTAGGCGAAAAAAATGTACTTTTTTATCCCGGTTCTTACCGAAGACCTTATCAAATAGAAGAAACAGATAATGCCAATGTTTTATTGCGATCAGAAGTTTTAAACCGAATTAATTCGCGTAAAAAACCAGCAGTAATTGTTACCTATCCAACTGCTTTATTTGAAAAAGTTGTTACCAAAAAAGAATTAGACAAAAGCACATTAAAAGTTGCTGTTGGTGAAAATTTATCTTTAGATTTTGTAAACGAAGTTTTATTTGAATACAAATTTAAACGCGTAGATTTTGTTACAGAACCTGGTGATTTTTCGGTTAGAGGTGGAATCATAGATGTTTTTTCTTTTTCTAATGATGAACCTTACAGAATCGAATTTTTTGGTGATGAAATTGATAGTATTAGAACTTTTGATGTAGAAACTCAATTATCGAAAGAGAAACTAAACAAAGTTTCTATAATGCCCAATGTAGAAAACAAAACGCTCGAAGAAAATAGAGAAAGTTTCTTAAAATACATTTCATCTAAAACAGTCATTTTTTATAAAAATATTGATTTAATCGTCGGTAATTTAGACAAGTTTTTTAACAAAGCTGAAGAAGCTTTTTTAGATTTATCTAAAGAAATAAAACATGCAAAACCGTCAGAATTATTTTGTGATGGCACTTTTATCAAAAATCAATTACAAGATTTTACATTAGTTAATTTTGGGAACCAGAAATCTAAAAACACTCTAATTGAATTCAACACCATTGCCCAACCTTCTTTTAATAAACAATTTAATTTATTAATTGATAATTTAGAAGAATACCATAAAGCAAAATTTACAAATTATATTTTTTGCGCCAACGAACAACAAGCAAAACGTTTTCATGATATTTTTGATGATGCAGAACAAGAAGTACATTACGAAACTGTTGTTTTTCCTTTATACAAAGGTTTTGTAGATGTAGACAATAAATTGGTTTGTTATACAGATCACGAAATTTTTGAACGCTATCATAAATTCCGATTAAAAAACGGTTATGCTAAAAAGCAAGCCATTACTTTACAAGAAATCAACAAATTAGAAATTGGCGATTATGTAACTCATATGGATCATGGAATTGGAAAATTTGGTGGTTTACAAAAAATTGATGTTCAGGGTAAAAAACAAGAAGCTATTAAACTAGTGTACGGAGAAAGAGATATTTTGTATGTAAGTATTCACTCGCTACATAAAATATCTAAATTCAATGGTAAAGATGGTAAAGCACCTAAAATTTACAAATTAGGTTCTGGCGCATGGAAAAAAGTAAAGCAAAAAACCAAAGCAAGAGTTAAACATATTGCATATAATTTAATTCAATTGTATGCCAAAAGAAAACTGCAAAAAGGTTTTGCATACGGACCAGACACACATATTCAGCATGAGCTAGAAGGTAGTTTTATGTACGAAGATACACCTGATCAATTTACAGCTACGCAAGATGTAAAATTAGACATGGAAAAAGAACAACCAATGGACAGATTGGTTTGTGGTGATGTTGGTTTTGGAAAAACAGAAGTTGCCGTAAGAGCTGCATTTAAAGCGGTAGATAACGGCAAACAAGTTGCCATTTTAGTACCAACCACTATTTTGGCTTTTCAACATTATCAAACATTTTCAGAAAGATTAAAAGATTTTCCTGTTAGAATCGATTATTTAAACCGTTTTAGAACTGCTAAACAAAAAACTGCTGCCATAGATGGTGTAAATGATGGTTCTGTAGATATTATAATTGGTACACATCAACTTACAAATAAACGTTTACAATTTAAAAATTTAGGTTTATTAATTATTGATGAAGAACAAAAATTTGGGGTTGCTGTAAAAGATAAGTTAAAAACTTTAAAAGAAAATGTAGATACATTAACTTTAACTGCAACGCCAATACCAAGAACCTTACAGTTTAGTTTAATGGCTGCAAGAGATTTATCCGTAATAAAAACACCTCCTCCAAACAGACATCCAATAGAAAGTAATGTCATCCGCTTTAGTGAAGAAACAATAAGAGATGCTGTTTCTTACGAAGTTTCTCGTGGCGGACAAGTTTTCTTTATTCATAACCGAATAGAAAATATCAAAGAAGTTGCTGGCTTAATACAAAGACTGGTTCCTTCTGCAAAAGTTAGTATTGGTCACGGTCAGATGGAAGGTAAAAAACTAGAAGAATTAATGTTTGGTTTTATGAACGGAGATTTTGATGTTTTGGTTTCTACTACAATTATAGAAAGTGGATTAGATGTACCAAATGCCAACACAATTTTTATCAATAATGCCAATAATTTTGGTTTGTCAGATTTACATCAAATGCGTGGTAGGGTTGGGCGTTCTAACAAAAAAGCCTTCTGTTATTTTATTACACCTCCTTATCATATGATGACAGATGATGCTAGAAAACGTATTGAAGCGTTGGTTTTATTTTCTGATTTAGGAAGCGGAATTAATATTGCCATGAAAGATTTAGAAATTCGTGGAGCAGGAGATTTATTAGGTGGCGAACAAAGTGGTTTTATCAATGATATTGGTTTTGATACCTATCAAAAAATATTACAAGAAGCTATTGAAGAATTGAAAGAAAATGAATTTAAAGAACTCTATCCTAACGACAATTCTAAACCAAAAGAATTTGTAAAAGAAGTGCAAATTGATACAGATTTTGAGATTCTTTTTCCGGACGATTATATCAATTCTATTACAGAAAGGTTATCTTTATACTCTAAATTAGGAGAGTTGACTAAAGAGAGTGAACTTGAAATTTTTGAGACTGAAATTATAGACAGATTTGGAGAATTTCCTACACAAGTAGAAGATTTATTAGACTCTGTTCGTATAAAATGGCTAGCAAAAGAACTTGGTTTAGAAAAAATTATTCTGAAACAAAAACGTATGATTGGTTATTTTGTTTCTGATCAACAAAGTGATTTTTATCAAACTGATGCTTTTTCAAGAATGTTAAAATATGTTCAGCAAAATAGCAAAAGTTGTGTAATGAAAGAGAAAGAAACAAAAAACGGTTTGCGCTTATTAATTACTTTTATTAAAATTGATTCTGTTAAAACTGCTTTAAATATTTTACAAAAAGTGTAATGGAAAATACACATACAAAAAATTTATCATTTTTACTTTTAGGAACTCTTTTTGTAAGTACTTCTGGTGTTTTAGGTAGATATATTGCGTTACCTGCAGAAGCCATAATTTTTTGTAGAGCATGTCTTGCATCTGTTTTTATTTATATTTTTTGTCGATTTAAAAAAATCGATTTAAAGATAAAGTCTAAAAAAGATTTTATCTCTTTTGTTATTAGTGGTTTTTTTATGGCAAGCCATTGGATTACTTATTTTATAGCTCTTAAACTATCTAATGTTGCACTAGGTATGTTGTCTATGTACACTTACCCTGTAATTACGGCTTTTCTAGAACCTTTATTTTCTAAACAAAAACTAAACCCCGTACATGTATTATTAGCTATTATAGTATTGATTGGTGTTTATATACTTGTACCTGATTTTTCTTTAGAAAACGATCAGTTAAAAGGAATTTTATTCGGAATTTTTTCTGCTTTCTGCTACTCAATTAGAAACCTTACTATCAAAAAACATGTAAAAGATTATAACGGAAGCATGTTAATGTTACACCAAATGTTAATAATAGCGGTCTTATTAATTCCTGTTTTGTTTTTTAGTAATTTTTCTAACCTTCAAAGTCAAATTCCACTTTTATTATTAGTAGCATTATTAACCACTTCTATTGGGCATACAATGATGGTAAATGCTTTAAAACATTTTTCCGTTGCTACCGCAAGCATTATTAGTAGTGTTCAACCAATATTCGGAATTATTATTGCCTACTTTTTTGTAAACGAAATTCCTTCTTTTAACACTTTTATTGGAGGTGCTTTAATTCTATCAACAGTTATCATAGAAAGTATCAGAAGTAAAAAGTAGCTTAATATTTCCTTTTTTATATAATTAAAAACGCTTTTTCTCTTTTTTTGGAATCAAAACACAACATATCACTATATAGAATAATTAAAAATAACGCCAATTTGTTTAATTATTATTAATTAGACTAATTATAAATTATTGTTAATTCATTAAAAAACTGTTAAAACAATAATTCATTAATTCTATTATACTTATTTAGATTAATTACAAATAAAGGTATATTTGTCAAAAAATAAAACACATGCCTTTTTTAAGAATATTTGTATTTTTCTTTTTATCATGCTCTGTTTTCGCTCAAACGGGAGACATCTATGGAAAAGTAAACCTTAATAATAATGAACCTGCTATAGATGTATTTGTAGTTATAAAAGGGGATAATTTTTACAAAGAAACGATTACCGATTTTGATGGAAAATTTTATATAAAATCGGTTCCTTATGGCAAACACACCATTCAATTCCACTCTTTAAACACAAAAAAGAAAGAGGTTAAATTACTTTTAAATGTAACAAAAAAAGAAGTAAACCTAACCTTAGGATTGATAAAAAATCAATTAAAAGAGGTACGTATTACTTCTAAAACAACCAAAACAAAAAAAGAAACACAAGGTTTTGTTGTAAATATTATAGAAACCAAAGAAGCTAGTATTAGAAACATACAAACTAATGAGTTGCTAAACACTACAGTTGGTGTAAAATTAAGACAAAATGGAGGTTTAGGTTCTAATGTAGAATATTCTTTAAATGGTTTATCTGGTAGATCTATCAGTATTTTTATTGATGGAATTCCAATTTCTGTATACGGATCATCTTTTAGCTTAAACAGTATTCCTCCTTCTATGATCGAGAATATTGAAGTCTACAAAGGTGTTGTTCCTGGTCATTTAGCCGATGATGCATTAGGTGGAGCTATTAATATTGTGATGAAAAAAGGAGTAAAAACAAATTTAAATGCTGCTGTTTCTTATGGTTCTTTCAACACTTTTCAAGCAAGCGTAAATGGATTATATCGATATAAAAACTCAGGATTTACAATTAAAACTTCGGGTTTCTATAACTATTCTGATAATGATTATAAAATTAGTGGAAAAACTATTGTTGATAAAGGTTTAGGAGGTGTACAAACACTTATTACAGCCAGAAGATTTAATGATGCTTACAGATCTATAGGTGGTATGCTACAATTAGGGTATACAGATGTAAAGTGGGCTGATCAATTTTTTATAGGCATTACTGGTTCTGATGATTACAAAGAAGTACAACACGGTGCTTTTGTAAACACAACACCTTATAAAGGTAGATTTTTAGAATCTGATGCTTTACTTACTAATTTAACCTACTTAAAAAAGGATTTTCTTGTTAAAGGTTTAGACATAAATGTAAATGGTTTGTATGGAAAAAGAGATCGTGTTGTAAATGATACAACTGCAATTGCTTATAGTTGGACAGGAGAAAGAGCTATTGATTACAAAGGTGATGAATTTGAGTATACATGGGGATCGCAAAGTGAAAACGGACCTACTTTACTAAATATTAAAAGAAATGTAGCCTCTATAAGATCGGGTATTTCTTACAAAATTAACAAACAACACAAAATATTACTAAACCATGTTTATAGTGGCGTGGATAGAGAAGACACTGATGAAATGATTTCTTTATTAGAAAACACGTTTCAACAAACAAGCGATTTATACAAAAACATTTTTTCTTTAAGTTATGAAATAAATGCTTTTAACAATAAACTTAAAGCTAATATTTTTGGTAAACATTACAGACAAAAAGTTTTAAACACATCACCTGAATGGAATGAAGCAGAAACCGAGATAATTGATGAAATATACCAAAGTAATAAAAATTATAACGGATACGGGCTAGCTACATCTTACTCTATTTTATCAAACTTAACAGTTTTAGCTTCTACAGAAAAAGCAGTAAGATTGCCAAGCGAAACAGAAGTTTTTGGAGATTTAGGAGATAATACCATTGCAAACCTAACAATAAAACCAGAAATTAGCCATAATTATAATTTAGGTTTTCGTTTTGGAAAATTTCACATTCAAAAACATGGCTTAGTTCTTTCTACAAATCTTTTTTCTAGAAACATAAAAAATTTAATAGGTTTTGATATAGATGGATGGGAAAATGATGAGCTGGTTCAATATTCAAATTTTGATCAGAAAAGTACTTCTAAAGGAATAGAAGCTCAGATAAATTATACTTACAATAATAATTTTGGGTTTAACTTTAACTTTTCACGTTTAAGTTTAAAGACAAGAAATACAGCAGGTATTACTGTAGATGTACCTAATACACCATTATTTACCATGAATACTTCTTTGCGTTATTCATTAAAAAACATCTTTCAAAAAAACACCCGTTTAAACCTATTTTATAACGCTTATTTTACAGATGAATTCTCTTATATAGTGCCACAAGGATCCAACACCATAGGTCAAGAAAAATTTTTAATACCTAAACAATTTATACAAGACTTTGGTCTTAGTTATACGTTTCCTAAGAAAAATTTTGTGCTAAGTTTTGATGCTAAAAACATTTTTGACAAAGCTGCTTACGATAATTTATCTGTACAAAAGCCAGGGCGTGCATTTTATCTGAAACTTAATTACTCAATAAATAAATTTTAATTCCATAACTTTTAAATACTAAAAAATGAAACAAACTATTCTAAATTATAAAGCATTAGCTTTAATACTAACATTTGGTTTATTAAATGCTTGTAGTGATGTTAATGATGACCCTATTGATCCAGACCCAACACCCGTAGCAGACACTAGATGGATAACTATTGCTGGTGCCAAAATGGGAGAAGAACCTGGAGATGGTAATGGTGGAACATTAATTTACGCTGTTACTAGTGAAGATGCTAAAGACCCAAGTGTTTCTATTGATCCTTTTGAAAATGGATTTGTTGCTCCATCAAACAGAACGGCAAGATTACAAGCTTCTGAAGATGGTAGTACTATCTTTAACATTAGTTATGCTGGAGATACTGGAGGAATCTACACAAAATATACTGTAGAAGGCGGACAAACTTTTACACAAACAGGTACAGAAGTTAGTATCTCAGAATATGTAGGTACAGCTCCTAGATGGATTAAATTATTTGACGGAGACCAAACAGGATCTGCAGTTTATGTTTCTACAGAACATGAAATTGATGATAACGAAACTCCTGACGATGCAACAGATGATACATACTTACGTACAGAAGCTACAATTGGTGTAGTAACTTTAGACTTAGAAAACTCATTAATCAATAATTTTCAAGAACATAGTGTACCTTTAAGTGATGAAGAAGAAGCTGCTGGTTATTATATTTCTAGAATTGATATGCCTACTTTAAATGAAGCAGGAGACAAATTATATATTGGTGCTCGTTTAAGTAAAGTAGATCCTACAACTGTAGAAAGCGACAGCGATTACGAAATTTTAGGATCTAAAACAATTGTATTAGATTATCCTTCTTTATTAAACCCAACAGTAATAACTTCTACTGTAGGACACGGAAACACTAATGGTTACCGAAGTATAAATGCTTTTGAATATAACGGAAGTGTTTACCAAGCAAACCAAAGTGACCCAGAAGGTTCTTACATTTTAAAAATTGATGCAGATAATGAATATGATAATTCTTACGAATTTAATTTAGATGCAGCTTTAGGTGTAACAGGAGCATATGTGTTAGCTTGGAGACCAGCTTCTAACGGAAAAGCAGTATTAGCTTACCGTCATGATGATTCTCAAGAAGGACTTGCAGGAAGAGGTGAAAGCTATTTTGCTTTGGTAGATTTAAATGCTAAAACTGCTACAAAAATTAATGAAATTCCTTATGATGTAGATATGGAAATGTTCCAATACCAAGGATTTGCAGTTGAAGGTACTGAGATTTACTTTACAGCTGCTTCTGTAGGACAAAATGGAAACATTTATGTAATAGACACAGAAACTGGTGAAGTTACAAAAGGTGCTGAGTTAGTAAATGCTACCGGAAGTCATTTTATTGGTGCTTGGTAAACCCAAAACACTCAATAAAAAAGAGGTACAAGAATTAATTCTTGTACCTCTTTTTTTTATTCATATAATCTGTTTTTTAACAAAGTTTTAACTTTGGCATCTGTTTTGATTTAGCTTTTGTAAATCCGATATTATGAACTCTAAATTTAAGATTACAATACCAAAACCTTGTCATGAAAACTGGAATGAAATGACACCAAAAGAGAAAGGAAGGTTTTGTAGTTCTTGCTCTAAAACAGTAATTGATTTTACAAAAAAATCCACCAAAGAAATTGCAGATTATTTAGTAAAAAATAAAGAAGAAAGAGTTTGTGGTCATTTTTATAAAAAACAATTAGATAGTATTACAATTGAAATTCCTCAAGTTACTTTTAACAAGGAATTATCTTTTCAAAAGCTATTTATTTTAGCTTTATTTTTTGTCATGGGAACGACACTTTTTAGTTGCCAATATTCTGATGGAAAAAAACAGAAAATTGAAAAAGTTATTGTTGTTGATACAATTGAAAAAATTAATAAAGAAATCGATTCTTTAAAAGAACCAATTGAAAAAGATACAACTCTTGTTTCTAACAAAAATATTGTACCTCCACCTTCAAGTACAACTGGAATTTCACTTTGTGATACTAATTCAAAAAAAAAATGAAATTATAGAAATTGTTACTATAGGAGAAATTGTTGAAGAACTGCAAACCGATGGAGAAATTGAGCTTATTGAAATTGAAGAAGAAGAAATTATAATGGGACTTATTATTGAAGAACCACCAAAATTTAAAGATTCTGAAGAAAATACTCGAAAAGATTTCTCTGAAAATATCAAAGAGTTTTTTGGAGAAAATTTTAACAGCAAACTTGTAGAGAAATTAGATTTAAAAGAAGGTAAATACAAAATTTATACTCAATTCAATATCAACAAAAAAGGATTTGTAACAGACATTAAAATTAGAACTCCTTATTCTATAATAGAAGAAGAAGTTCTAAAAATATTTAAAAAATTACCACAATTTACCCCTGGTAAACACGCAGGTAAAGTTGTAAAAACAAAGTATAATTTACCAATTACTTTTATAGTTGAATAACGTTTAAGAAAAGAATTCGTATACAAGCAAGTCTAGCCATGATTGAAATGACATCCTTTTTTGAGGAACTAAAAAAAGATATAATGGAAAGCAGGAAATAGCTTCTAAAACAAATCTTTGTTACGGATATCTAAATAATTACGTTTTACAAAAGATAAAATAGTTTCTAAAATTTCTCCCATATTATTACAGTCTTTAAACTTAACGTCTCCTACATATTTTATTAAATGTTTTTTTAACAATGCTACATTTTCTGGGTAAGAAATGGTATCGTTTTTCATACATTTAATTAACCATTCTGTTCTTCTTGGTGTTGTAATCATACGCTTTGCCATAAAAGAACGTTCTTCTATTTTATATTGTTCTATAGAGCTATTTTGTAGTTTTTTACTTACCATTTCTACCATCTTAAAGTTTTCTTTCATAAACTGAAGATTGTAAACTTTTAAATTACCTTCAAAAGATTGCTGATCGAAATCGATCGCTCTAATTTTATAAATAATATGATAAAAATCGTGTGTTGGTGTAACTACATAATTATAAGAACGCATATCTCCCAGCAAACGAACTAGGCAACGCTCTTTAAACTTTACAAATTCTTTGGCAATTTGTGTTTTTTCTGATTCAGTACATTTTGGTAAGAAATTTTTTATAAAATCGTCTCCAGGAATACCAACAATATGCTCTTCTATTAAAGTGTCTTTGTACACCAAAAAATTAATATTATGCGGAGATAATATGTGCTCTAATTCTAAACCATAAACTCTAGAAGCATCTGCCTTTTTTACATAAAAATACGTGTAATTATCGTTTAAGATATTTCTTACTTTTATTCTAAATGGTTTTGAGTTACCGAATGTACAAAAGTCTATAGCATCTACATTTAAAAAAGGTAAAGTTTCATCACTTCCATCAGAAAGCAACATCATGTATATTTTTTTTAAACTTTTGTCTATTTCTATTCTATCCCATTCAGAATAATAAGTACGTATCCAAAGTGTGTCTTCATCATTTTTATCATAAACAGTTACAGAACCTTGAAAACGTAATAAATCATCATAAAAAATTGGGATTTTAACATTCCTCTTATATTTTTTTAAATATTCACTCAACATTTCATTAACAGGAAATGAGGGTTTCTTTTTTGACATTAATTTTTTCTCGGATTTCAACATATTTTCAAAAATAAGCAATATTAAGCAAGCTCAAACATCTTTCCTGGCAAAGGTTTTAGAACCCCTTTTAATTCCATTTGTAACAATATAGAAGATAATTGATAGATAGGAATGTTACACTCTAAAGAAATAATATCTAAAACTTGTTTACCATTTAAATGAAGGTAATCATTTATTTTCTGTTCGTCTTCATTTAATTCTACAAATAATTGCCTTTGAATTTGTGGTGTTTGTTTTTCCTTTAAATCCCAATTTAACATTTTTACAATATCTTTTGCAGAGGTTAGTAAGTTTGCTTGATTATTTTTAATTAAGTTATTACAGCCTTTGCTATAAATATCTGTTGCTCTACCCGGTAAAGCAAAAATATCTCTATTGTAGGAGTTGGCAATATCTGCCGTTACTAAAGAACCTCCTTTTTCTGCACTTTCTATTACAATTGTTGCTTTAGAAATACCAGCAACTATTCGGTTTCTTTTTAAAAAGTTTTCCCTTAAAGGTTGCTCTTCACTCCAAAACTCTGTTATAAAACCGCCGTTTTCATTTACTTGATTTATATATTTTTTATGTACTTTGGGATAAATCTGCTCAAAACCATGTGCTAAAACAGCTATGGTTTGTAAATTATTTTCTATCGCAGCTTTATGCGCGCAAATATCTACTCCATAAGCAAAACCACTTATAATTGTAGGATTGTATTCGGCCAATTCATTTATTAAATTATTACAAAAATCTCTTCCGTAAGAACTCATATTTCTTGTACCAACAATAGAAATGATATTTTTATTAGTAAAATCTAAATTACCATCTTTAAAAAAAAATATAGGAGAATCTATACAATTCTGAAGGTTTTCAGGATAATCTTCATCTAGAAAATAAGAATAAGAAATTTTGTTTTTTTTGATGTAAAACAATTCTTGTTCTGCTAAATTGATGTTTTTCTGATCAAAAAGATGTTTTAAAACATGAGAACCAATTCCATTTATTTTTGATAAAACAACAGGTTTTTCTTTAAAAACTTGTTCTATATCTCCCACATTTACAATAAGTTTCTTTGCTAAAATATCTCCAATAGCCTTGCATTTCTGCATTCTTAAGATAGCAAGTAGTTTTTCTTCTTTCAAATTGATAACTTTTTGAATACCAATATATAAAATAATTGTTGATAAAATTGTTAAGAAATTGTTTTACAAAACAGCATAATATCTATATTTGCTACAATGAATTTAGCTACATACATAAACGATTTATTATACAGATACGATTGCGTAATTGTACCAGATTTTGGCGGTTTTGTAACCACAAGAATTGGTGCTAAGATGGATAGAGATATGCAAACTTTTTATCCGCCTACAAAACAAATTACATTTAACAGTCATCTAAAACATAACGATGGTTTATTAGCTAATTATATTGCTTCTGCAGAAAACACTTCTTTTGATAAAGCTTCTTCTGCAATTTCTTTATCTGTAATTAAATGGCAAAATCAACTACAATCTGGTGCAATACAAATAGATAATTTAGGTGTTTTAACTTTAAATGAAAACAAACAAATTATTTTTGAACCAAATACAACCGTTAATTATTTAACAGAATCTTTTGGTTTAACTAATGTTAAATCTACTGCAATCCCTAGATTAAAAGAGCAAGCTGTAGTAAAACCATTAGTAGCTAATGTACCTGTTAAAGAAGACAAAAAAGTAATACCTGCTTTTATTAAATATGCAGCTACTGCGGCAATTTTATTAACTTTAGGTGTTGCTGGTTATAATGGATATCAAAATAATCAACAAAAAGAAGTTTTTGCAAAAAAAGAAAAAGCAATACAACAAAAAATTCAAGCAGCTACATTTGTAATTTCTAATCCTTTACCAACAATAGATTTAAATGTTGTTAAAGAGGTTTACAAACCTTATCATATTGTTGCTGGTGCTTTTCAAGTTATAGAAAATGCAGAAACAAAAGTAAACCAATTAAAAGCAAAAGGGTTTGATGCTTCTATAATTGGCACTAATAAATGGGGATTAATACAAGTTGTATTTAGCAGCTATGTTAAGCGTAACGATGCGATTAATAACCTTTACAAGATTCAAAAAACAACATCTAAAGACGCTTGGTTATTGGATGAAACTTTAAATTAATTGAAGTTTCTTTAACAGTTTAAAGGTTTTCTTTAAATTAGCGATTCTTATATTTGCCAAAATTATTATTCATGGAAGCAAAAACTCCACTAGAATCATTAACAGTACTTACCGATTTAGTTTTACCTGGTGAAACTAATTATTTAGATAATCTTTTTGGTGGCGAGTTACTTGCTAGAATGGATAGAGCTTGTAGTATTGCTGCAAGACGCCACTCTAGAAGACTTGTTGTTACTGCTTCTGTTAACCATGTTGCTTTTAGTAAAGCCATACCTGTAGCAAGTGTAGTTACTGTAGAAGCCAAGGTTTCTAGGGCTTTTAAAACTTCTATGGAAGTTTATGTTGATGTTTGGATAGAAGACAGACAATCTGGACATAAAACTAAAGTTAATGAAGGTATTTATACTTTTGTTGCTGTTGATGAAACTGGTAAACCTGTAGAAGTGCCACAAATTATACCAGAAACAGAAATAGAAAAAACTCGTTTTGAAGATGCTTTAAGACGTAAAGAGCTGAGTCTGGTACTAGCAGGAAGGTTAGATCCAAAAGAAGCAAGTGCCTTAAAAAAAGTTTTTCTATAAAATAACAAATACAAAATGGAACTAGACCACTATAAAATAATAACATCTGTAGCTATTTTTATAGTTGCGTTTTTTGTCCGTTTATTAATAACTAATTCGCTTAAAAGAATTCAGATAAAATTTGGGTTTCAAGAGGCTAGAATATTAGTTACTAATAAAATAATTACTGTACTTATATACATTACCGTAATTGTATTTATCTCTTTTCTTTGGGGTGTAGACGAAAAACAATTGTTAATATATGTTTCTTCTTTTTTAACCATTTTAGGGATTGCCTTTTTTGCACAATGGTCTATACTTTCTAATATTACAGCAGGCGTTATTTTATATATTAATTACCCCGTAAAAATAGGAGACTCTATTACAGTTCTAGAAAAAGACAACAATATTACTGGAGAAATAAAAGATATTGGTGCTTTTTTTATCACCTTAAAAACACCAGAAAAAGATTTAATTACCTTACCGAACTCTATTATACTTCAGAAAAATATTAGGTATTATTCTGAATAAAATTTATCTTCTTAAGATCCAAGAAGCAGGGTTTAATCTTGTTGTATTTTTAAATAACACAAAAATTAAAGTTGTCTTTTTAGAAACTTTATCTGTAAAAATCTGACCTATTTTTTGTCCTGTGCCTACTCTTTCTCCTTTTTTTACGTAACTAGATTCTAAATTATTATATGAAGTTATATAATTACCATGCTGTATTAAAACATTCTTCCTTCCCTCCTTACTTACTAAAATATTTAAAACCGTTCCATTAAAAATAGCATTGGCAGAGCTACCTGTTTTAGTAACAATATGTAAACCTGTACCATTTATTGTAATTCCAGGAAAAGAAGGATGTGGTTGTGTACCAAATCTTCTAACAACAATACCTTCGCCAACCGGCCAAGGTAATTTTCCTTTATTTTGTTCAAAACTTGCCGCTAAAGCCTTTGCCTCTGGCGTTAAAACAAACTCATTTTTCTTAACTGCTTTCGGTTTTGTTTTTAATTTAGAATTTGCAACTTTATTTGCTTTAGCAATTTCAGCTTTAATTAATTTATCTATACTTGCAGTAACTCTTTTTTCTTCAACAATCTTTTTTCTTAAATCTCGCTTGTACTTACTTCCTTTCTTTTTTATTAAAGAAATTAATCTTTCTTGATTCTTTTTATCATCCTCAATCTCTTGTTTCTGATTTTTTTGAGCAAGTAGTAACGTGTCTTTTATTTGTTTTTGATAAAACAAAGAATCATTGTACTTCTCAACTACCTTTGCTTGGATAACAATACCTTCTCCTTGTTTTTTTCGATAAGCAGTATATTGTTTCATATACTCTAATCTTTTATAAGCTTGATAAAAATTCTGAGAAGAAAGCAAAAACATAATTCTACTTTGTTGAGATTTACTTTTGTATGATTTTAAAATCATGCTTCCGTAATCTTCTTTTAGTTTTTTAAGCTCTTTTTCTAATTTATCTAATTTTCTTTCGTTAGCTCTAATTTCTTTAGAAAGTGCATTTGCTTCTAAATTAATAGTAGCAATTAATCGCTCTCTAACTTCAATTTTTTTATTTAAATCTTTTAATTCTTCTAAAGCGTTTTTCTCCTTTTTTTGTTCTTTAAATAACAAGGAATTCACCTGCTTAATTTCTTTATTTAATTTTATACGTTGTGCTTCTAATTGCTTTCTTGTTTGACCAATAACAGCAAAAAAACTGAATAAAAATATTAAAATTGATATGTAAAGCTTTTTATTTATCACTACAATTCAATTTGTTTATAACCTTCTGGTATCTTAAATGACGTATCTACATCCTCATCAAATACTACAGATTTTAATACAAAATCTATATTTGTAAATTTCTTTGGTTCTTTCGCATTTATTTGAATCTCTTGAGGAAAATACACATTATCTATCAATTTATAAGAAGGATAAAAGACATCTAATCTTTGTTCTTTAGCAGAATTTACAACAGATTGCTTGTCTAATTTAAAATGTGCTGGATTCACAAAAAAGAAAATATCAAATAAATCTTCTTGAATTTCCGGTGATAAAACGTACGAATTGTTTTCAATATTTATATTTTGTTTCTCGTCTTTTAAATTGATTAAAGATTGACCCAAAAATAAATTTTGTAGTTGGTTAAAATTGATATCTACACCTAATAAATCTTTTATAAATGTAAAATCTCCATCAAAATAAACCTTTGCAAAAGGAGAGTAAAAACTTACCGAAGTTGGTGTTATTTTAGCTTTAAATACAGTAATAAACTTAGTTCCTTTTAACCAAATCACCTCATCTTTTACCATTCTTAAACTTACAGAGATACTTTGTTTTACTTTTCCGTTGTTATAGTTTGCTTTAAACTTTGCGTCGACTGATTCTTTGTCAAAACCTGAAGAAATATGTTTTCTTATTACTTTTTTTGCCGACATTTCTTTGGCGATAATATTTGTATCCATTAAATTCTTGTTTGATTTACAAGAAGTAAATAAGATTAAAAACAGCGTAAAATATTTTAGAATTTTCATTTTAAATTTTCATTTTTTTAATTTTATCGGTCAACTTTTCTTCTTCTTTAAAGTTACCCAAACCTTTGTAAGATTTTGCCATTTCTTTGTAAAAATCCACTTCCATTTTATCTTCTATAACAAAATCAATACCACTCTGTAAAGTGGTTAACGCAATATTATATTCTTTCTTATAATTTAATGCTTTTCCCTGCATTAAATATACAAAAGGTTGTGCAGGAAAAAGAGAAATTCCTTCACTACTATATTTTAAAATTTCAGAATTATCTTTAGAAGTTAATAGAATTTCTTTTAAAATAGCATAAGATTTATTTGCTTCGAACTGCTCTAATAAAGAAAACTCTTCATCTATTTGCTTCTTTAAAACAACCTCTTTTTTGGGTCTTTCTAAATCTGTTTTTAATCTTTTTAAACTAGGAGAAAGTACTTTTTCTTTTTCCATAATGTTTAATAAAGCCAATGATTTTTCTAACTCATTATTTTGCAAATATAACTTTATAAGTAAATCTCTTTCTGTTGCATCTAAAGCAACTATTTTTTCTTGAATTAAAATACTTTCAGAAAAATTTTTCTCTTTAAGTTCTATTTTAACCAGATGTTTTAACATCCAAATATTATTTGGTTCTTTTTTTAAAGCTCTATTAATGTATTCTTTTGCTAATAAGGTGTTTTTTAATAAAAAATAATTTTTAGAAAATTCAAAAAAAACAGCAACATTGTTTGATATAATCTGGTTACAGTTTTCTAAGTTTTCTAAGGCCTTTTGGTAGTTTCCAATCGATTTTTCTGATAAAGCTTTAAAAAAATATTGCTGAAAATTCAACTCTTTTTCTTCTGTTAAATCTTTAGCAATTGGTATACTGTCTTGCGATACGCAATTCATAGAAAAAAGAACAAAGAATAAAGAAAAGAGAATTAATTTATATTTATAAATACCTCTCTTTTCTTCTAATTTTTTTATCTTAATTCTATATATCATTTATGTTAATTCTGTATAATCACCTATACTTACAGAAGTAAATTCCCCATTATATTTGGCGTAATTACCAATCATAGCATTGTCTAAATTTGCATTAGAGATTTCTACATTTGTTTGAATAAGAGAGTTTACAATGGTAGAATCTTTAACTAAACTATTTTTTCCTATAGAAACATAAGGGCCAATTTTAGTGTTTTTAAGAACTACATTTTCTCCCACAAAACAAGGTTGAATAATTTCTGAATTTTCTAAAACAACATCATCAGAAACTAAATTATTACCTGCATTATGCTCAAAACCTAATGTTTGTTTATTTGTATCTACAGTTGGTTCTTTCTTACCACAATCCATCCAAGCACTTACAGTACCAGGCACAAATTTTGCACCTTGTTCTTTTAAAGATTCTAAAACGTTTGTAAGTTGATATTCATTATTTTCCTTTAAATCATTATCTATTAGATATTGAATTTCTTCTAATAATTTATCTCCATCTTTAAAATAATAAATTCCGATAATTGCTAAGTCAGAAACAAATTCTTTTGGTTTTTCTATAAAATCTGTAATAACACCATCATTCAACTTTACTACACCAAAAGCACTTGGGTTTTCTACTTTACTCACCCAAATTGCTCCGTCTGCGTTTACATCTAAAGTAAAATCTGCTTTAAACAATGTGTCTGCATACGCAACAACACAAGGTCCGCTTAAAGACTCTTTAGCACAATAAATTGCATGTGCAGTTCCTAAAGCTTCTTCTTGCACATATACAGAACCTTTTGCTCCTAATTCTTTCGCTATTTTTAATAATTGTTCTTCTGTATCAGAAGGAAAACCTTTTGTTCTAGGACCTATTACAAAGGCAATTTCTTCAATTTCTTCATCAATAACAGAAGCTATATCTTCTACTAAACGCTGTACTATTGGTTTACCAGCAATAACTGTTAAAGGTTTAGGCACTGTTAAAGTATGAGGTCTTAAACGAGAACCAATCCCCGCCATTGGTACGATTATTTTCATTTTATTTCTTTTCTATTACAGTATGCAAGATACCATTTATTAAGAGATTCTATAATGTTTTTAAATTTAAAAAATTAATATATCACTATAAAAATTAACTTTTAAAGGATAAAAAAACTGTAAAAAATCTTTTGCAAAATTACCTATATATAGGTATTTACAAACACTAATTATTATAGGTATATTTACAACACAATTTTATATATATTTCCCTCAAACTCTATTTATATAATTGATGTTGAAAACTCAAGTTAATTCTTGGGTTTTTTTGTTTCTTTGCCAAACCTAAATATAACTTTGTGAATTATTTATCAGTTGAAAATATCTCTAAATCTTATGGAGAACGTATCTTATTTGAAGACATCTCTTTCGGAATTAATAAAGACCAAAAAGTTGCTTTTGTAGCTAAAAACGGAAGCGGTAAAACGTCTATCTTAAATATTATTGCAGGTTTAGATGTACCAGATTCTGGACAAGTTGTTAGTAGAAAAGGTATTTCTATTGCTTATTTGGCTCAAAAAGATGATATAGATCCAAAGTTAACTATAGAGGAAACTATTTTTGCAACTGATAATAAAATACTATCTATTGTTAATCAATACGAAAAAGCATTAAAAAACCCTGATGATGCAGATGCCTATCAAGCTGCATTTGATTTAATGGATCAATACAACGCATGGGATTTTGAAACACAATACAAACAAATTTTATCCAAATTAAAACTAGAAGATTTAACTTTAAAAGTTGGTGCGCTTTCTGGAGGACAAAGAAAACGTTTGTCTTTAGCTATTGTTTTGATTAATAAACCCGATTTATTAATCTTAGATGAACCAACAAATCATTTAGATTTAGAAATGATTGAATGGTTAGAAGCTTTTTTTGCCAAAGAAAAAATTACGCTTTTTATGGTAACGCACGATCGTTACTTTTTAGAACGCGTTTGTAATGAAATCTTAGAGTTAGACGAAGGAAAAATATATAAATACAAAGGAAATTACTCTTATTATTTACAAAATAAAGAAGAAAGATTAGCTTTAGAAGCTACCAATTTAGGTAAAGCTAAAAGTTTATTTAAAAAAGAATTAGATTGGATGCGAAAGCAACCAAAGGCAAGAACTACAAAATCTAAGTCTAGAACAGACGATTTTTATGCAATTAAAGAAAAAGCACATCAACGCAGAAAAGATCATCAAGTACAATTAGAAATTAATATGGAACGTTTAGGAAGTAAAATTCTTGAACTTCATAAAGTTTCTAAATCTTTTGGTGATAAAAAGATTTTAGACGTATTTGATTATGTTTTTAAGCGAGGAGAACGTGTTGGAATTATTGGTAAAAACGGAACAGGAAAGTCTTCTTTTTTAAATATTATTACAGAAACAACTCCTGTAGATTCTGGTAAAGTTATTTTAGGTGAAACTGTAAAATATGGATATTATACACAAGCCGGAATTAATATTAAAGAAGGCCAAAAAGTAATAGAAGTTGTTAAAGAATTTGGAGAGGAAATTCCTTTAACAAAAGGAAGAAGAATTTCTGCTTCGCAACTTTTAGAACGATTTTTGTTTGATAAAAAGAAACAGTACGATTTTGTTGAAAAACTGTCTGGAGGAGAACAAAAACGTTTGTACTTATGTGCTGTTTTAATTCAAAATCCTAACTTTTTAATTCTTGATGAGCCTACAAACGATTTAGATGTTGTAACTTTAAATGTATTAGAAAGTTTCTTATTAGATTATCCAGGTAACCTTTTAGTTGTTTCTCACGACCGTTATTTTATGGATAAAATTGTAGATGCTCTTTTTGTTTTTAGAGGAGAAGGTGTTGTCGAAAATTTTCCAGGAAATTATTCTGATTTTAGAGCTTATGATAGTTCTGAAACCAAAGAAGTTGTTGAAAAGAAAGTAGTAGAAGTAAAAGTTGAAAAGAAAGTTACTAAAAACACCTTAAGCTTCAATGAAAAACGTGAGTTTGGCGCTTTAGAAGCAGAAATAGAAAGGTTGCAAAAAAGAAAAGAAACGATTGAAACCCAATTTTTAAATGTAGAAATTGCTTCTGATGACATTGCCGAAAAATCTAAAGAACTGCAAGATGTTATTAATACTTTAGAAGAAAAAGAAGAACGTTGGTTAGAGCTCTCAATGAAGTTAGAAGATTAAACTCTAATAATATTTTCTTCTTTTAACAATTCTTCATTATTAAAACGAAGTAATATTTGAGCAATAGCAATAGTGTCTTTTTCGCAATAAGTTACAATTCTTTGTATGTTTTTTTCTTTGTAATAAACATCTGCAACCTCGCTACCATCAATATCATCTTTTGGTGATGGAACACCTAAAATTGAAGTTAGCAATTTTAAAGAGGTGTAATGTTTGTAATCGCCAAATTTCCAAAGTTCTAAAGTATCTATATGTGGCACTTCCCATGGTTTTTTTCCAAATAAATTCAATTTTTTAGGCAATTCTATTTGATGTACAATCATTCTTCTAGCTATAAAAGGAAAATCGAATTCTTTACCGTTATGAGCACACAGAACATGCTCTTTTTTACCAAAATGTTTGTCTAATAAAATTTTAAAATCGGTTAAAAGTTTATGTTCATCATCACCAAAAAAAGAGGTTATTCTTAGTTGTTTTTTTTCTTTATCATCCGTAAAATATCCAACAGAAATACAAACTATTTTCCCAAATTCCGCCCAAATACCTGCACTATTATAAAATTCTTCTGCAGTAACACCTTCCTTTCTTTGATATTTAGTTTTTTGCTTAAAAAATTCTTGATTTGTTATAGAAACCAAATTCCAACGTTCTTCTTGCGGAACAGTTTCTATATCTAAAAACAGAATATTATTTAATTTGTAATTAAGATTCATAGCTAATTATTTTCTTTTTCTAGCTAAATATACAAAATAAAAAAAGCTCCAAAATTAATTTTGGAGCTTTATAAGTAAGAAACAGTTTTTTAATAAAATTGTTTTATCTAATTACTAATTTTTTAGTAGCTAATTTACTTCCTTCTGTTACTTTTAAAATATAAACGCCAGAATTTAAACTAGAAACATCTAAATTTTTGTTTAACCCAGAAAAAGAAGTAGAAAATACTTTTTTACCAATTACACTAAAAATAGCTACTTCTTTAGTATCTGTACTACTACTAGATACTGTAAAGTTTTTATTTGTAATTGGGTTAGGATACGTTGCAAAACCCTCAATAGTATTATTTTTTAATGATGCAGTAGCTCCTGAAGTATAAGTTCCTGTAGGAAACACCGAATCACACTCTGCATTAGTTCCTGTATCATCACTTTTATCACAACCATCTAAAGCATTAGCTCCACTAAAACTCCAATCAGAAACATTAAAAGTTGTACTTGGTAATGCGCCAGAGCTTCTATAAGCCCAACCATCTAAGTGATCCCAATCTTCACCAGAACCGTCTACACCAACTACACCAAAAACATCAATTGCAACAGCATTTTCATATAAAACAACAGCATCATCACCATTAATATTTATATCTCCAGAAAAATATTGAGGAGTTACTCCCAAGTATTGAACAAACCCTTCAGAAGAACCATCTCCAGTAGCTGCTAAATATATAAATGTACCCGCATCAATTGCATCTGCAGGAAAAGTATAATCAACTCCATCTGACTCATTTCCATTTGCAGCTCTTTCAATTCCATAAATACTTAAATCAGGTATAGCATTTATAGCATATAACTCAATCCCTTTAGGGTAACCTCCTGGTAATGGACCATCTATTGCTCCTGTAATCATTAAATCTTGTCCAAAAGACAATACGCTAAAACATAGCGTTAGTAATAAAGTAAAAAAGTAATTTTTTTTCATGTTTTATAAATTATAAGTTATAGTGTAAAAGTAGAAATAATTTAATAAAACTAGCTTTATAGCAGATTAATTTATAGTTAACCTATTTAGCAAACCCCCAAAAAAGCTTATGTTAGTTAAACATTAATTAAGTGTTATCAAATTAAATGATTGTTAAGTAACAACCTTTCTAATATATTTATTAGTATTTTTGGTCTTCAATTTGTACTTTAATTAGTGATATGAATAAAAACGATATTAAAATTTTATTAGTTGACGATGAACCAGATATTTTAGAAATTGTTGGTTACAATTTAAAAAATGAAGGTTATCAAGTTTTTACTGCAACAAATGGACAAGAAGCCATAAAATCTGCTAAAAAAAATATTCCACATCTTATTTTATTAGATATTATGATGCCAGAAATGGACGGAATAGAAGCTTGTGAGAAAATTAGAAAGATAAAATCTTTAGAAAATGTTATTATTTCTTTTTTAACTGCAAGAGGAGAAGATTACTCTCAGGTTGCTGGTTTTGAAGCTGGTGCAGATGACTACATTACAAAACCTATAAAACCAAAAGTTTTAGTTAGTAAAGTAAAATCTCTTTTACGTAGACTTAAAAGTGAAAAAGCTAATGATGAAGTTTTTACTATTGGAGATATTATTATTGATAGAGATGAATACGTTGTTTATAAAGCTGGTAAAAAGATAGCTCTACCAAGAAAAGAATTCGAACTTTTTTCTTTACTAACCTCTAAACCTGGTAAAGTTTTTAAAAGAGAAGTTATTTTAGATACCGTTTGGGGTAACGAAGTTGTTGTAGGAGGAAGAACAATTGATGTTCATATTAGAAAACTAAGAGAAAAAATTGGCGATAACCATTTTAAAACCGTAAAAGGTGTTGGTTATAAATTTGTTTTAGAAGGAGCAGATAAATAAGTATTAGCATTGCTCTTATGAAATTTAAAAAAACATACTCTTACGCTCTTTGGTCTGCAA
The DNA here is from genome assembly GCF_045063585.1 of Polaribacter sp. Asnod1-A03. Lineage (NCBI taxonomy): Bacteria > Pseudomonadati > Bacteroidota > Flavobacteriia > Flavobacteriales > Flavobacteriaceae > Polaribacter > Polaribacter sp. Asnod1-A03. The sequence goes on along the minus strand of NZ_JBEFOE010000009.1, from coordinate 3,619,810 downwards.
TTTATTTAACAATAATCTCTGTTGTTCTTGCTACAATAGCTTATTATTTTATAATAAATCATTTGGGTATTGGTGCGTTGGTTATTTCTATCATTTTACTTTTTTTACTTTCTTTCTTTATAATTCAATATAGAGCAGAGCATTTTATCTATAGAAGACTTAAAAAAATATACCGAGATGTATCTATCTTAGATGAAAAAGATTTAAGAAGAGATTCTGTAACAACAGATATAGATAAACTTTCTAAAAGAATGCAAAATTTTGTAGAAGGTAAAAGTCTAGAAATAAAAAGCTTAACAAAAAGAGATTCTTTTAGAAGAGATTTTTTAGGAAATGTTGCGCACGAGCTTAAAACACCCTTATTTACTGTACAAGGTTATATTTTAACCTTATTAGAAGGTGGTGCAATAGACGACAAACAAATTAGGACAAAATATTTAGAAAGAGCAAATAAAGGTGTAGAAAGATTAGTTGCAGTTATTAAAGATTTAGACATGATTGCCAAATTAGAGAATGATGGCATGAAGATAGATATGAAAGTTTTTAACATTTTAGAATTAATTCAAAATGTTTTTGACCTTTTTGATATGAAAGCTAAAAAGAGAAATGTAACCTTAAAATTTGATAAAATATATGAGTTTCCCATTTTTGTAAAAGGAGATTTAGAAAAAATAGAACAAGTTTTAATAAACTTAGTTGTAAATTCTATTAAATACGGAAAACCAAATGGAATTACTACAGTTTCTGTTGATAGTTACAACCAAAAAAAGTTTATTATTAAAGTTAATGATGATGGAGAAGGAATTAAACAAGAACATCTTTCTCGTCTTTTCGAAAGATTTTACAGAGTAGACCAAAGTAGATCTAGAGAGCAAGGTGGTTCTGGTTTAGGTTTATCTATTGTAAAACACATTATAGAAGCACACAACGAAACCATTTTGTTAAAAAGTACTTACGGCGAAGGGTCAGAGTTTTCTTTTACCATGCAAAAAGCTAATTAATTCGGATTTCAAATCTGATTTCAAATCTGTTTCTACAGAATATAAACCTTTGTAATCTTTAAGTTTACAAAGGTTTTCTTTTGTAAAGTTTTTAATATCAGAAGAAGGAGCAATCTTTTTTTCTTCTAAATATTTTGATAGATATTCTTGTTCTGGTTGATTTTCTGTAGGAATTAAAAACACCTTTTTACCTAAAACAGCCAAATCCATAATAGAAGAATATCCAGATCTACAAATAATCATTTCACTAGAATTGATAAAATTTTGAAGTTGATGAGAAAGTAAATAATTATAAAAAGTAATATTTTCTGATGTCCATTCTCTTTGTTCTAATTCTACTTTACCTAAAACAAAAATAATCTTTCTTTTATCATTTTTAAACTCAGAAATTAATTTATTTTCTAAAAACGTTCTGTTAGATTCTGGGCCAGAAATAATGACTAAAATGTCTATATTTTTAGTTAATTCTTCTTTTTTAAATCTACTTAAAACTCCAATATATTTTAAATTGATTTTCTTTTTGGTAGATGATAATTTTCCTGAAAATTCTGAATTTTCATTATCAGGAACCCAACATTCATCAAATTTTTTAATGATTTTTTGATGAAAATAAGAAGTTAAAAAAGTAGTACCACCAGACAGTACATTTATTTGATGGGTTACATAAACAGAATGTACTAAATTACTTCTTACTCCGAATCTGTTATCAGAAATTACACCAACTATTTCTTTGTTTTTAAGCACAAAATCACTTATAATTTTGTGCTCTTTTTTTATTGCTTTTAAAACTCTAGGAATTTGAAAAAGTAATTTTACTTTTAGATTTTTACCATAAGAAATATGGTAAGAAGGTAACTCTAAACTTTCTAAAGCAGAAAATTCTTTCTTTAGAAAAGACAAAGCAATTCCATCTGAAGCAATTATTGGTATAAAATTATTTTTTAACAACTCATTAATTAACGGCACACATCTAGTTGCATGCCCCAAACCCCAGTTAAGTGGCGAGATTATAATTTTTTTTTGAGTAGTATTCATTTATACACCTACTTTAAGCTACAATTTTTATAAAAAAGCAGTTAAAATTTGAACTAAAGTTTAGATTGTAAACAAATGCGTTAAGAATTCAAATGGCATCCTTTTTTTCTTTTTCTGAAAAAAAGATAGAACCTTTCGACTTCGGTCAAGATAAATTCCAAGTCTGTTTAAACACCTAAATAAAAAATTGTTTACACTAAATCGAAACCAATGTCTTTTCTATAATTCATTTGATCGAAGTTTATTTTATCGATGCTTTTGTAACTTTTTTCTAAAGCTTCTTCAATTGTATTTCCAAAAGAAGTTACCGCCATAACTCTACCTCCGCTTGTTACAACTTTATCCTCTTTAATTGTTGTTCCTGCATGAAAAACAATAGATTCCTCTACGGTATCATAACCTGTAATTTCTTTACCTTTTTGGTAAGTTTCTGGGTAACCGCCAGAAACCAACATAACAGTTGTTGCTGTTTTATCGGTAACAGAAAAAGATTTTTCATCTAAATTTTTATTGGCAACACCTTCAAATAAATCAAATAAATCTGACTCGATTCTTGGTAATACAACTTCTGTTTCTGGATCTCCCATTCTTACATTGTATTCTACCACAGAAGGGTTTCCGTTATCATTCATTAAACCAATAAAAATGAAACCTCTATAATCTATTCCATCTTTTTGTAAACCAGCAATGGTAGGTTTTACAACTAATTCTTCTACTTTATCTAAAAATGCTTTATCTGCAAATGGCACAGGAGAAATTGCCCCCATTCCACCAGTATTTAAACCTGCATCTCCTTCGCCAATTCTTTTATAATCTTTTGCTGAAGGTAAAATTTTATAATTTTTACCATCTGTTAATACAAAGACAGATAATTCTATTCCTTTTAAAAATTCTTCTATGACTACAGTTGATGAAGCTTCTCCAAACTTTTGATTAGAAACCATTTCTTCCAATTCTGCTTTTGCTTCTTCTAAAGAGTTTAAAATTAACACTCCTTTACCTGCTGCCAAACCATCTGCTTTTAGTACAAAAGGTGGTTCTAACGTTTCTAAGAAAGAAAAACCTTCTGTTAAGTTTTCTTTTGTGAATGATTTATAACGTGCAGTTGGAACTCCATGTTTTTGCATGAATTGTTTCGAAAAGTCTTTAGAACCTTCTAACAATGCTCCGTCTTTTTTAGGTCCGATTACTGGAACGCCTTTTAAATCATTGTCTGCTAAAAAGAAGTCGTGTACACCTTCTACCAAAGGTGCTTCTGGACCAACAACTACCATTTTAATATCATTTTCTAAAACAAGTTCTTTAACTGCTTTAAAATCCGTTGGATTAATATTGATATTTTTTGCTATTTTATCTGTTCCTGCATTTCCTGGTGCTACAAAAAGTTGTTCAATTTTTTTGCTTTCCGTTAATTTTAATGCAAAAGCGTGTTCTCTACCTCCAGAACCTAAAATAAGTACATTCATTGTTTGTTGTGTTGTTGTTATTGCAAATATATTTTAATTTATTAGGAAATTAGAATCCCCACTTTAAAAAATATTTAATTGCAGATGTTGCATGTCTAAAGAATAATTTTATGTCTTTAGAAGAGCCTTGTTTTAGAACATGTACTATTTCTTCTTTCGGAAAATAAATTGTCTTTTTACCTAATTCATCTATCCTTTTACAGATATCTACATCTTCCATATATAAAAAATAACGTTCATCAAAACCCTGTAAACTAACAAAATCTAATGTTTTGTATAAATGAAAACATCCTGTTACCCATTCTACAAAAAAGGGTTTCTTTAAATCTTTATCCTTGTATTGCCCTTTGAATTTAGTTGATTTAAAAAGTGGTTGTAAAAAAGTAAACCTTCTTACTAAAAGTTCTGATATTAATGGAAACCTCCTACAGGAATATTGATGTTCTCCATTAGGAAACAAAACTTTTGGGGCAATCATAGAGACGTTTTCCTCTTTTTCTAATGCTGAAATTAAATTAGGAATAACCAATGACGTAAAACTAACATCAGGGTTTAGAACTAAATGAAATTTTGATTCTTCTTTTACTCTAGGTAATACAACATTATGTCCTGCACCAAACCCAATATTATTACCTACACCAATATACTCTACCTCTTTTTGTCCAAAAATATTCTCGAATATTTTACCTTGAGTATTGTCTATTAAATAGAGCTTTTTCTTTAACGGAGTATTTAAAAAACAATTAATTGTATTTGTAAGCTCTTCTAAATTCTCATTATAAAGAACTATTGATACAGTTAGATCTAATTTTTCTACCATTTATTAATATGCATTTTCTTCTCCTTGAGAAACATTTAAAATAGTTTTTAAAATGATTTTAATATCTAAGAAAAATGACCAATTTTCTATGTAAAAAATATCAAAACGGACTCGATTCTTAATATCTGCTCTTTTTTTAATCTCACCTCTGTAACCACTTACTTGAGCTAAACCTGTGATACCTGGTTTTACAATGTGTCTTTTTAGATAATCATCTACCTCTTTTTGATATTCTAAAGATAAACTACCTAAATGTGGCCTAGGTCCAACTATACTCATGTTCCCTAACAGAACATTAAAAAACTGAGGTAATTCATCCATACTTGTTTTTCGTAAAAATGAACCTATTTTAGTAATTCTACTATCATTTTTTGTAGCGTGTATTTTATCTGCATTACTATTTATTTTCATAGATCTAAATTTGTAACACATAAACTCTTCTCCATTAATTCCTTCTCTTTTTTGTTTAAAAATTAAAGGTCCTTTTGACTCCAATTTTATTAAAACCCAAAGAATTGGCATTAACCAAGATAAAATAAATAGGCAAACAAATAAAGAAAAAAATATATCAAAAAGTCTTTTTATATAGAAATTTTCTGCAAACTCGAAAGGTAACTTGTTTACATTTAAAACCATTAATGAATCATCATAATATTGTATACTTTGATTTTTACTATATAATTCTGTAGAATTAGGAATCAATTTAAGTATGATGTTTTTCTCAATGGCAAATTTGTTTATTTTTTTGATTTCACCATTAGATAACGTAGTTAAAGAACAATATATTTCATCTACATCATATAATTTATTATATTTAAAAAACTCTTCTAAACTACCTAAATATTCTTTATTCTTATAAACTCTGTCGGAAAAAAAACCTAAATAACTGTACCCTAAATTAGATTTACTTTTAAAGAGTTTAATGATATTTTTTGATGATTCGTCAAAACCTATTACAATAGTTTTTCTAAGGTTATTACCTAAATATCTGTAACGCTTTAAAAGAAAAAACCATAAAAACTTAAAACCTGATATACTTAAAAAAATAGAGGCCAAAACTAAAGATTGCTTGTCTACAATTTCTCCTTCTCTAAAAATACCATAATAGGTAAAATAGCCTAAGAAAAACAGTATAAACTGTTTACCTAATAAAGTAAACAGCCTAAGATATCTGGTATATCTATAAACAGCATAGAATTTTACTAAGTAAGAAGTTATAAGCCAAAAAAACGAAATATAAAATAAAAAATTAACACTTAAATATTCTTGATCAGAAATAAAATAAGCAATAAAATTTATAATAAATACATCTAAAATAATTTTAAGGGGCTTAATCAAATAAGAGTATCTTTTTTTCAAACGATTTTTTAATTTATAGTTTTAACGAAAAACTTTTAATATCATTTCATCAATTGTAAATAATTTAGCAGCTACTAACTTTTGATGTTCTTTATTGATATTTTTTTCAATTAATAATTTCATTTTTTTTACTAATGTATTTGTATCCCAATTTGTAGCAATTAAATCTAAATTATTTTTTTCAAAAAGCATTTCTATTTCACTTTCTTTATCTGTAATAACTAATAATTTACAGCCAGATGCTAACAAATTTGGTAACTTAGATGGTAAAGAGCCTTTAGAAGTATTTTCTTTTTGAGGCACAATTTGTATTGTACTTTTACTATATAACTCTTCTAAATTTTCCTTTTTTACTAGTGGATAAAAAAGAATTTTTTTATTATTATTTTGTTTTTCTAACATTTTAAATGATTCTCCTTCAGAAAAAATATAATAGACTGTATTCTCAATTTGGTCTGATGCTTTTAAGAAAAAATCATATAATTTTTCTGGGTTTTGTTTATCACCTAAAGCACCTGAATAAACTATATTATTTTTGTCCTTATCAAAAATTGATTCTAAATCATTAGTTATATTATCTGTTATGGAAACAAATGGATACTGTACTTCTAGTATTTTTTCTTGTAAAGAATATAGCTTTTTAGCCTCATTTTTCATTTCATGAGAAAGAAATAAAAGTTTATCGCAATTTAAATAACATTTTTTTTCTACTCTATGAATAAAAAAACGAATAGCTTTATTTAGAAAACCAGATTTACCTTCTGAATAAACTTCTTGTAAATCATGTACCATACCAACTTTCCTTGTTTTTTTATTTAAAAAAGGAAGAATAAAATAAAATGCAAAACTTGGCGGAAATATAGGTATTATTAGATCTTTGTTTTTTTGATGTTTTCTTAGTTTTCTTAAAACAAAAAAAGCAAAACTAAACTCTAAAACTAACCGTCTTATTATAGTTTTATTTGAATAATACAAATAAGAACCTCCTCTTATAATCTTAACACCTTTAAGTTTGTCTTTTGATTTTTTAACCTTCCATTTAGGATAAAATGGATGAAAACACAGAACAGTTACTTCATGCCCTTTATTAACTAATTCTAAAACAAAATTTGTATTAAATTTTCCGGTAGAAATAGGTTCTGGATAAAAAAATGGGGAAATTATTAATATTTTTTTTTTACTTAACACTTTTTCTGTCTCTAATTATTTTTGCAGGATTACCATTACAAACTTTATAAGCGGGTAAATCTTTATATACACTACTTCTAGCTCCAACAACAGTTCCTCTTTCTATTGTTACTCCTGGCCCTACAAAAACATCAGTTGCCAACCAACACTGATCTTTTATTGTCACTTTTTTAGAGAAAATATTAAAAGTTGACTTTTTGTAATCATGAGAAGCTGCGCAAATATAACTTTTTTGAGAGACAACCGTATTATTTCCTATTTCAATTTCTCCTAAAGAATATAGAACTACATCATCTCCAATCTGACAGTAATCGCCTATAGAAACCCTCCAAGGATATGTAACCCTTACCGTAGGTCTTATAATAACGTTCCTACCTATTTTGGCTCCAAAAAATCTCAATAAAAAATTACGAAAACCATACATAAATTGTGGAGAGTTTTTAAAAAAAACACTCTGCACAATCCACCATAATTGAACAACAAAAGCATTTCTCCCTCTAAAGTTTTTAGGTAGTTTATATGTGTCTAATTGTTGCATTAATCCTCTCTTTTTTACAAAAAATAAATAAGGATGTAAAATAACAAAATAAAACTAGTCCGTAATGCCTAGAAAGGTAATTTTCTGTAAGATTTATAAACAAAATCTGAAAAAAAATAAAAAGACCCAATAAATTATATCTTATACTTTTAAAAACAATATACAAGTATAGCAGAAATATTAAAAGAAATAAGACACCGCCATATAAGATTAAATTAAAATAATAATTATGTGTATTAAATGTACTAATTTTATAAAAATCACTATCATTATTCTCTGCAAAACAATTATTTAATTCCTCTTGCAAATTACTACCATACCCCCAGAAAGGCACTTTCTCTGTTAACAAAACATCACATTTATATATAGCAACTCTTGTATTGGTAGAGTTATAACGATTACCAATTATTGGTTTACTAATTTCATTTTTTATTTCATCGAATCTTTTTGAAACAAAACTGTTATTTAAAAAACAAAAAACAGTTAAAATAGTTAAATTACTTACTATTAATATAAGTTTTCCTCTTTTAATTTTTGGAGAAAAAGAATAAAAGACAAACAATAATACAGTTAATAAAAGTAAAATAATTACAATTCTTGAACTAAATAAAAACAAAAAGAATATTGAAAATATAATGTTTAAAAAATTAAATATTTTAGCTTTTTTTAAATTAAATAACGAAATTGTTATACTTAATAAAATGTAAGAACTAAAATATGTTGGATGTATTTCAAAAAAATAATTATTACTAACATACTCTCTAAAAAAAGGAATATTTTCTTTACTTATATAAAACAATTTATCCATCGGGTTCTTAAGTAAAAAAGTAATTAAAAACAATAATGTTTGAATTATAACTGATACTTGAAAAACAATAAGAGACTTAATTTTTATGTGATAATTTATAAATTTAGGTTTATATAAAAATAGAAGCGGAAAAATTAAAAAAGGAAGATTTAATAAAATTATTTTAGAATTATAACTTTTAGATAAGAATTCATACGATAAGAATAAAAAGAACGGAATTAAAAAAGTTAAATTTTTAAATTGAAACTTGTGTTTCTCTGGGTTTTTAAAAAAATAAAATAATGTTAAAAGTGAACATAAAATAATAATCATAGAATTATGATTAGGTTGTAGCAAAGGCAGTGTCGCTAGACTAATAAATGCCCCTTTTGTAAAATATTCGAGTGCCTTACTCATTCTCTTATTTGATTTGACAAGATTTATACAATTCTAACCAATCCTTAAATCTCTCTGACCAAGAATAATTATTAATAACAAAATTATATAATTGTTCTCCGTTTTTATTTCTTTTTTCAACATCCCATTCTAAAATTTCGTCCAAAGCAATTATTAACTCTTTTAAATTAGGGTTTATTAATCTGCCTCCATTATTGTTCCATTCTGGTTTTAAACCAGTTTGATGAGTGGTAATAACAGGCGTTTTTAATATTGCTGCTTCTAAATTTACCATCCCAATAACTTCTGAATGAGATGGAGCTACTAATACATGAGCATTACTAATTAGTGTTTGTTTTTTATCTCCAGAAATTAAACCTAAAAACTCAACTTGATTATCTATTTTTAATCGCTCTATTAAATCATCTAAGTTTGATTTATATTCATTTATTTTTCCTGCAATTTTTAACTTTACACCTTTATTCTTCATTTTTGAAAAAGCTTCTATTAAAAGATCGATTCCCTTTTTTTTATCTAATCTTCCTAAATAAAGAATATACTTTTCCTTTATTTTGTCTTTTAAAAAAACATCTTTCGAATCACTTATAAGATTAGGTATTTCTATTATACTCTCTTTATTAAATAATTTTGTAAGATTATGTTTTTCATCTGGTGTTATTGCATGAATAAAATTTGCTTTTTTAAAAACATTTTTAGCAACATTATTAAAATAGATTTTCTTTTTTACAGTTCCTTTTTTCCATAACCAAGGCTCATACATACCATGACAACTTAAAATAAAAGGAATTTTATTATCAATCGAAAATTGAGCCGATTTATATTGCGGGTACGTCCAAACACCATGTATATGAATTACATCAAAATTATATTCTTCATTGATTAATGTTATTTTTTTTATCCATTCTTTAGAATATAACCAAGGCTTACTGGTGTTTACAATAAAAATATTATCTAATTTTTCTTCTTTAGATGATAAAATACAAGAAAAAAATCCTGCTTTATTTAAATAGTGATTCAAATCCTTAATAACAGTTCTCAATCCTCCACTTTCAATTGAATAATCTTCAACTACATGTAATATCTTCATTAGAATTTTTTAAAAATATTAATAAAAAAAAGTAAAATTCAGGCGGAAAATAATGTCCTTCTCTAATCAGTTTCAGTGTTAAATAGAAAAAAACACTTTGTTGCTCTATTTTTTTATCACTTTTAAATAATTTAAAACTTCTATAAATAAAATACGTAAAAAAAAGAAAAGAAAAAATTCCTAAATCTGCAATCATTCTTAAAAATAAAGAATTTGCATCGGTCTTATTAATTTTAGAAAAATTTAAAGAAATTAAATACGGAGGAGGTGTCATTTTCGAAAAATATTTTTCATACTCATGTCTATAACTTCCTAAACCTGCACCTAAAGGTTTGTCTAAAAATATTTCTCTTACTATAAATGCATTACTTAAAAATGCATAAGAACTCAAATTTGTGTTTTTTTCGAACTTACCAGTAAAAACAGCACTTAGAGATTTATTTGTTTCTTTTAATTTTCTTACAAAAGGATTACTTGTATTTTCATCTATTGCCTCATTCCATACCGTGCTTATATAAAAAACACTACAACTTAATAGCAAAATTACCAACCAAGAATATTTTAAAAAGTGTTTTACTTTTATTAAAGGTAAAATAACTATTAATCCTAGTCCAATAAAACCAATAGAAGATTTAGATAAAAATATTGTAATTACTAAAATAAATAACCTTAAGTATTTTTTATTTCTAAGAAAATAATATGTTGCAGGAAGCATTATAGCCGCATAATGGGCAGGTTCTTGCATAATACCATTAAGTCTAAATTCTGAGAATGAGTTTATGTTTAAGTAGAAAGTAAGTATAGAAATAATTGCTATATAAAAAGAAAAATCTAAGTACACTGCAAAAAGCTTTTTTACACTAAAAAATTTTAAAAGATTATGGTAATATATACTACTTAAAGAAATACCTAAGATTTGTGCAATTAACAATTGTATTGGGCTAAGTAACAATAAATAGCTAATAGCACCATGAATCAAAAAAAAACCAATTATAAAAATTAAATTTTTATGTATTGTTATTTTTTTAGTACTAGCTAAAATGAAAAAATTTGATAATAATATTACATAATAAAGTTTGATATCTATTACAAAATGAAAAAAAAAGGCTTCTGTAAACAAAGCAAAAATACTACTATAAATTAGGTATTTATCTAATAATGACATTTAGAATAGTTTTAACTTTATACTTAAACATCCATTTAAAATAATATAATTTAGCTATAACATGATTTATTTTACCTGACTCTATTTTGGCTTTGGTTGTTTCTAAATATACTTTCTTTATTTGAGAATTACTAACACCATCTGGTGCCATAATTGCTGTAACAGCATTAAACCAATGAGTTTTTAAATTCTCTTTTGATCTTAATAGTAATTCATAATCTCCAGCAATTTCATAATCAGTATTATAAATACCGAATTTTTTAAAATAATTTTTGTTATGAAATGCACCCACATGAGCAATATTCATACTTTTTCTAAAATCTTTCCACACCCATCTATCTTTAATAATTTTGCTCTCTTCTACTTTTACAATAGAATGAATAAAATCTAATTCGTTAGGTTGTTTTTCTATTTCATTTTTATATTTCTCTAAAGCATTATCTAGATAATAATCATCAGATCCTAAAAAAGAAATCCAACTACCTTTAGCTAATTTTATTGCCTTGTTAAAGGCATCATAAATACCAGTGTCTTTTTCAGAAACCCATGTAAATCTAATATTTTTCTCTTCAAAATCTTGTTCGTAAGATTTAATAATATCTACAGTATTATCTGATGATTTTCCGTCTACAACGATAAACTCAAAATCAGATATTGTTTGGGACAACAAAGAATTTATTGTTCTTTTTAGTGTTTCTCCACTATTAAACGTTACAGTAACAACACTAAACAACATATTTTTTAATTTTCTATTTTTTTGATGAATTTAGCAGGATTACCTCCCCAAATTTCATTATCAGGTATATTTTTTGATATAACACTTCCAGCTGCAATAACAGATTTCTCTCCTATTTCAACTCCTTTTAAAATGATAGAACTTGCTCCAATAAAAGCACCCTCTTTAATTAACACCTTTTCTTTTTTAATACCTGTTTCTGGTATTTTCTTTCTGTCTTCAATATAAATAGAATGAAAATCCGTGTCATAAATCTTGCAGTTTCCTCCTATAAAAACGAAATCTTCAATAACAATTTCTTCACTACAAAATATAGCACAATTAGACATTCCAACGTTATTTCCTATTTTTAGTTTTGCTTTATGCGCAACAACAATACTTGTAAACGTTTGTCCTCCAATCGGGTTTTTAAAATAGCTTGAGTTAATAATAACATTATCGCCTATTACAGTCGATCCTTTTCCCTTTAAAAATAAAGAGCCATTTACTGTAGAGTTTTTACCAAATTTTATATCAAAAATCCTAAATTTTAAATAATTAATAATTTTAGATTTTATAAAATAAAAAAACAAGAAAAACTTATACATAACGCTTTTATTTACTTTAATAAATTATTATAAATGGTATAAACCTTTTTGTTATTATTAATATGACAAAAATTATTTACAGCAAAATCTCTAGCATTGTTCTTCATCAAAGTTAATAATTCTTTATTATTCTTAAGAGTTATTATTTTATCTATGGCTTTGTCAACAGAACCCGGTTTATAAATGTAACCTGTTTTATCATTTATTAATAGTGTATTTTGAGACTCTACATCTGATACTAAAACAGGAATAGACATGGATTGTGCTTCTATTACAGATCTAGAAAAATGAGGTGTTTTAAACGGGCTAATTAATAAATCTATCATTTGCATTTTAGCCTGCACATCTTTAACCATCCCTTTCACAATTACATTATTAGGCATTCTTTTTGCGAGACTCTTTATCTCTTCACTTAGTACCTCAGGCTCAAAACCGTAAATTATTATTTTAATTTTTTTGTCTACCTCTTCTAATTTTAAAGAAATTGACAGTAAATCTTCTATTCCATTTTCGAAATTAAACCTAGCAAAAAAACCTATTATAAAATCATGTTTATTCAGTCCTATAACCTCTCTTTCTTTTTCTCTTATTAAAGAATTAAAAGCATATACATTTTTATCTATCGAATTTTTTATAATTTCTAACCTCTCTTTCTTGAAAGGTTTAGATTCATAATCATTAATTGGGATAAAAAAATCTACATATTTATTATTATAAAAACTTAAGATTTTTCCGAAAAAATTATTTAATAATGGTTCCCTTATATGAGAAACAACTTTTATATTTTTAAAAAAAAAATTTGCAACAAAAGCATATACAAATAAACAACTCGTATTTAAATGCACAATATCTGGTTTTATTTTTTTAATTACTTTGTAAGCAGCAATAATATTAGGTATAATATATAAAATATTTTTAACAAACAATCTAAAACTCATTCCAGAAACTGTAGTTCCATGAAAAGCAAATAATCTTTTTTTACTAACAATAACTTCTGCATTTGCTTTTATAAATAAATCTTTTGCAGGCCCATTAATTAACATAAAAACATATGGTTTATATTTTTTGTTATCTAAACCGCTAAGTAAAATAGATAAACTTTTAGGAGCTCCACCTAATTCCCCAGCATGATGAATATATAAAATTTTATGCAACATTTTGTGTTAACAATCTATTTAATATTAAAAAAACTCCCTTTAAAACTTATCATAGATATTGTGTTTAATGATAAAAAACATCTATCAAACTGTTTTTCCCAAAGTTTTACAATCTTTTTTTCTCCATTTCTATTAGTGTCATCTAAAAAAATTGAATTACGTTTATTCAGGTAATTATTTATAAAAGGTAAAGCAGGATATCTAGACATTTCGAATTCTTTTTCATAAGCTAAAGGTCCATCCACAATTACTAAATCAAACTTCATCCCTTTTATATTGTTTTTAATAACAGATTCGCTATACCATTTGTTATTTTCTATTGAAAGACTTGAACTATCTAAAGGACAATAAATTAAATTTACATATTCAATAAGCTCTTCTTCTTTTAGGATATTTGTTAGAATAGAAATCCATTTTTCATCATGGTCAATTGTCGTTATTTTTAAATTTTTTTTAGAAGTTTTAGCTAATTTAGCCAAATATACTGTTGAAATTCCACCACCAAATTCAATTATATCTTTTCTATCATTAATAATAACATCATTTAATATATAGCTAATACTGCTATAACTTAAAGATGATTTAGAATATGGAAGATATGTTTTAAATTTAAAAACAGACAAATTTAATTTACCAATAATATCTTCTTGATTATTTAAAAAACTGAGTTTATGTTTTATTTTTGACTTCATTAATTTATACATAATATAGATTTTAACTTTAGTTTGAAATTTACCCTTAATTCTTTGAATATTAAATCATAAAATAAACCAACAAAACTGTAAGAAATTAAAGTTGATATTGCCGCTCCTGTTAGTCCAATTTTATTTATTAAAACAATATTTAATATTACGTTTAAAACAGCACCAATAATATTTCTATAGAAAGAATGTAAATAAAAACCTTCTGCTACCAACCATTTTGAACTAATGGTTGTAAAAAAGAAAAATATATTAGACCATATATAAATACTTAAAATCTTATAAGAATTATAAAAACTACTTCCATATAAAATCTCTATAATCCACTCTCCAAAAAAAGTAATAAATAACGATATAAAAACAGCTAACCAGAAAAGCAAACTATAAAGATTTGTAATTCTTTTATGATAAATCTTTTGATCTTTTGATTTATAAAATAAAATTGCCGGAAAAAAAGAAGCTGCAATTATATTAGGTATAAAATACCAAACTTCACTCAAACTAATTGATACAGCATACAATCCTGCAGCATTTGCTCCCAATAGTTCTTTTACCATTATTTGATCTATCTTTACATAAACGATATACATCATACCACTTAAAAACAGAGGCCAACTTCTTTTAAGAAGACTAAGAACATAACTTTTATCAAAACTGAAAACAGAGATTTTAATTTTAGTTTTATTGAAGTATAAAAACGTACATAAATGTATTATCAAAAATTCTAATACAATAACTATCGCAAAATATTTAACTGGTGAATTATAATTTATCAATAAAATTTTCAACAAACTCGATAAAGAAACTGCTATAATTCTAGCATAAACTACAAATCTAGATTTAACTTGACTTTGAAAATAAAAATCGAAAACTTCTAAACTTTGAAATATTAAAAAGGAGGAAAATATTAAAATTAAAAGTCTAATTTCTAAAAAATCTTTATTTAGAAACACAAATACAGTTAGAAAAATTAATGATATTAAACCAAAAAATAGTTTTGTTAAAAAGGCTGTTCCTAAAATATCACTTATTTCTATCTCATTTTTAGCATTTACTAATTCCTTTATTATAATATCATTTAACCCAATCATGGCAATAGGTAAAAATAAAGCAACCAAACTATTACTATATGCTAAAAGCCCATAAGTTTCTGGACCTAAATACCGAGCGACCCAAGCACTTACAAAAATAGCTGAAAAGAAACCTAAAATCTTACTGATAAAAAGCCATAATGTATTATTAAAATACTTTAGAAAATTTACGTTTTCTTTTACTTTAATAATTTTACTTATTAATGATTTAAATATCATTTGTAGCTTGTTAACTTTATAAATTATTTGTGTTATTAAATGTTAAAAAACTTTCTAATACTTTATCTTTTTCTGAAAGCGTAATTTTATCAGAGGGTATTTGCCAATCAATATTTAAGTCTTTATCATTATAAATTACACCAGATTCTGCTGTCGGATTATAATAGTTATCACATTTATAAGAAACGATTGTATCGTCTTCTAAAACAGAAAAACCGTGTAAAAAACCTCTTGGAACAAATAATTGTTTAAAATTTTCGCCAGATAATTCTACTGAGAAAATTTTTCCAAAAGTTTCTGAATCTTTTCTTACATCAACGGCAACATCTAAGATTTTACCTTTTACAACTCTTACTAGTTTTGCTTGAGCAAACTCTTCTGTTTGTAAATGTAAACCTCTTATTACCCCGTATTCAGATTTAGATTGATTTCCTAAAACGAAATCACCCATAAAACCTGTTCTTTCTTGAAATTCTTTTTTATTATACTCTAACAAAAAATACCCTCTATTGTCTTTAAAAAAAGTAGGTTCTATAACAAAGCAATCTTTTAAAATTGTTTCTTTAACTATCATTATATCTTTAATAAATTATTACCATAACCACTTTTTAAAACCGGTTTTGCTAATTGATGCATTTCTTCTTTAGAGATAAAACCTGCTCTAAAAGCTGCTTCTTCAATAGCTCCTATTTTTAAACCTTGTCTTTCTTCTATTACTTGTACAAACTGACCCGCTTGCATTAAAGAATCAAAAGTACCGGTATCTAACCAGGCTGTACCTCTATCTAAAATTTCTACAGAAAGTTTTCCTTGTTTTAAATACACATTGTTTACTTCTGTAATTTCTAACTCACCTCTTTTACTTGGTTTTATATTTTTTACAATTTCTACAACATCATTATCATAAAAATAAATACCAGGTACTGCATAATTAGATTTTGGTTTTAAAGGCTTCTCTTCTATTGATATTGCTTTTAAATTCTCATCAAATTCTACAACTCCATAGCGCTCTGGATCATTAACATGATAAGCGTAAACAATTCCGCCTTCGGGATTGTTATTTGCTTTTAATAAGCTTGCCAGACCCGTTCCGTAAAAAATATTATCTCCTAAAATTAAAGCTACTTTTTCGTTGCCAATAAACTCTTCTCCAATAATAAATGCTTCTGCTAAACCATTTGGGTTTTCTTGAACTTCATACTCAAAACTACAACCAATTTGATTTCCATTTCCTAAAAGTTTTTTGAATAATGGTAAATCTTGAGGTGTAGATATAATTAGTATTTCTCTAATTCCGGCAGAAATTAATGTAGAAATAGGATAATAAATCATCGGTTTATCATAGACCGGCATTAACTGTTTACTAACTGCCAACGTTAATGGATGTAACCTTGTACCAGAACCTCCAGCTAAAATAATTCCTTTCATATTATTGATACTTTTTTAAATACCACTGAATCGTTTTTCTAATTCCCGATTCAAAGTTTTCTTTAGCTCTCCAACCTAATTCATTTTCTATTTTTGATGCATCAATTGCATATCTAAAATCATGACCAGGTCTATCTGTTACAAAACTAATTTGTTCTTTATAAGATTTTTCTTTAGGATATTCTTCGTCTAAAATTTCACAAATTGTATTTGCTATATATAAATTATTTCTTTCGTTTTTACCACCAATATTATAGGTCTCACCTATTTTACCTTCTTTAAACGCGATATCTATTCCTGTGCAATGATCTAATACAAACAACCAATCTCTAATGTTTTTTCCATTACCATAAATGGGAATATTTTCACCAGAAATTGCTTTTCTGATGATGGTTGGAATTAATTTTTCATCATGTTGTTTCGGCCCGTAATTATTAGAACAATTTGTGGTAACAACATTCATCCCATAAGTATGAAAGTAACTTCTTACCATAAAATCTGACGATGCTTTTGATGCACTATAAGGACTGTTTGGCGCATACGGAGTTTCTTCGGTAAACAATCCTGTTTCTCCTAAAGTTCCATAAACCTCATCTGTAGACACATGAAGAAATTTTGAATTATTATATCCTTCTTTAAAAACATTAGGACTTTCCATCCAATAATTTTTAGTTACATCAAGTAAATTAAAAGTTCCGAAAACATTTGTTTTAACAAATGCATCTGGATTTTTAATTGAATTATCTACATGAGATTCTGCTGCAAAATGAATAACACCAACAAAATTATATTCTTTAAAAAGTTTATCAACTAAACTTCTATCACAAATATCTCCTTCAACAAAAATATATCTATCATTATTTTCTAATTCAGACAAGTTAAAAATATCTCCTGCATAAGTTAATAAATCTAAGTTTACAACCTTAAAGCCTTCATTTTTATCTAAAAAAAAAGGAATGAAATTAGAACCTATAAATCCTGCTCCACCAGTTACTAAAATTGAATCCATTTTATTTTTTATAATTATCTAAATATTTATTAACTTGTAATAATAGAAGAACCAAAACCATAAAAACAGCTCCTACAATCGCTAATAAAAAACCATAATTCTTAGTAATACCCTTTATTTTATATCCTGTAGATTGAAAATTAGAAACCACATTAATTATTTCGTATTTCTCAGACTTTTCATCTGCAATATTTCTTAAATCTGAATTTATTTGCCTGTTCGTTGTAAAAAGTTCTAACTCTTTTGTAGTGCTTTTTTGCCCCCCTAAATCTATACTTGTACCTGTAGTTTGCTTTTTTGCTTCTTCTACCATAACCTGCATATAAACTTTTCTTAGAGAATCTATCTGTGCTAAATTTTCTCTATAAATAGAATCTGTTCTATTTAAGTTTTCGTTAATTGATTCTTTTAGCCTATTAAAGTATTTATTTTTTACAACAGAAGAAATAATAACATCGTCTAAAGCATCAAAAACATCATTTTTTTCTGCTACAACACTTATTTTATGCATATAATAATCATAGTCTGTAAATGATTTTTTAAATTCTTCGAATGTATAGCTCTTTACTGTTGTAGTATCAACTGCTAGAACAAAGGTGTTATAAGATTTAATAACATCATTCTCATTTACAATTGGTTTTATAGAAAACTTTTTTAAAGAACCTGCTGTTTCTTTATCTAAATTAAATGTATTTGCTAAACCTAAAGTGTCCTTTTGTTTAACTAAATCATTGTAATAATTAATATTATTATATAATTGTCTAGCACTACTAAAATTTGGTTTCACTAATAAATCTGAACCATACAAATCATTTTTTTTTATCTCCCAAAAAACACCAATTAGACCACCAATTACAGTCGCTATAACTATTTTTATAATATTCTTTTTAAAGAAAACAAGAATGGTTATTATAGAGTGAAATACTCCTTTAAAAATACTACCTATAAAATTAAATAAATTAGAAAATCCTTTTCCTATAATTACAAACAAGGAACCTAAATCTACTTCTTCTTCGTTGTTATTTTGTTTTGTTGACATTGTTTTAGTTTGGTAAAAGTGTAATAGTAAATTATTAAAAAATTTGTTCTAATATTTTTTGAGTAATTGCATATGTTGGTGTAACTCCTGTCATACCTAGACCACCTGAAGCTAATGTTGCACCTGTTTCTAATGGATTATCAGATGCATAATATGCATATCTTACTTTCACTTTTTTAGAAATATTACCTCTAATTTTAGATGCAGATTGTATGGCTTTTTGATAATGTGCTCCTTCCATTTCTAATCCAATAACATTCCATGTAGAGTCATGGAAAAACTTTAAAAGATCTTTATTTTGTAAAGATGTTCCTAAAACAGAAATCATAGAACCATCAAAAACTTCTACTCCAAAACCTTCTAAATCTTCTTTTGTTAGTTCATTTTTAAAAGGATAATTATCTGCTGTACCCTCAAAAATATGTGCAGACGGAATCATAATATCTCCTTTACCTCCTTCTAAAATACCTGCTTTACCCATTATCGAAACAGATTTTACAACTAAATGGTTCTTTTTCTTACTATTTTTATAAGGTTTTAAAAGCTCGTCCATCGTTTCGTAAGCTTGTTCGCCAAAAGCATAATCCATTACAATAATAACAGGACTTTTATCTACAGAATTTACTTTTTTAAAGGGAGAGTTTTCAAAATTAATTTTATCAGTATCTATAACTTGTACATTAATATTTGTACCAGATGTATCTTTAATATAAATTAAACCATTTTTAGAGGCATATTCTTTAACAGCCGTTTGTAAGGGTTTACTATCAGAATTACTTAACAATTGATACAACTCAAACCCTTCATGCTCTTCTGCCTCTTTTGGTAAAGCTCCTTTTGCATAAATAGAATTTAGTACACTGTGCATATTTGCACTGATAATGTGTATTGGCCTTTTTAGAAGTTTATTTTCTTTAAGTATCTTCTTTATATTATTTGCCCAAACATCTCCATAAATATGATGCCCGATTTCTTCAATTAAAACAGAGCTAAAAGTTACTTTTCTTTTCTTATTATCTAAAACCTCATTAATCGCTAACTTACCTAACCAATAGATTAGATGAAAGAATCTGTCTTCGTTACTTTCTGTTTGAAAAGTTTTATGAATTCCTTGTACCTCATCAAAAGTTCTTCCTAAAATATTACTTAAATGAGCAATAGCAACTTCTCTTTCTTTAGCTGTAATTTGTTTATTATAAATAACTATATCTTCTAAATATTTCCATTCTCTAATAAAATCTGCTCCTTCATTAATAGTTACTCTTTTCTGAATCTTATGAGATTCTATAAACAAAAAAGTTAAATGTGTTAGAATGTCATAGATCTCAGATCTACCTCTGGTAATCTCAATATTCATTTGATCTCTGTCTATTCTATAACAATTTCTTCTTCTTTTAGGAGGAATTATTGTTTTAAAATGAGAATCTCTATAACCTTCATCTGCTGTTAAATTAATAAACTGACATTCTTCTATACCTTCTGGTAATCTCTCAATTACATAAGTCAATCCGTTTAACTCTATTCTCTCTTCTGCAATAGAACCATAAATTTCTGGCCTTAAAGACAGTAAAGACTTTCTTAAAGCTTCTCCAGAAATACCCATAGGTTTATAAAAACCTCTAGTAAATAAATGACGCATAGAAATATATAATTTTTCTATGGCATTTGTAGATTCTTGTGCTCTTGTTCTATTTATTTTTATTGCTTTTGTCATTCTATATTTTAAAATTCAAAGATAAAATTATTTAGCCGATAATATTCGTCTATATTCATCTTGGTTTTGCAGTAAATTAACCGCTTGCTTTATTACCTCATCATTTTTTAAATTGTGCTTAAAAACCCCTTCTTGGTAATAATATCTATTTAATATTTCTTCTGTAAGAATTACTTTTAATATGTCTTTATTTTTTGCTATTTCATCAACTTTATTTTTAAATAATTCTTCTTGAATCTTATTATATTCTTTAGAAATATTTTTTAATGTTGATGCTTTGTAAGCTTCTTTAAACAAAGCTTCTTGCTTAGTAACAAATGTAGTGTCTGATTTTAAATAATTTTTAAAACTCTCAAAATCGCTTTCTTTAAATTCAAAATCAATCTCCTTTTCTATTTCTGTATTCTGATAAAAATAATTTACCGAAAAATTAAAAATAGCTTTAGAACTTAACAACTCTTCGGTAGTTTCTGTTTTTGTTGATGTTTTAATTAATACATCAGGTAAAACTCCTCCTCCATCATAAACCGTTCTTCCGTTTGCTGTTTTAAACTCATTTATTCCATTTTCAGAAAATTTTGGAACATTTCCATCTTCATCTCTATTGGTATAATCTAATTCTTGAATACATCTACCACTTGGCGTATAATACTTAGATATTGTTAATTTTAACTGTGTACCATAAGTTAACTCTCTATAACGTTGCACCAATCCTTTACCAAAAGAACGTTGACCCATAATT
Source organism: Polaribacter sp. Asnod1-A03 (assembly GCF_045063585.1). Classification (NCBI taxonomy): domain Bacteria; kingdom Pseudomonadati; phylum Bacteroidota; class Flavobacteriia; order Flavobacteriales; family Flavobacteriaceae; genus Polaribacter; species Polaribacter sp. Asnod1-A03. Next base: position 3,598,524 of record NZ_JBEFOE010000009.1, on the reverse strand, counting down.
ACAGCTCTATCGTAATCTTGTAAAGATCCACCTACAATTTCTGATGCAGATGCAGAACGATCGTTTACTAGAACAACAACAGATATTTCTAAATCTAAAGGTTTATTTGTGGTTTTATAGGTATTGCTCCATTTTTTTATTTTTGCTTTTGTAGAAACAATTGTTTTTCCTTTTGGTAAAAAGAAATTAGAAATATTAATAGATTCTAATAATGATCCTCCTGGGTTTCCTCTTAAATCAAAAACCAGCTTTTTCATTCCAGATTCTTTTAACTCTTTAAATGCTTTTTTAACTTCTGATGAAGCTTTATCATTAAAACGAGTTAACACAATATAACCAGTTTCTTCGTCTATCATTTTATAAAAAGGAACCGGATTTATAACTACTTTATCTCTAGTAATTTCTTTTTTAAGAATTTTCCCTTGTCTTTCAATTTCTACAGAAAAACGACTGTTAGGTGTTCCTTTTAAAAACATAGATAGTTCTTCTCTTTCCATATTTTTTAACGATTGTCCATCAACAGAAATAATAATATCACCAGAATTTAAACCTGCTTTATCTGCAGAAAACCCTTTATAAATCTCATTAACCTGAATTCCTTTTTCTGTATAAAATACAGAAATCCCGATTCCTCCATATTCCCCCTCTCTACTAATTCTTGCATTTTCTACATCTTGTTCATTGTAAAAATTGGTATAAGGATCTAAATCTTTTAACGTATTTTTTATTGCTTTATTTGTTAATTCTGCAGGGTTAATTTCATCTACATAATACATATTTAACTCTTTAAATAAAGTATTATAGATTTCTATTTGTTTTGCAACCTCAAAAAATTTTGATTTAAAAGAAAACGATAAAAAAATGGCTACAACCAGTAAAATTACAAGCGTAAATGGTTTTATTTTAAAAAGTTTCATCTGATTTTATTTTAACATCTTCTACAAATAAATTCAACAATTTATTCATTTTAGAAAAAAGTTCTTCGTACGTTTTTTCTTCTCTGCCAATATACGAAATCATAAAAACATAAGGTTTTTCTAAATTATCGTAAACAATGTTTTTTTGTAAACGATATGTTTCTCTCATTAATCTTTTTAATCGATTTCTATCTGGAGCTCTTTTAAAATTTCTTTTTGCTACAGAAACCCCCACTTGAGCAGGAAAGTTTGAAGTATGTTCTGTTTGTAAATATACCATTCTAAACGGAAAAGCTTTTACAGAATTCCCTTCTGCATAAAGTCTGCCAATTAGCTTTTTGCTTTTTAAACGCTCTTGTTTTCCTAAAGTATACTTCATTGCCACAAAACTAATAGAAAAGAACTAATTTTTGCCTTTTACATACTTATACTTTACATAAAAATATTCTTTCAAATAATTAAATAACGAATCCTTAAAATATAACATCAAAAAAATAGAGATATTTCTCAATCGTATTCGTTAATAAAATATTGAAACATGATATTTAACAGTTTTTTTTTTTTTTTCGTTATCTAAATTTGTTTCAGAAATTAAGTCTAATTATATCAAGATATATACCATGCAAGAAACTAGAAAAGACATTGTTCAATTTATTAATTTACAATTAGCTACTATAGGGCAACCTATATACAAAGATAATAAAGGTAGTGATGAACAATTATGCGATCCTGATTTTGAAAAAACAACAAGACCATTAATAATGAGTCTTAGAGAAAAATCTAGACTTTTATCGCATCATCTTTCTCCTGCTGACTCAAGAATTCAAGAATTTTTAGATGATTATTTAAAAGAAGTTTCTATAGATAAATCAATTAAATTACCTAACAACACATTAATTTTATCTAAAAAAGGGCAAGCTAGAGAAGCTAGTTTACCTCCAAATGGAGATTCTTTTGTTAGTGATTTAGTAACATCAAAAAGACTTAAACAAGGGGTTTTAAACAATCCTTTACACGATAAAAGAACAACAAAAGGTACTTTTCATATTGTAGAAGGAGATTTACCAGTGCCTTTAGATAAATTTGAAGTACCAAAGATTGTTTTTGCTCACTTTTTAAATGCAGCTTTTAAACCTACTGATGACTTAAATTTATTACCATTTACATCTACGCAAGAAGAAAAAGCAAAAACAATGGTTTCTATGTTACTAAGACCTGTTGTTTGCCCAGAAGTAAAAGGTGTTATTTCAGAAAAATCTTTAGAAGTACGTTTCTATGCTCCAGGTACTTTAGTAAGTAATTTAGATTTTGTAGAATCTATTTTTGGAAATGCCGGAGACCCAAGTTTAGCTCATAATGATGCTGCTCTTGATCCAGAGCATTGGACAGGTCATACAGGTTGTATTGTTTTAGCTCCGCAATTATTAAAACTTAAAAAGAAAGAAGTTGGTTTACCTCATTTTGATGAGGCAACAGATCGTCAGAAGAAAGATGGAATGTGCTGGAAAGATGAAAATGAACTTTATAATAATGGTGGTGCATTTAAAATTACTTGTAGAGACGACAGAGGAGTTGTTGTAACTTTAATTGCAGATAACTACTACGGATATTCTAAAAAAGAAATAAAAACACAAATAAGTTATTCTGCTAATCTTTTTGGTTTGGCAGAAGAAGAGCATGCTGGTGGTGCAATTGCTTATGCAAGACGTGTTATGGGTAACACTGTTACTTGTACAGATTACAATAAATATTATGGTTTAGACCAAACTTTTGAAGATGTTAAAACTTTATTAGCAGATAGAATTGAGTTAATGCCAGAAAATTATGCTGTAGATAAAAACTATCCTAATATCGTTTATATACCAGAAACTTCTTATTTTGATACTAAAACAAATAGTATCACTTGGGATTATAAGGGAGAAGAACAAAAATTAACAATCTCTCCATTTAAAACATATATTCATCCATCTGGAAACAAATTAAACTTAGAAAAACACAAATCTGTTAATCTATGGAGAATGGTAGAAACTTACCCAGAAGGAGTTTTTTGTCATAAACCTTGTACAGTTTCTGGTGGAGGAAAATCAGAAATATCTAAATCTATGCAAAATGCCATTACTTATGGTAGTTTTAATATTCATAATATAGAAGAAGACTTTAAAAAAGCGGATGAAATTATAGAGTTTGATTATTCTACTAGATGGAAAGTTAAAGATCCTAACAGACCAAAATCTAGATCTTTATTAAGTGAAAAAAGAACTTTAGGTTCTGTTGTAAAATTACTTACTCCTAATGAAGAAAACTCAGATGAATTCAATGAATTTTTAGCAAATATCCCTGTACACGTTCGTACTTTAGTTTTATTTGTAAAACGTTTGTTTAGACAAGCACATGGTGCTAAACTAAACTGGAAAGACATGATGTCTGTAGAAATTATTAACGGTGTTAAAGGAACTTCTTTAATATATAACAATACACCAGTTGTTGGTAGTTATGTTCGTATTGGTTTTAATGAACACGGTAATTGGATGCTAAATAAATTGCGTTCTGATTTTGCTGCTTGCGAAAAAATACAAACAGAAGATGATATTACAGCATCTATAACTTTACCAAAAAATCAGTTTAAAGATTTAAACAAAGAGTACACAAACCAAAGTGTAAAAGTAATTGCAAATTGCGAAGCTCATTTATTTCAAAGACCAGATGAAGCAATTGTAAGAGGTTATGATAAATTGGCAGAATTTGATATTATTTCTGATGGTAGGTTTTTAACCAACTACGAAATGTTAACTAAAGAAGATGCAATTGCAATTTACGAAGACACTTTAAACTACGATAAATACACCCAACCTGTTAAAAATTTCATTAAAGAAATCATTGATAGTAAAGATGAAGATATACAGTTTGTTTTACCATCTCATCCAAGAATTGTAGGTGGAGAACCAACTAAAAACCCACGTTATTTAGAACCAAACAAGTTTTATAATGAAACAGAAGCTTCTTATATTTCTGATGTTGGTGTGCGTTTAAAAAGAAAAATTAAACCAGAAGACCCAGTAATTCATGTAGTAAATGCTGTTTTACCTGGTAGAAGAAATAATCCTGCAGAGCGTGAAGCTGGTATTAGACCTTTAGCAGTTTATAATCCAATTCACTACCAAGAAACTCCAGAATTATTTATGGACTTTATCTGTAGTTTAACAGGTAAATCTCCATCAACCACAGGTGCTGGTTCTGAGGGTGCATTAACAAAAGCTCCGTTTAACATGTTAACACCAACAACAGATTTAAATAATGCTTTATTATCTCATATCTTAACAGAATCTAATGGTTTTAGTACAGCAGCAGGTTATGTAGGTGCAGAAAATAAAATTGATCATGATGTTAGTTTATTGATTCCAGAAATTTGGGCAAGAATGGCTCCACAAGACAGAGATCCTAATTACCTAATTAAAAAAGGAGCTTTAGAGAAATTAGAAGATTTTGAACATAATGGAGAAACTATTTTAGCTAGTAGATTAGGTTACAGAATTACTAAAAAATTCTCTTTACTTTGTTTAAATAGATTGTTTGATGAACCTACAGCAGTTTTTAACAAACGCATGCTTAAACCAGAATTACAAAACTTAGAAGATTTTGTAGACGGAATTAAAAATATAACAGAAGCTCAACAAAAAGTTGCTTTAAACTATTTTGAAGACGGAAGTATAGAAGCTGCAATTCCACCATTAAAAATTCTTTTAAACATTATGGCCTATGGTAATTACGAAGGTAAAGACATTAGTGATCCTGAATTAAGAAAATACTTTGACAGAGATTACGTTGTAAATAGCGATTGGTATAAAGAAAGATTACTATTAAAACAACAAAAAGAAATTGCTTTTTTAACAAAACAAGTTCAATATTTAGAAGATTTTATGAGTGATGATAGAAACGAAAAATTAGTTAAAGAAATGGATATTGATGCTCGTTTAGAAAAAGTGAAACAACAATTATCTGAAGCAAAATCTGAAAATTATTTAGAGCTATTAAACGGAACTATTGGTGCAGATCCATTATGTAGAAAATAAATTTAAGAAGCTTCTTTTAGCAATAAATTTGGGCATCGCTTACAGTTGATGCCCTTTTTTTTATACTTATTACAACATTTACTTTTTGGTTTTATACAATTTGTAGAACATACAGTATTACATACAGAAGTCTCTAGTAATGGTGCAACAGCGTTATTTTCAGTATAAAAAACAATCATTCTTTTAAAAATATATTGCAAATATAAATCTTTATTTAGAATAAATAAAAATAATATAATTATAAGTAAATGTTATAAAACATAAAGTTCTGTTAAAGAAGAGTCAGTATTTGATTATTAGTTAAATATTTGCAAAAAATTACTGACTAAAATGACCAAAAAACTACTCCTTATTTGTCTTTTTTTAAGCACAATAACTTTTTCTCAAACTAAAAAATTCTCAATTTCTGGTACTATTAAATCTCAAGAAGATTTAGAGTTATTAGAGTCTGCAACAGTTCATGCAGAGAGGTTAAAAGATAGTAGCATTGTTTCTTATACAATATCAGAAGCAAAAGGTTATTTTAATCTTGTAGGAGAAACATCAGATTCTAAAGTAAAATTAGTAGTTTCTTTTATCGGATTTGAACCTTATTCAAAAATAATTGATGTAAAAAATCAAAATTTAGGAGATTTACTTTTAAAAACAGAAAACTCTTTAGATGCTGTTGTAATTAGATCTAGTGCGCCAATAACAATCAAAAAAGACACATTAGAATTTAATGTAAAATCTTTTAAAACAAAAGCAGATGCCAATGTAGAAGATTTATTAAAAAAATTACCTGGTGTAGAAGTAGATGATGAAGGAGCAATTACGGTTAATGGTAAATCTGTAGATAAAATTCTAGTAAACGGAAAACCATTTTTTGGTAACGACCCAACTATTACTACAAGAAACTTAACCAAAGATATTATAGAAAAAATACAAATTTCTGATACAAAAAACAATGCACAAGCTTTTTCTGGTGAAGATTCTGATGGAGAAAACAAAACTATAAACCTAACCATCAAAAAAGAAAATAACAAAGGATACTTTGGTAAAGTTGCTGCTGGTGCTGGTACTGATAAAAGATATGAGTATGCTGGTATGGCAACTCGTTTTAAAGGGACGGAAAGAATAGGGCTTTTAGCTGGTGGAAACAATATTAACTCACCTGGTTTTAGTTTTGGTAACCAACGTTTACAATTTGGCGGTAATAACAGAAGTTTTGGTGGTGGGCAAGGTATTGTAACCTCTAACAACTATGGTTTAAATTACATTAATTCTTTTGGAAAAATATTTGAATTTTCTGGAGATTATTTCTACAAAAACAGTGAATCTGACAATAAATCGGCAACAAGTACAGAAACTTTTTTATCCGACGGTACAAGTTATTTTAGTACATCAGAAAATACTTCTTTAAACGATAGTGATAGCCATGAAGCTAGTATCGATTTTGAAATAGAAGTAGATAGTACTTTTAGGGTTGATATTGAAAGTGATTTTAATAAAAATTTAAATACCAATAGATACAACAGTTTTTCAGAAACTTTAGATAATAGTAGATCACTTACAAATGATTCTAAAACAGAATCAATTGCAGATTCTGATAAAACTACTTTTGATAATGAACTTAATTTTACAAAAAGATTTGGTAGTAGAGGAGCTTTTTTAAGATTAGAATTAACTGCAAATCTAAACAAAACAGAAAGTGATGATTTAGTAAAATCAGAAACTAATATTTATGGCTCTAGTTCAGAACAAATTATTAGAGATCAATATTCTGATGGTGATATAGATGTAAAAGAATTTGCAAGTGAGTTAACATATCGTTTCCCTTTAATTAGTAATAAATTGTTTTTAGATGTTGCCTATAAAGTTGGTAATACAAAAACAAAAAATACAAGAAGTACTTTCGATTTTGATTCGAATACAGATGCTTATACAAGCTTTAGCGATTTATTAAGTACAGATTTTGAGTATTCAGACAAAACTAGCAGACCAAGTACCAAATTGCAATTTAGAAATGAAAAATGGTCAGCTTCTACAGATATTGCTTTTAATAATAGAACATTAAAAAATTCTGATTTTTTAAGACCAGAAACAAATCTAGAAAGAGAGTTTAATAATTTAGAATATGGAGTAAATGTTCGTTACAGAAAAAGTAGAACTAGCAACTACAGACTTAGATATAACTTTAGAAATGCAACACCAAGTTTATCTCAATTACAACCTTTTAGAGATGAATCTAATCCGTTAAATATAGTAACTGGTAATCCTTTATTATCACCTTCCAAAATACATAGTATAAGATTAGGTGCCTCTAATTTTAACTGGCAAAAAAGAACAGGATTTTGGTCTTTTGCAAACATTACTTTAACCAATGATAGAGTTGTAGCTAATACAATAATTGATACAAGTACATTAATTAGAGAAACAACGTATGCAAATGTAGATGGTTTTATAAGCGCTACTGTAGGTGGTAGTTTTAGTCTTACCAAAAAATGGGAAGATTTTGGAAGTTTAAAAACAGATTTTAGACTTTTTGCTAACTACAATAAAAACATCAACTTTAATAACGGAGTGCAATACTCTAGTGAAATAACTTCTCTTTCTCCAACAATTGGTTTTGATTTTTCTTGGGATGAAGTTTTACAAATAAGGCCAGAATATACAGTTTCTATAAGTCAAAATAGATATGATATAGAAAGTTTTAGCAACAATGATTTTATTAGCCACAATGTTAACATTACAACATCGAGTAGCTTCTTAAAGAAATTTGAGTGGTTAAATGATGTAAACTTTAACTACAATCCTAATATTGCAGACGGGTTTCAAAAAAGTGCTTGGTTTTGGAACACAACATTACGTTATTCAATCTTAAAGGACCAAGGTGCAATTAGTTTAAAAATCTATGATATTTTAGATCAAAACACAAATGCAAGAAGAGTTGCAACAGAAGATTATATTCAAGATTCTTCAAGTACTGTTTTAAATCAATATGCAATGTTATCTTTTACTTGGAAGTTTAATAGTTTGGGTAATGCCGGTAAAAAGTTTGAGCCTAAAGACAGAAGAAGATATAGAGGTTAGACTTTAAAAAACTAAAAATATAAGAATTTATTAACTTTATAAAGGTATTCAGTAAAGCTAATTACAGATTGATTTATTTTTTATTCTGTAAATTAGCTTTATATGATAAATAAGGAAGAAAAAAACACAAATCTAAAGTTTAAACTAACCCATTTACCTAGTTTATTAATTACAAGTGCAAAATCTTGGTTTAATGATGATCCTTTTAATAAAGCTGCAATTATTGCTTATTATGCGATACTCTCATTACCTGCATTAGTAATTATAATCTTTAACTTAGTAGGTTCTATTTGGGGAAAAGATATAGTTGAGGGACAAATTTTAAATGAAATATCGACTGCTATTGGTTCAGAAACAGCTGGAACAATTAAAGAAATGATGGTAAATGATGGAAATCAAAAAACCTCTTTTTTTACAACCATTATTGGTATTGCTACTTTGTTATATGGTTCTACAGGAGTTTTTTTTCAAATACAAAACATTTTAGACTCTATATGGAATGCAAAACCTAGATTTGAAAATGGAGTTTTACAAACAGTTTTTGGTAGATTAAAAAGTTTTGGTTTTATCTTAATAATTGTTTTTCTATTACTGATAAGTCTTGTTTTAACATCCTTATTAAGTACTTTTGGTGAAAACTTAAAAAATATTATTTCTGAGAGTTTGGTTAAATATCTTTTTACTTTAGATATTTTTATCTCTTTAGGTTCTATTTATTTTGTTTTTGCCGCCATGTTTAAAGTGCTACCAAATGTAAACATCCCATGGAAAGCTGTTAGAATTGGTGCTTTGCTAACGTCTATTCTTTTTGTCTTGGGTAAATACTTATTAGCAATTTATTTTAGTGAGCTAGAACCAGGCTCAACATATGGAGCAGCTGGTTCTATAATTTTAGTTATGCTATGGGTTTCTTACACGAGTTTAATACTCTTTTTTGGTGCTCATTTTACTAGAAACTATTCGCAAAAATATCTTTTACAACAACCTGAGTAATAGATTATTTCTTAACACCTAATTTTATTAAAATAGTTTCTAACAAACACCATTTTGTAAATGCAGACTGTATCATATTTACACCAATAAATACACCGAACCACAACCAGTTTATACTTACATAATACGTAAGAAAAACAGTTAACAACACCATAAAACCTACAATCACTCTAAAATATTTATTTAACATTACTTTCTGTTTTTTAAATTTATATAAATCTTTCTATTGGTAAAACAATCGCTTTTAAAGGATTGTTTGTCTCAATATTTTTATTAAACTCTTCTAACAACACAAATAACCCATCTATTTTTTCTTTACCTGTAAAAGAAAAAAACATCGTAGATTCATTTCCGTTTTTTTCTCCAGAAAACCAACTAGAAGCTTTTAATAATGTGGATACATTTTTATAACCATCAATATCTGAACTACTAAAATTTTCAATATTTGCTTTTTTGAAGATTTGTAAAACTTCTTTTTGAAATTCTTCTACGGCTGTAACTAATACTAATTTCATATTATTTTATTTTAATGTCCGTTCGAGCGCAGTCGAGAACTATTTATAATTCTTCTTTTCTATCATGTAATATACTAATGGCACAACCAATAAGGTTAATACTGTAGAAACAATCGTACCTCCCATTAAAGAAATTGCCAATCCTTGAAAAATGGGATCAAATAAAATTACAAATGCTCCAATTACAACAGTTCCTGCAGTTAATAAAATTGGCGTTGTTCTTACTGCTCCTGCTTCAATTGCAGCTTGTTTTAAAGGAATTCCTTCTTCTAATCTTAAGTTGATAAAATCAATCAATAATACCGAGTTTCTTACCATAATTCCTGCTAATGCAATCATTCCAATAAATGAAGTTGCAGTAAAAAAGGCTCCCATAATCCAATGTCCTAAAACAATTCCAATTAATGATAATGGTATCGCAACCATCATTACAATTGGCGCTTTAAAGTTTTGAAACCATCCCACAATTAAAATATAAATTAAGATAATTGCGCCTAAAAATGCGATTCCTAAATCTCTAAAAACCTCTAAAGTAATTTGCCATTCTCCATCCCATTTTACAGTATAATCGTCTTCAAATTCTGGCTGACCTAAATACATTTCGTTTAATTTATAACCTTCTGGAAGTTCAATTTTATTCAATTTTTCTTCCATACCAAGAATTGCATAAGCAGGACTTTCTAATTCTCCAGCCATATCTGCCATCACATAAACAACACGTTTTTGATTTTTTCTATAAATACTTTTGGCAGCAATCGTCTCTTTAATTTCAACCAAATCAGCAATTGGAACCATATTTCCCATTTTAGATTTTACTTTCAATTGAGAAATATCAGAAATTGTAGACTTTTCTTTTTCATCCAAAGTTAAAACTAAGCCAATTTGATTTACTGCATTTTCATCATACAAATTTGTAATTGCTCTGTTAGACAAAGCCATATTCATTGTATATGCAATTTGCTGAGGAGCAACTCCATACAACATGGCTTTTTCTTTATTTATTTCAAATTGATATTCAGTTTGATCGGCTTCAACCATCCAATCAACATCAACTACATCATCTGTATTATTTAAAATATTTTGAACGCTGTTTGCTATTTTAATTTGCTGCTCATAATCTGGCCCATAAACTTCTGCAACAATGGTTGATAAAACTGGAGGTCCTGGTGGCACCTCAACCAACTTTACATTTGCATTATATTTTTTAGCAATTTTCTGAATTTCTGGTCTTAACAATTTTGCAATTCCGTGACTTTGAATTTCACGTTCTCCTTTATCAACCAAATTCACTTGAATATCTGCCATATTGCTTCCACCACGTAAATCATAATGACGCACTAAACCATTAAAAGTTATTGGTGCAGAAGTACCAATATAGTTTTGGTAATTTACAACCTCTGGTCTTGTAGATAAATACTGAGCAATTTCTTGCGTTACAACAGCTGTTCTTTCTAAAGTTGTTCCTTCTGGCATATCTATTACCACCTGAAACTCATTTTTATTATCAAAAGGTAACATTTTTACGGCAACAGAATTGGTGAAAAACAACACCATTGTTGCCATTAAAACTACAAACGTTCCGCCTAAAAACAACCATCTTTTCGTTCCATTTTCTAATAAAGGTCTTTCAAACTTGTTGTATACTCTATAAATAAACGTTTCTTCTAACGGTTTTTCAACTTTTTCTTCTCCTCCTTTTTTATCTTTTTCTCTTAAGAAAATATATCCTAAATAAGGTGTAATTGTTAAAGCTACAAATAATGATAAAATCATTGCAATTGAGGCTCCAATTGGCATTGGCGCCATATAAGGTCCCATTAAACCAGACACAAAAGCCATTGGTAAAACAGAAGCAATTACAGTAAATGTTGCTAAAATTGTTGGGTTACCAACTTCATTAATTGCATATAAAGCTGCTTGTTTAAAAGGCAAACGTTTCATTTTAAAATGCCTGTGCATATTTTCTGCAATAATAATAGAATCATCAACTACAATACCTGTAACAAAAACCAATGCAAAAAGCGTAATTCTGTTTAAAGTATAATCTAACATGTAGTAACTCAACAATGTTAAAGCAAACGTAATTGGTACAGATAAAAACACTACCAATCCACCACGCCAACCCATAGCTAACATCACTACAAGCGTTACAGCAATTATAGAACCAATAAGGTGTAATAACAATTCTGATACTTTATGAGAAGCTGTTTCTCCATAATTTCTTGTCACTTCTACATGAACATCATCTGGAATTAAAGTAGTTCTTAAATGAGCTACTTTATCTAAAACCACCTCTGCAATTTTCATTGCATCTGCTCCTTTTCTTTTAGCAACAGAAATCGTTACTGCAGGATATTCAGATTTATATGTTTGAGCTTTATCACTTGCTTGTCCAAAACCTAAAGACACATAGTTTTGTGGAATTTCTGGTCCGTCAACAATAGTTGCAATCTGTTTTAAATAAATTGGCAAATTCTGCTGCACACCAACTACTAAGTTTTCTACATCTGTAACTGAAGCTAAAAATTTACCAGTATTTACTAAAAATTCAGTATCATTTTTATCAAAACTACCAGAACTTAATTGTGTATTATTGGCTTTTATCATTTCAGAAACAGATAAGAAATCTAATCCGCTAGCAGCCAATTTATCTTTATCTAAAACAACTCTTAACTGACGATTTCTTCCTCCAATTTTATGTGTAATAGAAACATCATTTACTTTCTTAATTTCTGTTTCTAACTCTTGCGCCATTTGGCTAATTTGATAATCACTGTAGTTTTCACTCCACAACGTTAAACCTAGCATTGGCACATCATCAATAGCACGTGTTTTAACCAATGGAAATGTAACACCTTGCGGCATTTGATCCATATGTTTGTTAATTTCATTATACAGTTTTACAAACGAACGCTCAATATCTTCGCCCACATAAAACTGAACAATTACCATTGCTTTTTCGTTCATTGCAGTCGCATACACATACTCTACACCTTTAATATTAGAAATTAATTTCTCTAAAGGTTTTACAACTCTATTTTCTACTTCTGTAGGACTTGCACCTGGATATCCTACAAAAATATCTGCCATTGGCACATCAATTTGTGGTTCTTCTTCTCTCGGAATTAAAAACGAGCTGTACACACCAACAACCATAAAAACGATCATTAGCAAGACTGTCAATTTTGATCCAATAAAGACTTTTGCAATTTTACCAGCTAAACCTTCTTTCATTTTTTTTATTTTTTTGGGCGTTTTAACAGGCTATTCATTTCAATCTTTTTTTGCCATAAATGGCAGCAAAAAAAGGATTTCCACTACTATCCTTAACGCGGAATGTTAGTTATTGAATTGTAATTTTTGCTCCATTAAATAATTTTCCTTCCGCAGAAATTATATAAGATTCATCAGCATTTAAACCTGATAAAACCTCAACATTATTTCCGTAAGTTCTACCTAAACGCAACCAACGCAACAATGCTGTATTACTTTCACTCACTGTATAAACTCCAGATAATTGTCCGTTTTTAACAATTGCATCCGTAGGAATTAAAACCAAAGAAGACTTTGTTTGTCTTTCTACCGGAAACTGAACTGTAGAAAACATTCCTGATAAAATATTTGCATCTGTTGTTTCTAAAGCTATTTTTACTAAATATTGTCCTCCCGTATTTTTAGCAGAAGTACTTACTTCTGTAACTTTTCCTTTTACCGATTTATAAATTGCTTTTACTAAAACATTTACAGTTGTCCCTTTTTTAATTTGAGAAATTTCTGTTTCTGGCACCATTGCAATTACTTCAAAAACTTTAGGAGTTTCTAAACTAATTAATGGCATTCCTGGGTTTGCCATATCTCCTGCTTCAATATTTTTACTGGTAATTACACCGCTAAAAGGTGCTGTAATGTTAGAATAAGTAAACTGAGCATTAATTTCGTTTTTCATTTGATTTGCAGATTCTAAACCAGCTTTTGCTATTTGGTAATTAGCTGTCATGTCATCCATTTCTTTTTGAGAAATACTTTTACTTGCAAACAAATTCTTAAAACGATTGTAATTTTTTTCTGCATTATTAAAAGCTGTTTGTGCCTGTGTAATTCCGGCGTTTACTTGTGCTTTTTTCGCTTGTAAATCAGTATTGTTAATAGAAACTAACAACTGACCTTTTTTTACTTTATCACCAACATTTACGTGTACATTTTTAACGTACCCCATCATTCTTGTGCTTAAATCTGCACTGTTAGTTGCTTGTATTTTTCCACTTACAGATAAAAACTGGCTATCACTATTTATTGCAACTTTACTTACTGTAATTTTAATTGCAGGTGTAGTATCTATTGCTGCTTTTTTTTCTTCACTGCCACAACTCGTTATTAATAATGATGTTGTAAATATTGCTATTATGTATATGTATTTTTTCATTTGTATTGGTTTTATTTTTTACTAAAAACTGCGACTATTTACTGCCAACTATTTCTATTGCTTGGTTAAAAATTCTAAATAGGTTTGTGTATAATTGTATTCGAAAATTGTTTGATAATATTCTAATTGCTTTTGAGCAAATTGAGTTTCGGCTATTAATAAATCTGATGTTTTTTCTAAACCTTCTTTAAATCTATTTTTTCTAATTCTTAAAGATTCTTCAGATTGTTGCACTGCTAAACTTGTTAATTCTAATCTGTTTTTTGCATCAACCAATTGTCGTTTTACTTTGTTTAATTCTAAATTACTTTTAGACACATATTGATTGTATTCTAGCTTCGATTTTTCTAATTCAGCTTTACTTTTTTGGGCTTTTCCAAAACGTTTAGAACCTTGAAAAATATCCCAACTTAATTGCGCACCAATAATGTAACCATTAGCATCACCAGAAAAAACTTTGTTATCATACATTTCGTAACTTCCAAAAGCATTTAATCTTGGTAAAAAAGCCATTTTATCAGCTTTATTCATTTGTTCATATCCTTTTAAAGCAAGTTCCATTGCTTTGATATCACTTCTATTTTCTGATATATTTTTGTCATCAACATTTAAATTAACAACAGATAAATTTTCTGTTGGTTTATAAATAAAATCACTTTTGTCATTCATCAAAAAAGACAAATAATTAGAAGCATTTTGTACATTACTTTTTGCAGTTTGTAGTTGGTTTTTAACTTCGGTAACGCGTATTTCTACATTTAAAACATCTGCTCTTTGTAAAAAACCTTCTTTATAACTATTATCTGCCATTTTTTTATTGGCATTTGCTGCTTCTAAAGCTTTTTCTAAAACAGTAACTGCTTTGTATGCCAATTGCAATTGCATGTAAGCTTTATCAACTTCAAACAGCAAATAATCTTGCGTTCTTTCTGTCTTTAAAGACATTGCTTGCATTTTAGATTTTGCAGCTTTTCGCTGATAAAAACCATCAAGATTTATTAATGGTTGCTGAACTTCTATCTTTGTTGCAAAATTTCTAGTAACTGATGGATCATTTAACAAAGCAGGATTAAAATCGTTTGATGTTAAAATTTCTTGATTCAATTTAGACCCAAAAGCCATTAACGGATTTGTTGTAGAAATACCTGTATGACTCGCAGAAATGTTTGGTAAAAACACTGCATTGGTTTGACTATAATCTGCTTTGGCAGCATTAAACTCTTCTTGAGAGATTTTGATACTGGTATTGTTTTCTCTAACTTTTAATAATACTTCATTTACAGAAATTGGTATTATTTCTTGTGATTGTAAAAACAAAGTTCCTACAAATAAAAAAAGTATAAATAGTATATTTTTCATGTATCATTTATTTATCTGAGGCAAAAGTACATTAGATAATTACTGTAGTTAGTAACATAAGTTACCGAGTAGAGAATGATTTTAAATTAAAGTTGAATACAATATTTATTTTCTGAAAGCTTAAGAATAATCTATTTTTTTTTAAATATCTTCACAATTTTAAAACCAAATTGGTATGAACATTACTGCTGCATATACAGATCTTTATCAAATTACCATGGCTCAAGTCTATTTTAGTACAAAACCTAAAGGACGTGCTGTTTTCGATTACTATTATCGCCATAATCCTTTTAAAAGTGGTTATTCCATTTTTGCAGGATTAGAAGATGTATTAAATATTCTTGAAACCTTAGAGTTTTCTTCTTCAGATATTTCTTATTTAAAACAAAAAGGATTTGAAAATGATTTTTTAGAGTATTTAAAAAGTTTTCGTTTTAAAGGAACTATTTATGCTAGTAAAGAAGGTGATATTGTTTTTCCAAATCGACCAATATTACAAGTAGAGGCTAACATTATAGAAGCTCAAATTATAGAAACGCTTCTATTAAATATTCTTAACTTTCAAACCTTAATAGCAACCAAAGCGAGTAGAATAAAATATAGTGCAAAAGATGGCATATTGTTAGATATGGGTTTACGTCGTGCTCATGCCACAGGTGGCTATTATGCATCTAGAGCTGCCGCAATTGGTGGTTTTGATAGTACAAGCAACGTTAAAGCTGCAGAAGATTATAACATTCCATCAACGGGCACAATGGCACATTCTTTTATACAAAGTTATGAGAATGAATTGCAAGCATTTAGAGATTTCGCTAAAATGAGACCAAAAAATTGCGTTCTTTTAATAGACACTTATAGTACCTTAAAGAGTGGATTACCAAATGCTATTATAGTTGCTAAAGAAATGGAAGAAAGAGGAGATAAATTACTAGGTATACGTTTAGATAGTGGAGATTTAGCTTATTTATCTAAAAAAACACGTAATTTATTAGACCAAGCAAATTTAGAATATGTAAAAATTGTAGTTTCTAATCAATTAGATGAGTACGTTATTAAAAGTTTAAAAGAGCAAGGAGCTCCTATAGATATTTACGGAGTTGGTACTAACTTGGTTACCGGTAAACCTGATGCTTCATTAGATGGAGTCTATAAATTATCTGAATTTAATGATACTCCAAGAATTAAACTTTCAGAAAATATTATAAAAACCTCTCTCCCATTTAAAAAACAAGTTTACAGAATGATAGATGATAAAAACATGTTTTATGGAGCAGATGCAATAACAATGTATGCTGAAGATAAAGTTACTCTTATGCAACATCCTTTTGATACAACAAAAAGTTTAGAACTTGATAATTACAAACACGAACCTTTACTTGAGTTGGTAATGGAAAATGGAAAAAGAACAACTCCTCATAGAACTGTAACTGAAATTACTCAATACTCACAATCGCGTTTAAAACAATTACCTGATGAATATAAGCGTTTTCAGAATCCGCATATTTATAAGATTGGTCTTAGTCCTCAACTTAAAAAAGAACGAGATCTTTTAATTAATAAATATAAAATCTAAATAAAATTTCTACTTATGAAAACGCTACTTATTATTGATGTACAAAACGATTTTATGCCAAACGGTTCGCTTCCTGTTTCTAAGGGTGATAAAATTGTACCTATAATTAATAAGATCTTAGATAAATTTGATTTAATTGTTGCTACACAAGATTGGCACCCTATAAATCATGTAAGTTTTGCAAAAAATCATAAAGGAAAATCTAATTTTGATGAAATTGAATTGCATGGTAAGTCACAAACTTTATGGCCAAACCATTGCGTACAAAATACTAAAGGTTCAGAATTTCATCCAGAGTTAAATACAAAAAATTTTGAGGCTATTTTTAGAAAAGGAACAGATACAAAAATTGATAGTTATAGTGCATTTTTTGACAACGGGTACTTAAAATCTACAGGATTAGCAGGTTATTTAAAAGAAAAAGGAACTTCGGAACTTTATTTATGCGGTTTAGCTGCAGATATTTGTGTTTACTTTTCTATCAGAGATGCTATTAAAGAAGGTTTTAACTGTTTTTTTATTGAAGATGCTTCTAAAGCTTTAGATGAAGAAACTTTTAATACAACTAAAGAAGAAATGATTTCTATGGGCATTCAGGTTATAACATCAGAATCTATAGAGTAAATATTCTTTATTGAAAAGCGTTTTTTTTAATTACTTGTTCATTTTAATGTAAATTATTTTAGAAATAAAAACCCCTAAAATACCACCTAAAGCAGAAACAATACCGTTAATTATAAACAACCAAATATCAAATGTTTCGTTTTGCATAATGTACCAAGGATTAAAACCTAACCTGCCAAAAACTTTGATGAGAAAAATACTACCAAAAACACCTACTAAGGTGTTTCCTGTAAAACCAAAAGAGTATTTTTCTTTATAAACACCAAAAAGGTTCGCACCTAAAATCCCAATAAAAATACTAATTAAAGAGATTAATGTTCCTGTCATAATTCAAGTTTTTAATGCTCTCCATAACCAACATTATCCATTTTTCCTTTAAAAACTCTGTATTGAATCACCATATAAGCCGCAACTAAAACGGCCGCAATTGCAAACCAATATACACCAACAGATAATCCGTATTCATCTGCAGCAACATTGTACAAAGTTAAATCTGGATTGATGTTATTTGTTGATGGCAATACTTTTGGAAAAATTGATGCCACTGTTGATGTTAATCCGCCAAATAAAAATAACGAACTGAACAAAAATCCTAATCCGTGTTTTTTAAATGATTTCACTTTAAAAAGACCAAACAATCCCGTAAAACAAATTATGGGAAAGATAATTAACCAAGGTTTATCTATAAAATTACGAAACGGTTCTGGATCTATAATATGCCAAATAAATAGTGAGATAATCACCAAACCTAATAACACAAAATTCAAATTAAAAACTACTTTTTTTAGCTTTTCATTGATATCTGAATTGGTTTTAAAAATAATCCAATTGGCACCGTGAATTGTTAAAGCAACAACTCCGATAATTCCTAATAATAATGTAAACCAATCTATAATTCCTAATTGTTCTGCTTGTGGACTAAATGTAGGATTCCAAAGAGGCAAAAAGAAATAATGCGCTTCTTGAGTAGAAATACCGTCTACCACGTTTCCTAAATTTACACCTCTTACCACGTTTCCTAAAGCAACTCCAAAAAACAAAGCCAGTAATAAACTAGAAATTCCAAATGCTTTATCCCAAATAGATTCCCACATTTTGTTATGTATTTGTCCTCTTAATTCTAAACCAATTGCTCTAAAAATCAGCAACCATAAAATCATCATTAATGGTAAATAAAATCCACTAAAAGAAGATGCATATAAAGTTGGGAAAGCAAAGAATAAAACTCCTCCAGAAGCAATTAACCAAACTTCATTCGCATCCCAAAAAGGACCAATTGCATTTGTAATTGCTTTTTTATCTTTCTCTTTTTTTGCAAAAAATAAATGAATAATTCCTGCTCCAAAATCATAACCATCTAAAATTACATAAACAGCCAACATTGTCATTAAAACGATATACCAAAATAATTCCATAATTTATTAGTGTGTTTCTGGTTCTGGACCTTTATTAATAATTTTTCCTGCTAACATTAAAAACAACATTCCTAAAAGAAGGTATAAACCAATAAAACCTAATAATGTAAATAATGTATTTCCTGATGAAACTGTTGGAGATGCTCCTGCAGATGTTCTTAATAAATTATATACTAACCAAGGTTGTCTACCTAATTCTGCTGTGTACCAACCTGTAGTATTTGCGATATATGGAAAAGGCAACATAAACATTAATGCCCATAAAATCCATTTTGTTTTGTATAATTTTCTTCGGAATAATTGCACAGTTGCCAACAACATTAATCCTATAAAAATAGTACCTAAACCAACCATAATATGATACGAATAATACAAACCAGGCACGTTTGTAGGATGAACGCTTTTATCAAACTCATTTAAACCTTTAATTTCTGCATTCCAATCTTGGTAGGTTAAAAAACTTAAAATGTTAGGAACTGCTATTTTGTTATCTAATTTTTTCTCTAACATGTTTGGCTGTCCAATTAATACAATTTCAGAACCTCCTTCTTCAGTTTCAAAAATTCCTTCCATGGCGGCAAAAGTAGCTGGTTGATATTTAACCACATTTTTAGCCACTAAATCTCCCGTTGGGAAAGCAACTAATAAACTAGAAATTAAACCAAAAACAACACCTGTTTTTACAAATAATTTCCCGAATTCATGATGTTTATTATTCAATAAATAAAAAGCACCAATTGCAGCAACTACAAAAGATGATGTTACTAAAGAAGCTGCCTGATTGTGTAAATAAGATGGTAATAACCAAGGGTTAGAAAATAAAGCACCAAAATTATTTAATACAAATTTTCCGTTTTCAATAATTTCATATCCTACAGGATATTGCATCCAAGAATGTGTAGCGATAATTAAATACCCACTTGCCCAAGAGCCTAAAAAAACCAGAAAACCTGTGAGAAAATGGAGTTTATGTCCTAAGAGTTTTTCACCAAAGAGAAAGAGTCCTAAAAAGGACGATTCTAAAAAGAATGAAAACATGCCTTCCATTGCTAAAGTTTGCCCGATAATACCTCCCGTCAATTCAGAAAATTTAGCCCAATTTGTACCAAATTGAAATTCCATAGGAATACCAGTAACTACACCCATTGCAAAATTGAGTGCAAAAATTTTCATCCAAAATTTTGCAGCATCGTTGTATTTTTCAATTTCTGTTCTTAAAAACTTCCATTTAAAATACACAATCATCAATGATAAACCCATTGTTAATTGCGGAAATAAATAGTGAAATGTGATAGTAAACGCAAATTGCATTCTATCGTAAAATAACATGTCTTCCATATCCTGATTTTAAACTATAAAAATACAAAAACAAGATTGGTCTTCTGTAACATTTATTACAATTAAATTCCTTTTTTAACAAACTTCACAAACAGCTCCATATCTTGTCTGTTAGGATAAGAATTGTAACATTCTGTAAAAATATCCATAGAAAAATACTTTTTAAAATAAGTTAAGTATTCTTTTTTGTTTCCACCAAAAGGTGGATGATCTTTGTTAAGTCTCGCATCAAAAAGTAAACCCACTAACTTTCCTTTTTCACTTAATAACTCATTCATTTTAAAAGCATATTTTTGTCTTAAATCAGGATTTATGGCACAGAAAAAAGTTTGTTCAATAATCAAATCAAACTTACCTTCTAAATCAAAAAAATTAGTATGAATTAATTGAGTTTCAGGAAAATTTGGAACTCTTATTTTTAAGTTTTCTAAAGGTACTTTAGAAATGTCTAAAACATACATATTTATAAATCCGTTGTTAAAAAGATATTCGGCTTCGTAAGAATTTCCAGCACCAGGAATTAAGATTTTAAGCTCTTTATTAGTTAATTGATCAAAATACGATTTTAAAGGAGGAGAAACCGTTCCTAAATCCCAACCAATTTTATTTCTTTGATACTTCTTACCCCAAAAATCTTCAGATAAATTCAACATTTACTGCATTATAGTTATAATTTAATAGAAAAATAACATTCATTTTCCTACCAACAAAATAGAGTTTATATTTGTACTCTAGTTAAAAATAACACATTTTTTATGGAAGCTTTAATTGCTGCGAAAAAAAATTTAAATAAAAAGGGTTTTTTAGATATAGAAACTCCTAATATTAATTATGTTGAGGAGATTTTAAAGCTAAAAAAAGAAAAGAATGCTGTTCTTTTAGCGCATTATTATCAAATTGATGAAATACAAGAAATTGCAGATTTTGTTGGTGATAGTCTAGCTTTAGCACAACAAGCCGCCAAAACAGATGCAGACATGATTATTTTTGCTGGTGTACATTTTATGGCAGAAACCGCAAAAATTTTAAACCCAAACAAAAAAGTACTTTTACCAGATTTATTAGCAGGTTGTTCTTTGGCAGATTCTTGTCCACCAGAAGAATTTTCTGCATTTAAAAAACAGCATCCAGATCATATAGTAGTAACATATATTAACTGTTCTGCAGATATTAAAGCTTTAAGCGATTATGTTTGTACTTCTTCTAACGCTTTAAAAATCATCAATTCTATACCTAAAGAGCAACCAATTATTTTTGCTCCGGATAAAAATTTAGGTGATTATTTAAACAAAGAAACTGGTAGAGAAATGTTACTTTGGGATGGAGCCTGTATGGTTCATGAAGCTTTTTCCATGGAAAAGTTAATCGACTTATACAAAGAGCATCCAGATGCAGAATTAATAGCACATCCAGAATCTGAAGCTCATATGCTTAAAGTTGCCAAATATATTGGTTCTACTTCTGGTTTATTAAATCATGTAAAAAATAGCGATAAACAAAAATTTATTGTTGCTACAGAAGCAGGTATTTTATATGAAATGCTACAAGAAAACCCTGATAAAATTATTATTCCTGCACCTGCAAAAGAAGACAATACTTGTGCTTGTAGCGAATGTGCTTACATGAAAATGAATACAATGAAAAAATTGTATTTATGTTTAAAACACGAATTACCAAACATAGAAGTTGATGCAGAATTAGCTAAAAAAGCGATTATACCTATCAATAGAATGTTAGAAATATCTAAATAGTACTTCTTAAAATGTTAACTGATAAAAATATTATTGCTACAGATTTTCTAGTAATTGGTTCTGGAGTTTCTGGATTAACGTTTGCTTTAAAAGTTGCCTTAGAGCATAAAGATGCTAAAGTTGTTATTGTAACAAAAGACAAACAAAGCGAATCTAATACAAAATATGCACAAGGCGGTATTGCTACCGTTTACAATAAAACAGTTGACACTTTTAAACAACATATACAAGACACTTTAATTGCTGGTGATGGTTTGTGCGATGAAGATGTTGTTAAAATGGTTGTTAGAGATGCTCCAGAAAGGTTACAAGAGTTAATAGATTGGGGAACAAAGTTTGATAAAAATGAAAAAGGAAACTACGATTTAGGTAGAGAAGGTGGCCATTCTCAAAACAGAATTTTACATCATACAGATATTACAGGCGCAGAAATAGAACGTGCTTTATTAGCGCAAGTAAATGCACAACCTAATATTGAGTTTTTAACGCATCATTATGCGATAGATTTAATTACAGAGCATCAAGTTAAAAAAACCAAAACAAAACGAAATGGTAAAGTTTCTTGTTTTGGGGCGTATGTTTTAGATATTAATAACTCTAAAGTAAAAACATTTGTAAGTAAATTTACAATGCTAGCTTCTGGGGGTAATGGGCAAGTTTACGAAACTACTACAAACCCAGCTGTTGCTACTGGAGACGGGATAGGAATTGCATACAGAGCGAAAGCAGAAATTTCTGAAATGGAATTTATACAGTTTCACCCAACAGCATTATATAATCCAGGTGAATATCCTGCATTTTTAATATCTGAAGCTGTTAGAGGTTTTGGCGCTAAACTAAGAGATTATAATGGCGATTTCTTTATGCATAAATATGATGAAAGAGAAGAATTAGCTTCTAGAGATATTGTTGCAAGAGCCATTGACAACGAATTAAAAAAAAGTGGAAGACCTCATGTTTATTTAGATTGTACCCATTTAGATATAGTTAAATTTAAAGAACATTTTCCGAATATTACAGAAAAATGCGCTTCTCTTAATATTGATATTAGTAAAGATTATATACCTGTTGTACCTGCAGCTCATTACATTTGCGGAGGTGTAAACGTTAATAAAAAAGCAAAAACCTCTATTAAAAGATTATACGCTTGCGGAGAAGTTACAAGAACTGGATTACATGGCGGAAATAGATTGGCTTCTAATTCTCTTTTAGAAGGTTTAGTTTATGCCCATAAAGCTTTTTTAAATGCTTCTAAAAAATATGAAAATTCAAAATTACCAACAGACATTCCTATTTGGAATAATAGTCAGGTAATTAAAAATATGGAAAAAAGATTGATTGCTCATGATAGAAATGAAGTAAAAACTATTATGACTAATTATGTGGGTATTGTTAGATCTGATGAACGTTTATTAAGAGCCGAAAAAAGATTAAAAGTACTTTATAAAGACAACAAACGCTTATACGATTATTCTGAGCTTTCTGTTGATTTATGCGAGTTAAGAAACTTAATTACAACGGCGTATTTAATTACTCAGTTTTCTAAAAAGAGAACAGAAAATTGTGGTGGTTTTTATAGCTTAGACTGTATTTAATCATAAAAAAAGCATTTAAATAATTAGATGCTTTTTTTATGATTTTCACTATATTTTTACGAAAACTTATTTACAAGTGTAACTAATTCGTTTTTTTGCACCACTCCAGATTGTCTCCAAACTTGTTTGCCTTGTTTATAAAGAATTAAAGTTGGCACACCTCTTACTTGATACTTAGAAGCTATAGATTGATTTTTATCTACGTCAATTTTAATAATAGCAACTTTATTACCTAAAGCATCTTTTGCTTCTTTTAAAATAGGGCTCATTGTTTTACAAGGTCCGCACCATTCTGCAAAAAAATCTACTAAAACGGGTTTATCTTGATTAATTATCTCTGAAAATTTACTCATCTTTTATTCTAATTATTTGTTATATGATATACTCCAAATACCTCTTACTTCATTATCATTATAACCTAAAGCTAGATCATTAGGATACAATTTTTTTAACATTTCTGCTGTATTCTCTTTAACTTTATTATTTATTCCGTGGCATTGTAAACACATAGCATTTGTTTTAATAGGATAATAAAACTGTACATTATCATCTGTAGTTACAATAACCGGTTTAGATTCTATTTGTTGTTTTACATCACCTTTAAAAACATTAATATATTTTAATTCTTCTGTATTGGCTTTATTCTTTAGGTTTCTTGGTTTATCTGATACTCTTTTTATATTAGCATTATGCACAATAGACATACTATCTGTTAAAGGATATGCTTTTATATTACAAAATTTAAGAGCCGCCAATGCCCCTTCTTGTTGTATTTTAGATATCAAATTTTTACCTAAAACAGCCTTTGTAGTCAACGCAAAATTCAATCCTTTTTTAATATAAACTTCATTATCTAAATTACCTTGTTGGTTATTTATCATTTTTTTATCATAGGCTTTACCTTTTTTTAAATGACTTTCAAACCATTCTGGTTTCTCTATTTCAAAATCAAACATATATTCGGATATTTGCTGAATCGTTTTTTCTGGATATCTTAATTTTGGCATTAAACCATATTTTTTAACTGCTCCGTACATTTTCGCCTTTTCTTCTGTTGGGTTATTCATCCAACTTTGTATATCATTTATAAAAGCTTCTTTAGAAATATTCTCATTGATGTATCTTCTTTTTATAGCAATCATTGGTGGCGCAAGTCTACTATCTTCCGAAGCAGTAACACTATGACAGGTATAACAACTTGCTTCCATCAATTTTTTTCCTGGATGTTCTTCTGCCAAGTTTTTATTCGAAGTCTGGTTTTTTATGGTATAGGATGGTTTTTTAGAATCTTTACAACTAAATAAAAACGTAAATAATATTAGCACAGTAATTAACCTCATCTTTTTGTATTTTATTATTATCAAAAATAAAGTAAACTACTTTTTAAGTTAGTAACTTAAGTTACAGTTCTAAAACTTTAATACTATTTCTAAAAAGTTGAATTTTACTTTCATTCTCTAACTTTTTAAGTAATCTAGAAATTACAACTCTAGAGGTGTGTAAATCTTCTGAAATTTGCTTGTGAGTTACATTTAAAACATCATTATGTGTAACCATTGCTTTGTCTTTTAAATATTTAAAAAGGCGTTCATCCATCTTTAAAAAGGCAATGGTATCTACAGCATCTAAAAGTTCATCCATTCTATTATGGTAACTTTGTAAAATATAATCTTGCCAGGTTTTATACTTACTTAACCAAGTAGCCATTTTTTCTTTAGGCAACATAATTAACTCTACTTCTGTTTCTGCAACAGCTCTAATTTTACTTTTGGCTTGCCCCATACAGCAAGAAAGCGTCATTGCACAAGTATCTCCTTTTTCTAAATAATAAAGTACCAATTCGTCTCCATCTTCATCTTCTCTCAAGATTTTAATAGCTCCAGAAATTAATAAAGGCATCGATTTTATATACTCGCCAATTTCTATAATGATATAATCTTGTTTAAAAACTTTGTGAACACCAACTGTGTCTATCTCATTAATCAATTCTTCTACGAAGAGGTAACCAAAACTTTCTTTAAAATCAGTATTCATTAAATTGCTTTTGTAATCATTAAATTTAAGCAAATGTTTTTAAAGGCAAAACTATTTTCTTTAAAACCAAAAAATCCGAGTTTTTCAACTCGGATTTTTATGACTAAACGCTACTTCTATCATTTACTAGGCTTCTTATCACTATTTATTAAAAGAAATACAGCAACAACTAAGCCTACAACAACCAATGCAAAAAAACCTATTAGGATGGTACCAAGTGTCCAAGAAACCTGAGGTATGATAGAAAAATTCATTTTCACTAATATTTATACCCCAAAATTACATATTAAGTTTTGTCTGAATTATGACAAAAGTCAGTTTGCTTAAAAACTTACATTTAAAATATCTCCGCTTAATTGTAGTAATTGTAATTCTATTAATTTTGTATCGAATTTTGCATTATTTAAAGCTGTTTTTGCATTTATCAAATTAATTTGAGCCTGTCTAAACTCAATAGAAGTTACTTGTCCTAATTTGTAACGCTCTTCTGTTCTATCAAAATTATTTTGTGTAGTAGCAACATTTTTTTCTTGAGCACCAATAATAAAAAGTTGATTATTATAAGTATCCCAAGTATTTTTTAAATTATTTTGAATAGTAATCTTTTGTTGCTCTAATAATATTTGCTGATTTTCTAAACTAATTTTTGCATTCGCAACATTTGTTTTTGTACTACCTCCATCAAACAAACTCCAAGACAGACTTAAACCAGCATTCAATCCATTAGAAGTAGAACCTGCTAAGAAAGATGTTGCAGGGTTTTCACTTTTACCCCAATCGTAAGATGTACTTAATGCTAAAGTTGGTAAATAATTTGCTTTGTTTACTTTAATATTAAACTCGCTAATTGCAATGTTTTTTTCATTTTGTTTTAATAAAGAATTATTTGCTAAAGTTTTAGCTTCTAAGTCAACAAAATTCATCATTCCAATAAATTCCACTTCCGTTTCTACCACATAATCTACTTTCTTTTCTACCCCTAAAATAATGTTTAAACCACGTTTTTCATTACTCAATTGTTGTCTTGCAGAAATTAAAGCAATACTATCATTATTAACATCTACTTCTGCATTTAACAACTCTAACCTTGTAGATTGTCCATAATCATATTGATATTTCGCACGCTCTAACCTTTGTTTAGAAATGGTTAACGCTTCTGATAGGTTATTTCTATTTTCTGATAAACGAGCAATTTGAAAATATGCCGTAAACAACTGTAAGTAGGTGTTTTCTATTGTTTCTTTTGCTTGTAGCTCTGTTAAATTATAGGTTTCCTTTAGTTGCTTATAATTATACCTTCTGCCCAATCCATCAAAAAGTGTATAATCTAAACCAACAGAAGCACTATAAGACTTTGTAACTGCTCCATTTACTGTTGTAGACGTACCATCTTGCCTAGTAATTGTCTGATCATCGTTACTGTAATTTGCACCAGAAAAAACAGATACCGTTGGCAAAAAACCAGTGTTAAAGATGCTCTTATTATTTTTAGCTACTTCTAAATTATTATTTGCAATTTTTACGCCAAAATTATTTTCTAAAGTAATTTCTAACGCTTCTTTTTTAGTTAAAATTTCTTGTGATATTCCTTGTAAAGTCGATAAAAAAATGACCAACAATACTGTATTTTTAATGATCTTCATCTTCGTCGAATTTAGATTCTATTATAGCACTTTCTACTTCTTCTTTAGTAACATTATCTCCTGTTTTTAACCACTTAATTCCTACTTTTATAGAGTTAGAAACCGATAATAATAATGGTAACATTATTAAAGTTAAAACAGTTGCAATTGCAATACCATAAGATATAGATATTGCCATCGGAATTAAAAATTGCGCTTGTCTACTTTTTTCTAACATTAAAGGTGCTAAACCTGCAATTGTTGTTAAAGAGGTTAAGAAAATTGCTCTAAAACGAGATTGACCTGCCGCAACAAGTGCATCATCAAACAACATACCTTCTTTTAAGTAACTATTAAACTTACCAATTAAAACTAAACCATCGTTTACCATAATACCCACTAAAGCAATTATACCTAACCAAGATAAAATGTTAATAGGAAAATCGTGAAAATAATGACCTACAACAACACCGATCATACTAAATGGTATCATTAAAAGTAACAAAATTGGCTGACTGTAAGAACGAAATGTAAACGCAATTACAATGTAAATTAATGCCAAAATTATCCATTTTAACCATTCTAAAGAATCTAAAGTTTTATTTGCTTCTCTATTTTGACCTTCATAAAGTGGAGAAACCGAATGATATTTAGACATTATCTGTGGCATAACACGTGTTTTAATGTCTTCTAATATTTCTGTTGCACTTTCTTTAGCATCTTTTAAATCTGCAGAAACTTGTATTTCTCTCTTACCACTTAAGTGATTAATAGCAATATCTCCTCTTTTAATTTCATAAGTTCCTATTTCTGAAAACGGTATTCTTGTCCCGTTTGGAGCAACAATACGCATATCATCTAAATTTTTAATTGATGATCTATCTTCTCTATTATAACGTACCCAAACTTTTATTTCATCTTGCCCTCTTTGAAAACGTTGTGCCTGAAAACCGAAGAAACCATTACGTATTTGTGCCATTACAGACTGTAAATTAAGCCCTAATAAATATGCATTGTCTTTTAACGTAATATTTACCTCTTTAATTCCGGCAGGATCATTATCAGAAATATCTTTTAATAAAGGATTATTTTCTAAGGCTATTTTTAGATCTTCTTTTGCAGCTTTTAACTCATCAATATTATTACCTAATAAAGAAACTGCAACCGGACTTCCTCCAAAATTTCCTCCAGAACCAAAGACTAAACTTTCTACACCATAAACTTTACCTACTTTCTCTCTTAAAGCATTGGTAATTTCTGGTGATGAAAACTCTCTACTTTCCCCTGGCAATAAATTAATATTTAAAGTAGCATTTGCACTACCAGGACCAACTCTTTTTATAATATTTTGTACAACCTCTTCTTTACCAGATTGTTTTTCTGTAAACTCTTTACCTACAATCCAAGCTTTTTCTTCAATACCAGAAATTATAGAATCTGTAATTTTTTCGTTTGTACCTTGTGGCATTTTTAAAGTTACTTGTATTTTATCACTTGCAATAGAAGGAAAAAATGCAGTTCTTACAATACCTCCTCCAATAGATGTTATACTAAGAATTAGTAATGCAATTGGCACTGAAAACGCAAATATTTTATTTTTTAACGAAAACTTTAAAAAAGGGACATAAAATTTTTCGTTGATTTTAGTTAAACCTCCATCAGCAAATTTGTTTATCTTATTAAAAAACCCATCAATACCGCTTGTTTTAATTTCATCACCATTTTCTAACTTTTTTCTATCTAAAGCCTTAGAATGTGCAATATGTGCTGGTAAAATAACCAATGCCTCAATTAAAGAAACACTTAAAGTTAAGAGTACAATTGTAGAAACTTCACTAAAGAAATTACCGATTCTTCCATCCACAAAAAACAATGTAGAAAAAGCAATAATAGTGGTTAAAATTGCAGAAATAATTGGTGGAATTACCTCTACCGTTCCGTCTATTGCTGCTTGAATTTTTGTTTTCCCTAAATCGTAATAATGATGATAAATATTTTCTCCAATTACAATTCCATCATCAACCAAAATACCAATTACAATAATCATCCCAAAAAGAGATAAAATATTTATGGTTACATCAAATTGCGCTGCAAAAATAAACATTCCTAAAAATGCTACTGGCAGACCAAATGCTACCCAAATTGCCAAACGTAAATTTAAAAACAAGGCTAAAAAGAACAAAACAAGTAATATACCAACAATTCCGTTTTCTACTAAAAGCCACGTTCTTCCTTGTAAAGTTTCACTTCTATCATCTGTAATATCTAAGTATACATTTTGGTTTTGTTGATTAAACTTATGTATGTATTCTTTAATTTTATCTGCAGATGAAAGTAAATCTTCATTATTGGTATTACTGATAGAAATATCTATGGCTAAGTTACCATTGTAGTATAACCTGTCTGGTGTTTCTGACCAAGTATCTTTAACGTCTGCAATATCTTTTAAACGGATTATATTACCGTTTGGCTCTGTTCTTACAATTAAATTTTGCAATTCTACACCATAATAAGAACGATTACTTGCTCTAATTAAATAATCTTCTTCTGGTGTTTTTATATTACCACCAGTAATTAAAAGGTTAGAGTTTTGTACTGCAGTTGCTACTTCTGCAAAAGATAAGTTATAGGCACGTAAATCGTTTTCTTTAACAGCAATTTCTATTTCCTCATCAGGGAAACCAGAAATACTAACTTGCGAAATTCCTTCGATACCTCTAATATCATTTTCTATACCTCTAGCATATTGCTTTAAAGATTTTAGTTCAATATTTTCTCCACTAACAGTAAAACTAATAGTAGGCCTTATGTTTTCTACTTTTGCAATTACTGCAGGTTCCATACCAGAAGGAAAAGAAGGTACTCTGTCTACCGCATTTTTTACATCCGATAAAACAACATCTATATCCTTACCCTTTTCTACCTCTATACTTACAGTTGCTGAGTTTTCACTAGAGACGGATGTTACACGCTCTACACCAACAATTCCTTTTAGATTGTCTTCAATTTTTAATACAACACCTTCTTCCATTTCTTGAGGTGATGCCCCAGGATATGCTAAAGAAATGCTTATTAATTCTGAGTCTGTTAACGGAAAGAAAGAAGATTTCATTGTGAAAGCACCTACCAAACCAAAGGCTATAAATGCAATAATAAATACATTTACAGCAACAGGATATTTTATAAAATAAGTAATTAGTTTTTTCATGTAATTACTTTTTATTGATTTTTACAATCATACCATCAAAAGCACCTGGTAAAACCTGTGTTAATATTTTTTGATTGTTTTCTAAACCTTTAATAACCACATTTTCATCAGAAAAATAAACAGGATTAACATTTACTAATGATAAAATACTATCGTTTTTAACGGTATAAATAGCTTTATCATCCACTAATAATTTTCTTGAAACCTCAACTGCATCTGTTTCTGATTTAGCAACTAAGTCTGCCTCTAAAAACATACCTTCTTTTAAATCATTACTAGCAACATCTACATATGCTTTTATAGTTTGCGATGTTTGGTCTACTTTACCATTTACACGGACTACTTTACCTGTATAAGATTTTGTTTTTTCTAAATTAGTTAAAGCAACAGAATTACCTACTTTTAATAAATCTGCAAATGCTGCATTTATAGAAACTTCCATTTCATAAACGCCTGGGTTTATAAACTCTCCTAATTTTTGTCCAGTTCTTACTAAAGTTCCTGGGCTTACTAATGCTTCTGTTAGTATACCTGTAAATGGTGCTTTAATTTGATGTTTTGTTAAACGCACTTCTAAGTTTTTAACATTGTAATATGCCGTTAAAATACCTCTACCTGTAATAAAGTACTTTTCTTTATCCGAAGAAAAAGCAGGTAATTTTGGCGTAGTTTTATCTAAGTCATAATTTTGTAAATACGATTGCCATTTTTTAAATTCTGATGGATAATCTAAACGTAAATCTGGTAATGTAGACGTTATTAAATTATATAAATTACTCTTTTGTGATTGTATACTTGCGTAAAATTCATCACTATTTAAGCTTAACAAAGTTTCTCCTTTTCTGTAGGTTGAACCTGCCTTAAATGGTTTTCTAGATGTTTTTAAAAGACCTTGTACTTCTGAGTAAATTTCTATTTTATCTTTAGCAACCAAACTACCACTTGCCGTTAAAACAATATCTATTTCTTTATTATTAACTTCTTCTACAAAAACAGTTTTAAGTGTTCTAGAAAATTTTGGCTTTGGTTTTGTATTATTATCAATTAAGAATTTCCCTAAGAAAATAGCACCAACAGCAAATGCTATACCTAGAATAGATAGTATTGTTTTCCTCATAATTAGTTAGTTGTACTTTATAGTTTAAAACCTATAAAGCATTAAGTTTTTGCAAATATAGTTTTAAGACGTCTAGAATATTAAATAGTTTACAGATAAGAATGTTAAAGAAACGTTATAATTATCCAATAAGCATTAAAATTTAATGCTGTTTTAACAGAAAGCTACTTCTAATTTGCTTCTAAAAATTACTATTTAGATTTATTATAAATAATTTGCAAATGTCAATTTAGTAAAATACATTTGCCAAAAATAAATATAATTTATAATAAGTCTAAATAAATACAAATGAAATATCAATTATTAACTTCATTATTATTTTTAACTACTTTTTTTGCCTTTAGTCAAAAATCAACAATAACAGGGGTTATAAAAGACAACTCTCAACAACCTATATCAGCAGTAAATATTTCTATAAAAAACACAGAACATGGTACACAAACTAACGTAAACGGAGAGTTTAAAATAGAGAATGTTAAAGAAGGGAATTACACTTTATCTATCTCTTATCTTGGCTTTAAAACAAAAGAGGTTAAAGTTTCAGTATCTAAAGACGAACAAAAAAGCATAGAAACGATTACTCTTTTTGAAGGAAATGAAATTTTAGAGGAAGTTATTATAGAATCTAACAGAAAAAATAAGTTCTCTAGAAAACAAAGTGCTTATGTAGCAAAAATGCCTTTAAAAGATATCGAAAACTCTCAGGTTTACAATACAGTTACTAATCAATTAATTGTATCTCAATCTGTAAATACTTTAGACGATGCTTTAAAAAACGTAACTGGTGTTTCTAAACTATGGGCTTCTACAGGTAGATCTAATGATGGAGCTGCTTATTTTAGTAGTCGTGGTTTTTCTGTACAACCACAATTAGTTAACGGTGTTGCTGGTATTACAAATAGTTTTATAAACGCATCTAACATAGAGCGTATAGAAGTTATTAAAGGGCCTTCTGGTACTTTGTTTGGTAGTGCTGTAACTTCTTACGGAGGTTTAATTAACATTGTAACTAAAAAACCATACAACGGTACAGGTGGTAATATTTCTGCTAGTTATGGTTCTTTTGGATTTAACAGATTAAATGCTGATATAAATGTTACGGATAAAAGTAAAAAACTATCTTTCCGTTTAAATACAGGTTATCAAAACGAAGATAGTTTTCAGGATGCTGGTTTAAAAAAATCTTTATTTATAGCACCTGCTATTTCTTATAAAGTAAATAACGATTTAACGCTTAATTTATCTTACGAAGCAAATTCTACTGAACAAACAAACGGAGTATCTTTATTTTTAAACAGATCTGCGCCTTTGCATTTTACTGATATCGCCTCTTTAGATTACGATACAAACTTATCTTTTACAGATAATAGCGTAACTATCAAAAGTCCAACTCAAAATTATAGAGCAGAAGCTGCTTGGAAAGTTTCTGACAATTGGTCTTCTCAAACAATTCTATCTGGTAGTACTGCAAAATCTAGTGGTTATTATACTTATTTATGGAATGCTGCCGACTATACTACTGGCGTTGCTGTTGGTACACCTTATTTTGCCATGTATATGCAAGAGTTAGACACCAAAACAAATACTTTTAACGCGCAACAAAATTTTGTTGGAGATTTTAAAGTTGGTGAATTAAGAAACAAATTATTAGTTGGTGCAGACTTTTTATCTAAAAAAATTACAGATAATAGCTCTAACTGGGGATATTTACACACAGTAACACTTCAAGGTGATTTACCTTACGGAGAACCAGTAGTAAATGAAACTAATTTAGAAACTGCATTAGCAGATTCTGGAAATTTAAATAGTGATCTTCGTCAGAATATTTTTGGTGCTTACGTTTCTGATGTAATTAATATTTTACCAGAATTGTCTGTTATGGCAAGTGTACGTTACGATAGGTTTCAATACGAAGGAGACCAAAATACAGATACAGATGATGATACTGAATATACTAAATCAACATTTTCTCCAAAATTTGGTATTGTTTATCAACCAATTTTAGACAAAGTTTCTCTTTTTGCCAATTATCAAAACGGTTTTTCTTACATAAACCCACAATATATTACAGACTACTCTTCAGGTGATGCCGTTACAACTTTACAGTCTTTTGATGTAGAAGAAGCAAATCAATTAGAATTTGGTGTAAAAACAAACATGTTTAATAATAAGTTAGAAACTACTTTAAGTTATTACAACATTAATGTTCAGAACAAATATTTATTCTATTCTCAAACTCAAGATGCAAAAGTTAATAGTCAAGGTTTTGAATTAGATGTAAATACAAATCCAATAGACGGTTTAAATATTCATACAGGTTTTAGTTATAATGATTCTGAAGTAAAAGATTCTCCATCTGCACTTTATTTAGAGGGTTTACGTTATCAAGAATCAGGACCAGATGTAACTTATAATTTCTGGGCAGATTATAAATTTACACAAGGTGCTATTAAAAATTTAGGTTTTGGTGCTGGTTTTAATGGTGCAAGTGAATATGACACAATGGTTGGTTATAAATATGCAACTGGTAGTTTCTATTTACCATCTTACACTATTTTTAACGCGGCTGTTTATTATGAAACTGATAAATTTAGAGTTAGCTTAAAAGCAAATAACTTTACAGATAAAGAATATTATTCTGGTTGGAGTACAATTACTCCAGAACAGCCAAGGTCTTTCTTAGGGACTTTAACATATAAATTTTAATTAATTTAATTAGTAATTAAGAGCGTCATAAAATGATGCTCTTTTTTTATTTTTGTCGCATGAAAACAAAAAAACTTATTTTTCAACTTCATAAAATCTTAGGATTAGCTACAGGTATTGTAGTTTTTATTGTTTCAATTACTGGCTGTTGTTGGGCTTTTAGAGACGAAATAGAAAGTTTATATGATGATTATAAAACGGTAGAATATAAAAATCAATCAGTAATTACAGTTACAGAAGCAAAAGAAATTGCTCAAGAAGTTTTTCCAGAAAACACGGTTCATGGTACTCTTTATAAAAAACAAAATGATGCTGTAGAAGTAATTTTTTATGATGCCGAACCAGAGTTTTATCAAAGTGTATTCCTAAATCCATATTCCGGAGAAATTATACAAGTTGATAACCATACAACCGGTTTTTTTGCTTTTATTTTAAAAGGTCATATGCGAATGTGGTTGCCTAAAGAAATTGGAGAACAAGTTGTAGGTGCATCAATATTAATTTTTATTTTAATTATTATTTCTGGTTTTATTTTATGGATTCCTAAAAAGCGTAAAAACCTAAAACAACGTTTAAAATTCGATTGGAAAAAAACTACAAAATGGAAACGCAAAAACTTTGATTTACACACCGTAACTGGTTTTTACATTTGTTCTTTAGCTTTATTGATTGCATTTACAGGTTCTGTAATGTCTTATGATTGGTTAAAATATGTAGTTTATAAATCTAGTGGTGGAGATAGAACTGTTTTCTTTGAAATACCACAAAATGTAGATTCTTTAGCAATTGCAAACAATACAAAACCCATAGATTTATTAATACCTAAATTACAAAATGCAAACCCAAATGCAGATAGTTTTGAGCTTCATTACCCAGAAACAAAAGACCAAAGTATCTACGTAGAAGTTTCTAATACAAAAGGTATTTATTACGACGCAGATTTTCGATTCTTTGATCAAAATAGTCTTAAAGAAATAGAAACTGAAGCAATTTATGGTAAATATAAAAATGCTACAATACCAGATAAAATATTAAGAATGAATTATGATATTCATGTGGGTGCCATTGGTGGCCTTACTGGTAAAATTATTGCATTTATTATTAGTTTACTAACAGCTACGTTACCTGTTACTGGTGTATTACTTTGGTATGGTAGAAACTATAAAAAGAAAAAGACTACTCTTACATAAACTTTAAATAGTCACTTTTTTTTAGCATCTTTATATCTTCTTAAAAAGAATAAAGATGTCTTCTAATTCCAGAATTTCTCGTGCTTTTAAAAATGCCAAAAAAATTGGTTTTAATGCAGATTCTAAATTTGTATTTTTTAGCGATTCTCATAGAGGAAACAACGGTTTTGCCGATGATTTTGCTCGCAATAGAAATATGTTTAAATATGCTTTAGAGTATTATTACAAAAACAATTTTACGTATATAGAGCTAGGTGATGGTGATGAACTTTGGGAAAACAGAAACTTTACAAGAATATTTAAAGCCAATAAGCACATTTATTTATGGTTAAAAAAATTTCATGATAACAATAGATTACATTTAATCTGGGGAAATCATGACATGAAATATAAAAATCCAAAAACGGTACGTAAGAATTTATATCACTTTTACGACACAGTATCAGATACCACAAAAGAATTGTTAGTTGGTGCTAATTTTTCTGAATCTATTGTTTTAGAAGATGAAAAAACAGGAAAAGGAATTTTTCTTTTACACGGCCATCAAGCAGATTGGTTTAATTATATTTTTTGGAGATTGAGTAGCTTTTTGGTGAAAGTACTATGGAAACCGCTGCAAATTTTAGGTTTTTCAGACCCTACAAGTCCTGCTCAAAACTTTAAAGAACGTATAAAAGTAGAAAGAAGATTAGAAAAATGGATTGTAGCTAACAACAATCAAATGATGATTACAGGCCATACACACAGACCTCGTTTTCCTGATAAAAACGAAATTCCGTTATTTAACGATGGTTCTTGTGTTCACCCAAGGTCTATTACAGGTATCGAAATAGAAAACCATAAAATTACTTTAATTAAATGGCATATTATTACCAACAATAGCGGTATTATACAAATTAAAAGAACCATTTTAGAAGGTCCTGAAAACTTAAATAATTATATGAAATAATTTGATTTGCTGTTCTAATACAAATACCGCATTATTTTTTTCTTCTGTTGATGAAATCCCTACACATATATGGACGAATTTAGGATGTACAAAAAATATTTATTTTCATCCAGATTATTTAAAATCATTAGAAAAAAACCATTCAGAAATTACATTCTCTTACATTGTTTTGGTTGATGAAGATAACAAACCAACTGCTTTTGCAAGTATAAAAATTGTAGATTTTCATTTGAGTTCAATCAAAAAAGAATTCGATTTTTTAAAAAAAATTGGTAAAAAACTACATATATTTTCAGATAATAAAACTTTAAAATTGTTAATCTGTGG
This sequence comes from Polaribacter sp. Asnod1-A03, assembly GCF_045063585.1. NCBI lineage: Bacteria > Pseudomonadati > Bacteroidota > Flavobacteriia > Flavobacteriales > Flavobacteriaceae > Polaribacter > Polaribacter sp. Asnod1-A03. The sequence continues at coordinate 3,561,726 of NZ_JBEFOE010000009.1, read as the reverse complement.
TAATGTTTTTGTGAGTGGAGAACATGGTGTTTTTATAAAAACCAATCAAGATAAAAAAGCCATTGTAAAAGAATTAGCAAAAAGCATCCATCATTTTATAAATGCTGATAAAAAATTAAAAAAAGAAATTGATGCTTTCTTAATAAAAGACTTTGCAAACGAATCGTTATTTATTACTGATGAATTAACCGATTATAGTTATCATCCATTTTCTGTAGAACCCAACATGCAACTTACTCTTAATGAAAATTGGCAAACCTTTGATGATTATTTAGCAGCCTTAAAAACTAAATTTAGAGTTAAAGCCAAAAAAGCATTTAAGTTAAGTACAAGCATCACATTTAACGAAGTTACCTTAGAAAACATAGAAGAGATATTGCCAAAAATAAAAATATTGTATCAAAAAGTTGCAGAAAACTCAAGTTTTAATTTGGCTAATTTCAACTTAGAAACTTACAAAGATTTAAAAGAAAAATTAGGCGACAATTATATTTTAAAAACGTATTGGATTAACGATAAAATTGTAGGGTTTATTTCAGGTGTAATCAATAACAATTCTTTAGATGCACACTTTGTAGGTATCGACTATCAACTAAATAGAGAATATGCCATTTACCAAAGAATGTTATACGATTATATAGAAATTGCAATTCAAAAAAAATTAAAAACCATTAATTTTGGAAGAACAGCCAGCGAAATAAAAAGTTCTGTTGGAGCAAAACCACAAGATTTAACAATGTATCTTCGCCATAAGAAAACTATAAAAAATAAAATTTTAAAGCTATTTTTGCAAAGAGTACAACCAACTCCTTTTCAACAAAAATCCCCTTTTAAACTGTAAAAAACGTTTATGAAAGACAATAAAGAACTTATAGAACTATTAAATTTAAAAGAAATTGAAAAAGATACTTTTTCTGGAAAAAGTGTAACTATAGGAAACTCAATTGTCTTTGGCGGACAAGTTTTGGCCCAAGCCATAAACGCTGCATATAGAACAATACCAGCAGGTAGGTTTTTACATTCTTTACATTCTTATTTTTTAGAAGCCGGAGATTTAACAATACCTATATCATATAAAGTAGTAGAAATTAGAGATGGTGGTAGTTTTTCTACTAGAAGAATTACAGCATCTCAAAACGAAAAAACTATTTTTATTTTAGCTGCCTCTTTTCATAAAAAAGAAGATGGTTTTGAGCATCAAACCACAATGAACATTGATATTAAACAGCCTGAAGAATTATTGAGTTGGGATGAAATGCTAGATCAATTTGGAGATTTTTTACCAAAATCAATTAAATCTTTTTTAAGCATTGAACGCCCAATTAGTTTTAAACCAGTACGTGTTCCTAATCCGTTAGAACCAGAAAATTTACCCGAAAAAGAAGATATTTGGTTTAAATTAAAAGGAGATATTCCTAAAATGGACATCACTTTAAAACATCAATTATTAACTTATATTTCTGATTATAATATCTTAAACGCTGCCTTTAACCCAAATGCAAAAGATTATAATTTTTACAATACACAAACGGCAAGTTTAGACCATTCTATGTGGTTTTTTAGAGATTTTGATTTTGATGATTGGTTGTTATTTTCTACCGAATCGCCAAATGCTTTTGGAGCAAGAGGTTTATCTAGAGCAAATATTTATACAAGAGATGGTAAATTAGTAGCCTCTGTTGCACAAGAAGGTTTGTTAAGACCTATTAAAAAATAAAAAATATGAACGAAGCTTTAATGTACGTGCTTACCACAAACGGATTGTTATTTTTAATAAGTATTATTTTCTGGAAATTTCCTCCAAAAAAGATTAACAGTCTTTATGGTTATAAAACACCAAAAGCCATGTTAAATCAACAAATTTGGGATTTTGCAAATGCTACTTTTAATCAAAGTTTATTAATCTATGCAGGACTTTCTTTTATCGCTGGTTTAGCATTTGCTACCATACTTAATGCAGAATTAACTTGGCAACCTATGGCTTTTGTTTTTTTATCTATAATTGTAAGTATCATAAAAACAGAAAAAGCGCTAACAGATAATTTTACAGAAGAAGGTAAAAAGAAGAAAAAGTAAAAGTTAACTAGATAATATCAACTAAAAACAGTTTCTAAAATTTGTAGAGATTTTGGTTTTCTAAAACCATCTATATGTAATTCGAAATATTTAATAATTGTTTTTAAAACGATTTGTCTTTCTTGTTTACTAAAAGACACGTTTTCTATATCATCAAAATTAATACTTAACAGTTTTTTAAATTGATACAATTCGTTACCAGAAATAATATTTTTTTGAGATATTAAATCAGAGAAAAGACCTTCACTTAAATCGAAACCAAATTTATCTATCTTAGATAAGTCTGGATAAAACCCTAAAAAACGAGTTAAGTTCAATAAAAAAAGCAGGTGAAAATTTGCAATTTTATCATGTAAATCTAACCAAATAAGTCCGGATTCTAAATACTCAAAAAGAGCTTTATTTTCTTCTTCTTCCTTGATAGAATAAGACAAAACTTCTGATAAAAATAAGACTACAGATTGTTTAACAATATCTCTATAAATTGTTTGGTAAGGGTTAGAAACCTGCACATCTTTAATAGCATTTAAAGTTCCTTTGTTATTATGACTAGCAACAATATTTAATTGTGTTAAAGGTTGAAAATAAGCTGCTTTTAAACCTCCTTTTTTGGCTTTTAAAATCCCTCTAATTAAATAAGATTTTACACCTTCTTGTTCTGTATAACATTTTACAATTAAACTTGTATCACCAAATTTTAAAGAACTTAAAACAATTGCTTTTGTATTTACAACAGCCATTTAATTTACAATTGCAATTTTAGTAACACTTGTTTCGGTATCATCATCATTAGATAATAAAACAATATAAACACCAGAGGCTACTTTATTACCAGCAAGATTTTTTTTATCCCAAACCACTTTTCCTCCTTGTAATTCTTGCCCTTCTACAACATTGGTTTCATAAACCAAGTTACCAGCTACATCTAAAATTTTTACATTTGTTCCGTTTGGTAAATGAGTTCCATTTCTACCATCAATAGTTACTGTTTCATGATTTCTTAATGCAGGATTTGGGTACGCATAAACTTCTCCTAAAACATCACCAAAAGGAGCTACTTTACTATTATAAGCTACAATACCTTTGTTAGTTGCAAAGTAAACTTTACCAGTACTATCATCAACCCTTATTTTTGAGATCTTATTAGATGGTAAAGGAGAATTATCCATACTAAAATTAGCTAAAGTTGTTTGACCATTAGGGTTTGTATAAATAACACCTCCGTTATCTGTACCAAACCATTTATTATCTGCCCCATCAATTACAATGGTATTAACTGTTTGGTCTCCTAAAAGTCTTTCTCCAAATCCATCTTCATTACCATTAATAACTACTGCATTTGCATTTGGTGTATCATCATCAAAAATACCAGAAGCATTACTATACATAACCAAGCCAGATTTAGTACCTATCCAAACTCTATTACTTGCATCTATTGCCACAGTTAATACATCTCCATCTGGTAAATTACCAAGGTTTGCTGTAGCAATTAAAGCTTTTTTTCTACTTCCGTTTTCATTAAAAACAAATAGCCCATTTCTTCTTGTTCCTATCCAAACACTATTACTTTTATCAATAGCTATTTCGCTTAAACCTAATTGTAATGGTACGGTTTTTAAAGAACTTAAATCAAAACTAGACCATTGGCCAGAAGTAGATAACTTCTTAAGCTCTTCATTAAAATTAATACTTGCTACCCATAAATTTCCACTAGAATCAAAAGTAGTTCCACTAACTCTTACAGATACATTTGCATAAGTATTATTTGCATAAACATCTTCTAAAGTACTATTTAAATGATTATAAAATGTTTTTACTTCATCATTTTCTACCACTAATAAACCTCCTGTAGAAACGCTATTAATAGCAGCTGTATCACCAAAAGAACTTATATAAACCCTATTTTCTGCCTCAGGATCTATAGAAATAGCATTTAAATCTATAACCGGGTAATTTGGGTCAAAATTAGTATTTACCCAACTTTCTCCATTAAAATGACTAAACCCCTTTTTATTAAACAAAGAACCGTAAAAGGAATTATATCCTCCATAAACTACCCAAACATCATTATTATTAACTGCAATAGAAAAAACATCATTTTCTAAAGGACCTTCTGGATGAATTTCTTTATAATTTGATATTTGACTTGTACTTGTATTTAAAACACCAAACTCATTAGTTGCTAAATAAACTGTTTCTTCTTCAAAAAAAGAAGTATTTAAAGTAAAGTCTAAATCTGCGGTTGTATTAAATTGATACACTACATTTAAAGTAATATCTAAAATTTGAGCTTGCTTATTTAAAGCTATAGATAAATAAGAAGGAGAACTTTTTATAGAAATAATTGTTTCAGAAAAACTTTTTACCTCCATTAAATTTCCTGTATTTATTTCATATAATTTTTCTTCTGATATTGTAAAAATACGATCGTCAAAACTAGTTATTTCTTTAAAACTTTTATCTGAAAATTGTTGCTCCCAATTATTAGAATCTATTAAAAAATTACTTGTTATGCTCGCTGAAAAAACACCTAACTCTGTAGCCGCATATATGATATCTTTAAAAATTAATGCTTGGTTCACTTTTACAGAACTAGATCCAAAACCAATAAAATAAGTATCTCCAAATTCTAAATTATCAATATCATACACCACAATACCAAAAGGCGTAGATAAATACAATTTATCATTATACTCTGTAATATCATTAATACTTTTTTCTCCAGATTGATTAAAACTAACAATATCTGATGATACCGTTATCAATCCATCACTATCTACAACTTCTATTAAACCATTTTCGTAACCAATAATCAATCTTTTAAAAGTATTACTGTAATGGATAGCACTTGTAGTTTCTCCTGATAGACCTTGTATTGAAGATACTTTTTCAATTTCGTTAGTAGAAATATTATAAGTAAAAATAGCATTGTCTGCCAAGGCATAAATAACATCATTTACCTTTACAAAATCTTTTACATTATTGTATGAGTAAAAATCTTCCCAAGAGTCGCTATAATCTGTTTGAGTGTAAGCAAAAACACAAAAAAACAATAGATATAGAGATAAAAGGTTTTTCATTTTTTAATATTTAGGTTTTTCAAAGATATTTATTTCTTAAAACAAAACGATGTGTTATAGATTATAAGTATATAAAAAGATCAAATAAGTACTTATATTTGTGTTACTAAATTTAGTAACAAAGACTAAGATAATACGTTTTATTCTTATGTATGTTAAATTATATAAATAAAGAAGATGAGAATAATTACTTTAGATGACTTTATTGATACTTATTTTAAAATAATTCAAAGAGGTAGCGGGTTTTTCTTTTCTAAATTTACTTTTAATAAAGAAAAAAGAACTAAAAGTGCTTTTGATAATACCTCTTTTATCTCCTCTTATTTTTGGTCTATTCCTAAAGTTTTAGAACGTTGGAATATTTTGATTACTGGTAAAAAAAACCAAAATTATATAGATTTTTTAACACAAGATTTTTTAAAAGACAAATCTGGCTTAAGGTTACTTTCTTTAGGTTCTGGCATTAGTAATAGAGAAATAGATTTAGCAAAACATAGCGCTATTTTTAAAGAAATTGTTTGTGTTGATATTGCTGATAATTTATTAAAAATTGCGGCAAAAAATGCAGAAGAAAAAAATGTTACAAACATTACATTTCTAGCAAAAAACATAGATGTTTTAGATTTTAAAGAAAATGATTTTGATATTATATTTTTTAAATCTTCTTTACATCACTTTGATAATATTGAAAATTTTTTATCCGGTAAAATAAAACACACGTTAAAACCTGATGGATTATTAATTATTAATGAGTTTGTTGGGGCTACAAGACATCAATTTTCTAAAACACAAATTAATGCTATTAATGAAGTAATTAAATCTATTCCTAAAAAATTTAGAACAAGATTTAAGAGTAAATTTCACAAAAATAAATATAGAGGTGTAGGTACCATTAGAATGATTATGGCAGATCCATCAGAATGTATAGACTCTGCAAGTATTATGCCTTCTATCCATAAAAATTACAATACACTTGTAGAAAAACCTTACGGAGGAAATTTATTAATGAGTGCTTTAAGAGACATTTCTCATCATTTTTATGAACTAGACAAAGAAAAAGAAGTCATTTTAAACAAACTTTTTAAACTAGAAGACGAGTATTTAGAAGAAAATCAATCTGATTTTGTTTTTGGAATTTACGAAAACAAAAAAAGAAAATAACTATTATGAATTTAGAAATAGAGAGAAAATTTTTAGTAAAAAATGATGATTATAAAAATGAAAGTCATACTAAAAAATACATAAAACAAGGTTATTTAAATTCTGATAAAAGCAGAACTGTAAGAATTAGAATTGCTGATGAAAAAGCTTTTATCACCATTAAAGGAATTTCTAACAATTCTGGTACTACAAGATTCGAATGGGAAAAGGAAATAGAAAAAAAAGAAGCAGAAAGTCTATTTTTACTTTGCGAACCTGGTGTTATAGAAAAAACTAGGTTTTTAGTAAATGTAGATCATCATACATTTGAGGTTGATGAATTTTATGCTGATAATAACGGTTTAGTTGTTGCCGAAATAGAATTAAGTTCAGAAAACGAAAATTACAAACAACCAACTTGGTTGGGCAAAGAAGTTACCAGCCAAAAAAAATACTATAATTCTAGTTTAAGTAAACATCCTTTTAAAGATTGGTTGTAAAAATTTTACTGTTTTTTACAAATAATAAATCGCCAAAAAATGACTGATACTGCCTAATAACACAAATACATGAAATATAGCATGGTTATAAGGTAACTTTCTAATAGAATATAAAATTGCACCAACTGTATAAAAAATTCCGCCAGTAACTAACATTTTTAAAGAGTAACTAGACAAAGCGTTCATTAAAGGTTTTACAAAAAACATTATTTGCCACCCCATTAATAAATACATGGCTGTAGAAAGTTTATCAAACCTACCGGTAAAAAAAAGCTTTAGAATAATACCTGTTAAAGCAAAAAGCCAAACTGCTAAAAACATATACCAACCCAAATTAGAGTTTAAAGCAACCAAACAAAAAGGAGTATAACTACCAGCAATTAAAACATAAATTGCAGTATGATCAAAAATATTTAATTTTCTTCTTCTTTTTGGTTCTTTTGCAGCATGATAGAAAGTAGAAGCTGCATATAAAATGATTAAGCTAAACGCATAAACAACAAAACTAGTTATTTGCCAAAACTCTTGATAAGTAAAAGCCTTTAAAATTAAAAAAGGAAACACAATAACACTTGCCAAAAAACCTAAACCGTGAGACCAAATATTTAAGTTTTCTTCTTTTTTACTATAAAGGTGATTTAAATTCTCGCTCATTATTAGGTCTATTTGTATCTTTCATATATTTTTTATCATTCAACAAATCATTGTACATCAAATTAAATGTTTTGTCTTTTAAATCATCCATATCATCCAAAGTAAAATCTTTAGTTTCTACAAATTTATGTTGATGTACTCTTAAAACTCCTACACCTCCTTTAAAAAAATTCCAAGAAAATAGACGTTTACAATCGTAATAAACTTGTGGTACAATCGGTATCTTAAATTCTATAGCTAAACTAAAAGCGCCTTTTTTAAAGGGTGATAAAACTACATCTTCGGTTGGCACTAATCCTTCAGGAAAAATTGCTATACTTACTCCGTTTTGTAATCTTCTTTTTGCTTCTTTAAAAACTCTTTTTCTACTTTCTGCACTACTTCTATCTACTACAATAATTGCTTTCTTATAAAAAAAACCAAAAACAGGAATCTTTGCCAACTCTTTTTTACCGACAAAAACAATTGGATTTTTACTTAGTATTACTAATAAAAAAGGATCTATTAAAGAAGTATGATTTGGGCAAAACATATAACTTTTATCAGATTGAATTCTTTTATCAAATTGTCTTTTTATACGAAAACCCATTCCGTAAACTAAACTCTTAGAAATAAACCTCATTACTTTCCATAACAAATGATAGTATTCCTCTTTTAGTGTAAACACAAATAATAAAGGAGACGTTAAAAGGATTAATACAATCATTAAAACATAAAACCATAAACGCCAAATTAGAAGAAAAGGAATTTTAATATACTTCACAATACTAGTAAGTGTTAATTAAAAAAATAAGATTTTAAGTCTGCAAAAATACTAATATTCTTTTGTTTGATTGGTTTTCATAAACAAAAGCTTATTTTTGTCTCTACAGAGAAATTTTAAAATTTCTCAAATAAAAAAGATAAAAAACGAATTAATGTCTAGAATTTTAACCGGAGTTCAAAGTACAGGAACACCACATTTAGGAAACTTATTAGGTGCCATTTTACCCGCAATAAAAATGGCTAATAGCCCAGAAAATGAATCTTTTATATTTATTGCAGATATGCATTCTTTAACACAAATTAAAGATGGAGATTTATTAAGAGAAAACACTTATAGTGTTGCTGCTACTTGGCTTGCTTGTGGTTTAGATATTAACAGAACTATATTTTACAGACAGAGCGATATACCACAAGTAACTGAATTAACTTGGTATTTGAGCTGTTTTTTCCCTTATCAAAGATTAACATTAGCACATGGTTTTAAAGATAAATCTGATAGGTTAAGTGATGTAAATACAGGTTTATTTACCTACCCAATGTTAATGGCTGCTGATATTTTATTATATGATGCAGAAATTGTACCTGTTGGTAAAGATCAATTACAACATTTAGAAATGACACGTGATGTTGCCAATAGATTTAACAATATCGTTGGCGAAACCTTGGTTCCGCCACAAGCAGGAATACAGGAAAACACCAAATTAGTACCTGGAACTGATGGTGAAAAAATGAGTAAATCTAGAAATAACCTTATCAATATTTTCTTAACAAATAAAAAGTTAAGAAAACAAATAATGTCTATTAAAACAGACAGCTTAGGTTTAGAAGAGCCTAAAAACCCAGATACTGATAACGTTTTTGGTTTATATAAATTATTAGCTTCAGATGAACAAATTGCAGAAATGAGAGCTAATTATGAAGGCGGAAATTATGGTTACGGTCATGCAAAACAAGCACTTTATGAATTAGTTATTGAGCAATTTGCTCCTATAAGAGAACGATACAATCATTTTATGGAAAATAAACATGAACTTGATGCTGCTTTAGAAATAGGTGCAAAAAAAGCAACAATAGTTGCTAATGATGTTCTTAAAAGAGTTAGAGCTAAAATAGGTTATTAAAAGCTAACTTATCAACATAAAAAAAACCGAAAGTTATTACTTTCGGTTTTTTTTATAAATTATGTTTTCTACTTAATCTTCATCGATTTGGCAATCGCTTCTAATTCGAATATAAATGCTCTTTTATTTACAGATGGCGCATATGTAAATCCTTCAAAAACAATTAATCTTTTATTTTTCTCATCTACTACCGTATAATTTATAAAAGGACCCGCCATAAAATCGTTTTTAACCTCCCATTTTCCACGAGTTTCATAAGCTATCTTACCATCTATCTCTGCATCAAAAGTAAAAGGAGTGTAAGCCTCTTCTGTAATCATATACATTGTTTCTGCATCTGAACCTGGTATATGTTCTTTACCAATTTTATTTCTAATAGCCACAATACTATCAGAAACCTGAATCCCATCTTCTAAAGGTACCGAGTATATTAAAATATTGTTACTTCCTGTTTTTGCTATCCCACTTGATAAATGCTGACGTAACCATAAAAAATTTCCTGTATCATCTACGTAGTTAAATTTATCATTAATTGTTAATGAAATCCCTAAATTTTGTATTGTTTTAAACTGTGTTTCATCTAATTTACTTTTAGAGAAAAGATTTTGTGTGTATCTTATGTCTGATTCTAAAAAAGTCTTAATAATTTCTTTTTCATGCTTTTTAAATAAAGCAACCACACCTGCATCATCTTTAGCATATACATAAACAATGGTTTGCGGACTTGCATAAATATCGTTCTTGATATAAAACTCTTCTTTGTCAGAAACACCAATTATCATAATATTTCTACTTACCTTCATCATAGTATTAAAACCATTTGGTGCTACTTGAGAAACAGATAAGGTAGACTCTGGCTGAGGCAAACCAACCATAAGTTCTCCAAAAGAATTTCTTATTTCTTTACCAATATCACCATTCCAATCGCTAGATTGGGTAACAACCATTACTTTATTTACCTTACCTACAGAACTTCTTAAAACATATTTATCTGATGACCCATTGCAAGAAACTAATAAGATTGTAAATAATATTAGTGTAAATATTTTTTTCATAAGATTAACTTTTAAATACTTTTGAGTTTGATTATTGGTTTTATATTAACAAATACTGTTCCATTCTTTAATTTTATCTAAAGAAACGTTTTATTTTTTTTATGAGAATGCAATAATCAATATTTATTATAAAAAAAGGCAATTCTACTGCTTTTTTCTATTAATAATATTAATTATGAGCCTATTTTTCTTGGATAAACAGATAATCTTTGACCTATCTTTAATCTACTGGTTTTTAAACCATTCCATCTTTTTAACTCACTTACACGAACTCCAAATTTATTAGCAATCTTACCTAAATAGTCTCCACTTTGTACTTTGTATCGAATACGTTGATCCATTTCAAAATACTTTGGTAAAGGTTTTTCTCTACTTGCATCATCTGCATCAGCTAAAGCATAAATTTCTTTTTCTTTATCTAAAAATTCTACCACTTTATTACTCGGTAATCGCAAGGCATAATTTCTATCCTTTACATAAGGTATAATATCTAATTTGTAAGAAGGATTTAATTCTGTTAACACCTCTTCATCAATATTAATTTTTTCGGAAATTTGGTCTAAACCAATAGTTCTCTTAATTTGAATTGTATCAGTCTGAAAGTTAAAAAACTTTGGTAAATCAGAATATATATTATGCTCACTCGCATATTCGAAAATATACATAGTTGCATAAAAAGCAGGTACATAACCAGCTGTTTCTCTTGGCAAATAGGGTCTTATATTCCAATAATTTTTAAATCCGCCAGAACGTTTTATTGCTTTTCTTACATTTCCAGGTCCAGAATTATATGCCGCTAAAGCCAAATCCCAATCACCAAAAATGGTAAATAATTGACTTAAATATTTACAAGCAGCAATGGTAGATTTTACAGGATCTTGACGCTCATCTACATAAGAACTTACCTTTAAGTCAAACTCTATTCCTGTACCATACATAAACTGCCATAAGCCTGTTGCACCAACTCTAGACTTTATTCTCGGTCTTAAAGCAGATTCCACAATAGCTAAATATTTCATTTCTAAAGGAATGTCATATTGATCTAAATATTGCTCAAACATCGGAAAAAAATATTTTGCTTTCGCCATTAAAGCTGGATAATATTTTTTTCTACGTAATAAGTAACTATTAATTACTTTTTCTAAAGCCGGATTAAACTCCAAATCAAAAGGTGTTTTGCTATTTAAACTAGCAAGCCTAGTCTTTAATAAATCTGTAGTTAATGTTTTATTTGTATTCCCAATAATATCTATATCATCAATTACATACTCTAAAGTATCTATTAAAGATGAATTAAACTTTTGATTTATCAATAAACTATCTATTATATCTAACTCTCTATCAGAAAAATAGCTTTCTTTTACAGGGTTAATTATAGAATCGTTTTCTATTAGTATAGTGTCTCTATCTGTATTTTTACTATTATTTTCTTGTTGACTAAAAACAGAAATACTAAAAAATAATAGGAATAAAAATTTGTTCATAAATTATTAAATATCTAATTCTAGGGCAATTGGACAATGATCTGAATGCTTAGCTTCTGGCAAAATATAAGCTCTTGTTATTTTATCTTTTAAAGGATCAGAAACCATTGCATAATCTAAGCGCCAACCTTTATTATTTGCTCTAGAATTTGCTCTGTAACTCCACCAAGAATATTCTTGTCTTTCTGGATTTAAATAACGAAAACTATCTATAAAACCACTATTTATAAACGCTCCCAACCAAGTTCTTTCTTCTGGTAAAAAACCTGAAACACCTTTCATTTTTGGGTTGTGAATATCAATTGCATTATGACAAATATTATAATCGCCACAAATTACTAAATTAGGAATTTCTTGTTTTAAATTATTGATGTATTCTTGAAATTCATCCATATAATTAAACTTAAATCCTAGTCTTTGTGCATTGGTACCGGAAGGTAAATACAAGCTCATTATAGAAACTTCATCAAAATCTACTCGAAGATTTCTACCTTCAAGATCCATAGTTTCAATACCTGTTCCGTAAGCTATATGGTTTGGTTTTTCTTTACAAAAAATAGCTACCGAAGAATATCCTTTTTTTTGCGCAGAAAACCAATAGTGATAAGGATAACCTGCGTTTTCGAACTCAGTTACATCTAATTGCTCTTTATGTGCTTTGGTTTCTTGAATACAAATTACATCTGGATTTGCAGCTTTTAACCAATCTAAAAATCCTTTTTTTAATGCGGCTCTAATTCCGTTTACGTTGTATGATATTATCTTCATTTATCTTTTTTAATTCTCTAAAAGAGAAATACTCTTCACTTTAATTATTAATCTAAAATAATTGGTTCCTTTAAAAAAAGCCATTTTATTTGTTTTGTTTTGCCTGTTTGTGTTAAAATTATTTTCTTTCTTGGTGATAAAATAAAGGCAACAACACTACAAACTCCTATTTTTAATGGAAAGCTATCTGTTGTATAAACAAAATCGAAAATCCACATAAAAACAATAATCAAAATTGGATAAATTAACCAATATACTTTTTTAAATAATTTCATACTAAATATTCATTTCTGGTATTTCTCCATTTATAATTAAAGTTCCTTCCGTTGCTGCTTCAATTTCTTTTACATAAACTCCTGGAGCTCTTTCTAATAAGTAAAACTCATTATTCTTTACTTCTAAAACCGCTAAATTAGTCACAACTTTTGTAACACAACCAACACCAGTTAAAGGCAACGAGCATTTTTTTAAAATTTTAGATGCTCCACGTTTATTTGTATGCATCATGGCTACAATAATATTTTCTGCAGAAGCAACTAAATCCATTGCTCCACCCATTCCTTTTACCATTTTCCCTGGAATTTTCCAGTTGGCAATATCACCATTTTCTGCCACTTCCATTGCACCAAGAATTGTTAAATCTACGTGTTTACCACGAATCATAGAAAAACTAAGTGCAGAATCAAAAAAGCTTGCTCCAGGCATTGTTGTAATAGTTTGTTTACCCGCGTTTATAATATCTGCATCTTCTTCTCCTTCAAAAGGAAAAGGTCCCATTCCTAAAACACCATTTTCACTTTGAAATTCTACCTCTATATCTTCTCTTACGTAATTGGCTACCAAAGTAGGAATGCCAATACCTAAGTTTACGTAAAAACCATCTTGAACTTCTTGTGCAATTCTTTTTGCTATTCCGTTTTTATCTAACATAACCTAGCTTTTTTGTCTTACAGTTCGTTGTTCTATTCTTTTCTCGTAATTTTTTCCTTCAAAAATTTTTTGAATAAATATCCCTGGAATGTGAATATTATTTGGGTCTAATTCTCCCACAGGTACTAACTCTTCTACCTCAGCAACTGTAATTGTTGCCGCACCACACATATTAGGATTAAAATTTCTAGAAGTTCCTTTAAAGATTAAGTTACCAGCAGCATCGCCTTTCCAAGCTTTTACAAATGCAAAATCTGCTTTAAAAGCAGATTCTAAAACATACATTTTACCATCAAACTCTCTAGTTTCTTTTCCTTCCGCAACCTCTGTTCCGTAACCTGCAGGTGTATAAAATGCCGGAAATCCAGCTTGTGCTGCTCTACATTTTTCTGCTAAAGTGCCTTGTGGTGTTAACTCTACTTCTAATTCTCCTGACAACATTTGTCTTTCAAACTCTTCGTTTTCGCCAACATAAGAAGAAATCATCTTTTTTATCTGCTTGTTTTGAAGCAATAAACCCAACCCAAAATCATCTACACCAGCATTGTTAGAAATACAAGTAACCTCTCTAATATTTAGTTTAACTAATTCTGCAATTGCATTTTCTGGAATACCACACAAACCAAATCCGCCTAACATAAAAGTCATTCCGTCTTTAACACCTTTCAAAGCATCTTTAACATTATCTACTTTTTTGTTGATCATTTTTTATAATTTTTAACGGATTTACAAGATACTAAATCTGTATGAAATTAAAAATCAATATCTTCTTCAGGTTCTACAATTTTTTCTTCATCATCAACGTCTTTTCCGCTACAATCTATGTTAATTGTTAAATTTTCTGGTTTTTCAAAATCTTCTTGACTAATATTTAGCGTTTTATCTGCATAACATTTTTTCATAAACAATGCCCAAGTAGGTAAAGACATTGTTGCTCCTTGTCCCTTTGCTATTCCTGCAAAGTGTGTTGATCTTTCTTCTCCACCAGTCCAAACACCAGTTGCTAAATTGGGTACAATACCCATAAACCAACCATCAGACTGATTTTGAGTTGTACCTGTTTTACCTGCTATTGGATTTATAAATTTATAAGGATAACCTGTTACATAACCTGGTTTTTCCCAAGGAAGTCTTAAACGAACTCCAGAACCCGATTGCGTTACACCTTTTAATAAATCTAACACTACATAAGCAGATTCTTCACTTAAAACCTCTTTAGTTTCTGGTGTAAATTCTTCTAAAACTGTTCCGTTTTTATCCTCTATTCTTGTCACAATCATAGGAGATACTCTTAAACCTTTATTAGCAAAAGTAGAATAAGCACTCACCATTTCATACAAAGATAATTCTACTGCACCCAATGCTATAGATGGGTTTGCCTGAATATTACTTTCTATACCTGCAGATTTTGCTAAACGAACAACATTTTCTGGAGAAACCATATCTATCAATCTTGCAGACATAGTATTTACAGATCCTGCCAAACCATCTTTTAAGGTTAACATTCCTCCATATTCATCGTCAGAGTTTTTTGGAGTCCAAGCTTCTGCTATTCCATATTTACCTTGCGGAATTGTATAAGGTATATTTGGATACTCGTCACAAGGAGATAATTTTAATTGATTAATTGCTGTAGCATAAACAAAAGGCTTAAATGTAGAACCTACTTGTCTTTTTTGCTGTGCAACCGCATCATATTTAAAATGTTTGTTATCTATACCACCAACCCATGCTTTTATATGACCAGATTGTGGTTCTACTGATAATAATCCTGATCGTAAAAAATACTTGTAATATCTTACAGAATCTATGGGAGACATTATTGTATCAATATCACCTTTCCAAGAAAAGACACTCATTTCTGTTTTTGTTTCAAAAATTTTATCAATTTCTTTTTCTGACTTTCCTGCAATTTTTAATCTTTTATATCTGTCAGAATTTTTTTTCCCTCTTTCTAAAATTCTTTTAATTTGAGAAGGTTCTAAATCATAAAAAGGAGCTGTTTTATTTCTTTTTTGTTCCTTAAAAAAGTAAGATTGTAAATTAGATACATGTTCTCGTACAGCTTCTTCTGCATATTTTTGCATTCTAGAATCTATAGTTACGTAAATCTTTAAACCATCTCTAAAAATATTATACTGCTCTCCATTAGGTTTGGGATGTTCTTTTACCCATGTTCTTAAAAACTTTTGTAGATGTGTTCTAAAATAAGTTGCAGAACCATCACTATGCCCTTCTTTATGAATATCTAAACCTAAATCTAATTGTTGTAAAGAATCCTTTTCTTTTAATGATATAAAATCATTACGCGTCATTTGTTTTAAAACTACATTTCTTCGTTGTTTTACTAAAGCAGCTCTTCTTAAAGGATTAAAATAAGAAGAATTTTTTAGCATCCCCACTAACATTGCAGACTCTTCTACATCTAATTCTTTCGGTTCTTTTCCAAAATAAATACGTGCTGCAGAACGAATACCTACTGCCTGATTTAAGAAATCGTACTTATTTAAGTACATTGTTAAAATTTCTTGCTTAGTATATTGCCTTTCTAATTTAGTAGCAACAACCCATTCTTTTACTTTTTGAAGAACTCTTTTTACTTTATTTCTAGATTTTTCTCCTGTAAACAACATTCTTGCTAACTGCTGCGTAATTGTACTTGCCCCACCACTTCCTGGTTTTAAAACAGCTCTTGCTGTACCTCTAAAGTCAATACCAGAATGCTCATAAAAACGCTCGTCTTCTGTTGCAACTAAAGCCTCTACAATATTTTGTGGTAAATCTTTATATTTTATAGGAGTTCTATTTTCTTTAGCATACTTTCCTAAAGTTTTACCATCAGAAGAAATAACTTCTGTTGCCAAATTATTTTCAGGATTTTCTAATTCTTCAAAAGTTGGTAATGTTCCTAATAAACCCCATGAAGCAAATAAAAATATTAATATCAATATAGAAAATCCTCCAAGAACAATTCCCCAAAACCATTTAAGATACTTTTTAAAACTTATTTTTTTATTCTTTGCCATAATAAAAACGGTTTCTCAACATTGTTGAGATTTCAATAATTTGTATTTACTGTAAAAACAGCGATTTATTCTAATTTTTCGATACTAAAACCAACATCCTGAATTCCCTTTAAAAATTCAATCGGATTAACGTCACCATTTTTTCTCATTGCATGATGTACATTAAACACATATTTTCCTGGAATAGGGAAAACCTTTTTCTCTTTATAAAATAATTTATTTTCTTTTAATTCTGAAAATCCTGTTCCTAAAAATCGGCCTGTTTCATCTGTCATTTCGTACTGTAAAGTATCAACAACAATGTTTCCATTAGGAAAATTAAGCTCTGTAATTAAATATAAATTACTATACTGGTAATCATTATTATTCCTAAGATGGATAAACAAATTTTTAGGTGAAATAGTATCTTTTACATCAACCTTAAATGATATTTTCTTATTTGCTTTCCATCCTTGTTTATCGATTGATTTATATTCATTAAAATCAATAGCATCACTACAAGAAAACATTAAAAAAATAGATAATAAAACAATTAGAAAACTACTTCTTTTCAGAACTGTTGTCATTTTTAGGGTTGTTATTTTTACGATTTCTATTATTCCTTCTCGGTTTATTTACCTTTTTAACTTCACCTTCTGGTTTATTTGCATTCGCATTTCCTTGAGGTTTTGGTTTTGGCTTCTGCTGAGCTCTTGGTCTAGGCCTTGGTTTCGGCTTAGGCTTTTGACTTGCTTCTGGCTTCTGTTGCTGTTGTTTTGGTTGCTGATTTGTTTGTTTCCTTGCCTGAGGCTTTCTTTTTTGATTAGGATTTGGCCTTTGTCTAGGACTTGGTTTTGTATTGCTATTATTATTAGCAACTGCAGCAACAGGTTTTTTTCTATTTCTGTTTCTATTATTTCTCTTACGCTTACTAGTTTTTGGCGCATCAAAACGAGTTAAACTATCTTGACCAACTGCATCTTCAAAATCAACCTTTACAGGAATCTCAATTTCAGATTCGTATTCTTCTAACGAAATAGATTTCTCATTATTTTTATTTAAATCAATTATTTCTAAAACCTGATCTAAAGTTAATCGAAACCATTTAAAACGTTCTTCTTTATAAGTATACCAAAGATGTTGTTTAAAAATATCCATCTTAACAAATACAGCATCTCCTTTTTCTGTTTTTAATACAACATCTTGTTTCGGAAACGTTTTTAAGGCGTCCAAATAAGTATCTAATTCAAAATTTAAACAACATTTAAGTTTACCACATTGTCCCGCTAACTTTAACGGATTTAAAGATAATTGCTGATAACGTGCAGCAGATGTTGTTACTTTTCTAAAATCTGTTAACCAAGTAGAACAACATAACTCTCTACCACAAGAACCAACACCACCTAATCTTGCAGCTTCTTGTCTTGCTCCTACTTGTTTCATTTCTACTCGAATAGAAAATGCACTTGCCAAATCTCTAATTAACTGTCTAAAATCTACTCTTGCATCTGCTGTGTAATAAAACGTTGCCTTATTACCATCTCCCTGATACTCAACATCAGACAATTTCATTTCTAGACCTAGTTTACCAAGAATCTCTCTTCCTCTTCTTTGTGTCTCTTCTTCTTTACCCCTTACTGTTTGCCAAATATCAATATCTCTCTGGCTTGCTTTTCTAAAAATTCTCTTAACATCTTCATGATCCTCAGTAATTTTGTGCTTTTTCATTTGCACTTTTACCAATTCTCCAGCTAAAGAAACAGTACCGATATCATGACCCGGATTTCCTTCTACAGCGATAATATCCCCCATTGTTATAGGTAAATTATCTACATTTTTATAAAAATGTTTTCTTCCGTTTTTAAAACGAACTTCAAAAATGTTAAATCTTTCTTGACCACTTGGTAATGTCATATTAGACAACCAATCAAAAACTGCTAATTTTTGACTACCACTACCACAACTGCCAGACCCACAATTACCATTACTTTTACAACCTCTAGGTACACCATTTTCTGTTGTACCACAACTTCCACATGCCATGTAAGTATATATATTATATAGTTTCTAATATTTAACTGAAAGTTTTTGATAAAAACACAGACTAAAAATTAAAAAACGTATGATTCATAAATTGATTATCAATTAGATACAATAAACCCTCCTGATTTTCACTAATTCGTAAATATACGCATTCTTAAAGAATGAAAAAATAGATAAACAAAAGTTATCACAACTACTTATTTATTTAATTATACATCAAATATAATTTAAGTTTTTGTTTAATTTCTATGTGCTTTAGAATTCGTTTTGATTTAATTAGAATTCGTATAAAACTTTTTTAATACTATGATTAAACTTGTTTTACCTCAATTATTTTAACAGGACAGGCTTTTTTTGCTTCAACTGAACAATCGTAAATAGATTCATCAAATGACTTAATTGTAAAAAAACCTTTTTTTTCTATTGAATGCAACAACACAGATTTACCATCTTTTTTAGACATTTGAAACTGTTCTGGCGCAACCTCAACACAATAATTGCAACCAATACATTTTTTTCTTTGTAACGTAATTACAACCATTAGTTTGTTGAAAATTCAGTTTTTACAACTTTATACAATTTATCTGATCTTCTAATTTTAAAGTCTAATTTCATAGTAACTTCATCTCCTTTGGTTGCTTTTTCTGAAGGAATATCATTTACAAACATTTGCTTTAATTCCATTTCTTGACCTCCTGTAGTTGGGCCTGTAATTAAAATAGTGTCGCCAATATTTACATCATACGCATCAATTTTAAACTGACCTATTTTAGCTTTATCAAAATAATGTTCTCCTCTACCTAAAAAGACTTTCTTTTGCGTTGCATGAGAACCAGATTCTTTACTCCATTCTCCTAATTTCTGTCCTAAATAATATCCATTCCAAAAACCACGATTGTAGACTTTTTCTAGTTCTTGCATCCAAGAAATTACTTTTTCTTTATCGTAAGTTCCTGCAGCTAAACTATCAATTGCATCTCTATAACATTTAATTACTTTGGCAACATACTCTGGCGATCTTCCTCTTCCTTCAATCTTTAAAACTTTGATTCCTGCATCTCCAACCTGATCTAAAAAATCAATGGTACACAAATCTTTTGGAGACATAATATACTCATTATCCAACTCCATTTCAAAACCAGTTTCTTGGTCGATAACTGTATATTTTTTTCTACAATTTTGCTTACACGCTCCTCTATTTGCTGATGAATTTGATGAATGTAAACTCATATAACATTTACCAGAAACAGCCATACACAAAGCTCCGTGACCAAAAATTTCAATTTCAATTAATCTTCCAGAAGGGCCTTTAATTTGCTCTTTTTCTATAGCTTCTGTAATCTTTTTTACTTGACGCAAACTCAATTCTCTACTTAACACAATGGTATCTGCAAAAAGTGCATAAAATTTTACAGTTTCTATATTTGTAATATTTATCTGAGTAGAAATATGAACTTCCATTTGCTGTTCTCTTGCCATAGAAATTACAGCTTGATCCATGGCAATTACAGCCGTAATATTTGCTTCTTTTGCTCTTTTTATCAATGTTTTTACAATTGATAAATCATGATCATAAATAATGGTATTTAATGTTAAATAAGTTCTAACATTTTTTTCTGAACATCTTTTTGCTATTTCTTCTAAATCATCCAAAGTAAAGTTGACAGAAGCTCTTGCACGCATATTTAGTTGTTCTACTCCAAAATAAATAGAATCACAACCATTATCTAAAGCCGCTTGTAAACTTTCAAAGTTTCCAGCTGGCGCCATTAGTTCGATTTTTTGCATGATTTTATTTTTTGAATTTTAAAGCTTCTGAGCGTCCTTTTTTAAAGATTTTATTGCTATTTCCTTTGCCTTTTCTTAATTCTTTTTGTTCTTCAAAAGACAATTGAATTATTTCTTGGCAATCTGCAGAACAAGTATTTTCCATCTTTTCTGAACATTCATCACACTGAATAAATAATAAATGACACGCTTCGTTTGCACAATTTGTATGCTCATCGCAAGCTTTACCACATTGGTGACAATTAGAGACTACATCATCTGTAATACGTTCTGCTCTTCTATGATCGAACACAAAATTTTTACCAATAAATTTATTTTCTATTCCTTCTTCTTTTACTTGACGCGTGTATTCTATAATTCCGCCTTCTAACTGAAAAACATTTTTAAATCCTTTATGTTTGTAATAAGCTGATGCTTTTTCACAACGAATTCCACCAGTACAATACATCAATAAATTTTTATCCTCTTTATTGTCCTTTAAATCTTCTTCTATAATATCTAAAGAATCTCTAAAAGTATCAACATCAGGAGTTACAGCTCCATCAAAATGACCGATTTCACTTTCGTAATGATTACGCATATCTACACAAACCGTATCTGGATTTGCCAACATTTCGTTAAATTCCTTTGCATTTAAATGAACACCTTTTGCAGTAACATCAAAAGTATCATCATTTAAACCATCAGCAACAATTTTGTTTCTAACTTTTACTTTTAGTTTTAAGAATGATTTATTATCGTGTTCTACAGCTACATTCAATCGAATATCTTTCAAAAAAGAAATACTATCTAATTGATCTTTTAAAGCATAAAAGTTTTCTGAAGGAACCGATAACTGAGCATTTATACCTTCGTAAGAAACGTAAATTCTACCCAAAACATCTAATGCATTCCATTCTAAGAATAGTTTATCTCTAAATAATTGTGGATTTTCTATCTTGTAATATTGATAGAATGATATTGTAAGACGGTCTTTACCTGCCTCATCTATTAATGCAGCGCGTTCAATGGCGCTTAACTTATTGTACAGTTGCATGCTATACTAATTTGGTTAAACTAAATATTTTTGCAAATATAGTTAATTTTTAAAGTTAAGAAATTGAAAACTAAAAAGACTTTATCTAACTGATATTCAATACAAAAAACACTACAACGTTTTCTTAAATAATTCCAAAACCTAATATTTATCATGTTTGCATTTTTAGTTATCCATTAAATTTGTTGTACATAAAAGAATACATAGAACATTAAATACATAAAGAGATGGAATTAGAAGAATTAATTTTAGAAAAACCAAAAAATGTAGAATTTAAACAAGGTGCTTGGAACACATCTATTAATGTTAGAGATTTTGTTTTACAAAACATTGTCTCTTATTATGGTGATGATCAATTTTTAGTAGGAGCAAGCAAAAAGACCCAAAAACTTTGGGATGTGTGTAAAGAAGGAATGAAGCAAGAAAGACAGAATAATGGTGTACATTCTGTTGATACAGAAACTATTTCTGGTATTGCTAGTTTTGGGGCAGGTTATATAGATAAAGAAAACGAAGTAATTGTTGGTTTACAAACTGATGGTTTACTTAAAAGAGCAATGAAACCTTTTGGAGGTTATAAAGTTGTACAAAAAGCATTAGAAGAGCACGGTTTAAAACCAAGCGAAGAAATAAACGAATTATTTACAAAATATGTAAAAACACATAACGATGGTGTTTTTGATGCTTATAATGCAGAAATTAGAAAATTCCGTTCTTTAGGATTCTTAACAGGATTACCAGATAATTATGCTCGTGGTAGAATAATTGGAGATTACAGACGTGTTGCTTTATACGGTATTGATAAATTAATTGAAGTTAAAAAAGCAGATTTAGCAAACATAGAAGGACCAATGTCTGATGCTGTTATTCGTTTAAGAGAAGAAGTTTCTGAACAAATTAGAGCGCTAAAAGACATGATTGTAATGGGTAACCATTATGGTTTAGAGTTAAACAGACCTGCAGAAACTGCACAAGAAGCTGTACAATGGACGTACATGGCTTACTTAGCTGCTGTAAAAGAACAAGACGGTGCTGCAATGTCTTTAGGTAATGTATCTACTTTTTTAGATATTTTTATTGAAAGAGATTTACAAAACGGAACTATTACAGAAGTAGAAGCACAAGAATACATCGATCAATTTGTGATGAAATTGAGAATGGTACGTCACTTAAGAATGGCTGCTTATGATGAAATTTTTGCTGGAGACCCAACTTGGATTACCGAAGCTATTGGTGGTATGTTAAATGACGGAAGAACAAAAGTTACTAAAACGGCTTACCGTTTCTTACATACTTTATACAACTTAGGTCCATCACCAGAACCAAATATTACTGTTTTATGGTCTCCTTTATTACCACAAAACTTTAAAAAATTCTGTTCAAAAGTTTCTATTGACACTTCTTCTATTCAGTTTGAAAATGATGATTTAATGAGAAACTTAAGGGGTTCTGACGATTACGGAATTGCTTGTTGTGTTTCTTATCAAGAAATCGGAAAACAAATTCAGTTTTTTGGAGCAAGAACTAATTTAGCTAAAACATTATTATTAGCTATTAATGCAGGTAAATGCGAAATTACTGGAAAACAAATGGTAAAAGGTATTGAACCTTTAACTGATGAGTATTTAGACTTTGATAAAGTAATGGCTAACTATAAAATTGCTATGAAACAAGTAGCAAAAGTTTATAATGATGCAATGAATATTATTCATTACATGCATGATAAATATTACTATGAAAAAGCTCAAATGGCATTAATTGATACAAATCCAGATATTAATATCGCTTACGGTATTGCAGGTTTATCAATTTTAGCAGATTCTTTATCAGCAATTAAATATGCTAAAGTAAAACCAATTAGAAACGAAGCTGGTTTAACTGTAAACTTTAAAATTGAAGGAGATTTCCCTAAATACGGAAATGATGATGATAGAGTAGATATTTTTGCTCATAATGGTGTAGAAGATTTTAATAACGAATTAAAAAAATTAAAAGTTTATAAAGATGCAGAACCAACAATGTCTGTATTAACAATTACATCTAACGTTGTGTATGGTAAAAAAACAGGTGCAACTCCAGATGGTAGAGCTTCTGGTGTACCTTTTGCTCCTGGAGCAAACCCAATGCACGGTCGTGATACAAATGGAGCAATTGCCTCTTTAAATTCTGTTGCAAAAATAGATTATAAAGATTCTCAAGACGGTATTTCTAATACATTCTCTATTGTACCTAAATCTTTAGGTTCTAATTTAGAAGAACAAGTAGATAATTTAGTAGCTACTTTAAATGGGTATTTTGAGCATGGAGCGCAACATTTAAATGTAAACGTGTTAGACAAAGAAACTTTATTAGATGCAATGGCACACCCAGAAAATCATCCACAATTAACAATTAGAGTTTCTGGTTATGCAGTTAATTTTATCCGATTAACAAAAGAACAACAAACAGAAGTTATTTCTCGTTCTTTCCACAAATCTATGTAGTACCTTTTATGTATTATAATAGGGGTTCAAAAAATAGAAATTAAGTTATAACAACTAAAAACAATTCTACTATATTTTTGAACCCCTTTTTTTATTCACTTAAATTTCAAAAAAATTAAAACTTCAGAAAACATATTAAACGTACATTCTATTGAGTCTTTTGGCACTCATGATGGTCCAGGAATTCGATTAGTTATTTTTTTACAAGGTTGTAAATTAAAATGTCAATACTGTCATAACCCAGATACTATTGACACGCATGGAGGCCAAGAATACCATATAGAAGACCTTGTACAAAGAGCCATAAAAATGAAATCTTATTTTGGCGATAAAGGTGGAGTTACCGTTTCTGGTGGAGAACCATTGTTACAAGCTCACAACCTTATTCCTTTCTTTAAACGATTAAAAGAAGAAGGTATTCATACAAATATTGATACAAATGGTCGTTTATTAAATCACCCAACTATCGAATTATTAGATGACTATGCCGATTTAGTAATGCTAGATATTAAACATATGACCGAAGAAGGTTTTCAAAAAATAACTGGTAAAAGAAACAAAGACACTACTTTTAATTTTGCAAAACACAGAGAAGCATCTGGTAAAAAAATGTGGTTACGCTATGTTTTAATTCCAGAAATTACAAATACTCCAGAGTTATTGCATCAACTAGGTAATTATTTTAAAGATTACACAACCATAGAGCAAATAGAGTTACAACCTTACCATAAATTAGGTATCCATAAATGGGAGGCTTTAGGTTGGGAATACGAATTAAACGACGCTAGAGAAAACACCAAAGAAGAACTGGCATTAGCATCAGAAATTTTAAGTAACTATTTTAAAAAAGTGAAAATCAATTAATACTTAATTGATTTTTAGCAGTGAATTATACATCTAATGAACACTCCTAAAGAAGTTATAAACAACATAAATCAAATAGCCTTAAATAAAGGTAATTATAAAAAAAGTAAAACTTTAATTCTTGCAATTTTAGCAGGTGCTTATGTAGCTTTTGGCGCATTACTTGCCATAATTGTTGCGGGTGGTTCACCAGGAATTGCAGAAAATAATCCAGGATTAGCTAAATTTATATTTGGTGCTACTTTTCCTATCGGACTGATACTTGTGGTAGTCGTTGGTGCAGAGTTGTTTACAGGAAACAATGCTTACTTTATCCCTAATTTACTACGTAAAAAGCAACCCATTTATCACATGTTTAAAAACTGGGCTATTGTATATAGTGGTAATTTTATTGGTGCGCTTTTTCTTGCTTATATAATTACACATTTAACACACATTGTACATAGCGAGCCTTATATTAATTCTGTTTACAGTATTGCAGAAGGTAAAACGAGCCATACTTTTTTAGTTACTTTTATCAAAGGAATTGGTGCAAATTGGTTAGTTTGTTTAGCTATTTGGCAAGGAGTAGCTTCTGAAAATACAGCTGGTAAAATATTAGCTATTTGGCTTCCGGTAATGGCTTTTGTTGCTATCGGTTTTGAGCACAGTATTGCTAACATGTATTTTATTCCGCTTGCTATTTTTGAAGGAGCAGATATTACTTGGACTACTTTTTTTATCAAAAATTTAATACCAGCAACTTTAGGTAATATTGTTGGAGGTGTTTTATTTGTAGGCTTACCTTATGGTCATTTATTTAATAAAAAACATCACAAATAGAAAGTAAAACTTTAAACTATTTTACATCAAAAATAAAATTTATATCAACTTGTTAAAAATTAAACAATAGAAATTATTTTAGTAAATATTTATCAAAAAAATGGTGGATATATAATTTGTTAGCATCTTTGCTGTATAAATAATATCATTAAATAAAATACCGATGAAAATAGCTGTAGTTGGAGCAACTGGAATGGTTGGAACAGTAATGTTAAAAGTTTTAGAAGAGCGTAATTTACCAATAACGGAATTAATCCCTGTTGCATCAGAAAGATCTGCCGGTAAAAAACTATCATATAAAGGAAAAGAATATACCATTGTAACTTTAGCAGATGCTGTAAGCATGAAACCAGATGTAGCTTTATTTTCTGCAGGAGGTGATACTTCTTTAGAATGGGCTCCAAAATTTGCAGAAGTTGGTACAACAGTTATTGATAATTCTTCTGCTTGGAGAATGGATCCGACAAAAAAATTAGTAGTTCCAGAAATTAATGGTGATGTTTTAACAAAAGAAGATAAAATTATTGCAAACCCAAACTGTTCTACCATTCAGTTAGTTGCAGCTTTATCTCCGTTACATTTAAAATATAAAATGAAACGTGTAGTTATTTCTACCTATCAATCTGTATCTGGTTCTGGTGTAAAAGCTGTACAACAATTAGATAATGAAGAAGCTGGTATTGATGGAGAAATGGCATATCCACATAAAATTGGTAGAAACGCAATACCTCATTGTGATGTTTTCTTAGAGAATGGTTACACAAAAGAGGAAATGAAATTGGTTAAAGAACCAAAGAAAATATTACGTGACGATTCTTTTTCTGTAACAGCAACTGCTGTTAGAATACCTACTGCTGGCGGGCATTCTGAAGCGGTTAATGTTCAGTTTGAAAATGATTTTGATTTAGCAGAAGTTCGTGCTATTTTAAACGCAACTCCTGGAGTTGTTGTAGAAGATGATTTAGCAAACAACGTATATCCAATGGCAATAAATGCACATGATAAAGACGAAGTATTTGTTGGACGTATTAGAAGAGATGAATCTCAAGAAAATACCTTAAATTTGTGGATCGTTGCAGATAACCTTAGAAAAGGTGCAGCTACAAACACAGTTCAAATTGCCGAATATTTAATAGCGAATAATTTGGTGTAAAATATATGTTATGTCAACATTTTACAAAGTAAACATACAAGAAGTACAACAAGAAACCGCTAATGCGGTTTCTGTTTTGTTTAAGATACCAGAGAATTTAAAATCAGATTTCAATTTTGTTCCGGGTCAATATATTACATTACAAAAAGTAATTAATGGCGAAGAAATTAGAAGAGCATACTCAATTTGTTCTACGCCAAAAAGTGGAGAAATTAGAGTTGCTATAAAAGCTGTTGAAAACGGAATATTTTCTGTGTACGCAACATCAGAATTAAAAGCTGGTGATGAAATTGAAATTTCAACACCAGAAGGACGTTTTGTTTTAAACACAGAAGCCAATAAAAGTTACATTGGTTTTGCTGCTGGTTCTGGTATTACACCCATTTTATCAATGGTAAAAACAGTTTTAGAAACTGAAACCTCATCGACTTTTACTTTAATTTATGGAAACAAATCTGTTGCAGACACTATTTTCTACAATCAATTAAGTGATTTAAAGGAAACTTTTTCTGATCGTCTAAAATTACACTATATTTTTAGTAGAGAAGAAGTAAAAAACCAGCTAAGAGGTAGAATTGATGGTAACGTTACCAATTACTTTGTAAAAAACATGTACAAAGAAACCTCTTTTGATGCTGCTTTTTTATGCGGACCAGAAGAAATGATTGAAGAGGTTTCTAAAACTTTAGAAAGCAATAAAATTAGTAAAGAAAATATTCATTTCGAATTATTTACTACATCTGTAGATGAAGAAGCTATTGCAGAAGTTAAAGAAGGTACAACTGTAGTTACTGTTTTATTAGATGATGAAGAAACTACCTTTACAATGCAACAAACAGACGATCTTTTAGCGGCAAGTTTACGCAACGATTTAGATGCTCCTTATTCTTGCCAAGGCGGAGTATGTAGTTCTTGTATGTGTAAAGTGACTGAAGGAAAAGCGGTAATGATTAAAAATTCTATTTTAACAGACAGCGAAATTGAAGAAGGTTTGGTTTTAGCCTGTCAAGCATACCCTACAACTCCAAAAATTGTAATTGATTTTGATGATGTATAACATCTAAAAAAAGAGTTCAAAACTTATATTTAAATTGAAAAGGATGGTAAACCCATCCTTTCTTTTTTTCCAAAAATTAAAATAGTTTTTTTTATAAATATGGATATTTACGATTTTAAAAATGCCTTCTTAATTGGTTTTTTTATGGCTTTTATGATTGGGCCTGTTTTTTTTATATTGATACAAACGAGTATTTTAAAAGGAGCAAGAGCTGCAATTGCTTTTGATATTGGTGTTATTTTAGGCGATATTTCTTTTATTTTAATTGCTTATTACGGAAGTAGATCTTTGTTAGAAGAGATTAAAGATGATCCTCGTTTATTTTTTATTGGTGGTTTAATATTGATAATCTACGGACTTATTACTTATTTTGATAGACAGAATAAAAAAGAAGCATTAGAAACTACCAAAGCAATAGAAGTACCTGTTGTTAAAAGCAATTATATAAAACTAATGATTAAAGGATATTTTTTAAACTTTATAAATATTGGTGTTTTGGCTTTTTGGTTAGGAACCGTTTTGGTTATTGGCCCAACTTTAAATATGAATCCTACAAGTATCTTTTGGTATTTTGCTACAATTATACTTGGGTATGCAGTTACCGATTTAGGTAAAATACTATTAGCAAAACAATTAAAAAGTAAAATGACTCCTTTAGTTATTTATCGATTAAAAAGAATAATGGGAATTATCTTAATAATTTGTGGTGTTTTTTTAATCTTAAAAGGGTTTATTCCAAACGATAAAATTGATGAGTTAATTCTCTAATTAATAAAAAAAAGCGAGGTGAAAACCTCGCTTTTTTTTATTAACTATTTTTTTAAAAGCTTACTTTACTTCAAAAACATTATTCTTTAAATCTATATCTGCCATTAGTCCACTTTTATCTATAGTAACAGATTTTACAGGTTTAGAAACATCAAAAGAATAGGTTGGCATTGCCCAACCCCAATCTTCTATAACTGTTGCTGAAGTTGGCTTATTACCTCTCATCATTCTTAAAGGAATATTAAAGCTTTCAGAGGTACCGTCTGTATAAGTTACCTCAACATCCATTGGCATTGGCATTTTACCAATTCTTTCTAATGTAATTTTTTTGTCTTCAATAGATTTTACACCATAATCAATTGTATGCGTTGTTTGCGTCCATTCATTTAAATACCAACCTAAATCTAAATCAGATACTTTTTCCATAGAGCGTTTGATATCATTTGGTGTTGGATGTTTAAAGCTAAAATCTGTAAAATATTTTTTTAATCCATTAGCCACATTTTCTTTACCAATTACATATTCTAATTGCGATAAGAAAATATTTCCTTTAGAATAACTTGCTGTACTATATGCTCTGTTAGTATTGTATCTATCTGCATGCGTACCTAAAGACTCTTCCATCTTTTTTTCAACAATACTTCTATAGCTTCTGTAAGAACCTGCATGTGGATTCGCTTTAGGTTTCTTAGAAATTTCACTTACTGCTTTGTTAGAAATATAAGATGTAAACCCTTCATCCATCCATGGATGTAAACTTTCATTTGAAGCTAATAAAAACTGAAACCAAGTGTGTGCCATTTCGTGAGCTGTAACACCAAATAAACTTCCATAACTTCTTTGACCTGTAACTAACGTAGACATTGCGTATTCCATACCACCATCTCCTCCTTGTATTACAGAGTATTGTTTATATGGATATTGACCAACATTCTCACTATAATAAGTCATTAATTCAGCAGTTTTCGGCTGAAGATCTTTCCAGTTTTTTAAGTATTTTTCTTCTAATGTTTTCTTATATAAAAAATGTAAGTCAACACCATTTTCCATTTTTAAAACATCATGATTGTATTCTGAATCTGCTGCCCACATAAAATCATGCACTTCTGGCGCTTTAAAATGCCAAGATAATTTATCACCTTCTGGCAAATCCAATTCTTTAGTAGCATCCTCATAACCATGACCAATTTCTTGTGGATTCTGTAAATAACCAGAACCACCAATTGTATAGTTTTTATCAATACGAATCGTTACATCAAAATCTCCCCAAACTCCTTGAAATTCTCTTGCAATATAAGGAGGAGTATGCCAACCTTGAAAATCGTATTCTGCTAATTTAGGATACCATTGCGCCATAGATAATGCAACACCTTCTTTACCATTTCTACCCGAACGACGGATCTGAACTGGTACTTGTGCATCAAAATCCATTTCTAAAGTAACAGATTCTCCAGATTTAATAGGCGCATTTAGTTTTACTTCTAAAATTGTACCTACCGTTTCATGAGAAACCGCAACTCCGTTTTGTTTTAAAGTATTTACTTTTATATACCCTATTTCATCAGGACTTAATTTACTTATTCTATCTCTAACTCTTCTGTCTGGATCTTGAATGTTTAAAGACCTAACATCCATTTGAGAACCTGGTTGAAAAGCATTAAAATACAAATGATAAAATACTTTATTTAAATCATCTGGAGAATTATTAGTATAAACTAACGTTTGCTTTCCTTTGTATTGATATTTGTTTACATCAACATCTATATCCATTGTATAGTCTACGTGTTGCTGCCAATAAGTTTCTTTTGTAACTACATTATTAGCTACATCTTTTGTACTATTACAAGCTGTTAGTGTAGCTAGCAATAATCCTAAAAAGTAAAATTTTTTCATATATATTGATTAAGGTTTATAAAAAAAGCAGCATTCTAAAGAAAACTGCTTTTTTTTGAGATAATTATTTTTTTCCGTTTACAATTTCATCCGCCATTTTTAAGGCATTGTATGCATTTACAATTCTACCAGAAACTGATAAATCTGCAAAAGGAACCATTTCTCCACTAGGATTTTCTCTTGACTGTGACCCTGGTTTAATAACTTCAAAATTAATTTTTATACCAGAGTTCATTAAAATATGTTTTACCTGACTTGCAGATAATTTTGGATAATAAGAACGAATTAAAGCTGCAACACCTGCTGTTGATGGAGCCGCCATTGAAGTTCCACTAAATTTCTGATATTCGTTTTCTGGTGTTGTAGAATAAATCTGAACTCCAGGCGCAAAAACATCTACATTTATTTTACCATAGTTAGAAAATGATGCTGGTAATTTTTCGTTATAATTTACACTCATTGCTCCGATAGTTAAAACATTATCAGAAATTTCTGTAATTAAATCTTTAGAGTCGTTAGGATATGTTTTGTCTACATCTATATCTTTACCATCATTACCCGCTGCATTTACAATTAACACATCATTTTCTTCTGCATATTTAATTGCATCGTAAACCCATTCTTTTTTAGGAGAATACCCTTTACCAAAACTTGTATTGATTACTTTAGCACCGTTATCTACTGCATAACGTAAACCTAAAGCAATATCTTTATCATATTCATCTCCATCAGGTACAACTCTAACTGCCATAATTTTTACATTATCAGCAACACCATTCATTCCTAAATTATTATTTCTGCTTGCTGCAATAATACCTGAAACATGCGTTCCATGCGCTTCTGATTTTATAGAATGCCCTGTTTTATTATCTCCATACACTTTAATATCCATAGTATATCCATCATCACCAAGAACAGCTCTATAATCTTTCTTTAAAGCATCACCGTTTAATAAATTAGTTGCGTCTGTAACTAACTTAGTTAATTCTTTTTTTGCTTCACTTAAAGAAGGGATTCCAAAACTATACATTTGCTTAGCAATTGTAATGTTTTGTAACAAAGAAGGATCTTCTGTTTTAATAGCTAAAACATCTTCTTTTGTATAATCTTTTTTATTTAAGTTCTCAGAAATAGCATCGTCTGCATTTGTTACACCTTGCAACATTTGCTCGTATCTTAACTTTGTATTTTTAGAAGTTTCTAATTTTTTATCATAGAAAGCTTTTGCTTCTTTTGCTTCTTCTTCATTAGTTATAGAAGGATTTTTTATAATTCTTTCGTACTCTAAATTTTCTTTATAAATACTTCCTAAAAAGTTCCATCCATTAATATCATCAACAAATCCATTTTTATCGTCATCTATTCCGTTACCTGCAATTTCTTTTGGATTAACCCAAGCAACATCTTTTAAATCTTCATGCTCTAAATCTGTTCCAGAATCGGTAACAGCAACAATAACTTCTACTCCTTTTTTACCTTCTAAAAACGAATATGCTTTTGTCACACTCATACCAGGAATAGTATCTGTTGCTAAATCTGCATGCCCCCAACGATTCATTTCTCCTTCTGATAAAGCTCCTTTTTTAGCTGATAGATTTATTACAGTATCTGAACCTTGTGGAACAGGTATGCTAGAAATTGACTTACAACTTGTAAAAACAAGTCCAGCAAATGCTGTATATAAAACTGGTTTTAAAACTCTCATTTTCTCTTTTATATTAATTAAATATATCTATAAATTTATGTGTACTCTTTAATCTAACTCCTTTTTCTGTATGTTTAACTGTACAAATTTCGTTGTGAGCATCGTGCTCTAAAAAAAGGAAATATTCTTTATCTCCAGCCTCTTCTAAAAAGGATGCTTTTTCTTGTATGGTTAATAATGGTCTAGTATCATAACCCATTACATAAGGCAAAGGAATATGACCAACTGTTGGTAATAAATCTGCCATAAAAACCATTGTTTTACCTTGGTATGTTAATTTTGGTAACATTTGTTTTTCTGTATGTCCATCAACAAATAATACATCAAAACCTATCTGATCTTTATAATTATGATCAATAAAATTTAATTGACCACTTTCTTTAATCGGGTTGATATTCTCTTTTAAAAAAGATGCTTTTTCTCTAGAGTTAGGCTCAGTGGCCCATTGCCAATGCTCTTTATTAGACCAAAATTTAGCATTTTTAAAAGCAGGTTGTAAAAAAGTTTTATCAGAATTCCACTCTATTGCACCTCCACAATGATCAAAATGTAAATGTGTTAAAAAAACATCGGTAATATCATCTCTATGAAAACCATGTTTTGCTAATGATAGGTCTACAGAAAAATCTCCAAAAAGATAATAATAACTAAAAAACTTATTTGATTGCTTTGCTCCTAAGCCAGTATCTACAAGAATTAAACGATTTCCGTCTTCTATAAGTATACTTCGCATACTCATATCAATTAAATTATTAGCATCTGCAGGATTGGTTTTTTGCCAAATAGTTTTAGGTACAACACCAAACATTGCACCTCCGTCTAATTTAAAATTACCTGTTTCTATTGAATATATTTTCATCCAGAATCAATTAAAATTATCTTTAAAATAACAAATATAACTCAATACATTAACAATACTTTCTCATAAAGCATACAGAACGCAAATATGAAAAAATAAAGATAATTTTTTGTTAAGAAAAGACTAAAGCTTTGTGTAAAAACAGTAATAAAACTATTCTTTTATCGTTATGTAGTGATGCTTGAGAGCCAGTTTAAAATAACAAATTTACACTGTAAATATGCGTTAATTTTTTGGCTTTGTCACGTACAAAACTTCTAGTTTTCTTTTCTAAACATACAGATACTTCTACCATATTAAAAAGCTTCTTGTGCAAGTTCATTATTAATCACTGCACCAGTAATATTTCCGCTAGAAACTGCTAATGCAACCGAACGCATCATTATACTATTGTCTCCACAAACATAAATTCCCTCTTCAGTTGTTCTTTGCATTGAACTAACTTCAATATGTCCATTTTCTGTAAGCTTACAACCTAATTCTTTTGGTATTTTAGAATTTTGTTCAAAAGAAATGGCAGCATAAGCACAATCAAAATTTTCTGTGCTACCATCTTTGAAAGCAACTTTTTCTATTTGTCCTTTTTTATGTTCGATTTCTGAAATTTCTTTCTCAATAATTTTTATATTCTTTTGCTCTAATTTTTTGAGTTGATCTTTATCAAAATCAGCTATTCTTGATGTGATTATCGTAATTTCTTTAGTTAAATTATAGACTAAAGAAGTAAGATGAAAAGCTCTTTCTCCATTTGCAATTATAGCCGTTTTTTTATTTCGTATTTCATAACCGTGACAATAAGGACAATGTACTACCGAAATTCCCCAACATTCAGAAAAACCTTTAATATCTGGCATTATATCTTTAATTCCTGTGGCAAAAACCAATTTCTCTGAGGTAAAAGTATCTCCGTTTGAAGTTGTAATTTCAAAACTTTTTTCAATTCTTTTTCCGCTTATAGCAAATCCGTTATAAAATTTAATACTATCATATTCAGAAACTTGACTTTTAGAAATTTCAGAAATTTCTTTAGGAGCACTTCCATCTTGTGTCAAAAAATTATGCGAATGCGGTGTTTGTCGATTACACGGTTTACCCGCATCTATTACTAATGTCTTTCTTAATGAACGCCCTAAAGACATTGCTGCTGAAAGACCTGCATAACTTCCACCCACTATTATTACTTCAAATTTTTTGTTATCCATTTTGTTATTGTATTAATTGAAGAGTGATTTGGTTCTACAAAAACTTAACCTAATACTCCAATTAGTCTTATTATTTCTCTTCTTTTATTAAATGCGATTTTGTCGCAATAGATGTTTTGGCAAATATACAATCTTTTTGTATTATTGCAACTTATTCGCAATAATTATGAATAGACGAAATACACCTGCAAAAGAAGCGATACTTAGCCTGCTATCAAGCTCAAAAAGAGCGTTAAGTCAAGATGTAATTGAAAGACAACTTGATATAAAAATAAATAGGGCAACTATTTACAGAGTTTTAAATAGATTTTATGAGGATGATATAGTTCATAGAATTGTTGCAGAAGATGGAAAGCAATATTTTGCTATTTGTGAAAAAAATGAAAAGAATCAGCATCATTTTCATTTTAGATGTTCGTCTTGCGATACTATTGAGTGTTTACATATTCCTGTTGATTATAAAGTTCCTAAAGGATATAATGTTAAAAACGCAAATTGTGTACTAACCGGAAGTTGTAATGATTGCTCTTAATATTTATCCTATTTACTACGATTTATAATTTTATTAAATCTGTAATTAGAAAGTAAATATTACTTTTTTAAAACTTATATAAAATAAAAAAACCTCAATCACAGATTGAGGTTTTTTGGAGGTGTCTAGCGGATTCGAACCGCTGTACATGGTTTTGCAAACCATTGCCTAGCCACTCGGCCAAGACACCTTTTGTATTTTGGATTGCAAATTTACGTAAATTTATACTTTCTGCAAGTCTTTTTTTAATTTTTGATTTTCCAAGGTGGATTTATTCTATTTTCTCCTCCATAAAATAAAATTAAGCTATTATTGTCTACATCTTTTAATCTAGCTTCTCGCCATAACCAATTTCTGTCAGAAGGCATTTCATCAAAATAAATTCCTTCTTTTATTAAATCTTTTACTTTAGTATCTAAATCTTTACATTCAAAATATACATAAACACCTTCTCCTTTAGGTAATTTTTCTACCTTATGAATTGAAAAAGTTGCATTTCCTTCCGGACAAACAAATCTTGCATAATCTGGTAAAGCATCAACAATTAATTCTAACCCTAATTTTTGATAAAAAGAAACTGACTTACTTAAATCTAAAGATGGAATTGTAATTTGATTTAGGTTCATACCTTATAAATTACCTCTTTTTTGTAAGAATAATTACCACTTCTTCCACATTTCCACCAATTGGTGGATTTATTTTAGCAACAGAAACCGTAGTTCTTCTTATCATTTTTATTTCCTTAAAAATACGATCTAAAATACGTTGTGTTACTTCTTCTAATAATTTAGAACGTATTGCCATTTCTTCTTTTACAATGTTATTTAAATGTACATAATCTACCGTATCGGCTAATTCGTCTGTTCTAGACGATCTCTTTAAATCTGCTTTTACCTCTACATCTACTCTATATTCAGATCCTATTTTATCTTCTTCATCTAAGCAACCGTGGTTTGCATAGAGTTTTATATTGTTTACTTTTATTATTCCCATTATTGTTTCTAATTTAACTAATTAAACTGCATTGTTAATTTCAATCCAATAACCATCTGGGTCTTGAAAATAAAACTGATTTACTCCATCTTTTCTAACATAATCTTTATCTGAAGTTCCTGTCCAATCTGAATATTCTATTTCTAAATCTTTTAAATGATTTAAAAAAGAATCTAAATTGTCTATGGACAATGCAAAATGGACAGCTTTATTTGTTCTAATTTCAAAATCTGGACGAGGAATTAAATGTAATTGCTTGTTATCTCCTAATTTCATCCACCTAGTTTTAGAGTTAGATGCTGTATTTTCCATTTCTTTAAGTTTTAAAACCTTTTTATAAAAGGTAACAGAGACATCTACATTTGTTACAGATATTGCAATATGATCAAATCTAAAAGTTGTCATTTTTATTTAAAATTTTGGTAAAAATACGATAATAAACTAGGTACAAAATATCAATTTTAAAAACTTTAATAGATAAAACACTAGTGTTAGTGATTGAAACGGCATCCTTTTTATGAGGTACGAATAAAAAGATATAGTGTAAAGCACGACTTTAATCTAGAATGCTTTCTAGATAAAGTAACACCCAAAAAAATTAACTTGTAAAAAAGTCGAAAACGTTACTTATAGCACTTGTTTTTGTTTTATAGAATTCTGTGTAAGTACAACGCTCGCAGGTTACACTAGTATATTTCTGATTTTGAATATCAAAAATTTTAGATAACGTACCACCTGTTGCTCTTAACTCACCAACTTTATAGTTTTTATTGTTGCATTTAGGACACGAGTAATTTCTTATTTGACTGCTCATAATTTATAGTGTTTACATATTAGAAGCTATTTTCACTAATTTGTTACAAAGACTTAATTGCTATAAAGTATTTTATGTAATTTTGTCACTTAATTTTTTCGTATAAACTTATGTCTGAAGAGAAGAAATCGCTCAATTTTTTAGAGCAAATTATTGAAGAAGATTTGGCTAACGGAATGCCAAAAGAAAATTTACGTTTTCGTTTTCCGCCAGAACCTAATGGATATTTACACATTGGGCATACCAAAGCAATTGGTATTAGTTTTGGTTTAGGGTTGCATTATAATGCGCCTGTTAACTTGCGTTTTGATGATACAAATCCGGCAAAAGAAGAGCAAGAATATGTAGATGCCATTAAACAAGATATTTCTTGGTTAGGTTACCAATGGGCTAACGAATGTTACTCTTCAGATTATTTTCAGCAATTGTATGATTGGGCAATTTTATTGATAAAAGATGGCAAAGCGTATGTAGATTCTCAATCTTCAGAAGAAATGAGAGTACAAAAAGGTACGCCAACAGAAGTTGGTACAAACAGTCCTTTTAGATCTCGTTCAGTAGAAGAAAACTTGGAGTTATTTCAAGGAATGAAAGACGGAAAGTTTAAAGAAGGAGAACATACTCTACGTGCAAAAATTGATATGGAATCTCCGAATATGTTAATGCGTGATCCTTTAATGTACAGAATTATGTACAAATCTCATCATAGAACTGGTGATGATTGGTGTATTTACCCAATGTATGATTGGACTCACGGAGAAAGTGATTATATTGAACAAATATCACACTCTTTATGTTCTTTAGAATTTAAACCTCATAGAGAATTATATAATTGGTTTAGAGATAATGTATACGATTTTAGTAAATCTGAATATCCAAATCCGCCAAAACAACGTGAGTTTTCTCGTTTAAACTTAAGTTACACCATTATGAGTAAACGTAAGTTACTTAAATTGGTAGAAGAAAATATTGTTGCTGGTTGGGACGACCCAAGAATGCCTACAATTTCTGGTTTAAGAAGACGTGGTTACACGCCAGCTGCTATTAGAAGTTTTGTAGAAACTGTTGGGGTTTCTAAACGTGAAAACATTATTGATGTAGCACTTTTAGAGTTTAAAATTAGAGAAGATTTAAACAATACTGCTAAAAGAGTTATGGGAGTTTTAGATCCTGTAAAAGTGATTATTGATAATTACCCGGAAGGAAAAGAAGAAATGCTAGATGCCAGTTATAATGATTATGAAGAAGGTTTTGGTAGCAGAAAAGTTCCTTTTTCTAGAGAAATTTATATTGAAAGAGAAGATTTTAGAGAAGAAGCGAATAAAAAATTCTTCCGTTTAAAATTAGGAAAAGAAGTTCGTTTAAAAAACGCTTATTTTATTACAGCAACTAGTTGTGAAAAAGATGAAAACGGAGAAATTACTGTTATACATTGTACTTATGATCCATTAACAAAATCTGGAATGGACACAGAAGAAAGCAAACGTAAAGTAAAAGGTACTTTGCACTGGGTTTCTGTAAAACATGCAGTAAAAGCAGAAGTTAGAGCTTACGATCGATTGTTTTTAGATGAAGCACCAGATGCTCATAAAGACAAAGATTATATGGATTTTGTAAACCCTAATTCTTTAGAAATTATAGAAGCCTATTTAGAGCCAAGTTTACAAACTGCTAAAATTGGCGAACGTTTTCAATTTCAACGTTTAGGATATTTTAATGTGGATGATGATTCTACTGCAGACAATTTAGTATTCAACAAAACTGTTGGTTTACGCGATTCTTGGGCTAAGAAATAAAATATCGTATAAATAGTAAACAATAATAAAGTCCTCTTTTTTTTTATAAAACTGAGGACTTTTTAAATTTATAAAAAATGAAAAAATTAATCGTTTTAAGTTTGTTGATATTCGCTTCTTGCGGAAACAAAAAAGAGATAAAGCAAATCGCAGAAATTTCTTGTGGTCAATGTCAGTTTGAATTAGATTCTGAAACTGGATGTAGTTTAGCCGTTAAAGTTGATGACAAAGCATATTTTGTAGATGGTTTTGGTATTGATGATTTTGGCGATGCACATGACAAACACACAGGGTTTTGCGAAGTTGTTAGAAAAGCAGAAATTGCTGGTATTATTGAGGAAGGAAGATTTAAAGCAACTGCTATTAAATTAGTAGAATAATTTTAAACTTATTTTATAAAAAAACCGAAGTAATTTCTACTTCGGTTTTTCACTTTTTATTAAGGAGCAGGATTTGGTATTGCTACATGAACTGCTTCAATTTCTTTTAAAACTTCATCCGATAAATCAATATTTATAGAATTGATATTTTCTTTTAATTGATCCATTTTTGTTGCTCCAATAATATTACTTGTTACAAATGGCAATTGATTGATAAAAGCCAAAGACAATTCTGTAAGTGTTAAATTATGTTTTTTAGCAATTGTTAAATATTTTTTAACTGCTGTTTCAGAACCTTCATTTTTATATCTAGAAATAAATCTTGGGTATAAATCTCCTCTAGATCCTTCAGGGTAATTTCCGTCTAAATATTTACCAGTTAAAACACCTTGTGCTAAAGGAGAATATGCTAACAAACCAATGTTTTCTCTTAAAGAAACTTCGCTCATACCAGCTTCATAACTTCTATGAATCATAGAATATGAATTCTGAATAGTTACAGGTCTTGGTAAATTGTTTTGATCAGCAGCTTGTAGGTATTTCATAGTTCCCCAAGGAGTTTCATTAGACAAGCCAATGTGTTTTAATTTCCCCTGCTTTATTAAATTTTGAAGAGTTTCTAAAATTTCAAAATAATTTTCAGTTTCGCTTTTGATAGTGTCTGTAGGGAAATCTCTTGTACCAAAAACATTTACACTACGATTTGGCCAATGCAATTGATATAAATCTATATAGTCGGTTTCTAAACGTTGTAAGCTGTTTTCTATAGCTTCTTTAATATTTTTTTTATTTAAACCACCTTTTCTAATATGCGCTGTATAATCTCCGCCACCAGCAATTTTACTTGCCAAAACTACTTTGCTTCTATTACCCGTTTTTTTTAACCAAGAACCAATAATTTTCTCTGTAGCTCCATAAGTTTCTGCATTTGCTGGAACTGGATATAATTCTGCAGCATCAAAAAAATTAACACCTTGTTCTAAAGCGTAATCCATTTGTTGATGAGCTTCTGCTTCTGTGTTTTGGTTTCCCCAAGTCATAGTTCCTAAACAAATTTTAGAAACTTTTGTATCTGTATTTGGTAGTGTTGTGTATTTCATTGTAAAGTGAGTAATCGTTTAGCTATTTATTCGTTTAATTATTAAAAAACTTACATCAAATGTATAAAAATAAAACAGCGTGCAATTTTAAAATTACACGCTGTTTTAAGCTTAAATTATATTTTTTACTATTTTAAAATAGCTTCAATTCCTGGTAAAGTTTTACCTTCTAACATTTCTAACATAGCACCACCACCAGTAGAAACATAACTTACTTTATCTGCAAACCCAAATTGTTTTACAGCAGCAACAGAATCTCCACCACCAACTAAAGAAAATGCTCCGCTTTTAGTAGCTGTATTAATAGAGTTTCCTAAAGCAATTGTTCCTTCTGCAAAAGTTTCCATTTCAAAAACACCTAAAGGTCCGTTCCATAAAATAGTTTTACACTTGTTTACAACATCATCAAAAATTTCTCTAGATTTTGGTCCAGCATCTAAACCTTGCCATCCATCAGGAATTTCAGTAATATCTATAATTTGTGTGTTTGCTGTATTAGAAAAATCATCCGCAGCAATTACATCTACAGGGATATGAACAGAAACCCCTTTAGCTTCTGCCTGCTTTAAAATATCTAAAGCTAAATCCATTTTATCATCTTCACAAATAGAATCTCCTACAGTACCGCCTTTTGCTTTTACAAAAGTAAAACTCATTCCACCACCAATAATTAAATGATCTACTTTATCTAAAATATTTTCAATTACTGTAATTTTTGATGATACTTTTGCACCACCTAAAATTGCTAAAACTGGTTTTTCTGAGTTGTTTAAAACTTTATCTATACTCTCTATTTCTCTTGCTAATAAGTTTCCGAAACATTTGTTCTCTTCAAAAAATTGTGCAATAATTGTTGTTGATGCGTGCGCTCTGTGTGCAGTACCAAAAGCATCATTTACATATACATCTCCAAATTTTGATAACTTTTCTGCAAAAGCAACATCTCCTTTTTTCTCTTCTTCGTAAAAACGTAAGTTTTCTAATAATAAGATTTCTCCAGACTCTAAATTTGTAACAGCTTCTTCTACTTTATCTCCAATACAATCTTCAACAAATTTTACTTTAACACCTAATATTTCTGTTGCTTTTTCTACAATATGTCCTAAAGAAAACTCATCTTGAAATCCTTTTGGTCTACCTAAGTGAGACATTAAGATACAACTACCATCTTGCTCTAAAATATCTATAATTGTAGATTTTGCCGCTTGTATTCTTGTAGCATCTGTTACTTCAAACTTATCATTTAAAGGCACATTAAAATCTACACGAATTAACGCTTTCTTATTCTTGAAATTAAAATCTTTTAGTGTTTTCATCTTTTATTAATTCTATTTTTAACAAAAATACCGATTTATTTACTCTTTTTAAGTCTATAACTCTTAAATTTAATACAACGTTTTCGAAGATAAAAACTACTGTTTAAATGAATTACAGAACCATTAAGATAGATTTACATAATTGATGTATTAATGACAAACAAATTTTATATTTGCCTATGCTTTTTAACCAAATTATCGGCCAAGATCACATAAAAAAACATTTAAAAGTATCTGCAGAAAACGGCAGAATACCACACGCGCAATTATTTGTGGGTAAAGAAGGTAGCGGAACTTTACCAATGGCAATTGCCTACGCACAATTTTTATTATGTAATTTTTCTGATAATGCAGATGTTTGTAATTTAAAATGCGACAAATTGCAACACCCAGATTTGCACTTTGCTTTTCCTGTTACTTCTAATAACGATGTAAAAAAACACCCAGTTAGTAGTTTGTTTTTAGAAGATTGGCGAAAATTTATTGCAACACAACCTTATGGAAGTTTGTTTAATTGGCTGCAACATATTGGTGTAGAAAACAAACAAGGAATTATTGGTGTTGATGAAGCCGAGGAGGTTGTAAAAAAACTAAAACTTAAAAGTTACGAAGGTGGTTTTAAAGTAATGATTATTTGGATGGCAGAAAAAATGAATATTGCTGCTGCTAACAAATTATTAAAACTGATAGAAGAACCGCCAGAAAAAACCGTGTTTATTTTAATTACAGAAAACGAGGAGCAAATTATAAATACAATTAAATCTCGTTGCCAAGCATTGCATTTTCCTGCGTTAAGCGAACAAGACATTAGCAATACTTTGGTTGTAGATCATCAGGTTTCTGATAATGATGCCGCAAAAATTGCACATCAAGCAGAAGGTAATTTTAACAAAGCATTACATTTATTACACAATGATTCTTCTGATTTGGTTTTTGAAGAATGGTTTGTTGCTTGGATAAGAACTGCTTTTAAAGCAAAAGGAAATGCTGCTGTTGTACAACAATTAATTGAATGGTCTGATACTATTGCTAAAACCGGTCGAGAAACTCAAAAACGATTTTTAGATTATTGTTTACAGTTTTTTAGACAGGCAATGTTATTGAATTACAAGTCGGAAAATTTGGTTTTTATGGAAACTAAAACTGGATTTCAGCTTTCTAAATTTGCGCCTTTTGTACATTCTGGAAATATTCTAGACATAGAAAAAGAATTAAATGATGCTATGTATCACATAGAAAGAAACGGAAATGCTAAAATTATTTTATTAGACCTTTCTATGAAACTAACTCGTTTTTTACATAAAAAAGAAGAAAAGGTTTAGAAACATTTCGTGCTTTCTCTACCTAAAAAACGGCAAAAAAGAGCTTAAACAAACCGCTCAATCTGGGCTAAACTTGTTTGCGAATAAAACTCAAAAATCAAACTTTAAATCCCTTTTGCAAGTCTTTTAGCAACATACAAATCTGCAATTGTTGGGTTTTCTGGGCAAGATTTTATTTGCTCAAAAACATCACCAGACTTAACAAAACCGGTTTGTATCACTTTAAAATATACTCCACAAAAAGTAGTATTCCAAAATTGTTTTACAATTTTCATATTATTGAAACGAACTCCTAATTTCATACACGGATTTCTTTGTACCGTTGCTTCTAAAATAGTTTCGCCAACTTTAAAAGTATCTCCTTGATGAATTTTAGTTTCATCTAAATCATCAATGGTTAAGTTTTCTCCAAAAATTCCATTTTCAAATTCTAAATCTGGATATAATTTTTTAAAATAATCGTAATGTTTTAAAGAATAACCATAAACTGCTTGTAAAATTCCTCCGTGATGTTCTCTATCACAAACAGCATCCTCTTTTACATCTTCTATATCTAAAAAAATAGATTTATCAACAGAAAACTTAAATATACCAGTTGTTATTAATTTTCCTTTCCAATTAATTTCTTGTCGTTCTCCTATGTTTGTAGAAACAATTTTCATCAACTATTTTTTAAATTTAGACAATGCTTTTTTAGTAAAATCAGACAAAACCAATTCACCAGAAACCGCAGCTCTTTCTGTTAGTAAATAACTCCAATCATCAGTTTCTTTCCATAATACTTTTTTCATTTCTAATAAAGCAATTGGATTATAACTTGCTAGTTTTTCTGATAAAATTTCTACTTCTTTATCCAAATCATTTATGTTTTCAAAAACACGTGCATACAACCCTTTTTCTTTTGCCCAATAAGCATTTTTCCAGTTTGTTGCATCTAAAGTA
Organism: Polaribacter sp. Asnod1-A03; assembly: GCF_045063585.1. Lineage (NCBI taxonomy): Bacteria > Pseudomonadati > Bacteroidota > Flavobacteriia > Flavobacteriales > Flavobacteriaceae > Polaribacter > Polaribacter sp. Asnod1-A03. The sequence continues at coordinate 3,518,280 of NZ_JBEFOE010000009.1, read as the reverse complement.
AGTTCTGCGGTTGCTGCTATTCCAATTTTACGAGTTACGGCAGGTTCTATTACAAAAGGACCAATACCAATGGTAAATTCAGATAATTTAATTGCAGCATTTTCTGTAGCTAAAACATAATCACAAGCAGCAGATAAACCAACGCCACCACCAACAGTTTTACCTTGTACTCTACCAATTATTAGCTTTCCGCAAGTTCTCATTGCGTTAATTACATTTGCAAAACCAGAGAAAAATTGTTTGCCTTCTTCTAGATTTGTAATTGCTACCAATTCATCAAAAGAAGCTCCTGCACAAAAAGCTTTTTCTCCTTCAGATTTTAAGATAATTACAGAAACTTCATCATTATTACCTACAGAAACAAATTCTTTAGCCAACCTTTCTAACAATTCACTCGGAAAAGAATTACTTGCTGGATGCCCAAATTCTATAGTTGCAATTTTATTTTGAATCTTGGTATATAAACTTCCGTTTTGTCTATTTGTAATCATAAATATTTCTTCTTTTTTTGTAAAAATAAGATTTAAATTATAAAAGTTCTCGATACATTTTTCTTCATTTTTCAGAAACACACTTAAACTGACATAAGTTTAAAAACCTCTCTAATGCACTCCATAAAACAAATTAATTGTTAATTAATGGCAAAAATTTATTTCTAAATTTAATAATCAAAGGTAAACCTCTTGCAACCATCCAAAAAATAAAAGCAATCCAAATAGCTGTTAATTTTAAATTGTAATAGTCAAATATCAACAAAGTTGGAATAAAAACTAAAGCTGTAGAAAGGATTAAAAGGTTTCTTAGGTATTTCATTTCTCCCATTCCTTTGAACATTCCATCAAAAATAAAAGTAATTGCATTTATTGGCTGAATGATTAAAACAATCCAAAAAACATCATTAAATTTTTCTAAAACTAAATCGTCTTTTGTAAAAATTAGTCCAACAAAATTATAAAATATAAACCCTATAATAGCGACTAAAACACCAGTTGAAAAACCATATTTAAACAATTTATTACTTAACGTAATTAGTGTTTTATAATCTTTGGCTCCTAATAATTTACCTGATAAAATATTTCCTGCACTAGAATAACCATCAATCATAAAAGCACCTAATAGCCATAAATTTATACCAATTGTATAAGCAGCAATATATTCTTTACCATAACCTGTTGCGTAAGAAGTGGCAAAATACAACGCAGTATTTAAGGCAATTGTTCTAATAAATAAATTACCAATCATACCTAATAAACGCGGAATTTCTTTATGAAAAGGCAAGTTTAATTGTAAAGTAATCGAAGTTTTTTTCATCAATAAAACCACCGAAATTATGGCCATTATAATTTGTGCTATTACACTTGCATAGGCTGCACCTTCAATATTCATTGCTGGTAAAAAACCTTCAATTCCATATACAAAAGCTAAGTCTAAAACAATATTTAAAAGTGCACCAATAATAGCAATTATCATCGGATAAAATGTGTTTTGTAAACCTCTAAAAACTCCAAAAACAGCAAATACAAAAAGTGAAAACGGAAAACCGAAAATTCTAATTTTAAAATAAGTAATACAATACTCTAACACAGTACCAGATGCATTGTAAAACTGAAAAATCTGTTTTGCAAACGGATAAGAAATAGCCAAAACAACCAAACTACCTAAAACAACAATAGCAATTGCTTGTGCTGGCAAACTTTTTACTTGATCTAATTTATTTGCACCAACATATTGAGAAACTATAGACGAAATTGCACTTCTTATTTGGCCGAAAACCCAAATTAGCATCGATATAAATGCGCCCACAATACCAACAGCCGCTAAACTTTCTGTAGCATTTTTATCTATATTACCAATAATTGCGGTATCTGTAATAGACAATAAAGGTTCTGCAATACCAGCAATTAAAGCAGGAATTGCCAAATTATTTATCTTTTTAAAACTAATATCTGTGCTCAAAAATATATTTTTTTACAAAGGTACATTTCTAAATAAGAAAAACTTTAATATTTTAAATCTGCAGGTTCTACAAAATCTTCGTCAATATTATAAATTTCTTTAATATAAGTTTTAATTTCTGTTATAAATACTTCTAACTTTTCTTCTGTAATCTCTACATCTGGTTTTCTATAATTTGATGAAAAGTTAACTGATAAAAAACCACTATTTAAGTTTTTAAAAGAATAAATTCCGCCTTCTAAAGATTTAGAAAAGTCGAAATTTTTACTCTTTGTATACAAATAAGCGTATAATAAAACCTGTATGGCTTTATGATGTTTATCTTCTCTTAAATTCTCAAAATCTGGTACTTTTAAATTTGTACTACTTACCATTCCAGTTTTGTAATCTATAATTCTTAAAATACCATTTAACTCGTCTACTCTATCTACTTGCCCATGAATTTTGACAGGAAAATCTATACCTTCTATTTTTATATAAGTTGCTAAATTTTCTTCGGTAGAAATTATTTTTAATTGATTGTTTTTATCTTTTAGCAACTCTTTTTCTTGCTTTAAAAAATTATTTACAAATCGATTTGCAACCTCAAAAATTAAACGATTTCTTCCAGTAGAAATGTCTCCGTTTTTAAACTCTTCTTTAAAATAATAAATTACCAAATCTTTAGATAACTTTTGCATTGTTTCTATACTTTCTACAGTTAAAAACTTCCCCTCAAAAGGTTTATATAATTTATCTAAAGTTTCGTGCACAACAGTACCTAAAGTGTTGTAAGCAACTGTTTCTTCTACATCTTCAAACTCTGTTAATTTTAACACTTTTTGTTTGTAAAAAGAAATAGGATTGTACAAATAATTAGTTAACGCAGATGGCGAAATTCCTTTTCTTGCCAATTCTTTTAGCTTTTCTAAAACAGCTTCGTTTTTTTTAATCTTTTTTAATTCAATTTTATCAGAAACTATTTTTGGTGCCACAATTTTTTGAACAATATCTGTTCGCATCATTTCTAATTGCGTTACAAATCTGCTTTTTTCCCCTCGTCCAAAAACATCGTGTTCTGTATTATAAATGATAAAAACATTTTTTGCTCTTTGCATCAATCTAAAAAAATGATAGGAAAAAATTGCATCTTTTTCTCTGTAAGTTGGCAAACCAAATTCTACTTTTACATCAAAAGGGATAAAAGAATTTTGCTGACTACTTGCGGGTAAAATCCCTTCGTTTGTAGAAACTAAAACAATGTTTTCAAAATCTAAAACACGTGTTTCTAACATTCCCATCAACTGTAAACCTCTTAAAGGTTCTCCTTGAAAAGACAAACTTTCTGAGGCTATTAATTGTCTAAAAAAAAGTGACAATGTTTTTAAATCAGAAAAATACTTAAACTCACTTTGCAATGTTTTTAACTGCGTAAACGTAGTGTAAAAACGAAACAAATATTCTTTTTCTAAATCTACAACATCTTCTTTTAAACAATCTATTAAATTTAAAATTCTACTTATAAACTCATCAATAGAAACATAACTACTAAAAATAGAAACAATAATTTCTTTTAAGTTTGATGCTATATTTTCTAAAAAATCATGAATGTAGTTTTGGTTGATAAATGTTAGATTTTGTTTGGCAACTTCATCGGAAAAAGCATCTATTTCTGGAATTAATTTATAAATAGATTGATGTTTTAAAAACCGAATAACATCTTTATGATAAAACTCGTTTACAAGCGTTTTTTGCAATTTTTCTTGAGAAATAAACAATTGAAAAATAGAAAACAACAAACTTGTAGTTGGTATATCTTTTAAAGGATATCCCATAGTTATATTGATTGCATTGATGTTTTTTGGCAAAGAATTTAAGGTAATTGGCAATAAAGTTTCGTCTGCCAAAACTAATGCAGTATTTTTAAAATCGGTAAACTTTTCTAAAACTTCTCCAGCATATTTCATCTGAGTTGTATTTTTAGATGCACCAATTACTTCTATTTTTTTAGGTTGAGAAAAAGTATTACCAATGGTTTTAATTTCATTTTTCTCGTAATATTTCCATTCGTTTTTAAACCTTCTTATAAATCTTCCGGCTTGATGATTATTGTAAAAAAAAGCTTCATCAATATCCCAATAAATTTCTGATTTACCCCTTTCTAATACTTTCTGAAACAAATATTCTTCTGCTGTATTTAAAGCATTAAAACCAATAAAAAAGAATTTTTTATGTTTGTTTTCTTCTAAATATTTATCAATTTTTTTACAAGATTCTCTGTAAATTAAACCTTGATAACCAATGTTTTTTTCTACCAAAAAACTATAAAAAGCGTTGTAAAAAATGTTTAATTTTTCTAGAAAAGAATAATGATCTTTCATTAATTCTGTTTCTTTAAACTCACCTTTTACAGACCATTTTTTTAATCTTTGTATATCTCTTAAATAAATGAAAATGTCTTTTGTATTTATTAAATGTTGATCTATCTCGTTAAAATCTTGAATTACCGTAAAAGCCCAAGAAGAAAAAACATCAAAAGTAACAGCATCCTTTTCTAAGCTTTTGTAAATCGTATAAAAATGAAATAATAACTGAATGCTATCTGCTTTTTCTACCTTAGAAACCTGATTAATAAATTGTTCTACATTTATAATTTCTGGTAAAAATCCTGCTATAATTTTATCTTTAAAAACCTGTTTAGCAAACACTTTTGCTCTTTGAGAAGGCAAAATAAACACAACGTTTTCAAAAGATTTTGTGCTTTTTAAAATATCATCTAAAGTATCTGAAATAAAAGATTGCATGGCATTTTTTTGGTTTTCTAAATTACAAAATCTTACATTTATACGTCTTTTAATCTTTAAAATTATTTTAATGTCTGATGCTTTGCACGTTGTAGGAATTCAAGCTGATTTAGCCTGGGAAAACCCAGAAAAAAATCTTATTTTTTTTGAAACAAAAATCAAATCTCTACCTAAAAACCCCCATTTAGTTGTCTTGCCTGAAATGTTTACTACTGGTTTTAGCATGAATCCTGATAAAATAGCAGAAACTATGGATGGTATTTCTGTTACTTGGATGCAGAAAATGGCAATAGAAAATAAATTCGCTATTTGTGGAAGTTTGGTGATATCAGAAAAACCTTTCGACTGTGCTCAAAGTAATATAAAATATTATAATCGTTTGGTATTTGTTCATCCAAATGGCAAAATTGTAACTTATGATAAAAAGCACCCTTTTACCTTGGCTGGAGAAGATAAAGTATATTCTTCTGGCTCAGAAAAATTAATTATTGATTATAAAGGATGGAAAATTTGTCCTTTAATTTGTTATGATTTACGTTTTCCTGTTTGGGCAAGAAATACCGAAAATTACGATCTTTTAATTTTTGTTGCTAATTGGCCTTTAAAAAGAATTAGAGCTTGGGAAACTCTTTTAAAAGCACGTGCAATCGAGAACATGAGTTACGTTATCGGAGTGAATAGAACAGGTAAAGACATAAACGATTATGAATACTCTGGCAATTCTTTAATCATCGATTATTTGGGTGATGAAATTGCCAACATAGAAGATGATTCTGCTGGTATTATAACTAACACTTTACTTAAATCTAAACAGGATTTAGCAAGAAAAAAACTAGGCTTTTTAAATGATAAAGATATTTTTTCTATTCTGTAAAAAACAATAAAAAAACCTTTCGGTTTTAAGCCTAAAAGGTTTCTTTGTTTTATAATTTTTCTAAAAGCTAACAAACAAGTTTAGCCCTGATTGAAATGGCATCCTTTTTTTGTTTTTTCAAAAAAAGATACAATGGAAAGCAGGAAATAGCTTCTAATCTACTAACTTGGTATCATCCATTTAAATTTAAAGTCTGTATCTGGCACTACAATTCTTTCTGTAATCCTGTACATTCTGTCTGGTAATTTCATTAGATAATCTCTTGCTTTTTCTGCTTCTGGTGTAAGGTTTGTAATCTTATCTATCTCCCAAGCTGTGTTTAATTTTCTAATAATATCTACATAATCGAAACCGGTATAAACACCAATTCTTTGAGCTACGGATGAAAAATCATCAAACAAAGATCCTTTTTCATTAAAAGATTCTCTTAAATGCATTGCAGGCATAACAATTTTGTATTTCATCATGTGTTGGAAAGCCAACATCATTTCGCTAGGATCTATTTTAAATATTTCTCTTACAAACTCTGTATACGCTTGATGATGACGCATCTCATCTCCTGCAATAATTTTAGACATTTTTGCTAAAGCTTTGTGTCCTTTTTTACGTGCAATTTTTGCTACGTTATTATGAGAAACATACGTTGCTAATTCTTGAAAACTTGTATATACAAAGTTTTTGTATGGGTCTGTAGATGTACCAATATCAAAACCATCGGCAATTAAATGCTGTGTAGATATTTCTACTTCTCTCATATTAACACGCCCAGATAAGTACAAGTATTTATTTAAAACGTCTCCATGTCTGTTTTCTTCTGCAGTCCAGGTTCTTACCCATTTTGCCCAACTATTGTCTGGGTCTTGGCTAACTCCATCTAAATCCAGTAACCAAGATTCGTATGTTGGTAATGCTTCTTCTGTAATAGTATCTCCTACTAAAACAATCCAAAAATCATCATGCAATTCTTTAGATAATTCTCTAATTTCTTCTACTTCTGATATAAAAGAATCTTTTTGAGAATTTGGTAAAAAATCTGTTGGCTGCCAAATTTTTTCAGCAGGAATTAAGTATTTATCTACAAAAGTTTGCATACTTTTTTCTAAAGTAAGCATCACTTCTTTTCTTACATTGTATATAGACATAATCTTTATTTTATGTTTTCTTTAATCACTTTTTCTGTTTGTTCTAGCAACTCATCAAAAGGTAAAGAGTTAATTTTTATTGGTTTATGAGTCTCAATTATAATTGGACTACCTAAACCTAATGGAAATTTTCCGTATTTAAAAACTTTCCACGAATTATTTATGGTTAAAGGAACAATATATCCTTCTTTATTAAACTTTGTAATCACTTTTAAGCCATTGGAAGCAAATCTTTTAGGTTTACCATCTCTACTTCTTGTTCCTTCAGGAAAAATAACTGCTCCCCAATTATTCTCTTTTATCCTTTTAGAAAATTGCATTAAAGCAGAAATTGCTTGCTTAGGATCTTTTCTATCAATTAAAGCAGCTCCTCCGTTTTTTAAATTAAAAGATATACTTGGTATGCCTTTACCTAATTCTTTTTTTGATACAAATTTTGGTTGATGTTTTCTAAATGCCCAACTAATAGGAGAAATATCAAACATACTTTGATGGTTTGATACAAAAATAAGTGAACTATCTTCTGGTAATTCATGTTTATTTTTTATTCTAACAGAAATACCTAAAATTAAAAGTGATTTTGCTAAAAACCAATTCATATAATCTACCACAGACTGATGCCCTTTATGACCAAATAATTTTAATCCTAACCACTGAAGTGGATGAAAAATTAAAAGCAATAAAAAAAACACGAACACAAAAATTGGTGATAATATGTAACTTAATACTTTCATATTAAAACCAGTTACTCCAAGGGATTCTAGATAATATTAGCAATAATGCAATACCATAAAAAATAGCAAATGTTTTAAATTTTGCAATACTTTCTGTTTTCTTTTTATGTTTAGACCAACCTATTGTTATTAAAACAATTGCTAAAATCATCATAATAGGATGTTCTACAGATAAAAGACGCATACCACTATCACTCATAACAGATGCAGCATCTTCTTTTAATAATTTATAGGCATCAGACATAAAATACCAACCCAAACCTATTAAAAGTTGAATATGAGATACTATTAAGGCAAATAGACCTATTCTTAAATCTTTATCTGTAAATGTTCTTTTTTTAACAACCCCAGTAATAGCATTAAATACTGCAAAAATTAAAATAGCTAATACTAAATATGCCCAATATGAATGTATGTCTTTCATTTTATGAATTTGATTTTATAAAAACGTAAAGTTACTAATTTTATATAAAAAAAAACCACCTCGATTGAGGTGGTTTTGTAATTTTTATAATTATAAGAATTATTCGTTTCTTACGTAAACGCCTCCTTCTTGAATATAATTAATTGTAATGTTATGAGAAGAACCATCATAAACATAAATAGTCATAGCAAATTTTTGACCTTCTGCTAAACCTGGGTAACGAGCTTCTATAACTGTATTTAAAACAGTGTCAATTTGATCATCATCCCAATTAAAAGTACTAATGTTTCCATAGTTTTCTAAGTTACCAACAGCACTAGAATAACCCGCAACATCTCTATAAGTATCTGCTATTAAAGTATAATCAGCACCTGTTAACTCATATTTAATAGTATTGTCAGGAACCCAAGTTGTACCATCATGACCTAATTGTAAAGAAGTAGTAATTGTAGACTCATAACCTGTCCAAACACCAGAAGTAAAAGTATAAAGGTTTCCTCTTAATTGAGCTCCTGATGAACTTGAATAATACTTATAAATTACATCTAAAACATCTCCTTCTTGAGCATAAGGATATTTGATACCTAAGAAAGTAGGTAAATAACCATCAGGAGAAATAGAACTACCAAAGTTATTGTATTCACCTGGTTGATCATCTCCTTCTCCCATAGAATCGAAATCAGCATCACTTAAATAGTAAACACCTTCAGATAATTCCCAAGCAGAACCATCAAAAGTATAGAATTCTGATACACTTACTGTTTCACCTTCAACACCAGAAGCTTTTAAAGCTACATAATTTACTTGATAAGTTCCTGCATCAGTATCTGTAGATGTATATTTAAAAGCAATATTGATAGTTTCTCCATTATAAGCAGCTAAACTATATTCTTCAGATACTATATCATCCCAAGAACTTCCATCAGGAACATTAGTTAAATCAAGAACATCCCAAGTTGCTGTTGTAATATCATCTGTATAATCAGTTGAAATTAAAACACTAAAGCTTGAAGGATCTCCATAATTGAAAGTTTGATTTATTTGAAATGTTGAATTTGGAAAACTAGATAAATCAATATCTGGTGAAATTAACCAATCTTCATTTTCAAATCTATCACCACCGTCATAACCTGTAACTTCAATTCCATATTGAGTAGCTACCCATGTTTGATCTCCACTAACACTTACAGCTTCATAATCTAATAAAGATTTTTCACCTGCAAAATCTGCTGTATAGAATTCTGTAATTCCAATTACAGTTTCACCAACATATTGGCTATATTTAGCTAATACAACATCTCCTTCTTCAGCAGTTGTAAAGTTATCCTCTAAAGTAGTAGGTATAAAATCTCCAGCATTTTCACTTTCATAAAAAGCTACTGCATTGTCTGTTGTAAATGATGGATAATCTGTAAGTTCTAAAGAGTATTCATCTGAATAAGTGTAGTCACTAATACCATCTGCACTACCAACATATAACTTATACTCTATTAACGCAGAAGAACCTTTACCCCAAACTGGATATTTTTCTGTTAAAAAATCAGGAAAAATTTCTTTTGCTTCGTCTTCTGAGTTAAAGCTACCATAAGTTAAACCAAACTCTTCATAATCTTCATCGGTAACCGTATAAGTTACATCACCTACAATTGCTGAAGGATTGGCATCAATCTCTTCATAAATGTCTTCCATTGGGTTTTCACAAGCTGTGAATAACAATGAAAATATTGCTAATGAATAAAATATTTTTTTCATTTTTATAATTTTTTAAAAATTAATTTTTAATCCTAAGTTGTAAGTTCTTCCGAATCCAAAGTATACTAATGGATCATCAGCATCTGTTGCATCAGCAATATACTCTGTATCAAATATATTGTTTATACGAGCAGTAACAGTAGCATCAAATTGACCTAAGCTAAATCCGTGACGTAAACTTGCATCAAAAGTACTATAGTTAGGTGCTTTCCAAGTATTATCAATTCTTTCACTTTCTTCTTTAACTTCTCCTGTTTCAGTAAAGTTTGCACTTCCTAAAACATTAAAATCTGCATAAAGATTAGCAAAGTAGTTATAATCTACAGTAATACTTGTTTTATCCCAAAATTTATATAAGAAACCTAATGCTGCTGTAGTTTGTGCAGCATCTGCAACCTTTAAGTCTTTAATTAATAAATCTACAGTTGCTACTAAATTTTGATCTCCATCAAAGATTGGTGTATCTAAAATATCATTATCCCATTTCCAGTCTCCTAAAGACAACATACCTGTTACAGTTAATTTATCTGAAGGTTTGTAAGTAAAGTCAAACTCTGCCCCTTGGTGTATAGCATCTACACCTAAAATATTTGCTGTAAAATCATCTTGACCTGAAACAAAACTTGGTACAGTTTCTGTAAAAGTTCTATCACTCCATTTAGTTCTGTATAAGTTTACGTTTGCAGCAAATTTTTCACCTCTTAAACCATAACCTAATTCTACACTAAAAATCTTTTGATTTTCTGCATCTTCGTTAATGTCTACGTTATTAAAGTTTGTAAATACTGCATCAAAATCAGCTGGTCTTTCAAAGTAACCAATATTTGCAAAAATATTGTTGTAGCTATCTAAGTTATAGTTAGCCCCACCTTTAATACTATATCCTTGAAAACTATATTTATCAGAAGTTCTTAAGTCACTATCTGGAGTATATTGAAAATAATCTACTCTTTGGTATGATGTATTTTGGAAAGAAGTAGAAACAAAAGCGTTAAAACTATCTGCATCATATTCTAATTGACCAAAGAAACCTAACCAACCAACGTTTCCGTCATTATAATAAGAATATTTATCTCCAACTTGTAAAGCTGCATTTGGATTGTTAATATCTGAATCATCTAAGAAGAATTGACCTCCTAATAAATCCGTTACTTCTCTATAGTGTTTACCTGTATAAGATCTCCAATCTACACCTGCAACTAAATTAAAGCTATCAGAAAGTTCCGTATTAAACGTAGATAAAACACCATACCATACGTGGTCGTTAAAAGAAGCTCTTAAAATTGCTTCAGAACCATCAGCACCGTTTGCTTGGTTGATTTCAACAATATTATCTAAATCTACTGGTTGATCATCTCCACCAATTCTTACATTAAATAAACTTGTGTTGTCACCAGCGGTACCACCTCCACCTCCAGAACCCCAAGAAACGTAGGCTGCTGTAGATAATGAAGTTTTATCACTCATTGTCCAATAGTGGTTTAAAGAAGTTTGAGATTTATGATAGAAGTTATCTTCTATATGCACAACTTGTCCGTTTTTATAACCCCAATCTGGATTAAATTTATTTCCAGACTCAGCATTTCTATAAGTTTCTATTGTACTTCTATTTTGTCTTTGACCATGTCTTTGTGGTGCTCCAAAAGAAGTAAGAGATAATTTATGATTTTCGTTTAACTCTTTAGATAAGTTTACAAAGTAATTGTATCCTTTAAATTGTGTACCATCAATATAACCTTCACCTTCTATTTTAGCAAAAGATACAGTTGCAGCAAATCCATTATCCATTAAACCTGTAGATAAAGTAAAACCTGCTTTTTGGTAACCATCGTTACCTGTAGAAGTAATTATACTACCACCTTTTTGTACATCAGAAGTTTTTGATAAAATATTAATTGTACCACCAATAGAAGGTACAGCTACTTTAGAAGCTCCTAAACCTCTTTGAACTTGCATTGCAGCGGTTACATCAGATAAACCTGCCCAGTTAGACCAGTATACTGCTCCATTTTCCATATCATTAACAGGTACACCGTTAATCATTACAGCAACATTTACAGAATTAAATCCACGTAAGTTAATACGACCATCTCCAAAACCACCACCAGATTTAGTAGCATATACCCCTGGAGTAGATTTTAAAATTTCAGGAAATTCTTGAGAACCTAACTTTCTTTCAATATCAGAAGCTTTAACAGTTGAAACTGCAACTGGAGTTTTTCTGTCAATAGCAAATGATGTAGCAGTAACTACAATCTCGTCTAATGCTCCTGCATCTTCAACTAATTGAATTGCACCTACATTAAGCTTAGATGATGAAAAAGAAACTTCCTTAGCTTTAAATCCTACAAAAGACACTACAAGAGTACCTGAATTAGTTTTAGCGTTTAAAGTAAATTTCCCATCAAAATCTGTTGATGTTCCGTTTGTTGTACCTTTTACAACAACACTTGCGCCTGGTAATGGTTGGTTTGTATCATCTACAACCGTACCAGTAATTTTAGTTTGTCCTAAAACTGTAGCTGTTATAAAAAACAGAGCTACAAATAATAAGTTTTTAAAATTTTTCATTGTTTAATTTTATATTATTAAATGTTCTGCAAAATTGTCTCTTTTGCATTTTACGCGTGTTAACTTAATGTTAAGGTTTAACAAAAATTTAAGACGCTCAAAAATAATAAATAATTAACTAAACATTGAATACAAGTGTTAAAAAAACAGGTATAGTTATCAACAAAACACAACAATATTAATAAAATGATAGTTTATTGATATCGAAAATGAATTTTTATTGATTATTCAACAATTTCTTTGCTAACTCTTTTCCTAGCTCTACACCAAACTGATCATAACTATAGATATTCCATAAAACCCCTTGAGTAAAGATTTTATGCTCATAAAGAGCTATTAATTTTCCTAATGATTTTGGTGTTAATTTATCGAAAAGAATTGCATTACTTGGTCTATTCCCTTCAAAAACTTTAAAAGGAAGTAGTGAATTAATTTTATCTTCATTACCAGAAACTTTTAATTCTAAATGAACTTCTTCTTTTGTTTTACCAAAAGCCAAAGCTTCCATTTGACCATAATAATTAGACATTAATTTTTTATGATGTTCTGTTAAACCATATAAAGACTCTTTATAACCGATAAAATCTGCAGGAATTAACTTTGTACCTTGGTGAACCAACTGCATAAATGCATGTTGCATATTTGTACCTGTGCTACCCCAAACAATAGTGCCTGTTTGATAATCTATTTTATCTCCATTTCTATCTACACCTTTACCATTACTTTCCATAATAGCTTGTTGTAAATAATCTGGTAGTTTCTTTAAATATTGAGAATAAGGTAAAACAGCCTCTGTTTCTGCTAAATAGAAATTATTATACCAAACACTTATCAATGCTAATATAACAGGAATATTTTTATCAAAATCTGTGTTTTTATAATGGATATCCATTTCTTCTGCTCCATCTAAAAGTAATCTATAATTACCATAACCAACAGACAAACTAATAGACAAACCTACTGCAGACCAAAGAGAAAAACGACCTCCAACCCAGTTCCACATCGGAAAAACATTCTTTTTATCAATACCAAAACTATCAACAGCTTCTAAATTTGTAGAAACAGCTACAAAGTGCTTTGGAATATCAAAAATAGTTGCTGATTTTAAAAACCAATTTTTAAGTGTTTCTGCATTAGAAATAGTTTCTTGTGTTGTAAATGTTTTTGATACAATTACAAAAAGAGTTGTTTCTGGGTTTAATTTCTTCATTACTTCAGAAACATGATCTCCATCTACATTAGAAACAAAATGTGTTGTTAATTGATTTTTATAAAACTGTAAAGATTCTACAACCATATCTGGTCCTAAATCTGAACCACCAATACCAATATTTACAATATCTGTAATTGATTTACCAGTATAACCTTTCCATTTACCAGAAATAACTTTATTAGAAAAACTTTTAATTTTTCTTAAAGCAGATTGTATTTGTGGCTTAATATTTTTTCCATCAACCAAAACTGGTTCATCAGAAGTACTTCTTAACGCCGTATGTAAAACAGCTCTTCCTTCTGTAGCATTTATCGCTTCACCAGAATACTGACTTTCAATAGCATCTTTTAAACCAACTTCTTCTGCCAATTCTACCAATAAACTTATCGTTTCTTTAGTAATTCTATTTTTAGAAAAATCTACTAACAAATCATCAAATTCAATAGAAAAATCATCTTTTCTATTATCATCTTTCATTAAATCTTTAATGTTAATGTTTTTGTTCTCAGCAAAATGATCAGTTATTTTTTGCCACGCTTTTGTAGTTGTTGGGTTGATGTTTTTTAAAGCCATTTTTTAGTTTTTTGCAATTATTTCTCTAATTTCTTCCGGTTCTTGAACGGGAATAATTCTGCTATCAAGTTGATATTTAAGTGTTTTTATAAACTCAAAATATCTAGGTTTTATACTTTCTTTTAAAGGTTCTGCTTCTGGTAGTTTTAACTTTGGACTTAGAGGGTCTACTTGCTTACCGTTTTTCCAAAAACGATAACAAACATGTGGCCCACCAGTATTACCTGTCATTCCTACATAACCAATAACATCTCCTTGTTTAACATATTGACCTTTTTTTACATTCTGATTTCTCATATGTAAATATTGGGTAGAATAAGTGCTATTATGCTTTATCTTTACAAACTTACCATTACCACCTCTTCTTGTAGATTCTACAACCGTACCACTTGCAGTCGCTATAATTGGCGTACCTATATTTGCAGCAAAATCGGTTCCTAAATGAGGCTTTATTCTATTTCCGTAATAAGCAATTCTTCTTTTTAAATTATATCTAGATGAAATTCTATACTGAAATTTAATTGGAGATTTTAAAAATTGACTACGCAACATATTCCCTTTTTCATCATAATATTCAGGAACTCCATTAATTGTATCTGCAACAAATTTAAAAGCATATAAATCTTGTCCTTTATGTTTAAATACTGCAGATTTAACATCTCCATAGCCCGCAAATAATGAATCATTTATGTATTTTTCTTCGAAAGTAATTTTAAAAGAATCTCCTTTTTGAAGTTTATAAAAATCTAAAGTCCAGGCATAAATATCTGCCACATAATTTGTTAAAACTCCTGATAGATGTAAACTATCCATAGTTACAGATAAATTAGAATCTATTACTCCTTCTACTGTTTTTACAACTCTTTTAACAGGGTTTTTATGACGCTTAGCTACAATTACAGAATCTTTAAAATCTATAACTGTTGCATTAATTTTATCGTGTTTATAAATAAATACTTGAGCCTTTTCTGTAGAATCTTTACTTGCTAAAATTGTATATGGTTTACCAGCTCTAACTCTTCTTACATCAAAAGTATCTTTTATTTTGGTTGCAATTTCATTAATTTTTGGATAAAAAACATGATGCCTATCTAATATAATACCAAAACTTTCACCACTTTTAATAGTGTCTTGTATTACATTATAATTATCTAAATTATAACCGAATTTAAATATTGGCTTAGGCTTTACTATTACTGGAATCGAAACAGGTTTTTCTATTTCTTTTTTACAAGATGAAAATGATATAATTAAGACTAAAAGGAGAGTTATTCTTTTCAAAAAACGAGTGCTATTTAATTTAGTCTCCAAAAGTACAAATAAAAATGATTTTTAAGTATACTATAACTGTGAACTTCCTAAAACGGTTTCGTTAAAAATTTCCTAATTTTTAACGAAAGGACCAACTAAACCTTTATACGATTCTAATTCTGCCCTAAGAGATCCAACTGCTAAATCTGCTTTTATTTTAACCGGTATCTTATTAGAATCATCAGTAATCCAAAGAGTTACACTTTCTTGAGCTTTAAAAACTCTACCTGACTGAACAAATGGTCTAAAAATGAGTGTTTTTATTTTTCCAAATTTTGTTCTTATCGTTTCCTTACCTAAAAAACGTAATTTAAAAGGATATATTTCCGAATCCATAAACATATCAATTGCTATTTCATCTCCTTCATCCATATTTTCTACATTCTGATTTCTAAGATAATAAAAAGAAGATAACATATCTTGTACATCTACAAAAGAAACAGAAGTATCTTTTTGACTAATAAAATCTTGAATATAAGCATTGTTAGAACCGTAATTAAATGACGTTATTCTATGCTTTTTATAACCACCTTCATCAATTTTTCTTTTAAAAATATATGGCTTAATTGTATCTCTATCAAAATAACTCTCATACCTGTCATCAACTGCAAAAAACCATTTTATCATTCCAGAGGTCCATCCTTTTCCTACTGTATGAAAAACTTTATTGCCTTGATATTCTTTCTCTTCAACTTTTAAAACAGCAGTACCTGCTCTTAAAAAACCACTATAACTCATTTTGTAACGCAACTCCTCACCTCCTTTAAATGCAGAAACTTTTTCTTGACAAAAAGTTATACTTATAAAAAACAAGGTAAAAAATAATAGAACATTTTTTCTCATAAAACCAAACATATAAAAAAGGATTGACAATTACCATTCCAAAATATAAAAAAGCAAAACACTAACTATTTGTAAATGAATTTTTAACCTTTTATTTAGATTTCTACTTTTAAAAGTCTCCCCAATTTTTTAATTCTTCCTTACTCCATAAATATGGATAAAATATTCTACGTTGATATTTTGGATGCATATATTTACGCCAACTACTGCCTCCTGTAGCTTCTAAGTCTTTTTCTTTTCCTCCTAAATATTTACCAGCCGCATTATAATGAGCCATTACCCATTTTACATTTACGGTATAATCATAATGTCGCATAGCTTTTATTAAATCTTCATTTTCTTGAACTTCTTTAGGTAATTGTTTAAACTTTTTAGAAAGATTAATATCATTATAATCCTCCATAAAATCAATAAAATCTCCGAGATATTTTTTTTCAAAAAGATTTAATAATGTAGACTTTTGTCCTGTGGTATAATTTTTACCAGCAGCTTGCCAATACAAATGATTATAAGCGTTTTTAAATGAAGAGTTCCTATCTATAGTATCTCTATAGCGAGCATCAATTAAGTTAATCAATTCTGTAGACGCAAACTCTATTTTACGATATTGCGCTGATTGAAAACCACTTGCAGGAGTTAAAGTATTTCTAAACTTTAAATATTGCTCTTTCTCCATACCATCTGCCATTACTGAAAAAGAACTACATAACATATCAAAATAACGACTAATTCTATTTAAATGCATAGAAAATTTATCTGCAGAAATCTCTAACATTTTTGCTACCTGATCAATTTCCCATAAAATCATCTTAAACAACAATTCATTTACCTGATGATACATTATGAAAACCATTTCATCTGGCTGAGTAGTTCTTGGAGTTTGCAAACCTAAAAGTGCATCAGTCTGAATATAATCCCAGTAGGTAATTGGTGTACTCCAAAGCAAACCTTCTAACATAGAATCTACGGGAACTCCAAGTTTATGGTACTTTTCTTCTATTGCTTTTAAAATTTCATCTCTATCCATGAGCTGAAATTAACAAAAAAAGAACAAAGAGAAACTATTATTCCCTTTGTTCTTTTTCTAAAAAATTAATAATAATGCTATAAGAGATTATTCTTTTATAATTTTCAATGTTTTTATTGATTCATTTATAGTAATCTTCATCATATAAACACCTTTAGATAAAGCAGAAATATTTACAGTGTTATCTTTAATTTCCGTTTCTTTAAATGTTAAAACTTCTTTTCCTAATAAATTAAAAATCGAAACTTTAGTTGGTAATTCTTGAGAATTGATTGTTAAAACATCTTTAGTTGGTATAGGAAAAACTTCTAAACCAAAAAGCTTATTATCTTCTAAAGACAATGATGGATCTGATTCTGTAGTAAAACTTGACACAACAGAACCTATAGCAGATCCACCAACATTAGTTGCTACAACAGACCAATAATAAGTTGTCGAATATTCCATACCAAAAATATTTACAGCACTACTTGTTGCTGTACCTAATAAATTTAAAGAGGTGGCAGAATCACCTAAATACACTTCATAGCCAGTGGCAGAATCACCGTCTAATGCTGGCACCCAGCTAAATGTAACAGTATTATCTGGGTCTGTATCATCATCATCTCCATCGCTAGTATCAATCGCTACATCAACAGCTCCATTTGCAGGTAAAAGATCCGTAACAGGATTAGGTGCAGATGCATTAGCTACTAAATCTATATCATCTAAAAACCAAGCATCTCCATCATCATTTGACATAACAAAAGCAATGTAAACCTCTGACCCGATATAATCTGATAAATCAACGGAAAATGATTCAAAAGTTGCGGCTGTAGTAATATCTAATTCATCTATAGTTTTTAAAACTGTAAAATCAGAAATATTTACCTGACTTGTTGTAGAAACTCTTATTGTCATTTCTGACCCGTAATCAGTTGCATAATAATCTGCTGTAAAAAAAGTGAGTATAGATGCTGTTTCTAACACACTTACTTTTGGGCTAACCAGCCAGTTTTCAGCTATTCCTCCACCCGTATCACTATCCCAAGAAACAACAGCATAACCACTTTCATTGTGATACCATGTACCACTTGTTCCTAAACCATTCTCACCGATAAAAACCTCCCAAGTTTCAGGTATTTCGGTGTCAAAACTTTCTGGGAACTGAGCAAAAACAGAAGCGGTTAATAATAATGCAATAAATAAAGTAATTTTCTTCATATTTTTTATATTTTTTATAAAAATATAAAAAACAATGAATTATAAATATCTTTTTTTGATTTTTATTGAAAATAACAAAATATTTAATTCAGCTTATTAACTTAAAATAAAAGCAATCTTTAGAATAATATCTAAAGAGTTTAAATATGTTTTCACAAATAAAAAAATGAGAGTAAGCTAAGTTTACAAACTTTCTAATTCTATCTCATATTTAGTTAGTTAGTATTTTAAATTTTTTAGAGTAAATGTCTTTTGATTTACAGAACAACCTATACAAACACTTATATCCGCACTATTACAATTACATCTTCTTTAAGGTTATTACTAAAATAAAAAATCCGAAATGAAAACATTTCGGATTTTATTTTTTTGTATCAAGTAAATTACTCTTTTGGTAACCTTTCATCAATCATTTTTAACGGTGTATTATCTCCCATTAAATCAAAAATATCTAAAATACTTCTAAATGTATCTTCTTCTTCTGACTGCTCTGTAATAAACCATTGTAAAAAGATTTCAGTTGTAAAATCATCTACGCTTCTAGCTTGCTTAAAGGTCTTAAAAATAGACTCTGTTACTTTTATCTCTTGCTCTAAAGATGCTTCATAAACACCCCTTAAGCTATCAAAATCATTATTTACACTTTCTATTGATGGTGATATAGCTGCTCCTCCATTTTCATTTACGAATGAAAATATTTTCATCGCATGCCCTCTTTCTTCTTCTGATTGATTGTAAAAAAAAGCTTTACTATTTAAAAGACCTCTTTGATCACACCATGATGCCATCGCTAAATAAGAGGCAGATGCGTGCATTTCCATTGAAATTTGATTATTCAAAGAATCCATCACCTCTGGATTAATTGTCATTTGTTTTCTTATAGCTGTCTTCATAATTTCTTGGTTTTACAACAAAAGTAAAGGAAATTGTTATTCCTAGTAAATTTGGAACAAAATTTAAAGACAATCTAAATAAGAATACTGTAAAAAAAAGCTTATTAATTATAGAAACAAAATGAAATTTCTTCTTTTAAATCTAACAATTTAGGAATCTCTAAAAAAACTAAATGTTTTTTATCTGCGATGAAAAGCAAAACAAAATTTTCTTTTTCAATAATATTTTCTAAACTCTCTGGTTTAGTTAAACTATTTATTTTGTTTCTTAATTGTAGTAATTGAGGAAAACTAAGCGTCATTAACTTATCATCAATACATAATTGGTATTGACAAAATGTTATTTTCTTAATTTGTATATTAAATTTTACGTCGCTTAAGATATTCATGCAGCGAAAGTAATCATTATTTAGAATAAATAAAAACAACTTTTTAAAAAAAATTAGTAATGTTTTAAAATAAATAGAACATTACTAATTTAATAAAAATGTTAAGCCACATTTATTACCTCATCAATTTGTGGGGCATATTTTTTAATTGTTGCTTCTACTCCGTTTTTTAATGTCATTTGATTTACAGAACAACCTGTACAAGCTCCTTCTAATTGAACTTTAACGACGGCATCTTCTATTGACAAAAGTTTAATATTACCTCCATCACTTACTAAAAACGGACGAATTTCTTCTAATGCTTTTTCTACATTACTAAGTGTTTCTTCTGCTGTCATAATTTAATTATTTTGTACTACACCCACTCATTGTTGTTATTCTAACAACTTCTGTTGGAGGTAAATTTTCATTTCTTTTTAATAATTGAGCAACCATTTCTTTAGTAATATCGTTAAATGATTTTTCTAAAACAGTATCTTTTTGCAAAGCTACAGGGTGCCCAACATCTCCTGATTCTCTAATGCTTTGCACTAACGGAACTTCTCCTAAAAACTTAGTATTAATATCTTCCGCTAAGTTTTTTGCACCATCTTTACCAAAAATATAATATTTATTTTCTGGCAATTCTTCTGGTGTAAAATACGCCATATTTTCTATAATTCCTAAAACAGGCACCTTAATACTATCTTGCTGAAACATCGCAACTCCCTTTTTAGCATCTGCTAAAGCAATGTTTTGCGGTGTACTAACTACCACAGCACCGTTAATTGGTAATGCTTGTACTATTGATAAATGTACATCTCCTGTCCCTGGAGGTAAATCTATCAACAGAAAATCTAATTCACCCCAATCTGCATCAAAAATTAATTGATTTAATGCTTTAGAAGCCATTGGTCCACGCCAAATAACTGCTTGATCTGGATTTGTAAAAAAACCTAACGATAATAATTTTACTCCGTAATTTTCGATTGGTTTCATTTTAGAACGACCATCTACATTTACAGAAAGTGGCTTCTGTTTTTCTACATCGAACATAATATGTTGCGACGGACCATAAACATCTGCATCTAAAACACCTACATTAAAACCCATTTTAGCTAAAGAAATAGCTGTATTTGCTGTAATTGTAGATTTACCAACACCTCCTTTACCTGAGGCAATAGCAATTATATTTTTTATATTAGGTATTTCTTTACCTCGAATTTGATTAGGATTTCCTTTAGGTGCAGGTTTTTCTACTTTTACATTAATTTTTACATCAATGTTTTCATCAACATTTGTTTTTATTGCTTTTATTATCTCTGTTTCGATTTTCTTTTTTGCTTGTAAAGTAGGATTGCTAATAGTTACATCCACAATTACCTCATCTCCAAAAGCCACTACATTTGTTACATTCTTATTCTCTATTAAACTTTTACCCTCTCCAGGAGCAGTAATAGTTTCTAAAACTTTGTATATATCTTGTTTTTTAAAACTCATTTATAGGTTCTAATTATTATTAATTCTAAACAACAAATATACATCTTACTAATTACATAATATATACATTCTTATTATCTCTTAATAAACATTATTAATACCTTTCAAAAAAGAAACTATGTAATTTTATTGTAAACTAAATACTTCATAATTGTTAAAAACAAATTTTTTTTCAACTTTTTCGACGAATGGTAGTGTTCTATTGTTAAAAAGTCATATCTTTACTGTGAATTTATACATAAACATAATAAACCCCCCACATTATGAAAAATTTTATTACACCCCTAGCGACTTTGTTAATCACATTTGCATTAACAGTTAATACCTATGCACAAGACATAGCAATGGTTGAAATCGAAGAAACTGAAACTGAGTTTTTTGATTCAGAATCTTCACAAACTGCACTTCAAAATGGTACTTATAGTTACAAACTTGGATCAGAAGAAATAATGGTATCAATTGAAGGAGGATATTACACAGAACACCACCCAAACAATGAGTTTATAAAAGCTAAAATAAATTGGGTTGCTGAAGATGAATATACTCTTACTATTGTTGACTTAAAGAAAAAAAACTTACCTTTTAAAGCAGGTACTAAATTAAGTACTAAAATAACTAAAGTTAAGGGAGATAAATATTACTATGAGTCTGACTTACTTGGATCTAACCAAAATACTTGGACTGGTAAATTTAAAAAAGTTGACTAGTTTTTAGCTTAACAAAATAAACATAAAAAAAGTCATCAATATATATTGATGACTTTTTTTATGTTTATAGAATAAACTACCCGTATAATTTTATTAAAAATTAACTTAAAAGATTATCTGCAGGATTCCAAAAAACTTTTTCTAAATCCTGTATTTGATTATCAACAACAATAATCCCTTCATTTTCTAGTAATTGTTGCATTAAATTTGTACCATCAAAATGATGTTTACCTGTAAGTAAACCTTTTTTATTAACAACTCTATGAGCAGGTACATCCTCTAAACTATGTGCTTTGTTCATTGCCCAACCAACCATTCTTGCAGATCTTGCAGCACCTAAATACGTTGCAATTGCCCCATAACTTGTTACACGTCCAAACGGAATTAAACGTGTTACAGCATATACTTTTTCAAAAAAATTATCAGCATTTTTCACTATGTGAATCTACAAAATGAAATATAAAAAGAAGCCAAAAACCATCAAAATATGACTCTTATCATATTTTGATAAATTTATATTTAATAAATTTAGATATACTTCTAAACCCCCTTTATTATGAAAAACTTTATATATATTTTAATTTGTATTATAAGTTTTAATACAAATTTCTATTCTCAGAATTTAAATCAGCAAAAGGTATTAGAAACAGAAAAATACTTGCAAGACGGTAAATATAAGTATTGCACTGAAAAATGTGATGTTATCGTTGAGATAAAAGATAATTTTTACACAGAGCTCTACCCAAATAATGAATTTATAAAAGCTAAAATAAAATGGACAACTAAAGAAGAATACAAATTAGTAATTACAGAAATACAAAAGAATGATTTACCATTTGAAATTGGTACTATTATGAATACAAAAATAGTCAGAAAGAAAGGCAATACTTTTTATTATGAATCTAATTTAGAAGGACTTTCTTGGAGTGGTAAATTCGAAAAAATAATCAATTAATATTTTTGTAAGTACTTTTAAAAAAAATCACCAACTTGTTATAACAATTGGTGATTTTTTTAAGTTTAATACTTCAACTTAAACTTAATATATGTAATAGGTTTACCAACTTCTAGATATTGATTTTCATAAAAAGTCTGAGTTTCTGTAACTTCTTTTGGAGCACCTTCATTTTTATACACAGTATGATTTGCATATAAAATCTCATGTCCTTCTCCGTGTAACAACCCTAAAGTATAACCATGCATAAATTCTGAATCAGTTTTTAAATTCATAACACCATCTTCATTTAAAACATGATGGTACTTTTTTAAAAAACTAGAATTTGTCATTCTATGTTTAGTACGTTGAAATTTTATTTGAGGATCTGGAAAAGTAATCCAAATTTCAGAAACTTCATTTTCTGCAAAGATATAATCTACTAATTCTATTTGAGTTCTTACAAAGGCTACATTTGGTAAATCTTCTTCAATCGCAGTTTTAGCTCCTCGCCAAAAACGAGCTCCTTTAATATCAATTCCTATAAAATTTTTATTAGGATTTTTTCTAGCTAAAGCAATCGTATATTCTCCTTTACCACAACCTAACTCAACAACAATAGGGTTTTTATTTCCAAAAAAAGAATGCCATTTACCTTTAAAAGAAAAATCTGTTACAACTTCTTCTCTAGTTGGCTGAATGACATTTTTAAACGTTTCATTTTCTTTGAAACGTTTAAGCTTATTTTTACTTCCCAAATTCTAAAATTAAGCTCTATCTTCTGTTCCTTCTCTCTTAAACTTAAGAGACTCACTCATCCAATATGTTAGTAATAATAAAAGAACTACTAGGAATCCCCAGTTAACTGCGTTGGAAATCCACCATCCTAAATCACTTTGGGCAACATCTAAACGTAACCACTTAAAAGGAACAAATAAAAAATCAGTAAATAAACTACCAATCCATCTAAAAATATTGCTTGTTGTCATAACTTAATTATCTTTACTTTGCAAAAATAACAAAAGAAACAATGCTAGCCAATTTTTTAGAGAAATCTAAACCAATCAATTTTACAATTTATTTAATAGGCTTCTTTTGTTTCTTTTTTGCAACCATTTTTACAGGAGATTTTACTTGGTATAAAGCAATAGAAAACATTTCGTTTATTTTCCTTTTTTTAGTTATTTATTTCTTCTATAACTTTATTGTAACTAAAAATAAATTAACTTTTGATCATTCTTACGCATTTTTTATTTTCACGCTAACTACCATACTTTTATTACCTAAACTATTAAATATAAAAACCCTTACAACACTCTTAATTTACTTACTTTTCTTAAGAAAAATATATAGCTTACGCACCGACAAAAATATAATTCAAAAATTATTTGATAGTGGATTTTGGCTTAGCATTCTATTTATTTTAGAACCTTTTACCATCTTATTTTCTATTCTAATTTACAGTTCTAATTTGTTACAAAAAAAAGTTTCTATTAATACTTTTTTAACCCCGATTATTGGATTTACTTCTCCGTTAATCATCTATTTTTCATATTTATTTTGGAATAATTCTACAGAAAATTTTATTCAATTATTTTACTTTAATGAATTAAACAACATCTCTTTTTACTCAAAAGACAGTACAATATGGATTTTTGTAAGTCTAATTACACTCACAACAATTGCTATTTTCTTAAAATCACCAAAAGCATTATCGGTAAATAATTCTTTTAGAAAAAGTTGGATTCTTTTAATAATTAATGTAATAACTTCAATTGCTTTTGCTTTGGTTATTGACACAAAAGACGGTACTGAAATCCTTTTTTTTATAATACCATCAACTACAATAATTGCTAACGGATTTGAAATTATAAAAAAGAAAATGGTAAAAGATATTTTATTTGCAGTTTTACTACTAGCAACTATTGTTACTTTTTTATTACAATTTAGCACCAAAAGCTAAGTCACCAGCATCTCCTAAACCTGGTACAATATAACCTTTGTCATTTAACTCGGTATCAATAGCGGCTATCCATAAATGTGTATTTTCTGGAAACTTATCTTTTATAAACTCAATACCTTCTGTAGAACCAATAACGGCAACAACATGTATTTCCTTTGGAGTTCCGTATTTTTTTATCGCTTCTAAAACCGCCACTAAAGATTGTCCAGTAGCTAACATTGGGTCTGCCAATAACAAGATTTTATTTTCTATGGAAGGAGCTGCAAAATATTCTACAACAATTTTAAAATCTGCATCATTATTAGGGTGATGTCTATACGCTGAAATAAAAGCATTTTCTGCATCATCAAAATAATTTAATAATCCTTGATGTAATGGCAAACCTGCTCTTAATATTGAGCATAAAACAACATCTTTATTCGGTAATTGTTCTTCTTTTACTCCTAAAGGAGTTTCTACTCCTGTACTACAGTAAGTTAACTCTTTACTCAACTCATAACCTAGAATTTCACCAATCCTTTCTATATTTCTTCTAAAGCGGAGTGAATCTTTTTGAATATTTACATCTCTAATTTCTGAAATAAATTTATTTAAAATAGAATTCGTTTCTTGTAAGTGGTGAATGGTCATCTTATTGTTTTATAATAACAAATATAAAATAATTGTTTTAGAGATAAATTATAAAACTATGATTCAGTTATTTCATCTTATTAAAAATTAATTCCCAAATTTGCAATACCATCTTATAATTATATTTTGAAGATAAATCAAAGAACATTAGCACTTATTGCAGTTTCTATTGCAACTTTAATTTACGGTATTACTTTTACAATTGCTAAAGATATTATGCCAAATTATGTAAAACCTTTTGGTTTAATTCTTTTGAGAGTTAGCGGTGCTGTTCTAGTTTTTTGGACTGCTGGTATTTTTATAAAATCAAAAAAAATAGAAAGAAAAGATTTTAAAAGTATGGCAATTGCTGCTTTATTTGGTGTTGCTTTAAATATGCTCTGTTATTTTCAAGGACTAAATCTAACAACCCCCATTAGTGCTTCTGTAATGATGGTTACTACACCAATTATTGTACTCATTGTATCTAGTTTTATGTACAAAGAAAAAATTATTCCAAGAAAAATACTAGGTATTGTTGTTGGTTTAATTGGTACTATTGTTTTAATTATTTACGGAAATAAAGCTAATGGAAATGCAAGTAATAGAATGTTAGGTAATTTTTTAGTTTTTATAAATGCTGCTTCTTATGGTATTTATCTTATTCTAGCAAAAAAACTAATCCATAAATATCATCCAATCGTTTTTGTAAAATGGTTTTATCTTTTCGGTTTAATTTATGTTTTACCCTTTGGGTTTTTAGATTTAATAGAAGTAGATTGGGCTACAATGCCAACAGACATTTTATTAAAAGTAGGTTTTATTATCTTATTTACAACATGCATAACTTATCTTTTTAATCTTTTTGGCTTAAAAAAATTAAAACCGACAACAGTTAGTGTTTTTATTTATCTACAACCTGTTGTTGCTACAATCTATGCTTTAATGGTTGGTAGTGATGCTTTAAACCTAATAAAAATTGGTTCTACTATACTCATCTTTACAGGTGTCTATTTAGTAACCAAACAAGTAGAAAATTCTACTAAATAAAACTATATTTGCTCCTCATCTAAATTTTTTCCATTTTATGATTCAATCTATGACAGGTTATGGTAAATCTGTATTACAATTACCTACCAAAAAAGTAACCATAGAAATTAAATCTTTAAACAGTAAAAACCTCGATCTAAACGTTAGAATTCCTTCTTATTACAAAGAAAAAGAATTAGCTGTACGTAAAAAACTAGCAAGTGCTTTGGTACGTGGTAAAGTAGATTTTTCTGTTTTTGTAGAAATGACTGCAGACGAAACCTCTACAACTGTAAACCATGGAGTTGTAAAAGATTATATGCAACAACTAAGAAATGTAGTACAAAATGGCACTTCGGATGATATTGAGTTGTTAAAAATGGCGGTAAAAATGCCAGATGCGTTAAAGACTGAACGCGAAGAATTAGATGAAAATGAATGGAATCTTATCAACCAAAATATAGATATTGCCATTAAAGAGATTGTACAATATAGAATTGATGAGGCTGCTTCTTTAGAAATTGATTTTAAAGAAAGAATTGCCAACATTAAAAAATATTTAGAGGAAGTAAAAGCTTTAGATGGTGATAGAATTGAAAACGTAAAAACACGTTTAAAAAAGGCTATTGATGATTTAAAGGTAGATATTGATGAAAATCGTTTTGAACAAGAATTAATTTATTATCTAGAAAAATTAGATATTAACGAAGAAAAGGTTCGTTTAGCTAATCATTTAGATTATTTCTTAGAAACATTGGCTACACCAGATTCTAATGGAAAAAAGTTAGGTTTTGTAATTCAAGAAATGGGTAGAGAAATAAACACTACAGGTTCTAAAGCTAATTTTGCACCAATGCAAAAAGCAGTTATTCAAATGAAAAACGAGCTAGAACAAATTAAAGAACAAATTTTAAACGTACTTTAAGAAAGCTAAATTAATTTTTAGCCTTTTATTAATAATATAAAATATTCTGAAATAAATTCAGAATGACAAAAATTAAAAGTTTATGTCAGATTTTAAAGGAAAATTATTCGTCTTTTCTGCACCTTCTGGTTCAGGTAAAACCACAATTGTTCGTCATTTATTAAAGCAAGAAAAATTTAATTTAGAATTTTCTATTTCTGCAACTTCTAGATCTCCTAGAGGAGAAGAAAAACATGGCGAAGACTACTACTTTATTAATCTTAAAGAATTTAAAAATAAAATAAAAACTGACGAGTTTTTAGAATGGGAAGAAGTTTATAGAGATAATTTTTACGGAACTTTAAAGAGTGAAGTAGAGCGTATTTGGGCATTAAAAAAACATGTTATTTTTGACATTGATGTTGTTGGTGGCTTAAGAATTAAAAAGAAATATCCAGAAGAAACGTTATCTGTTTTTGTAAAACCACCTAGTGTAGATGAGTTAAAAATTCGTTTAAAAAAGCGTTCTACAGAAAGTGAAGATAAAATAAACATGCGTATTGCAAAAGCATCTGTAGAGTTAGCAACAGCACCACAGTTTGATAAAATTATTAAAAATTACGAACTAGAAGTTGCTTTAAAAGAAGCAGAAGAATTAGTTAGTCAATTTTTAGAGAAGTAAAATTAAGCTTCTCCATAAAGTTTTATCAGTAAAGAAACAATAATGAAAGTAGGTTTATATTTTGGCACATTCAATCCAATACATGTTGGGCATTTAATTATTGCCAATCATATGGTAGAAAATTCTGATTTAGATGAAATTTGGATGGTTGTAACACCTCATAGTCCGTTTAAAAAGAAGAACTCTTTACTAGACAATCATCATCGTTTTGAAATGGTTTACAGAGCAACAGAAAAATATTTAAAAATTAAACCATCTAATATCGAGTTTAATTTACCTCAACCAAACTACACCGCCCACACCTTAGCACATATCTCTGATAAATATCCAAATAAAGAATTTTGCTTAATTATGGGTGAGGATAATCTTAAAAGTTTACATAAATGGAAAAATTATGAAACCATTTTAGAACATCATCATATTTATGTGTACCCAAGAATTACTGATGGTAATTTTGATCATCAGTTTACAAATAATTCAAAAATTCATAAAGTAGATGCACCTATTATTCAGATTTCTTCTACAATGATTAGAAAGGGAGTAAAAGAACAAAAAAACATACAACCTCTTTTAACCGAAGAAGTTTGGGAATACTTAGATGAAATGAATTTTTACAGAAAATAAATTCAGATAAATTTCGTTGTATATTTGTTAAATATCAAATAATTTTTTGTGGCTCAAAAGAATAAAAAAAAAGGAAAACTTAAACAAAAACTAACCAATAAATTTAGGTTAGTTGTTTTAAATGAAGATACTTTTCAAGAACGTTTTTCTCTTAAATTATCTAGATTAAATGTATTTGTTTTAGGTGGATTTTTCTCAATTTTACTTATCTCTAGCACAATTTTATTAATTGCTTTTACCCCTTTAAAAGAATATATACCTGGTTATTCTTCTACAGAATTAAAAAGAAGAGCTGCAGACTTAACCTTTGAGGCAGATTCTTTAAAAACTAAATTAGCCGTTTTAGAAAATTATACAAAAGCATTAAAACCTGTTTTAACTGGAGATATAGAACCAGAAAGTATCGATTCTATACAGAACGAAGCTATGAATAAACTTATTGACGAAAGTAAGTTAGACGCTACTAAAGAAGACTCTATTTTTAGAGAAAAAATAGAGAGTGAAACCCGTTTTTCTTTAGAGAACAGTGCAAAAAGTAAAGTTAAAATTGTTTTTTTCGCACCTTTAAATGGTAAGATTTCCCAAAGTTTTGAGGCTACATCCAAACACTTTGCTGTAGATATTACTGCAAAAACAGGAGAACCTATTAAAGCAACTGCAGACGGAACAGTTATTTTTTCTGGATGGACTACAGAAACTGGTTACGTAATCATTTTAAGACATGCAAAAGAATATATTTCTGTATACAAACACAACGGTAATTTACTAAAAGAACAAGGAGATTTTGTAAAATCTGGCGAAGTAATTGCCACCGTCGGTTCTACAGGAGAATTAACAACAGGACCTCATTTACATTTTGAACTGTGGAACGGTGGTTATGCCGTTAACCCAACAAACTTTATAGATTTTAAATAATGAGTATTAAATCACTTTTTGCAATTCCATTTGCTAACATAGCAACCAAAAAAGTTTTTAAGTGGGCCAATAACCCTCACAAAACTCAAGAAAAAGTTTTTAAAAACTTAATATCAAAAGGTAGTAAAACTGTATTTGGTAAAGATCATAACTTTTCTACTATTTCTAATTATGACGATTTTAAAAAGCAAGTAAAAGTTACAGATTACGAAGGATTAAGACCATATGTAGATAGAATTGTTGCAGGAGAATCAGACATTCTTTGGACGGGTAAACCACTATATTTTGCTAAAACGTCTGGTACAACCTCTGGCGCAAAATACATACCAATTACCAAAGAGTCTATGCCAACACATATTAAAGCGGCAAGAAATGCTTTGTTATTCTATATTAAAGAAAAAAAAGACGCAAGCTTTGTAGATGGTAAAATGATTTTTTTACAAGGAAGCCCAGTTTTAACTGATAAAAATGGAGTAAAACTTGGTAGACTAAGCGGAATTGTAGCTCATTATGTACCGCAATATTTATTAAAAAACAGACTACCAAGTTGGGAAACCAACTGTATTGAAGATTGGGATACTAAAGTAAATGCCATTGTAGAAGAAACCATTAATGAAGATATGTCTGTAATTAGCGGAATTCCTTCTTGGGTACAAATGTATTTTGAAAAACTGATTGAAAAGACAGGCAAATCTGTATCAGAATTATTCCCCAATTTTAATTTCTTTATTTACGGAGGAGTAAACTTTGAACCCTATAAAAACAAGTTCGAAAGTTTAATTGGTAAAAAGATAGACTATATAGAGCTATATCCAGCATCAGAAGGCTTTATTGCATATCAAGACTCCCAAACAGAAAAAGGAATGTTACTACAATTAGATTCTGGTATTTTCTATGAATTTATTCCTGCGAATGAATTCTTTAACGAAAACCCTACAAGAATCTCTTTAAAGGATGTAAAAATTGGAGTAAACTACGCAATTATACTAAATACAACCGCTGGTCTTTGGGGTTATAACATTGGTGATACTGTAGAATTTACATCAACAAAACCTTATCGAATTAAAGTTACTGGTAGAATAAAACATTTTATATCCGCCTTTGGCGAACATGTTATAGGTAAAGAAGTAGAAAAAGCTTTAAACGATTCTATTATTGATACAAATATAAATATCAGTGAGTTTACAGTAGCGCCACAAGTAAACCCAGAAAATGGTTTACCTTACCACGAATGGTTTATAGAATTTGAAAATGAACCAGAAAATTTAGAAGATTTTGCATTAAAAGTTGATGCTTCTATGCAAAGCCAAAACATCTATTATTTCGATTTAATTGAAGGAAAAGTTCTACGCCCTTTAATCATTAGAAAAGTTAAAAAAGGTGGTTTTCATGAATATATGAAATCTATTGGTAAATTTGGAGGACAAAATAAAATTCCGCAATTATCTGATAACAGAAAAATTGCTGATATTTTAAATAATTTTTTAATTAAAAATTAATAAAATACAAATAAAATGGGAGGAGATTATTTATTTTTAGGACTAACAATAGCGGTAGTTATTGTTTACTTTTACAACAAATTTAGAAACAGACGTTAAATCAATATTTGTTGATTCTACTAATTTTAATAAAACAAAAAAAACTACTAGAATTAACAAACTCAATAA
This sequence comes from Polaribacter sp. Asnod1-A03, assembly GCF_045063585.1. Lineage (NCBI taxonomy): Bacteria > Pseudomonadati > Bacteroidota > Flavobacteriia > Flavobacteriales > Flavobacteriaceae > Polaribacter > Polaribacter sp. Asnod1-A03. The sequence goes on along the minus strand of NZ_JBEFOE010000009.1, from coordinate 3,487,079 downwards.
AATATTAAATGAGCACGATTAGAATTACCAAACAGTTTAGTTTTGAAACAGGACATGCATTATATGGTTATGATGGAAAATGTAAAAATGTGCATGGCCATTCTTACAAACTTTCTGTAACAGTCTCTGGAAAACCAATAACTGACTCATCTAATGTGAAATTTGGAATGGTTATAGATTTTGGTGATTTAAAGAAAATTGTAAACGAAGAAATTGTAGATATTTTTGACCATGCAACTGTTTTTAATAAAAACACGCCTCATGTAGAATTAGCAAAAGAGTTAATGGATAGGGGCCATCATGTATTGCTAGTAGACTATCAACCAACAAGTGAAATGATGGTTATTGATTTTGCTCAAAAAATAGAGAATAGATTACCCAATAATATTAAACTTCATTCAATGAAACTACAAGAAACAGATTCTAGTTTTGCAGAATGGTTTGCTAGTGAAAATTAAATTTTAAGAAAGAATATTCTTAAAACATAACATACTAAAACTGAAATACAATGAAGGTATTAAAATACATTTTAATTCTATTTATTTCTATATCAATTACAAGTTGTAGTGATAAAGAAGATAACGAGATTCCTTTAAGTTTAACTAATGAGAATATTTCCGGTACATATAATATTAGTAATTTATTTATACAGACTGAAGTAATATCCGAAACGGAAGTAGCTGGAGTTATGCTACCATTTACATTAGCAACTTCTGTTAGCCAAGGAGATACTTTTCAGATAGATTGTACTTTTAATATAGATGGCACCTATAATGCTACAGGCCTTTATAGACTTGTATCTACAATTACACCTGTAACTGGAGATCCTGTAGAAAATATAGAAATTATTGAATTGAATGATTCTGGTAACTACACCATTAACACAGTAGATAATACTATTTCTTTTACTTCTATAAGTACAAATGGTTTAATAGATGGAAATGTAGAAGTATACAGTTTTAATGAAACCAGCTTAAGTTTTTCAAGAGATACAGAGGAAACTGATGGAGTTAATACAATTATTTTAAATTATGATATTACGCTTATTAGAAAATAATATTATAATTTAAAATTCTATAAAACTTTCTCTTTTAGAAGGTAAAAGTGCTAATTTTAGTAAAGTTAGTTATATTATTATAATCTAATAGATATTGATCAATTGAGTAATCAGAAATTATAAAGGCATTATTGTCTCTTATAATAATATCTGTAGCATTTACTGTATTAATTTCATTAAGATATATAGAATCATCTGGGTTAGTAATATCAAATATTTTTACAGTGTCATCACATACCAAAAGATAATTATCTCCATACAAACTCAATCCCTTAGGCTCTGTTAAACCTCTTGTATTTAACAATATTGGGTTTTCTATATCTTCTATATTATAAGTTTTTAGTTCGTTTACAACTCCTCCACAACTCGCATTAGAGTGTAAAGTAACAAAAGCATTTACATCATTAGCTACTACAGGATCACAAGCTCTAAAATGATTAGATTGAGATAATTTGTTTGGTAACTCTGCATTAGAAACATCATAAATATACATGGCATCTTGAGACCCTATAAACAGATAGTCTTTAAAACTGAATAAAGTTTCTATATTAAAACCAACATTTACAGTATTTACTTTTATAGGATTTGTTTCATCTTGAATATTAAATACTGATAAATTATAAAAATCTACTGTATATAAATAATCTCCTTTTAAAGCAAATGTAGCTAAAGAACCTCCTTGTCCGTCTACAGAAATATCAGAGCTTGTTGTGTCATTAGAATCTTGACTGCAAGAAAAGATAAATAAAACCGAAAATAAAATGATAGATAATTTCTTTTTCATAACCTCTATTTTAAAATCCAATTAACAACCACCTCATCTCCTTCATAATAACCTTCTCCTTCTGGAGACGTTAGTACAGGAAAAACATCTTTAAGCCTTTTATTTAAATTGATTTCTAACGCGGTAAAATCCATCGTTAAAACAACTAAGTCTGTGGCTTGGTTTATATATAAAGTATTATTTCTAATAGCAATATCAGTGGCTCCAGGAATTTTTAAAAATTTTTTCTTGATAGGATTTGATGAATCTGTATTATCAAAAATATGAAAGCCCGTTCTTTTGTCATTTATAAATATATAATCGTTAATAATATATATTTTAGATGATTCTATAACAGGCATTGGTTCTAAAATTTCAATTGAATTTTCGAACTCATTTCTTGATAAAACTACAGGATCATAGTTGGAATAAAAAGGATCGCCACCAATTCCTTCAGACTCTCCATTAAAATAAAAACAACTTGATAATGTTGTTGAAATAATTACTAATAGTATCAGTTTTTTCATAAAAACACTTTTTTTAAAAGTATTAAAATAAACTGAGCCTAATGTTTACTTACCGTTAAATGTATTCATTGTATTAGCTAAACCTGCTGTACCAAAAGAAATTACAGCTTTAGCTGAAGTTGGTAAACGCTCTATTAAAAGACTAGTTTCTTCTTTATTCCAATCACCAAGAACAAAATCTACTTGTTTACCTCTGCTATAATTGCCACCAACTCCAAAACGGAATCTTGGGTATTTATTTCCTCCAAGTTTTTCTTGAATGTCTTTTAATCCGTTATGCCCACCATCACTTCCTTTTGCTTTAATTCTAATGGTTCCAAAATCGATGTTTAAATCATCAGTAATAACTAATAAATTATCAATACCTATTTTTTCTTTTTCCATCCAATATTTAACTGCTTTTCCGCTTAAATTCATAAACGTACTTGGCTTTAATAAAATAAAAGTTCTTCCTTTAAAACGAAATGTAGCTACATCTCCTAATTTTTCTGTTGTAAAAGTAACATTGTGTTCTTCTGCAAGTTCATCAACAATTTTAAAACCAATATTATGACGCGTATTGGTATATTTATCTCCTATATTACCTAAACCAACAATTAAAAATTTCTTCATTAATTCTTCTTTACTTTCAACTTTTACACCAAACACTTTAAAAAAAAAGCTTTTTAAATTCATTCTTCAAAAATAAGAAGAATTCTATAATACAAAAACTCATTATTAGTTCTAAAAACTCCATTAAATAAATTAATAGAAAAATAAAAAAGCGTTACAAACTAGTTTGTAACGCTTTTTTTAATTTTTGATTACCGAAAAGGTTTATTCTTCAGTTTCTTCTACTGCTGCTTTACTTGCATTACGAGACATTCTTACTTGTGCAACCACAGTATTATCTGGGTGCATTATAGCATAATCATCATTCTTTAAAGAACTGATGTATAATTTATTACCAATTTGTAACTCAGTAATATCTGCTTCTATAAAATCTGGTAAGTTTGCTGGTAAAGCTTTTACTTTTATTTTACGTAAATTTTGACGTAAAGCACCACCAATTGCAACACCTTTAGACTTTCCTACTAAACGAAGAGGAATGTTCATTGTAATTTCTTTATCATCAAATAACTGATAAAAATCTACGTGTAAGATTTTGTCAGATACTGGGTGAAATTGAATGTCTTGCAAAATTGCAGCTATTTTTTCTCCGTCAACGTCAATAGATGCAGTATATACATTTGGAGTGTATACTAAACTTTTGAACGCTTTTTCTTCTGAAGAAAAATGAACTGGTTTATCTCCTCCGTATATAACGCAAGGAACCATACCAGCATTACGTAAGGCCTTAGTTGCTACTTTACCTACGCTTTCTCTTTTTGATCCTTTAATTGAAATTGATTTCATTACTTTCTTTATTAAGTATTTACATTAAAAATTTGTCACTAATTGAAGTGTTATCTTGCACTTTGTGCATAACATCCGCAAATAATGGCGCGCAAGATACAACTTTTATTTTAGACGTCTTCTTTTTTAACGGAATTGTGTCAGAAACAATTAATTCTGTTAATGCAGACTCTTCTATTTTCTCATAAGCTCCTCCAGAAAGTATTGGGTGTGTACATATAGCTCTTACACTTAATGCTCCTCTTTCTTTCATTAAATTTGCTGCATGAGCTAAAGTTCCTCCTGTATCAATCATATCATCTACTAAAATGATATTTTTTCCTTCTACATCTCCAATAACCTCCATATGCCCAATTACATTGGCTTTTTTACGTTGCTTATAACAAATTACAACATCAGAATGTAAGTGTTTAGAATATGCATATGCTCTTTTAGAACCTCCCATATCAGGAGAAGCAATTGTTAAATCATTTAACTTAAGACTTTTTATATAAGGCATAAAAATAGTTGATGCAAACAAATGATCTACTGGTTTTTCGAAAAACCCTTGAATTTGATCTGCATGTAAATCCATAGTCATAATTCTTGTTGCACCAGCAGTTTGTAATAAATTTGCTACCAACTTTGCACCAATAGCAACTCTTGGTTTATCTTTTCTATCTTGTCTTGCCCAACCAAAATAAGGCATAACCGCTGTAATATGTCTTGCAGATGCTCTTTTAGCTGCATCTAACATCAATAACATTTCCATTAAATTATCAGAATTAGGAAATGTAGAACCGATAATAAAAACTCTTCTTCCACGAACAGATTCTTCAAAAGCTGGTTGAAATTCTCCATCGCTAAAGTATGTTGTTTTCACTTTTCCTAGTGTAGTATTATATTCTTTTGCAATTTTTTCTGCCAAAACTGTGCTTTGTCTACAAGCAAATAGTTTTGGTGCAAGCTGATTTGTAGGCATTTAATTGTTTTTTTTTGTTATGTTGTTGTGAAGGGCAAAAGTAGAAATTATTTATTGAGTTTCGCATTTATTTTTTCAGTTTAAAATAAAATATTTTAATACATTTGCAATCCGAATAAATTTTATGCTCAAGTGGCGGAATTGGTAGACGCGCTGGATTCAAAATCCAGTTCTTTCGAGAGTGTGGGTTCGATTCCCACCTTGAGTACTATAAACCCTTTAAAAACATTGTTTTTAAAGGGTTTTTTAATTTTTGGGGCTACTTATAGGGCTACCTATTATTAAGCTTTGTATTTCTAAACTATTATTTTTTGCTCTATTTCTTTACAAAATTCATCTAAACTCTTATTATAGTCTCTAAATTTACCTTTAGTAAAGTTTTTTTCTTTTGAGAATTTTTTTGAGATATCAGAAAAACCTGAATGAGTTTGAGAATAGGAAATACTCATTTTGGATAATGTTCGCTTCAATTTAGCTTTAGGATCTGCGCTCTTTGTAGAATCTTTAGTATCATAAATAGTTAAAATCCATGCCTCTGTCTCTTCTAATGCAATAGCATATAATATATGATCTTTATAATTATTATCTAACCATTCATCAATCTTTATTATAATGGAATTTCTCATTTTATCAGAGTAATTTGCATCTTTTATAGGCTTTGGAACTCCATATTCATCTGACATATCAGCGTCAATTTGTATAACTACAAAGTCATTACCCTCAATGCTTAAAAAGCGATCAATTTTTTCTTGATTTTCGCATTCAGACTTAACTAAACTCCAATTACTAAAATTATCTTCACTCATTTGAGATCTATCAGTTTCATCAACACTCAGATCTGGTCTCAACGCCGCAATCTCTGATGAATCTATGCCTTTTAAACCTTTCAATATATTTTGAATGACTGCTCTATCAGTATGACCCTCGCATATTATACCTATCTTCATATTTTAAAAACCTTGAGGAATTGCTCCTATTAAACCTTCTGTCCACATTTGTGATAGTTTATAGGGTTTTGATTCTACACCTTTTTTAAATTTAATTCTATTCACTTTAGTCATACCTTCGTCAGTCCTAAAAACCTCAAATAATCTTTGAGAATCATCATGCAAATTCAAACCATCTAATATTGCTGGATTATGTGTTGTGATCAACACTTGTTTACCTCTTTCTTTAGATAATGTAACCAATTCTTTAATTAAAGTTCTGCATAAATAAGGATTTAAGGCAGTTTCAACATTGTCAATAGCAAAAAAATCTGGTGTTTTATTACTTATGAATAGGGAAAGATAAAATATAACATGCAGTATACCTTCGTTTGCATTTTCTGCTGAAAATAGATTATTTTTCTTCTGCATAAATTTATCATGAAAATATAATGTTGAATTACTTTTCCCAAGTTTATAGCCACTTAATTTAAGCTCGTCCTGTTTATCAAATACTATTTTATCTAACCAGTTGAAGAATAATTTACACTTTAAAAGTTTGGAGTTTTCATAATTATTAAAATTACTAATTAAAACATCTAAACCCTCACCATTAATACCTAAAGGTATTTTACGGCTACTTGTATTTAGACCTCGTAATGTTTGGGTAGATAAATTGAAAATAGCAAAATCAGATAAAATTTTACTGTATTTGTTTTCAGTCTGAAATTTTTCTTGGTTTACTATACTATTAAATTTATCAATTATTTCTTTATCAGATAAATCATTATTCTTATTATAAATTTCAGTAAAAATTTTTGCTAAAGATATATTTCTTTTAGATATATTTTCTTTGTCAATCCATTCAGAATACAAATCATCTATGTTAGAACTTTTAAAAACGGATTTAACTTCAATGCTATTATCTTTATCTTCAAATAAAGCAGAAACTTTAATTTCTTTATTTGTTTGCTTACCTAAAAAGGAACTTAAAGTTAATCTGGGATTAGCTATCCTAACCCCCCTATTCATTAAACCATCAATATCTAAATCATTCCCTTTTGAGGCTCCAATCATTGCAATAGCTTCAAGAATGTTAGATTTCCCAGAACCATTGGCACCAATAAATACATTTACTCTACCCAATTCAATATCTAAATGCTCAACAGACTTATAATTACTAATTACCACTCGTTTTATCAAGGCTGTCTCTTCAATATTTTCTTTGAATTGGAGTTTTTTAAAGTTATCCAATGCTGTAACCCAATTATTCGTATTATAAAATTTTAGAGTATCAATAACTAATTCTTTAATTGCATAATGAGTTTTAGAGCTTTGAGGAGAAAGATTCGGATTATCAGGATTTAAATCAATAATTTGAAAGTTAAGAAATGGATTAATTGCTGACTTTCTAAATGACTCTCTTGTATTCTGTTTATAATCTTGAGTATAAACATCATTAGCAAAATCCATTATACCTTTAGATAATGTCAAACTTTGTCTCTTCGCTTTACTCCAATCATCATTTGGATGAATATTGCATAAAGCTAAAAAGGTTAATGCTGACACTTTATTTTGTTGACTTTCAGGAAGTCCTAAATCTTTTAGTATTTCTTGTGCTTGTTTTATTTTTTCCATTAAATATTATTAAAATATTTTAAACGTTTTGTTGACGATAATATCAATCTCCTTAATATTCTTCGTTTTTAAAGAAATATATTGAAAACCAATATCTTTTATAATTTGTAAACTTGGCAAAGGTATTGCATTTAATTCTGTTGCATTAACTTGAGTATTCCCGCTTAATGACCTGAAATAGGCATCAAAAATCGAACTATTATATAAAACTGATAAACCATATACTTCCTCAAGCTCGAGCTCTCCATCTGATTTGTAAAGGTAATTAAGATGATTCTCAATACCTATCATTTTGTATTTCAAGCTATCTTTTACGTGAGGAGTTGCAACAAGTTTCGATTTGTCATCTTTAGAACTAAATCTTCTTAAAAAGATATAGTTCTTACTTTCTATCGTTTTAGAGTTTGAAAGATTTCCATTTTGAATCCAAGCTTCTTTAGATACTTTTTTCTTTGGCCATTCTAACTTCATTTTAAAACAGTTGTGCATCCAAATTAATGGTACATAATTCGAGTTTTTAGGTTTTTTGTGTTCAAGTTGTTCTTTGCACCTATGTGGTACAACTGGACCCGTTGAAACTTTCATACCAAATGACCCTAAATTATTAGTCCAAAGAGAAAATAAATTCATTGCCTTTTCTTCAAGCTCATTAACTGGTAAGTGTATTATATTGAGTTTTCCGATTTTTTTAAAAAGCTCATTATGAGAAAATTCTTTACCTTTTGATAATCCTAAATCATTAACCCCTTGTGAATAAGAAATTTTTACTTTTGAAAGCTTCTTTTTATTCCTTGGAATCGCTTTCAAAATAATATTTTCTTGCAGTACTTTATCTCTTTTAAATCCATCTGTTCTCGAATTGAATAAATGAAAATATTGAATTTCAATTTCTTTTAAAAATGAGTTTTGAAAACTTTGGAAATATAAACCCGAAGTAAAACTTCTTGGAACTATAAAAACTAATTGACCTCTTCTTTTTAAGAGTTTAGAGGCTCCCATGAGAAAAAGACTGTAAATGTTTTGTTGTCCCTGTAGGTCAGTATCAAATATAGAAACTCTTTCATCTTCCTTTTTTAATTTAAAATAAGGAGGATTAGAAATTATACAATCATATACTGGCTCGTTAAATTCTTTGTTAAAATATCCTTTGTTAGAAATCAAAAAATCAGAGCATGAATAGTTTACAATAACCTTAACACCTCTTTTTTGTCCATAATCTACCAATAATTTGATTATATCATATACTAAAGACTCAATATCTGCATCTGTATCAAATGCATCTACTTCTATTTTCTTTATTTTTGTATTTTCGTTAATTATTCTCTCAATTAAAGCGCACGTTAGGGATAGTAAACCGCAGCCAGGATCTAAAATTTTAATAGTTTTTTTATCAAAACCTACATCTAATAGGCTTACCATAAATCTTGCGACTTTAGCTGATGTAAAAAATTGACCTAAAATCTTCTTCTGTTCTTTAGAAACTCTATCCGAGTATAATCTCCCAATTTCTTCAGATTTAAAAGATGGCAATTCTTCATAGTAAAAAGCACTACTTAATTTATTCACTCTATATTAGTTTTTAAGTTTTTCTTCACTAAAAATCTCTTAAATATTTTCCTTGAACCAACATCTAAAACTAGTAAATAAAACTAGAAGTTAAGTTAATCGACTCTAGATTAGCACACTTATTCTGGTTTTGTAATTCCTATATTTTTGAAAATTCCAGCTTTACTTGTCGACTTTTTAGATAAGTATTCTCCAAGTGTTATCATATATTTTTATCTCGAAAAACAAATTTAGTTCTTTAGAATTTTAGTTTAGAACTTCTAGACTATAATTTTAAATATTTCACAATCGTTTTCTTTTAATTTCAATTAGTTGGTGGGAATTTTAAATCCCTGAAAAAAGTAGCTTTAATTTGATAACCTTAATTTAAGGTTAAATGATTAAGCAATTTTTAATATGTATTATATCTTGTTTATCAATTCGTTTTTAAGCCAGTTAAAAGCTTTTTTTTGATTGTATATTACTTTTCCTCCTGTTCTTAATAAAGCTTCCATCATTACATTGTTTTAATTCTAGTATTCAACTCTGTAATTTGTTCTATTAGTTTATCAAAACTAATGGTATCTCCATAAAACATACTTTCTTGCATGGTTTTATAATCTTTTTCCCATTCTTTAATAGTTTCTTTTGGAGGAATAATGTTTATTTCAAGCGAAATATGATTTCCATAATCAATACCTCTTATTGCATTAAAATTCTTTCTATGGGCTACAATTATATTGTATAAATCAGAATCTTTTAAAGCTTCTACACCATGAGTAGTATCCATTAACTTTTCTAAATCATACAAATGCCGACTCATTCTTTCTACTCGTATGAATTTGGTTTCTTTTTGAAACTCTTCATGCAATAAGAATATTTTTTCTAAGAAGGTTCGTTTAGGAGATACTACAGGAATTACAATTTCTTTTTCCGCAAATGGAAGTTGGCTAAACTCACTTGAAACTATTGAAATAATTGCTTTTTCATCTACAGGTTCCATTAAAGACCTTGCACCAACTTCTATTAAAACTCTTGGTTTTAAATAATCAGATTCTTCCGTTAAAGATTTGTAACGTAATTCAATAATCAATGGGTCTGTATCTGTATTTTTTGTTTCTTGAACTACTAATTCGTAATCAGTTACCCCTAATTTTATTAGTTCGCTATTTATACCAGTATAAAAATCTTTCCCAATAAAGGAAAAAGAAGCCTTTCTTAGTTTCTTAACTTGTGTTTTACTCAATTCCCCTTCGAAACCAAGATGTTTTCTATCTATGACTAAATCAATATCTTCTGAAAAACGCTCTATTAAATTCCAAGCTTTACTAAGTGAAGTACCGCCTTTAAAAACTATTTGATTAGCATAAGGTAACGAGAAAATAATATTCAATGACAAAGTAACCCACCAATCTTTTTCGACCGCAGAAGATGGCAAACCAGAACGCTCACTTGTTTGATTAAAGATATTTATTTTATCTTTTTCACTAAGTTTTATAAAGTTTTTCATTGTTTTCTATTCTTTATAATTTTTGATATCCAAGCTGGAGCTAATTTAGCATCATGATCTATAATTTCTTTTTCTTCTAACTTAAGGTGATTATGAATTTTCTCTAATTGTTCATCCGTAGCGTTATCTTTTCCTATCTCTTTTAAGGCTTGTATAATTAAACCTGTTAATTTTCCTTTTACTGATAAGTTTTTGGGTGTAGTTCTTTTAAATTTAATGGTTCTTTTTCCAACAACAACACTACGAGAAGCTCCATCAGTTAAAAAAACAATATTCATAGGAACTTGAGTTGATAGTCCTAATTTATTTAGTGCTGTCATCCCTGTAGGAATAATTCGTGCTTTATCTCTATCTGCAATTGCATTAGCAATTTCTTCTATTGAAGGATATAATACACCCAATAGTTTGTCTTGCTTTGGGTATAAATATATTCCATGAGCTAATCTTATTAGAAACTCTTTATTAGTTAGTCTTAATAGCGATTTTTTTACAACTTCCACATTTCCAATAGCATCAAAGTTAGAAGGAAACAGAATACTCCCTCTTTTCATTGATTTTATTTTATTTTCAATTCTAGCTTGAACTGATTGCGTCATTGCTTAATTATTTATGTCCCAAATTTAGTAAATATTTGGGACATAAATTTGCTAAATTTAGATTTTAAATATAAAATTAGAATAGAAGAAATTATTTTGCTTGTAGTATCTTTTTAAAATCCAGAGATTACACTAATATAAAATTATAAAAAACTATTTAATCGTTCTAATATTGGTTTATGTAGACTGGTTAAATTTGAATTTAATAACACTTAAGTCTTACTTTACTATTTCTTAAAAAAGCAAATTGTTTTTAAAAATAAGACTTAGCACCGATAGAACAGGCATTGTATATTTATATAAAAGTATAAATGTCTCTTTACATAAAGTTATAGCAATTTTTACTTCTAAAACTTACTCTTGTAGTTTTTCCGTTTTAAAAATGATTTGATTTTCTCTTCATAGTAATGATTAAAAAATCAGATTGTTTTTAAAATGAGCCCTAGCGGCAGGCGACACATTATGTTCTGTTGTTCTAATCAAAGAATTTTATTTAGAACATTCTATTTTAAAAACATCAATTTGCTTTAAAAACCTCTTAAATTATTCTCTATTAATTTTTAAATTGGTTCAATTTCTTATCTATTAGATTATCAATATCAGCAAATTTTCTACAACCAGGTTAACTCATTACCCGACTATATGATAAAATTTTAGTTATTTTTTTTCCTTACAGACCTATTTTACTTTATTAAATAAAAGAAAATATACACTATTTTTTCCATTTTTAGACTTTTTAGAATTGCAAGTTCCGTAGCAAATCAACTCCTATTTTTATAGGCAATATATTTTTATGTAACTGAATTTGTTAAAATTCATGTGCATAAAGATACATCTTGCTCTCTTCTTTTTAAAACCTCTGATAAAATATACAACGCAATAATGATTATAAAAATTAAATTTTAAATTCATAAAAAGCAAAAAAATAAACGGAATTTTTTATATTATAAATAATTTAGGGATTCTTCTAAATTACCCCAATAATATAAATCGATAAAAATAATTTTCACCAAATTATATAAAACTACAAAAACACAATTATAGAAAAGTATAAAAACATATATATATAAGTGTATAAAATCATTTTCACCCAATTATATAAAACCACAAAAACATAATTATAGAAAAGTATAAAAATACAAATGAACAAGAAAACAAGCTTAAATAACTAAACAATAATCAAAATCGTCTGGACTCCCCCCTTAATTCAATAAAATTAAACATTTCATATAATCTATCTGCAACTCTTACTCCGTAATATTTTTTTATTTCTTCTATAGATAAGTTTGTAGTTACAAAAGTTTTAATGCCATATTTCTTGAAATTATTATACCTTATCTCTAAAATTCTTCCCATTAGCTTTTCACGAACTCCCCAAGAATTTGCTATTTTTTCTGTACCTAAATCATCAAAATGAATATTCCCCGTAACAAGTCGTTTAACCACCTCCTCTCCATTTATATTGTATTCTGTAATTACATCGTGAACAGACACATTTTTAAACCACAAGGGCTTTAAATTATATTTTAAGCTGATGTTTTGAATAATATCGAAAATTGAAGACTTTCCCGAACCACAATCACCATAAACTAATAAACCTTTCCTCAATTCTCCATTAGTTTCTTTTTCAAAATCAATATTATCAGTAAAGTATAAGGATATCAATTTCAAAAACATCTTATTATCATCATCTATAATAAATCGCCTATTCATTTTTAAAAAATACGCAGTAGCTTCTTTAAATAAAATTGCTTTAAATTCTTCTGTAGTCATTTTCTTGTCTGTTTTAATTATCGGATTTCTAACTTTTTTATTGTAATCTCTGTGCTTTTCTCTTTCTTTTTTTTCGAGCGAAATTCTTTTTTTTCTTTCTTTTTCAGATTCCATTCCTATTTTTATTTTTAATCGCTGACCTAAACTGCTCATAATTTTCTTGGATTTAATTTTACATTCTTCTTTAAATAATTATTAGGTTTATTATTTAATAGTTTATTATTATCCTTAAAGATATCTTGTATAGGCCTATTAAAGTTTACTTGTATAGGCTTATCAAATATTGTTATATACCTATTCAAGATTTCTTTAGTACCCTTATCCCTGTATAAATGCCTTTTTATATATCCGAATTCTTCTAATTGTTTAAGCCAAAAATTAATTGACTGCGTAGATACTTTGTACAAGTTTTCAAAGTATCTATTTGTAGCATAACAAAAACCAAGTTGATTCGTTAATGAAGTTATCTCTGCAAATAAAATTTTTGCATTTGGAGTTAGTCTTTTATCATACCTAACAGGTGCAGGTAAAATAGCGTAATAAGAGGGCTCTTTAGATTCCATTATTAGACACTTTTAACTAAATCCCTATTATTTCTAGCATATTCAAGTAGTTTCTTTTTTGAATAAAAAATAGGTCTCCCGATACGCATATATGCGTCTCTAGGGATTTTTCCAGATTTTCGCCAATCAATAATTGTGGTAACACTAATACCAAGAAGCGATGAAGCGGCTTTTTGAGAAAGCTTTTCATCATCAATAGGTATTGAAGAATCTACTAATTCTGTTTGCCTTATCTCGTTTATTACAAGTCTTACTGCTCTTACTAAATCGTCTTTACTGTGTGTGTAGAATAATACGTTTGCCATCTTAATTTGTTTGTGTTTAAATTAACTTTCGATGGGTGCAAGTTGGCTTAATATTGACTAAAAAAAAAGTTGACAAATTACTCTGTCAACTTTTTCAACAATAAAATGCGTTATATCAACACCTTACAATTGATGTTATTTCTGTAAACGATTTAAAGTTTGCTAACTCTATAAGTTTATTTATTGACAACTGATTAAGGTCTTGAGATATAACCTTTCTTAAATTACCACTTAAACCAATGTAACCTACATTTAATTCTTTTAAATCTGAGACTAAAATATCTTTAATCTTGGAAGCATTTTTTTCTTCAATATATTCTAGTTTTATAAAAAGAAGCAATACCGCTATAAATGGTTTAAATTTTTTCTTATTTAAGAAATCTATTGACTTTGACACCGTTTTATGTGTATTTGTAATTGCAGAATATTTGATATCAAACTGAAAACAATTAGAAATAAATTGATTAATTCTTTTAATTTTTTCTTCATTGATTTGTGTATCGTTGTTTTCAAAAAAAAGTACAAATAACTTACTTAATTTTTGAGGACTAATATTTAGTTTGAATTGCTCTTTTTTCTCTTTAACATTATCAGAATGTGGACTTAATCTTTCTATTAATTTTTCTATCTTTTTAATTGAAGAATCTAAAAAATTTAAATGATATTTATCTTTCAGTATTTCAAGCCTAATAACTTCCCTATGAAGGTCTTCAACTTCAAGTAAATCAAATTTTTCTTTTAATTGAAGCATCACTTTATCAAAATACTCTTCCAAAAGGTAAACTTCATTTTTAGTAGAAAAACTTTCACCTTGAGTACAAAAACCCTTTAAAAACTACGTTTTTAAAGGGTTTTTTAATTTTTGGGTGGCAAATTAGGTGGCAGTATTTATTGTATACTCTAATTTTCTTAAACAGATTATATCATGAAACTTTACTTTTTCATATATGAAAGTTGCCTCATAACACCTGTTTCATTAATTCTTTTAGTGACCATTGGAACACTTGCTCCATAATAGTTAGAAATATCAGATTTATTCATTCCTTTTTTTAAAGCCCATAAAAGAGATTCTTTAGGCAGTTGTAGGCAACCACCTAAACAGTTCGCTTCATCCTCTTGTTCCTCACCAAAGTCACGCATTAACAAAAAATCAAATTGAAATTCTGTTTCCCTCATTTTATGTACACAAATAATATGAGAGAATTCATGCATTAAATTACTTTGTTACCTTTCTGGTGAATGTGAGTGATTGTGAATGATAATTCTATCATCAGCTTTATTGGGTAGTGTAACAGCAGACCATTCATCATAGTGGTGAATCTCCGATTCAGGTATTTTAAAATCTAATAAAATATAACTGATTTTAAAAAAACGAACCAAGGTTAACTTCATAATAATTTACAATAGATATAAAAGTATAATTAGATCAAAATAAAATCATATTAAAACCTTAAAAGTCAATAAAGAGCCAAGGCTAAAACGATTCATTATTTAATAGTTAATATTTTTAAAGGTAATTCCATAGTAAATTTTACCAATATATTTGCTTTTTAAGGACGACTATAACTAAATTCATTTAATTTCATGCAATATCACCCCCTATTTTACCTTAAAAATTCTTCAGTCCTTAACCAATTCTTTTAAGTTTTTATCTTGGTCAATTTCCCAAATATTAAAAATACCATCTCCATCAAAATCAGTAACAGCTATTGCTTTTGCTTTAAAAGAGTTATTTGTTGCTTCTATAATTTGATATTCATAATTTGCAGGACCACCATTTTTCACCGTTTTTTCAGCTAAAAAGTCAATATTATCTAATTCATTTGAATATTTAGAATACATAAAAAAATGGTTGCGTTGTAGATTATGTAAAAGAACCAAGTGATTCTGTGCTTCCAAGGCTTTTGTCTTTGAAATAATTGGCATTAAATTGGGAATAGCTATTAAAATTAAAATTCCTATAATAACCAAAACAACAAGTAACTCTTGCATATTAAAAGCGGGTATTTTTTTAGAAAAAAGATTTCGAATTTTCATATGTATTATAACGGTTGGAATATACGTTGTTAAAAGTATTAAAAATAACAATAAATTCTTACATTTAACTTTTAAAAATAAGTTTTAGAAAATGAAAAAAAAAATACTTGTGATTTGTTCCATCGTTTTTTTGTGGAGTTGCGAAGCTATATTTGTTGAAGATTTATCTAATGAAAATGTTGTTTTACTAGCACCATTAAATAATACTGAAGTAACTAATGGAACGGTTCAATTTAATTGGGAAGATGTGCAAGAGGCTACATCTTATGAAATTCAGATAGCAAAACCTAGTTTCGCTACCGCTAGTCAAATTTTTCTAGATTCAATTACAGATGTAACTTTCATATCAAAAGAATTAGAGGTTGGAGATTATGAATGGCGTGTGAGTGCTTTAAATTCTGGCTATAATACCGATTATAGTCTAGGTGTTTTTAAAGTTAATTAAAATAAAAAAATTGTGATTAAAAAAATCTTTCCTTGTTTACTATTTTATTTGTTTTTTTTTCAAATAGGGTATTCTCAAAAACAATCTCTTAGGATCAATAAAATAGAAAAAAGTTTAGATAGTTTATCTATTGATATTTCAGGTTTAAATGAAAAAGTTGATTTTAGCTTGAGTGACACAGAATTACCTGTATTTATAAGAGCTATTGCTTCAGAACATAAAATTAATGTGAGTATTGATGCAACTTTAAACAAGATAAAAATTTCCCAAGATTTTTCAAATGCCTCAGTTAAGAACGTGTTATTGTATTTATGTAATGAGTATCAATTAACTATTGATCTTTTAGGATCAATTTTAAGTATAAAACGATATATCAAACCTTTTAAAGCGAGAGATATTAAAGCTAAATATAGTAGTGAAAAAGATCTATTTTCAGTCGATTTACAAAATGACACACTATTTGTAGCTTTTAAAGAAATTACAAATGTTACAGGAAAAAACTTAGTTTTCTCTCTTGATGATATTGGAAATCAAAAATTAACATCTTATATTAAAGATAAGCCTTTTGAAAGTGCCATTGATAAAATTGCTCTTGCAAATAACTTATTAGTTACAAAAACAAAGGATAATTATTATTTATTTGAAAGTGCTAATTCTCCAAATCAAAAAGGTATTACAGATACTCGAAGACAGAAACCAGCAAGATATAAAAATTCAAATTTTTACTTTAAGGTTCAAGATACAATAAAGCAAATAATAGATGTAGATTTTAAGAATATTGAAATAGCATCTATCATTAAAGATATTGGTTATGATTTAAATATTAACATGTATACAAGTAGTTTACTTACTGGGGCAGGCAATACAACTGTAAAAGCAACTAATATTACTTATGATAATTTATTAACTAAGGTTTTGGAAAACACCAATTTTAGTTATAAAAAGACAAATAATATTTATTATTTTGGAGAAGGAAAACAACCATCATTAACCAGTTCAGTGACGATTCCGCTACTACATCGCTCTATTGAAATAATGAACTCTTCAGTTCAAAGCAATCAAAATTCAAGTTTTAATTCTAATCAAAGTTATGGCAATAGTAGTAATAGTGTTAATCAAAATTATGGGAGTTATAGTAGTTTAAATACAAGTACCAATCTAAATTCAAATTTAAACTCAAATGTGGGTAATAGAAGTGCATTTCAAGATTACTCAAATCAATCAGATGCAATTATAGATTTAATTCCAAAAAAAATCACAGAAGGATTACAAATAACTACTGATGTGGAGCAGAATGCTTTTTTAGTTAATGGGAATGCACAAAAAATTGAGGCTTTTAAACGTTTTTTACAAACAATCGATAAACCAGTACCAGTAATTTTAATTGAAGTAATGATTATTGAGGTATCCAATTCTAGTTCCGTTTCTACAGGTTTGGACTTAGGGATTGGTGATGTACCTACAACAGATAGTGGTACTATTTTTTCTGGAGTAGATTTAACTTTAGGAGCTAATAGTATAAATAAAATTATAGGGGGGTTTAATGGTTTTGGATCCGTAAATATTGGAAAAGTAGTTCCTAATTTTTATGCAAGAATTCAAGCCTTGGAAACAAATGGACATCTAAAAATTAGATCTACTCCAAAATTATCCACTTTAAATGGTCATCAGGCAACACTATCAAGAGGAGAACGTTCTTATTATGCTGTTACGCAAACAAATACAATAGGCACACAAAACCCAGTAATCACAGATGTAAAGAACTATTATCCTATTGATGCCGATTTATCTATTGGGATAAGACCATTGGTTTCTGGTGATGGAAATATTACATTAAGTATAAATGTTTTACAATCTAGCTTTAATGGAGAGCGAATAGATACAGAGGCTCCTCCAGGAATGGATTCGAGAGAATTTACATCTACCATAAGAGTAAAAGACAAAGATATTGTTATTTTAGGAGGCATCGAAGAAACTTCTAGAAATAATTCTGGTTCAGGTGTTCCTTTTCTGTCAAAAGTTCCCATTATTAAATGGTTTTTTAGTAAACGCACTAGAACAGCTTCAAAAAGTAAATTATCGGTTTTAATCAAATCAACAATCATTAATTAATGATTCATCAGTCTATTAAATATGGCAAAAATTATGCAGCTATTGAGCATGCAGAAAATGGTTTTTTTTCAATCCTTCAATTAACTCAAAAAAACAAAGAGTTTGTTGTCACTCAAAAAAATATAACTAAAAATTTAGAAAATGGAATTGAATTTCTTAAAGGACAAAAACACCTTTTTTTAGTATTAAATGATGAAAAAGTATTGTCAAAAAAAATATTAAGTACTAATAGTGATGAAAAAATATTGATTAGAAACGCTTTTCCTAATATTTCATTATCAGATTTTTATTATCAAGTATATCAAAATACTAATTATTCATTTGTTTGTATTGCCAGAAGAGATAGTATCGATCATCTTTTAAATTATTATTCTCAAAAAGGAATTTCAGTAATTGATTTTTCTTTAGGGAATTTAGTAATACAGAATTTACAACCTTTTATAGAAAATAAAAAACTATTTTCTTCCAATGCTCAAATTGAATTTGATAACAATTCTATTAGTGATATTAAAAAGATAAATACTTCTAATGAAAATTATTTAATTAACGACTTAGAAGTTTCTAATATCGAAATACTACCGTTAGCTGGAATCATTTCTTATTATATAAAGAATGCATCTAGTGTTATTTCTAAAGAATTAAAACAAAAGTATTTTCATAAACGTTTTTTTGATGTTGGATTAAAAGTTGGGTTGGGCTTTTTATTAATACTATTGTTAGGGAATTTTTTCTTTTTTAGTTCTTATAGAGATAAAGTTAATGACTTTACTGGAGAATTACAGTTGAGGGAGTCTTATAAAAGTCAACTAAATAAATTACAGGAAGAAGTTACACAGAAGAAACGTTTGGTAGAAAGTGTGCAGTCAGCGTCCAATTCTAAACTTTCACAATATATAGACGAACTAGGAAGTAGTACACCAAATACAACACTATTATCGCAAGTTTTTTTTCAACCTATAGAAGGTGTGCAAAAGAAAGAAAAGGAATTACTCTTTAATCCAAATCAAATAATCGTGAAAGGAGTTTCAAAAGAAAATGAAGGTTTTTCTGATTGGATATCCTTCTTAGAGCAAAAAAAATGGATTAAAAAAATTTCTATCCATACGTATGGAAAAGGGAAAGAAGCAAGAAGTACTTCTACATTTGAATTTATAATTACAACTGATGACTGATAAACATAAAAATATAGGTTTGATTATTGGTTTTTTGTTACTGTTTATCATTTCCTATATCTTTTCTATTCAAAAAACAATTGATTTAAAAGCAAGATTAAAAGTATTAAAAAAAGAAAAAGAATTGTTGTCAAATGCCAGTGAACGAATTTTTAATTTACAACAAGAAAATAAGTATTTAGATTCGATTCTAAAACGAAAAGAGTTATCTATTGAAAACTCTTTTCAACAATTATTATTGAATAAATTAAATAATTTTAAAAAAGAAACTTCAATTGAAATTATCTCTTTTAACGAACCACACCAAATTATTAAGAATAATACTAATTTATTAACCTATTCTTTTGAAATTAGAGGGGGTTTTAATGCCTTATTGAAATTAACGAACTTTTTAGAAAAACAACAATTAGGGAAATTAGTTTCTGTTAATTTTGAAAAGAAAAAAAATTATAGAACAAATAGAGAGGAATTGACAGGGCAATTTTATTTGCAAAAATTAGAACAACAAAATTAAGAGATAAAATATGATTAAATAAATGGATTTATTACTAGAAATTATATTTATTCTAAACTTAGGTGTTATCTTTTATCAAGATATGAAAGAGAGAAAGGTTACTGCATGGATTTTAATTAGTGGTATTTTTTTAGGTGGATTCATTCATTATTTACATCAGCCTCAGATTGTGTTTCTCTCTAATATTGTAGTAAATAATTGCTTTGTGATTATGGCTTTTGGGATTCTATGGGTTTATGCAAAAATAAAGATTAAAAAAAATATTTTTGAAGTATTCGGATTTGGAGACTTGCTCTTTTTTATTTTAGTAGCAGTTAGTCTTCCTATTTTATCTTTTCTAATCGTTTTTGTTTTTTCATTGATTTTTTCATTAGTTATTTATCTATTACTAAAAAATAAATTAAAAGATAAAACAGTTCCCTTAGCAGGGTTGCAAAGTCTTTTTTTAGGACTTGTGCTAATTATTAATAAATTATTAATATTGAATATATACGTTTTATAAATGGATAAAAAACAGTTTGATATTACTACAGAACTCACTCAGTTGATATCAAGTGAGCAAGCTTATCAGTATCGAATTATTCCTGTGGCTAAAAATGAGAATCAATGGGTTTTTAAAACAGATGCGCAATCTATTGACGAATTAAGCAAAGAGCTTGCCATTGTTTTGGGGCAAAATATCTTACTTAAAAAAGAAAATGAGCATAGTATTCAAAAATATTTAGAAACCAATTATCGTAAAAGGAGCAATAATAGAGAGCAAAAATCTCTGATGTATTCAGAAGATTTTTTATTGAATGTAATTTATGAAGCTAAAGAAATTGGAAGTAGTGATATTCATTTTGAAATCTTTGAAAAACAGGCAAGAGTACGCTTAAGAATTGATGGGAAATTGATGGAACGTTATGTGATTTCTTTAGAAGAATATCCAAAGATTATCAACCGAATAAAGATTATGGCAAGTTTAGATATTTCTGAAAAAAGATTGCCACAAGATGGTCGAATTAATTTAACTACAGAAAGTGGAGATTTTGATATTCGTGTTTCTTCTCTTCCAACGCTACATGGTGAAAAATTAGTGTTAAGAATTTTATCAAAAAATAATATTCATGTTTCTTTAGATAATTTAGGTTTTACTGAGCAAGAACTAAAAACTTATATAACGGCAGTTCAAAAACCCAATGGAATTGTATTAATTTCTGGTCCAACAGGTTCTGGAAAAACGACGACTCTGTATGCCACATTGAAATTATTAAATAATGATTCTACAAATATTTTAACGATTGAAGATCCAATAGAATATACTTTAGAAGGGGTTAATCAAGTACAATTAAAGCAAAATATAGGGTTAGATTTTGCTAGTACATTACGTACTTTTTTAAGACAAGACCCTGATGTTATTATGGTCGGAGAAATAAGGGATGTTGCTACTGCTAATATGGCAATTAGAGCTTCTTTAACAGGACATTTAGTTTTATCTACGATTCATACAAATTCTGCTTGGGCAACAGTCTCTCGATTAATAGATATGGACATTCCATCTTTTTTAATTGCAAGTACTTTAAATGTTAGTGTTGCTCAAAGATTGGTAAGAAAACTATGTAGCAGTTGTAAAAGACCTAGATCGCAAACCTCTTACAGTATAAATATTGATATTATAAAAGAATTGAAAGACCTTAAAACTGATTATGAAGCTGTCGGATGTCCTAATTGTCATCAAACTGGTTATCAAGGCAGGAAAGCGGTGTACGAAATTATTCCAATTACAGAAGAATTAGTTCATAATATCAAAGAGAAACAATTAGAGATCAATCAATATTTAAAAATAAATAATATTGCCACATTAAAAACAAATATGATTCAATTAGTAAAAGAAGGCATTACTTCTATTGAAGAAGTATACCCTTTCTTAATTTAATAAAAAATGACAAAGCAACAAAAAACATATGGATTGTTAATTTTGGTTTTGATTATTTGGGGAATGATAGGGTATCAATTTTATATGAGACTGAATCCCTCGACACCTGAATTAGCCTCTCAAGATATACAAACCCGTTTTAAAAGAAAACAGGTTGTAGAACAGTCTTTTTATGTTTTAAAAGAAGCCTATCGAGATCCTTTTTTAGGAGGCTTTCCAAAAAAGAAAATTACCAGAAAGAAATCCATTGTTCCTGAAAAATCAATAATCCCTTTTCCAAATGTTGAATACAATGGAATTATTAAAGGAAATGGTTCTAAATTGTATATTTTAACAATTAACAGAAAACAAGAAATAGTAAAAATAGGAGCGTTTTTTGAAGGTGTAAAATTAATAAAAGCAACTGATAGTACAGTCTTAGTGAGATTTAATAAGGAGACCAAAAAGATAGTTAAACAATAGTAAGAAATGAATTTCTTCCAAAAAATAAAAGCAGGCGCACTACAATATGTTCTAGTGATTTCAGTTGTTATAGCCATTATTATTTTTGCTTTTATCTCTTTGGTTTATTTACAACAAAGAATGAATATTAAATATCAATTTACAAAAGATGCTATTAACAATGTTCAAATGGGTTTTGATATATTTAAGCAAAAAAAAATTACTTATAATACAGAAACTCCTATAAATTTTTCTGATAATACAGAAACCGTTACAACTTTAATTAAAAAGCATTGGGGGATTTTTGATTTGGCAATCGTCAATTCTAAAGTAAAGAATGAGTTTTTTCAAAAAGTAGGTTTATTAGGCTTCCAAAGTTCGAAAAGAGATGCTCTTTTCCTTCAGGATAATAACAATGCTTTAGTTTTGGTGGGGAAAACAAAGATTATAGGTGATGCTTCTCTACCTAAACGGGGAGTAAAAAGTGGAAATATTGCAGGAGAATCCTATTATGGAAATGAATTGATTTACGGAACAATAAAAGCAAGTACAAGTTCATTACCAAAAATTAAAAACATTAAATATGTAAAAGATTTCTACAAAAACTATCAAAGTAGTGGTATGGAAAGTTTTGAATTAGAAATAGGATTAAAATTATATCAATCTTTTACAGAAAACACTTTGATTTATGAAAGTATAAATTCAATAGTGCTAGAAGACATCTCTTTAAGAGGAAATATTATTATCGTATCTAAAACAGCCATTACAATAAAACCTTCTGCAATTTTAGAAGATGTGATTATAATGGCTCCAAGAATTAATATTGAAAAAAATACCACAGGAAACTTTCAGGCGTTTGCAAATAAATTAATTAAAGTTGAAGCTAATTGTACTTTAAATTATCCATCCGCTTTAATTTTGTTAGAGGATGAAAATCAAAGTTCTACCAGTAATAGTAATAATCAACAATTAAAACCTATTGATGATGTGCCAATTGCTATTGCAGAAAATTCAGAAATAAAAGGATTTGTTATATATCATTCTGAAATTAAAACCTTAAATTATAAAGCTCAAATTCAGATAGAAGCTTCAGTTCTTATAAAAGGAGAAGTTTATTGTTCAAAAAATTTAGAATTACAAGGGACTGTTTTTGGTACAGTGTATACAAATAATTTTTTAGTAAAAAAATCTGGAAGAATTTATATTAACAGTTTGTATAATGGAGTTATTAATTCTAAAGAAATTCCTATACAATATGCAGGTTTACTAATAAACGATTCTAATTCAGTCGCTAAATGGATGAACTAAAAAAACTTAAATTAAAAGCATCTTCGTTAACAGAAGTAATTGTAGCTACTACTCTTTTATTAATTGTTTTTGCGATTGCTTTGGTTACTTTAAGTAATGTTATGATGAGTTCTATGCATAAGAATACGCAAGTTTTAGAGAGTCAAATTGAAAAACTAATTTATCAATATAAAAATAAACAAATAAAAGTTCCTATTTCTTATTCAGAAGATGAATTATCAATCGATATTCAAAAAATAACTCAAAACGAAATTGAATGCATTGAGTTTTCCATTACTCATTCACTTTCAAAAAAGAAAAGTACAAAAAGAATTATTGCCTTAAAAAATGAAGAGAACTAAATTTAAAGCTTTTACTTTGGCAGAAATGATTGTTGTGTTAGTAGTGTCTAGCATTGTTATTTCTATGAGTTTTTTAGTATTAAATATGGTTAGAAAACAAGTAAGTTTGATACAAATCAATTATTCTAAAAAACAAGAAGTTCAACTTTTTGAAGCAACTTTTATGAGAGATTTTAATTCATACAGTGCGTTTTATGATAAAAAAAAAGAGCAATTAATTTTAAAAAACTCAAAAGATAGTATTACTTATCTTTTTTTAGAGAACCTTATTATAAGACAAAAAGATACTATTCAAATTGAAGTTGTTAATAAAAAACTACTTTTAGATGGAGTTGAAGTAAAAGAGCAACATATAGATGCTATCGAAATTAAATTATCACCTCAATTTTCAGGCAAACAACTTTTTGTACATCAAACTAAAGATGCGTCTTATTACCTTAATAATTAATACCAATAACTGTAAGTTGAATTATGGCATTTCAATTAAAAAACATAACTTCTGAACATAAAAAGAAATCTTCTTTTGATATTGATACCATCTTAAAAAAAGAAATTTCTTTTGGTGCTTCTTTTTCTAATAAGAAAAAAGAAAGTTTGTATATAGAATTATATGTTTTATTAAATGCAGGGTTAACCTTAAAAGATGCTTTAATCTTAATTGGAGAAGAGCAAAAGAAAGAGAAAAATAGAACCTTAATCCAAAATATTGTTACGGACTTAATCAATGGTAAAAACTTGTCAGACTCTATAAAAGATAAAAAAGAGTTTTCAGTATACGAGTACCATTCACTAAGAATAGGAGAACAAACAGGTACTTTACAAAATGTATCTAAAGAATTGGGTGCTTTTTACAAACGAAAAAATGAACAAAAAAGAATTATCTTAAGTGCTTTGTCTTATCCTATTGTTGTTTTACTTACCGCTTTTTTAGCCATTCTTTTTATGTTGCGCTTTGTAGTGCCAATGTTTGCAGATATCTTTAAACAAAATAAAGTTGAACTTCCTTGGATTACAAAACAAATTTTAAAAGCTTCTACAGTTTTTCAAGAATATGGGGTATATCTACTTTTTTTAATACTTATCATCATACTCACAAAACAATTGGTTAAAAGAAAAGAATGGTATCAAAAATATACTGCTATCGTTTTATTAAAAACTCCTTTAATAGGAGAGTTTATAAGAAAAGTAAAAATAGCCCAATTTACGCAAGCGATTACTTTATTAACAGGGGCTAAAGTTCCGTTGTTAAATGGTATTCAATTGACTAAAAAAATGATTGGGTATTATCCTTTAGAAATTGCTTTAGAAAAAATAGAATACGATATTTTACAAGGAAAAAGCTTACACCAAAGCATGGGGGCTTATAAGATTTTTGATAAAAAGATGGTTTCACTAATTAAAGTAGCAGATGAAACCAACCAAAATGAAACTATTTTTAAAAGATTGACAGAGCAATATAATGAGGAAATTGAATATCAATCTAAAATGATTTCATCAACTATAGAGCCATTTATTATTTTAATTTTAGGTGCAATCGTAGCGACTATTTTAATTGCTATGTACTTACCAATGTTTAAATTAAGTACAGTAATCTCTTAATTATTTCTAAACTTGGTACAAAATATTAGGCTTTTAAAAAAAACAATCAACTTTTAGTTTCAATTATTGACTTAATTGTAGAGTTTAAAACACTCATTTTACCTAATAAAATTAAGGTACTATGTTATACATATCATTGAAAATGGGTATGTAAAAATAACCCCATTTATGGGTATTGCATTCAATAGATATACGTTATAAATTTAAAGCAAAAATAATTACTAATTGAAATTATAATAACACTTTATGAAAAAGATATTTTTTAATGTAGTTATACTTATGTCCATAACTATTTATAATGCTCAAGATTTACCTAAAATTGTGTCACCATCTCCAGAAGCTTTTGAAATGACCAAGCAGGGGATAATACCTATTGGTTTACATACCGGAACACCAAATTACAACATTCCATTACAAGCCTTTAACACAAAAAATTTATCAATTCCAATGAATTTATCTTATAGTACTAATGGAATCAAAGTAGATCAATTTTCTGGTAATGTAGGGTTGGGGTGGAACTTAGAAATAGGTGGTGTGATATCAAGAGTTGTAAGAGGTAAAGAAGATGAAAATTCTAGATTATTGCATCCAATAAAAGAAATTAACAAAGAAGATTTAGCTGAAGTAGAATTTTTATCACCTCAAGCATCTTACAGTGGTAGTATTGATGTTGATCCAGACATTGTTGAATTTTTATACTATGCAGGAAATGATGAAAATGCAGATTCTGAATCTGATTTATTTTCGTACAATATTTTAGGGAAATCAGGAAAAATAGTTTTTAATAATCAAGGTGATATAAGAACAATACCTCATTCAAACTTAAAAGTAGAATTTACTAATGCTATAGAAAGTAATTTTAAGATTACTGATGATTTTGGTGTTGAATACTTTTTTGCTGATAGAGAAGTAGTTCATGCAAGAACAAATTGTGATTCTTCTCCAGTGTCTCCACCAGAGGAAGCCTATACAACTTCTTGGTATTTAACTTCAATTAAACACCCAAATGGAGATGAAATTTATTTTACTTATGATGATATAGAAGAAATGCATACTAATAGTTTCTCTCAACATTTAGAAGTCCCTACTAATTATCCTCTTCATAATAATGATTTTAACAACTATGTCTCTACTAACATTATTACTTGTGAAACTATAAATAGAGTAGAAAAAAAGCAGTTAATTAAAATAAATAGTAACAACGATTTTGAAGGTAGTGTTATAATAGAGAGATCCATTAGTGATCCTAACCCTAATTATCTAAATACATATCACAAATTAATTAGTAACATTAAGACTGTAGATAAATATAATTCTGAGATTGAAGATATCGATTTTAATTACGATTTTACTAATAATGACAGAGTGTTTTTAAAAGGTGTTTTTAAAACTAAAAGCGATAAAAATTATTCTTTTGAATATGATGATAAAGAATCTTTACCTCAACAATTTTCTTATGCTCAAGATTATTGGGGGTACTATAATGGTAAAACTAATAATCAATCTTTACTGCCAGATATACCTGGTGGCTACCTCGTATTTAATACAGTCACTAACCGTTTATCAGACAGAGAGTTAAATTCTCAGTTTTCAAAAAAAGGATTGCTAACTAAAATTACATATCCAACAAAAGGTTATACAGAAATAGAGTATGAAAGTAATGATTATTCTGATACAGAAATCGTAAAATCTAATTCACTTTATAACTACGCTAATGCATTAGGTAATAATTCAAACTCAACTTTATTTAACACATTTAATTTAAATTCAGCTGCAACACTTCATGGAGAAATAAACGTTAGTATAGAAACCATTACTAATTGTGCAGAAGAAGATGAGAGTAATAATTCTAACCTTATAGATCCTATGGGTACTGTTAATTTATATAATGTAACAGATAATACTGTGGATTCATTTAATTTTTCAGGAAGTTTTGCACAACAAGAGGTAGTTTTAGAGCATAATAAAGAATATAGTTTAGAAATATTAAATACTACTCATGTAACCAATATAAATTGTGTTAATTTATATGGTCGTATTGAGTATTATTCTAAGAGTTTAGAAGAAAAAAATATTTTAACAGGGGGTAATAGAGTTCACTCTATAGAAAATTACGACTCTGATAGTACATTTCTTAATAAGAAAAAATATCACTATGCTAAAGTAGAAAGTCTCGATAAATCATCTGGAGATGATAAAGGAAAAGGTTTGGGGCACGTTTCAGAAAGAACACAGTATCTTTCATCAGGTAGCGAGCAAGATTTTATAAAACTAAGTTCAACAGGTATGTATCCTTTAACAAATTCGGGGAGTAGTAATGTATATTATAAGTATGTAGCTATTAGTGATGATGATGATTTTGACAATGGTATAGAAGAACATGAATTTATAATAGATAGAGATTATCATGGTGAAACCATTCTTGGACCAGACAAAATAATTTCAAATTTCACCAATTTTGGATGGAGCAACGGCTTAGAAAAAGAGATAAAATACTACAAGTATAATTCTATTACAAACCAAACTACATTAATAAAACAAATAACTAATTCTCATATTTTAAATTCTACAATCGATGAAATTTCTAACTATAATAT
The DNA here is from genome assembly GCF_045063585.1 of Polaribacter sp. Asnod1-A03. Classification (NCBI taxonomy): domain Bacteria; kingdom Pseudomonadati; phylum Bacteroidota; class Flavobacteriia; order Flavobacteriales; family Flavobacteriaceae; genus Polaribacter; species Polaribacter sp. Asnod1-A03. The sequence continues at coordinate 3,459,036 of NZ_JBEFOE010000009.1, read as the reverse complement.
TACTAAGTTATATGATTTTGTTACAACTCAACCGGCTTACCCTACATATACCTGTAAATCTTCAGATTTAGATAGAAAAACAACTGTATGGCAATGTCAATCCACTAATCATACTCACAAAATTTCATCAGGAGGCTTCATAGATAATACAACATATTATTCACAAGGAACTTATGGGCCACTAACACTGGGTAACACTATATGCAGGCATAGCAATGCAAATAATCAGCCTATATATGATTTAGAACATAAGTGTTTTAATTTAACAGAAGGTACGGAAGTATCATTTCCAAATTTAATAAGAAACCTAAATGTAGTTAAATATAAATCGTATTCCTACTGGTACTATTTAAAACAAAGATTAGAAACAGTTTATGATACTAACGGAGAAAATCCTTTAACAACAAAGACCATTTATTATTATGATAATGGTAGTCATTTACAACCTACAAAGGAAGAAACTACCAATAGTAAAGATGAAGTTATTACTCAAGAAACAAAATATGCTCATGAAATTAATGATGTAAGATTAATAGATGATCATAGAATAGCAGTACCATTAGAAAAAGAAACATATTTAAATACAGAATCTGGAGATATATTGTTATCGAAGCAGAAGACTATCTATAGTAATACTCTTAATACAAGTGGTTTGTATTTACCAGAAACTATCCAAACCTCTAAAGGAACTCAATCCTTAGAAGACAGAATAGTTTATCACAATTATGATAACAAAGGTAATCCCACAGAAGTAAGTAAAAAAGACGGTAGTAAAATTTATTATGTTTGGGGGTATCAACAAACGCAGCCCATTGCAAAGATAGAAGGCTATACAGATGCTGAGTTAAGCGCTGCTCAAGCAAAAATAGATTTGGCAATATTCGCATCAAATGATGATAAAGATGAAGCTACAGAACAAGCCTTACGAGATGCATTACAAATTCTTAGAGATGATAATAATATGTCCAATGCCCAAGTAACTAGTTTTACTTATGATCCGTTAATAGGAGTTACAAGTATAACAGATCCACGAGGTAGAACTGTTTATTACGAATATGACGATTTTAATCGATTAGAATATGTGAAGGATAATGAGGGTAATATTTTAAGTAAAAATCAATATAACTATAAAAATTAAGCGCTATGAAAAAGATTTTTGTAAAAATAATATTGAGTATATCAATACTCTTCTCATTATCAACAATTGGACAAGGTACTTATAATTCTACATTTGAGTCGGGAATGGGAGATTGGTCTTATGAGTCAGGCAATGATCTTAACTGGTCAATATATAGTGGCTCAACACCTTCGGGCAGTACAGGTCCCAGTGCTGCTAGTGAAGGGACTTATTATATTTATGTAGAGGCTTCGTCACCTAATTTCCCTTCTAAAATAGCAGGGATTACCTCAGTAGATTATCCAATAGGATCAAACGGAATATTTAGTTTTGATTACCATATGTATGGTACTGCAATGGGGTCGGTTACTTTATCAGCAAGTTCTGATGGAATAAGTTGGGAGCCGATTTGGACATTAAGCGGAAATCAAGGTAATAGTTGGCAAAGTGCACAGGTTGATTTATCTAATTTTAGTGGAAGTGATGTGAAATTTCGATTTAAAGGAACCACAGGAAGTAATTATAATAGCGATATTTGTATAGACAATATTCAGGTTAGTTCTACAGCTATCAATATGGGAAGTTCTACAGTATTAAGTGATGAGAATTATGTTTATACTTTAAGCCCTAAGATAGGGGTCAGTGATATTTCTCAAATTACTCAGAACGATAATAAGATAGAATCTGTTCAATATTTTGATGGCTTGGGTCGTGCAAAACAAAATGTAAGTATAAGAGCAGGTGGAAATAGAGAAGACATTATAACACATATAGATTATGATACTTTAGGAAGGCAAGACAAAGATTATTTGCCTTATACAGATGGAACAAGTTCCGGAAGTTTTAAAACAGGAGATATAGCAGAAGCTACTAATAGCTATTATCAAAGTAATTTTTCTGATGATTTTTCTGGAATAACCGATGTTAACTTAATTAATGCATACTCCCAAAAAGAATTTGATGGTTCTCCTTTAAACAGAGTTTTAAAGCAAGCTGCACCAGGAGCAGATTGGAAATTAGGAAGTGGACATGAGATAGAATTTGATTATGATACAAATAATGCTACAGATGCAGTAAAATTATTTGAAGTAACCACTACACCAACTACAGTAAGTAATGTAATTACGTACGAACCAAGTTTATCAGGAGGTTCTGTAATTTATACTTCTGGAGAATTATATAAAACAATAACAAAAGATGAAAATCATGATGGTAGTAGCAGTAAATTACATACCACAGAAGAATTTAAAAACAAGCAAGGTCAAGTAGTTTTAAAAAGAACTTATGCCTTAGTAAATAGTGTAGAAACAGCACACGATACGTATTATGTGTATGATGATTATGGTAATTTAACCTATGTATTACCACCAAAAGTAACAACAGAAGACACAAATGATGTTTCTAGTACAGAGTTGTCAGAATTATGTTATCAATACAAGTACGACCAAAGAAATAGATTGGTAGAAAAGAAAATACCAGGTAAAGGTTGGGAATATATTGTGTATGATAAATTAGATAGACCAGTCTTAACTCAAGATGCTAATTTGAGAGCTGAAAATAATTCAAATCTTACAATAGATAAGTGGCTTTTTACCAAATATGATATATTTGGCAGAATTGCCTACACTGGTTATACTAATAATGACTCAGAAAGAAAAACAATGCAAGGTTATGCAATAAACAACAGTACTTATACGCAATGGGAGACAGGAAATAATTCTTTTTCAACCTCAGGGCTAACAGTTTTTTATTCCAAAACAAGTTTTGTAGGGGAAGTTCACAGGGTTTATACTATTAATTATTATGATACGTATATAGATTTACCTACAGGTTTAGGAACAACAATTACAACATCTTATGGAGATACATCAACAACCAATACAAAAGGGCTACCAACGGTAAGTAAAGTAAAAGTATTAGATACTGGTACTACCAATTATTGGATAACTACAGTTACTTATTACGATGAAAAAGCAAGACCAATTTATGTATACAGTAAAAATGAATATTTAAATACGGTAGATATTATTGAGAATAAGTTAGATGATTTTACAGGTAAGGTCTTAGAAACTACAACTACGCACACAAAAGGAAGTAGTACTCCAATAGTAACAGTAGATCGGTTTTATTACGATCATGCAGATCGATTAACAAAACAGACTCAAAATATTAATGAGTCCAGTTTAGATGAAGTAATTGTAGAAAACACATATGATGATTTAGGACAATTAAAAAGTAAAAGAGTAGGTGGTAAGACTACAGATACAAATGGTTTACAAACTGTAGATTATGCATATAATATTAGAGGCTGGTTAAAACAAATAAACGATATTGATGATATAGGAACAGACTTGTTTAGCTTTAAAATTAATTATAATCAAGTTGATGAGTCTAGAAGTACTCCTTTATTTAATGGAAATATTAGCGAAACAGCTTGGAAAAGTACTAGTATAAATAATACTAATAATCCTGTTAGCGAAAATTACTCGTATGGTTATGATGCTCTTAATAGATTAATTACAGCGACTGATAATACAGGTCATTATAGTGAAGGTTGGGCTAGTGTACCTATTTTATATGATAAAAATGGAAACATTACTCGTTTAATTAGAAACGGTGTATCAGACTCTAGTGAAACTGTTTTTGGAAATATGGATTTACTATATTATTCATACGATTCTGGGAATAAATTAATCAGTGTAACAGATTACCGAGTTGATGATTATGGTTTTAAAGATGGTAATAAAGGAGTCGATTACAGATATGATGACAATGGCAACATGGTTATGGATTTAAATAAAAGTATTGGAAACGAAAATGTAAATGGTATTATATATAATCATCTAAATTTACCAACTAAAGTAACAATTCAAGGAAATGAAATTGATTATGTCTATGATGCTACAGGAGTTAAGTTAGAAAAAAAAATTACGGAGTACTCCAATCCTTCTCCAGGATCTAATAGAATTGAAAAAACAATTACAGAATATGCTGGAAACTTTACATATATAAAAATGAGTCAGTATACTAATGGTATAGGGTTTGAGGTAGGACAAGGTTTACAATTCTTTTCTCATCCTGAAGGGTATGTGAAAGCTAATGGATCTAGAGGATATGAATATGTATATCAGTATAAAGACCATCTAGGGAATGTACGACTATCTTATGCAGACTCTGATAGTGACGGAACAATTACTGTTTCTTCTAATCCAAACACCAATGAAATTATAGAAGAAAGCAATTACTATCCATTTGGTCTTAAACACAAGGGGTATAATAATGTGACTTCAAGTAATGGAAACTCGGTGGCGCAGAAATTTGGGTTTGGTGGAAAAGAATTACAAGATGAATTAGGTCTAGAATGGTATGATGTAACTGCGAGAAATTATGACCCTGCTTTAGGTAGGTGGATGAATCTTGACCCACTAACCGAAAAAGGAAGAAGATTTTCTCCTTATACCTTTGGATTTAATAATCCAATTTATTTTCAAGATTATGATGGGATGTGGCCTAATGGACCTGGAGATAGACAGCATAAAAATAGAAAAAAAATGCAGGCCGCTAGTAGAAAGGGAAAGAAAACAGTTACAATGGAAAAAAAGAGTGTACCTGAGAAAGATGGAGTAAATAAACTAGTGGATAAATCAAAAAATGCATTAGATTTGACAAATGTTTTTAAAGGGGGAAATGATGGTACATATACTAAAACAAATGGAGAAAAAGGAACTTTTAAAAACGAAAATGGTTATATCAAAGATAAAAAGTTATCGGCTAATGGAAGGTCACATAAATTACAATCTAAAGTTTTTTCTGGATTAGGAAAGGCTAATGTTGCTTTAGCTGCCTTAAATGTAGTGAATGATGTTTCTAAGGCATATAAAGCTGATGGCAATAATGTTGGTATAAAAACGAAAACACAAATGATGCAAAGTGGTAGCAGTCTTGCTGGCGGATGGGCAGGAGCAAAAATTGGTGCTACTATAGGAGCAGCAGGCGGACCATTGGGAGCATTTGTTGGAGGACTCATTGGAGGTGCAATTGGAGCCTATGTAGGTGATAACATAGGTCAAAATATGGCTGTAGGAATTTTAAAAGAAGATTAAAAAATTAAATTATGAAAAAAATATGGCACTTTATTTTTTATGGTTTCTATAAATTAGATTATGCAATTCATCTTTTTACCAATAAAATAAATCCTATTGTACATCTTTATAAGACGGAAAGAGCAAGTAATTACTTCAAAAAAAAAGGAAGGTCTCCTATTAAAGACTTAAATGATGTTTATGAGAATAGAACATATGGATTTAGTGTTTTAATTTCTCAATTTATTATGCATATATTATTGTTTGCCATACTAATAGGTATATTTAATTTTACACTTATTATTTTCAATTTATATGTTGAAGTTGAACCATATATGTTTATGTCAATACTGGGGTTTTCAATTTTTTTGAATCTTTTCTTGTTATTAAGAGAAAAAGATTACTTAAGGTCTTTTGTTAAATTTGATGATTATAAAAAAAATAATAAAAGAATTTTTTATCTGTTAAGTTTTTTATCTGTAATTGTTTTATTTTATATATCGTATCTATCTTTTAAATATGGCAGTAAACACCACTCTTTAAAATAGTTGAATTTATGAAAATGAAATCTTTATTTTTACTATTAATGTTTAGTAACTGTTTTCAATCAGATTATTTGGTTTATAATGATATAAATAACAATTATAGCCTAAAGTATGAAAAGATTTGGATAAAGAAAGTTATTGATAATAATCCTTTCTTCTTTATTAAAAATGACAAATCTAAGTTTAGAACTAATGTAAATATTTTGGTACAAAATTTATCTAACAATCCATTAAATCTGAAAGAGTATCATGAAATTACGTTAAATCAAATTGAAAATAGTATCGGCTCAACTAATATATTAAGTAAAAAAAACACCCGAGTTGGTGAAATTGAAGCTAAAGAATTAATATATAAGATACCTAAATCTATTCAAAACCCTCATAATTTAAAGATTAAGCAGATTTACTTTATTAAAGAGAATAAAGCGGTGTTAATAACCTACACATCAATTTCAAATAATTTTGATATTTATTTACAATCAGCAGATACTTTTCACAAGAAAATTAAAGTCAATTGGTAATGGTATAGGATAGTTTATAAAGAATTTTTAAATAAACTATTGTAAAACAATAAATTAATTATAGTAAAAAGGATGAGCTTTTAGGTTCATCTTTTTTTATGCACAGGCACTCGCTACTTTAAACCGCGACAAAAAGATTCCAACATTGGAAGGGCACACACTACTTAAAACCACGACAAAAGGGTTCCAACATTGGAATTTGCAGTAATAATAAAGGTTTAGTGAAATAACATTAATCATAATCACAAAAAGGATATTCATAAACGGATATCCTTTTTTTATTTTTAAAAACTAACGAAAATTCGTTTTGCTCGTTAAAAAGGTTTTAGAATTTGAAGTTAAAACCCTTATTTTAAGAATTACAACCAACAGCAATTTTACAATCATTAAATTGTTGGTTTACAACTACTCTATTTTTTCTAGCCTCTTGTATTTTCTCTTTAAAGTGATTTTTATCAGGGATTTTACCGTTTACGACTTCAAGAGGTGTTAATCCGAATAAATCAGTTGGGTATCTATGACTGTTATAATAATCTACAAAACGTTCTAAATCTTTTAAATGCGTTTTCTCATTGAGAGAATATTTACCATTAAGAAATTCAGTTTTATAAATACTGTGTGTACTTTCTGACATAGAATTCGAAAAAGGGAAGTCTTTGGTTTGTGCAGTTATTTTAGTAACAACTGGTGGAGCTTAAATGTTATCTATCCAAGTTAAGAGCTCTCCTTTATTTTCAGATCCACCATCAGATAAAATGTTTATTGGTTTTATAGCATTCAATAAATTATACTTCAAAAAAGTTTCAGCAAATAGGTTTTTGATAAATTCACTTCCGGCTTTTCCGCTAGTAGAACTATAATGTAAAATTCCTTTAGAAAAATTATCTTTTACAAAAGCTACTTTTTGAATTCCATCCTCTACGGTATTTACATTGGTAATATCTATATGTAACCATTCAAAAACCCTTGAGGCTCTTAATCCTTTTTTTATTGGATATCTAAATCGCTTAACTTTTATATACCCAAGAGCAGAAGCGTATTTGTTAAATGTAGATTTTCCACAAAATATCAAACCATTTCTCATAGCATAATAATACAAAGTTACTTTTGTTTTACCATAATTGGCAGGGTCAGTCACTAAATTTTCAATAGCAACCACCTCATTAACCGCAAGTTGGTTAGGATGTTGTTTATAACATTTTTTAAAAGTACTTAAACTACAAACTATTTTTCTTTTCTGCGTATAATACCAATCTTTAGAAATGCCATAATATTTACAAGCACTCACAACAGATACTTTGGATAGGTGAGCTAAATGTTCAACGGAGTTTACAATGTTAGAAGCATGTAATTTTAGAAGTTTTTTATTATGCGCTAATTCTCCAAGCATGTTTAGATATCCTTTTCTTGTTTCTGCTAAAAAACTTAGAAGAAAATACATCTTTAATGGCTTCAAATTGTGCTATATAATCGGTTGTCCAATCATTTCCATAATAGTTTTCGTGTTTAAATTGGTTCCAATTGTGCTTGGTGGTTTTGGGTAACTTACAGAGTTGTTTTGCATCTAACATTCCACTTACATATAACAATATTACCAATGGATGATAATTTCTTTTGTACATTTTCACATAGCTTTTTCGAGGCTAAAATATTGTATTTCTGTATTTTAAAAAATAAAAACCTTCAATAATAGTATGGATTATATTTTTTTCAGTATGTTGAAACTATTATTAAGCCTTACAGTTGAAGTGTAGTTAGGTAATTTTTTTTTAAGTTTTGCCAATTAGCCTATTTAGAATTTTTGCCAATACCTCCATTATTTCTAGAATATTCAAGAAGTTTCTTTTTTGAATAAAAAATAGGTCTTCCAATACGCATATAAGCATCTCTTGGTATTTTCCCCGTTTTTCGCCAATCAATAATTGTGGTTACACTTATACCTAGAAGTAATGAAGCGGCTTTTTGAGAAAGCTTTTCATCATCAATAGGTATTGAAGAATCTACTAATTCTGTTTGCCTTATCTCGTTTATTACAAGTCTTACTGCTCTTACTAAATCGTCTTTACTGTGTGTGTAGAATAATACGTTTGCCATCTTAATTTGTTTGTGTTTAAATTAACTTTCGATGGGTGCAAGTTGGCTTAATATTGACTAAAAAAAAAGTTGACAAATTACTCTGTCAACTTTTTCAACAATAAAATGCGTTATATCAACACCTTACAATTGATGTTATTTCTGTAAACGATTTAAAGTTTGCTAACTCTATAAGTTTATTTATTGACAACTGATTAAGGTCTTGAGATATAACCTTTCTTAAATTACCACTTAAACCAATGTAACCTACATTTAATTCTTTTAAATCTGAGACTAAAATATCTTTAATCTTGGAAGCATTTTTTTCTTCAATATATTCTAGTTTTATAAAAAGAAGCAATACCGCTATAAATGGTTTAAATTTTTTCTTATTTAAGAAATCTATTGACTTTGACACCGTTTTATGTGTATTTGTAATTGCAGAATATTTGATATCAAACTGAAAACAATTAGAAATAAATTGATTAATTCTTTTAATTTTTTCTTCATTGATTTGTGTATCGTTGTTTTCAAAAAAAAGTACAAATAACTTACTTAATTTTTGAGGACTAATATTTAGTTTGAATTGCTCTTTTTTCTCTTTAACATTATCAGAATGTGGACTTAATCTTTCTATTAATTTTTCTATCTTTTTAATTGAAGAATCTAAAAAATTTAAATGATATTTATCTTTCAGTATTTCAAGCCTAATAACTTCCCTATGAAGGTCTTCAACTTCAAGTAAATCAAATTTTTCTTTTAATTGAAGCATCACTTTATCAAAATACTCTTCCAAAAGGTAAACTTCATTTTTAGTAGAAAAACTTCCGTCACAAGGATTAAAATCTATGTTTTCAAGTATTTTCGAGATAATAAAAAAATGAAACTCTTTTTTTGATTTGAAAGGATTATTTTTCTGGTAAAAATCCACTTTCTTAAAAGAACTGTTATATATTGAACTCATAAATATATCAATCTCCATTTGAATTAAATGAATCAAATTTTTCTCTAAGCTATTTATACTTACTGATCCAAAATGCTCGTTTTCAAGGAAAGTAAAAAAAGCATCCTTCTTAAATAGTTCTTTTTTAAAATTGTAATTAATTAAAATTAACAAGATTTTATTAAACTCCTCTCTATTTGGATAATAATAACAAGAGTTTTTGTAAAACATTTCACTTGAAATATAAAAATCTTGTAAAATATTTTTACTCGGAATGTCTTTTAAAAACGAATTATATTTTAAATAAAACCTATCTTTTAGTTCTTGATTCAACATCGTAATTTATATTTTATCCCAAGTGTTATCCATTTCCTTTCTTTTAAAATCATCCGCTATTTTAACGTAACGTCTAAAACTTTCCTCTTTCTTATGTCCCGTAATATTTCTAACTACCATTTCTTTCATTCCAAGAATTAAGGAGTTCGTAACAAAAGTTTTACGTGCAGTATGCGAAGTAATTAATTCATATTTCGGCACCGTTTTTTCTATTCTTTTTTGACCTACATATCTGGTTTTCGTAATCATAGTATCAATCTCAACTATTTTACAACATTCTTTAATATACTTATTTAATTTCTGGTCAGAAATAACAGGTAAGGGTTCATGTATTGTATCTTTATATCTCTCTAAAATCTCTCTAGAAAACTTATTTAAAGGTATTTTAGTGTTGATTGCTTTTGTTTTTTGAACAGTAATTAACAAGTAATCCTTTTTTACATTTGATGGTTTTAAAGCCTTGTAATCGGATATCCTCAAACCTGTTACCGAATTAAAGACGTACATATCACGAACTTGGTTTAATCTCGGAGATTCAAAATCATGATTATAAAGCTTCATTAATTCATCCATAGTTAAATAGATAATTTCAGTTTCATCTTCTTTAGCTTTGAATTTTTTATATTTAAGATTATTGTGATATTCTTTATCTAAAGACCAATTCATAAATGTTTTTAAAACCTTTATAATAAATGCGAAGTAGCTATTTTTGTTCTTTCTTTCTGTAAAAGTATAATCTTGCAATTTTTCAAAAAAGGTACTATCAATTGAATCAAATAACAATCTTATTCCAGAATAAGATTCAAAATCTTTAAGAAAATTTATAGTTGTAACATAAGACTTAATTGTTCTTGCTGTTTTTGTGGATTTACTTGAATCTTTAAATTCTTCAAAAGTTGGAAAAAACTCATGGGTAAGATTTACTTTATCTAATCCGTTTTCAAGCTTCTCTAAAATATAATCTTTAGTAGGATTGATATTGTTTAGCAACATATATCTAAACAATTTCTTTATTTCATCTTCTCTTTCGTCAATTATCTTATTGTACTCAATATGATAATTGTAAGGGCTATTTTTCCTTGGGGGATTAAGACGTTCACTTCTTTTATCCCAAAAGTATTCTTTACAGTTAACACCTTTAATCACTTTAAATATTTTACAGTCTTTCGCAGTAATTAACATTCTAACGGGCATTAACCCTTCTTTATTGGCCTTATCCTTTCTTAAATGAAATGAAACTTTCATAAATATACAATTTGATACAAATATATAAAAGAGGGCAATTAAAAGGGCTACCTATTTAAATAAAATTTGATTAAAATTTATTTCAAATTAATTAATTAAGCTATATTATATAGTATTTAAAGGGTTTAAAAGAGATTAAACACGTTTAAAAAACAACGTACTCCCACCTTGAGTACAAAAAAAAGAGTTATCACATTTTTAATAAATGTTTTAACTCTTTTTTGTTTTAAAAAATTCCGAAAATAGTCCGAAAATTCTTCTAATTTTCGCTTTTTAACTTTATCTACTACCAAAAAAATTTAACATAAAACAGCCAAATATCAACAGAATTAACCAAGATATTTATAACATTAACACTGATAATCAAAATGATGTTAAAAAAAACCTAATTAACTTTAACTAATCTTTGTTCGGATAAACTATTATTAAATTTAAGTCTCATTAAAACATTGACTTATGAAAAAAGTATATCCTGTATCAAGAAGAGATTTTATAAAACTATCAAGCATGGCAACAGCCGGAGCAATGTTTTTTCCTTTAGATATTAGCTTCTCTGAAAACGCTCCAGAACCGATGATGAGAAGTTTTGGTAGAATGAAAAATAAAGTAACCACTTTGGGACTTGGAGGACAAGCATCTATACAATGGACACCAGATGATGTAGATCCTGTTGCAATTATTACAAAAGCCTTTGATTTAGGGATAAATTATTTTGACACTTCAAATGTGTATGATTTAAGTCAATTGCATTACCATTCAGCTTTTGAAAAATTGAACTTAATTCCAGAAAAACCAAATTACGATAAAAAGCTAAGAGAATCTATCACCATTACAAGTAAAACACTTATGCGATGGGGAAAACCAGGTTGGAAAGAGCAAGAAAACGTAAGAAACAAATCTAATGGTGCAGATGTGCAAACGGCTGCAGATGATATTAGAAGAACAATGACCCAACTTTTTGGAGATGGAAAAGGCAACTACCCAGAAGGTTCATACGTAGATATTGTTTTGGTGCATGCTTTACAAGCTATTGAAGAAAATGATGTGTTATATAAAGGTCTTGAAACACCAATTAAACCCGATGAAAATTTTGGAGCTTTAGTGGTTTTAAAAGATTTTAGAGATGGGACTAATTTTACAGGAACCAATCCTAAAAACGAAAAATTATTGAAGCATATTGGTTTTTCAGGACACACTAATGCTGAAGCTATGATTGATTTTATGCAACGAGATAAATATGAATTACTAGATGCCTTATTAGTATCAGTTAACTCGAATGATCATTTGTATTTCAACATGAAACACAATGTTATTCCACTAGCTAAAGCCAAAGGAATTGGTGTTGTTGGAATGAAAGTTTTTGGGGCTGGAACCATGTATAAAGAAGTCCCTGGGTTCTCAAGAAGACCAGACCAAATTTATCGTAAAGTAGGTTCTATAGATTTACCAAGTCATGAACTTATAGAATATGTTTTAACAACACCAGGTGTAGATACCTTAATTATAGGAATTGGTCATATAGATGAAGATCCGCTTAAATGTCAGTTAACTCAAAATTACTATGCATCTCAAGTGAAACCTAATGAGATATCTGATAAGAAAAGACTAGAGATTGAAGCTAAAACTGCAAAAGTAGCAGGGGTACGAACAAATTTCTTTCAGCTTGATAAAATAGACATGACACCGCCTAGAAATCTAAAACAAGAAACTGTTAATGGTAAAATCAAAATAACTTGGCAAACCGCTTATGCTTCAGAAAACCCTATATCTCATTACGAAATTGTTTCTAATGGTAAAGTTTTAGGTACTGTTAAACATCAACCTCAAGTTTTAAAAGAAGAACCTTTTGTTTTTGAAATAGACCAAAACATTGGTGATATTACTGTTAAAACTGTGGATACTAAAGGAAATATAGCCTAGTATTTTATTTAACTATACAAAAAAACAAAGTATATATGTCAAAATTAACATTACTAAAACAATGGTTTATAGACCATAAAGGAACAGTTACAGCTTTTTCTGGAGGTGTAGATTCTTCATTGGTTTTGTATGTTTCTAAATTAGCACTTGGTGATGCTGCTATTGGATTAATTTCAAATTCCGAAAGTCTAAAATCAAAAGACTTTAACGTAGCTACAGATTTTTGTAAAACACACAATATTAATCTTGAAGTTATTAAAACTTCAGAATTACAAGATCCAAATTATACAGCAAATCCAGCAAATCGTTGTTTTTTCTGTAAAACGCATCTTTATGAAGCTATGGTAGATATTATTGAAGAAAGATATCCTGAATACACCATATTAAACGGAACCAATTTAGATGATTTAGGCGATTATCGCCCTGGACTAGAGGCTGCTAAAAATCATCAAATAAAATCACCTTTATCAGAGCTAAAAATCAGTAAAAAAGAAGTTATAGAAATGGCAAATGAGCTAGGTTTAGAAACAGCTTTTAAACCACCAAGCCCATGTTTAAGTTCTAGAATTCCTTACGGAACAGAAGTTAATAACGAAAGATTAAAACAAATTGAACATGCAGAATATGTTTTAAATCGATTTGGATTTATAAACGTAAGAGTAAGACACCAAGGAGAAGAAGCAAAAATAGAAGTGCCTGTAAATGAAATGGAAACATTAAAAAATCAATTCAACCAAATTACCAAAGAAATTAAAACTTTAGGTTTTTCTAAAGTAACCATGGATGAAGAAGGTTTTGTTTCTGGTAAATTAAATCGTGTATTAAATGGATAAAGCCTTTATCATTGATGAAGACAGAAAACGCAGATTAGGTTTTGAAGAAGTTATTTTCGGAGCCTCAAAAAGCGTAGCATTACTTTCAAACTTACTGAAAGATTATGTTGAAAAAGATAAAAATGTATTAATAACTAAACTCCAAAACGACAAAGCAAAAGAGCTGTTAAAAACATTTAAAACAGCATTTTATGATGATGAATCTGAAATTCTTATGCTTTCTAAGGTTAAAAATTCAGATAATAACCCTGCGAAAATAGGAATTATTTCTGCAGGAAGTTCAGATATTGGTGTAGCCAATGAAGCTTTTTATACTTTAGAATATATGGGCGTAAAATCTCGTATTATTCATGATGTAGGTGTTGCTGGTTTGCAAAGATTATTAAACAGGTTAGATGTATTAAAAACGTTTGATGTTTTAATTGTTGTTGCTGGTTTTGAAGGGGCTTTACCAACAGTTATTGGTGGGTTATTACCACAACCAATTATAGGCGTACCAACATCTGTAGGTTACGGTTCTGCAAAAAATGGAGAAACCGCTTTACATGCAATGCTTACAAGTTGCGCAAACGGAATTACAGTAGTTAATATAGATAATGGTTACGGAGCAGCCATGAGTGCTTTTAGAATATTGAAACTAATGGAAAAATGAAAACGATATATATAGAAGCCTTTTCGGGTTTATCAGGAAACATGTTCTTAAGTGCTTTTAGTGAATTGCTTGGAGATTATGAACTTTTATTAGATTTACCTAAAAAGCTACATTTGCCTGATGGTAAAATAGAAATTGAACAGGTTGATAAAAATGGTATTAATTGTCAGTATGTAGAAGTTGTTGATTTAAATATTGAAAAAGAATTAAAAACAGATCACAATCATGAACATCATCATCATGACCACTCACATAACCATTCGCATTCTCACAGCCATAATCACGGTCATTCTCATTCACATAGTCACTCACACGATCATCATCACGGAGCGCATCGACATTTAAGTGATATTCAAAAAATTATAGATCACGCACATATTAGTGATAATGCTAAAAAAATAGCACATAAGATTTTTTTAATGATTGGTAAGGCAGAATCTAAAATTCATGATATGCCATTAGAAACCATTCATTTTCATGAAATAAGTGGCGTAGATTCTATTATAGACATTGTTGGTAATGCGGTATTGATTGATAAATTAAATATATCTAAAACATATTGCACACCAATTTGCACGGGTTTTGGTATTGTAAAGACCCAACACGGAATGCTACCCGTTCCCGCACCTGCAACAGCAGAGTTACTACAAGGAATGCCAATTTATCCTGGTACAGAAGAAGGAGAAAAGATTACACCAACAGGAGCTGCAATTTTAAAATATTTAAACCCTGATTTTAAGAATACAGCTTACACACCAATAAAAACTGCGTATGGTCCAGGGAAAAAGAATTTCCACAATGCCAATGTGGTACGTATTTCTTTAATAGAAAATGAAAAGAAAAAAGATAAATACTTACAACTAGAAGCTTCTATTGATGATATGTCGCCTGAATATTTAGGAATAGATTTTCAAGATGGTTTATTAAAATCCGGAGCTTTAGATTTTAGTATTACACAACAATTAATGAAGAAAGGTAGGTTTGCCTTCTTACTAAGTGTTATTCTTCCGTTAGATAATTTAACAGAAGTATCTAATTATTTATTTGATAACACAAGTACTATTGGTGTTCGTTATTACCCAATAGACCGTATAGAATTACCTAGAATTCAGAAAAAAACAACAACAGAATTCGGAGAATTACTCGTGAAAGAAGTTACTACACCAACAAAAAATATTAAAATTAAACCTGAATTTGATGATGTAAAAAGATTGTCTAAAGAGATAAATCAATCACCATTTCAAGTAGTAAATAAACTAAATATAAATCCTTAAAAATCACAAACAATGAAAAAGTTATTATCTATTTTCTTTATAGCAATCAGTTCTCAAATGATAAATGCTCACGTACAAACTACCTCTCATACTCACGATTCATTTTTGAGTGAATGGGCTTGGTTAGTTATTCCTGCAATTGCTTTAGTTGCTATTGTTTGGAAAATGACGCAAACAAATTTAAAAAACAGTAAAAATTAACTTGAACACAACTAGAGTAAATAAAAAACAGATGTTATTAATAGCATCTGTTTTTTATTTTTAAAATTCTTTATCAAAAAAAAAGTTTACTTTTCTAAATCAAAATTAAAATAATTTACAGCATTATAATAACAAATATCCTGTATCATTTTTCCTAAAAAACCTGTATCGTTTGGTACCAAGCCTTTTGCTACATCTTCCGCTAATAAATTACACAAAATTCGTCTAAAATATTCGTGTCTTGGAAAAGATAAAAAACTTCTACTATCTGTTAACATTCCAACAAAACGACTTAACAACCCCATATTAGAAAGTGTATTTAATTGTTTTTCCATACCCTCTTTTTGGTCTAAAAACCACCATCCAGAACCCCATTGCATTTTACCAGGAACTCCACTTTCACTATAATTACCCATCATGGTTGCAAAAACTTCGTTTAAAGACGGATTTAAATTATACGTAATGGTTTTAGTTAAACAGTTTTCTGCATCTAACTTGTTAAAAAGTTTAGACATTGGTTGTGCTTGGGTAAAATCTCCAATAGAATCTACACCTGCATCTAAACCAATTTCATCTAATAATTTGCTATTATTATTTCTTAAAGCTCCTAAATGAAATTGTTGTACCCAATCTTTTGCATGATACATTTTACACAAATGATACAAAATACAAGAAGCAAACATATCTGCTTCTGCTTTAGAAATATCAATATTAGATAAACGTTTTTTTAAGATTTTATCAACCTTTTCTTCAGTAAAATCAAAAGCATAAACTTGCTCTAATCCATAATCAGAAACTCGGCAACCTAAACTATTGAAAAAATCTATTCTACTCTGAATTGCCTTTAATAATTCTGATAAATTTGTGATTGAAAAACCTACACAATTAGACATTTTTTTAATATAAGCTGTATAACTTTCTGCTTCTATTAAAAGTAAATTATCCGGTCTAAAAGTTGGAAGAACTTTAGTAAAAAAACCTTTTTTTGCAATTTTTTTATGATGTTCTAAATTATCTGTAGGATCATCTGTGGTACAAATAATTTCTACATTCATTTGTTCTAATAATTGAGCAGGAGTTTTGTCTTTTAAAATAGCATTTGCTTTTTCATAAATTTCTTCTGCCGTTGATAGTTGCAAAATTTTATCAATATTAAAATAGCGTTTTAACTCTAAATGTGTCCAATGAAACAACGGATTTCTTAACGTATAAGGCACAGTTTCTGCCCATTTTAAAAACTTTTCTTTTTGGGTAGATTTATCACCAGTAATAAAAATTTCGTCTACACCATTTGCACGCATGCCACGCCATTTATAATGATCGCCATTTAACCAAGCTTCTGTAATGTTTTTAATTGGTTGATCTTCTGCAATTATTTGTGGTGATAAATGGTTGTGATAATCTATTATCGGTAAATCTTTAGCATATTGATGATATAATTTTTCTGCTATTTCAGATTGCAATAAAAAGTTATCATTTATAAAATCGGTACTATTCATTTTAATTTTTTTATAACGAACGTCTAATTCCTATTTCTAAACCACGTAATTCTGCCAAACCACGCAA
Source organism: Polaribacter sp. Asnod1-A03 (assembly GCF_045063585.1). NCBI lineage: Bacteria > Pseudomonadati > Bacteroidota > Flavobacteriia > Flavobacteriales > Flavobacteriaceae > Polaribacter > Polaribacter sp. Asnod1-A03. The sequence goes on along the minus strand of NZ_JBEFOE010000009.1, from coordinate 3,441,728 downwards.
ACGCCCAATACCAGAATAACCAGGATTTGTTTTTTTCTTTAAATCATCTAACATTTTATGTCCGTGATCTGGTCTAAAAGGCATTCTTACATCTTTTCTTCTTGCTTCAATACGTTTTTGTTGCTCAAAAATTAATGCTTTCATTACGGCAAACATATCTACATCTCCATTTAAATGATCTGCTTCATGAAAATTACCTGCTGCATCTCTTTTTGTAGCACGTAAATGGATAAAATGAATTCTATCTCCTAAACGTTCTACCATTCCTGCCAAATCATTATCTGCTCTTACACCAAACGAACCTGTACAAAAAGTCAATCCGTTATTTGGCGATTTTACAGCATTGTAAATATCTTCTATATCTTTTTCTGTTGAGACCACTCTTGGCAATCCTAAAATAGGAAAAGGAGGATCATCTGGGTGAATACACATTAAAACGCCTGCTTGTTCTGCAGCTGGAATAATTTCTGATAAAAACGAAAATAAGTTCGCTTTTAATTCTTTTGAACCTACATTTTTATAGGTTGCCAAAATAGCATTAAATTCCTCTAAAGAATAACCTTCTTCTGCACCTGGTAAACCTGCAATAATATTTCTGATTAATTTTTTTTGATCTTCTTCTGAAGCATTTTTAAGAAACTCAGCTGCTTTTTGTTTTTTGTCTTCAGAATATTCATTTTCGGCACCTGGTCTTTTTAATAAGTATAATTCAAAAGCAGCAAAAGCAGCAGCTTCAAAACGCAAAGCAGTAGATTGATCTGAAATTTCGTAATCTAAATTAGTACGTGTCCAATCTAAAACGGGCATAAAATTATAACAAACAATATCAATTCCGCATTCACCTAAATTTAAAAGTGTCTGTTTATAATTCTCAATATATAATTGATAATCTCCAGATTTTGTTTTAATGTTTTCATGAATTGGCACAGATTCTACAACAGACCAAGTTAATCCTACATTTTCTATAATTTCTTTTCTTTTGATGATTTCATCAACCGTCCAAACTTCTCCATTAGGAATGTGATGTAATGCAGAAACAACGCCTGTTGCTCCTGATTGTTTTATATCTGATAAAGAAACTGGATCATTGGGTCCGTACCAACGCCAAGTTTGTTCTAAATTTTGTTTCATTTTATTCTTTTTTTAAACGCCGCTAAAAGCACCAAAACCACCATCGATACTAATTACTGTTCCTGTTATAAATTTTGAAGCTTCGCTACATAATAAATGTACAGCTCCGTTTAATTCTTCTGCCTCTCCAAAACGTCTCATTGGCGTGTTTTGTACAATTGTATTTCCTCTATCTGTTAAAGAACCATCTTCATTCGTTAACAATTTTCTATTTTGATCTGCAATAAAAAAACCAGGAGCAATTGCATTCACTCTAATTTTATCACCAAATTTTAATGCCATATCTACCGCCATCCAACGTGTAAAATTTTCCATAGCTGCTTTAGATGCAGAATAACCAACAACTCTAGTTAATGCTTGCGGAACTGCCATAGAACTTACATTAACAATAGAACCATTACCTTGACTTGCCATGTGCTTACCAAAAACAATTGAAGGTATTACGGTGCCCATTAAATTAAGATCTGTAACTTTTTGAAAATCTGGAATAGAAATATCAAAAAGAGAATCACCTGGAGAAATAGTTGCTCCTGCCATATTACCTCCTGCTGCATTTATTAAAACATCTATTTGTCCCCAAGTACTTATAATTTCTGTTTTAATCTCTTCTAAGGCCTCTTTATTTAAAACATCCGCCTTAAAACCTAAAGCATGTGTTTTAGATAATGATGTTGCAAATTTATCAGCCTTCTCTTTATCTCTACCCAAAATCGCCACTTTTGCACCAGATGATACTAAATGCCTTGCTATGTTAGAACCTAAAACACCATAACCTCCTGTAATTATTATTACCTTATCTTTTACGTTAAAAATTGTATCCACCTGTATCTTTTTTAGTTTATTCTATTTCTATAGCTACACTTAAAACTTGTAATACTCCTTTTTTGTGTGCGCACACAAATATAATGAAATAATAAATGTGTGCGCACACGAATAGTTTAATTTTATTACATTGCGTAAAAAAAAGCTTATCAATTTTTAATATGATTACAATAAAAGATATCGCTAGAGAGGCCAATGTTTCTGAAGGCACTGTAGATAGAGTAATACACAATAGAGGTGGTGTTTCTAAAAAAACAGCTACTAAAGTTCAACAAATTTTAGCACATCATAATTTTACTGTAAACCCTGTTGCAAGTGCATTGGCAACAAAAAACAAATATACTATTGCGGTATTAATCCCAGAACACAATCAACAAGATTTATTTTGGAAGTCTCCGTATTTAGGAATTTTAAAAGCTACTTCGGACGTTAAAAATCTAGGTATTCAAGTTGATACTTTTAAGTTTAATCAATACGATGCTTCTTCTTATTCGAAAACTTTTAGGTTATTATTAGAAAGCAAACCTACTACGGTAATATTAGTACCTAATTTCTTTAAAGAAACAACTGATATCGTGAATAAATTAGAAGACTTAAAAATTCCTTATCTTTTTTTAAATGTTGATATAAAAGGGTTTAATAATATTTCTTTTGTTGGACAAGACTCTTACACTGCAGGTTACATTTCGGGTAAATTAATGTGCTTTAACACTCCTAAATATTCGGAGTTTTTAATTATTCAATCAAAAGAAAATTTTACTAGAAATAATGCTGTTTCAGATAGAGTTGAAGGCTTTAAAAACTATTTTATCAAAAATAAAATAGACTCAAAAACAACAGTTTTAAAAATAGAAAACATAGATGATACAGAACATAGGAAAGAAATCATCAATTCTTATTTAGAAACTCACCCAGAAATAAAAGGGATTTTTGTTCCTTTTAGTAGAGTTTACATGATTGCTAATTGTTTAAACTCGAAAAATTTAGATAAAATTGAATTGATTGGTTTTGATAATACTCCACAAAATATTGACTGCTTATTGAACGATTCTGTTTCTTTTTTAATATCACAAAAACCATTTGATCAAGGTTATGAAGCAGTAAAATTATTATCTGATTTTTTAATACAAAAAAAAGTTTCTAATGATAAATTTTATTTACCAATAGATATTCTTATCAAAGAAAATGTAATATACAATAGAAAAAATGAATTTACGGAAGCTTAATTAGCCTCAATAATTTTTATCAAATCTAAAGGATGCTTTAACATATGTACAGCTCCGGCTTTTATCAATTCTTTTTCATCTCTAAAACCCCATGTTACACCAACTGGTAACATATTTGCATTCTTAGCCACTAAAATATCTACATCTGTATCTCCAACAAAAATAGTTTCTTCTGGTTTTACATTTAAAGTTTCGCAAATTTGCAAAGCAACCTTAGGGTTTGGTTTTTTAAGCGCCTCTTCTTTTAATCCTAAAACGGGATGTAAATAATCTGGCAATAAAACAGAAGCAACTTTTTTGGTTAATGTATCTTCTTTATTAGAGAGTATACAAAGTTGTAAATTTTTAGCTTTTAATTGTTCTAACAACTCTAAAGCACCTGCGTAAGGCACTGTTTTATTTATGCAACATTCACGGTAAACTTGCATCATCTCTTTTAAACACTCCTCTACTTCTTCCTTTTGTGGGCTTTCTGAAGGAAGTGCTTTAACAACTAAACTTCTTACTCCGCTACCTACAAAAGTTTTATAGGTTCTATAATCGTAAATAGGATAATTACGTTTTTCTAAAACAACATTCATAGCATCTGCAATGTCTTTTATAGAATTTACAAGCGTACCATCTAAATCAAAAACAACAGCTTTATATTTCATTCGTTTTTTTGATAAAATTACTAATAAAAGATACTTTGAATCAAAAATTAGTAAATAATTTTGCGAAAAAAATTAGATAAAAAATCCCTCTTTCGAGGGATTTAAATATTGATAACACAAATTATTAACATTAAAAAAACAGTATTATCAATAAACTATCAATCCAAATATTTTATTTTGACCCTCCTAAAAATTTAGGCTTAATTACTAACATAGCCCAAGCCCAACTTTGAGAACCTGCAGCCGCATCTTCTGTAATTCCCTTTAATTCATACATTCCATCAGAAGCAAACATTTGAGAATATCCAAGAACTAAAGCATATCCTTTAAATTGCTTTTTGTACACTAAATCTAATTCTGTTCCTAAAGATTTTTCTCCACTTGCTAACGCTTGCTCACCACTAAAATTTAATGCTTTTACTAATAAACTAGATGATTTACTTAATGTAAAATTAGCACTTGCATGTACATCTACTAAACCAACAGAATTTGCATGATTACCTACATAAAAATAATCCATAAATCCATTAAATTTATGATTTGTACCATATAAAGGGAAAAAAGCTGCACTATCATCTTTTGCTCCACTAATACTTTCTAAACCTAACCCTAACCCTACTTTAGAAGATGCTTTATAACTAAAATCTAAACTGAATAAAGAAGCTCCACTAACTTCTGTACCACCTTGTCTTTCTCCTGTTTGTAAGTAAATATTTGCGGCAGCACCAAAATTTCCTTTTTTATAATTTAAGTGTGTTCCTAAAGTTAATAAGTTATTTACTCCATCAGGGTTACTTGCATCATCATAAGCCTGAAAACCATTATTCAACAATAATAAACTCCCTTTAAAGCTATCCCATCCTTGAGATAAATGTAGCATTTGCATTGTTTTGTATGAGAAAAAACCTGTTGTAGCGTATTCTGTTCCAGTAGAAATAAAACCGGTTGGATTAGAGTAATCTTGATTAAATGCCAAAGCAAAGTCTAAGGCAAACTTGTTCTTTTTATATTTTAATAATGCCGCATCATGATTACGGCCTTGTTGCGCCCAATCTAGACCTCCTAAAATTCTTTGATCATCATAAGCAAATACCTGACGACCTAATTTAGTAGACCATCCTTCTCCTAAATCTAATTCTGCCCAAGCTTGATATACAGCAAATGTATTGTTTTGATCATAAGGCAATAATTGTCTGTTTTCCCCCCAAACCATTACATCTTGTAAACTAATAAACACCTTATATGCATCTGTTTTAAAACCTGCATTTAATCTTGCTCTTGTAGAAATTCCAAATCCTGCATCTGCATCATCTGCAATTAGATTTCCAAAACCACTTCTTAACTCTGTACGTGGTCTAAACTCTGCATCTAATGTAAATTGTGCTTTTGTTATTTGAAAACTTACTAATAATAGCCCTAAAATTATATACTCTTTTTTCATTGTTGTGTTGTTTTTTAAAAATGTTGTGTTGTTTTTGGTTGTTATTTAATGCTCTAAAAAGTCTATTAAATGCTTTCTATACTTATAATAATCATCGTGTTCTAAAACAGATTTTCTTGTTCTTGGTCTTTTAAAATCAATATCTAAAATATCTCCTATTTTTGCTTTTGGTCCACTTGTCATCATTACTACTCTGTCTGCTAAAAAAATAGCTTCATCAACATCATGCGTAATCATAACTGCGGTAATTTTTTCTTTATTCCAGATTTCTATTAAGATATCTTGCAATTCTCCCCTCGTTAAAGAATCTAACATTCCAAAAGGCTCGTCTAATAATAAAACTTTGGGTTTTATAGCAAATGCTCTTGCAATACCAACTCTTTGTTGCATTCCTTGCGATAGTTCGCTTGCTTTTTTATGAAAAGCATCTTCTAGACCTACTTTTTGTAAATAGTATTTTGCAATATCATTTCTTTGTGCTTTTGTGGCATGAGGAAAAACTTGATTTACCCCTAATAGTACATTTTGTAAAGAAGTCATCCAAGGCATTAAACTTGGCGATTGAAAAATAACTCCTCTATCTGGTCCTGGGCCTTTAATCGGTTTACCTAGTACAGATATGCTTCCATCAGAAATAGGATTTAAACCTGCAATCATAGAAAGCATTGTCGTTTTACCACAACCAGAATGCCCAATAATAGTGACAAATTCTTCTTTACGTATTTGAAGATTTAAGTGTTCTAAAACTACATAATCTCCTTTTGGTGTTGGATATATTTTTTTAAGATCTTTTAAATCTAACATTACTTCATTAGAAGGAAAAGAAGTATTTTCTATCACCTTTTTTGTGATTTTATGTTCTGTTATAATGCTCATCTTTATCCTAATTTTAATTATTTAACAAAATCTTTTGGTGTTAATTCTGGCAACACAAACTCTTCTTTTGATTCAGATTTACGCTCATCTCCAATATCCATTAAATACTCTATAATTGCATTTCTGGTTTTTTTAAAGTTTGGATTATCGTTCATTTCCGTTTTATCTCTCGGACGCTCTAAATCGATTTTAAACTCTGGACCTAATGTTGCATTTGGCCCTGGACGTAAAGGAATAATTCTATCCGCCATATAAATACCTTCATCAACATCGTTTGTAATTAACAAAGCCGTTCTTTTGTCTTTCCCCCAAATATTTAAGATTTGATCTTGCAGATTACCACGAGTTAAAGCATCTAAAGCACCAAGAGGTTCATCCATAATAATCATATCTGGTTTCATTGCCAAAGCTCTTGCAACTGCAACACGTTGACGCATTCCGCCTGATAATTCTTTAGGTAATTTATGAATAGCTGGTGTTAAACTTACCATGTCTATATAATGAGCTGCTTTACGTTTCCAAACAGATTTTTCTCGTTTTGGAAAAGCCTCTTTAACTGCCATTAATACATTTTGTTCTACAGTTAACCAAGGTAATAATGAGTAATTTTGAAAAATAACACCACGCTCATGGCTTGTACCTACAACAGGTTCTCCTTTAAATAAAACCTCGCCACTTGTTGGTTTTTCTAATCCGTTAATCAAGTTCACTAACGTTGTTTTTCCACTTCCTGTAAAACCTACAATAGCAACAAATTCTCCTTCTTCTATCTTTAAATTGATGTTAGACAACACTTCTGTTTCCCCGTCTGCCTGATGATAACTTTTACAAATATTATTTAGTTCTAAGTATGCCATTTTCTTCAGTTTTTAATTGGTTATTAAATAGCATCTGTTTTGTCAAAAGACACCCAATTTTGTATCATCAACATCAATCTATCTAACAAGAAACCAATGATACCAATCACAAACATGGCAACAATAATTTTTGCATTAGAATCGTTTGCTCCATTTTGGAATTCCTCCCAAACAAACAACCCTAAACCAGGGCTCTGTGCCAAAAGTTCAATTGCAATTAAAACCATCCAAGCTACTGATAATGTTATTTTTAATCCTGTAAAAATTAAAGGCAAAGATGAAGGAAGTACCACTTTAAAAATCTTTTGAAAAGTTCCTAATTTTAAAACTTTTGCAACATTTATATAATCTTTATCAACTGTAGAAACTCCCATTGCTGTATTAACCAAAGTTGCCCACATAGAACAAAAACCGACACTTATAAATGAAATGGTAAATGAACTATCTTCGTTAGAGTCTATTAATAATGTTTTTACAATCATAAAAACTAATAAATACCAAACCACAGGAGATACTGGTTTAAAAATTTGAATAAACCAATTAAATGCACTTTTTAAAGTAGGACTTAATCCTATAAATACACCTAAAGGAACCGCTATTAATAATGCTAATAAGAAACCTGCAAATACCGTTTGTAAACTTCTAAATATTTGATCTACAAAAGAAGGTCTTCCAGTATATACAATTGCATCTTTTCCTTCGGAAATTCTTTTTTCATTTAAAGCTGCTGTTTTTTCTGCAAAAGCAGCTTTATCTGCACTAATAATATTATGATCTCTTAATAAAGATTGAAAAGAATCCCAAACTTGACTAGGAGAAGGCAATGTATTTGGTTGGCAACTAGATTCGCCAGAAGCAATACATGTTTTTAATGCAGCTGCTGCAGCTTGACCTTGATCTTGTAAAGCTTTTTCTATTTTAAAATTAGCTTCAATATTGTATAAAGATTTTGCTCCTAAATGCCACAAACCAATAAATAATAAAATGGAAGCAAGTGGCACTATTGTCTTGCGTAAAAAGTTTTTTAATTCTTCTTTTTCTAGCTTTCCGGTAAACAGATCTTTTAATGTTGTAATAAAACCTAATCCTATAAAATTAGAAACTTTACCTAGTGTTAAACTTGCTTTCATAATCGTATTTTCTGGTATTATTATTTTTTATCTTTGTTTCCTATTTTAAAACTATTGATGTATCCTAAAGGATCTTTTGCATCATATGTTGTTCCATCAATAAAATCTGCTGTTGCTGGTTTGTAACCATCTGTATCAGGAACATCTGTTGCAGGAATATTACCTTCTTCAACTAAAAGTGCAGCTGCTTTTTTCCAGATATCTGGTCTATAAATATCTTTAATTGTTGATGCATACCAATCTGCTGGCTTTGCTTCAGGAATTTGTCCCCATCTTCTCATTTGAGTTAAAAACCAAATTCCATCAGAATAAAAAGGATATGTAGCATTGTATTTATAGAATACGTTAAAGTCTTCCATTTCACGTTTATCACCTTTTTCAAATTCAAAAGTACCCGTCATAGAATTTGCTAAAACCTCTTCTGGTGCCCCAACATATTGAGACATTGATAATATTTTTACCGCTTCTTTTCTGTTTTCTGGCTTATCTAACCATTTACCAGCTCTAATTAATGCTTTTGTAACTGCAACTGCTGTATTTGGGTTTTCTTCGATAAATTTCTCTGTCATTACAAATACTTTTTCAGGATTGTTTTTCCAGATATCGTAGTTGGTAACTACAGGAACTCCAATTCCTTTAAAAACTGCTTGCTGATTCCAAGGCTCACCAACACAGTAACCAAAAATAGTACCTGCTTCTAACGTTGCTGGCATTTGTGGCGGAGGTGTTACAGATAATAAAACCTCTGCATCAATTTGTCCTTGTACATTTTCTTTGGTGTACATTCCTGGATGAATACCTGCTGCTGCTAACCAATATCTAATTTCATAATTATGTGTAGATACAGGAAAAACCATTCCCATTTTAAATGCTTTTCCGGCATTTTTATATTCTGTAATTACTGGTTTTAATGCATCTGCTTTTATGGGATGAACTGGCTTTCCGTCTCCATCTTTTGGCACATTTGGCTTCATTTTAGACCAAACATCATTAGAAACTGTGATTCCGTTTCCATTTAAATCCATAGAAAAAGGAGTTACTAATTTTGCTTGACGACCAAAACCTGCACCAGCAGCAATTGGCTGACCTGCTAACATATGAGAACCATCTAATTGACCATCGATAACTCTGTCTAAAACATTTTTCCAATTAGATTGTGCTTCTACAGAAACAAATAATCCTTCGTCTTCAAAAAAGCCTTTTTCTTTAGCAATTGCCAAAGGAGCCATGTCTGTTAATTTAATAAACCCAAAAGTTAATTGTGGTTTTTCTATATCTAACTGTTTTGTCTTAGTAATTTTAGCTTCTAAAGTAGTCGCTTTTTTAGTTTCTTTACCTCCACAAGCAAATAATAACATTGCTGCTGGTAAGATGTAGGTTGATTTTTTAAATAGAGATTTCATATTGTGTAAGTTTTATTAATCTACGTATTAATACTTATTTTTTAACAAATATATACCTAGACTTTATTTTAATTCATGACATCACACACATTTAAACATCTTTTTACAACATATAAAAAACTATTAAAAAACATATAAAAATAACAACAAACACTAAAACAACTAATTACACTATAAAAATTAACTAAGTAAAATACATAAGTATTTATTTTTTACATTAATTTTTCTACGTAAAAAGGCCTTTTAATTATAAAAATTAAAAGGCCAATCGTTCAAATAATAAAAAAAAGTGATTTTTTATGAATCTAAGTAAAAATTATGTTCGCTTATTTCGTTTTTTAAATTCCGAAGATTTGTAATTCCTATTTTTTTTCCTTGTGATAAAATTAAACCCTCTTTTTTAAGGAGTGAAAAAATTCTAATTACTTGCTCTTCTGTTGTACCTGCATAATCTGCATATTCTTTTCTACTTAATGGTAGGTTTAAAAACCCACGTAATTCTCCAAATTTTCTATGAATATATAATAATGTATCAATAACACGTTCACGAACTGTCATTTGAGAAATTGACTTTACTTTCGATTCGCTTTTGTTTAATTCGTTTGCGTAAAAAAGCATCATATCGTATCCAAATTTTGGATTTTCTAACAATGCTTCTTGCATAACATCTTTAGATATATAACATAAAATAGTATCTTTTAAAGCGATTGCTCCAATAGAATAATACTCTTCTGTACCAAAACCTCTATGACCAATAATCTCGCCTTCTTTTGCAAAACGCACAATTTGCTCGCGCCCATTAATACCTGTTCTAAAAACTTTTACAACTCCTTCTAAAATAAAAAACAAGCCATTTACTGCAGCACCTTCAATTATAAATTGCTGTCCTTTTTTACATTTTAAAGTTTTCTTTCTTTCAACAAAAGTTGGATTGACAATATTGTTTAAATTTTTTTTTATCAAACAAGACATATTACCACAAGAAGCACAAGAAAAATCTGTTATTATTTTTCTTGAATTATTTATTGATATGTTTTGATTTAAAATCAATTATTTTGGTTGATTATTTTACTAAAACTACTTTTTCAAAACTTGTTTTTGGTGCTTCACAAAGCGAACATTCATAAGTTTCTGGCAAATCATTAAAAAAAGTTTCTGGCGCAATATTTTGAGTAATATCACCAAAAGCTTCATCATAAATTGTTAAACAATCTTTACATTGATATACTTCTAACTCTGTGGTTTCTTTTTCTGTTTCAATTTCTTTTTCCGTTTCTCTTTCACTTCCCAATTGATCAAAATACAACTGACTTAATTCCATTAGCAAACCAGGTAACTCCACTTTATCTATATCTTGCACGTGCATAACATACTGTCTTGTATTAGGATCGAAGTTTTTAGCATACAACAAATTATACGTATCTCTTGTTTGAAAATTACCAATCATTTCTGGTTGTTTATTTTTTTCTACAACAATAGATGTAAAATAATAAGCAGATTTACTATAATCTGTAATTCCGAAAGTTAAACCATACGTACTTATATCATTTTGATCAAAATTAGAAACTAAGTATTTTTTTAAGTTGAATGCGTCTTTGTTTGCCACAGGAATGTGCCAATTTAACTCTAACATAGAGTGACGAACATTGATACCTCTTTTTCCTAAAAATTTTTCCCAAACAATTTTAGACTCTCTAGGAATTCCTTTTACGATAAAAGATTTCCAAGGTGTAATAGAAATTTTACCAATTTTGTTTTCTGAGCATAATTCGCACATTTCTTTTAAGAAAGAAATATCATACTGATTGTTTCTCCAATACAAACCTAACCAGTATTTATCCATTCCTATTTTATTCATTCCTTCAAAATAAGGAAAAGGATAAAAAGGCACATCTAACACTTTATCTACAGTTCTATTATCTGTATCAATTGCATCGTTTACCAATTCAAAGATAGTTTCTATTGTTTCTGGTTCTTCTTGAAGTATGTTTTCAATTGTGTTTTCAATTTTATCTAAATCCCAAGTATAAATTAACGCAGGATACATTTGTATGTTTTGCCAACCCGGAAGCCTTATATACAAATACCAATAATCTTCATGTTCTGAAGCAACAAAGTTTATATGCCCAGTAAATAAAGGCACTAAACGTTGTTTTGGATCTGTAATATTTATTTTTAATTTTGATTTGGAACGGAATTGCTCTAAAATATACAAATATCTATCACCTGTTAACCAAGAGGTACTCGGAAAAATATCTGCACAAACATAAGAGGATACAATATTTTCTACCCCAACCTCATCCGCATCTACAACTACCAATTTTTCAAACTGAGTTAAAGCACCTTTTTTCATCTCTTTAGGCAAAATAATATCTTGCCTAGAACCAAAAGAAATGGTTTGTAAACCTAAACTTTCTAAAGATTCACAAATGTATTTCAATTCTCCTGGAGATAAAACACCTCCTTTTACAATAATTCTATTTAACTGCTTGCTCATACTCCTACTTTTGCGTTATTTAAAATTTCTCTCACTTCAGTTTTACAACTTCCACAACCTAAACCCGCACCTGTTTTATTACATAATTCTGTAAAATCTGTGCATCCACCAGTAATTGCTTCTTCTATATTACCAGCACCAACTTGACTGCAAGAACAAACCAACTCACCCAACATTGGCACGTCGTTAGAAGACCCTCTTAATAAAGTTTCTCGTTTGTCAGACATTTCAATTTTACTTTCTATTAAAGTTTTAAATTCTGCAAACTCGTTTTTATCACCTACTAAAACTGCACCAATTAACAAATCGTCTTTTACAATACATTTCTTATAATATCCTTTAGAAATATCTGTAAATATAATTTCTTCGTAACTCGAATTGTTTTCTGGCACTTTAATCTCTCCAATACTACACAGGTTTAAATCGCTGAATTTTAATATATTCATTAACACAGAACCTTTATAAGCTTCGCTGATATCTCCAGCAATAAAATTTGCCAAAATACCAGCTTGTTCTTCTGCCGCAGAAGTAATACCAAATAATCTATTATTAAATTCTGCTATTTCACCTATTGCAAAAATATCTGGATGAGAAGATTGTAAATGCTGATTTACCTTTACACCTCGTCCACAAAGTATTCCGTTATTTTTAGCAATTTCTATATTTGGTCTGGTACCAATTGCATACACAATTGCATTTGCTGTAATGTATTTTCCAGATTTTAAGTTGATGGTTAATTCACCCGTATCTTCATCATCAAAAACGGTACTTACTTCATTATCAAAATAAATTTGAATACCTCTTTCTTGTACATTTAAAGACAATAATTTGCTAGAAATTTTATCTAACTGACGCTCCATTAATCTAGATGCACGCTGAATGATTGTAATTTTTACATTCTTATGCTTCATTGCCGCGGCTAACTCTAAGCCCAACAAACCGCCACCAACAATTACAACATGTTGTTCTTCTGGAGGCAAACCAGTATCATCTAAGTAATTTTTAAAACGATCTGCATCGCTTTTATTACGCATGGTAAAACGACCCGGTAATTCTATTTGCACATCCTTCGGAATGAAAGGTCTACTACCTGTTGCTAAAATTAATTTATCAAACGAATGCGTTTCTCCGTTAGAATCTGTAACAACTTTTACTTCTTTATCAATTTTATTGATAATTGTTTCTGGGTGAATTTTTATATTTAAATTCTTTAATTCAACATTTTTTATTTTCAATAATTGCTCCCAAGAAAGTTCTTCTGTAATATATTCTGGCAATAAAACTCGATTATAAAATAAGTTGGTTTCTTTAGAAAAAACATGAATTTCATCAACTTGATTATAATCTCTATAATTTTGTAAAAAACGAAAAGCGGCGGCTCCTGCTCCTGCAATTATAATTTTTTCTTTGGGTTTTTTATATTTTGAAACCGCAACTGTTGTAAATTTAAAATCTGGCTCTTTAGAAACTGGATCTACATGTGTATTGGTTAAATTATTGGCTCTATTTAAATTACTTTGTAAAACTTTACCCCAATGCATTGGCAAGAAAACAATACCTTCTTTAATAGCATCTGTAATTTTTGCACGCACTCTTACAACTCCATTTGCACTTTTTATTTCGGTAACATCACCATCTTTAATTCCTTTTAAATATGCATTTACCGGATTAATTTCTAAAACTGGTTTTGGATAATGCGTTTTTAATCTTGATACTTTACCCGTTTTGGTCATAGTATGCCACTGATCTCTAACACGACCTGTTGTTAAAATCAACGGAAATTCGCCACTTGTTTTTACCGAAGTATTTTCTATCGTTGACGGAACATTAAAAATTGCTTTTTGTGATGGAGTGTAAAATTTTTTATCTTCAAAAAGACGCGGAGTTCCTTTACTTCTATATTCATTTACTGGCCATTGAAAAGTTCCTTCTGTTTTTAATCTTTCATAATTTAAAAAAGAAACATCAATATTTGTGCCTTTAGTCATCGATGCATATTCATCGTAAATTTCTTCTGCTCCGTTATAATCAAAACCTCTAAAGCCCATTCTTTGTGCAAAATCACAAAAAATTTCTACATCTGGTCTTGCTTCTCCTGGCGCTTCAATTTCTTTGGGTAAATAAGAAATCCTACGTTCAGAATTTGTCATTGTTCCTTCTTTCTCTAACCAAGCTGCTGCTGGTAAAACTAAATCAGCATAATTTAAAGTATCCGATTTATGAGAGATTTCTTGCACAACCACAAACTTAGATTTTGCCATTGCTTTTTCTATTTGATGAGAATTTGGCATACTTACCAAAGGATTTGTACAAGCAATCCAAACTGCTTTTAACTTTCCGCTTTCTAAAGCATCAAACATTTCTGTTGCCGTTAATCCTGGTTTAGCCGATATTTTATCAACTCCCCAAAATTGCGCAACTTCTCTTCTATGTTCTTCGTTTCCTAGGTCCTTATGAACCGCTAATAAATTTGCCATTCCACCAACTTCTCGTCCACCCATTGCATTTGGCTGACCTGTTAAAGAAAATGGACCTGATCCCGGTTTACCAACTTGCCCAGTAATTAAAGATAAATTTAAAAGAGATACATTTTTATCTGTACCCACAACGCTTTGGTTTAAACCCATTGCCCACATACTGATAAATCCTTTAGAAAGACCAATCATTTCTGCAGCTTTTTCAATATCATCTTCTGGCACTCCACAAATTTTAGAAGCTTGCTTTAGAGTAGTATCAAAAATAATTTTCTTATAACCATCAAAACCTTGTGTATATTTATTGATAAAATCCTCATCAATTAATCCTTTTTTATACAAACGCCTCCCAATTGCATTGTATAAAACAACATCTGTACCCGGTTTTAACTGCAAGTGCAAATCTGCAAAATTTGCAGAATCTGTTTTACGAGGATCAATTACTATAATTTTTACATTCGGATTTTCTTCTTTGCATTTTTCTATTCTTCTAAATAAAATAGGATGACACCAAGCCGGATTTGCACCTGTAATTAAAAAACAATCTGCCAATTCTATATCTTCATACGAAATTGGTACACTATCTTCTCCAAATGTTTTTTTGTAACCAACCACAGCAGAACTCATACATAAACGTGAGTTGGTATCTATATTATTGGTTCCTAAAAACCCTTTTGTTAGTTTATTGGCAATGTAATATTCTTCGGTTAAACTCTGGCCAGAAACATAAAATGCTACAGCATCTGGACCATGTTTTTTGATAATTGATTTAAAAACGTTAGCAGCTCTATCTAAAGCCGTATCCCAAGAAACTCTTTCTCTAGGATGCGAACGAGACCAACGCATTTCTGGATATAAAATTCTGTCTGAAGTATCATTGGCAACATAATGCAAATTCATCCCTTTAGAACACAACATTCCTTTATTAACCGGATGCTCTTTATCTCCTTCAACAAAAACCTTGTTGTTAATGTCTTTTTTTACGATAATTCCACAACCAACTCCACAATAAGAACACGTTGTTTTTATTTCATTTTTAATCATTTAGACAAGGTTTTATACTAAATTCGACATTAATTTTTACTAAACAAAATTTGTTATTTATTATTCTGAATCCTTTTAAAAATGAAGTTGTTTATTTTTAAATCAATAAAAAACACATTTTTAAATTGATGGTTATACTGGATTTAATTCTGGTTCTAATCCATCAACATCTTGCTTTAAAGTTTCCGCCCCTTCTTCTTCTTTAGAAAACTTTATTGTTAAAGCAACAATACCTGTTGCGATTACCACAAAACCAATTAATAAATACCCACTAGAAACCGCACTTGAAGATGCAATAGATTGTGCTGCTTTTACAGTTTCTTCTCCTAAACCTTCATTTGCAGCAATTGCCACTTTTTCTGCTACTGCAGATTTAGACTTTAACAACATTGCTGCTAAAAATGCACCAACATTTCCTCCTGCACCTACAATTCCAGAAACAGAACCGATTGCTTTTTTATTTATAAAAGGCACTACAGAAAACGTTGCTCCTTCTGCCATTTGTACACTTAAACTAAAAGAAATTAACAACGTAATTCCTAAAACCAAACTTGTTGCACCAGAAAAAGAAATTAACATAATTCCTTGTAACGTTAATATGAATGATAAAAATAAAACACGACCTCTTAATCCTTTTAATTTACCAAATTTATCACCAAAGAAACCCCCTAAAGTTCTTGCAAAAATATTCATCAAAGCAAAAGACAATACAATGTTTCCTGCAGTTACTCTTTCTAATTGAAATGTATTTTGAAGATAATCATCCATGGTTCCGTAAACTGTCAATTCAATTCCAAAACTTGCTGCATACACAACAAATAAAATCCAAACTCTATAATCTTTTAATACTTCTAAGAAACCAACTTGATCCTTTTTAGTAACTATCATCTCTCCAGCAGCTTTTAACTCGCTAAAATTACCTTTTGGTGTATCTTTTGTAAATAAGAAATAAACAATACCCATTAAAAAACAAACAATACCTGCAATTATCATAGAATATCTCCAAGCTTCTGCATCTGCAACCCCAAAAGCTACAACTGCTCCAGCAATTAAAGGCATTCCTAATCTATTTGCTCCTCCACCTAAATTACCCCAACCTGCAGAAGTTGCATTTGCCGTACCCACAATATTTGGCGCAAACATTAAAGATGTGTGTACTTGCGTTATTACAAAAGAGGCTCCAATAAAACCTATAAATAACCTACAAACCAAAAATTGAGTTGGTGTTTGTACCAATCCGCATAAAATAACCGGAATTGCACCTAGCATTAATAACCAAGTGTAACATAATCTAGGCCCGTATTTATCACATAATTTACCAATTAATAAACGAGCAAAAACAGTACCCGAAACTGCTAAAATAATTGAATTCCATTTTTGATCTGGTGTTAAACCTAAATCCTTAACAACATCTGGCATAAAAGGCACAATACCAAACCATGAGAAAAAACATAGAAAAAACGATATTGATGTAATCCAAAATGTACGCGTAGATATGTGCGAAAAGTTAAGTAAACTTAATTTTGTTGATTTTTCTTGAGCTAGTGTAGACATAATACATATTTTATACTTACAAAACTAAGTATAAATACTTAATTTTAAGTATAAAATACGTATTTTTTATAATTATTACTAGATTAATAATTACGTATCAACCTATTTAAATATTTGATAAAATTGTAGTTAAAAAATAATAAGAAATAAAAACATGGATATCAAAAAACTTAAACCAACTGATAATCATTAGCTTTAGTTGTTAATTCTTGTAAGTTTTTAGCTTCTAATTTCTTCATTAAGTTAAAACGATGCACTTCTGCCGTACGTTTACTTATCTTAAGCTCATCTGCAATATCTTTATTATTCTTTAATTCTAAAACCAAACCTAAAACCTGCTTCTCTCTTTTAGTTAACTTTACAGAAAGCTCCTTAATTACTGGTTTTGGACCTTGAAAACTTGCTGTATTTCCGCTTACAAAGTTATTCATAATAATAGAAGAAACGTCTCCTGTAAAATACTTACCACCAGAAGCTACTTTATTTACCGCTTTTAAAAACTCTTCTTTACTTGCTCCTTTCAACAAATACCCGTCCGCACCTGCTTGTATTGATTTTACTACGTATTCCTCAGAATCATGCATAGAAAGCATTAATGTTCTTACATCTTTATGATGCTTGTTAATTTCTGCAACAGCCTCAATACCATTCATTTCTGGCATTCTAATATCAATAATTAAGACATGAGGTTTATTTCTAGAGACTACTTCTAAAGCTTCTTTTCCATTAGAAGCTTCATCAATAACCATAATTCCTGTCTGATCTTCTAAAAGTGCTTTTATTCCATCTCTCACCAAAACATGGTCATCTGCTAAAACTACATTAATCATAATTATAAATATTTTATACGTACAAAAATAAGAATTTTTAAGTAAAACTACTTATGTTTCTATATTGGTATATTTAAGGTAACTCTAGTACCTCTCCCTGGTTCTGAAGTTAAAAACAACCTTCCTTCTATATACGTAATTCGCTCTTTCATAAACGTCATTCCCATTCCCCCGTCTCCATTTTTTACTTTTTTTACTTCGGATGGCTCAAAACCCTTACCATCATCATCTATTACAATACTTAAAATATTTTGACTATGCGAAAGCGATACTAAAATATGTGAAGAATCTGCATATTTTATAGCATTATTAATAGCTTCTTGTACAATTCTATAAATATTTATCTCCACTAAAGAATCTAAACGTTTATTAAAGTCTGTCTTATTATATAATAGAATTTCTTTTCCTGTAAGTTTACTTAACTCATGAGTTAATTTGTTAATCGCTGGCACAATTCCGTGATCTGACAATTCTGGCGGTGTCAAATTAAAAGTCGCGGTTCTTACTCCTTTTATAATATCTGTAGTCAGTTTTTTAAGATGCTCTATTTTAGAAGTTGTTTTTTCAATGTCATCAATATTAATACTTTCTAAATTATACTTTAAACCCGTTAACATTTGCCCAATTCCGTCATGAACATCTTTAGCAATTCTACTTTGTTCTTTTTCTTGGTTTTCTATAATTTGACTAGACACAATCTTTTGCTGACTCATTTTTTCCTCAAAACTAACCTTTGTTAATCTCGCTATTTCTAATTGAGCTTCTTTTCTGTCTGTAATTTCTGATGCAATAATTAATAATTCTGATTTATCTTCTGTTGGTCTATACGGAATAATAGACATTTGTAACCACACATCTACATTACCTTTTATAGTTCCTTTCACTTCACCTTGCCAACCAATTTTTTTATGTTTTAGAATTAAATTTTCAATGAATGCTTGCTCATTTTCATTGCCTGTTAATACATTCCAAAACAAAACTTCTCTATTAAATTTTGACAACTTAAACAAACGAGAAAACTTGTTTCCTATATGTATTAAATTTCCTTTTGGTGATATTCTTGCAAACAACAAAGTTTCATCCATTGCATGACTTAACGCCCTTAACTCTTTAATAGATCTTTCTTTTGCAATACTTAATTCATCTGCATCAAAAGCCATTTTTTTAGCCTTTTTTTCTGCCAATAATAAATCTGCCAAAATAGATTTTATTGATTTTGCTGTTGGCCAAAAAATAAATAAAAACTCTCCTAAAAGAATAATTATCGTTAAAGTCATTAAAACGAATTCTAATTTTTTTAACCAAACTACTTTTTCATCTGCTTCTAAATCATATTGATTTACAATTTCATCCATCAACAATAAAAATTTACTTTCATTGTTGGTTATTTTTTCTACATCTAAAGCTAATTCATCAATAGAAACAACAGGTTTTTTTGTTAGTTTTATAATTATTGCTTTTGACGCTTCTTGCATCACATCAAAAACAGGATTAATTTCCTTAAACTCACTTTTAATCTTATCGCTATTTACTTTAGGAAGCCCCAAACTATCGTTTCCTTTTTGAAGCGCATTGTGAGATAATTGCCATAAATTTAAAGTTTCGGCAATTTTATTTTTAAGAAGAATTCTACTTTTTTCGTCTACAGAAACCGTAAGAGAAACAATTTCTTTTGTTAATTTTTGACTTAACATTCGTTGCCTACCTGCAACATTTATTACGGTAGAATCACTTTGTTGAGTATTTAAATGATTGTGTACTAAAATTTGACTAATAAATACAGAAAGCGCAATGGCACTTAACGCAAGTACATACAAACGACTTAATTTATCAAACGTTCTTTGGTCTAATGAATTGCCGTTTTTAGCCATATAATTATTGTTTTTTCTACGAGATAGCTTGTTTTACCAAAGTCAAACTTTTTTCTGAAAAAGGAATTTTTAAAGCTGCAGCATGTCCTTTATCAGACATTTTTACCCACGTTTTCTTTAAAATATCTATAATTTTTTCATCGGTATGTTTTGCTGCAAATTCATCAAAATAATAATCTAAAAAAACCAAACAAATAGTATCTTCTAAAGCTTGAGATTCTTCATTTTTTTTGATTAGTTTTTTTAAAATAATTTTCTGAACTCTTTCTACAAATTGAGCATCAAAACCAACTTGCTCTAAGATTTCGCCAGTAATGTTTGCGTGCATTTTTTTTAACTCTTCTCGCCATTTTAAATATCCAACTCTATCCATAGGATATTCATTTCTAGCAATTTGCCATCTACAAATATGTTGTGCTCTTGCTGCAATTTGAAGTGCTTTAGACGCATTTGAATCAAACTGCAAAAGCGTTCTTGTCATTCTTTGAGAATACAATAACTCTTTTGGATATTCTAACCCTGTTACTTCGTATACATTTGGGTCTTCTGCATTTTTTTTATCTATTAATGCAATGGCAGTTTCAAATCTTGTTGGCTTCATCTTTTGGTTTTAATCAGAAAAGCCAATATACACATTTTCTTCATCAATTTTAACAGGATAAATAGCAATTGGATCTAAATCTCCATTTAAATTCTCTCCTGTTTCTAATGAAAACGTTTTTTTATGTAGCGGACAAGCAACCTTTGGAATTCCGTTATGATCTCCAATCATACCTCTACTTAAAACCATTTCTTGTTTTTCTGGTGATAAATTTTGACATGCATACCATGTGTTTAATCTTTCGAAATTAAATACTGCAATTTGTAAATCTTTGTATTTAACACAAGCGCCACCATCTTTTGGAAAAGCATTGATTGAAGCAGCTTTAAACCAAACTTTTACATCTTCTAACTTCGTTGTTTTATATTTTTCTAGAATTCCTTCCATTTTCTTTAATTTTTAAAACTGTTAATTATTTCCAAGGTTCTGGCATTTTTTGATCTCTAAGCGGAACAAAAACTAAGTTATCATCTTCATCTTCACTATTTACAAAATGATTAAAACGTTTCATTGTTTCAGGATCATTAACTGCTTGTGTCCATTCACATTCAAACTTATTTACTAAGGTTTGCATTTCTTCATCTAAATCGGCAGCAATACCTAATTTATCTTCAATAATAACTTCTCTTAAATAATCTATTCCACCTTCTAAACGATCTTGCCATGCAGCAGTACGTTGTAAAGGTTTTGCTGTACGCATATAAAACATTAAGTACCTGTCTATATATTTAATTACAGTTTCGTTATCTATCTGTTCTGCAAATAACTCTGCATGACGTGGAGTTGCACCACCGTTTCCTCCAAGATATAAGTTCCAACCACCATCAACAGCAATTAAACCAAAATCTTTACCACGAGCTTCTGCACATTCACGAATACAACCAGAAACTCCACCTTTAATTTTATGTGGTGCACGAATTCCTCGATATCTATTTTCTAATTCGATACCAAAACTTACACTTTCATCCATTCCGTAACGACACCAAGTAGAACCAACACATGTTTTTACAGTTCTTAAAGATTTACCATAAGCATGTCCACTCTCGAAACCATGACTTATTAATTCTTTCCAAATTAATGGCAATTGATTTAAAGTTGCACCAAATAAATCGATACGAACTCCACCTGTTACTTTTGTATATAAATCGTATTTTTTAGCAATTTGCCCAAGCGCAATTAATTTATCTGGAGTAATTTCTCCACCAGGAACACGAGGCACCACAGAATAAGTTCCATTTCTTTGAATATTTGCCAAAAATCGATCATTAGAATCTTGAATTGCATATTCTTTATTAGCTGTATCTGCATTTATACTTGCCATTAAAGAAGCAACTAAAGGTTTACACAATTCACAACCATGACCTCCGTTTCCATGATTATCTAACACTTCATCAAAAGCTGTATATCCTTTTACCTGAATAATTTTATATAAATCTTGTCTACTCAAATCAAAATGCTCACAAACTCCTTCTTTAACTTCTATACCTAAAGATTTAAGCGTTGCATTTGTTAAGTCGGTAACCATAGGCTTACAACCTCCACAACCAGTTCCTGCTTTTGTACAACTAACAACACCAGCAACATCTGTAGCTTCACCTCTTTCAATTACTCCACAAATTTGACCTTTGGTAACACTTTCACAAGAACAAATTTGTGCTTCGTCTGGCAAATCCATTACATCACCAAAAGAAGCCCCACCATCACCAGCAGGTAAAATTAATTGTGCTGGATCTTCAGGAATTTTCATTCCGTTTAAATAAATTTGATGTAACATACTATAATCTGACGCATCACCCACTAAAATTCCTCCTAGTAATGATTTTCCATCAAGACTTACATTAATTCTTTTATATAAATGTTGTGTTTTATTTTCAAATATGATAGAATGTCCTTTCGCAGCAGGCATAAAAGGTTCTCCAAAACTCGCTACATCAACACCAATTAATTTTAATTTGGTAGACATATCAATATCCGCTGGCATTAAGCTATCTGTTTTACCAATAATTTGATCTACTGCAACACCCGCCATATCATAACCCGGAGCCACCAAACCGTAAATCATTTGATTTAACAAAGCAACTTCACCAATCGCATAAATGCTTTCATCAGAAGTTTGCATTTTATTGTTTACTACAATTCCACCGCGAGTTCCCATTTCTAGATTGCAAGTTTTTCCTAGTTCATCCCTAGGTCTAATACCTGCAGAAACCACCAACATATCTACACCTAAAATATCATCTTCACCAAACTCCATTCCAATGATATGGTCTTCTCCTAAAATTTGATTAGTTGCTTTACTTAAATGAATATTTAATCCAATAGATTCTAACTTCAACTGCAACACCTTACTACTTCTTGCATCTAATTGTCTTGGCATTAACTTAGGCGCAAACTCTACAATATGAGGATCTAACCCCATATCCATAACCGCTTTACCAGCTTCTAAACCTAATAAACCACCACCTAAAACAGCAGCTCTAGCTTTTGGGTTTGCTTTTTTTAATTTAGCTGCGTACGCCAACATATCTTCTAAATCCTCTATAGTTCTATACACAAAAACTCCTTCTTTTTCTACACCTTTAATAGGCGGCACAAATGCGGATGAACCTGTTGCTAAAACCAAATAATCGTAATTAAGAACTCTATTTTTAGCAGTAATTATTGTTTTTGTTTCTCTTTGTATATCAGAAACCATTTCATCAACCACTAAATCTATTCCATTTTCTTTATACCATTCTGCAGGTGCCATTTCTAAAGCTTTTGCATCTTGGTTTTCAAAAAACTCACTTAAATGAACTCTGTCATAAGCAGGTCTTGGTTCTTCACCAAAAACAATAATTTTATATTCTTTGTTTTTTGATGCTTGTACAAATTTTTCACAAAATTTATACCCCACCATTCCATTACCAACTACAATAACTGTTTGCATAACTAAGTATTTTATAATACAAAACTAAGTATAAATACTTAAATGCTAGTGTTTTTTACTAAAAATATTACGTAGAAAACAAATAATTACTAATTTTAAAATGCTTGTACTCATATTTTTAATAATATTTAAAATATTATAATTAGAATTGTTAATTCTACATTTAAAATTTAATACAAGTACTCTTTTTAATATATTTGAAACTAATTAAAGCTTTTTATGGAAGATTTTTTACTTTATTTTAAAATGGGGCTAAATCATGTGTTAGATTTTTCGGCCTACGATCATATTTTATTTTTAATTGTTTTAGCGGTTATTTTCAGCTTTAGCCAATGGAGAAAAGTTTTATGGTTAGTTACACTTTTTACTATTGGTCATTCTGTTACTTTGGCATTATCCGCATACGGAGTTTTAAACATGAAAATGGAATTAATAGAATTTTTAATTCCCTTAACTATTTTTATAACTGGTGTGGTAAATGTTTTTTCGGCAAAAGACTCTTTATCAATCAAATCTAACACCAACTTAATATTTGCATTATTTTTTGGATTAATCCACGGGTTAGGTTTTTCTAATTACTTTAGAATGATGATTGGCCAAGAAGAAGACAAGTTATTCCCATTAGTAGAATTTGCTCTTGGTATAGAAGGTGCTCAAATTATAATTGTTTTAGGTATATTAATAATAGGTACAATTATCCAATACTTTTTTAATGCTTCTAAAAGAGATTGGATTCTAGTTTGCTCTTCTGTTGTAATTGGTTTTGCAATTCAAATGATGGTAGATAGAGTTTTTTGGTAAGACAATTGTCTTTATTAGGGTTAAAACCTTTTATCCGTTTTTTTAACAATACTATATTAGATAGAAAAACTTTGTCTTATTATTAACGTCTTATTTAGACAAATATTTTTACTTTCGTTATAATGACAGAGAAAA
Source organism: Polaribacter sp. Asnod1-A03 (assembly GCF_045063585.1). Classification (NCBI taxonomy): domain Bacteria; kingdom Pseudomonadati; phylum Bacteroidota; class Flavobacteriia; order Flavobacteriales; family Flavobacteriaceae; genus Polaribacter; species Polaribacter sp. Asnod1-A03. Next base: position 3,417,453 of record NZ_JBEFOE010000009.1, on the reverse strand, counting down.
AACAATTAAAATACGATAGAGCTTATCTAAAAATGGCTTTTGAGTGGGGCAAATTATCACACTGTATAAGAAAACAAGTTGGCGCTTTAATTGTTAAAGACAGAATGATAATTTCTGATGGCTTTAACGGAACTCCAACAGGTTTTGATAATTGTTGCGAAGACGAAGAAGGAATTACAAAATGGGAAGTATTACATGCAGAAGCAAATGCAATATTAAAAGTAGCTTCTTCTACTCAATCTGCAAAAGGAGCTACGTTATACATTACACTATCTCCTTGCACACAATGCAGTAAATTAATTCATCAAGCAGGTATAAAACGTGTTGTTTATACAGAAGCTTACAAAGATCTTTCTGGTATTAAATTTTTAGAAAAAGCAGGTGTTACAGTAAATCATTTACCGAATGAAGAATAAAAAAAACCTACCTATTTACTTTTCTATTGCGGTAGTTTTAGGTATTATAATTGGTATTTCTTTAAAAGGAAATACAACTAGTATGTTGTCTTTAACAAAGAATTCTTCTCAAGAAATGAAGATAAAAAGGCTAATCAATTTTATAGAAAAAGACTATGTAGATGAAATAGATACTGACAGTCTTTTAGATGGAGCCATAACCCAAATGTTGGGTAAATTAGATCCTCATTCTGTATACATACCTAAAGAAAACCTACAAGCTGTAACAGAAAATATGCAAGGTAACTTTGTAGGAATTGGTGTTCAGTTTAGAATGATAAACGACTCTATTACTGTTATTCAACCGATAAAAGGTGGCCCAAGTATAAAAGCAGGAATTAAAGCAGGAGATAGAATATTGATGGCAAATAAAGACACTTTATTTGGCAAAGAATTATACTCAAACAAAGTCCCGAATTACTTAAAAGGAAAACCAAACACAAAAGTAGCTTTACAAATTTATAGAAAAAGTAACGACTCTATTTTTACAGTTAATCTTACTCGTGGTAAGGTAAATATAAAAAGTGTAGACTTAGCCTATATGATTAACGACACCGTTGGTTATATTAAATTAGATCGTTTTGCAAGAAATACCTACAGAGAATTTAAATCATCTTTAAATTCTTTAATGGATGATGGAATGACTGATTTGGTTTTAGACTTACGCGGAAATGGTGGTGGTTTTGTAGACATTGCAAATAGTATTATTGATGAGTTTTTAGAAGATGATAAACTAATTGTTTTTACAAAAAATAATAAAAATGAAATTGAGAAATCTTTTGCTACTTCTAAAGGAGATTTTGAAAATGGAGGTTTATATGTTTTAATTGATGAAAACTCTGCATCTGCATCAGAAATTGTAGCAGGTGCTTTGCAAGACAATGATAAAGGAACCATTATTGGTAGAAGGTCTTTTGGTAAAGGATTGGTACAAATAGAAATGGATTTAGGTGATGGTTCTGCGGTAAGATTAACAACTGCTCGTTACTACACTCCTACAGGTCGTTCTATTCAAAAACCTTATGATCATGAAGGTAACAAAAGCTATTATAACGATTACCAAAAAAGAATTAATAGTGGAGAATTATTAAATAAAGACAGCATAAAAGTTGTAGATTCTTTAAAATTTACTACACCAAAAGGTAAAGTAGTTTATGGTGGCGGAGGTATTGTGCCAGATGTTTTTGTAGCAATAGACACTACTTCTTACATGTCTAGCTATTACTTTAATTCTATAAATAATTTTGCTTTCGATTTTGTAGACAATAAAAGAAAAGAACTTTCTAAATGGAGTATAGATAATTTTGTTACTGATTTTGATACTGATAACACTGTTTTTAATAGTTACTTGTCATCAATAAAAGACAGAAGAAACCCTTCTTTTAAAACTAAAGAAAGCATCAAAAAATACTTAAAAGCATCAATAGCAAATGTGCTTTTTGGCGATGTTGGTTTTTATAGAATTATACAATTAGACGATAAAATGCTGCAAAAAGTATTAGAGTTGGAAAGTAAAAAGGAATAACGTTTATTTACAATAATGATTTCGATAACTACCTCAGAGAACAAAAAAGTTTATTTTGCTTCCGACCAACATTTAGGTGCTCCAACTACAGAAGCTAGCTTTCCTAGAGAAAAAAAGTTTGTAGCTTGGTTAGATGAAGTGAAAAAAGATGCAGAAGCCATTTTTTTACTAGGCGATTTATTCGATTTTTGGTTCGAGTACAAAACCGTTGTACCCAAAGGCTTTGTACGTGTTTTAGGAAAATTAGCAGAAATTAAAGATAGCGGAATTCCAATCTATTTTTTTATTGGTAATCATGATTTATGGATGAATGATTATTTCGAAAAAGAGTTGAACATTCCTGTTTATCATAAACCACAAGAGTTTTTAATCAACAACAAAAAGTTTTTAATTGGCCACGGAGATGGTTTAGGTCCTGGAGACAAAGGTTACAAACGCATGAAAAAAGTGTTTACATTTCCTTTATTTAAATGGATGTTTAAATGGTTACATCCAGATTTGGGTGTAAAGCTTGGGCAATACATGTCTGTTAAAAACAAAATGATTTCTGGTGATGAAGACGCAAAATTTTTAGGAGAAGAAAATGAGTGGTTGGTTTTATATTGCAAAAGAAAACTAACAAAAAAGCATTACGATTACTTTATTTTTGGGCACAGACATTTACCTATGGAAATTGATTTACAAGAAAACTCTAAATATATTAACCTTGGAGATTGGATTCAATATTTCACTTTTGGAGAATTTAAAGATTCTGAATTTAAATTGTTAAAATTCAACAATAATCCCTTTTAAAATAAGCAATAACTTACGAAATCTTTAACCTACTTTTAACAAATAGGAAAATGTTAAAATTGTAGTTTTGTTTTCGTAAAAAATTAACACTTAATACAATATTACAATGGATGTAGATGTAAGAGCTATTAATGAGAAAATAGAAAGAGAAAGTGCCTTTATAGACATTCTTACTTTAGAAATGAATAAAGTAATTGTTGGTCAGAAACAAATGATAGAAAGTTTGTTAATTGGTTTACTTGGTAACGGACATATTTTACTAGAAGGTGTACCTGGTTTAGCAAAAACACTAGCAATTAACACATTATCTAAAGCTGTTGATGCTAGTTTTAGTAGAGTTCAGTTTACGCCAGATTTGTTACCTGCAGATGTTGTTGGAACCATGATTTATAACATGAAAGAAAACAACTTCGAAATTAAAAAAGGACCTGTTTTTGCAAACTTTGTGTTAGCAGATGAGATAAATAGAGCACCTGCAAAAGTACAATCTGCATTACTAGAAGCAATGCAAGAAAAACAAATTACTATTGGAGATGAATCTTTTAAATTAGACGAACCTTTCTTAGTAATGGCCACACAAAACCCTGTAGAGCAAGAAGGAACATATCCTTTACCTGAAGCGCAAATGGACCGTTTTATGCTAAAAGTTGTAATTGATTATCCGAAGTTACAAGACGAGCAAATAATTATGCGTCAGAATTTATCTGGAAGTTTTTCTAAAGTAAACCCTGTAATTAGTGTTGATCAAATTATAAAAGCCCGCGAAGTTGCTGCTGAGGTTTATATGGATGAAAAAATAGAAAAATACATTCTTGATATTATTTTCGCTACTCGTTATCCAGAAAAATATAATTTAGCAAATTTAAAAGACTTAATTAGTTTTGGAGCATCTCCTCGTGGAAGTATAAACTTAGCAAAAGCAGCTAAATGTTATGCTTTTATTAAAAGAAGAGGTTATGTAATTCCAGAAGATGTTAGGGCTGTTGTTATCGATGTTTTACGCCATAGAATTGGTATTACCTATGAGGCGGAAGCGGAAAACGTAACTTCTGTAGATATTATTAATTCTATTATCAACGAAGTAGAAGTGCCATAGACAATTATCAATAAACAATTATCAGTTTTAATCTGATAATCAATAAATGTTAACTGAGAATTGAAAAAATGGAGACTAAAGAAATACTAAAAAAAGTTCGTAAAATAGAGATTAAGACGCGTCGTTTGTCTGATCATATTTTTGGAGGTGAATATCATTCATCATTCAAAGGACGTGGTATGACTTTTTCTGAAGTGAGACAATATCAATTTGGAGATGATGTAAGAGCTATTGACTGGAATGTTACCGCGCGTTATAACGAACCTTATATTAAAGTTTTTGAAGAAGAACGCGAGTTAACCATGATGTTAATGGCAGATGTTTCTGGTTCAGAATTATTTGGTACATCTACACAATTTAAAAAAGAAACTGTTACAGAAATTGCTGCAACCTTGGCTTTTTCTGCCACTCAAAATAACGATAAAGTTGGTTTAATTTTATTTTCTGATGATATCGAACTTTTTATTCCCCCTAAAAAAGGAAAAAGTCATGTTTTAAGAATTATTAGAGAATTAATAGAGTTTAAGCCAAAAAGTAAAAAAACAAATATTAATGTTGCTCTAAAATTTTTATCGAGTGTTTTAAAGAAAAGAGCAATTGTTTTTATGTTATCTGATTTTATGGATGATGATTACGAAAAAACATTAAAAATTGCCGCTTCTAAACACGATTTAACAGGCATTAGAGTCTACGATAAACACGACGAAGAAATTCCGAATTTAGGAATGGTCCCAATGTTAGACTCAGAGTCAGACGAAGTACAATTGATAAATACTTCATCTAAATCTGTAAGAACAAGTTACAAAACAAATGCATTGCGCTTAGCAGATTATTACACAAACACGTTTAAAAGAAGTGGGGCAGGTACTGTTAGTACAAAAGTTGATGAAAATTACGTAAAAAAATTATTGGGCTATTTTAAACATAAAGGAAGATAGTAACTAAGTTACTTTTTAAAATGAAAAAACAAATATTCTACATATTACTATTTATTTCTACCATTAGTTTTGCACAAGAACCAATGGTAAAAGCAGAAATAGATACTACAAACATTAGAATTGGAGAACAATTCAATTTAAAGATTTCTGTTGATGAAACCCAGAATGTAATTCTACCCAAACTACAATTACAAGGTTTAGAAATAATAGATTCTACTAAAGTTGATACCGTTAAAAATTCATTAATCAGAAAATATATTTTAACAGGTTTTGATAGTGGTGCATTTTACATTCCGCAACAACAAGTCTTTGTAAAAAATCAAGCATATTTAACAGATTCTTTATTAGTAAATGTAGCTACAGTTGCTATTGATACTACAAAAGTTAAGAAGTTCCCTATAAAATCTATAAAAGCAGAACCTTATACTTTTGATGATTTTAAAATATACATTTACATACTTTTAGCAGCTTTAGCAATTATAGGTTTCTGGATTTATTGGTTTGTAATTAGAAAAAGAAAAAAAGTTGAAGACGAACCAACCTATAGAGCTCTACCTCCTTATGAAGAAGCAATCTTTAAGTTAAATGAGTTAGATGAAAAATTACTGTGGCAAAACAATAAAGTAAAAGAATATTATTCTGAATTAACAGAAATTGTTCGTGGTTATATTGAGCGTGAGTTAAATGTACCTGCTTTAGAAAAAACCACAGATGAGGTTTTAGACATGTTAAAAGACTTTAAAGACGCAGAAACCATACAAACATCAGAAGACACTATTAAAAAGTTAAAAGATTTATTACGTGAAGCAGATTTAGTAAAATTTGCAAAATCGAAACCATTAGCTTTAGAGATAGAAGAAGATAGAAAAGACGCGCAAGACATTGTGAGTAATTTAAAACCTAAACCAATTATTGAAGAAAATGATGAATTGGAGTAATTTTGAATTTCAGAACATAGAATTTTTGTGGTTGCTAATTTTAATTCCACTATTAGCAGTTTGGCATTTCTTTATGCGCAAAAAAGATACTGCTGTATTATCTATGCCTAGTATAAAAGGTTTTAAAACTGATAGTATTACTTCTAAATTAAAACCGCTTTTATACCTTTTAAGATTATTAGCTTTAGCTGCAATTATAGTTGCATTGGCAAGACCGAGAAATGTTGCTGTAAGTAAAAAAACAAAATCTAACAGAGGTATAGATATTGTTATGGCAATAGATGTTTCTGCAAGTATGTTAGCCAGAGATTTAAAACCAAACAGATTAGAAGCATTAAAAAAAGTTGCTGTAGATTTTATAGATAGAAGACCAAATGATAGAATTGGTATTGTAGTCTATGCTGGTGAAAGTTTTACGCAAACACCAATTACAAGTGATAAAGGAATTGTAAAACGTACAATTTCTGAACTAAAATGGGGACAATTAGAAGGTGGAACAGCCATAGGAATGGGATTAGGTTCTGCCGTAAATAGATTAAAAGAAAGTACTGCAAAAAGTAAAGTTATTATCCTTTTAACAGATGGAGTAAATAATTCTGGAAATATAGACCCAAGAACTGCAACTGTTTTAGCTAAAGAATTAGGTATAAAAACCTATACAATTGGTATTGGAACCAACGGAATGGCAGATTTTCCTTGGGCTAGAGATCCAAGAACTGGTAAATTACAATTTAGAAAACAACAAGTAGAAATTGACGAAGCTTTATTAGAAGAAATAGCTGCAGAAACTGATGGAAAATACTTTAGAGCCACGGACAATACATCATTAAAAGAAATTTATGATGAAATTGACAAGCTAGAAAAAACAAAAATAGAAGAGTTTAAATACTATAATTATCAAGAAAAATATAGAATTTTTGTCTTTTTAGGATTATTCTTTTTAGTGTTAGAATTTATTTTAAAAAATACAATCTTTAAAAGTTTTATTTAAAAAATGTATAAGATAGAAGAACCAATTTATTTTTCACTACTAATAATCATTCCAGCAATGGTTGTTGTTTTCTTGTTGGTTTTATGGTGGAAAAAAAGAACTCAGAAAAAATTTTCTGACTTAAATTTATTAAAAAAATTAGCACCAAATACATCCATCTTTAAAGCTGTTTTAAAGTTGATAACATTATTATTAGGAATCACTTTTATAATAATTGCTTTGGTAAATCCAAAAATGGGAACCAAACTGCAAACTGTTAAAAGAGAAGGTGTAGATATTGTTTTTGCTTTAGATGTTTCTAAAAGTATGTTGGCAGAAGACATTGCACCAAACAGGTTAGAAAAAGCAAAACAAATTATCTCTAAAACTATAGATAAATTAGGTTCCGATAGAGTTGGTATTATTGTGTATGCAGGTAATTCTTATCCTCTTTTACCAATAACCACAGACCACGGGGCTGCTAATATGTTTTTACAAAATGCAAACCCAGATATGGTTTCTAGTCAAGGAACAGATATTAACGGAGCATTAGAATTGGCTAAAACGTATTATAATAATGACGAGCAAACCAATCGTTTTCTAATTATTATTTCTGATGGAGAAGATCATCAAGAAGAAACTAAACAAGTTGCACAAACGTTAACCGAAGAAGGCGTAAAAATTTATACAATTGGTGTAGGTACAGAAAACGGAGGACCAATACCAATGCGTGTAAACGGCTCTATGATTGGTTATAAAAAAGATAATAAAGGAGAAACTGTTATTACACAACGTAAACCAGACGTTTTACAAGGTATTGCAGATGCTGCTGAAGGTAAATATATAGATGGTAACATTACAGAAAAACCAGTAAATGTTATTGCAGAAATTATTGCAAATGCAGAAAAAAATGAATTTGAAACAAAACAATTTTCAGATTATAAAGACCAATTTCAATGGTTTTTAGCCATTGGTCTGTTCTTTTTAATTATTGATATCTTCTTGTTTGAAAAGAAAACAAAATGGCTAAGAAAAGTAGATTTATTCAACGAAGAAACTCCGAAAAAATAAATTACTATATTTTTTTTTAAATAAAAACTTTCTAAAAAAGCCGATTAAAAATTTTAATCGGCTCTTTTATTTCCCATAACCCAAATTTTTTAATTTCCTAAAAGTGGGTAATTACCCATTATGTGGGTAAAAAATATACACTAAAAATATACTAAAAAACGTAACTACCTGATAATAAGAGTCAAGATTAATGGCACACGAATTGAATTTAGGTTTGTATAAAAAAACTAAACAATTCTCTGAAAAAAATGAAAACAGCAGCCTTTAATTTAAAATTACACAATAATAAATTTTCTATAGAAACTAAGAAAAAAAAGACTCCAATTAATTTTAGAGCACTTATTGTTCTTTTAAGTTCATTTGTAATAATGTTGGGTGCAGCTTATACTGTTTATTTGCTTCAAGATGATTTTTCAAAATTTAATCTTAATAGAATGAATAATAGTTTCGGTTATGCATTTTTTATGTTTGCAGCCGTATTATTTGTTTTCGGATCATTAACCTTTATTTATGATGTATACTTATATTTTAAATACAAACCTATAAAATCTGTAAGTGATAAAGAATTACCAAAAGTTACTGTAATTGTACCTGCTTATAATGAAGGAAAACAAGTTTGGGCAACTTTAGAAAGTTTAGCAAAAAGCGATTATCCTAAAGAAAAATTACAATTATTATCTATTGATGACGGAAGTAAAGATGATACTTGGTATTGGATGAAAGAAGCTAAACGAATTTTAGGTGACCAAGTAACTATAATGCAACAACCAAAAAACATGGGTAAACGTCATGCTTTATATCGTGGTTTTAATATTGGAACAGGAGAAGTTTTTGTTACAGTTGATAGTGATTCTATTGTAAATGAAGATACACTTCGTAATTTAGTAAGTCCGTTAGTAGTAGATAAAAAATGTGGAGCTGTAGCTGGTAATATTCAAGTTCTAAATAATAAAAAAGCATTACTGCCAAAAATGCTTAATGTAAGTTTTGTAATGAGTTTTGAGTTTAAACGTTCTGCAGAAAGTAGTTTAAATTCAGTTTTATGTACACCTGGTGCTTTAGCAGCTTATAGAGCTACAGCAGTTTTTGCATGTTTACCAGAATGGATTGATCAAAAATTTATGGGTAAAGCTTCTGATATTGGAGAAGACAGAGCTTTAACAAATATGATTTTAAAACAAGGTTATAGCGTCTTATTCCAAAGAAATGCATTTGCATACACAAACGTACCAGAAGATTATAAAGGATTGTATAAAATGTTTATTAGATGGGGAAGAAGCAACGTTAGAGAAAACATTGCCATGTCTAAATTTGTATTTACAAACTTTAGAGAAGGTAACAAATTTGGATCTAGGTTATTGTTTTTAACACAATCCATAAAAATGATTATGGCTTATCCTTTTCTATTATTTATGTTGTACTTTATAATTACGCACCCAGCATTATTTATAAGTTCTACACTACTTAGCATTTTAGTAATTTCTTCATTTCCAGTGTTATTCTACGCAAAAAGATACGATTTTAAAGAAGCTTTCTGGGCTTACTCATATAGTATTTTATATACATTCGGTTTATTTTGGATTACACCATACGCAATAGCAACAGCTGGTAAAAGCGGTTGGTTAACTCGTGAAATAGCTGCATAATAGACAATAAATTTTTGCTGTAAATTAAACAACAATAAAAAACATAAAAATATCCAATAGGTTCATAGAGATCTTATTGGATATTTTTATTTAAAAAAGGCAACAACCTTACCTTCTCTACTTTTGCAACTAGCTTATAATTTGTATATATTGCTCAATATATTTTGATGCCTATAGAACTAAAAATTACAATTTAAAACACAACTCTAAAATTTATCTTTTAACAAAATCTAACGGATATTTGTTGAGTTTAGGCTTCATAAAAATAACAACTTATTAACAAAATTCTTTTTTCTAATCACTTACTTTTGTAATCACTGATTTTAATGAAAAAAGATACAGAATTATGAAAGAAGTTAAAGGTAACATGAAGATTTTACAATACCTCCTTATCGTTTTCTTAGTGCTATTTTCATCCAAAGAAATTTTAGCACAAAACGATTCTATTGCTTTACAAAGAAAAGCAAGAAAATTAGTTCGTTCTGGTAACGAGCTATATCAGAAAAAACAATTTACAGACGCTTCTGTTGCTTATCAAAAAGCGTTAGGTAACAACAATAAATATGATAAAGCTTCTTACAATTTAGGAAACGCCTTATATCAAAATAAAAACTACAAAGAAGCTGTACCACAGTACGAGTTAACTGCAGAAACTGCAAAAGATAAATTTACAAAAGCAGAAGCATATCATAATATTGGTAATGCTATGATGGAACAAAAACAATATCAACCTGCTGTAGATGCTTACAAAAACGCTCTTCGTAATAATCCTTCGGATGATGAGACTCGTTATAATTTAGCCGTTGCTCAAAAATTATTAGATAAAGAAAATCAAGATAATAAAGACGACAAAAACAAAGATAACAAGGACAACAAAGACAAGGATAATAAAGATAAAGACGATAAAAATAAAGATAAGAACAAAGACAAAAAAGACGGAGACGATAAGGATAAAGATAATAAAGACGACAAAAACAAAGATAAAGATGGCGAAGGAGATAAAGACAAGGATAAAAATAAAGACCCTAAAAAGGACGATAAAAAAGATCCTAATCAAAAACCAAAACCTCAACAAGGTAAAATGTCTCCAGAACAGATTAAGCAATTACTAGAAAGCTTAAATAACGAAGAGAAAAAGACTCAGAAGAAAATGAATGCTCAAAAAGCAAAGGGTAAAAAAGTAAAACAAGAAAAAGATTGGTAAACTAAACATTTACAGAAAAAGAAGATGAAGTTGAAATTTTACATAACTATTTTTTTTAGTCTACTTACACTAGCAATAAATGCACAAGAGGCAACTTTAAAAGCAAAAGTGAGTAAAAACAAACTAGGGTTAAACCAACGTTTGCGTATTGAATTTTCTATAGACAAACAAGGTGGTGATAATTTTACGCCTCCAAAATTTACCAACTTTAAAGTAGTTGGTGGTCCAAGCCAATCTGTTAGTCAATCTTGGATTAACGGAAAAGCAAGTTTTTCTCAATCTTACACCTATTTTATTCAACCAAAAAGAAAGGGAGAATTAACAATTGAAACTGCAAGTATTAAAATTGGTGGAAAAGTAATAAAATCTGAACCAATTAAAATTATAGTTGTAGATGCTGTAGAAATACCTAAAGATCCTAACGATCCTAATTATGTTGCACAACAAAACATACATTTGGTTGCAGAAATTTCTAAGTCTAAACCTTATGTTGGAGAGGGTATTTATTTAGAATATAGATTATATGTAAGTGAAAATGTAAATGTGTATGATACTGGAGTAACAGAAGCACCACAATACAATGGTTTTTGGAATCAGAATATAGAAATTAATAATTTTCCTGTAAAAACGGGGAAATATAATGGCGAAAATTACAGATATATTGTTTTGCAAAAAGCATTATTAGTACCTACTAGAACTGGTAATTTAACAATAGATCCAATGAAAATGGATATTGTAATTGGCGTACCTACTGGTAGAGCAGATTTCTTTGGAAATGCAATTACAAGAAATATAAAAAAGGAATTTGCTTCTGCTAAAAAAATTATTAGCCCAAAAGATCTTCCCTTAGAAGGTAAACCAGAAAACTTTAACGGTGCTGTTGGTGATTTTAGTTTTGATATAGCTTTAAGTAAAAATCAATTAAAAGCTAATGAGAGTTCTCAAATTAAAGTAACAGTTTCTGGTAAAGGAAATTTAAAATTATTTGAGTTACCAGAAGTTACAACTCCTGTTGAGTTAGAAAAATATCAACCAGAAAGAAAAGAGAGCGTCCGTATCAATTCTAATGGAATCTCTGGTTTTGTTACAGATTCTTATACCGTTGTACCTCAATACAAGGGTAAATACAAAATACCAAATGTTGCTTTTTCTTATTTTAATCCAAAAGACAAAAAATATCATACTATAAATACAGATGATTTATATGTTGATGTTTTAGAAGGAAAAGAATTAAAACCAGCTGTAGATACAAATGCTGTTACAAAACAAGCCGTAGTTTCTACTGGAAAAAACTTTAGATATATTGCAACTAAAAGTGATTTTAACACGATAGAAAAAGACGATTTCTTTAAATCTAACTTGTTTTACATTTTGTTATTACTTCCGCTAATTGCAATACCTATTGGAATTATAATTGCTAAAAACAATGAAAAAAGAAGTAATGATATTATAGGAAACAAACTTAGAAAAGCAGAAAGACTTGCTAAAAAGTACTTGTCTGAAGCACAAAAGCAATTAGGTAAAAAAGAAGCTTTTTATGAAGCTTTAGAACGTGCTTTACACAATTATTTAAAAGCGAAATTAGGTGTTGAAACTGCTGATATTAGTAAAGAAAGAATTACTGAAATTTTAGAGGATAAAAAAGTAGATGCTGCAATAATCACTAAATTTATAGATGTATTAAAAAGCTCGGATTTTGCAAGATATACACCTATAACAGACACAGAAATGGAAGCAGAATTTGAACGAGCAAAACAAGTAATAATACAGTTAGACAAACAATTATAGAAATGAAAAAGTTATTATTTTTATTATTTATAATAGCCGGTACTGTTACTGCACAAAATGCAGATAGCTTATTTGATAGCGCAAATAATTTATACAAAAACGAAAAGTTCGAAGAAGCTATAAATGAGTATAAAAAGATAGAAGCACTAGAGGTAGCGTCATCAGAATTATATTATAATCTAGGGAATGCTTACTACAAATTAAATAAAGTTGGCCCTTCTATCTATTATTATGAGAAAGCATTAAACTTAAACCCTTTAAATGAAGATGTAAAAAACAATTTGGTTTTTGCCAAACGTTTAGCTCTAGATAATATTGAAGAATTACCAAAAACAGTTTTACAAAAATTTGATGCAAATTACTTACAAAAGCTATCTTATAATCAATGGGCAGTTGTTGTAATTGGTTTTTCTATCTTAGGGAGTTTATTTTTTCTATTATTCTATCTTACACATGGTTCAGTAAAAAAACGATTTTATTTTACAACGAGTATTATTAGTTTTATACTTTTAATCTCCTCTTTATTTATTACTTACCAACAGTACAATTCTTACACCAAAAATAAGGAAGCTATTATTTTTGCAGAAGAAACAGAAGTTAGAAATGCACCTACATTTAATTCTGAAAAAGTTTTTACGTTACATGAAGGTACAAAAGTTATCGTTTTAGACGCTGTAGATGATTGGAAAAAAATTAAGCTAATTGATGGAAAAATTGGTTGGATGATTGGCAATGAATTAAAAACATTGAATGATTTTTAATACTATATTAAAAAATTGTTAGCTATTTTTGTAATTTAGCAAAAAACTAAGAATTCTTTTGAAAATAAAAACAGCTATCTTTTTTTCCTTTCTATTTGTTTGTGTTATAACAACACCTACAATTATAAGCTTATTTGATAATAATCAAAATATTACATTTTTTTTAAATTTAAATGAAGAAGAAGATAATAATGAGGTAGAAACTTTTAAAAACATAAAAGTTTATCAAAATTCTTATTCCAAAATATTTTTTATTAAGTTTTTAGAAACAACAAGTATACGTTTTGCTTCTAAAAAATACACCTCTTTATTCCCTAAAATTTTTACTCCACCACCAGAATTTGTACTTTAACATTATAATAGTACAAAAAAAACAAATTTTATTAAAACAAACTCTATTCTAAATAAAATAGAGTAAAATATATTTACTTATGTTTAAATACATTAAAAACGATTTACCTGCAAGTATTGTAGTCTTTTTCGTAGCATTACCTTTATGTTTAGGTATTGCATTAGCAAGTGGTGCTCCCTTATTTGCCGGAGTTATATCTGGAATAATTGGAGGAGTTGTTGTTGGAGGCTTAAGTGGATCTAAGATTGGTGTAAGTGGTCCTGCAGCCGGTTTAGCAGCAATTGTATTAACCGCAATTGGTACTTTAGGTGGGTACCAAAACTTTTTAGTTGCCGTAGTTTTAGGAGGTGTTATACAGTTAATTTTTGGTTTTTTAAAAGCTGGTGTTATTGGGTATTATTTCCCTTCATCAGTAATTAAAGGAATGCTAACTGGTATTGGTATTATCATTATTTTAAAACAAATTCCTCACTTTTTTGGTTATGATGCAGAACCAGAAGGGGCAGATAGCTTTATAGAAGCATCAGGAGAAAATACATTTTCTTCAATTTTTAATATATTCGATCATCTTATTCTAGGATCTCTTGTAATTGGTATTTTAGGTTTAATAGTTATTTTATTATGGGATAATATTTTAGCTAAAAAAGCGAAATTTTTTACAGTTATACAAGGGCCACTTGTTGCAGTAGTTTTAGGAATTGTTTTTTATCTTTTAACAAAAGATAATGAGGCATTTGCCATCTCTCAATCTCACTTAGTAAGTGTACCTGTACCAGAAGATGCAACTTCATTTTTTAATCAATTTAAGTTTCCTAATTTTGCTGCAATTACAAATCCAGAAGTTTGGATTACTGCTTTTACAATTGCTTTAGTAGCAAGTTTAGAAACTCTTTTATGTGTAGAAGCTTCAGATAAATTAGACCCACATAAAAATGTAACACCAACTAACAGAGAGTTGTTAGCACAAGGAACTGGTAATATTATTTCTGGTTTAATAGGTGGTTTGCCAATAACACAAGTAATTGTAAGAAGTTCTGCAAATATACAATCTGGAGGAAGAACTAAATTAGCAGCTATTTTACATGGTTTCTTTTTATTAATTTCTGTTATTTTAATCCCAACTTTATTAAATAAAATTCCGTTATCTGTACTGGCAGCAATTTTATTAATTGTAGGTTATAAATTAGCAAAACCTGCTCTTTTTGTACAAATCTATAAATTAGGATGGAAACAATTTGTACCTTTTATTGTTACCGTTATTGGTATTGTTTTTACTGATTTATTAGTTGGTATTGGTTTAGGGTTATTTGTTGGAATTATTGTTATTTTATTAAAAAGCTACCAAAACTCTCACTTTCTTCATATTGAAGATAAAAGTAACGGTAAACATAAAATTAAAATGACGTTAGCAGAAGAAGTAACTTTCTTTAATAAAGGTGCAATTTTAAAAGAATTAGACAGGTTACCTAAAGAAACTTCATTAGAAATAAATATTATTAATACGAGATATTTAGATAATGATATTATTGAAATTTTAGAAGATTTCTTATTTAAAGCAGAAGAAAGAAATATTGATATTAAATTAATCTCTAAAAGAGGTATTGTAGAAAACCCTGCAAGTTTTATTCACTTTTTTAATGAAAGACCTAAATCTGATATTAGTTTAAGCTAATAACTTTTAGAATGATATAAAACAATAATTAATCAAAATAAAAAAATTATTAGAATTTAAAAAACTAATAATTTTATAAAAAATATAAAATATGAAAGCTCATACTAAAGAAACACAAGCAACAATGACTCCTGAAAAGTCATTACAATTCTTGCAAGAAGGAAATAAAAGATTTCAAGATAATTTAAAAGCCAATAGAAATTTATTAGAACAAGTTAATGATACTAGTTCTGGACAATTTCCTTTTGCTACTATTTTAAGTTGTATAGATTCTAGAGTTTCTGCAGAATTGGTATTTGATCAAGGTTTAGGAGATATTTTTAGTATCCGTATTGCAGGTAACTTTGTAAATGAAGATATTTTAGGCTCAATGGAGTTTGGCTGTAAACTTGCAGGAACTAAATTAATTGTAGTCTTAGGTCATACAAGCTGTGGTGCCATTAAAGGTGCTTGCGACAATGCTAAATTAGGTAATTTAACTGCTATGTTAAGTAAAATTAAACCCGCAGTAAATGCTGTAGAAGAGCCTAAAGATGAATCTATAAGAAATTCGTCTAATTTAGATTTTGTTGATAGTGTATCTGCAAAAAATGTTTTACTTACTATAGAAAGAATCAAAAAAGAAAGTGAAGTATTATCAGAAATGGAACAAAGTGATGAAATTATGATTGTTGGTGCAATGTATGATATTAAAGATGGGTCTGTTTCCTTTTTTAACTAAACATAAAGATATTTTCAATAAAAAAAAGAGACCTTAAGGTCTCTTTTTTTTTTTATATAATTTTTTAAATTAGATTTAATTGTCAAAATATTATTACAAATAAAAGCCCATCAAAAACAATTTTAATAAGCTCTATGTATAAAAATATTTTATTTTTTATTTACAGAAGCTTCGGCAGTTTCTGCTTCTGGCAACTCTCCTTCAACAGGAATTTCTACATCTTTTAAAGCCGGAAATAAAGAGGGTGCAACTTCTTTAATAGGATTATATAAAAGTGATTTCTCTAAAGTTTCGGTTTCTAAATATGGTACTTTATTATTCAGTTTACTAAAAAAGGTAAATATGACACTTAAAATTAATCCTATTTTTAGAAATCCAAAAAGACCACCAGCTATTTTATTTACAATACCCAAAGAAACTAAATCTGCAGCTTTTGTTAACCCTTTACCTAAAAGTGTAATTATTAAAATAATTATTACAAAGGTAATTGCAAATTCTGCAACGTCAATATATTCTGGTTTCCAGGTTAATCTATTCAAAATATAAGATGCAAAATGAGAAAAATGAATAGCCCCATAAACACCTGCTGCAAGTGCTACTATAGAAGCTACTTCTATAAACAAACCTTTCATCAATCCTCTTACAAAACCAAAGAGCATTGAAGCTGCAATTATTATATCAAAAACATTCATTTTTATTTTTTTTTCAAACCTACACTTTTTTTTTTAAATTTTAATAAAGTCAATTGTATCTTTACCAATTCTAAATGGATTTTATGTCAAAAACAGCAACATTAAAAGAAAAATGGGATTTATTAGTACAAAAACTAACAAATCAGTTCGCAGATGGAGATGATTTAAATATAGATGGAATTATCTATTTAGTTGGAGTTCAAGAATTAGGGCAAGGGCATAGAGCTTTTAAAAAGGACGAAAAAATGAACCTAATGCATATAGCCATTTGCAAGTTATTAGAACCTTATGGTTATTACGAATTCGATTTTTTTGATGATGATGGTTGGCCTCACTATAAAACACTTACAGAATTACCAAACTTAAAACCAGGGGAACAAACTGTTTTAATGAAAGAAGCTATAATTAATTACTTTGAATCTCTTAAGTATTTAAATTAAAAAGCGACAATAAAGCTGATTACTAAAATTAAAATAATAACTATCTGCTTTTGGTACATTTCTTGAAAAGAAAATAACGAAACAGAACCAACTTAAAATAATGAAAAAACTTCTAGCTTTTATATTCTTAATTTCTTCATTTGCTCAAGCACAATACACTATTAACGGAACAATGGCACCAATACTAGAAAGTGATTGGGTAATTTTATATAAAATAGAAGGAGCTTCTCAAAAATATGTTCAAGATTCTAAAATTAAAATAAATACAATTGATGTTCAAGGTAAAAAACAAAAAATAGGTACTTTTAGTTTTACCTTACCTAAAGATACAGAAGCTGGTTCTTACAGAGTAACTTACAAATTAGAAAATGCTGGCTATGTAGATTTTATATTTAATAAAGAAAATCTTAATTTTGGTTTTCATCCAGATTATCCAGAACAAACTGTAACTTTCTCAATATCAAAAGAAAATATCCTTTATAGAAAATATTTAGAAAAAATATCTAACGCTCAACAACAACTAGATTCCATACAAATTACTGCTTTACAAAATCCAAGTTTAGACTTAAAAAGTGCTTATCAAACTTCTTTAAACAAAGTAAATTCTATACAAAATGAATATCTAACTAATTCTAAAGACATGTATGTTGCTCCTTTTATAAAAGCAAATTCTAGAAATAATCCTTCAGAAATTTTAGATAACCCACAAACTTATATGTCTAATATAATAGACACGTTTTTTTATGATGTAGATTTTACAAACAAAACACTTTTAAACTCTTCTTTCTTAATTGATAAAATTACAGATTATATATTTTATATTAACTATTCTGATGATCCTAATACACAACAAATACTATTTAAAAATTCTGTTGATAAAGTAATTTATAAGTTTAAAAACATTCCTTATAAGAAAAGTATCATTGAGTTTTTAATAGATCAGTTTGAAACTACAATGAATTTAGAGTTGATAGATTATTTATTTGAAAATCATTATTATAAATTACCTAAAACAATTCAAGATCAAAAATACATAACAAGTAAACGAGCTTTATTTGCAACGGGAATAGGTAGAGTTGCGCCAGATTTTTCTTGGATAGAAAATGGTAAAAATTTTAAACTTTCTACTTTAAATGATTCAGAAAAATATGTATTGGTCTTTTGGAGTACAACATGTTCTCATTGTTTAAATGAAGTTCCTAAATTACATAGTTTTTTAAAAGAAAATAAAGCAGTAGAAGTAATTGCTTTTGCTTTAGAAGATGATGAGTTTGGATGGAAAAACTACAAAACAAACTTACCTAATTGGCATCATGTTTTAGGTCTTAAAAAATGGCAAAATAAAATTGCTAGAACTTATAACATAAATGCTACACCAACTTATTTTATTTTAGATAAAGATAAAAAAATTATAGCTAAACCAGAAAGTTTAGAAGATGTTAAAACCTTTATTAACAAACAATAATTTATTCTTTCGCCTTTTTTAAAGATGTTATAACAATACCTATTATTACTAATAATGCACCAAAAAATTGCATTAAACTTAGGTGTTCATCTAAAAAAAAAGCAGCTAATATAATTGTAGAAATTGGTCCAATACCTGCAACAATAGCAAAGTTAGAAGAACTAATTTTTTTGATTGAAGCGCTTACTAAAAAAGACGGAATTACAGTTGCAAAAACAGCAATTAAAAAACCATAACCATATACTTGCCAAGGTAAATTAAACAAATCTGTTTTACCAATAATACTAAAGTGTATAAATACACAAAAGCAAGAAACTAACATCGCATAAGCCGTAAAACGTATTACACCAAATTTAGGAATTAACCAACCGCTACCCACCAAATAAGATGCATAAGTTATTGCACTTATAAATATAAATAAACCACCTAAGTAAACATTACTTCCAGACACATCTATTTCATCAGAAAAAGCAATTACAATCCCTAAATAAGATAAAAAGATTGCTAAAACTTGCGGTTTTGTAATCGGTTTCTTTAAAAAAATTCTATTTAATAAGATTACAATTGTAGGATAAACAAATAAAATAATACGCTCTAAACTTGCTTTAATATAGGTAAGTCCTAAAAAATCAAAAAAACTTGCTAAATAATATCCTACAAAACCAAAAAACAAAATCCAAGTATAGTCTTTTTTTGTGGTTTTAATTCCTTTATTTTCATTTCTATACAAATAAGCAATTACTAAATAAAAAGGAAAAGAAAATAACATTCTTAATAATAGCATAGTAATAGCATCCACATTGTATTTGTAAGCCAATTTAACCATAACTGCTTTAGAAGAGAAAAGTATAACTCCTAAAACACCTAAAAGGATACCAAACCAAAATTTATTTACTTTCATAAAGCTAAAGTAAAATTTTACTTCTATTACGCTTTATTTTTTCTTATCGATTACAATGTTCAATTTAAAAATAAAATGTGTTGATATACCTTAAAAATGAAGAAAAGCGTCTTTTAGGTGCTCTAACCTTGTTTCTTTTTTTTGATGAATAATAGCAATAATATCAAACCGAACTTCTACATCTAAATCTTTTTCATTTACATAGTAATCAATAGCAGAAAGTAAAAGCTTTATTTTCTTAGGATTTACAAAATCTTGCGGATTGCCAAAATAATCAGTAGAGCGTGTTTTTACCTCAACAACGGCTAGAAGATCTTTTTTAAGAGCAATAATATCTACCTCTGCTTTTAAATAACGATAGTTTTTCTCAAGAATTATATAATCGTTTTTTATTAAAAAATCAATGGCTAATTGCTCTCCTTTTTTACCAAGTTCGTTGTGTTCTGCCATTTATAAAAATTAATCAAAAACAACAGAAGACTCGTCTTTATCAATTTTTAAATGAACATTCCTTCCAAAGATTAGTGCTCTGTTATCAGATTTATGTCCCGCAGGAAAATTAAACATCACAGGAAATTTATACTCTTTTACAACATCTAAAACCAATTCTTCAATAGTATACCCCCATTTGGTAGTATTTGTTTTTATTTTAGAAATATCTCCAATTATTAAACCTTCGCAATTACTAAAGTAACCTGCTCGTTTTAAACTTTGTAACATTCTATCAATAGAATATTTATACTCACCAATTTCTTCAATAAAAAGAATTTTTCCTTTGGTATTTGTTTCACTTTCAGATCCCAACATAGAAGCCATTAAAGCCAAATTCCCTCCTATTAATTGTCCAGAAACTTCTCCTTTTCTATTGTAATTTGATGAGGGAATTGTGTAAGATAATTGTTCTCCAAAAATTGCTTTTTTAAAACTAGCTATCGTTTCTTTAATTAATTCAGGTTCATCTTCTATACTTGTCCCCATCATTGCATGCATAGTTTCTACACGTAAATTATGAACATGACTATGAAAAGCAGTAATATCAGAATAACCGATTATCCACTTTGGTTGTTTTAAAAAAGTAGTATAATCTAATTTATCTAGAATTCGTACAGATCCGTAACCACCTCGACCAGACCAAATTGCTTTAATGTTAGTGTTATCTAAAGCTTTTTGAAAATCTTCTGTCCTTTCTTCATCTGTACCTGCAAAATGACTGTTGTGATTAAAAATATGTTTTGCCAACATTACTTTTAAACCCCAACTTTCTGCTAATTCTTTTGCTTTAAAAATAGTTTCTTGTCTATTTTTTAAAATACCTGCTGGTGCAAGAATAACAATACTATCACCAGCTTTTAAATAAGGAGGAGTAATTAATTTATTATAGCTTTCTTGTGCATTAATTGCTGTAAAACTTATCAATAATAAAGCAAAAAGTGTTGTTAGTTTTTTCAAAATATATCTATTTTTTATGTACTATTTATTCAAAAATAGTTTCAATGTAAATGTATCTATTTTCCATGAATTTTAAAAGGCTCTTTTTTGTACTTTTGTCTCGCAAAAAATAGACCACAAATTAAATTCAAGGAAAATTCGATGAATACTCCAAAAAGATATACAATTACAGCAGCTTTACCTTATACAAATGGCCCAATACATATTGGTCATTTAGCAGGTGTTTACGTTCCTGCAGATATTTACGCACGTTATTTACGTTTAACAGGTAACGATGTTGCTTACATTTCTGGTTCTGATGAGCATGGTGCTGCCATACCAATGAGAGCTAAAAAAGAAGGAATTTCTCCACAAGATATTATTGATAAATACCACGGAATTATTAAAAAGTCTTTTGAAGATTTCGGAATTTCTTTTGATAATTACTCAAGAACTTCGGCAGAAATTCATCATGAAACTGCTTCAGAATTTTTTACAAAAATGTATAATGATGGAGAATTTATTGAAGAAGTTTCTGAACAATTATACGATGCAGAGGCAAATCAGTTTTTAGCAGATAGATTTGTTGTAGGAACTTGCCCAAAATGTGGTTTTGAAGAAAGTTATGGAGACCAATGCGAAAGCTGTGGAACTTCTCATAACGCAACAGATTTAATCAACCCAAAATCTGCAATTACAGGCAACACACCTACTTTAAAAGAAACAAAACACTGGTTTTTACCTTTAGATAAACATGAAGCTTTTTTACGCGAGTGGGTTTTAGAAGGTCATAAAAAAGATTGGAGACCTAATGTATACGGACAAGTAAAAAGTTGGGTAGAAGATGGTTTAAGACCAAGAGCCGTTACTAGAGATTTAGATTGGGGAATTCCGGTTCCTGTAGAAGGAGGAGAAGGGAAAGTTTTATATGTTTGGTTTGATGCGCCAATTGGTTACATCTCATCAACCAAAGAATGGGCAGCAAGAGAAGGTAAAAACTGGGAAGATTATTGGAAAAAAGACGATACTAAATTGGTACATTTTATAGGGAAAGACAATATTGTTTTTCACTGTATTATTTTCCCGTCTATGTTAAAAGCACACGGAGGTTATATTTTACCAGACAACGTACCAGCAAATGAGTTTTTAAATTTAGAAGGAAATAAATTATCTACTTCTAAAAATTGGGCAGTTTGGTTACACGAATATTTAGAAGAATTCCCAAATCAGCAAGATGTTTTACGTTATACACTAACGGCAAATGCACCAGAAAGTAAAGACAACGATTTTACTTGGAAAGATTTTCAGGCAAAAAACAACAACGAATTGGTAGCCATTTTTGGTAATTTTATCAACAGAGTTGTCGTTTTAACAAACAAATATTATAACGGAATTGTACCAGCACCTAATGATTTTACAGAAGTAGATGAAGATGTTTTAGCTGCTCTAAAAGAGTTTCCAAATATTATTGGTAAATCTATAGAACGTTACAGATTTAGAGAGGCTAGCCAAGAATTAATGAATTTAGCAAGATTGGGTAATAAGTATTTAGCTGATGAAGAACCTTGGAAGGTTATTAAAGTTGATGCAGAACGTGTACAAACAATTATGTATGTAGCTTTGCAAATATCTGCAGCTTTAGCAGTTGTTTCAGCTCCATTTTTACCTTTTACATCTACTAAGTTAAAAGGAATTTTGAATCTTGATGAACCTCTTTCTTGGGAAAATATTACTGAAAAGAATGTTTTGATTTCAGAAAATCATCAAATAAATAAGGCTGAATTGTTATTTTCTAAAATTGAAGACAAAATAATTGATGTTCAATTAGAAAAATTAGAAGCAACAAAAATTGCCAACGAGCAAGAAAATAAAGTAGTAGAACCACAAAAAGAAACGATTGAATTTGATGATTTTACTAAACTAGATATTAGAATTGGTACCATTTTAGAAGCTGAAAAAGTGGCAAAAACTAAAAAGCTTTTAAAATTAAAAGTTGATGTTGGTATAGATACAAGAACCATTGTTTCTGGTATTGCAGAAAGTTTTAAGCCAGAAGATATTGTTGGACAACAAGTTTCTGTTTTGGTAAACTTAGCGCCAAGAAAAATTAGAGGTGTAGAAAGCCAAGGAATGATTTTAATGACTGATACGCCTGATGGAAAATTAGCTTTTGTAGAACCTGAAAAAGAAGTTAAAAACGGGCAAGCAGTTAGTTAAAATGTAAAGTTTAATTTATGCTTAAATAATATCATCTCAAGAAACAATTCTTAAATTTAAAAATGATTTAAAAAATCAGCATCAGATATTAAAGGTGTAATACCCATTGTTAATCATAAAAACAAAGTATAATACTTTTTCGAAAGGCTTTACCTTTAAGAAATTCACAGATTAATCATTTATCTCAATATTCTTTATCTCTTACTACAAGAAATAAAGAATATTGAGATTTTTTAGTTAAAAAATATAAATAACACAATAAATACAAGAAAATAGAATAAAAAAAACAACCTAAACGGCATAATTATTGATAATAATAAAATCTACCAAACTACCAAAAAATGCTACATAACTACACTTTAAAAATTAAGGTTCTTTTCTTGTTTATTATTTTAATTCAATTTTCTACAACAAGTCAAGAATTATTTAAAGACAAAAATATAGATTCTTCTTTCTCTAAATACACCCAAAAACCAAGAGAAATAGCATACGTTCATCTAAATAAATCTACATATATTAAAAATGAGGATCTTGGTTTTACTGCTTACCTTTTTAGTAAACAAGACAAAAAAATAGCCATTGCTTCTAAAAATTTATACATTGTTATAGAAGACAGTAAGAAAAATATTATAAAAAAAGAATTGCTAAAAGTTAACAACGGTATTGCTTATAGCTCAATTGCTATAGATTCTCTTTTTACCTCTGGTACGTATAAATTATTTGCTTACACAAACTGGATGAAGAATTTTAAAGAACAAAACTTCTTTGTTGAAACCTTTAGAGTTATTGACCCTAAAGTAGAAAAGGAAATTAAAAACGAAAAAATTAGTGATAAAATTGATGCACAATTTTTACCTGAAAGCGGACATCTATTAACAGGTACATTAAACACAGTTGGTGTTATTTTAAAAAATGAATTAGGTTTTGGGGTCTCAAATATATCTGGAGAAATACTAAATAGTAAAAAAGAAACTGTTTCTACTTTTAATGTAAATAAGCTAGGTATTGGTAGGTTTTCTTTTACACCAAATATAAATGAAAACTACATGGCTAAATTTAAGTCTAATAACAAAGAGTTTTTGTTTGATATTATAAAAAGTGAACCTAAAGGTGTAATTCTTTCTGTTAATAATAGAAATAAAAAAATTTATCTTTCTATTGCAACCAATAGTGTTACCAAACCTTTTCTTAAAAACAAAAAGTACAAACTAACTTTGCATAACGGAAATACAATAAAATCTTTTGATGTTTTATTTGATGATAAAAATAGCATTGAAAAAGTTTTTAACCCTAAAAACTTAACTTCTGGAGTAAATGTTTTTACTTTATTTGATGAAAACAACAATCCTATTGCAGAACGTTTATTTTTTAATCATAATAATATAGATTTTTTAAAAGTATCTAATATTATTAAAGAGCAAGAAAACGATTCTTTAAACGTTACACTTTCTTTTGATGACATAGACACCAAAAAAATGAATAATATTAGTGTTTCTGTGCTTCCAGAAGGTACAAAATCATACAGCCATCATCATAATATTGCTTCTTATACATTATTGCAAAC
Source organism: Polaribacter sp. Asnod1-A03 (assembly GCF_045063585.1). Taxonomy (NCBI): domain Bacteria; kingdom Pseudomonadati; phylum Bacteroidota; class Flavobacteriia; order Flavobacteriales; family Flavobacteriaceae; genus Polaribacter; species Polaribacter sp. Asnod1-A03. The sequence continues at coordinate 3,392,817 of NZ_JBEFOE010000009.1, read as the reverse complement.
TTATGTAAAAGGAGCCATTGAAAATGGGCATTATTATTTCGAAAATTTATCAGAAAAGAAAAAGTTCGATTTAGATAATTTATTAATTACACAAGGTTGGAGCAGTTATAAATGGTATGATATTTTTAATTACAAACCTAGAGTAGATTATTTTTTTGAAAAAGGAATTACTATAAAAGCCAATGTAAACAATACTGAAAAAAGTAAATATGTTTTATATAGCGTAAATAAAGCCAAACCAAATTACTATGTTCTTAAAGAAAATGAAAAAGAATTTTTAGCTACCGAACTTTTTCCTTCACCAGAAGAAAAAATTGAAGTTTCTAAAATAGAACGTAAAGGTAAATTAACGCCAGCAACTTTATATCCTCAGTTTTTCCCAAATACAATTCCAAAATTAGATTTAGAATATAGTGTTTTAAACAATTTTAATAATAGAATTGTTGAATCTAACTTAGATAATATTACTACTAAACTATCTTTAAACAAAGTACAAAAATTAGATGAAATTGTAATAAAAGCAGATTTAGAAAAAAGAAGGATTGAACAAATTAAAAACAGAACTTTTGGAAAAATTTATGTGATTGATGAGCATTTTAGAAAATTAAATTTAAACGTAGCTAATTTTATTAATGGAAAAGGAGGTTATATAGGTGGAATATCTGCTTGGAATAATAATGTTTGGATTACAACAAATGGAGCTAGCTCGATATATGGCGGTGGTACTCCTACAATATACCTTGATGGTCATCAGCTTGCAGATATTCAAGTGTTATATTATATAGACACTTCAGAGATAGATTATATAGATATCAATAAAAATGGAATGGGAGAAGGAGTTAGAGCTGGTGGAGGTGTTATAAAAATTTACACAAACCCAGAATTAGCTCGTACAAAAAAAGAAGTTAGACAAACACAGAAATTTAAATTTCCTTTAACTTTTAATACTCCAAAGGAATATTATGTACCTACTTATAAAGATTACACTAACAACTTTTATAGAGATTATGGTACAATAGCTTGGTTGCCTATTAATGCAGTAAATAATAACGGTGTATTTTCTTTTAAATTTAAAAACTTTCTAGACAATAACATTACACTATTTATAGAAGGAACGGCAAATGATGGTAGTTATATTTCTGAAACAAAAACAATTCTATTAGATTAATTGTTAAAACTAAACTTTTACTTTACCTTTAGTTTTATGAACTTTTTTAAAAAAGTATTTTCTATTATTTGTTTTTTTTTGTTGATTCTTCCATTTAGAGGTCAAGACTTGTTTAAAGGTAAAAATATAGATTCTTCTTTTATTAATTACACCCAAAGACCAAGAGAAATAGCATATGCTCATTTAAATAAGTCTACTTTTATTGTAGGGGAAGATATTGGTTTTACAACCTATGTTATTAATAACCAAACTAATTCATTTTCTAGTTTTGCAACAAATTTATACTGCATTATTAAAGATAAAGATGATAAAATCATAAAAAAACAACTTATAAAAGTTGAAAACGGTGTTGCTCATAACACTATTTCTATAGATTCTTTGTTTACTTCTGGTGAATATAAATTTATTGCCTTTACAAATTGGATACGAAATTTTAAAGAGCACAATTATTTTGCAGAAACCATTAGAATTATAGATCCACAAAAAGAAATTGTAATTAAAAATGAAACAATTAGTAACAAAATTGATGCGCAATTTTTACCAGAAAGCGGGCATCTTTTAGCAAACACAGAAAACAAAGTAGGTATTATTGTAAAAAATGAATTGGGTTATGGAATATCAAATATTATCGGAGATTTATTAGACGAAAGGAAATTGGTAGTTACTTCTTTTAAGGTAAATAAATTAGGAATTGGAAGTTTTATTTTTACACCAAAAATCAATAAAAAATATACTGCTAAAATAAGTTATAATGATAATGAGTATTTATTTCCAATAACTTCTATTGAACGAAAAGGAATAACTCTTTCTGTAAAAAGACGTTCAAAAGGAATCAGTATTTTTCTAAACACTAATCAGCTTACGTTAAAAGAAATTAAAAGAAAGCCGTATTTTATATCCATTCATAACGGAAAAGAAATTACAAAATATCCTATATCTTTTGATACAAACCTCAGTATAGAAGAATTTATAAACCCTTTTTATCTTAGTAATGGTATTAACATTATCACACTTTTTAATAATAACAATAATCCTATTGCGGAACGTTTGTTCTTTAATTATGATAAAATAAAATTAGTAAAAATAAATACGGTATCAGTTCAAAAAATAAAAGATTCGACATTAGTAACCCTTAATTTTAATAATGCAATACCAAATAGCTTTAATAATATTAGTATTTCCATACTTCCAACAGAAACAAAGTCTTACAAACATCATCATAATATATTGTCTTACTATTATTTAAAACCCTATTTAAAAGGTGTTATAGAAAACGGAAAATATTATTTTTCTAATATTACAGAACAAACTAAAAAAGATTTAGATAACCTATTAATTACACAAGGTTGGAGTAGCTATAACTGGTATGATATTTTTAATAATAACAACCAAACTAAATATTTTATAGAAGACGGAATTTCTGTAAAAGTAAAAGTTAGAAACAACAAAGAAAGTAAATACGTCATTCATCCGGTAGGTAAACAAAAACCTAATTATTATGTTTTAAATGAAAACGAAAATCAATTTTTAGCATTCAGTCTTTTTCCTAAATCTGATGAAAAAGTTAGATTATCTTCAATAAATGAAAAAGGAATTTTAAAACCTTTAACTTCTTATTTAGCTTTTTACCCAAAAGAAATACCTAAACTAAAACCAGAATACACATTACTATCTCCTAAAAGAGATTTTTATATAAAGTCTAATTTAAAAAACAGTTTTTATAATTCTACACTAAATAAAACACAACAATTAGATGAGGTTATTATAAAAAGTAAAATGAATGAAACAAGAACAGAAAATATTAAAAGAAGAACTTTTGGTAAGGTGCATATATTTTCTGATATAGATAGAAAGAGAGATATTTCCTTTCTAGATTATATTAGAAATAAAGGGTATGCTGCTGTAGTAGTAAAAGGTATTGTTACTATTAAAAAAAGTTCTGAAGCAAATACAATTTATGGCGGTAATACACCTACAATATATTTAAACGGTGCTCAGTTATTTGGTTTTAGTGACCTTACCAGTCTAGATATGAGCGAAGTTGAATATATAGATATTAATAAACATGGAATTGGTGAAGGTATTAGAGGTGGAGCAGGTGGTGTAATAAGAATAAAAACAAACTCTAATTTACAATACAAAACTAAAAAAACAATTACTTATAGAAGTTACCCTTTTCCGTTAACATTTACTACTCCCAAAAAATACTATACTCCTATCTATCAAAGCTACAGAAACCTTTTTTTTAGCGAATATGGAGTAATAAATTGGTTTCCTATAAATAACATTAGTAAAAACGGTGCAGTTAATTTTAAAATTGAAAAAAACAAATATGATTCTTTTAAAGTTTTAATTGAAGGCTTTTCTGGTAACGGAAATTTCATTTTTGAGGAAAAAACGATTAATCTAGAAAAATAAGAATAATACTCATTTCATAGAACTTAAGTGGTAAACTAACTGATATTTTAAAAAACCTTTCTTTAACATAATCTATTTACCACAGATTAGAGCCCCCATTATACGCTGATTAAGTAATAGTATAATTTTTTTTAGTAAATTCAGTTACTTTAAATTTCATTCTTTTCTAATTCATTTACAAAAGGTTGACTGTACATCCTTTTACCTAAAGCAGCTTTTATTGCATTAGCAACTGCACCTCCTGCTGGTGGCAAACCAGGTTCTCCTAGACCAGTTGGTTTTAAATTATTTTCTACAAAATGAATATCAACTTTTGGAGTTTCTTGCATTCTTATCAATTTATAAGTATCAAAATTTTTAGAACTCGGTTTTCCTTTTTCAAAAGAAAAATCAGCATACATTGCATGTCCTATTCCATCTAAAACACCTCCTTCAATTTGATTTTTTGCTCCAGACGGATTTACAACAATTCCGCAATCTACAGCAACTGTTACTTTTTTAACAATCGGGTAACCGTCTTGTAAAACAATTTCTGCTATTTCTGCAACATGTGTATTATGACTATAATAAACAGAAAAACCTTGATAAATTCCTTCTTCTGTTTTACTCCAATTTGATTTTTCTCGTACTAATTTAATAGTATCTTCCATTCTTTGACCAGAATATTGAATTCTTTTATCGGTTGTATTTTTAACATTTTGCAATAAGTCTAAACGTAACTGAATGGTATCAACCTTCATTTCTGTAGCTAATTCATCAAAAAAACTTTGTTCTGCAAAAGCTAAGAAATTAGTGTAAGGTGCTCTCCAAGCTCCTGTTGTAATATTACTCTTATAGTTTGCAGTATCTACTTTAAAGTTTGGAATACAGCCTGCAGGAAAAAAATTTGGAATTAAGCCATACATATTACCGTTAATAGCCGCTTCTTTTAAATAATAACCCGTTACTTTTCCGTCTTTAAAAGAACCTTTAAACCTATATTTTATTCCCGGACGATATACACCTGTTGTCATATCATCTTCTCTTGTAGAAACTACTTTTATTGGCTTTTTTATAATATTAGAAATTTCTGCAGCTTCATACACAAAATCGCCATATAATCTTCTACCAAAACCACCTCCCATTCGTGTCATTTCTACAGAAACCTTATCTAAATCATAACCTAACATTTCTGCAACTACTTTTGCTGCAAATTCTGGTGTTTGCACAGGACCTGCTAAGTGTACTTTTTCTGGAGTAACATTAGCATAAAAATTCATTGGTTCCATACAATTGTGTGGTAAAAAAGGAGAATGGAAAGTCTTTTTTATCACTTTATCTGCATTTGCAAAAGCTTGTTTTATATTACCATCTTCTCGTCTTGTATCAAATTCATTACCATCTAAAATTTTGGTTAAAATAGTATCATGATCTTTAGTAGATTCTAATTTAGAGTCTTTTTTCCAAGTAGCAGAAAGAACTTTTTTCCCTTTAATTGCTGCCCATGTATTTTCTGCAATAACCACTACTTTATCGGTTTTAGACATTATAAATGTCCAATCTGATTTACCCGCATCTACAAAATCTCTAACTTTACTACCAATAGTAATTACATCTATAACTCCATTTACCTTTTTTGCTGCAGAAGCATCAAAACTTTCTAATACTTCACCAAAAGCAGGTGGTCTTAATACAGAAGCATATAACATGCCTTCTGCTTTATAATCTAAACCAAAAAGAGGTTTTCCTGTAATGATTTTATCAATATCTACATTTACAATTTCTTGCCCAATAATGGTAAAATCTTTTGGGTTTTTCAATACCACATTTTCTGGTATTTCTAATAAGGCTGCCTCTTTTACAACTTCTCCATAACCTAAAGTTTCTCCGTTTTGATTTGTTATGATTCCTTTTGATACTTTACAAGTTGATGTATCTACATTCCATTTTTTTGCTGCTGCATTTACTAACATTTGTTTTGTAGTTGCTCCGGTTTCACGCAACGCATCCCAAGCTAAACGAATAGATTGACTTCCACCCGCAAGTTGTCTTGTAAAATTCTTAGTATCTAATGCGCCTTGTGCTACGTTTACTTTGCTCCATTCTACTTCTAATTCTTCTGCAATTAGCATTGGCATAGATGTTTTTACACCTTGACCAATTTCTGGATTTGGAGAAAAAATAGTTACATAGCCATCATCAGAAATTTTAATAAAAGCATTAAAATCATTAAAGTTTAAGCTTTCTATATCTAAAGGCATTACTGCCTCTTTTTTACAAGCAGTTAATAAATTAAAGCCAATTAACATTCCTCCACTTGCTAAAACAGAAGTTTTTAAGAAGTTTCTTCTACTAAAATTGTTGTTGTTTAGAGTTTTCATATTATAAGAAGTCTGTTAATTAAACCATTTTTTGAGAAGCAACTTTTACCGCTTTTTCTATTCTAATGTAAGAAGCACATCTGCAAATATTACCATGCATTGCTTCTCTTATTTCTTCTTCGGAAGGATTTTTATTTTCAGCTAAAAAAGCAGAAGCTGTCATAATTTGTCCTGCTTGACAATAACCACATTGTGGTACATCAATTTCTTTCCAAGCTTCTTGTACTGGGTGTTTTCCATCTTTAGACAAACCTTCTATCGTTGTAATTTTTACATCGTCTAAAATAGAAACTTGCATTTGGCAACTTCTTGTAGCTACTCCATCTATGTGAACCGTACAAGCACCGCATTGTGCAATTCCGCAACCAAATTTTGTACCTACTAAATTAAGTTCGTCTCTTAAAACCCATAATAAAGGTGTGTCTTCATCTGCATTAACGGATACACTTTTTCCATTAATATTTAATTGATAATTGGGCATAGGTTGTTGATTTAATATTGGAAGAGAAAGTTACAAAAATATATATTGATAACTTTATTAGAATATTAAATCATTTCTTGTGTCGTTTTTTCCAAAACAACTACTCATGTAAAACTAAAAAGGGCACTTCTTTATAATAACTTATTTTTTCTACTTTATTATGGAATAACATCTGCTGAAAATAGTTAAGACTTTTTGCAGACATAGCAATCATATCAATCTTTTTACTATTTACAAAACATTGTATAGCATCTTGGACCTTGCTATTTGTTAATAAATGAAAACTGCAATTATAATTTAAAAAATAATCTTGTAATAATTCTTTACTATTTTTTTGATTCTTATTTAACTCCGTAGTTCTTTTACTAATATTTACAAACCTTAAATAAGATTGATTTTTATCTAAAATTTCTGTAATTGGTTGTAATAATTGCAAGTTATTATATATAGAGAAATCTGTAGGAAAAGCGATTTCTTTTATTTTTTTATATTTAGAATTTTCTGGCACAACTAAAGTTGTACATTTTACTTTTGTAATAGTATCAGATGCATTACTACCAATAATATATTTATTTAAGTCTGTAACACCTTTTAGACCCATAACAATAACATCTATTTTTTTATCTACAATCTGTCTTCTTAAAGATTCTATAAAAAAATCTTCATCTGTTAATGTAAAAAAATTATGATTGTTATTATCTGAAAATTTTTCAGTAATTTTTTTTAGAACTAACTTTAGTTCTATTTTGGCCTGATCTATTGTAATGTTTTCAACCTTTTCTTGAACAGAAACTATTGTAGAACTATCTTCTATTACATCATTAAACTTATTAACATGCAATAAATAAAAGTTACACTTAGTGTCTTTATAAAAATTCAAGGCATAATTAATTGCATTCCAAGAATTATCAGAAAAATCTGTGGGTAATAAAATGTTTTTCATTTAAATCCGTCTTGATACTAGACAAAATTATAGTGAAAGTGTTGTTAAAAAAATGATATTGGTCATAACAACTTATAACCAACTGAAAATCAACAAATATCTTGTAGTTTTTTTAAGTCTAATATTCTAATAGTTCTTCCAGAAATTTCTATGAGGCCTTGTTTTTTAAAACTAGACATTGTTCTTATTAACGTTTCTGTGGCAATACCTGCAACACTTGCTAAATCGTTTCTAGAAATTTTTATTTGATCTTCTGGTTTTCTATTTAATTTTTCTGCAAACATTAAAATTGTTTGTGCCGTTTTTTTACTTACAGAACTATATGCCATTTGTAAAAGTTGATCTTTTACAATAGCCAAATCTTCTGTTAACAATTCTATTAACTCTAGGGTTACTTTATGGTTTTTATTTAAAACATCTGTTAATGCTTTTTTAGAAAGACCTACCAACTCTGTTTCTTGAATTGCTGTCGCAGATTCTTGATATGCTAAATTTTGAGTAAAGGATGTATAACCAAACAAATCATCTTCTTTATAAAGCGCAGTAGTTAATTGTTTTCCTTGCTCATCTAACTTATGACATTTAATAAGACCACTTATTATTAAATAGATATAATTAGAATTATTACCTTCTTCGTATATAACTGTATCTTTTAAAAAATGAAAAGTCTCACCATTATCATCAAAATAATTCTTTAAATCATTTAGGCTTCTTATTTGTTCGTTTTCCTCTCTTTTTGCTTCTTTTTCTTCTCTTCTATCCTTTAAAATAGCTGCTTTTGCTAATCTACTTTCTATTGCACTAATTAATTCTTCTTCGTTAAAAGGCTTTGTTATATAATCATCTGCACCTAAATCCATACCCTTTCTTACGTCTTTTCTTTCTGTTTTTGCAGATAAAAAGATAAAAGGAATGTGTTGCGTGCTTTCGTTATTTGTTAAAGCTTCTAAAACACCATAACCATCTAATTCTGGCATCATTATATCACAAACAATAATATCTGGTAAAATAGTTTTTGCTACTTCTACTCCTTTTTTACCATTTGGAGCATTAACAACTTCGTAATTTGATAATTCTAAAAGTTCTGATGTATTTTCTCTTAAAACTACATCATCTTCTATTAATAATATTTTTCTCATTTTGCTTTGTTAATTACTTTCATTATAAAGGTAGAACCTACATTTTCTTCACTTTCAAAGGTAATAGTTCCTCCTAAATTTTCTAAATGACTTTTAACAATATTTAAACCAATCCCTGTTCCTTGAGCTAAAAGTGCGTTTTCTGCTCTAAAATATCGATTAAATATATTTTTTTGATCTGCTTCTGGAATTCCTATTCCGTTATCTTTAATTTTAAAGGTTGTATAATCTTTATCTTGACAAATATTTATATCTATTTCTGTATTTTCTGGCGAATATTTTATGGCATTATTAACCAAATTAGATAACGACAGTTCTATTATTTTTTCGTCTTGAGTTAAAGAAATATCATCTATATCTTCTGGATATTTAATTCTTTGACCTCCTTTTAAAATCATATTAGAATTATAGATAACCTCATCTACAACTTTACTTAATTTAAATGTTTGATACTTATAATAAATCTTACCTGTTTCTAATTTTTCTACTGATAAAAAGTCATTTAGAATATTATTTAAATAATGTACTTTATTTGTTATTGTTCTTAAATGCTTATCTCTTTTTTCTTGTTGTTCGGTTAATTTATATTTACCCAATAACATAGTAGATGTTAAAATACCACTTAAAGGCGTTTTAAATTCATGAGAAACTAATGATAAAAATTTTGTCTTTAGCTCATTCAACTCCTTTTCCTTTTTTAAGGCATCTTTTATTTGATTTTCTGCTTCTATTCTTTTTTGATTTTCATCATCCAGTTCAAGGTTTACAGTTTTTAATTCTTTTACGGTTTTACTTAATTCTTTTGTTCTTTCTATTACTTTGTTTTCTAACTCTAAGTTAAGTTTATGAATTTCTTCTTCTTGCTCTTTTCTAACAGTAATATCTATAACCAAAGCCATTACAAAGGTTTTACCATAAATATCAAAAGGATTTAAACCTGCTTCTAAAGGAAAAATGGTTCCGTCTTTTTTGGCTCCATACAAGTCTCTACCATTACCCATTTGTCTTTTTTCCCTATTTTTCATAAAACCATTAAAATGGGCTCCATGACCCGCATGGTAATTTTTAGGAATTAAAACAGGAAGTTGCTTGTTTACAAGCTCTCCTTTATCATAGCCAAACATTTTTTCTACAGAAGCATTTACAGAAACTATTTTTTGTTTATCATCTACTACAATAACTCCTTCTGAAACAGCTTCAAAAAGTACATTAAAAATGTCTTGTTCTTTATTTAGCATTTAACCGTAAATTATATATTTATTATAAGAAAATTAAAAGTACTATTTTTCACACAAAAAGAATTATTACCGCCAAATAATATCATAATTTATCACATTACTTTATTTTATTTAAAAGCTTTTCTAACTATTAGGACTCTTTTTAAAGAATTTGTAGAGCTGTTTTCTTTTAAAAAAAACACTAAAATATTATTTCTCAATATTAAAAATAAATATTTAGGATTTAAAAATGCTAAAATTATTATTAAAGTAAATTGAGAGTGATATTTATTAATTTTTAATAAATATTAAACTTCTAATAATTCAACCTAATAGTAATTTTCTGTTTAGTTAATATTTGTAAATTGCATTTAGTCAATAACATTAATTCTATGGTTAATTTTAAAACACCTTTTACACTAGTACTTCTATTTTTTATTTCTGTTTTCACTCTTAAATCACAAGTAAAACATCATTATCAAACAGATTTTTCTGTTGAAAATTTTAAAGAAAGAAGAGCAAAAATTTATATAGAAATTGGTAACGATGCTATTGCCATTATTCAAGGTTCTGCAGGTATACCTGGTTTTAGTGTTTTTAGACAAACAAATACTTTTTATTATTTATGTGGTTTAGAAACCTCTCATTCTTATTTATTATTAAATGGTAAAACAAAAACAACTTCAATTTATTTACCGCATAGAGATGAAGGTAGAGAAAAAGGAGAGGGAAAAGTTTTGTCTGCAGAAGATGCTGAATTAATTAAAGAATTAACAGGAGTTGATAATGTTTTTGGAATAGAATTTTTATCAAGAGATATTGTAAGAACCGGTTTGATAAAACCACCAAGCGCTACAATTTATACACCTTTAAGTCCTGCAGAAACAGGTAATGATAGTAGAGACGAATTGTTATTTGCACAAGCCAGAACAGCTGCTGATCCTTGGGATGATGCAACTTCTAGAGAAGCTAAATTTGCTCAAAAAATAAAAAGTGATTTTCCGAGTGTTATAATAAAAGATCTTTCTCCTGTTTTAGATCAAATGAGATTGATAAAAAGTAAGGAAGAAGTTAATTTGATTAGACAAGCAACACAAATTGCTGGACTTGGAATTATAGAAGCCATGAGATCTACAGAACCTGGTATTTACGAATATCAATTAGATGCAGCTGCAAAATATATTTATTATGTAAACGGATCTAGAGGAGATGGTTATGCGTCTATTATTGGTGGAGGAACAAATGCTTATTACGGTCATTATTTTCATAAAAAAGATGTTTTAAAAGATGGCGATTTAGTTTTGATGGATTATGCTCCTGATTACCGTTATTACACCAGTGATGTTACCAGAATTTGGCCAGTAAACGGAAAATTTGACAAAGAACAAACTGAGTTGTATAATTTTATTATTGCCTATAGAGATGCTCTTTTTAGATACATAAAACCAGGCGTTACTTCTGGTGAAGTACTTGAAAAAGCAGCAGCAGAAATGAAACAATATATAGTTGGCAAAAAATTTGTAAAACCATCTCATTTAAAAGCAGTGCAAGAAGGTTTAGTTTTTAAAGGACATTTTCAGCATCCTGTTGGTATGGCTGTGCACGATGTTGCAAGAGTTAGAGGAACTGTAAAACTAAAACCAGGAATGGTTTTTACCATAGACCCTATGATTTGGCTAAGAGATGAAAGACTTTATATTCGTATAGAAGATGTTGTTTTAGTGACAGAAACTGGCGCAGAAAATATGAGTGCTTTTGTACCTACCACAATAAAAGAAGTAGAAAAAACAATAAAAGAAAAAGGATTGACAGAATTTAATCCACCGGTAACATTGCCTTTTAAAGATAAATAATTTTAGATTTAAGTTTATAGTTTAAGAGAGCAAAATAAAATTATTTTGCTCTCTTAAACTTATCACTAACCTCTAGTCAATTAATTTTTTCCTCCTAACATTAATAATTCATTTACTAAAATTTCTGTAACATATTTTTTTTCGCCCTCTTTTGTGTTATAAGATCTATTTGTTATTTTACCTTCTACAGCAATTTCTTGGCCTTTATTTAAATAGTTTTCTACCACATTAACCAAGCCTCCTTTTATTACAATATTGTGCCAATAAGATCGCTCAACTCTATTGCCTTCTCTGTCTTTATAACTATCATCTGTTGCCATAGAAAATTTAGCCATTTTATTGCCGTCTTTAAAAGTAATTATTTCTGGCTCTTGACCTAATCTACCTATTAATTGTACTTTGTTTCTTAACGTATTCATAAGATAAGTTTTTTAATTATTATTTTGCTTTTGTCAATTCTTTTTGACTCTGCAAAGTTGAGACACAACCCTAATTCTATTCGGTTATAAAGCAATTACTTTCGATTGTAATTACTTGTAGTCGTTTGTAAACGAATAAATTTAACTACTTTTACATTATGGAAATAAGAGAATGTTTAGAATGTAAAGAACCAGTAAAAGGTAGAGTTGATAAGAAATTTTGTTCTGATTATTGCAGAAACGCATATAATAATAGTGTTAATAAAGACAGTAAAAACCTCATTAGAAATATTAATAATCGACTTAGAAAAAATCATAAAATATTATCACAATTAAATACTTCTGGTAAAACAAAAGTAACAAGAACAAAGTTGTACGATAAAGGTTTCGATTTTCAGTTTTTTACATCTATCTATAAAACCAAAACAGGTAATACTTATTTTTATATTTATGATGAAGGATATTTGGCTTTAGAAAATGAACTTTTTTTATTGATTAAAAGAGATTAATTATCATATAAAAACTTCTTAAAAACAGAAATTCATAATTATGATTGAAAATTTAGACACATTTCTCATACCAATATTATTCTTTTGTGTTGTAATAATTATAATTTCTTTCAGCTATTTTTTTAGTACGAAACAAAAAATTATTAGAACGCTTGCTAAACTACCAATTAAACAAGTTGGACATTTAAAATCTAATGAATTTGCCAGATTTACAGGTAAAGCTTTACAAATAGAAGAACCTTTAATAGCGCCTTATAGCAATAGAAAATGTATTCTCTATAAAGTAAAAATAGAAATTAGAAAAAGTAATGGCAAAAGAACTTATTGGAGAACGTTAATAAACGAAGAAAAAATTAAACCTTTCTTTTTAGAAAAAAATGGTGAAATTGCTATTGTAAAACCTGTTAAAGAACCCCAAAATTATATATGTCATTTAGTGGTTGATAAGAAAGTAACTTCTGGTAACTTTAATAAACCTTCTTCAAAATTTAAAGCACTTTTAAATCATTATAAAATAGAAAATGAAAGTTTTTTAGGCTTAAATAAATCTTTACGTTATTCTGAAGCAATTATAGAAGTTGGAGAACAAATTACTGTTGCAGGAATTGCTAAATGGAATAATTTAAAGGAACCAATAGCAGGCTATTCCTATTCTAAAATAGCCGAACTACAAAGTTCTGATAATCAAAAATTAATTATTACAGACTTACCAAATATTAATTCTAAAAAAAGATTATAAGAAGCTACCAAGTTGTTCCTTTTACACTAATTGCAGCTTTTAAAACATCTTTTTGACTAATTTGTCCAATTAGTTTTCCTCTTTCTATAACCGGAAACCTTCTTCTATGCGAGCTAATAAACTTAAAAGCAGCATCAAAAATATTCATATCTTTATCAATAGTATCTACATCTGTAACCATATACTTGCCAACAGTATTATTTACATCAGAAGGCATGTTATAATACTTACTTTCAGAAATATGTTTTATACAATCCGTTTCAGATATTATACCAATTAACTCATTCTTTTCATTTACAACAGGTCCTCCAGAAATTTTATTTGTAATTAATTGTGCAATCACATAATCTAAAGAATCTTCTGCTCTAAATGTTACTAATTTTTTTGTCATATAATCAGAGACTAAAATTTGCGACTCTTCTTTTACTTGACTTGTATCCCTTTTTCCTTGAAAGTTTATAATTCCCATAATAGTTTAATTTTAGACGTTTTTAAATTTACTGTTTTTTATCTTTTATACAACATTTATATTAATTTTTTTTTAAATTCATACATTTACCACATTAGTACTATAAACTTAACAAATGAAAGCTTTTTCTTCTATTATTTCTATAATTATAATTATTGGTATTATTACTTGGAGTTTTTCTGATTTAAAACCTGCATTCTTATCAGAAAAAAGTACTTCTAAAACCGAATTTTCTATTAAAAATGCTTTACGTCATTTAAAAGAAATTAGTAAAAAGGTACATTATACTGGCTCTACAGACCACAAAAATGTTCAAAATTATATTGTAAGTGAATTCCATAAAATGGGATTAGAAACAGAAATTCAAACCCAAACAGTTATTAACAATAAAAGACTTAAAGCAACAACTGTAGAAAATATTTTAGTTAGAATAAAAGGTTCGGACAAAGGAAAAGCATTAATGTTACTAACACATTACGACTCTAGCCCACACTCTTCTTTGGGAGCAAGTGATGCTGGTTCTGGAGTTGTAACCATTTTAGAAGGAGTGAGAGCTTTTTTAGCAAAAAATAAACAGCCAAAAAATGATATAATTATTTTAATTTCTGATGCTGAAGAACTCGGTTTATTAGGTGCACAAGCCTTTGTAGACAAACATCCTTGGATAAAAGATATTGGTTTGGTTTTAAATTTTGAAGCTAGAGGAAGTGGTGGACCAAGTTATATGTTGATGGAAACTAACGGAAAAAACAGCAAATTACTATCAGAATTTATGGTTGCAAAACCCAATTATCCCGCAGCAAACTCTTTAATGTATAGTATTTATAAAAAATTACCTAACGATACGGATTTGACCGTTTTTAGAGAAAATGCAAATATTAATGGTTTTAACTTTGCCTTTATTGGTGATCATTTTGATTATCATACTGCACAAGATTCTTATGAAAGACTAGATAGAGAAACACTTTTACATCAAGCAGATTATTTAACTTCTACTTTAAACTATTTTTCTAATTCTGATTTATCAAACTTAAATTCTGATGAAGATTTTGTTTACGTGAATTTTCCTTTTATCAAATTAGCAACATATCCCTTTTCTTGGGTTTTACCAATGTTAATTCTTGCTGTTGTTACTTTTGTTATTTTGCTTTTCTTCGGATTTTCTAAAGGTAAACTTTCTTTTAAAGGAATTTTAAAAGGATTCGGATTCTTTTTATTATCCATTCTTTTATGTGGTGGAGTTTCTTTTGGTTTATGGGAGTTAATATTACTCATTCACCCTCAATATAAAGACATTTTACACGGTTTTACCTATAATGGATATCAATACATATTTGCTTTTGTATTTTTAAATCTATGGATCTTATTTAAAACCTATAAATACATATCTAAACACGAGAAAACTACAGATTTATTAATTGCACCTATTTTAATTTGGTTAGTTATAAACTTAATTATAAATCAATTTTTAAAAGGAGCAGGTTTTTTTATTATTCCGGTTTTTTCTGCATTAATAATTTTAGCAATTGCTATTTTTATGAATTTAACAGAAAAATCTAAACGAATTTTATGTACTATTATATCCATACCAACAGTATATCTTTTTGCTCCTATGATTAAAATGTTTCCAGTTGGCTTAGGTTTAAAAATCTTGTTTGTTTCTGGTATTTTAATTGCACTTGTTTTTGGTTTAATGATACTTACCTTTCATCAAAAGAAAACTTTTTGGATGCAAAAAACTGTAGGTTTATGTACAATTATTTTCTTCGGAATTGCCACTTATAACAGTGGTTTTTCTACTGATAATAAAAAACCAAATAGCATTATTTATATTCAAAACTCCGATGCTAAAACGGCTTATTTTGGTACTTATAACATTACTTTAGATTCTTATACAGATCAAATTTTTAATGAAAGTTCAATAAAAGGGAGTATTGTAAATACTGCTATAAAAAGTAAATACAACACACGTTTTAAATATCATAAAAAAACGGACTTTAAAAATATACCAACTTCTATAATTAAAACAGAATTAGATACTATTGTTGGCAATAATCGATTTTTAGAGTTTACCATTTCTCCTGAAAGGAAAATAAATAAGTTAGAATTTATTACTAATAAAGCTATAAAATTACAGCAGTTTAAAGTGAATGATGTTTTAATAAATCATGGTAAAACTTATACTCTAAAAAGAGGAACTTTTTTAACATACTTTCTGGCAAATACAGATAAAGAAATAACTATTTCTTTTAGTGTTTTAAAAGGATATGAATTAGACTTTCTTTTAAATGAAATTTCTTATGATTTATTAAAAAATCAGAATTTTTCAATTACTCCAAGAACCACAGAAATGATGCCAATGCCTTTTGTTACTAATGATGCAATAATTATTTCTAAAAAACTAAAACTGTAAAGAAGTATCTTTTTCCAATTAAAAAAATCAATACTTTTTTATATTAAGTTCAAAAATAGAATCAGTTTTATTTCGCCTGATAATTATTTCTTTTCCGAATTTAGTTTTTAAAATATTTTACTCTAAAATAAAAGCGAAAAATAGCTTATAAGAATCATAAAAAAAAGCATCTCGAAAAAATCAAGATGCTTTTTATATTTTATTTAAGATTCTTTTATTCTATTGCAGAAACTCTTAAAGTATTAACCATACCTTGTGCTTCTACTGGCATAGATGTTAAGTTAATCATTAAATCTCCTTCTTTAACAAAACCTTTTTCTTTAGTTATTTTGTTAATCTCTACAACTGTATCATCTGTACTTAAATGCTTGTCGTAATAAAAAGCTCTAACACCCCAAAGTAAATTTAATTTTCCTAAAATTCTTTTTTCTGATGAAAATGCTAAAATTTTAGCTTGTGGTCTCCAAGCAGAAATTTGAAATGCAGTATAACCACTTCTAGTTAATGTAGAAATAGCTCTTGCATCAATATTATTTGCCATTAAAGCTGCATGATGACAAACTGATTTTGTTATAAATCTATTTGTTCTAATATGTGGTGCTTCGTGTGGTACTTTAATCATTCTAGAGTTTTCAACAGCTCCAATAATTTCTGCCATTTTTTTAATTACTCTTAATGGGTGTTTACCAACAGAAGTTTCTCCAGAAAGCATTACTGCATCTGCTCCGTCCATAATAGAATTTGCAACATCATTTACTTCTGCTCTTGTTGGCACAGAATTATCAATCATTGTTTCCATCATTTGCGTTGCAATAATAACAGGTATTCTTGCTTTCTTAGCACGTCTTACTAATTTCTTCTGAATTAACGGAACATCTTGCATTGGTATCTCTACACCAAGATCTCCACGAGCTACCATTAATCCATCACAATAAGGGATTAAAGCATCAATATTTGCAACTGCTTCTGGCTTTTCTATTTTTGCAATTACTGGTACTCTATATTCTGAGTGTTCGTCAATTAAATCACGTAACATTCTTAAATCTTCTGCTGTTCTTACAAAAGAAAGTGCCATCCAATCTACCTCTAAACTTAAAGCGAAGACAGCATCTTCTTTGTCTTTTTCTGTTAATGCAGGTAAAGAAATAGCTGTATTTGGTAAGTTTACACCTTTTTTAGATTTTAAAGGACCACCAACAATTACTTTAACTACTACTTCTTTCTCTTTATCTGTAGAAACTACTTCAAATAATAGTTTACCATCATCTACCATAATGTGTTCTCCTGCTTTTACGTCTTTAGGAAAACGCTGGTAAGTCATAAATGCTTTTTCTTTAGTACCAATACATTTTTCTGTTGTAAAAATAAATGTGTCTCCATCATTTAAAGTTACATCTTCTTCCATAACTCCAACACGCAATTTAGGACCTTGTAAATCTGCCAAAATAGCAACATTAAAACCTTGCTCTTCATTAATTTCTCTTATTCTTTGCACATTTTGTTTAACAACATCGTAATCTGCATGAGAAAAGTTAATTCTAAAGACGTTAACACCTGCTACGGCTAAGTCTTTCATCTTTTCTTTAGTATCTATTGCTGGACCTAAGGTTGCAACTATTTTTGTTTTTTTGTAGTCAGTCATGTTTAAAATATTAAAAAGTCTTTAGATTTTAATGTATTTTTATCTATTGAATATGCAGTAATTACATGATCAATATTTTTAATTTTATTTATTGTTTTTATCACAAGTTCGTATTCTAAATCACCACAAATTTTTAAAAAAAAATCTACTTTTTTCTTCTCTGGAATTAAGTGAGTTTTTGTTTCTGAATTTAGTAATAAATTTTTAGATACTGCTTGGTTTTTGCTTGTAAAACTATTAGAAATTAAAAAATACTCTATGTCGTACGAAACGTTCTCATAATTAAATAAAGAAAACGTAACTTCTTTTTTTTCTATTACAAACTCTAAATCTTTTTCTGATTTACAAAAGTGTGTATTTAAAGTTTTATTGAGTAAATATGCTAATTTGTAGTCTTCTAATGTAGAATGGATTCCTATTAAAGAATATTCATCTTCACATAAATCCTTTAAATCTAGAGCATAAACCTGCATAATTTATAACTAATAATAGTTTCTTATGAGTTAGCTAATTTACTAAATAGTTTGTTGCTTTTGTGTTAATTTAACGAAAACGTTATCGTTGTTTTAAATTAAGTTATTTGATTTTGTAATGCAAAATAAACTCTTTTAGAAGCTTGTTCTTCTGCTTTTTTCTTAGAAGTTGCTCTACCTTTTGCTATCTGTTCTCCATCTATACTAACTTTTACACTAAAATGCTTTATAGATTCGTTTCCAGTATCTTCATAAGTATCAAAACTATACTTTTTCTTGCTTTTTTGACACCATTCTATAATTAATCCTTTATAACTAGTAATTTTCCCTTCTAACTTTTCTATATCAACGTAAGGGGCAACTACTTTTTCGTAAATAAACTTTTGACAGTAATTATAGCCTCTATCTAAATAGATGGCACCAATTAAAGCTTCAAAAATATTTCCATGAATATTATCCCCAACATTAGCTTGGTCTATATTACTCTTTACAAATCGAATTAAATCTAGATCTTTACCAAGCTCATTTAAATGCTCTCTACTTACTATTTTAGATCGCATTTGTGTTAAGTAACCTTCCGTACCTTGTGGTACTTTTTTATACAAATACGCAGCAATTACAGAACCTAAAATAGAATCACCTAAAAACTCTAATCTTTCATAGTTTATAGGATTCCCGTTATCATCTAAGATTTGTACAGACCTATGTGTAAAAGCCTTTTTGTACTTATGAATCTTTCTAGGAGAAAAGCTAAGTAGTGTTTTTAATTCGTTATATAATTGTTTATCCTCTTCATTTTGAGGTTTAACTATTTTACGAATAAAACTCATATAATATTAGTCATCTAATTTTTTAAAGGCAACACATGCATTATGTCCTCCAAAACCAAAAGTATTACTCATAGCTACTTTAATATCTCTTTTCTGCGGAGTATTTAAAGTTAAGTTTAACTCTGGGTTAATGTTTTCATCTATATTTTCATGATTTATTGTTGGTGGAACAATACCATGTTGCATTGCTAGAATAGAAGCAATAGACTCTATAGCTCCTGCAGCTCCTAACAAATGACCTGTCATAGATTTTGTAGAATTAATATTGATGTTTTTAGCATGATCACCAAAAACTTCTGAAATTGCTTTTAATTCTGCAACATCACCTAAAGGTGTAGAAGTACCATGTGTATTAATATGGTCTACATCTTCTGGATTGATACCTGCATTTTCTAAACAATTTTTCATAACAGCAATTACACCAATTCCTTCTGGGTGAGGTGCTGTCATGTGGTAAGCATCAGAAGACATTCCTCCTCCAATAACCTCTGCATAAATTTTTGCGCCTCTTGCTTTTGCGTGTTCGTATTCTTCAAGAACAATAGCTCCTGCTCCTTCTCCTAACACAAAACCATCACGTTGTGCATCAAAAGGTCTAGAAGCTGTTTCTGCGTTATCATTTCTTTCAGACAATGCTTTCATTGCATTAAACCCACCAACACCTGCTTCTGTAACAGCAGCCTCAGAACCACCAGTTACAATAATATCACAAGTACCTAAACGGATGTAGTTTAAAGCATCTATCATTGCGTTAGCAGAAGATGCACATGCAGAAACTGTAGTATAATTAGGCCCCATAAATCCATTTTTAATAGAAATGTGTCCTGGAGCAATATCTGCAATCATTTTTGGGATAAAAAAAGGATTAAATCTTGGTGTACCATCTCCGGCTCCAAAATTCATGGCTTCGTTTTGAAAAGTTTCTAAACCACCTATTCCTGCTCCCCAAATTACACCTACGCGTAATTTGTTAATTTTTTCTAAGTCTAGGTTAGAGTCTGCAATTGCTTCATCAGAAGCTACCATTGCATACTGTGTAAACCTATCCATTCTTCGAGCTTCTTTTCTGTCAATAAAATCATTGACTTTGAAGTTCTTTAATTCACATGCAAAACGAGTTTTGAACTTGGCAGCATCAAAACATTCTATAGGCGCTGCTCCGCTAACTCCGTTAACTAATGCATCCCAATATTCTTCAATATTATTTCCTATTGGCGTTAATGCGCCAAGTCCAGTGACTACAACTCGTTTTAATTGCATATAAATATTACTTTTTTGCCTCTTCTATATAGCTAACTGCTTGACCAACTGTTCCGATGTTTTCTGCTTGATCATCTGGAATTTGAATATCGAATTCTTTTTCGAATTCCATAATTAACTCAACAGTATCCAAAGAATCTGCTCCTAAATCATTTGTGAAGCTAGCTTCAGTTGTTACTTCATTATCGTCTACTCCTAATTTATCTACGATAATAGCTTTTACTCTTGATGCAATATCTGACATAATTTCTGTTTTTTAAAATTTAAATCTGGGCAAAAATACGAATCTTAGCAATTAAAACTAATTTTTGTCCAAAAAATGATTACTAAAAGTAAAGAAAAAAATTATTCTTCCTTTAAAAATAATCAATTTGTTAATAATTATTCTTTTTTTTGTAACCTATACAGGTAGATATGAAGAGTATTGTTGTTTTTGCTTCTGGTTCTGGAACGAACGCAGAAAATATTATTAAGTTTTTTAATCACACTAAAACCGCTAAGGTTACTAAGGTACTCTGTAACAATGAACATGCCAAAGTTTTTGATAGATGTAAAAAACTAAATACTAATAGTTTACACTTTAAAAGAAAAGATTTTTCTTCTTCTGATGTTGTATTAAACATCTTAAAAGAAGAAGCAGATTACATTGTACTAGCTGGTTTTTTATGGAAAATTCCAGAAAACATTATTGCTGCTTTTCCTAATAAAATTATTAACATTCACCCTGCTTTATTACCAAAATATGGTGGAAAAGGAATGTACGGAATGAACGTTCATAAAGCTGTAAAAGAAAATAAAGAAACAGAAACTGGTATTACAATTCATTATGTAAATGCTAATTATGATGAAGGTGCTATCATTTTTCAGGCAAAAACAGCGTTAAATGAAGAAGATTCTCCTGAAAAAATAGCAGAAAAAATTCATATTTTAGAACAACGTTACTTTCCTAGAGTTATTGAAGATGTAATTTTAGACGTAAATGCCTAAGAAAAAGTTTTATGTAGTTTGGAACGGACGTAAAAAAGGAGTTTTTACTTCTTGGAAAGTTTGTAAAGCACAAATTGATGGTTTTGAAGGTGCTCAATACAAATCTTTTGCCAATTTAGAAGAAGCTGAAAAAGCATCTAAAGACAAATACGAAGATTATAAAGGTAAAAACACAAAAAAACCTACATTGTCATCTGTAGAAAAAGAAAAAATTGGAAAACCGATTTTAGAGAGTATTTCTGTAGATGCTGCTTGTGCAGGAAATCCTGGTAAAATGGAATACAGAGGTGTTTTAACTCACAACAAACAACAAATTTTTATAAAAGGTCCTTTTAATAAAGGGACGAATAATATTGGTGAGTTTTTAGCTTTAGTACACGGAATTGCGCTTTTAAAGAGTAAAAACAAAGAAGATATTCCTATTTATTCTGATTCTAGAATTGCCATGAGTTGGATTAAACAAAAAAGATGTAAAACCAACATGCATTTTGATGCTTCTAACAAAGATTTATTAGAATTGATAAAAAGAGCCGAAAAATGGCTAAAAGAAAACACGTTTAAAAACCCCATTTTAAAATGGGAAACCAAAGCTTGGGGTGAAATTCCTGCAGATTTTGGGAGAAAATAAGCTCAGTTATCAGTAATTAGTAGCAGTTTTCAGTTTATCCCTTTTGTAAAAACTACAAATTATACCCAATAGAAAACATAATTATTCTCGGTAATATAAAGGTTTTAGTGTCTGATATTAAATAATCTGAAAAGCTATTGCTTTGTTTAAATTGTGCATCAAATAAATTTTGAACACTTATTTTGTAAGACCAAGCTGAATCTTCATTCTTATAAGAAAGTGTTGTATTTGCAATTTCGTACACATTTTTTTGATTCAATGTTTTATTCTGATAATTGCTTCGTTTATAATCGAAATTGAAAATAAAACCTTTTAAAAAGTCATAATCTACGGTTACAAAAGGCTCTGTAGTAATAAATTTTGAGGTAGAATTGCTCGCAATAAATTTACCAATATCTCTACTTACACCAACTTCTATGGTTGGGAAATTATCAAACATGGTTTCTAAACCAACTTCATAATTATAGCCATTATTTTTATTGGTTTGTATGGTTCCATTTAATTCTTGTAAGTATTTATTATTACTAAAACCAACATCAAACTTGTACTTTATGTTTTTTATACTTTTTTCTAAATGCACACTTCCCCTAACATCTTCGGATGGATTGTCAAACATTTTTACTGTTAAAAATTGATTGACATCATTAAAATCTACCGTATTTCTAACTCCTTGTATTTGTTTATTATAATTTACTCTTGCATATAACATTAAGCCTCTATACAAACTAAAACGACTGTAATAAATACTCGCGGCATGATACAGATTATTTTCTAAAGTTTCATTTCCTTTAAAAACGGAATTGTACGATTGTAAATAAAAACGATTGGCAAATTTTTCTACATCAGAAAAAGACGTTTTTAAATTGTAATTAATCGTAATTTTCTTCGATTTATTAAACTCAATTTTTGCTAAAAAATCAGGTAAAACAATCCATTTGTTATTTTCTAAATGGGTTTGTTTGTCTAATTGCCATTTGTAATTGTGTAATTCTACACCTTGTTTTACCGTAAAAATTCCTGTTCTAAATTTGTAATGCACTCCTGCAAAGAAATCGTTTAGCTTTAAATTTAAATCGTTACCAAAAGCATCCGAAGAAAAATTATTTGTGGTTCCGTTATCTAAAATTTGGCTATCATCACTTAAAAAATTTTCATTTAAAAACTTATTACCAACTGTTGTATAAATATGGTTGCTATTGTTAATTTCCCAAAAATGTTTAAAAATTGCGTCTATATTTTGTTCTTGGGTATTTTTTAGTTGATTAATAAGATACAAATTCTGATTTGTAACAGGTATTAATCCATTAAAAGCATCATCTTGTGTTTGCCAAAAATTTGTTTGATTACTTTTATCAAACACATAATTAAAAACTGAAGAAAACGTATGTTTATCAGATTGTCTTTTGTGCCATTCTATATTTTGGTTGATGTACGTTGCTGTTAAATCTCTATCTGTAGCAATGGTATTTGTGTTGGCATTTATTAAGGAGGCAACTGTATTTATTTTGGTGTTATTAGTCCTTTTTACTTGTGTTCTTGCATACCATTTTTCTTTAGTATTTGGTGTGTATTCTATATTTAAATTACCTATACCTAACAAATTATCTGTGGCTGTTTTATTGGTTCTTTGTTCTGTAAATGTGGTGTATTCGTTTTGATTTTCTATAAAACTACTGGTTTCTGAACTTGAAAAAATAGCATAACCAGATACATCTAATTTTTGAGTTGCTGTTTTTGTAATGTTTAACGCTCCAAATTTTTGTTGACTTTTTAGCACATCATTACTTTGCATAAATTGAGAAAAATCGCCACCTTTCCAACTAAAGTTTCCGCTAAAAACAGCGTTTATTCCTCCAGAAAAACTCAGATAATCTCTAAAAGTGAAGGTTTTTTCGCCAATATTATTCAAATTCCCAATAAAATTGACGTTGGTTTTTGGCGAATAATAAAATAAATTGGCGCTTGCTTTGTAAAAATCATCATTTCCTTTACCTACTTCTACATCACCAAAAACAAATCGTTTTTTATCTTCTTTTAGGTTGATGTTCATAGCCATTTCATCAGAATCAGAGAGTCCTTTTAAAAAAGAAACCTCGTTATAATTGTCTATTACTTCTACATTACCAACTGCATCTGCTGGAATATTTTCTACCGCCAATTTAGAATTACCTCCAAAAAACTTTTTACCATCTACCAACATTTTGGTGATTTTTTTGCCCTGTACAGTAACACCTCCGTTTTTATCAACCTCAACTCCTGGTAATTTTTTTAATACGTTTTTTAGTTTCCGTTCAGAACCATCTACAAACTTATCGGTTTTATAAGTAGTGGTATCTCCACGAACTGTAACAGGCATTTCTATAACAACCTCATCTAATTGTTCGGAAGATTGTTGTAACAAAAAATCTTTCTTAGTGTTTTTTAAAGCAATAAATTGATATTCTATAGGTTTGTAACCTAAATAAGAAATACTGATAGAAATTGTATCTCCTTTTTCTAATAGCAATTTATAGTACCCTTCGTTATCAGTAATAGCAAATTGCAGGTTTTTAGAAACGTCTTTGGGTTTTGCAATAACGTTGGCATAAGACATTGGATTTTGTAAACTATCTTTTACAGATCCTGAAAGGGTTACTTTCTGTGCAAAAAATGAAATAGAGATTCCAACAAATAATACAAATAGACTTTTCTTTTTCATAGGATGTTTATTGTTTTTCAATACTTTTCCAAAATGCTTCTCCTCTTTTTCTAGCTTCTTCTGCTGTCATTTTTTTACCTTTAGTTGGTTTTTTAATTTTGATTTTCTTTTTAGGATTTAAAACAATTTTAGACGCTGTTATTGTTCTTTTTTTCATTTCTACCAAAAGAACCAAACCCAGTAAACCATTAAAATCTTTGGGTCCAAAACTCACTGGTATTATCGAAGTAAACCAAACCACAGGTTTCAATTTATTATTTCTTAAAAATTAACCTCTAATTTTTCGATATTTTTTAGTTGCGTCAATTGCCAAATCTCTAAACTCTTCAAGTGTAATACTTTTACCCTTTTTAGGTTTATTAACTTTCACAAATTTCTTTGGATTAAATTCTATATTTGTTACGTAATAAACTATCTTATTTTTTTTTAACTCTAAAATTAAACCTGGTAAGTTAGAATAACCTATTGGACCATATTGTATATTAATTTCAGGTGTGTACCAAGCTGTTATTTTATAGTTAATAAAACCATTATCAGTTTTAATTTTTTCTACAGCAGTAGCTTTATATGCTAAATATTTACCTATTTTTTTTGACTCTTTTGATAATGTCCATTTCGTATAGTCAACTGGGTATTTTACTGAAAAAATATCACCAAAAGTTTCAACTACTTTTATTCTTTCAGTTTTAGAATTATAATACACTCCTTTACCAAAAGGTAAAAGAGCCAAATTTTTTAATCTATTATTTGGCGTATCCATAAAACTATTTACTTTAAAAACTGCTTTATTAGCATTATATTTTAATGTAAACGAGAGTGAATTTGATACTTTTTCAGCTTCTTTTTCAAGTGCAGCAAACCTATCAAACTTTTTTTTACCTATTTTTTTTTTCTTTTCATCAGTAAAAATTTTTTTTGTTTTTGTTTTTTTATAAGTTACAATTGCAGAATTAGTCTGTGCATTTATATTGAAAAAAACAAAAAATAGAAAACTTAATTTAAGTATTTGTTTCATATTAAATTTTTATAAAACTGTTTAAAAATAATAATTTTTAAACAGTTTCGATTAATTTCTATTCTACTTCCGATGATTCATTTTTATAAGAGCCATCTTCACTACAATGTAATTCAAAGTATTGATTAGTATATTCATATTCTAACGTTGGGTTACCTTCGCCTTCTTGAGTACCATATTCCCATGCATCAGATGTACAATCTTCAAAAAAGATAATTTCTTCTCTAGTTGAATTAATTACACTTGCATTCATAATAGTTCCTGTAGCAAAAACAAAAACCATTGCTAAAATTAATTTTTTCATAATATAAAATTTTGTAACCTATTTTTTTATTTAGGTTCATTGATTTAAAAATATTTAGAACTTTAAATGACTCAACAAGTTTAAAATTCTCTAAAAACTTGTAGAAAAAGGCTTACACATCAATGACATTTCTCAATCGCTTAAAAAAGTTCATTTCGGAATGACAATCGTTTCATTTTTATATTTCTTAATTCAAACATAACTAAATAATTAGTTAAAACTAATTATTTAGTTATAAATATTCAGAATAGTTACGAATCTCCTTTTTCTAATAACAACTTATAATAGCCTTCGTTATCAGTAATAGCAAATTGCAGGTTTTTAGAAACATTTTTGGGTTTTACATTAACGTTGGCATAAGACATTGGATTTTGTGAACTATCTTTTACAGATCCTGAAAGGGTTACTTTCTGTGCAAAAACCGAAATAGAGATTCCAACAAATAATACTAATAGACTTTTCTTTTTCATAGGATGTTTATTGTTTTTCAATACTTTTCCAAAATGCTTCTCCTATTTTTCTAGCTTCTTCTGCTGTCATTTTTTTACCTTTTGTCGGTTTTTTAATTACAATTTCTTTTTTGGGGTTTATAATTATTTCTGAGGCACTAATCGTTCTTTTAGACAGTTCTACTAAAAGCACCAAACCAGGTAAACCATTATATTTTAAAGGGCCAAAACTAACAGGTAATTCTGGAGTAAACCAAACTACAGGTTTCATTTTTTTGTTAGTTGATTCAATATCAATTGCTTTAAAACATAGATATCTACCAATTTTTTTAGATTCTTGTGTTATTTTCCACTTTTTGGCATTAATTTCTATTAAGAATAATTCTCCAAAAGTGCTACTTTCATTAAAATACTCATTCGTTTTTGTGTTTTTGTAATACCTATTATCTCCTCCAGCAAAAGTTCTATTTACATTAAAAATGGGTTTTCCATCATTTTGCATTTTATCCTCTACGTAATATAAGGACTCATCATTAGAAAACTCTAAATAGGCATTTACATTGGGTGTGTTTTCAAAAACATCTCGCATCCATTTGTCCATTTTCACTTTTTTTGACTTCAATTTTTTAGATATAGAATCTATTTTTTCTTTTGAAAATGATTCCATAGAAACCACATAAGTAACTTTACCACTTATTTTCTGAGAAAAAACGGTTATTGAAAAACAACAAATTATAAGGGTTAGAAGATTTTTCATATCAATTTATTTAAACAACTTTACTGTTAAAAACGATTTATAAAATGAAAGGTTTCAAATATTTATTTTTATAAAAATCTTCATTTACTTTTACTACATCTACATTACCAAAAACAAACCGTTTTTTAGTTTCTTTAAGTTTGATATTCATTGCCATTTAAAAATCTTTTGATAATATTACCAACACAAAAGAACCTGAAGGAATAACATATTATTTACTCTTTTTAAATTTATCTATGCCTTGTAAAATTTTATCAAACTCTTCTTCTGACACTAATGTTTAAAAATTTTTTGTTCTTATTTCCATAATTTTATCATCATATTGTTTTTTAGACAAGGTCTCTCCTTTTGTAGGTTTTTCAATATTTGATTGCCCCTTTAGAAAATTAACTTTCGTTAATCTTAAAATAAGAATGTTATTATTTTTGACCTCTACAACTAATCCAGGAAATCCACCGTATCCCATTGGTCCAAACGGTACTGGAATATCTGGGGTAAACCAAACTTCTTCTGCAACAGAACAAGATTTACAAATTCTTATCGCTTTAAAACATAGTAGTTTTCCTATTTTTTTTTGCTCATTAGTTATCCTCCATTCATTTTCTTTTTTTAATTTACTTTTAATTAAAAAGTCTTTTCCAAATGTTTGCTTTTCTAACAAACTTATATTCTCTTTCTTATTTTGATAATAAACACCTGTACCAATAAAAGAATTTGCGATACCTAATACATACTTATTTTCTTTATCATTATTCATTTTTTTTTCTTTCAAAAAAATACTCTCATTTTCATTAAATCTTAATGAATACGTAAATTTTTTCGAAATTTCGAGTGCTTGTTTTAGTATTTTTTTTGAGTCTTTACTTGTTGTAGTTTCGTTTCTCTTTTCTTTAAGTGAATCCTGAATCTCAGCAACTTGATATAAACAAATTGTATTTGTTTGTGAAAAACTAAATTGTATTATAAGATAAAAAATTAAAAATGTTCTCATTGTATATTATTTTTAAGCACCCTATAATAATAGAGTGCTTATTTATTAGTACTTTTATTCGACTTTTTCAAATTGACCACGACATGCATCATATGCTGCCTCCCAAACACCACTATTACAACCATCGCTTCCACAGTAATTCAATTCCGTATCATTAGCCATATCATAACAACTACCTCCAATACTTTCTGTAATTATTTCTTCATTTGGAGATTTTGCATTTATCATAGTTCCTGTTGCAAAAACAAAAACCATTGCTAAAATTAATTTTTTCATAATATAAAATTTGCAACCTACTTTTATTTAGGTTAATTGATTTAAAACACTTAGAGCTTATATGAATTAACAAGTTTAAAATTCTCTAAAACTTGTAGAAAAAGGTTTACACATCAATGAGATTTCTCAATCGCTTAAAAAAGCTCATTTCGAAATGACAATCGTTTCATTTTTATATTTCTTAATTCAAATATAACTAAATAATTAGTTTTAACTAATTATTTAGTTATAAGTATTCAGAATAGTTACGAATCTCCTTTTTCTAATAGCAATTTATAATACCCTTCGTTATCTGTAATAGCAAATTGCAAATTTTTAGAAACATCTTAGGGTTTTGCAATAACGTTAGCATAAGACATTGGATTTTATAAACTGTCTTTTACTGATCCTGAAATGGTTACTTTCTGTGCAAAAAACGAAATAGAGATTCCAACAAATAATACAAATAGACTTTTCTTTTTCATAGGGTTTTAAAACTATTAATGCCTTTTTTTATCAATTTTTCTAAACATGTCAGAAAAATCTTCTTCAGAAATTATATTCCCTTTTTTGGGTGGATTAATAACAATGTTTTTTTTATTATTTAATTCTATTTTTTGTGCATAATAAATAATTCCTCCTTGCTCTAGCTCTAATATTAAACCAGGTAAATTACCATATCCCTTGGGACCAAAATTTGCTGGTATTTCTGGTGAATACCAAACTTGAGTAATAAAATTACTTTTTTTGTTATTAAATCCTTTTATTTCCTTTACTAAAAAAGCTTTAAAACAAATATATTTTCCAATTTTCTTTGTCTCTTGTGTTAATTTCCAATTTTCTTTAAATTTGCTATTTACTAGAAAAAAATCTCCAAAAACATCAATTTTTTTTATTTTTAGGTTCTTGTTTTTGTTTGTGTAAATTTCTTCTTTTCCACCTGTGTAGAGTTTTGCAAAATCTATCCCTTTGTCAGTATCTGGGTTTAGTTTTTTTATCAGTTTATAATAAGAACTATTATTATTAAATATTAATTCAAAAGATATTTGGTCTTTATTATTTTCTAGATTTTTATTGAAGTTATTAAGAACAGGTTTTATGTTATCACTTTCTTTTTCACTTTTAAAAACCTGTTGTTTAACTCTGTACTTATAAATAACCTTCCCGGAAATCTTTTTTTGTGAAAAAGAAATGAAAGGAATTATAAAAAACAATAAGAATACTTTTTTAATCTTCATTTTTAAAATTATTATAATTATGTAAAACTTACATCAAACCTAACAAATTGCTAGATTTGATGTTTTTTTAGTTATTTTAATTAATGATTTCTATCTCGTCTTCCTTACAAGCATTTTCTGCAGCTATAGCTGCAGAAATACCTACATATTCACTTCCCGACATTGAAGTTACCATATCCCTAACGGCATAATACAAATCATCACAATCATTTTGTATTAAAATTTCTTTATTATTTGATACACTTGCATTCGTCATTGTTATCCCCGTTGCAAAAACAAAAAACATTGCTAAAATTAATTTTTTCATAATATAAAATTTGTAACCTATTTTTTTATTTAGGTTAATTGATTTAAAAATATTTAGAACTTTATATGAATTAACAAGTTTAAATTTCTCTAAAAACTTGTAGAAAAAGGGTTACTTTTTAGATTCCTCAATCGTTCCTCTTTTCGGAATGACACTCTTTATTTTTTATATTTCTTAATTTACTTAAAACTAGTTTTGTAATCTCCTTATCCTAATAATAACTTACAATATTTGTAGTGGCAAATTGTAAATTTTTAGAAATGTCTTTTGGTTTTGCAATAAAGTTTGCATGAGACAATGGAGATATAAGCTATCTTTTAAAGTAATTTGTTGAGCTGATGTTGAAAGCGTTAGCTTTTTTAAAGAATAACGAATTTACCTCCATTAGATTATTAAAATTTGATTTATTACTTAATTCCTACCACTTTTAGTGATTATTTCTTTAACTATTTTGCTATACTCTTCTAAGGTAATTTTCTTTCCTTTAACCGGTTCTTTTATATCATTTTTCTGTTTTAAATTTAATTTTATTTTAGTTGCTTTAAAAAACAAATCACCTTCATTTAATTCCAATATTAAACCTGGTAAACCATAATAATCTTTTGGACCAAAACTAATTGGTAAATCTGGGGTATACCAAGCTGTTATTTTCTTTATTGATTTTCCTCTTCGACTTTCTATAGATTTAGTTGATGTAGCTTTGTAACAAATATATTTACCTATTTTTTTACTTTCTCGAGACAATTTCCATTTAAACTGAGGGATTTCAATTATAAATAATTCCCCGAATGATTCTTTTTGATTAAAAATTTTATTTGTTTTTTTATTTGTGTAATAAATCCCCTCACCAACAAGAATTCTAATTAAAAAGTTCTTACTCTTTTTTATTTCAAGTTTATTTTCTTCCTTAAAAATTGATTCATTTTTATTAAAATTTAATTTATACAGAATACTATCAAGTTTTTTTAGTGATGTAATAGCTATTTTTTTTGCGCTATCTGAAATATTGCTATTATTAATGGCATTAAAATTGTCATCAATTGTTAAATTAGCATTATATATAATTTCACCTTGATAACTTTTTGTTTGACTAAATATACTGAAATTCAGTATTAAATTTAAACAAAGAAAGGTTATGGACTTTAACATACTTATTAGTTTTAATATTTAAAATTGGAGATGTATTTTACATCTCCAATTAGGTTATTATATTTATTCATCCGCTGACATTTCGTATGGTGCACCATCCATACACATATCATAATAGTAAATAAAAAGGTTATGTTCCTCTATGTCGGTCATATTTCTTAGTGCTCCTATAACCACAGCAGAATCATTAGCAGACTCAAAACAGTTAAAAAATATGATTTTAGAGTTTAATAAATTATTTTTTAATCCAGTTTCTGCATTCATCATAGTTCCTGTTGCAAATACAAAAACCATTGTTAAAATTAATTTTTTTATAATATAAAAATTTATAACCCTTTTTATGTGGGTTTGTTTATTAAAAATTTTTAGAGCTTTATATGATTTAACAAGTTTAAAATTCTATAAAAACTTGTAGAAAAAATAGTGCTTTTTAGATTCCTCTTCGTTCCTCATTCGGAATGATACTCTTTATATTTTTATATTTATTAATTCCGAAAGCGAAGGTTTTTTGTTTAAGAAAGAGATTACTATAATTTATTTAGAATAATGCTTTTAGAAAGTTTATTTCTTATCATAATTTCTTTTTCTCAAATTTGGAGATTATTTTACTGATTACCAAACAAATATACTTCCATTATGGCATACCTATAAATGGGATATATCAATACCCATAAATGGGTATGCTAAAATGGAAATGTTTTGAACCAAATTTTTATTTACTTTTACTTCTAAAATTGATCATTTTAATGAGAGAAAAAGAAGAAAAAGAAGAAAAGCTGGTGTTAGCCGTTATGATGTAGCAATTTACTTAGGATTGTCTGAGAATGGATACTATAAAGTAATTAAAGGGCAAACAAAACTAGATTTAGAGCGTTTGTTACTTATTCTAGTAAAGTTAGATATTACACCTACAGAATTTTTTAAAGACATTGTTTAGATAATCAAATAAAAAACCCAAAACAAGTTTCGTTTTGGGTTTTTTATTTATTTATTTATTAATTTACTTTAAGATTGCTTCGTAAAAACTCGCAATGACGTTTAAACTATCTTATTATAAATTAGCCTTCATTAATTCTCTATTCATTCTTGCAATGTTGTCTAAAGAAATTCCTTTAGGGCATTCTACCTCACAAGCACCTGTGTTTGTACAGTTACCAAAACCTTCTAAATCCATCTGTGCAACCATGTTTTGTACTCTGTCTGCAGCTTCTACTTGCCCTTGTGGTAGTAAAGCATACTGAGATACTTTTGCACCTACAAATAGCATTGCAGAAGAGTTTTTACACGTTGCAACACAAGCACCACAACCAATACAAGTTGCAGCATCCATTGCTTCGTCTGCAGCATGTTTAGAAATAGGTAAAGAGTTTGCATCTTGTGTATTACCAGAAGTGTTTACAGAAATATAACCACCTGCATGTTGTATACGCTCAAAAGCATTTCTATCTACAATTAAATCTTTAATTACAGGAAAAGCTGCTGCTCTAAATGGCTCTATTGTAATAGTATCTCCATCTTTAAACATACGCATGTGTAACTGACAAGTTGTAATACCTCTATCTGGCCCATGAGCTTCACCATTTATGTACATAGAACACATACCACAAATACCTTCTCTACAGTCATGATCAAAAGCAACTGGTTCTTCACCAGAATTTACTAATTCTTCATTCAAAACATCCATCATTTCTAAAAAAGACATGTGTTCTGAAATTTCAGTCACTTTATAATCTACCATTTGACCCTTACTACTTGAGTCTTTTTGTCTCCAAATTTTAAGTGTTAAATTCATAATGTCTTTCTTATTTGTATGAACGTTGTTTCAATTCTATATCTTTAAACTCTAACTCTTCTTTATGTAAAACTGCTTCTGCAGGTTCTCCTTTATATTCCCAAGCAGCAACAAATGCAAAATCTTCATCATTACGCTTTGCTTCTCCTTTTTGAGGACCATCTAACTCGGCAGATTCTTCTCTAAAATGACCTCCACAAGACTCAGATCTCATTGAAGCATCTTTAGCAAACAATTCTCCTAACTCTAAGAAATCTGCAACTCTACCTGCTTTTTCTAATTCTGGGTTTAATTCATTAAATCCACCAGGAACAGAAACTTCTTTCCAGAATTCTTCACGAATAGCTTTAATTTCTGCCATTGCTTCTTCTAATCCTTTTGCGTTTCTAGACATTCCTACTTTGTCCCACATTACTTTCCCTAATTTTTTGTGGAAATAGTCTACAGATTTTGTTCCTTTATTTTCTACAAAAAATTTAATTCTGTCTGTAACTTCTTTTTCTGCGGCATCAAATTCTGGAGTTTCAGTTGATATTTTCCCTGTTCTAATATCATCTGCTAAATAATCTCCAATAGTATAAGGTAATACAAAATATCCATCAGCCAATCCTTGCATTAATGCAGAAGCACCTAATCTATTTGCTCCATGATCAGAGAAATTTGCTTCACCAATACAATAACACCCAGGAATGGTTGTCATTAAATTATAATCAACCCAAACACCACCCATTGTGTAGTGTACTGCAGGATAAATCATCATTGGAGTTTTATATGGATCTTGATCTACAATTTTATTGTACATCTGAAATAAGTTTCCATATTTAGCCTCAACAATTGCTTGACCTAATTCGTATATTTTTGCGGCTGAAGCATTTTTAATATTTTGAATTTTTGCCTGCTCTTTTCCATAACGGTCAATTGCAGATGCAAAATCTAAATATACCGCTTCTCCTGTAGCATTTACTCCGTAACCAGCATCACAACGCTCTTTTGCTGCACGAGATGCAACATCACGTGGTACTAAGTTACCAAATGCAGGATAACGTCTTTCTAAATAGTAATCTCTTTCTGCTTCAGATAAATCTGTAGGTTTTTTCTTTCCTTCTCTAATTGCCAAAACATCTTCCATGTTTTTTGGTACCCAAATACGACCATCATTACGCAAAGATTCAGACATCAATGTTAATTTAGACTGATAATCTCCAGAACGAGGAATACATGTTGGGTGAATTTGCGTATAACAAGGATTTGCAAAATAAGCTCCTTTTTTATGAATTTTCCAAGCAGCAGTTGCGTTAGAACCCATTGCATTTGTAGATAAGAAATATACATTTCCATATCCACCAGAACCAATTACAACAGCATGTGCAGAATGACGCTCAATTTCTCCTGTAATTAAGTTTCTTGCAATAATTCCTCTTGCTTTACCATCAACAATAACAACGTCTAACATTTCGTGTCTGTTAAACATTTCTATTTTACCACGAGCAATTTGTCTATTCATTGCAGAATAAGCTCCTAATAATAATTGTTGACCTGTTTGTCCTTTTGCATAAAAAGTTCTAGAAACTAAAACCCCACCAAAAGAACGGTTGTCTAACAAACCACCATAATCACGTGCAAAAGGTACACCTTGTGCCACACATTGATCTATAATATTTGCAGAAACTTCTGCTAAACGATATACATTTGCTTCTCGAGAACGGTAATCTCCACCTTTTACAGTATCATAAAACAATCTGTAAGTAGAATCTCCATCTCCTTGATAATTTTTTGCAGCATTAATTCCTCCTTGTGCAGCAATTGAGTGTGCTCTTCTAGGAGAATCTTGGTAAGCAAATGCTTTTACATTGTAGCCTAACTCTGCTAAAGTAGCACAAGCAGAACCACCTGCTAAACCTGTACCAACAACAATAACATCTATATTACGTTTGTTTGCTGGATTTACTAAATCTATATGATTTTTATAATCTGTCCACTTATCTTTAATTGGACCTTGAGGTACTCTTGAATCTAAAGCCATTGTTATTTAAGATTAATGGTTATTAAATAAATGATGAAATAATGCAATAACGATAAACCCTAAAGGAATAACTATTGAGTATATTTTACCAAATGTTTGTAATGTTTTTTTACGGCTTGCAGTTGCTCCCATAGATTGAAAAGCAGAAGTAAAACCGTGTGCTAAGTGTAATCCTAAGAAAACAAAAGCAATTACATAAGCACCAACTCTTAATGGGTTATGAAATTTTTCTACTAATTCATGAAAATATCTCATTTCTCCATTATGTAAACCAGACATATCTCCTACAACATATTTAGTATTTAATTCTGGTATCCAGAAATCGATGAAATGTAAAATGATAAAAGCAAGAATTGCTATTCCGCTATAAATCATATTTCTACTCATCCAAGTAGAATTTGCTGCTCCGTTATTTTTAGCATAAGAAACTCCTTGTGCTTTTCTGTTTTTCAATTCTAAAATAAATCCCATTACAAAATGAAAAACAACTCCAATAATTAATACAGGTTGCAAAGCAAACTGTACTAACGGATTTGTACCCATAAAATGAGATGCTGTGTTAAATGCTTCTTCACTAAATAGTGATAGTAGATTAACCGATAAATGCATTATTAAGAAAAACATGAGGAAGAATGCAGAAAGCGCCATGGCCACTTTTCTCCCGATTGAAGATTTAAAAAATCCGCCCATTGTATAAAAGTATAAGTAAGTTATAATTGTTGATTACAAATGTACTATATAGATATTCTTTTATGAAATTAAACAGCTCTTTTTTACCTATTTAGAATCATTTTAATGAAGTACTTAAATAGTTTAAAAACAGATGATTAAAAAAATATTTTTATGTAAAATGTTTAAATTACAACACATTTTGCAAAATTGGTTAACCAAAATAGCTCTTCAAAATAACAGTTTTTTTATCAGAAAATATTTTAATTATAAGGCCAAATCATAGGAATCATTACAATACTTACAACAAAAAATATTAAAAGTAGAATAGCTCCACTTTTTAAATAATCTGTGAATTTGTAACCACCCGCATTCATAACCATTGTATTGGTTGGCGTACCAAATGGTGTTAAAAAAGCAGTAGAAGCACTTACAGCTAATGCCATCATAAAAGGTTGAGGAGAGTATCCTAACTCTAAAGAAGCTACCAATACAATAGGAGCCATTAAAATGGCCGTAGCAGTATTACTCATTACCTGACTTAAAAAAGAGGTTATTAAAAAAATACCAGCCAAAAAGTATGTTGGATGTTGCTCTCCTACCAAAGAAATCATGGAATCTGCAATAAATTTTGCTCCACCTGTTTTTTGTAAAGCAACTCCCATTGGTATCATACCAGCCATTATAGTTATAACATTCCAATTTATAGATCTGTAAGATTGGTTCATGTTAATACATCCACCTGCAATCATAATAAACGCTGTTAGCATAACAGTTATTGATGATGAAAATGGCCCCCAAATAAACATTGTAACCATAAAAATCATTGCTAAAATAGATATAACTCCTTTTCTTGTTATTGTACCTACTTCTTTAGATAACTCTTCGGGAGAACCAATAATTAAAAAATCTCTACTTTCCTCTTGAATTGCCTTAATTTCTTCCCATTTAGCTCTTACCAAAATAGAATCTCCTTCTCGTAGATCAAATTCTCTTCCTCTGATTCTTTTATTGTATCTACTTACAGCAATTACTTGAAGATTGTATTTTTTTCCGAATCTACCTGTATTAATATGTCTACCTTTATAACTCGATTTTGGCGCTATAATTAGCTCACAAATACCAATTTCATCAGAAAGTACGTTTTCTTTAATAAACTTAACATCTACACCCTCTAACTTAGTAGCTGCTACATTATACTTATCAATAAATCTATGAATACGGTTTTCACTACAATTTACAATAAGCTCATCACCAACATTCATTTGTCTATTTAAATCAGGAAACTCATCTAAATCTGTTTTTTTTAAACCTACTTTTTTTAAAATTGAAGTTGCAATATCTTCTTCAGAAACCATTTTAATAACGGTTACTCCCATCGTAGACCCCAACCTCATCTCGTTCATTGTTTTACCAACAGCAGAAGAATTAGGTCTTATTCTCACTTTCCAAAAAGCATCAAATAATTGGTAAGAATCTTCAATACTTTGTATCGATTCATCAATATCTTCTTGTCTTCTAGATTTGTTACTTGGTAATAGTTTGGTACCAAAATACCTCATATAAATTACCGTTAAAATTAACAACGGTACACCTATGTAAGCAAATTCAAAAAAACCAAATTTCTCTACACCTGCATCAATCATGGCTTGGTTTGTTATAATATTTGTAGGCGTACCTGTTAAGGTTAATAAACCTCCTGTTGCTGCTGCAAACGATAAAGGAATCAACATTTTAGAAGCAGGAGTCTTTAATCTCCACGCAGCTGCTATAATTACTGGCATTAAAGAAGCAACGGTACCTGTATTACTCATAAAGGCTGATAATATTGCAGAACCTACAATTATTAAAATTAGTAACTTATTAGAATTATTTTTTGATAAAGTAATGATTTTATTTCCTAGCCAAGAAGTTAATCCGGCTCTACTCATAGCTTCACCAACAATAAACAAACCTGCAATTAAAATAATACTTGTGTTACTAAACCCAGAAAAAGTTTCATTAACAGTTAAAACTCCTGTCATACTTAACGCCATCATACTTGTAATTGCTACAATGTCTGGCCTTATTTTTCCTGAAACAAATAAGATAATGGTAATACCTAAAATAATAAAAGTGATAGTCATAGTTTGGTTATTTATGCGGCTAATTTAAATTGAATTAAAAATGAATAAAATGATTAATATCATCCCTCATTTATTTTATCAAACACCGTTCTTATCACCTTTAAAACTAACACTTTATAACATTGCCATTATTTCTGCAATTGCAATTATAAGAACTAATGAAAAAGGATAAACTGCTGCATAAGCAACTTGTGGCGCATCAGACTCTGTCATAGAATCTGTTGCACTTAACCCTGGTGTTGATGTCATTCCTCCAGTTAACGCTCCTAAGATAGATAAAAAGTTGATTTTTAACAAAAAGCGTCCCACTATTACAGTAATTATCATTGGTATTAAAGTAATTAAAGCTCCGTAAAAAAATAAAATAAAACCATGTTTTTCAATCGCTGAAATTAAACTTTGTCCTGCTTTTAATCCTACGGGAGTTAAAAACAATAGCAACCCAAATTGACGTAATATTTGATTTGCAGGACCGGAAAGGTTCCAAATTACACCTCCAAATTTTCCTTTCCAACTTAAAAATATTGATGCTAAAAGCACACCACCTGTAAGACCTAATTTAAGAGCTATATTACCTAACGGAATAGCTAAAGAACCAACAAGAATACCGATAACAATACCAAAAGCAACGGGTAAAAAACTTGTTTGTCCAACTCTTTTTAAACTGTTTCCAAAAAGTTGCGTTATGGCAGGTACGTTTCCTTTAGAACAAGAAACAAAAATTTTATCACCATATTTGATTTTTGTGGTTGGGTGCGGAGCTAAATCAATACTGGCTCTTCTAATACGAGTAATTGTTGCAGAATAGTTAACAAAAAGATTTAACTCTCTAATCGTTTTATTTACCACAGAATCGTTACTTACTACATACCATTTTACATCAAAAGTGCCACTACGAGGAATTTCTATATCTGTAATTTTACCTAATAAAATTTCGATTCTTTTTAGTGCATTTTCTGTTCCTACAGCTTTTATAATATCTCCTGTTTCTAAAACAGTATCTTTTGTTGGAGAAATAGGAGCTTGATTTGGTTTCATAATACGCGAAATATTCGCTTTGGTCATAAAACGTATTCTAAGTTCATTTATCGTTTTTCCATTAGCATTTTCATTAGAAATAATTAAATTTTTATTAATTACTAATGGCGTGTTTGAATTTGATTTTGCATCAAATTTTTTTTCTTCATCTTTAAGGTTAATCCTAAATAAAGTGGGACCTAATTTTACAAATAAAATAACACCTAAAACCCCAAAAGGATATGCAATACCATAACCAATTGATGCTAATGGAGATTGAGAAGCTTCTATAGAAGCAGCTAAACCTGGTGTAGATGTTAATGCTCCAGTTAATAAACCGCTCATCATATTCATATCAACATCATAAATATAAGAAATAGAAATTGCTGTAACACCTCCTGTAATTACAGTAATACCTGCTAAAATAATCAACTGAACTCCTTGCTCTTTAAAAGAACTAAAAAAAGAAGGTCCAGCTTGCATACCAATGGTATAAATAAATAATACCAAACCAACACTTTGTATAATTGGTGGAATACTAAAATCTATGCCGTACAAATTGTATAAATAACCAAAAAATATGGCTACAAAAATGACTGCCGATGTATCAAAATTAATCCCTTTTATTTTTATATTCCCTAGCGCTATTCCTAAACCGATAACAAGAAATAACACAAAATAATCTTTGGTGAGTAATTCTGAAAAAAATTCCATAACTAGTAATCTCTATTTTTAATGTAAATCTATAAAACTAAATACTGTTTACGTAGACAAAAGTCAAAATTTACATAATATATTTTTATGATAAATATCATTAACCCCTAGCAAGCATTTAGATTGATAAAGCATATTGATGATAAACACTATGAATATTGAACGAATACGTTATCGTAATTTTCTATTTAAAAAAAAAAGAAAAAAATATTAATAATTTGATAATACTAAACACTTATTATTTTCCCATTTTCCTTTTAAAGAATCTTTAGATATTAATTGATCTTTACATGTTAAGAAATTTCCGTTTTTATCTTTTTTGATGATTTTCATTTTGCCATCTTTAATAGCTTTTACAATTTTAGAAATTAAATTGTTTTTAGAAATAAGATCTCCTTTAGTGGAAAGTTTAACTCCTATATTGTTATTATACAAATCCATTTCAGAAGATATTTTATCTGGTAAAACACCTTCTTCTAATTTTCTTTTTTTATAGGTTTTATAATTATCTTTTTCATGAGCTTTACCTAAAGATAACGCTGCTCTTTTACCTAATTTTTGTTGTAAAGTCGCCATCCAATAGGCGTGTCTAAAAGCATCTACTCTGCCACCAGAAATATCTCCATCTAGTAAATTTGTTTTAGCAATAGAATCGGCAACTTTTTTTGTTTCATCAGAGATTTCTAATGCTCTTTTTGCCTTAAATGGATGAAAAATTACCCATGTTTTTAACGGACATGAAAGTTTTAAAAACTTTTTAAAATTAGATTGAGAAAATGTTTGTAGCGATAATAATATCGTTGATAAAAGAATTATTTTTTTCATTGTAGGAAAAGAGTCAGTTGTTATTCGACTATAAATCTACTAAAAGTATTCTTTTATTTTTATAATATAAATTTTGTGATAGAAGCTCTATAAAGTCAACAGCACCAACATAATGAAGTCTTTTTCATTATATTTAAGCAACAAAGGATTTAAAAACTTTTATTAAAACCAATAGTATGATACCTCCAAACAGTATTAGTAACCACCCATAATTTGTGGTGCTTTCAGATACATTAGTATCACTTGTTAAATTTATATCGGCTTTAAAATTGTTTTTATCACTTAAAATAACCTTATCTACTTTTCCTAGAATATTATATGCAAAAATAGTTTGATGCTTGCCGTTTTCTTTAAATGCAGGTATATGGACAAAAATATTTTTAGGTTCTAATGGAAGTGGTGGTAAAATAAATTTTAAATCTGTTTGATGATCTCCTAATCTAATACCCCCTTTTGCCAAAGTTATTTTAACACCATCAACGTTTAAGGTAAAATGTTCTTTTATATAATTAACTATTAATTCTTTCCACGCTTTTTCATCTATATTTTCAAAATACTCTTCACTAAATTTTTGAGTCATTAAATGGTTAATACCAGATTGACTTAAATTAATAGTAAGCAAACTACCCGAAGGTGTAGCTTCTAAATAATATTTTGCAGAAAGCGGATTATGTGCGAAAGACATAAAAGGGATTACCAAAAAAATAATCCCTATTAAAAACTTATTCATACGTTATTATTGATATTGAAATGTATTTCTTGCAGACACGCCTTTTAAACACGCAGGTACATTAGGTGCTGTAGTTGTACTAGCAACATAATGGTATGTTCCGTCAGGAAATTCAGTTGTTGCTGCGGTTCTACCTCCACAATCGTCTAAATCATCTGGTTCCGTAGCGTAAGCATATATTGGATATCCATCTTTAGCAAAACCAAATAATTCTACATCGTCAGTTTGAGTAATATTAGTACAAGATACTTCAGTAATACCATTTTCTACTAGAACTTGATTTGCTACCTGTGGCACTAAATGCCAATGGTAATACCCTGCAGGATCATGATGCCCGCCACAAGGATCTATGGAAGGAAAATTTATTTGATCACTATTTGATGTAAATTGAACAGGACCGTTAATTGCAGATGGTGGCTCGCCATTAGTAGGAATACCGTCTAGAGATACACCAACAATTTCAACTTCTTCAATAACGTTATTACTACTTGCTAATTTAGGCACTGCAGGAATTATAAAAACCATTTGTAAATTATCATCTGCTGATGCTTCTAAACAGTAAGAAAGATTAGAATCTGTGGTTGAATTAAAATAATCTACATTCACTGTACCATCGTCATTAACCATATCATACCCATCAGCTTCAATGTCATTTAGTAAATCTTCAGACCAAACTCTTAAACCAGAGTTCGTTGCTCCATCATAAAACCCAAGTCCTGCAACATCATCTAAAGTCGTAGGACAAAATGGACCAACATTTTCTAACGGGTTGCTAGAGAATGTAAGCTGAAAACATTCAGCACTTGTTCCATCTTCTAAAGTAGAAGTAATCGTTTCAAAAGAAACTAGTGACGTACTATTAAATAACGATTCAGAAATTAAATATGTTGTTTCATCATCTGTACCTTCATCAATGTCGTCATCAATGTCATCTCCATTAGAACACGCTTGAAAAAAAAGAATTCCAGTTAGTAGAATCAAAAATTTATAAAATTTTGAATTAATCATAATATATAGTTTTATAGTTAAGATGTGTTTTATAAATAAAACTTGTGTTTTGATATTTTTTTTAATAATACACATAACTACAAATTTATCAATTTAAAACTTGTATATTTTGAATTAAAATTACTAAAGAATCTAACTTAAGAAAGAAAATAATTTTTAAATAATTCTATCTGCTTTAATAATTCTTTTGTTTCCTCAAAATCATCATTATCCACACTTTTTCTAACTAGTTTATTTTGATCTTTTAAAAATTTAAAAATCCTATTTTTTCCTATACCAAATAAATACGTTTTAACAGCGCTTTTTGTAAGCATAAGCTGTGTTGTTACAAAATTCTGACACATTGCAATTACAGCATCTTGATAGATATCTAAAACAGAATTTTCCTGAAATAAGTTGACTAAAAATTAACTAACTTCCTTAATTTTGAATATTTTTCCGTTAAAGACCAATTCTTCTCCTTTTTCTTTACCCAACAATAACTTACCTATCGGAGATGAAACTGAAATAGCAAAATAAACTTTACTTTCAACAATTAGTTGACCTGCCGATATTGATAAAAAATAATTAACAGTATCGGTTTCTATTACGCTTCCTAAATGTGCAATGGTAGATGTTTTAGAAATATCTATTTTTGATAAAATTTCTTTCATTTGAGTAATTCCTGCAAGTTGTTGGCCTGCTTTTTCCATTTCTAATTGCAACATTGCTCTACCAGTTTCATGTTTATCGCCGGCAGAACTTTTAGTTTCTGATTGCAATGCTTTTTGATTTGATGCAATAATTTCTTCTACCGTTTGCAAACGATTATTTACAAAGTTTAAACATTCATTAAAAAGTGCTCTTTTTACATCCATTTTAAACTGTTTTAAAAAAACAAATACTATTGTCCATCTCTTTGTATTGTCCGTAATTGGGTATTATTTTATAATTACATTTCTCATATAATTTTAGTGCTTCTAATTGTCTTTTTCCTGTTTCTAAAACACAACTTTTATACCCTAATTCTTTTGCCCAAATTTCTAATTCTGTTATTATTTTTTTAGCAATTCCCATACCTCTTTTTTCTGATGAAACAAACATTCGCTTTATCTCAACAGAAACTTCATCAAACTTTTTTATCGCACCACAACCTACTGCAATTTTACCTTGATCATCATAAATTACAACCACATTTTTTAAAACATCAATCTTATTAAATTGGTTGTAAAATTCGTGCTCTTCTCCATCCGTAATTTTTAAATAAGCATCTAATTCTTTTACCAAATTGATAAAGTCTTTATTTTCTGATTTTGTTCTAATAATCTTCAAAATTTAGTTTTAATTGTACCCAAATAGGTTCGGTTATTATTGTGTTTAAATTACCAAAAGACAAGCCTAATAAACGTACAGAATTTTGTAATTTTTCTTGATATAACAACTCTTTTACAATCGGAAAAAAATCGTTTTTTTTCTGCATAAAACTTGCTGTTGTTTTGCTTCTAGTTTGTTGTGTAAAATCAGAATATTTAATTTTTAAGGTAATCGTTTTTCCTTTTGTATCAGACTTTAGCATTCTTTTTTCTAATTCATCTGCAATTTTTTCTAACTTTTCTATCATAAATATTTCTGATGAGATGTTTTCGAAAAAAGTACGTTCTGCGGCGATAGATTTTCTAATTCTGTTTGGCTTTACTACACTTTTATGAATACCTCTTACAATATTATAATAATGAGTACCCGATTTTCCAAATAAATTCACCAATTCTTCTAACGATTTTTTCTTTAAATCGTTACCCACAAAAATACCTAAATTGTACATTTTAGCCGCAGTAACTTTACCAACTCCATAAAATTTATTAACTGGTAATTCTTCTAAAAACTGAATTACTTCATCTGGATGCACCGTTTTTTGTCCGTTTGGTTTGTTTATATCCGAAGCAACTTTTGCAATAAATTTGTTAATAGAAATACCCGCGGAAGCTCTTAAACCTGTTTCATCAAAAATGCGTTGTCTAATTTCTCTGGCAATGTCATTTGCAGACGGATTATCCTTTTTATTTTCTGTAACATCTAAATAAGCTTCATCCAAAGAAAGTGGTTCTACTAAATCTGTGTATTCGTAAAATATTTCTCTAATTTTTGCTGATATTTCTTTGTAACGCGCAAAATCTGTTTTTACAAAAATTAAATGCGGACATTTTTGTTTTGCCAATGTTCCGCTCATGGCAGATTTTACTCCAAATTTACGCGCCTCGTAACTTGCCGCAGAAATAACACCTCTTCTACCTTCTCCACCAACGGCAATGGCTTTTCCTCTTAAATCAGGATTATCTAATTGTGCCACAGATGCATAATATGCATCCATATCTACATGAATAATTTTTCTGAAAGGAGGCTGTAATTCCACTAACTATTTTTAGATAAATTGTTTAAAACTTCAATGGTTTTTTCTGCATCTTTTGTATCCACAAAAATATGATCATGATAATAACCAGCCACAACATTACAACTAATATTATGTATTGTTAACTCCTTAGAAAACGCAGCAGTTAAACCCACAGCATCTAGAGAAGAATGTATTTTTAAAGTAATCCAAGAATAGGTATTTAGATAAGCAAGTTTTAAAGCATCAGCTTTATTTTTCTCTAAAATCAGTGTAATTCCTTCTTCTTCTTTAAACTCAAATAAAGTGTCTGACCTTAAAATTCCATCTAACTTTTTTACAGCAGTAAAAATATAATCACCAGAATTTAA
The DNA here is from genome assembly GCF_045063585.1 of Polaribacter sp. Asnod1-A03. Classification (NCBI taxonomy): domain Bacteria; kingdom Pseudomonadati; phylum Bacteroidota; class Flavobacteriia; order Flavobacteriales; family Flavobacteriaceae; genus Polaribacter; species Polaribacter sp. Asnod1-A03. Next base: position 3,348,066 of record NZ_JBEFOE010000009.1, on the reverse strand, counting down.
AACCGGTTGCATGTTTTTTATTAATGCTTGTAAATCTTTTTCTCCACTCATATTTTTAATAGATAATTACTCAAAAATACAAAAAAGAAAAGCATTTATTTCTTTAAAAAATCAATACAAAAATTGGTTACTTCTTTTAATTCTTTAGATAATTCATTATGATTCCAAGGATGAGAAACATTAAAAACATGGTTTGCATTTTCTATAATTTTAAACTCACTTTTAGGATTCCATTTATGTAAATTTTCTCCTTCGTTTAAAAAAACTGCATCATCTTTATCTCCATGAATTATTAATTGAGGTATTTGTAAACTTTCTGTCGCTTTTTTAATATTTAGTCTTTCTTCATTATTAATATAGTCTAAATAAAACTGATAATAGTGCGGCATTTTTTGATTGGTTCTACCATTTACAACATATTTTACGCCATCTTTTTTCCATTGTTCTAAATCGCCAATAGTAGAAGATCTGTTACCAAAATTAGAAACAGCTGCCAATGTAACTACTTTTTTAACACGAGTATCTTCTGCTGATTTAAGCAATACAATTCCGCCAGCTCTACTGTGTCCAATCAAAGAAATTGCATCTAAATCTGCTTCTTTTTTAAAGTTTACGTCAGAAGAAATCCAATCTAAAACAGACTCTAAATCATCCAACTCTTTTGTATAATTATTATTACCAAAAGCTTCTAAATCTGGAAAATCAATCGGTTGCTCAATAGTTCCTCCATTATGGGAAAAGTTAAATTTGATAAAGAAAAACCCTGCTTCTGCAAAAGTTTCTGCCAACAAATTCCAAGCTCCCCAATCTTTAAATCCTTTATAACCATGACAAAAAATGATTACTTTTTTTGGTTGATGTGTTTCGTTGTAAAAAACATCTGTAACAATCGGTTTTTGATGTTTTCCTACAATTACAATATTCTTTATCTTTTTCATTCTTTAAATATTTAAATAACAAATTTAACAATTGTAAATAATGCAAAACCTAGGGTAATAAAACTTAAAATTAGGTTAATGTTATTTGTTAAATTGCCTGTTTTTTGTTGAATAAGGTTTGCAAATTTCCCATATAAATATAGGATAAAATATGTACCAATAACTGTACCTATTACAAAGGTTAAAACAGAAATTGTATCGAAACTAAAAAAATTAAACGAAATTAAAAACGCTGTTGTTCCGCAAAAAAACGGAATTGCAAACATGTTTAAAGTCGATAAAATTATCCCCAATAAGAAGGATTTTTTTCTAACAATTTCTTTCTGTTTTCTTTCTGTTTTGTGCTGTTTGTAAAAATATACTGATAAAAAAAGTAATACAATTACACCTATTTTTTCTAATATTTCTATAAGAATTGGCTTACCAGAAAGGTATTGTATAATGTAAATAGCAATATAAACTTGTACAAAAACAATGATAGAAACCCCTGTTGTAAACTTAATAAACTCTTTTTTATTACTATCTAAACTAATTTTTAAAGCAGTCATATTTAACACACTTGGTAAGGTAAAACCAAAGAATGAAAATACAAAGCCAAATAAAAAAAGAGAAATCATACTGTTATTTTAGTAATAAATCTGTCGTATAATATTACAAAAATTACTTTTATAAAATTAAATAAACATTTTTACTATACTTAAAACAGCTACAAAACCAGTTAAACACCCTAAAATAAAATCCATTTTAGTGGCAATAAAAGTTAATTTATGTTCAATGTTTTTTGCTACAATAGCATACAAAGTATAAAGGGTAAAAGAACCAACTGTAGAACCAATTGAAAAATAAAATCCATTTAATAAGTTGTATTCAAAATACTCAAACCCTATTAAGAAAGATATAGAAGTAAAATAAAAAGGAATTGCCATCATGTTTAATAAAGACATTAAAATTCCGTAGAAATAAGCTTTAGATTTAGGAATATCTTTGTCTTTCTTTTCAACTTTTGATGAAGAATAAATTCTGAAAAAATTAATGGATAAAAGAAGTAAAATACCAGTTCCTATTTTTTGAATTAACCTAATATACTCAGAATTTTCCATTAAGATATTCGCCAAATAAGCACCTAAATTTGCTTGAAAAAACAATACAGTTGCATACCCACCAATTAAATAAAAAGCGGCTTTTTTTCCATTTCTTAAACTAAACTTTACAACGGTTAAATTTAAAAAACTGGGTGTAATACTTCCCACAATTGCAATTGAAAAACCTAAAAGTAAGCAAATAATAAAATTCATAGTTTTGTTTTTATATATACAAAAAAACAAAAAAACGCGTCAAAGAATTAACGCGTTTCGTTTATATACTAACTCAAAAGAGTGTTACTAAACAACACCTTGCGCTAACATAGCATCTGCAACTTTAACAAAACCTGCAATGTTTGCTCCTCTAATATAATCTATAGAACCATCTTCATTCATTCCGTACTCTACACAAGAATCATGAATATCTTCCATAATATCTTTTAATTTTTCATCTACTTCTTTACGAGACCAACTTAAACGTAATGAATTCTGACTCATTTCTAAACCAGAAGTTGCAACACCACCAGCATTAGATGCTTTACCTGGTGCAAATAAAATTTGTGCTTTTTGGAATTCATGTATCGCTTCTGGTGTAGAAGGCATATTTGCACCTTCAGACACACATAAACATCCATTTTTAATTAGCTCTTTAGCTTCTTCTCCATTTAACTCATTTTGAGTTGCACATGGCAAAGCAATATCACAAGCAACAGACCAAGGTCTTTGCCCTGCAACATATTTAGCATTTGGGTATTTTTCTAAATATTCGCTAATTCTACCACGTTTTTCGTTTTTAATAAACATAACGTGTTTTAATTTATCAGAATCAATCCCTTCTTCATCATAAATATATCCAGCAGAATCCGATAAAGTAACCACTTTTGCACCTAATTCTATTGCTTTTTCTGCTGCAAATTGTGCAACATTACCAGAACCAGAAATAACAACTGTTTTTCCTTCAAAAGAATCGTCTTTACGTTGCAACATATTTTGTGCAAAATAAACATTTCCGTATCCTGTTGCTTCTGGTCTAATTAAAGAACCTCCCCAAGATTGGCCTTTACCAGTTAAAACACCAGTAAATTCGTTATTTAGTTTTTTATACATCCCAAACATAAAACCAATTTCTCTTGCACCAACACCAATATCTCCGGCAGGTACATCTGTATTAGGCCCAATATGTCTAAAAAGTTCGCTCATAAAAGCATGACAGAAACGCATAATTTCATTATCTGATTTTCCTTTAGGATCAAAATCAGAACCTCCTTTACCTCCACCCATTGGCAAAGTTGTTAAAGAGTTTTTAAACACTTGCTCAAAAGCTAAAAACTTTAAAATACTTGCATTTACCGTTGGATGAAAACGTAAACCTCCTTTATACGGCCCAATAGCAGAGTTCATTTGAATTCTATAACCTCTATTTACTTGTACCTCTCCACTATCATCTACCCAAGAAACTCTAAAAGAAATTAATCTTTCTGGTTCTACCATTCTTAACAAGATGTTTTTACCGTGATAAATATCATTATTAATGATATAAGGAATTACAGTTTCTGCAACCTCTTGTACGGCTTGTAAAAATTCTGGCTCATGGTTATTTCGTTTAGTAACCAACTCCATGAATCCATCAATTTTTGATTTGATATTTTTATCCATGTTTTTTTATGATATTAATAAAAATTTAACCCAACAAATATAAGTATTTTTAAATATGACAAAATTAAAATAATCATAATATTTTATTATACTTCTATTTACTCAATCGATTTCGTTAAATACTTTATTACTAAATGTTTTTATGTGTTTATCTTGCAGCCTATAATCAACATTAAAAAACGTTAAGAAAAACAATGCAGTTTTTATTTAAAAAGATTGACAATACTACTTTAATTGTTTTTAGAATTATTTTCGGATTTGTTTTAATGCTAGAAGCTTGGGGTTCTATTTTTACAGGTTGGATTAAGCTAACATTTATAGAACCTAAAATACATTTTAGCTTTATTGCTTTTAGTTGGTTACAGCCTTTAGACGGTTTAGGCATGTATTATATTTATACTATAATGGGCGCATTAGGTTTGTGCGTTATGCTTGGTAACTTTTATAGATTCTCTATAATTTCTTACACAGTTCTTTGGACTTATTGTTATTTAATACATAAAGCCTCTTATAATAACCATTATTATCTAATGATATTATTATGTTTAATTATGTGTTTTTTACCTGCTCATAGATCGCATTCTTTAGATGTTAAAAAGGGAAGGGTATTAAAAGAAATTGCAATGCCTTATTGGTGTAAATTTATTTTGATGTTTCAAATTACTTGTGTCTATTTTTTTGGAGCAATGGCCAAGACTTATCCAGATTGGTTAGACGGAACTTACACAAAACTTAAATTAGGTAGAGAAATTAAAACACCTTTGGTAGGTCAGTTTTTTAAAGAAGAGTGGTTTTATATGGGTGTTGCTTATGGTGGTTTTTTATTCGATTTATTAATTATACCGCTATTAATTTATAAAAGAACTAGAGTTTTTGCTTTTATAATATCAATCGCTTTTCATAGTTTTAATTCTTATGTTTTTCAAGTTGGGGTCTTCCCTTATCTTAGTCTATCTTTTGCTATTTTCTTTTTTCCGGTAGATAAAATTCGTAAATTATTTTTACCTAAAAAAGAGCTTTATGTAGAAACAGCTTACAGTAATCCTTCTAACAAAAAAACCATACTTTTCTTATTATCATCATATATTATATTGCAATTATTTTTACCTTTAAGACAACACTTAATTGATGGAAATGTTTTTTGGACAGAAGAAGGCCATAAAATGAGTTGGAGAATGATGCTTAGATCTACATCTGGCATTACTCGTTTTAAAATTTATGATGTTAAAAAAGATTCTACTTATACTATTAAGCCGCGTAATTTAAGCAGAAAACAAAAAGGTTTAATAAATACACATCCAGATATAATTTGGCAGTATGCACAATACCTTAAAAAAGAAGAAGCCAAAAAAGGGAATGAAATTAAAGTTTACGCTATTAGTAAGAAAAAACTAAATAATAGACGTTATCAAGAATTTATAGATCCTAATGTAGATTTAACAAATACAAAGTGGGATTATTTTAATCATGCTCCGTGGATTTACAAGTTTAACGGCTGGTAATCTCTTGTCTTTCTTTCCACAAAAAGCATAATAAATAAGTCTAGTAATTCAATTTAGTTTGTTAAATTTGTCACGTAATTATCCTATAAAATGTTAGATAAAGTAAAAGAATTGATTGGTGATGTAAAAGCATTTAATGCTACAACCAAAGAAGAAGTAGAAACTTTTAGAATTAAGTATTTAGGAAGCAAAGGTTTATTAAAAGATTTATTTGCAGAGTTTAAAAATGTTGATGCAGAAATGCGTAAAGATTTTGGACAAGCATTAAATAATTTAAAAAAGTCTGCAGAAGGAAAAGTGGCAGAATTAAACGATGCTCTAGAAAATGCTGTTGAAGAAAAAGGTTTTTATGGTGATTTAACACGTCCTTCTGAGCCAATTAATTTAGGTTCTCGTCATCCAATATCATTGGTAAAAAACCAAATTATAGAAGTTTTTAATAGAATTGGTTTTACGGTTTCTGAAGGTCCAGAGATAGAAGATGATTGGCACAATTTTACTGCTTTAAATTTACCAGAATATCATCCTGCAAGAGATATGCAAGATACTTTCTTTATAGAACAAGATCCAGATATTTTATTACGTACGCATACATCTTCTGTACAAGTACGTTATATGGAAAATAATACACCACCTATTAGAACAATTTCTCCTGGTAGAGTTTTTAGAAACGAAGATATTTCTGCAAGAGCACATTGTATTTTTCATCAAGTAGAAGGTTTATATATAGATACTGATGTTTCTTTTGCTGATTTAAAACAAACACTTTTATACTTTACAAAAGAGATGTTTGGTAAATCTAAAATTCGTTTGCGTCCTTCTTATTTCCCATTTACAGAGCCAAGTGCAGAAGTAGATATTTACTGGGGATTAGAAACAGAAACCGATTATAGAATAACTAAAGGTACTGGTTGGTTAGAAATTATGGGATGCGGAATGGTAGATCCTAATGTTTTAAAAAATGCCAATATAGACCCTACTAAATATTCTGGTTACGCTTTTGGTATGGGAATAGAACGTATAGCCATGTTATTATATCAAATACCAGATATTAGAATGTTTTATGAAAATGATAAACGTTTTTTAGAGCAATTTAAGTCTGTTATATAATAATTAAAAATTTGGTCTGTTTTTTGTAATAACCTTTTTAGTTTTAAACTTAATATACTTTTATGAAAAACACTTTTTTAATTTTATTTAGTATTATAATGACCTCTTGTGCAAGTATAAAAGAAACAGAAAAAACAATTTGGGTTAATTACCAAAAAGTAAACTGCCAAGGAGTTAGTTCTAAAAAATGCATACAAATTCAAGAAAATGAAGTGGTTGATCCTACAAAATGGACAAACTTATATACTGATATAAAAGGTTTTAATTTTGTTCCTGGACAACTTACTAAAATGGTAATAACAGAAAAAAAACTACCATTAAATAAAGTTCCTGCAGATGCTTCTAGTATAGAGCGTAATTTTGTTAAAGTTGTAGAAGTAGTTCAAAAACCAATATCTCTTACTATTGATGAACTACAAGGAAAGTGGCTAATTTCTTCTATAACAGGTATTAACACAGAAGAATTAAAAGAGGTTGCAAGACAACCTTTTTTAAAATTTGATGGTAACAGATTAAGCGGAAACAATGGCTGTAACTCTATTACAACTACTATTACAGAAACAGAAAAAACAATAACTTTTAAAGTTGGTTTGATAATGGAAACTAAAATATTTTGTAAGAATATGCAAGTTCCTAAAGTGTTTAATAAAATGATATCTAATAGTGTGTCTTTTTTATACACACCAAAAGGAGTTATTTTATTAAATAAAGATAATCAACAAAATATGGTTCTTGTAAGAGAAAAATAAGCTCTTACTCCTAATCAACTCTTAAAAAAAAGCATAAAATTAATTTTTTATGCTTTTTTTTATTTAACACTATTTTAACCTCATTAGGTTCGGTTTGTTCCGAACTAAATATACTTTTGCATAAATTTATTAGATTATGAAAGAAACTGTTTGTAAGAAAAAAATGGCCTTGGTAGAAAAACTAGGTGTCCATTTAGAAAAAAGAGAACAATTAGCTCCAGTTGCGGCGCGTATTTTAGCTTACATAATTCTTACAGGTAAAAAAGGAAGCACTTTTGATGAAATGGTTTGTATTTTATGTGCTAGTAAAAGTACCATATCTACTCATCTTAATCATCTACAAGATTTAGAAAAAATTGTGTATTTCACCAAAACAGGAGATCGAAAAAAATATTTTGTCATCAACCAAAACATGATTGTGCAACATATTGATAACATGACTCAAGAATGGAATCAAATACGAGAATTACACGTAGAAATTAAAAACTACAAAGAAACTTTAAACACTAAAAAAATTGAAAATGAGGATGAAAAATTCAATCTAATTTTTCATAATGATTATATAAAATTTTTAGATGAAGCAAGTGCATCTATCAAACAATTAAAAACCAAATTAACCCACAAAAATAATATCTTTTAAAATGAAAAAAATTAATCTTTATATTTTATCAACACTAAGTATTGTAGCGATAATTTTTGCAAGTTGTGGCGGTAAAAGCGAAACAACACAAGCTGTACAAGCACCTCCTGCAGCCATACCAGTATCAGAAATAAAAACAAAAACAGTAATAGGTTTTACAGAATATCCTGCAACTATAGAAGGAATTGTAAATAGTGATGTTAGAGCTAAAACATCTGGTTATGTAGATAAAGTATATGTAGACGAAGGACAAAAAGTACGTAAAGGACAAGTATTATTTAAGTTAGAAACAGAATCTTTAAGTCAAGATGCTGGTGCAGCAAAAGCACTTATTAATGTAGCACAAGTAGAAGTTGATAAACTAATACCACTTGTAGAAAAAAACATTATTAGCCCTGTACAATTAGAAACAGCAAAAGCTAATTTGGCACAAGCAAAAGCTAATTACAGTAGTGTTTCTGCTAATATTGGCTATGCAACAATTAAAAGTCCAATAGACGGTTATGTAGGTGCTATTAATTTTAGAGAAGGTACTTTAGTTAGCCCAAGTGATGCAACCGCATTAACAACGGTTAGCCAAATTGATCAAGTTTATGCCTTCTTTAGTTTTAACGAAGCGCAGTATATAGATCTTTTACAAAGAGCAGAAGGAACAACAAAAGCAGAACGTATTAAAAATTCGCCAGATTTAAGTTTGATTTTAGCAAACGGAAAAATATATTCAGAAAAAGGTCGCATACAAACAAGTACTGGTCAAATAAACCAAAGTACAGGAACAATACAAATTAGAGCTGCTTTTGATAATCCAAACGAGATATTAACAAATGGTAATAGCGGTAAAATTAAATTCCCAATTGAATATAAAGATGCTATTGTTGTGCCACAATCTGCAACTTTTGAGCAACAAAAAGATATTTTAATTTACACTTTAGCGGAAGACAATAAAGTAAAATCTACTTTAATAAAAATAGCTGGTGTTGTAGACAATCTTTATGTAGTAGAATCTGGACTTAAAGTAGGAGACAAAGTTATTGTTAACGGAGTTAGTAAGTTGAAAAACGGAGTTACTATTTCTCCTCAAGAAACTTCTTTTGAAGAAGCAATAAAACCTATTGCAACGTTATTTAAAAATTAATATCACCCAGAAATTTTATAATTATGTTAAAAACATTTATTGAAAGACCTGTTCTTTCAACAGTGATCTCTATTATTATAGTTCTTTTAGGGGTTATTAGTATTACAAGTTTACCCATAGAAGAATATCCAGATATTGCGCCACCAACCATTAAAGTAACGGCAAGTTATACAGGTGCAAATGCAGAAACGGTTTTAGAAAGTGTAATTATTCCTATTGAGGAACAAATTAACGGAGTTGAAGGAATGACATATATTACCTCAACAGCATCTAACACTGGTACAGCAGAAATTACTGTTTATTTTGATCAAGAAATGGATGCAGATATTGCTGCTGTAAACGTACAGAATCGTGTAGCAAGAGCTTCTGCATTATTGCCACAAGAAGTTACACAAACCGGTGTAATTACTCAGAAACAAGAAACAAGTGCATTAATGTTTATTTCTATGTATTCTGAAAGTGAAGATTATGATGCTACATTTATTCAGAATTACTTAAAAATTAACGTAATTCCTGCAATGCAACGTATCAACGGTGTTGGAGATGTAAGTGTATTTTCTCAGCAAGATTATGCAATGCGAATTTGGTTGAAACCAGAAAAATTAGCTGCTTATAATTTAATTCCTTCGGATATTTCAGCAGCTTTAAGTGAACAAAATTTAGAAGCAGCAGCAGGATCTTTAGGTCAAAATAATGGAGAGTCTTTTTCTTACACATTAACCTATAGCGGTCGTTTTAAAAACGAAAGTCAATACAGTGATATTGTTATTAAAGCTTTAGGAAACGGACAGTTTTTACGTTTAAAAGATGTAGCAACTATTGAGTTAGATGCACAATCTTATGCTTCTAACGCTATGAGTTTAGGAAATCCAGGAGTTTTTATGGGAATTTTTCAAACAAAAGGGTCTAATGCACAAGAAATTATAGAAAATATAAAAGCTACTTTAGAAGATGTAAAAGCAGATTTACCAGAAGGTTTAGACATTTTTGTGCCTTATGATACAAGTTTGTTTTTAAATGCTTCTATAGAAAAAGTAATTCATACATTATTAGAAGCTTTTTTGTTGGTTTTCTTAGTAGTATTTATTTTTCTACAAGATTTTAGATCAACTTTAATTCCTGCGATAGCAGTACCAGTTTCTATTATTGGTACTTTCTTTTTCTTAAATGTTTTTGGGTATTCCATTAACTTGTTAACACTATTTGCTCTTGTACTGGCAATTGGTATTGTGGTAGATGATGCTATTGTGGTAGTAGAAGCCGTACATGCTAAAATAGATCAAGGAGAAAAAGATCCTAAAAAAGCAACGTTAGTTGCTATGAATGAAATTTCTGGAGCCATCATTTCTATTACTTTAGTAATGGCTGCGGTATTTATTCCGGTTACTTTTATTACAGGTCCAACAGGTGTATTTTATGAACAATTTGGAGTTACTTTAATTATTGCCATTTTAATATCAGCAGTAAACGCTTTAACGTTAAGTCCAGCTTTATGTGCTTTGTTATTAAAAACACATAATGATGATGAAGAGTTAAAAAAGAAAGGACCTTTAAAACGTTTTTATACTTTATTTAATCGTGGTTTTAATGCTACTGTAGATAAATATGGTAAATCTCTTCAGTTTTTGTACAAAAACAAATTTGTATCAGTAATACTTTTAATTATTGCAGGAGTAGGTATTTATTGGGCAGCAAATACAACACCAACTGGTTTTGTACCGAATGAGGATAGAGGAATTATTTTTGCAAATATAGAATTACCAGCCGGAGCATCGTTAGATAGAACAGATGCTGTAGCAAGAAAACTATATGCCAAAATTGAAGGTATGGAAGGTATTGTTGGTGTAAACTTTATAAAGGGACGAAGTTTAATAAACGGTACTGGTTCCAATTATGGAATGGGAATTATTAAATTAAAAGATTGGAGCGAGCGTGAGGATGCTTCTCTTTCTTCAACTGCAATTACTGGCAAATTATTTGGTCTTGCTGCAACTGTTCCGGATGCCAAAATTATATTCTTCTCACCACCAAGTATTCGTGGTTTTGGTAACTCTGCTGGTTTTGAGGTAAATTTACTAGATAAATTTGGAGGAGAATTTAAAGACTTAGATATCGCAAATCAAGAATTTGCTGCAGCAATAATGAGTCACCCAGAAATTCAATATGCACAATCAGCATTTAGCACCAACTATCCACAATACGAAATGGAAGTAAATGTCCCTTTAGCAAAAGAAAAAGGTGTAGATGTTTCTAGTATTTTTTCTACTTTACAAGGATATATTGGTGGAATTTATGCTTCGGATTTTTCTAGATTCGGAAAACAATTTAGAGTATACATACAGGCTTTACCAGAAGATAGAGCAAATATTAATTCTTTAAACAGCATGTTTGTAAGAACGGATGCAGGTGAAATGGCACCAATTACAGAGTTTGTTACTTTAGAAAGAGTTTACGGTCCACAAGCAGTAACACGTTTTAACCTATTAAATTCTACAAGTATAACAGGTGCAACAAATCCTGGTTTTAGTACTGGTGATGCTATTAGAGTTATAGGAGAAGAAGTTGCAAAATTACCTAGTAATTATACCATTGCTTATTCTGGTTTAACAAGAGAAGAAGTAAGTGCAGGTAACCAAACAACTTTTATATTTATACTAAGTATTCTATTTGTATATTTCTTATTAAGTGCACAATACGAAAGTTATCTATTACCATTTGCAGTAGTATTATCATTACCATTTGGTGTATTTGGAGCATATATAAGTACTAAATTCTTAGGATTAGAAAACAATATTTATTTCCAAATTGCTTTAATAATGCTTATTGGTTTATTAGCCAAAAATGCAATACTTATTGTGGAAATAGCATTACAAAAAAGAAGATTGGGAGAAAGTATTGTACAAGCTGCTATAGACGGAGCAAAATCTCGTTTACGACCAATTTTAATGACATCTTTTGCCTTTATTTTAGGATTAATGCCATTGGTATTAGCAAAAGGTGTAGGATCTGAAGGTAATAAATCTATTGGTACAGGTGCCGTTGGTGGGTTACTTATTGGTACAATTTTAGGAGTCTTTGTAATTCCTATTCTATTTATATTATTTCAGTGGTTGCAAGAAAAAATTTCTAGTAAACCAGCAGTACAAACTATTGAAGAATAAAAAGATGAAATCAATTATAAAACATAAAAATTTTAGTAAAACAGTTCTTTTAATTGTGGTTTCTTTTACGTTACAAAGTTGTTTTGTAGCAAAAGATTATACAAGGCCAGAATTAACAGAAACAGAAGATTTGTTTCGTACGGAAAACTTACCATCAGATAGTATTTCTATAGCAGATATTTCTTGGAAAAAACTTTTTACGGATACATATTTACAGCAGTATATAGAAGAAGGATTGCAAAATAATATGGATATCCGTATTGCACTGCAACAAATAATAGCGGCAGATGCATATGTAAAACAAGGTAAAGCAGGTTACTTTCCTACTTTAAGTGCAGGCCCCAATTATACACGTCAAGAATTTTCAGAAAACAGTCAATTCGGATCTATTTTTACAGGAGGTTTGGATACGTACGATGTTACTGCAAATTTATCTTGGGAAGCAGATGTGTGGGGTAAAATAAGAAGTAATAAAAGAGCAATACAAGCTACCTATTTACAAACTGTTGCTGGGCATCAGGCTGTAAAAACACAATTAATTTCTAGTATTGCAAATACTTACTACAACTTATTGTCTTTAGATGCTCAATTAGAAGTAACCAAGCAAACAATTGCTTCTAGAGAAAGTAGTGTAACAACTATTAAAGCTTTAAAAGATGCAGGCCAAGTAACACAAGTTGCTGTAGACCAAAACATAGCACAATACAATAGTGCTAGAGCTTTACAGGTTGATTTAGAAGCTGCTATTTTTACTGCAGAAAATACTTTGAGTATTTTATTAGGTAAAACGCCTAAAAAAATTGAGAGAAGTAGTTTATATCTTCAAAAAATTGATCAAGAAATAAAACTTGGTGTACCAGCAAGCCTATTAAGTAATAGACCAGACGTAATAGCTGCCGAATATGGTTTAATCAATGCTTTTGAGTTAACAAATGTAGCTAAAAGTAGTTTTTATCCTTCTTTAACAATAACAGCTTCTGGTGGCTTGCAAAGTTTAGAGTTAGATAATTTATTTAATACAAGTTCTCTTTTTGCTACTGTAGTTGGTGGTTTAACACAGCCTATCTTTAATCAAAGAAAATTAAAAACTCAAAAAGAAGTAGCTATTGCACAACAAGAACAAGCTCTTTTAAATTTTAAAAAGACAATTTTAGTTGCTGGTAGCGAAGTTTCTAATGCTTTATTTTCTTACCAATCTGAAATTAAAAAATATCAGTTTAGAAAAAATGAAGTAGAAGCTTTAAGAGCTGCAGAAACTAATTCTGAAGAATTACTTAAAAACGGTTACGCAAACTACTTAGATTTATTAACAGCAAGACAAAGTGCTTTAAGCGCAGAACTTAATATTATTAACAGTAAATTACAACAATTGATATCTATTGTAGATTTATATGAAGCTTTAGGTGGCGGATTAAAATAAAAAAAGATGATTACCAAAGCAGAGTTGTTACAATTTTCTATTGCAAAGTTTACCCAATACGGTAGCAAACATGTTACTTTAGACGATTTAGCTAATGAACTTGGTATTTCTAAAAGAACTATTTATTCTTTTTTTAAAAACAAAGAAGATTTAATAACCTCTGGTTTAGAAAGTTTATTAAATGAATATAAAGAAGAAATCGATAAAATAATTACTAATAATAGTAACGATACCATTTTATGTGTCATTCTAATTTATAAAAGAGGGTTTGAGTATTTAAAATACTTTAAACCTTCTTTTCTTTTTGGATTAGAAAAATACTACCCAAAAGCAAACTTATTATTTAATAATTTTTCTAAAGAATTATCTAAAAACACTATATACAACTTACTAAAAAAAGCAAAAAAAGCAGGTAATATTAATAATGACATTAATATAGAACTAGTTATTAAAATCTATTTTGATAGAGTTGATAAACTTATCTTTAAAAACAAAAGTTTACTAGAACTATATACCGAAGAAGAAGTTTTTAACCATTTGGTAATTTATAATTTAAAAGGGATTACAAACAGTACGTATAATAATTCTTTTTTTGATTAGTTTACTATTTTTGCAACATGAAAAAAGACATACAAATACCAGAAGTTACAGATGTAGAAATGGCCGTTGTTTATGAATATAATGATGTTTATAAAACCAACGATTGGAACGTTTACATTATCAATAATAAAAGTGTAGATTTAGAAATGATGGTAATTGTGTCTCAAGGATATTCTAACACCAAAATAACCTCTCTATTTCGTAAAAAATTAAACAAGCTTCCAGCAAATTCGTTTGCCAAAATTGAATTAATTCAACCCGAATTATTCAAATTAAATAACCGTTTTCAGGTTACCTTTTTTGAAGGAAATACACTATACGAAAAAACATATCTTTTTAAAGAAAACACCATTAAAGAAGGTGCTTTACGTATGATTGATGAAATTAAAAAACGAGGTGTTTTAGCAGATTAAGTTAAGACATCTTTTCATACTTACTACTATAAGCAGAAGGAGAAACCCCTTCTTTTTGTTTAAATATTCGATAAAAACTAGCTTTAGATTTAAACCCAGCATCAAAAGCTATAGAAATTATTGTATACTTTTCTGTATCTCCTTTTTTAAATCTATTTTTAACATCATTAATTCTGTAATCATTAATTAAATTATAAAAGGTTGTTTTTAATTGGTGATTTATTAATTCTGATAGCTTCTTATTTGAAATATTCATTTTTTTGGAAAGTTTGGTAAGATTTAACTCTTCATCAAGGTATACTTTCTCTTCTATTAAAAGTTTTTTTAGTTTTAGTTCTAAATCTTCTATTTCATTAGGTTTTAAGCTATCTAATTGTCTAACTTTTGTTTTTTCTTTTGGTAATTTATCTGTCTCTAAAGTGTCTTTTACCTTAACAGTATCAAGTTCATCTAATAAAAAACTAGGTATAAAAATTTGTGACTGATACAAACCTTTGTATCCTAAATAAACATATAAGAAAAAGAACATAAAAGCTATTATGTTACCAACATTCCATAAATCTACAGTGTAAAAGACCTCATAAATACTTAAACAAAAGTCTAAAATCACAATGATTAAAAAACCGATTATAAAGTGTTTATACCATTGTAAATTGTGTGCTGAGATATTTGCATAATTTTTTTCTATTAAACTATTCAAACGCTTTAAAAAAGCCAAAGTTTTAATAATATAATAAACAATAAAAACATTTTCTAAAATGTTAAATGGAATTTCAATACTGGTATAAAAGCTATGATAACTACTTAAATAACCTGTAGTTATTGAAATAAATAAAGGAATATTAAACAATAAAAAAACAATAAAAAACGGAATTAACGTTTTAAAAAATGGTTTTAAAATTCTTTCTTTTGAAAAAACTAATGATTTTACCAAGTATAAAAAAGAAGGTCCTAAAAGATAACCTACACCATGTGCAAAAAGAATTGCTATCCCCGCCGTAAATGTTATTTTATGTAAATAAGAGTAATAATATAATAGAAATAAAAAAGCATTTACAAAAAATATACTTAAAATTAATTTATAAAATTGAACTTTAGATTTTATTAGTATAAGTATAAGAAATGTTAAAAAAGACATTCCAGCAATTAGAAAAAAATCGAAAAAAAGCTCCCATCTATACACGCATCGAATATAAAGAGGAAATTTTACTTTAACTAAAAATTATTGCTGGAATATCTAATTGAAAATTATTTTTTGATAATTTTTAAAGTTTGTTGTTGGTTATTTTCTTTAATTATTTGTAAAAAATACAACCCTTTATCAAGATGATTTATACTAACTTCTTTATTTTCTGTTAATTTACCAGATAAAACGGACTTTCCACTAACATCAAAAATAAAATATCTTGACCCTTTTAAATTTAGTTCGCTAGAAATTAAAATAACATCTTCTGAAGGATTAGGATACACTTTTAAACCGTTTATAAATTTATTGTCTGGGTTACTTAACACTTGGTTCATGTTAGTAGTTACCAAATAATTATCTCTATAACCATTTGAAGTTATTTCTAAATCTTCAGTCTCAAAAGGACTAATATCTACATTGCCGCTAAAAGATCCAGCAAGTAAAATATCATCATTAATATTAATAACCAATGTTTGACCATCTACTGAGTTAAGACCTCCATATTGATAAGCTCCTAAAAATTCGCCTGAATTGTCTAGTGTGACAAGGTAACTTTCTAAAGCTTTTGAAGTATTTCTTGTTAAACTATAATCACCTACTGTTAATGTCTCAGAAAAAAAACCTCCTACATAGATGTTATTATTAGAGTCTGTATCTACTGTATAGCCAAAAACAGAATCTGTTCCACCATCAATTTCTTTAATCCATGATATATTTTCATTTGTAAAATCAACTTTAGCCACATAACCTTCATAATTTGTATCAGAATCTATACTCATTTCATTATCCGTACCTTCATTTATTACTAAAATACCTCCATAGTAACCTGTAACATAAGCATAACCATCTAAATCTAAAGCTATAGATGTTCCTGTATTTTCAGAATCTGCTTCACCAACTTCTACAACATCTATAAAATCACCAGAAGAATCCAACTTTAAGGCAAAAGAACTATTATAACCTTCATTAACATTTATAGTTACTGGATCTCCAAAAAACATAGGAGTATAAAAAGTAGCTGTAGCACTAATTCTACCTGTAACAAATACATCTCCAGAATCAGAAACATCCAAACTCATTCCTAAATCAGCATCTTCACTTCCCATGTGTTTCATCCACAAAAAAGAACCATCTGCATAATACTTCATAACAAAAATATCCGATCCACCGTATGATGTAATAACAGAAGTACCTGCTGCGTGAGAAATAGAAATAGAATCTGAAAAATACCCTGTTAAATAAATATTTCCATTAGCATCAACATCTATTTCAGAAACACTTTCAAAACTATTTGTTGATGAACCAAAAGATTGTGCCCATATAAAATTACCATTTTCATCTAATTTTATAATAAACATTTCATAATTAGCTGCACTAAGTATATATTCCCCTTCTCCTGGATCTGCATCAAACTCTCCTGCGTCAAAATAACCAGCTATAATAATATTACCACTAGCATCAACGGCAATACTTTTTGTGATAACAGAATGGTAATCATCTATATCATCATCATTTGGTTGAGCTAAAGATTTTGCCCAAAGAATTTTACCAGTAGCATCTGTTTTAGTAACAAAAGAATTAAAGTAACCAATAGCATTTAATTCTATATTAGAAAATGTAGAATTTTCTGCAAAATATCCTGTAGAATAAGTATTTCCATTCGCATCAATTGTTGCTGATTTTAAGACATCTTCAGAGGCACCTCCAAAATGTTCTACCCAATTAACAGATTGAGATTGCAAAAATGAAATAAATAAAAAGTAAAATAAATAAAAAGTAATTTTTTGTTTCATGTTATGATATTAAAATTAATAATACACAAATGAAATGTTTTTATTCTTTTAAAGCTTCTTATTGGAAGCAGTGATACTCTTTTTAACTATAAGAAAGATCTTTTTAACCTAAAAATCCAATAACTAAATACAAAATTACCGTAATTACACCACCAATTAAGGCATAAGGCAATTGTGTTTTTACATGGTCTATATGATCACTTGCAGAAGCCATTGACGATATAATAGAAGTATCAGAAATTGGCGAACAATGATCTCCAAAAATTCCTCCTCCTAAAGTTGCGGCAACAACTATTGTAATATCTGCTCCATGAATATTTGCCATCGGTACAGAAATTGCCAACATAATTGCAAAAGTTCCCCAAGAAGTTCCGGTAGAAAATGCAATAAAAGAACTAATGATAAAAACAACCGCAGGCAACAATTCTGGCGATAACCATTCCTTAGTTGCATTGGCAACATACATTCCTGTTTCTAACTCTTTACAAGCATCACCAATAGCAAATGCTAACAACATTAACAACGCCAAAGGCATTAGCTCACTAATCCCTTTTAAGGTTAAATTAACAGCTTCTTTGGGTTTCATAATTCCTTGTATAAAATACATAATCATTGCCACTAAAAGCGATGTAATTACGGCATATAAAACAGAAGAAGAACCAGACCCCTCGCCTATTGCTAACGAAGCATGATTTAAAAATGATGTAGCTTCTTTTACAGCATCCCAACCTGTGTAAATTAAATTGATAGGCATCATACAAACCATTACCATCAAAGGCACAATCATATTATATGCTTTTGCTTTAATTCCTTCTTTTGGCGGATACGATGTTACCTCATCAGAAACCATTGGCTTAGAACCTTCGTTCATTAACAAACCGGTTTCTTTGGTTCTTTGTTCTGCTTTTTTCATCGGCCCAAAATCCTTCTTTGTAAAAATGACAATAAACACAATAGCAATTGCCAACAACGGATAAAAGTTATAGGCAATAGAACTCATCATTACAGAAAAAGGTTTATCAATTCCTTGTGTTAACAATAAGCCCATTATAAAAGCTCCCCAAGCATTAAACGGAATTAAAATTGATGATGGCGCAGAACTAGAATCTGCTATATAAGCTAATTTTTCTCTAGGTATTCCTAATTTATCAAAAATGGGTCTGTATAAAGTACCAACGGTTAACGAACTAATACTAGTTTCTACAAACAAAAACAACCCTGTTAAAGTTGCCAAAACTTGCACCATTATTCTACTATAACCCGATTTCTTATTTTCGAATTTTACCAATTGTTTATTTAAAATATTGATAAAACCTTCTACTCCTCTAGAATATTGTATAAAAATTAGCAACGCTCCTACCAAAGCACTAAACATTATAGTTCTTGTATTTCCTGCAGATTGAAAAACATTTACCATTCCTTCAATCATTGCCAATGTTCCTGATAACGGATTCCATCCTTCAATAATTAACCAAGAAAACCAGATACCAAATAGTAAAGCAATATAAACTTGTTTGGTTCTTAATGCTAAAATGATTGCCACAATAGGTGGTATTACTGATAAAAATCCATATTCCATAAAAAAGTATTTAAGATTGCTAAAGGTAATAATTATTACTTCACATTATCAATCGTTATTTTGTAAATTGTCATCAAATAATTACGATTATGTCAAAATTCTATACTAAAATCACCTCTAGACTTCAAAAATTTATTGAAGCTCAAAAAATATTCTTTGTTGCAACTGCTCCAAAATCTGGTAGAATTAACTTATCTCCAAAAGGTATGGATTCTTTTAGAATAGTTGATGAAAACCGAGTTTTGTGGCTAAACGTTACTGGAAGCGGTAACGAAACTGCTGCACATTTATTAGAAAATAATAGAATTACCATTATGTTTTGTGCTTTTGAAGGTGCACCCAATATTTTACGTTTGTACGGAAAAGGAAAAGAAATAAAAGAAGGAGATGCTTCTTGGAAAGATTTAATTAAATTGTTTCCAGAAACTCCAGGAACACGTCAAATATTTGATATAACTATAGAATCTGCTCAAACTTCTTGTGGAATGTCGATTCCGTTTTACGATTATAAAGGAGAAAGAAACGAGCTAAATAATTGGGCAAGCGAACAAGGTAAAGAAGGCATTAAAAATTACTGGGAGAACAAAAATCAAACAAGTATTGATGGTTTACCAACAAAAATATTAGAATAAAAAAAGCCAGAATTTACATTCTGGCTTTTTAAAATATCAATTAAAAATTTCTATTCAGCAACTATAATCTTTTTAGTTGCTTTTTTATTTCCTTGTTGTATACTTAATAAGTAAACTCCAGAAGAAATGTTATTTGTACTTATTTCTTTATTAAAAACAGTACCAGAAGATTTATCAATAGAAGTAATTATTTTTCTTCCTTGTAAATCAAATAACGAGATAATTACATCATCTCCATTAGCATTGTTTAACTGTACATTTAAAATTCCTCTTACTGGGTTTGGCCATAAAGAAAATTCATTTAAAGAAAATTGATCTACTTCTAATGTAGTTTCTTCTATAGAAACAATTTGGTTTGCTAACCATCCTTTAGCACTATTTGTAACATCAACTTTAAATGTATCTGTAAAAGAATTAGTTTCAGAATTTGTAAATGCTATTATACCAGCAGTAATGTCTGCTTGTGTAAAAGTATCACCTAAAATTAAAGCAGTTGCATCTTTTACAAGGGCTCCCTTACTAGTTAATTCTACTAAAGTATAAATTTGTTCTTCTTCTGTTTCAGAAGCTGTAGATGCATTCATGTTACTTGCAGTAACTACATAATTAGAACTACCACCTAAAACTAGATTTGTACTAGAAAAAGAAGGTACACTTGTATTTTCTACTGTAGAGCAAATTGTTACAGAAGCAGAGTTTATTGCCCCTCCATTTGATTCAACATTATCCACAACTATTAATTTCCACTCTCCAAACGCATTTTCTCCAAGAAATGGATCACTCATATTGTTTTCTGGTGCAATAGTTCCTGTAATTGCAGGATCTGTTGTACTACAAACTAATTGAGCTCCATCATCATCAAAAGTAACATTTGTAAGGTTATCTGTATCGTCACAAGCTCCAGAAAGTAAAACAACACTTGCTCCACTAGGAGATTCTAATGAAATTGTTAAGTCTTGAACACTTGTGTGTGTAATATCTAAAGTAACAATCACCTTATTAATAAATAAGTTATCTGTAACGTTAATTGGTACATAAGCTGTATTTGGTGCTGTAAAAGGATTTATGCTAGCTACAGAAAAATCTGTTGCTGTATATACATTAGAACAATCTGTTATACCTGTTTGAAAGCTATTCGCTGTAGAATAATCTCCTTCTCCACATCTATTAATTGGTTTAATTCTCCAATAGTATACAGAATTTGTAATTAGCCCATCTACACTTGCATTAGTATCTATAACTTTATCAGTAAAAATAATATTACTAAAAGATGCTGAATCTGATACCTCTACTAAATAAGTTTCTGCATTTAAATTTTCTTCCCATTCTAAAGTTACTTTTCTAGAAATACTTTTTTCTCCATTTGCTGGAAATTCTAAAGAAGATGGGTTATCACTAAAATCTTGATGATAAACTACCAATGTAATTTGTCTTGTTTGTGTTTCAGTACCGTTATCACCTATTATTTGAATATCATAAGGGCCAGCAGGTACATTTGCTAAACCATCAATAGTAACATCAAAACTACCATCTTCACTTAAAGAGTTTTCAGAAAAAACAATAGACATGTTTTCATGAGTACCAGAAGTAGTAAATTGAGTTGTTCCTGAAACTGCTTGTCTATATTCAAAATTAAATAAAGCATCAGAATCAGAACAAACTTTTTGTTCTGATGTATCTGCTAAAAAGTTAAACTCACCAGAAATACCTGTTACAATTAAAGAGAAATTTTGAGCTTCTTCTAGAGTTCCTTTGTGAGTAATTGTAATTGTATATTCTCCTGATGCATCAGCAACATCAACTCTTTCAAAAGGATCTACTAAATTATCTCCTTTGTCATTTGTGTCTAAACCTGTAAGTCTCCACGGCATATACTCATTTTCTCCTTGTGTAATTCTAATATCTAAATCATTTACCAGAGCTGCTGTTGGATCATTAGAAACACCTGTATTTGCAACTCCTGGTTTGTCTGTCCAAGAAATAGATGCTAATAAAGGATTAAATCCATCAGATTTAACTTTTAAAGTATAAGTACCTCCGTTTGTTAAAGTTTCTTCAGAAATCCAAGATTCAAAACCTTTTTTAGTAATTGTTTCTGCTGCTACTTTAGTATTCATTAAACCCCAACCAGAATGAGCATCTGGCCCAACCATATCTGCATCATCTGCTGTATGCATTGCTAATCCTTTTAAGGTAGCTGCTTTCATAAAACTACCATAAGTTTCATTATAATATTGTTGTAATAATAATAAAGAACCTGTTACATTAGGTGCTGCCATAGAAGTACCTGTAAGTTCACCATATTCATCATCTGCAGATTCCATAGAAGAATATAACTCTAAACCATTACCCATAATATCTGGTTTTATTCTTAAATCATCTGTTGGTCCTTCGGAACTACTAGGATTTCTTAAAATAGAAGCTAAACTACCATCTGCGTTTATACTTGCATCTTCCCCATTAGCAACAACTAATGTATTTTTAGAAGTTTTATCTCCGTTTAATTTATCAAATAAATTATTGCCTCCTAAAGGGTCTGCATTTGCAGTACTATTGTCTCCATCATTTCCTGCAGAAGCAACTTTTAAATAATAAGGTGCATTATATAGTAATTCATCCCATTCCCTAGCATCTGAACCGTAAGCACCAAAAGTCCAATCGGCAACATCATCTGCACCATAACCATAAGAATGGTTAGATAATAACATACCTGCTGCTGCTGCTGCAGTTGCTTCAGATAAATCGCTATTCCAATCATTACCAATACCTTTTGCTTGTGGTGCCATACCTTTTGCCAGCGGATCAAAACCAGAAGCAATAATAGTACCCATAACATGTGCACCATGATAGTTTAACACTTCAGTACCATCTCCAATAGAAAATCTATCTTCTCCTCCTATTCCATCATATTCTTGGTGTGTTGTTCTTGCCAAACCACCATCCCAAACATAAGCAGTCATTCCTTGGCCTTCTATATCTAAACCTAAACCACCATCTTTATGTAAAAAATTGGTTCTTGTAGATATTGCAGCATCTACATTATCCGTTTTGTAATATAAAGGCTTCCCTTCTTTAGAAACTTTCATTATCTCATAATAAGATCCGTTAGAATCTGTATATGAAATTTGCCAACCTTTTTGTTTTGCTAAAAGAATTGCTTCATCTTTTTCTAATAAAAATTTTGAAGAGTATTCTTCCTTGAGTTCTTGTAATTTTACTAAATTGTAATCTTTAGTAATTTTTTGTTTTTCACTATCATTTTGACCGATTAAAGAAAAACTAATTAAAAATAAAGGTAAAGAGAGGGCTTTAAGGTATTTGTGTTTCATGCTATTATTTTAAACTTTTTTATTGTTTACTAGCAAATATATACTTTTATTTATTTTTTTATTAAAACTTTAACTTTTATAATGAATAGCTTCTCATACATAGACAGAATAAACATCAAAAAAGAATTAAAATCAAATGAATTTGATTTATTAATAATTGGTGGTGGAATTACAGGTGCAGGAATTGCATTAGACGCAGCTTCTCGCGGAATGAAAGTTGCTTTAATAGAAAAAAACGACTTTGCTTCTGGAACTTCTAGTAAATCTACAAAACTTATTCACGGTGGTTTACGCTACTTAAAACAATTCGATTTTTGGTTGGTAAAAGAAGTAGGTACAGAACGTGCAATTGTGCATAAATTAGCACCACATTTAGTGGTACCAGAAAAAATGATTTTACCTTTAATTGAAGGTGGAACTTATGGTTCTTGGTTAACTTCTATCGGACTAAAAGTATATGACGTTTTGGCTTCTGTAGAAGGCGAAGATCAACGTAAAATGCTAGATAAAGACGAGGCTTTAGAAAAAGAACCTTTGTTACCAGAAAGTATTTTAAACGGTGCTGGATATTACGCAGAATACAGAACAGACGATGCACGTTTAACCATAGAAGTTTTAAAAACAGCTTTAAATTATGATGCAAAAATCATCAATTATACACAAGCTTCTGAGTTTATTTATGAAGATGAAATTGTTGCGGGTGCTATTGTAAAAGATAATTTAACCGACGAGTATTTTGGAATAAAAGCCAAATATGTTGTAAACGCAACAGGACCTTGGGTAGATGATTTGCGAAAAACAAATCACTCTAAAACAGGAAAACGTTTACACTTAACAAAAGGAGTGCATTTGGTGGTTGATCATGAAAAATTACCTGTAAAACAATCTGTTTATTTTGATGTTCCTGATGGTAGAATGATGTTTGCTATTCCAAGAGGAAAAGTTACCTATTTTGGTACAACAGATACCAATTATCAAACAGATAAAAACAATGTTGATGTTAATATGGTAGACGTTATGTATTTAATTTCTGCTGTTAATAATATGTTTCCAGAAATTAATCTTACATTAAACGATATTCAATCTTCTTGGGCAGGTTTACGTCCTTTAATTCATGAAGAAGGAAAATCTGCTTCTGAATTGTCTAGAAAAGATGAAATTTTTGTTTCTGATTCTGAATTGATTTCTATTGCTGGTGGTAAGTTAACAGGTTACCGTAAAATGGCAGAACGTATTGTAGATTTGGTTGTAAAAAAATACAAACGAAAATTTGAGGTAGAATTTGATGAAATAAAAACCAAAGAAATAGTACTTTCTGGTGGTAAATTTAAAGACACTAGTGAAGTACAAAGTTATACAGATGCCATTCAGAATCGAATAGCAGAAGTAGATTTTGATAGAAAAGATGCTGAATATTTAGTACATAATTACGGAAAACAAACAGATATTATTTTGCAAAAGTTTGATGATTTAATGCACGATAATATGCAAGAAAAAATGATAAAAGCAGAAGTTTGGTTTGCTATTAATTATGAAATGGCTTGTACACCAACAGATTTTTTTATGCGTAGAACAGGGCGTTTATTTTTTGACACGCACAGCGTGTTTTTATATAAAAAATATGTAACTCAACTATTTGAAAATGAGCTTAATTTAGATGAAATTACCAAACAAAAAAATATTACTGAATTAGATAAAAAATTAGCTTCAATTTTAACATTCAATTAAAAAATAAATTATATTTGATATAGATATTTTTAATCTTAAGGCTTATGAAAATATAGTTCTAGTTACCTCAAAAAAAAGCAACTTCTTTTAAGAAAAAGAAGTGCTACTATATTTATTCAATAAAAAAAACAACCTTAAAATTATAAATTAATGAAAACATTACACAATGTAGCATTTGTGCTATTTATTTCTGCATCTCTATCTTTTACTACAAAAACATCAATAATAGAAAATACTTTAACAGCAACTTATAAAGGAATTTCTGAGCAGTATTTTTATAAATTTGTTGATGAAAAAAAAGTAGAACATCTATTTTATGATTTAGATGAAAATGTAGCGTTTAGTTTAGATGATGATGCAAATATTGGTAAGAAATTTACTTTAACTTGGAAAACGAAACAAATAGAAGAATATGATGATGAAGGAGACGAAACTGGAGAGAAAACTACAGTAAAAACAATCTTATCTATTCAAGAAAAAAAATAGTTTTAAAACCGTTTGTAATAATTACAAACGGTTTTTTTTATACATTTTCTCGTAGTAAACTTTTATATGTTTTTCTCAACTTTACAGGAGAATAACCTAATCGATATTTTAAAAAAACATAGCCATTAATTAAATTTACTTTTAACCAAGAATTATCATCGTATTTTCTTGCACTAACTGTGGCTTTAGATTGTATTATTTTAAAAGGAATTTTCTCTTTTCTAATTCTATCCATCATTTCAAAATCTTCCATAATACAAAAGTCTTCATTATAACCATTAAAACTATTAAAAACCTCTTTTGTAAAAAACTGACATTGGTCTCCTCCTCCTGCAAATAAGCCGTCTTTAACAGTAAACTTACTATTTATGTCTAATAAAAAAGTTTTTCTATCAAAATTATAAGCAAAAAAACCTGCTCTATTTCCATCTTTAATACTCGTGGTAACTTGATGATAAAAATCTTCTGGTAAAATTACATCTGCATGTAAAAACATTAAAATATCTCCTTTTGCTATTGCTGCTCCTGCATTCATTTGAGTAGCTCTACCCTTTTTAATACAGTCTAAATAAATAATATTTTTATATTTTTCACATATTTTTTTACTTTCATCGGTAGTTTCTGGCGAGTTTGCAATAATTATTTCAACAGAAAATTTGTTAGCTTGTTCAGATAAAAACGACAACCTTTTAGAAAGGTTCTCTTGCTCATTGTAAACGGGTATAATAATACTTATCATCATACTTAAACATACGAAATATTTTATGAAACAGTTTTTTATATTACTCATTTTTTTATCGAATACATTTCTTTTTAGTCAACAAAACATTAATTATCAAAAAGTCTCTGAAACTTTACTACAAAATATTATTGATGAAAAATCTTATGAAAAAGAAATAAGAATTTTAGAAAAAAGTACTTTAAATGAATTAGTTACAGAATTAAAAACAGACAAGCAAAAAATTGCTTTTTGGGTAAATATTTACAATGCTTTTATTCAAATATCTTTATCAGAAAACCCAAAATTATATGACGATAGAGGTGCTTTCTTTGGTGATGAAAGAGTTAAAATTGCCGGAGAAACTTTATCTTTTGATGATATAGAACACGGAATTATAAGAAAGTCTCGAATGAAAATTAGCTTAGGTTATTTAAGAAAATGGTTTAGACCAAAATGGGAACGTAAGCTACGTGTAAAAGATATTGATTGGAGAATTCACTTTGCTTTAAATTGTGGAGCAATAAGCTGCCCCCCTGTTGCTGTTTATACTTCTAAAGATTTAGACAGAGAATTCGGTTTTATGACAAAAGAATATTTAAAAGAACAAACTTCTTATGATGAAAAAACAAAAACAGCAAAATCAGTAGCATTAATGTCTTGGTTTAGAGCTGATTTTGGAGGTAAATGTGGTGCCAAAAGAATTCTTTTTGAATATAAAATTACTCCTGAAAAACCAAAAAAATTAGATTTTAGAAGTTATGATTGGACTTTGTCTTTAGGAAATTTTAGAACAATTCCTGAATAAAATTTAACTTGTTATAAAGTTTTAGTATTGATAGGTTCTGTTTTAAAAAACTCTGCTGCTTCAATTGTAAAAAACCCTTTTGATGGGTATTTTCTATATTCATTTATATAATGATAACCACCTATTAGGTATAAGTTTTCATTAAAAAAATGCATTTTAGCATCTTTTAAATTTAAATCTATTGTAAACTCTTTTAGCTCTCTTGTTTTCGGTTCAAAAGTTATAATTTTTCCATTTTCGTTTAAGTAAATAAACTCTTTATCTTTTGTAATTGCTGGGTTTTTCATCCCTTTAAAAAGATTACCTTCTTTTTTCCATCTACCTGTTTTTAGATCATAAGATTCTATATCTGTTAAGTTTTTTTTATTAAAACCACCAAAAAAATACAATTTATCACCAAAAATTATTCCGGTTACTTCTTTAGCTTTTGGCATTTTGGTTAGTAAATACCAATATCCTGTTTTTATATCGTATAAATGAATATCATCAGAATAAAGAATTTTTCCGTTTTTAAGTTGTTTTGTAGAACCACCAAAAACTAATATTTTATCATCATGTAAAACACTACCAAAATTTACTGCTTGGTGAGGATTTGTTTGGTCTTTTGTAATAGATAAATCTTTTAAAGAAACTAACTCAATATCATTAGCCAATAACTCTCTCGTTTTCTTTTTAGATAACTTTTTACCACCAATTAAAAATACAGTGTCTTTATAAGAAACCGCATTGTAATAGGCTCTTTCTAACACCTTTTCTTGTATAATATTCCATCTTTTACTTGTAATGTTATAGATTTGTAAATCGCCTATAAAATTGATGTAATTAGAAAATTTTGGTTTTGTTAAAAACTTCATTATTGCTGCTTCATCTGAAGAAGAAAGTTCGCTTAAAGCTTCTCTATTTTGGTCGTGAAAATTAGTAATATCACCACCAAAAACATAAATTTTATTGTTATTTAAAACAGATGCAAAAGAATAAGTTCCTCTAGGTAGATCTTCTAACCTTTTAAACTGAATAGCATTTTGTAGCTTTTTATTTGCATTGATATTAAAACCTTCTAAAATTTCTTGTTTTTCTTGAAGATATACCAAAAGTGGTTTTGTTGATTTTGTATAGATTACTTTTTTAGTCTCGTATTTAATATGAGAGACCGAAAATTCTATACTTTTTTTACCTTTTAAATCAAATGAAAACTCTCCTTTTTGATTGGTATAAATAGTTTCATCAATAAAAAAAATATGGGCTCTTTCTATTGGTGTTTTAGTTTCTAAATCTAAAATTGTACCTTTAATTTTTTGTGAAAAGCATACAATAGAAAACAGTAAAAAAGAAATTGTAAAAAAAGATTTCATGCTAGTAGTTTGGTTTTATTTTTAAGAACAATAATTATGCCTCTTTATCATTTTCTTCTATATCTTCTGTTAAATCTAAATTTCTTAACGTTGGGTTTAAACTACCAGTTGCAACCACGGTAATTAATGTCATACTTCCACCAAAAACAACTGCTAAAACTGGTCCTAATAATTTTGCTGCTAAACCACTTTCAAAAGCACCAAGTTCATTTGAAGAACCCACAAACATAGAGTTTACAGAAGAAACTCTACCACGCATATCATCTGGAGTTTTTAATTGTAAAATTGTTTGACGAATAACCATAGAAATACCGTCTGCAGCACCACTTATAAACAATGTTAAAATACTTACCCAAAAGATAGAAGATAATCCAAAAGCAATAATACTAAGTCCAAAAACAAATACAGAAATCAACATTTTTTTTCCCGTATTTTTGTTGATAGGAATATAGGTTGTTAAAAACATGGTTACAATACTCCCCATAGAAATAGAAGCATTTAAAACCCCAAAACCTTCTGGACCGACTTTTAAAACATCTTGTGCAAAAACAGATAAAATTGCTACAGTACCACCAAATAAAACAGCAATCATATCTAAAGTTAAAACCCCTAAAATTGCTTTGTTTTTAAACACAAATTTTACTCCCGCTTTTAAACTTTCTTTCATCGGTTCTCCAATTTTTTTATTTAAAATTGGTTTCTTTTGTATTAAAAAAGTAAATATTAAAGATAGAATTACTAGTATAAAAACTAAACAAAGTGTTTTATCAACACCAATCCAACTAATAAAAAAGCCACCAAAAAGTGCACCAGAAACCGAGGCAGTTTTCCAGGTACTTGTGCTCCAGGTTGCTGCATTATGATATATTTTTTTAGGAACTAATAAGGCTACTAAAGAAAAAATGGTAGGTCCGAAAAACGATCGTAAAAATCCACCAAAAAAAACCAAACCATAAATAGAATATAAAATTGAATTTGTAGACCAATTAGCAACAATACTATCAGAAGTTAATAAAAAAAGGCCTAAACTAATTAAAGAGAAAGCAGCTGTACAAATGGCTAATAAGTTTCTTTTTTCGTTTTGATCTACAATATGACCTGCAAAT
Organism: Polaribacter sp. Asnod1-A03; assembly: GCF_045063585.1. Classification (NCBI taxonomy): domain Bacteria; kingdom Pseudomonadati; phylum Bacteroidota; class Flavobacteriia; order Flavobacteriales; family Flavobacteriaceae; genus Polaribacter; species Polaribacter sp. Asnod1-A03. Next base: position 3,318,943 of record NZ_JBEFOE010000009.1, on the reverse strand, counting down.
AAAGCCATTGTAAATGCTGGAATAATTTCCATTAGACCAATAATACCTAAAGAAAGTGGATCTTTTGTAATAGAATATACTTGCCATTCTATTACAATAAATTGCATAGACCAACCAAAAACAAGTAAAAATCTAACAAATAAAAATATATTGAATTCTCTTATTCTTAAAGCTGCATAAGGATCTTGCTTTGCCATTTAATACTATTATAAATTAGATTTTAAATGTAGTAAAAATAGTGTTAGCTTAATTTCATATCCATTAAAATTGCAAAGGTTTGGTTAATATCTTCTTCTTTTACAACAATTGTCATTTCGTTAGTAGTAGAAATAATTTCTTGTAAAGGGATATCTGCCCAAGCTAATTGTTTTAATATAAAGTAATAGATACCAGATTGCTCTAAATTTTCTTTTGGTAATTTAATAGTAATCGATGCTAACTCTAACATACTGTTAGTTAACATTTCTTGCTCAAAAATTTCTTCTACAAAAGGTCTTAAATTTTTACTGGTAACAATATTGGTTTCGAAAATTCCTTGAGAAACTGTTAAAAAATAATCAGAATTTTCTGAACATTTTGTTAGAATTTTTGCAATTTCTCTTAATAAAGAAGGTGTATTTTTAAATGTAAAATCACATAAATCAGAACGTACTATAACATCACCTAAATCTAATGCTAGCTTTTTAATATTTCTTCTAATACGTAACTCGCTTGCAGGAGAAAGTCTGTTAATAGCCATCATTACTGCACCTACTTTTATATCTTTCTTTAATACTGCAGATACTTCTGGTAAAATAATTCTTGCTAAAGAAGAAACATTTATCAACTTTTCATTTAAAGCTTCTTCTATAAAAGGTGTTTTTCTAATAGTACTTTCTACAACTTCTTGTATTGTTTTCATGACAAATGTTTAATATTAATTAACAATGTTCAAAATTAAACATTTAATCTAATTTATCAGTCAACTTTTTAAATTCTTTTTTAGGGTTTTTATTTTCATACAAAACATTATAAACAGTATCTATAATTGGGGTTTTTGTATTATTTTCTTCTTTAATAATGTAAGCACTTTTGGTAGCATAATAGCCTTCTGCAATCATACTCATTTCCATTTGTGCAGATTTAACAGTATAACCTTTACCAACCATATTACCAAATTGTCTATTTCTACTAAAAATAGAATAACCTGTAACTAATAAATCTCCTAAATAAGCAGAGTTGTTTATGTTACGTTTCATTTTATGTACTTTTTTAATAAAACGTTTCATTTCTCTAATGGCATTACTCATTAAAACTGCCTGAAAATTATCTCCATAACCCAAACCATGTGCAATACCAGCTGCAACAGCATAAATATTTTTTAACATTGCTGCATATTCTGTACCTATAATATCATCAGAAATCTTTGTTTTTATATACCAACTTTGTAGCGCATTTTCTATACATATTGCCTTTTTTTCATCTTGACAAGCAACTGTTAAATAAGACAAACGTTCCATTGCTACTTCTTCTGCATGACAAGGTCCGGTAATTACACCAATATTATCTAACGGAATATTAAATTCTCTATTAAAATGCTCGCCAACAATTAAACCTGTTTCTGGCACAATACCTTTAATAGCAGAAAAAATAGTTTTATTCTGTAGAGACTCTGTTAGTTTATTAAGCTCGCTAGTTAAAAAAGCTGATGGTATGGCAAAGATTAATATATCGTAATTTTTAACCATAAAATTTATATCATCAGATAAATCTAAACGTTTTGCATCTAGCTCAGCTGAACTTAAATATTTAGGGTTATGGTCATTTTCTTTAATATGCTCTATTGCAAGCGTATTTCTCATATACCAACCAACAGTTTCTAAGTTTTCTATCAACATTTTAACAATTGCAGTTGCCCAACTTCCACCACCTAAAACCGCTATTTTCTTTTGTTTACTCATTAAAATTAGTTTATTGCATCAAAAGTAATAAAACTATTAAGTTATAAAGAATCCATAGTTGATTTATTATATTTGTTAACAATCTATTTATATTAAAAATGAACGTACAAATAATTAATAAATCTAAACACGCAACACCTGCATACGAAACTGAAGGTGCAGCAGGTATGGATTTAAGAGCAAATATAGAAGAGCAAATAACTTTAAAACCTTTAGAAAGAGCCATTGTAAAAACGGGTTTATTTATTGCTTTACCTGTTGGTTTTGAAGCACAAGTAAGACCAAGAAGTGGTTTGGCTGCTAAAAAAGGAATTACTGTTTTAAATGCTCCAGGAACTGTAGATGCAGATTATAGAGGAGAAATTGGAGTAATTTTAGTTAATTTATCTAATGAAGATTTTGTTATAAATGATGGAGAAAGAGTTGCACAATTAGTAATTGCAAAACATGAAAGAGCCGTTTGGAAAGAGGTTGATGTTTTAAGTGAAACAGAACGTGGTTCTGGAGGTTTTGGTAGTACAGGCGTATAATTTATAAACAACAAAAATAATTATGATTTTAGGTGTATGTGAATGGCTAAGTACAAAAACTCAATTTTCAGCAAAAAATATTAGAATACTATTAGTTCTGTTAGTTTTATTTGCAGGTTTAGGTATTGGAGCTTATTTAATTTTATGGTTAGTAAAAATATTATCTAAGGAATAATTTATTATTCTAAAATTTTATAAACTTGACTCATTTTTCTTACTTTATCATACAATAAATCATAAGGTAAAAAAGTATGAGAATGATATTTATACCCTTGTTTTTTATAAAAATTAAAAGCTTGTGGCTGTTCATCCATAGCATCTAACCAGATAATTTTATATCCTTTTTCTTTACATTTATCTTCTAACCAAAGAAGTATTTTTTTACCAATTCCGTTTCCTTGTGTTTTTTTATGAAGATAAATTCGGTGCAATTTTACTTGTTTTTCTTCGGATAAATCCTCTAATTTTTCATCCCAAATAATTCTAAAATTACCAACAATTTCATTATCAAAAATGATAAAATAATAATCGGCAGTTTTAACAGATAACTCTTTTAGAATATTTTCTTTTGAGTATTGAGAGTTTACATACCAAGCTCCTTTATCTTTCCAAAAATGACTGTAAGCCAACGGATAAACTTCTTTCATCAAATTAAAAAGTGTTGATGAATCAGAACTTAAAATAGTTTTTAATTGTATATTTTTAGATAAATAAATCATACTATAAAAAATAAAAAACTGCCATAGATTAGTAAATCTATAGCAGTTTTAATATAACAGTTTAAATTTTACTACTTACTCTTGAGTTTCTATAGCAACTTTAATTTTACCTTCTAGTTCTTCTGCTAACTCTGGGTTGTCTTTTATCAATCCTTTTACAGAATCTCTTCCTTGACCCAATTTAGTGTCTCCGTAACTAAACCAAGATCCACTTTTCTTTACAATACCTAATTCTACAGCAATATCTAAAATTTCTCCTACTTTAGATATTCCTTCTCCATACATAATATCAAATTCTGCAATTTGAAATGGTGGAGCTACTTTATTTTTTACGATTTTAACTTTTGTACTGTTACCAATAACTCTGTCTCCATCTTTAATTTGCGTTCTTCTTCTAATATCTAAACGTACAGAAGCATAAAATTTTAATGCATTACCACCTGTTGTAGTTTCTGGATTACCGAACATTACCCCAATTTTTTCACGTAATTGGTTAATAAAAATAACTGTACAGTTAGTTTTAGAAATTGTACCTGTTAATTTACGCAATGCTTGCGACATTAAACGTGCATGAAGTCCCATTTTAGAATCTCCCATTTCTCCTTCAATCTCAGATTTTGGAGTTAATGCAGCAACAGAATCAATAACAACAATATCAATTGCACCAGATCTAATTAAATTTTCTGCAATTTCTAATGCTTGCTCTCCATGATCTGGTTGAGAAATGATTAAATTTTCTATATCTACACCTAAATTTTCTGCATAAAAACGATCAAATGCATGTTCTGCATCAATAAAAGCAGCAATTCCTCCTGCTTTTTGTGCTTCTGCAATTGCATGTAATGTTAAAGTTGTTTTACCTGAAGATTCTGGACCATAAATTTCTATTACTCTTCCTCTTGGATAACCACCAACGCCCAATGCCAAATCTAGTCCTAAAGAACCAGATGAAATTGCATCTATATCATCAACAGTAACATCACCTAATTTCATTACAGAACCCTTACCGTAAGTCTTATCTAACTTATCTAGTGTAAGTTGTAATGCTTTTAACTTTGCTGTTTTTTCTTTATCTGCTGCCATAAATCTTCCTAATTTTATTTTTAAATAAGTGCCACAAGTTACAAAAATATAAATCTTTTTTCCTAAAAAATAAATTACATTTTTATAGTATTTTTACGTAAAATTTAAAACAATGAGTTCAAAAATTTTATTAAAAAATACGAATAGCAACGTTACAATTGAAAAAGGAGAATTAATAAGTTTTCTAAAAGATAACAAAGAGTACATACACCAAAAAGGAAATAAAGGTTGGCGAAATTCTGATGACGAAATGTTTCCAGTAATTGGCCCAACTGCTAAAAATAATTTTAGAGTTCATACTAAAAATGGCGATGCAATTTTAGATCAGCACGGTTTATTACGCGAATTAGAATATTCTTTAGTTTCTTCGGATGAAAATTCGGCTAAATTCATCAAAAAATACACTAAAAATACACTTGTTAACAATAGCAAATTTCCTGTAAAATCTACTGAAGAAAACCTTTCTTGGCCTTTTGATTTTACTTTTGAAAAGTTTTTTACCTTAGAAAATGATGTTTTAAAGATTGAGTTTATCATCAATTCTGATGAAGGAATGCCTTTTATGTTGGGGTATCATCCTGCATTTATGTTGTCTGATACTGGTAATGAAACGTTAGAATCTGGTACAGAAAAAATTACTTTAAAAGATGTTTATAAAGCGGGTTCTAATGCTTTTCCGGTTTTAGGAACTAATAAAATCACCTTAAAAAATATTAATAGAAACGATTTAGAAATTACAACCAAAGGTTTTAATAATTTTATGTTGTGGACGGAGGTAGATAACATGCTTTGTATTGAGCCAATTACCCAATATACTTCTTATACAGATCAAAAATTTTCTGAAGAAAACATGTCTTTATCAACAGGAAAAAACAGTTTTTCTGTAACTATAAAAGTAGTATAATTTGGCAGAAAAACACCGTCATTTCATAATTCACAAACCTTGGGGAATGATTTCTCAGTTTGTAAATCCCGCAAAGCGGAAAAAAAAATTATTAGGAGAATTATATGATTTCCCAGAAGGAACCATGGCAATTGGTCGTTTAGATGTTCCGTCTGAAGGCTTACTTTTATTAACAACAGATGGCAAAGTATCCGCAGAAATTAGAAGTAATAAATACGAAAAAGAATATTACGTACAAGTTGATGGAATTGTTACGGAAAAAGAAATAGAGCAGTTACAAAACGGGGTAGAAATTGGCATTAACGGTAAAAAATACCTAACAAAACCTGGTAAATCTTTTATAATTGATGATCCTAAATTTCCATTAAGAAGTCAAAAAATTAGAGACGAAAGACACGGACCTACAAGTTGGTTTTCTATTATTATTAGAGAAGGTAAATTTAGACAAGTTCGTAAAATGACGGCTGCTGTTGGTTTACCAACTTTACGTTTAATTCGTGTTAGAATTGGTGAAATAAAATTAGAAAATTTAGAAGTTTCTGGTGTAAAAGAGGTAAATAGTTTTATGTAACATATATTACAAAATTAGAAATAAGATTTTTCTAATTTTGTAATATGAATGATTCTAACACAACTTTATACATTGTAGCAGCAGTAATTATTTTACACTTTTTAGTTGGTTTTGGTTATCTTATTTATAAAATGACCAAAAAGAAGGATAAATAATTATTTGTTCGTTTTCTTTTGATATTTATCAAAATACAAAGCACCTAACAATCCCACTCCTACGATTATACCACCTAAACCATCAAAAAAAACCTGAGTTTTTAAAATAGTATATATGGATAAAAAAATGGATGCAATGCTAATTGCTATTATAAAATACTGAAGTGGTTTACTCATAATTATTTTATTTACAATGTTTTATAAAAAATTAAGTCAAATTTACATTTGTATTAAACAACAAATTATGTATAAATTCTAATTTTTTATAAACTGGTTTTGGTATTACAAAAGGATAAATATCTGGTAAACCCATCGATCTATTCAAACTATTTGCTGCAGATGTTAAAGAGATACTTGCTTCAAATATTTTTTTAAAATTTTTAATTTTATAAGGATTTTTAAACTTTAATACTCTGTTATTTAAAACTAGATTCTTTTTATTTTTAATAGAAAAACCTATATAATTTGCGGTCTCTAAAGTATCCATTATATGTAAATAATGAGCCCAAGTTTCTGCCCAATCTTCCCAAGGATGAGAAGCTGCATAACTACTTATAAACTCTGAATTCCAATTTGGTTTTGCTCCATTTTTATAATGATTTTCTAATGCCACTCCATAATCTAAACGCTCATCACCAAACAAAGACCTAAATTTTTTAATATTGTTTTCTTTAAATAGTAAAGGCCAATAATAATGCCCAATTTCGTGTCTAAAATGCCCTAATAGCGTTCTATAAGGCTCATTCATCTGTTTTCTTAATAGCTCTCTATGTACAGAATCTGCTTCTTTAAGTATAATTGTAACAACTCCATTTGCATGACCAGTTCTTTTATTTTCATCATTATTTTCTGATAAAAAATCAAATGCAAGACCTTTTTCATGTACAATTTTAGAGTCTATCGGTAGTTTTAACTGTACTAATTGATAAACCAAACGATGTTTGGCAAGTTCTAACCTTTTATATTTATCAAAAGCATCAATATCTGCTTTGTTTGGTATTTTTCTATTTAAATTGCAAGCAACACAAAATTTACTATTAGAAGATGTATCTATTACCCAATTACAACTATTATGGTTGTAATTAAAACAATAAGTTAGATTTGATGCAAGATCAGGTATAGAAAAATTATTAATCAAATAATTATAACCTAATTTACTCTTACATTTTTCGCAACTTTCGTTTTCAAAAAATATAATATGATTGCATTTTGGACAATTAAATAGCTTCATAATTTTTATAATTTATTTATTTTCTATACATTCTAATATGCGGAATACCATCTTCTAAATACTCCTTTCCTACTTGAATAAATTGATGAGATTCATAGAACTTTTTTAAATATTTTTGAGCAGAAATGGTAATTTTATCAACCTTAAAATAATTTTTTATCGCTTTTATAGAGGCTTTCATTAAATCGTGACCATAACCATATTTACGCTCAGAAACTGCAACTACTACTCTACCAATACTTGCAGCTTCAAAATAATCTCCTGGTTTAAAAATACGTGTGTAAGCTATAATTTTATCCTCTTTTAAACCAAAAACATGTAAAGATTTTTGATCTTTAAAATCAATATCTTGATACACACAATCTTGTTCTACCACAAAAACTTCTGAGCGTAATTGTAATATTGCATACAACTCTTCTGTAGTTAATTCTAAAAAAGATTTTATTTTGATATTCATTTATAAAAAGAAATTTTTATCCTGCACAAGAAATTTTACCAACTCTGTTTTGGTGTCTTCCGCCTTCAAACTCTGTAGCTAAAAAAATATCTACAAAACCAATTGCTTGTTGTAAAGACACAAAGCGTGCAGGTATTGTAAGTACGTTTGCATTATTATGTTGTCTTGTTAGTGCTACTAATTCATTATTCCAACAAAGTGCTGCTCTTATACCTTGGTGTTTATTAGCAGTCATTTGCGCTCCGTTACCAGAACCACACAAAATAATTCCCATTTCTGCTTTACCAGTCTCTACAGCATCTGCTGTTGGATGTATTGCGTCTGGATAATCCATAGAATCGTTTGTATCGGTACCAAAATTTAGCACTTTATATCCTTTTTCTTCTAAATGTTTTATAATTTCGAATTTATATTCTGTTCCTGCGTGATCGTTACCAATGGCAATTGTCATAATAAATTGATTTTTATTGTATTGTAAGTCGCAAAAATACAGAAACTAAGGGTTATCAACAGTTATAAACAATCAAAAAAATAGCTTTTTTAATAACAGTTTAATTTTTAACTCTTTATCTATATTAAGCAAATGTTAAGAAGTATCAGTAAAGTCTTAAAACTTTTTTTGGTAAATTAAAATATTATTACAATACAAGCTACCTATTGATATATGCAACTTTTTTTATGAGTTTTTGATAAAAGTTTATCAACATAAAATTTACAATTTGTTTACATAGATTTTAATGTTAACTATTAAGAATTTCTGGTTAACTACTGTTTATAACTATTGTTAATAACTCGATATTTTAGTTGATTTTAAAGCTTTTAAACTACTCATAACATGTAAATGCTTTTTAATAACTCAAATATTAAAATAAAAAAGTAAAAATTTATAGTAGCTATTCACAGACTATTATAAACATCATTGTTTTTTAAAAATTTATAAAAGAAAAATTATTATTATATAGAATGTTTATAAGTAGGTAAATTTAAAATTATATTTATCTTCACTTTAAAAATTAAAATATGAAAAAATTATTACTTTTTATTTTATTTCCTTTCTATCTTTTTGGACAAACTCAAATTGGACAAGATATTGATGGGGAATCTGCAGGAGATTTTTCTGGGCATTCTATTAGTTTAAGTTCAGATGGAAATATTTTAGCTATTGGAGCTATTGATAATGATGGAAATGGAATTAGCTCTGGTCATGTGCGTATTTTTAGAAACAATAATAATGTTTGGGAACAAATAGGGAGTGATATTGATGGTGAAGGATCTTATAATCAGTTTGGTGTTTCAGTAAGTTTAAGTTCAGATGGAAATACTTTAGCTGTTGGGGCTCCATTAAATAGTTTAACTGGTGGTGGATTTGAATCTGGTCATGTTAGAATTTACCGTAATAATAATGATGTTTGGGAACAAATAGGAGATGATATTGATGGACCAGAAAGTAGTTATTCAGGTAATTCAGTAAGTTTAAGTTCAGATGGTTCTATTGTTGCTATTGGAATACAAAATTATTCTGATAATACTAATTTTTTACCTAAAGTAGGTCAAGTACGTATTTACCGAAATAATAATAATACTTGGGAACAAATTGGAAATAATATTAATGGTCAAACTGCTTATGATTATTTTGGTGAAGTAGTAAGTTTAAGTTCAAATGGTAATATTATTGCAATTGGAGCAAGTAATAATGATACAAATGGATTATCATCTGGACAAGTTAGGATTTATAAAAATATAGATAATTATTGGACTCAAGTAGGTAATGAAATTAATGGTGATAATATTGGTGCTTCATTTGGATCATTTATTAGTTTAAGTTCAGATGGAAATATTTTAGCTATTGGAGGATCTATGGTAACTGAAAATGGTGATTTTACAGGTAAAGTAAAAGTTTATAAAAATATAGATAATAATTGGGTTCAATTAGGTAATGAATTTATTGGAAGTCCAGCTAATAGATTAGGTTCTTCTGTTGAATTAAATTCAGATGGAAGTATTATTGCAATTAGCTTAGAATATGCTAATTTTTTTAAAGGATTAGTTAAAATTTATAAATTTATAGATAATAATTGGATTCAATTAGGAAATGATATTATTGGTGAGTCAGAATCTGATCAATTTGGTTCCTCATTAAGTCTAAGTTTTAATGGGAATATAATAGCTATAGGAGCTATTTATAATGCGGAAAATGGTACAGATTCTGGTCATGTAAGAGTTTATGATTTAAGTGTAGTATTAAGTACTGAAGAAAGTAATGTGTTTAATTTTTCTATGTATCCAAACCCATCTAAAAATAAATTTAATATTGAGTTATCAAGCGAATTAATAATTAAAAAAATTGAAGTTTTTAATAGTATTGGTCTATTAGTAAAAACTGCACAGAAAAAAGAGATAACAACTTCAAGTTTTGCAACTGGCATTTATTTTGTGAGAATTACAACAAATAAAGGAAAAGCAATAGAAAAGCTAATAATAGAATAAAAATTAAGCAGTTTTCTTTTCTGTTTTTAAAAGATATAGAGTGTCTTTTTGTATTTCTACGCTTTTGTTTACAACTTCACTTTTATTTAAAGAGGTATTTACAGTTATTACAGTAGCATAAATGCCTGCAATAAATATAAAAAGGAATAAAGCAATAATTTTACGTAAATTTTTCATCAGTAATGGTAACTTCTTTTTAATAAAGACGTTTAATTTTATAAAACGTTACAATAAATTTAAGATTTTTTTAACTTTTTTCATTTAATTTTATGGTTTATTATTACTTAAAACCTTTGGATAATAGCCACTGTTAAAGTTTTTTGTATACATTTGCAGTGTTATTTTGTTATTTACATTTTGAATGTAACTTCTTCACCAATTAAAATAACGTTTCTAAATCGTTTTAAGATAGCTTTGTATATCAAGTTTTACTAAAGTATTTAGAAAAATTACATCAAAAAAAAGAAAAGTCTAAACTGTTATTATTAAAGATAAATTTAAAATTTACAGATTTTTTTGTAATTATTTATCACAATAATCAGACTTAAAAACAAACAACTAAAAGAAAACTAAACACAATTTTTATTGATAACTGTTTTTTAATACAGATTAAGATTTAATAATTGTATTTTAGTATCAAATAAATAGAAGTAAGAATTAATGACAAGAAAGAAAAAAAGAATTTTTAAAAAGAAAGGTAATGTTGTAAAAGACTTGACCAAAAATATATTTAGAATTTTAAATGAAGACAGCGAAAAGTTTTATAATTATAAACAAATAGCTGCAAAATTAAAAATTTCTGATACTGATGGAAAAACCCAAATAGTAAAGAAATTGGCAGAATTAACTGCAACCAAAAAAATTAAAGAAATAGATAGAGGTAAGTATCAAATAAATAAAGATAGAAAATATTCTGTAGGAGTTTTAGATATTACATCTAATGGAAACGGATATTTTGTAACGGATGATTACGAAGACGATATTTTTATACCAAATATTAACTTAGGTAAAGGTTTACATAACGATACTGTTAAAGCATATGTATACAAAAAACGAAGCGGAAAAAAATTAGAAGCAGATGTTGTAGAAATTATAGAACGTTCTAAAACTGAGTTTGTAGGTGTTTTACAAAAAAATAAAAACTTTGGTTTTGTTATACCAGATAACAACAAAATGTATGCAGATATTTTTATCTCTCAAAATAAAATGAATGGGGCAGAAGATGGAGATAAAGTACAGGCAACTATTACAGATTGGCCGCAAAATTCTAAAAACCCGTTTGGTAAAATTACTACTGTTTTAGGTAAACCAGGAGATCATAACACAGAAATGCATTCTATTTTATTAGAATACAATTTACCTTATGAGTTTGAGCCAGAGGTAGAAAAAGAAGCAGAAAATTTACCAATAGAAATTACCGAAAAAGAAATTTCTAAACGTAGAGATATGCGTAAAGATTTAACTTTTACCATAGATCCAAAAGATGCTAAAGATTTTGATGATGCATTATCATTCACAAAATTAGAAAATGGTAATTACGAAGTAGGAATTCATATTGCAGATGTATCACATTATCTACAACCAAAAACTATTTTAGATGATGAAGCTTATGATAGAGCAACATCTGTTTATTTAGTAGATAGAGTAGTGCCAATGTTACCAGAAATGTTAAGTAATGGTGTTTGTTCTTTAAGACCAAATGAAGAAAAATTAACTTTTTCTGCAGTTTTTGAAATCAACCAAAAAGCACAAGTAGTAGGGGAGTGGTTTGGTAGAACTGTAACGTATTCAGACCAACGTTTTGCATATGAAGAAGCACAATCTATTATAGAAAATTGTAAACTTTCTGATGATATTCAGCCTTATACAATGCCTTTAGAAACTTCAATTATAGATAAAGAATACCAAGTTACTCCAGAAATTGTAGAAGCAACTTTACAATTAGATAAATTGGCAAAAGTTCTTCGTAAAAAAAGAATGAAACAAGGTGCCATTTCTTTTGATAGAGTAGAGGTAAAGTTTAATTTAGATGAAGAAGCAAACCCAGTAGGTGTTTTCTTTAAAACTTCTAAAGATGCTAATAAATTAATTGAAGAATTTATGTTGTTGGCAAATAGAAAAGTAGCAGAATTTATTGGTTTTTCTAAAGGAAAAGCAACTAATAAAACCTTTGTATACAGAGTACATGATGAGCCAGATGTAGAAAAATTGGCATCGCTACAAAACATTATAAGTAAATTTGGATATAAAATTAATACAGACACAAAAGAATCAACCTCAGAATCTTTAAATCAGTTATTAAATGATGTAAATGGTAAAGCAGAATCTAATATGATAGAAACTTTAACTATACGTTCTATGTCTAAAGCGGTCTATACAACTCAAAATATTGGTCATTATGGATTGGCTTTTGATTATTATAGCCATTTTACGTCGCCTATTAGACGTTATCCTGATGTAATGACACATAGATTACTTCAACATTATTTAGATGGCGGAGAATCGCCAAAAGCAGATTTGTATGAAGAAAAATGTAAACATTCTTCTAAAAGAGAAGAATTGGCATCTAAAGCAGAAAGATCATCTATAAAATACATGCAAGTTAAATACATGCAAGATCATAAAGATGAAATTTTTGATGGTGTAATTACTGGTGTTACAGAATGGGGTATTTATGTAGAAATTTCTTCTAATAAATGTGAAGGAATGGTTAGAATTAGAGATATAAAAAGTGATTATTATATTTTTGATGAAAAGCAATATGCTATTGTTGGGCAGTCTACAAAACATTTATACCAGTTAGGTGATGATGTTAAAGTTAGAGTTAAACATACAGATTTAGAAAGAAAGCATTTAGATTTTTCGTTAATTGAAGATTAAAATTTTAATAGTTTTGTAATAATATATCAATTATATGGTTTATATAATGGTATAAATTTTGATTTTAACCACATAAATATTAATAATGATGAAAAAAATAATTTATATATGTGCTTTATTATTTAGTTTTAATTTATTAGCACAATCAACGGTAACAAAAGTTTTAGGTGATTATTCAGTTTTAAAAGTTTATAACGGAATAAAGGTAGAGTTAATAAAATCTATTGATCAAAAATTAGAAATTACTGGAGAAAAATCTGAAATGGTAAAAATTAAAACTGTAGACAATACTTTAAAATTGACTTTACCTTTTTCTTTAAAGCCAGAAAATAACTCTGCAGATGGTAAAGTTTTAGTAAAACTATTTTATAATAAAGATATTGATGTAATTGATGCTAATGAAGGTGCTACTATTACCAGTACAGGTTTCACACAAAATAAATTAGAAGTAAATGCCCAAGAAAGAGCGCTTATAGATTTATTTGCAACTATAAAGTATCTTAAAGTTAGAACTTCTTCTGGAGGGATTGTTAAATTATCTGGTACAGCAGATAACCAAGAAGTAGATGTAGACTTGTATGGTATTTATAACGGTTATGATATGAAAATTTCTGGTAATTCTAATGTAAAAGCTGGTACAGGTGCAAAAGCAGAAGTTTTAGCAGGAGAAACTTTAAATGCAAAAGTTGGTTTTGGTGGATCTATTTTTTATAAAGGAAACCCAGAAGTTATTAAAGATAAAAAAGTAATAGGTGGTACAATTCAAAAAAGGAATTAGGCTTTTAAATAAATTACTATAATAACCTTTTTTGTATCTTTGTTTTTTAAAATTATATAAAATGAACAGTTTGGCTATACATTTTGGATTTGTAAGTGGTCCTCAGATCGCAATAATAGTTGTTGTAATCTTATTATTATTTGGTGGTAAAAAAATACCAGAATTAATGAAAGGTTTAGGTGGTGGAATTAAAGAATTTAAAAACGCTGCTAAAGAAGATGATGATAAATTAGAAGATAAAAAATAAGAATATTTACTTATTTTTTTAATTATAAAAAGCTCAATTTGTATAAACAAGTTGAGCTTTTCGGTTTCTTAAATTAAAAATTCCCCCAAATTTTCAATTTAATATTTAAGCAGTGCAAATATAGTTTTCAAAACTATATTTATTAAAAATTTGTTATAAATAGGAAGATTTGGGATAAATGGGAAACCTATTTTAGTAAGTTTTTTAAAGAATTTTTAGAAAAACTTCTAGAAACAGGTATTTCGAACGGAATTACATCAGAAATTAATAAATAACCTCTTGCGTTTCCTTTAATATCTTTTATAAACTTAGTATTTATTATATAAGATTTATGACAGCGGATTATATTATTGTAAGTTTCTAACTCTTTATTTATATTAGTCAAAGTTATTCTTAGTATTGTTTCCTTTATACCTTTTTTATGATCTGATAAAAGAAAAAAACTAGCATAATTACCTTGAGAAGTAATATAAACTAAGTCTTTAATTTTAAAATTAATTTGCTCCTTTTTATTATCAGAATATATTGTTATATACTCTTGTAATATTAATTTTTTATGCTCTTTTTTTTGTTTTTTTATTAAAATATTAATTGTTTTTACTGCTTTTTTTTCTCTTTTTTCTCTGATGTTTTTTTCATTTAGAAAAATAAAAATTACTACCGGTAATGTACCTACCAAATAAGAGTAAAATAAATATCGTAAATAACTTATAGTTCCAAAAGAATGAAAGCTTTTAAGTAAACTACCAAAATACCAAAGGCAACTACCAGTTACGAAAATACCTATTATTATTAAAAATAAATTTCTACCAATAGTCCAATTATCTTCATGAAAATAATTTTTAAATAAAATTGGAGGAACAGAAAGAATAAAAAAGATACCTAAAAAGGTAACAAAGCCTATAAAAGCTGTGTATTGTAATACTATACCAACAAATGAAGCTAGATAAAAAGGTTTAAAAATATATAGAAAGAGAAAAACAAATAATCCCATAGATATGCTAACTTTAACCTTAAACTTAAAAGAAGGATTAAAGTAATATGGTGTAGAAAGCCAAGAATATATCTTTTTCATAAAGAATAGATTAGTAAATTAATTTTTCTAAATCTTCTTTTTTAAAATTTCTAGAAACTGGTATTTCTATTAAAATTTTATTAGATTTTAAGAAATATCCTCTTGCATTTCCAGAAATAGCATTAATGAAATAAGTATTTACAATATAAGATCTATGACAACGAATAACATTATTATAACTTTCTAATATTTCATTTATTTTTGTTAATGTTATTCTTAGTATAATTTCTTTTAAATCTTTTTTATATTCCGTTAAAAGAAAAAAACTAGCATAATTTCCTTGAGAAGTAACGTAAACTAAATCTTGAATTTTAAAATTAATAGTTTCTTTTTTATTTTCTGAGTATATAGTAATAGATTCTTTTATGATTATTTTTTGCTCTTTTTCTTTACTCTTTTTTAAAATATTAATATCCTCTGCTCTTTTTTTTCTTTTATCTCTAACATTTCTTTCATTAAAAAAAATGAATAAAATAACAGGAAATGTACCTAAAAGATAAACAAAAAGTAAATATCTAAAATAAGCGATACTACCAAATCCATAATAACTTCTGTATAAGTTACCTAAATACCAAAGAGCACTTCCATTAATAAATAATCCTATTTTTATTAAAAATAGATTTCTACCAATAGTCCAATTATCTTCATTAAAATAATTTTTAAAAAATAGAGGAGGTATAGTGAGTACAAATAATATTACTAAAAAACTAATAAGACCTATAAATGAAGTGTATTCTAATATTAATCCAACAAATGAAGCTATGTAAAATGGTTTAAAAAGGTATAAAAAGAGGAAAACAAATAACCCCATAAATACACTTACTTGAAATTTAAATTTTAAAGAAGGATTAAAATAATAAGGTGTAGATAGCCAATTAACTATTTTTTTCATAAAAAACTAATAATCAATATACTATATTTTTACCGCAGTTCCAGAAGCTGTTACCATCAACATGCCACCATTAGGTCCAACAGTTTCGTAATCTAAATCTACACCTACAATAGCATTTGCACCTAAAGACAAAGCTATTTCTTTCATTTCTTTTAAAGCAGAATCTTTGGCTTCTCTTAAAACCTTTTCATAAGAACTAGATCTACCACCAACAATATCTCTTATCCCTGCAAAAAAGTCTTTAAAAATGTTAGCACCTATAATTGTTTCACCAGTTACAATTCCTAAATATTGGGTAACGGGTTTATTTTCTATAGTAGGAGTTGTTGTAATAATCATAATTAATCGTTTTTTTCTTTAAGTTTTGCATTTTTCATAGCTTCTCCTATTTGATTACTTGCGGTAAAACTAGCAACCATATCGTTTAACATTTGGCTACCTGCTTGTGGTGAATTAGGTAATAATATTAAATTACTATTTGTTTCTTGTCCTATAGATTGTAAGGTGTCATAATGTTGTGTTACAACAATTAAAGCAGAGGCTTCTTGACTATTTATACCTACTTTATTTAATACTTCTACACTTTCTTCTAAACCACGTGCAATCTCTCTTCTTTGGTCTGCAATACCTTGTCCTTGTAAGCGTTTGCTTTCTGCTTCTGCTTTAGCACGCTCTACAATTAAAATACGTTGTGCATCTCCTTCATATTGTGCAGCAGTTTTTTCTCTATCAGCAGCATTAATCCTATTCATAGCTTCTTTTACTTGAGCATCAGGGTCTATATCTGTAACTAATGTTTTAATAATATCATAACCATAAGTCATCATTGCATCGTTTAATTCTGTTTTTACTGCAATAGCAATATCGTCTTTTTTTACAAAAACGTCATCTAATTTCATTTTTGGTACTTCTGCTCTTACAACATCAAATACATAAGAAGTTATCTGATCGTGCGGATAATCTAATTTGTAAAAAGCATCGTAAACTTTGTCTTTTATCACTTTGTATTGTACAGATACTTTTAATTTTACAAATACATCGTCTTTAGTTTTTGTTTCTATAATTACATCTAATTGTTGAATTTTTAAACTTAATCTACCTGCAATTCTTTGTACTCCCGGAATCTTTAAATGAAATCCAGATTGACGAATACTTGTAAACTTACCAAATGTTTCTATGATTGCCGCAGTTTGCTGTTTAACAATAAAATAAGAAGCAAAAAGTACAAGCCCAATAAGAATTATTACGATAATAGGTACTGTCATAGTCATTTTTTTTAAGTGAAAAATTTATTATTTGTAAATATAGTAATTTTTAATCTGTTAATTATTTAACCAAATTTTACCAAAGTGTTATTTTTTCCACAAAAAAACCTGTTAATATTATTAACAGGTTTTTTTAAATATAGATTATATAGTTATTCTATTTCAGGTTCAAAAATTTTATAGATTTTTTTATTGTACTTAATCCATTTATTATATTTTTTTTCTGAAAGTAAACTTTTCATAGAAGCAATTAATTTATCGTCTTCTACTTTAAGTGTGTTAGAAAATGGTTTTAAATCTTCTATCATTTTCTTTTGAACGTTTACTTGATCGGAATAATCTCCAGTTTTTCTTGCATTTTTCTGAAAATTATCAATCATATCTTTACTACTTTTAATTAAGAAACTATTTATTCTAGTAATATCTTTAGTGTCTTTATTATATTTAGTTAAAATTTTAGAAAACTCTTTTCCTTCTTCTGATGATAATTTTACTCCAGATTTTTTAGCAGCTTTTTCAATATCATAAGTAACAATACCTAAGTATTTTTCTATAGGAAAATCTGGTTCTGCTGCTTTTTGCTCTATTTGTGGTTGCATCATTTGTCTTTGACGCTGTCTGCTGTTATTTCCATAACCATATCCACTATATTGTGCTTGAATATTAAAAGCAAAAAATAAAATTAAAAGAAGGATTAAATTTTTCATAATTATAGTTTTTCGATTGCGTTTTCTAGTCTTTTTAAAGTTTCTTCTTTACCAATCATTGCAATAATATCAAATAAATGTGGTCCTGCTAATTTACCAACCAAAGATAAACGTAAAGGTTGCATTACTTTACCAAAACCAATTTCTTTAGCAGTAATCCATTCTTTAATTTCTTTTTCTGTGTTTTCTGATGAAAAATCTTCTATATTAGAAATTATGGTAATTAATTCTTGCATTAATTCAGGTGTTCCTTCTTTCCAGTTTTTCTTACTTGCTTTTGCATCGTAATCTGTTGGAGTTTCAAAAAAGAAACTAGATAAATCCCAGAAATCATTTACAAAAACAGCTCTTTCTTTTATAGATGAAACTACTTTTAAAACAAATTCTTTGTCTTTTGTAATTCCTTTTTTAGCTAAAATAGGTAAATATAAATCTGTCAATTCTGCATCAGACTTTGTTTGCATATATTGTTGATTGAACCATTTTGCTTTATCTGGACTAAATTTTGCTCCTGATTTACTAACTCTTTTTAGATCAAAAGATTGTATTAATTCTTCTAAAGAAAAAAGTTCTTGTTCTGTACCAGGATTCCATCCTAAGAAAGCTAACATGTTTATAAAAGCATCAGAAAAATAACCATCTTCTTTATATCCACGAGAAACATCGCCAGTAACTTCATTTGTAAATTCTAAAGGAAAAACAGGAAAACCTAATTTATCTCCATCTCTTTTACTTAATTTACCTTTACCAACTGGTTTTAAAATTAATGGTAAATGTGCAAATTTTGGTGCATCCCAACCAAAAGCTCTGTATAATAAAACGTGTAATGGCATAGAAGGTAACCATTCTTCTCCACGAATTACGTGTGTAATTTCCATTAAATGATCATCAACAATATTTGCTAAATGATAGGTTGGCATTCCATCTCCTTTAAATAAAATTTTATCATCTAAAGTATTGGTATCAATTTTAATATTACCACGGATTTCATCTTCCATTCTTAAAAGCTCATCTTGTGGAGATTTAAAACGGATTACATAATTTTCGCCAGCGTTTATTTTAGCTTGTACTTCATTTTCAGTTAAAACTAAAGAATTTACTAAATCTCCGCCATTTCTATTATGCCAATTATAAATAAAGGTTTTTCCTTCTGCTTCATGTGCTTTTCTGTGTGCATCTAATTGCTCAGAAGTATCAAAAGCATAATATGCCCAACCAGAATTTATTAAAATATCCGCATATTCTTTGTATAACTCTTTACGTTCTGATTGTCTATATGGACCAAATTTTTCATTGGTGTTTGGTCCTTCATCAAAAGGAATATTACACCATTTTAAGGCATCAATAATATATTGTTCTGCATTTGCAACATAACGAGTTTGGTCTGTATCTTCTATACGTAAAACAAAAGTTCCGTTATTTTTTTTAGCAAATAAATAATTATATAAAGCTGTTCTTACACCACCAATATGCAAAGGTCCTGTAGGACTTGGGGCAAAACGAACACGAATGTTAGATTCCATTTTTTTCTATTTTTTGATAGCGCAAAGATAGTTTTTAAAAGAGAAAACAGAAATTAGAGAAAAGAAAAAAGATTGTATTTTTATAAGATGAAAATGAAAAACCATTGTGATTTATGTGATCATCAAAAATTAAGTTTACAAAAAGGTAATTTATGTGGTTTAACTGATAAAAAACCTGAATTTAATAAGACTTGTACTCAAATAAAATTTTGTGATAATTTATTAGATATTTTAGAAAATATTATTGTTGATATTGAAGATTACAAACTTTCAAAAAAAGATGTTTTTAATAATCTTATTTTAGGAAGTATTATTGGTATTTCTTTGTTGATATGTGGTTATTTAGTTTTTAATTATTTTTTTAATAATAGTTATAGAGTTTCTTATGATCATAGTCCTAGAGCTTTTTTTAATTATATAGCTTTTCTAATAATTACCTCTGGTAGTTTTATTTTTTCAGGTTATTCCTTTATTAAAAAAGCAATAGTTAATTTTCGTGAACATAAAAAATATTTAATAATTTTAGAAAATTCTAAACTAAAAATTGATAAAGTTCTAAATTTATACAATCAAAAATATAAGTATAAAATCGAATTTGATAAAGAAGTTCATGGAATTCAAGAAATTGAAGTCAATATTGAATTAATCTAAAACTTTTTATAAATCCCCACAGATAAAGCAACTTGTTTAGCAACATTATTCCCAAAAAAAGCGGCTGGTAAACTTGCAGTAAGTCCAAAATCGTTTTTTAACTCTCCAATAGCTTTTACTCCTACAACTCCGTATTCTTGATTATTAACATATAAAGAAGTAATTAAGTTTTTATCAGATAAAAGAACTTTTCCATTTTCAAAAGACTTTTCTATATCTAAGAAACCTATCAACCAAATATTTTTAAAAATTTTATTACCAAATTCTCCTCCAATTTTAAAGTTAGAACTGTAATTGTTAGTTCTAATTTTAGCTCCGATAAAAGTTTGTAAATAAGAGTTACCAAAACTTTTTCCAACAGAAAATAGGGGAGTAAACGTAATTGCATTGTAACCAGTTCTTATACCTGAGTCTTCATCAAAAGAACTTGTATTAGTTTCTATAGATAATTGACCCGAAAGCAACCAATCTTTTTTATAGAAATTATGTTTTACACCAATTTCTATATTTCCTAAAGCAGTTTTATTGTTTTCAATTGAATTACATGGAGTAGTTATGCAATTTATATTTTGTTCAAAAGAAATTGATTTTAAAGGAATATTTACTAATAAAGTTGTGTTGTTTGTAATTCCGTATTCATTATAAAGTTGTACTGTATGGTCTGATATTTTTCCGTTTATTGAATAATCAGGATCACCAAAAAATTCATCATAATTACTTATTGACGTAAAAGACAATTGTGTGTAAAATTTTCCTTTTTCTTGTGTCCAAGGTCCTTGCGCAAATGCAGATATACTAATTAATAAAAAAAGAAGTTTAGTTATTTGTTTCATTTTAGTTAATTTTTAACTTTAGTTGTACTTATTATTAATTACTTACAAAATTGGTTTTAACAATTATTTGGTTGTGTATTTATGTAAAAATGGTACTTTTAATTATTAATGATGACAGAATTTAAGAGAATAGAGGAGAAGTTACATCAATTTACCAGAAAATATTACACTAGTGAATTGATAAAAGGAAGTATTTTATTTATTTCCTTTGGATTATTGTATTTGTTATTTACCCTATTTCTAGAATATTTTTTATGGTTAAAGCCATTTGCTAGAACTGTTTTATTTTGGCTTTTCTTATTAGTAGAATTATTTTTATTAGTACGATTTATTTTTATTCCAATTTCTAAATTAATAGGTTTAAGAAAAGGAATTAGTTTTGAAGATGCGTCTAAAATTATAGGGAGTCATTTTCCTGAAGTAGAAGACAAATTATTAAATATTTTACAGTTAAAGAAAAGTAGCAATCAATCAGATTTATTATTAGCAAGTATCAATCAAAAATCAGAAGAATTAGCACCAATTCCTTTTGTAAAAGCCATTGATTTTAAAAAGAATAAAAAATATTTAAAATATGCTGTAATACCAGTTTTAATCTTACTAATTAACTCATTATCAGGTAATAATAATAATTTAACTCAAAGTTTACAACGTGTTGTAAATCATAATATTAGTTATAATCCACCTGCACCTTTTTCTTTTTTATTAAAAAATGAAGATTTAAAAGTTGTTCAAGGAAAATCAATTTCTATTTTGGCAGAGACTTATGGAAATGTATTACCAAATGAAGCTTCTATCAATTTTAATAAAGAAAAATATTTTTTACAAAATAATGGAAACGGAACTTTTTCTTATGTATTTTCTGATGTACAAAAACCAATTCATTTTTTTATTGAAGCAAATGGTATTGTATCTCAAGAATACATTATTAAAGTGATTAATACACCTACTATTAATACCATTTATTTAGATTTAAATTATCCTAAATATCTTAAAAAAAAGAATAATAAAATAGAAAATTCTGGTAATATTTCTGCTCCTGAAGGTACAACTATTACGTGGAACGTTTTAACAAATCAAACTGATTCTTTATCATTTATAAAGAATGATAAAAGAGAATTTTTTAAATTGATTGACAAGAATATTTTTAAATTTTCTAAAAATATTTATAATAACTTTAATTATAAAATTACTTCTTCTAACAAAGATTTAAAAGATTTCGAAAATTTAGATTTTTCTATATCTGTTATAAAAGATGAATTTCCTTTTATTTCTGTTGAATCAAATTTTGATGAAACAAAAAGAGGAACATCGGAATTTGCTGGACAGATTTCTGATGATTACGGAATACAAAAATTACAGATTTTTTATTATGATGAAAATTATCCTGAGGTTAAAAGTGATTTTCAATTAGCTATTTCCAAAGAAAATATTCAAACTTTTTTTTATCAATTTCCTGATGGTTTAAATTTAAAAGAAGGAATAGAGTATGAGTTTTATTTTCAGGTTTCTGATAATGATGCTGTAAATGGAAGTAAGAAATCTAAGAGTAAAATATTTAACTATAGAAAAAGAGATAAACAAGAAATAGAGCAAGAGCTTTTACAAGAACAAAAAAATACTATTAATAATATAGAATCTTCTATACAAAAACAATTAGAGCAACAGAAGAATTTAGAAAAAGTTCAGAAAGATTTACAAACTAAAAAGAAGATTAATTGGAATGATAAAAAGAAAATTGATCAATTTCTTAAACGTCAGAATGATTATAATCAAATGATGGAAAAACAAACAGACCAATTACAAGAAAATCTTGATGAGCAATCTGAAGAGAATGAAAATCTACAAAAGAAAAAAGAAGAATTAAAAAAGAGAATAGAAGAACTTAAAAAACAAGATAGACAAAAAAAGCTATTAGAAGAAATTGATAAAATGGCAGAGAAACTAAATAAGGAAGATTTAGTTAAAAAAGCAAAAGAATTATCGCAACAAAATAAACAACAAGAAAGAAGTTTAGAAAGAATATTAGAGTTAACAAAACGGTTTTACGTAGAGCAAAAGACAATGCAAATTGCTAATAAAATTGAAAATTTAGCAAACAAGCAACTAGGTTTAAGTAATCAAGAAGATGAAAATATTCTTAAAAAACAAAAAGAAGTAAACAAAGATTTTCAAGATATTAAGAAAGAACTAAATGATCTTAATAAAGATAATGAGAAGTTAAAGTCACCTATGGAACTTCCGGATGTTGATGAAGAAAAAGATAATATTGATTTAGAATTACAAAAATCTGAAGAAAATTTATCAAAAGAAAATAAGTCTAAAGCAAAAAAAAATCAGAAATCATCTTCTCAAAAAATGAAAAAGATGAGTAGTAAAATGCAACAATCTATGTTAGAAATGGAAGCAAACTCTATTGAGGCTAACATAGAAGATTTGCGTAAAATTTTAGAAAACTTACTAAATTTTTCTTTTCAACAAGAAAACTTAATGAGCAAGTTTCTAGAAATATCTACTACACATCCTGACTTTGGTAAAGATTTAAAAAAGCAAAATGAGTTAAAATCTTACTTCGAACATATAGATGATAGCTTATACGTTTTGTCTATGCGTGTACCCAAAATATCATCAAAGATTAAAGAAGATCTTTCATCTGCACATTATAATTTAGATATGTCTTTAGATAATTTTTCTGAAAATTTATTTCCTAACGGAGTTTCAAATCAACGTTATGTGATGAATTCTGTAAATAGTTTATCTGATTATTTGAGTGATATTTTAAATAATATGCAAAACTCTATGTCTATGAAAAAAGGACAAGGAAAACCTGGAAAAGGAAATGGTTTTAGTTTACCAGATTTGATAAAGAAACAAGAGGGTTTATCAAAAAAAATGAAAGAAGGAATGCAAAAAGGAGAAGGAGAAAAAGTAAATAAACCAAATAAAAATGGTAAATCAGGAGAAGAAGGTAAGTCTGGAAAAAATGGAAACAAAAAAGGAAAAGGCGAAGGTGATCTAAAAGATGATTTAAATGGTAAATTATTTGAAATTTTTAAACAGCAAAGTCAATTAAGACAAGAGTTAGAAAATGCAATAAGAGAAGGAGAGAAGGGTAATTCATTACCAAACTCATCAGCAAAAAAGGCATTAAAAACAATGGAAGAATTAGAAAATGAAATTCTAGAAAAAGGATTTAATTCTAATACAATTCAAAAAATGCAAGATTTAAACTATCAATTATTAAAATTAGATAAATCAGTTTTAGAACAAGGTGAAGATAAAAAAAGAAAATCTAATACCAATTTAAAAGAAATAAATAGACAAAATATCAAGGCTCTTCAATTTAAAAAGCTGTTTTATAATCAAACAGAGATATTAAACAGACAATCATTACCTTTGCAGCAAAATTATAAAAATAAAGTTAGAGAGTATTTCTCTAATTTCAAGACATATTAGATATGATTACTTTTAATTACGAGACCGATTTTAAATTAGAAGAAGAAAATATTTTAGAACATTGGATAGATTCTGTTGTGGAAAATAACGAGTTTACTATTGGTGAAATAAATTATATTTTTTGTGATGATGAGTATCTTCATAAATTAAATGTAGAGTTTTTGCAACATGATACACTAACTGATGTTATTAGTTTTGATAATACTTTAGGTAAATTGATTAGTGGAGATATTTACATTTCTATTGAAAGAGTAGAGGATAATGCTAAAGATTTTAATGTTTCTTTTAAAGAAGAATTACAAAGAGTAATGATTCATGGTGTTTTACATTACATGGGTTACAAAGATAAATCTGTAGAGGAAAAAGAAGTAATGAGAAATGCGGAAAATAATGCATTATTGCTAATAAATAATTGATATTCAGTTTAATAATATAAAAAGTTTCACGTGGAACGTTAAGTAATGAGTTTATTTACAACAACATATGATGTAATTGTAGTAGGAGGAGGGCACGCTGGTAGTGAAGCCGCTGCTGCTGCTGCAAACATGGGTGCACATACTTTATTGATTACAATGAATTTGCAAAATATAGCGCAAATGAGTTGTAATCCTGCAATGGGAGGAATTGCAAAAGGACAAATAGTTAGAGAGATTGATGCTTTGGGTGGTTACAGCGGGATAGTAACAGATAAAACTGCTATTCAGTTTAAGATGTTAAATAAATCTAAGGGGCCTGCAATGTGGAGTCCGAGAGCTCAATCTGACAGAATGCAATTTTCGGAATGTTGGAGAACTATGTTAGAGCAAACTGAAAATTTAGATTTTTATCAAGATTCTGTAAATGGATTATTGTTTGATGAGAATAAAATTATCGGAGTTAAAACAACTTTAGGTTTAGAAATAAAAGCAAAGACTGTGGTAATAACTGCAGGTACTTTTTTAAATGGATTAATCCATATTGGTGATAAAAGTTTTGGTGGTGGTAGAGCAGGAGAAGGAGCATCAACAGGTATAACAGAAGACTTAGTTGCTAAAGGTTTTGAATCTGGAAGAATGAAAACAGGAACTCCACCAAGAGTTGATGGTAGATCTTTAGATTATTCTAAAATGATAGAACAACCTGGTGATGAAATTACAGAAAAGTTTTCTTATTTGCCAACTACAAAACCATTACAAAAACAACGTTCATGTTGGTTAACGTATACCAATTTAGATGTTCATGATTTGTTACGAACAGGCTTTGATAGATCGCCAATGTTTAATGGTAGAATCAAATCTACAGGTCCAAGATATTGTCCTTCAATAGAAGATAAGATAGATCGTTTTGCAACAAAAGATAGACACCAAATGTTTATTGAACCAGAAGGATGGACTACTTGTGAAATGTACGTAAACGGATTTTCTACATCACTTCCAGAAGATATTCAAGACAAAGCCATTCGTTCTGTTGCCGGTTTTGAAAACGTAAAATTCTTGAGATATGGTTATGCTATAGAGTACGATTATTTTCCACCAACACAATTAACACATTCTTTAGAAACTAAATTAATTGATGGTTTATTTTTTGCTGGTCAGATTAACGGAACAACAGGTTATGAAGAAGCAGCTGCACAAGGTTTGATGGCGGGTGTAAATGCAGCTTTAAAAGTGCAAGAAAGAAAACCTTTTATTTTAAAAAGAAACGAAGCATATATTGGTGTTTTAGTTGATGATTTAATTACAAAAGGTACAGAAGAGCCATATAGAATGTTTACTTCTCGTGCAGAATATAGAACTTTATTAAGACAAGATAATGCGGATTTAAGATTAACACCTATTGGTTTTAAGTTAGGTTTGGCGTCTCAGGAGCGATTAGATAGAGTTATCAAAAAGCAAGAAAAGGCAGATTTGTTAGTTCAGTTTTTAGAGAAAACAAGCGTTAAGCAAGAAGAGATAAATCCTATTTTAGAAGCAAAGAATTTAGCTTTGATTAACCAATCTATGAAGCTTTATAAAATTGCAGCAAGACCACAATTAGAATTTTCTGATTTTAAAAATATAGAAAAATTAAAAACTTTTTTATTAGAAAAAGAGATTGATAAAGAGGTAATAGAACAAGCTGTTATTCATTTAAAATATTCTGGTTATATCGCGAAAGAAAAGAGCAATGCAGATAAATTAAATAGGTTAGAAAATGTAATGATTCCTGCTACGTTTGATTATCAAAAAGTAAAATCTTTGTCTTTTGAAGCTAGAGAAAAACTAACGAAAATACAACCAACATCTATCTCACAAGCTAGTAGGATTAGTGGAGTTTCACCAAGTGATATTTCTGTTTTATTAGTTTATATGGGTAGGTAATAATATTTTTTCATAAGATGTTCCTCGTGGAACATCTTATGAAAAGTTAAAGTAAAAACACTAATTATAATTCCTGCTTTGGCAGGAATTTCATTTTTTGAGATTAATATAAATGAATAAGAAAATCGATTTTTATAAAGATTTACAACCTTTTTTAGCATGTAAAGATTATACCGTTTCTAAAGAAATTTATGAACTTAAAAAGAATGTAGAGTTTGATATGTTGGTTACAGTTCCTGTGCCAAGAAACTTAGGAGATTATTATAAAAGTGAAGACTATATTTCTCACACAGATTCTAAAAAATCGTTGTTAGATAAAGTGTATCAATCTGTAAAAAACATCACTTTAAAAAGGAAATTGAAATTGATTAATTCTTTTAAAACATCATCTAAAAATATTTTAGATGTAGGAGCAGGAACAGGAGATTTTTTAAAAGTTTGTAAAAATAATTCTTGGAATGTTAATGGAACCGAACCAAGTTTAGAAGCTAGAAATATTGCTTCTATAAAAGGCGTTTTATTAAAAGAAAATTTATCAGCATATAAAAATGTAAAGTTTGACGTAATTACACTTTGGCATGTTTTAGAGCATGTAGAAAATTTAGAAGAATATATTTCTACTTTAAATAATTTACTTGCAGAAGATGGTAGATTGATTATTGCTGTTCCAAATTATAAAAGTTATGATGCAATTTATTATAAAGAATTTTGGGCTGCTTTTGATGTACCTAGACACTTATGGCATTTTTCTCAAACATCAATTTCTAAGTTATTTTCTCTAGAAAATATGACTGTAGAAAAAACACTGCCAATGAAATTTGATGCGTATTATGTTTCTCTTTTAAGCGATAAATATATGTCAGGAAAAATGAATCCTATTAAATCTTTTTATAGAGGTTTCTTATCAAACTTAAAAGCAAAAAGAACAAAAGAGTATTCTTCTTTAATCTATATTCTTAAAAAGAAATAGAATCTTTTTCTTGTATTGATGCTTAAGTTTAGAACATAATAGATCGTTTCAGAACATTTTTTTAATCTTTTCAAAATATTACCTTTTATTTGTAATAGTAAGAATAGATTTATTTACTTTAAATTAAAAGTTTGCTACTATTAAAAG
Organism: Polaribacter sp. Asnod1-A03; assembly: GCF_045063585.1. Taxonomy (NCBI): domain Bacteria; kingdom Pseudomonadati; phylum Bacteroidota; class Flavobacteriia; order Flavobacteriales; family Flavobacteriaceae; genus Polaribacter; species Polaribacter sp. Asnod1-A03. Next base: position 3,291,103 of record NZ_JBEFOE010000009.1, on the reverse strand, counting down.
AATAAGTTGTTTTAAAATTTTATTTAAAACCAGTTGTAAATTTATTTACAACTGGTTTTTTTGTTTTAATTATATCTTTTTCATCAAAATAATAGGCGTTGTTCCTCGTGGAACAATATTTTTTTATTTGGAATATTAGATAAATTTAGTTTAGATTTTTTAAAATGTATCTAGGAAGTGGAGTAGAGGAGAACAGTTTTTACTACGCTTTTTCTAAAGGCAAATTTTAAAATCAACTTTAAAGAATTTATATTTTATATAGAAGAATTTTTTTTAAAAGTAAATCTAATTTAATTTTTGTTGTTTGTAGAAAATAAAATAGATTCTAAAATCATGAATTAATTTTCATCAGTATTTCTTTTTTGATATTTTTTATAGATAAATATTTTTTGGATCGATTTTTTGTAAGGAGAAATCTATTTCTGAAAAAAAATCTAAAAAATGATTTATGACGATAATTTAGAGTGAAAAGCTAAAAAGTTTTACTTCTTATAATTTACAAGCTTAAAAAGTAATAAAAATGATTTTAAAAAGCGCTGTTAATAGTTAAAATAAGTAATAAGATAAATACCTTAGAGAAAAAAGAAAACCTCTTAAAATTAATGTTTTAAGAGGTTTTTTAATAAATTATGTTTATTGAAGCTTTATTTTATTATCAATATTATTTATTTAATAAATAAACACCGAAAACGGTTATCAAAAAATAAACACCTAAAGACATCGCTCCTGGATAATCTTTTGCAAGTCGTTGACCAATGAGCATAAAAATTAAACTGACCGCAGAAAGCTCAATTCCGAGTAAAGCGATTTTTTTTACTTCTGTTGTGTAAATTTGATAAACTCCAATAATCATTAAAATAGATGCAACAATTTCTAGAACTAAAAGAACTGCTAATAAAAAAGGAACATTATTTTTTAAAGGTGAATTTTTAAAATGACCTTTTATAAAAATTACATTTCCATTCCAATCAGAAATTTTTTCAAAAGAAGAAATTACATAAGTGATAATTAAAAAGATTAAAATTAATATTTCTGTCGGATGATTAGAAAGTAGTTTCATTTTGGATGCTTTTTAATTATTGCAAATATTCTTTTTAAACCGTTTCTAAAGCTTCGTATGCATATTCTGCATTCTCTTTTTGCTTTTCTTTTAAAGCTTTATCAAAATTTTCTCTTGCTATTTTTCTAACTGCCGAAAATGAATGTTGTCTCTCTCTGTCGTACAATAATGTTTTTTTGTAAATCATAAGTATTTGTTTTTTCTGTTAATTAATTGTTTTACTCACTAAAAGCTTGGTCAATTGGTTCCCATAGCTCTATTTTATTTCCTTCGTTGTCTAATATCCAACCGAATTTACCATAATCGTATTCTTGTATTTCTCCCACAATTGTAACTCCTTCTTTTTTTAGTTCTTTTAATAATTCAACTAAATTTTCTACCCTATAATTAAACATAAAGTCTTTTTTAGAAGGTTCAAAATAATTAGTATCATTAGAAAACGGACTCCATTGTGTAGAGCATTTATTACCATCTTTATCTTTCCACCAAAAAGTACAACCCCAATAATCTGTATTAAAACCTAAATGATTTCTATACCACTCTTTAGATGCTTTAGAATCTTTAGACTTAAAAAATATTCCACCAATCCCTGTTACTCTATTTTTCATCTTTATTTCTTTTTAATATTAGTTTCGTAAATATCTATCCATTCTTTAACCGAAATTTTTTGACACAATTCTGTAATTAAATCAAATGGAATTTCTTCTATTTTTTTAAATCGAATACAACTTTTACCCATATCTAATTTTCGTTTGCAATGTTTTGGATATTCGTTTACAAACCAATTATGAATCTCTGGTACAGCATAAATGCCATTATGATATAAGTTAATGGAGTTTTTTTGTGATGCAAAACTCATAAAAGGCAAAGGTTCTTCTGGTTTACAATGATAACCATTAGGATAAATTTCATGTGAAACATAATAGCCTATTATACCGTATTGAATACCTTCTGTAAAACCCTTTGGTAGGTTTTCTTTAATTGTTTTTCTAAGTTGATTTAAAGTGTTTTTACGCGCTTCTGGAGCTTGATTGATATAATCTTCTGGAGAAATAGCTTTGTATTGCATAACATCTTATTTTGATATCTACAAGTTAGCAAAAATTTGCCTTAATTTTATCTACAATTGTTTGTGCAAGTCTTGCTTTACTTTCAATGGTCCAACCTGCAACATGCGGACTTAATAAAACATTTTCTGAATTGATTAAATATTGAAAAGCTTCTGGCATTTTATGATCGGAAAATAAGTTTTCGAAAGAAGATTTTTCGTACTCTAAAACATCTAAACCAGCTCCTAAAATTTTACCACTTCTTAAAGCAGTAACTAAATCTTTGGTAACTACAGATGTTCCACGTGCAGTATTTATCAACCAAAAATTCTTTTTAAAATTGTTGATAAAACCTGTGCTTATCATGTTTTTTGTTAATTCTGTTTGTGGCGTATGTAAACTTAAAACATCTGCTTTTTCTTGTAATTCAGCTAAAGAAACTTGTTTGCAATTAGCATCACCAATATTTGGTTTTAAATCGTAACATAAAACTTCAACATTAAAACCACGTAACTTTTTAGCGAATGATTTTCCCATATTTCCATAACCAATTAAACCAATAGTTCTTCCGTCAAGTTCAATTCCGCGGTTTTCTTCACGTAACCATTTTCCGTTTCTAACTTCGTTATCTGCTTTATTTAATTTATTAAAAAGTGATAATAACATTCCTAAAGAATGTTCTCCAACAGCATTTCTATTTCCTTCTGGAGCAGCAATTAGTTTTATGTTTTTTGATACTGCGTAATCACAATCAATATTTTCTAATCCTGCACCAACACGTCCAATAAATTTTAGGTTTATGGCTTTGTCTAAAAAAGCTTTATCAATTTTAAAACGACTTCTAATGATAAATCCATCATACAAATGAATTTTGGCTTCAATTTCTGGTTTAGTAGATGTATAATCTTCATCATTTGTAAAACCTAAACTATTTAATTGATTTATTAAAAGTGGGTGATTCGTATCTAAATGTAGAATTTTCAAATTATAAATATTTAAACAATTAGAGTTAGAATAAAAATTTAGCTAACCCATTTTGTAATTAATAAAAATAGCGCCATTAATGGTAAAATGAAATACACCATAAAGCTAAAAACTTTTAAAACTAAATCAAATAAGGGTAAAAGATTTTCATTAATTTTTTAGATAAAGTTTCTGACATATTTTTTTAGAACAAATACGTATGAGTAAAATAACGAAAGTGTAAATAAAATATAAAAAGTAAACTTTATTTTTTCAAATAAACTCATTTGATAAACTTTATTCTTTCCCTACAGAAAGACTAGAATGAGTTTTAATACTGTTCTTTCTCATTAGGGAAATCGCCACTTTTTACATCTTCAATATAAGTTTCAAAAGCCCCCGTCATATCCTTATATAAATCTAGATATCTACGTAAAAAACGTGGATGAAATTCGTGTGTCATTCCAATCATATCATGGGTTACTAAAACTTGTCCGTCAACACCATTTCCAGCACCAATTCCTATTACCGGAATCGAAATTGCTTCAGCTACTTTTTGTGCTAATTTAGCAGGTACTTTTTCTAAAACTAGCGCGAAACAACCTAAACGCTCTAACATTAAAGCATCTTCCATTAATTTTTCTGCTTCTTCTTCTTCTTTTGCTCTAACAGTATAAGTTCCAAATTTATAAATAGATTGTGGTGTTAAACCTAAATGTCCCATAACAGGGATTCCTGCATTTAAAATACGTTTAATAGATTCTTTAACTTCTTTACCACCTTCTAATTTTATAGAATGTCCGCCAGATTCTTTCATAATTCTAATTGCAGAACGTAGCGCTTCTTTAGGATCCGATTGATAACTACCAAAAGGTAAATCTACCACAACTAAACATCTACTAATTGCTCTTACAACAGAACTTGCATGATAAATCATTTGATCTAAAGTAATTGGCAAAGTAGTTTCATGCCCCGCCATAACGTTAGAAGCAGAATCACCAACTAAAAGAACGTCTATACCAGCACCATCTAATATTTTTGCCATCGTAAAATCGTAAGCAGTTAACATGGAGATTTTTTCTCCATTTTTCTTCATATCCACAAGAGATTTTACGGTAACCTTTTTGTATTCTTTCTTTGCTGCTGACATATTTTTTTATGTTTTTTTGTGGGTGTAAATGTACGGATTATCCTTAAATATTTTAGAGGTATATATTTAGTTAATCTTAAATTAAGAATAATAAATTATTTATTTAAAAATATTTAGTCTTAAAAATTGTAATACTTGTAAATATTAAGAGAAATTGGCCTTTTTCTAAGCCATGTTTGTAATATTTATCAATTATAATAGTTGTAAGACTATAAGCTGAGTAATAAAGAATAAAAAATAACGTTATATTTGGTTTTTATTATTGAGTATGATGGAAGAGCAAATTGTATTAAATACAGACAAATGGATTGATAATTACGCAGATTATATGTATAATTATGCTGTTGTTCGTGTTAATAATAGTGATTTGGCAAAAGATTTGGTACAAGATACATTTTTTGCAGGATTAAAATCTGCTAAGAATTTTCAAGGAAAATCAACAGAAAGAACTTGGTTAGTTTCTATTTTAAAAAGAAAAATTATAGATCATTACAGAAAAATAAATTCTAAAAAAGGGAAAGCTGAAGTTAGAATGAATTTTTATGATGAAGGAGAAAATGAAGGAAATTGGTTAGAAGAAAGAGTACCACAAAGTTGGGATAATCAATCGGAAAAATCAATTGAAAATGAAGAGTTAAAAAGTCAGTTAGAATCCTGTATAGATGGTTTGCCAGAAAAATATGGCATGGTATTTAGAATGAAAACCATACAAGAGTTTGAAACTGAAGAAATTTGTAAGGAGTTAGATATTACAGCGTCAAATCTATGGGTTATCATACACAGAGCAAGAACACAACTTAGAAAGTGTATGGAAGATAATTGGTTTAATATTTAGAAAATGTTTAAAAGATTAAAACTTACTTGCGACGAAGCAACTACCATATGTGATAAAAATCAATATGGAGAAGCAACATTATTAGAAAAATTAAAACTGAATATTCATTTTATAACATGTAAAATTTGTTTTAAATACACTAAACAAAACATGACGTTGACTAAGATATATAAAGGGCATGCTAAAAGTTGTAAAGAATTAAAATCTTGTTTGAGTACAGAAGAAAAAGAAGTTTTAAAAAAAGAATTACAAAATATAAAAGTATAAAGATTTTTTAGTGATTTTGTAAAATCACATTTTTTTGATTTTTTGTTAGATTGAAACGGAATTTATAGAAATATAGATTCCGTTTTTTTGTATTTTTGATATTCCTCTACTCTCGAGCGCAGTTGAGAGTTTTTATAGAAATTTAAAAAGGTTTTGTCTGCGCACAACCAAATAAAAAATGCATTTTTTACCAGAAAATATAGATAATTACGCTGTAAATCACTCTCAAGAAGAACCAAAAATTTTACAAGAATTAAGTAGAGAAACTTGGCAAAAAGTACTTAACCCAAGAATGTTAAGTGGTGCTTTTCAAGGACGAATTTTATCTATGATAACCAAATTAATTCAACCAAAAAACATTTTAGAAATTGGTACTTACACAGGTTATTCTGCACTGTGTTTGGCAGAAGGTTTATCATCCGAAGGAAAAATTATAACTATTGATAAAAACGAAGAACTAGAAACTCTACAAAATAAATACTTTGAAAAATCTGGTTTTAGAAATCAAATAGAACAATATGTGGGTAATGCTCTAGAAATTATACCAACTATTGATAGAAAATTCGATTTGGTGTTTATAGATGCAGATAAATCTAACTACATTAATTATTTTCATTTAATTATTAATAAAATGAATTCTGGTGGAATTATTTTATCCGATAATGTTTTATGGAGCGGAAAAGTAGTAGAAAAATTAGATCCAAAAGATAAAGACACAAAAATACTTTTAGAATATAATAAATTATTAAATTCTGATGATAGAATAGAAACTGTTTTATTGCCAATTAGAGATGGCTTAACAATAAGTAGAGTAAAATAAGTTTAGAAAATAAGGGATAAAAAAATAAACGATTACTTATTATCTATTACGTTTTATAGGACCTGTAAGATCATCAATATTATCTTTTACTTCAGAAATTTGTTTGTTAATATCTTTAGTAAGGTCTGTATCAATTCCGTTTTTAGTAGCGCTATCGTTAATTTCTTTTTTAATGTCATTTGTAGCATCTTTAATTTGACGCATACCTTTACCTAAACCTTTAGCAATTTCAGGAATCTTATCTGCACCAAAAAGCATTACCACAATTAACATGATAACCATAATTTCTGGACCACTAATAAATAAAAAAGTTGTGCTCATACAATTACAAAGGTAAATATTTATTCAAGATATAAAGTTCACAAATTAAATTATTTGTAATTTAGAAATTATAATTATTAAAAAAGTTAACGTATGCTTAAAAAAGTACTCATTTTTCAATTATTACTTGTTTTTTTAATAAGTTGTAAAACAGCTAAAATTACTAGAAATATTGATAGAAAAATAAACACTTCTTTTTTTGATAATCAATTTACAGGCATTTATATTTATGATGTAGAGGCAGATAAAGTTTTATATAACTACAATGGAAACAAATACTTTACACCAGCAAGTAACACCAAAATATTTACACTTTTTACAGGTTTAACTATGTTGCCAGATTCTATTCCGGCTTTTAAATATGCTGTAGATAAAGATACAATTACGATACAAGGTACAGGAGATCCTACTTTTTTACATCCATTTTTTAAAGATAGTACAGCTTTAAAAATGGTAAGAAAATATAAAAAAGTAAATATTTTAATGAATAATATTGTTGATAAACGCTATGGACCTGGTTGGGCTTGGGAAGATTTTGATAGCTATTTTAGTCCAGAAAGAAGTGCTTTTCCTATGTACGGAAATGTACTAGCAATCGAAAATAAAGATTCTATAAATATAGCACCGAACTTCTTTAAAAAAGACTTAAAAATTACAGAAAAAGGATATGGAAGAAAAGAACTTTCTAATAGTTTTTATTTTGATAAAAACCGAACTAAAGAAACCGAAATTCCGATGATTATAGATAGTAAATTAATCAGTAATCTTTGGAATGATATTTTGCCTAATAAAGTTGACATCATTTATAAAACGCCTTTAAAACCTAGTACAATTGAATATAGTATCCCTACGGATACTTTGTACAAAAGGATGATGGAAGTAAGTGATAATTTTTTAGCAGAACAGATTTTAATTTTGGCAGCATCCACAATTTCTGATACTTTAAATACTACTTCTGCCAAAAAATTTGTGTTAGAGAATCAATTAAAAGATTTAGAACAAAAACCACGTTGGGTAGATGGTTCTGGGTTGAGTAGATATAACTTATTTACACCAAATTCTTTTGTTGAAGTATTGACTAAAATGTACCAAAAAATACCCGAAGAAAGATTATTTCAATTTTTTCCTATTGGTGGCAAATCTGGTACTTTAAAAAATTGGTACGCAGGAAACCCAACACCATATATTCACGCAAAATCGGGTACTTTGGGTAACAATTATAATTTAAGCGGATATTTAATTACAAACTCTGGCAAAGTTTTAATTTTTAGCTATATGAATAATCATTATATGCATTCTAATTCTGATGTAAAAAAGAAAATGCAAACTGTTTTTGAAGAGTTAAGAGAAAATTATTAGTATTTTATAAAAGTTAAATTTGAAAATAAAGTATAAAATATTAGCTCCTCTTTTTAGAAAAAAATCTAAACTTGAATGTCATCAGGTTTTATTGAAATCAAATTCATATTACAGAAACCTATCTGATGTTCACAAAGCCAATTTTCAATTAAGAACATTGTTATTTATTTCTACCACAAATTTCAGTTCAGAACCTGGTTTTTTGGTAAATAAAAAAATGAAGATTATTATTTCAAGTGCTTTTGTTCAAATTACATTTGGACTAAAAACAGATACTTTAAAGAAGTTTAATGATGTATTTGTTGCACCAAGTGCTTACTCTTATAAGAATAATAAAGCAGTTTTTAAAGGTGATGTAAATATTGCAACTAAAAAGGTAAATATGTCTTGGCCAGCGATAGAAAAAGGTTTTAAAATTACGGATGATGCACTTAATTTATCTATTCATGAATTTGGACATTGTTTAATTTTTGAGAATCACACAAGATCTTATTTTTCTAAAATATTTAATAATAGAGATTTTGAAAATTGGAAAAATCATGCAGAAACTAAATTCAAAAAAGTAAAAGCGAAAGAAAATAAAGTTTTAAGAGATTACGCAGGCACTAATCTTATCGAGTTTTTTTCAGTTTCTTTAGAAACATTTTTTGAACAAGCAGCACATTTTGAAAAAAATGAACCAAAATTATATGCAAGTATGACTCAATTATTAAAGCAAGATCCAAGAAATAAAAAGGATCCTATTTTATAGAATTCGTTGAGGTTTAATCCACTTTAAAATTAAACTTCGCTTGTCTATCGTACATAATAATACTTCCTGCTACAGAAACGTTTAAGCTTAATTCAGATTTAAATTTCACTAAATGATGCGATTTTTCAATAGCTAATTTAGACATTCCATGATCTTCTGCACCTAACAAATAAACGCAACGTCTTGGATGTGTAAAGGTTTCTAATTGTACCGCTTTTTCATCTAACTCTACACCAACTAACATAGCACCTTTGGGTAAGTTATTAAAGAAATCATCGAAAGTTTCGTAATGAAAATAAGGCATAGCACCAGTTGCTTTATGCGTATCGCAAGCTTGTTTTGCATAACGATTGCCAATGGTAAAAATAAAACTTGCACCCATATTTTGTGCAGAACGCCAAAGAACTCCTAAGTTTTCAGGTGTTTTTCCATTCTGAATTCCGATACCGAAAAAACCTTGTTCTAAATTATTTACCATTATTTTTTAATTAGCATTCGCTTAATTTCATTCAATTTCATCAATGCTTCAATAGGTGTTAAAGTATCAATGTTAGTAGCTAAAATTTCTTCTTTAATATTTTCTAACAAAGGATCATCTAACTGAAAAAAGCTCAATTGTATTTCTTCATTTTGTTCTTGTTTTAAAACATCTTTAACTTCGGCACTTTTGTTATTTTTTTCTAGTTTGGCCAAAATTTTATTCGCTCTATGAATTACCATATTTGGCATTCCAGCTAATTTTGCAACATGAATACCAAAACTATGATCTGAACCACCAGGAATTAATTTACGCAAGAAAATAATGGTGTTTTCTAACTCTTTTACAGACACATTAAAGTTTTTAATGCGCTCAAAACTGGTAGTCATTTCATTTAATTCATGATAATGCGTAGCAAATAATGTTTTGGCTTTGGTTGGATGCTCGTGTAAGAACTCTGAAATTGCCCATGCAATCGAAATTCCGTCATAAGTAGACGTTCCTCTACCAATTTCATCTAAAAGAATTAAACTGCGCTCAGAAACGTTATTTAAGATAGATGCTGTTTCGTTCATTTCTACCATAAAAGTAGATTCTCCCATAGAGATATTATCACTTGCACCAACACGTGTAAAAATTTTATCTACAATTCCAATTTTTGCATTTTGTGCAGGAACATAACTTCCCATTTGTGCTAATAAAACAATTAATGCTGTTTGCCTTAAAATTGCCGATTTACCAGACATATTCGGCCCAGTAATCATAATTATTTGTTGCTGGTTTCTATTCAACACAACATCGTTTGCAATATAGGTTTGATCAATTGGTAGTTGTTTTTCAATAACAGGATGACGACCGTTTTTAATTTCTAAATCAGTGCTTTCATCCATAATCGGACGCACATAATTGTTGTCAATTGCCAAAACAGAAAAAGACAATAAACAGTCAATTTTTGCAATAATTTGCGCATTTTCTTGTACTTTTTGTACAAATTGAATGATATATTGTAGTAATTTAGAGAAAATCTCTTGCTCTAATTTCGCTATTTTTTCTTCAGCACCCAAAATTTTAGTTTCGTATTCTTTTAGTTCTTCTGTAATATATCTTTCTGCAGAAACCAAAGTTTGTTTACGAATCCATTCTTCTGGAACTTTGTCTTTATGTGTATTTCTAACCTCAATATAATAGCCAAAAACGTTGTTAAACGCAATCTTTAAACTAGAGATTCCAGTTCGTTCCGTTTCACGTTTTAGCATGTTATCTAAATATTCTTTTCCGGAGTTAGAAATTGCGCGTAAATCGTCTAATTCTTGATGAACGCCAGTAGCAATTGCATTTCCTTTGTTGATGTTTACAGGAGCTTCATCAAATAAAGTTGTTGTAATTTTTTCAATTAAATCTTGGCAAGTATGTAATTGATTTCCTAAATCTTTTACCGCTTTATTTTTGCTATTTTCTGCGGATGCTTTTATCGGTAAAATTGCTTTTAAAGAATCTTTTAAAAGTACAATTTCTCTTGGAGATGCTTTACCAGTGGCAACTTTAGAAATTAATCTTTCTATATCTGAAACTTGTTTTAATTGATAGGTTACAGTTTGAGAAAATTCATCAGAATCTATAAAAAACTTTACCAATTCATGACGATTTTTAATCTCGTCAATATTTTTTAAAGGAAGTGCCAACCAACGTTTTAATAAACGTCCTCCCATTGGAGAAATCGTTTTATCAATAACATCTAAAAGTGTAACTGCATTTATAGAATTTGGATTGTAAAGCTCTAAATTTCTGACGGTAAAACGATCCATCCAAACATAATTATCTTCAGCAATTCTGCTAATATGTTGAATGTGTTTTAGTTGATTGTGTTGTGTTTCAGACAAATAATACAATACTGCACCAGCAGCAATAATTCCGTTTTTAACATCCTGAATTCCAAAACCTTTTAAACTTTTTACTTCAAAATGATTGTGTAAAGTTTCGTTTGCATATTCTTTTTGAAAAACCCAATCGTCTAAGTAAAACGTATAATATCTGTTTTCAAAAAGTTCTAAAAATTGTTGTTTGTTTTGCTTTTGAACTAAAACTTCACTCGGACTAAAATTTTGCAACAATTTATCGATGTATTCTGCATTTCCTTGCGCCACTAAATATTCACCAGTAGAAACATCTAAGAACGAAATTCCGAGTTGTTTTTTATCAAAATGAACTGCAGCTAAAAAGTTGTTTGTTTTGGTTTGTAAAACTTCGTCGTTTAAAGAAACTCCTGGAGTTACTAATTCTGTAACACCACGTTTTACAATGGTTTTGGTCATTTTAGGATCTTCTAACTGATCGCAAATGGCAACACGCATTCCTGCTTTTACTAACTTTGGTAAATACGTATTTAAAGAATGATGCGGAAAACCAGCCAAAGCAGTTTCAGTTTCACTTCCGGCCCCACGTTTTGTTAGTGTAATTCCTAAAACTCCGGCGGCTTTTTTAGCGTCTTCACCAAAAGTTTCGTAAAAATCTCCTACTCTAAAAAGTAACATTGCATCAGGATATTTATTCTTGATTGCATTGTATTGTTTCATTAAAGGAGTTACCTTTTTTGGTTTCGGTTTTGCCAAGTTTTTAGAAATTTTCAGTTAGTTTTGCGAAGATAAAAATTAGTAAGCAGTTATCAGTAGCAGTTTACAGTGAACTTATTCACAAGATATGAGGAAATTAAAAAATAATGAGTTAGGTAGAATTTCGGTTGATGAATTTAAAACCGTAGAAAAAACGCCTTTAATTGTCGTTTTAGACAACATTAGAAGTTTAAATAATATTGGTTCTGTTTTTAGAACTTCGGATGCTTTTCTAATTGAAAAAATATACTTGTGTGGTATTTGTGCAACGCCGCCAAATAAAGACATTCATAAAACTGCTTTGGGCGCAACAGAATCTGTAGCTTGGGAATATGTAGAAGATACATTGACTTTAGTAGAAAAATTAAAAGCTGAAAACGTAAAAGTTTTGGCTATTGAACAGGCTGTAGATTCTACAAAATTAGATACTTTTTATCCGAAGAAAAATGAAAAATATGCTATTGTAATGGGTAACGAAGTAAAAGGTGTGCAACAAGAAGTGGTAAATGCTTCAGATTTTTGTATTGAAATTCCGCAATTGGGTACCAAACATTCTTTAAATATCTCTGTAACTACAGGTGTTGTTATTTGGGATTTATTTCAAAAAATGGGAAAATTATAACTTGTTTTCAATATTAAATTCTATTTTTAGAATTAAATGAAAATCACCTATAAAATGATAATTAAAGGTAGGGAATTTAAAGAATTTATTAAAAAAAGTAACTATTTTAACAATAAGAAAAGAATAATTCTTTTTTTCTTACTAACTACAAATATTACTGTTTCTGCTCAAGATAAAGTTTATAGTAAAATAAAAGATTCTACAATTACTTTATTAAATGAATATGTAAAAACAAAACAACAAGATATACCTAAAAAGGCATTTTTATTAGCAGAACAAACAAAGGCAGATACATTACTTAAAAATACATACATAAACTTTGGTATGAAAAGTTTTTTTGCCAAAGATTTGCCTATTTTAACTTTATCAGAAAAAAAATTAAAACAATTTTATCTTAGAACAAAAGATACAGCTGCTTTAGCAAAACACCTTTATTTTAAAGGGCTTTATTATAAACTTCAATTTAAGCCAGATAGTAGCTTTTATTATTACAATGAATCTAAAAACCTTTCTGTAAAGTTAAAAGATTCTTTAGAAGCAGCAAGAAGATTACTTTCTATGGCTGCACTTCAGTACGACGAGAGAGATTATTTAGGTAGCGAAAGTTCTATTATAGAAGGTTTACGTTTTGTAGAACCTAATATTAAAAGTAAAGATTTTAAAGAACCTCTTGGTAAAGTTTTTTTTACAGGTTTATTATATGAAAGATTAGGTAATGTTTTATACCTAACAGATAGACAAGAAGAGGCTAGAAAAAATTATTTAAAATTTTTCAAAATTCAAAGTAAAACTCCTGGCTTAGTAATAAAATACGAAAAAGCTAGGTTATACAATCATTTGGGTAATACTTATGAGTTAGAAGGAGATTATGAAAAGGCAATAGAATACTTAAAAAAAAGTCTTGCTATAGATAGTTTAAAATTTAAAAGTTTATATAGATATGAGGCTGCTTTAGGTAGTTTGTCTTACAATAACTTAATTTTAGGTAACAATCAATTAGCTTTAAAAGGTTATTTAGAAGTTTTAGAATCTAGAAAAAAAAGAAATTATAAAAGAGGTTTGGTTATTACTCATTCTAATTTAGCAGAATTTTATGATGTAAATAACAATACTAAAAAAGCAATATATCATGCTAAAAAAGGACTAGAAGTAGCTAAAAGTATTAGTTATAATAGATATACTTTAGAGAACCTTGTAAGATTATCTAAAATAATAAAAGGAGAAAAAGGAAGATTATTTTTAGAAGAACATTATATTTTAAATGATAGTCTTTTTAAAAGAGAACGATTTTTAAAAAATCAATTTGCAAAAGTAAGATACGAAACAGAAAAAAAAGAGGCTGAAAATATTTATTTAAAAGAAGAAAATATTAGAAAAGAACTAGAAGTAGAAACAGAAAGACAACATAAAACAATAGGTTGGTTAATAACTAGTTTTTGTATTATGTTGATGGTTTTTGGTGTTAGTATTGTTTTTAATAGACGAAAAAAAATGTTATTTAACGCTAAGTTAAAACAAGTAGAAGTAAGAGAGAAAGAACGTAAACAGATAGCAAAATCTTTGCATGATGAGGTTGCTGGTGATATTAGAATGTTGCATTTAAAACTATCTAAATCTAGCCAACTAGAAGAGGCAAAAAGTTTAGATATTATTAAAGAAAATGTTAGAAATTTATCACATCAATTAAGTAGTGAAAGCTTTAATGATGTTTCTTTTAAAGATCAAGTGATTAATTTAGTTTCTGATTTTTTTGAAATTAAATTTAGAGTTTTAATAGAAAAAATAGATGATATTAATTGGAAAACAATTGACAATTCTATAAAGAGAATCTTATTTTTATCAATAAGAGAAAGTATTCAAAACACAAAAAAACACTCTGAGGCTACAAAAGTTATTGTATCATTTTCTGAAAGAAAGAAAAGTCTTATTTTAAAGATAAAAGATAATGGTAAAGGTTTTGATGTTAACGAAAAGAAATCTGGAATTGGATTAAAAAACATGAAGGAAAGGGTAGAGGAAATAAATGGTGCATTTACAATAGATAGTATTTTAGATGAAGGAACCGAAACTGTAATTGAAATTCTTAAAAATGGAAACTAGAACAAGAATTTTAGTTGTTGATGATCATCAATTGGTAATACAAGGTATTTTATGTTCCTTAAAAGAAGTTGGTGATTTTGATGTAGTTACAACTAATAATTGTGATGATGCTTTTCAATTAATAAAAATGCATCAAAATAATAATCCGTTTCATTTATTATTTACAGATTTAAGTTTTGATAATTCTACGGAAGAAACCAATTTAGATGGAGGAGAAGAGTTAATAAAAGCAATTAAAAATAATGATTTTGATATTAAAATTGCTGTTATTACTGGCCATACAGAAACTAATAGAGTCTATAATGTTATCAGTAATTTAAAGCCAAATGCATATTTATTAAAAAGTAAATGCGATGCTGTAGAAATAGGTTTTGCTGTAAAAAAAATGTTAGCAAATGACTATTATTATACACACGAAATTCATCAGAAAATAATGCGTAGAAACATCATTCAAATTCAAATGGATGATGTAGCAATACAAATATTAAAAGAATTACCTAACCATCCTAAAATAGGAAATTTAGAAGGAATTATTAAAAAAGATGATGGGACGCTTATAAAATTGAGATCTATAGAAACAAAATTAAGTAATTTAAGAACAGATTTAAATGCAAATAATAATACCGATTTGGTGTTGAAAGCTAAAGAGTTAGGTGTTATAGATTGATTTTTTATTGCGGAAATTTTCGTTTTAAATTACGGTTATTTACAAACTAATTTTTTTTAGTTTATTAATTTAGCATTGTATTATTTCCCTCAATAATGCGATAAAACTTAATTGTAGATGTAAACCAAGTTAGGTTTATAATCAAAGATTAGAAGAAAAGCCTTTCTGATATTTTCAGTAAGGCTTTTTAAATTTTAAAATTTCATTTTGCGGAAATCTTCGTTTTAAAATACGGACTTTAACAAAGTATAAGTATTTAACCCTTTTATATTTGTAGTATACTACTGCTAATAGTATAAAAAAAAGGGATCAATTGCAGACATAGAAAGGGTTGTGTCTAAAATTAGAAGAAAAAGAAAAAAAGTCTAACTGAAAATTTAGTTAGGCTTTTTTTAAAACCCTAAAACTAATCTTGCAATACTAAAGTAAATTATAATTCCTAAAATATCATTACTTGTAGTAATAAATGGCCCCGTTGCTAAAGCAGGATCAACACCTCGTTTATCTAAAATAATCGGAATAAAAGTACCAATAATAGAAGCGATAATTATTACTGAAATTAGAGATATTGCTACCGTAATTCCTAAATTTAAAGGAAATCCTAAAACTAACATTCCTGCAGACATTAATAAAGCTGCTAATACCACACCGTTTAATAAACCTTGTGCTATTTCTTTTAATAATCTTTTAAATAAAGAACCTTTTAAACTATCGTTAGCCAAACCTTGTACAATAATTGCAGAAGATTGCACACCAACATTACCAGCCATTGCAGCAATTAAAGGAGTAAAGAAAAATAATTCTGGAAAACGATCCATAGCACCATTAAAACTACCTAATACAGAAACAGAAACAAAACCACCAAAAAGAGCTAAAATTAGCCAAGGTAATCTTGCTTTTGTAAGCTCCCAAATAGTATCATTCACTTCTACGTCTTGAGAAAAACCTGCAGCCATTTGGTAATCTTTATCAGCTTCGTCTTTTATTAAATCTACAATATCATCAATAGTAATTCTTCCTAATAGAACATGGTTATCATCTACTACAGGTATGGCTTCTAAATCGTATTTAGCCATAACTTTAGCAACTTCATCATCATCTTCATTAACATTTACATAGGTTACTTTAGGTATGTATATTTCAGCAATTTTTTGTTCGTTTTTTGCTGTAATTAAATCTTTTAAAGAAAGACGTCCAATTAATTTTTCTTCTTTGTCTACAACATAAATAGAGTGTACTCTGGTAACTTCTTTAGCTTGTCCTCTAATTCTTCGTAAGCAACCTGCAACGGTCCAAGTTTCATAAACTTTTACTAGTTCTTTTGCCATTAAAGAACCTGCAGAATCATCTTCATAAGAAAGTAATTCTTTTATATCTGCCGCATGCTCAACATCTTCTAAAGCATTTATTACACGTTCTTGGCGTTCCTCTGATAGTTCTCCAATAATGTCTGCAGCATCATCGGTATCCATTTCTTTAATTTCTTCTGCAATTTCTTTTGCAGAAAGGTTTTCAAGAATTTTTTCACGAATATCTTCATCTAATTCTGTAAGAATTTCTGATGTTTTTTCACTGTCTAAAAGCTTAATAATATAGATAGCATCATCAAAAGAAAGCTCGTGTAAAACTTCGGCAATATCAGCATAATGGACTTCCTTAAAAATCTTTTTTATTTTGGAGTCATCATTAGAATTAATGAGTATTGTTAAGTTTTCTAGAAATTCTGGTGTGATATCAAATACCATTTTATGCTAGTTTTTTTGTCAGTTCTATAAAATCATTTACTGATAATTGTTCTGGTCTTTTGGTAAATATAACTTCTTCTTTTAAAGCATCAGAAAGTTGAAAAGATTTTAAACTAGAACGCAACATTTTTCTACGTTGATTAAATGCGGTTTTTACAACTCTAAAAAAAAGTTTTTCATCAACAGGTAATGTATAGTTTTCTTTTCTAATTAATCTTATTACACCCGAATCTACTTTTGGTGGTGGATTAAAAACAGTTGGCGGAACCGTAAAGAGATATTCTACATCATAAAAAGCTTGTGTTAAAACAGAAAGTATCCCATAAATTTTACTTCCTTCTTTTTCTGCAATTCTCATAGCAACTTCTTTTTGAAACATGCCTGCAAATTCTGGTACAAACTCTCTATTTTCTATCGCTTTAAAAACAATTTGTGTAGAAATATTGTAAGGAAAATTACCAATAATTGCTACTTGTTTTTTATTAAAAATATCTTGAATATTTTTCTTTAAAAAGTCGCCTTCTAAAATGGTAAAGTGGTCTTTAGAAGTGTCTAATTTTAGATGTTCTAACCGAAAAGTATCTTCTAAGTAACTTACTGATTCTCTGTCTAATTCCATAACAGTAACCTTCGGTTTTTTCTGTAATAAGTATTTTGTTAAAACACCCATTCCTGGGCCAATTTCCAAAACATTATCATACCCATTTTCTGTTAAAGCATCAGCAATGTTTTTTGCAATAGTTTCATCAGTTAAAAAATGTTGCCCTAAGTGTTTTTTTGCTTTTACTGTCACAGTGATAGTTTTTATCCTTCTTTAACAAATGTACTGTAAATTATGCAGAATAGTAGGTTGCATAGCTGTTTTAAAAATGAATGGAAAGTGTTTATAAAATATAGAGATATTTAATAAAATTAAGTTTAAATATCTTATGTGTTTTTAAGACTAAAAGGAAAAATTATTAAAGACAATCCTATTCCACACAGAAGGCCAGCAATGGTTTCTTGTGGCTCAATTCCCCATTTTAAATAAGTTAATAAAGCTCCAAAAAACAATAATAGAAAGCCAAGTAGCATTAATTTTTTTCTGTTTTTATAGATCTTTTGGTTTAACATAATTAATTGCTAATGTTTGTAGGATAAAATTCTTTTATCAACTTTAATTCGGTTCTAAAAGATAACATTTTATCACCAAATTTCTTAAGACTTTTTAGTTGTAAAGTTTCTGCATGTTCTTTATAATACTCTTCTAAATCTTCTCTTGTATTTGCGGTGTATTGTACAGAATAAGTTTTACCACCCATTTCTTCATTAACTAGAACTTCGGTAAGTTTTGCTGAGGTAAATTTCCCCGTATTTAATACGTTTAAAATTTGAGTTTCCATCCAAGTTAACCATTCTTTATGTAAAGAATCTTCGATATTTATTGTTACATTATATATATACATTGTAATCTTTTTTAGTGATTTGTTTTAACTGTATGCCAAACTGTTTCTTTTTGGGTAAATTTTACACAGTAAAGAGTTATAGTATCATTAAAGCTAAATTGTATCTCCTCTTATTTTTCGATACTTTTTTCTGGCATCCACCAAAAAAATACTAGAAGAATAATCAAAAATAATCTTTTGATAGTATTCTGATGCTTTTTCTGGATTATTTAGATGATTATTATATAATTCTGCCAATTCAAAATAAGCATCATCAATTAAAATACCATCGGGTTTTAATAAAATTACTTTTTCTAAATTAGAAATTGCTGCATCGTATTGGTTAAGCTTTATAAAAAGTTTTGCTTGTTCAAACAGTGCTTCATCTTCAATTGGTTGCCCTTTAAAGTTTTGATTAATAATATTTAGAGTGTCTACTGCTTGTTGTGTTTTATTTTGAAAAGCTAATAGTGCAGCTTTAGAATATTGAATAAGCCCAGATGGAATAGAGTCTACCGGTTCGTTATCTGTTATGGTTAAATACAATTCTAACGCGTCATTGGCAATTAATTGAGTTGTAGAACCTTTTAATATTTTTAATTGTGCTTTAGCCCAAGTAAAATCTCCTTTAAAATAACTTGTTTGTGCAACTTTAAAACGTGCTTGTTGTGCTAATTCATGATTTTTTAATTGGGTTTGAATTTGAGAAAAATAGATTAATGCTTTGTTATATTTCCCTGTAAATACTAAAATATCTCCTAATTTTAGCTTAATTCTTGCTTTATCAAACTTAGAATTCGTAAAGTTTAATGCTTCTTCTAAAACGGATTTAGCTTCGGTTGGATTGCCTTTTTTAAAAGTTAAAAAATCTGCATATTCAACTTGTATATTTATTGTTGATGTATTTTTTCCGAATTGATTAAAAAGCGATAAAAACAATTTTTCTGTTTCGGGATTGTTAGTAGCAACAGCTATTTTTACAAGAAATAAAGACGCTTCAATTTTTTCTGTTTGTAAGGTTTCTTCTTTAAGAATAAAAGTAAAAGCCTCTTTTGAAGTATTATAATCTTTGTTTTCAAAAGCTATTTCTCCTAAATCAAAAATAGTATTTAGGTTTGTAGGATTTCTTTTGTACAAAGCTTTTTCTTGAATAAAAGCTTTGTTATAATCTTTCTGTTGTATAAAAAGCCAACTCAATAAAACATTCCAAACATCTTTTGGGTTACTTGCAGATTTTCTTAAAAGTGCTTTTCTAAATAAAATATTTGCTTCATTTTCTGTATCATCTGTAATATATCTGCTTGTAAACCTTTTAACTAAATTATAATTTTCTATGTTTTTGTCTACCAGGTTAAGATAAGATTCAAACATTTTTTTTAAATCACCTTTTTCTCCATAAATCTGCCCAATTCTAAAGCTGTAATCAGCTTTATCATTTTTAGCCATTGTTTTTTCATACGCTAAAATTGCATTGTCTAAAAGATTATAATCTTTAAAAATTCTACCAATAAATCCACCGTAATAACTGTTTTTATCAATAGAATTTAGTGCTTTAGTATAGTTTTTTTGAGCTAATTCTGGTAATTGTTGTTTTTGATAATTATAACCTAAATAAACATAAAAAAATGTTTGATCAGGATTTTTATCAAGTGCATCTTTAACAATTTTTTCTACTTCGTTAAACTTATCGGTTTCTTGATAACAAGAAATTAATCTAGTTAAGTAAGTAGTGTTAAAGGGATTTTTAGCATATAAATTTTTAAAAATTTGAGTCGCTTTTTCATATTCTCCTTCTCTGTAATAATCTTCTGCCAAAAAATAATCGTTTTGAGAGAAGCTAATACCAGTTATAGTAAGAAAAATAAGTAAAAAAAGTTTTTTCATCAATATCAAAGATAATCAACCTAAATGTTAAATTTTTATTAAACAAGCTGTTTTAGAAAGTTTTAGTGTAACGTTTTGGCACGGAACTTGTCTATAGTTTAAACAACTAATAAAACTTAAAATTATGAATACATTTTCTAAACAATACGAAATTGCAAAACAAAACTCAATTGAGTTTATGAAAAATGGACAAATTAGTGCTTATTTTAATGCACTTTTAGAAATGAATAAATATAAGAGATTAATGGTAGCTGTGGTTGCTAACTAAGTTTGGTTTGCAATTAACAGTTGCTGCTTGCAGTAATATTAGAACTGCAAACCGCTACTGAAATCTATTTTTACAAACTTGAGTACTGAGTACTGTTGTAAACTGAATACTAGAATTAATTTATAATATCAAAACCACAATAAGGGACTAATACTTCTGGAATTTTAATTCCTTCTGCTGTTTGGTAGTTTTCTAAAATTCCTGCTAAAACACGTGGTAAAGCCAAAGAACTACCATTTAATGTGTGTGCTAATTCACTTTTACCCTCTTTGTTTTTAAAACGAAGCTTTAATCTATTTGCTTGAAAAGTTTCGAAATTAGAAGCAGAGCTAATTTCTAACCATCTATCTTGCGCAGTAGAAAACAATTCAAAATCGAACGTTAAAGCAGACGTAAAACCTGTATCACCACCACACAAACGTAAAATTCTATAAGGTAATTTTAACTCTCTTAAAATATCTTTAATATGTTCCACCATTCCGTTTAAGGCTTGGTAAGAATTATCTGGATGTTCTATTCTTACAATTTCTACTTTATCAAACTGGTGTAATCTATTTAAACCACGTACGTGTGCACCATAACTACCAGCTTCTCTTCTAAAACATGGCGTATAACCTGTAACTGTTATAGGAAAATCTGTTTCTTGTAACAAATTACCACGAAACATATTAGTAATAGGAATTTCTGCAGTTGGTATTAAATACAAATCATCTACTGTAGAATGATACATTTGCCCGTCTTTATCTGGTAATTGCCCAGTTGCTGTTGCAGAATCTGTGTTTACCAAATGTGGTACTTGTACTTCTGTATAACCGGCATCGGTATTTTTATCTAAAAAATAGTTAATTAAAGCACGTTGTAATCTTGCTCCTTTTCCTTTATAAACCGGGAAACCAGCTCCAGAAATTTTTGTACCTAATTCAAAATCGATGATGTCATATTTTTTTGCAAGTTCCCAATGCGGTAATGCATTTTCACCTAAATCAGGTATAATTCCTTCACTAAAAATATTTTCATTATCCTCTTCAGATTTTCCTGCTTTTACAGAGGTGTGAGGTACGTTAGGTATTTGATATAACAAACCTTGCAACTCTTCTGCAAAACCATTTAAAGCTTCAGATAATTCTTTAGACTGATTTTTAAGTTGACCTGTTTTTTCTTTTAAAATATTTGCTTTTTGTACTTCTCCAGATTTAAAAAGACCACCAATTTCTTTGGATAATTTATTAGACTCTGCTAAAACATCATCTAGAGAAACTTGTGTTGCTCTTCTATTTTCATCAGCATTTAAAACTTGCTCAATAATTGTTTCTGCATCTGCAAAATTACGTTTTGCTAACCCTTGTAAAACGGTTTCTTTGTTGTCTCTAATAAATTGTACTTGTAACATTTTTTTGTATGTTTTAAAGGACAAATATACAGTAAGCTTAAGACTTGGGCAATGTAGAATTATAGATTGTTTTTAATATAATTTCTGGCTATTTCTTCGTCTTTTTTTAATTGATTAATTAAAGTTTTTAAAGAACTAAATTTTTCTTCGTCACGTAAAAAATAAAGCAATTCTATGGTAAGATTTTTATCATACAAATCTTGATTAAAATCAAAAAAATGGACTTCGATTGTTTGATGCTTTCCATCTACCGTAGGTCTATTTCCAATATTCATCATACCAAAAATAGTTTTATTATCAATGCTAGATTTTACAACATAAACACCTGTTTTAGGGATTAATTTATAAGTTTCTTTAATATCTATATTTGCGGTAGGGAAACCTATTTTGCCACCTAATTTTTTACCATTTACAACATTGCCATTTAGCATAAAATTATACCCTAAATAATCATTGGCAGTTTTTAAATTTCCGGTTGCTAAAGCACGTCTAACTTTTGTAGAACTTACAGAAACATCATCTATATCTTGTGCCGGAATTTCTTCTACTACAAAATCGTATAAATGACTGTATTCTGTTAATTGAACAATATTTCCTTCTCTATTTTTACCAAAATGATGATCGTAACCAATAATTAATTTTGATATATTTAATTGATTTACTAGAATATTACGCACAAATTCTAAAGCAGTCATTCTAGAAAATTCTCTGCTAAAAGGATGAATGATTAAATAATCTAAACCAGTTTTTTTAAGAAGAGATGCTCGTTCTTCTATGGTATTAATTAATTCTAAAGAATTGTCTTTTTGGAGCACCATTCTAGGGTGTGGAAAAAAAGTTAACAGAACAGATTTTCTATTTGCCTTTTTTGCCTCTTTAACTAATTTTTCAATTATCTTTTGATGTCCAAAGTGTACTCCATCAAAAGTACCAATAGTAACAAATGTTTTTTCTTTAGTAGAAAATTTAGAAATATTTTGAATTGTATTCAAGAAAAATAAAATTAATTGCCTTACAAATGTACAATAAGTAATTGTTTAATTTTATGAAGAAAAGTAGAGTTTTATGGGTTTTGATATGATAATTTTAACCCTATATTTTATCAATAAAACAAAAAAACGTACAAAATATTAAATAATTCAAAAAAAATTGTATTTTGCATAATAGTTAACAAATAATTTACATTATGATAAAAAAGATTTTACTTATAGCATTTATAGCTTTTAGCAGTTTAACAATGGTTGCGCAAACCGTAGTTACTGGTACGGTTAAAGATGCAAAAACAGGAGAGTTACTTCCTGGAGCAAATATTAAAATTTCAAGAAAAGCAGTTGGTACAACAACAGATTTCGATGGAAATTTTATCTTAAAAACAGAAGATAATCCTCCATTTATATTAGAAATTTCTGTGTTAGGTTTTCATACAGAAAAAGTTGAAATTACTAAGAATGATCAAAAAGTAACAATAAATTTAGTAGAGAATGAAACATCTTTAGATGAAATTGTAGTTTCTGCTTCTAGAACACCAGAACGTATTATGGAGTCTCCTGTTACTATAGAAAGAATGGATTCTAGAGCTATTAAAAATACATCAGCTCCATCTTTTTATGATGGTTTAGAGAATTTAAAAGGTGTAGATATTAACACCAATAGTTTAACATTTAAATCTGTTAATACACGTGGCTTTGCAACATTTTCTAATACAAGATTTATGCAGTTGGTAGATGGTATGGATAATTCATCACCAGCATTAAATTTTGCTTTGGGTAATTTATTAGGAATGTCTGAGTTGGATGTAAAAACGGTAGAATTATTGCCAGGAGCTTCATCTGCATTATATGGAGCAAATGCTTTTAATGGAATTATGTTTATGACAAGTAAAAGTCCTTTTGAAGATCAAGGAATAAGTGTATCTTTAAAAGGAGGAATTACTAGCCAAGAAGCTGCGGGTAACAACGAATTTTATGATTTAAACATTAGAATGGCACATGCTTTTTCTGATAAATTGGCTGTAAAAGCTACAATTGCTTATTTAAAAGGAGAAGAATGGCATGCAACAGATTATAGAAATACCCTAAATGGAAAATATACTTCTGGTGATAGAGATTCTGATAGAAATTACGATGGTTTAAATGTTTATGGAGATGAAGTTTCTACAAACTTAAAAGGTGTTGCAGAAACATTAGAAGGTTTAGGAATTTTGCCAACAGGAGCAGCTGCTTTAGTACCCAGTGAAAATGTAAGTAGAACAGGATATAATGAAAGAGATTTAATGACTTATGAAGCTAAAAGTTTAAAATTTGTTGGTGCAATAAATTATCGTCCTTTTGGTGATGATCGTTTAGAACTTATATGGAATTCTAAAGTTGGTATTGGTAACACAATTTATCAAGGAACAAATAGATATAACATAAAAGATTTTTTAATGGAGCAACATAAATTAGAAGCAAGAGGTAAAAACTTTTTTGTTAGAGGATATATGACGAGTGAAGATGCAGGTAATTCTTATGATACTCGTTTTGCTGCCATTAATGTAAACAGATCTTGGAAAGATGATAATACTTGGTTTGGGGAATATACAGGTGCTTATGTACAAGGTACTTTAGCGGGTTTAACTTCGGATGAAGCACATGCAGTTGCAAGACAAACAGCAGAAACTGGTAGATTATTACCAGGTACAGAAGCCTTTAAAGAAGCTTTTGATAAAGTTATTGCAGACCCAGATTTAACTACTGGTGCAAAATTTCAAGATAACACAAAATTATATCATGCAGATGCAAATTATAATTTAAGAGATTATATAAGTTGGGCAGAAATACAAATAGGAGGTTCTTATAGATTGTATTCTTTAAATTCTAACGGAAGTATTTTTACAGATTATGATGGAGCAATTGATTATAATGAATACGGTTTTTACTTGCAATCTCAAAGAAAATTTTTAGAAGAAGAACGTTTAAAAGTAACAACTTCTATACGTTATGATAAAGCACAAAATTTTGATGGTAATTTTTCTCCGAGAATTTCATTTGCATATGCAGCCGGCGAAAACAAAAATCAGAATTTTAGAGCATCTTTTCAAACAGGTTTTAGAAACCCAACAACACAAGATCAATACATTGGTTTAAATGCAGGTAGAGGGTTTTTAGTAGGTTCTGCTCCAGATAATTTAGATAGATATTCTACTCCAGAATTAACTGTAAGTGGTTCTGGACAAGCTTTTACGGGCTCAAGTACAATATCTTTAAGCGGAAGGTCTGCTTACGAAAATGCATTTTCTCAAACCTCTGTAGAGGCTTTTGCGGCAGATCAATCTAGTTTGCCAACAGATGCTAATATAGCTTTAGTAAAACCAGAAAAAGTAACTGCTTTTGAGGTTGGTTACAGAGGTATTGTAGCAGCAGCAGATTCTAACATTGCTATAGATTTAAGTGTGTATTATAATAGTTATGAAGATTTTATTGCTAATAAGAATGTGGTAGTTCCTTTTTATGGTGAAGTAGGGGATAATTCTTTATCGCTGCTCGCACTTGGTAATGGAGATTATACCGGTTTTCAAACATATACAAATTCAGCTGCAGATATAAGTTCTTATGGAGCAACAATCGGTTTAAATACTAAGGTTTTTAAAGATTTTAATTTAGGTTTAAATTATACGTATGCTAAATTTGATTTTGATCAAGCATCAGATCCAGATTTTGAAGCAGGTTTTAATACACCAGAACATAAAGTTAAATTACAATTTGGTAAAATAGAATTATTTAAAAACTTTGGTTTTAATATTAATGCTAGATGGCAAGATAAATATAGATGGGAATCTACTTTCTTAGATGCAACAATAGTTGCTAGAACTGTAATAGATGCACAAGTTAACTATAGTGTGCCATCAATAAAATCTATATTTAAATTAGGTGGAGCAAATTTAACAGGTAAAGAATATTTAAGTGCACCAGGTGTTGGAGCAATAGGTTCTCAATACTACCTATCTTGGACAATTAATAATTAAAAAATAAAATTTCATGAAAAATTATAAATATATAGGCTTGTTTCTTTTATCATTAAGCATTATTTCTTGTGATGTAAATAATGAATTAGGAACAATTGCTGCAGAAGAAGAAACACAAGTAGAATTAAACACAAATGGTTTAGATTTTTCTAATTACATTTCTATTGGAGCTTCATTTACAGCAGGTTTTACAGATAACGCTTTGTTTATAGCATCGCAAGAAAATTCTTTTCCTAATATTTTAGCCAGTAAATTTGAAACTGAATTCAATCAACCTTTAATGAATGATAATATTGGTGGATTGCTTTTAGGAGGATATCTTGTTCAGTCTCCAAGGTTATATTTTGATGGTTCTGGTCCTGTAACATTAGATGCAACACCAACAACAGAAATTACAAATTCTGTAAGCGGAAGTTTAAATAATTTTGGAGTTCCAGGAGCAAAAAGTTTTCATCTTGTAGCAGAAGGTTATGGAAGTGTAGCAGGAGTTGCTTTAGGTTCTGCAAACCCTTATTATGCAAGATTTGCCTCCAGTTCAACAGCAACAGTTCTTGGAGATGCATTGGCTCAAAACCCAACATTTTTTACGTTGTCAGAAATTGGAGGAAATGATGTTTTAGGATATGCCCTTTCTGGTGGAACAGGAGTTGATCAAACAGGTAATTATGATCCTACAACTTATGGTGTATCAGATATTACAGATCCAAACATTTTTGCAAACGTTTTTAATAGTATAATAACTAATTTAACAGCTAATGGAGCAAAAGGTGTTGTAGCAAATTTACCATACATAACAAATTTGGCTCATTTTACAACAGTACCTTATAATCCTTTAGATCCTAATAATGTAGATTTTGCAGCTCAAATACCAACATTAAATACTGTTTATGGAGCTTTAAATCAAATTTTTAATGGATTAGGAGAAACAAGTAGAGTAGTAGAGTTTTCGACAACAAGTGCCAATTCTGTGGTAATTAAAGATGAAGCTTTAACAGATTTATCAACAACTATTACTGCTATTTTAGCAGATTCTTCAAATACCACTTTTATTGGGTTTGTACAATCTATGGGTTTACCTGCAGAAGCGGCTCCGCTGGTGGCGCAGTTATTAGGAGCTCAATATGGACAATCTAGACCAGCAACAGAAGACGATTTATTAGTTTTACCAAGTAGCGCTGTAATAGGAGAAATAAACCAAAGTTCTGTAGAAAGTTTAATGGCTATTAACCCGCTCGTTACAGAGGCTTTAGCGGGACAATTTTCTGCTGAAGGGGTAACATTACCTTTAGAAGATAAATGGGTAATTACACCAGAAGAACAATTAAAAATTAAAACAGCTACTGATGCTTATAATTCTATTATAGAAACCACAGTAAATGCGAATGATAATTTGGCTTTAGTAGATTTTAAAGCGATCTTACAAGAAGCTTCTGATGGTATAGCTTTTGATGATTATACTATGACTACAAATTTAGTTACTGGTGGACTTATAAGTTTAGATGGCATACATTTAACGGCAAGAGGTTATGCGTTAATGGCAAATAGATTTTTAGAAGCTATTGATACTGAGTTTGGATCTAATTTTACATCTGCCACAAATGGTTTGGCAAAGGCAGGTGATTATCCAACAAATTATTCTCCTGCGTTGAGGTAATTTTACATAAAGTTTTATAAACTAAAAAAGGTTGAGAATTAAATTCTCAACCTTTTTTTTAATTATATCTAATCATTTTTAAGACAACATCATTGCTGCTCTTTTAACACCAGCTATTAAAATATCAATTTCTGCTTTGGTATTGTAAAAAGAAAAAGAAGCTCTAATTGTTCCTGGTATTTTGTAAAAATCCATAATAGGTTGTGCACAATGATGACCAGTTCTTACAGCAATACCTAATTTATCTAAAATAGAACCCATATCATACGGATGAATTTTATCAATATTAAAAGAAATTACTGCTGTTTTTTCTTTGGATGTTCCGTAAATTTTTAAACCTTCAATTTTTAACAACTCTTGTGTTCCGTATTCTAAAAGCTCATTTTCATATTCAGCAATATTATCAAAACCAACAGCATTCATATAGTCTATTGCAGCTCCAAAAGCAATTCCTCCACAAATATTTGGTGTTCCTGCTTCAAACTTATGAGGCAAACCAGCATAGGTAGTTTTTTCAAAAGTTACCGTATCAATCATTTCTCCACCACCTTGGTAAGGAGGCAATTTTTCTAACCATTCTTGTTTTCCGTATAACAACCCAACACCAGTTGGTCCACATAATTTATGAGCAGAAGCTACATAAAAATCAACATTTAAAGCTTGTACATCAGGTTTAATATGCGGTGTCGCTTGTGCACCATCAATTAAAATAGCTGCATTTACTTTGTGTGCCGCATCAATAATTTCTTTAATCGGATTTACCGTTCCTAATGCATTAGAAACATGATTACAAAACACCAATTTTGTATTTTCATTCAATAAATCACGATACACATCCATTTGTAAAGAACCGTCTTCATTCATCGGAATTACCTTTAAAATAGCTCCTGTTTTTTCGCACAACATTTGCCAAGGCACAATATTAGAATGGTGTTCTAAAGCAGAAACAATAATTTCATCATCTTTCTTTAGAAGTGAAGCAAATCCTGATGCAACCATATTTATACTATCGGTTGTACCAGAAGTTAAAATAATTTCATAAGCTTCTTTTGCATTAAAATGATGCTGAATTTTAATACGCGCTTCTTCGTACTTATCGGTTGCTTCTTGACTTAATGTATGCACACCTCTATGAATATTGGCATTGTAATTACTGTAATAATCTACAATGGCATCTATAACAACTTGAGGAGTTTGAGAAGTGGCAGCATTATCAAAATAGACTAAAGGTTTACCGTGAATCACTCTTTTTAGAATCGGAAAATCTGCTCTAATTTTATCAACATTTATCATACAAAATCATTTTAAAACACAAAGATAAAGGTTGATTTTTTAAACTTGTAAAAAAGCCAATATGATTTTCTTATTTTTACATAACTAAACCCTTTTTCTGATGAAAGCAATTAAACGAATTCTTCTTCTATTACTTATAGTTGTTTTAATAGCAATAATTTATAATTATCCAAAGTTGAATATGTTGTCTGGTTATTCTGCTAAAAATATGGCTTCTTCTGTTTTTGTTGCTGATAGAAGTTTAGCGTTTACAGATGCAACCGATAATAATTTTTCTCCCGTTAATTTAGCTTCAGATGAGGTTGATATAGAAAATAAAATTGCTACTTCTTCTGCTTTTGGGTTATTAACTAGAAAAGCGGTTTATAGAAAAGGATTAGGATCTGTTTTAACGTTGACCGCTGAAGATGAAACTGCCGATTATTTAGTTCCTAAAAGAGCAAAACCAGATAATTTAACACCGTATCCTTATGGAAATGCGCCACAAAAAGATACCGTTTTCGTAAATTTAGATTATGATAAAATAGATAAATCTGTCAATTTTTTGTTTGATTCTATCAACAAAACGAGAGCAGTTTTGGTTATTTATAAAGATAAAATTGTTTTAGAAAAATATGCAGACGGATTTACAAAAGATTCAAAATTATTGGGTTGGTCTATGACAAAGAGTTTGTTAAGTACTGTTTTTGGCGTAATGCAGCATCAGCATAAAATAAATGTGTTAGATAAAGCACCAATTACTTCTTGGCAAAATGATGAACGAAAAAACATTACCATCAATAATTTATTACAAATGAATTCTGGTTTAGAGTGGGATGAAAATTATACCACAATTTCTGATGCGACTAAAATGTTGTTTTTAGAACGCGATATGACAAAAATACAAGAAGAAAAACAGTTGGTTGGTAAACCAAATGAAAGTTGGAATTACTCTTCTGGAACTAGTAATTTATTATCAGGAATTTTAAGAAGTCAGTTTAAAACACATCAAGAATATTTAGATTTTTGGTACACAGATTTTATTGATAAAATAGGAATGAACTCTATGCTTTTAGAAGCCGATTTAAGCGGAAATTACGTTGCTTCTTCATATTCTTGGGCAATTACAAGAGATTGGGCAAAGTTTGGTCTTTTATACTTACATAATGGAAATTGGAACGGAACACAGCTTTTTACAAAAGATTGGGTAAATTATATTACCACGCCAACACCAACTTCTAACGGAACATATGGAGCGCAATTTTGGTTAAATACAGAAAATGAATTTAAAGATGCACCAAAAAACATGTATTTTGCTGATGGTTATCAAGGGCAAAGAGTGTACGTTTTACCAGATCAAGAAATGGTAATTGTACGTTTTGGATTAAAAAACTTTGATGAAAATACTTTTTTGAAAGGTGTTATAGAAAGTGTTAAATAGATAAAACTGCTTTTAAACACAAAAAAACCACGCAATTTGCGTGGTTTATATTTATTAAAAAAGTAATGATTTATTTACAAATCAAAACCAATATTTACGTTTAATTTTTCTGCAATTAACTTTGTAATTCTAGATTTAACTTCGGGTATTTTTACACTTTCTAAAACAGTATTAGCAAAAGCAAACATCAATAAAGCTTTACCTTCTTTTTGAGGAATACCACGTTGTTGCATGTAAAATAAAGCATCATCATCTAATTGACCAATAGTACAACCGTGAGAACATTTTACATCATCAGCAAAAATTTCTAGTTGAGGTTTTGCATTTATCGTTGCTTTATCACTCACTAAAATATTATTGTTTTGTTGATAAGCATTTGTTTTCTGTGCTTCTTTATCTACAATAACTTTTCCGTTAAAAACAGCCGTAGAACGCTCGTCATAAATACCTTTGTAATCTTGGTGAGATTCGCAATTTGGCTCTATATGATGCACTAAAGTATGATGATCTACATGTTGTTTTCCTTCAATAATAGTAACTCCTTTTAAAATAGAATCTATATGTTCTCCGTTTTGATAAAAGTTTAAGTTGTTTCTTGTAATATTTCCTCCAAAAGAAAATGTGTGTACAGAAACAATACTATTCGATTTTTGATCTACATATGTATTATCAACCAAAGAAGCGTTTATGTTATCATTTTGAATTTTGTAAACATCTACAGTAGCACTTTTTGCAGCAAAAATTTCTGTAACTGCATTAGATAAAACTGCGTTTGATGTTAAACTTTGATGACGCTCTATAATTTGTACATGTGCATTTTCTTCTACAACAATTAAATTTCTTGGCTGTACCATGGTAGAAATATCTGCACAAGTAGAAAAATTAATAATTTGTATAGGTTTTTGTACTTCTACATTTTTAGGAATATGTATGTACGCTCCTTCTTTTGCAAAAGCGGTATTTAAAGACGTTAAATTGTCTTGTTTAGCCACTTTGTTAAAATACTTTTCTATTACAGGTTTGTATTTTGGTTTAGAAAAAGCTGCAGACATTAAACAAACGTCTATGGTATCGTGTGTTGTTTCAGATAAAAACGGACTGTATTTACCATCAATAAAAACTACTTTATAAGTGTCTATATCGTGTATAAAATACTTTTTTACATCCGCTAATTCTACTGCAGTACATTTATTAGGAAAAATACTGTAATCTTCTTTTAAAATTGAGTTTAAAGAAGTGTATTTCCAAGCTTCCAACTTTTTGGTTGGAAAACCTAACTTTTCAAAATTTTCTAAAGCTTCTGTTCTAATTTCATGAACATCAGAATTGATGTCTACTTCATTTTCAAAAGCTACGTATGATGATAATAATTTATCTTTTAATCCCATTGTTTTTTAGTTTGAAAGTTGAAAGTTGAAAAGTTTTAAACGTTAATTACTCAACCTTTTAAACTTTAAGAACTTTATAAACTTTAGGAACTTTTTTACTTCTAAACTAATTCCTGTTTAATCCAATCGTATCCTTTTGCTTCTAATTCTAAAGCTAAAGATGCGTCACCAGTTTTTACAATTTTTCCATCGTATAAAACGTGCACAAAATCAGGAACGATATAATCTAATAAACGTTGGTAGTGTGTAATTACAATTACTGCGTTGTCTTTAGATTTTAACTTGTTTACACCGTTTGCAACAATACGCAAAGCATCAATATCTAAACCAGAATCAGTTTCATCTAAGATGGCTAATTTTGGCTCTAACATTGCCATTTGAAAGATTTCGTTACGTTTCTTTTCTCCTCCAGAAAAACCTTCGTTTAAAGAACGCGATAAAAATTTACGGTCTATTTCTAATAATTCAGATTTTTCGCGAATCATTTTTAACATGTCTTTTGCAGGCATGTCTTCTAAACCTTTTGCTTTTCTAGTTTCGTTAATAGCCGTTTTAATAAAGTTTGTTACAGAAACTCCAGGAATTTCTACCGGATATTGAAAAGATAAAAACACCCCATTATGTGCTCTTTCTTCTGGTGCTAATTCACTAATGTCTTCACCATTTAATTCAATATTTCCGTCTGTAACTTCGTATTCTTCTTTACCTGCAATAATGTTTGCTAAAGTACTTTTTCCGGCACCATTTGGTCCCATTATTGCATGTACTTCACCTGCTTTAACTTCTAAATTCAATCCTTTTAAAATTGATTTATCTTCTATATTTGCGTGTAAATTGTTAATTTTTAACATCTTTTTTATGCTATTTGCTTTAAGCTTTAGGCTCTAAGCTGTTTAATAATTCTTCTAATTTTTTGTATGCTATTGGTGAGTGTTGAATAATAATTTCTGCATTTTTTTCTTTTGCAAAAGTTTCAAACTTATCCATACTTTCTAAGGTTTCTTTTGCATCATAATTAAATGAAGGCACCCCTTTTGTTGCTCTGTTTTCTTCAAAATGATATAAATCTCCTGTTAATAAAACTGGTTTTTCTAAACCAGCAACTTCAACATATAAAGATTGATGTCCTATTGTATGACCCGGAGTATATTTTATAACTACCGTTCCGTCTCCAAAAACATCATAATCTCCTTTAATTTTTTGTACATTTTTTAATGCTGCTAACGCAGGATTTTTAGCTTTTAATGTATCACCAAGGTTTGCATTGTATTCGTTTTCTTGTACAATCCATTTGGCATCTTTCATATAATTTGCATGTCCTGTATGATCAAAATGAGAATGAGACATGGCAAAATAGTTGAAATCTTCAATCTTAAAACCAATTGTTTTTAATTGATTAACCAAAGAATCTGGTCTTTGAATTCTAAAAACACCACTTGGTTCATCAAAAGGTTCTGGTTGTACTAATTGTTCTGGCAAACCAGCATCCCACATTAAGTTTCCTTTTGGATGAGAAATTACATAATAAGCGTCTGTAAATTGTTTTGTTTGCCCAGTGTATGTTGTGTCTTGAGAAAAAGCTTCTAATTTTTTTACAAAAATAGAACCACCTACTAATTGATATAATTTTACATCAGCTTTAGCGGTTTCTTCTACTTTTTTCTCAGTTTTTTTACAACTTACAATTGCTAAACCTAAAAATAATATGATTATTTTTTTCATGATTTTTATTTTATCCTACAGAACCTTCTAAAGAAATTTCCAATAATTTTTGAGCTTCCACAGCAAACTCCATTGGTAATTTATTTAAAACTTCTTTACTAAATCCGTTTACAATTAGTGCGATTGCTTTTTCTGTATCGATACCACGTTGGTTACAGTAAAACAATTGATCTTCACCAATTTTACTTGTAGTTGCTTCGTGTTCTATTTGTGCCGATTTATTTTTAGCTTCTATATAAGGAAACGTGTGTGCTCCACATTCGTTACCCATTAATAGAGAATCACACTGAGAAAAGTTACGTGCGTTTTCTGCTCTAGAATT
Source organism: Polaribacter sp. Asnod1-A03 (assembly GCF_045063585.1). NCBI lineage: Bacteria > Pseudomonadati > Bacteroidota > Flavobacteriia > Flavobacteriales > Flavobacteriaceae > Polaribacter > Polaribacter sp. Asnod1-A03. The sequence continues at coordinate 3,257,539 of NZ_JBEFOE010000009.1, read as the reverse complement.
TATCTGAACCAAACCTCTATACGAGTTTTGAGATTTTCCTGCAGAAATACCTTTAGAAATAATGGTAGATTTTGTGTTTTTACCAAGATGAATCATCTTAGTTCCTGTATCTGCTTGTTGATAATGATTGGTTACTGCAATTGAATAAAATTCTCCTACAGAATTGTTTCCTTTTAAAATACAAGAAGGATATTTCCAAGTTACCGCAGAACCTGTTTCTACTTGTGTCCAAGAAATTTTTGCATTTGTTTCGCACAAACCTCTTTTGGTTACAAAATTAAAAACACCACCTTTTCCGTTTTCATCACCAGGAAACCAGTTTTGAACCGTAGAATATTTAATTTCTGCATCGTCCATTGCAATTAATTCTACAACGGCAGCGTGTAATTGATTTTCATCTCTTTGTGGCGCTGTACATCCTTCTAAATAAGAAACATAACTACCTTTATCTGCAACAACTAATGTTCTTTCAAACTGACCAGTTCCTCCTTCATTAATTCTAAAGTAGGTTGATAATTCCATTGGACAACGTACACCTTTAGGAATGTAGCAGAAAGATCCATCAGAAAAAACAGCTGAATTTAATGCTGCATAAAAATTATCTGAAGTTGGTACAACAGTTCCTAAATATTTTTTAACCAATTCTGGATGTTCTTGAATTGCTTCTGAAATTGGCATAAAAATAATACCTTTTTCACCCAATGTTTTCTTAAAAGTAGTGGCTACAGAAACAGAATCCATTACAATATCAACCGCAACATTGGCTAGTTTTTTTTGTTCATCGATAGAAATTCCTAATTTCTTAAAAGTTTCTAATAAATCTGGATCTACTTCGTCTAAAGAATTTAATGTTGGCTTCTTTTTAGGAGCAGAGTAATATGCTATTTCTTGAAAATTTGGTTTTGGGTAATTTACATTTGCCCAATCTGGTTCTTCCATTTTTTCCCAAACTCTAAAAGCTTCAATACGCCAATCGGTCATCCATTGTGGCTCATTTTTCTTTTTAGAAATTGCACGAACTACGTCTTCATTTAACCCTTTTGCAAAGGTTTCACTTTCTATATCTGTATAAAAACCATATTCGTATTCTTTGGTTTTTAATTCTTGTTCTAAATCTTCTTCTGTATACTTTGACATGTTTGTCTAATTTTTAAAGTGAAAATGATTCTCCACATCCACAAGTTCTGTTGGCATTTGGGTTGTTAAAAACAAAACCTTTTCCGTTTAAACCTCCAGAATATTCTAATGTTGTTCCTACTAAGTATAAAAAACTTTTTTTATCTACAATGATTTTTACATCATTTTCTTCAAAAACTTTATCGTTTTCTTCTTTTTTATTATCAAAAGTTAAATCATATGACAAACCTGAACAACCTCCACTTTTTACGCCAACGCGAACAAAATCGGTTGCTGCGTTAAAGCCGTCATCAGTCATTAGTTCTATGACTTTCTTTTTTGCTGTGTCTGAAACTTTTATCATAATTTTATAATAGATTAAATCTAAATTGTGTGCAAATATACGATATAAGTCGTATAAATTCAGTAAACTTTCATTATGATAGTTAATAGATTAATTAGTTTTATTGATGATGTTTTTTAAGTTGATAGAATATCAATTTTTGATAATTTTTTTACGAAAAATTCCAGAAGAAGTTTCTACAGTAACTATGTATACTCCTTTATTTAATTCTGATAAATTTACTTCATTTTTTGTAGACTCTAACATTTTTTGGCTTAACAAATTGTAAACTTTTACTTTATGGATTGTTGTTGTGTTTACAGTATTTATACTAAGAATATCATCAACAGGATTTGGATAAATGGTTAAAAAATCAGAAGTATGATTGGCAGGAGTGTTTAAAGTTGAGCTATTATTTTTAGATATTAAATGAGAATCAGGATCAAAATCAACAGAATCTACTGTAAAAGAAACGTCTTCAGTAAAAGTTTGTTCATTTTGTGTATTGTCTAAAATTAAATCTAAAATTTCTCCGTTTGTTCCGTTTAGACGGATAGGAACATTGGCTTCAAAAAACGAAACAGAGGCATCACTTTGAGTTTGATTTAAAGTAATATTTACCGAATTTGTTTCTGTTTGATACCAATTTAAATTATAACTTGGGTAACCTTCGTTGTAAATCCAATCATTAAAAAATTCAGTTAAATTAAGATTACTTTCTGTTTCTAAATGTACAATTAAATCTGGCGTTTTTGCATAGCCATACGCTAGATTTTCATCAGAAAGATAATTTTTTAATCCTTTAAAAAAAGCAACATCACCTAGTTTTTTACGCAACATGTGTAAAACCATTGATCCTTTATTATAACTTAATCTGCTATTAAAAATTCTGCTAACACTTGTGGTATCAGCATCAGAAAGATAAACCGCACCATTTGTAGAAGTGGTAATGGAATTAATTTTATTGTAACGCCAGTTTTTAAAAGCGTCATCGCCATCTAAATTTTCTACAGTTAAACCCGTAAGATAAGTTGCAAAACCTTCGTTTAACCAAATATCTTTCCAGCTTCCGCAGGTAACTTTATTGCCAAACCATTGGTGTGCTAATTCGTGTGCAATTAAATCTCTATTAAAACTTCCCATAAAAGAAACAGTTGTATGTTCCATTCCGCCTCCCCAACCAAATTGAGCATGTCCGTATTTTTCATTATCAAACGGATAATTGCCAAAAAGGTTGATAAAATTATTCATAATATCAACCGTAATTTCTGTGCTGTTTTTTGCGTAAGTTATATCTTCTGGATACACATAATTTACAATCGGAAACGGATTTCCGTTATTAGAAACTGAGTGAGAATAAGTTTCGTAATTGGTAACTGCAATGGCAATTAAATAAGCCGGAATTGGATATTGATGTTTAAAATGTGTTGTCTTTTTTCCGTTATTAATTGTTGCACTTTGTTCTAATCCGTTAGAAACCGAAGTGTATGTTTCTGGAGCAGTTATGTATACATCAATGGCATCAATTTTATCATTCAAATCTTGTTTGCAAGGCCACCAACCTAAAGCTCCGTATGGCTCAGAAAGAGTCCAAAGAACAGGTGTTCCGTTATGTGTATTTACTTCAAAAGAACCAAAACCGTTGCTTGTTGGGTTTCCACTGTAAGTGATGGTAACAGAAGTAGATTCATTGCTATTTATAGTGTTTTGTAGTGTGATGATTAATTCGTCATCAGAATTTTGAGTAAACGCTAAAGTATTGTTGTTTTGAGTAACATTACTTACCGTCATATTATCATCCAAATCAAAAATAACAGTATTCATATTTTGTAAAGCGGTAAAAGTTGTGGTTACTTTTCCGGATATTGATGCGATTGCAGGATCTACAGAAAACTCTAATTTATGATAGGAAATGTCGTAATTAGAAGTATTAGAATTTGCTTTAAACTCCATTTTTTTAGAAGCCGATTTTGCTTCTGCTTCAGAAATAAGTGTTGTTTTTTGAGCCTTTATGGATAAAAAACCAATTAAAAAAACAAGTAGCGTTGTGGTAAATTGATTCATGCTTAGAAAGATAGATTCTCAAAAATACCATTAAAAAGACAAAATAATTAAATATCGATGTAAAAGTAATTCTGTCCTTTTTTAGAATGTAACTATCTTTGCAAAATGTTAGAAGATAAGAATACAGAAAAAACATCGTTAGCCCAACTAGGTGAGTTTGGTTTAATCAATCATATTACACAATATTTTAAAATCAATAATCCATCTACAATTAAAGCTGTTGGAGATGATGCTGCGGTTTTAGATGCATCAGAAAAACAAACTTTAGTAACTACAGATTTGTTGGTAGAAGGAGTGCATTTTGATTTAAGTTATATGCCGTTAAAGCATTTAGGTTACAAAGCCGTAATGGTTAATTTATCGGATGTGTATGCAATGAATGGAGTTGCAGAACAAATTACCGTTTCTATTGCAGTTTCTAATCGTTTTCCTTTAGAAGCAATTGAAGAATTGTATGCCGGAATTCAGTTAGCTTGTGAAACTTACAATGTAGATTTAATTGGTGGAGACACGACTTCATCAACCAAAGGAATTTTAATTTCTGTAACTGCTATTGGTAAGGTTGATAAAGGAGAAGCTGTTTATAGAAACACCGCAAAAGAAACTGATTTAATTGTGGTTTCTGGAGATTTAGGAGCTGCTTATTTAGGTTTACAGGTTTTAGAAAGAGAAAAACAAGTTTTTAAAGTAGACCCAAATAATCAACCAGATTTAGATAATTACACGTATTTAATTGAACGTCAATTAAAACCTGAAGCACGTAAAGATATTGCTGGTTTGTTAAAAGAGTTAGAGGTAAAACCAACTTCTATGATTGATATTTCTGATGGACTTTCATCAGAACTTTTTCATATTTGTACACAGAGTAAAGTTGGTTGTAAAATTTATGAAGATAAATTGCCTTTAGATCCTCAAGTAATTTCTACATCAGAAGAATTTGATATGGATTCTACGATGATTGCTTTAAGTGGAGGAGAAGATTACGAATTACTTTTTACATTACCAATTGCAGATTTTGATAAAATAAAAGGGAATCCTAATTTTTCTGTTATCGGTCATGTTACTCCAGAAAACCAAGGTTTAAGTTTAGTTACAAGATCTGGTCAAGAAATGGAATTAAAAGCACAAGGCTGGAATCCTTTAAAAGGAGAATAAAGATATTTTATAAAAGGTGAAAAGGCGCAAGTTTTAAATTTGCGCTTTTTGGTTTTATAAAGTTTATTTTAGCACTTTTTTACAAAATCTTTTAAAATGGTAATTAATTCGTCTTTGTTTTCTATGTGCGTCATATGTCCGCAAGGTAAAACAACAAAATCAGAATTAGTTTCTTTGGCTTCTTTAATAGAATTTTGATAGTTTAAAACCGGATCTTTTTCGCCAATAATTAATAATTTTTTAAAAGTACTATTTTTTAAAAAAAAGGTTGAATCTGGGCGGTTTTTCATACCTTCTTGTGCTGCAATATAACCTTGTAAAGAAGTTTTTAGTGCTTCGGTTTTTACTTTGGAAATTTCCTCTTTAAATTTTGCTGAATTTTTTTGGTAAAACAAATTTGAAACAGACATGTTTACCATATTTTCAAAATTATTTTGAACTAATTTATTTGCTCTAATTCTTATTTTTTTACGTTCTTCAGAATCTTTATAAGAAGTTGAATTTAATAAGCACAAACCCTTTATATTATTAGAATTAATTTTGGAAATAGATAAAGAAATATACCCTCCTAAAGAATGGCCAACCAAAATATATTTTCTAATTTTTAAATTCTTTAAGACAAAATTAATTGTTTCAGAAAATAATTCCATAGAATGGATGTAGCCCAAACAATCAGACTGTCCATGACCTAACAAATCCAAAGTAATTACTCTGTTTCTCTTAATTAATTCTGGAGTAATTTTATCCCACATGGAGGCATTTTCTAAAAAACCATGAATTAGAATAATTGCAGTTCCTTTTCCTTGATCTGTATAAAAAATATTAGCGTTTTTGTAATTTAAAATCATGCGAACAAAGATACTGTTTGATTCGTTTTTTGAAATCTAAAATATGATAAAGTATTTACTATATTTGGTGTAAATTCAACACAATACATCTTATGTTTTTTAAAAAAGTAACACTTCTTGTCCTTTTCGTTATTTCATCAAATTTACATGCACAAATATCAGAAAAGAAACTCGATCATTTAGTAAAAGAAACGTTGTCAACTTTTGATGTTCCGGGTATTTCTGTAGGAATTTTAAAAGACGGAGAAATCGTGTATGCGAAAGGTCACGGAGTTCGTTCTTTATCCAACAAAAAAGACATGAATGACAATACTTTGGTTGGTGTTGCTTCTAATAGTAAGGGTTTTACCTGTTTTGCTTTGGCAATGATGGTAAATGCAGGAAAATTAAATTGGGATGATAAAGTAAGAAAATACATTCCAGAATTTCAAATGCACGATGCTTGGGTAACAGAAAATTTTACGGTTAGAGATTTGGTTACACACAGAAGTGGTTTGGGTTTAGGTTCTGGCGATTTAATGTTTTTTCCTGAAGGAAATGATTTTACGGTAAGAGATGTTATCAATAATGTAAAATATTTAGCGCCTCAAAGTAAATTTAGAACCGATTTTAAATATAATAACAACATGTTTATTATTGCGGGTGAAGTTTTAAAACGTGTTAGCGGACTTTCTTGGGAAGAATTTATTGAAACTAAAATTATGAAACCTGTTGGAATGACGAGTAGTAAAGCATCTTACAACAGAGTTACAAACAGAACAAATATTATTGATGCGCATACAAGAGCAGACGGAAAAGTAATTCAAATTCCGCATGATTGGAGCGAAACAGCAAACGCAGCTGGCGGAATTATGAGTAACGTAAATGACATGCTTACTTGGGCCAACTTTTTAATGAATGATGCCGTTACTAAAAATGGAAAACGTTTGTTAAGTGAAACTCAATTTCATGAACTTTGGCAGTTACAAACGCCTTTAAAAGTGGCTAAAAACGATCCTTATAATTCAAATTTTAGAGGTTACGGTTTAGGTTGGTTTTTAACGGATGTAAAAGGCGGACACAAACAAGTATATCATACAGGAGGATTAATTGGTACCGTAACGCAATTTACGATGATTCCAGATTTAGATTTAGGGATTATTGTGTTAACAAATCAAATGAATGGAAACGCTTTTAACACCATTACAAATACCATTAAAGATGCTTATTTAGGATATAAAAATAGAGATTGGCTAAAAGATTACGGAACAAAAAACGCCAATTTTTTAAAATATAATGATAGTATAAAAGCAAGTGTTTTTAGTAAAGTTGCATTAGCTAAAGCTGATAAAAGTTTGCCAAATCCAAAACAGATTGTGGGTACTTATAAAGATGATTGGTTTGGAAATATCATTATTACTCATAACGGAACTAAATACACTATAAAAAGCGAACGTTCTTCTACCTTAGTTGGTGAGTTGTTGCCATATAACCAAACAACTTATGTTGCAAAATGGAACAACAGAAGTTATGATGCGGATGTTTTTGTACAATTTTCTTTTGATGAAACAGGAAATGCTACTGGTGCAAAAATGAAATTTATAGCACCAATTACAGATTTTAGTTTCGATTTTCATGATTTAGATCTTAAAAAAGTAAACTAATTTGAACAAAACAAAAGAAATTTGGATAGCGGGTTTTGCACTTTTTTCGCTTTTTTTTGGAGCAGGAAATTTAATTTTACCGCCAACTTTAGGGGGTAAATCGGGTGCAGATTGGTGGATTGTTGTTTTAGGTTTTATTTTAACCGCAATCGTGATTCCTATTTTTTCCATTTTTGCACACGCAAGATTACAAGGTACTTTGTACGATTTTGGTAAAAAAGTTTCTCCGGTTTTTAGCACCATCTTTTGTTTTTTAATATACATTATTGCAGCTGCAATTCCAGGTCCAAGAACTGCAGCAGTTACACATGAAATGGCAATTCAGCCGTTTTTTGATACACCGCCAATTTTAACAAGTATTATTTACTTTAGTTTGGTGTTTATTTTTGCGGTAAATCGTTCAAAAATTATCAGTTTAATCGGTAAATTTTTAACGCCAATTATAGTTACAATTCTATTAGTTATTATTGCAATTGCTACATTTACTTCTCCAGGAACTGTAAATCCATCAACCTTTAAAAATCCTTTTATAGATGGAGTTTTAGAAGGATATCAAACTTTTGATGCCATTGCTGGTGTTGTTGTTGGTGCGGTAATTATTATTTCTTTAGACTTGCGCGGTCACACTACTTTTAATGCTAAAAAAGAGTTGGTTACCAAAGCAGGAATTATCTCTGGAGTTGGTTTGTTATTAATTTACGGAGGCTTAATTTTAAGTGGTTCTTTATTCTCTTCAACTTTTGCAGAAAATGCTTCTAGAATCGAAGTTTTATCAGGTTTAAGCACACAAACTTTAGGAAACTTGGGCACCACATTTTTAAGTGTTTTGGTAGCTTTGGCTTGTTTTACAACGGCTGTTGGTATTGTTACAGGAACAGCAGATTATATAAAAGGAATTTGCAACGATTCTAAAATTGCCTATATAATTACAGCTACAACTGGCTCAATTGTAGGAATTATTGTTGGTAGTTATAATGTTGGTTTTATTATAGATGTTGCTGTGCCAGCATTAATGTTTGTGTATCCAATAACTATTGTATTGATTTTACTAAATGTTGTGCCAGAAAAATACGCTTCTAAATTGGTTTTTAGAGGAGTTGTAATTGTTACGTTTATTTTTAGTATTCCAGATTTTTTAGGATTTATTATTCCAAGAGAAAATTTAACCGGAATTAAAAGCATTATTCCTTTAGCAGAACACAGTTTGGGTTGGGTAATTCCTGCCTTGTTGGTTTTTATTGGGTTGAATTTGAGGAAAGTTTGCTAACAATTAGTATATAAAAAGTAGCGGATTTAACTCACCTGATTTTCGATAGGTAAGATAATTAATTAAAAGAAAAAACGGTTTAAGGCATCACGCCTAAACCGCTATTTTATATATTATTATGTGGCGCTTTATCTTTTCATTGTTTCTAAATATCCTGTTAACGCTTCTAAATAAAGGATGTTAAAAGCGCTACTTGAAAATGGATTCTGACTCGTAACCAAATATCTATCCTTTATAGCAAAGCTAGCTTTTGGCAAACCGCTTCTGTATTTCAACCCTAATTTTCTTAGTTGTTTGGCTATTTTCCTGTTTTTTGGTTTTCCTTTCATTATAAATTTTTCAATTACAAATTCTTCAAAAGGTGATACAGCATTAACTTTATATCCAAGGTATGGGTTTTCTTCTTCTGTAATTGTCAAAATAAGGATAGGAGCGTGACAAATAAGTCCAGTTGGTTTGTTTGCTCTTGCAAAATGTTTTAAAAGAATAGGAATATTTTTATCTTCTATTAAATCTATCATTAAACCTTGTCCACCCGGAATAATAATTCCTACATAATTACTTTGGTTTTCAATTGCATTTTCAAGTGTAATGGGATTATTATATAAACTGTCTTTTTCTATAAATGCTACGGCTTCATTCTTAACTTCTAATAGTTCTTTCCAATATTTATTGTTAATACTTTCTTCATCAATCGTTGCTACAATACCATTTGGTGTGGCAAATTCCACACTATACCCATTTTCAGAAACAGATTTATATGCCAAATAAAATTCATTTAAAAAGACTCCTGTTTGTCGTAGTTTTTGTCCTTTATTCAGTTCTAAAGTGTCTGCTGCGCTCAAAACAAAAAGAATTTTTTTGTTTTGAGCTGAAAGTGAAGTGTTCGTAATCATTGTAATTGTTATAATTAAAATTAGTTTTTTCATTTTAAGATTATTTAGCTGCGATAATTTCGATTTCTATCTGGCAATTTGGTGCCGTAGCTAATAAAGGTAGAGGGACAATTGTACTGGCAGGAAAGTCTTTTACTCTCCATTCTTTAGATGCTACATCTATAAGAATCTGTTTTTTTTCGAGTGTAAAATCTACAATATAAACAGTTTGTTTCACCACATCATCTAATGATAATCCGGCCGTTTCTAGTGCTGTTTTAACATTAGAAACAGTCTGTTTAACTTGTTCTTCAAAATCTTCTGAAACCAATTTACCTTCTATATTTGAAGCCCATTGACCTGAGAAATAATACATTTCTTTCCCTGCTGGAACTTTAACAACATGAGAGAAGCCATTGTATTTAGGATTGAATAATCCTTTTGGATTAATAAAACTGTTTTTTTCTTGAGCCATACTATTATTTTTTTGAGTGTTTAAGTTTTCTGATTTCGTGCACGAAAACAATATTGACAATATTGCAAACGACATTATTTTTCCTATCATTATTTTAGTGGTTTAATTATGATACAAAGGAAGTACACATAAGATTTGTATACATTTACATATGTCGATAAAATTAGCTCTTGTTATTTTTGGTTCTAATTCGACTTAGTTGTGTTGGTGTTATACCAAGGTATGAGGCAATATGATATTGAGGAATTAATTGTTCTAATTGAGGATGTTCTTTTTGAAAAATAGCATATCGTTTGTTTGCTTCTAACAATACAATTTCTACTTCTCTTTTTTCTTTGTCAACAAAATAGTTTTCAGCAATTTTTCTTAAAAGTCTTTCTAAATCTTGATGTTTATCTAATAAATCAGTTAATTTTCTATAGTTTCCTATTAGTAAATCACAATCAGTTAATGCTTGCTGATTTATAGTATTAGGTAGTTGTGTAACCAAAGAAGAATAACCACCGATCATATTGTTTTTCGTGAAGAAATGTTTGTTATATTCTACTCCTTCATTATTACGATAGAATGCTCTAACAACACCTTGTTTAAGAAAACCAAAGTTTTTAGCTACTTCACCTTCTTTTAAAAAAAACTCACCTTTTTTTAATGAATGCTCTGTAAAAAGATTTTTTATTTCATTCCAAGTATTTTCTTGAATAGGAGAAATAGTATTAAGAAAATTATAGAGGTCTTTCAAATTAGATTTCGTATTTTTTTAATGACACATAATTTAAGACGATTTTATTTTCTATGACTTAAAATCGGTGTTAGCGAAGTTATTCTAAAATGAGTTTATGAACAAAATAAATTATTAAGATAAGTTTCCACAATTTTTTACGACCAACAAACAAAACAGTATAAAAATTGGCAGTACAAGACATTACCAAGTATTCTTTTAAAGACACTTTTTCTGTAAGTACCGTAGCTTTTGAAAAAGCTTGTACTATAGAGCATTCTGTACAACAAAATGTCTATTCTATTTATTGGATTCAAGAAGGAAAAGGAACCTATAACATCGATTTTGAAAGCTATACTTTTGAAGATAATGTGCTGTTTTTTTTATCATCAGGACAAGTTTTTACGGTAGATTCAGAGCAAATAAAAACCGAATAGAAAATCTGCTAGGATTTTGTAAGTAAGCTGGAAAGTAATAAATTAAATACATTGTTACCCACTGGATTTATTCTAATTCCTCGCAATGAAAATCGAATACTTTGAATAAGAAAATAATTAAATTAGGGATACTTTCCTTCATCTCAATTCTAAAAATATGGTCACAATCCTCAAGGTCAAAATTCCATTTTGAAAATGGAAAAAGTTTGTCAATATATGGTTTTAACTCCTGAATTTCTATTTCAGTATTTACAGAGGTTTTAAATACATAAATCATTCCTTCAAGCTATATTTTTTCAATTATGGTCTCTAAGTCAGACATCGAACCACCATTAAAAACTTTTTTAAAACCTTTATCTTTTAAAATGTTTTTTACCTCCACACTACTCAATCCGTGTGAGCAATATGTAATATATGTTTTGGTTGAATCTAATTCAATATAACGTTCTCTCATTGTCCCCAAAGAAATATTTATCGAACCTTCAATATGACTTTTTCTATATTCACTAACTGTTCTCACATCAAGAATAATAGCACCTTTTGTAATCTTTTTTCTTAAACCTTTGTCTATAGTATTGTAGCGATAAATTCTATTGAAGACAAAGAACAACATTATAACTGCGAGAAAAACACTGATTATTATATAAACTGTTTTCATAATTTACTTAAAATTTTATAATCAATATAAAAAGTTCCAAATGGTATAAGGCATGCAATTAACACTTTCCAGGTGGTGGTTTTAAATTTCCAATTGTACTCTGTACCTACACTTATGGTGTTAAAGATGAATAATAAGAACAATAAACCGTGAATTGAACCTAAAACTGAAGATATTGAGGTTATTCCGTATATGCTTTTGAGCGGTATTGACACAAAAACTAAGATTAACAAGGAAAAGCCTTCTAAAAATGCGAGCAAACGCAATCTGCCTAAACTTGAATTGAAAAATTGTTTCATTTAAAATGTTCTTAAAAGTGGTCTAATAGCCAAAGGAGAAAATGGCCAAGGAATTGCAACAAAGATTATAATTAATGCAACTAAAAAGTAAGTTAACATTGTTTTGAATTTTTCCAGATCTGTTTTCTTTCGTTTTGCTTTTGCTGAACCTATCGTAACAATAACAATTGCAGAAATCATCAGAAAAAAATGAAACAGTCCAAAAAATGTCAAATTCCAATTATGGATTAAGTTTTTAAAATCTGAAAAGTAATAGTTTACAATAGGACTTTTGATATATACAAGTATACCCAAACTAAGCTGAATATGAGCTATTGTTGCTGTGTAATGACGTACTTTATCATCTATTTTTGTAAAGTTGGATTGAGAACGAAACCCTTTGTACGCTCTAAAAATTGCATAGCATAAAGACAGAATGACCAACCACCTGAAGAGTGAATGCAATACAAGAACGGTAGAATACATAACCTTTAATTTTATTGTTGCAAAGATCGTAGGTTACGCTATGTTTTAAATAGAAGTATTTATTCCGTTGTTAGGACTTTTCAATCAAAATTCTAAAAGCCTTAGGTGAAACACCTTCACTTTTTTTAAAAAACCGTATAAAATAGGATACATCTAAATATCCCATTTCATAAGATATTTCACTAATAGATAACTTAGATTGATAGAGCAGGTATTTAATTTCTATGAGTTTAATTTCATTGATAATTTCGGATGCAGATTTAGAAGTGATTGCTCTTACTGATTTGTTTAAGTGGTTGGGACTTATGTTCATCAGTTTTGCAAAGTCAGCTACCTTTAGATTATCCTTTGCCTTTTCATTTGCTAGAATTCTAAATTGGGCGGTAATGTGATAAGGTGCATTCTGCTCAGGGTGATTTTTTAATCCGTAAAAGGTTTTCAATTCTGTTAATAATGCATAAAGGTAAGCGTGAACAATATCAGGATTGGTTTTTTCATTTCTTTTAAATTCGGTAGCTAACCTTTCAAATACATTGACAATGGTATTCTTTGAATTTTGATCGATTTGAACAATTGGATAATTACCGTTATTTAAAAAATGGAAATCAGTAACTAACGAACGATTTCCAAACTCTCTAACAAGTATATCAGGATGAAAATGACAGGTATAGCCTTTAACATTTTTAGAAATATCTTCTGTTGAAAATACGGCACCTGCTTGTATAACTAAGATATTGTTGGGTAAGATTGTATATTCTTTAAATCCAATTTTAGTTTTATATGAGCCTTCTGTGACAAAAATAAAAGTGTGACTTTCTTCCCTTGAAGGAGGTATTGGTTTAAAAACTCTTTCAATTAGTTCTTCAATTTTTAAACAAAAAAAATCTTCAACACTCTTTTCAAAAAGCTTATTAAGTTCCGGACTTGCGTTGAAGTATTCTTTTCTGAAATCTTCTGAGTTGTATGTTTTTATTTCAGACTTCACATTTTCTATTTTAGTGAGATATTTTTCTTAGCTTGTGCCTAAGTTAAGACGATTATGTGTTGTTTTAATGACTTATAATCGACAATAGCGAAGTTATTTTAAAATGAGTTTATAAACAAAATAAATTATTAAGATAAGTTTCCACAATTTTTTACGACCAACAAACAAAACAACATAAAAATTGGCAGTACAAGACATTGTAAAATATTCCTTTAAAGAAACCTTTTCCGTAAGCACTGTACAGTTTGAAAAAGCGTGTACTATAGACCATTCTGTACAACAAAATGCGTATTCTATTTATTGGATTCAAGAAGGAAAAGGAACCTATAACATCGATTTTGAAAGCTATACTTTTGAAGATAATGTGTTGTTTTTTTTATCACCAGGACAAGTTTTTACTGTAGATTCCGAGCAAATAAAAACTGCCTATAAACTTACCTTTGTAAGAGATTTTTACTGCATACAAACCCACGATACAGAAGTGGCGTGTAACGGAATTCTATTCAACAATATTTACGAAACTCCGTTTGTGAAACCTTGTAAAAAAGACACGGTAAAACTCAATTTTATTTTAGAAAGTTTAATCGAAGAATTCCAGCAAAACGAAACCGCGCAATACGATATGTTACAATCGTATTTAAAACAATTTATTATTTCTGCAGTTCGTGTAAAAAAAGAAAATCATGTTATAAAAGAAGACACAGAAACCCGTCTTTTTAAAGATTTTAGTTTGTTGGTAGAACAGAATTTTAAAACCATGCACGCTGTAACCGATTACGCAAATAGATTAGGCCTTTCGCCAAAATCGATTACCAAACACTTTCAGAAATTAGGCGCAAAAACACCCTCAGATTTTATTAAAAATCGTATTTTGTTAGAAGCAAAACGCTTGCTTATTTACACAGATAAAACGGTAAAAGAAATTGCTTTCGATCTTGGTTTTAACGATCCTGCGTATTTTACACGCTTCTTTACCAAAGCAATTTTAAAATCGCCACTTCAGTTTAAAAAGGAGTATTAGCTGTTTATATTTCACCTCAACTTCATTATAAGATTTCTCTTAAATACTAATTAACAGTGTTCATTTCGTTTTTTTTCATCCAGCTTTGTCATTTCGACCTTTTGAGAGAAATCTCATAAAGTTTGGTTGGTCTTGTATTATCACTGTTATGAGATTTCTCCTATTGTCGAAATGACAAGTCTGTGGTTTATTGTTCTAGCTTCACTCAATATTTTTTTAATTTACTTGGGCGTGCCCTTTCAGGTCAGGCTTTCGCAACTCGCTTTTTTTACTTTGTTTTCGATACAAATTTGTTCATCCTTCACAAATTCACTCAAACTAACAGTAAAAAAGAGCTCAAACAACTTGCTTTATCCTTCACGCGTGCTTATTTGCCAACTATTTTTTTCTTGTCCAAACAGTAGGAACTTTTGTCCATTTTTAAACTTGTGTTTGGGTTGCATCTTTGTAGTGTGTAACAAGAACAACACAATAATAAATTATTCATCCTGCGTTAGCAGCAACTAAAAAATAAGAAAAAATGGAAATTCAATTAGATCAAATAAACGTAAAAAATATCTTAGAAAATAACAGTAATGTATTGTTCGATTTTTATGCAGAATGGTGTGGACCTTGTCAAACTTTATTGCCAACAATACACAAATTAGCAGACGAATTAAAAGATGATGTAACCATCAAAAAAATAAATGTTGATGAATATCCAGAATTAGCTGCAAAATTTAATGTAAGAAATATACCAACTCTTATTTTCTTTAAAAACGGAGAACCTAAAGATAGACATACAGGTTTAATTACAGAAAGAAATTTAAGAAGTAAAATAGATAGACTAAAATAAGTACTGCAATCATCAAAAAAAAAGCAACTTTTTAAAGAGTCCAAATCAAAGGAACTTTTGTCCAATTTTTGAAGTCACTATCGGTTGCATCTTTGCAGTATCAAACAATAACAAGTAAAAATTATCAATTATGAAAACAATAGAAAACGCACATTGCCCAAATTGCTGGGGATATCAAACATATGATGAACAACATCCAGAACAACAATTTTGCGAATTAAAAGCGTAATAAAAAATAAGATTTAAAAATAGTAATAATTACAAGATGCTGAAACAAGTTTAGCACTAGAAAAATAGAAATTATGAGCACATTTAACGTACCAACAAAAAACGAAGTATCAGAAAATAATCAAGCAATCTTTAATCAATTAGAAAAAGGATTAGGTTTTGTACCCAACTTATATGCCTCTTTTGCACACAGTGAAACTGCATTAGGTAACTTTTTAGCAATAGGACAAGGTAAAACAAGTTTTTCTGCCAAAGAAAAAGAAGTAATCAATTTAGCGGTAAGTCAAGTAAACGAATGTGTTTATTGTTTATCTGCACACACGGCAATTGGTAAAATGAATGGCTTTACAGAAGATCAAATTTTAGAATTAAGAACAGGAAATGCTTCTTTTGATTCAAAACTAGATGCTTTATCAAAATTTGCAAAATCTGTAGCTATTAATAGAGGAGCTGCAACAGCAGAAACTGTAGAAAACTTTTATGCAGCAGGTTATACAAAAGGAAGTTTAGCAGATGCAATTTTATTAATTGGCGAAATTACAATTACCAACTATTTTCATAAAACAACAGAAGTTCCTGTAGATTTTCCGGTAGCACAATCATTAGAAATAGCAACAATATAATTAACAAATAGTACATAAATTAAACATTAGAAATTATGAGAAAATTAGTAGCAGTAGTAGTTTTAGTATTAGGTTTTGCATTTAACACAAATGCACAAGAAGTAAAAACAGTTTCTTTAGAACAAACAAAAGGAGAGTTTACTCAGAAACAAATTACATTATCTGAAGGAACTTATATTTTTGAAGTTGCAAACAACAATGTTGGTCATAATGTAGGTTTTGTTTTAGCGCCAAAAGCAGATGTAAAAGCACACATTAAAAATGCATATGTTACTGCACAAGTAAAAAATAACACCAAAGAAACTTCTAAAAAAGTAGCACTTAAAAAAGGAGAATATGTGTATTTCTGTCCTTTAAACCCAACACCACAATATACTTTAATAGTAGAATAATTTTTTTAATTCAAATGATGATTGGCGAGCAGAAATGTTCGCCTTTTTTTGTTTTTATGTAGATTATTTTAAATTATATAAGGACAATAAAAGGTGAAAAAAACAATCAAAATTAATTGTACTATTTTAGCATTCTAATTTTATATATATTTTGTTAAATTACTATTCATATCCGCATGCAACTTCTAAAGAATGGGTTACGTTTGTTCATGGAGCAGGAGGTAGCAGTTCTATTTGGTATAAGCAAGTAAGAGATTTTAAAAAACATTTTAATGTTTTAATTTTAGATTTAAGAGGTCATGGCAATAGTAAGCCAAAATTAAAAGACACGTTTAAAACAAAATATACTTTTGATTCTATTACGCATGATATTGTTGAGGTTATAGATCATTTAAAAATTAAAAAATCGCACTTTATAGGTATTTCTTTAGGTACAATTTTAATTAGAAATTTAGCAGAAAAAAGAGCAGACTTAGTACAAAGTATGATAATGGGAGGCGCAATTATAAAAATGAACTTTCGTTCTCAAGTATTAATGAAAGTGGGTAATATTTTTAAATCTGTTGTGCCGTATATGTTACTTTATAAGCTTTTTGCTTTTATAATAATGCCTAAGAAAAATCATAAAAAGTCTAGATCTTTGTTTGTAAACGAAGCAAAAAAATTATATCAAAAAGAGTTTTTACGTTGGTTTAAGTTAACATCAGAAATAAATCCGCTTCTAAGGTTTTTTAGAGCAAAAGACATAAAAATACCAACTTTATATATTATGGGTGCAGAAGATCATTTGTTTTTACCTTCTATACAAAATATTGTTTCTAAGCATATTACTTCTTCGTTATTTGTTGTTGATAATTGCGGACACGTAGTAAATGTAGACCAACCAGAAGTTTTTAATAAAAAAACTATCAATTTTATTACATCTTTATAAAATAATATAAATTTTTAATAATAAAACATTTATTTAATGATTTTTTATAAAGTATATTTGTTTTACAAAACAATTTCATATGAATCAGATAATTACTTTTGGCGAAGTTTTAATGAGGATTTCACCACGTGGTAACAAAAAATTTATCCAATCTAACAATGTTGAATTTTATTTTGGAGGTACAGAATTAAACGTAGGAATTTCTATTGCAAATTTCGGTGGTGATGTGAAGCATATATCCGTTATTTCTAATGATTTTATAGGAGACACAGCTATTTCTTATCTAAGAAAGTTTGATGTTAGTACTTCTGCAATTGTGCGATCAAATAGACCTTTAGGTGTTTATTTTTTAGAAGTAGGTGCAGTAATGAGACCAAGTTCTATTTCTTACAATAGATCTCATTCTTCTTTCTCTGAAATTCAACCAGAAATGGTAGATTGGGAAAAGGCTTTAAAAAAAGGGAAATGGTTTCATTGGACAGGTATTACACCTGCACTTTGTAAAGGAGGTTATGAAACTTTAAAAGAGGGATTAATTCTTGCGCAAAAAAAAGGAATGTCTATTTCTGCTGATCCAACGTATAGAAGTGGTTTGTGGAAATGGGGAGGAAACCCAAGAGAAGTTTTATCTGAATTAGTTAGTTATTCTACTGTTTTTATTGGTGGAGTTAATGAAATGAATGAGCTTTTAGACACAAATTATTCGTTTTCTAACGAAGATTTCATTGAAGCAAGTAAAGAATTGATGGAAAAATTTCCGTCTATAGAAAAAGTATTCGATAAGATTAGAACTTCTATTAATTCTTCTTGGCACAAGATAAGAGCAAGAATGTGGAATGGTAAAGAGTTTAAAGAAACTCAAGATTTAGATATTACACATATTATTGATAGAATTGGTACAGGTGATGCTTTTGCTGCCGGAATAATACATGGTTTACAACATTTTGATGATTATAAAACGATGGAGTTTGGTAGTGCTGCTTGTGCTATAAAACACACCTATATGGGAGATGTAAATTATGCGAATGAAAGAGATGTTCTTAGCATTTTAGAGGGAAATACTACAGGAAGATTAAATAGATAATCTTATTAGAGAAATTATAAAAAAAGCGAGTTTTTTAAAAACTCGCTTTTTTTATAATTTAGATTGTAAATTAGTTCATTAAATCTTCAATTTCATCAGCTTCAATAGGTATGTTGCCCATTAAGTTAAAAGGTTCTCCTTTTTCTTGTGTAACAACATCATCTTCTAAACGGATACCAAAACCTTCTTCTGGAATATAAATTCCTGGTTCTACTGTAAATACCATATTTACTTCCATCGGTTTGTGTAATAAACCATAATCATGCGTATCTAAGCCCATATGATGAGAAGTACCGTGCATAAAATATTTTTTATATGCTGGCCAATCTTTGTCTTCATTTTGTACATCAGCTTTGTCTAATAAACCTAAACCTAGTAATTCAGAAGTCATAATTTTACCAACTTCAACATGATATTCTTTCCAAAAAGCACCGGGAACTAACATTTTTGTAGCTTCCTTTTTAACTCGATTTACAGCATTATAAACCTCTTTTTGTCTAGCAGAAAACTTACCAGAAACAGGTACAGTTCTAGATAAATCACTTTTATAATTAGCATATTCTGCAGCAATATCAAACAAGATTAAATCGCCAGTTTTACATTGTTGGTTGTTTTCTATATAATGTAAAACATTGGCGTTGTTTCCACTTGCAATAATTGGAGTATAAGCAAATCCTTTAGATCTATTTCTTATAAACTCGTGTAATAATTCTGCCTCAATTTCATATTCCCAAACTCCAGGTTTTATAAAAGGCAAAATTCTACGGAAACCTTTTTCTGTAATATTACATGCATGCTGAATTAAATCAATTTCAATTTGATCTTTAACAGAACGTAGTTTTTGTAAAATAGGGTTACTTTTAGCAACAGAATGTGCTGGATATTTAGCTAATAACCATTTTGTAAAACGATCTTCTCTAGTTTCTGTTTCTACATTTGCTCTATAATGCTCGTTGGTATTAATATAAAAAGTATCTGCATAAGTAGACATTTCAAACAATACTTTTTCTAAGTCTTGTAACCAATAAACAGTTTTAATTCCAGAGGTTTTAAAGGCAGCTTCTTTAGTTAATTTTTCCCCTTCCCAAACCGCAATATGATCATTAGTTTCTCTTACAAATAAAACTTCACGTAAGTCTTCATTAGGGCAATCAGGAAACAAAAATAAGACACTTTCTTCTTGGTCTACACCGCTTAAATAGAAAAGATCTCTATGTTGTTCAAAAGGCATTGTGCTATCTGCACTTATTGGGTAAATATCGTTAGAGTTAAAAATCGCGATACTATTTGCTTTCATTGCTGAAGCAAAATTTTTACGATTTTTTATAAATAATTTTGAATCTATTTTATCGTATTTCATACTGTAAAATTTATGTTGAAACACAAAGGTAGCAATATTTTTGTAGCAATTATTTTAATTACAGAACTTGTTTTTTTGGCGTTCGAGCGGGCTTTTCATTATATCTTTTTGCAAAAAAGCAAAAAGGATATCATTACAATCCCTAACGCAAGGTTAGTTACGGACAAAAAAAATCCTGCAAAGTTTTTGTGACTTTACAGGATAATAATGAATTATAAGTTCGTTTTTAGAAACGTTTCTTTTTAGGAGCTCCTGTTCTTCCTCTTCCAGAAGTAGAACCTGCAGGTTTATTTCCTTTAAAATGAGGTTTTTTCTTTGGTCTATCACCTTGTGAAGAACCACCACCAGAATTAGTCGGTCTTTTTTTCTTACCAAAAGAACCTTTACTTTGCGTTGCTGCTCTTTTTGGAGCTGCAGTATCTGTAGGTTCAAAACCTTCTACAATGTTAGATTTTAATTTTTCTTTTAGTAATTTTTCAATTTCGTTTTGGTACTCTGTTTCTTCGCTACAAACTAAAGAAATTGCTTCTCCAGCTGCTCCAGCTCTACCAGTTCTACCAATTCTATGTACATAATCTTCTGGTACATTTGGTAATTCAAAATTAATTACATGAGGTAATAAAGGAATATCTAAACCACGGGCAGCAATATCTGTAGCTACTAAAATTTTAATTGTATTGTCTTTAAAATTTTTTAGAGCTTTTGTTCTTGCTCCTTGACTTTTATTACCATGAATAGCAGCAGCAGAAATACCTGCTTTTATCAATTTTTCTGTTAACTTATTAGCTCCGTGTTTTGTTCTTGTAAAAACTAAAACCTGATTCCAATTTCCGTCTTTTATCAACTTAATCGTAAACTCAGTTTTTTTGCTTTTGTCAACCTTAAAAACTTTATGAGTTACTTTTTTTGCTGTAGAATTCTGTGGTTCTGCCTCTACAGAAACAGGATTGTTTAAAATACCTGAAGCTAATTTTTTGATTTCAGTAGAAAATGTTGCAGAAAACATTAGGTTCTGGCGTTTTGCAGGCATAAAACTAATTAACTTATTTAAGTCTCTTGCAAAGCCCATATCTAGCATTCTGTCTGCTTCATCCAAAATCAAAACATCAATTCTTTTAAAAGAAACTGCTTTTTGATCATGTAAATCTAACAATCTACCAGGTGTTGCTACTAAAATATCTACACCTTGTTTTAATGTTTTTATTTGTGAAGCTGCTTTTACGCCCCCAAAAACTACGGTAGATCTTATGTTTACGTATTTACTGTATTCTCTAACGTTGTCATAAACTTGTGCTGCTAATTCTCTTGTTGGTGTTAAAACCAATGCGCGTAAAGGTCTATATTTAGGGTGTTTAGTGTCTGCTAAATAATGCAAAACAGGTAATGTAAAACCTGCTGTTTTTCCTGTACCTGTCTGTGCAGAAGCTAAAATATCTTTACCTTCTAAAATATGTGGAATTGCTTTTTCTTGTATTGGTGATGGTTTGGTATATCCTTTCTCTTCAACTGCTTTTACGATTGCCGGAGATAAACCTAAATCTTTAAATGTCATAATAATAATTTTTGAAAGCAACTTTATGTAGTTGTTTCAGCCTGCAAAGATACGTCGTTTAAAATTGTAGTAGAATTTTCTTGTAAATCCTTTTTATGTTAATTTTTTTGATATTGATTTTACAAGTAGTAATTTCAGCTTTTCAAACCAAATTCAAACTCTTATGAAATCTATTTTTACTTTTTTATTACTCTGCCTTTCAGGAGCTTTAGTTGCGCAGTCGCCAACAAACTCAGATGTTATTCAACAATCTTTAGAGAAAAAATCTCAAATGATGCAATCTTCTTTGGTGAAGAATATTGAGTTTACAAATATTGGCCCAATAGTAATGAGTGGACGTGTTGTTGATATGGCTGTAAACCCAGATAATACAACAGAATTTTATGTTGGTTATGCTTCTGGAGGTTTGTTTTACACAAACAATAACGGAACAACACTTACACCAGTTTTAGACAATGCAGCAACTTTAAATATTGGAGACATTGCTGTAGATTGGCAAACCGGAACAATTTGGGTAGGTACAGGAGAAAATAACTCTTCTCGTTCTAGTTATGCTGGTATCGGAATTTTAAAATCTACAGATAAAGGACAAACTTGGACAAATGTTGGTTTGCCAGATACGCATCATATTGGTAGAATTTTAATCAATCCTAACAATGCTGATGAAGTAATTATCGGTGCAATTGGTCATTTATACTCTCCAAATGCAGAAAGAGGAATTTTTAAAACGACAGATGGCGGAAAAACATGGTCTAAAACATTATTTATTGATGAAAATACAGGGGTTATAGATGTAGCTTTTGCGCCAGAAAATTTTAATGTTATGTATGCCGCCTCTTGGGAAAGAGAACGTAAAGCATGGGATTTTGATGGAGACGGAGAAAATTCTGCCATTTATAAAAGTACAGATGCTGGTAATTCTTGGACAAAAATTGCTGATAAAAGCGGTTTTCCTACAGGAAGTGGTGTTGGTAGAATTGGTTTAGCTGTTTTTAATGAAAATACTGTTTATGCTTTGCATGACAGTCAATATAGAAGAAAAGCAAAAGGTAAAAAAGTAGCTTCTTATAATTTATCAAAAGAAGAATTTAACAAGTTAACTTCTGCAGAAGTATTAGCACTTAGAAACGAAACTTTAAATACGTATTTAAAAGAATATGGTTTTAGAGAAAAATTTAGAGCAGAAGGTGTAAAGCAATTATTAAGACCTGGCGGAATGAAACCAAAAGAATTAATGGCTTTTTTAGATGATGAAATGGCTGTAGCTTTTGAAGAGCCAGTAATTGGTGCAGAAGTTTTTAAAACGACTAACGGAGGTAAAACTTGGAAAAAAACACACACGAATTATTTAGACGGAATTTATAGTTCTTACGGATATTATTTTGGTGAAATTAGAGTGGATTTACAAGATGAAAACGGAATTTATATTTTAGGAGTTGGCATTATAAAATCTAAAGATGGTGGTAAAACATTTACTTCTATTAGTAAAGAAAATGTACACTCAGATCATCAAGCATTATGGGTAAATCCTAAAAAATCGGGTCATTTAGTAGAAGGTAATGATGGTGGTTTAAATATTTCTTATGATGATGGAGAAAACTGGATTAAGTTAAATAACTTTCCGGTTGGGCAGTTTTACTACGTAAATGTAGATAATGAAAAAAATTACAATGTTTATGGTGGTTTGCAAGATAACGGTGTTTGGTTTGGTCCAAATAATGCAAGCATAGATAAAAGATGGAAACAATCTGGTCAAAATCCTTTTAAATCTATAATGGGTGGAGACGGAATGCAAGTTCAGATTGATAATAGAAACTCTAATATTGTATATACAGGTTCTCAATTTGGTAGTTATTTTAGATTAGATTTAGAAACAGGTAGCAGAAAATACATTCAGCCAAAACCAGCTAAAAAAGCAAAACCATATCGTTTTAATTGGCAAACACCGATTCTTTTATCAGAACACAATCAAGATATTTTATATTTAGGAAGTAATAAATTACACCGTTCTTTAAATAAAGGTGATGATTGGGAAGAAATTTCTGAAGATTTAACACAAGGAGGAAAAAAAGGAAATGTTGCCTACGGAACGTTAACCACAATTTCTGAAAGTCCGTTTCAATTTGGTTTGATTTACACAGGTTCTGATGATGGAATTATCAGTTTAACAACTAACGGAGGTGGAAGTTGGACAAAGGTTTCTGATAATCTTCCACAAGATTTATGGGTTTCTAGAGTAATTGCATCAAAATTTAAAAAAGAACGTGTTTATGCAACTTTAAATGGGTATCGTTATGATGATTTTACACCATATATTTATATGTCTGATGATTTTGGAAAAACGTGGAAAAATATTGGTACATCAATACCAACTTCTGCAGTAAATGTAATAAAAGAAGATTCTGAAAACGAAAATATTTTATATGTTGGTACAGATAACGGTTTGTATATTTCTTTTGATAAAGGAACTTCTTGGCAAACGTTTAGTAAAAATTTACCAAATGTTGCGGTACACGATTTAGTGATACAGCCAACAGCAAAAGATTTAATTGTAGCAACGCACGGACGTAGTTTGTACAAAACAAATGTTGCAGCATTGCAAAAAATGA
Organism: Polaribacter sp. Asnod1-A03; assembly: GCF_045063585.1. Taxonomy (NCBI): domain Bacteria; kingdom Pseudomonadati; phylum Bacteroidota; class Flavobacteriia; order Flavobacteriales; family Flavobacteriaceae; genus Polaribacter; species Polaribacter sp. Asnod1-A03. The sequence continues at coordinate 3,233,556 of NZ_JBEFOE010000009.1, read as the reverse complement.
CATCAGAGGTTTTAGCAAAATCTATAACACTTTTTGATGTAAATGATATTAGACAAAACAGAAGATGGGGAGTTTCTAGAAGTCCGTGGAGAACAGCAAGTACACCAGAAGTTGTAATTCCTTTTTATGCAAATTCTGATAAAAAATTAACAATTGATGTTTATGCTGAAGATGTAAAAATAAATTCAATTTCTGTTGATGGAACAAAAGGTTATAATGAAGCAATTTTTGATGTTTCCTTTTCTAAAAATGGCTTAAAAGACTACAAAAGAGTAAATAAAGAAGCAAAACTTAAGAAAGCAGGTAATGATGCATATTATTTACCAAAAGGTAAATACACTGTTAAAATTGGTGATGAAAAAAGTACGTTTGAAGTAAAATAAAAAGATTATAATTATAGTAAAAGCAGAAACCTATGTTTATTGGTTTCTGCTTTTTTTATTTATAGAAAATGTAGATTGATTATAGAACCTTCTACTAAATTAGAAGAGTGATTAAAAAAAACTTTTTGTTCATTAAAACCTGCTTCAATTAACCAATAAGAACCTTTAAAATAGGTATTTAAAACGGTTGCTTTTGTTTCTGATTTTTCAACAACTTTTATTTGATGTGGATAAAATAAAACGGTTTTATTGTTGATTATAATTTCGTTTACATCATCAAACAAAGCAGCAATGTATTTTTCTTTTGGATGCCTATAAATTTCTTTTGGATTATTGTTCTCTAAAATTTTATTGTCTTTGATGATAATTAGTTGGTCCGCAAAAGAAAGTGCATCGTCTTTATCATGAGTTGCAATAATACAAGCAATATTTTTCTTTTTTAAATAACTAAATAGTCTTCTGCGTAGAGAATTTTTCTTAAAGTTATCTATTTGGCCAAAAGGTTCGTCTAAAAGTAATAGTTGAGGTTCTTTTGCCAAAGCTCTAGCAATGGCAACACGTTGTTTTTGTCCGCCGCTTAAGTTTTTAACCTTTATATCTGCAAAAGCTTTCATTTCTATAACATCAAGTAACTCTTGTGTTCTAAGTTCACTTTCTTCTGGATAAAAACGAGATAAGAATTTTTTAATGTTTTCTGATACAGAAATGTATGGCATTAAATCAAAATCTTGTGCTACATATTTAAAGTTTTTAAAACCAGGAACTAAAAAATGTTCTGGACCTAAAATTTGGGTGTCTTTCCAAAATATTTTGCCTTTATTTAAATCCATTAAACCATAAATAATTTTTAAAAGTGTAGATTTCCCACAACCACTTTCTCCCATTACACAAAGGTGTTCTCCTTGTTGTAATGTAAAATTAAAATCGTTTAAAACAGGTTTGTTTTTATGATAAGAAAAAGAAATATTCTCGACTTTTAACATCTTACAAAAATAAGGTTTCTATTTAGAAAATAGTTCTAGATACATTTTTTTTCGTTCTTCAAAAAATTACTCGAAGAGATATAAAAAAACCGACACTTTCGCATCGGTTTTAATTTTAAAATATAATTTTCCACAAAGAGAATCATACAAAAAAGATCTGCTTACCTTACCAAATCCTTACTCTTTCTTCTGGTTTTAAATACATTTTATCGCCTTTTTTAACATCAAACGCTTCGTAAAAAGCATCTACGTTTTTAAGAGGCATGTAAGCTCTATACATTCCTGGAGAGTGTGTGTTTGTCATGATTAAGTTTTTAAGTGCTTCATCACGCATTTTTGTTCTCCAAATAGTTCCCCAAGAAAGGAAAAAACGTTGTTCTGGAGTATAACCATCAATATCTGCAGGTCTTCCATTTTTGTTTAAGAAAATTTGTAAACCTTCGTAAGCAGCTTGTACACCACCTAAATCTCCAATATTTTCTCCTAATGTATATTCTCCGTTTAAATGCATAGAATCTATTGCAATAATGTCTGAATATTGTTTTACTAATTGTTTACCAATTACAGCAAACTTTTCAGAATCTGTATCTGTCCACCAGTTTTTAAGGTTTCCATCACCATCAAAACGAGCACCAGAATCATCGAAACTATGAGAAATTTCGTGACCGATAACCGCTCCAATTCCACCATAATTTACAGCTTCATCGGCTTTATAATCATAAAAAGGAGGTTGTAAAATTGCAGCAGGAAAAACAATTTCATTATTTACAGGGTTAAAGTAAGCGTTTACAGTTTGTGGAGACATTCCCCATTCTGTTCTGTCTACTTCTTTACCTAATTTTGCCATGTTTTTGTTATAATTCCATTTTGTAACATTTATAGCGTTTTCAAAATAAGAACCACCTTCTTCTAAACCTTTAACTTGTAATTCAGAATAATCTTTCCAAACATCTGGGTATGCAATTTTAACAGTTAATTTGTGTAGTTTTTCTAAAGCTTTTTCTTTAGTAACTTCACTCATCCAAGGTAATTGTGCAATTCTTGCTTCGAAACCAAGCATAACATTGTCAATCATTTCCTTAGCTTTTTCTTTAGCTTCTGGTGGAAACATTTTTTCTACATATAATTTACCTAAAGCTTCTCCAACTGCACCGTTTAAGCTACCCAAAGCACGCTCATCTCTTGCGCGTTGTTTTTTAGCACCACGCATTTCTTTACTATAAAATTCCCAATTTGCAGTTTCTAAATCTGTAGATAAAGAACCTAAAGAACTATTAATAGTGTTCCAACGTAATAATAATTTAATGTCTTCTACAGAACGTTTTGTAAAAACAGTACTCATGGCTTTAAAGTAACCAGGATCTGTAACAATAACTCTGTCTACATCTCCAACACCAATTCCTTCTAAATGTGCTTTCCAATCTATTGCAGGTGCTAATTCTGTTAACTCTGCTACAGACATTGGGTTGTACATTTTACGAGTATCTCTACTCTCTTCTTTGGTCATCATTGGTTCTGCTAAGCTAGTTTCAAAAGCAACAATTGTAGCAGCATTTTTCTTAGCTGTAGCTTCATCGTCTCCAAATTCTTGAAACATTTTACCAACAAATTCTTGGTATTTAGCTAATTTATCTGCAACTTTTGCATCTACGTAGTAATCTCTAGACAAGCCTAAAGAACCACCACCCATATAACCTGCATATTGGCTACTGTTTTTTAAATCGTTATAAACACCAAAACCATAAAAACCACCACCACCATAAGGCGCCATATTTGTAATGTAGTTTTCTACATCTTTCTTAGTTTTAATCTCGTCTATTTTTGCTAAAAATGGCATAACTGGTGCTTTACCTTGTTGGTTTCTAGCAACAGTGTCCATTATTGTTTGGTAGTAATTTACTGCTTTCTCTTGATCTGAATCTATTTCATTTCCGTTTGCATCTTTTACTTTTGGAAAATTTCTTTCTTCAATAGCATTATTTAAAATCGTTAAAACATCTGCATCTGTCTTTTTACGAAGTTCATTAAAACCTCCCCAAGAAGTTTGATCGTCTGGTATTTCTGTTTTGTCTAACCAAGTTCCGTTAACGTGTCTAAAAAAATCGTCTGTAGGCTTTACAGATTTATCCATGTTTTCTACAACAATACCGGCAGGTTTCTCTTCTTTTGGTTTGTCTTGTTTACAAGCTACCATAGTTAAAGAAGCAACGGCAGATGCAAAAAATACTTTTTTAATTGTTTTCATTTTTTTTTTTGATTTAATTAACTTAATTAGTAACAAAAAGTATAATTTGTTACATGTTTTGGTTCTTAATTTTTTGATAATTTAATTATTACTAACAACTGATTATCAAAGGTAAGGAAATGTTTTTTGTATAATGTGTTGATAAAACACGAACTAACTTAATATTTGTATTGTCATTTTTGTAATTATAGTAGCTTTGTTTTTATAAAATTGTTTATGAAGGATTATATAATTATAGGAGCAGGACAATCTGGACTTGCAATTGCTTACCATTTAACCAAACAAAACGCAAATTTTTTAATTGTTGATGCAAATAAAGAAACTGGCGCACCTTGGTTAAAAAGATGGGATTCTCTAAAATTATTTACACCTTCGGAGTTTAATAGTTTACCTGGAATGGATTTTCCGCATAAAAAAGGACATTATGCAAACAAATATGAAGTTGCCGATTATTTGAAATCTTATGTTACTAAATTTAAGATTCCTATTGAATTTAATCATCGAGTAACTTCTTTAAAAAAAGAAAACGATTTTTTTATCTTAACATGTAAAAACAAAAACTTTAAAGCTAAAAATGTAATTATTGCCACAGGTCCTTTTCATAAACCATTTACACCTAATTGTCATAAAAAAGTATCAAAAGATATTTTTCAAATTCATAGCGAACATTATAAAAGTCCAAATCAACTACAAAAAGGTGCAACTTTAGTTGTTGGTGCTGGAGATTCTGGCGTTCAAATTTTAAATGAAATTTCTAAAACGAATAAAAAAGTCTATTTTTCTGGTAACACAGATATTGTTTCGCTACCGCAAGAATTTTTAGGAAAAACATTATGGTGGTGGTTTCGTAAAATTGGTTTTTTAACAGCTAATAAATATTCTTTTATAGGAAAAAAATTAAGCAATAGCGGTCAGCCAGTTATTGGTACAGATGTAAAAACCTTGTTTAAAAAAGAGAATATTACTTGCGTGGGTAGAACGTTAGACGCAAATGAAGAAACGATTATTTTTGAGAAACAAAAAGTACACGACATTAAAAATATTGTTTGGGCAACAGGCTTTAAACCTAACTTTAATTGGATTGAAAATATAGAGTTAGATGAAAATCAATATCCTAAAAATTATAGAGGTGTAAGCGAAATGGAAGGTTTGTATTTTATTGGTTTGCCTTGGTTGTACACAAGAGGTTCTGCTACTTTGGGAGGCGTAAAAAAAGACGCAAAATATCTATGTAACTATATTGCTAAAAAAGAAAAAGATAGTCAATAATGTAGCTACCTTTTTTAAATTTATTTTTTCGCCTTTGGCGGATTTGGTAATTCTTTAAATCCCATATTGAATAACGTAAATCCAAAAATATCTGCAAATTGCTCTATGGTTTTTGCAACCGGAGTTCCGGCTCCATGGCCAGCATTTGTTTCTATTCTTATTAAAGTAGGATTTTTCCCCGTTTGTTTTTCTTGCAATTCTGCTGCAAATTTAAAACTATGTGCTGGTACAACTCTATCATCATGATCTCCTGTGGTTATTAAAGTTGCCGGATATTTTATACCCTTTTTTACGTTATGTACTGGCGAATATCCTTTTAAATATTCAAACATTTCTTTATTGTCATTTGCGGTTCCGTAATCATAAGCCCATCCTGCGCCAGCAGTAAATGTATGATAACGCAACATGTCTAAAACACCAACTGCTGCTAAAGCAACTTTTGCTAACGTTGGTTTTTGTGTTAAAACTGCGCCTACTAAAAGTCCGCCATTTGAACCGCCACGAATTGCTAAAAATTCTGATGAAGTATATTTTTTGTCGATTAAAAACTCGGCAGCAGCAATAAAATCATCAAAAACATTTTGCTTTTTTAATTGCGTTCCGGCATCGTGCCATTTTTTACCATATTCTCCTCCGCCTCGTAAATTTGCAACTGCGTAAATTCCGCCTTGTTCCATCCAAACTACGTTTGCAATGCTAAAAGAAGGAGTTAAACTGATGTTGAAACCTCCATAACCATATATAATAGTCGGATTTTTTCCATCCAAATTCAATCCTTTTTTGTGAGTAATAATCATTGGTATTTTGGTTCCGTCTTTAGACGAATAAAAAACTTGTTTACTCACATAATCATCCGTATTAAAAGCAACTTTTGGTTTCCAATAAGATTGATACGTGCCATCTTTTGGGTTGAATTTATACGAAGAATTTGGCGTATTATAATTGGTAAAAGAAAAATACAATTCTTTGGTTTTTGTTTTTCCGCTAAAACCATTTGCAGAACCAATTCCAGGTAAATTGATTTCTCTAATCAATTCTCCATCAAAATTATATTGTAAAACTTTAGAAACTGCGTCTACCATATAATGCGCAAACAAATAATTTGCACCAGTAGAAATACTTAAAACATGGTCTGTTTCGGGTATAAAGTTTTGCCAATTTTCTGGAGTAGGGTTTGCAAAATCTACGATAACAATTTTTTTATTGGGTGCATTTAAATTGGTTACTAAAAACAGTTTATGGTCTTTGTTATCAATAATATAGGTGTCACTTTCTACGGTTTCTATAATTGGTTTTAATTTACTGTTTTCTTCGGATACATCTTTAATAAATAACTTGTTTCCAGAAGTAGAAACTTGTGCAGTAACTATTAAATATTTGTAGTCTTCTGTAAGATAACCGCCAACATATCTGTGTTTTTCTGATGGAATTTCACCAAAAATAACAATATCTTCTTTTTGAGAAGTTCCTAATTTATGATAATATAATTTGTGTTGATCTGTTTTTGCAGACAACTCACTTCCGTCTGGTTTATCGTAACTAGAATAGTAAAAACCTTCGTTCTTAAACCAAGAAATTCCAGAGAATTTTACATCAACCAAAACAGCTTCTTTTTGCGTTTTAGAAACAACATCAATAATGATAATTTTACGCCAATCAGAACCTCCTTCAGAAATAGAATAGGCAGCTGTTTTTCCATCCTCAGAAAAACTTAACGCACCCAAAGAAGTTGTTCCGTCTTCAGAAAAAGTGTTTGGATCTAAAAAAACTTCGGGTTCTGCATTGTCTTTTGTTCTGTAAATAACATTTTGATTTTGTAATCCATTATTTTTAGAAAAATAAGTGTAATTTCCTTCTATAAAAGGAGTTCCTATTTTTTCATAATTCCATAATTCTGACAAACGATTTTTGAGTTGTTTTCTGTATGAAATCTGATCTAAATAGTTAAAAGTAACTTTGTTTTGCGCTTTTACCCAAGCTTCAGTTTCTGGACTTTTATCATCTTCTAACCATCTGTAATTGTCTACAACATCAACATCGAAATAAGAATCTACAACTGGTTTTTTATTTGTTTTTGGATACATAACTTACTTTTATCAAACATTAAAAGTAAGACAACCTTTTTTAGATTTTGTCTTTTTAGTCAATAATTAACAGTTTGTAATTATCAACCTAAAAAAACGACTACTTTTGTGTAAAACAGATTTATTATGACAGAAAACTTAACGAAAGCAACCTTTTTAGAAAAGGTGTTTAATTTTGAAGAAAATAAAGATTGGAAATTTGAAGGAGATAAGCCGGTTTTAATCGATTTTTATGCAGATTGGTGTGGACCTTGTAAAGCATTGGCTCCTGTTTTAGAAGTTTTATCGGAAGAATATAAAGGTAAAATAGATATTTATAAAATTGATACCGAAGCAGAACAAGAATTATCTGCTGCATTTGGTATTAGAAGTATTCCGTCTATGTTATTTTGTCCTGCAGAAGGGCAGCCACAAATGGCAAACGGCGCTTTACCAAAAGCTGAATTAGAACGCATTATTGCAGATGTTTTAAAAGTAGAAAAGTAAGAAAAAGTACTTTTAAAAGTTTATAAAAAAAATCCTGAGTTTTTAAAACTTAGGATTTTTTTTATTTAAAAACTTATACATAAGATTCTAATGTATAAGAAAATTATGTATATTTGGTGGCAAGGTTAAAGGTAATTGTCAGTTCGAGTGATTTTAAGTAGAAATGAAAACGGAGATTTAAAATTGTATCGAGAACACAATGGCTTTTAAAAGACTTCTCGATACAATTTCGATATAAAATCGAAATCACTCGAAGTGACATTGAAAATAAAAAATTAAATACGATTACACATCAAAAAATGGGAAATCAGAAATTATATAAAGGTTCTTTACAAACCATCATTTTAAAATTATTAGAAACCAATGATAAAATGTATGGCTATGAAATTACGCAGAAAGTAAAAGAATTAACAAAAGGCGAATTAAAAATTACCGAAGGTGCTTTGTATCCTGCATTGCACAAATTAGAAGCCGATGGTTTGCTAGATGTAGAGGTTGCAAAAGTGGGTAACAGACTAAGAAAATATTACAAACTTACAGAAAGTGGTACTAAAGAAACCGCCAACAAGTTGGATGAAATGCAAGAATTTTTAAGAACCATGCAGCAATTGGTGAATCCTAAATTAAGTTTGGAGTAATATGGAAAAGCGCTATGAAATAACCCAAAAACAATTGAATTTTTTAAATGATTTTTTAAAAAGAAAAAAAAGATTCTCTGACCCGGAAGATTTATATGAACTTATGGATCATGTAATTTTAGATTTTGAAGCAACTACAAGAAATGGAAATTTATCTCAGTATTTAGGAGAGCACTCTAGTTTTATTTATAATTATAAAGGAAGTTGTAAAAGCAAAGAAAGTACTATTCATTGGAGATATCAAAAAGAATTATGGCAAATATTTTTTAGTTTCTTTTATCGATTAAAGTATCTTCCAATAACAATTTTAACAATTCTGGTATTTTATTTTTTATTTTTAAAAATTAACCTGTCAACTAAAACTTTAGGAGTAACATTTATTTTAGTAATTACTGTTCCTGCAATTTTTGGGATTATTCTAACATATCATAAAAATAAAACGGTAAGAAAATTAGTACCTTTTAAGTACTTGGCTAATGTAATGTCTTTGCCAAGTATGTTTTTATATCTTTTTTCACCCATTTCAGATTTTTTAAAGGAGAATAGAATTTTATTTTTTTTATATGTTTTAATAGCTTTTGGATTGCATATTTCTGGTGTTTTATTGATTTCTGAAAAAAGAAAAAACATTTTAGAAAAATACAAACACTTGTTAAACTAATGTTATGGAATTAACAAAAGAACAATTACAAAAAGTAGAACATTATTTATATGTAAAACACATTACTTATATAGATTTAAGGATGGAGGTTTTAGATCATGTTGTGACTGAAATTGAAGAAATAATGCGTAAAGAAAATGTTACTTTTCACAATGCATTTGCAACTACAAAACAAAACTGGAATCCACAATTAAAAGAGACAACAAGTATGTTTTTTGGTTTGGGTTTTTGTGCACCTAAAATTGTAATTCAAAAAGCAAAAAAAGTGTATTGGAAACAATATGTGTTTTTATTAGCATCTTATTTTTTACCATTCTTGCTGTTAACTCATTTTAAATTTAAAATAGAAAACCCAACAGAATATAGTTCTTTTATTCTTTTTAAAGGAGTTGTAGTTTTAAGTTTTATGGCTTTTATTTATATGTTGATTTTTAGAAATTATAAAATAGAAACTACTTATGGTTTTATTTTAAAAGCTCAAAGTTTGGGAGCTTTTACAGGTTTAATTGTTTTGGCAATGTTTTTTACACGATTAAGAGAGTTAAACGGAATTAATATAGGTATGTTTTGTTCTTATGTTTATATGACTATTAGTTATTTCCATTTCTACGAAAAACACAAAGAAGCTATCAAAAAATATAAAATTTCATAAACGATGGAATTATCAAAAGAACAACTTTTACAAATAGACAATTACATTTTTTCTTGCGGCATAAAATATTATGATGTTAAAGCAGAAATTGTAGATCATTTTGCTAATATTTTAGAAGAAAAGTTAGAGGCAAATCCTTATTTAGATTTTAAAAGGGAAATTGAAAATATTCATAAGAATTTTAGCGATAGCGGTTTTAGCAAACTTTTAAAAGAGAAAACAAAATCTGTCCACAAAAAGTTTTACAAACAGTCTTTAAAACATTTAATTACGTTTTTTAAACTTCCTAGAATTTTAATTTCTGCAGGTTTATTTTATACTTTGTTTTTGTGGATGAATTTGTTTGAGGATAAAAAAGATTTTTTCTTTTGGGTTTATTCCTCTTTACTATTTGTTACAGTACTAATTTTTTATCAAAATTGGAAAACAAGCAGACAAAATAAAAAGACTTTTTTGATTTTAAATAAAACTAATAACTTTTTACAAATAATAAACTTTTCATCAATATTATTTAATTCAATTACAAATTTTAGAAGTGAAGAGAGTTTTTTAAATCCAATTTATAATAATATTCAGTTAGCAATTTTTGTCTTGTTATTGTTGTTTTATTGGTCTGGAGAATATGTTTTTTATCAAAACAAAAAATTGGTAAAAGAACAATATCCAAATGTAATTGTATAAAAATGAAACTAACAGAAAGTCAAATAGAAGAACTCTACAAGTTCACGAGAAAACACTACGTATATCATTATGATGTACAAACAGAATTGGTAGATCATTTAGCAAATGATATTGAAGAAATTTGGGAAGAAAACCTCAATTTGTCATTTGATGATGCTCGTGATATATCGTTTAAAAAATTCGGAATTTTTGGTTTTATGGATGTAATTGAAGCCAAACAAAAACAAATGAATAAACGTTATTTTAAGATAATGTGGCGTTTTTTTAGAGAATGGTTTACGTTTCCAAAAGTGGTAACAACCTTAGGTCTTTATTTTTTATTTTTTTGTATCCTTAAAATGCCATATGCTAAATATATTTTGTTGAGCTTATTACTTATTTTGGTGATTTTTGATTTAAGAAAACAAACTATTGCTAGAAAAAATCAGAAAAGGAAAACTAATAAAGAGGAAAAGATATTTTTGTTAGAAGAAATGATTAGTGGAGCAAGAAACAGTTTTTCAGGACTTTTATTTATTAACGTTTTTAATATGATGAATGCTTTTAGAGTTTCTTTTAATTCTATGGAAAACCATTGGTTATTTCTTATTTCATTTTCTTTAACTGTAGTTGTTCTTTTGTTTTATGTAACTGGTTTTTTAATTCCTCAAAAAGCAGAAGAACTGTTGCAAGAAACGTATCCAGAATATAAATTGGTAAAAAATTTGTAACAAAATCTATTTTTAAACTACTTATTATCAATCAAACTAAAAAACCTACTTATGATTTCTCGTTTTTTAAATTTAGAATGGAAACAGTTTTTTCGATCTGCTTCTTTCGGAAAAAGTATTTTTCTAAATATTCTTCTGGTGTTCTTTGCACTCTATTTTATAGTTTCTTTTTTAGTACTTGGTGTTGGTGGTTTTTACATTCTTAAAGAACAATTTCCAGAAAAAGATCCTTTAGTTTTGGTGAATTCTTATTTGTTGTTTGCTATTGTTGCCGATTTAATTTTTAGGTACATCATGCAAAAATTACCAGTAATGAATATAAAACCATTTCTTATTTTGCCAATAAAAAGAGACAAAATTGTTCATTTTATTTTAGTAAAATCATCCGTTTCTTTTTTTAACATTATGGGATTGTTCTTTTACGTTCCGTTTGCGATTGTTTTAATTAAAGAAGGATACAATGTTGCAGGAGTATTGGGTTGGTTAGCAAGTATGGTTTTAATTATTCAATCATCTAATTTTTTAAATTTTTTAATCAATAAAAATAATATCGCCTTTGGCGGATTAATAACTTTATTAGTTGGTGGTTATTTAGTAGAACATTTTCAACTTTTTAATTTAGCAGGTCTTGTTGGTAAAGGTTTCGATTTTGTTTATCAAACCCCAATTGTAGCTCTAGTGTTTTTAATACTCTTAATTGTACTTTATATTACAAATTACAAACAGTTAAAAAATGAAGTGTATTTAGATGCTTTAATCTCAGAAAAAGTAGAACAAGCAAACGCATCAGACTTATCTTTTGCGGATAGGTTAGGAGATTTAGCACCTTTTATTAAAAATGATTTGCGTTTAATGTGGCGTAATAAACGTACAAAATCTTCTGTTTGGATGGTTGCTGTAGGTTTGCTTTATGGTTTGTTTTTCTATCCAAACCCAATGTATGCAGATAAAGAGTTTATGTTTGTTTTGGTTGGTATTTTTTCTACAGGAACTTTTTTAATCAATTTTGGACAATTTATTCCTGCTTGGGATAGTAGCTATTACAAAATGTTAATGAGTCAAAATTTTAAATACGAACGTTATTTGAAATCAAAATTTACTATTATGAGTATTAGTGTTGTTGCACTTTTTGTATTGGGTATACCTTATGTTTATTTCGGATGGAAAGTTTTAGCGGTTCATTTTGCTGCCATGATTTATAATGTTGGTGTAAATACACATGTAATTTTATATGGAGGAACTTTTAATAGGAAAAAAATAAATTTAGATGAAAAAGCAGCCTTTAATTTTCAAGGAACAGGAGCAGTGCAATGGTTAATTGGTTTACCTCTAATGATTTTTCCAATGGCAATTTTTGGTTTAATTAATTGGTTAGTTAGTTTTGAAATAGCCGCATTAATTATAGCTGTTTTAGGATTTATAGGTATTGCTTTACACAAAAAAATAATGGCTTTTATTACAAAAAAATACATTACAAATAAGTATGTAATGATTCATGCATTTAATCAAGAAAATTAAAAAAAGATGATACAAACTACTCAGCTTTCAAAAAAATACGGAAAAACAGAAGTTTTAAATATAGATACTTTACAAATTCCTACAGGTCAAAGTTTTGGTTTGGTAGGTAACAATGGAGCGGGAAAAACAACCTATTTTAATATTTTGTTAGATTTGGTTAGACCGTCTTCTGGGGCAATTGTGAGCCATGATATTCAGGTGAATGAAAGCGAAGATTGGAAAAATTTTACAGGTTCTTTTATTGATGAATCTTTTTTAATTGGATATTTAACTGCAGAAGAATACTTTGATTTTATAGGAGATTTAAGAGGTATGAATAAAGCAGATATTACAACATTTATTGCTCAATTTAAAGAGTTTTTTAATGATGAAATTATCGGAAAGAAAAAGTATTTAAGAGATTTAAGTAAAGGAAATCAGAAAAAAGTAGGAATTGTTGCTGCAATGATGGGGAATCCTAAAGTGGTAATTTTAGATGAACCTTTTGCAAATTTAGATCCAACAACACAAATTAGACTAAAAAACATCATTAAAACGCTTACAGAAAATAAAGATATTACTGTTTTAATCTCTAGTCACGATTTAACGCATGTAACAGAAGTTTGCGAGCGAATAGTTGTTTTAGATAAAGGGAATTTGGTTAAAGATATTGTAACATCTTCAGAAACTTTAAAAGAATTAGAAAGCTATTTTTCTGTATAAGCCATCGATTCTTATTTTATTGCTATTTTTACGCTTTATTATACTATTTTTAATAGAAATTAGTTTTAAACAATAGTTCTTAAGTCGTTTAATAAAGATATATCTGTGTGAAATACACCAATAAAATAATTTTAGTCACTGTTACTTTTTCAATATTACTTTCTTGTAGCACAAAAAAAGATACCTTAATTAACAGAAATTGGCACGCTCTAAATACAAAGTTTAATGTATTATTTAATGGTAAAGAGGCTTTTAAAGAAGGTGTAAATAGTATCAATGAAAATTATGAAGAAGATTGGTTTCAGCAATTACTTATAGAGCCAATTAAGTTTGAAGAAGACAAGATTTCAATTCCAACATTTAATTCTAAAATAAAATCTGGTGTAGGTTTTAATAAAAATAGCACTAAGAACCAGAAAGAGCAAGAAGAAAATAAGGCAACTACACCGTTTGGTATTGCAGAAGAAAAGGCTATAAAAGCAATCCAAAAACATGGTATGAATATAGAAGGTATAGAGCGTAATAGTCAGATTGATGACGCATATCTTCTATTAGGAAAAGCCCGTTATTACGATCAACGTTTTATACCAGCAATAGAAGCCTTTAATTATGTTATAGCTAATTATCCTTATGCAAATTTAATAAACGAAACTAAAATTTGGCGAGCAAAAGCAAACATAAGAATAGATAATGAAGAGTTTGCAATAGAATCTATGAAATTGCTTTTGCACACAAAAGATACTGTAGAGGTAGATTTACCAGAAGAAATTAAAGAACAAGGTTATACAGCTTTGGCTATGGCTTATTTAAAAGCAGATAGTTTACAACAGGCTAAAAAATATCTTGCAAAATCTACAGAAACTTTAAATAATAGAAATCAGGGAGCAAGAAATTTGTTTGTTTTAGGTCAGATTTATAGTTCAGAGAACAAAAAAGATTCCGCCTCAATTGTCTTTAAAAAAATTATCGATTTTAAAAAAGCACCATACAAGTATAAAATGCATGCCAATATAGAGTTGGCAAAAAATGCAACAACTGATTCTTCTTCTGTGGCTGTTTTAAAAAAATTGCAGAAATTAATTAAAGAAAGAGAAAATAAGGAGTATTTAGATGAATTGTACTACCAGGTAGGGACTTTGTATGAGAAAAAAGATAGTATTGGTTTAGCTGTTAATTATTACAAACAATCATTAAGAGCTGTTTCTGGTGGTGTAAAACAGAAAACTTTTACTTACGAAAAACTTGGTAACATCAATTTTAAACATTCTAATTACTTAGACGCAAGTGCTTATTACGATAGTATTTTAAGAATTGCTAAAGATACTTTAGATTTAAGAATAAGAAGAATTAAGAGAAAGCATAGAAATTTAGCATCTTTAATTCGTTATGAAAATAAGGTTATAGAAAATGATAGTATCTTAAGAATTGCTTCGCTTTCTAGAGAAGATCAAGAGGTGTTTTTTCAAAATTATATAAATAATTTAAAAAAGAAAGATGAAGAAGCTGCTCAGTTAAAATTGAATCAGCAAGCATTTGGAGGCTCTTTTGGAGGTAGTTCTTTGCAGTCTAATAATAAAGGGAAATGGTATTTCTATAATTCGCAATCATTAAGTTTTGGAAAAACTGAATTTCAAAAAATTTGGGGAAATAGAACGTTAGAAGATGATTGGAGGTGGTCTTCTAAAGTAAGCTTAGGTGTAGCTAATAAAGATTCATTGCAAGTAACTCGAAGGAATTCTCGGTATGATTTAGTAAGTTATCTTGAAACTATTCCTACAAGTCAAGGTGAGATTGATACCTTAAAATTAGATAGAAATAATGCTTTATATGAGTTAGGAGTAATTTATAAAGAACAATTTAAAGATGTAAAATTAGCCATTGAAAGATTAGAAAGAGTAGCTAGTTTAAAGCCTGTAAAGGAATTAATTTTACCAATTAATTGGCATTTATATCAAATATATACTGGCTTAGGGCAAAATATATTGGCAATTAAACACAAAGATATAATACTTACAGATTATTCTAATACTAAGTTTGCGCAAGTCATAAGAAATCCTGATCAACCAATAGAAGAAGAAATATCTGTTAATGAATTAGAAAATATATACAAAGAGATTTATTATTTATACAAACAAAATAAGTTTGAAGAAGTTGTATTAGAAATAGATAAAAAATTGCCAACAATACAGGATTCAAAATTAATTCCTAAATTTGAATTATTAAAAGCTTATGCTATAGGTAAATATAAAGATAAAGAAACTTACAAAATTGCAATGGATTTTGTAGCTGTTAGCTACGCAAATACAGAAGAAGGAAAAAAAGCAAAACAAATAGTTAATCAATTAAGTAAGTAAAAATGTTTGGGGGTAAAAACAAAGAGCCAGAAAAGAAAACTGTTACAGAAAGAAATGTTGTAGCTAAAAATACAGTAATTGTTGGAGATATTAAGTCTGACGGAGATTTTAGAATTGATGGAACTTTAGAAGGTACATTAAAAACAAATGGCCGTGTAATTATTGGTGTAAATGGGTTAATAAAAGGTAAGGTAGAAGCTGAATATGCCGATATAGAAGGTAAATTTATAGGAGAGTTATTAGTTTTAAATACACTTACAGTTAAAGCATCTGCCAATATTTCTGGAGACGTTATAATAGAAAAACTTGTTGTAGAAGCAGGGGCTGCGTTTAATGCCTCATGTGCAATGAAAGGCATCGGTGCGGTAAAAGAATTGAATTCTAATAATGACCAAGAAAAACAATCAGAAAAAATCGCTTAATAAAGCAATACGACTTTCAGGCGCAGGCTTGCAAATGGGCTTAACCATTTATTTGGGGTTTTTGTTTGGAAAATGGTTAGATGTAAAATTTGAAACTTCTTTTTTAAAAGAAACTGTTGCATTATTATCTGTTTTTATTGCTACTTATTCATTAATAAAACAAGCTAATAAAATTAATGATTAAAAATTATATAACCAAAGCTGTTCTATTTGTTGTTTTTTCTTTTTTATGTTTTTTTCTTCATAATTTTCTTTTAGAATATTATCAAATAGTTTTGCCTTTTTCACTAGAAAAAGTATACTTTTTTCATGTTGGCTTTTCTATGCTGATTTATGTGAATTTTTTATTGTTTTTAACTGTTGATAAAATATCAGAGCAATTAGGTTTTATATACCTTGGTGCAATTTTTTTAAAGCTAACGCTATTTAGTGTAGTCTTTAATAAATCAATATTTTCAGAAGAAAATTTAATTTTTTCAACTAAAATTTCGTTGTTAATTCCTACCGTTATTTTTTTATTAACAGAAGCTATCTGTGTTATTAAAATACTAAACAGAAAATAATATTAAAAATTACCTTAAAAAAAGGTTAATATTTTTTAATTATTGCATACCTTTGCGCGGAATTTAGAAAGCGTATTTTAACAATGGAGATTGCACAAAAAACAATCAAATTTCTTACATTAGTAGTAATAGCCTTTATTACCACTACAAGTTTCGCATTTGAGTCAGAAAAAAAACACCATAATCAAGAAGATGGTGGCGAGGTAAATACTCAAGAAGAGGTAACTGCTTACATTCAGCATCACCTTAAAGACTCTCACGATTTTACATTTTTTTCTTACACATCAGAAGAAGGAGAAAGAAAACATTTTGGTTTTTCTTTGCCAGTGATTTTTTGGTCTAGTGAAGGTTTGGTAACTTTTATGTCTTCAGAATTTCATCACAATGATGATGGGCACGTAATTGTAGAGAAAAATGGACTAAAATTCGCTAAGATTCACAGTAAAATCTATGAATTAGATAGCGGTGCAACAACCGTTTCTTTTGATGAAACTCATCATGCAACAAATGCACACAAAGTTTTAGATTTTTCTATTACAAAATCTGTTGTAGGTATTTTGTTAGCAGCTATTCTAATGTTTTTAGGTTTTTCTGCATTAGCAAAACAATATAAAACAAGAGAAATTCCTAAAGGTTTAGGTAGAGCTTTAGAGCCTTTAGTAATTTATGTTAGAGATGAAATAGCTAGACCAAATATTGGAGAGAAGAAGTATAAAAAGTTTATGGGCTTTTTGTTAACAGTGTTTTTCTTTATATGGATTTTAAACTTATTAGGATTAACTCCGTTAGGTTTTAATGTAACAGGGCAAATTGCAGTTACTGTAGCATTAGCTTTATTTACATTAGTAATCTACATTTTTAACGGAAGTAAAGATTTTTGGGCACATACATTATGGATGCCAGGTGTGCCTTATATTTTAAGACCAGTATTAGCAGTTATAGAATTAGCTGGTTTTATTTTAATTAAACCATTTTCATTATTAGTGCGTTTGTTTGCAAACATAACAGCAGGTCACTTTGTGGTAATGAGTTTAATAGCTTTAATGGTAACAATGAAAGAGGCTTTTGGTCCTGTAGCATCTACAGGGATGTCTTTAGTATTAGCGTTGTTTATTATGGTTATTGAAATTTTAGTAGCCTTTTTACAAGCATTTATTTTTACAATGTTATCATCATTGTTTATTGGGATGGCTGTTGAAGAACACGAGCATCACTAGTAAGAAAATCTTGATTTAAAAAATCAAGTACAAAAGAGAATTAGAATTTGTTTAATTAATATATTTAAAATCAATTAGTATGTACAATTTAATTGGAGCAGGATTAATCGTTATCGGAGGTGGTATTGGATTAGGTCAAATCGGTGGAAAAGCAATGGAAGGAATTGCTCGTCAACCTGAAGCAGCTGGTAAAATTCAAACTGCAATGATCATCATTGGTGCCTTATTAGAAGGTTTAGCATTTGGTGCATTAATCTTAGGGAAATAATTTTCTCAAAAAAAACAAGAACACAGTTCTGTAACGGTTGGTTACAGAATGTGTTTTTAAATTAAACAAAAAACAATATAATTAGTTAATAGAATGGAAACTTTATTAAACGATTTTTCACCAGGGTTATTTGTAATGCAAATTGTTATCTTAATAATTTTATTATTATTGATGAAGAAATTTGCTTGGAAACCAATTCTAAACTCTTTAGAAGAAAGAGAAACTGGTATCGAAGACGCATTAGCATCAGCAGAAAATGCTCGTAAAGAAATGCAAAACTTACAAGCAGATAATGAAAGACTTGTAAAAGAAGCAAGAGCAGAAAGAGAAGCAATGATGAAAGAAGCAAGAGATATTAGAGATAATATGCTTGCAGAAGCAAAAGAAGATGCAAAAGAAGTAACAGCTTCTTTAATAGAAAAAGCACAAGCTTCTATTATTCAAGAAAAGCAAGCAGCTTTGGCAGAACTAAAAAAGAATGTTGCAGAATTATCAATAGGTATTGCAGAATCTGTAATTAAAAAAGAATTATCTAATAAAGGAGATCAACTTAAGTTAGTTGAAGGAATCTTAAAAGATGTTACTTTAAACTAACGTAAGTATGAAAGACGCAAGAGCAGCAATACGTTATGCAAAAGCAATCTTAAACCTTGCTAAAGACTCTAATGAAGAGTCTGTAGTAAATGATGATATGTTATTTATTGCGAACACTATTTCTGAAAATGATGAATTCGCAGTAATGTTAACAAGTCCTATTGTTAAAGCTTCGGATAAAATAAAAGTTTTAAACGCTTTATTTCAAGGAAAAGTAAATAACATTACACTTGGCTTATTTCATTTATTACAAGATAATAAAAGAATAGCAATGCTATATTCTATTGCACAGCAATATGCAATTATTTATGATTTTGATAAGCATATGCAAGTTGCTAAAGTTACAACAGCTGTTCCTTTAACTGCTGATATTGAAAAACAAATTTTAGCAAAAATTGTAGCTTTAACAGGAGAAGAAGCAAATTTAGAAAACGTAGTAAATCCAGACATTTTAGGAGGATTTATTTTACGTGTGGGAGATGTGCAATACGATGCAAGTATCTCTAATTATTTAAACGAATTAAAAAAGGAATTTGACAACAGTCATTTTATTCCAAAAATTTAATAATACATCAAATTATATAAGATGGCAAGTATTAAACCAGCTGAAGTATCAGCAATTTTAAAGCAACAGTTAACAAATTTTGAAGCAAAAGCAACTTTAAACGAAGTAGGAACTGTTTTGCAAGTAGGAGATGGAATTGCTCGTGTTTACGGTCTTTCTAATGTTCAATATGGTGAATTAGTAGAATTCGATAACGGATTAGAAGGTATCGTATTAAACTTAGAAGAAGATAATGCAGGTGTTGTATTATTAGGTGCTTCTACTTCTATTAGAGAAGGTTCTACTGTAAAACGTACAGAACGTATTGCTTCTTTAAGAGCAGGTGAAGGCGTTGTAGGACGTGTGTTAGATACTTTAGGAAATCCAATCGATGGTAAAGGTCCTATTGAAGGAACAACCTATGAAATGCCTTTAGAGCGTAGAGCTCCTGGGGTTATTTTTAGAGAGCCTGTAACAGAACCATTACAAACTGGTATTAAATCTATTGATGCAATGATTCCTGTTGGTAGAGGTCAACGTGAGTTAATTATTGGAGATAGACAAACTGGTAAATCTACCGTTGCTTTAGATACCATCTTAAACCAAAAAGAATTTTACGATGCTGGTGAACCAGTATTTTGTATATACGTAGCTATTGGTCAAAAAGCTTCTACTGTTGCAGCAATTGCAAACATGTTAGAAGAAAAAGGAGCAATGGCTTATACTACTATTGTCGCTGCAAATGCATCAGATCCTGCAGCAATGCAAGTTTATGCACCATTTGCTGGAGCTGCAATTGGAGAATACTTTAGAGATTCTGGGAGACCAGCTTTAATTATTTATGATGATTTATCTAAACAAGCTGTTGCTTACCGTGAAATTTCTTTATTATTAAGAAGACCTCCAGGACGTGAGGCATATCCTGGTGATGTATTTTACTTACACTCAAGATTATTAGAACGTGCTGCAAAAGTTATTAATGATGATAAAATTGCAAGTGAAATGAACGATTTACCAGATTCTTTAAAAGGAATCGTAAAAGGTGGAGGTTCTTTAACTGCATTACCAATTATTGAAACTCAAGCAGGAGACGTTTCTGCATATATTCCAACAAACGTAATTTCGATTACAGATGGACAAATTTTCTTAGATGGAGATTTATTTAACTCTGGAGTTCGTCCAGCAATTAACGTAGGTATTTCTGTATCTCGTGTTGGTGGTAATGCTCAGATTAAATCTATGAAAAAAGTATCTGGTACTTTAAAATTAGATCAAGCACAATTTAGAGAGTTAGAAGCTTTTGCTAAGTTTGGTTCAGATTTAGATGCTGCTACTTTAAGTGTAATTTCTAAAGGACAACGTAATGTTGAAATTTTAAAACAAGCACAAAACGATCCTTTTTCTGTAGAAGACCAGGTTGCAATTATTTATGCAGGTTCTAAGAACTTGTTAAAAGATGTACCTGTAAATCAAGTAAAGAAATTTGAGAAGGATTATATCGATTACTTAAATGCAAAACATAGAGATACTTTAGATACTTTAAAGTCTGGCAAATTAACACCAGAAACAATTGCTGTTTTAGAAGCGGCGGCTAAAGAGATTTCTACTCATTTTGAATAAAAAATAGTTGTCATTCCCGCGAAAGCGGGAATTTCAAAATTCCAATAGAATGGCAAACTTAAAAGAAATACGTAATAGAATTACCTCTATTAAATCTACAATGCAGATTACATCTGCCATGAAAATGGTATCTGCTGCAAAGTTGAAAAAAGCACAAGATGCAATTACGGCTATGCGCCCTTATTCATCTAAACTAACAGAACTGTTGCAAAATTTAAGTGCAACTTTAGATAGTGATGCTGGTGGAGCATATTCAACTCAAAGAGAAGTTTCTAAAGTTTTATTAGTTGTAGTAACTTCAAATAGAGGTTTATGTGGTGGTTTTAATTCATCGATTACAAAAGAAGTGGTTAAAACTGTAAAAGAAAAATACAGTAATATTGATGTAGACTTATTTGCTATCGGTAAAAAAGGAGCAGATGTGTTAGTTAAGCAGTTTAATATTATTGAAACTAACAATGAAATTTACGATGATTTAACTTTTGACAATGTTGCAATAATTGCAGAAAAGTTAATGAGTTTATATGTTGATGGAACTTACGATAAAATTGAAATTTTATATAATCAATTTAAAAATGCAGCAACTCAAATTCCTCAAGTAGAGCAATTTTTACCAATTAAACCTATTGAAGGAGTAAATACTGCAGAAGTAAATTCTGATTATATTTTTGAACCATCTAAAGAAGAAATTATTGAGGCTTTAATACCTAAATCTTTAAAAACTCAATTATACAAAGCTATTAGAGATAGTTTTGCTTCTGAACATGGTGCTCGTATGACTGCAATGCATAAAGCAACAGATAACGCAACAGAATTAAGAGACGAATTATTGTTAACTTATAATAAAGCACGTCAAGCAGCAATTACTAATGAAATTTTAGAAATTGTAGGTGGAGCAGAAGCTTTAAATAATTAGATTGGCATTAGCAAAGTATAATTATTAAGTAACAATATTTTTATAAAGTATAAAGCGAACCAATTTGGTTCGCTTTTTTTATGTATTGGCACAAAATTTGAAAATTTTATTTTAAATTTATGAAAATGAAAATAATTATACTATTTTTTGCTCTTTTTTTATTAAAATGTGCTAGTGTTAAAACAGAAAAGGAAGCTCCTTTTATTGTTGAATCTACGACTTATTATAAAGGTGAAGTTAAAGAGGAAAGTAGTATTCATATTAGATTTACTCCTTTAGAAGAAATAAAATTTGATAGTCTGTATCTTAGAAATAAAAAGGCTAAAATTAAGATTAAAAGAAAAGGAGGTTTAGAATATATTTTTGCTGAATTTGATAAAAAGCCAATTAAACAAGATCTTGTTTTAGATGTTAATCCTAAAAAAGAACTTAAAAACAAAATTCCTAAATCACAAAATATTCTTTTTAAACTAAAAGAAAATGAAGCTGTCATTAGTTACTTTATTAATGAGGAAATAGCATATTTTAAAATCAAAGAAATAAACATTTATCAAGACTAAATCAAAAAATAAAAACCACTACTACTTAAGTGGTTTTTATTTTTGGCACACATTTTGAAATTATATAAGCGTAACACTAAAATTAAAGCTTATGAAATCAGTAAAACTACTTATAACACTTATTATTACAGGAGCATTATTTAGTTCTTGTAACAACGTTTATTATGATTCTTATGAAGAATACCAACAAACCTTAGAAGAGGTTGTGTCCGAATACGATTTATGGTACGTAGATTATCATAGAACTTCTGGTAACGGAGATATACCTTATGTTTCTAGAGCGTTTACATTATCTTTTGTAAACGGAATATTATATGCAAACAACAATATTGTAGATATTGGTAGAACCGGCAACGGTTTTGGTATTGATGTGGGTACTTACAATACATATAATGGTTTGTTAGAAACATATCACGACATAGATGGAGCAAATGATTTTGAAGTGACTATAATTTCTAATAACGAAATTAGATTATACAATTACCTAGAAAACGTAAGTTATTATTTAATCGGTTACCAAGTAAATACTTTTGATTATGATAAATTATTTTATGAAAACATAGAATATTTTTTACAAGAATATATTGCATGGGAGAAGGTTAGCACAACTGGTGGTGAACCTAATACATTTGATTATGAAAATTATTTAGCTTTTACTCCGGAAAATATAACAACTTTTTATAGTTCACAAGATAATTTTGGCACAGATATTGAATCTATTAATTGGAACTACGTTGGTGATTACGAAGTTTATGATGTAGCAGGATATGAAGATTTAAAGATTTTAACACTAAATTATGATGGTGGAGATATAGAAGAGTTTGAGTTAAGCGTTGTTAATGATGGAAGGATAAGTTTATATCATACAAGTTCGCAAACTACTTACGATTTTAAAGGAAGAGGTTTTGTACAATATTTAAAAACTGAGAGTACAAAAAAAGAAGCAAAAGAAACTGTAAGGAATAGCAATAGAAAACGTACTAAAGTAGAAAGAAAAGTAAAGAATAGAAGAAATTTAAAATAAAGTTTGGTTAGTTGATTTTTGATTGATTATTTTTAATAGTCAATTAAAAAAAAACCGCTCTGCAAAGGGCGGTTTTTTGTTTGTTAATAATTTTAAAGAAAATTTTAATAATATTAAATAAACAAGACAACTTGTTTTAATACATTTATGATGAATTTACCAACATTTTCAAATAGAAATTAATTAATAGAATTCGAAAAAAAAGTTTAAAACTAAAATAGGATTTTGCCATATTTTAACTGATAAAATTATTATTTCTAGTTTATGGGATTTTTAGAAGTTTAAATAACTCAGGAACTTCTATCATCGAAAAAAATAAAACTAAAAGAATAAAGTTTAGAAAAGCAATAGTTGGTATAACACGTTCTCGGTTTAAGGTTTATTTTGAAGATGAAAAAGGTAGTATAAGAAAAAGATTAATTATGCTTCCGGGTACTTTAAAAGAAGGACAAAAAGAAACTGAAAAGCAAAGACAATAATGCAGGAAGAATTTATTATTGAATAAAAAATTTACCCGATTATTATAAATATAAAAAAAATGATAAAAACAGCATTTATTACAGGCGCAACATCAGGAATAGGAAAAGCAACAGCAGAAATTTTTGCAAAAAATAATATCAGATTAATTCTTTGTGGAAGAAGAGCAGAAAGGTTAGCTGAAATTAAAGTAGAATTAAGTAAACTTACAGAAGTAACTACTTTACAATTTGATGTTTCTAAAAAAGAAGAAGTTGCAAATGCAATTAATTCTTTACCAGAAAATTTTAAAGAAATAGATGTTTTAATAAATAATGCTGGTAACGCGCATGGTTTATCTGCCATACAAGATGGTAATTTAGAAGATTGGGATGCAATGCTAGATATTAATGTAAAAGGTTTGTTGTATGTTTCTAAAGCAATCATTCCAAAAATGACAGAAAGAAATAGCGGTTTTATTGTAAATATAGGCTCTATTGCAGGTAAAGATGTTTATCCTAATGGAAATGTGTATTGCGCAACTAAACACGCTGTAAACGCTTTAAATAAAGCAATGAGGATAGATTTAAATAAATATAATATTCGTGTTTCTGCAATTCATCCAGGAGCCGTAGAAACAGAATTTTCAAATGTTCGTTTTAAAGGAGATACAGCAAAAGCAAAATCTGTTTATGCAGGTTATAAAGCCTTACAAGCAAAAGATATTGCAGATATTATTCATTTTGTAATTACAAGACCTTACCACGTAAATATAGAAGATTTGGTAGTTTACCCAACTGCACAAGCAACCCCAACTATTTTAAATAAAGAATAATATGCCAAAATCAAAAATAATAATTGGTTGTATGTCTTGGGGAAAGTGGGGTAAACAGTTTTCTATTAAAGAACAGATTGATATGATTCAGTTTTGTATAGAAAACGGTAATACAACTTTTGATCATGCAGATATTTACGGAGATTATTCTACTGAAGCAGAATTTGGAAATTCGTTTATAAGAAGTGGAATTTCTCGTGATAAGATTCAGTTAATTTCTAAATGCGGTATCCAACTTGTTGGTGACAAAAGAATCAATAAAGTAAAGCACTATAATTACTCTAAAGAATACATTATTTCTAGTGTAGAAGCTTCTTTAAAAAACTTAAAAACAGATTATTTAGATACTTTTTTATTACACAGACCAAGTCCGTTAATGCAACCCAATGAAATTGCAGAAGCAATATCAGTATTAAAAGAAAGTGGTAAAATTAATAATTTTGGAGTTTCAAATTTCACACCATTTCAAGTAGATTTAATTACTGATAAAATTTCTGTTGATGTAAACCAAATAGAGTTTTCTTTAACACAACATTTGGCAATGCAAGATGGAACATTAGATCAAATGTTGCAGAAAGAAATACAACCAATGTGTTGGAGTCCCCTAGGAGCTGTTTTTAGAGAAGACACTAAGCAAACGATAGCTATAAAAAACGTTCTTTATAGTTTAGCAGAAAAATATGCGGTTACACAAGACGTTATTTTATTGAGTTGGATTTTAAAACATCCTGCAAAAATAGCTCCAGTAATAGGAACTACAAATAAAGAAAGAATTTTAAACGCTAATAAAGCATTAACAATAGAGCTAGATTTAGAAGATTGGTTTGAACTGTTAGAGGTAAGCAAAGGAAAAGAAATGCCATAAAAAATGATTAACAAAAGGCTTCTTATTAAAAACCTACTTTCTCATAACGATGAGAATAGTTTTTATGATAAAAAGCAAAAGTTGTCCTTAAATTCTAAAGATGGAAAAGCAAAATTTCTAAAACATATTTGTGCGCTTTCAAACACAAATCCAGAAAACAATTCTTACATAGTTATTGGTGTAGAAGATGAAGAAAATAAAATTATTGGTGTCGATTTTTTTGATGATAGTAAGATTCAGAATTTGGTAAATGCATACTTAAATAATCCTCCAAAAATTGAATATGTAAATGTTCCTTTTCCTAGTTTACAAAGGCATAAAGTAATTGGTTTGGTTACAATTTATCCAAATAATAAAATTACATCACTTATTAAAAATGTTTGGAAATATGATAAAGGAACTATTTTTTACAGAAGGGGAAGCAATTCTATACCTGTAAATGTAAAATTTGAATTAAGGAATACAAACAAAGTTATTGTTGAAGCAATAGAAAAAAATGCTAGCAATAATATTGAAATGACTTTAGATGGTGTTTTCGATTTTATAAACAATCATAAACAAGAATATAACCCAAAATATAAAGTTTTTAACGAACAGTTTGTGTTGTGTTGGGCAGGAGAAAAGAAGGTTTTAAATAATGAAGAGTTTTTTTCTAGAGTAGATATAGAGTTGATTAACGAGCAAGTAAAAATATTTTTTTCTGCCTTAGATGATGTTCAGATTAGTTATAATAAGAATTCTTTTATAGTAACAGAATACATTTTTTTAGGTTTAGAAAAACAGGAGGAATTATATCCTTTAGAAAAAACGATTATCAATTTTAAAGAAAATGGTAAGCATGATATTGTAAAAGAGTTTTTATTTATTCCGCCAAAATTTGACATAAATATTATAACAATTATTTATAATACATGTAATGATATAGTAACAAAAATTGAAAATAAAGAACCCCTTTCTGATGTAGAATTAGAGGATGTTTTACGTTTACCAACCAATTATTTAATTTGTTATTTGCATGGTTTTGTAGAAGTTTCTAAACAACTTAGAAAAGTTAAAAATTACATTAGAAATTTAGAAGATAAAACTACTTACATTAAATATAAAGAAGCAATGCGTGTGATTAGAAAGGTGAAGTATCATTAGAAGGATTTTTTAACTATTTTTGATATGTTATTGGTAAGTGTTTAATTACTAAATTTAGTAATTAAACACTTACCTAGAAAACCTGATAGAGTTTTCTTAAGTAGGCTGGGGTTGAACAATAAAACACACAAGTTGTAAGTTCTCGCTAATTTTCATCAGGCTTAATCCAATCTGCATTTCTAACAAACAAAATATATTGTGCATATTCTGTTGTATATGTGCCATCAATAATATCGTAAGCATCCCAAATAGTTATAAGTTTTTTAACTTTAGTACCTCTAGACGAGTTTAGATAAGGAGAATCTGTCGCATCTAATTTAAGTAAGCTAATCGAGTTTGGTTCTGTAACTTTTTTATAATCCGCTATACCTTCAATATACATAAATAACCTATTATCTTGAGAATACTTAAATCGAGTAAATGCTTTGCCTTTATCTTGCATAAACTTTGGTAACGCTTTACTATCAACAGTTAATCTAGAATCTACATACAACGTATTTAAGCTAACCATTTTATTAGAATAAGGTAATTGCATATCTTTTTTAATTCGACCAGCAAAAGTATATCTATAAGCTTGTAATGTGTGTGAAAAACCCAATCCACTATAAAGATTTTTGTTTTCCCAGTTCTTTTGTGTGTATAACCTTTTAAAGTTATGAAACATGAATTTGTCTCTACTTCTTGTAACCTTATAATTATTTAAATTGTACGCTATATTTTTTAATAAATTGATCGTATTCATACTCAAATAAGGTTTTTCTTTTTCTATAATCATATCTAGTTTATTCTTAGACCAAGAAATTAAATACTCATTTTTACTATCAATATCTTTATGATATGCTACAGGTAGTTTTTCTTTTAATAGTTTTCTAATCAAATCGAAATCTGCAATTCTATCAATTCCAACGAGATTAAACTTTTTGTCTTGAGAAAGTTGAGCATAATAGGCTCTCATTTTTACCCATTTATTTCTATGTTGTTCAGATATTCTACCTATGTAAACGGGCCATTTTTTTAATATCTCTTTCAATGTAATTTCATTTGATCCTTTTATATATTCTTGAAGATAATAACCTTGAGCAATATCCATTTCGGCTAAATAAGTATCAATATGTATTTTCTGGTTAAGTTGTGTAAACATTGCGAAATCTATTCTTGGGGATGTTTCAACTTCATGAACTTCGCCTACTAAAAATAGTTTGTTATTATAGAAGCTATCATCAAGTGAATTAAATTGAAGAGAATCTGTCATTTTAACAACTTCTGTATGATCATCTAAATAGTTAACATATTTACTAGAAGAACAACTTGTTAGAAGTAGTAATAAACTTACTGTGATAAAAAAATTAAGAGTTTTCATTTGTTAGTTTTTTAAGTTCACAGCAAATAGAACACATTAAAACAAATGAAAAAAAAGAGTGTGATTAACCTGA
Source organism: Polaribacter sp. Asnod1-A03 (assembly GCF_045063585.1). Classification (NCBI taxonomy): domain Bacteria; kingdom Pseudomonadati; phylum Bacteroidota; class Flavobacteriia; order Flavobacteriales; family Flavobacteriaceae; genus Polaribacter; species Polaribacter sp. Asnod1-A03. The sequence goes on along the minus strand of NZ_JBEFOE010000009.1, from coordinate 3,205,730 downwards.
GGTTTTTGGGTTAAAATTGAAATACACGGGCTATTTTTGAAGCTCTTGGGACGAATTTGAAAGTCTTTTATTAAGCGCCTTATAGTAAACCTGAGAAATTGGTATAGCCTCTTCGGTTGTTGTAATTCTTATAAAACGTTTTCTAGCATTGCCTTCTACAGTTTTAAGATAATCTAAATTTACCAAGTAAGATCGATGCACTTGCCAAGCTTTAGGTAGTTGTTTTATAATATTAGATAGCGTGCTTCTTAAAGTTTTTTGTTGCATGCCTTTATTTGTATTAAAATAAATATCTACATAATTCTGTTGCGCTTTTGCAAAAATAAAATCCGATTCAAAAATGGTTAAGGTTTCAGATTTATTGGTACCATTAATAGTAATTTTTTTAACCTTTTTATTGCTCGATTTATCATAATCAGGAACTTCTATTTGACCATATTTTGAACGCAAATAAAGCCACAAAGGAACTACAATAGGTGTAAAAGGTACTCCAAAAGATTTTATAAAATCCCATATTAATTCATAGGTAAAAGAAGTTAAACCACTAATTACAAGGAAGTGATAAAAGAAAGAAAAAATAAATATAACAAAGAGTGTGCTAATAATATAAATGCACTCGTTTATTATAAACCATCGTTTTGTTTGAATTTTGTAAACGTAATTTTCTATAGGGTGAAATATTAAAATCGGTATTATTATACAAACGGCATAACCAGAAAGAATTAAATATTTATAAGAAAAACTATTACTATTATCAAAAGGCTCTAAGGTAATTAACAAAACCGGAATTACTGTACCTAACAATAATGCAATCAAAAAAGTAGGTTTCCAATTTTGGGTGTATGCTATCGTCTTATTAAGTGAGATCATTGTTCTTTACAATAATATTTATGCCTTAAAAATATATTTTATAGTAACTTGTTAATTATACAATTACAAGACGAACGAATTTAGCAGATTATTTTTAGAATATCAAGTTTAAATAAAGCCTAATTTAGAAAACGATTTGTTTAAAATAGCAGTATCATCAACTTCTAACCATTTGTCTAAAATAGTAGCATAAATTTCTCTAAAATCTACTTCATATTTTAGATTCCCGTTTTTATCTAAGTTTGCTAAATTTGGTAAGCTATTATACAAACCTTGTTTTTTTAAATTTTTTCCCATCACAAAAACGTTATTTGCAGTTCCATGATCTGTTCCTTTAGATTCATTTTGTTTTACACGTCTTCCAAATTCTGAAAACGTAAGAATTAACACATCATCAAACGTGTTGTTTTTTTGTAAATCATCGATAAAAACTTCCATACTTTCTGCATATAACTTTAATAATCTTGCTTGTGTATTTGTTTGGTTAGCATGCGTATCAAAACCACTTAAACCTGCATAATAAACTTGAGTTTCTAATCCTGAATTTATAAACTGAGATATGGTTTTTAGTTGTTTCCCAAACAAATTTTTGGGATATTCAGCAGAAGAACTTTTTGTTTTCGTTTTTTCGTAAATATGTTTTGCAGACGATTTTGCATCTATCATAGTGTTATACAAATAGCCCAAATTATGTTCACTTAAATGAGCATCATTATAATTAGAAACAACGTTATTAAAAAACGGTGCTTTCATAGAATTGTAAAACATCTTAGAGTCTGTAATTGCCAATCCATTTTGTGTTTTCCCTTTCATCATTAAAGACAAACTTTCATCTACTTCTATTGCAGAAAATGGGGTTCCTTTAGTGTAATCTAAATAACGACCAACCCAACCATTTTGCAAATATTCGTTACTATCGCTAGCCGTTTGCCAAATATCTGTAGATCTAAAATGTGATAAATTTGGATTAGGATATCCAACATTATTTATGATACTTAGAAAACCTTCATCATATAATTTTTGTAATGGTTCTAAGCTTTTATGAAGCCCAACCTCATCAGAAATCTTAAATAAATCGTTTTGTTTTAAAGCGATATTATTTCTTTGTTGATAGTAAATATCGTTGTTAAAAGGTACAACTGTGTTTAAACCATCATTACCTCCTTTTAACTGAATAATTACTACTTTTTTATTGCTAAATATTGATCTAGGGTTGTTCTCAAAAGCCTTTAAAAACTGAGGCACAAAAAACATTCCAGAAGCAAAAGTTGATTGTTTTAAAAAATCTCTACGTTTCATATGTTTTTAATTTAGCAAAGTTGATATTCTGGTAAACTCATTAATTGTACAACAAAATCATGTTTAGAAAGCTTTTCATTTCTCTCTAACATTTCTACTGTTCCTTTATTTACTTTTGATGTAATTATTTGGTGTACCAAATCTTTATTAGAATCCTTTTTAAAATTTTCTTCAAAAGAATTCCAATCTGCATTGACTTTTATAAAAGCTTTTTTTCTTAACTTTCTTGCCTTAAAATTAGTAATCATTGTTTCTTCATCACCTTTTTCGGAATAAGCAATTTCTGCATTGTTTAATAAAACAGAAGGCAAACGTAAACGTGTAACAATGGTATTACTGTCTATCCAATTTCGTCCAGTTTTCCAACCTGCAACATTTGGCGGACTCAATAATATTTGACCTAACAACTTTTGAACCAATAATATTTGGTTCATTTTTTCAATTTTATAAGGTACAATTGTATTCATACCTACTAAAAATTCTATGGGCGATTTTATTTTTATTCCAATATTTTCATCATCATAAAACCACTTAGAAAGCAACACAAAACGCATTAAATTTTCGATGTTATAGTCTTTATAAAATACGGCAACCATCTCATCAATATGTTTTGTTTTGATGTTATCATTAACAAAATAAGTATAGATTTTTTCTGAAATGAATCTGGCGCATTGTTTTTGTTCCAAAATAATATCTATAATATCATCACCATTAAAATTGCCTGTTTTACCAAAAAAGGTTTTTTCTTTTTCATCATGGTGTTTTTCTCTAAAGATAAATTCTCCTTTAAAGTTATGATTATATCCTGTAAAAGAGCGTGCAGATTCTTTAATATCTTGTTCTGTATAATGATCTTGTCCTAAAGTAAAAAGCTCCATTAATTCGCGAGCAAAATTCTCATTCGGACTTTTTTTCTTGTTCTGTTTGTTATTCAAATAACCAAGCATTGCAGCTTCTTTAGAAACCAGTTTTGTAAAATCTCTAAAATTTCCCAAAGCATTTTTACGTAACACATTATTATAACTCTCCACAAATAAGATGTTTTTACTTTCGCAAACAAAATGATTTGCCCAAAACAAGGTCATTTTCTCTCGTAAAATTTCAGTAGGATTATTTAATCTTGTAAACCAAGCAGTAGAAAATTCTTTTACTTTTATTCTACTTATTTTCTGTAGTTCTCTCCTCTTCTCTTTGTCTTTAAAATCTTGATAATTTTTACCATTAAGAAAAGAAACATCAACAGATAATAAAGTTGTTTTTTTTGAATCTTCAAAAAGCTCATTAATCACATTTTTTTTACTTTTTTTTGATAAACGCGCCAATTCTTTTGGTGTAATACCAAAACCAACTCTGTTATATAAATGTTGTATATGTACTGATTTCATGAACTTTAGACTAAAAATATTAAAGATAGTTTAATTTTTAGAAATAAAAATTAAGAAAACTGAAACCTTTAACTATCTTTTTCGTTTTTAATATTAGAACTAATTAACTTAATGTCTAAAGAACTTCATCTTTTAATTTTAAAAAGCAAGAAAGGGAATCAGAAAGCTCAAATAAAGCTTTATGACTTGTTTTGTGAAGCGATGTTTTTTATTTCTTGTAGATATCTTAAAAATGAAGAAGAAGCAAAAGACGCTATGCAAGATGCTTTTTTAAATTTAGAATCTTATAAAATAGAAACAAGTTTTGGTGCTTGGTTAAAGAAAATAGTTATTAATACTTGTATAGATACATTAAAAAAGAAAAAGATAGAAACCGTTTCTTTAGATAATTATCCTTTTGAAGTTTTAGATTATGATAATGATTGGAATTTTGATGTAAAAATTGATAAAAAAGAAATTGTTGATGCCATTGAAAATCTAAAAATTAAATATCAATTGGTTGTTAAATTGTATTTATTGGAAGGTTACGATCATTCAGAAATATCAGATATTTTAAAAATTCCGATTAAAACATCAAGAACACAATTAAGAAGAGGAAAATTGGAACTCAGAAACCTTCTAAAAACTTAAAATTATGGAACATGATATTAGAGATTTATTCAGTAAAAGTGAATCTCCAAAAAAGGAGTTACCAAAATTTCATCGCAAAGATTTTATAACAAAATTAGATGGAATGAAAAACAGTAAGGATAAGAAGAAGACTTATTATTTCTTAAAAATTGCAGCATCAATTTTAGTATTACTTTTTTGTGGATATTTTTATCAGAATACAAATTCTACACCCACAAAAACGGCATTTGAAATTCAATTTGAAGGAATAGAAAAAGAGTATTTAATCAATATTGATAAAGAATGGAATGCTTTTATAGAAGTAGCAAATGATACTATTTTAATCAGAAAATATAAAGAGAAATTAAAGGAGTCTGATATGGAGTATAAAAAAATAACGACCCAATTAAAAGAGCTTCCAAATAACATAAATGTTTTAGAATCTTTAATAGATAATTTGCAAAGACGTTTGCAAGTTATCAAAGATATTAAAGAGCATATTAAAGAGTTAAATCAAAAAAATACAAGTAATGAAACCATATATTTATAATATTATATTTTTATTAAGTATCCATTTTTCTTTTGCACAAACAAAGGAATTGGTCTTAAGAGAAAGTTACGAAATTGATGAAAACACCATCTTAGAAATTGATATTGATAATGCATCAATTGTGTTTGAAGAGTCTAATGATCATAAAGTTCATCTTGATTATTCAATTCTTTTTAATAAAGATTCAGAAGAAATTCAATATAAAGTTTTTAAAGGGATTAATGCTAAATCTTCTAAAAGGAATAACAAAATAAAGTTGGATGTAAAAAACTCAATGTACCTTGGAGAGTTATATTCTATAGATGTTGATATAGAGATTTACAAAGAACATATTCGAGATTTTTTTAAACAAATCAAGAAAAATAAATTTTTCTACAAATCAAAAGATTCAATAGTAAAAGAAATCGACTTTAGTTTAGGTGGAGATTCTAATGATTATTTTAAGAAACTTAAGTTAGAGAACCCAAGTAAAAACTATGGAAAATCACCACGAAAATTTAAACAAGATTTTATAATTAAAGTTCCAAAAAATGTAAAAATTAAAATTAAAGCGCTTCACTCTAGAATAGATTTTACTTATGATGTTAATACGCACCTTGATGTAAGTTCTTTTAAAACATATTATAAATTTAAAAGTATCAACAATAAAAAAAATACATTTAAATTGATGAGTGGTATTTTTCAAGCAAGAGAAATCATAGGAGGAAATTATGATATAAAAGATATTTACAAAGTAAGAATAGGATCAATTACTGATGCTATATTTAAAACTGAAACTTCTACAATTCAAATAGGAGAAATAGGAGAAAATGTTTCATTTAAAGATTTTACTAGCAAAGTACATTTATTCAATTTTATTGAAAGTTTTTCTGATTTTAATTTTGAAGGAAAATATTCTGAGTTAAGTTTATATAACGTAAAAGAAAGTAATTATACAATGAGTGTTTTTGGTTTCAATACAGTTTTAAATATGGATGATAATAAAATTAGTTTTGGAGACTCTAAAGAAGAAAAACTTACAAAAATTCTTGCAAAGAAACCAAAAGATACTATTATTCCTAATGGAAATATTGCAATTGAATTAAAAAATGGAATTCTAAATATTAAATAAAATTTCTTTTATTCTAAAGTCTGTCATTTTGTTGTTCCGTTTTTGTTGTTTACATTCGAATGATAATTTTAATCAACTATATATTAAACAGAAACATGAAAAAAGCTTTTTTTATTACCTTGTTATTACTGATTTCTTTAGGATGCAAAAAAGAAATAGAATCATCAGTTAAAGAAGAAGTATCTTCTACAAAAAAGAATGAATTTGCAATTATTATTCATGGTGGAGCAGGTACAATTTTAAAGAAAAATATGTCTGATGAAAAAGAAACTGAATATAAAACCAAATTAGAAGAAGCTGTAAAAGTTGGTTATACTATTTTAAAAAATGGAGGAACAAGCCAAGAAGCAGTCATGAAAACGATTCAAGTAATGGAAGAATCACCATTATTCAATTCAGGAAAAGGTGCTGTTTTTACACATGACGAAACCAATGAATTAGATGCTTCTTTTATGGATGGGAAAACATTAAATGCTGGTGCAGTTGCAGGCGTTACAAATGTAAAAAGTCCGATAGAATTAGCGATAAAAGTAATGACAGATTCTGATCATGTAATGCTTTCAGGAAAAGGTGCTTCAGAATTTGCCAAAGAAAAAGGATTAGAAATTGTAGACCCAAGTTATTTTTATACAGAAAGACGTTTTAAATCTTTACAAAGAATTAAAGAGAAAGAGAAAACAGCATTAGACCATGATGATAAAATGGCAGTTTTTTATGATTCTGATATTAAAAATGCAAAATTTGGAACTGTAGGTTGCGTTGCTTTAGATAAAGATGGAAATATTTCTGCAGGAACTTCTACAGGAGGAATGACCAATAAACGTTATGGTAGAATAGGAGATTCGCCAATTATTGGTTCTGGTACGTACGCAAATAATAATACTTGTGGAGTTTCTTCTACGGGTTGGGGAGAATATTTTATTAGAAACCAAGTAGCTTATGATATTTCTGCTCAAATGGAATATAAAAATAGTTCGTTAAAAGAAGCAACAAAAGATGTTATTCAAAATAAATTAACAAAACTTGGTGGTACAGGTGGTGTTGTCGCTTTAGATAAAAATGGTAATATGTCTTTTGAGTTTAATACTGCAGGAATGTACAGAGCCTCTATGGATGACAAAGGAGAATTAGTTGTTAAAATTTATAAAGAATAAAACTATTTTAAAAATTGACAGTATTTCACAAAGTGTGTACGTTTTCAAATCTCAGGTTAAAAATTAATCTGAGATTTTTTGTTTGTAGGCAAGTTAATGTAGAGGTCTTTTTTTAATCATACCACCTTTTATATCTTTTATGCTATTCATTATAATAAAAGCATTAGATTCAATTTTTTCAATTTCAGAATTTAATTTATTTACTTCTAAACGAGTAATTACAGTGTAAATAATTTCTTTTTCATTAGAAACGCCTTCTTTTTCAAAACCACCTTTACCTTTGTAAATAGTTACAGCTCTACCTAATTTATTGGTAATCATATCTTTTATACGAGAACTCTGAGGAGAAATAATAGTTACTCCAATATACTCTTCTATACCTTCTATAATAAAATCTAATGTTTTAGAAGCAGACATGTAAGTTATCATAGAATAAAGTGCAACTTCAATAGAAAGTAAATAAGCTGCAATAGAAAAAATAAATACGTTAATTAAGATAATAATATCGCCAATAGTTGTACCAAATTTTCTACTTAGATATATTGCAAGTACTTCTGTTCCGTCAATGACAGCTCCACCTCTAATAGAAAGTCCAATACCTGCACCGAGAAAAAAACCACCAAAAATTGCCACTAATAAATCATCATTTGTAACATTAGGGAAAGGTACAATAGCAACACAAAGAGCCAAACCCGTAATTGCTAGAGCTGTTTTTACAGCAAACTGTTTCCCCATTATTTTATACCCCATAATTACAAACGGAAAATTGATGCAAATAATAAGAATATAAAGAGGTACACCAGTAATTGCAGCTATCAGTAAAGAAATACCTGTAGCACCACCATCTATAAAATCGTTTGTTAATAAAAACCCTTTAAAACCAAAAGAAGCAGAAAATATACCAACGATTATTAATAATAGGTTTTTAAAATTACGTTTAAAAGTAATTATAATCTCTTTATATCTTTTGGCAAGTTTATATTCAGAAGGTTTTCCTTTAGGATACTTTTTTTTATCCTTAAACTTAAGGGTTGTTTTAATTATAATGTTTGCTAAATAAGATTTCATAATGGTTAAGAGGGATTTATTAATTGGAAAGGAAATTGATAATAAAGTCAGTCTTAATTCAATTATTAAGATTAATGACGAAATTAAAGGTTTTTTTAAGAACAAGTATTAAATAAGACATAAAACGGAAAATATTTCACTAGATTTTAATTATTTTTTTAACCTCCATATTATTTACTCTTTATTTTGAAACCGTTTCTTTAGAAGCTTATCCATTATAGTTTTTAGAAATAATTCTGATGAGTTAGTCTATAAAGTTTATAAAGATAAAAATGAGGGAACTTTAGATGTAAAAAGCTCTATACTTCTTGGTGAGCTTTATACATTAATTGTAGATATTAAAGTTTTTAAGAACTATATAAAAGAATATTATCCTAAAAGAAGAAAAAATCAATTTATACACAAGTCTAAAGATTCTATATTAAAAGAAATAAAGGTTAGTTTAGGAGCTGATGTTTATGATTATTTTGAAAGATTAAAAGAAAAAAATACCACTAAAGACTTCGGAGAAGGAAGTCGTAAATTTCATCAGAAATTTATAATGTAAAAAATAATTTAATTTATTGAGTGGTATTTTACAAGCGGAGAAAATAACAGGGTGTAATTATAACTTAAAGGATATTAATAAAGTTGTAATAGGTGTTATTTCTGATGTAAAATTAGATACTGAAACCTCTAAAATAGAAATAAATGAAATATTAAATAAATAAAAAACCAACTCATTAGAGTTGGTTTTTTATTTTAGAAAAAGAGATATTTTGTTAAAAATTTTGCATGTAATAAGATAACCATTTCTCTGGAATAGGATCTAAAGAAAGTTCTATATCTTCTGAAGATATTTTCTTTTTAAATCCTAAACGAGATACTTTAGGAATAGATAGGTTAGTACTATTTGTTTTATTAATAAGATCTAAAACTTCACGAATGGATTTTCCTGAACATAAAACCAAGTTATTCATTATTAGGTTAGATTCAGTTTTTAAGTCATAAAAATCTACATAATAAGTCGGTTTATCGTTTTGATAAATAACCCATTGAGAGCTTTTCTTTTTAGGAATTTCTACTACTTCTTTTGTTCCGCTTAAGGTTCTATATGTGTTTTTTTTAAATTTCATTAATTATATTTTACATAGAATTAGACCCTTAATTTTTATAAAAGTCACATTACAGCTTATTTATATTAATAATTTTGTAATTTTTTCTAACATTAAACTTACTGGTATAATGTTAAAAGTTATATTTTATTCCAGAAAATAATCCTAAGTTATAGGGTGCAAAGCCATTAGAGTTTTCGCTAAAAGTGTTTAATTGAGCCTTAATCATTGGGTTTAAATTTAAAGACCAATTTTTGTTTAAAAAGTAATTAAAATCAAAACCAAAATTTCCACTAAAGTTTATATTATTTAAATTGGTGGCTTCTCCAGACTTTAGTAGTAGTTGTGTATTAAAGTTTATTTTATTTTTTTGTAAAAATAAAGAGCTAAAACCAGCAACTAATTCAGTATTAAACCTGTTGGTTGTTACAAGATTGTATTTAACTTCAACAGGAATTTCTATGTAACCATAATTCTGATTTAAGTCACCGTTTAAGTTAGATGTGCTAGTCAATACAGAGTTAATCTCATCAGAATTTGCATAATCTAAAATATCGTTAGCATTTGAAGTAAAATTAAAAGAGCTACCAGTATTAAATGCGACAGAAGCTGTTGAGTTTTTTGCAATAGAAGGAGATACGGTAATCTGTTCATTAGAATAATTAGTTTCTTGCAAAAATATTCCGGATTGAATGCTCCACTTTTTATTTATTTGATATCCTACTTGTAAACCAAAAGAAATAGAACTTTTTCCTTTTGTAGAGTTTGATAAATTTTGATCTATTGGTGATGAATTAGAAAAAGAGTTTGCATTTAAAACAGCAAAAACAGGGGCAACAGACCAATTCTTTTTAGAAGATTTTGTAATATAAATACTGTCTTTATTTTTTAGAAAATTATTAAAATCAATCTTTTTGATTAAAGTGTCTTTATTCATTTTAATAGAATCTTTTTGTTGTTCTTTATTCTTAATTGAGCTTTTTTGAGTTTCTTTTTTTACTGATTTTTTAATTTTTTCATCAGAATTATTAGCTAATAAAATCTTTTTCATAGCATTTTTTGAGCTAACAACCTTCTTCTCAATAATTGAGTTTTTTGTAGTAGAATTCTTTTCTTTATTCGGTTTTTGGTTGATATTGTTTTCAACTAAATGTATATTTTCTTCTATTTTTTCTGTAAGAATTAAAGAATCTATAGTTTCTGTTTTCTTAAGATTAGTATTATTATTTGTAATTATAGTATTAGAATCATTTTTAATAAAATTATTATTATTTGTAGAAAAAGGATACAAAAAGAATCCTAAAATTAGTAATGCAGCAATCCCACTAGTTGTAAACCACCAAAAAGGAATTATTTTACGTTTTTTCTTTTTAAGTTTTGATTCTACGTTATTCCATACTTTTTTATTCGGAGTTACCTCCAAATCTTCAAGTTGGTCTTTAAACAATTTATCTATATTCTTTTTACTCATTTACTAAGCTTTTTGTGCCTTTTTTTGATAAACCTCTAGTTTATCTTTAAGAATTTTTCTTGCTCTAGATAAGTTTGATTTAGAGGTTCCTTCAGAAATTTCTAACATTTTAGAAATCTCTTTATGAGAAAAATTATCTAAAACATATAAATTGAAAACTAACCTATATCTGTCTGGTAATTCTTGAATAAATTTTAATAAAACATCTACACTTATAGTTGTATTTTCTAAATCAATATCTGGTTCTTCTTGTTCGTCTTCATACTCTTTTACAACCTGTAAAGGAGATTTTTCTCTATACTTTTGTAACGCTGTGTTTATAGTAATTCTCTTTAACCATCCTTCAAAAGAACCTTTACTTTTATACTGATCAATTTTATTAAATATTGTAATAAAACTGTCTTGCAAGTTATCTTCTGCATCTTGATAATTACGAGAGTATTTTAAACATACAGCAAAAAGTTTATCAGAAAAAATCTGATAAACTTCTGCTTGCGCTGTAATTTTTTGTTTGCAGCATTCTTGTATGAGTTTTTCTAGTTTGATGAGGCTAATTTACGGGAACTATTATTTCATCAAAAATATTTTCTCCATCACTATCTACTCCTTTAAAAAATTTAAAGACATAATCTTCTTCTTGTGTTGCTAAAATTGGTATTTTATATTCTTCTTGTACAATTGCTTCAGCACAATCAGCTTCTAAATCAACAAAAGCAGTAACTGCTACAATTCTGGTAGTATCTTGTGTTTCATAATAAATTCTATCAAAAGAATAACAGTAACTCGGTAGCGAATATTTAATATGTATAGTATCAACTTCTCCAAAGGTAAAACTGTCAGGAGTTATTGCCTCGTCTATTGGTAAATACTCATAAGTGTAATTAAGAGTATCAGAATCTTTTAGACATGAACTAAAAACAATTAATCCAAATAAAAGTAATGTAAGTTTTTTCATTTTAGTGTGTAATTATAAATTAATATTTAAGTATTGGATATCCGTTTTGGCACTCTATAGAAACAGGAATCGGTGCTAAAGAACAATCAGAAATAATTCCATATTTATAGTTATACTCTTTTTCTGCTTGTGTGTATGTTGCTGTTTTTTCTAAAAAACCATCAACATCTATTTGATTAGAATAAGCAATATATCCTTTAGGACCTCCACAAGATTTTGCTCCATAAGCAGTAAAAGACCAGTTATTTATATTTGTACAAGAAACGCTGTAGGATAAATCTTGTATTTCTGTAAATAACTCCATTAAATTTTTATGATCTAGTTCTTGCTCTGTAAATTCTTTTTTAAGAACTAATTCTGTTTCTGTTAATGAAACTATTCTCCAAGCAAAATTTGTTGGAAAACTTTGTTTAGAAATATTGATAATTTCATTTTCTAACTGAAAAGTACCTTCTGTATTAAAATAAGAAAGTGGAGGTGTACCACACCAACCAGATGTACGTTCTGTATAAATATTTTGTTGGTTAAAAGAAATTCCATAACCTTCATTTGGTAATGATTCACCTCTTTTAAAGGTTGTCACTTCTTCGTTGTAAACAGGTTTTACCCAATTGCCTAATAATAAGTTGTCCTTATCTATGGTTATTTGGTTTTCTTCACAAGAAAAAAACATCGTGGTAAAAAGTATAAGAAGTATATTTTTAAAGTTCATCCTTTTATTTTTTGTGATAATTTATTGATATTGTATTGCAGAGCTCCAACCTTCTAAGTTTAGTTGTATATTATTATAATTTTCTTTCAATTTTTTGATGTTGAAAATAAATTCTTTTTCAACCATTGCAAGGCAGCTTTCTTAGTTATTTAAAAGAATTTTTATATTTCTTTGTATTGGATTAGATTCTAAAATGGCACTTGAATCTATTAAAGTTGTTTCCCAAGTTTCACCATCACAACCACTAGATTCTATTATTACAGTTAAGATATCTTCACTCATGCTAATATCTTTAATAGTATAATTATTTGTAGTTGTTTCTTGGTAGATTTCTGCATTAATAATTACAGATTCAGATTTTGTAACAATAACGTTATTATCATCACAAGAAAAAATCAAAATCAGATTTAATAAAACAAAAAAAGGAACTCTAATATTCATATTTATACCTTATATACTTAAAAGATGTAAAAAGAATTAAAAGGTTGCGTGTATTAATACTATTTTTGTAAAACTATATGCAAGAAGATATTTTTAACATACAATCTCAAGAAGATTTTAAGCAAGTTGCTTTGGCTACTTTTAAGCATCAGTTTAATAATAATAGAGTATATCGATCTTTTTGCGATTTATTATACATTCACCCTTCTGATGTTTCTAAGGTTGATGAAATCCCGTTTTTACCTATACAGTTTTTTAAAAGTAGAAAAGTTATTGCTTCTTTAGATGAAGTTGAAGAAACATTTACCAGTTCTGGCACAACAGGTAGTATTACAAGCAAACATTTTGTAACAGATATCAACCTATATAAAGAAAGTTATTTAAAAGGATTTGCTCATTTTTATGGTAATATAGAAGATTATGTTGTGTTGGCTTTATTGCCTAATTATTTAGAACGTAAAGGTTCTTCTTTGGTTTTTATGGTTGATGATTTAATCAGAAAATCTAATAATTCTGAAAGCGGTTTTTATTTAAATAACATAAAAGAATTGGCCGAAAAGTTATCAGAATTAGATAAAAAAGGACAAAAGGTTTTATTAATCGGAGTTTCTTTTGCTTTGTTAGATTTGATCGAAAGTCAACAATTCAGTTTAAATAATACCATCATTATGGAAACTGGAGGAATGAAAGGAAGAAGAAAAGAGTTGATTCGCGAAGAATTGCATCAACTTTTAGAACATGGTTTTGGAGTTGATAAAATTCACTCAGAATTCGGAATGACAGAATTGTTAAGTCAAGGATATTCTAAAGGAAATGGAGTTTTTAAAACGCCACCTTGGATGAAAATCTTAACAAGAGATACAGAAGATGCATTAACTATTCAACCAAACGGAAAAACAGGCGGAATTAATGTTATAGATTTAGCAAACTACAATTCTTGTTCTTTTATTGCCACACAAGATTTAGGTAAAGTTCATCAAGATAATACTTTTGAAATTATTGGACGTTTTGATAATTCAGACATTAGAGGATGTAATCTAATGGTTTTGTAATTAAAAGATGATTTTTACGACTACTCGTAAAATTATAAAATTATGAAATTCTATTTATCGATTCTATTCTTAGTAGTATCTACAGCCTTATTTTCTCAAAAAGATAATTATAATATTCAAAAAGGTTATGTAGCAGAAGGCTATGATGTTGTAACCTATTTTAATAACAAAGCTGTAAAAGGTGATAAGAAATTTAAAACAGAATATGATGGTGTAAAGTATAAGTTTTCGTCAAAAGAAAATTTAGAAACTTTTAAAAAATCTCCACAAAAATATGTTCCGGCTTACGGAGGTTATTGTGCTTATGCAATAGGAGAAAAAGGTGATAAAGTGTCTATAGATCCTAAAACATTTGAAATAAGAGATGGAAAATTGTATTTGTTTTACAATTCTTGGGGAATAAATACGTTAGAACTTTGGGAGAAAGAAGGAGCGGAACGATTAAAAAATAAAGCTGATAAAAATTGGCAAGAAATTATTAAGGAATAATGATTGAAAGCAATCTTGGGGGAGTTTGTGAATGTATGTGAAAAGAAAAAAGAGCTGAAGTAATTCAGCTCTTTTTTTAATTTTATAAAGTGGTTATTATTCAACACTTAGTAAATAATACGTTTTTTTACCCCTTTGTAAAAGCACGTATTTATTAGCAATTAAATCTTCTTTAGTAATAGAATAATCTTCTTTTACTTTTTCTTTATTTACAGAAATTGCATTTTCCTTTAAAGCTCTTCTTGCTTCTCCGTTAGATTTTAAGAAGTTTGTTTTGGCAGCTAAAGCACCAATCATGTCTAAACCATCTTCTACATCTTCTTTAGAAACAGTGGCTTGAGGTACACCATCAAACACATCTAAAAAAGTTTGTTCGTCTAAAGATTTTAATTCAGAACCTGTAGATTTTCCAAATAAGATAGAAGAGGCTTTTAATGCATTTTCATAAGCTTCTTTTCCGTGCGTTAAAATAGTAACTTCTTCACCTAATTTCTTTTGTAATAAACGTAAATGGGGAGTTTCTTTATGTTCTGCAATTAAGCTTTCTATAGTTTCTTTATCTAAAAATGTAAATTTTTTGATAAAATTTTCAGCATCTTCATCAGAAGAATTTAACCAATATTGGTAAAATTTATAAGGGGATGTTCTATCAGCATTTAACCAAACATTTCCACCTTCTGTTTTACCAAATTTTGTTCCGTCTGCTTTTGTAACTAAAGGAACTGTAATTGCGTAGGCTTTTCCTTGTGCTTTTCTTCTAATTAATTCAGTTCCGGTTGTAATATTTCCCCATTGATCAGAACCACCCATTTGTAACATACAATTTTTCTCTTTATATAAATGATAAAAATCGTATCCTTGAAATAATTGGTAAGTAAACTCTGTAAAACTCATACCAACAGAAGATTCAGAACCTAAACGCTTCTTTACAGAATCTTTTGCCATCATGTAATTTACAGTAATGTGTTTACCTGTATCTCTAACAAAATCGATTAGAGAAATATCTTTCATCCAATCGTAATTGTTTACCAATTCTGCTTTATTATCTGCAGTTGCATCAAAATCTAAAAAACGTTCTAAATTTTCTCTAACACCAGCAATATTTTTTTCTAAAGTAGCTTCATCTAACAAATTTCTTTCGGCAGATTTACCAGAAGGATCACCAACCATACCAGTTGCACCACCAATTAAAGCAATAGGATTATGACCTGCATTTTGGAAGTGTTTTAAAATAAAAATTTGAACCAAACTACCAATATGTAGAGAATCTGCAGTAGGATCAAAGCCAATATAACCAGCCGTTTTATTTTTTAATAAATATTCTTCTGTATCTGGCATAATATCGTGTAATAGTCCACGCCAACGTAATTCTTCAACAAAGTTTGTCATTATAAATTTTAATTAATTCAATTTTAAAATAGGTGTGTTAAATTAAAATTTTCGAAGTTTTAACTATTGTTCGATATGCTTAATTTAACACTGTATAGCAATTAATCATATGCTATTTTCGTAAGGCAAAGATAAACTTATCAATGAAAAAATCATAAATTAGCCGTATGATTTTAGTTACTGGAGGAACAGGTTTAGTTGGTGCACATTTGTTATATCATTTAGTTAAAAATGAAGAAAAAATACGTGCTATTTATCGTTCTGAAGAAAAAATAGAAAAAGTAAAAGAAGTTTTTTCTTTTTACAGAGATAATGATTCTCTTATTTCTAAAATAGAGTGGTTTAAAGCTGATGTTACAGAAGTTCCTTCTATGATACCTGCTTTTGTTGGTGTTAAAAAAGTATATCATTGTGCTGCGTTTATTTCTTTTAATCCGAAAGATTATAGAGAAATGAGAAAAATAAATATACATGGTACAGCAATTGTTGTAAATCTTGCTATTGATACCAAAGTTGATAAAATTTGTTTTGTAGGTTCTATAGCTTCTGTAGGAGATTCTTTAAATAGTGGTTTAATTACCGAAGAAAATGAATGGAATAAAGAAGCAGACAATAGTGGGTATTCTATAACTAAATTTGGTGGAGAAATGGAAGTTTGGAGAGCAAGCCAAGAAGGAGTTGATGTTGTAATTGTAAACCCAGGTGTTATTTTAGGAAGTGGTTTTTTTAATGCAGGTTCTGGTAAATTGTTTTCTCAGGTTTCTAACGGATTTAAATATTATACAGAAGGTATTACTGGTTTTGTTGGTGTAAAAGATGTTGTAGAAGTAATGATTAAATTGATGAATTCTAGTATAAAAAACGAACGTTTTATATTAGTTTCAGAAAATAAGTCTTTTAAAGAAATTTTCTTTTCTATGGCAGATGCTTTTGGTAAGAAAAAACCATCAATTAAAATAAAACCTTGGCAAACAACTATATTTTGGCGCATTGCTTGGTTAATATCTTTGTTAACAAGAAAAGAACCTTTTTTAAGTAAATATTCTGCAAGAAGTGCTCATTCAATTTCTAAATATTCTTCAGAAAAAGTTAAAAAAAGTTTGTCTTTTCAATTTGAAACGATTGATGAAGTAATAAAAAGAGTTTGTAAAAACTTTATTTCTTCTTAATTTTTTTAATACTATCTAAATTTAATAATACTTTACTACTTTTCTTAAGAGAATCCTTTTTAAGAGAATCGTTGTGTTTACTTAACTTGGTATAAAAGTTTTTTCTTACTTCTAAATTACTTTTAACATCTTCAATCATTTCTTCGTATAGATCTATTTTAGAAGTATAGTAAAAATTGCTTTTTTTAAAACGTAAACTATCAATTTTATATTTATCATATACAAAAGACATATAATTAACCTTAGAGTGTCCGTTTTTATTTTTTACAAACTTAGAAGAAGAAGCTATCATCATATCCTCTATTAATAGTTTCATTGTATCTTTAGGAATTAGATCTTCTGGCTCTTTAAAAATGGTGTTACTTGTACAAGAAACTAGAAAAATAAAGATGAGTAAATAACTTGTTTTTTTCATAATTATCTATTAAAAGTAAGACGTTTTCCTTTTATTTCATCATTAAAAAGACCATTGTTGTAAATTAAATTTCCATTTACAAATGTATGTGTTATTGTAGAAGAAAAAGTAGTACCTTCAAAAGGAGACCAACCACACTTGTATAAAATATTATCTTTAGAAACTGTTTGTGGTTTGTTTGTATCTATTAAAACCAAATCAGCATAAAAACCTTCTTTTACAAAACCTCTTTTTTCTATTTGAAATAATTTTGCCGGATTATGGCTCATTTTTTCAACCGCTTTCTCAATAGAAATTACACCTTCTTTTACCTTTTCTAAAATTGCTGTAACTGCATGTTGTACTAAAGGTCCGCCACTTGGTGCTTTTGTGTACACATTTGTTTTTTCTTCTAAAGTATGTGGTGCGTGATCTGTTGCTAAAACATCAATTCTGTCATCTAACAAAGCTTTCCATAAACCTTGTCTGTCATTTTCTGTTTTTACAGCCGGATTCCATTTTATATGTGTTCCTTTTTCTGCATAATCTTTATCAGAAAACCATAAATGATGAATACAAACTTCTGCAGTAATTTGCTTTTCTTCTAAAGGAATATCGTTTCTAAACAATTCTGTTTCTTTAGCAGTTGATAGATGAAAAATATGCAAACGTGCACCAGTTTTTTTAGCTAATTCTATTGCTTTAGAAGAGGATAAATAACAAGCTTCTTCACTTCTAATTATTGGATGGTATTTTACAGGAATGTCATCACCATATTTATCAACAAATTCTTTTGTATTTTTTCTGATGGTTGCTTCATCTTCACAATGTACAGAAATAATCATTTTTGTTGATGAGAAAATCTTTTCTAAAACAGCTTCGTTATCTACTAACATATTTCCTGTAGATGAGCCTAAGAAAAGCTTTATACCTGCAACCTGTTTTGGATCAGTCTTTAATAGTTCTTCTAAATTATCATTGGTTCCACCAAACATAAAAGAGTAGTTTGCGTAAGAATCATTTGCAGCAATTTTAAACTTATCTTCTAATAAATCTTGTGTTGTAGCTTGCGGCACTGTATTTGGCATTTCTATAAAAGTAGTTATACCACCGGCAACAGCAGCTCTACTTTCTGTAGCAATATTTGCTTTATGTGTTAAACCAGGTTCTCTAAAGTGTACTTGATCATCAATAAAACCAGGAATTAAATATTTTCCATTAGCATCAATCACTTCAATATTTTTTGTAGCTTTTATTTCAGTTGAAATTTTTTTTATAATTTCATTTTCAATGAGAACATCACCTTTAAAAGTGTTATTTTCATTTACAATTGTTGCGTTTTTAATTAAAGTTGATTTTGCCATTTTCTTCTTAAATTTCTGTTCTCATATTGACTAAACTTTTGGTAAAACCAAAACGTTCGTAAGCTTTTATTGCTCCTGTATTATTACTATACACATCTAATCTTAGTTCTTTAAGACTATTTTCTTTTGCCCAATTTTTTAAAGAATCTAAAATTAAATTACTAATTCTTTGACCTCTAAAGTTTTCTTTTACAAACATAAAACCAATATAGCCATGTTTTACATTTTTATGATAAATTTTAGAATTTTCTACTCTCACATAACCAGAAGCAACAACTTCATTATTAACTATTGCTACTAATAAATGCGTGTTTTTATTAGAAATCATTTCCGGAATATTGTAATAATTCAATTCTCCTTTTCCTAAAAAAGGGTCTAAAGGCCTTTCGGCTTTTATTACTCCTTGCTCAAGTTCTAATAAAGTTTCTAAATCGCTTAAAACAGCTTTTCTAATAGAAATAGAACTCATTTTTTCTATTTTAAACCTTTTAATCTCATTTTTATAACTCCAAATAAAGCTTCATAAACAATATTCCCACTCATTTTAGAAGTTCCTAAAGTTCTGTCTGTAAAAATAACGGAAACTTCTTTTACATTAAAGTTATGTTTCCAGGCTTTAAATTTCATCTCTATTTGAAAGGCATAACCGACAAATTTTATTTTATCTAAATTAATGGTTTCCAAAACTTCTCTTTTCCAACATACAAAACCAGCAGTGGTATCAAAAAGTGGAATGTTAGTTATAAAACGTACATATTTTGATGCAAAATAAGAAAGTAATAACCTTTTCATATCCCAATTAACAACATTTACTTGATTATTAACATACCTAGAACCTACAGAAACATCTCCATTTTCTTTCTTACAAGCATTGTATAATCGAATTAAATCATCTGGATTATGAGAAAAATCTGCATCCATTTCTATAATATAATCATATTTTTTTGCAATTGCCCACTTAAAACCATGAATATATGCAGTTCCTAATCCGTTTTTTCCCTTTCTATTTTCAATAAAAAGACGATTAGGGAATTCTAAAATTAAGTTTTCTACTATTTTTGAAGTTCCATCAGGAGAATTATCATCAACAACTAAAATATCAAATTCTTTTTTTTGATTAAAAGTAGCTTTAATAATGGCTTCTATGTTTTCTTTTTCGTTATAGGTAGGAATAATGACTAACGCATCTGACATAAATAAAATTTCATGTGGTAAGTAGGCAAATATACATGATTTAATTACTAATTTTGTGTTAATATTAGCAAAACCAAAAAGGTGGAAGTATTAGAAAGAATAAAGTTAGATTCCGATTGGATTACCATATTATTGGTAACCCTTATTGCTATTGTTTTCTTTTTAAAATTGTTAAATGGAAAAAAGCTAAATTCGTATGCTTTATCTATGTTTAAGAGAAGTTTTGTGCTTAAAGAAATTGAAGAAGGTACTAGTTATTTTAGCTCTTTTAAGGTTATAACCTCTTTATTTACAACACTTGTTTTTTCTTTGTTTTTATATTATCTAAAAGTATCTTTTTCATCAAGTTCTGTCTCTGGTTTTACAGATTTTAGCTTTATTTTTTTTGGTGTTTTTGCTTATTTTTTAATAAAGTGGCTTTTAGAGTTTTTACTGTCTTTATTATTTGAAATTAAGCGTACAATTCGTTTTTTTTTACTGTCTAAACTTAGTTACTTATTTTCGGTATCGTTCTTCTTACTTTTAGCTCTTGTTTTAGTAGAATATTCTCAAGTAAATATTTATTTTTTACTCTGTTTTTCAGGGTCTTTATTTTTTCTTCGTGCGGTCTTAATTTTCTTAAATAATAAAAAGCTGATTTTTAGTAAGTTGTTTTATTTTATTTTGTACATTTGCGGCTTCGAAATAGCACCTCTATTTATACTTTTTAAATTGATGTTTTAAATACAAAACGAAGCGTATGAAAGTGAAAACAATTTTAGTGTCACAACCAGAACCGAAGACAGAAACTTCTCCTTACTTTGATTTATCTGATAAACAAAAAGTAAAGATTGACTTTAGACCTTTTATTCATGTAGAAGGTATACCTGTAAAAGAAGTAAGAGGCGAAAAGGTTGATCTTAAAAATTTTACTGCAATTATTTTAACAAGTAGAAATGCAGTAGATCATTTCTTTAGAATTGCAGAAGAAATGCGTTTTAAAGTGCCAGATGATATGAAATATTTCTGTCAGTCTGAAGCTGTTGCTTATTATTTACAAAAATATGTGGTTTATAGAAAACGTAAAATTTATGTTGGCCCTAGATCATTTACAGAGTTATTAAAATTAATTAAGAAACATAAGACAGAAAAGTTTTTATTACCAAGTTCAGATAAATTAAAACCTTTAATCCCTGTAGAATTAGATAAGTTAGGTATAAATTGGACTCGATTAGATTTATACAGAACTGTAGTAAGTGATTTATCTGATTTAGAAAATGTTTTTTATGATGTTTTAGTATTCTTTAGCCCATCCGGTATAGAATCTTTATTAAAAAACTTTCCAGATTTTAAACAAAATCAAACAAGAATTGCCGCTTTTGGTAATTCTACTGTAAAAGCTGTTACAGAAGCTGGTTTTAAGTGCGATATTATGGCGCCATCACCAGAAACACCTTCTATGACAATGGCTTTAGATAAATATATAAAGCAGGTAAATAAAAAATAATTAATATCAAGTAGATATTTATTAAGAAAAACCGAACAGAAATGTTCGGTTTTTTTTGTTTTTATAATATTTAGTTGTAAAAAATAAGATATTCTTAAATTTTAGATTTCAATTTTATTGTATGTTTCGTATTTTTTCAATATTTTCAACAAGAAATAATTAACTAAGTTAAAATTGAATACCGTGCCTAAAAAACTAATCACATTCGGAGAAGTAATGATGCGTTTATCACCTCCAGGATATACAAAATTTTCTCAAGCAAGCTCTTTTGATATTGTATTTGGTGGCGGAGAAGCAAACGTGGGAATTTCTTGTGGATATTTAGGCATGAAAGCAGCACATGTAACTCGTTTTCCAGACAATGCTCTTGGTAAAGCGGCTACTCAATTTTTGCGAAAACATTGGTTAAGCACCGTAGATGTTGTTTATGGCGATAATATGCTAGGTAAGTATTTTTTAGAAAAAGGAGCAGTACACAGACCAAGTGAAGTTATTTACGAAAGAGAAGGTTCTGCGTTTTCATTAATACAACCACACATGGTCAATTGGGAATCTGTTTTAGAAGGAGCAGATTGGTTTCATTGGACCGGAATTACACCTGCAATTTCTGAAGGTGCAGCAATGTGTTGTTTAGAGGCAATTAAAACGGCTAATAAAATGGGAATAAAAGTTTCTGGTGATATCAATTCTCGTAAAAATATGTGGAAATACGGTAAAACCATGCAAGAAGTGATGCCAGAGTTGGTTAAAAATACAGACATTGTACTTACAAGTAATCGTGGAATTCATGAAATATTTGGTCTTGGTGAGTTAGGTGGAGGTTTTAGTTCTTCTGCAAAATTGTTAATGGAAAAATATCCAAGAATAGAAAAAGTTGTAGGTAAAACAAGAAAATCTATTAGTGCTTCTCATCAACAAATACAAGGTAAAATGTGGGATGGAAAGCAATTTATAAAAGCAGAAAGGTTAGATATTACACATGTTATAGATCGTGTTGGTACTGGCGATGCTTTTGCTTCTGGTATTATTTATGGCTTATTACATTATGATAATGATATGGATGCTTTAAATTTTGCAACAGCGGCTTGTGCGCTTAAACACACTGTTCTTGGAGATGTAAATATGGTTTCTGTAGAAAACGTTACGAGTTTAATGGGTGGCGATACTTCTGGTAAAATAAAAAGATAGTTTTATTTTTTTAGAAGCTATTTCCTGCTTTCACTACTCGCTTTTTTTGTGAAAAACAAAAAAGAGCTCAAACAAACCGTTCAATCAGGGCTAAACTTGTTTGTCTGTTATTTGTTTTTTTAATAAACTAATATTTTTTTGTTAACTTTTTTTAATTAAAAAAAATCTAAGCAAATAAAGTAGCAAAAGCCTCTTCAATTTTGCCAACTAAAACCAATCTAATTCCGTGGTTTTTAGAAGAAATTTTATTGTATTTAGAAGCTACTAAAGTTTTATAACCTAATTTTTCTGCTTCTGTAATTCTTTGATCTATTTTAGAAACGGGTCTTATTTCTCCTGCCAAACCAACTTCTGCAGCAAAACAAACATTTGGGTTGATAGCAACATCTTGGTTAGAAGATAAAATTGCAGCAACAACCGCCAAATCTATTGCAGGGTCATCTACATTAATCCCTCCAGTAATATTTAAAAAGACATCTTTTGCACCTAATTTAAAGCCTGCTCTTTTTTCTAGAACCGCTAAAATCATGTTTAGACGTTTTAAATTATAACCTGTTGTAGAACGCTGAGGTGTTCCGTAAACAGCTGTAGAAACCAATGCTTGTACTTCTATCATTAAAGGTCTTATTCCTTCTAAAGTACTCGCAATTGCGGTTCCGCTTAAATCTGCATCTTTTTTAGAAATTAAAATTTCAGACGGATTTGAGATTTCTCTTAATCCGTTAGAAAGCATTTCGTAAATCCCTAATTCTGATGTAGAACCAAATCTGTTTTTTTGGCTTCGTAAAATTCTATAGGTATGATTTCTGTCGCCTTCAAATTGTAAAACAACATCTACCATGTGTTCTAAAATTTTTGGTCCGGCAATGTTTCCATCTTTATTAATATGACCAATTAACAAAACCGGAGTTGCAGTTTCTTTAGCGTATTTTATGAGTTCCGCAGCAGTTTCTCTAATTTGAGAAATAGTTCCTGGAGAAGCTTCTATAGAATTTGTGTGCAATGTTTGTATAGAATCTATGACCAAAACATCTGGTACTGTTTCTTCTATATTTTTAAAAATTTGTTGTGTGCTTGTTTCTGTTAAAATTAAACAATTAGAATTGTTAGCTTTTAACCTTTCTGCTCTCATTTTTATTTGAGATTGACTTTCTTCACCAGAAACATACAATACTTTTTGGCTAATATTTAAAGCAACTTGTAATAATAAAGTCGATTTTCCAATTCCTGGCTCTCCTCCTAAAAGTGTTACAGAACCTTTTACTAAACCACCACCTAAAACAGTATCTAATTCGTTATTATTAGTAACTACTCTTTCTTCTGGGTTTAGCTGAATATCTGCAATTTTTAACGGTTTATTTATGGTTTGTTTTGCAGTTGTAGATTGTTTCCAAACTCGTTTTTCTTCTTTTTGTATTACTTCTTCTACAATGGTATTCCATTCTTTACAAGCGCCACATTGTCCAACCCATTTTGCATGTTGTGTACCACAGTTCTGACAGAAAAAAGTTGTTTTGGTTTTGGCCATTTTATTTAGTTACAGTGTTTGAAAGTAGTAAAGTTACAAAGTAATTTTTGATAATTACTCTTTGTAGTTTTTTATATAATGGTTTAAAGAATCTAACAATTTTTCACCTTTTAAGTTTTTAGCCACAATCTTTCCTTTGGGGTCAATTAAAAACGTAGTTGGAAAACCAATTATATTATATTTCTGTTTTAAATTCTTTGAATCTGTTTCTAAAAATTGAGGATAATTAATTCCGTAATTTACTATCCCTTTTTTTAGTTTTTCTTTTTTATCATAAACTGAAATGCCTAAAAATTCTATATCATTTCTAGAAGTTTTTTCATAAGCATCTATGTTTGTAGGAAGTTCCATAAGACAAGGAGAGCACCAAGTTCCCCAAAAATCTATAAAAACAAATTTCCCTTTGAAACTTGAGAGTGAAACAGAGTCTTTTGAGTTTAGGTTTTTAATATTAAAAGGAATTGCTTGGTAACCAATATTTGTAGAAAATGTGGTTTTGTCTTTAGGTAATTTTTGTAACAAAAGGCTGTTTTTATTTAAATCAACTCCTAAGTTTTTATAAGTGTTATTGTTAATAGTTACTATTTCATTTAATTCAATTGTTTGTGTGTTCTTTATAATTTTAATAGATGATCTTTCATCGAATGAAGTGTTGCAAAAACCATTGCTAACATATATTTTTTTGTTTAAAAAGACTGTTTCGTAATAATGAGGAAAACTATATAAAATATTGTTATTCTCGTTTAATAAAATTAGTGTCTTAACTTCTTTTTCTAAAATATTATTAGTAGTACTCAGTTGATAATTTACAAAAGAGGTGTTTTTTAAAGCTGTAGAATAACTAAAATTATTGTAGACTTTTAGAGGGGTTTCTATTTTTTCATCAGAAAAATCTTTGTTATTATTAGTGTCAAGAATGTATTCGATAATTCCTTTTTCATTTTCTCTAAAAACAATATTTACAAAACTGTTTATTTGGGTTTTAGAAAGTTTTCTCTCATTTGGGTTTCTTGTCCAATTTTTATAATCACTTTCAAATTTAGATTCACTAAAACCTTCTTTTATATAATTTTGAAATGCTGTTTGAAAAGCATCAAATGAAATTTGTTGGACATAATATTCATTCCAACTTTCAGGAATTCCTTCTGTTTCTTGTTCTGCTTTTTCTGAGGAAGTCCAAAGAAGCATTGATAAACTTTCTTTAAATGGACCAAATCCATTAACTTCTTTTAATGGTAGATAAATAATGTCAGTCTTTTTTTTACCTGAAGAGCAACTATATAAAATAACAATAGCTGTAATGGTTAAAATCTTTTTCATTTGATATAAATAGCAATTACTCAAATATAAGATTTTAAATAATGATTTATGTTATTGGTTTTGCAAAAAGCAGGCAAACATTTGCGTTAGCGATTGAATGGCATGTTTGAGCTCTTTTTTGTTTTTTCAAAAAAAGCGAGTAATGAAAGCGCGACTTTATTCCTGATTTTTTTCAGGATAAAGGAACGCCCAAAAATCATTTATTTCTTAATAAAAGTGTAAAGTAAGGTGAAAAATTAGTTCATATAAATGATATTTCATATGTTGCTATCTTAGCATTTACAGCAATAAATAAAGTACATTATGTTTAAAAAAATTGTAGGAATAGAACCTTTGGGATTAATTGATTCAGCTAATTTAAAATTAGAATCTTTTACAGAAAATTTGGTGTTACATACAGAAATGCCAACGACTGCAGAAGAAATTGTAAAACGTATTGGTGATGCAGATGGCGTTTTATTAAGTTACACCACAACATTAACAAAGGAAATTTTAGAACGTTGCCCAAATATAAAATATATAGGTATGTGTTGTTCTTTATATACACCCGAAAGTGCCAATGTAGATATTAATTATGCAAATTCACAAGGAATTACTGTTACAGGTGTACGAGATTATGGAGATGAAGGTGTTGTAGAATATGTGATTAGCGAATTGGTAAGATGTTTGCATGGTTTTGGGTTTACTTCGGATGGTAAACCAAGAAAAGCTTGGAGTGGCATTCCGAGAGAAATTACTGGTTTAAAAGTTGGAGCTATTGGTTTAGGAAAATTAGGAGGTATGATTGCTGATGGACTTCATTTTTTTGGTGCAGATATTACTTATTTTGCCAGAAGTGAAAAGCAAGATGCTAAAGAAAAAGGATATGACTTTTTACCATTGGATGAATTAATGGAAAGAAATGAAGTTGTAATTGCTTCTTTGAATAAAAATACTGTTTTATTACATGAAAATGAGTTTTCTAAATTCGGGAATCATAAAATATTATTCAACACAGGATTATCACCTGCTTGGGATGAAAAACCTTTTAATACATGGTTAAAAGCTGGTGAAAATATTGTGTATTGTGATTCTTTGGGAGCTTTGGGAGATAGAGAACTGTTAAACTTACCAAACGTAAATTGTTTTGAAGTTTCTAGTGGTAGAACGCAACAAGCATTTGTAAGATTAAGTGAAAAAGTATTAGAAAATATAACCAATTACTTTAAAGGTTAAGTAAACCTTTAAAGTAATTTTCTTAAAGATTATTTATTCTTATTGTAAATCGGTAAGAAAAGAAATGCCAATCCTCCAAAAACGATAATCATTGCCGTTTGAGCAGTCCACATAATCCAACCAAAAGCGGTTGCAGGTTCTGTAGGAATATCAAACAAAGCCAATGCACCAGCAACAGCAATTGGGTACAAACCAATTCCGCCATTTGTTGCTGCAATAGAAAATCCACCAGCAATAAAGCCGATTAAAATTCCACCAAAAGGTACATCTAAGCCTTCAATTGCAGGAATTGTTGCCCAAAACATAGCAACATACATTACCCAAATAAATACAGTATGAAAAATAAATGCCCATTTATTTTTCATCTTAAAAATACTGGTAACTCCTTCTATTAATCCAGAAACAAAGGTTTTTATTTTTAGTAAAAAACCAGATTCTGCCTTTTTTACAAAGGATGAAAAAATGAAGAAACCAATAACTAAAACAGCTAAACCAATAATAATTTTTGTTGGATTAAAGTTTTTGGTAAGCAACTCGTAAATAAAATCGAACTGAACAAAAAGTGTGATTGCAACGATAGAAAGCATCATTATTAAATCGGCAATACGTTCTGCTACAATAGTTCCAAATCCTTTTTCAAACGGAATTTTCTCGTAATTTGCCATTACAGTTGCTCTAGAAATTTCTCCAGCTCTTGGTAAAGCCAAGTTTACCAAATAACCAACTAAAACAGCCAAAACACTGTTGGTGTATTTTGGTTTAAAACCTAAAGGTTCTAACATAAATTTCCATCTGTAAGCTCTAGAAAGATGACTTAAAATTCCGAAGAATAAACCAAGGAAAATCCATCCATATTTGGCTTCTTCAAAATATTTTCCTAAAATTTCTAAAGAAATATCAGAAATAGAATACCAAACCAAAAAACCTCCCAAAACGAGAGGTAATATAATTTTTAAAATCTTCTTTATATTCAAATCTATGTAAGAGTATTGTCTGCTTCGTTAGGGAAAACCAAGCATGGTTTAAAAGTTTTTGCTTCTTCAAAATCCATAAAAGCGTAAACAATTAAAATTAAAACATCGTTAACAGCAACTCTTCTTGCTGCTGCACCGTTTAATGTAATTTCTCCGCTTCCACGTGGTCCAGGAATGGCGTAAGTTTCTAAACGTTCTCCGTTATTGTTGTTCACAATTTGAACGCGTTCTCCTTCAATAATGTTGGCAGCGTCCATTAAATCTTCATCAATGGTAATGCTTCCTATATAATTTAAATCTGCACCTGTAACTTTTACACGGTGGATTTTAGATTTTACTACTTGTACTAACATGCGGCAAAAATACTCTTTTTTTGGTTATTATTTTTTTAATTGAATGTTATCAATCAATCTTATTTCTCCTGCAAATACTGCTATAAAAGCACGGTATTTTTTATTAGATTCTTTGTCTTTTATGGTTTCTAATGATTTTTCATCAGCAATAGTAAAATATTCTAAATCTAATAAAGGGTGTTTTTTAAATTGATTTGTTACCCATTCTGTTACCTTAATAGCACTTTCTGTGCCAAATTTCTTGCGCGCTTTTTTTAGTGTTTTGTAAATAAAAGGTGCAGCTTCTCTATGTTCTTTGTTTAACCTTGTGTTTCTAGAGCTCATTGCTAAACCATCATCTTCTCTAAAAATTGGACAACCTTTAATTTTTACAGGAAGCTGGTTTTTTTCTACCATTTTTTTGATGATTTGTAACTGCTGAAAATCTTTTTCACCAAAATAGGCTTTGTTGGGTTCAATAATTTCAAAAAGTGTTTTTACAATTGTACCAACACCGTCAAAATGCCCGTCTCTAAATTTACCTTCCATTTGATGTTCTAAACCATCAAAATCAAATTCTTCTGAAGAGATATTCTCTGCATAAATTTCTTTTACAGAAGGGAAAAATAAAACATCACAAGCAACACTTTTTAATAATTTAGTGTCGTTTTCTATTGTTTTTGGATATTTTACAAGATCTTCTTTGTTGTCAAATTGTGTAGGATTTACAAAAATACTGACTACAACGATATCGTTTTTATTCTTAGCTTTCTCTATTAAAGATAAGTGACCTTTGTGTAATGCTCCCATTGTAGGAACAAAACCAATTGTCTTATTTTCCTTTTTTTTAGTATTTAAAAAGGTTTTTAATTCTTGTTTAATAGTAAAAATTTTCATCTTCCAAAATTGAGTAAAGAGTGCAAACTTACCATTTTAACACGATATTTGCATAAAAATTCGTAATTTTGCCTTTCTTATAAAAGAGTTTGATTTAATGAAGGACAAAAGAATATTATTTGTTTCGTCTGAGGTAGTGCCTTACTTACCAGAAACAGAATTATCGTCAACAGCTTTTAATGTTGCAAAGAACGCACATTCTAAAGGAGTACAAACAAGAATTTTTATGCCAAGATATGGTGTAATTAACGAGAGAAGACACCAGCTACACGAGGTAATTCGTTTATCAGGAATGAATCTAGTTGTTAATGATATGGATATGCCTTTAATTATAAAAGTAGCATCTATACCTAAAGAAAGAATGCAAGTTTACTTTATTGATAATGAAGAATACTTTAAAAGAAAAGCAGTTTTTTCTGATGAAGATGATAATTTGTTTTCTGATAATGATGAGCGTGCAATTTTCTTTGCGAAAGGAGTTGTAGAAACTGTTAAAAAATTAAATTGGGCGCCAGATATTATACATGTTCATGGTTGGTTAGCATCTTTATTACCACTTTATTTAAAAGAATTTTACAAAGAAGAACCGTTATTCACAGAAAGTAAAATTATTACTTCTTTGTATGATAATAGTTTTGAAGGTAATTTAAATGAAAATTTAGCAGAAAAAGTTAAGTTTGATAATATTGGGGATGACAAGGTTTCTACTTTAAAGACTCCAAGTTACACAAATATTTTAAAAAGTGCTATAGAAAATTCTGATGCAATTATTCATGGTAGCGAAACTATTTCGGAAGAATTAAATTCTTACATAGTTGAAAAAGAGCTTCCTGTTTTAGAATATCAAACAGAAAATTTAAAAGAAACGTATTTAGAATTCTATGCTAATTTAATTTCGGAAGATTAATATTATTTAGAACAACTATTTTATTGATAATCTCCCCAATTATCATAATTTAAAATTGATACAAATATTTTAAATGCATATATTAGGGGCAAAAAAACACTAACAAGTAAAGCGTCAAGTAAATTTTTATAAAACTTGATTAAATTCTGTTAAGTGTTTTTTTTATTTAAATCATTTTTTAAATGAATGAGAAAAAAAATTATTAAAAATATCATATTAATAAATTTAATATCAAATTGTTATGTGCGGAATTACAGGTTATATTGGCTTTAGAGATGCTTACCCTATAGTAATTAATGGTCTTAAAAGATTAGAGTATCGAGGTTACGATAGTGCTGGAATTATGATGTATGATGATAAAAAGATACATCTATCTAAGACAAAAGGAAAAGTTTCTGATTTAGAAGAAATAATTAAAGAAAACCCAGAAAGAAAAGAAGGTAGTATTGGCATTGGCCATACACGTTGGGCAACACATGGTGTGCCTAATGATGTAAATTCTCATCCACATCTTTCTCAATCCGGAGATTTAGTTATAGTACATAATGGAATTATAGAAAATTATGATACACTTAGAAAAGAATTAATATCAAGAGGATATTCTTTTAAAAGTGATACAGATACAGAGGTTCTTGTAAATTTAATAGAAGAGGTTAAAAAAGAAAGAAACTGTAAGCTTGGTAAAGCTGTGCAACTAGCGTTAAATTATGTTATAGGAGCTTATGCTATTGCCGTTTTTGATAAAACTAGACCAAATGAAATTATTGTTGCCCGTTTAGGTAGCCCTATTGCAATAGGAGTAGGTGAAGAGAATTCTGAGTTTTTTATAGCATCTGATGCTTCTCCGTTTATAGAGTATACAAAAGATGCCATTTATTTAGAAGATGAAGAAATGGCAATAATAAAGTTAGAAAAAGAAATTAAAGTTCGTAAAATTAAAGATGATACTTTAGTTGATGCTAATATTCAAGAATTAGAAATAAGTTTAGAGCAAATAGAAAAAGGTGGTTATGATCATTTTATGCTTAAAGAAATTTATGAGCAACCTAAA
Organism: Polaribacter sp. Asnod1-A03; assembly: GCF_045063585.1. Taxonomy (NCBI): domain Bacteria; kingdom Pseudomonadati; phylum Bacteroidota; class Flavobacteriia; order Flavobacteriales; family Flavobacteriaceae; genus Polaribacter; species Polaribacter sp. Asnod1-A03. The sequence continues at coordinate 3,175,062 of NZ_JBEFOE010000009.1, read as the reverse complement.
GCTATTTTAGATACTTTTAGAGGTAGAATGCTACCGGATAGTGGTATTATAAAAATGGCTGGTATAGATAATCATCTTAATAAGTTTTTAAATGCAGAAAGAATAATAATTGTAGCTTGTGGTACTTCTTGGCATGCTGGTTTGGTTGGTGAATATCTTTTAGAAGACATGGCTCGTATTCCTGTTGAGGTAGAATACGCATCAGAATTTAGATATAGAAACCCAATTATTACTCCAAAAGATGTTGTAATTGCTATTTCGCAATCAGGAGAAACTGCTGATACCTTAGCGGCAATAAAACTAGCAAAGTCTAAAGGAGCTTTTGTTTTTGGTATTTGTAATGTTGTGGGTTCTTCTATTGCTAGAGAAACACATGCAGGTGCTTATACACATGCAGGACCAGAAATAGGTGTCGCATCTACAAAAGCATTTACAACACAAATTACTGTTTTAACATTAATATCGTTAAAGTTAGCAAAATCTAAGGGTAATTTATCAGATTCTGCTTTTAGAATGTATTTACAGAAGTTACAATTGATCCCTAAAAAAGTGGAAGCTTTATTAGAAATTGATGAAAAAGTAAAAGAAATAGCAGCTGTTTATAAAGACGCCCCTAATTGTTTGTATTTGGGTAGAGGATTTAACTTTCCTGTAGCTTTAGAAGGAGCATTAAAACTTAAAGAAATATCTTACATTCATGCAGAAGGATATCCTGCGGCAGAAATGAAACATGGGCCAATTGCTTTAATTGATGAAAATATGCCAATTTTTGTTATTGCAATAAATAAAGGTCATTATGAGAAAGTTGTAAGTAACATTCAGGAAATAAAATCTAGAGCAGGAAAAATTATAGCTATTATTACTAAAGGTGATGTTACCGTAAGAGAAATTGCAGACCATGTAATTGAAATACCAGAAACAGAAGAAGCGTTGTCTCCTTTATTAACTACGGTTCCGTTTCAATTATTGTCTTATCATATTGCTGTTATGTTAAATAAAAATGTAGATCAGCCAAGAAATTTAGCAAAATCAGTTACAGTTGAGTAATTAAGATTTATTATAATTCAAAAAAAAAGACCAGCTTAAGCTGGTCTTTTTTTTTATAATCTAACTTCAAATGTAATTGGTATTCCGTAACTAACACTAACAGGAAGTCCTCTTTGTTTACCTGGTGTCATTTTTGGTAGTGATCCAATTATTTCTACCACTTCTTTTTCTAATCTAGGGTGTGGTCCTCTTGCGTTAACATTTGTTATTTTTCCAGTTTTATCAATTCTAAAAATCACAAATAATTTTTTCTTTCCTTCACTTAAACCTAACTCGGTTGCTAAACTTGTATCGAATCTTTTACCAAAATATTCTGTTACTTTTTTTGTAAAACATGCTTTAAGTTTAGTGTTATCTCCTTTACATCCAGGGAAAACAGGTACATTTTCAATTAATATAAAAGGAATGTCTTCTACAACCTCTTCTACTTCTTCTATTTCTATGATATCATCTGTGTCTACAATAACACTTTCAGATTCATCTGTTTCTGTAGACTCAATAACAGTTTCTTCTACTTTTAAATCATCTTCTACCACTTTAATTTGTTCTACTACTGGTGGTGGTGTTTTTGGTGCAGGAGGCTTTATTTCTTGAATTGCAACGATTGGTATATCTTCCTGCATTTCATCTGTCATATTTGATTGCCCTAAGCTTTGTACATCATTTTTTTCATATGTCTTATGTTCTACTAATGTATAAATAATAAATAAGGATAAAACTAGCCCTATTTGCATAAAAATTTTACTAAAATTTTCTAATTGTTGTTTTGGATTTTTTTTAACTTCCATTTTGTAACCCTTTTAAAGTTTATAATATCAATAATTTTACCTAAAATAGTTTGTTAGAAATTGTCAAATTCTTAAATATTTGATTTCCTACTGTAAAATTATAAATTATAAGGGTTTTAAAATATGATTTCCATCATACTTTGTCGTGTATTTTGATGGGAGTATTATTGTTCCAAATAGTTAGTATATCAGTAGCTACACTTGCACCGCTTCCTGCAGCAATAGCAAATTGACTTCGCCAACCAGCAATGGTTCCGCAGCAATACAATCCTTTTTTTATGAGGTGATTTTTATTTTTAAGTTGAATTCTATCTTTTTTAGGATTGGCTCTTTGGTGAGGTTCTGTAAAAGATTCTAAGCCATCAATTGTAAAAGGTTTAGAATAGTTTAGAGCAATAACAACTATTTTACTTGTATATATATTTTTATTAGTAGTTACTGTGTAATTAGATCTATTACTTATAACAGATATTACTTTTTCATTTTCAATTTGAGAAATATGGGAGTACAAAGTAGATAAATGTTTTTTTCCTTCGGTTAAAATATCTTCGCCTAACGTCTTTGGTTTTAATCCTAGAACATTGTTTAGTAGGGCATTCTGTAAATGAGAATTTCTTTGATGCGAAATAATTCCAATTTTTTTGTCTTTAGCAAATTCTTTATTCTTTGCTGAGCCAACAACTAAAGCACATTGTAGACCAGAAGCACCTGCACCAATAATTAGAAGATCAAAAGTCATACTAAATGAAAAGCATTTTAATGTTGGTTGCAAATAATTTTACAGAAATTGCCAATAGGATAACTCCAAATATTTTTCTAATTATTTGAATTCCATTTGGGCCAATAATACGTTCTATTCTAGATGATGTTTTTAAAACAATATAAATTAAAATAACATTTAGTAAAACTGAAATTATAATGTTTTCTATATGAAACTCTGCTCTAAGAGAAAGTAAAGTTGTTAAACTACCTGGACCAGCAATTAGAGGAAAAGCAATAGGAAATATAGAGGCAGACATTGCATTTACATCTCCATCATTATCTTGATACAAGGTAATACCTAAAATCATTTCTAAAGCAATAAAGAACAAGATAAAAGCACCTGCAACAGCAAAAGAGTTTACATCTATTCCTATTAGTTGCAATAAACTTTGTCCTAGAAATAAAAAAAGAATCATAATAAAACCAGCAATTATTGCAGCTTTTTCAGATTGAATATGACCAGATTTTTTTCTTAAATCTATAATGATAGGAATGTTACCAATAACGTCAATTACAGCAAATAAGACCATAAAAGCTGTAATAATTTCTTTAAAATTAAAATTCATAATGGTATTATATTTTTTGCAAAATTAGAGAACTTTATTTTAGGAATAATATAAAATTCTTGAAAAAAATAATACTATTTTTGCGATATGTTTCAATTAGGTAAAACCATCGTTTCAGAAGATATTATAGAAAAAGATTTTGTCTGTAATTTGTCTGCTTGTAAAGGAGCTTGTTGTATTGATGGAGATGCAGGTGCACCTCTAAATAAAGAAGAGACTAAGATTTTAGAAGACATATACCCAAAAGTAAAACCTTTTTTACGTAAAGAAGGTATTGACGTTATTGAAAAAGAAGGTACTTGGGTTACTAGCGAGTGGGGAGAGCTAGAAACTCCTTTAATTAATGGAGCAGATTGTGCTTATGTTATTTTTGATGAGAAAAATACCGCTTTATGTGCAATTGAAGAGGCTTACAATCAAGGAGATATTGATTGGAAAAAACCAATTTCTTGTCATTTGTACCCTATTAGAATAAAAGATTACAGTGAGTTTTCTGCTGTTAACTATGATAAATGGGAAATATGTGATGATGCTTGTTCTTTAGGTAAAGAATTACAAGTGCCAGTTTATAAGTTTGTTAAACAAGCTTTAATTAGAAAATTTGGTGAAGATTGGTATGCTGAATTAGAAAAAGTAGCTGAAAAACATTTAAAATAAAGGAATAGAAATTACAACTTTAGTACCTATAGAATTTAAATTTTTATCTAATAAATCTTCATACCTAATAGTATAATCTTTTTTGTAATTTTTATAAAAATGATAAAATCTTTCTTTTGTAATATTAATACCCATAGATTTTTTTGACAATGATTTTTTAGAAACTATTTCAGCAGAAGCTTTTCTTCCAATTCCGTTGTCTTGAATTATAATTTCTACTAATCCTTTTTGACTGTTAACTACAGAAAGCATAATTTTTTTATTGTCTTTTTTTGTAGATAAACCATGCCAGAGGGCATTTTCTAAAAAAGGCTGTAAAACAAATGGAGGTATTTTTACATTTTGTAAATTAATATCCTCGTCCACATTTACAATGTATTTTATTTTATTAGTAAAACGAATGTTTTCTATAGTTATATAGAGTTCCATCGTTTCTAACTCTTCTTCTAAGCAAATTACTCTGGTATTAGAGCCTTCTAATATTTTTCTAATTAATTTAGAGAATTTATTTAAATAACGACTAGCCAATTTTGCATCATTATTTATAATATAAAGTTTAATGGAATTTAGTGCATTAAAAATAAAATGAGGGTTCATTTGGCTTCTTAAAGCATCTCGCTTTAAAGAAAGTATGTCTTTTTCGTTTTTTAACCCTTTTTGCTTAATAGCAAAAGTTAGTAAGGCAATAATTAAGGTAAAAATACAAATCGCTATTACCCATAAGTTTCTATTTCTAGTAATTTGTAACTCAGCTATTTCATTTTTATTTGCCAAGTATTCTATTTCATTATTACTTCTTTCTTTATCATAATGAGTTATTAGTTGACTAACGTAAAACAAATTTTTTTCATTAATAATTTTTTCTTCTTCTTCTTTTGATATTTTGTAATAAGTGTATGCTTTCTTGTAGTCTTTTAAGTTTTGGTATAATAAAGCAAAATTTTCATTAGCCTTAACAAGTATGGTCTGCATATTATAATTAGTAGCAAGATCTAATGCATGATTTAAGTTGTTTTTTGCCTCAGTAAATTTACCCGCATAAATTTGTGCTAAACCTAATGTGTTATAGGTTTTAGAAAGGTAGTATTTGTCATTTTCTTTTATTGCTTTTTGCAAAATAGTGTCTACCGTAACTAGGGCTTTTTTATATTCTTTTTTTTGAATTAGAACATCTGCAATACTATATCCACATATTATTCTACCAATATCAGATTTTAATAGATTGTTATAGTATAATGATTTATGGTAGCTTTTTAGAGCTTTGTCTAATTCTTGCAACTTTTCATATGCTTGCCCCATATTTTGATGGTTAATAGCAAGACCAAGTTTAAGATTAAGGTCTTCTTGTGGTATAATAGATTTTCTAAATTCTTTTAAAGCTAAATTATACTGTTTTAAAGAAATGTAAATATTACCCATGCTATTTTGGCAATTACTTATACTTTTTCTTATTTCAACAGAAGGATTTTTAATACAAAGAGCTTTATTTAAAGCTTCTTGATGGTAGTTTAAAGCATTTCTAATATCATCCTGCCTTCTATAAACAGAACCAATTGAATTTAGGTTTTGAATTTCTGAAAGACTATTATTTGTTTCAGTACTAAGCTTAAGCGCTTTTTTATATTCAATAATAGCCTTATTAAATAAAGAAAGATTTCTATAATACCTACCTAAAGCATTAAAACCATATAATTGACCTTCTATATAGTGTGCACCTTTGCTTTTCTGTATAAATAATTCTAGTTTTTTAAAATTTTTTAAATCATCAAAAAGAACTGAGTCTATTATCTTAAAAGAAGACACCTTATTATTTATAAGGTAATCTATATCATCATTTTGAGAAAATGTATAGGTACTTAAAAAAAAGAGATAAAAGATTAATAAATTTACTTTCATTGATTAAAACTTGTCTAAAAAGTCTGCTTTTTTTTGACGAGAAACAGGTATTTTATGGTTTTTATCTAAAACGATATATCCATCATTTTTTAAAAATTCTTTTACTTTTTTTAAGTTAATGATAAAAGAATTATGAACTCTGTAAAAAAGATCAATAGGCAGTAGTTGGTTGATTTCTTTTAGTTTTTTTGTAACAACAATTTTTTTATTTTCAATTGTGTTAATTGTACTGTAATTACCGTCAGATTCAATAAAAAGTATTTCTTTCGGTTCTAAAAAAATGAGTTTTCCATCTGTGTTTAATATAATTTTTTTTTGAGTTAATTTTTTATTGAAATTCAATAATACAGTTTCAACTGTGGCTGAGTTTAAAGTGTTAAAACTATATTTTTTTATTTTTTTTATAGTCTCTTTTAGGTCATCAGAGTCTATTGGCTTTAATAAATAGTCTATAGCTTCGTTTTTAATAGCTTTTATTGCATATTCGTTATAAGCAGTAGTAATAATTACAGCAAAATCTCTAGATTTTAGTTTCTTTAAAAACTGAAATCCATCCATTGTAGGCATGTCAATGTCTAAAAAAAGACAGTCTATATTATTTTTTTCTAAATAACTTAATCCTTCTTTGGGGTCGTTAAATGTGGCGATAATTTTTAATTGGTCATTAAAATTAGATAATTCCCAAGATAAACCTTCTATAGCTTTAGGTTCATCATCTATAATAACAGCAGTTAGCATAAGCAATTTTTAATCAAAAATACTATATATTTTCGGATGTTACCTAAATAGGAAAGAGGTTTCAAGAATTTTTATTTTTATTACCATTTATACAAAATTAATAACCGGATATACAAAAAAAGAATCTTAAAATTAGAATAATTGGTAAATTCGCTGTGCATTTTGAGGGAAGTGCATATAAAAATAATTTTAGAAGCATCACATTTCATGTGGTGCTTTTTTTATGTTTACTCTTTAATATATGTGTTTTTTCTAAATATTATTATAAGGTAGGTTTTGTTATTTTTGTAAGATGGAAATTAATAAATATTTAGATGCTACTTATTTAAAGACAGCAAAACAAGCTAACTTATCAGAAGAAGCCAACCAGCAAAAAGTTATAGACCTAATAAAAGAGGCTATTTTATTTGATTATAAATTAGTTATGATTAGGTCAAATTATATTTCCTTGGCAAAAAATATACTTAAGAATTCTGGTAAAAAGGTTCTTATTGGTACTGTTATTGGTTTTCATGAAGGAACATATTCTATTGAAGAAAAATTGATTGAAGCAGAGAAAGCAATAAACCTAGGTGTAGATGAGTTAGATTTTGTTGTAAATTATGAAGCTTTTAAAAAAGGAGAGATTGATACAGTTAAAGAAGAAGTAAGAAGAGGAACAGAAATTTGTTTGACAAATAATAAAGCTGTAAAATGGATAATAGAAGTGGCTGCTCTAACAAACAAAGAAATAGTTGTAATTTCGCAATTAGTAAAAGAGATTGTTTTTAGTGTTTTTGGGACAGATAAAGCATCAAAGGTTTTTGTAAAATCGTCAACAGGGTTCTTTAAAACACAAAATAATTTGCCAAATGGAGCTACATTTGAGACAATGCAGTTAATTATAGAGAATGCTAAACCTTTAAAAATAAAAGCGGCGGGTGGTGTTAGAGATTATGAAACTGCAATTAAAATGGTTAATTTAGGAGTCGATAGAATTGGAACTTCTTCTTCTAAAGCAATTGTAAATAAGGAAAAAAACAATAATTCAGGTTATTAATTTTGATGGAATACTTTGCGCATAAAACTGCAGTAATAGATAAAGATTGCAGTATAGGAAAAGATACTAAAATATGGCATTTTAGCCATATTATGTCTAATTGTGTTATTGGTGAACAATGTAATATTGGGCAGAACGTAGTAGTTTCACCAAAAGTGATTTTAGGTAAAAATGTAAAAGTTCAAAATAACGTTTCTATTTATACAGGAGTAATTTGTGAAGATGATGTTTTTTTAGGGCCTTCTATGGTTTTTACAAATATTATCAATCCAAGAAGTGCTATTAAAAGACAAAATGAATATCAAACAACATTAGTAAAAAAAGGAGCAAGTATTGGTGCAAATGCAACTATAGTTTGTGGTAATACAATTGGCAAATATGCTCTTGTAGGAGCTGGTAGTGTAGTTACAAAAGAAGTTTTGTCTTATGCATTAGTGGTTGGTAACCCATCAAAACAAATTGGTTGGGTAAGTGAATACGGACATACTTTAGAATTTAATAAAGAAGGGTTTGCTATTTGTAAAGAGAGCAATCAAAAATATAAATTAAAAAATAATACAGTTATAAAATTATAGAATGATAAAAAAATACATATTTCTAATATTGTTGTTTCCGTCGATATTTTTTGCTCAAGAAGAAAAATATCCTGTTTTTGATGCTTGTAAAGATGCGGAAGTAAGTTCTTTAAAAAATTGTTTTTACGCTACAACAGAAAAACTGTTTTTCTCAAAATTTAAAACACCAACTATTGTAATTGAAGAAAGGTTTAAAGGAACAGCAAATACTATTTTTGCAGTAACAACAGAGGGTGAATTTAAGTTGATTTATATAAATACGCCTTATGAAGAAGTTAAAGAAGAGGTAAGAAGAGTTTTTAAAACTTTTCCAAAAATACGTGCAGCTTGGTATAATAATCATGCTATAGAGATGAAGTTTGAATTACCGATAGGATTCCCACTAAATCAGAAAACAAATAATATGACTACCCCAGAGGTTGTTCATCCAATTACAGAAACTCCAAAACAAAGTTTGTTTGATGCTGTAGAAGAAGAGAAAGTTACAAGCACAGATTTTATAGAGCATAAAAGTAAATTGAATATACCTTTTACTCATAGAAGTTATGTGGATTATGAATTTGCTTTGCATAAAGCCAATGGAACTCATACAGCTTCTAAACCTTACACTTACAATGAAATTAGTGAGTATTATGATATCACTAAAGAAAAAGAACAATTTTTAAAAACTGATAAAAAAACTTGGTTAGGTAAAAAAGTATGGAATGAGCATTTGGTAGAAGTAAAAACTGACAATTATTGGTTTACAGTAGATTTCTTATTAGATGTTCAGTTAGGTAAAGATGATTCTGATGTAGACTATACTTATAATAATTCTAGAATTGTTAACATCAATGGAGAAATCGGTAAAAATTTATCATTTTCTACTAGTTATTATGAGAGTCAAGGAAGGTTTGCTGATTATGTAAATAGTTTTATTACAAACCCTGCAACTAATGTTAGACCTAAAAACTCTGAAGGATTAGTTCCTGGGAGAGGAAAAACAAAAGGATTTAAAACAGATTCACACGATTATCCGGTTGCAGAGGCATATATTGCATATACACCAAATAAGTATTTACAGTTTCAGTTTGGTAATGGTAAAAATTTTATAGGTGACGGGTATAGATCATTTATTTTGTCGGATGTTTCTTCTCCTTCAACATATCTAAAGATGAAGTTAGATATTTGGAAAATTCAATATACGAATGTTTGGATGTGGAGTACAGAGCCATCAATAAGTTCTGCTTCTGACTCAAATGAGCATGCAAGAAAATATATTGCAGCGCATTATTTTAGTATAAATGTTAACAATAGGCTAAATTTGGGGTTTTTTGAAACAGCTATCTCTAAAGGAGAGAATGGTATAGATGCCGGTTTTTTAAATCCACTTATATTTTACAGGTCTTTAGAATTTAATAGAGGTGAAGACGCTGGTAATGCTATTCTTGGTTTATCTGCTAAGTATAAGTTAAATGAGAATATCTCTTTATATTCTCAATTTATATTAGATGAATTTTCTGTAGGAAATTTAAGTGATTTAACCGATTGGAAACATAAATATGCATATCAAATAGGGGCAAAATATTTTGATGCTTTTAAAGTGGAAAATCTATTTTTACAGTTAGAATATAACCGTGCTCGTCCTTATACTTTCTCACATAAATCACCAATTTTAAATTATGGTAACTATAGTCAACCTTTAGGTCACCTTTGGGGAGCCAACTTCTGGGAAACAGTTGCCATAGCAAGATATAAGAAAGGAAGATGGAGTGGAAGTGCAAAGTTTATTGTTGGAAAAAAAGGTTTTGACTATCAGGATCAAACAGTAAGTTATGGTGGTGATATCTACCAATCTTATGAAAGCAGACCTGGTGATACAGGTATTGAGCTTGCTCAAGGTAATACAGCTAGCATTTTTATGGCAGATGTACAAGCTAATTATTTAATAAATCCATCAAACAGTACAAATCTTTTTGCAGGATTGTCTTATAGAGATTTTTCTCCAGAGGCGTCATCAAACGGTTACCCTTCTGATTCAACTGTTTGGTTTTCAGTTGGTATTAAAGCAGATTTATTTAATTGGTATTTTGATTTTTAAAATTAAGTTAAAGTTAAAAGAAAAGAGAAATTTTATATATCTTTGTAGTGTGGTTTTATTTTTTAACCACACTTTTTCTTTTTCATAGCAATTTTCCCACTCATTTGTTGAGTGGGTTTTTTATTTTAAATCAAAATGTAGTTAAAAAGCAAGGTAAAGTCATATTTATCAAATATCTTTGCAAACTATTTTAATAAAAATGGAATCAACAGTAATTACAGACAATAAAATATCTATGCAAGCTATTTTTTCAGACTTTAAACAACTTACAAAAGTTGGTTTGTCTTTAAGTGTTGTCTTTTCTTCTGTTGCCGGATATTTGTTAGCCGTAGATGTTATTAATTACTTTACATTAATAATGTTAGCAATAGGTGGTTTTTTTATGGTTGGTGCATCTAATGCATATAATCAAATAATAGAAAAAGATACAGATGCTATAATGAAACGTACACAAAATAGGCCATTACCAACCGGTAGAATGTCTGTTGGTGTTGCGCTTACCACAGCAATTTTGTTTACAATTTTTGGCCTTTCAATTTTATATAGTATAAATCCTAAAACAGCTTTGTTTGGTGCTATTTCTATATTTTTATATACAAGCGTTTACACACCATTAAAACCGGTAACACCTTTATCTGTTTTTGTTGGTGCAATACCGGGTGCGATACCATTTATGTTAGGTTGGGTTGCTGGTACAAACCATTTTGGTTTAGAAGCAGGTTTTTTATTTATGATTCAATTTTTCTGGCAATTTCCACATTTTTGGGCAATTGGTTGGTTACAGTTTGAAGAGTATAAAAAAGCGGGTTTTAATATGCTACCGATGAAAACGAAGGACAAAGGAGCTGTAAAACAAATTATATTTTATACTATAATTATGATTTTGGTGTCTGTAGCACCAGTTTTAAAATTATCAGGATTATTTTATATTTACCCTATTACAGCTGTAATTATTGCTTTGTTAGGTGGCTTAATGTTATTCTATGCTATTAAGTTGCATAAAAGTGAAGACAATGTAGATGCTAGAAAATTGATGTTGTCTAGTGTTTTATACATAACCTTGGTACAAATTGTATATGTAGTAGATAAATTTTTACATTAATAATGACACAAGAACAAATAGTAAAAGAAGAATTATTGGTTGCTAAGAGAAAATCAGCAAAACCTATGTTGTGGGTTTCTATGATTAGTATGACAATGTTTTTTGCAGGATTAACAAGTGCATATGTTATTAGTATGAAAAGAGATGATTGGGTTTCTTTTGATTTGCCTCAAGCATTTTTTATCAGTACTTTTTTAATTGTTGCAAGTAGTATTACGTTATTTTTATCGCAAAAATTTTTAAGAGATAATAAGAGACAATTATCTTTACTACTTACAGTTGTAACTTTTTTATTAGGAATTGGGTTTGTTTGGCAACAATATGTAGGCTTTAATCAATTAAAAAGTATTGGGTTGTTTTTTACAGGCCCAGAAAGTACAGTGTCAACATCTTTTATAATCGGAATCACTTTTATGCATGTTTTACATGTGTTAGCAGGGGTTATCGTGCTTTTAGTTGTTATTTATAATCATTTTAAATACAAGTACAAATCAGACAATATGCTTGGGTTTGAACTCGGTGCAATCTTCTGGCATTTTGTAGATATACTATGGATTTACCTATTTTTCTTTTTCTATTTTATTAGGTGATGAAAAATAGTTATTTTTGGCAAACTAACTAAGAACAAATTAATAGAAATTATTATATGGAAGCAAATATTGCTATACCTTCGGATAGTAAGGGAACTTGGAGTGGTGGTGGTGTAAAACCATTTGGAGCAAGTTATGGTAAAATGATGATGTGGTTTTTTATCGTTTCTGATGCTTTAACTTTTTCAGGATTTTTAGCCGCTTATGGTTTAACACGATTTAAGTTTATCGACTCTTGGCCTATTGCAGATGAGGTGTTTACTCACTTTCCTGGTTTACATGGCGTACATGCGCCAATGTATTATGTAGCTTTAATGACATTTATACTTATTGTATCTTCTGTAACAATGGTATTAGCTGTAGATGCTGGTCATCAAAAGAAACAAAATAAGGTAGCTTGGTATATGTTTGCTACTATTGTTTTCGGAATTATTTTTGTTGGCTCTCAGGCTTGGGAATGGAAAAATTTCATCAACGGATCTTACGGAGCAGTAAAAACTACTGATGGTAAAATTTTACAATTTGTAAAAGATGGTCATCAAATAGCTTTATCAGACTTTGTTGTAGGAGAGAGAACAGATGGAAGAGTTCAGCACGAAAGAGAAAACGGATTGTGGTTCGAAAAAGAAAGTTCAATTTCTAGTTACTCTGTAGCACAAGTACAAGAAGCTTATAAAACAAATCCAGATATTTTAATTCGTTCAGAATTAATAGATCCTGCAACAAAACAGAAAGTAATATTTTCTAGAGAAGAAGGAGCTTTACGTTTAGCTAAAACAAAAATGGTTGTAGAAGGAGCTAACTTACATGTTAATGAGTACGGTAATAGTATTTTTGCAGATTTCTTTTTCTTTATAACAGGTTTTCATGGTTTTCACGTATTATCAGGGATCATAATTAATATCATCATTTTCTTTAATGTAATTTTAGGTACTTACGAGCGTAGAGGACATTATGAAATGGTAGAAAAAGTAGGGTTATATTGGCACTTTGTAGATTTAGTTTGGGTATTTGTATTTACTTTTTTCTACTTAGTTTAATAAAAAAAATAGCATTTTAAGATGGCACACGCACACGAGTCTAACACAAAAAGAATTTGGGTAGTTTTAGGTATTTTAAGTCTTTTAACTACAGTAGAGGTTGTTTTAGGTATTATTAAACCAGCATCTTTACATTTACACGGAATTGGTACTAGTTGGTTAAACTGGATATTTATTATCTTAACACTAGTTAAAGCATATTACATAGCATGGGCATTTATGCACTTAGAGGGAGAAAAAAAATGGTTTAGACGTTCTATTGTTTGGTCTGCTGTTTTTTTAATCTGTTATATATTAGTTCTATTTCTTACAGAAGGAGGCTATTTACACAGTACATTAGGACCACTCGTAAAATGGTAAAATAGAAAAATGAAAAGGTGGTTTTTACCACCTTTTTTTATACATAATTATTTAGATATTTTTAATAAGAATAAATGATAAAACTAACTAAAAAAAGAATTGTATTATTTTTACTATTCATTTTTCCTTTAATCTGTTTTTTAATATTATCAACAGGTACAAATAACTTTACAAAACTACCAGTTGTAACCCAAAGTGTTGAGGATATTTCTATCATTGACGGAACTAAAACATTTAAAGACAATATTTCTATAGTTTGTTTTTTAGGTGAAGATATAGATAGAAATAAAGGTGGTTTTTTCAATTTAAATGAAAAAATTTATAAGAAATTTATTGAGTATAATAATTTTCAAATTATAGCCGTTTATCCTGAAGGAAAAGAGAAAGAAGCTAAAGAGATAGAAGAATCGATTGGTTCTTTTACTGATATGGTAAAATGGAATTTTATTGCAAGTTCTAAGGATAAAATAATAAGATTACATAATAGTTTTAACTCTAAAGAAACACTTTCTGATTTTTATACGTCTAAAGTTTTTTTAATAGATAGAAATGGAGATTTAAGAGGAAGAATAGATGATGAAGAGAGTGTTAGCGGAGAATTATATGGTTATAATATGAATTCTGTTTCTGAGTTAAATGGTAAATTAAAAGATGATGTGTTAGTACTTTATTACGAGTATTACGCAGCGTTTAAAGATAAAAATAGTAACAAAGCAGATAGAAAAGAAGTAGGTTTATGAAAAAAAAATATTCATACGTAGGTGTTTCTTTTATTATTCTCTTATTCGGAATTTATGTTGTTAGAAATTTAGATAGAAGAGTAGATGAAAATAATCTTATACAAGATGATAGACTAAATAAGGTTGATAAAAAAAATGGAAAATCAGAGAGTTTATATAAATTTAATAAAGTACCAGGTTTTGAGTTTATCAACCAAAATGGATTAGTAATTACTAATAATGATTATAAAGGCAAGGTATATGTTGTAGAGTTTTTCTTTACAACTTGCCCTACTATTTGTCCTATAATGAATAGAAAGATGCTAACAATTCAAGATGAATTTAAAGAAAATTCTAATTTTGGAATCGCATCAATTTCTATTACGCCAGATATTGATACACCAGAAGTAATGAAAGAGTATGCAATTAGTCATGAAATTACTCATGAAAATTGGCATTTGTTAACAGGTAAATCTGATGATGTAGTTTATGACTTATCTAATAAAGGTTTTAAATTATTTGTTGGTAAAGGAGAAGAAGAGCATGGAGGTTTTGAACATTCAGGATTATTTGCTTTAGTTGATAAAAATGGATTTATTCGATCTAGAAAAGATCAGTTTGGTAATCCTATAATGTATTATAGAGCAATAAAAGAGCAAAGTTTTCCTGATCAAATTAAAGAATTAAAAGAAGATATTAAAATTTTATTGAATGAGTAATTTATCACAAGAAAAGAAATATAAGAAAATAATTACTGTATTATCGGTTATTATTCCTTTGGCTGTGGCAGCTTTATTTGGTGTTAATTTAAAGAGTCTTGGCTTTAATGTAGAACCTCTAACTTTTTTACCGCCAATATATGCAACATTAAACGGTATAACAGCTATTCTTTTAATTGCTGCTGTTATTGCTATAAAGAAAGGAAATAAAAAATTACATGAACAATTAAATACAGTTGCTATTGCCTGTTCTTTAATTTTTCTTGTACTTTATATTGGTTATCATATGACATCCGATTCTACCAAGTTTGGTGGAGAAGGAGTGATAAAATATGTTTATTATTTTATTTTAATTACACATGTTATCTTATCAATAATTATAATTCCGCTTGTATTGACAACTTATATGAGAGCAAAATTAGGTAATTTTCCTAATCATAAAAAAATTGCTAAAATTACATTTCCTCTATGGTTATATGTTGCAGTAACAGGTGTAATAGTTTATTTAATGATATCTCCTTATTATGTTTAAAAAAGGCTTTTTATTTATCTTTTTATCATCGATGTTAACATCAGAAATGTCATTTGCTCAATGTGCAATGTGTAAGGCAGTTGTAGAAAATGGAGATGTTTCTATTGCAGAAGGTGTTAATAACGGAATTACTTATTTAATGGTTTTTCCTTATCTTTTAATAGGTGTTTTGTTTTATGTTATCTATCGATATAAAAAGAAAGCAAAAATTTAATTTTAATCAGTTTTATTTTGTAACATATTTTACTTTTAGTCGTCTTATTTGTGTTAATTAAAATTTTTGTATTTATTTCAACTTAAAAATAAACGCATAAACTAAAATAAAATACATTTTGAAAACTAAACTTATACTATTTGTAGCTTTTTTAACTTCTATAGCTACTTTTTCTCAAAAAAAATGGACACTTAAAGAATGTGTAGATCAAGCTTTAAATAAAAACATATCCATTCAACAAAATAAGCTAAGTTTAGAACTTGCTAAAAAAGATGTAGAAATAGCTAAAGGTAATTTTTTACCATATTTGGGCGCATCTTCTTCAGGTACTTTTAATTCTGGTCTTTCTCAAGATGAAAATGGTATCTTAAAAAATACAAACAACTTTTCTTCTAGCGTAAGTCTATCTGCAAGTGGTGTGATTTTTAATGGTTATGTAAATACAAACACTTACAAACAAGCTCAATTAGGAGTAGAGTCTGGTCTTTTAGATTTAAAGAAAATAGAAAATGATATTTCTTTATTTGTTGTAAATGGTTATTTAAATGTTTTGTTTGCTAAAGAAAACTTGAAAGCTGCACAAGTACAATTTGAGATAAGTAACAAACAAATTGATGCCGTAAAAACAAGATTCGAATCTGGTGTAATACCAAAAGGTGATTTATTAAATGCTCAATCAACTGCAGCAGCAGATCAGCAAGCAGTTATTACGCAAGAAAATGCTTTAGATTTGGCATTATTAAATTTAGCTCAGTTATTACAAGTTTCTGTCAATAATTTTGATGTAGCTTCTATAGATGTTGGTTCTCCATCATCAATGTTATTATATAAAAATTCTGATGATGTATTTGAGAAGTCTTTAGAAGTAATGCCAGAAATACAAAATGCTAAATTGGCAATAGAAAATGCAGATTTAAATATTGCTATTTCTAAAGGTTCTTTTTTACCAACGCTATCTTATTCTGTAAGTACTGGTAGTTCTTATTATCATCAATTTAATAATTTGGTATTTGATCAAACCAATGCTTCTTATTTTAGTCAATTTGAAGATAGACTACAATATGGAGCAGGTCTATCTTTAAGTATACCTATTTTTAATAGATTTCAAACTAAAAACAGTGTTGCTAAATCTAAAATTAATAAAGAAATTTCTGAAACTCAATTAGAAAGTGAAAAACTAAATTTAAAACAGACTATAGAACAAGCTTTTTTAGATGTTAAATCTGCTTTAAAAACATATGAAGCTTCTACAATTTCTTTAGAAGCGCAAGAAGAAGCTTTTAAAAATGCACAAGAGAGTTATAATTACGGGGCAATGACTTTATTTGATTTTGATCTTGTAAGAACTCGTTTAGTAAATGCTCAAGCATCTTTAATCAGTTCTAAATATGATTACGTTTTTAAAACAAAAGTTTTAGAGTTTTATTCTGGCGAATTAGTTTTAGATTAATAATACAACAATTTTAAATAGTTACTTAAACCTCGCATATTGGCGAGGTTTTTTTTGTTTATTAAAGGATAAAATTGATTATCTCTTATATTTGTATTAAAATTTAGAATTTGGCAATTATCCTTAATATTGAAACTGCAACAAAAAATTGTTCTGTAAGTATTGCAAATAACGGAGAGATTATTTCTATTAAAGAACTTAATAACGGTAATTATTCTCATGCAGAAGTTTTACATCCGTATATTTTAGATGTTTTAAAAGAAGCAGAAATTTCTACAGTAGAAATAGACGCTGTAGCTGTAAGTAAAGGCCCTGGGTCTTATACTGGTTTAAGAATTGGAGTTTCTGCTGCTAAAGGGCTTTGTTTTGCATTTGATAAGCCTTTAATCTCTATAGAAACATTAGAATCTTTAACTCATTCTATTTCTATAGAATCTGGTTTTATTGTTGCTATGTTAGATGCCAGAAGAATGGAAGTATATTCTACTATTTATAATGATAGTTATGAAAAGGTAAGAGAAATAAAAGCAGAAGTTATAGATGAAACCTCCTTTTCAGAATATTTAGAAAAAGGAAAAGTTTATTTTTTAGGTGATGGTGCTAATAAATGTAAAGGTATTATTAAACATATTAATGCCTTTTTTATTGATGATAAATTTCCTTCGGCTGAAGAAATGGCAAGTTTATCTTATAATAAGTACAAAAAAAACGACATCGAAGATGTCGCTTATTTTGAACCTTTTTATTTAAAAGACTTTGTTGTGATTCCAGAAAAGAAGAAAAAAACTATTTTTTAATTTCAACTTGGTGAGGATAAGGGATTTCTATACCAGCTTCATCTAGAGCCAACTTTATATTTTCTATAACTTCACAATGAACTGTCCAATAATCTGCTGTTATACACCATGGTCTAACTGCAAAATTAACAGAGCTATCAGCCAATTCTAATACAACAACGGTTGGTGCTGGTGTTTCTAAAACTTTAGGGTTGGCAGTTAAAACATTCATTAAAACTTCTTTTGTTTGTTTAATATCAGCATCATAAGAAACACCAATTGTAAAATCTACACGTCTTGTACCTAATGTAGTATAATTAACAATAGTTCCGTTAGATAAATTACCATTAGGTATAATAATTTCTTTGTTAGATAAACCTATAAGTTTAGTAGTGAAAATTGATATTTCTTTTACACCACCTATTTGTCCTTGTGCTTCAATTAAATCACCAAGTTTAAAAGGTTTAAATATCATTATTAAAACTCCACCAGCAAAGTTACCTAGAGATCCTTGTAATGCCAAACCAACAGCTAAACCAGCTGCTGCAATTATTGCTGCAAAAGAAGCTGTTTCTATTCCTAATTTAGCAATAACAGTAATAAAAAGTAATATTTTTAAAGCCCAACCTAATAAGTCTCCCAGAAATTTTTGTAAGGTTTCATCCAGACCAGCTTTTTTCATCATTTTTCTTGAAGTCCTTACCACAATTTTTATAACAAATAAACCAACTAATAAAATAGCTAATGCTATTAATATTTTAGGAGTATATTCAATAACTAAATTGGTTAAACGTTCAATGTATTCTTTCATATTTATTATTTTAATTTAAGAGTTTAAATGTAGAAAAAGTAATACTAAATCTTCCTCTTTTTTCCTGTTTAATTTTTTTGATTTTAAATACTTTTTTACTTCTTCTTGTTTATTACCAAAAAGGTCAAAAAAAGCTTTCTTATTACTTGGTATTTTTATTAGCTCATTATTATTAATAGAAATAAAGGTTTTATCTTTTTGTTTGAAGAACCTAGATTCTGTTTTAATTTCAAAATTATTTTTTGGAAGTCTCCCTTCCATAAATTCTACTTTAGGCTTAGTATAGATAGAGTAGTTGCCTTTAACTAATATTTGAAAATAACTTAGTTTCCCTTCATGTTTTAAAATGATAAACTTTTTATCAATTTTAAAGAAATTAATTATCTGGTCTTCTTTCTTATAGGTATAATATGTTTGATTGTTTTGTACAAACTCCATTTCATCTTTATATATATTATACCTAAGCTCATATTTGTTTTCAATATCATTATCAATACGTGCTTCTGCATAATTAGGTGTTAAGTATTTTACATGAGCTGTTTTTTGTAAAGCATCCCAATCTTGCGATAAAGCTTTATCTACATCTGGTGGTTTGACTTCTACCATTACACCGTTTATAAACATGGTTAAGTTATCTATTTGAGAGTAACCAAAAGTTGTGCTTAAAAATAATAGTAGAAAAATTGTTTTTTGAATTTTCATAAGACCTAATTTGCCTAAAAATAATAAAAACCTAACTATAATAATCATGTATTGTGTTAAAAATCTATTAGGTATGTAATAGTATCATTTTTCAATGTTAATTTAATGTTATCAAAATGTTGTCTAAATGTAATTAAATATTTATATTTGTAATTATAATGTTAAATTAAAATTAAAGAATCATGAAAAACATACTAGCACTTATTGCTATTTGTATAGCTACAATAGGATATTCACAAGATATAAAACCAACTTTTACAGTAGAAGGAGATTTAGTAAAAGCAATATATTATAATGAAGACGGATCAATTAATACACAGGGTTATTTTAAAAATAAAAAATTAACTGGAGAGTGGATTAAATTTGATAAAGAAGGAAACAAAACTCAAATAGCCAAATATGAAAATGGAAAAAAAGTTGGTAAATGGTTTTTTTGGGATAAAGAATCTTTAAAAGAAGTAAATTATGATAACAATGTAATTGTTAATGTAAGTTTATGGAAACAAGAATCTTATTATGCTGCTAATGAATAATAAATAAGAATTTTATTTAAAATTTAAAAACTCCAAGATAGATTCTTGGAGTTTTTTTATGTATAAGGTTTTTAAGAGTAAAGTTATGGGTTTACAATTTAAGGGTTCTACTTAAAAAAGATAAAGTAAATCTTATTTATAGTGTAAAAATGCTGTTATTTTCTTTTCTGAAATAACTTTTCTATATACTAGATAGACTATTTAGATATCTAATAGATAGGATAATAATTTGGAGTTATATAGATTATTGACCCGTTCTATTTAGTTAGAATAAAACATAAGTTATTGAATGCTTAATTCTAAATTGATGATCTATCAATCAATTATTACTTTTTTAGCTTTAAAATTTAAAGAAAATCTGATGTAGTTTATTGAGTAATAAATCTAATTAATAAATAAGTACATAAAAAAACCGTTTAGATTTTAATCTAAACGGTTTTTAAACTATAATAATATTTTAAATTCTTATTACTCCACAATTAAAGTAAAAGGGATACTATATTTTACACCTACTGGCTTACCTCTTTGCTTACCTGGTTTCATTGTAGGTAATTGTTTCATTACCTTAATAACCTCACTTTTAATTTTTGGGTGTGGAGCTCTTGCATTTACATCTACAATTTTACCACTTTTATCAATTTTAAAACCGATAAAAACTCTTTTTCTTCCAGAAGACAAACCTAACTCATTTGGTAAATCTGCATCAAACTTTCTAGAGAAGTGTTTTTGTACCATTTTACTAAAACAAGCTTTTAACTCATTTTTAGTTCCTTTACATCCAGGAAAAACTGGTACATCTTCAATAATCATAAAACTTACATCTTCTACAACTTCTTCAACTTCTTCAATCTCTACAATTTCTTCTACTTCAATAGCTTCAGTTTCATCTGTTTCAGTAGATTCAATTACAGTTTCTTCAACTTCTTTTTCATCTTCTACAATTTCTATTTTTTCTGGTGTTGGTGGTGGTGGAGTTTTTGGTTTTACTGGCTCTACTCTTTCAGTAATCACCGTTTCTTCTTCCATTTCAGCATTCATAGTTACTGTACCTAAGTCACTAATAACTTTATCGTAAGTTTTCTTTTCTATTGCTGCATAAGTAATAAAAAGAGCTAAAGCTAGTCCTATTTGCATAAAAATCTTACTATAATTTTCTAAGTTAGATTTTGGGTTTTTCTTAATTTCCATTGTAAAGAGTTTTTAATAGTTCGCTAATTTAATTAAATTATTGGTTTATATACAAGTCTTAGTGCTAATTAAGTTTAATTTTTTTAATAATTTGATTAAAAATTAATAAACCTAAGACAATTCCTAAAGTATTTGCAAGAATATCTTTATAATCTCCTGTTCTATACTCAGTTAGTTCACTTTGAAGCACCTCAATAATTATGCCATAAATTATACAAGAAATAATTATTTGTAATTTTATTGATTTTTTTTTGTAAAACGAGATAAGCCAACTAAACGATAAAGAAAAATAAGCAATTAAGTGATAAACTTTATCAGAATTATCACCAAAATCTATTACTTCTGTTTTGGGCATTCTTATTAAACTTAAATAGGCAATAGTAATTGTTATTAAAATTGCTATTATAAAAAGATTATCCGTTAATAAGCTCTTTATACGCGTCTGCATCTAATAAATCTGATATTTGAGAACTATCTGATATTTCAATTTTTATCATCCAACCTTTACCATAAGGATCAGAATTTACCAATTCTGGTTCATCTTCTAATTCTTCATTAAATTCTATTACTTCACCAGATAATGGCATAAATAAATCAGAAACTGTTTTTACAGCTTCTACAGATCCAAAAACTTCTCCTTCTTCTACAGTATCATCTAGAGTATCTACATCTACATAAACGATGTCACCTAATTCTCCTTGAGCAAAATCTGTAATACCTACTGTTGCAACAGATCCTTCAATTTTAATCCACTCGTGGTCTTTTGTGTATTTTAATTCTGATGGTAAATTCATTATTTTATTATTATTTTAAGTTTTTAATTTCCTCCTAAGTTATAGATAATATTAAATCCACCATTAATTGATTGTCTTGGGTATGTGGTAGAAATTGCATATCTAGATGTTTGATGGTTGTAATAGAATGATGCTGTTAAACTACTACTTAATCTATAATCTGCTGTAAATTTAATAGAAAAAAGTTTTTGACCACCACTTATTTGATTATTATCTTCATCAACAGACCTAATTTGTGTTAAATTATCTCTTAAAGATACATCTGCTCTTAAATTTACATCTCCTTTTAAGGTTTGTTTTTTACCTGTAAAACGAGTATCAAACTTAACATCTTTTATAATATAGCCTAAACCAAAAATATATTCTGTTCCTTTAATGTCTGTTAACGTACTATTATTAAAGTTCATGGTTAAAGTTCTATCACTTTTAATTTCACCTCTAAAAGAAAAAGAATTTCTCATTTTCATATCTACTTTAATTAATGGCGAAAATTCATCTACTAAAGTAACCGCAGAAACTAATAAATCTGCTTCGTAGTTATTTGCTGAATTAAGGTTTGCAAAAGGGTTCTCTTTATCATACTGTAAATTATTTGTAAAGCTTGATAGAGTATAAGAAGAATTATAACCATGTGTGACTACAAAATTGCTAAAATTTTTCTTAAAAAACTTAAGCTTCATTAAACCAGTATATCTTAATGCCCAATTAGGAATAGGAATATCTCTAAACAAACCTGTATTTATTTTATTAGGATCTTTACCAGAATAAGCAGCCATAAATGCTGGTAACAGTACTTGTTGACTATTTGTTCCGAATCCGCTACCTGGTACAGTATTTTCGCTGGCTAATCTATCTGAAATAATGGTTCTGTAATCTTTAAGTTTCTGAAACAAATCATCTCCATCAGAAAAAACTGTAGAAATCATAGAATAACTTGTACTAAAGTTACCTGTTTCATAAAGAGGAGTATCTTCAAACTGAGAACTTCCACCAATTAGGTCTAATTGTTGTGTAACATTTCTTGTTTGTATTTTGTTACCTCTAACATCAATATTTAAATCTGTTACAGGTTTAAGTGTAAATGTATAATCTAATTTATTGTAATGTGTTTTACTAAAAGATTTACTGTAATAATCATCACCTTGGTTTCTGGTTACAAACCAACCATTCTCTAATGCTTTGTTTCTAATGTCTACTTGACTACCAAAAGCAAAAGAAGTTGGTGCACCACCTAAAAAACCAATGTCTTCTGTATAACCTGGTAAATATTGTCCGTTATTTTCTGAATAACTAATTTTAGCTTGTTTTACAGAAGTAACAACATCATAAGTAGCTTTTAATATTTTTTTACCTAAAGATAGCTTTTTATTTTGTGGTGTTCTACTAGGTGTTCTTGGTAAACTTGGCCCTTGTAATCCTCCTTTTTTAGATTCTTTTTTTGATTCTCTTAAGTTTTTACGTTGGTTTTTAGTTAGTAATAATTTTTCAAAACCTAAACCCTTATAAAATTTCTCTAAGCTAAATGTTGTATTTAAATTGTGCGTATTAGAGTTTTGTATTACGTTACCAGTAATGTATAAAGAGGGTACTTCTACACCATCTATAGTTACCGTAGTTTGTGGTGCTGCTTGCCAATCAAAATCTGCAGTGTATGCGTAATCTGCTTTTACAAAATTTAAAAAAGGAATTTTATCAATCGGTAAATTATAGATTCCGTTTAATTTTTGATGATAATGATCTGCTCTACCTGTGTTAAAGAAGTCGTCAAAAACCTGAATTTCATCCTCACTATTAAAAGTATCGTAAATGTAACTGTTTGTTGCATTAAAATTTAACTGCAGAGACTTTGTTAAATCAAAACCGATTGTATAATCCCAATCAAATAAATAGTTTCGTTGTTTTAACTCTGGTTGTGGTGTTAATCCGTCTACTAAATTTCTAGATTGTTGTTCATTATAATATCTATTAAAACTAGAGTTTATTGCAAAAGTTTTTGGAATAGGATTAAAGTTAAAATCTTTAAGAAGTTTAAAGTATTTGCTCTCAAAAGCTTTTGAATCTTTAAAAGGTTCAAAAGGTTTAGAATCGAAACTAAAGTTATAAGAAGCAGAAGCTCTAACACTTTCGTTTATACGTTTTTCTATACTATAATTTCTTTGAAATTCTTTATTGTGCGCATAAGAAACGGATACATTTTCTATATCGTAAAATTTCGGTTTTTTTGTAGAATTTGGGTTTCTGTTCTTTTTAACATTTGTAAAGCTAATACTTGTTCTTTTAGTGTAATCTCTAGAAAACTCACTATTATCATTAAAGTCTAAAGCATCAGATAATTCTACATCTTGATATTCAGGATCGTATTTTGGGTCGATAATAATTTTACTAATACTGTAACTCATTGGTAATTGAATTCCCCATTTTTCTGGAGTTAAAACTTTACCTAAATTGATACTTGTTGCAATATCATATTGTTTTGTTTCTTCTAAACTACGTTGGCTTACTCTGTCTTCTACATTACCAAAACCAACGGTAGACATACTACCTGATAAAGATACGTTTGCAACATCTGCAAAATTAGCATCAGCATTTACAACTGCTGCCCAACCACCATCATTATCAAAATCTGCAGAACGTAACTCATTAAACCAAATTTCTCCACTTATTGGTGATGTTGTTGTGTTTTTTATCCCTAACATTATTGTACTCAATTCAGCTAAAGTTGGGTTTCCTTTTACAGAAAGTGTGTAAGGGATATCTTCATCTTGTTCTGTAGATGTGTATAACTCTGTTAATAATACACCGAGTTTATCTCTTTCTAATTTAACCAATCCAAAAGTTTCTAAAAATGCGTCTAAATTATTTTCTTCTGGCCAAATATCTAAAGCTGTAATTCCGCTAGTACTTACTTTTAAAGGCAATTCTATCTGATAATAATTATCATCTAAATCTGTACCTAATCTAATAATTGCAGAAAAATCATCATCATTAATACTTAAAGCATCTTCGTTTTTTTGAAGGTGCATAAACATTTTTAAGTTTTTATATCGCCTTAAATCGATGCTGATGTTTTTATAAATAGCTCTTGTACTATTTGCAGCTAAATTAGTAACCTTTAAAGTGGCAGCTTGTTCATTTTGTAATTGTACAGTAGTACTACCTTGTAAACTTTCTCTTTCTATGCCAGGTGGCTCTATATAACTACCTTCATTTTGCTCAATACTAACAACACCAACTTCAAAATCTTTAAGCTCATTATCGTCTAGATCTATTGGGTCACTTAAGGAGTCATCTAAAGTTTTTGTGTAACGTCTCCAATCTCCTCTAACTAAATCTAGTTCTCCAAAACGTAAAACAACCGGTATTTTAAAGTTTGTTAAAAACATTCTAATAAAACGAATGCTGTTAAAATCTGTAATACCATTAACGGCTTCTCCACTATTAATTGGTACTCTAAATTGATACCAAGTTGTTTGTCTTGAAGCTCCGTTTTCTAAAGTAACTTGAGTGGTTTTTTCATCAACAATAAAATTTTGCCCAACAACTAAATCATTCTTATTCATAGAAATTCTATACTCATAATAGCTTTCTACAGTATTCATTGTTTGATCTTTGTTGATGTCTTCTACGTCTGGATATGATGTAGATGATGTTGGATAAGATTCTGTAGATTGATTTAGAGTAGGTGAGTTTCCTTCTGTATTGTTATAGTTCTTATATCTAGTAATTATAGATGCATTGATATTATCTAACTCACTTCCTCTAAAATATTGAAAGTTATCTGAAGCAATATCATTTTGATCTAACTTAGTAAAATCTAAAGTAGGATAGTTTGTTTGATAATAACTTAATTCTTCATCATTTTTTAAACCATCAAAACCAACATCTTGGTTTGTTCTAGCATCATCTTCTTCGTTAAAAGCATAAATTATTGATGAGCTCGTTGGTATTTTACCCCAAATTGTTGGATCTGTAGTTAAATCGCCACCAGTTTCTGGTAGTCCATTTTCGTACATTTTTCTACTATCTCTTAAAATATCTTCAGAAACATTACCTAAGTTTATAAATAAATCTCCAACTTGATTCGCTACATTATCCGGATTTACACCTTGCGGTAAACCTTCTTCATTTGTAATGGAATAGTTTTCATAAGGGTCCATAACCCAAAATTGAATGTACTCTACATTTGCTTGATCAAAATTATTGGTGGTTAAAGATCTCATAACTCCACCCCATCTGTTTTCTGGATCAGAAAAAGTTCCGTCAAGATTTACAGTAGATCCGGTATCAAAGTTATAAGAACCTCTTTCTGATGGAAAAAAAGTTAAATCTAAAGTGTTTATTAAAGAAGTTTGCGTAATATCTAATTCTACATTAGGGAACAACTCATTATAACTAATCTGTCTTGTTTCTGCTCTAGAAAGCTCATCAGCATCTATGTTAGAAGGAGTGTCACCAACACCATAAAATATTTGATCAACACTATACCAAGCTAATTTTGCTCTTTTATAATTGTAAGAAATGTTTTCTTGTTCTCCATTAAAATTAGGAAAATATCTAGGTGTACTTGCTTCGTACCAATCTAAAGGAGATAATATACTAATTGGTATTTGCGAAGCTTCAAAATCATCTATATAAGTAGTTGCTGCTCCAGTAACATCAATACCACTTGGAGTACCAGGTACTAAGTAAGCCATATCTGCTCTAATAGATAAATTAGAGGGTACATCTGTATCTACAAAAGGTAACTTATTGGCTAATTTTGTAAAATAAGGCACTTCTGTAGAGTAATCTAAATTAAGACCAAACATAGTGTTGTTGATTGGATCTGAACCATAATTTACCTTTTCAGTAATCGGTCTTTCATTTACATTTAAAACAGTAGCACCAAGAATAAAGTTTTCAGAAAAAGTATGCTCTACGTCTACACCCATAAAAGTTTTACGTTGCTGATTAAATACAGCATTATTTTCGGTAGAAACACTAATTGGGGTATCTGAAGCTTGTAACCCTGGATCTATAATTTGTACTTTACCTAAAGAGTAATCTACTACATAATCTACACCTTCTACTAATTGTCTACCACCAGCAGTTACATTTACAGAACCTCTTGGTACATTATAAGCTCCAATAGAAATTCCTCCAGAATTTTCTGATTTAAAATATCCTTTTAAAGAATATTTGTCTTTGTTTTGATAGTTGTTTTGCGCGTTAACCTTTGTATTTAAATAAAGTTCTTTAAAAATATAAGTCTCATCTAAAGTTTCATCTAAACCAACATCTGTAGTGCTTTGTTTTACTAAGTCGTTACCAAAAGGTTCTGGTTCTGGAAAAAAGATAAACCCCTTATCAGAATTTACAGTAATATCTTCTACATAATCAAAATAACCATCTGGTTCTTTATATTGACTTTGGTCTAATTGATCTAATTTAAAAACTTGAATTAAAGGTAGATTTGTAATACCTGCAGTATTTGCATTTTGTAAAACATTAGAAGAAATACCTGTTTGGTCATCTCTATATTGTATTTCGAAAATAAAACCATCTTCAGATAGAGGATATGCACCTAGCGCATAAACGTTTTTCATCATTAAACGCCATGTTGGAAAAGCTTCTTTTTCACCTGTGGTTATATTGGTTCTGCTTGTTGTTAAAATCTCGCTGCGTAATAACTTTACAGCTAAATTTTCTGGAGCTAAAATTCCATCATTAGAAAACTCACCCACTTTAAAAGAGGTTTCTGTACTGCCAGAAACTCCACCTGCAACGGTATATTCATAAGCAACAGCTAAGACTTCTCCGTCATTTAATCTGCTGTTTAAAGAAATAAAACCTAATTGAGAGTTTAATGTATATTCGCTTTCGCTTAATTTTCTTGCGTTTTCTAATACAGAATAATCCACACCTTCACTCATGTTGTAAGGTTGTAAAGTACTATTAACTGTAGAAATACTTCTAATTCCGCTATTTGTTGTTAATAAGCTAGATAGGTTATTAGATTCATTGGTAGGTAAGTTTCCTCCACTTGTAGTTGGCGGATTTGTAGCTGAAATAGCACCTGTTTGATTTACTAAAACATCAGTATCAGATTCACCAATATCCGCTAAAGCCACAATACTTCTATAATCTTCTGTGCTAGAAGTTCTATTTGTAATCCAAACTTCTATTCTTGTAATATTTATTTGGCTATTAATTAATGGGTAGTTTTTAAGAGAATTTGCGTAATTATCTATAAAATATTGCGATAAGAAAAAGTGTCTGTCATTATCATAATCCGTTGCTTGTAAATCAAACTCTTGTATAGATGCACCTCCTTCTGAAACTACAGATGTACTTTCTGAGTTTTGTTGAGAAAAAACAGCAGTTACATTGGTATTACCAAATTTTAATTGTGTTTTTACTCCAAATAAACTTTGTGCTCCATTAATTAAAGAGTTTTTAATCGGCATAGAAATATTACCAGCTTCTATACCTTGTATAATTCCGTCTTCGTTATATTTTACATCAGAAAGAGATGGTGGTATAAATTCTACTCTTACTAAATTTTGAAAATCAAAGGTAGATTGTGTGTCGTAATTTGCTGTAAAAGATAATCGATTACCAACTTTTGCCTGTATACTTGCGTTTATCTGCTGATCGAAATCGAAAGTTAAACTACTTCTATTTTCTTCTGATAATTGTGGGTTTTCTGTATTTTGATAAATTAAGCCTAGTTTTAGGTTTAGACTTCCCGTAGGATTCACTTCAATCGTATTTCCTCCAAAAATTGTTTCAAAAAATTTAGAATTCACATAATAAGATGGAAGTAAGTTTTTTTGGGTATCAGCAGATCCCTTTTTCTTAGGATTTGTAGCACTTACCTTTTCTTTAAAATACTCTTTTATGTCTCTCTTAAGACGGTACTTAGCGTATTCTTCTGGTGTAAGATATATAGGTGTTCTAGTATAATAATCACCTATTTTTTCAATGATTAAGTATTTGTTTAAAGCTTTATCAAAAATAATTTCTTTTTCTGCTAAATAGTCTAAAAATAAACCACCTGTTTGCTCTTTTTTAAATTTATATCTTAAGTCTAAAGAGTCTTTAGGTTCTGTTAAGGTATCTTTTTTAGTATCTGTTTGGCTGTATACAGTAACTTTAGCTGTTAAAGTAAAGACAAGAATTAAAAATATATTTTTTAAAAATTTATTCAACTTATTATAAATTTTTTAAGGCTAATTTTATTAATTTTTCTACAGTAGCTTCTGGATTTTCTTTTAAAATATTAGAAATAACTTTTTCAGATTGTTTTTTATTAAACCCTAAAACTTCTAAAGCAGATAACGCTTCTTCTTTGTTGGTATTGCTTGTAGATACAGAAACTTCATCAAGATCAATAGTTTTTAGAATTTTATCTTTTAAATCTACAATAACTCTTTGTGCGGTTTTTACACCAATACCTTTTACAGATTGTATCAATTTTACATTTTCTGATGCAATTGCATGTTGTATTTCTTCTGATGTCATAGAAGAAAGCATTGTTCTTGCAATACTTGGCCCTACACCAGAAACAGAAATTAATAATTTAAAAACTTCTCTTTCTATTTTGGTTGCAAAACCAAAAAGAGTGTGTGCATCTTCTCTTATAGATAAATGGGTATATAAAACAACGAGCTCGTCATCTGGTAAACTCGAAAAAGTATTTAAAGAAATATGAAGCAAATAACCAACACCACCACAATCTACAACAGCTTCTGTTGGATTTTTTTCTACAAGTTTTCCTCTAATTTGTGTAATCATATAATACTTTTTCGAGTTTCTAAGATAATTATTTTAGATATTGTTTCTTTTCTCCTTTTCTTGAGCATCTACAGCAGCTAAAGCCGCCATATTAACCATTTCATCTACACTTGCACCTAATTGTAAAATATGTACTGGTTTGCTTAATCCTAAAATTATAGGACCAATAGATTCTGCCTTATTTACCTCTTTTAATAATTTATAAGTGATGTTTGCAGACTCTAAATTAGGGAAAATTAAAACATTTACTTTTTTACCATTTAATTTAGAAAAAGGAAATTCTTTTGCTAACATCTCTGGATTTAAAGCAAAATCTGCTTGAATTTCACCATCTACAATAGTTTCTGGGAAATGACGGTGTAAATAAGAAACGGCTTCACTAATTTTTTTAGAAGTTTCTGAATTTGTTGATGCAAAATTAGAAAAAGATAACATTGCTATATTTGGTTTCATACCAAACATTTTTACAAAGTTAGCTGTCATTTGAGAAATCTTAACCAAATCTTTTGCAGAAGGATTTATATTAATCGTTGTATCGGATAAAAATAAAGGCCCTTGTTTTGTAAGCATTAAGTTTGTTGCAGCAATTTTAGTAATTCCTTTGTCTTTTTCTACAAGTTCTAAAATAGGCTTTACAACAGTTGGGTAAGGTCTAGAGTAACCAGTTATTAAAGCATCTGCTTCTCCTTCATTTACCAACATTGCAGCAAAATAATTACGCTCTCGCATTAATTTTTTAGCTTCGGATAAAGTACGTCCTTTACGTTGTCTGTTTTTCCAATAAATAGCAGCAAAACGATCTTTACGTTCTGTTTCTTCATCGGTTTTGGGATCTATAATTGTTACTTCATCCGTAAAACCTATTTCTTCCTTTAATGCAATAATAACATCTTTTCTTCCTAATAAAATAGGAATTCCTATTTTTTCATCATGTACTCTTTGTGCAGCTTTTAATACATCTAAACAATCTGCTTCTGCAAAAACAATACGTTTTTTGTTTCTTCTTGCTCTGTTGTGTAAAAGTCTAACTTCTTTACTACCAGAACCAGAACGCTCCATTAACTCTTCTCTATATCTATCCCAATCTTCTATTGGTTCTAGAGCAACACCAGAATCTATTGCAGCTTTTGCAATTGCTGGTGGAATTTCGTAAATTAATCTTGGGTCAAATGGTTTTGGTATAATATACTCTCTTCCATAAGTTAAACTAACTTCGTCATACACAATATTTACTTGTTCTGGTACAGATTTTTTAGCTAAATCTGCCAAAGCATGTACTGCAGCCATCTTCATTTCTTCATTAATTTTGGTAGCTCTAACATCTAAAGCACCTCTAAAAATAAATGGAAATCCAAGTACATTATTTACCTGATTAGGATGATCTGATCTACCTGTTGCCATAATAATGTCTTTTCTTGTGGCAATAGCTAAATCATAATCTATTTCTGGAACCGGATTTGCCATTGCAAAAACAATAGGGTCATTTGCCATGGTTAATAACATTTCTGGTGTAACAACATTACCCATAGACAAGCCAATAAAAATATCAGTATTTATCATGGCTTCTTCTAAAGTATTCAGATCTTTATCTGTTGCAAATTCTGCTTTTTGAGAAGTAAGATTATCTCTATCTTTTCTAATAACACCTTTACTGTCGCACATTACAACATTTTCTCTTTTTACACCTAATTTTAGGTATAATCGAGTACAAGAAATTGCGGCAGCTCCGGCACCATTTACAACAATTTGTACTTTTGTAATGTCTTTTTCTGTAATATCGATGGCATTTTTTAAGGCAGCTGCAGAAATAATTGCAGTTCCGTGTTGGTCATCATGCATTACAGGGATGTCTAATTCTTCTTTTAGACGTCTTTCTATTTCAAAAGCCTCTGGTGCTTTTATATCTTCTAAATTAATACCACCAAAAGTTGGGGCAATTGCTTTTACTGTTTGTATAAATTTTTCTACATCGGTTTCATCAACTTCAATATCAAAAACATCAATATCTGCAAATATTTTAAAAAGTAAACCTTTACCTTCCATTACGGGTTTAGAGGCTTCTGCACCAATATCACCCAAACCTAAAACGGCTGTCCCGTTAGAAATTACGGCAACTAAATTTCCTTTAGCAGTATATTTGTAAGCATTGTTTTTATCTTTGGCAATTTCCAAACAAGGTTCTGCAACACCAGGAGAATATGCTAATGCTAAATCGTGTTGAGTAGCATATTTTTTTGTAGGAATAACCTCAATTTTTCCTGGTTTTGGTTTTGCATGATATAGTAAAGCTTCGTGTCTTTTTCTAGAATCGCTCATAAAATTAAATCTTTGCTTGTTTAAGCAACAAATATATGGTTTTAAGCGAAAGCGTTAATACATTTCTCATTCTTTTAAGTTCCGTTTTTTATGTAAATAAGGAGTGGTTTATGTGTTTAAATATCTTTAAATTAATAGCTTATTGCAAGTTGTTTTCTAAAAAATAAGATTTAACTGTAACCAAAGTAGTATGTTTACGTCTATAAAACGAAAGCTAAACTATGCAAAAAATTACTTTTTTATTATTACTTTTTATTTCATCATCAATTTTAGCTCAAATAAAAGGGAGAATTACAGATAAAAACGGTGTTCCTCTTTCTTTTGTAAGTGTTTATTTAGATAAAACAATTACCGGTACTACTTCTAATGAAAATGGCGATTATGTTTTAAATTTCACTAAAAAAGGGAATCATATTATAATTTTTCAGATTTTGGGGTATCAAACCTTAAAGAAGAAAATTAATATTAAGTCTTTTCCTTTTCAATTAAATGTTAGTTTGGCAGAAGAAAGTGTTGCGTTAAAAGGAATTTCTATTTCTTCTAAAGACAATCCTGCTAACAAAATTATTAGAAATACTATTGCTAATAAAAGTAAAAACACAGACAAATATGCTAATTACACAGCTAAGTTTTATTCTAGAGGTTTAACAAGAATAAAAGATGCACCAGAAAGTTTTTTCGGACAAAAAACTGGCGATTTTGGTGGAGGTTTAGATTCTACAAGAAGCGGAATTATTTACCTTTCTGAAACGGTTTCTCAAATTAAATTTCAAAAAAAGCCTAAAAAATTTCAAGAAAATATAATAGCTTCTAAAGTTTCTGGTGAAGATAATGGGGTTAGTTTTAATAGAGCAGAAAGTTCTAACGTTAATTTGTACGATAATAGTATTGCTGTTTTTAATGATTTAGTTTCTCCTATTTCATCAAATGCATTTAGTTATTATAAATACAAGTTAATAGGTGCTTTTTACGATAAAAACGGTAAATTAATAAATAAGATAAAATTAATTCCTAAAAGAAAAAACGACCGTGTTTTTAATGGTTTTATTTATATTGTAGAAGATGATTGGGCTTTGTATGGTGCAGATATTTCTACCACCGGTAAGCAAATAGATTTACCTATTGTAAATTCATTAAAATTAAAACAGAGTTATAATTATTCCGAAGAAATAAAGGGTTGGGTTTTAATTAGCCAAAGTATTGATTTTGATCTCTCTATTTTTGGTTTTAAACCTAGCGGTAAATTTTCTTATGTATATTCTGATTATAATTTTAAGCCAGAATTCACTAAAAAAACATTTACGAATGAAGTTTTAACATTTCAGAAAGAAGCAACAAAAAAAGACACTACTTATTGGAATCGATTAAGACCAGTTCCTTTAACTTTAGAAGAGGTAAAAGATTATAAAAATAAAGACAGTATAAAAGTATTGCGTAAATCTAAAAAGTATTTAGACTCAGTAAATAAAAAACAAAATAAATTTGAAGTTTTATCGCCAATAACGGGTTATACATATAAAAATTCATTCAAAAAATGGTCTTTTAACTATAGTGGTTTAATAAGCGATTTGGGTTTTAATACTGTGCAGGGTTTTAATACATCATTAGGGTTTAGTTATTTTAAAGAGCAAAATGAAAACGGTAAATGGTGGAGCGCAGGTGTAAAAGCAAATTATGGTTTTTCTGATGATAGAGTAAGGCCAACGTTCTTTTTTAGTAAAAAATGGAACAACCTTACAAGGCCAAGAATGTATATTTCTGGTGGAGTTACAACAGCTCAATTTAATGATAGAGAGCCAATAATGAAGATAAATAATACCATTAGTTCTTTAATTTATAGGCATAATTATATAAAAATTTACGAGAAGAGTTTTGCTAAAATTAGTTATACTGAAGAAGTTAAAAACGGAATCTATCTTTTATCTTCTCTAGAATACGCAAAAAGAAAACCGTTATTTAATACTACAAATTATGCTTTTATCAAAGAAGAAGGTAACGATCAATACAAGTCTAATAATCCATTAGATATTGCAGATTTTGAAAATGCTCCTTTTACAGAACACAATATTGCAACTTTAAAAGTTGGAGGAACTTTTGTTTTCGGACAAAAATATTTATCTTATCCAGACAGTAAATTTAATATTGGTAATGAAAAATTACCATTGTTAAATGTTACTTACACAAAAAGGTTTGGAGCTTCTAATAAAGAGTTAAATTCTGATGTTTTTACAACTAATATAAGACAAAACATAAATGCCGGTAATTTGGGTAAGTTATCTTATAACTTAAGAGGAGGGATGTTTCTAAAGAAGAAGAATATTGCTTTTATGGATAATTTACAAACCAATGGAAACTTGTTAACTTTCCCTTTTGATAATGAATTAAACAGCTTTAATATTTTAGAATATTATAAGTTTTTTACAAATGATAAATATGCAGAAGCACATATAGAACATAATTTTAAAGGAGCTGTTTTGGGTAAAATTCCGTTGATAAATAAACTAAATTTTCATTTAATTGGTGGTGCTAAAACGTTGTTAATGGCAGAGAGAAATCCGTATACAGAATATTCTATTGGTTTAGATAATATTGGTTTTGGCAAATGGCGTTTTTTACGAGTAGATTATATAAAATCTTTTTACGGAGGTGTAGAAAATAATGGTTTATTGTTTAGAGTAAGTTTGTTTTAATTATTTTTGAAAACATGAAAATTAAAGTATTATTTTTTGGAATTACAACAGATTTGGTAGCAACCTCTAATTTAGATTTAGAAGTTGCAGAAGCTATAACAATTGTTGATTTTAAAAATTTATTGATAAAAAAATATCCAAAATTAGAAAACCTTAATTCTTGTGCAATTGCTGTAAATGAAGCCTATGCAGAGGATGATTTGTTGTTAAAAGAAAATGACGTAGTTGCTGTAATTCCGCCAGTTAGTGGTGGTTAAAATATGTTTTTTATCCTTTTGTAAGAATAGAAAATATTATCTTAAATATTTTTTATCAACATAAAAAGTACCAAAAGGAATTACAGAAGCAATTAAGATAACTACAAAATTCTTAGTATCCCATTTCATTTCTTTCTTAAGAACAATAGCTAAAACAACATAAAGCATAAATAGAATTCCGTGAGGCATTCCTAACATTTTCACATATTCTGGGTTGTCTTGTAAGTATTTAATTGGTGTAGCGATAAATAATAATAGTAAGTAAGAAACTCCTTCTAATAAACTTACAATTCTAAAGATGCTTTTCATTTTTAAATGTTTTGTTGATTATCTAATTTTGCTTTAAAAATATAAACAAAGATACATTTTGAATTATTATTTTTGTTGATGTATGCAAAGAACTTCAATTAAAATCACCAAAGAAAAATTAGATTTACAAGAATGTTATCAATTTGTAGAAGATGATGCTTGTGGTGGAATATCGGCTTTTGTTGGTACTGTTAGAAACGATACAAAAGGAAAAGAGGTAAAGAAGTTAGAGTTCTCTACCTACAAACCAATGGCAATTAAAGAAATGCAAAAAATTGCAGATTTGATTTTAGAAAAGTTTGATGTTAAAAAAATTGCCATTCATCATGCAGAGGGAATGTTGCAAATTCGTGATGTTCCTGTAATAATTACGGTTTCATCAAAACACAGAAAAGCAGCTTTTTTAGCTTGTGAGTTTGCTATTGACACTTTAAAAGAAACGGTGCCAATCTGGAAAAAAGAATACTTTTCTGACGGACAAGTTTGGGTAAATGCACATCCGTAGTTTTTTACCGATTAAGAAGTCAAAAAAAAGATTTTTATTTATTCTTTTGATATAGAAACAGTTTTTCTACTCTGTATCCATAAATAAAATTGCAATCCAAATAAAATGGCACCAGATAATAAGTGTATTGCTTGTGTGCCTAAAGGAAATTCTGCGTAATACATTAAAATACCTGTAATGGTTTCTAAAAAGATTAAGAAAACAATCCAATTGACTAATTTGTAACCCAAGTTTTTAATTTGATTGATGTAAAATAATCCAAAGTTTACTAAAACAATGGCAATAGTAAAAGATCGATGGAAATAGAATTTAAAACTAGGGTTCATTAAACTAAAATTCTTATTTTCGAAACCAAATTCTTTTACTTGTTCATCAATAAATTGTCTTACTTGCGTTCCCATTGCAATTTGAATCAAAGAAAAAATAACTGAAAAAATTAATAATTTATTAAAAACCGAATTATAATTGTGTTTTGTTTTTTTATCAGAAACTATAAATTTTAGTTGTAATAACAGCGCAATAATTATCAAGCCAATTACCATGTGTATGGTAATCATACCAGGTTTTAAATTAGTGTCTACAACCATTTTACCTAAAACAGCTTCTACCATCATTAAAAAAAATGCGCCAAAAGCTAATAGCGGAATTGTTTTGTTTTCTTTCCAAAACTTGGTAGATGCATAAATTAATACTAAAAAAACAAAACCAGCTAAAACAGAAGAAAGTCGGTTGATGTATTCTGTCCAAGAATGATATTTGTTGAACTTAGCATAATCATGTTTAACGTATTTTTGCCAGTTTTCTATTTTAAATTCAGATGCCGTTTGTATATCTTTATCGGCAACATACAAAGCTTCATCTTTAATGATGATCATTCCTTTTTTAAAATCGGTATTTGGTTTCCAAGTAATCTGCTCTTCAGAAGTTGGCGGAATGTAATATCCAAAACACTTTGGCCAATCGGGGCAACCCATTCCAGAACCGGTCATTCTAACAACAGAACCTGCTAAAAAAATTAAATAAACAGATACAATAGAAAATTGTACAATTTTAGGAAACTTGCTTTTCATCAAAAAAATGTTTTTACAAAAATACGGCAAAAAAAAATCGTCTAAAATATTTTAGACGATCTTTTGTTTTGTAAAAAAAAATTATGGAATATAATTAGATAACTCTAACGTCTACTGCATTTAAACCTTTTCTTCCTTCTTTTAAGTCAAATTCTACTGCATCACCTTCTCTAATTTCGTCAATTAGACCTGATACATGTACAAAATACTCTGTTTTTGAATCGTCTTCAACAACAAATCCAAATCCTTTAGATTCGTTGAAAAATTTTACTGTTCCGTTTTTCACTTTGATAAATAATAATTGTTAATAATACCACAAATATAAGATTATAATTACTTGGTTTTACAAAACCTTTTATTTTAATAGCTTTTATTTAAAACCCTTGGTTTTAGTTAGGTTTAAATTGGTGAATAAGTACATTAAAAACGATTACTTTTTTAAAAATAAAGTGTGGTTTAAGAATGTCAATGATATTAAAGGTTGTAGCGTTTTTTGGTTTTTAAAGTGTTGATATCCAATATTTTGATGATTTTGTTTTTTTGTTGTTAAAACGGTAAAAAAGGTGGTTTTGTTAAAAACTTCAAGGGTTTTGTGAATAAGTATGGCTTTTTTTTTTTAGTAAAAAAAGCAACCTTTGTAAACCGCCTTAATTAACATTTAAATAACATTACGCTACTGTGGAAATTACGCATATTATAAAAAGAGACTCTGAAAGTACCACTTTTGAGTTAGAGAAGATTGTTAACGCTATAGAAAAAGCCATGAATACTGTAAATAATGGTACAAGACAAGATGCTATTGCAATTTCTAATATTGTAAATGGTACATTGTTAGAGCGTAAATTAAATGAACCAGATTATGTACCTACGGTAGAACAGGTGCAAGATATTGTAGAGTATAAGTTAATGGATAGTCCTTTTCATGATGTAGCAAAGGCTTATATTCTATATAGAGATGAGCAAACTAGAAATAGAAAAACTAATATTTTCGAAAAAAGGTTAAACTTAAAGCCTTACGATTATCCTGCTTTATATGAATATGTAGATGCAATTAGACATTCTTATTGGATTCATACAGAATTTAATTATACGAGTGATATTCAGGACTTTAAAGCACACCTTTCTGAGCCAGAAAAAAATGCTATAAAAAATACAATGCTTGCTATTTCTCAAATAGAAGTAGCTGTAAAAACTTTTTGGGGAGATATTTATAAGAGAATGCCAAAGCCAGAAATTGGTTCTGTAGGGGCAACATTTTCCGAGAGTGAAGTACGCCATCATGATGCATACTCTCACTTATTAGAAGTTTTAGGGTTAAACAATGAGTTTAAAAACTTAAAGAAAAACCCAATAATTATGAGACGTGTTAATTACTTAGAAGGTGCTTTAGTAAACGCTAAAAGTGAAGATAATAAAGAATACGCAGAGTCTATGATTTTGTTTTCTCTGTTTATAGAACATGTTTCTTTATTTTCTCAGTTTTTAATTATAATGGCTTTCAATAAACATAAAAATGTACTAAAAGGAATCTCTAATGTAGTAGAAGCTACTTCTAAAGAAGAGCAAATTCATGGAGATTTTGGTATTGATGTTATTAAGATAATTAAAGAAGAAAATCCAGATTGGTTTGATGATAATTATAATTTAATGATTCAAGAAACTTGTAAAGAGGCTTTTGAATCAGAAAGTAAAATAATCGATTGGATTTTTGAAAAAGGAGAATTAGATTTCTTACCAAAAAATATTATAAAAGAGTTTATTAAAAATAGATTTAATAACTCTTTAGAAAGTATAGGTATATCAAAAATATTTGATGTAGATCAAAACTTATTAGCAGAAACAGATTGGTTTGATGATGAAATTATCGGAACCAAACACGGAGATTTCTTCGTAAAAAGATCTGTTAATTACAGCAAAAGAACCAAAAGTATAACCAGCGACGACTTATTTTAAACTATGATCCAGAAAGAACAAAAAACCTCAGAACAACAACTTACCAAAGAAGAACAACTAATCCAAGCAAGAGAAATTGCTAGGAAAAAAAAGCAGGCAGAAACAAAAGAGCCAGAAATTAATTGGTTAACAGAAAATAGTCGTAAATTTTTACAATCTGGTTATTTAACAGGAGATACAACTCCAGAAGAAAGAATACGTGAAATAGCTGACAATGCAGAAAGAATTTTAAAAATTAAAGGTTTTTCTGATAAGTTTTATGGCTACATGGCAGAAGGATTCTATTCTTTAGCATCTCCAATTTGGTCTAATTTTGGTAAAAGAAGAGGTTTACCAATTAGTTGTTTTGGGTCTCATATAGCAGATGATATGGGAGATATTTTGTTCTCTCAATCAGAAGTTGGTATGATGTCTAAATTAGGTGGAGGTACTTCTGGTTATTTTGGTAAGTTACGTGCAAGAGGAGCCGATGTAAAAAATAATGGTTCATCATCTGGTTCTGTGCATATTATGCAGTTGTTCGAAAAAATGGTAGATGTTGTAAGTCAAGGTTCTGTAAGAAGAGGTCGTTTTTCTCCTTATTTACCAATAGATCATCCAGATATTAAAGAGTTTTTAGAAATTGGTACAGAGGGTAACCCAATACAAGAACTTACACATGGTGTTACTGTTGGTAACCAATGGATGGAAGAAATGATTGCTGGTGATGTAGAAAAAAGAAGTCTTTGGGCAAAAATATTACAAAGAAGAGGAGAAATAGGATATCCTTATATACTTTTTAGAGATAATGCAAATAACGGAACGGTAGATGTTTACAAAGACAAAAACCACGAAATTTATGCAAGTAATTTATGTACAGAAATAATGTTGCCCTCTAATGATGATTGGTCTTTTGTTTGCTGTTTATCTTCTATGAATTTATTACATTTTGATAAATGGAAAGATACAGATGCAGTAGAAACACTAACTTACTTCTTAGATGCGGTAATGGAAGAGTTTATCACAAAGTTAGATGTGTATAAAGATTCACCAAATAGAGACGATCAGTTTACTTTCCGTTTTATGGAAAAAGCCTATAATTTTGCAAAAGATAATAGAGCTTTAGGATTAGGAGCTTTAGGTTGGCATACATTATTACAATCTAAAATGCTAGCATTTGACAGTGCAGAAGCTTATGCGTTAAATAGCGAGATTTTTAAGGTGATAAAAGAAAAGTCTTATAAAGCATCAGAAGAAATGGCTAAATTATTTGGAGAGCCAGCAGTTTTAAAAGGTTACGGAAGACGTAATACAACTTTAAACGCAATTGCACCAACAACTTCTTCTGCATTTATTTTAGGACAAGTATCGCAAGGTATCGAGCCAATTTGGTCTAATATTTATGTAAAAGATATTGCTAAAATAAAAACAACGATAAAAAACCCAATTTTAGAACAATTGTTAGAAGAAAAAGGGCAAAATACATCAGAAGTTTGGAAAAGCATAAGAGATAATGATGGTTCTGTTTTACATTTAGACATTTTAACAGACGAAGAAAAAGAGGTTTTTAGAACCTATTCAGAAATCGATCAAAATGTAATTGTTTATCAGGCTGCAAATAGACAAAATCATATAGATCAAGGGCAATCTATAAATGTTATGGTACACCCAGATATGCCAATTAAAGATGTAAACGCTATTTATATTAATGCATGGAAATTAGGTGTAAAATCTATGTATTACCAACACAGTATGAATGCTGCACAGAAATTTAAACAAAAGAAAGAATGTGCTTCTTGTGAAGGATAAACTAGTGAGAAAATAAAAAAAGAGAAGTCGAAAGGCTTCTCTTTTTTGTATATTAGAATCATGAAAAAGTGTTTATTTTTAATCTTACTGTTTATTTTTATTACAAATTGTAATAAAAATAAGACTGTCAATAAAGTAGAGCATAAAATTACCGCGGAAAAAATTAATTTTCAGAAATATAATTTTAATACAACTTCTAAAATAAAAGAAAAAATTGTTTTAACACAAGGTGTAACTTATGTTCTAGATTTTTGGTATTTAGAATGTCCTCCTTGTGTAAAGGATCATTTTTTAATTAAAAAAAGTATAGCCTCTTTAGACAAAGAAAATGTTAAAGTTATAGGGATTTCTATCGACAGAAATACTAATAATTGGATAGAATATTTATTAGAACATAATTATAATTGGCAAAACTACAATCAATTTAAAGGAGATTTTAATCTTAAAGAGGATTTAGGTATAAAACTATTTCCAATCTACATAGTTGTAAATGATAAAGGAAAGATTCAAGAGAAATTTCATTCCTTTAAATATGTTCTTAAGTATCTTAGTAAGATTTAAAAATATTAAATGACAGTTTAATTTTTATTATAATTATTGCATATATACAGCTTCAAACACAGCTAAAGGTGCTCTTTTACCAACATTTAAAGATAAAACATCATCTTTTATAGTATAATTATCTACAGAATTTAAGGCTTTTAAAAACTCAGATTCATCAGTATTAGGGCAAAACATTTTTGTAGAAAACATTTTTTTAAATTCAATTTTGTTTCCTTCTTTTAATGTGTATTCTCCATTAATTGTATTACAACCTCCAAAACCAGTAATTCTATTATCTTCGTTTTTTAAAAGGATAAATATTTCGCGTTTTTGATTTTCAGCCATCTTAATCTCTTTGCCAGATAAAGTTTTTAGTTTCCAATACTTTTCGGTAACCGAAATGTTAAAATCTTTATTGTTGACTGATTTACAGCTAATCATCATTATAGAAAATAGTGCAAATAATAAAATTTTAGTTTTCATAGTTAATAATTTTTCTGTTAATTTTTTATGATAAATATAAAAGGATTAAGTAAGACTATGAATAAAAAATTATTAAATTCCTCTTAATATTTTATCCAAAATAATAGTTTGTATTTTTACAAAACAATTTTATAATTAATATATAAATGAACTGGGAACAACTCCTTTCTTTAAAACGATTTGGCGATACACAAAAACGACCAAGAGCAACACAAGATGAAACTCGTTTGGGTTTTGATGTAGATTTTGATAGAATTATATTTTCATCTGCGTTTAGAAGTTTACAAGACAAAACACAAGTAATTCCTTTATCAGAAACCGATTTTATACACACACGGTTAACACATAGTTTAGAAGTTTCTGTGGTTGGGAGAACTTTGGGTAGAAGAGTAGGTAAAGTCTTGTTAGAACGTCATCCTCATTTAAAAGAACAAGGTTATACTTTTAATGATTTTGGTTCTATTGTAGCAACGGCATCTGTTATGCATGATATAGGAAATCCGCCTTTTGGTCATTCTGGAGAAAAAGCAATTGGAGAGTATTTTAAAACAGGAAAAGGTGCAAAGTATAAAGAAGGTTTAACGGCAAAAGAATATCAAGATTTAATAGATTTTGAAGGAAATGCTAACGGATTTAAAATATTAACAGAAACTAGAGAAGGTATTTCTGGCGGATTACGTTTAAGCTATGCAACTTTGGGTGCATTTCTAAAATACCCGAAAGAAAGTTTGCCTAAAAAACCAACAAATCATATTGTAGATAAAAAATACGGCTTTTTTCAATCAGAAAAAACAGCATTTTTAGAGGTCGTAGAAGATTTGGGGATGAAACAAAAATCAGAAAAAGATATTTCATTTTATAGACATCCGCTTGCATATTTGGTTGAAGCTGCAGATGATATTTGCTATACAATTATAGATTTTGAAGACGGGATTAATCTTGGTTTAATAGAAGAAGAATTTGCTTTAGAATACATGATAAAATTGGTAAAAGATACCATTGATATTAAAAAATATCATTCATTAAAACACAAAACAGATAGAGTAAGTTATTTACGAGCTTTAGCAATTGGTGTGTTAATTAATGAAGCGGTAGCTATCTTTTTAGAAAATGAAGAAGCTATTTTAGATGGTAGCTTCGAAAAATCTTTATTAGATAAATGTAAGTACGAGGCACAGATTAACGACATTATTAAAATAAGTGTGGCAAAAATCTATAAAAGTACAGAAGTTGTAGAAAAAGAAGTTGCTGGTTATAAGATAATTGCCGATTTGTTAGATGTTTTTGTTACCGCTTTAAATAATAAGTTCAACGGAAATCAATCTAATTTTGATAGCCTAGTATTAAACTTATTGCCAGAAGAATATCAATTAGAAAAAGAAAACCTGTACGATAGAATACTACAAATCTGTAGTTATGTTTCTAGAATGTCAGATAGCTATGCTATTAGAATGTATAAAAAATTAACAGGAAATATTATTTAAATAAACTTAAATATTGCTATGTCTAAAAAAACAGAATTATTTTTTATTGCTATTTTTTCTATTTTTATTTTCTCTTGTAAAACAAATGATGTGCACAACCAGGGCAAAAAGAATAATGAGAAAATAATTTTAGAAAACAACGAAAAGGAGGTTGAGATCTCTAATGAAGAGAAATCTAAAATATTAATTTTAAGATATACGGTTAATAAAAGTCCTGTAATAACTTTTAATTATCAAGTAATTGACGCAAAAACAAAAGAAGAGCTTAAAAAAGGTGTTTTTGTTGGTACTAAGTTAGAGTGGTTAGACAATACTACTTTAAAAGCGACACCTCATATAGGAATTATTCAAAAAGAAAATGATGAAATTTTGGATGATAGTAAAGCTAAGAATAAACAAAATCAATATATTATCATAAAAATTAAATAATTAAAAGCTTAAACCTTTAAAAATGAAAAAAAAATACTTTTCGATTATAACACTCTTAACTTTGTTTTTATTTATTGTTGGTTGTCAACAAGAGAAAAAAACTAATAAAAGTGAAGAGAAAATAGTTACATATGAATCATCTAAGTTAGAGAGAAATAAGAAAAACAAAATTAAAAACGAGGTTCATAAAAAAGGTATCGAGCATATTGCTGATTACCAAGAACAAATTAGAAAAGGTATTGATGAAGAAAAAGCGTCTTATCAAAAGGGATATCTTATAGAAGAGTTTAATAAGGCAAAACAAAAATCATCAGCAAAAAGTGTATCTACATCTATAACTACAGTCTTTACAGAAAGAGGACCAAATAATGTACCAGGAAGATCTAGAGGAATTGCAGTAGACCCTAATAATTCTGATAAGTGGTTTGTTGGTACTGTTGGTGGAGGTGTTTGGCTTACAGAAAATGCGGGCACAACTTGGTCTGCTTTAACAGATTTTAAAATACCTAATTTAGCAACTTCTACAGTTGTAATTAGTGAAACGAATTCGAATATTATTTATGCTGGTACAGGAGAGCCTTTTGGTAATTTAGGTGCTATTGGTGGTTCCGGTGTTTTTAAATCAATTGATGGAGGTTCTACATGGCAGCATTTATCAGCAACAGCTTCTTTAGGAGATGTTGGTAGAATTATTATAAACCCAACAGATGATAACAATGTAATTATTGCCACAGATTCTGGTATTTACAGAACAACAGACGGTGGTGTTGTTTGGAGTAAAACATATACAACATCTAATAGAGTACAAGATTTAGATGAAGATCCTTCTGATTTTAATATTCAATATGGTTCTGTAAATGGGTTAGGACTAGTAAAAAGTACTGATGCAGGTATCACTTGGTCTGTTGTTTTTGATAAAGACGCTACAGACGTAGATGGTAATCTTATATATAATAGTAACCACAGTAGATTTGAAACATCTATATCTCCTGCAGATCCTAATACTATTTTTTTAAGTGTTTATAGTGGTTCTGGCGCAACAGTGGGTACAAATACAGATTTTTATGTATCTAGAGATAAGGGAGCAACTTTTACAATTTTAACAACAACAGATAGTAATGCAAACTTATTAACAGGACAAGGTTGGTATGATAATGTTATTATGGCACACCCTTATAATCCTAATGTTTTTTATGTTGGTGGTGTTGCTGTATTTAAAGTAACTGTTGCTTTAAACACCTTTACT
Source organism: Polaribacter sp. Asnod1-A03 (assembly GCF_045063585.1). Taxonomy (NCBI): domain Bacteria; kingdom Pseudomonadati; phylum Bacteroidota; class Flavobacteriia; order Flavobacteriales; family Flavobacteriaceae; genus Polaribacter; species Polaribacter sp. Asnod1-A03. Next base: position 3,130,535 of record NZ_JBEFOE010000009.1, on the reverse strand, counting down.
TCTACATCAATTGCTTCTGGTTATGATTCTAGTCAAATTAACTCAGATGTACACGTAGATCAACATGGTATTTTTACTGTGTTAGGAGAATCTAATGAGTTTAAAATATTACTTGCTAATGACGGTGGTGTTTATAGTACAACTATGAGCCAAGATCCAGGGGTAGTAGAAGGTGATTTTTCTGGTAACGCGGTTGGTAAAAATAGTACACAGTTTTATGCAGCAGCAAAACAAAATGGAGAAGATAATTATTTAGCAGGTGCACAAGATAACGGAACGTGGATTTCTACAGGATCTAATGCTTCTACATCAAAAAATTACTCTAGTATTTGGGGTGGTGATGGTTTTGAACCAATTTGGCATTATGATAGACCTGGAGATTATCTTGCAGTATCTCAATATAATTATGTGGTAAGATATGTTAATAATGCAGGTCCGTATTATGGTACTTTTACAGAGTCTAATGATGATTCAGTTTCTCCATTTTATTCTAAATTATCTAATGCAGATAACAATCCGGATGTTGTTTTTTCAATTACAAGTAGTGGTGTATGGCGTTCTACAGATTTTGCTGCAAATTGGAGCTTAACATCAATAACAGCTAATTTTACACCAGGTGTGTCTAGTTCTTTAAATGTAAAAGTTTCTTCTGCAAATCCTAACATTGTTTGGGCAGGAGCAGCTATGACAGAAAGTGGTTCTTATGTATTACATGTTTCTGAAGATAACGGACAAACTTTTACAAATACAGGTGTTTATGATAATCCAAATAACACTCATAATCTATATATTTCTGGTATTGCAACATCTTATACAGAAAAAGATAGAGCTTACGCGATTTTTTCTTCTCAGGGAAGACCAAAAATTTTAAAGACAGAAGATTTAGGAGCTTCTTGGTCAGACATAACAGGTTTTGAAAACAGTATTGATACTGGTTTTCCTGATGTAGCAGTACATAGTGTTTTAGAGATGCCTTTTGATAGTGATATTATTTGGGCAGGTACAGATATTGGCCTTTTTCAAACAGAAAATGGTGGTGCAAATTGGACTATGCTTACAGATTTACCAGCAGTTGCTGTTTACGATATGAAAATTGTTAATGATCAAGTGGTAATTGCAACTTACGGTAGAGGTATTTGGTCTGCAACTATTTCTGAATTGAATGATTATGAATTGCCAGAGTACTTAGGTTTTGCAGAAGCTTCTGCTCAACAAAAAGGTATAGAAAGTACAAGTGCTGTTGTTAGTTATACGGTTCCTTCAGATGAAATAACTAGAGTTAAACTATTTATTGATGATGTAGAACAAGCAGAAATTACTGAAGATTTTAATAAAGGAGTAATATATACTTATGAAACAGCAGACGTTATAGAAGGATATCATGAAATAGGGATACAAGCATTTGATGATACGAATAACGTAGAAACTCCGATTAAAAATGAAGAGTTTTTTGTGATAGATTTTGATGACGCAAGTACATCAATACAAATTACACAATTTGAAGAATCAGATGTTTTTACATACAATTCTGAGTTTATAATTGATAATTTAGATGGTAGTATTATAGGCACAGCATTAAATAACTCAGATCATCCATATAATAATGCAGAAACATATTCTGTAGCTTTAAAAAAGCCATTAATAATATCAGAATCTAATAAAACATTTACTTATGAAGATGCAGCAATTGTAGAGCCTTATACAGATGATTTAACAGATTTAAATTCTTTTTATGATTATGTTATTATAGAAGCTTCTTCAGATTTTAATACATGGACAACCTTAGACAAATATGATGCAAGAAGATTTGATGAATGGTTAACAGAATATAATAAAGGAACAAGTGCTTCTGTTAATGATGCTTTATTTAAAGAGCAAAGCATTGTTTTAACAGATAAAGGATTTAATATTGGAGATACTGTTGTATTTAGATTTAGTTTAGTTTCAGACCCAGGTACAAGTTCATATGGTTGGGCTATTAAATCTATTAATGAAACTGCTACAGCTTCTATAGATGAGGTTATTGCAGGTAGTAGAGCGTTTACAGTTTTTCCTACTATTTCTAATGGAGATTTTACTTTGTATGCTAAAAATTCATTAGGTAAAAGTAATGTAAGTATTTACAGTCTTACAGGTAAAAAGGTATTTGCAAGTGAAGTAGATTTTACTTTAAACGAAAAACAGAAAGTTTCGGTTAATTTAAATACCGGAGTTTATCTTGTAGATGTTATAGATGAGAATAATAAAAAATCATCTACAAAAATAATAATAGAGTAATTATAATGCTTTATATCATAAAAAAAGACGCTATTTAGCGTCTTTTTTTATGATAATAATTTAAAAGTATTTGATAAATTATTCACATCTAAACCAAGTTTAAGTTGCAACTTAGTAACACTTCCGTGTTCAATAAAGTTATCAGGAATACCTAAGGTTTTTACTTTTTGTTTATAATTGTTTTGAGATGCAAATTCTAAAATAGCAGAACCGAATCCGCCTTTTATGGTTCCATCTTCAATAGTAATTATAGTTTGATATTTGGTAAAAATGGTGTGTAATAAATTATCATCCAAAGGTTTTACAAAACGTAAATCATAATGAGAGAAATTTTCTGCATTCTCCATCAATTGTAATGCTTCAGAAACGTTTTTAGCAACCGTTCCGATGGATAAAATAGCTGTTTTATTTCCTTCTTTTAAACAAACACCTGTACCAATCTCAATTCTCCGAAAAGGCTTTTGCCAATCAACAATATTACCTAAACCTCTTGGGTAGCGAATGGCAATCGGACTTTCTAATCCTAATTGAGCCGTATATAAAATATTGCGCAATTCGATTTCATTTCTTGGAGCAAAAACAATCAAATTCGGAATTAAACGTAAATAAGCCAAATCAAAAACCCCATGGTGTGTTGCGCCATCTTCACCAACCAAACCAGCTCTGTCTAAGCAAAAAATAACAGGTAAGTTTTGTAAGGCAACATCATGTATAACTTGGTCGTACGCACGTTGTAAAAAGGTAGAATAAATATTGCAAAAAGGCATTAAGCCTTGTGTTGCTATACCTGCAGCTAAGGTAACTGCATGTTGTTCTGCAATACCAACATCAAAAGTTCTTTTAGGGTGTTTTTCTAACATTAATTTTAAAGAACTACCTGTTAACATTGCAGGTGTAATTGCTACAATTTTATCGTTTTTATCGGCTAACTCTACAATTGTTTTTCCAAAGACATCTTGATATTTTGTAAACAAACTAGCCTCTTTCTTTAAACGCTTTCCAGAAATTTTATCAAATTTACCTGGTGCATGATAAGTTACTTGATCTTCTTCTGCCAATTGCAAGCCTTTACCTTTAGTCGTGATAACATGCAAAAATTTAGGGCCTTTTACAGTTTTTAATCGCTCTAATTCCGATAAGATTTTTGGCAAATCATGTCCGTCAATCGGGCCAGAATAATCAAAATTTAAAGCTTTTATAATGTTATTTTGTGCAGCTAATCTTTTATCCGTTTTTACCTTTGTTAAATACTCTTTTAAAGCACCAACAGCAGGATCAATACCAATGGCGTTGTCGTTTAAAATAATTAGTAAATTAGCTTTAGAAACACCTGCGTGATTTAAAGCTTCAAAAGCCATTCCGCTTGCAATAGAAGAATCTCCAATAACTGCTATATGATGTTTTTGGGTTTCTCCTTTTAAGTTTGATGCAATTGCCATTCCTAAAGCAGCAGAAATAGAAGTAGAAGAATGCCCAACACCAAATGCGTCAAATTTACTTTCATTTCTTGTAGGAAAACCAGCAATTCCACCAAACTGTCTGTTGGTATGAAAAACGTTTTTTCTACCTGTTAAAATCTTATGTCCGTAAGCTTGATGCCCAACATCCCAAACTAATAGATCATTAGGTGTATCAAACAAATAATGCAAGGCAATTGTTAATTCTACAACTCCTAAACTTGCACCTAAATGACCTTCTTTTGTTGAGACAATGTCTATAATAAACGCTCTCAACTCTTTTGCAAGTTGAGGTAATTGAGCTGGATTTAATTTTCTTAAATCTGCTGGATTTGATATGTTTTCTAACAAATTTTTCATTCAACGACAAAAATACAATTTAACTTTTTGTAATATTGATTTTTATATTCCTAAAAAATGATACAACCTTTCGACGATAATCATTTTATGAAAAAAGCTCTACAAGAAGCAGAATTTGCTTTTAGTAAAGGAGAGGTTCCAGTAGGTGCAGTTATTGTTTTTAAAGATCAAATTATAGCAAGAGCACACAATTTAACAGAAACTTTAAATGATGTTACTGCACATGCAGAAATGCAAGCGTTTACAGCTGCAGCAGATTTTTTAGGAGGAAAATATTTAAAAGATTGTGTTCTGTACGTTACTTTAGAGCCTTGCCAAATGTGTGCTGGTGCAAGTTATTGGGCGCAAATTGGTAAAATTGTGTATGGTGCAACAGAACCAGAAAGAGGTTTTGTAAATTTAAAAACTAAGATACATCCAAAAACTAAAGTGGTTTCTGGTGTTTTAGAAAGCGAATGTGCCTTACTTTTAAAGCGATTTTTTATTGAAAAACGAAATTTAAATTAATTGATGATTTGTTAAATATTTTATAAAAAAATCTTAAAAATTTGTGAGATAGTTTGTTTTAGAGAACTTTACGTTAATTAATTCAAATTATTCTACTAGATGAAAAAAGTACTACTTCTTTTTTATGCTGTTTTTGCTGTTTTAGCAATTTCTGCACAAGAAACTCCAACACCCAATTACAGAGCAGCAGCTAAATACTCGCCAAAGAACTTAGCAAAAATGGTGCATTCAACAGATGTGAGTCCGCATTGGTTAAAAAAAGGAAATCGTTTTTGGTATTCTTATAAAACATCCGAAGGTTCTAATTATTATTTAGTTGATATTGATAAAAAGACAAAAAAACCTTTGTTTGATAATGTAAAAATGGCAAAGTGGTTAACAGAAATCACTAAAGATCCTTACGATGCAAAACATTTACCTCGTTTCAGTTTTAAATTTAACGAAGCAGAAAACGCTATCCGTTTTTACGTAACAGCAACAGAAGAAGTTGAAGCTGTAGATGATAAAAAGAAAGACGTTAAAAAAGATTCTATATCAACCAAGAAAGGTAAAAAAGCAAAGCCTAAAAAGCCTAAGATGGAAAAGAAAGTTTACCATTTAGAATATAAATTAGGTGGTAATGGTTTAACAATTATTGATAATAAAAAGAAAGAAAAAGAATCTTGGAAACGTTGGGCAAACATTGCACCAGACAGTTCTATAGTTTTGTATTCTAAGAATTACAATTTGTATTGGATGGATAAAGTAAACTTTAAAAAGTTTATTAAAGACGAAAAAGATAGTACAGTTGTAGAAAACCAATGGACCAAAGATGGTGAAAAGAACTACGGTTATGGTAGAGGTGGAAGAGGACAAGATAATGAAGATGCAAAAAAGAATAAAGACAAAAGAAACGGAGTTGGAGGAATGTGGTCTCATGATTCTAAAAAGTTTGTTTTTCAAAAATCAGACTCTAGACATATTAAAGATTTGTGGGTAATTAATTCTACTGGTAAAAAAAGACCAACCTTAGAAACTTATAAATACCATATGCCAGGTGAACAAGAATATTATAAATCAGAATTATTAATTTTTGATATTCCTACAAAAACACATGTAAAAGTTCCTTTAGATACTATTAAACAACAAAGTATTTCTGTTTTTAGAGCGCCAAGAAAACAGTCTGAAAGAGATGATGATTTTAGACCTTCTTTACTTTTATCTAAAAAAGGGAAAGTATATTTTAGTGTAATTTCTAGAGATCGTAAAAAGTATGATATTAATGTTGCTGATATTAATACAGGAGAATATAAAACCTTAATTGAAGAGCGTTTTAATACCTACATAGAATCTCGTCCGTTAATTTTATTAAACAATGAAAAAGAAATGTTGCACTGGGCAGAACGCGATGGTTGGGCACATTTTTATTTATATGATACAGAAGGAAACTTAAAAAATCAAGTTACAGAAGGCGATTATCATGTGGCTAATTTTGAAGGTTTAAATGAAAGTACAAGAACTTTGTATTTTTCTGCAAACGGAGTTAATAAAGAGCAAGATCCTTATTATGCACATACTTATAAAATTAATTTAAATGGTACAGGATTAAAAACGTTAAATCCTGGAGATTATACTGCAAGCACAAGTATGGCAGATTCTAATCAGTATTTTGTAAGTAACTTTTCTAAAGTAAATACAGTTCCAAAATCGGAAGTTAGAGATGCTAACGGACGTAAAGTTATGGATTTAGAAACAGCAGATTTATCACAATTATTTGCATCAGGATATAAATTTCCAGAACCTTTTAAAGTAAAAGCAGATGATGGAATTACAGATATTTACGGAGTTATGTACAAACCTTTTGATATGGATTCTACCAAAGTTTATCCGTTGTTAGAATATGTTTACCCTGGTCCGCAAACGGAAGCTGTAAACAAATCTTTTTCTTATAGAATGGATAGAGTTGATAGAATGGCGCAAGTTGGTTTTATTGTAATTACGTTAGGAAATAGAGGAGGACATCCAGACAGATCTAAATGGTATCATAATTATGGTTACGGAAATTTACGTGATTATGGTTTGGCTGATAAAAAATATGTAGCACAACAATTGGCAAATAAACATAAGTTTATCGACATTGAAAAAGTGGGAATTTACGGTCATTCAGGAGGTGGATTTATGTCTACAGCTGCAATGTTAGTATATCCAGATTTTTTTAAAGCCGCAGTTTCATCTGCAGGAAATCATGATAACAATGTGTACAATTCTTGGTGGAGTGAAACGCATCATGGTGTAAAAGAAGAAATTGATGAGAAAGGAAAAAGTTCTTATCAATATAAAATTGATGTAAATCAATCTTTAGCAAAAAACTTAAAAGGACATTTAATGTTGATTCATGGAGATATGGATAATAACGTAAATCCTGCAGGAACGATAAGAATGGCAAACGAATTAATTAAAGCGAATAAACGTTTTAAATATATGATTATGCCAGGACAAAGACATGGTTTTGGTAATATGACAGAATATTCTTTCTGGTTAAGAGCAGATCATTTTAGTAAATATTTGTTAGGTAAAGAGGCTACAGATGTAGATTTTATGTATATGAATTTAGACAAACCAATGAATAGGTAAAACTGTTTATAGGTTTTATAAAAAAAACTCCGAATGAAAATTCGGAGTTTTTTTTATGTTTAATTTTTAATTAATCTTCTACATATTCTAAAATATCCGCAGGTTGGCAATCTAAAGCTTTGCAAATAGCTTCTAATGTAGAAAAACGTACTGCTTTTGCTTTACCAGATTTTAAGATGGATAAGTTTGCAGTGGTAATGCCAATAATTTCTGCTAATTCTTTGCTTCGCATTTTTCGTTTGGCGAGCATTACATCAAGATTTACAATGATTGGCATATTATATTGTTAGATCGTTTTCTTGTTTTAATTCTTTTGCAGAGAGCATTGCTTTACTTTGAATTATTAAAAATAAACCGATAGTAGTGATAAATAAACAAATGATTAAATCGCTATCAAAAGTTAGTTGAAAGGTTTTATCAATTAATCTTCTAAAGAAACTTATTACAACAACAGAAAAAGAAAAAATGCCAGAATAGACGAATGCTTTTCCACTTTTTTTCAAACTATTGATAATTAAAGCTGTAAAATAATTCTTTTTTAGTAAATGCTTTGCTATTTTTCTAAGTTGAAATAAAGCAATTATAAAGAAGATATAAGATATAATACTAAAGAAGAATATTAACCAATAAATTAATTCCCATGCCTCAACAGGGGAATTATGCATATTAATTTTTAATACGCCATTTGGTATATTGAAAAAGATACCGAGAATAAAAATAAGTTGTGATACGAATAATCCATCAATTAAGATTTTAAAAAATTTATTAGTTTTCATAATTATATTGTTAAATCGTTTTCAGATTGAATTTCAATTCCTCTTTTTACAATCTGTGCAAAAATGAAGATAACACCTGCTAAAAAGAGAAAATCACTTGAGAATAAATCCATAGAGAAATCATACTTTTTTCCTGTGTATTGAATATGAGTATTGTGTAGCATTGCAAGAATCCACAAATTAAAAATACTATAACTAATATTTTGCATCAATTTTTGAACTTCAATGTTAAATGGTTTTTCTAGGTTTAAGGCTTTTAATAATTTAGTAACCAGTAAAGCAATGTAGGCTTCTGTAGCAAACAAAGCAATTTTGTAGCTCACAATAAAAGTGTATTGTGTAAAACTAAGATTGTAATATTCAGATAAATTTAAACCAGCATATAAGTTTTTTGCTGCTTCAGGATTTCCAATACTTATAAAATAAGATATTAAAATAGCGCCTGTTTTTATACACAATCCTATAAAGACAATCCAAGAAAGAATGTGCATCACTTTTAAAATACTTGCTGTTTTCATCAAAAATTATTTTTAGTATTTAAAATGTAAATATATAAAAATTATTGATAAACAATAATAAAATACTAAAAAAAGATAATTTATACTTTTTTGATAACACTAGTTACAATTCCCCAGATCATAAAATCATTCTCTTCTGTAATGTTTATAATTGGGTAATTAGGGTTTTCTGGTTGTAACCAAACTTCATTTTTTTCTACACGAAGTCTTTTTACTGTAAACTCTCCATCTAAAAAACAAACAGCAATTTTATTGTTGGTAGGTTCTAAACTTCTATCAATAACTAACAAATCGTTATCATCTAAACCTGCATTAATCATAGATTGTCCTTTTACTTTGGCAAAAAAAGTAGCGTCTTTGTTTTGTATCAATTCATCATCTAAAGAAATTCTAGTTTCTCTAAAATCATCTGCAGGCGAAGGAAAACCAGCAGAAATGCCAACATCAACCAAAACGGCTCCATCTCCAGAAGAAGCCTTTGGTGTAAAAAAAGTAAGATTTTTAGTTCCAATCATAAGTAGTTGCAAATTATAACTTTTCTTGAAATGTTTTAGATATTATTTTAGAATTAAAAAATGTTGTGAATTTTAAGTTATTAAATTGTTCTCGATACAATTTTTCGTGCCTCAAAACCACTCGAACTGACATATTAGAATTAAGAAAGGTAAAAATAAAACAGGTAATTAAAATACTGTTTTACAATTATTACAGATGTGTTTTGTTTTTTCAAAAAAAGGAAATAACATAAAAAATATATTTTTCCTTTTAAGAGGAGCAATTAAAATTTTAGTAGAATTACAGTTAGGACAAAAAATATCGTTTCCATTTTTATCTTTTTGATATGTTCTAATTTCATTGTAAATAGTAGCAGCTTTATCAAAATCATTTTTATGAACCAACAATTTTACGCCACCAATTGCATTGCTAACCAAAGGATCAGTATCTATCGTTTTTTCGTCCATTAGTAAGGTTTTTAAACCTTCTGAATCTAATTTAGATTTGGTAACATGTGCTTCTGTAGAATAATCAAAAACGGCTAAAATTTTATAATTATCATTCATAAAAAAAACTTATTTAGTGGCTTTTACAATTAAAATATCATTCATATTTGTTGTAAATCTAGGAGATAATCTTTCTTGACGCATTTTCCAAGTGCGTTTTAAATCTTGATTTCCTAACTTAATTTTGTCTGCTTTAAATTTACGATTTAATTTGTCAATTGCAGACATTAACGGCTTGTGTTTTGGATTTTCGTGCGAAAATAAATTGAGTTGAAAATTATCATTAGGTACTAAACCAGTAACAATTACACCAGCTCTTTTGTATTTAATTCCGGATTTAAAAATCATTTTTACAGCTTCTACAGCAGCTTTAGAAATAGTTAATGTAGAATCTGTTGGGTACGAAAAAACCACTGTTTTACTTTCTCTATGTTGTGGTGCGTTTTTTTGATGACGATCGCTAGACAGTTGTACAATTACCATGTGACAACTCGATGCTTGGTTGCGTAATTTTTCTGCACAACTTGCTGCAAAAGTAGAAATACGTTCTTTTATATTGTCGATATCAGAATAGGTATATTCAAAACTTCTTGTCGTTGCAATCATTTTTTTGGATGAAATTTCTTCTAACGGAATTTTAGAAATGCCTTGTAAATCTTTTTGCAAACGCCATTCTACAATAGAAAATTCTTTTAAAATCCAATCGCTAGACAGTTGTGTAAAATGGTAAGCATTTGTACAACCTTTGGCTTCTAATCGGGTTTTTAAACGACGACCAATTCCCCAAACGTTGCCAATTTCTGTCCATTTTAAGGCTTTAATTCTGTTTTCTTCACAATCAATAATACAAATTCCTTTAGATTGCTTTATGTTAGAACGCGCAATTTTATTGGCAACTTTACTAAGTGCTTTGGTTGGCGCAATTCCTACACAAGTAGGTATTCCGGTCCATTTTAAAATTCTACTTCTAATTTTTGTAGCATATTCTTCTAAGTCATAATTTTCAAAACCTTTTAATTGTAAAAAAGATTCGTCAATAGAATACACTTCTACATCCGGAGAAAAATCAGCTAAAATATTCATTATTCTAGCACTCATATCTCCATATAAAGGATAATTAGAAGATAAAACCGTAATATTTTTTTCTTTGCAAAATTGTTCCCATTTAAAAATTGGCGCACCAAATGGGAGTTCTAATTTCTTAGCTTCGTCGCTCATAGAAATTACACAACCATCGTTATTACTTAAAATAGCAACTGGTTTTCCTTGCAAGTTCGGATTAAAAACCCGCTCGCAAGAAGTATAAAAATTATTACAATCTATTAGTGCAAACATGCTATAAAAGTACCTAAAAATAGAATGTAAAATAACGTTGTTAATATCTTAATCGGTAAAAGTGAGGAAGTAGTTATCAATCTAACTTAAAACCAATTTATTATAAGCATTTTTAAGTTTTTCAATTACAATTACCATTTCTTCGTTTTCTAAATGACCAAAACCAAAACGAATGGCGCAGGTATTTTTGTCTTGATATAAAATGGTTTTTGGTAGAAATAAATTGTTTTTTTCTGCTTCTTCAGCTAGTTTTACTAAAGATATTTGTTGTGAGAATTGTAACCAAATAGCCAATCCGCCAGAAGGAATTTTCCAATGTGCAATTTCGGAAAAATGTTGCGTTAAAAGTTGGCACAAACAATCTCGTCTTTGTTTATAAATAACAATATTTTTTTTTATGAGACGATAAATTTCACCTTCATTAATTAATTCAGATAACATTTGTTGTTGAATTAAATCGCCTTGTTCGTCTAATAATTGTAAATAATTTTTTGCTTCAGAAATTAAATTTTCTGGTGCAATTACAAACCCTGTTTGAAAACTAGGGAATAAAGATTGTCCTAATTTCCCTAAATAAATGACCATTCCGTTTGCATCAGAACTCGCCATTGGTAGCATTGCAGAACCTTCAAACTGAAAATCGTAATCGTAATCATCTTCAATAATTGCAAAACCATATTCTTTTGCCAATTGTAACAAGGCCAAACGACGATCTGCACTCAATTTTACAGTTGTTGGGTAATCTCTATGTGCACAGATATAAATACATCGAATGCTGTTTTTTATAAAATGTTTTTTAATATAATCTACCTTTAAACCATCGGCATCTACTGGAATCGTTTTAATACTTGCGCCTGTTTGTTGAAAAATCATATTGGCAGCATAATTACTTAAATTACCCACTAAAACAATGTCGTTTTGTTTTATCAATAATTGAGAAACAATGTACAAACTCATTTCTGTACTACGTGTACTTATTAAATTATTTGGGTTGATGTGGAAACCTCTTGTGGCATTTAAGTGATTAGAAAGATGTGTTTGAAACAACGAAAAAGAAGATTCGTTGGGTCTGTTCCATTTTTTAATCAATGTTTTTCGTTTCATTGCGGCGCTGTACCATCTAGAAAATTGATGCACAGGATGCAAACGTAAATCTGGTTTACCGTCGTTAATGGTATATTTAGCTTCCGTTACTTGAACTGTTGATGTTAAATGAAATGATTTTTGAAATGGAAATCCGGTTGTTTTTGCAGTGTTATACGCTTCATTTATTTTTTGCGAAGATGCTTTTATTTTTGCTGTTTTTAGTGCTGGTTCTAAAATAAAAGTACCTTTATTAGGAATGATTTCTACCCAATCTTGCGACGCTAATTCTTCGTAAATAGCAACTGCGGTATTTCGGTGTATTTTTAAAGATTGACTTAAAACTCGTGTTCCGGGTAAAAGAGTTCCTTTAGTTATATAGCCACGTTGTATGGCATTTATTATTTGCTGAGCAATTTGTATATAAACAGGTTGAGGTATCGATTTATCAAAATGTATTAATTGCTTAAAAAGAGTATTAACCGGACTATCTGTCATTTTATAACTGGACTATTTTAATCGTCCGGAAAGTTACGAGTTTTGCATCGTTTTTAAATCACTATTTATGAAAATTAAAATTACCTTAATAATTACTTTATTGTTTGTTGCTTTTCAAGTAAAAGCACAAACTAATACCGTAAAAAGAGATACCTTAAAAGAAGTTATAATTACTTCTACTAGAATCGATTTGCCTTTTAAAGAAAACTCTAGAACTATAAACGTTATTACACCTGAAGTTATAAAAAATAGTGCAGCTACCAATGTTGCCGATTTGTTACAACAAGTTGCTGGTGTAGATATTAGAAGAAGAGGAACTGCAGGAAGTCAAGCAGATTTGTATATTAGAGGTGGCGGTTTCGATCAAACTTTATTATTGATTGATGGCATTAAAATGGATGATTCTCAAACCGGACATCATACATTAAATGCTGCTTTACCAATTGAAGTTATCGAAAGAATAGAAATTATTAAAGGTCCTGCAGCAAGAGTTTTCGGTCAGAATGCATTTACAGGAGCTATTAATATTGTAACCAAAAAGAGATTAGCAAATACAGCATCTGTAAATGTAGAAGCAGGTTCTTTTGGTCAGTTAAATGGTTCTGTTACGGTTGGTAAAGAGTTTAAAAATTCATCAATAATTGCACATGTTGGCGCATTAACATCAGACGGATATCGTAATAATTCTGATTATAATAATTACAATTATTTCTTAAAAGGAGTTTTTAATAAACAACAACAACCAATAGAAGTTCTAGCTACTTTTTTTGATAAAAAATATGGAGCAGAAAATTTTTACACTACAAACGAAACTTTTCATGAATATGAAGAAACTCAGAATAGTGTAATTGGAGTTTCTACTACTTTTAAAACAGAAAACTTAAAAATAACACCAAGGGTTTATTGGAGAAGAGGACAAGATATTTTTTTATTAAGAAGAGACGACCCTAGTTTTTATAGAAACTTACATATTACTAATAAAGTAGGTGTAGAAACCAATGCTTCTTACACGTCTAATTTAGGTGTTACAGGTTTTGGTATTGATGTTTCTAAAGTTTCTATTAGTAGTACTAATTTAGGTGATAGAAATAGAACGATGGCAAACTTATTTTTAGAGCATCGTTTTAAATTGGCAAATGATAAATTAGATATAACTCCAGGAGTTGCGGTTACTTATTTTTCTGATTTTAAATTTCATGCCTTTCCTGGTTTAGATTTAGGATTTAAAATAACAGACAATTTAAAAGCCTACGGAAACATTGGTTATACGTATAGAATACCAACTTATACAGATTTGTTTTACAGCGATCCTGCAACTGTTGGTAATGAAAACTTAGACCCAGAAGAAGCTTTTGCGCAAGAAATTGGTTTTAAATTTGATGATACTCAATTTTCTGCATCGGTAGCTTTTTTTAACAGAGATTCAGATAATTTAATTGATTATGTAAGAGAAAATACTGATGATGGTATATTTACAGCTACAAATATTGCAGAAGTAAATACGCAAGGTTTTGAATTTAATGCATCTTATAATTTTAAGGTAGGCGCTTATAATCAAACGTTAGCAACTGGTTATACTTTTTTAGAAGACGATATTTTAGACCAAAATAAAGATTTATCTCGTTATTCTTTAAACACGTTAAAACATCAATTTACAACACGTTTTTCATCAAAATTATTTAAAAATGTAAGTCAGAATATTATTTACAAACACGCAGAACGTACCATTGGTACAAGTTATAATGTTTGGGATGCTTCTATAATTGTTGATGTAAATAAAGTTAGTTTTACAATTACTGCAAATAATATTTTTAATGCAGATTATATAGAATCTGGTTTTGTACCAATGCCACCAAGCAACGTTTTATTTGGATTGAGATATAATTTTTAAAAAGAATTAATTTCCCGTTTTTTCTAAGGCCTTGGTATATTTATGCCAAGGATTTTAAAGTTATTTTTATATTCTTTATCTGTTAAAAAATGAGTAATATAAAACATAAAATTGTTTAAATTATTAGATTTAAATCCTCAAAACTATTTATTAGAAAGAAAGAATCACAAATTGTAGAATCAAAAGATTCTGAGTTTGAGGCTTTGGGAGAAAAACCAAAAAGAACACGTTTAAAAATTAAAATTAAACAAAATGAAATTGCTAAAGGAAAAGTATAATTATAGAATAATGACTATTTTAGCGAAAACCATTCATGCTGTCTTTGGATAGAAACTCATTCTGATTTATAAAATAAAAATGCAACATAAATTTCAATATTTACTTTTTTTAATACTAATACTTACACAAGTTACTTTATCTCACGGACAAAAGAATAAACCAACTACTGGCCCTGTTTTTGATACTATTGGAGCTGTATTCTCTATTGATAATTTAGATTTTATTCCAGATCCTTCTCAAGAATTAAAAGCTATTTTTGATGTTGATAGAAAACAAACAAACCCAAGTAAAATAAACTCTATTATTTCTAGTTTACACCGTTATTACAATATGCATGTTCGCTACGGAACCCCAAAAAATAAAATTCGCTTAGCTCTTGTTTTACATGGAAGTTCTACAAAAGATGCCCTGTCATCATCTGTTTACAAAGAAAAATTTAAAGTAGATAATCCAAATAAGCAATTAATAAAATCTCTTTCAGATGTAGGTGTCGAAGTGTTTTTATGTGGACAATCGATGTCATATAGTGGATACAATAAAGCAGATTTGTTACCCGAAGTTAAAGTTGCTTTATCGGCTATGAGTGTGTTGACAGTATATCAAATGAAAAATTATTCGCTTATTAAATTCTAAAAATAGTATTTAATAATGATTACTGTGCTCGATAAACTTTACAGTATATATTTTACCTAATATTTCAGCTAAATTTAGATTTAATTTTTTTTGAAAATTGGTCTAAAATGATATATTTTTATCTCTTGTTTTCTTAATCAATAGCTTCTTTAAAAAAAGATAAGGAAATCAATTTTGTATGTGTTTATTAAAAAAAGGATAGAATACTCTCTTAAATTTCAAAATATCTTAAGATTAAATCATAGGAAAGAAATATAAACGAACTAATCTTGAGTATAAAGTTGCTAAACAAAAATAGTTTTTAAACTTTTTTCGAAGTAATTTAGATTAAATGTAACAAAACTTATTTTTTAACTACTAATAGTAGAAACTCATCCAAAACTTTAATACTTCAGTATTATTACTTCTAGAATTGATAAAAAATTATTAAAGCTAAAAATCAGCAAAAAGAGTGCTCTTTGAAAGTTGGTTTTAAGAGTAATGAGTATCTCTTTACTTTGACAAAATAAATCACTTTATTCAGTCAAAAAATCTTTATATTTAATTATTTTAAAACTAATTG
Source organism: Polaribacter sp. Asnod1-A03 (assembly GCF_045063585.1). Lineage (NCBI taxonomy): Bacteria > Pseudomonadati > Bacteroidota > Flavobacteriia > Flavobacteriales > Flavobacteriaceae > Polaribacter > Polaribacter sp. Asnod1-A03. The sequence continues at coordinate 3,114,745 of NZ_JBEFOE010000009.1, read as the reverse complement.
TTATGATGGAATGGTATTTAGAATTATCCTCTTTTGAAAAGACTTATTGGATAATAACCGCAATTTCTACCTTATTCTTTTTATTTGTTTTGATAAGTACTTTTATTGGAGCAGATACAGATGATATTGGTGATGTAGATGTGGAAATAGAAGCAGATACAGGTGTTGGTTTTCAGTTTTTTACATTTAAAAATTTAGTTGCATTTTTTGCTATTTTCGGTTGGAGTGGACTTGCAAGTTTAGACGCGGGTAATTCTAAAACGATAACTGTTATAATTTCTATTTTTTGTGGTTTATTAATGATGTTTATAATGGCAGCAATGTTTTATTACATTAGTAAATTAACATCTAGCGGAACCTTAAAAATGCAAAATGCTTTAAATGCAATTGGCGAAGTATATTTAACTGTTGGTGCTAAAAGGTCTAAAATTGGTAAAGTACAAATAAAAATACAAGGAGCTTTAAGAGAGTTAGAAGCCCTAACAGATTATAAAGAAGATTTAAAGCAAGGAAATGTTATAAAAGTGATTGAAGTAACAAATAACGGAATTTTAATAATAGAACCTCAAAAATAAAACAATGCTAAATTTAATGATTTTACAAAGTAACCCTTTTACGGGTTTAATTGGAATAGGAGTTGCAATTCTATTCGTTTTTATATTATTAGTTGCAATGATAAAACGCTACAAAAGATGTCCTTCGGATAGAATTTTAGTAGTGTATGGTAAAGTTAGTGGTGGCGAATCTGCCAAATGTATTCATGGTGGAGCCGCATTTATTTTACCTGTAATTCAAGATTATGAGTTTTTAGATTTAACACCAATGTCTATAGAAGTTAATTTGGTAAATGCTTTATCAAAACAAAATATTCGTGTAAATGTACCTTCTAGATTTACAATAGGTGTTTCTACAGAACCAGGTATTATGCAAAATGCAGCAGAACGATTATTAGGTTTAGGTCTGCCAGATATTCAAGAATTGGCAAAAGAAATTATTTTTGGTCAATTACGTTTGGTAGTTGCCTCTATGGATATTGAAGAAATTAATAATGATAGAGATAAATTCTTAACCAATATTTCGCAAAGTGTAGAAACAGAGTTAAAGAAAGTTGGTTTAAAATTAATCAACGTAAATATTACGGATATTGTTGATGAGTCTGGTTATATAGAAGCTTTAGGGAAAGAAGCAGCAGCACATGCAATTAATGCAGCACGTAAATCTGTTGCAGAAAAAAATAGAGATGGTTCTATTGGTGAGGCTAATGCTGTACAAGACCAAAGAACACAAGTTGCAGCTGCAAATGCACAAGCTGTTGAAGGAGAAAATACAGCAAAAATTGCAGTAGCTAATTCAGACTCTTTACGTAGACAAAGAGAAGCAGAAGCAGAACGTACGGCAATTGCATCAGAAAAAGTACAAACAGCAAACGCTCTAAGAGAATCTTATGCAGCAGAGCAAGAAGCAGAGGTTGCAAGAGCAGAAAGAGAGCGTTCTTCTCAATTAGCAGATGTTATTGTACCTGCAGAAATAGATAAGCGTAAAGTAGAAATTGATGCGGAAGCACAAGCAGAAAATATTAGAAGAATAGCAAAAGGTGAAGCAGATGCTATTTTATTTAAAGCACAAGCAGAAGCACAAGGATTGTATGAAGTTTTAACAAAACAAGCAGCAGGTTTAGATGAAATAGTGAAAGCAGCTGGTAATGATTCTCAAAATGCAGCATTATTGTTAATTGCTGATAAGTTACCAGAACTGGTAAAAACTCAAGCAGAAGCTATTAAAAATATTAAAATTGATAAAGTTACTGTTTGGGAAAACGGAGGAGGAAAAGACGGAAAAACATCAACTTCTAATTTTATTTCTGGTATGTATAAAGCAGTGCCACCTTTACAAGAAATGTTTAATATGGCAGGTATGCAATTACCAGATTATTTAAAAGGAAAAGAACTGTCAGAAGCATCTACAATAGATATTGATGAAACCAAAAGTAGTAATTTACCTTCTTAAAAGTAATTTTTTTTATAATATGATTTAATCTTAGAATTAAGAAGATTGATAGATTTTTTAAAATGGGTATTTATACTTGTTTTTGTAATTTATGGTTTTATTACCTTTCGATTGTTTAAAGTTATTGTTTACATATACAAAATTTTGTATGTATAAGTATGAAAAAAATTAATATAAGTACTTAAATATACTCTTGTTCTCTACCATTAAGAAACTCTCTTATAATTATAAAATACAAACAGTTTTTTACTTTAAGTAAAAAACTGTTTGTTGTTTTTTAAAAGAAGAAAGAATGAGTTAGTAAGTAATTAGAAACATTACTTTAAGAACAGAAAAAGTCCTTTTAAGAACAAAAAGCAAAAATAAAACTATAAATTTTTGATTTTTAGTAAATTAGCGATGGGAATAAAAATATCTAAATTATGAAAGCTTGTCCAAAATGTAAATCTCCTTCGAGAGATAGAATAAGAAGAAAGCCTATTTTAAAACTAATTCCAGGAACAAAAGCTTATTCTTGTAATGTATGTGATACAAGGTATACATATTTTTATTTTGTAAATCAATCATTTAGGGTTTGAATTATAAAAGCCTTCGAATCTTATTGTTTCGAAGGTTTTTATAATCCTGACAAGGTTATTGTGTTATTTAAACAACCTAAAAATATCATTACCGTTTGCAAAAAGTAATAAGGCTACTAAAATTATAAAACCAGTTACTTGTGCGTATTCTAAAAACTTGTCTCCAGGTTTCTTACCTGTAATCATTTCCCAAAGGGTAAAAACTACGTGTCCACCATCTAAAGCAGGTATTGGTAAAAGATTCATAAAACCTAACATTATAGATAAAAATGCTGTAATGTTCCAGAAAGATTCTGCACTCCATTCCGATGGAAAAATACTCCCAATAGAAATAAAACCACCTAAACCTTTATAGGCTCCTGTACTAGGGTTAAAAATCTTTTTTAGTTGTTTAATATAGTCTGTAAGTGTTTTTACAGATTTGTTCCAACCTGCAGGTATTGCTTCTGCAAAAGAATATTCTATTTCAGCTAAATTATAATAACCTAATTTTTCTAAGTCTTTAAAAGAAAGTTGACCTAATCCAACGCCTAATTTACCTTCATTAGTAACTTTTACAGGAATAGCTTTAGTTTCTGTGCCTCTTTTAACTGTAACTGTTATGTCTTGGTTTTTAAATTTATCTAATTCAGTTTGGGCTTCATCAAAATATTTAATGGCGTTTCCGTTAATAGAAACTACAATATCTTTTGCTTTTAAATCTGAGTTTATATTTGGTGAATCCTCTGAAACAGCTGCAATTACAAAAGGATATCTTGGTAATAAAATTGCACCAGCATCTTTACCTCTGTCAACTAATTGAGAAATAAAATTTTCCGGAATTTCTTTTTCTACAACTTCCCCGTTTCTTTCTATTTGAAAATCATTTCCGTTTACGAAACCTAAGGTAAGTTCAGAGAATTTTTTAATTTTTTCACCATCAATCGTTAAAATTTTATCTCCAGTTTCTAAGCCTAAATTCATGGCTAAAGAATCTTGTACCCAAACACCGTCTTTTACATTGTCGTTTGGTAAAAACTTTTCACCATAAGTATACATTAACATTATGTAGATAAAAATACCTAATACAAAGTTTACAAAAACTCCTCCTAACATAATAATTAAACGTTGCCATGCAGGTTTAGATCTAAACTCCCAAGGTTGTGGTGGTAAAGCCATTTGTTCGGTATCCATGCTTTCATCAATCATACCAGATATTTTTACATATCCACCTAAAGGAATCCAACCAATACCATAAACGGTTTCTCCTATTTTTTTCTTAAAAATTGAAAACTTATAATCAAAAAAAAGATAAAATTTTTCTACTCTTGTTTTAAACAATTTTGCAGGCACAAAGTGTCCTAACTCGTGCAAAACAATCAATAAAGATAAACTTAAAATAAATTGCGATGCTTTTATTAATATTTCCATTCAGCGTTAAATCATAATTATAATGGTCGCAAATGTACGTTTTTAAAGAGAGTATAAAAAGTGTTAATAGAATGTCATTTTTAATTTAACAAAGATTTTACAAAGTATTTGTTTTTGTTTGTTTTTCTATGGTGGTTTTAAGTCGTAAATTTGTATTTATAAATTTATTTTATGGATTTTAAATTCTTTAAAAAATCGTTACCAACACTTATTTTTTTTATAGTTTTTTCTGCTGTTTCACTACCTGTTTTTTATCATTTATTAAAAGTAGATAATCGTCTTAAAATTTACAATCCAGCAGATGTAAACCCTAGATTGGTAGACGATAGTATGTTGCATATTCAAAAAAATCATACTGTTGCAGATTTTGAATTGATCAATCAAAAAGGAGAATTTATCACTAATAATAATTACAAGAATAAAATTTATGTAGCAGATTTTTTCTTTACACGTTGTCAAACTATTTGCATTGCAATGGCTTATAATATGAGTGAGTTGCAAGAGTTTTATAAAAACGATGCTGATATTATGTTTCTTTCTCATTCTGTTACGCCAGTGATAGACAGTGTTTCTGTTTTAAAAGAATATGCAGAAAGAAAAGGTGTTATTGATGGAAAATGGAATGTAACTACCGGAAGTAAAAAGCATATTTACGAATTGGCAAGAAAAAGTTATTTTGCTGTTTTAGATGAAGGAAACGGAGATGAAAATGATTTTATTCATACAGAACAATTTGTTTTGGTAGATAAAGAAAGACGTATCCGTGGGTATTACGATGGAACAGAAAAAAAGGATATGCAAAAATTAAAAGAAGATATTGTTTTGTTAAAAGAAGAATATGCTTCTAAATAAGCTGTTTAGAATCATTCTAAATTCTTATATTTGCCTTCCAAATAAAATTCATTGAGCACAATAGCTACGTTACAAAAAGGAGAAATTGGTTATATTTCTGAAGAATCGTTAGATTTTATTCCTTTAAAATTATTAGAAATGGGTTGTTTACCCGGTGCAGAAGTGCAATTGGTTCAAGTTGCACCTTTAAAAGATCCGCTTTACATCTGTGTAAATGGTAGTCATTTAGCAATTAGAAAAGAAACTGCATCTCAAATTCAAATACTTAAAGTAAGTTTATAATATGTCTAAAAATGATATAAAAGTTGCTTTAATAGGTAACCCTAATACTGGTAAAACTTCGTTATTTAATCAACTTACAGGTTTAAATCAAAAAGTTGGTAATTATCCAGGGATTACAGTAGATAAAAAGGAAGGTAAAAGTAAATTATCTGCAACACAAAATGCAGTTATTACAGATTTACCAGGAACTTATAGTATAAACCCTACCTCTTTAGATGAAAGTATTGTTTTAAAAACGTTATTAAAAAAAGATATAAAAGAATCTCCAGATGTAATTTTAGTAGTCGCTGATGTAGAGAATTTAAAAAGAAATTTACTGCTGTTTTCTCAAATTAAAGACTTAGAAATCCCTACAGTTCTGGCAATCAATATGGTTGATCAAATGGAAAGAAAAGGTATTTCTATAGATTTATCATTATTAAAAGAAGAGTTAAGTACAGAAGTTGTTTTAATAAGTGCAAGAAAAAAGGAAGGTATAAATGACGTAAAAGAAGCAATTATTCGTTGTCATGTTGCGGCAAAAGCATCACCTTTATGCGGAATTAATCATCAAATTGATCCTGATTATTTTGATAAATTAAAAGAAATTAGCCCCAATTATTCTATGTATGAGTTGTGGTTGATGGTTACTCAAAATAATTATCCAGAAACAATTTCATCCGAAGAAAAACAAAAGTTACTAGATTTTAAAAAAGACATTTCTAAGTTAAAAAAATATCAACATAAAGAAACTATTTATCGTTATCAAGAGATTAATAAAATTCTTAAGAAAACCTACATTGTTGATAAAAGTAAAGCAACCGATTTACGTAGTAAATTAGATAGAGTTTTTACACATAAAGTTTTTGGTTATGTGTTTTTTGTAGTCTTATTATTAGTGATTTTTCAATCTATTTTTGATTGGGCTTCTATTCCAATGGATTTTATTGACGGTACATTTGCTGAAATTGCAGATTTTACAAAAGATAATTTACCAACCGGAGTTCTTACGGATTTATTAACAGAAGGAATTATACCAGGTATTGGAGGAGTAATTATATTTATTCCACAAATTGCCATTTTATTTTTATTTGTGGCAATATTAGAAGAAACTGGTTATATGAGTCGTGTGGTTTTTCTAATGGATAAAATTATGCGTCGTTTTGGTATGAATGGTAAAAGTGTAATTCCGTTAATTTCGGGTACAGCTTGTGCAATACCAGCAATTATGGCAACCAGAACCATTTCTAGTTGGAAAGAAAGATTGATTACTATTTTGGTAACGCCATTTACCACTTGTTCTGCACGTTTGCCAGTTTATGCAATTCTAATTGCATTGGTTATTCCTGATAAAAAAGTATTTGGTTTTTTAAATCTACAGGGTTTAGTATTACTGGCTTTATATGCTTTAGGTTTTGCATCTGCAGTTATAGCAGCATATATTTTACATAAAACATTAAATGTAAAAACAAAGTCATTTTTTGTTGTAGAAATGCCAAATTATAAATTACCATCTATAAAAAATGTGTTTTATGAAGTAGTAGAGAAAACAAAAGCATTTGTTTTGGGAGCAGGTAAAATAATTTTAGCGCTATCCATTGTTTTGTGGTTTTTAGCATCTAATGGAGGAGAAAAGTATAATAATGCAGAAAAATACGTTACAGAAAATGTTGATAATAAGAATTTAAGTGATGATGAAATTCAACAAAAAATAGCTTCTGTAAAATTAGAAAATTCATACATAGGTGTTCTTGGAAAATCCATAGAACCAGCTATAAAACCTTTGGGTTACGATTGGAAAATAGGAATTGCATTGATAACATCATTTGCAGCAAGAGAAGTTTTTGTAGGTACATTGGCAACAATCTACAGTGTAGAAGCAGATGACGAAGATACAACTACCATTAAGCAAAAAATGGCATCAGAAATAAATCCTGATACGGGCGAAAAGCGTTTTAATTTCCCTGTTGGTATGTCTTTAATGGTTTTTTACGCATTTGCAATGCAATGTATGGCAACTTTAGCGATTGTAAAGAGAGAAACAAAAAGTTGGAAATGGCCATTAATTCAATTATTTGGTTTGGCTTTATTGGCTTATGTTTCGTCATTTTTAACCTATCAAATTTTAAGTTAATGCAAGAAATTATTATTTACATTCTTCTTTTTTTAGCAATTGTTTATTTGGTAAAAAAATATTTTTTTAGATCTAAGAAAAAAAGTAATTGTGGCACGGATTGTGGTTGTCATTAAACATATTCTTAAAGAGAAAATAATATATTAAAAATGTAAGGTTCTTTATTTTTAAAGACCTAATAGACTTAGAATAATAATTTAATTATAAAAAAATGAAAAAATCAATTTTATCTCTTGCAATTATTGCAATTACATTAGTGTTTAGTTCAGAATCTTTTGCTCAAAAATTTTCAAAATTAGATGTAAGTCCTATGGATGTAGCTTCTTACCCTACAAGTTATAAAGAATCTAATAAACTTGTAAAAGTAATTTATAGTAGACCTCAATTAAAAGGAAGAGATTTAGCTAAATTGGCACCAAAAGATAATGTTTGGAGAACAGGAGCTAACGAAGCAACAGAAATTTATTTTTATAAAGACGCAACTTTTGGAGGTAAAAAAGTAAAAGCAGGAAGATATACTTTGTTTTCTATACCATCGGATAACGGATGGACAATTATTTTAAGTACAGCAAAGAATGTTTGGGGTTCTTATTTTTATAAAGAAGCAGAAGATGTTGTTAGAGTTAATGCAGAAGTTACCAAATCAGAAGATAATATTGAAGCTTTTTCTATTTCTTTAGAAGGAGAAGATAATGAAATTAAGTTATTTATGGGTTGGGGACACACTGTAGTTTCTTTACCAATTGTATTTTAAAAATATTAGAGAGTAGTTTTTACTAAACTTTAAAAAAAAGCGTAAACAATGTTTACGCTTTTTTTATGCCTAAAAAGACCAATTTAAGCAAGTTGATTTTTACTTTAATCTTCTAAAGAATAAACGTAAATTTGCAGCTTAAATAAAGAAATTAGAATGCAATATAATCACCTAGAGATAGAAAAGAAATGGCAAAAATTTTGGGCAGAAAACCAAACTTTTAAAGCCAGTAATGAATCTGAAAAGCCTAAATATTATGTATTAGATATGTTTCCTTATCCATCAGGAGCGGGTCTACATGTTGGGCATCCTTTAGGGTATATTGCAAGTGATATTTATGCACGTTACAAACGTCATAAAGGTTTTAATGTGTTGCATCCGCAAGGGTATGATTCTTTTGGTTTACCAGCAGAACAATATGCCATTCAAACAGGGCAACATCCAGCAAAAACTACAGAAGAAAATGTTGCAACGTATAGAAGACAATTAGATAATATTGGTTTTTCTTTTGATTGGAGTAGAGAAGTAAGAACTTCTAGTCCGGAATATTATAAATGGACACAATGGATTTTTATCCAACTATTTAATTCTTGGTATAATATTGATACAGATAAAGCAGAAGATGTTGCTACTTTAATTTCGATTTTTGAAAAAGAAGGAAATGCAACAGTAAATGCGGTTTGCGATGAAGAAATTATTTCTTTTACAGCTGATGAATGGAATGTTTTTTCATCAACCAAAAAAGAAGAAATATTATTACAATACAGATTAACATTCTTATCTGATACAGAAGTAAACTGGTGTCCGGCTTTAGGAACTGTTTTAGCAAATGATGAAATTGTAAATGGAGTTTCAGAACGTGGAAGTCATCCTGTTGTGCGTAAAAAAATGACACAATGGTCTATGAGAATTTCTGCATATGCGCAACGTTTGTTAGATGGGTTAGAAAAAATCGATTGGCCACAACCTTTAAAAGATTCTCAAACCAATTGGATTGGACGTTCACAAGGAGCAATGGTTTCTTTTGAAGTAGAAGGAGTTGCAGAAAACACAAGTTCTGAAGTTAAATTATCTTATAAAGAATTAGAAGCTTTAAAAGAGTTACGTTTAAATTTATCAAAAGCCGAAACAGTGCTTTGGGATGAATTAAAAAATAAAAAAGGAGCAGCTAAATTTAGAAAAAAGTATACAATTGGTACTTTTATTGTTGATTATGTTTGTATTGCTAAAAATTTAATTGTTGAGTTTTCTGGTAAAGAAGATGAAGCAGTAAGAACGGAATTTTTTAACAACGAAGGTTTTAATGTAATACGTTTTACAAACGAAGAAGTAATTGAAAATGTACTTCAAGTAGTTTCTAAAATTAATACAGCAATTCAGTTTACAAAACCAATTGAAAAAGCCGAAAAAGTAGCTGTTTCAAAAGACGAGAATAAATATAAAATTGATGTTTTTACAACAAGACCAGATACTATTTTTGGAGTTTCGTTTTTAACATTAGCTCCAGAACACGAGTTGGTTGCTAAAATAACAACAAAAGCTCAAAAAGCGGAAGTAGAAGCTTATATTACAGCTACAGCAAAACGAAGTGAGCGTGATAGAATGGCAGATGTAAAAACCATTTCTGGTGCTTTTACAGGTGCGTATGCAATTCATCCTTTTTCTGGTAAAAAAGTACAAATTTGGATTGGAGATTACGTGTTAGCAAGTTACGGAACAGGTGCTGTAATGGCGGTTCCTTGTGGTGATCAACGTGATTACGATTTCGCAAAACATTTCGGAATCGAAATTCCTAATATTTTTGAAGGAGTTGATATTTCTGAAGCAGCGCATGCTGATAAAGACGGAACCGTAATTGCAAATTCAGATTTTTTATCAGGATTAAAATATAAGAAAGCATTAAAATTGTCCATTTTTGAAATGGAAAAACGTGGCTTTGGTTACGGAAAAATAAATTACCGTTTGCGTGACGCTGTTTTTAGTAGACAACGTTATTGGGGAGAACCATTTCCTGTATATTATAAAGACGGAATGCCACAAATGATTGACGCAAAACACTTGCCAATTGTGTTGCCAGAAGTAGAAAAATATTTGCCAACTGAAGATGGAAAGCCACCTTTAGGAAATGCAGAAGTTTGGGCTTGGAACACAGAAACTAATAAAGTTGTTAATAATGATTTAATTGATAATGAAACTGTTTTTCCTTTAGAGCTAAACACAATGCCAGGTTGGGCAGGTAGTTCTTGGTATTTTAACAGATATATGGATGCTACAAATCCAACTGAATTTGCGAGCAAAGAAGCCTTAGATTATTGGAAAGAAATAGATTTATATATTGGTGGTTCTGAGCACGCAACAGGGCATTTATTGTATGCGCGTTTTTGGCAAAAATTCTTGTTTGATAAAAACATTGTTCCTGTAGATGAGTTTGCTAAAAAGTTAATTAATCAAGGAATGATTTTAGGAACTTCTGCTTTTGTTTACAAAGCAACAGCTTTTGTAAAAAGTGGTTGTGGTTGTTCTGATGAAAAATCTAATGATGATATTTTAGAGAAAATACCAACAGTTTTTGTTTCTAAAAACTTATTTAACTCTGATGATGAGTTTGAAACTGTTGTTAAAAACTATTTGTTAGATCACAAGTTTTTAAACCCTAATTTTGCAGATTTAGTGATGATTACTAAATCTCCTGTTCATTCGGATGTTTCTTTGGTAAATTCTTCTGATGAATTAGATGTTGATGGATTTAAAAACCATCCTTTAAATAATGATTATAAAAATGCTGAATTTATTTTAGAAGAAGGAGTTTATAAAGTAGGACGTGAAGTAGAAAAAATGTCTAAATCTAAATACAATGTGGTAAATCCGGATGCTATTTGTACAGAATATGGGGCAGATAGTTTACGTTTATTCGAAATGTTTTTAGGACCTTTAGAGCAAGCAAAACCTTGGAAAACTTCAGGTATTTCTGGAGTTTCATCATTCTTAAAAAAACTATGGAAACTGTATTTTAGCGGAGAAAATTTTGATGTTTCTGATGCAGAATCAACAAAAGATGAATTGAAAACTTTACACAAAACCATTAAAAAAGTAGAAGCAGATATAGAGAATTTCTCTTTTAACACATCGGTTTCTACATTTATGATTGCTGTAAACGAATTAACATCTTTAAAATGTAACAAACGTGCAATTTTAGAACCTTTAGCAATTTTAGTTTCTCCTTATGCACCGCATATTGCAGAAGAATTGTGGAGTTTGTTAGGGCATATAGAATCTATTTCTACAGCAGAATTTCCAGTGTTTGAGCCAAAACATTTGGTAGAAAATGCTAAAAATTATCCAATTTCTTTTAACGGAAAAATGCGTTTTACGTTAGAACTTCCTTTGGATATGTCTAAAGAAGAAATAGAAAAAACAGTAATGGCACACGAAAAAACAATTGCACAATTAGATGGTAGAACACCTAAAAAAGTAATTGTTGTTCCTGGTAAAATTATAAATATTGTAGGATAAAAAACATAGAAATCTTTTAGGTTTTCTTGTTTGTGAAAATAAACTTAAAAGTCATTACACTAGTTGTAATGACTTTTTTATTTGATTATCTTGTGAGTTTAAAAGTCTGTAATTATGAAATTGAAAACATTTTTGTTAATAGCGTTTGTTGGAACGCTTTTTGTTAGTTGTAAAAAAGAACTTTCTATACAAGATTATATGGTTGATACTTGGCAGACAACCTATTTGAAATTAGAAATGCAAACGTTTAAAAAGTCAGACTCTATAAGTATTTATGAAGATCATTTTGAAAAAGGATCAGAACAAATAGCACAGTCTAAATATAATGATGATGGTACTTTTTCTGCGTGGTTTGTTAATAAAGAAGGAGAGCATTTTTTAAATTCTGATGGAACATGGAGAGTAGAAAAAGACTCGTTATTTGTAGAATTTTTTTATGCAGGTAGAGACATGAAAGTTTCTTACCATATAACAAAAACAGACGAAGGTTTTATAGGTAAGAGTAAGTACGATTGGGATGAAGATGGAGATTTTGACGATCTTTTAACAATGAAAACAAAAAGAATAAAACAAGATTAAATTTGATCAATTTTAACAAGATTTCTTTAAGAATTCGTATTTTTTTATCAATGATAGTATTGGTGTTATTAGCATCAATATTAATATTGGTGGTAACAGTTTATCAATATGATGAGCAGACAAAAGATTATAATATTCAACGTTTTGAGCGTAAAGAAGCAACAGCAAAAGAAACAATTGAATTAGAGCTAAAAAACAAGACAACTTACCCAGTAAATACAGAAAATTTAGCTAAAATATTTAAGGAGCGTATTTATGAAATTTCCTCTATTAATAAATTAAATATAGTTCTGTATGACTTAGAAGGTAAATTGCTAAAATCATCTAAAGCAAATGCCTTTGAAAAAATAGAGAACAAGCCTTTAGAAGAAGTTTTGTTAAAAGAATTAGCAGAAAATTCTAATCATAAAATATTAAAATCTGTAGAAGATAATAAAACAGGGTTTCAGACTTCATATTCATATATACATGACCCAAAATATAAGAGAATCGGTATTTTAGAATTGCAGTTTACGCAAGATAATTCAGAAATTGATCAAGAATTAGAAGAGTTTATTTCTAGATTAGGTTTAGTATATATTCTAATGTTTATAATAGCTATTTCTTTGGCTTATTTTTTATCGAGCTATATAACAATGTCTATAAAAACAATTTCTGATAAAATGGAGCAAACACGTTTGCATAAAAGAAATGAAAAAATTATTCTTAATAAAGCAAGCTCAGAGATTATGGTTTTGGTAGAAGCTTATAATAATATGATTGATGAGCTAGAAGAAAGTGTAGCTAAATTGGCGCAAACAGAAAGAGAACAAGCTTGGAGAGAAATGGCAAAACAAATAGCACATGAAATTAAAAATCCATTAACTCCTATGAGATTAACGGTTCAAAACTTTGAGAGAAAGTTTGATCCATCAGATGATAAAATAAAAGAAAAATTAGCAGAATACAGTCAAACTTTAATTCAGCAAATAGATGTAATGAGTTCTATAGCTTCTGCATTTTCTGATTTTGCAAAAATGCCGACTCAAAAAAGAGAGCAAATAGAAATTATTAGTGTTATAAAATTTGCATTAGATATTTTTGCAGAAACGTATATTAAGTATCTTCCTTTAGAAGAAGAATTGTGTGTTAATTTAGATAAAACACAGTTAATTAGAATTGTAACTAACTTGGTTAAAAATGCAATTCAGGCAACAAATAAAGAAGAAAATCCATTAGTAGAAGTTAAAGTTGTATCCGAAGGAGATAAGGTAAAGATTATAGTTTCTGATAATGGAAAAGGAATTCCAGACAATTTAGTAGATTTAATATTCGAACCAAAATTTACGACGAAAACAAGTGGAATGGGCTTAGGTTTACCAATGATAAAGAATATTATAGAGGCTTATGGTGGTAATATTTCTTTTACTTCTAAAGTTGGTGTTGGTACTGTTTTTACAGTTGTTTTACCAAAACATTAAAATTTAATTTAAAAATTCTTAGCAGATGAGTTTTACAAATATAAAAGTTCAAACAAAAGATAGTTTAGCACAGGTAACAATTAACAGACCTAAAAAACTAAACGCATTAAATAAAGAAACTATTAAAGAGTTAAATATAGCTTTTGAAGAGTTGGAAGAAGACGAAAAGATTAGAGCTATTATATTAACAGGTAGCGGAGAAAAAGCTTTTGTAGCTGGAGCAGATATTTCTGAATTTGCAGATTTTTCTGTAGAAGAAGGTACACGTTTATCTAAAATAGGTCATGATACATTGTTTGATTATGTAGAAAATTTATCTACACCAGTTATTGCAGCTATAAATGGTTTTGCTTTAGGTGGAGGTTTAGAGTTGGCAATGTCTTGTCATTTTAGAATAGCATCAGATAATGCAAGAATGGGCTTGCCAGAGGTTTCTTTAGGGGTTATACCAGGTTATGGGGGTACACAACGTTTGCCACAATTAGTTGGTAAAGGTAAAGCGATGGAAATGATTATGACTGCTGGTATGATTACTGCAGCAGATGCAAAAGAATGTGGTTTAGTAAATCATGTAACTACTCAAGACGAATTGTTGCCTTTTGCGGAAAATATTGCAAATAAGATTATGAAAAACTCTAAACTAGCTATTAGTGCTGCAATTAGAGCGGTTAATGCGTCTTATGAAGATGGTGTTAATGGTTTTAGTATAGAAATAGAAGAGTTCGGAGAATGTTTTGGTACAGAAGATTTTATTGAAGGAACGACTGCTTTTATAAATAAAAGAAAACCAAAATTTAAATAAAGAGCATAAAAAAGCGAGTCTGGTATGACTCGCTTTTTATTGTCAAACCTTAGCAGAAGTTTGACGAAACAATTAACTAAATTTTTATATTGAAAAGTTTTTATTGTAAACTTTATTATCTGTATTAACAACTACCTGGTAGTCACCTTTTTCTTCTTCAGATAATTTATAAACTCTGTTTACAACTTTATTTCCTTTTAATGTTTCTGAGTGAATTAAATCACCTTTATAATATACACTGATGTATAAAGGAGCTTTATTAAAAGCTATTTTAGAAATTAAAATTAAATTTTCTTCAGTTCTAATAACTGGTTTAAAAATTTTGTTTTTATCATCATCTAAAAAAGAAGCTTTTCCGTTTTTAATTTCAAATTTTTTAACAACAGATTCAAAGTCTTTTTCTAATTCTGTAGTATAAAAACCATCTTCTAAATTTGTAAAATCAAATGTTTGAGAATAATTTCCAGAATTTTTAATTTTTTCTTTATAAACTACTTGTCCTCTTTCGTTTTGGATGGTTAAAGCTTGCCCTTTCTTTACAGATTTAAAAACAATCTTAACATTGTCGTCTACATTATTAATTGTAGATTTTGTGTTGTCTTTTGCGTAACCGATTAATGCGATAAACATTAATAATACTGTTAGGTTTTTTTTGATTGCTGTTTTCATATTCATTGTATTTAATGATTAATAACACTGCAAAGGTATAACCGAATTAAAGTTTTAAATACATCAATATTGGTGTATTTATATTCTAAATTAACAGTTAAAATATAGTGTAATTTTACAGGTGTTAAAATAGTATATATTTATGGTAATTTTATTTACTTGGTCTTCTTAAAGGAAATTTAAGGCATAAAAAAAAGCGAGTTTGATATAACTCGCTTTTAATATAAAACCTTAGTAGAGGTTTGATCTAAACAATTAACTAAGTTTTTATATTGAGAATTTTTTATCGTAAACTTTATTATCAGTATTAACAACTACTTTGTAGTCACCTTTTTCTTTTTCAGATAATTTATAAACTCTGTTTACAACTTCATTACCTTTTAATGTTTCTGAGTGAATTAAATTACCTTTATAATATAGACTGATATATAAAGGAGCTTTGTTAAAAGCAATTTTAGAAATTAGAACTAAATTGTTTTCAGTTCTAATAGTTGGTTTAAAAATCTTGTTTTTGTCATCATCTAAAAAAGAAACTTTTCCATTTCTAATTTTAATTCTTCTAATTATAGATTCAGAATCTTTTTTTAACTCTGTAGTATATAAGCCGTCTTCTAAATTTGTAAAATCAAATGTTTGCGAATATTTACCAGAGTTTTTAATTTTTGCCTTATAAAGTATTTCTCCACTTTCGTTCTGGATAGTTAAAGCTTGCCCTTTTTTTACAGATTTAAAAACAATCTTAACATTGTCATCTACATTATCAATTGCAGTTCCTGTGTTCTCTTTAGCGTAACCAATTAATGTTCCTAATATTAATGCTACTAATAAAATTTGTTTTGCTGTTTTCATATTCTTTGTATTTAATATATAATAACACTGCAAAGATATAACCGAAGTAAAGTTTTAAAAACATCATAATTGGCACATTTATGCTCTAAATTAACATAGTTAAATTGTTATAAATACCAAGTATGTTAAAATAGTATATATTTTTGATAATTTTATTCACTTGTTATTTTAAATAAAGAGCATAAAAAAGCGAGTCTGGTATGACTCGCTTTTTATTGTCAAACCTTAGCAGAAGTTTGACGAAACAATTAACTAAATTTTTATATTGAAAAGTTTTTATTGTAAACTTTATTATCTGTATTAATAACTACTTTATAATTCCCTTTTTCTTCTTCAGATAATTTGTAAACTCTGTTTACAATATTATTTCCTTTTAAAGTTTCTGAATGGATTAAATCACCTTTGTAATATAAGCTGATGTATAAAGGCGCTTTATTAAAAGCAATTTTAGAAATTAAAACTAAATTTTCTTCAGTTCTAATAGTTGGTTTAAATATTTTGTTTTTATCATCATCTAAAAGAGCGTTATCTAAATTGTTGGTTTTAGATAAAGTATTTTTTAAGCTATTAATGTTAAATAATATTTTAGAATTAATGCTTGAGTTGTTTACACCTCTTTTATATATAGATAATCCATTTTCATTTTCAACAGTTAATGTTTGCTTTTCTTTTACAGATTTAAAGGCAACATCAACTCTTTTTTTGTTGATAGGATTTGTAAGATCTCTATCTTCTGCGTTAGCTATTAATGTTCCAAACATTAAGGCAACTATTAAAATTTGTTTTATTGTTGTTTTCATCTTTTTGTTATTTAATGATTAATAACACTGCAAAGGTATATTGGTAAACAAGTTTTAAAAACATCAAAATTGGCAGTTATATATTCTAAATTATCCCTTATAAAATAAGGGATTTTGAGTGATGTTAATATAGTTTACAAAGGTGTTAATTCTAATTAGTTTTGCTGTAGTATTAAATTTAGGCAAAAAGAAAGCGAGTCTGATATGACTCGCTTTTTTTATCAAACCTTAGCAGAAGTTTGACGAAACAATTAACTAAATTTTTATATTGAAAAGTTTTTATTGTAAACTTTATTATCTGTATTAATAACTACTTTATAATTCCCTTTTTCTTCTTCAGATAATTTATAAACTCTGTTTACAATATTATTTCCTTTTAAAGTTTCTGAGTGAATTAAATCACCTTTATAATATAGACTGATATATAAAGGAGCTTTGTTAAAAGCAATTTTAGAAATTAAAACTAAATTTTCTTCAGTTCTAATAGTTGGTTTAAATATTTTGTTTTTATCATCATCTAAAAGAGCGTTATCTAAATTGTTGGTTTTAGATAAAGTGTTTTTTAAGCTATTAATATTAAATAATATTTTAGAATTAATGCTTGAGTTGTTTACACCTCTTTTATATATAGATAATCCATTTTCATTTTCAACAGTTAATGTTTGCTTTTCTTTTATAGATTTAAAGGCAACATCAACTCTTATTTTGTTGATAGAATTTGTAAGATCTCTATCTTCTGCGTTAGCTATTAATGTTCCAAACATTAAGGCAACTATTAAAATTTGTTTTATTGTTGTTTTCATCTTTTTGTTATTTAATGATTAATAACACTGCAAAGGTATATTGGTAAACAAGTTTTAAAAACATCAAAATTGGCAGTTATATATTCTAAATTATCCCTTATAAAATAAGGGATTTTGAGTGATGTTAATACAGTTTACAAAGGTGTTAATTCTAATTAGTTTTGCTGTAGTATTAAATTTTAGGCAAAAAGAAAGCGAGTCTGATATGACTCGCTTTTTTTATCAAACCTTAGCAGAAGTTTGATGAAACAATTAACTAACTTTTTTATATTGTAATATCTTTTGTGTAAACTTTGTTATCAGCTTTAATAATAACTTGATAGTTTCCTTTTTCTACTTCAGATAATTTGTAAACTCTATTTACAATACCATCATCACTTTTTAAAGTTTCAGAATTAATTAAATTACCCTCGTAATATAAATCAACACTTAAAGGTTTGTTATTAAGGGCTATTTTAGAAATTAAAACCAAGTTACCTTCCGTTCTAACAATTGGTTTATAAATTTTTTTCTTATTACTTTCTAAAAATGTAGCCTTTCCGTCTTTAATTCTAATTTTAGTAACAACAGATTCAAAATCTTTTTCTAATTCTGTAGTATATAAACCATCTTCTAAATTTGTTAAATCAAAAGTTTTAGAATAGTTTCCTGTATTTTTAATTTTCTCTTTATATACTGTTAACCCTTTTTCATTTGCAATAGTTAAAGCTTGTCCTTTCTTTACAGATTTAAAAACAATCTTTACGTTGTCATCTACATTATTATTGATTGTAGATTTTGTGTTGTCTTTTGCGTAACCTATTAATGTTCCAAACATTAGCGCTACTACTAAATTTTTTTTAAATGTATTCTTCATAATCATCCGTTATTTAATAATTAATAACACTGCAAATTTATGGCAGAAGTTTAGTTCTTAAAACATCAAAATTGGTATGTTTGTATGCTATTTTATCAGTTATAGAATTGTTAAATTATTGTTAGGATAAAATACTATACAATTTTGTTAATTTTATATAGCTTGTTAGAATTAAGTGTTGTAATTTTGAATTTAATTTAGAATATTATGAACGTTAAACCAACTCTAAAAAAACTTAGTCCAGACTTCGGTAGTTCTATACTAGTTAAAAAGCATACAGAGTTCTTAAAAGAGATAAAAGCCTTTTGGCATTTTCATCCAGAAATAGAATTGATATATGTAAATAAAGGAAAAGGAAAAAGACATATTGGTAACCACTTGTCTTATTTTAATAACAGTCAATTATTATTAATTGGTTCTAATTTACCACATAATGGGTTTACAGATAGACTTACAACTAATGGATCTGAAGCTTTAATACAATTTAGACCAGATTTTTTAGGAAAAGAATTTTTTGAAACTCCAGAAATGAAGCCTATTAGTATTTTGTTTGAAAAAGCAAAGAAAGGAATTTTGTTTGGTGTAGAAACAAAACAAAAGTTAGGGCCAAAACTAGAAAAAATATCAGAAAAGAAAGGGTTTAAGCAAATTTTAATCCTTTTAGAAATTTTACATACTTTATCTAAATCAGAAGATTATACATTATTAAATGCAGATGGTTTTGCTTTTGAAACTCAGCCGCAAGATAGTAGTAAAATAGATATTATTTTTAAACATATAAATGAGAACTTTAATCAGCATATAAGTTTAGATGAAATTGCTGGCCTAGTTAGTATGACAGTACCTGCATTTTGTAGGTTTTTTAAGAAAACAACTGGTAAAACTTTTACAAAATTGGTAAATGAGTATAGAGTTGTACATGCAACTAAATTATTATCAGAAAGTCAAACAAGTATTACAGATATTTGTTTTGAATGTGGATTCAATAATTTTTCTCACTTTAATAAACTGTTTAAAGAGTTTACAGGTAAATCTGCCTCTAAGTATAGAAGTGAAATGATAAGTTTTGTACAACAATAGTATGTACAAAACTTATTGTAAAAGGATTAGTTATTTAATTCCGTTCCATTCATCATAAAACTGATTTAAAAACTCTTCCATATATACATGTCTCTGTTTTGCAATTTTTTTGCCAGAGTTGGTATTCATTTTATCTTTTAAAAGTAATAGCTTTTCATAAAAATGATTAATTGTTGGTGCTTTAGAAGATTTATACTCTTCTTTTGTCATATTTAAATTAGGTAAAATCTCTGGATTATATAAAGCCCTATTTTTAAATCCACCATAATTAAAACAACGGGCAATACCAATTGCACCAATAGCATCTAATCTATCAGCATCTTGTACAACTGCTAATTCTTTAGAAGTAAATTTTTTTGCATTTTTGTTTAAAGAGTTTTTGTAAGAAATATGATTAATAATATTAATAACGTGATCAATAATTAGATTATCAACTTTTTGAGACTTTAAAAATTCTGTAGCAATTCTAGGACCAATAGTTTCGTCTCCATCATAAAATTTAGGATCTGCAATATCATGTAATAAAGCACCCAAAGAAACTACAAAAGCATCCACTTTTTCATTTTTAGAAATTAAAATGGCATTTTTAAAAACACGTTCTATGTGAAACCAATCGTGGCCGCCTTCTGCGTTTTCTAATTCCTTTTTTACAAAAGTTATTGTGTTTTCTATTATTTGCCCTTTGGTCATGTTATTTTCTTTGATTCAATTCTTTTTTTATGTTTTTAATATCAAAATACATAAAGATAGACATCGGTATAAAAAATAAAGGTAGAAAAGTATGAAAAGACAACCCGTTTTCTATAGTAGAAAAAACAGCAAATACTATCATTAATATAATGACAACTATTTTAATGATAAAAAAGTTTTTCTGCTTTTTTAATTTCGTTAATAATTCTTCTTTGGTGTAAGTAGAAAATTCTGAAGCCATAATTGTAGAATGTTATTAAAAAAAAAATCCACTCATAATTATAAGTGGATTTTTTTATGTAATTTTTTAAAAGTCTAACAAAACTCTTCGTAAGCTTGTGCTAAATTTTGTGCAATCATTTGTGCAGACCTTCCTTCTATATGATGGCGCTCTAACATGTGTACTAAGTTACCATCTTTAAACAACGCAATTGCTGGAGACGATGGAGGAAAAGGAATCATAAACTCACGTGCTTTTTGTGTAGATTCTTTTTCTACACCAGCAAAAACAGTAGTTAAGTTTGTTGGTGTTTTATCTGCTCCTAAAGAAGCAATTGCTCCTGGTCTTGCAGTACCTGCAGCACAACCACAAACAGAGTTTACCATAACTAACGTTGTACCTTCTTTAGACATTGCTTTTTCAACATCTTCACTTGTATATAATGCTTCAAAACCAGCGTTAATTAACTCGTCGCGCATTGGTTTTACTAATTCTTCTGGATACATAATTTCTAGATTTAAAATGCAAAGATAGGTATTTGTTTGTCAAAATTCAACATTCTTAAAAATGTGATTTTCAATATAAATATCAATTAAATTGATATAAAAATAAAAAAGAACCCAAACTTAAATTCTAATGCTTAAAATTAAATAATGTTTGTTAATTGTAAACTTTAAAAAGCTTTTTCTTTTCAACTAAAATAACTTTGTAACTTTACAAGTTCAAAAAAATAAAAAATGGGAAGTTTTACAAAATGGTTAGGTGCAGGATTAGGATTTACTTTTGGTGGTCCAATAGGTGCAGCCATTGGTTTTGCAGTAGGTAGTTTTGTAGACGGTTTTTCAGAAAAAGACTTACTACAAGAACATAGAGAATATCAAGAAAGAGTTGGTAGAAATAGAGGTAATTCTACAAATACGCAGTCTGGCGATTTTGAAATGAGTTTACTTGTTTTAGCATCAATCGTTATAAAATCTGACGGAAAAGTAGATAAAAGAGAATTAGACTTTGTTAGAAGTCAGTTTGTAGGTATGTACGGTAAAGAAAGAGCAAATAATGCATTTAAACTCTTTAGCGGAATTATAAAAAAAGAAGTTTCTGCAAGACAGGTTTGTATACAAGTTAGGCAAAACATGTCTCATGCTTCTCGTCTACAATTAATTCACTTTTTGTTTGGTATTGCTAAAGCAGATGGGGTTGTGGCTGAATCTGAAGTGGAGGAAATAAGAAAAATGGCGGGTTATTTATATATAAATCAACGCGATTTTGAGTCTATAAAAGCCATGTTTTATGATTCTTCTGAAAATGCATATAAAATTTTAGAGATAGAGAAATCAGCTTCTGATAGCGAAGTTAAAACTGCTTACAGAAAAATGGTTAAAAAATATCATCCAGATAAATTACAAGGTTTAGGAGACGAGCATTTAAAAGGTGCAAATGAAAAATTTCAGAGTATACAAGAAGCTTATGAGAAAATTAAAAGCGAAAGAAACTTATAAAAACTTTATTAGATAATAGAGTTTTATTATTAGATTTACAAAACATGTCCATTTACTAATAGGTTAAAATTATGACTAAAATTATTAAAAATATAATAGTGTTAATTGTTTTTTTTACAGTTAAATCTATAAATAGTCAAACATTACCTAATGATAGAAGTGTAGATTGGACAGTTGCAGGTCTAAAGAATAAAGATATTTCTTCTACTTTTCAAAATGTTAATATGGAGGACTTTGATGTTGTTGGGGATGGAATAACACCAAATGATGCGTTTTTTGCAACTGCTATAGCTTCTGTAGAAAATTCTGGAGCAATATTAAAATTTCCTGAAGGAACGTTTTTGTTTAATAACACAATATCTTTACCTAGTAACATTGTGTTACAAGGAGCAATTACAAATACAACAATATTTAAAATAGATTTATCAGGAAGTGGTAATGGTATAGAAGCTAATGGAGAACTTTTAAGTAATACAACCAATTTTTCATCGGAAGCAACAAAAGGCAATAATTATATTGACGTTATAGATGCAAGTAGTTTTTCAGCTGGAGATTGGATTAAAGTTTTTCAAACAGATACAGATTTAGTTACTTCAGATTGGGCTTATGGCACAGTTGGTCAGGTTATAGAAATAGGTGAAGTTGTAGGAAATAAAATATCGTTGGCTTCTCCTTTAAGGTTAAGTTATTCATTAGATAGGTCTCCATATATCAAAAAAGTAAACCCTATAAAAAATGTAGGTATTGAAAATATTAAAATAGAAAGAGTAGATGATACCTCACCTACATTAAATAGTAATATTCTTTTTAATTATACCGTTAATTCTTGGATAAAAGAAGTAGAATCTGAAAATGCTACTTATAGCCATGTAAATATTACTAATGGATCAAATATTTATGTTGGTCAATCTTATTTTCATCATGCTTTTGGTTATGGAGAAGGAGGTAGAGCTTATGGAGTTCTTTTACAATCTACTTCTAATGAATGTTTAATAGAAGATAATATTTTTGAGCATCTAAGGCATTCTATGCTTTTGCAGTCCGGAGCTAATGGAAATGTGTTTGCTTATAATTATTCTACAGATCCTTATTGGGATCAATCAGTGCTACCGACTAACTCTACGGGAGAAATAACATTACATGGTAATTATCCCTATGCTAATTTATTTGAGCAAAATATTTGTAGAAATATTGTTATAGATAATTCTCATGGTGCAAATGGATTATATAATACATTTTTAAGAAATAGAGCAGATGGATATGGGATATTTTTTAGTGATACCTCTTCACCTTCACAAAATTTTATAGGAAATGATATTACAAATACAACTTTTCCTTATTCTTTGGTCAATTATACAATATTAGGTTCAGACCATTTTTCTTATGGAAATAATGATAAAGGAACAATAACTCCAGAAGGAACAGAAACTCTTTCGGATGAAAGTTATGCTTATGCCACAATGCCTGATTTTGTTACAGAAGACCAATGGGCAAAAATAGGAACTCCAAATTCTCCTGGAGCTGCAAGTATACCAGCAAGAGATCGGTTTCTTGAAAATGTGTTAGGTGTAGAAAATTTTGATTTAGAAAAGGTTATAGTTTTTAAGAAGGACAATAATACACTGTCAATTATTAATTTATCAGAAGAGAAAACAGATGTTAAAGTTTACAATATATTAGGTAAACAAATATTGAATACCTCTTTTAGTGCTAATGGAGAAGAGAAGAGTATTAATTTACCAGAATTATCTAAAGGTGTTTATATAGCAAGAATAGAAGTAAAAGGAGTTGTGGTAAGTAAGAAGTTCATTTTAGAATAAATAATTAATAGAAAAACCTTAAATTCGCAATCTTATTAGAAAAGACAGAAAATGAAAGCGAATTTTCCTGAGTATAAAGGACTTGACTTACCAAAAGTAGCAGAAGAAATCTTAAACTATTGGCAAGAAAATAATATTTTTGAGAAAAGTGTAACTTCTAGAGAAAATGCAAAACCTTTTGTGTTTTTTGAAGGGCCACCTTCTGCAAACGGACTTCCAGGAGTTCACCATGTTTTAGCAAGAGCTATTAAAGATATTTTTCCGCGATATAAAACCATGAAAGGTTACCAAGTTAAGCGTAAAGCTGGTTGGGATACACATGGTTTACCAATAGAATTAGGTGTTGAGAAAGAATTAGGGATTACCAAAGAAGATATTGGTAATAAAATTTCTGTTGAAGATTATAATGCAGCTTGTAGAAAAGCAGTAATGCGTTATACTGATATTTGGAATGATTTAACCAATAAAATGGGATATTGGGTAGATATGGAAGATCCATATATTACCTACGAACCAAAATATATGGAATCTGTTTGGTGGTTATTAAAACAGATTTACAACAAAGAATTAATTTACAAAGGTTATACAATTCAACCATACTCGCCAAAAGCGGGTACTGGATTAAGTTCTCACGAATTAAATCAACCAGGAACATACCAAGATGTAACTGATACAACTGTTGTTGCACAGTTTAAAGCCGTAGAAAATACGCTTCCAGACTTTTTACAAAATGAAGGAACAGTTTATTTTATAGCTTGGACAACAACTCCGTGGACATTGCCTAGTAATACGGCATTAACAGTTGGACCAAAAATTGAATATGTTTTAGTTGAAACATTTAATCAATATACTTTTGAACCGATAAAAGTAATTTTAGCCAAAAAATTAGTTGCAAAACAATTTGCAGGTAAAAACAATGTTCAGGTAGAAACTTCAGAAGAGTTAAGTACTTATAATTCTGGTGATAAAAAAATACCTTACCATGTTATAAAAGAATTTGTTGGTAAAGATTTAGTTGATATTAAATACGAACAATTATTAGATTATTGTTTGCCAAATGACAATCCGAAAGATGCTTTTAGAGTAATTGCTGGAGATTTTGTGACTACAGAAGACGGAACAGGAATTGTACACACAGCACCAACTTTTGGAGCAGATGATGCAATGGTTTGTAAACAAGCAACACCAGAAATTCCGCCAATGTTGGTAAAAGATGAAAACGATAATTTAGTTCCTTTAGTAGATTTACAAGGTAAATTTAGGCCAGAAATGGGCGAGTTTGCAGGTAAATATGTAAAGAACGAATATTATAATGATGGTGAAGCGCCAGAAAGATCGATTGATGTTGAGTTGGCTATTAAACTTAAAACAGAAAACAAAGCCTTTAAGGTAGAAAAATACAAACACAGTTATCCTAATTGTTGGCGTACAGATAAACCAATTTTATATTATCCATTAGATTCTTGGTTTATTAAAGTAACCGATGTTAAAGACAGAATGCATTCTTTAAACAAAACCATTAACTGGAAACCAGAATCTACAGGAACTGGTCGTTTTGGAAACTGGTTAGCAAATGCAAATGATTGGAATTTATCGCGTTCTCGTTATTGGGGAATTCCGTTACCAATCTGGAGAACAGAAGATGGTAAAGAAGAAATTTGTATTGGTTCTGTTAAAGAATTGAAACAAGAAATGGTAAAAGCAGTAGAAGCTGGCGTTTTAGCAAAAGATATTTTTGCAGATTTTGAAGTTGATAATAATTCAGAAGAAAATTATGCAAAGTTAGATTTGCATAAAAATATAGTTGATGAAATTGTATTAGTTTCATCAACAGGGCAACCAATGAAACGCGAAAGCGATTTAATTGATGTTTGGTTCGATTCTGGTTCTATGCCTTATGCACAATGGCATTATCCGTTTGAAAATAAACAGAAAATTGATGGAAACGAATCTTTTCCAGCAGATTTTATTGCAGAAGGAGTAGATCAAACACGTGGTTGGTTTTATACTTTACATGCAATTGCAACGATGGTTTTTGATTCTGTTGCTTATAAAAATGTAGTTTCTAACGGTTTAGTTTTAGATAAAAACGGACATAAAATGTCTAAGCGTTTAGGTAATGCTACAGATCCGTTTACAACATTATCAACTTATGGGGCAGATGCTACACGTTGGTACATGATTTCTAACGCAAATCCTTGGGATAATTTAAAATTTGATTTAGAAGGAATTGAAGAAGTAAAACGTAAGTTTTTCGGAACTTTATATAACACCTATTCATTCTTCTCATTATACACAAACATTGATGGATTTTCTTACGATGAAGCAGATATCGCTTTAGCAGAAAGACCAGAAATAGATCGTTGGATTTTATCAGAATTACATACTTTAATTGTAAAGGTTGATAAGTTTTACGAAGAATACGAGCCAACAAGAGCTGCAAGAGCAATATCAGACTTTACACAAGACCATTTAAGTAACTGGTATGTACGTTTAAGTAGAAGACGTTTTTGGAAAGGAGATTATCAAACAGATAAAATTTCTGCGTATCAAACATTGTATACTTGTATGCTTACCATAGCAAAATTAAGTGCGCCAATTGCACCGTTTTTTATGGATAAATTGTACAAAGACTTAACAAATACTACACAAACAGAGCAATTTGAAAGTGTACATTTAGCTGAGTTTCCTAAATATGATGAAAGTTTTGTAGACAAAAGCTTAGAGCGTAAAATGGAAAATGCACAAATTATTTCTTCTTTAGTTTTATCATTAAGAGCAAAAGAAAAGATAAAAGTACGTCAGCCATTGCAAAAAATTATGATTCCGGTTGATAGTGAGCAACAAAAAGAAGAAATTTTAGCTGTTGCAAACTTAATTAAGAACGAAGTAAACATTAAAGAAATTAATATTTTAGATGACGCTTCAGATATTTTAATCAAACAAATAAAACCTAATTTTAAAACATTAGGGCCAAAGTTTGGTAAAGACATGCGTTTTATTGCTGCTGCAGTAAAAGAGTTTAATCAAGAAGATATTAACAAAATAGAGAAAGATAAAAACATTTCTCTTGAAATTAATGGAAAAAATATTATTTTGGAGCTCTCGGACGTAGAAATATCATCTAAAGATATAGAAGGTTGGTTAGTTGCAAATGAAGGAGCGTTAACGGTTGCTTTAGATGTTACCATAACAGAAGACTTACGTAAAGAAGGAGTTGCCAGAGAATTGGTAAATAGAATTCAAAATGCACGTAAAGACACAGGGTTAGAGGTGACGGACAAAATAAAATTAACGGTTTTAAACTTTGAAAACTTACAAAAATCGATTTTAGATAATAAAGACTATATCATGAGTGAAACATTAACCAAAGAATTGGTTTTTGTGGATGAGTTAAAAAATGGTACAGATATTGAATTCGATACTGTAAAAAGTAAAATTTTAATTGAAAAATTGTAATATTTATGTCGGAAGTAAAACTAAAATATTCAGAAGAAGACTTACAGGAGTTTAAGGCTATCATCGAGAAAAAGAAAGCAAGAGCAGAACAAGATTTAGCTGCTTTAAAGGATGCATATAAAAATGATGCAGACAATGGAACTAATGATACATCATCGTCTTTTAAATCTTTTGACGAAGGTTCTGAGGTGATGAATAAAGAAAAAAATGTACAACTAGCTATCAGACAAGAGAAGTTTATTAGAGATCTTAAAAATGCTTTATTAAGAATAGAGAATAAAACTTACGGAGTTTGTAGAGTTACAGGTAAATTAATACAAAAAGAACGTTTAAAATTAGTACCTCATGCAACATTAAGTATAGAGGCAAAACGTAAACAATAATAATATTTATAGATTAATAATTAAAAGCTTCTTAATAAGAAGCTTTTTTGTTTTTATGAAAAATAGTCTGATCATTTTATTTTGTTCAATTTCTTTTGCATTGTTTTCGCAAAAAAAAGTTGATAAAAAATTTAAAACTCAATTAAAAGAAATAGAAATTTCTACAATTGGGCTAGATGATTTTGTGTTAGAAAATTCAACTTCTGGTTTTATTGAAATTCATTTGTTTGCAGAAAATATAGAAGAACAACATATTGTTTTTATAGAAGAATATAATACAGTTAAAATTGAATTTAAAATTCCTAAATTTCAACATGAAGAAGTTGTTTTTAGAAAATTTATTACAGAAAGGCTTAATAGAGCAAATGCAATTATTAAAATACCACAAAATAGAAATATTACAATTTTTGGTGATGAAATAAATATTGAATCGAATAGTTATAAAGGAGATTTAAATATTTTTATTGAAAAAGGTATTTTAAAGCTCCATAAAATCTTCTCTAATTTAGAGGTTAAAATGTATGCTGGCAATCTTTATGTAATTACAGAAGAGGCAAGTATAAATGTTGTTTCTAAAACTGGTAAAATTATGATTAATGATACTTTAGTAGAAAAAAAGTATCAGCATAAAGAAGAAACGGAACATCAAAAAATAAACATAAGTTCATTAAAAGCTAATATTTTCTTAACTACACAATAAAGACAATATTATTGTTATTTTTGTGAGCATAAATTCAAAAAAAATGTCAAAAAAGACTCTGGCAATTCTTACTATTCTAATTGCTATAATTTTAGATCAAATTATAAAAATATATGTAAAAACTCACTTTATTTTAGGAGAAGAAGTTGTGGTTTTCGATTGGTTTAAAATTCATTTTGTAGAAAATAATGGAATGGCAATGGGGTTTGAGTTTGGTGGTAAAGCAGGCAAGCTTTTTTTAACCTTATTTAGGTTGGTTGCAGTTTCTGGTATTATTTATTGGTTGTTTCAAAATATTAAAAAGAAAGTACATAATGGTGTTATTATTGCTATTGCTTTAATTTTTGCTGGTGCAGTTGGTAATATTATAGATTCTGTTTTCTATGGCGTTATTTTTGATGATCCAAATAATGAGGTTGCAACTCTTTTTGCAGAAAATCCTTACGGAACTATTTTTCATGGTAGAGTAGTAGATATGTTCTATTTTCCTTTATGGGAAGGAGTTTTACCAGATTGGATTCCTTTTGTGGGAGGAGAGTTTTATACTTTTTTTCAATATATATTTAATCCAGCAGATGCTTTTATAAGTGTTGGCGTGGCTTTATTATTTATTTTTAGTAAGCAAGCTTTTCCTAAAGAAGAAAATAAATAAGGAAAAATATACATCCTATTTAATATTAGAAAAAAATTAAATAGGATTAAAATAAATAAGGTTATCTATTAATAGATAACCTTATTTTACTTTTTTGAACAAATATATTTCCCCCTATATTTGTTCTGGTAAAGTGATATTTATACTTCACAAATATAGTTAAAATTAAGCAATAAAGCTAAGTAATTATACTTATTTTTAAGAGATAAATAATTGTTTATAAAGGAATAAAAAGCTATCGAAAAATTATTTTTTCAATAGCTTTTTAAAACAATTTACTCTTTCTTTTTTCAAGATTTAATAACTCATTACTTCTTTATTTTTGGGAATTAAGAAGGCATAGACTTATACGAACGCGAAGGTAAAAAATAAGCTTGGTAAAAAAATACGTAGTTATACCTGTTATTTTAAAATAAAGAGCATTAAAAGTTAGTAGTCAAAATTAGGTGTAATTTCTATCAGTTTTTTTTGAATACCATAAATAACCAAGCCAGCTACATTTTTAGATTGTGTCTTTAAAAGTAAATTAGTTCTATGTCCTTCTACAGTTCTTGTGCTAATGTATAGTTTTTCTGCAATCTCAGGAGTAGTATATTGTTCGCAAATAAGCTCTAAAACATCTATTTCTCTTTTAGAAAGTAATTTTTTGTCTAAATCATTCTTTATACGTTTACCGCTTGATGATTTAATATTTTCATGAATTATTTTTAGAACCTTATCATCATAATAAAATCCTTTTTCAAATACTTTATTTATGGTATGAATTACAATTTTAGGGCTAGTATTTTTAAGTAAATAAGAAGAAGCGCCAACATCAATCATATTTGTTATAAAAGACTTGCTTCCAAAACTAGTTAAAGCAATTATTTTAATATCTGGATTAGATTTATGTATAGATTTAGTAGTTTCAATACCATTCATTTCAGGCATTTTTAAATCCATTAAAATAACATCTGGTAGTTCTTCTGTAGAAGAGATAAAGTCAGTTAAACTTTTACCATTTTCAGCTTCAAAACAGATGTTAAAATTTGATTCTCTTTCTAATAAAAAACGTATTCCTTTTCTAAAAAGTTCTTCATCATCAGCAATTGCTATATTAATTTTTTTCATATAGTAATTTTTATTTTAAAACCCTTATTAACGCTACTTGTAATATTAAAATTTCCATTTAATAAAGAAACTCTACTTTCTATATTTTTCATTCCCAGGCCTTTTTTATTTTCTAAATTATTAGCATTAAAACCAATTCCATTGTCAGTGTATATTAATGTTAACCTATTGTCTTTATGTCTTATTTTTAAAAGACTGTTATGTGCTTTACCATGTTTAATAGAGTTGTTTA
Organism: Polaribacter sp. Asnod1-A03; assembly: GCF_045063585.1. Taxonomy (NCBI): domain Bacteria; kingdom Pseudomonadati; phylum Bacteroidota; class Flavobacteriia; order Flavobacteriales; family Flavobacteriaceae; genus Polaribacter; species Polaribacter sp. Asnod1-A03. The sequence goes on along the minus strand of NZ_JBEFOE010000009.1, from coordinate 3,084,573 downwards.
TTAATTCTTGAACAATTCTAAATAAATGTAATTCGTTTTGTGATGTTAAAATTTCTTTCGGATAATTTATAGTATACTCTATTTTAATTTTTCTGCTATTATTAAAAGAGTCAGCAAGTTCTTCGATTGCGTCTTTAAGGCCAAATTCTTCAAGTATTGGGGGTAGTAAGTTATGAGCAATTTTTCTGGCGCTTAATAGGGTTTTTTCTGTAGCTTCTAAAATACCATTATTAATAAAGTTATAGTCTTCGGTAGATAAATTACCATCTTTTAAAAGATTAGCATTTAAATTAATTACATTTAGTTTAGAGCTAATATCGTCATGTAAATCTTGTGCAATACGTTTGCGTTCCTTTTCTTGTGTAATAATTATAGATTGTATAATTTCTTTTTGGTGATATATTTCTAAGTTCTTTTTTTCAATTTCTTTTTCCCCTATTTTTTTTCTAGAAAAAAAGAAAAATAATAAAAGAGAAACTCCCATAAGAAGTAGTAATAAAACCCCTATTAATACAATAATTATTATTTGATCTTCTTTGGTAAAGAGCTCTGCCATCTTAAAAATTAATAAAAACAACCAAAACTACGGAAAAATAATTTTATTATCGATAAACTATTTTTATAGATTTTTTTTAAATAAATAGTAATTTTCTGTAATTAAAACTAGTTCTTTAATAATTTAAAGTTTAATAATTTTCTGAAATTTTTATACCATTCTATAAGAATTAGAGTTTGAAAAAATAGATACAGTACTTTATTAAATAACCAGACATATCGTTTTATTTCTATACTACCAATATTACCTAACATAAATATTAAAGTACTACAAAGTGTATATACAAAAAAACCAGAGTTAAAATAAGTATAGGTTTTGTCGTTATTTTCATTTATGTTTTTTATAAAAAAATAAAAACTATAAATTATTAAGGGTATAGAAGTTATAATAATTTCTAAAAGATTCCACTTTGCATATGCTTTAGGGTTGTTTATTAGGTATGTAGCAAAATAAATAGTTACTAAAGAGGTTAAAACCAAGGTAATATACTTGTACTTTTTAAAGTTGTATAAAGTTGAAAAAAAGAAACTTAAAAAAACAAATTGACCAATAAAAAAATAATGAGTTAAAAAAAGGTTATGCTGTTTTGTTGATGCTAAAAAACTAGAATAAAGCTGAATAAAAACACAAAGCAATAAATAGATAATTAAGTATTTTAAAGCTTTTTTTTTGTGGCTATAGCTTATAATAAATAATAAAGTATTTAAAATTAGAAGAAAATAGCCAGCATTTGTTAGAATATTATCAAAAGTCATTAAACTAAAAGTTATTGTAAAATATTAATTCAAAATGTTGGCAACATCGTGCCTTTTCTTTTTCATTTAACTTTTAATTATTTCGCTTTTTTACAAAAATAGTTTTTTTAAGCTAATAAATGTTTTAAATTAGAAAATAGAATTTTTTTCTGATATAAATAAAATGAGCTTGTATTTAGATTATAGAATTTTAAAAAACTGTATTTTCGTTCTATGTCTACACCTCTAGAAATTCAAATAAAAACTTTACCAAATGAACCAGGAGTTTATCAATATTTTGATAAAGAAGATGTAATTATTTATGTTGGTAAAGCAAAAAATTTAAAAAAAAGAGTAGCTTCTTATTTTAATAAAGTTCACGAAAATGGTAAGACAAGGGTCCTTGTAAAAAAAATAGTTCGTATAAAACATATTGTTGTTAATACAGAAACAGATGCTTTATTATTAGAAAACAACTTAATAAAAAAATACAAACCACGTTATAATGTTTTATTAAAGGATGATAAAAGTTACCCTTGGTTGTGTATAAAAAAAGAACGTTTTCCAAGAATTTTTATGACTCGTAGAGTTATAAAAGATGGATCTGAGTATTTTGGTCCTTATACTTCTGTAAAAACAGTAAAGGTTTTGTTAGATCTAATTAAAGAGCTTTATCAATTAAGAACTTGTAATTACGATTTAAGTCCACAAAATATTAGTACGGGTAAATATAAAGTTTGTTTAGAGTATCATTTAAAAAACTGTAAAGGACCCTGTGAAGCTTTAGAAACAGAAGCTCATTACAATGAGTCTATTAAAGAAATTAGAAATATTATTAAAGGTAACTTTAAAGAAAGTTTAGAGAAATTTGATAAAATGATGCTAGATTTTGCTGATAAAATGGAATTTGAAGAAGCGCAGAAAATTAAAGAGAAACTTAGTTTATTAAGCAATTATCAAGCTAAATCCACTATTATAAATCCGTCTATAAATAATGTAGATGTTTTTTCTATTATTTCTGATGAAACACACGGTTATGCAAATTTTTTAAAGATTTCTAATGGATCAATCATTCAATCTCACACAACAGAAATTAAGAAAAAGTTAGACGAAACTGATAAAGAATTATTAGAACTTTTTATTGTTGAAATTAGACAACGATTCAATTCTCAATCCCCAGAAATTTATGTGCCTTTTAAAGTAGATTTGGGTGAAAGTGTAAAAGTTACCATTCCTAAACTAGGTGATAAAAAACGAATTGTAGAATTGTCTGAAAGAAATGCAAAATACTACAGACAAGAGCAATTTAAGCAGATTAAAATCGTTGATCCAGATAGACATGTAAAAAGGTTAATGGCTCAAATGAAGAAAGATTTGAGATTACACGAAGAACCAAGACATATAGAGTGTTTTGATAATTCTAATATACAAGGTACAAACCCTGTTGCGGCTTGTGTAGTTTTTAAAGACGGAAAGCCAAGTAAAAAAGACTACAGGCATTATAATATAAAAACGGTAGAAGGACCAGACGATTTTGCATCTATGGAAGAGGTTGTGTATAGAAGGTACAAACGTTTGTTGGCAGAAGATTTACCCTTACCACAATTAATTATTATTGATGGAGGAAAAGGACAACTTTCATCAGCATTAAAAAGTTTAGACATTTTAGGTTTACGCGGTAAAATTGCAATAATTGGTATTGCTAAACGATTAGAAGAAATTTATTATCCAGGAGATCCAATACCGTTGTATTTAGATAAAAAGTCTGAAACTTTAAAAATTACACAGTATTTAAGAAATGAAGCTCACAGATTTGGTATTACATTTCATAGAAATAAAAGAAGTAAAAGTGCTATTCAATCAGAATTAGAACAAATTCCTGATATTGGTAAGCAAACAATTACAACTTTATTACGTAAATTTAAGTCGGCAAAAAGGGTAAAAGAAGCCTCTTTACAAGATTTAAAAGAGGTTATTGGTAATGCAAGAGCCATAAAAGTATTTAATTATTTTGACACATCAAAAAAATGAAAAAATATATAGTTACCTTTTTTTTATTTCTTACAACTGTTGCTTTTAGTCAAGAAAAACAACCCAAAATTGGGTTAGTATTAAGTGGAGGGGGAGCAAAAGGGTTTGCTTATGTAGGTGTTTTAAAAGAGATAGATAAAGCAGGTTTGCAAATAGACTATATAGGTGGTACTAGTATGGGCGCTATTGTTGGTGGTTTGTATGCAATCGGTTATTCTGGAGAGCAAATAGAAGAAATTATCTTAGAAACAGACTTTATGTCTTTATTACAAGATAAATTGCCTAGAGAAGCAGAACCTTTTTTTGATAAAGAGTTTGGAGAAAAAACAATCTTAACTTTACCTATAAATGATGGTAATGTTGGTTTGCCAAGAGCTGTTTCTAGAGGTCAGAATATTTTAAACTTTTTAACAGAACTCTTATATTCTGTAGAAGGTATTTCTGATTTTAAAAAATTACCAATTCCTTTTTTTTGTATCGCAACAGATGTTGAGAACGGAAATCAAATATTGTTAGAAAAAGGTTCTTTACCATTAGCATTAAGAGCAAGTGGTTCTTTCCCTACTTTATTAAACCCTGTTGTTTTAGATGATAAACTTTTGGTAGATGGTGGCCTTGCAAACAATTTTCCTGTAAGCATTATGAAAGCAAAAGGAATAGATTTGGTAATTGGTGTTGATGTAGAGGGAAAATTAAATAAAAAAGATAAGTTAAATTCTGCAGTAGATATTTTAAGTCAATTGGTAAACTACCAGATGTATAATAAAACAGATAAAGAAAAGAAAGATATAGATATTTATATTCATCCGGATACTTATGGTTTTGGTGTTGTAGATTTTGATAAAAAAGAAGAAATTTTAGAAAAAGGAACTATTGAAGGAGCAAAGTTTACAGAAGTTTTTAAAGAACTGGCAGAAAAACAAAAAAATAAAAAACAAAGAAAGAAATTAACTCCAGATAATAAAAAATATTCAATTTCTGAAATTGGTTTAAAAGGTTCTGAGACTTATACTCGTGCTTTTGTATTAGGGAAAATAAATATTAAAATAGGAGATACACTTTCTAGAAAAGAAATTACACAAAAAATTTATCAATTATCATCGACAAAAAACTATGAAAGGATAGAGTATGATTTATTAAAAAATAAAGATAGTTCTTATAATATTAATTTTAAGCTTAAAGAGTCTGTGCAAAATGCAAATTTAAAGTTAGGTTTTCATTTTGATAATCTTTATAAGTCTGCGGTATTAGCAAATTATAATCATAAGCATTTATTAATTAATAATGATATGTTTTCTTTAGATATGATTTTGGGGGACAATTTAAGGTATAATTTAAACTATTTTGTTGATAATGGATTTTATACAAGTTACGGGTTTACTTCTAGATATAATCACTTTACAGCAAACTCTAGTTTTAATCCACTACCAGACGAATATCCTAATGTTAGTAAAATTAATTTAAAATATACAGATATTACGAATCAGTTTTTTTTGCAAACAACTTTTAATAGAAAATTTGCAATTGGTGTAGGTTTAGAACATAAATTTTTAAAAGCAACTACAGAAACTATTTCTATATCTAACGAGGGTGAAACTGTTTTTGATAATAGTAATTACTATAATAGTTACGGTTATATAAAATTAGATACTTATGATAAAAGTTATTTTCCTACCAAAGGTTATTTTGCAGATTTTAATTTTAAATGGTACATGAGGTCATCTGATTATAATAATGATTTTGCAAATTTTGCTCAAGCAAAAGGAACATTTGGTTTTGCTAAAACATATAAAGACAAATTAACTTTAAAAGTAACTAACGAAGCGGGTTTTACTTTAAGAGAAATAAGTTCTGACCTTTTTGATTTTTATTTAGGAGATTATAATCAAAATTACATCAACAATTTTTATTCTTTCTATGGATATGAAGTTGCCGATCTTTCTGGTGATTCTTTTATAAAAACAGAATTCAATTTAAGTTATGCTCTCAGTGATAATAATTATGTGTCTTTTATTGCTAATTATGCTAAGTTAAACGATAATGTTTTTAGAAATTTAGAGCTTTTTAATGAGCTTAAATCTGGTTATGCAATAGGTTATAGTTATAATAGCTTTTTTGGGCCAATAGAGTTAAAGTATAGTTGGTCTCCTGATAATAAACAAAGGTATTGGTTGTTTAACTTTGGTTTTTGGTTTTAAAAGAAAAAATCCAACAAAGAAATATTTTGTTGGATTTTTTACGTGATGGTTAATGCTTAATTACAAGTCATTCTGTTGTTTTGCACTTAAATGAAATTCTTCATAAGTTTCTAATAAACTCATTAGAGCTTTAATTAAATCTTTTGTTTCTAATAGCACGCTAAAGTATAAGGTTGTGTTTTTAGGGCTTGTTTCATCCGTTCTAATTCTAGCTACTTGTTTTTCTATAGAAGATGATACATTTTTTAATAAGTGAGTTTTTTCTATTAAAAGGCCGTTTAGGTTGTCTAATTGTCTTTTTTCAAAAATAATTGCTTCTTTAGTTAATAATGTAGTCAATTCGCTATCAATTTCTTTTAAATCGTTTATCTGACCTTTTTTTAGGTTTTTATGATTATTATTTACGTGTTTGTAACTTGCTCTAGAAATATAACTAATAGATTGTGCTACATCTTGTAAATAACCTAAAACCATAATATAAAACCTACTTGCTTGTACAGAAGTTTCGTCTAAAGATTTTATAAAATAAAAAACTCCATCTTTTAAATTATCAATTTCTTCATTAAGTTTAGCAACGTGCTTATCAGTTTTACGTAGTTTATTTAAATCATGTTCAGCCAAATCATTTACAACATTTGTATATAATTTATTAACTCTATTTATAACCTCAGAGATATGATCTGCACTTTCTTCAATAACACCGTTTATTGTAATTAATTCTGACCTTTCTATGTATACTTGTTTTTTTACTTCCTTAGATTTCTTTCGGTATATTAAAGAATTTCTAATAATTAAAAAAGCTACAACGGCTAATAAAATAGGAATCATAATCATGTTCCAGCTAATTAAATAAGCAACTAAAGCAGAAGCTAAAAAGGCAACAATTGCAGTTAAAAACCAACCAGCAACTACATTAATTACTCCCGCAACTCTATAAACTGCACTTTCTCTACCCCAAGCTCTGTCTGCTAAAGAAGTACCCATAGCTACCATAAATGTTACATAAGTTGTAGATAAAGGTAACTTCATAGAAGTAGCAATAGAAATTAATATACCTGCAACAATTAAATTAACAGAAGCCCTTACTAAATCAAAAGCAGGTAACTCGTATGTTTTGTCTTTAGGTAGTTCTATAACAGGTTTTTGAAATTTAGAGTCTATATATTCTAGGGTAGGTTTAGGAATCACAAATCTAAAACCTGCATTGATACCCATAGCTATTCTTACAAAAATTCTTGATAAGGCATTAGGTTGAAATTTTTCGTGTCCATCTCCTTGGCGAGATAAATCTATACCTGTTTTTATTACATTTTGTGCTTTACTAGAGGTCCATAGTGTAACAACCATAATAGAACCAGCTAATAACAGTAGCCAGACGTTAGATGGTACCTTTTCTGCCAAAATACCCATAGAAAAAGAATTAGGATCTACACCAGAAACCACCCAAGCTTGGTAAGAGTTCCAAGCAGCAATTGGTACACCAACAAAGTTAACTAAATCGTTTCCAGAAAAAGCCATTGCTAAAGAAAAAGTACCAACTCCAATAATTAGTTTTAAAATATTAATTTTAAATAATTGGATTAAAAATTGAGAAATAATAGACCAAACAACAAAACTACCAGAAATAATTAGCAAAGTATTTCCTTCTATCAAATGCTCTAAGTCTTTGTAAAAAGGTGTTCCTTTTAATCCTTTAATGATGATAAAATAAGTAATTGCGGTAATTGCAAAACCACCAAATAAAGCACTTATATAAGTTGGTCTTTTTTGAAAATTAAAAGAGTAAATAACTCTAGATATAAATTGTACGATAGCTCCGACAGAAAAAGCAATGACAACGGATAATAAAATTCCGAAAATAATTTTAGTTGCTGTTTCATGATTTATATAGTTCCAAAGATCAGAGAATGATTGTCCATCGTTCGAAGAAATTTTAATTAATGATATACTAACCGCTGCACCAAGAAGCTCAAATACAATAGAAACAGTAGTTGAGGTAGGCATTCCAATAGAGTTAAAAATATCCAATAATAAGATATCGGTTATCATTACGGCCATAAAAATGAACATAATGTCTTGGAACATAAACATGTTAGGATTAAAAATTCCTTTTCTTGCAACTTCCATCATACCACTAGAAGTAACAGCTCCAAAAAAGACACCAATACTAGCTATAAGCATAATATTTCTTACTGATATAGCTTTAGAGCCAATAGCAGAGTTTAAAAAATTAACAGCATCATTACTAACTCCTACTACTAAATCTACAATAGCTAAAATAGCCAATGCAATAAGCATCAAAATATATGGATCTCCCATTTTTTATATATTGTTTTAGGTTTGCAAATCTACAAACACAAAAAAATTTGAATGTTATGTTTACGTTATATAATTGGCTTTTAAATCAATTTATTAAAACATTATTTTCTTAGACTATTCTAGTTATTTTAAGTATTGTAATTATACATACAATTATAAAAAAAGCTTATTTTTTTCGTATTATTTTTTTTAAAAAGATTTTGTATAAAGATTTTTGAAAAATAATTATTGCTATTTAATTTAATGAAAAAAGTAGTTTTTAAAATTAATTAAAGGTTAAGGTTTTAATTGCTATTAACATTTAGTTAACCTTTATGTAATATAAGCATAATTTAAAACTAACATATAGTTTACGGTTTGGGTGGATTTTTGCATGAAGAAATTATATATTCAAAATGAAGAAAATTTTATTTATTACTTTGTTGGCATTATGCCAGTTTGTAAACGCCCAAGACAAAGGTACTTTAAAAGGATTGTTAACAGACAAAGAAACTAATAATGAGCCATTGCCTTTTGCAAATGTACTTATTAAAGGAACAACAATTGGTACTACTACTGATTTTGATGGTAATTATACACTTAGTGTGCCAGCAGGAAATCATATTGTTGTTTTCAGTTTTTTAGGGTACGAGTCAATAGAAAAGCCATTTACCATAAAAGGAGGAGAGACAGTAACTATAAATCAATTAATGTCTGCGGCAGAAGGTGTTTCTTTAGATGAGGTTGTTGTAAAATCATCTACAAATAAAGAATCTGCAAGTGCCTTGCTGTTAGAGCAAAAGAAAGCAACTGTAATTAAAGAAAGTATTGGAGCTCAAACTTTAGCAAAAATTGGTGTTTCTGATGCAGCAACTGCAACAACTAAAATTTCTGGTGTAACTAAAAGTCAAGGTACGGGAGATATTTTTATTAGAGGATTAGGAGATAGATATTTATCTACTACTATGAATGGGTTGCCAATACCATCTGACGATGTAGAAAGAAAAAACATTAATTTAAGTCTTTTTTCTACAGATGTTATTAAAAATGTTGGTATTAGTAAAACTTATACAACATCTGGTTATTCGGACCAAGCTTCTGGTAATGTAGATGTTATTACTAAAGAGTATTCTAAAGAAGGGTATTCTGTTAGTTTAACAGGTGGTGTAAATACAAATGTTATGGCTTATGATGATGATTTTAGAACTACAATTATAGACAATGATATAAATTTTGGTTTTCATAAAAAGCAATATGCATTACAAGATTTAATTACAAACCAAGGTTGGGATACTGAAGTGTTATCTGCACAGCCAATAAATTATAGCGGATCTTTATCTGCAACTAAAAAGTTTGAGGTTTTTGGTAAAGACTTGTCATTTTATGCAACACTTTCTCATTCTAAATCTTTTGAGTATTTTTCTGGAGAGTTTCAAAGTTTTAGACAAAACCGTAATGATACCTTTTTTGATGAAGTAGAAAGTTTTACAACTAAAACAAATACTAGTGGTTATTTAAATTTTAAATTAAAATTAAACGATAGTAATAGTGTAAAATTTAATACATTATTTGTAAACAAAGGTTCTAATAACTTGTATGAGCAAGGTAGAAATGGTTTAGGTTTTGTTTATGATCAAGACCCTCAAGAAGAAGGAGCTTTTGTAAGAGATCAAAATTTTAAACAAACTACAATGCTTATTAATCAATTAATGGGTGAGCATGATTTAAATGAGAATAATACCTTAAGTTGGGCAGCTGGTTACAATTATGTATTAGCAGAAGAACCAAATAGAATTAGAAATGAAGTTAATATTTTAGATATTACTAGTTCATCATTAATTCAATATGCGCATGTGGGAGATTATCAACAAAGAAAATCTTCACAAGAGATTGAAGATGTAGAACTTAATGGGTTTCTAAAAAATAACTGGAAGTTTGGTGCGTTAAATGAAGAAGGGGATAAACCTTTTGCGCTTAATTATGGTGTAAACTATAGAAGAAAAGAAAGAGATTTTAATTCGCAACAAATTGGCGTATTAGCAAGAAATTTTACAGCGCCGTCTGTGGATGAGTTGTCTACAACTTTTACACAATCTAACATAAATAATGGTTTAAACCTTAGAGTAGGAGAACCAGATCTTTTTACAGGAGAGCTTAATGTTTTAGCTGCTTTTGCAGATTTTAATTTTATTTTAAATGAGAAGTTGTCTGGTAATTTAGGTTTACGTTTTGAAATGGATGAAATTAATGTATCTTGGGATGTAGCTAATTATGTTGGTAGAATAGGTACTACAAGTAAAACATACGAAAACTTATTTCCAAGCCTTAATTTAAAATATGAGGTAGCAGAAAATCAATACTTGCGTTTTGCAACCAGTCTTACACAAACTTTACCGGAGTTTAAAGAATTATCTCCTTTTGAGTATGTTTCGCCAACAGGTCGTGTATCTAAAGGTAATCCAGAGTTAGAGAAATCAGATGTTTTTAATATTGATTTAAAATGGGAATTTTTTCCGAGTAGAGGAGAAGTTTTCTCTTTAACTGGATTTTATAAAAGTATAGAAAACCCAATAAACTTAGCACAGTCAAGAGGTTCATCTGGTAACTTTATTTTTTATAATACAGGAGATAAAGCAACAGTAAAAGGGTTAGAGTTAGAGGCAAGAACAAGTTTTATTAAAAATGAAGATGACGATACCGTTTTAGGTTTTACTGCTAACTTAACTAAAATGTGGTTTAAACAAGATTTGTATGATGTTTTTCAGTACAAAGGAAAAACAGAATCAGATTTACAAGGTGCTTCAGATTTTATTGCAAACGGTAGTTTAAGTTATAGTAATAATAAAGAAAATGAATTTTTAGCAACTTTAACTGGTAACTATTCTTCAGATAAAGTTTTTGCCTTAGGTTCTCCAGAAGATTTTGTTAATAGTGCTACACTTTATAATGATGAAATTATAGAAAAAGGTTTTGTTTCTCTTGATTTAGTTTTAAGTAAAGAATTAAGTGAGAAGTTAACAATTAAATTTGTTGGAAGAAATTTATTGAATCCAGAGATTAAACAAACTCAATTAGTAAATTACTTAAATGGAGAAGAAGTAAACGAAGTGGTTTCAAATTATAAACAAGGAAGTCAAATAAGTTTGGGAGTTAAATATTCTTTTTAAGAAAGAAACTAAAATACATTAAATTTTCAATAAAAAACCTAGAAATTAATTTCTAGGTTTTTTATTATTTATATTTTTTTTAGAAAAAAATCAAGTTAACAATTAGTTAACATAAGTTGTTTTATCTAACATATAATTAATATTTAGATAAGGTTATTTAAAAGCTTTGGTAGTTTCTTTGTGCAAACAATAATAACAATATAAAATAAAAATGAAAAGATCAATTTTTAATAATTTAGGTTTCTTAGCTTTAGCTTTCGTTATGTTTTTTGCAAGCTGTAAAAACGACGATCCAATAGTTATACCTACTTCTGGTGTTCAAGAAAACTTAGAAGCTGGTATTTTAAATGGAACATTAGATACAGATTATACTTTAGACTCTAGTGTTTCTTATCAATTAACATCTTCTTTTATCATTCCAGAAGGTTATACATTTACTATACCTGCAGGAACTAAGATTCAAGCAACAGAGGGTGGTACAGATGTTTATATTGCAGTTTTACAAGGAGGAGCAATTTATATTAATGGAACAGAGTCTAGCCCAGTAGTTATTTCTACTGCTTCAGGAGAAGCTAATGGATGGGGGGGGTTAACTATCTGTGGTTATGCAACTACAAGTGCAGGTGTTGATGCTGAAGCTGAAGTTGGAGGTTTTATTTATGGAGGTACAGATGATACTGATAATTCAGGATCTATTTCTTACTTACAAATAGCTGGTACTGGTGCACAAATTAATGCAGAATCTCAATATAACGGAATTTCTTTTTACTCAGTAGGTTCTGGTACTTCTGTAAGCAACATTGCTGTACTTAATGGAGCAGATGATGGTGTAGAGTTTTTTGGAGGTGCTGTTTCTGTAACTAACTTATATGTAGAAAATACTCAAGATGATGCAATTGATTGGACAGAAGAGTGGAGTGGTAACATAACAAATGCTTATATCTCTCATACAGAAGATGGTTTTTCTACTGTTTTTGAAGGAGATAAAGCTAATGGTAACCCAACTTTTGATAATATTACAGCAATTTCTACTGTTGGTGGTACTGCATTACAATTTAAAGCTACTTCTGGAGGTACTATTTCTGGACTTTCTTTAGTTGGTTATGATATTGATTTAGATATGAAAGATGGTGGAGATGTTACTAACGTTACTTTTACAGATGGTTACTCTCCAGTTGCATTAAATGAAGATCCAGCAACAGATGGTTATTTTTATTCTTTAAGTACTTCTGCTGTATCTACAGTAAGTGCTTCAGATTTCCCTTGGGTTGATACTGATGTTTCTTTTGATACCAACTTGTTACAGGGTGCTGTTACAGGTGATGTAACATTAGATGCTTCTATTGCTTACACTTTAAGCTCTTCTTATATTGTACAAGACGGTGGCAAATTAACGATACCGGCAGGAACTAAAATTACTGCTAGAGATGGTGGTACAGGTGTTTATATTGCAGTTTTAAAAGGTGGTGAAATAGATATACAAGGTACTGCTGATAACCCAGTTGTAATGTCTTCTTCTGCAGGTGAGCCTGGAGATTGGGGAGGTCTTACTTTATGTGGTAATGCTACAACTAGTGCAGGTGTAGATGCAGAAGCAGAAATAGGTGGATTTATTTATGGTGGAACTGATGATGCTGACAGTTCTGGTTCTATTAAATATTTAGTAATTAAAGGTACTGGTGCTCAAATTAATTCTGAATCTCAGTATAATGGTGTATCTTTTTATGCTGTTGGATCAGGAACTACAGTAGAAAATGTTTCTGTAATAAATGGAGATGATGATGGTGTTGAGTTCTTTGGTGGTACTGTTTCAGTTTCTAACTTATATTTAGAAAATAATAGTGATGATGCTATTGATTGGACGGAGTCTTGGTCTGGTTCTGTAACAAATGCTTATATTTCTCATACAGTAGAAGGTTTCTCTACCGCATTTGAAGGAGATAAAACAAACGGAAACCCTGCTTTTACTAACATAACAGCAATTTCTACTGTTGGTGGTACAGCATTACAATTTAAAGCAACTTCTGGAGGAACTATTTCTAACTTATATTTAGAAGGTTATGAAACTAACATAGATATGAGAGATGATGGTCCTTTAGCTAACGTTGTAATTGATGGTGTTGCTGCAACTTTAACAGGTGAATACAATACAGGTACTCAAGTAGATATTTCTACTTGGTCTTGGATTAATGCAGGTTTATAATCGAAAAAGGTTTTAGAATATATAAAAAGCAGGCTTTAAGCCTGCTTTTTGTTTTAGATATACTTTGTAGTTCTGGGACTTAATCAGAGGTTTAATGTATTATTTTAGTGAATATAATCTAATACTAACTGTATATGTAAGTGCTATATTTAGAATAGCTAATTTGTATGTGTTATTTGCTATTTAAGACAGGCTTAATAATGTTAACCAAATTGAATGATGAACTGTAATAAAAAATAGTTTTAACGCAAAAAAAAGAGCAGACTTGTTTAAGTCTGCTCTTTTTTTTAAAATTAATTTTTAGTTTAGGCTGCTGCTTTATCTGTACAACACGCCATTTTACAATTTTCTTTACAAAATGTTGTTCCGTCTTCATTTAAAGAGCAACAAGCTTTTTCTGTTTCTGTAGCTGCTGTTTTGTTTATGCAAGTTTCTTTACAATCTTCTGTACATGTGTGAGCTATTTTTTTAGGAGCAATAGATGCTTTGTATAATTCGCCACCAGCAATTCCGCTAACAAAAGCTGCTAAATCTTTTTTAGAGGTTGTATTTGCATCAAATTCTATATTGGCAATACTATCTGTAAAAATAACTTTAGCGTCTATAACACCTTCTTTTTTAGATAATTTAGATTGAATAGTTTTTGCACAACCAATTTCGCAAGTCATACCAGAAATAGCTAAAGAAACATTTTCTTTTTTAACCGGTAATTTTTCTTTTTTAGGTTCGTTTTTACATGCTGTTAGAAGGAAACAGGTAATAGTAAGAGAAAATAATATTTTTTGAATTTTCATTATTGTATATTATAAAGATTATGTTACAAATTTATTAATAAAAGAAATGACTTTTAATGTTTTATACAATTTTGTGAAAATTCTTGTAAAGAAAAAGGGTGAAAACAACCTGTTTTCACCCTTTTTTATATTAAAAAAAGTTTCTTATTTAAAATCTTCTTCAGAAACCCCTTCATCAATTTTTATTGAAACTAAAGTAGATTCAATTTTTTGAGGTCCCATACTTCCAGATTTTTTTGTTGGAAACATAATTCCGTCAAAATCTTTGTAATCGCTAAAAGTAGCTTCTTGATTTTGAATTTTACCTCCCATAGCCATTGTTTGAACTTCTTTTACTTTTAAACCTGTCTTTACATCAAAATAAGTAGATGTAGAAACTATTGTCCCTTTTTTAGAAAGTACGTAAACATCTTTACCATCTAATTTTTCGATGCTAGTTAATAAAGTTTCATTATTATTTAGCAAGCCTAACTCTGGGAAAGTACCTAAAGTATGTGTCATTTCTGATGCAATATTATCAGGTAAAGCTTGTCCGTTAGTACTAACACCATCCTTATGTGTTAATACTTTCATCATTACATTACCACCAACGCTAATTTCGCTAGAGAAATTAGTAGCATTTCTTTTTTCAGAAATTAAAAGAGTTTGACCCATTGCACTTGCTTCATAAGTTGCAAAAGTTGTTTTTACGGCTTTAATTTTTTCTACTCCACCAATTGCCTTAAAGTATTTGTTAATAACAGTCTCTTTAGTGACTCTATCAGGAATTGGAAGTGTCATTTCTGGTTTTCCTGTAGCATCTCCGTTTTTATCAAAATAATTGATTGTATAACCTGTTTTTTCTAAGTTATCTAACACTTCAATTGCTTTACCGGTAATAATTATACGAGCTTCATCACTCTTAAAATATTTTGAAGCTGCATTTTGTACATCTTCTACAGTAACGGCATTAATGTTTGATAAATAGTTTTCGTAAAAATCTGATGGTAAATTATAACGTGCAATATTTAAAGCATAACTTGCTGCAGTTGCTGGTTTTTGAACTTCCATAACAAAATTACCTACATATTTAGCTTTTGCATTTTTTAATTCTTCTTCAGAAACTTTTACATCTTTAATTTTATCAATTTCTTTTTTAATTTCTACCACAGAACTATCTGTAACATTGTTACGTACACTTGCTGTTGCTCTAAAACTAGCAGCAATTTTACTTTGTCTAAGGCTAGAATAAGAACCATAGGTATAACCTTTGTCTTCACGTAAATTCATAAATAAACGTGCAGTTCCACCACCACCAAGAATGTTATTTGCTAATAATGCAGCGTAATAATCTTTATCGCCTAATTTTAAATCGATGTTATTTGCAATTACAATTTCTGATTGTACTGCATTTGGCATGTTGATAAAATTTATTTCTGTTTTAGAAACGTTTTCTGGTTTTGGAAAAGCAATTTCTGGTATATCACTTTTTTCCCATTTCTTAAACAAGTTTTTTACTAATTTTTTAGTTGCTTTTGGGTTAATATCTCCAACAATAATTAAATAAGCATTGTTTGGCTTATAATAGGTATTGTAATTATTTTTAACATCTTCTAAAGTAATATTGTTAATCGTTTCTTTAGAAATAAATTCTCCGTAAGGATGATTTTTACCATATAATAAAGCATTTTCTACTTTTCTGGCAGTGCTAGTAACGTTTTTTTCATCAGATTTTAATCCGTCTAACGTAATTTTAATTTCTTTGTCAAATTCTTCTTGAGTAAATTGAGAATTTTTAACACCATCAGCCATTAAAGCTATTATTTCCGGAAAATATTTTGTTAATGATCTTGCAGAAGCACCAGAACTGTAAAAATTAACTCCAGCTCCTAAAAAATCTACTTTTTCGTTAAACTCATCTTTAGTAATGTTACTTGTACCTCTACCTAATAAACTCCCCATAATGCTAGAAACTCCTGCTTTTTCACTTTCTACTACAGGTTGGTTATCTATAGTTAAATTAGCAGATACTCTTGGTAGTTTATGGTTTTCTACCATAATTACTTGCAAGCCGTTGGGTAAAGTAAATTTTTCTGATTTACCTAATTGAACCTTTGGGGCTGGTCCTGGTTTAGGTTGTACGCTTCTATCTATTTGTGCAGTTGTAGCAAAAGACATTGCTATAAGTGCGATAAGTGATATTATCTGTTTTTTCATTGTATATGTCTTTTGTTAGTTATTTTTTTGGTAAATACTCTAAAGTTAATCTTTGATTAGGGTTTAGATATTTTTTAGCTACTTCTCTAATGTCTTCACGAGTAATAGAACGATAAATGTCTATTTCTGTGTTAATTAGATTTGTGTCTCCGTATAATACATTATATCTAGCTAAAGAGTTTGCAATTCCTTCTACACTAGAATTAGAATTTACAAATTGATTCTCGAATTGATTTTGAAGTTTTTGATACGTTTTTTCTGAAATTAACTCTGTTTGTAATTTTACAATTTCCTCATCAATTTCTGAAACAATATCAGTTAACTTAGTTTCTCCTTGTGGTAAACCAAAAATAATATATGTTCCGTAATCTTCTTGACTTAAGTTAATTGCACCTGCTTGTAAAGCCATTTTTTTAGTATCAACTAACTTCTTATACAATACAGAGCTTTTACCAGTACTTAAATAAGAAGAAATCATATCTAAAATTCTAGAATCTTTTGTTTTCATAGAGGGCGTTCTGTATGCCGTCATTACTGCAGGTATTTGAATATTTGGGTCGTAGCCGGTTGCAGCAATAGGTTCTGTAATAGGATCTTCTTTTATTACAGTTCTTTTAATATCTGCACCACGAGGAATTGGTTCAAAATAATTTTCAATCATTTTCTTTGCAATAGCAACATCAATATCTCCTGCAACAACTAAAGTTGCATTATTAGGTACGTAAAACTTTTTATTAAAAGCTAAAAATTCTTCTAGAGTTGCAGCATCTAAATGTTCCATTTCTCCAATAGTTGTTCCTTTATATGGGTGTTTTTTAAAAATTTCTTTTTTTACATATTCTAAAAAACGAGAATAAGGTTGGTTGTCTACTCTTAATCTTTTTTCTTCTTTTACAACTTCATTTTGGGTATCAACACCTTCTTGTCCGATAATTGGATGTAATAAACGTTCGGACTCCATCCATAAACCTAATTCTAAATTGTTTGAAGGGAAAACTTCGTAGTAATAAGTTCTGTCATCAGTAGTATTGGCGTTGTTTTTACCTCCGTTAGAAGAAACAATTTTAAACCATTCACCTTTGTCAATGTTTTCTGTACCTTCAAATAATAAATGCTCAAAAAAATGTGCCATACCAGTTCTGTCTGGTTGCTCGTCTTTTGCACCCACGTGGTACATTACAGAGGTTGTAACTACGGGAGCAGAGTTGTCTTGATGCAAAATTACATGCATTCCATTACTTAAGTCATACTCTTCAAACTCTACTTTTTGAGCATTTGCAGAAAATGCAACTAAAAAAGCAGAAGCAAGAGATAAAATACTTTTCTTCATATACTATTTTTATGGATTAATAATTAACAATTTGTTTGACGCATTTTTGGGTAAAGTGTTACATAACTACCAAGTAATTTATATTTACGTATCATAAATATAAACATTCAATAGAATAAAACGTTTATGAATGGTTTATTTTGTTGATTATGATTTAATTGTTTAATAAAAATATGGTTAAGTTATTAAATATGTATATATTTGCACCCGCATTTTCAGTAAGTTAATGCAAACAATTAGTATAAATACGCAAAACAATTAGTATGTACGCAATCGTAGAGATAGCAGGGCAGCAGTTTAAAGTAGCAAAAGACCAAAAGGTATACGTTCATCGTTTACAAGGGGAAGAAGGATCAGAAGTAACTTTTGATAATGTTCTTTTACTTGATAATGAAGGAGCAGTAACTATTGGCGCCCCAGCTATAGAAGGAGCCGCAGTAACGGCCAAAATTTTAGGTCACTTAAAAGGTGATAAAGTAATCGTTTTCAAAAAGAAAAGAAGAAAAGGTTACCAAAAGAAAAATGGACACAGACAATACTTAAGTGAGATTCAAATTGAATCTATTGCTGCTTCTGGTGCTAAAAAAGCAACAAAAGCAAAAGCTGCTCCTAAAAAAGCTGCAAAAGCAGATGACTTAAAGAAAATTGAAGGTGCAGGACCTAAAGCTGCAGAGGCTTTAGTAAGCGCAGGTTTAGATACTTTTGCTAAAGTGGCAAAAGCAGATGCAACTAAATTGAGTGAAATCTTAACTGAAGCTAGTTCTAGATTATCTCATATTGTTACTACTACTTGGCCAAAGCAAGCTGGTTTAGCTGCAGAAGGTAAGTGGGATGAATTAAAAGAATTACAAGATAGATTAGACGGAGGAATTGAAAAATAATTCTGTTAAATTTAACTTTAACCTATAAAAACTCAATAACATGGCACATAAAAAAGGTGTAGGTAGTTCGAAGAATGGTAGAGAATCAGAATCGAAACGTCTAGGTGTAAAAATATTTGGAGGACAAGCTGCAATTGCAGGTAACATTATTGTTCGCCAAAGAGGAACAACTCATAATCCAGGAGAAAACGTTTACATGGGTAAAGATCATACTTTACATGCAAAAGTTGATGGTGTTGTAGAATTCCGTAAGAAAAAAGATAATAGATCTTATGTCTCTATTACTCCTTTTGAAGTATAAGGAATTAAAACTTTAAACATATTTAAAACGCTCAAACAAATTAATTTGTTTGAGCGTTTTTAT
The DNA here is from genome assembly GCF_045063585.1 of Polaribacter sp. Asnod1-A03. Classification (NCBI taxonomy): domain Bacteria; kingdom Pseudomonadati; phylum Bacteroidota; class Flavobacteriia; order Flavobacteriales; family Flavobacteriaceae; genus Polaribacter; species Polaribacter sp. Asnod1-A03. The sequence continues at coordinate 3,065,821 of NZ_JBEFOE010000009.1, read as the reverse complement.
TTATAATTTTTATAGTATATTTCTAGTTTATTCCCTTACTACATGAGAAATTCTTTATTTACCCTATTCTTCTATTTCTTGTTTTTGATGAGCTTTGGTGCTCAAGAAAATAAACTTCCTGAAAAAGAAATTGTTAAAAAAATTGAGGTCTTTATTTTAGAACAAAAATTAGACTCTGCAGCTATTTTTTTACCTCAACTAGAAAGTAATGATTATAATTCTATTTTATCAAAAATAGTAAATAAAGAGTTCATTTCTTATGAAGACCTCTATAGATTTACCTCTAGTACTACCAATAAACAATCCATTAAATATTTAAAAGTATCTAATTATATTAATGAGTTTATCGAAGAACCAACAGAAAAAAAAATAAATTTAGATTATGTAAAAATAAAATGGGGTCAAGTTTCTGAACTGAGAAATCGAATAGGTTTAGAAGAGGCTTCTTTTGAGCAAGAAAAACTAGAATCTTATATAGAAAAATTTAATATTAAGGATGTAGATGTGTTGAGGGCAAAAACAAGGATTACAACACATCCAATAGTAATGTTTTTGATTCAGAAAGATATTGAAAATGGAAAGAAGTTGACTCTAGAGAGTTTGGATATTGCAAAAAAAATAGATGACAAACCACTACAAGTAGCTTTTTTATATCATTTAACAGATTTTCTAATGTTAGAGAATAAACTTCAAGAATATATTGATGCAAGTGAAGAAAGTCTTAGGATAGAGAATGAATTAGAAAGAAAATCACCTTATTATAATAGTACAATTGATCATTTAATAGATGCTTATATTTACAAAGGGGGAAATAATGTAAGAGTAAAGAGCTTATTGGATGAGATGTATCAAGGGGATTGGTCGAAACTTCACTCTTATTATTTATATGCTAAGTTTGTAAATAAACTTAAAACAGACTCTCCTCAAATGAAAGAGGTTTTAAATAAATTTGATGTAAATAATACTCTTGAATTAGTAGAGAAATTTAGAGCTTTAGGTAAAGATTTAAATCATCATGATTTTGCTAATTTAATAGCAGCTTCTTCTAACGCTTTGGTTTCTCATGGTTTTTATAAAGAAGGAGTTGAATATAAAAATATTCAAATAAATTTAATAAAAGATATTTATTCTAAAGATTTATCGGAATCTTTGGCTGAATACAAAACAGCACAAGCATTAAAAGGTAAGCAGCAAGAGATTGAACATGAAAAAGAAAGAACAACTTTATACGGTATTATAGCTTTATTAGCTTTTGTTTTATTTTTTATAGCATTACTGGTTTTAAGAAAAATAAAAAAACAATCTAAACAACTTACAGAAAAAAACAGTTTAATTCGTAAAGCATTAAAAGAGAAAGAGTTGTTAGTTAAAGAGGTTCATCATAGGGTAAAAAATAATTTTCAGATTGTATCTAGTTTATTAGAATTACAAAGTAGGGGTATTGAAGATGAAAAGGCTTTAGAATTAGCTAATGAAGGTAAAAATAGAGTAAAGTCTATGGCATTGATTCATCAAAAATTATATCAAAATGAAACTGGTTTGGTAGATTTTGATGAGTATATACATTTACTTGTTAAAGAACTGTCTTCTCTTTTTAAATCGGATAATATAATAGATACATCAATTAAATCAGAAAACATGAGTTTTGATGTAGATACCGCAATTCCTTTAGGTTTAATAATTAACGAAGTAATTACAAATTCTTATAAATACGCTTTTAATAAAGACAAAGAGAATACTTTATCTATCTCTATCAACAAAGAAAATGATGAAAATTTTAAATTGATAATAGAAGATAATGGACCTGGTTTATCTGATGATATTGATATTAAAAAGACTAGAAGTTTAGGTTTACGTTTGGTAAATAGATTGGTAAAACAATTGCATGGTAAGTTAAATTTAACGAATGATAATGGAGCTCGTTTTGAAATCTTATTTAAAGATATACATACAAGACAATTGGTAGATTAATCTGATAAGTTATATTTTTTAATGGATAAAGTAAAAGTTTTAGTAGTAGAAGACGAAATTATTATAGCAGATAGTATTTGCGATACTTTAGAAGAATTGGGTTACGAAGCATTAGAGCCAGCAATAAGTTATACAGAAGCAATAGAAACAATAATCAGCGATAAACCAGATATAGCTATTTTAGATATACAATTATCAGGAAAAAAGACTGGGATTGATGTTGCAAGAAGAATTAGAGAAGATTTTCATTTTCCCTTTATATTTTTAACATCAAATTCAGATTCGTTAACATTAAATCAAGCAAAAGAAGTAAGACCACCAGCATTTTTAGTAAAGCCTTTTTCTAAAGAAGAAATTTATACATCTATAGAAATAGCTTTACATAATTTTTCTTTAAGCGAAAAAGATGATTATAAAAGTCGAGAAAGAGATGCTATTTTTGTAAAAGAAAAAGGAGTCTATATAAAAATTAAATTCGATGATATTTTATATTTAAAAAGTTCTCATGTTTATGTAGAGCTGTTTTTAGCTAATGATAAAAAGATTTTATTAAGAAGAAGTTTAAATGATGTTCTTAATAGTTTAAATAGTAATTTTATTAGAGTTCAAAGAAGTTTTGCCGTAAATATTAAATATGTATCAGAAGTTAAAAATAATTCTCTAAAAATTAGAAGAAAAGAAGATATACCAATAGGAAAAACTTTTAAAGAAGGATTGATAAGAAGAATAAGTGATTTATAAATGCTTTTAGAACAAAGTTGGTGTTGTTTAGAACAAAATTATAGTAAATGATTTAAAAATTAGTTAGCTTTGCAAAGCTAAAAAAATATAATGTTGGGGGACATTAATATTTAATTTGGATTTTTCTTTATAAATCCTATTTTTAAAAAAAAAGTTACTCAGATAAAGAGTGACTTTTTTTTATCTATTTTTTTAAGACTGCTATACAGAGTTCTTTTATTACTTTTGCGGCTATGAAATTTTTGTACGACTTATTAGTTTTTAAAGCTTCAATATTATTACCTATTATCGCACTTTTCAATAAAAAAATAAAGATTTTTGTTGATGGAAGAAAAGAAACATTTTCTAAAATTTCTACTTTAAAGAATAAAAAAACAATTTGGTTTCATGTAGCTTCTTTAGGTGAATTTGAACAAGCAAGGCCAATTATAGAAGAACTAAAAAAAGACTATAAACACTATAAAATTTTAGTTACTTTTTTTTCTCCTTCGGGATATGAAATTAGAAAAAATTATAATTTGGCAGATGTGGTTTGTTACCTTCCTTTAGATTCTAAATCCAATGCTAAAAAATTTGTAGAAATTGTAAACCCTGAATTTGCTATTTTTATAAAATATGAATTTTGGCCAAATCTTTTAAATGAATTAAAAAGACAAGAAATTCCAACTATTTTAGTTTCAGGAATTTTAAGAGAAAAACAATTGTTCTTTAAAAGTTATGGAGATTTTATGCGAAAATCGTTACAAGCTTTTCATCACTTTTTTGTGCAAGATGAAAATTCTAAAAACTTATTGAATTCCATCGATTTTAAAAATGTAACCATTGCTGGTGATACACGTTTTGATAGAGTTTCTAAAATTTTAAATCAAGACAATTCATTAGATTTTATCAATCAATTTAAAGACAATAAATATACCATTGTTGCAGGTAGCACTTGGCAAGAAGATGAAGAATTATTGGTAAATTATATCAATAATAAAGCATCCGAAGATGAAAAGTTTATAATAGCGCCGCACAATATCAAACAAGAAGCAGTTTTAGAATTACAGAAATCAATCCATAAAAAAACAGTTTTATTTTCCGCTAAAGCGGATAAAAATTTAGCAGAATATCAAGTTTTTATTATTGATACCATTGGTATTTTAACTAAAATATATGCTGCTGCAGATTTGGCTTATGTTGGTGGCGGTTTAAAAACGGGTTTGCATAATATTTTAGAACCAGCAACTTTCGGAATTCCTGTAGTGATTGGAAATAATTACGACAAATTTAAAGAAGCTGTAGATTTGGTGAAGATTGGTGGTTGTATTTCAATCAAAAATCAAGAAGAATTTACCCAGAATTTCATCAATTTAAAAGAAGATGAAGGTTTTAGAAAATTAACAGGAGAAATTAATAAAAGATATATTAAAGACCATCTTGGTGCAACAAAATTAGTGATGAATTATTTAAAAGATAAAATTTAAAAATGGATTTTATATTACAACCTTGGGCTTGGTACGTTGGCGGCCCGTTAATAGCAATTTCTTTATTGTTGTATTTTTATTTTGGTAAAAATTTTGGAGCATCCACAAATTTTGAAACTTTATGTACGATTGCTGGAGCTGATAAATTTTCTGATTATTTTAAAAAAGATTGGAAAGATCGAGATTTTGCATTAATGTTTGTTATAGGTTTAATTATTGGTGGATTTATTTCTGCATATTTTTTAACTCCTGATAAAAGCATAGATTTAAATCCAAAAACAGTACAAGAATTAACAGATTTAGGATTTGCTAATGTAGGAAATCAATATTTTCCTGATGAAATCTTTAGTGAAGAGGTTGTCTTTTCTTTAAAAGGTTTTTTAATATTAATCGTTTCAGGAGTCTTAATTGGCTTCGGTACACGTTATGCTGGTGGTTGTACTTCTGGTCATGCAATTACAGGTCTAAGTAATTTAGAAATTCCTTCTTTATTAGCTGTAATTGGCTTTTTTATAGGTGGTATTATTGCTACTTGGTTTATAATTCCAATTTTATTTTAGGTATGAAAAACATCAAATTTTTATTATTAGGAATTTTTTTTGCTATCGTTTTAAGTAAAACACAGGCAATTTCTTGGTTTCGTTTTTACGAAATGTTTAAGTTTCAGTCTTTTCATATGTTTGGGATTATTGGAGGAGCTGTTGTGATTTCGATGGTTTTTATGCAGCTTTTTAAAAATGGAAAAATAAAAGATATCAACGGAAATAAAATTGTACCAAAACCAAAAGAAAAAGGTTTTATAAGAACTCTTTTAGGAGGAACGTTTTTTGGATTAGGTTGGGGAATTTCTGGCGCCTGTGCTGCACCCATTTTTGTAATACTTGGTTTTAAATTAATTCCTGCAATCATTTTATTGATTGGAGCACTTTTAGGAACCTTACTTTATGGGGTATTAAGTAAGAAATTACCCAATTAAATGAGCAATTTAAAAGACAATTTTGGACGACAAATAGAGTATGTACGATTGGCAGTAACCGATCGTTGTAATTTGCGTTGCCAATATTGTATGCCTGCTCACGGAATAGATATTGTGCCAAGGCAAGAGTTACTTACCTTTAAAGAAATGTATCGCTTAATTCGTGTATTAACAGAATTAGGTGTTAATAAAGTGCGTTTAACAGGTGGTGAACCTTTTGTGCGTAAAGATTTTGTAGGATTTTTAGAAATGTTGTCTTACAATGACTTGTTAGATGCCATAAATATTACCACAAACGGCGCACTAATTTCTCATCATATTGATAAAATTGAAAAGCTTAAGAAAGTAAAAAACATCAATTTAAGTATTGATAGTTTAGATAGAGAAAAGTTTGCGAAAATTACTAGGAGAGATGTATATCCAGAGGTATATAAAACCTTTGAATTACTAGAAAAAAGTAGTTTAAATTTAAAGTTAAACGTTGTTGTACAATCGGGTTTTAATACAGATGAAATTGTAGATTTTGTAAGATTAACAAAAGATAAAAATGTGGCCGTAAGGTTTATTGAAGAAATGCCTTTTAACGGAAAAGGGCAACGTGATGTACAAGAAAACTGGACGTTTAAGAAGATTTTAAATGAAGTAAAAACGGAGTTTGATGTTGCAGAGATTCAGTCAGAAAAATCATCTACTTCTAGAAATTATAAAGTTGAGAATCATTTAGGGACTTTTGGAATTATTCCGGCATTTACAAGAACAATCTGTAATGATTGTAACAGAATTAGAATAACATCAACAGGAACTTTTAAAAACTGTTTGTTTGATGATGGAGTGTTTAATTTAAGAGATTTTATAAGAAAAGGAGCTTCTAATGATGATTTAAAAGAACTCTTTTTATCTTTAGTAAAACAAAAACCAGAAAATGGTTTTATTGCAGAAGCAAATAGAAAAGATGGTGGAGCTTCTGAAAGTATGAGTACAATTGGTGGGTAATTATGATTTCAGTAAAAGAAGCAAAAAATATTATTTTAAACTCAACTCAGAATTTTGGAGTTGAAAAAATTCCGTTTATAAAATCTGTTGGTAGAATTTTAAAAGAAGAAATTACTGCAGATAGAGATTTTCCACCATTCAATAGAGTTTCTATGGATGGAATTGCCATTGATTTTAAAGAATTTAGTTCTCGACTGCGCTCGAACAGACAATTAACTTTTAGAGTAGAAGGGATTCAAGCTGCAGGAAGTAAACAAATTACACTTAATAATGCTGAAAATTGTATTGAGGTAATGACAGGTGCAGTGTTGCCAAACAATGCAAATACGGTTATTAGATATGAAGATGTAACTATCAAAAACGGAATAGCGACAATTAATACAGAAACGGTCTACTACAGTCAAAATGTGCATCAAAAAGGAAAAGACGGAAAAATAGGAGATGTATTAATTGAAGAAAATACAATAATTTCTGCTGCAGAAATTGGAGTTTTAGCAACTGTTGGTAAATCAAAAGTAAAAGTTGCAAAGCAACCAAAAGTAATGATTGTTTCTACAGGTGATGAGTTGGTTGGAGTTGATGAAATTCCGTTAGAACATCAGATTAGAAGAAGTAATGTGTTTACCTTAGTCTCTTTGTTAGAAAGATTAAATATTCCTTCAGAAACGGCTCATATTACAGATGATAAACCAATTTTAAAATCTAAAATAGAAAGTTATTTACAAGAATATGATGTCTTGCTTTTTAGTGGAGCAGTAAGCAAAGGAAAATATGATTTTTTACCAGAAGTTTTTAAGGAATTAGGAGTAGAAAAACTGTTTCATAAAGTAGCACAAAGACCCGGAAAACCATTTTTCTATGGGAAAACTAGTGATTGTAATATCTTCGGATTTCCAGGGAATCCAATTTCTACCTTTGTAAATTGTTTAGCGTATTTTTATCCTTGGTATTACAAATCTGTTGATATAGAAACCAAAGAAGAAACCGCTATTTTAGGAGAAGATGTTTCCTTTAAACCTAATTTAGAATATTTTTTGCAAGTAAAATTAGAAAGTAAATTCGGACATTTAGTAGCTTTTCCAATCAAAGGAAATGGTTCTGGAGATTTAGCAAGTTTGGTAAAAACCGATGCTTTTATTCAATTATCAAATGATAAAATTGAGTTTAAGAAGGGAGAAGTTTATCTGATAATTAGATATAGATAGTGTAGTTTTTATAAACTAACTAACACACTGTCAGTTCGAGTGATTTTTCTGACATAGGAAGAAAAATTGTATCGAGAACAGATTAGAAAAACATAAAACTTCTCGATACAAAATTCTTGAAAAAAGAATTTCACTCGAAGTGATAATGTGTAGTTAATTATGAACAATAGTGAAAATATTCTATCAGTTCGAGTGAGTTTTTGAGGAACGAAAAAAATTGTATCAAGAACATTTTTAAATTGAAATAATGAAAATCTATTATGTTTATATTCTAAAATGTGTTGATATAATGTATTACACAGGAATAACTTCTAATTTAGAAAAAAGATTCTTTGAACATCAACAAGGAAAACATCAAGAAAGTTATACTTATAAAAGAAGACCACTTGAATTAGTTTTTTATGCTGAATTTTCTGATGTTGGATTTGCTATAGACACAGAAAAGCAAATAAAAAAATGGTCGAAAGCTAAAAAAGAAGCTTTGATTAATAATGAATATGAAAAACTTCCTAATTTAGCGAAGAAGAAATTTTAAATAATTAAAAACTTCTCGATACAAAATTCTTGAAAAAAGAATTTCACTCGAAATGACAAGATGTTATAAGAATTCCTAATAATTGTTGTCAGTTCGAGTGAATTTGTGAAGAATGAACAAATTTGTATCGAGAACAATAGAATACAGATAATGAGCGATTTTTCACACATCAATAAAAAAAACAATCCTAAAATGGTAAATGTTTCTGATAAGAAAATTACCAAAAGAACGGCAATTGCAAAAGCAACCATGTTTTTAGGAAAAGAAGTTATTGCTCATTTTACAAATGATGAGTTAATCACTAAAAAAGGACCTGTTTTTCAAACAGCAATTATTGCCGGAATTCAAGGTGTTAAAAAAACATCAGAGTTGATACCTATGTGTCATCCTTTATTAATTAATGGAGTAGATGTTGATATTACTATTATCGACTCAGAAAATATTGAAGTTCTTTGTAAAGTTACGATAACTGGTAAAACTGGTGTAGAAATGGAAGCGTTAACAGGAGCAAATATAACTTGTTTAACCATTTATGATATGTGTAAAAGTATCAGTCAAAAAATGGTGATTAAAGAAGTGAAATTATTAGAAAAAACAGGAGGAAAATCTGATATTAAAAATGACTAAACACAGAAAACATACCAATTTAGAAAGAAGAAATAATGATAATTTTGCGCCAAATGAGATTGCAATTTTGGGCACAAACTGTGATGTTATTTCTGATTTAGTTTCAAAAATTTCTCAAAAATTAGCTAATTATAAATTGGCCTATTTTGATGCTTCTCATGCAAAAAATGTAGAGAAAAATAGTTTATCAGAATATGTTTTTCATCACGAAGGAAATGTACAAATAACAACTTCTGGTAACATAAATAAGTTTCAACAGCGTTTAGATTTTGCGCAGTTTGATTATGTTTTTATCAATGGGAATCATTATCAGGGAGCAAAACAAATATTAATTTTAGATGAAGCAAAAGAAGCTTCAGTATTAAAAAGATTAGAACAATTAGATCGTATTCAGTTTGTGGTAAAATTAAAATCAGAAACTAAATATTTTGACTTTTTAGAAGAAAAATATCCTCAGATAAAAAACATAACTTGTTATACAATTGATGAGGTTGATCAAATTGCAAATCACATTAATAATTTAATTCAAGAAAAAATTGCACCTGTAAAAGGCTTGGTTTTAGTTGGCGGAAAAAGTACAAGAATGGGAACAGATAAATCTGAACTCAATTACTTTGGAAAACCTCAAAAAGAATACGTTAAAATATTGCTTGAAAACCAAAATTTAGAAACATTTTATTCTGTTCAACCTTTCGACTTCGCTCGTGATGACAACAGTAATGATGATGAAATATCAGATAAATTTATCAATTTAGGTCCTTTTGGCGGTATTTGTTCTGCGTTTCAAAAAGACCCAAATGCTGCTTGGTTTGTGTTGGCAACAGATGTACCTTTTGTAAATGAAGAAATTATTCAGTTGGTTTTAAAACATAGAAACCCGAGTAAAGCAGCAACTGCTATTCAGGGAAAAGGAAAAGATTTTCCGGAACCTTTAATTACTATTTATGAGCCGAAAGCATATCCAATTTTATTACAATATTTGGCGCAAGGATATTCTTGTCCGCGTAAAATGTTGATTAATTCTGATATAGAAATTGTAGAAATCGACGATACTTTTATCAGAAATATAAATACGCCAGAAGAATTTGAAGTTGCCAAAAACGAGTTGAAAAACTAATGGATAAAAATGATTGTTTTAAAAGATAAAATTGCTAAAGTATTTAAAATTCAAACATATTTTGATGCTATTTGTGCCAGGCAAAACCAAGAATGGCAAATATCACCTTTAGAATTAAAAGAAAAATTAAACGATTCTAATTTAGAAATTATTGCAGTTTTATCAAATTTAAAATTGCCTTTTAAGGTGCAGCAGACGATTCCTATTACTACATTTGATGTTGATAAAATTAAAGTTGATAAAAATAAAATTTATGTAATGGTTTGCCAAAGAGGAATTAATAGTTACAAAGCTGCAGAAAAATTGAAAAAGAAATATCCAGATTTAAAAGTGTTGAGTTTAACAGGCGGAATTTCTAGCTACAAATAAAATTTAATGAAAAAACCGATCAATTTTTATACAAAACAACAAACGGAATTAGAAAAAGAAGCTGCCGTTTTAAAAAAGAAATTAATCAATTTAGCAATTTTTAGATTTGCTGTTTTTTTAGGGACAGGCCTTTTAATTTACCTAACTTTTGGTAATTTTCCAGATGTTTTTATTGTAGCTCTTTTAGGAATTGCTTTGTTTTCTTTTTTGGTGTTAACGCACACTAAAATCAAAAGAAATAAAGAAGTTGTAGAAGCTAAAATTAAAATTAATATTACAGAAATTAAGGTTTTAAATCGTGATTTTTATGATTTAGAAACTGGGGAAGAATTTATAAATCCATTAGATTATTATAGTAATGATGTTGATTTATTTGGTAAAGGTTCGTTTTTTCAATACATGAACAGAACTACTACAAACGATGGGAAATTACTTCTAGCAAATACGTTATCGGTTAATAATACAACCAACATTGTAGCTAAGCAAAATACAATAAAAGAGCTTTCTAAAAAAGTAACTTGGAGGCAACATTTTTCTGCTTTAGCAAGTTTGGTTACTGTTAAAAATACTTCTAAAGAAATAGTAGATTGGATTTCTAATTACACTGCTGTTTTTTCTAAATATTTAGCAAAAATTCAAATTTCGTTTTCTATAGTTTCTATAGTTTTAATTGTTTTAGTAGCTTTTAATTTTATTGCTTTTTCATTTATAACTGCATGGTTTTTTATAGGCCTTTTTATTACAGGAGCATTTGTAAAAAAAACTCAAAATTTATATTCAGAAACAGGTAATGTAAGAGAGACTTTTAGGCAATATCATCAATTACTAGATGAAATAGAAAACGAAACTTTTACATCAGAAATGTTAAAAGAGAAACAAGCAATTATTAAGTCAGAACAAAAAAAAGCTTCTGTAATTTTTAAAGAATTTTCTAAGATTTTAGACGCATTTGATCAACGTAATAATATTTTAATTTCTGTAGTTGGTAACGGTTTGTTTTTATCAGAAATTTACAATGCTTGTAAAGTAGAAAAATGGATTTTAAACTACAAGCACACAGTAGAAAAATGGTTTGAAGTTGTTGCCTATTTTGATGCTCAGAATTCATTAGCAAACTTTAATTTTAATCATCCAAAATTTGTGTTTCCAGAAATTTCATCAGAAAAAGAGATTATAAAATCTACAAATTTAGGACACCCATTATTAAATGTTGATAAAAGAGTTGATAATGATTTTTTAATTGATGACGAGCAATTTTTTATTTTAACTGGTGCAAATATGGCTGGTAAAAGTACCTTTTTAAGAACGGTTTCTTTGTCTATTGTTATGGCAAATTGTGGCTTACCAGTTTGTGCAGAACGTTTTAAATATCATCCTATAAAGCTAATTACAAGTATGAGAACTTCTGATTCTTTAACAGATGATGAATCTTATTTTTACTCAGAATTAAAGCGTTTAAAGTTTATTGTTGATGAAATAAAATTAGAAAAATATTTTATCATTTTAGACGAAATTTTAAAAGGGACAAATAGTAAAGACAAAGCAATTGGCTCTAAAAGGTTTGTAGAAAAATTAACAAAATCGAAATCTACAGGAATTATAGCAACGCACGATGTTAGTTTATGTGCCTTAGAAGATGAGTTTTCTAGTGTGAAAAATTATTATTTTGATGCAGAAATTACCAATAATGAACTACATTTTGATTATACAATGAAAAAAGGAGTATGTAAAAATATGAATGCTTCTTTTTTATTACAAAAAATGGAAATTGTTTAAGAAATTAATTTTGCCACTCTAAAGTTTCTATCAATTCTAAAATATCAGTTTTAATATAATCAACTGCAGGTAAAATAGAATCGTAGTTTGGTTTTGTGTAAAAGTATAAAGAACCTTTTATAAAATTGTTTGTACTGTCTGTAACATGAAATTGCAGGTTAGAAGCTGCGTTTCCTGTAATTTCATACAAACTACCAAAAACTCTTTTCTTAGGGTTTACAAAATCTTTAGGTATAATTTGTTCTGCCTTAACAGCATGTTTATAAACTAATTTTTCTGCTTCTGTTAATAGTTCTTTTAAATTGTTTTCTACAGGTCTGTAAGTAATATCTATAGAAGCTTTTAGTGCAGGGTATTTAATAGTAATCCAATTATTTTTTTCGTCAATAACAGAAGTGTTATTTAAAATGTTAAAACTATAAGGTCTATAGATTTCTAAATTTTTATATATTTTCTTCGGGTATTCTAAACTTAAATAAGCTTTAGGCTTTGGTAAAACATCTTCTTTACAGGAAAGAAAAAGAGTTAAAAAAATCAATAAAAAAAGGTTACGCATTTCTGGTTGCTTTTACTTGTTTAATACGTTTTTTATCTAACGCTTCTATTGTAAATGTATAATTTTTGAAGTTTATTTTCTCTCCTTTTTTAGGGAACTTACCAGAAATTTCTAAAATAAATCCGGCTAAGGTTTCGCTTTCTCCTTTTTCTTCTTCAAAAATTTCTTCGTCTTCATTATCTAAAACTCTACAGAAATCTTTAATTGTAATTTTACCTTCAAAAATATAGTTATTGGCATCAATTTTAGAGTAGGATAGATCTTCATCATCAAATTCATCATTAATATCACCTACAATTTCTTCGATAACATCTTCTAAAGTTACCAATCCGCTTGTACCTCCGTATTCATCTACAACAATTGCTAAGTGATTTTTCTTTTCTCTAAAATCACCTAATAAATCATCTAACTTTTTGTTTTCTGGCACAAAAAAAGGTTCTCGTAATAAATCTTGCCATTTAAACGTTGTTTTGTCTAAATGTGCGAGTAAATCTTTGGCATATAAAACACCTATAATATTGTCTATATTTTCTTTATAAACAGGATTTCTAGAATATCCGTTTTTTAATATTTTCTCTAAAACAGCTTCGTAAGGTTCATCGTCTGATAAGGCAAAAATATCTATACGAGGTTTCATAATTTGCACAGTTTCTGTATTACCAAAATTTACAATTCCTTCTAATATCTTTTGTTCATCTTTTGTAGTTGCACCTTCAGAAGTTAATTCTAATGCCTGAGACAGAGTTTCTACAGAAAAATTAGAGTTTTTGTTTCCTAATTTTTTTTCAATCCATTTTGTCAAAGTAATTAATGGCAAGCTAAAAGGTGTTAGTAAAAAACTTATTGAATGAATAAATTTAGACATCACTCTAGAAAATTTAAGTGCATTTCTAGATGCATATACTTTTGGTAAAACTTCTCCGAAAAGTAAAATTAAAAAGGTTATTAGAACAATTTCTAATAAAAAACGAATGGGTATAGAAAAGAGAATTAGGTTTAATTGATAATCAAAACTACCAAAAAATGTTTCTGATAAAGAAGCAAATAATAAAACAATTAAAATATTAATAAAATTATTAGTTATTAATATTGTGGCTAATAGTTTTCTGGGTTTTTCTAATAAGGTAACAACAATGTTTTCTTCTTTTCCGTTGTTAGAAAGTTCATTTAAATCTGTTTGATTAAGAGAGAAAAAGGCAACTTCTGCGCCTGACACTAAAGCGGAACTTATAAGCAAAGCGATTAGTGTGATTATATTAAAGGAAGTTAATAAATCTATACTTGTAAAAAATAAAAATAAAATTTTGGGGTCTGGGTCCAATTTTTAAGGTTTAAGTTAAATTAAAAAGGCAAATCGTCCTCTTCCTCTGTTTCTATGGATTTAGTAACAGGAGCAGGTTTTTGATTTTGAACTGGGTTAATATTAGTATTTTCTGTATTTTTTTTGTTAGATAACATGGTCATTTCATTAACTACAACCTCTGTAGAATAACGTTTTACACCATCTTGTTCCCATTGGCGGTTTTTTAGTTTTCCTTCTACATACACTTTATCACCTTTTGTCAAGTATTTTTCGCACACTTTAGCCAACCCGTTTCTTACAACAAGATTATGCCAATCTGTAGTGGTAACTTTTTCTCCGGTTTGTCTGTTTGTGTAACTTTCTGATGTTGCAATAGGAAAACGGCCTACACAGTTTTGATCATCAAAATAATGCATTTTAACGTCATCACCTAAATTACCAATTAAAATTACTTTATTTATCGTTCCTGCCATAAGATGTGTATTTCTATATCAAAAGTAATAAAAATATCAATTACTTTTTAGATTGATATGTTTCTAAGAAATTTGCGATTAAAATAGGAACAGGGTATTTTTCGATCTCATTCCATTTTACAGTTGCTTTAGATAGGTTTTCTATTTCAACAATCCAGAATTGGGTATATAAATGTTGATGAGATAATTTATGTACAATTTCTTTTTGATTAAAAAGAGAGATTGTAGTTTCAATAGGAAATAAGTCGATAAATTTTTCGGATGTTACTAATTCATTCTTATTAATAACTTTTTCACTTTCTATTAAAGGAAATTGATATAAACCTTGCCAAATACCCTTACCCTTTCTTTCTGATAAAATGGTTTTATAATTTTTGGTTTTTATTACCAGAAAATTAAAGTAACGTTTTCTAACTTTTATTTTTCTCTCTTTAATAGGTAGCTCTTTTATCAACTGTTTTTCTAAAGCAACACAACTACTAGAAAAAGGACAAGTATCGCAAAGCGGATTTTGTGGTTTGCATTGTATTGCACCAAAATCCATAATTGCTTGATTAAATGTACCAGGTTGTGTTTTATCAATTAAAGACTGTGCTAGTGTTTTAAACTCTTTAATTCCTGCAGATGTATTAATAGGTGTTTTAATTCCGTAATAGCGAGAAAGCACTCTGTAAACGTTTCCATCTACAACCGCAGTGGCTTCATTAAAGCAGATTGATGAAATTGCAGAAGCGGTGTAATCTCCAATGCCTTTTAGTTTTATAATTTCTTTATAAGTTGATGGAAATTCTCCATTTAATTCGTTAGCAATTAATTTTGCAGAATAATGAAGGTTTCTTGCACGAGAATAATATCCCAAACCTTGCCACATTTTTAAAACAGTACTTTCATCTGCATTTGCAAGGTGAAAAACAGTAGGAAAAGTCTCTATAAATTTTAAATAATAGGCCAAACCTTGCGCAACTCTTGTCTGTTGAAGCATGATTTCTGACAGCCAAATAAAGTAAGGATTCTTAGTTTTTCGCCAAGGTAATTCTCGGTTATTTTGTAAATACCAGTAAATTAATGTGTTATAAAAAATCATTGATTAAAAATAGGATTGCAATATTACATTATAAAATTCACATAAATTTAAGTCTTTATCTTTTTGGAATTGATTAATTATCATATATTTGCATCCGCATTTTTGGGAGTAAATAAATAAAAATATAGTAAAAATATAGAGACATGACGAAAGCAGATATCGTATCAAAAATTTCAGACAAATCAGGAATCGAAAAAACAGAAGTTTTAGCAACTGTTGAAGCATTTATGACTGAAGTAAAGGATGCATTAGAAAGTGGAGATAACGTATATTTAAGAGGTTTTGGTAGTTTTATCATCAAAACTAGAGCAGAGAAAACAGGTAGAAATATTTCTAAGAATACTACAATTAAAATTCCAGCACACAATATTCCAGCTTTTAAGCCAGCTAAAACTTTTACGGAAGGAGTAAAAAGTAAAGTAGCTGTTAAATAACAAAATATTAATCTAAACCTTAATCGGTTAAAAAAACAACAGACATTATGCCAAGTGGTAAAAAAAGAAAGAGAGCTAAGATCTCTACACACAAAAGAAAGAAAAGAGCTAGAGCAAATAGACACAAGAAAAAGTAAGCATCAGCTTACTTTTTCGTTTATTATTTAGACGAAAAAAAATTAACACAAAGTTCATTGACATTAGAAGATTTAGTTATTAACTAAAAATCTTCTCACGGTATTTATAATACCTGACAATATTAATCCATCTACACAATTAAGTGTAGTCTAAAACCATTTCAGCATGAAAACAGAATTAATAATTCGTTCAAATTCATCTGATATTGATTTTGCCTTATTAAGAGATGGAAAACTTATTGAATTAAATAATGAAACATCTGATAACAAGTTTTCTGTTGGCGATATATTTTTAGCCAAAATAGGAAAAGTGTTAACAGGTTTAAACGCGTCCTTTGTTAATGTAGGATATCCAAAAGATGGATTTTTACATTATCATGATTTAGGTGCGCAGGTAAACTCATTAAACGCATTCATTAAGAAAGTAAGCACAGGTAAGTATAAAGAATTCACTTTAAAAAGCTTCCAAAAGGAAGCGGACATTAACAAAGACGGTAGTATTAATAGTGTACTAAAATCGGGGCAAAACCTATTAGTACAAATAGTAAAAGAACCAATTTCTACAAAAGGACCCAGATTAAGTTCTGAGTTGTCTATAGCAGGTAGGTATTTGGTTTTAGTTCCTTTTTCTAACCGAGTTTCTGTTTCTCAAAAAATAGCAGACCCAAAAGAAAAAGAACGTTTAAAAAGATTAGCGAAAAGCATTAAACCTAAAGGTTTTGGTGTTATTTTAAGAACTGTTGCCGAGGGCAAAAAAGTTGCAGAACTAGATAAAGATTTACAAAATTCTTTAGATCGTTGGAAAACTATGTGTAAGAGAATACCTAACACAAACACACCAGCAAAAATTTTAAGTGAGTTAAATAGAGCTTCTTCAATTTTAAGAGACATTATGAATGAGACTTTTACAAGTATTGTAACAAATGATGAAACTCTTAAAGTAGAGATTAAAGAATATTTACAAGAAATTTATCCAGAAAAAGAAAATATTGTAAAACTTTATAATTCTGATGTTCCTATTTTTGAAAAATTTGGAATAGAAAGACAAATAAAAACGTCTTTTGGTAAAACAGTTTCTATGAGTAGAGGTGCTTATTTAGTAATTGAGCACACAGAAGCTTTACATGTTATAGATGTAAATAGTGGAAATAGATCTAATAAAGCAGGCTCTCAAGAAGATACTGCTTTAGAAGTTAATTTAATATCAGCAACAGAAATAGCACGCCAGTTACAATTGCGTGATATGGGAGGAATTATAGTTGTTGATTTTATTGACATGCACAAGGCTGAAAACAGAAATAAATTGTATCAGCATTTAAAAGAACAAATGGCTTTGGATAGAACAAAGCATAAAATATTACCTCCAAGTAAATTTGGTTTGGTACAAATTACAAGACAAAGGGTAAGGCCTGAGTTAAGTATAAAAACTACCGAAGCCAACCCAAATAAAAATGGAGAAGTAGAAGCACCTATAGTTTTGTTAGACAAAATTGAGGCAGATTTAGAGAAATATTTGTTAAGCTCTAATAATAAAAAAGTACAATTACATGTGCATCCTTTTATTGCTGCTTATTTAACAAAGGGAGTAAATTCTATACGTTTTAAATGGTATTTAAAGCACAAAAAGTGGATTACAATTATACCTCGTGACGCTTACACATACTTATATTATAGATTTAAATCTGAAAAAAAATAAATTTTATAATATAAAGGCAATAATTTTTTATCAAAAAACCCCGCAAATTTTAGTTGCGGGGTTTTGTGTTTTATAGACTTTAATTTTATAAAGAATGATAGTAGCTTAAAAGTTTAACTACATCTTTTTCTTTTTTAAGGTTTAGTTTATTTCCTTTAATATATTTCTTTAGTTCACTCTTTTTACTAACTAAGGCTTTAAGAATATCTTTCTCTTTTAATTTTACAGAAATATATTTGTTATCCTTATTAAGGATGTAAAAAGTTGTCATAGTAACATATCTCTTGTTTTGATTAGTGTCGTTATAACTGTTTTTTAAGACATATGGTTCTTTTAATACTTTGCGAGAATCAATTAAAAGGTAATTCTCTTTTGTAAGTGTAGGGGTGTAAAAATAATCTCTATCTACATTTTCAAGGAAGCTACTTTTAGGTATTCTTACAAAATGCCTGTTATTAATAACAAAGCTTGTAACAGATTTATCCCTTAAAATAAAACCTTTTTTCTCCTTATGAGAATTACCAATTATCGGTTCTCCAGAAACCATATCAAATTGAATTCTTGATTGAGGAGCGCTAATAGAATCATTAATTATTATTTTTCCTGTTCCCCAATCATCTAAGTAGTATTGATGCCCATCTATGCCATCAACGTTATATTTTAAGTCATTAAAAACTCTAGCACTTTCTTCAAAAGTAGAAAGTGTTCCTAATAAATTTTGACCTACACACATGTTTCCTATTAGGAGAATAGACCATAAAGCTTTTTTTGTAAATTTCATAGCGTTTATTAATTGTAATAATTATTTATAAGATTTAAGTTACTATACGATTAATACAAATATAATATTATGATAATTAATTATTAATATTATCAATTATTTTGGCAATTGTTTATGATAATTTTAAGGTTAATTAATCTGTTTTTTCTTTAATTAAATATAAATAGGCAGGGTAATGATCAGAATAACCACCAATGTAATTACCATTAGAAAAGCTTCTATAAGGATATCCTTTATATTTTCCTTTTTTAGTTGTCAAAAAAGCTTTGTTAAAAATCATGGCTTTATACATTTTGTAGGTAGAGTAATCTTTTTTTCCTTTATCTAATAGTGGAGAAGTAAAGAAAATCATGTCAAATAAGTTTATTTTATCTCTATATTTTAATGTATTAAAACCTCTTCTAAACATGTCTTCATAAGGGTTGTATAAATCACCTTCATTTACCTCTTTTTTTCTGCTTTTAGTTTGTAATACTTTTTTAAAACTAGAATTTATTGGGTCGTCATTAAAATCTCCCATAATTAAAATTTTAGCATTTTTATCTTCTTTTCTAATTTGTTCTATAATTTTCGTGTTTTGATAGGCAGCTTTTTCTCTGTTAGGTCTACTCGCTTTTTCACCACCTCTTCTAGATGGCCAATGATTTACAATTAGGTGAATTAATTCATCATCTAAATAACCCGAAACTAAAAGTTGATCTCTTGTGTAAATTTTTACGTTATTGCTATATATGTTAGGGTTAAAAGCTTCATGATAAATAGGGTTAAAATATTTTTTCTGATATAATAGAGCAACATCAATGCCTCGTTTATCAGGAGAATCATAATGGATAATTCCATAATCATTCTTTATTAAATGTTTAGATTTTATCAAATCTTCTAGTACATTTAAGTTTTCAACTTCCGATACTCCAATTATAGCAGGACTTGTATTTGTTTTGCTAGCACCTATTTGAGCAATTGTACTGCTTAGTTTTTCAATTTTATCCCAATAAATTTTAGATTTATTAGATTTCAATTCCATTATCGGGCTTGCTTCATCATTTTTATTTACATCATTTATGGTGTCAAATAAGTTTTCTAGATTATAAAAAGCAATGGTTCTTATGTTGTATTGTTTTTCCTTTTTCTGAGAATTACAAGACGTAATTACTATAGAGAAAATCAAAATAAAAAATATATTCTTACTCATTTTTATGATGTTTTTATGTAATGTAAAAATAAGAAACTAAAGCTATTAATTAAGTTAAGATATCTAGTAATGGGGTATTTTAATTTTTTTTCACTAAATTTAAGAGCGAAAAAAGAAAATTTAGCTTACAAACTATTTATGAAAAAAATTGTTATGGCAACTTTGCTGTTAACTACTATTTTTGTGGTTAATGGTCAGAATATTATTAAGGGAGTTGTTTTAGACAATAATTCTGATAAACCACTTAAGGGTGTTTTTGTATCAATAAAGAGCACTAATAATAAAGAAATTACAGATGTAAATGGGTATTTTCAAATAAAGAACTTATCAAATACAAATATTGTTTTAGAAATACAATTTGATGGTTATGAAACTCAAAATATAGCTATTGAACTTTCCGATAAAACTTTAGATCTAGGCATTATTTATCTCTTTAAAGATATTTCTATAAATCAAGATTTAAGCTTAATTACACTTACTGATGACGAATTAAATGACGATGTTAATTCTGCAGATAATATTGCAGGCTTGCTGCAATCATCAAGAGATATTTTTCTTAGAACAGCTGCTTTTGAGTTTAGTTCGTCTTTTTTTAAGGTAAAAGGATTGGATTCTGGTAACGGAAAAGTGTTGATTAATGGCATAGAAATGAATAAAATTTATGACGGAAGAGCACAATGGGGAAATTGGGGAGGATTAAATGATGTGTTAAGAAATCAAGAATTTAGAAATGGTTTGTCTCCTTCGGATGTTACTTTTGGAGGCCTTTTAGGATCTACAAATATGGAAACAAGAGCTTCTGAACAAAGACCAGGAGTTAGAGTAACTTACTCTTCATCCAACAGAAGTTATCAGCATAGAATAATGGCTACATATTCTTCGGGAATGTTAAAAAACAATTGGGCTTTTACATTTTCTGGAAGTAGAAGAGTAGGTAAAGAAGGTTTTAACGATGCAACCTCTTACAATGCATATTCCTTTTTTACATCCATCGAAAAAAAGTTGAGTGATAAAAGCAGTATTAATTTTACTGGGATTTTTACACCAAATAGAAGAGGGAAATCGTCGCCAAATACCCAAGAAGTTTATGATTTAAAAGGAATAAAATATAATGATTATTGGGGTTTTTTAAATGGAGAAAAGAAAAACTCTAGAATTAAAGAGGTAAGTGAACCAATTTTAATGTTAAATCATTATTGGAATCTTTCTAAAAAAACAATTTTAAATACAAATGTTGCTTATCAATTTGGTAAGATTGGTAATAGTAGAATTGATTATAATGGAGGCTCAAATCCAAGTGCTGCCTATTATCAAAAATTACCGAGTTATTTTTTAAAATATAATGATTTTGAAGGTGCTTATGAGGCTGAAAATAATTTTAATACTGACGGACAAATTGATTGGAATGCTATTTTTGATGCAAATATTACCAATAAGAATCAAGATTTAGAAAACGCATATGTTTTATATGAAGATAGAAATGATGATAAACAACTTACTGTAAATACCATTTTAAATAAAGAAATTAATGATCATATTGTAATTAATGGAAAAATTGAATACAAACAATTACGATCTAAAAATTTTGCTGAGGTAATTGATTTGTTAGGTGGAGTTGGTTATTTAGATATTGATCCTTTTGGAGCCACAGAAGATGAAAAACAAAACGATCTTTTAAATCCGAATAGAATTGTAGGTAAAGGCGATCAATTTAAATATAATTTCAACCTAAATTCTGATATAATTTCTGGCTTTGTTCAGTCTCAATTTCGATACAAAAAAGTAGACTTTTATGCGGCTTTAAATGTAATTAATACATCTCATCAAAGAGAAGGTTTGTATCAAAACGGAGGTTTTGTAAATAATTCTTTAGGAGAATCGGAAAAACAAAAATTCACAACTTATGGTGTTAAATTTGGTGTAACTTATAAGATAACAGGTCGTCATTTAATAGATTTTAATTCAGGATATTTTACCAATGCACCAACTACTAGAAATACGTTTTCTAACTCAAGAGAAAATAATAATGTGGTTTTAGGTTTACAAAACGAAAAAACACTTTCTACGGATATTAGTTACGTTTTTAGAAGTCCGATAATTACATCAAAAATAACTGCTTATTATACATCTATAAAAGATGCAACCGAGATTTCTTTTTATTTTGCAGATGGTGTTGGTGGAGATAATACTGCTTTTGTACAAGAAATTTTAAGCAAGATTAATAAAACTCATTTAGGGTTAGAGTTGGGGATTGAAGCGCAAATTACACCCACATTAAAATTAAAAGGAGCTGCATCAATTGGTCAGTTTACCTATGGCAATAACCCTAATTTATATTTAACAACAGAAGCAGATACAGAGTCTTTAGTTGCTGGTTTTGTAGATGGATTTAAAGATTTTGGTACAACAAATCTTAAAAATTACAAATTAGCTTCGGGACCACAAAATGCATATTCTGTTGGTTTTGAATATAGAGATCCTGATTATTGGTGGTTTGGAGCAACACTTAACTTTTTTGCAAACACATTTATAGATGTTTCTCCTTTAAATAGATCTCAAAATTTTTATACAGACGATGATGGATTGCCATTTTTAGAATATGATACAGATATTGCTAAAGAACTTTTAGTACAAGAAAAATTCAATAATTATTCTGTTGTAAATCTTGTTGGAGGAAAATCTTTTATAGTTAATAAACATTATATAAGTGTTTTTGCAACCGTAAATAACTTATTGAATAAAGAGTATAAATCTGGTGGGTTTGAGCAAGGGAGAAATGCTAATTACAGACAGTTGTTAGAAGATAAATCTTTAGATAAACCAGTTTTTGGTAATAAATATTGGTATGGTAGAGGTGCAACTTATTTTTTAAATGTAAGTATCTCTCTTTAATAAAAACGGAAAAAGAAAATGAAAAAGAATAGAATAATAAGTTTAACACTTGCTTTTATAACAAGTATTTTGTGCATTACATGTGTTGATGATGCAGATTTTGCAGTGCCAGAAGGTTTAGGGAATGAAGAAAATGAGGCTGTAAATAAAATTTTAGATAGTATTTCTGCCGGAACTCTTCAATTAAAAACAATACAACAAATAAAAGAATTATATATTATTGGCAACGATCCGTTAGAA
Source organism: Polaribacter sp. Asnod1-A03 (assembly GCF_045063585.1). NCBI lineage: Bacteria > Pseudomonadati > Bacteroidota > Flavobacteriia > Flavobacteriales > Flavobacteriaceae > Polaribacter > Polaribacter sp. Asnod1-A03. Next base: position 3,043,257 of record NZ_JBEFOE010000009.1, on the reverse strand, counting down.
GTTACGTCTAATATTGTTGTAAAAGGTTATGTTATTTCTTCGGATAAAACGGGTAATTTTTATAAAGAATTTTACATGCAAGATACTCCAGAAAATCCAAATTCAGGGATAAGAGTTTCTTTAAATCTAACCAATAGTTACAATAAATATAATCTTGGTAGAGAGATTTACGTTCGTCTTAAAGGCTTGTATGTTGGGGAAACAAATTCTGGAGATGGTATTGTTACAATAGGCGGAAAAGTTAGTGCTACAAACCTTTCGGAAATTGAAAATATAACTACAAATCAAATTCCGAATCATATTTTTAGAACAACTACAACAGAAGTTATTGTGCCAAAATTAATTGATTTTGCTGGGATTAATGACACACATATAGGAACTTTTATTTCCTTAGAAAATGTGTTTTTTGATGCTCAGCTAACGGGGAAATCATTTGTAGATCCAATAGAAGATTTTGATACACAACGTAAAATACAAACTTGTTTAGGTTTGGGGTATGATGAGTTGTTATTAGAAACAAGTTCTTTTTCTAGCTTCTCTAACGAGACTTTGCCTGAAAAAGCAGGAACCATAAATGCCATTGTTTCTAAAGATTTTACAGGAAGTTTTATGGTGTTGCAACTTAACGATAGTAAAGATATGGTTATGAATGATGCTAGGTGTGTGCCTTTACCGATAGAAGATTATACAACTATTTTATTAGAAGAAAATTTTGATAATGAATCTGGAGACATAGATGTTTTAAATTGGATAAATTATAGAGATATTGGTACAAAATCTTGGAGGTCTTACACAGATAGTTATTCGCAAAGTAAAGCGGCAAGAATTAATTCTATAAGTTCTGGTGATGACATTACGGTTACTTGGTTGATTACAAAAGAAATTGATCTAACAACCACATCGCAAGAGTTTTTGTCTTTTGAAACGTCTAATAGTTTTGCAAACGGAAGTAATTTAGAAGTTTTAATATCCACAGATTTTGATGGGAATGAAAACAACATAAATTCTGCAAGTTGGAATGTTTTACCTGCAAAAATTGTTTCTGACGGACAAGATTTTAGAGATTGGATTCATTCTACTTATATAGATTTATCAAATTATTCGAATACAGCTTACATCGCTTTTAAGTATACAGGTAACGGTGATGGTAATTTTGATGGAACTTATGAGTTAGATAATGTTATTATAAATGCAAAATAAAAATTATTGGAAATGTATATTTAAAAGAAAAAAGTTATGGAGGAAATTGTTTTAGAAAAAGAAATTGAGAGTGTAAGCAGTTTTATTTTAGAAGTAGAATTAAAAGAGCTATCTACTAATGGAGTTGTAAGGTTTGGTTCTAAAGAGGGGGGTTTTTGGAACGGGAAACAATTAACAATACCAGTTTCTGGTGTATATAAAATAGAGTGGGGTTTTTACAAAAATTCGGTAAGTACTTTTTATCAAAACTCTAAGACAGAATTGGTTTTGGTGTTAAATAATAGATTACATGCCCAAAAAGCCAAAATAACAAAAGGCACAAACTGCCCAAAAACATCAAATATTTGTAGTCAAAAACTTATGTTGACTTTAAATAAAAATGATAGATTATCTCTACATGCAGAAATCTTTAATGCTAAAAGTTTAAACATGAAAGATGTTTATTTAAAAGTATCTAAATCAGGTGTATAAGATAAAATAGATTTTAATTGTTAAGAATAGTATGTTGTTTGATTAAGATGTTATTTTTACTTTATGGATAAAATAGAACATATTGGTATTGCTGTAAAAGATTTAGAACAGTCTAATAAATTATTTGCTTCACTTTTAGGTAAAGAACATTATAAAATTGAAAAAGTAGCTTCAGAAAGTGTAAGAACATCTTTTTTTAAGACTGATTCGAGCAAGATAGAATTGTTAGAAGCTACAAGTGCAGAAAGTGTGATTGCGAAATTTATACAAAAAAAAAGATAAGGAGTTCATCATATTGCTTTTGCTGTAGCAGATATTAAATCAGAAGTAAAAAGACTTAAAAAAGAGGGTTTTACAGTTTTAAATAAAACCCCTAAAAAAGGTGCAGATAATAAGTTAGTTGTTTTTTTACATCCAAAAACGACTAATGGAGTTTTAATTGAATTATGTCAAGAAATAGAATAGTTAAAATACTGCTAACAGATACTGTTAACTGCAGACTAATTATTATCTTGCATGCTTTAAAACAATGCTAAATAATGGCAACTAAATTTGATTCTTATCAAAAACGAAGATTACTGTCTTCTTATTTTTCTGTAGTAATAAGTATTGCTATCGTTTTATTTATGGTAGGTTCTTTAGGATTAGTTTTATTAAAATCAACTTTAGTTGCTAATCGTGTAAAGGAAAAAGTGGCAATAACTTTGTTCTTAAAAGACAAAATTTCTAATAAAAATCGAAAAGATTTAGTAGCTTCTCTCCAAGAAGAAGAATTTACTAAAAAGGTTATTTACACAAGCAAAGAACAGGCAGCTAAAATATATAGTGAAGAAATTGGTGAAGATTTTTTAAGTTTTTTAGGTGAAAATCCATTAAAAAACGGAATAGATCTTTATTTAAAATCTGATTATGTTACTCCAGAAAAAATGGAAGAATTAGAAGCACGGTTTTTAAAAAATGCTTTTATTTCTGATGTTTCTTATGATAAACCTTTAATTAATTTACTAACCAAAAACATTAAAAAAATTAGCTTTTGGATGTTAATAATTAGCAGTTTTTTTGGCTTAGTATCTATGTTTTTAATTAATAGTTCTATAAGGTTGTCTATTTATTCTAAACGATTTAACATTAAAACCATGCAAATGGTTGGCGCTACAAAAGGCTTTATTAGAAGACCTTTTATATTGCAAAGTATTAAGTTAGGCTTTATCGGTGCTTTATTAGCGCTTATTGCTTTAGGTGCAGTTATTTATTATGTAGATAAATTTGCTCCTTCTTTATTACTTTTAGAAGATTATACTACATTAGCATATTTAGTGGGCGGAATCATAATTTCTGCTTTTGTGATAACATGGATAAGTACTTTTTTTGCTACCCAACGTTTCTTAAATTTACAAACAGAAGAACTTTATTATTAATATTATGGAAAAGGAAAACATACAACAGCCAACATTTTTATTTGGTAAAAGAAATTACATTATAATGATTGTAGGCCTTATTTTTATTACCCTAGGTTTTGTTTTTATGTCAGGTGGAGGTAGTGATAATCCAGAGGTTTTTAATAATGAAATTTACAATTGGCAACGTATTCGTTTAGCACCAACATTGGTAATTATAGGTTTAGGAATTGAAATTTATGCTATTTTAGCAAATCCAAAAAAATAATAATGGATATTTTAGAAGCAATAATATTAGGAATTATACAAGGGTTAACAGAGTTTTTACCAGTATCATCTAGTGGTCATTTAGAGTTAACAAAAGCTATTTTAGGAGACACTTCTGTACCAGAAGAAAGTTTAACTTTTACAGTAGTTCTACACTTTGCAACAGCATTAAGTACATTGGTTATTTTTAGAAAAGAAGTTGCAGAAATATTTAAAGGTTTGTTTCAGTTTAAATGGAATGACCAATTAAAGTTTTCTTTAAAAATTATACTTTCTATGATTCCAGCAGTTGCTGTTGGTTTACTTTTTGAAAAAGAATTAGAATCTTTTTTTGGAGGTAAAATATTATTAGTAGGTGTAATGTTATTGGTTACAGCAGCACTTTTATTATTAGCTGATAAAGCAAAAAATACAGATAAAGAAGTTTCTTTTTCTAACTCGATAATTATCGGGATTTCTCAAGCAATTGCAATGTTACCAGGTATTTCTAGATCAGGTGCAACAATTTCTACTTCTGTTTTATTAGGTATTGATAGAACAAGAGCTGCACGTTTTTCTTTTTTAATGGTTGTTCCGTTAATATTTGGTAAAATAGGAAAAGATTTATTAGGAGGAGATATTAGTTTTGAGTCTTCAGAAATTATACCAATTTCAGCTGGTTTTGTAGCTGCTTTTTTAGCTGGTTTATTAGCTTGTAAATGGATGATTGCTTTAGTTAAAAAAAGTAAATTATCTTACTTTTCTTTATATTGTGCAGTTGTAGGTCTTATTGCAATTGGGTATTCACTTTTAAGTTAATACCAGATTTATTCGCATACATATATGACAGAAGAAGACTTTAAAAATGGTCAAGTTTTATTGATTGATAAACCTCTAGAATGGACTTCTTTCCAGGCGGTTAATAAATTACGTTGGGAAATTAAACAACGTTTTAAAATAAAAAAGATTAAAGTAGGTCATGCAGGTACTTTAGACCCTTTAGCTACAGGTTTATTAATTATTTGTACAGGAAAACAGACTAAGAATATTAATGAATATCAAGGTCAAATAAAAGAATATACAGGCACATTTATTGTTGGCGCAACAACACCAAGTTACGATTTAGAAACAGAAATAGATAAAACGTTCCCTGTAGATCATATTACTGATAAATTACTTTATGAAACTACAAAGCAGTTTATTGGAGAAATTCAGCAAAAACCGCCTATTTTTTCAGCGATTAAAAAAGACGGAAAACGTTTGTATGAATTGGCTAGAAAAGGAGAAACTACAGAAATAAAGGCAAGAACAGTTACTGTTTCTACATTTGAAATAACTAAAATCAATCTACCAGAAGTAGAGTTTAGAATTGTTTGTAGTAAAGGAACTTATATCCGTTCTTTAGCTTATGATTATGGTTTAGCTTTAAATTCTGGAGCACATTTGTCTGTTTTAAGAAGAACTAAAATTGGTGATTTTTCAGTAGATAGTGCAGACTCAATAGATGGTTTTATCAAAAACTTAAAAGAAGAATAATCATTTTTTAAAAATCAGGAGCAACAGTAAAACTCATTAATTTATTGGTTGTTGGATGATTAAATTCGATAAATTCTGCATGTAAGTGTAATCGTTTTTCTTTTTCTCCATACAAATCATCGCCAATAATAGGTGAATTTAATCCATCTTTATGGGCAGCATGTACTCTTAATTGATGAGTCCTTCCTGTAATAGGATAAAAATGAACCCTTGTTTTTCCGTTTTCCTTTTTAATTACTTCCCAATGTGTTTCAGCGTTTTTTCCATAAACAAAATCGACCAATTGTTTAGGTCTATCATCTAAATCTACGCGTAAAGGAAGTTTTATTTCTCCGCTATTTTCAGATAGTTTTCCGTCTAATAAAGCAACATAGCGTTTTTTTATAGTTCTGTTTATAAACTGACTTTGTAAAACCTTATTTGCTTCTTTTGTTTTTGTAAGTAATAAAATTCCAGAAGTGGACATATCTAAACGATGTACAATTAAAGGTCCAGTTGCATTTGGGTATTTTTCTTTAATTCTAGTATAAACAGAGTCTGTAATATCCTTTCCAGGAACCGATAAAAATTCAGCGGGTTTGTTGATAGCAATTAAAACATCATCTTCATAAATAATCTCTAAATCTTGAATCTCTGCTAAATTTTCTAACAACAAATTTTCATCCATTTTAATGCCATCTAACATATGGCCTAAAATAGGCTTACATCTACTTTGACAAGCAGGATAAAAGTTTTTGTGTTTTCTAATTGCAGAGTTTGGCGAAATTCCCCACCAAAATTCTGCCATACAAATAGGTGTTAAATCATTTTTAAAGGCGTATTGTAGTAATTTAGGAGCAGAACATTCACCAGAACCCGCAGGCGGTTTTATTGCAGGATTATTAAAAATATCTAATAGGTTTTTACTTTCTTTTTTCTGATTTAAAAAAGCATAACTTTTAAATAGTGTTTCTTGTAGATAATTAGATTTTTCCTTTCGCCTTTTTTCTAAAGTAGCAATTTTAGTTTCAAAAAATTCTAATTCTTTTTTCTTTTTCGCAAGCTTATCATTATAATAAGCTACAAGTTCTTTGTAGAAAAACTGATTATTGAAACTTTCTTGTATTAATTCTTGATTTAAAAGATTAAATTCTTCTTTATTTAGAGTTGATAAACCAATTTTTTTTCTGTTTTTTCTATCAATTTTTTTAAGTTTTAATCGTTGTTTTTCTATGGCTAAATCTGCTTTTATTTCTTTTGAAATTTGTTGAAAGCATTTGTTTAGAGTTAAATATTTCTCATCTTTTTTTAAAGAGAATAATTCTTTATTTATTTGATTTATTTCATTTTCTCCATCTAAAAAAAAACTACCATTTTTTCTCATATTAAAAATTGGTGGAACAAATTTATTTGGTAAGCTATTGTCTGATAGTTTACCAGAAAATGAAGCTAAAAAACCAATCTTATTTTCCTGATTTTTAACAACTAATACTCCAAACATTTTTCCGATGGATAATTTTTCTTCATTTTTTAAAAGTCCAAAATTATGTAAAAAATCAGTTTGGTTTTCTAAGTATTCTTGCAGCTCTTTTACGGCTATATTTGCCAAAATATGTGGTTGGTAATAAAAAGGAAATGTAAACTTTTTTGGAAGTTCAATTCCAGAAATATCCGTTTTAAAATTTTGGAAATAATTCAAACTGAAAAATTTAGATATTAGAGACTAAAAGTAGCTCGTTGTAAACGGTCGTTAATAGATTTTCCTAAGCCATTATCAGGAAATCTTTCTGCAATAATTACATCTAAATCTAAATGATCTAATTCGTGTAAAGAATCATATAATTTTGATGCAGCTTCATGCATAGAGCCTTTTTCTGATAAAATAATTTCTGTTAAAGAATTATCGTTTAAAGAATTTGAAAAAGATAGTACTCCAATTTTTTTACCAAGATGGTGCTTAATTTCTATTGAAATATCATCAACCAAAAGAGTTTTTGTAGCAGGTGCATAATGTCTTGCCAACATTCCTGGAGCATCCGGGCTTTGTTCTTTCTTGTTTTTTATTAGAACTTTACCAATAACGGCTTCAATGTCCTCTAAAGCTAAAGCACCCAATCTGTAAATTATAGGTTCGTCATTTTCAAACCCAATTATGGTAGATTCAATTCCGTTTGTGCAAGAACCACCATCTAAAACCATTTCAATATCATTTTTAAAATAACGTTCTACATGTTCTGGTTTAGTTGGACTTATGCTACCAAATGGGTTTGCACTAGGTGCAGCTAAAGGAAAAGGCAACTGTTTTAATAATTCTAAAGTAAGAGGATGATTTGGCACACGGACAGCAACGGTGTCTTTACCTGCTGTAATTAAATCAGGAATTTTATCACTCTTTTTTAGAACCATTGTCATAGATCCTGGCCAAAATGCATTTGCTAAAAGTTTTGCCTTTTCAGGAATATGAATTACAATTTCTTCTAAAGAAGTAATAGAAGGTACATGTACAATCAAAGGATTGAAAAAAGGTCTTTTTTTTGTGGAAAAAATACTTTTTATAGCTTTTTCGCTAAAAATATTACCCGCTAAACCGTAAACTGTTTCAGTTGGTATTGCAACCAATTTTTCATCGGTTAATAGCGTTATTGCTTTTTGTATGTCTTTAGATATAATGCTCATAATTAGAGAGCAAAATTACACATAAAAATGAAGCTTTAACAAGCTATTTTATTTTTTTAAAATAGCTTGTTGTTAGTGTATTTTAAATCAAAATATTTTACGACTTATTTTTTCTATTAATATCAAACCAATAGTTGATTTTTAAGAAAATGCCTTTTTGAACAGGATCTATTGGAGATGTTGTTTTTACATCGGTATATGTTAAGAAGATGTCTGAAAGAGGCGCATATCTCCATTGTAATCTAGAAACTAATAAAAAACTTTCTGCCTGAGAACTGTATTGCATATCTGTATTAAAGAAAATGTTTTTGCTGAATGTAAAATTAAAAGTAGGACCCAAATACCACAATTTTCCTGAAGAATAAGGTTGTGGTAATTGAATATCATCATATTGTGCTTGTAATGAAACAGTAAAATAGGGTTGGTATCTATATTGAAATGTAACATCTGATGTAAATTTACTACCCAAGTAAAAATCTCCATATTTCATAGACCCCTCAGTCCAAAAATCTCTTCTTTTATCAGATCTAAAACTTGCTTTTAATTCGTTGGTATCATAATTACCAATAGGTAATGGTGTAGCCTCGTCTGATGTGCGAACAGGATCAAAAGGTTTTGTTAAATGTATATGGCTATTGGTACCAGAAATACCTAAAAGGGTTCCGTTGGTGAAATTAATGGTTCCTTCTGCCGTGTTATATGATTCCGTAAGTAGCATATTTTTTGAAGCTTTCCAGTAAGAATTATGGCTTAAACTTAATATAATAGTGTTTATAGCACTTGAACTAGGATACATTTTAAAATCACCATAAGGGTTGGCTCTTACCACATCGGTACGTTTTAAATATCCTAAATCAGCTTTAAATCCTTCATTTAAATACTGGCTATTAAAATTTAAGGTGTATTTACGTTTTTCTAACGTTATATCTGTACCAGCAGAAATAGCATTACTACTAATGCCAGGGGTAAATGATTTATGTAAAAATACCTGAGCATCAAAACTATTGTCTTTAGAATAAAATTTTAAATCGGTACCTACAATACGGTTGTATTTTGTTTTGGTCTGTGTTTCTTTGTAGTTGGTAGCTTGTCTATTTACAAAAAAGAAACCTATAGTAGATTTGTTAAAAATTCGTTGCTCTGCAGCTACAACTAGATTGTTGTTAGCAGAAATTTCTTCCTCTTCATCTCCGCCTGTTTGTACATTTAAGACACCTACTCTTAATTTGTTATTTACTTTACCTGTAAATTTTGCCCCAGCGTTAACAGGTACAATAATGGTATTACCATCTTTATCGGTATCTACACCCACACGTCTAGAGTAAAAAGGAAGTGCGTTACCAGAAAGCCCAAAACGGTTAAATAAATCGCCATTATCAATAAAAAACTGCCTAGTTTCGTCTTGTATTATTTCAAACTGAGTAACATTGTTTTGACTAGAAACAACATCTTCACTAGAAAAATCTGGATTTATAGTTAAGTCTAACATAAAACTATTTTGTACTGGAATTTTAGCATCAAAACCTGTTTTAAAATTAAAAGAATCTTCGTTGTTTACGTAATCTTTACTAAAGGAAGGTGTAATATAAGGTATTACAGAAATAGGACTTTTTGTTTGCTTTAAAGGTTTTTCAAAAATCATGTCACCAAAATAGCCCAAGTTTAGTTGGTCTTGATTTTGAGGTACCTTAAACCAAGAACTTTTGGTGTTAGATTGTGTGTCTGATCTCATAGTAGAAAATTTCCACTTTTTAACTCCTTCTGTAAATTTAAAGGCAGACATAGGAATTCTTATTTCAGAAATAAAATAATTATCGTGTATGGTAGATTCTCCAACCCATTTGGCGCTCCAATTTAAATCGAGTCCGCCAGAAATACCACCACCATAAATAATACCCTCTCGCAATACCCCAAATGGATTGATACCAAAAAGAAAAGCATTGGCACGATCGCTATAAGTATCAAACATTAAATTGATAACATCTGCGCCACTAATACTAAAATCTCTTTCAAAAGAAGGTGTTTTATAATCTTTGCCTGGTGCATAGGCTTTAATACCAATGTATAAGAACTCTTCGTTGTAAAGCATTCTTAGTTCTGTTTGATGTTCCGCTAGTTTATTGTCTGTAGGAAAGTATTCATTAAAATTACTAGAAGTAATGGCATTTTGCCACATAATCTCATCTAATACCCCATCAATTTTAAACTTGTCATTATCGACATATTTTACAGAAATACTTTTTTGAGCATATGAATATTTGCATGAAAAAGAGATAAGAAATAATACTGTTAGTCTAAAAAAGACAGCGGGTGAAACGAGGTTTTTTTTCACTTTTTTTTGAGTTTTTTAGCGAATGTAAACTGTAAATATTGCTTGAAAATAATTTGAAATGTTAAAGTTTTGTAAAAAAAAACGTATAACAATTTGCCTTAAATTAAGGGTTATTTTAGCATTTATTTGTGGTAATTTACTATAGTTTTAACTTGCTTTTTTTGATTAAATTCCAGCGGTTAGCAGTTTTTTACAAGCAGCATTTTTATTTTCTATTTTCCAAAAAATCTTAAATATTTTCTCTTGATTTTGTGGAGATGGATAAAATGATAATAGAATTTATAAAAATGATTCTTATAAAAGTGGGTAAAAAAATGATAAAGAAGAACTTGTTGGTTTTTTAAATTTCATCCATCAACAAAAACAATATTTTTTTGTCTTTTTCAGTTAATTGGTGTGATACTTCTTTTGAGTTAAAACGAAGTTTAAAAGAGTAAATGGCATTTTTTAAATTACTAGTATTATAACCAATATATTTTAATGCAAAAACAGGGTTGAAGTCTAAAGGTAGTTTTAAGTCTATTAATTTTTGCTCATCATACCAAATGCCATAACCACTTTTTGCGATGGCTTGCCAAGGGAATAAGGCGCTAGGATCTGTTTTTCTACCAGGAGCAATATCAGAATGTCCAACAATATTCTCTGCTGGTATTTTATATTTAGTCGTTAGTTTTTCTAGTAAAGAAACTAAACTATTAATCTGGGCATAGGAAAAAGGTTCTTTACCATCGTTGTCTAATTCAATACCAATAGAAGCACTGTTTATATCGGTGTTTTTACCCCAGCTTCCTCCACCAGCATGCCAACCGCGTACTAAGTCGTTTAACATTTGGGTAATGGTTCCGTCATCACAAATTACGTAATGAGAACTTACTTGTGTACGTTCTAGGGCAAAAGTTTTATAAGTTTGCTGACAACTATCTTGTGCTGTATGATGTATAACAATTAAATTTGGCTTTCTTAAATTAAAATTTTGGGATTTTATAACATCAGATATTTGGTAGTTAATAGTATCTGGTTCAATTGAAACAAGAGATTTACCTAATTTTTTAGCTTTCTTATTGTATTTTTTTTCAGAAATTTTATAAATATTTTTAGAACAAGAAATAAAAATAAAAAGGAGAATTAAAAGCTTAAAGTTTTTCATGTTATAAAGTTGAGAGGAGTACTTGGTGTTATATTTTATAATTTTTAATTCGCTAAAAATAACAAATCCATGTTAAACAGCATTTTTTTTAACTTTTATGATAAGAGTTAAAGTAAGTTTTATTTGAGTTAAGATGCATTTTTAGATTCTTCTAGTTTTGTAGTGAACATAAAAAAACAAAAAAATGAAAATTACAAAAATGAATTTATTGAAAAAGGTAGCCATTACCTTAACCGTTTTTAGTTTTGTTTTAATTTCTTGTAACAAAGGAAAAAAGGAAGTTACTGAAATAAAAGAAGAAATTGCAGAATTGGTTGATATTGATACTAGCGATATAGATGAGGTTAAAACCAGAACTTATAAAATGAAAGATGGTAGAACTATTATTTATGATATAAACGCAAGAGGTATTGTAGGTTTTGATGATTGGTCTAATTATGCAGCTTTACATTCTGATTTAGAAGTTTTAAAAAAGCAAAATTTTACTACTACAGAAGATGATATTAAAAACCTAAATTATAGAATTGCAAATTTGGCTAACACCATACCAGATTGGTTGAAAACTGAAGAAGTTATGGAAGATGTTGCCGATATTCAAAAGGAATATGGTGAGTTGATTGCTGAAGGAAATGCATCAGAAGATGAAATAAAAGAAAATTTAGAAGAGGTTTCAGAAAAATTTGACGATTTAAAAGAAGAATTAGGAGAAACTGTAGAAGAGTACACAGAAATGAATGCTGATGAAATTGAAGAATTTAAGGAAGATGTAAAAGAGTTTAATGAAGAGCTTGAAGAAGAGAAATAATTTTCAATTTATTGAGAGGAAAAAAAAGAGGTAGATTTAAAATCTACCTCTTTTTTTTATACCATGTGTTATTATAATTCGCTTTCAAAATTAGCAGAAGGACAAAATAATAAATCAGTAGGGTTGTCTATTTCATATAAATATTGATATCCTCTAGATTCTTTCCTACAAAAAGGTTCTATTAACCTTGCCATGTTTGTAAAACCTTCTAAAGTTAAAACACAGAAAAAAGTCTCGTTGTCTTTTGTTAAAATTCCTTCATCAGTTTTAAACAAACCTAAAATTAAATTGCAATTTCTAGGTTCTATAAAATCTACTTTAGATAAATCTAATTTTTGTTTTTTTAAAATAACAGTGTCAACTATTAAATCTCTAAACAGAATTGCTTCTGCTTTGTTAAAATTGTACAAACGAACAATATTTTGGTCGTGTCCGTCTATGTTTTCTATATAATCTAATTCCATACTTGTTTTTAATGTGCTTGTAACCAGTTTTCTCCAATTCCCATTTCTACATCCAACGGAACACTCATTTTAAAAGCATTTTCCATTTCGTGTTTAATAATTGGTTTAATAATTTCTAACTCATCTTTATGTGCGTCAAAAACCAATTCATCATGCACTTGCAATAACATTTTAGATTTAAAACCTTCTTTTACAAACCTGTTGTAAATGTTAATCATGGCTAATTTAATAATATCTGCGGCAGAACCTTGTATGGGCGCATTTACAGCATTTCGTTCTGCACCAGATCTTACCATCGCGTTTCTAGAATCTATATCTTTTAAATACCTACGTCTGTTTAAAACAGTTTCTACATAACCGTGTTCTCTAGCAAAATCTACTTGTGCAGACATGTATGCTTTTAATTTTGGATAGGTTTCGTAATAGGTATCAATTAGTTCTTTTGCTTCACCTCTAGATAAATCTGTTTGATTACTTAAACCAAAAGCAGAAACTCCATAAATAATTCCGAAGTTTACTGTTTTTGCATTACTTCTTTGTTCTCGAGTTACTTCATTCAAAGGAACATTAAACACTTTTGCAGCGGTAGAAGCATGAATATCTTCTCCGTTTTTAAAAGCATCAATCATGGTTTCTTCTTCGCTTAATGCAGCAATAATTCGCAATTCAATTTGACTATAATCCGCAGCTAATAAAACGTAATTTTCATCTCTTGGTACAAAAGACTTTCTTACTTCTCGTCCGCGTTCTGTTCTAATTGGTATGTTTTGTAAATTAGGGTTGTTAGAGCTTAAACGACCGGTTGCCGCAACAGCTTGCATATATTCTGTATGAATTCTTCCTGTTTTAGGATTCACTTCATTTGGCAAAGCATCAACATAGGTACTTTGTAATTTTTTATATTGACGATATTCTTGAATATCTCTAATAATTTTATGGTCTTTCGCTAAGAATGATAAAATATCTTCTCCGGTTTTATACTGACCCGTTTTTGTCTTTTTAGGTTTGTCTACCAACTTCATTTTTTCAAACAAAACAATACCTAATTGTTTTGGAGAAGCAATATTAAATTCTTCTCCAGCTTGTTCGTAAATGTTTTTTTCTAGTTGATTGATGTCATTCGTTAAGGCAACAGATAACTCTTTTAAGAAATCGATGTTTACGTTAATTCCTTCAATTTCCATAGCGGTTAAAACCGAAACCAAAGGCAATTCAATATCATTAAAAAGTTTGGTAACATTACCCGTTTCTAGTTCTTTGGTAAAATGTTCTTTTAACTGAAACGTAATATCTGCATCTTCTACTGCATATTCTGTTTGATCAGTAATTGGTACAACTCGCATAGAAAGTTGATTTTTTCCTTTTTTACCAATCAATTCTACAATAGAAACCGGTTGATAATTTAAATACGTTTCTGCCAATACATCCATATTATGACGCATATCTGGATTGATTAAATAATGCGCAATCATCGTATCAAACAATTTTCCTTTTACAGGCATGTTATAGTTTGATAAAACTTTGATATCGTATTTTAAATTATGCCCAATTTTTTCGATTTCACTTTCAAAAAAAGGTCTAAATTCTTCTAAAATTATAGTCGTTTCTTCTTGATTTTCTGGAAAAGAAACGTAATACCCTTTCCCTGCTTCAAAAGAAAATGCAATTCCTATTAACTCAACTTCTAAAGCTCTTAAACCTGTTGTTTCTGTATCAAAACAAACCGAACTTTGTTGCATCAACTTCTTTAATAATAGTTTTCTTGATAAAGGAGAATCTATGTGTTGATAAAAATGATCGGTATTTTTAATGCTTTTAAATCCTGATAAAATTTCTTCTTCAGAAACACTTCCGGTTCCTGGTGCTGCAAACAAATCAAACTGACCTTCTGTTTTTGGAGCCGCTTTTTTAGTTTCAACTTTTGTTTCTGTTTTAGCTTCAGCAGTTGTTGTTTCTGCTGTAGTAAAAGTGCGTAAAAAGTTGGTTAATAAATTTCTGAATTCTAAATCGTTAAAAATTTCCGATACTTTTTCTTTATCTGGCTGATCTAAAGTAAAATCTTCTGCATCAAAAGTTACAGGCACATCTAACATAATTGTTGCCAATTGTTTAGAAAGTAAGCCTAACTCTCTGTTTGCTTCAATTTTTTCTTTCATTTTACCTTTTAGCTCGTGTGTATTTGCTAAAAGGTTTTCCATAGAACCGTAAGCAGCTAAGAATTTTTTGGCTGTTTTTTCTCCAACGCCAGGTAAACCAGGAATATTATCTGCAGAATCTCCCATCATTCCAAGAAAATCAATTACTTGTTCTGGGTTTTCTACTCCAAATTTTTCTTTAACTTCATCAACTCCCCAAATATCATAACCACCGCCAAAACGAGGTTTATACATAAAAATATTTTCAGAAACCAATTGTGCAAAATCCTTATCTGGTGTTACCATATAAGTTTTATAACCTTCTTTTTCTGCTTGTTTAGAAAGTGTGCCAATAACATCATCTGCCTCAAACCCCTCTTTTACCATAATTGGTATGTGCATGGCTTTTAAAATCTCATAAATATAAGGCACAGCTAATTTAATAGCTTCTGGTGTTACATCTCTATTGGCTTTATAAGCTTCAAACATTTCTACTCTGTCTACACTTCCACCTTTATCAAAACAAACGGCTAAATGATCTGGTCTTTCACGTTTTATTACGTCTAAAAGAGAATTCATAAAACCCATTATTGCAGAAGTATCTAATCCTTTAGAATTGATTCTTGGGTTTTTTATAAAAGCGTAATATCCACGGAAAATTAATGCATAAGCATCAACTAAAAAAAGTCTTTTTTGATCTGCCATTTTATGGGTTTGATTATTAAAAAATGATGACAAATATAAGTCTAAAATTGGTTTTTTGTCTACTGAGTAAGGTACAAAACTTTAACAGCGTATTAAAATTCCATCAATATTTAAACAATTATCTTTGCCGATAAATTAAATCTATCTTATGCCACGTTGGTTGTTTCCGTTAATTATTTTAACGATTGTTGTTGTTTCAGTAGAGGTATATTCTTTTCAGGCTTTTAAAACAATTTCTAAAAGTAAAATTGTTCGTTATTTCTTTCTATTGATAAGTATTGCGGTCTACATTAATTTTTTTATAACGCTTTTAACCTATTCTAGAAGTGATGGGCAAACACCACAATTTCAAATGGCAGTTGGTTTATTACTTACCATTTCTATACCTAAATTGGTAATTATTATGTTGCTTTTTGGAGAAGATATTTATAGATGGATTCTAAAACTAATTTCTGCAATTTCCAGTGGAGAAACAAAACCACTTGTTGGTAGACGTAAATTTATATCGCAATTGGCTTTAGGCTTAGCTGCAATTCCGTTTGCATCTTTTATTTACGGAATTATACAAGGAAAGTATAATTATAAAGTGATAAAATATCAATTAAGTTTTAAAGATTTACCAGATGCTTTTGATGGTTATACAATTACGCAAATTTCTGATATTCATTCTGGAAGTTTTACCAATAAAGAAAAAATACAATATGGTGTTGATTTAATTAATCAGCAAAAATCTGACTTAATGTTATTTACTGGTGATATTGTAAATAATCAAGCATCGGAAATGGATAATTGGATTGATGTTTTTGATAAGTTAGAAGCCAAAGAAGGTAAATATTCTATTCTTGGAAATCATGATTATGGAGATTATATGGATTGGGAACATCCGCAAGATAAAATAGATAATTTTCAAAAAGTTAAAGACATTCATAAAAAAATTGGTTTCGATTTATTATGTAATGAAAACCGTTATTTAGAAAAAGACGGACAAAAAATTGCGTTGGTAGGGGTAGAAAATTGGGGAAAAGGATTTAACCAAGCAGGTGATTTGCAAAAAGCGTCCAAAGGTATAAAGCAAGATGATTTTAAAATCTTAATGTCTCACGATCCAAGTCATTGGGAACTGAAAGTAAAACAAGACGATTTTAATTATCATTTAACGTTAAGCGGCCACACACATGGCTTACAAATGGGAATCGAAATTCCGGGTTGGATTAAATGGAGTCCTTCTAAATTTGTGTATAAACAATGGGCAGGTTTGTACGAAGAATTTGGTAGATATGTAAATGTAAACAGAGGTTTTGGATATCATGCTTTTCCTGGTCGTGTTGGTATTTGGCCAGAAATTACGGTGATAGAATTGAAAAAAGGCTGATAATCAGTGTCTTTAAATGATTTTTATTATATTTGGTTATCAACAACAAATATTTTAAAAGTTCCTTTATTTAAAGATTTAATTTTATGGCAAAATTTGGAGAATTAATTGGTGTAGAAAAACCGGTCTTAATTGAGTTTTGTGCAAATTCTAATGCTGCCCAAAACAAAATTAATACATTAAGTAGTGTTGCTGCAACTTTAGGAAAAAACGCTAAGGTAATTAAGATAAATGTTAACGAGAATAAGGCTTTAATAGACGCTTTAGATGTGCAAAAAACTCCAACTTTTATGATTTATAAAAAAGGAGAAATGCAATGGAGACAAACAGGTTTACAGGATCATAAAACGTTAATAGGTTTGGTTTTAAATTATGTTTAATTTTAGAAGCTATTTCCTGCTTTCAGTTATATCTTTTTTATGAAAAATAAAAAAGGATGCCACTTCAATCAGGGCTAAATTTTTTTACAAACGATTTGTCTTCATAAGAATCAATCAATCTTTTTAAATTGCTTTAAAGACAAAACCTTTTTCAGAAAACTCTTTTAATACTTTAGGTAAAGCATATTTCATTCTTTCAGCAGCTTTAACGCTGTCATGAAAAACAACAATACTTCCGTTTTCTGTATTTTGTAAAACATTATCTAAGCATTTTTCTTTAGATATTTTAATGTCAAAATCTGCAGATAAAACATCCCACATAATAATTTTGTATCCTTTTTGTATGAGTTCTTTTGCTTGACTTTTTTTAATTCTTCCGTAAGGAGGTCTAAATAATTTTTGGTTGTTTTTAAATGCGTAACCAAACTGATTTATTGTTTTTTCACACATAAAAACATTGTCTATGTAGTTTGTGTTTTCTGTTTTCCAACCTTTTAAATGGTTATTTGTGTGGTTTCCTATAGCATGTCCATCAGAAATAATTTCTTTAAACAATTCTGGATGATTTTTTATGTTTTTTCCGATGCAAAAAAAAGTAGCTTTTGCGTTGTGTTTGTTTAATTCGGCTAAAATAAATTTGGTTATTTCTGGAGTTGGTCCATCATCAAAAGTTAAAAAAATCTCTTTTTTATCAGAAAAAAAATGCCACGTATAATCCGAGAAAAATCTCATAATTATACGTGGCATTTTAGCTAAATATGCTTTCATTTATAACAAACTATTCTTCGTCTGGCATTAAATGGTTAAATAATTTTACAACCTCTACAAAATCGTTTTGTAAAGTTTCTAAATATTCTTGATCAACTTCGCCTTGTTCTGCCTGACTTACAATATTTCTGTACATATATAAATTATTGTCTATTTCATTAAAAACAAGCTCTGTGTCTTCCATAGAAAATGTGCTTAACCAGATTAATTTTTCTTTAAATAGTTTAATTAATGTTGCAGACACTTCTCTAGCTTTTTTAGAATCTTTTAAGCGGTAATAAGCCTCTGGGTAACCAATAGATAAACTATAATGATCAAAATCTGCAATAGGCATTTTCTCTAAAGATAAATCTAAGTATTTTAAAGCTTTTGTAGTATCTCCTTCTTTGGCAAAGGCTTCAGATAAACGAAGTAAACTGTTACGCATAGAAATTGCATTTCTTTTTGTTTGTTCATCTAAATAAATTTTACCATCATTAATATTTCTCCAGTTCCATTTTGCAATATTAGCTGCCATTTTTTCTGGATCAATTCTACCCATATCAAATAGGTTCTTATCTCTCATAGAGGTTCTAATTGGTACAAACTTGTATGCCAAACCATCTAATTGTAAATATTCTTTTAACCAAATATATTCTTCATCGGCATTAGCTCCACCTGTAAAATAGATTGGTTTTTTCCAATTATTGTTAGCAATAATGTCTAACATTAAAATTCTATTTTTAAATAAAGCTCTATCATCAATAGTAATATCTATATAAGGTAAAATTTTATCAGCATCTTTTTGAGCTACAATTCCGTTTCTTAATACTGCTTCTTTATCAACCGGAATTCTAATTTTGTTTGTTGGATAAAATTTTTCTTTTAAACCATTTTCTGTTTCTACATATGTAGCATCGTTATCAGAAGCAATCCAACGCATAAAGTTGTCAATGGTTATAATAGAATCTTTAAAACGAGGATGATCCATAGAATAGGCAACGTCTAAAGTTCCGTATCTGTATTGATCGTGTTCTAGTTGAGATGGAATAGGGTCGGCATCATAGGTTTTTCTTTTCATTTGATCTATGTACCAATCTGTAGCAAATAAAGAAGTGTTTATTAATTTAACATCGGTTCTAATACCTTCTACTTCTTGCATGTACCAAAGCGGAAAAGTATCATTATCTCCAATGGTAAACATAATAGCATTTGGGTCGCAAGATTCTAGATAAGCTTGTGCATTTAAATGAGTTGTGTACCTGTTAGAACGATCGTGATCATCCCAGTTTTCTGAAGCCATTAAAGCAGGAACCGCAATTAATGAAATTGCAGAAACTACAAAAGCAATAATTTTCTTTTGACCAAAACGCTTTAAAAATTCATATAAAGCCAATACACCAAAACCAATCCAAATAGCAAAAATGTAAAAACTACCAACCACAGCATAGTCTCTTTCTCTTGGTTCAAAAGGTTTTGGGTTTGTATAAAAGATAATAGCAAAACCTGTAAATGCAAAGAATAAAAACAATGTAAAGAAGTTCTTTTTATCCCATTTAATTTGGTACAATAAGCCAAGAACTCCTAAAATTAAAGGTAAAAAGTAATATTTATTTCTTCCTTTATTTTCTAATACTTGGGTAGGTAATTCTTTTTGAGAACCCAATCTAGCTTCGTCAATTACAGTAATTCCACTTAACCAATTACCGTTTAAAATATCTAAATTACCTTGAATATCATTCTGTCTGCCAACAAAGTTCCACATAAAATAACGTCCGTACATATAGCCAAACTGATAGCTTAGCATAAACTTTATGTTTTCTGCAAACGTTGGTCTACGTTTACTGTTTTGTGGAATACCAGCAATGGATTTATACATTTGTTCTTTAGAAGGATCTACCATTCTAGGTATAAAACCTTTGTGCTTATCAGAATAATTAGGTACAACTCCTTCGTAATTATTTACAATTTCGTATTTACCATTTCTTTTTTCATACTTAGGTTTATCATCTTTATAAGGATTGCTAGCATCTTGTTCTCTAGAGTATGAGTTAGAGTAATAGGTGTCATAAAAAACATTAGCGTCTCCGTATTGTTCACGGTCATAATAAGCTAATAGTTCTCTTGCACTAGATGGGTCATTTTCGTTAATTGTTGTATTTGCATTGGCTCTAATTGGTAACATCATCCAAGAAGAAAAACCAATCATAATAAATAATACAGATAAGATTAAAGTATTTGTGTTTACTTTATTCTTTTTACGTGTATAATTTAAGCCAAAATAGAACAAGCCTATTAATATTAATGCAGCAATAATAGATCCTGAATTATAAGGCATACCAATAGAATTGATGAAAAATAATTCTGAAATACTAAAGAATGTTAGTGTATAAGGGAATAAAAATTTAAAAACAAATGCTAAAACCAATATAGAAATAACAGTTGCAATTGCTGTAGTTTTTATATTAATTGTTTTGTAAGTTTTAAAGAAGTATAACATTACAATTGCAGGAATTACTAATAAAGATAAAATATGCACACCAAAAGATAAACCAACTACAAAACTGATTAAAATTAGCCATTTGTTACCTCTAGCTGTATGTATTTCGCTTTCCCATTTTAAACCTAACCAAAATAAAATAGCCATTAAAAATGATGACATTGCATATACCTCTCCTTCTACAGCACTAAACCAAAAACTATCAGAAAAAGTGTAGGCTAAAGAACCTACAATAGAACTTCCTAAAATAGCAATATATTTGCCTTCGGATAATTCTCCTGTTTTTAAAGCTAACTTTTTTGCTAAATTAGTAATTGTCCAAAACATAAATAAAATAGTAAAAGCACTTGCTAAAGCAGACATAAAGTTAACCATTTTAGCAATCTGATCTAAATTAGACGTAAACATGGCAAAAAATGCACCTAACATTTGAAATAATGGTGCTCCTGGTGGATGACCAACTTCTAATTTAACAGATGTAGAAATATATTCTCCACAATCCCAAGCACTCACAGTTGGCTCTAATGTTAAAGAATAAGTTATTAAAGCAATTACAAAAGTAGTCCATCCTAAGATGATGTTCCATTTTTTAAAATTTTCAGACTTCATAGTTAGTTGATAATGTGTGGGCGAATTTACTAATAAATATGATTAAAAATTGTTGTTACTTGTTTTTATAGAAGATAAAATGCTCTTAAAACTTTGTTAAATAAAAAAAATATTAAAAAATGTTTGCAAGTTTAAAAGAATATATTAAATTTGCACCCGCATTAAAGCATTGGCCTATGGTGTAATTGGTAACACACCGGTTTTTGGTACCGACATTCAAGGTTCGAGTCCTTGTAGGCCAACAAAAAAGTCCTAACAAATTATATTTGTTAGGACTTTTTATTTGTTTCTTATATTTTTATAGAAAATTTAAGAATATGAATGAATGGATTTTTACTAATTCTAAAACACTGCAATTTATTTTTATATCTTGTTTAGGTGTTTATGTGATAATTATACTACTAACTAAAATTTTTGGAAAACGTAGTTTTTCTAAAATGTCTAGTTTTGATTTTGCTTGTACCATTGCTATTGGTTCTATAATAGCGTCTACATTATTGTCTAAATCGGTTTCTTTAATAGAAGGTGTTTTTGGTTTAACAATAGTTTATTTGTTACAAGGTATAACAGCTTATTTAAGAAGATTTCAGTTTTTTAGAAATATTGTTGATAATGATCCTTTATTTTTAATGAAAAATGAAGAGATTTTATGGAAAAATCTTGAAAAGGCAAAAGTTACAGAAGGAGATCTTAGGTCTAAATTAAGGGAGGCCAACGTAATTAAGTTATCAGAAGTGAAAGCGGTAATTTTTGAAACTACAGGGGATATATCTGTATTACATGCATCTGAAGAAGAAAAAATGGATGATTGGTTGGTTAAAGATGTTTTGGATAGATAAATTTTCTTTAAATAGAGATAACGTTAATATAAAAATCATTTAAGCTAAAGGAAGAAGATCTTGTGTTTTATTTTTGAGAGATAGAATATTAATCTTTAAAAATTAGAAAAATGAAAGTACAATCTTATTTAGCTTTTAACGGAAATTGCCAAAAAGCATTAAATTTCTATGGAGAATTATTTAATGCAACAGTAGAGAATAAAATAACTTATGAGGACAAAAAAATTGATGTTCCTCCTTCATATAGAAAAAAATTACAACACGCAGAATTAAAAGGAAAAGGTGTAGGTTTTATGGCTTATGATGCCGCTCCAGATACGCCAATAAACTCAGGGAATCAAGTTCACATGAGTGTTGATTTTAATGATAAACAAGAAGCAGCTTCTGTTTTTGAAGATTTATCTAATAACGGAATTATACACACGGAGTTTAAAGAAAAAGAATGGGGTTACTTCGGTAGATGTACGGATGAATTTGGTATAAACTGGATGGTAAATGCTAAGAAATAAAAAATAAAGAAGATCAAAAAAGAAGGATAACAAATTAATGTTATCCTTTTTTAGTTTTTATTGATTTAAAAGAAAATCTTTTAGATCTTGATAATTAGAGGCTTTAAAAGCTACTTTTTTATTATTTATTACTTTTTTAATTTGTGTTGGTATTTCTACTTTTATTGGTAGCGTTTCTTCTACTACGTCTAAAAATTTAACAGGATGTGCAGTCTCCAAGAAAATACCAAATTCATTTTCTTTTAAGCCATGTTTTTTTAAACCTAAATAACCAACAGCTCCATGCGGATCTGCAACATAACCAGAATTGTTATAAATTTCTTTCATGGTTTCTTTAGTGGCATCATCAGAAAAACTATACGAAGAAAAAGCATTTTTAAGAGTTTCTAAATCATTATTGAATAATTCTTGTATTCTGATAAAATTACTTGGGTTACCAACATCCATAGCGTTAGAAATAGTTGCTTTAGATGGTTTTGGTTTATAAACACCGTCTTTTAAATAATTAGGTACCGTATCATTTACATTTGTAGAAGCCACAAAATGTTTAATTGGTAAACCTAATTTTTGAGCCATAATTCCGGCACAAATATTTCCAAAATTCCCACTTGGTACAGAGAAAATTAAGTCTTTATTTTTTTTGTGTAATTCTTTATAGGCAAAGAAAAAGTAAAACATCTGTGGTAACCAACGCGCAACATTTATAGAGTTTGCAGACGTTAATGTTTTAGTAATTTCTTCATCTAAAAAAGCGGTTTTTACCATTTCTTGGCAATCATCAAAAACACCATCTACCTCTAACGCGGTAATATTTTGCCCTAAAGTTGTTAATTGTTTTTCTTGAATATCACTTACTTTACCAGAGGGATATAAAATAACCACATTTACTCCTTTTGCGCCTAAAAATCCGTTAGCAACTGCACCACCAGTATCTCCAGAAGTGGCAACTAAAACAGTTACTTCATCATTATTGTCTTTGTTAAAATACTCTAAGCATTTTGCCATAAACTTTGCGCCAACATCTTTAAAAGCCATTGTTGGTCCGTGAAACAATTCTAAGGAAGCAATATTATCATCAACTTTTACCAAAGGAAAATCGAAAGAAACAGTTTCTGCAACAATCTCTTTTAATGTTGAAGCCGGAATTTCATCACCAACAAATTGTTTAATGGCTTCGTAAGCAATTTCATGATTAGAGTAATCAGAAATGTTTTCTATAAAATCTTTTGAAAGTGGTTGAATGTTATCTGGAAAATAAATTCCTCTGTCTTTTGCTAAACCTTGAACAACTGCGTTTTTAAAAGTCGATTTTGGTGATTTATGATGTAAACTATAATAGTTCATTTTGTTATTTTTAATTAGTTCTCGATACAGTTTTTCGTTCCTTAAAAATCACTCGAATTGACAAGTGTATTGTCACATCCAGTCATTTTTCTTTTTAGAAAAATTGTATCAATATATTTTTATTTACTTTCAATTATTTTTATACCTTTTTTATTTACTTTAGAAATAAACATTTCAAAGTCAATTTCTGTGTTTTTGTAACTTTCCTCAATCATTTTGTACACATTTTCGGCATCTTCATCTCCTTTACAAAGTGCAAAAATTGTTGGTCCAGAACCACTAATTCCAGCACCTAAAGCTCCAGCTTTTAAAGCGCTATTTTTAACATCATCAAAAAATGGAATTAATTTTTTACGATGAGGCTCTACAATAATATCAACCAAAGAATTACTGATTAAATTATAGTTGTCTGAATATAAACCACTAATTAAACCTCCAACATTTGCCCATTGTGTAACTGCGTCTTTTAATGCAATTTCTGTAGGTAAAACATCTCTTGCATCTTTTGTTTTTACTTCTATTTGCGGATGAATTGCAACGACTCTTAACTCAGTTGGTACAGGAAGTTTTATGATTTCTAAAGGGCTATAACTTCTTACTAAAACAAAACCACCATAAACAGCAGCAGAAACATTGTCTGCAATTGGCGTTCCGCAAGCAACTTCTTCGCCAAACATTGCAAATTTTGTTAATTCTAATTCAGAATAAATATTACCCAATAATTGATTTGCGCCAAAAGCAGCACCGGCAGCACTTGCGGCAGAACTACCTAAACCACTTCCTGGAGAAAAACCTTTGTGAATTGTTAATTCAATTCCGAAATCTGCGTTTGCTTCATTCAATATTTTTTTAACAACCGCACTTGCTGCATTTTCATCAACATTATACGTTAAGTCTGCACCAGTTATATTTGTTATTTTAACGCCTTTTTCAGTTGTTTTTGTAAAAGTCATTTCATCTCCAATTGCATCAACAGCAAAACCAAGTGAATCGAATCCGCAAGAAACATTAGCAACAGTTGCGGGGGCAAAAATTTTTAAATAATTCATATTTTTTAGTTTGCAGTTTCAGTCTCAATTTCCGGCTAATTACTAACTGAAAACTGAGACTGAAAACTTTTTATTGATTTGCAATTCTAATTACATCAGCAAAAATACCAGAAGCAGTTACATCTGCACCAGCACCAGCACCTTTTATCAATAAAGGGTTCTCTGGGTACCTATCTGTAAAAAATAATACAATATTATCGCTACCCTCTAAATTATAAAAAGGATGGTCTGACGGAATGTGTTGTAGACCAACATTTGCTTTTCCGTCAACAAATTCTGCCACATATTTTAATCTACAATTTTTATCATTTGCTTCTTTAAATATATTTTGAAAATGAGCTTCATTTTTAGTTAAAGATGCATAAAAATCATCATTATTATCCGTATTTAAACTTTCTTCTGGTAAAAAGGCATTTTTATCAATGTCTTCTAATTCCATTTTATAACCACTTTCTCTTGCTAAAATTAAAATTTTTCTAGCAACATCAACTCCACTTAAGTCAATTTTTGGATCTGGTTCTGTGTAACCTTCTTTTTGAGCAGCTGCAACAACATCATGAAAAGTAGAACCTGCATTAAAATTGTTAAATACGAAGTTTAAACTACCAGATAAAACAGCTTGAATTTTATTGACTCTATCTCCAGAATTTATTAGGTTTTTTAATGTATCTATAATCGGTAAACCGGCACCAACATTTGTTTCGAATAAGAAAGAAGCATTGTATTTTCTAGAAACTTGCTTTAAGGTTTTATAGTTTTCAAAGTTAGAAGCACATGCAATTTTATTACAAGTAACTACAGAAATGCTGCTTCTTAAGTATTTTTCATAAATTTCAGAAACTTGCTGATTTGCCGTATTATCTACAAATACACTATTTATATGGTTGCTATGTTTTACTTTGCTGTGAAAACTTTCTAAAGTTGTTGGTTCTCCGTTTTCTAAAGATTCTTTCCAATTTTCTAGATCAATACCTTCGTTGTCGAAAAACATTTTTCTAGAATTAGCAATACCAATAACTCTAATGTTTAGTTTTAGGTTTTCTTTTAAAAACTCATTTTGTTGATGAATTTGTGCTAAAAATTGCTCACCAACATTACCAACACCAGTTACAAATAAGTTTAACTGTTTTGTTTTTTCTTCAAAAAATTGCTCATGTAAAGTATTTAAAGCTTTTTTTGCATCGTATTTATTAATTACTGCAGAAATATTTTTTTCTGATGAACCTTGCGCAATTGCTCTAACATTTACATTGTTTCTACCTAAGGCGCTAAACATTTGTCCGCTTAAACCTTGGTAATCTTTCATGCTTTCTCCAACTACAGCTATAATTGCTAAGTCGTTTTCTACAATAATTGGTTTTATCTTTTTGTTTTCTATTTCTCTGCTAAATGTTTCATCTAAAAGCTCTTTTGCTTTTGCAGAATCATTATCATAAACACCCACGCAGATAGAATGTTCTGATGATGCTTGCGTAATAAAAACAACATTAATTTTTGCAACAGAAAGTGTTTCAAATAAACGTTTTGAGAAACCAGGAATACCAATCATTCCACCACCTTCTAAAGTGATTAAACTAATATCTTCTATGTGAGAAATTCCTTTTACTTCGTTACTGTTTTCTGGGTCATTACAAATTAATGTACCAAAAATTTCTGGTTCGAAAGTGTTTTTGATTAAAATAGGGATTTCTTTTCTTAAAGCTGGCTGAATTGTTGGTGGATACAAAACTTTTGCCCCAAAATGAGACAACTCCATAGCTTCTTCATAAGAAATTTGAGAAATAGGATATGCTTGTTTTACAACTCTTGGGTTTGCTGTGTACATACCACTAACGTCTGTCCATATTTGTAATTCATCAGCATTTAAAGCAGCAGCGTAAATAGCGGCAGTAAAATCAGACCCACCTCTGCCTAGTGTAGTTGTTTCTTGTGATGAATTAGAAGAAATAAATCCACCTAAAATGGTAACTTGATGTTTGTTTTCGTTAAAAAATGAAGTAATATTTTTATTAGTTTCTTCAAATTTTACCTGTGCATTTAAATAATCATTATTAATAATTAAATCTCTACTGTCTTTATGTATAGCGTCAAAAATTTCACTTGCAGCATTTGCAATGATGTAAGAAGAAAGTCTTTCTCCAAAACTAGATACTTTTGCTAGCGTTTTGTATGATAACTCTTGTAATAAAAAAACACCTTCATAAACAGAAGATAAAGTTTTAAATAAAGAATTAACTTCGTTTAAAACTTCTTTTTTATTTTTGGTAATTAGTTTTTCTATTACTTCTAAATGAAGTTTTTTTATGTTTTCTAAAATTTCTTTAGAAGAGTTAATGTCTTTTAAAGCTTCATCAGCTCCTAATAAAAGATTATTAGTTGTTTTACCAAATGCAGAAACTACCACTGCTATTTTATAATTTTTAGAAGCAGATTCAATTATTGATAAGACTTTTTGTATATTTTCTGAGTTTGCGACAGATGAACCGCCAAATTTTAATACTTTCATTTTTAATGAATAGTTTTGTAATTTAATATTTTGTTGAGTTTGTTTCTTTGTTAGAAACAATAGTATGACCTAAGGTGATATAAATATAGTAGAACCCCTAAAGGGTAATAGTTGTAGTTGTGCGAATAATTGTGCGCATAGAAATACAAGCTACATTTGTAGTTGATGAAGAGTTAATATGTGTATTAGATAAAATCACGAAGCAAAAATAATAGTATTATTTAATTTTAGAGCTTTTAGTTGTGATTATTTGATATTTTTAACTGATTTATGTAAAATTGTTTAAAATAAGTTGTTTCAATTATTGATTTTATGTTGTTTGGCAGGTTTCTTTATTTTTTCTTTAATAATTAAAGCAATAGGTTTGTTTTGGATTTTACTTTCTAACCAAGACAAAATGTCTAAATATAAGAATGCTCTTTTCTCGTAAGGATGGTTTTCAAAGACTTTTAATTTTGCATGAATCTTCTTAAACTCGTTTTTAATTTCATGCGGAAAAACATCACTTAAATCTCTAATAGAAGTTAAAAATACTTTCTGAACGGCTTGTAAGTTTTCCATTTTTAATAAAAACTTATAAGTGTCTACAAATTGTCTTTCTAAATCGTAATCTAAACCACATTCATAATGCGCAATCAAATTTAGAATACGTGCAAAACATTGTAAGTCTTCTGCAGAACCAATGTTTTTAGATTTTATTATTTTTTGAAGGTAAAAAATACATTCCTTGTTTTTACCCATACCAAAGTACAAACAAGCAATTTTGTAATAAAGTAGAACTATAAAATGATTATCTAATCTGTTTTTATACTGCTCTATTTTGGTATTAATTTCATCAACTAAGTACTCGCCTTTATCAAAAGAACCTTCTAAAAAGTGTAAATGAAGTTTGTTGGTATATAAATACAGAAAAATTAATAATTCTGTATTTGTGTTCATTGTAACTTCTTTGTTTTCTATCTCTGCTTCAAAAATGGCTAACTCTTTTTTAAAAATAGTTGTTTTTTTAACTAGAAAAGAGGCTTCTAATAAATAGTTTTTAGATTTTAAATAAAAAACAGGATGTAAAAGAATTAATTTGGGTGAGTCAAATAAATCTACACATTTACGAGCATATTTATAACTCAATAAAAAATCTTGTACTAAGAAACTATGCCATAAGTGAGCTTTGTACAACCATAGTTTTTCTCTAAAACCTAAACTTTTAAAGTTATATTTAGGCATCCTATCATTAAAATATTTTTCTACAAACTTTAGTTCTTCTATGTTTTTTACGTACCCATTTTGTATTAAATGACTATAAAGTTGAAGAGATAAATTAGAAAGTTTACTAGCTATTACGTTTTGCTGACTTAGTTCTTTTGCTTCAATAGATAATTGATTTGCCCTGTTGCTTAAGCTTCTTGTAATGTATTGTGTTTCAATAACTTTTTCTAACTCCACAATGTCATAAGCAATGTTTTTTTCCTCATTATCTAAAGCCATGTGTTTGGCTTTTTCTAATAATTTTAAACTTTGTTTGTACAATCCTTTTTGATATAGAACAGTTGCAAAGTCTAATTGTTCTCTAACTTGAATTCTAAGGTTTTTATGCGCAGGGTTTAAGCGCAAGCTAATTAAAATTTGCTTGTATAAGTGTGCTTTTAAATTTGATAATTGTTGTTTAGAAACAATACCGCTTCCAATAATTACTTTTTCATCGTAACTTTTTAGTTTTTCTAAAAACTTAAATAGAGAGAAAAATTTAGCGTCAACATTACCACCTAATCTACCTACATATAGGTTAAATTGTCTTTTTTCAGATTTAGTTAAAGATTTGATTAAGACAAAAAGAGAATCATTTTGTTGATTGGCTGATGTAACACTTTTACTCATAAAATACTGATAATTAATTACTTGTATTTTCTTTGATGATATTAGAAATCGTATGGATTTGTAAAAATAACGAATTATTTTAATCCCTATATATACATTTGATTTTTAATTAGATAATCTTTACAAAAAGTATGCAAGATAACAAGGTACAAATTTTTGATACAACATTAAGAGATGGAGAGCAAGTTCCTGGGTGTAAGTTAGATACTAAACAGAAATTAGTAATTGCTGAGAGGTTAGATTTACTGGGAGTTAATGTTATAGAAGCTGGTTTTCCTGTTTCTAGTCCAGGTGATTTTAAGTCTGTAGAAGAAATTTCAAAAATTGTAAAAAACGCAACTGTTTGTGGTTTAACGAGAGCTGTAGAAAACGATATTAAAGTTGCTGCAGAGGCTTTAAAATATGCAAAGTATCCAAGAATTCATACTGGTATAGGTACTAGTGATTCTCATATAAAATTTAAATTTAACTCGTCTAGAGATAAAGTAATAGAACGTGCTGTAAAAGCGGTTTCTTATGCAAAATCTTTTGTAGAAGATGTAGAGTTTTATGCAGAAGATGCTGGTAGAACAGATAATGATTATTTAGCAAGAGTTTGTGAAGAGGTGATAAAAGCAGGTGCTACTGTTTTAAATATTCCAGATACAACAGGGTATTGTTTGCCAGAAGAATACGGAGCTAAAATGAAATATTTACGTGAAAACGTAAAAGGAATAGAAAATGTAATTCTTTCTTGTCACTGTCATAACGATTTAGGTATGGCAACTGCTAATTCTATAGCCGGTGTTATTAACGGGGCACGTCAAATAGAGTGTACTATTAATGGTATTGGTGAGAGAGCTGGTAATACTGCGTTAGAAGAAGTGGTAATGGTGTTAAAACAACATCCATATTTAAATTTAGAAACAAGTGTTAATACAAAACTATTGTACGATACAAGTATTATGGTTAGAGAAAGTATGGGGATGCCTGTGCAACCAAATAAGGCAATTGTAGGTGCAAATGCTTTTGCGCATAGTTCTGGAATTCATCAAGATGGAGTGATTAAAAATAGGGAAACTTATGAAATTATGGATCCTGAAGATGTTGGTGTTACAGAAAGTGCAATTGTTTTAACAGCAAGAAGTGGTAGAGCAGCTTTGGCTTATAGGTCTAAAAAGATTGGTTACGAGTTAACTAAAGTACAGTTAGATCTAGCTTATACAGCTTTTTTAAATACTGCTGATAAGCAAAAAGAAGTAAGAGATGAAGATATCCATGTTATAATGAAAGAAGTGAATAAATCTTCTAAAATTCTAATGGCATAGTAAATAATCATTTTTTATAGGTATTTATCAACTTTTTTTAAGAATGCTTAAAAAATAAATAATTATCTTTGATAAGATATTAACTTATTACAGATTAGAATGAAATACACAATTGCTGTTATACCTGGAGATGGAATTGGGCCTGAAGTAATCAATCAAGCAAAAAAAGCTTTGGATGCTGTTGCTGAGGCTTATGATCATATTTTTTTATATAAAGAAGCTTTAATGGGGGCTTGTGCAATTGAAGAAAAGGGAGACCCATTACCAGAAGAAACAATAGAAATTTGTAAAAATGCAGATGCTGTTTTATTTGGAGCAATTGGAGATTTAAAATATGATAATAATCCGGCTGCTAAAATAAGACCAGAACAAGGTCTTTTGCGTTTAAGGCAAGAGTTAGGTTTATTCTGTAATGTAAGACCTGTAAAGGTTTATGATAAGTTAATAAAAAACTCTCCTTTTAAAAAAGAAATTATCTCTGGTACTGATATTGTTATTTTTAGAGAATTAACAAGCGGAATTTATTTCGGACAAAAAGAGTTAAGTGAGGATGGTCAAACCGCATTTGACACTTGTACATATTCTGTAGAAGAAATATCTAGGGTTGCACATTTAGCATTTAAAGCAGCACAAGGTAGAAGGAAAAAAGTAACTTTAATTGATAAAGCAAATGTTTTAATAACTTCTCGTTTATGGAGAAAAACAGTTACAGAAATAGCAAAAGAATATAAAGATGTTTCTTTAGACTTTTTATATGTTAATAATGCAGCTGTGCAAATGCTTTTAAACCCAAAAGCATTTGATGTAATTTTAACAACTAACTTATTTGGAGATATTATTTCTGATGAAGCGAGTGTTTTTAGTGGTTCTGTAGGTTTGTTGGCCTCTTCTTCAATAGGAGAGAAAAATGCATTGTTTGAGCCTATTCACGGTTCATATCCAGAAGCAAAAGGTAAAGATATTGCAAATCCTTTAGCTTCTATCCTTTCTGTAGCAATGCTTTTAGAACATTTAGGTTTGCTTGAAGAAGCAGATGCAGTTGAAAGAGCAGTGGAGAAATCTTTAGATTTAGGGATAACAACAGAAGATATAAAAGGTAAAAATCAGTATTTTGCGTCTACCTCAAAAGTAGGGCATTTTATTGCGGATTATATTACGCATCAAGATGACAGTAATATGAATTTCACGAATATTCATATGGGGCAGAGTACAATTATATAAAATACTAAACCATATCTTATCTAGATATTTTAATTATAAAATGAATAAACAAATTTTAAATATTATTTCTATTGTCGATGTCATCGAAATTAATACGATGTGATAAGGAAGTGATATTTATAGTATAAATTTTTAAATAGAACCTTCCTGTTAAATGGAAGGTTTTTTTATGAATTTATTTTAGCACTTGAATGTCATAATTAAAAACACTTAAATACTTGTTTTTAAGGTGTTTAACCTGTTTTTTTAACACGTGGATTTAAAGGAAGATATTTGATTTTATTCAATAAAAATAGAGAAACATAGTAATTTAGTCAAACAATTGAAGAAAACATTAAATGAAACTAAATAAACACAGTAGCAGATTAACACAAGATGAATCTCAACCTGCATCACAAGCAATGCTGTATGCGGTAGGTTTAACTGATGAAGACATGCAAAAAGCGCAAGTAGGTATTGCGAGTACTGGTTATGATGGTAACCCTTGTAATATGCATTTAAATAATTTGGCAGCAGAGGTCAAAGTAGAAAGTAAAATTGCAGGTTTAGTCGGTTTAGGATTCAATACAATTGGGGTTTCAGATGGTATTTCTATGGGAACTTCTGGTATGAATTACTCATTAGCATCAAGAGATATTATTGCAGATTCTATAGAAACTGTAATGAATGCTCAAAGTTATGATGCTTTAGTTTCTGTCGTTGGTTGTGATAAAAATATGCCAGGAGCAGTAATTGCAATGTTGCGTTTAAATCGTCCATCAATTATGATGTATGGTGGTACAATTGCATCAGGAAATTATAAAGGAAAAAAATTAAATGTTGTTTCTGCTTTTGAAGCTTTAGGGCAAAAAGTAGCAGGAGAAATAGATGAAGAAGAATATAGAGAGATTATAAAAAGAGCAATTCCAGGAGCGGGAGCTTGTGGAGGAATGTATACTGCAAATACAATGGCTTCTGCTATTGAATGTATGGGTTTTTCATTGCCATATAACTCTTCTATTCCGGCAGAAAACCCTAATAAATTATCTGAAGCAGAAAGAACAGCTTTGGCAATTAAAAATTTATTAGAATTAGATTTAAAGCCATTAGATATTATTTCTAAAAAATCATTAGAAAATGCAATTGCAATTGTAAATGCTTTAGGAGGTTCTACAAATGCTGTGTTACACTTTTTAGCAATTGCACATGCAGCAGATATAGAATTTACTTTAGAAGATTTTCAAAAAGTTTCGGATAGAACACCGTTAATTGCAGATTTAAAACCATCTGGTAAATATTTAATGGAAGATGTTCATGGAATTGGAGGAACACCTGCAATCATGAAATATTTATTAGAAAATGGATATTTACATGGTGATTGTATGACTGTTACTGGTAAAACTTTAGCAGAAAATTTAGCAGATGTTGAAGCAATGGAATTTGAAGATCAAGATGTAATTTATCCAAAAGATAAAGCATTAAAATCATCAGGAAATATCCAAATAATATACGGAAACCTAGCTGTAGAAGGAGCTGTAGCAAAAATTTCTGGAAATGAAGGATTGCTTTTTGAAGGGAAAGCAGTTGTTTATGATGGAGAACAAGCAGCAAATACTGGGATTTCTAATGGAGAAGTAGAAAGAGGAGACGTAGTTGTTATTAGATATGTTGGGCCTAAAGGAGGACCAGGTATGCCAGAAATGTTAAAACCAACTTCATTAATTATGGGGGCAGGTTTAGGTAAATCTGTAGCTTTAATTACAGATGGTCGTTTTTCTGGAGGAACTCATGGTTTTGTAGTTGGTCATATTACACCAGAAGCACAATCTGGAGGTACAATCGGAATTATAGAAACTGGAGATAAAATTAGGATTAGTGCAGAAGATAATTCTATTAATGTTTTAATTTCTGATGAAGAATTAGCAGAAAGAAAATCTAAATGGGTTGCACCGGCATTAAAGCACAAAAAAGGAATTTTATACAAATACGCAAAATCAGTAGCATCTGCATCTAAAGGATGTATAACTGACGCTTAATAAAATATAAATATGGAAGCAAAAACCATAAAAAACAACAAAGAGACTACTAAGGTTACAGAACGTATTTCTGGTAGCGAGGCAATTGTAAGATGCTTAATTGAAGAGGATGCAAAAATAATTTATGGATATCCTGGTGGAGCAATCATGCCAGTTTATGATGAGTTATATAAATATCAAGATAAAATTCATCATGTTTTAACACGTCATGAACAAGGTGCAACGCATTCTGCACAAGGATTTGCAAGAATTTCTGGTAAAGTAGGAGTCGCAATTGCAACTTCAGGTCCAGGTGCCACCAATTTAATTACAGGTATTGCCGATGCACAAATAGATTCAACTCCAATGGTATGTATTACCGGTCAGGTTTTTTCTCATTTATTAGGAAGTGATGCTTTTCAAGAAACAGATATTGTAGGGATTTCTACACCAGTTACAAAATGGAATTGTCAAGTTACTAAAGCTTCGGATATTCCTGCGGCGATAGCAAAAGGATTTTATATCGCAAAAAGCGGAAGACCAGGTCCTGTTTTAATTGATATAACGAAGGATGCACAAATAGAAGAATTTGATTTTTCTTACGAAAAATGTACTAAAATAAGAAGTTATAATCCAGTTCCTAAAACGGAAATTTCTTCGATAGAAGAAGCTGCTAAACTAATTAATTCGGCTAAAAAGCCTTTAATTGTTTGGGGACAGGGAGTTATTTTAAGTGAAGCAGAAGAAGCTTTTAAAGCTGTTGTAGAAAAAGCAGGAATTCCTGCTGCTTGGACTATTTTAGGCGTATCTGCAATTCCTACTTCTCATCCTTTAAATGTTGGTATGGTTGGTATGCATGGTAATTATGCACCAAATGTTTTAACAAATGAATGTGATGTTTTAATAGCAATCGGTATGCGATTTGATGATCGTGTTACAGGTAGTTTATCAACTTACGCAAAACAAGCCAAAGTAATTCATTTTGAAATTGATCCTGCAGAAGTAGATAAAAATGTAAAAACAGATGTTGCTGTTTTAGGCGATGCAAAAGCAAGTTTAGAGTTGTTATTACCATTATTAGATGAAAATACACATCCAGAATGGCGTCAGAAATTTGCCGATTTATATGCTATTGAATATGAAAAAGTAATTAAAAACGATTTATATCCTACGAAAGAAGGAATTACAATGGGTGAGGTTTTAAAAGAAATCAATATTCAAAGTAAAGGAAATGCTGCAATTGTAAGTGATGTTGGTCAACATCAAATGATTGCTTGTAGATATGCAGAATTTAATAAATCAAAAAGTAATATTACTTCTGGTGGTTTAGGCACAATGGGCTTTGGTTTGCCAGCAGCAATAGGTGCAAAAATGGCAGCTCCAGATCGTGAAGTAGTTTCTATTTCTGGTGATGGAGGTTATCAAATGACGATTCAGGAACTAGGTACTATTTTTCAGCAAAAAGCAGCCGTAAAAGTAGTGGTTTTAAATAACGATTTCTTAGGAATGGTGCGTCAGTGGCAACAATTATTTTTTGACAAACGTTATGCATCCACAGAAATGGTAAACCCTAATTTTGTTGCCATTGCAGAAGGGTATTATATAAAGGCAAAAAAGGTTACAAAAAGAGAAGAATTAGCAGATGCTGTTGCAGAAATGATGGCAAGTAAAGAAGCGTATTTCTTAGAGGTTTGTGTAGAAAAAGAGGATAATGTATTTCCTATGATTCCTACAGGAGCGAGTGTTTCAGATATAAGACTAGAATAAGATGAATACAGAAAAACAACTTTATACAGTATCTATTTATACTGAAAATAATATTGGATTGTTGAACAGAATTTCGGCAATTTTCCAAAGAAGACATATAAATATAGAGAGTTTAAATATTTCGGCTTCAGAAATAGAGAATGTTTCTAAATTTATTATTGTGGTCAATATGATTGAAGAAGATGTAAAGAAAATCATTGGTCAGATAGAAAAACAAGTAGAGGTAATTAAAGCATATTACCACAATCTTGATGAGATTATTTATCAAATTTCAGGATTATTTAAAATTAAATCAGAATTGTTATTTGAAGAGCGTCAAATTCAGAATATCATTAAAGAAAGTAACGCTAGAATTGTTACTGTAAATAAAGATTTTTTTGTGCTTGAAAAATCAGGAAGAAAAGAAGAAATCGTAGCATTATATGATAAATTAAGTGTGTATGGTATTATGCAATATACGCGCTCTGGCTTAATTTCTGTTTCTAAAGAAGAAATGAAAATATCAACATTATTAGAATATTACAACAACTAAATAAATAAAAATGTCAAATTATTTTAACACATTAACATTAAGAGAAAAATTAGAACAATTAGGAAAGTGTCGTTTTATGGATGCTTCAGAATTTGAAGACGGAGTAGAGGCGTTGAAAGGGAAGAAAATTGTTATTGTAGGTTGTGGAGCACAGGGATTAAACCAAGGTTTAAATATGAGAGATTCTGGTTTAGATATTTCTTATACTTTAAGACAAGCGGCTATCGATCAAAAAAGACAGTCTTATATAAATGCAACTTCTAATGGTTTTACAGTTGGAACTTATGAAGAATTATTACCAACAGCAGATTTAGTAATCAATTTAACTCCAGATAAACAACATACAAAAGTTGTTGCAGCAGTAATGCCTTTAATGAAAAAAGGAGCAACATTGTCTTATTCTCATGGTTTCAATATCGTAGAAGAAGGAATGCAAATTCGTGAAGATTTAACTGTAATTATGGTGGCTCCAAAATCACCAGGATCTGAGGTTAGAGAAGAGTATAAAAGAGGATTTGGAGTGCCAACATTAACAGCGGTTCATCCAGAGAATGACCCAGAAGGTAAAGGTTGGTCACAAGCAAAAGCTTATGCTGTTGCTACAGGAGGTCATAAAGCAGGAGTCTTAGAATCTTCTTTTGTTGCTGAGGTAAAATCTGATTTAATGGGAGAGCAAACTATTTTATGTGGTTTGTTGCAAACAGGAGCAATTTTATCTTTTGATAAAATGGTAGAAGAAGGAATTGATGCAGGTTATGCAGCAAAATTAATTCAATATGGTTGGGAAACTGTAACTGAAGCTTTAAAACATGGAGGTATTACTAACATGATGGATAGGTTGTCTAATCCAGCAAAAGTTGAAGCTTTTAGAATATCAGAAGAATTAAAAGATATTATGCGTCCGTTGTTTCAAAAGCATATGGATGATATTATGACAGGCCATTTCTCTAAAACAATGATGGAAGATTGGGCTAATGATGATAAAAATTTATTAACTTGGAGAGCTGCAACAGGTGAAACAGCTTTTGAAAAACAAGAAATTACTACAGAAGAAATTTCTGAACAAGAGTATTTTGATCACGGAACTTTATTAGTTGCCTTTGTAAGAGCTGGTGTAGAATTAGCTTTTGAAGCAATGACCGATTCTGGTATTATTGCAGCTTCTGCTTATTATGAATCTTTACACGAAACACCATTAATTGCAAATACAATTGCAAGAATGAAGTTAGCAGAAATGAATCGTGTAATTTCTGATACTGCAGAATATGGTTGTTATTTATTTGATCATGCATGTAAACCATTGTTAACTGATTTTATGAAAACAGTTAAAACAGATATTATTGGTAAATCATTCAGTTCAGAAAATGGAGTGGATAACCAAGAGTTAATTAAAGTAAATGCTATTATTAGAAATCATCCAGTAGAGGTTGTAGGTGCAGAATTAAGAGCCTCTATGACGGCGATGAAGGTAATAAAGTCAGCTTAATATTACAAAATACATTTTCCCTCAAATTGGAACAAAAAACCTGTTAGATTTTTACAATCTGACAGGTTTTATTTTTACTTTTGATTGATGCAAACAGAACAAATTTATTTCCCGAGTTTAGAAAGTGTTAAAGCTGCTTCGGAAAACTTAAAAGAAGTTATTACTAAAACTCCACTTAATAAGAATTTTAGTCTTTCTAAAGAATTAGATGCAACAATTTTATTTAAAAGAGAAGACTTACAAATTGTTAGATCTTATAAGATTAGAGGTGCTTATAATAAAATGTCTTCTTTAAATTCGGATGAAAAACAAAAAGGGATTGTTTGTGCTAGTGCTGGTAACCATGCGCAAGGAGTTGCTTTATCTTGTAAATTATTAAAGATAAAAGGAACTATTTTTATGCCTTCTCCAACACCAAATCAAAAGATCAATCAAGTAAAAATGTTTGGTGAAGATTTTATTGAAGTTGTTATTGGTGGAGATACTTTTGATGATGCTTCTGATGCAGCAAAATTAGAATGTGATTCTAATAATAAAACATTTATTCATCCTTTTGATGATAAAAAAATAATTGAAGGGCAGGCTACAATTGGTTTAGAGATTTTAGAACAAACAGATAAGAAAATAGATTATGTTTTTGTGCCAATTGGTGGAGGTGGCTTGTCGTCAGGATTATCTTCTGTTTTTAAATATCTATCACCAGAAACAAAAATAATTGGAGTTGAGCCAGAAGGAGCACCTTCTATGAAAACATCAATTAAAAACAAAAAAAACACTGTTTTAGATACCATTGATTCTTTTGTTGACGGAGCTGCGGTTAAAAAAGTAGGAGACCTAAATTTTGCCATTTGTCAGCAAAATTTAACAGAAGTTATTACGGTTCCCGAGGGGAAAATTTGTCAAACAATTTTAGATTTATATAATAAAGATGCAATTGTTGTTGAGCCTGCTGGGGCATTAAGTATTGCTGCATTAGACTTTTTTTCGGATGAAATTAAAGGTAAAAATGTTGTTTGTGTAGTCAGTGGAAG
This sequence comes from Polaribacter sp. Asnod1-A03, assembly GCF_045063585.1. NCBI lineage: Bacteria > Pseudomonadati > Bacteroidota > Flavobacteriia > Flavobacteriales > Flavobacteriaceae > Polaribacter > Polaribacter sp. Asnod1-A03. The sequence continues at coordinate 3,005,096 of NZ_JBEFOE010000009.1, read as the reverse complement.
TAATAATGATATAATTAGAACACCAGAAATAAAAGAAAGAGCTTTAGTTTATGCAAATTTAAAGCACTATTTTATCGTAAAATTTCCGCAAAGAGCCGGAGCATTAAAAGAGTTTGTTGTAGAAATTTTAGGTCCCGATGATGATATTACTCATTTTGAATATACAAAGAAAAACAATCGGGTAAATGGAGCTGCTATTGTTGGTTTAGAATTAAAGTCTTCTAAAGATTTAGAGCCTTTAATAGAAAGAATGAAAGACAATAATTTCTTTGGTGATTATTTAAATGATAAACCCGATCTTTTTCAATTTTTAGTGTAATTTTTCTAATTTTTAAACTTTTTAATTGTTGGTTACATTTTCTCTTAAATGAATAATAAAAAGAACTATACAGTTGTTTTATAGTGATTTATAAGATATGAGCGTTAATTAGAAGTTGTAACTCATCTTTAACAATAAACGTCTTCTTAAAACAGGGAAAACCACAAAACTAGCATCAGGATTTGCAGCAACAAATTCTGGGGTTACTCCATTTGCATTAGCTCCGAAACTGTTATCGCCAAAAAAGTTTGCTAAGCCATCAGAATTAAAAAGATTGGTAACTACCAAATTTGCTGATAAGTTTTTGTTGATTTTATAACCCGTACCAAAATTAAAAACACTGTAGCTTGCTAATTCAAATCCGTTAGCAACATTACCTTGTCTTTTGCCTAAATATTGCCATTTTAAGAATGCTGAAACTTTATTTTTTTGAAAATCAGTTCCTAGATTGAACATTAACTTTGGATTAAAAGGAAGGATATTTCCAGAATAGTCCATTACTGTATCATCAGAAGTATCTACACTGCCAGCAGCATCGTAAATTTTCCAATCTGTAGCTTTCGGATTTTGAAGAACTCCGTTGAAACTAAACTTCCAAAAATTGAAAGGCGTATAAACACTTTCCCACTCAAAGCCATAAGTATCAGAAGAGTTAAAAAGAATTGGAGTGTAAAAAATGCTATTATTTGAATCGTCAAATTCAAAATTTGCAATACCTACATCTTTTAATTTACTCCAAAAAGCAGTACCTGTAAAAGCAAATTGCTTGGCATTTAGTTTAAGACCAATTTCAGTTTGAATTACTTTTTGAATTGTTCCTTTTTGGTTAATAGGTACGTTAGAAAAATTGTTGAAATAATAGTTTAATTCAGGTGCTTTGTTACCTTTAGAAAATCTTCCGAAAATGGCGGTATTTTCATCAACTTTATAATTGATAGCAGCAGAATAAGACAAGTATTTATAGTTGTAATCAAAATTATCTTGCTCTCCTGTAGATGTTAAAACACCATTATCATAATCTGTAGCAGAATTACCATCTATACCTCCATTTTGTGAAAAAGGCGCAAAACGATCTTTACTACCTTTATGATTTATTGTTTCATAACGTACACCTAAATCTAAATGAATTTTATCAGAAATAGACCAACGATCATTTGCAAAACCTGCCAATTGTAATACTTTTGCTTCTGCATTTACAAAGAACAGTCCACCGTAATTACTTAATCCATTACTGTCTGAAAGTGCTAAAGTTGGTTGCCCTGGGTTTTCTAAAGTAACTGCCAACATTCTCGGACTTGGCTCATAAGTAACAAAGCCAAAAGTACCAGATGTAAAATGTGTTGTATTTGCATATCCTAAAGAAGAACCCAAATTAATGTCGTGGTTCTTTGTCTTTTTTCTAAGGATAAATTGATTCATAAACTCATCAGAATTATTGTCTTTGTACCAAGCAGAGGTTCCCATAATTGCATCATTTGGTAAAGAACCGCTGATGTATTGAAAAGGTTGGCCAGCAAGAGTTCCAGAATTATCTACTCTTGCAACTTCTGCACCAGATTGCGCATCATTAAAAACAATTTGTCCAACAGGAAACTGTGCTCCAGTTATAAAATAAGCCAATGGATTGCTTAAAGAAACAAATGCGTTACTAATAGAAGTTTGCCAATTTGCTTTTTTTGATGAAAATTTTAAGTTGTTTTTTAAAGACCAATTATTACCAAGTTCTGTTGAAAAATCAAAACCAAAAGCAATGTCTTTTGCGTGAACTCCTTGCGATGGATTAAAATCAATTTTACCATTATTGGCAAGGTTTCTTCCATCAGGAATTCTGCCATCAAAATCGGGCATTAATAAAGAAGTGTTTCTAAAATCTTGACCAAAAGTAGCTGTAGGATTGTCCCAATTTGTAGCTGCAACACCAGTGTAACGATTGGTGTAATCATCTAAAAATTTACCATAAAATTTAAAGCTTCCTTTATCTGTTTTTTTTATGATATTAAATTTTAATTGCCCTCCTTTACTGAATTTAAAATCAGTATCTCTTGCTCCATCATCTCTTCTGTAATGACCACCAATGTTAAAAAACCAATCGTTTCCAAAAGAGCCACTTAAAACAGCATCAATTCTTTCCATTGCATTATTGCTGCCATGAAAACCTCTAGAAGCTTGTATTTGACCACCAAATTCTTGCTGAATTCCTCTCGATTTAAAATTGTAAATTCCACCAGGTGCATTCATCGCTGTAATTGCAGAACTTCCACCACGAATCGCTTCAACTCTTTCTGTCATTAAATCTGTTCTCTGAAATAAATCTGGACTATAATAAGAGTGCTGAATTAAACTTACAGGCAAACCATCTTCTTGTAAAGAAACATAATACCAACCCATATCGTCTTCTGCAGAAGCAGAAATTCCTCTTGTATATACTTTGGTGTAAACTTCACCTGCAGAAGCATCTGTAAAGGTTCCAGAAATATTTTGTAATAAACTTGCAGTGCCTTGTGGGTAATTCTGTTGAATGTCTTTTTGATTTAAAACACTTATAGATGTACTAGACTCTAAATTTAATCTTGGGTCAAAAGTACCTGTAATTACCACAGATTCTAAGTTTAAAACATCAACTTCAACAGTAAAGTTTAAATTTAAATCTAGGTTTTTAACTTCTATTTCTTGTACTAATTTTTTGTAACCTAAAATTAAAATAGAAATCTTATAGTTTCCAGGTGTAATATTATTAAAGGTAAATTTTCCTGAAGCATCAGATGTTGTAGCCTTATCTGAAGGGTTTAGCAGAGTCGCAGCGTTTTCTATAGGTTCTTGATTGTTGTTTACAATTTTTCCAGAAATTTTTATTTGGGAATAAGACAAGAAACTAACGAATGAAAAGAATAAGAAAACAAATTTAATTTTTAGGTTACTCATTTAAGGTATTTTTAAGCGAAAATTACAAATATGATATTTTAGAACGATTATGATGTGTGTATTTATTCATTGAAAAATTTTGAACATTATATTTTGTTTGATTCTATTTTTGTAATTTTATAAGCATTAATAATTTATCTATTTTTTGTTTGATTTTTGGTCTTTAAATTTCATCAGAATAATTTGATAAAATATGCAAAAATAATAGAAAGAATGTAATTTTTTTTGGGATGTATTTTTTTTATTCTCTTAAAATTAAGACAGAATATGGAAGTGTTAGAACAACTTAAAATAGAACCCTATAAAGCAGACGGAATTGTATATCACGTAGATACCTGTTTGCCACTTATTGATGCTTTTGATCGAAAAAAGTTAAAATTTAAAGCTTTGGCTAGGCATTCTTATCCTGGAGATCGTTTAGATGATAACACACTTGGTTTAAATAGTATTGGGTATTGGGATGCCAATGAACCTCAAGATTGGGGTTTAGATTGGCATAGGAATGAAGGGATTGAGTTTCATTTTTTAGAATCTGGTTCTATGCCTTATTCGCAAGAAGATAAAGAGGTTTTGTTAACGCCAAACTACTTAACAATTACACGTCCTTGGGAAGCACATAAAGTTGGAAACCCAAATATTGGAATGGGGAAATTTTATTGGGTGATTTTAGACTTGGGGGTTCGTAGGCCTCATCAAGACTGGGTTTGGCCTGATTGGATAACTTTAACAGATGCAGATTTGTCTGAGTTAACAATGATTTTAAGGCACAATGAAAAGTCAATTTTAAAAGCAGATCAAAGAGTTAGGGCTTGTTTTAAAAGAATAAATACAGCCATTAATACAGATAATAATGGGGGTAATGCTTCTCGAATTCGTTTGCTGATTAATTACCTGTTAATCTTAATTTTAGATTTATTAAAAACAGAATATATTGTATTAAATGAGGCTTTAACAGATAGTTCTAGAAGTGTAGAGTTTTTTTTAAAAGAATTGGATAAAAATGTGTCAGAAAACTGGACTATAGAAAAAATGGCACAATCTGCAGGAGTTGGTCTTACAAGATTTACACATCATTGCAAGCAGCTTACAAATTTAACACCTATGAGATATCTTAGTATTAAGCGATTAGAAATGGCAAAAAAAATACTAGAAAAACAGCCAGAATTAACGGTTACAGAAATTGCATATATGTGTGGTTTTGCAACAAGTCAGTACTTTTCTACAGTGTTTAAAAAGCACGAAAAATGTTCACCAAATCAATATAAAGCTAGATTTTTAAAAGCTTAAAATACTGTATTTTAATTTTGTTTTTATTTGTTTAATTTTTTTCACTGAATAAAAATAAACATCTATTGATTTTTTATTTTCTAATTTTCCAAAAGAATATTTTTTACTCCTAAATTGTTTTGATAGAGAAGATAATCACTTTTTAAAAAGAAGTGATTGCTGTATCTTTATTGGTGTTATATGGATGAAAAATAAAAAACAAAGACGTAGAAAATGAGTAGAAAATTGAGGATGGGAATGATTGGTGGAGGAATTGGTTCTTTTATTGGTGATGTACACAGAAAAGCTGCAGCTATAGATGGAATGATCGATTTGGTTTGTGGTGCTTTTAGTAGTAATGCAGATAGATCAATTCAATCTGGTAAAGATTTATTTTTAGCAGAAAATAGATGTTATGCTAGTTTTAAAGAGATGATTTTAACAGAAAAACAACTACCTGAAGATGTTAAAATGGATTTTGTAGCTATTGTTACTCCAAATCATATGCATTTTGAGCCTGCAAAAATGGCCTTAGAAAATGGATTTCACGTGGTTTGCGATAAACCAATGACCTTAACTATAGAGCAGGCTTTAGAGTTAGAAGAAGTTCAAAAAAAATCGGGTAAGCTTTTTGCATTAACGCACAATTACACAGGTCATCCAATGGTAAAACAGGCAAGAGCGATGGTTGCTAATGGAGATTTGGGTGAAATTAGAAAAATTCAAGTTCAGTATTTACAAGGTTGGTTATCAACACCTGTAGAAAAAACAGGGCAAAAACAAGCTTCTTGGAGAACAGATCCTAAAAAATCTGGAATTGGAGGAGCTTTAGGTGATATTGGTACACACGCAGAAAATCTAGTAGAATATATTACCAGTTTAAAAATTAATGAAATTGCTGCTGATTTAGGGGTTTTTGGTGATGATAGAGTTCTAGATGATGATGGGAATTTGTTGTTAAGAATGGAAAATGGTGCAAAAGGAATAATGTCTATTTCTCAAATTGCTTTGGGCGAAGAAAATAATCTAGCTATTAAAGTTTATGGAAAAAAGGGGAGTTTGGAGTGGCATCAAGAAAACCCGAATGAATTAATAACACATTGGTTAGAAGAACCTGTAAAAATATTTACGCCAAATGGAAATGATTTATATCCAGAAGCTTTAAATGTTTCTAGAATTCCTGCTGGTCATCCCGAAGGATATTTAGAAGCTTTTGCAACGATTTACAAAAACTTTGCAACTCATGTTATGGTTGTAAATAATAATGAGATTATCGAAAAACCAGATTATCCAACAATAAAAGATGGTGTTAGAGGGATGAAATTTATTTATGCAGCTGTTTCTAGTGATGAAAATAATGCAGCTTGGACAACTTTATAAGATACAAAATGTTAAAATTTAAAAATCAAAATAATTTAAAATTAGCTATACTTTCAACTTTAATATTAGCAATAAGTTGTAGTGAAAGAGAAAAGATATATGTCGATAAAAAGTATGTAAAACCTAAAATTGTAAAAGAAGCTTCTTCAGATTTTCAATCACCAGAAGAAAGTTTAAATTCTTTTTATTTACCGGATGGTTATAAAATTGAGTTGGTAGCTAGTGAACCAATGATAGATGAACCGGTTACTATTGCATGGGATGGAGATGGTAAATTATATGTTGCAGAAATGAATACTTATATGCAAGATATAGATGGGACAGGTACAAAAAGATCTATAAGTAAAATTAAGCAGTTAATAGATACAGACGGAGATGGGAAAATGGATAAAAGCACCGTCTTTATAGATAGTCTTTTATTACCAAGAATGATTTTGCCCCTTGGAGATGGAGAGTTAGTTGTAAATGAAACCGATTCTTATGATTTATGGTTTTATAAGGATACCAATAAAGACGGAGTTGCAGATACTAAGAAAAGAGTGTATGGTCATGGTGCTAGAAGAGGGGGTAATTTAGAGCATCAGCAAAGCGGTTTATTATGGAATTTAGATAATTACGTATATACCACCTACAACCCTGTTCGATTTAAATTTAAAAAAGATACAGTAATCTCAGAAAAGATAAGCCATATGCCAAGAGGTCAATGGGGTTTAACGCAAGACGATATGGGAATTATGTATTACTCTACCGCAGGTGGAGAAAACCCTGCTTATGGTTTTGGACAACCTGCTCAATATGGAGATTTTAGTCATAAAGAAAGATTGAGAGAAGGATTTAATACAACATGGCCTATTGTTGGTACTCCAGATGTTCAAGGAGGTCTCAAAAGATTAAAAGAAGATGGTACATTAAATCACTTTACAGGTGTTGCTGGGCAAGAAATTTATAGAGGACATAAATTGCCAAGTAATGTTTATGGAGATTTATTTATTCCAGAACCTGTAGGGAGGTTTATAAGAAGAGCAAAAGTTACTAAAAAAGATGGACTAAAAGTTTTAAAGAATGCTTATTATCAAACAGAATTCTTAGGTTCTACCGATTTAAATTTTAGACCTGTTTGGTCGCAAACTGGTCCAGATGGTACTCTATATGTTGTAGATATGTATAGAGGGATTATTCAAGAAAGTAATTGGACAAGAGAAGGGAGTGCAATAAGACCGGTTATCGAACGTAAAAAATTAGATAAAAATATTGGTAAAGGAAGAATCTATAGAATTGTTCATGAGGATTTTACTCCTGATCAAAAACCAGCATTATTAGGTAAAAGTGCTAAAGAGTTAATTCCATTTTTAGGACATAGAAATGGATGGTATAGAAACACTGCTCAGAAGCTTATTATTTTAAAAGAAGATCTAACAATTATTCCAGATTTAAAAGAAGTAAGTAGAGATAATGAAGGCGGACTTTGGCAAAAATGGTTTGGAGATGATTCTAAAGATTATGGTTTAGAAAGGGTTCAAGCTTTATGGACGTTAGAAGGTTTAGGAGAAGTGGATAAAGAATTACTAAAAGAAAAATTTTCTGATAAAGATCCAAGAGTAAGAATAACTGCAATTAGATTGAGTGAGAGATTTATTAAAAATGGTGAAACGGATCTGTTAAAAGAATATGAAGTTTTGGCGGAAGATACTTCAATAGAAGTTGTCAATCAATTAGCCTTAAGTTTAAGGTATAGTGATGCTAAGCAATCATCATCCTTATTAAAAAAGATCCAAAAAAAATATGAGGATAATATATCAATAGCGCATTCTACAAAAGAAAGTTTAAAGGAAAATAATGAGATTTTAAATGCTTTAAAAGATAGAGTTAAAGATAACCCAAGTAAAAAGAGTGTTTTAAGAGGGTATGATATTTATAATCAATTGTGTATTACTTGTCATGGTGAAAACTTAAAAGGGCTGCCTAAAGAAGATGGATCATTAGTGGCTCCTACATTAATAGGTAGTAAGCGTGTAATGGGTGATAAAACAAAGTTAATTAAATTGGTTTTAAACGGTTTAATAGGTGAGGTTGACGGTGTTGATTATGGAGTAATGATGTCTTTAAAAGATAATGAAAATCAGTGGATAGCAGATGTGCTTAGTTATATTAGGGTAATGAATGGTAAAGATGCTGTAAGTAGTAGAGGGGATGTTAGAAAAACTAGACAAAAAAATAAAAGAAAAGATTATTGGACTTTAGAAGAATTAGAAAAATCTAAATAATTAATCAATCACTAAAGGATTAAAATTATGAAAAAAATAAAAGGACCCGCTGTGTTTTTAGCACAATTTGCTGGTGATAAAGCACCGTTTAATACTTTAGATGCATTGTGTAAATGGTTTGCTAGTTTAGGATATAAAGGTGTGCAACTTCCTGCTTGGGATAAAAGAGTAATAGATATTGATAAAGCAGCAGAAAGCAAAATATATTGCGATGAAATTAAGGGAATCGTAAATGCTCATGGCTTAGAAATTACAGAAATAGCATCGCATTTACAAGGGCAATTAGTAGCTGTAAACCCTGCATATGATAGTATGTTTGATGGTTTTGCTCCAGAAGAATGTAGAAATAATCCCAAAAAAAGAACAGAATGGGCGGTGCAGCAATTAAAAAATTGTGCAATTGCCAGTAAGAATTTTGGTTTAAATGCTCACGGAACTTTTTCGGGTTCGTTAATGTGGCATACAATGTATCCTTGGCCACAAGCTCCCACAGGATTGGTAGAAATGGGTTTTAAAGAATTGGCAAAACGTTGGGAGCCTATTTTAAATACTTTTGATGAAAATGGAGTTGATGTTTGTTATGAAATTCATCCAGGAGAAGATTTACATGATGGCGTTACTTTCGAACGTTTTTTAGAAGCGACAGGTAACCATAAAAGAGTAAATATTTTATACGACCCAAGTCATTTTGTATTGCAACAACTTGATTATTTAAAATACATCGATTACTATCATGAGTACATAAAAATGTTTCATGTAAAAGATGCGGAATTTAATCTTTCAGGTAAAAGCGGTGTTTATGGAGGATATCAAGATTGGCAAGATAGACCAGGTAGATTTAGATCTTTAGGTGATGGTCAAGTAGATTTTAAAAGTATCTTCTCTAAACTTACAAAATATAATTGCGATGTTTGGGCTGTTATGGAATGGGAGTGTTGTATAAAGTCACCAGAACAAGGAGCAAAAGAAGGCGCGTCTTTTATCAAAAGTAATATGATAGATATTACACAAAAGTCTTTTGATGATTTTGCAGGAGGATCAATAGATGAAAAACAATTAAAACATATTTTAGGTATTTAGTTATGGGAAATAAATTTTTTAAACTGATTATAGTTTTGTGTGTTGTTACCTTAACTTCTTGTTTTGGTCAAAATGAGAAATTAAAAGTTTTGATCATTGATGGGCAAAATAACCATTCTATTTGGCCAAAATCTACTATAATGATGAAGCAATATTTAGAAGAAACAGAACTGTTTACTGTTGATATTGCACGTACAAAGTTTTTATTTAAAAGCGCACAAAAAAAAGATTGGTTATCTTATGCAAATGTTCCCGTAGGTGTTGAGGGAAAACCTAAAACAGATCCAGATTTTAGTCCAGACTTTTTTAAATATGATGTAGTTATTTCAAACTTTGGCTTTCAAGCAGCTCCATGGCCAGCTGAAACTCAAGAACAATTTGAGAAATTTGTAAGAAAAGGCGGTGGTTTTGTAAGTGTTCATGCAGCTGATAACTGTTTTCCTAATTGGTTAGCTTATAACGAAATGATAGGAATAGGTGGTTGGGGAGGTAGAACCGAAGAACATGGTCCTTATTTATATGTTGATAAAAACAATAAGGTAAAAAAAGACACTACACCCGGTAAAGGTGGTACACATGGTAAAAAAGAGGAGTTTGTAGTAACTACTTATAATTCCAAACATCCAATAACAAAAGGTTTTCCAGAACAATGGATGCATGCAGCAGATGAATGTTATGCTTATTTAAGAGGGCCTGCTAAAAATGTAAAAATATTAGCAACTGCAGTATCAACTAAAAAACCTGCAGATTCAGGTCAAAAAGAACCTGTAGTAATGACGATTAAATATAAAAAAGGAAGGGTTTTTCACACCACTTTAGGGCATGATGAAATAAGTTTTTCATCTGTAGATTTAATTACATTACTTCAAAGAGGAACTGAGTGGGCTGCAACAGGAAAAGTTACGCAGAAGCTGCCTAAAGACTTTCCGGTAGTTGATAAGAGTTCTTCTAGAAAGTTTGTCTTTAAAAAGTAATTTATTTTGTAGCTCTATGTTAGTATAGCTTTAAGTGTACTTTGCTAAATGTTTAAAGATGTTTTGCAGAGTAGTTTAAAAGACTACTATTCTTTTTTTTTGATAAAGTTTTTCATGTAATTTATGATTGATTGGCGCAAAGGTTTTCGTTAATTTAGAGGGGAGAAGGGGGTTCTTACATTCTTTTTTGCTAATTTCGTTACATAAAATTATTTCAAATTTTGTATAAAATTTAAATATTTCAAATGAAAAATAAATTCAAAGAAATTCCAGACAAGTATAAAATTAAGGAATTAAAACATCAAAAGACATATTTAGTAAGTGGAGAATTAAAAGAATGGAAAGGAGAGTTTTCTGAAGTATATTCCTCTATTTCATCAACAGAAGAATATGAACCTACTTTGTTAGGTACAGTGCCTAATTTAACAGGAGAAGAGGCTATTGAAGCGTTAAATTCTGCTTATAGAGCTTATGATAAAGGACAGGGTTTATGGCCAACAATGAGAGTTGGAGATAGAATTGAATGTATGGAGGAGTTTGCAGAGCAAATGAAAACCAAACGAGAAGAAGTTGTTAAGCTTTTAATGTGGGAGATTGGTAAATCTTTACCAGATTCTGAGAAAGAATTTGATAGAACCGTAGAATATATTTACGATACTATTGAAGATTATAAACAAATGGACAGGGATTCTGCTAAGTTTGAAAAAAACAGTGGAGTTCATGCGCATATTAGACGCGGACCTTTAGGTGTTGTGTTGTGTTTAGGGCCTTATAATTATCCTTTAAATGAAACATTTGCGCTGTTGATTCCTGCTTTAATAATGGGTAATACAGCAATCTTTAAGCCAGCAAAACATGGGGTTTTATTATTATCTCCATTAATGGAAGCTTTTCAAAATAGTTTTCCAGAAGGAGTAGTAAATGTTATTTATGGTAGAGGGCGTGTATTAGCGACTCCTATTATGAAAACAGGTAAAATAGATGTATTGGCTTTAATAGGTAATAGTAAGTCGGCTAATGCAATACAGGCAAATCACCCTTTTAAAAATAGGTTACGTTTAGTTTTAGGTTTAGAAGCTAAAAATCCAGCAATTGTATTGCCAGATGCGGATTTAGATTTAGCTATAGATGAGTGTATTTCTGGAGCAACTTCTTTTAATGGACAACGATGTACAGCTTTAAAAATAATGTATGTTCATGAGCATATTGTAGATAAATTTAACAAGCGATTTGCAAAAAGAATTGATGCATTAAAATATGGAAACCCTTGGGAAGATGGAGTTAAATTAACACCTTTACCAGAACCTGGTAAGCCTGCATATATACAAGAGTTAATTGATGATGCTATTTCTAAAGGGGCAAAAGTAATTAATAAAAAAGGAGGAAAAACTACTGATAATTATATTTTTCCTGCAGTTTTATATCCTGTTTCTAAAGATATGAGAGTTTTTCAAGAAGAACAATTTGGTCCAGTAACTCCTGTTGTTTCATTTAAAAATATTCAAGAGCCTTTAGATGATATGGCAGAATCTAATTACGGGCAACAGGTAAGTGTTTTTGGTAGCGAAGTAAAAACGTTGGCGCCATTAATTGATACTTTGGTGAATTTAGTGTGTAGAGTAAATTTAAATAGTGCTGCACAACGTGGTCCAGATGTATATCCTTTTACAGGTAGAAAGGATTCTGCTGTTGCAACTTTAAGTGTACATGATGCTTTACGTTCATTTTCAATTAGAACATTTGTGGCTTCTAAGGATACAGAATATAATAACGCTATATTAGAAGAATTGTTAGATAAAAAAGCTTCTAATTTTATTAATACGGATTATATCTTATAAGTAATTGTAAGTTAGTGTTTTTAAAAAAAATAAAAACTCCTTTTTGGAGTTTTTTATTTTTTTAAATTTTAATGGTCATCATTGGTTTTAGAGAATTTTTAGATAGGTTTTTGGTAACACTTCCTGTAAAAAAATGTGCCAAACCACTTCTACCATGAGTGCCAATTGCAATTAAATCTGCATTTACTTCTTCAGAGAAATTTAAAATACCTTTTTCTACAGAAACATCGCTGTAAATATTTATTTTAGATTTAGGTAAGTTGTAGTCTTTTATAAAATCTTTTATTTGTTCTTTAGCTTTTACAGTTTCTTGAAAATTAGCAGGTGTATTTACTTTTAATAGGTGAATTTTACTATTAAAAGTATTAGAAAAATTAACAATTTTGCTAAATATTTCTTTATTATCTTCATTAAAGTTAGAAGCAAAAACTATTTTTTTTAATCTAAAATTTTCAGGATTCTTTTTTACAATAATCACAGGTTTTTTAGAATTTCTAACTATTTTCTCTGTGTTAGACCCAATGATTATTTCATCAAGGTTAGAATGACCTTTAGAGCCCATTATTATTAAATCAGCATCAATTTTATCAGCATACTTCTGTATACCTTCAAAAGGAGAGTTTAATTTTATAAAATATTTTACAGTAATATCTTCATAAAAAAATTCTTTTTTAAGAAGTAGTATCTTTTCTTTAACTTTTCGTAGATATAACATACTTTCTGGAATACTAAATTTACTACTAGTTCCCATGTCTACAACTCCTTTAGGTAATTCTATTAGGTGGATAAGATAAACTGTAGCATTTGTTTTTTCTGCAATTTTTGAAGCTATTATAGAAGCATATTCAGATGTTTTAGAAAAATCTATTGGCACTAAAATTCTTTTCATAATTGAGGGGTTTTAAAGTTGATTATAGATGCACTTAAATTTACAAAAAATAATTGACTTGAACTTAATTTGGTATATCCCAAACATTTAGTATATTTGCATCGAAATTTATAATAAATGGGGAAGGAAGGGGACTAGAGAGTCCCCTCTTTTTATACTTTATTTTAAGATTAAAATGGACCAAACCAAAGTAAGAGATTTAGTTGATGAAGCATTAGCGCTTAATGAATCGTTGTATTTGATAGACATAGTTATGTCAGAAAACAATAAAATTCAAATTACAGTTGATGGAGATAATGGAGTTCCTTTAAGTGAATGCATTAGAATTAGTAGAAGCGTGGATAATAGTTTTGATAGAGAAGAAGAAGATTTTTCTTTAGAAGTTTCTACTCCAGATATTGCACATCCACTAAAAGTAAAAAGACAATATATAAAAAACATTAACAGGATACTTAAAGTTAAAACTTCAGAAGAAGAATTTGAAGGAACTTTAGTAGAAGTAGATGAAGATAAAATTGTTTTAAGCTGGAAAACTAGAGAAGCTAAACCTATTGGTAAGGGAAAAGTTACTGTTCAAAAAACAGCAACTTTAGATTATAAAGATATTATAGAAGCAAAAGTGAAGATTGTATTTTAAGCAAAGATGTAATGGAGAATATAGCGTTAATTGATTCGTTTTCAGAATTTAAAGATAATAAGAGTATAGATAGAGTAACTTTAATGTCTATCTTAGAAGAGGTTTTTAGAGCTGCATTAAAACGTAAGTTTGGTTCTGATGATAATTTTGATATTATTATTAACCCAGATAAAGGGGATTTAGAAATTTGGAGAAATAGAGTTGTTGTAGCAGATGGTTTTTCTGAAGATGATAATGAAGAAATAGAATTAGCTGAAGCAAGATTAATTGAGCCAGATTTTGAGATTGGTGAAGATGTGTCTGAAGAGGTTAAATTGATAGATTTAGGAAGAAGAGCAATTTTAGCATTACGTCAAAATTTAATTTCTAAGATTTATGAGCACGATAGTACAAATATCTTTAAGCATTTTAAAGATTTAGAAGGAGATCTATATAGCGCAGAAGTTCATCACATTCGTCATAATGCAATTATTTTGTTAGATGATGAGGGTAATGAAATAGTATTACCAAAAAGTGAGCAAATACGTTCTGATTTTTTTAGAAAAGGAGATTCTGTAAGAGGGGTTATAAAAACTGTAGAATTAAGAGGTAATAAACCTGCAATAATTTTGTCTAGAACTGCTCCGGCATTTTTAAATAAATTATTTGAGCAAGAAATTCCAGAAGTTTTTGATGGTTTAATCACTGTTGAAGGCGTTGCAAGAATTCCTGGTGAAAAAGCAAAAGTAGCTGTAGATTCTTATGATGATAGAATCGATCCTGTAGGAGCTTGTGTGGGTGTTAAAGGATCAAGAATTCATGGTATAGTTCGTGAGTTAGGTAATGAAAACATAGATGTTATCAATTATACTAAGAACGAACAATTATTTATTTCTAGAGCGTTAAGTCCTGCAAAGGTTACTTCAATGGAAATAGAAATGTATGAAGAAGAAAAAAATGGTAAAAAAGGACGTGTAAGTGTACTTTTAAAACCAGAAGAAGTTTCTAAAGCTATTGGTAGAGGCGGTGTAAACATCCGTTTAGCTAGTGAGTTGACTGGTTATGAGATTGATGTTAAGAGAGAAGGTTTAGAAGAGGAAGATGTAGAATTAACAGAATTTATCGATGAAATCGAAGATTGGGTTATTACAGAATTCAAGAAAATTGGATTGGATACTGCAAGAAGCGTCTTAGAAACTAGTGTTGCTGAGTTGGTAAAAAGAACCGATTTAGAAGAAGAAACAATTATGGACGTTCAAAGAATTTTGAAAGAAGAATTCGAGGACTAAATATAGTATAGGAATAAAGTAAAAAGTATATTTTTACAATTATAAAGTTAAAAAGAATATATGTCTGTAGGCAAAACAATGAGGCTTAATAAAGTTTTAAGAGAATTAAATATTTCTCTTGATAGAGCAGTCGAATATTTAGCAGGTAAAGGTCACGAAATAGAATCGAGACCAACCACTAAAATTACGGGTGACGTCTATCAAGTTTTACTCGATGGTTTCGAAAAAGATGCTAATAAGAAGGCTGCATCTAAAGAAGTTGGAGAGGAAAAACGTAAGGAGAAAGAAGCTATTCGTTTAGAACATGAAGCTAAGTTAGAGAAGAAAAGAGCGGAAGAAGTTAAGAAAGAAGAAGAGGTTTTAAAGGCCAAAGCAGATAAGTTAGAATTTAAAACTGTTGGTAAAATAGATATTGACGCTGTCGGTAAAAAACCAGAGGTTAAAACAGAAGAAGCTAAGGAAGTAGTCAAAGAAGAGGTAGTTAAGGAAGAACCAAAAGTTGCTCCAGAAACTCCTGTTGTAAATGAACCTGTTGCAGAAAAACCTGTTATAGAAAAGCCAAAAGCTCCAAAGAAGGTTTCTGAAATAGAAAAAGAAGTTTCTAAAGTGGTAGAAAGACCTAGAGGAACAACTAAAGAAGTAGCTAAAACAGAAGAAAAACCGGCTGAGGTTACTGCAGAAAATGCAGAAGCAATTAAAACTCAGTATAAGAAATTGGATGGTCCAAACTTTACTGGTAAAAAAATTGATTTAAAGCAATTTGAAAGACCTAAAAAGAAAAAGCCAGAACCTAAAAAAGATGCTAATACTTCTTCAGACGCTAGAAAAAAACGTAAACGTATTAGTAAACCAGGTACATCTACTTCACCTAATAACCGAAGATCTCCAGGTCAAGGTAATAATAGACCAGGTCAAGCAGGTAATAATAGAGGAGGTTTCAAAGGAAAAGGAAGAGGGAATCAAAGACCTGCAGCTGTTAAAAAGGAAGAGCCAACTGAGGCAGATATCCAAAAACAAGTAAGAGAAACTTTAGAAAAATTACAAGGAAAATCTTCTAGAGGTAAAGGTGCTAAATACCGTAGAAATAAAAGAGAAGCTCATAGAGAGCATACAGAAGCTGAGTTAGAAGCTCAAGCTTTAGACAATAAAATCTTAAAGGTAACAGAGTTTGTTACCGTAAGTGAGGTTGCAACAATGATGGAAGTTCCTGTAACAAACATTATTTCATCTTGTATGATGTTAGGGATGATGGTGACAATGAATCAGCGTTTAGATGCAGAAACATTAGTTATAGTTGCAGAAGAATTTAATTATAAAGTAGAGTTTATTGGTGCTGAGGTAGAAGAGTCTATTGAAGAAGTAGTTGATAAACCAGAAGATTTGATTAATCGTGCGCCAATTATTACGGTAATGGGTCACGTAGATCATGGTAAAACATCTTTATTAGATTATATTAGAAAGGCTAATATTGTAGATGGAGAAAGCGGAGGAATTACACAACATATTGGAGCTTACTCTGTAAATGTTGGTGATGAAAAAATAGCTTTCTTAGATACACCTGGTCACGAAGCCTTTACAGCAATGCGTGCGCGTGGAGCTCAGGTAACGGATTTAGTTATTATTGTTGCGGCAGCGGATGATGATGTAATGCCACAAACAAAAGAGGCTATTTCTCATGCACAAGCAGCAGGAGTACCAATTATATTTGCAATTAATAAAATTGATAAACCTAACGCGAATCCTGACAATGTAAAAACTCAATTATCTTCAATGAATTTATTAATTGAAGAATGGGGAGGGAATATTCAATCACAAGATATTTCTGCTAAAACAGGAGAAGGGATTGAGGAGTTATTGGAGAAAGTTTTATTAGAGGCTGAGATTTTAGAATTGAAAGCTAATCCTAATAAAAATGCAGTTGGTACAGTTGTAGAAGCACAATTAGACAAAGGTAGAGGTTATGTTACTACAATTTTAGTACAAGCCGGAACTTTAAAAATTGGAGATTACATTCTTGCAGGTAAAAACAGTGGTAAAGTAAAAGCCATGTTTGATGATAAAGGAAGAAAACTTAAAGAAGCAGGACCATCAACTCCAGTATCAATCTTAGGTTTAGATGGAGCTCCACAAGCAGGAGATAAATTTAATGTATTTGAAGATGAAAGAGAAGCAAAACAAATAGCTTCAAAAAGATCTCAGTTACAACGTGAACAATCTGTAAGAACTCAGAAAACATTAACATTAGATGAAATTGGACGTAGAATTGCGTTAGGTGACTTTAAGGAATTAAATATCATTTTAAAAGGAGATGTAGATGGTTCTGTAGAAGCATTAACAGATTCTTTCCAAAAATTATCAACAGAAGAAATTCAAGTTAATATCTTACATAAAGGTGTTGGAGCAATTACAGAAAGTGATGTTTTATTAGCTACAGCTTCAGATGCAATTATTGTTGGGTTTAATGTACGACCTCAAGGAAATGCAAGAGCAGTAGCAGATAGAGAAGAAGTAGATATTAGAACATACTCTATTATTTATGATGCTATTAATGATCTTAAAGATGCTATGGAGGGTATGTTATCTCCAGAAATGAAAGAAGAAGTTACTGGTAATGTAGAAATCAGAGAGATTTATAAAATATCTAAAGTAGGTAACATTGCAGGTTGTATGGTAATGTCTGGTAAGATTCTTAGAGATTCTAAAATTAGAATTATTAGAGACGGAATTGTAGTTCATGATGGAACTTTAACAGCGTTAAAGCGTTTTAAAGATGATGTTAAAGAAGTTACAAAAGGTTTCGATTGTGGTATTCAGATTAAGAACTATAATGATATTGAACAAGGAGATGTAATTGAAGCTTATACTGAAGTAGCAGTGAAGAAAAGATTAAAATAATATAATAATTATATAAAAAAATGCCGCAGATTGCGGCATTTTTTGTTTTTAATTGTTTTTGTTATTTACCCATAGGAATTACAATAATACCAGAAAATTTTTCTTTAAAAAGAATTAAGTCTTTATCTGCCTCTAGTTTTGTTTTATAATTTCCTACTTGAACCTTCCATTCAGGAGCTTTATATACCAAGTTAGATTCTGTATTAGGAAACTCTAATTTAAACTGTTCACTATATTTTCTAGCTCGTTCTTCTCGCCCATTATAAATTTGAATTTTATAGCCAAAACCGTATGTTTTATTAAATTTTCTTTTTTTAGAAATTAGGTTTTTAATCTCCTGAGAGCTGTTATCTTCATTTTGTGAAAAAGATTTGTTGCTTAGGCTAAACAAAATAAGTGTTAATGGTAGCACTAATAATTTATTTTTCATGTTGTTAAATGTTTTTACAAAAATAAGAAGTAATGGTAAATATGTTGTTAAATCATCTTATTTAGAATAGATATAAATTGTTATTTAACGTTCCTTTAGTTTTTTTAATTTTGGTAAGATGTGCTATTTTTGTCTGAACAAAAAAAATGACTTTTATCATTTTATATTAGGTATTTTTAAACAAAGTTTAAATATGAAAAGTGTAGGATTGCACAATAGACTAAACACATTATTTATAAAGAGTATTACTTTACTTTTTATTTTTGCATTTAGTATATCTGCTTACTCTCAAGATGTAGATGAAGCCCGTCAAAAAGAAGGTAAAAAATTATTTAAATCTTTATGTGCTTCTTGTCATAAGTTAGATAAAAAACTTATCGGTCCAGCCTTAAGCGGTGTGGAAGAAAGAAGAGAAAATGATTGGTTAAAAGCGTGGATTAAAAACAATGCTGAGTTAAGGGCTACAGGTGATGCTCATGCAAATGCTATATTTGAAGAGTATAATGGTTCTAATATGACCGCTTTTCCTCAGTTGTCAGATAAGAATATCGATGATATCTTGTATTACACTACTATAGGGGAAATTAAAAAAGCTGCTTCTGTGGCGGAAGGTTCTACTGTAGATGTTTCTGGTTCTGGTGGTGGAGGAGCACCTGGGTGGTTAATTTATGTTTTAGCTGCTGCAATTATTGTTGCTTTTTTAATGATTGCTAGTTTATTAAAACAAGTAAATGAATTAAAAGGAAATACTTCGCCTGGAGAGACTTCTAATTTAAAAAGAGATTTACATGAGTTGTGGGGTGGTTTAAAGCAAAATACTTTTTTGAAAGTACTTTCAACTATATTTTTGTTATTGATTGGGGCATATTTTGTTTTTGGAACAATATTTAAAGTAGGTGTAGATGAAGGTTATCAGCCAATTCAGCCAATAGCTTTCTCTCATAAGATTCATGCTGGTGACAATAAGATAGAATGTCAATATTGTCATTCATCTGCAAAGCATAGTAAGACTTCGGGGATTCCTTCTGTTAACGTTTGTATGAATTGTCATAAAAATATTTCTGAAGTTTCTGATGATACAGTGGTAGAGTTAGAAGATGGACTTGTTCTTGGTAAAGCAGAATTAGATCTTGAAATTGCAAAAATTTATACTGCTGCTGGTTGGGATGCTGATAATTTAGAATATACAGGAGAAACTTCTCCTATAAAATGGACTAGAGTTCATAATTTACCAGACTTTGTTTACTATAATCATGCACAACACGTAACTGTTGGAGGTATAGAGTGTCAAAAATGTCATGGTCCTGTAGAGGAAATGGATGAATTATATCAATACTCTCCTTTAACAATGGGTTGGTGTATTGACTGTCATAAAGAAACTAAAGTGAATTTAAAAGGTAATGATTATTACGCTAAAATTCATGAAGATCTGGCGAAGAAATATAATGTAGATCAGGTTACCATAGCACAATTAGGTGGTAAAGAATGTGGTAAATGTCACTATTAATTAAAGAAGAAAGATAGTTTGGTTTTGGTGAAAACTAAAGCTAGAAACTAACAACTAATAACTAAATATAAATGGCTTCAAACAAAAAATACTGGAAAAGTGTTGAGGAACTAAAAGATAGTTCTATTGTTGAAACGTTAAGTAAAAACGAATTTGTTGAAGAGATTCCTACAGATCAGTTTTTAGGTGATAAGGAAACATTAGAAAATTCTTCTACTTCTCGTAGAGACTTTTTAAAATATGTTGGTTTTACTACTGCTGCAGCTTCCTTAGCTGCTTGTGAAGGGCCAGTTAGAAAATCGATTCCTTATGTTGTTAAACCTGATGATGTGACTCTTGGAGTTGCAGATTGGTATGCAACTTCTGTAGCGGATGGATATGATTTTGCAAATGTATTAGTAAAGACACGTGAAGGTCGTCCTATTCAAATTATGCCTAATAAAGAGGCAAACGGAACAACTAGTGCTAGGGTGCAAGCTTCTGTTTTATCTCTATATGATGAAGAATTGCGTTTAAAAGAGCCAACTAAGGCAGGTAAAGCAATTTCTTGGGCAGATGCAGATAAAGAGATTGGAGTAAAATTAAACGAATTAAAAGAGGGGGATAAAACAGTTGTATTGTTAACAGGTACAATGGCGAGTCCGTCAACGGATAAAATTATTTCAGATTTTATAGTAGCTAATCCAAATATTAAGCATGTTGTTTATGACGCTGTTTCAGAATCTGGAGCTGCAGACGCAATGTTAGCAATGTATGGTAAGCGTGTTTTGCCAAATTACCATTTAGATAAAGCTAAAACGATCGTTTCTTTTGGAGCGGATTTTTTAGGGGATTTTCACGGTGGGTTTGAGAAACAATTTATAGCTGGTAGGAAACCAGAAACTGGTCACATGTCTTATCATGTGCAGTTTGAAAGTAATATGTCTTTAACAGGAGCAAATTCTGATAAAAGAGTGGTTTTAAAACCTTCTGATCAGGTTTTTGCGTTGTTAAACTTATATAATGCAATAACGGATTCAAATGTTTCTTCTAAAGTAACGCCTGTTGATGCAGATATAAAAAAGATGGCATCTGAATTAAAAAAGGCAGGTTCTAAAGGAGTTGTCTTAACGGGTTTAAATGATGTAAATGCTCAGTTAATCTCTTTAGAAATTAATAAAGCATTAAATAGCGAAATTATTGATGTAAATAATACATTAAATGTTCGCCAAGGAAATGATGGAGAAGTTGCTCAATTAATTTCAGATATGAAATCTGGTGAAGTTGTAGGTTTAATTTCTTATAATGTAGATCCAGTTTATACTTTAGCTAGTTCATCAGATTTTGTTGAAGGATTAAAAAAGTTACAATTATCAGTAGCTTTATCAACAGAGAATAATGAAACTGTTGATGTTTCTAATTATGCATTGCCAACTCCACATTTTTTAGAATCTTGGGGAGATACTCAGTTTGATGAAGTTACTTATGGTTTAATGCAACCAACAATTCAGCCTTTATTTAATACACGTCAAATTCAAGATACCTTATTAAAATGGTCTGGAGACAGTACAAAATATTATGATTATTTAAAATCATATGCAACGACTTCTGTTTTAGGAGGGAGTTCTTGGAATACAGCTTTACATAATGGATTCTTTAAAAAAGAAGTAATTGAAGTTGTTGAAAGTACAGAATCTACTGTTTTAATAAATGAGGTTGCTTCTAAATTAGCAACTTCTGCGAAGAAAGCTTCGGGGTTTGAATTGAATTTTTATACAAAAGCAGGTTTAGGAGACGGTAAGCAAGCAAATAATCCTTGGTTACAAGAATTTCCAGACCCAATTACAAGAGCTTCTTGGGATAATTACTTAACAATGTCTATTGCAGATGCAAGAGAGTTAGGTTTTTCAAATCCAGTAAAAGACAATGGGGCTATTGATGGTGATTTCGCTAAAGTTTCTGTAAACGGAAAACAAGTTACAATACCTGTAATGATTCAACCAGGTCAAGCTAAAGGTTCTATAGGTTTAGCATTAGGTTTTGGTAGAACTTTTGGTCTGAAAGAGGAAATGAAGGTTGGGGTTAATGGTTATCCACTATATACTAACGGTAATAATATACAATACGGAGTTACTATAGAAAAAGTATCAGGGACACATAAATTTGCATGTACACAAGTACAAAAAACAATTGCTGGTCGTCATGATATTTTAAAAGTTACTTCTTTAAAAGAATACAAAACAGTTGATCCTAAAGATCATCACCATGGTTGGAATAAACCTTCAATGGTTTCTTATGATCATAATGAAGTTGAGGCTAACACAATAGATTTATGGGATGAGCACAATAGAGAAATTGGACACCATTTTAATTTATCTATAGATTTAACTTCTTGTACGGGTTGTGGTGCTTGTGTTGTAGCATGTCATGCAGAAAATAATGTGCCAGTTGTAGGTAAAAATGAAGTTAGGGTTGGTAGAGATATGCATTGGTTGCGTATTGATAGATATTATTCTTCTATAGTAGAAACTAGAGAAGATGCTAAAGAATTAGGATTAAGCAGAGGGGATACATATAAAGCTTTAGAAACTGAAGCGGAAAATCCTGAGGTTACTTTTCAACCAATGATGTGTCAACACTGTAATCATGCTCCTTGTGAGACTGTTTGTCCTGTTGCTGCTACATCACATGGTCGTCAAGGTCAAAATCAAATGGCATATAACAGATGTGTTGGTACAAGATACTGTGCAAACAACTGTCCATATAGAGTTCGTCGTTTTAACTGGTTTAATTATGCAAATAATAACGAGTTTGACTTTAATATGAATAACGATTACGGTAAAATGGTGTTAAACCCAGATGTAGTTGTTCGTTCTAGAGGAGTTATGGAAAAATGTTCTATGTGTATTCAAATGACACAAGCAACAATTTTAAAAGCGAAGAAAGAAGGTAGAGCTATAAATACAGATGAATTTGAAACAGCTTGTTCATCGGCTTGTACAACAGGTGCTATGGTTTTTGGAGATATTAATAATAAAGAAGACAAAGTAGCATCATTAGTAGAAGATAAAAGAGCTTATGGCGTTTTAGATTACTTACAGACAAAGCCAAATGTAATCTATCAGGTTAAAGTAAAAAACACTAACGAAGGGTAACAAGAAGAAAGTTATAATGTTTTACATTGTACTTTAAAACAAATAAAGATTAAAACTAAGTAATAAAAATATGTCTCATTACGAAGCACCCATAAGGGAACCTTTAGTATTAGGTGATAAAAGTTATCACGATATTACCGAAGACATTGCAAAACCTATAGAAGGTAAGGCAAACAAAAATTGGCACATAGCATTTTATATTTCTTTAGCAGCAATGCTTTGGGGGTTTGGATGTATTTTTTACACAGTAGGAACCGGAATTGGAGTTTGGGGATTGAGCAAGAACATTGGATGGGCTTGGGATATTACTAACTTTGTATGGTGGGTAGGTATTGGTCATGCCGGAACACTTATTTCTGCGGTACTTTTATTATTCCGTCAAAAATGGAGAATGGCAATTAACCGTTCTGCAGAGGCAATGACTATTTTTGCAGTATTCCAAGCGGGATTGTTTCCAATAATTCATATGGGACGTCCATGGAATGGATATTGGGTATTACCAATTCCAAATCAATTTGGATCGTTATGGGTAAACTTTAACTCTCCGTTATTATGGGATGTATTTGCAATTTCAACTTATTTATCTGTGTCATTAGTTTTTTGGTGGACAGGTTTATTACCAGATTTTGCAATGATTAGAGATAGAGCAGTGAAGCCTTTCCAAAAGAAAATATATGCTTTATTATCATTTGGTTGGTCTGGTAGAGCAAAAGATTGGCAACGTTTTGAAGAAGTATCTTTAGTGCTTGCAGGTTTAGCAACACCACTGGTGCTTTCTGTACACACAATTGTATCTATGGACTTTGCTACATCTATTAATCCAGGTTGGCACTCAACAATTTTTCCTCCTTATTTCGTAGCTGGAGCAATCTTTTCAGGTTTTGCTATGGTACAAACTTTATTAGGAGTAATGAGAAAAGTTACAAACTTAGAAGACTATATTACACGTATGCATGTTGAATATATGAATATTGTAATTATCTTAACAGGTGGAATTGTAGCGGTAGCCTATGCAACAGAGTTTTTTATTGCTTGGTATACAGGTTCGCCTTACGAAAACTATACTTACTTATCTGTAGGTGCGGAAACAGGACCTTATTCTTGGGCATTTTGGTCATTATTAATATTTAATATTTTTACACCACAATTACTTTGGATAAAGAAAATTAGAAGAAGTTTTATATGGACTTTTGTTATTTCTATTGCAATTAATATAGGTATGTGGTTTGAGCGTTTTGATATTATTGCGATTGTATTAAGTAAAGGTCACTTACCATCTACATGGTGGCGTTTTGAACCAACTTTTGTTGATGTTGGTATTTTTGTAGGAACAATTGGATTTTTCTTTGTGTTATTCTTATTATATGCAAGAACATTCCCTGTTATTGCACAAGCAGAAGTAAAAACAATTTTAAAATCTTCTGGGGAGTTTTACAAAAAGAGAAGAGAACAAGGTATACCAACTAAACCTGCAATTAATGTTGCAAGTACAGAAGGTGAATTAGATAAATCAGATAAAGAATAATTATGGAATCATCAAAAGTTATTCACGCATTATATAATGATGACGAAATTGTGTTAGATGCAGTTAAAACTGTAAAAGCGCATGGCCATCATATAGAAGAAGTATTTTGTCCTTTTCCTGTACACGGTTTAGATAAGGCAATGGGATTAGCACCAACAAAATTAGCAATTACTGCTTTCTTTTACGGAATTACAGGTTTGTCATTTGCTATTTGGATGACTAATTACATGATGATTCAAGATTGGCCTCAAGATATTGGAGGTAAACCTAATTTTTCTTGGTTTACTAATATGCCAGCATTTGTACCAATTATGTTTGAATTGACAGTGTTTTTTGCGGCTCATTTAATGGTTATTACTTTTTATATGAGAAGTAGAATATGGCCTTTTAAAGAAGCTGAAAATCCTGATCCAAGAACTACAGATGATATTTTCCTTATGGAAATTCCAGTAAATAATAATGAAGCAGTTATTACTGATTTGCTTGCAAAAACAGGAGCTGTAGAAATTAATGTTGTTGATAAGCACTAATATATAGATAATGAAGAATTTTAAATTAATTATTGCTTTAGTTATATTTACAAGTATTATATCTTGTAGTGATAAAAGAACGCCGCAATTTCAATACATGCCAGACATGTATGTTTCTGTAGCTTATGATCCTAATGGAGCAGATGGGTTAAATGAAGCTCCTGTAAATATTAAACCTGTTGCAGGAACAATTCCTAGAGGAGGACACCCTGCTTATGATATTCCTGATACAAATGAAGGTTATGAATTATCAAAGACAAAGACAAACCCTTTAGAAGCTTCTGAAGCTAATTTAGAAAAAGGGAAAGCTATGTATGATATTTATTGTATTAGTTGTCATGGTAAAACAGGTGATGGTAATGGAGTTTTATCTCAAAGGGAAAAATTTTCTGGTATACCTAATTATAAGGATAGAGAAATTACAGCAGGAAGTATTTATCATGTTATAATGCACGGTAAGAACTTAATGGGTTCACATGCGTCTCAATTGACATATGACGAACGTTGGCAAATAGTACAGTACGTAGAAAAATTACGTACAGATTTAGCAAAATAATTAGAAAAAGATAGAATACGAAAGATATGTATCAATTTTCAGGTAAATTAAAAATGTTCTCAATTGCACTTATTATTATCGGTGCAATAGGAATAACATTAAGTTTCTTTAATGCTCCTTCTACAATAGAAGAGGCTAAAGAGATTATAGCTCTTCAAGCTTCTCATGATGAAGGGCATAGTAATTCTCATGATGAAGTTTCCTCTGAAGCACATCATAGTGATAAAGCAGAGGCACATGGTTCTGTAAGTTCACATGATGCAAAAGAATCTCATGGTGAACATCACGATGCTGCACATGATGAACATGTCTTCCATCAACTACAAAATAAACCTTGGTCAGCTTTTTATGTATCATTATTTTTCTTTTTAGGAATATCTTTGGTAGTATTAGCCTTTTATGCGGCACAAAGAGTTGCGCAAGCAGGTTGGTCTGTAGTTCTTTTTAGAGTAATGGAGGCAATTACTGCTAATTTAGTACCAACTTCTATAATTATGTTATTGATAGTTATTTCAGCAGTATTACACTGGAATCATATGTTTCCTTGGATGGCAGAAGGAATCTTCGATAAGACAAGTGCAAACTACGACCCTATTGTAGATGGTAAATCTTGGTGGATGAATGTACCTGGTTGGGCTATTAGAAGTGTTATTTATTTACTTTTATGGAATGCATATAGATGGTTTATTCGTAGAAACTCAATTAAAGAAGATACAGCAAATGATGGGTTTAAAACATATAAGTTAAATTACAATGTTTCTGTAGGTTTCATATTTGTTTTCATGATAACTGAAACTTTAATGTCTTGGGATTGGATTATGGGGTTAGACCCACACTGGTTCTCTACATTATTCGCTTGGTATATATTGGCTACTTTTTTAGTATGTGCTTTAACGGTTATTGCTTTTGTAACAATTTATTTACGTGCTAAAGGTGCTTTACCAGCAGTAAATGATAGTCATATACATGATTTAGCTAAGTTCATGTTTGGTTTCTCAGTTTTTTGGACATATTTATGGTTTGCTCAATTTATGTTAATTTGGTATGCAGATATACCAGAAGAAACTACTTATTTTGTAGCGAGGTTTAATGAGTATAAATTGCCATTTTTGGCAATGGTTGGTATGAACTTTATTTTCCCTGTTCTATTATTATTAAATAGTGATTTTAAAAGTATGACTTGGTTCGTAATAATTGGTGGTGTTGTAATATTAGCAGGGCATTATATAGATGTTTTTGTAATGATTATGCCAGCAACAGTGGGTGCCCAATGGTCATTTGGTATTGCAGAAATTAGTTCACTATTATTCTTTTTAGGTATATTTATTTTTGCAACATTTAGTGCTTTTGCTCGAGCAAGTGCTATACCATTAGCAAATCCTTTCTTAAAAGAGAGTGAGCATTATCATTATTACAATATTGAACATAGAGGTGAAGGTTCAGGAGATCATCATTAATAAATAATTTGAATTAAAATAATTAAGAAAAGATAACTATGCTAGCTTTATTTTATATTTTTATTGCTGTCGCAATCGGTATAAGTTTTTGGCAAATTACCAGAATTTTAAACTTTAGAAGTGTAATTGCTACTGATGAAGACAACAAAATTCAAGGTAAAAATGCTATATATTTTATGGTGTTTTTATATGCTATGATGATTTACTGTTTAATATTTTTAAACGTAATTATGTTACCAGAATCAGCTTCTTATGAAGGTGAACATGATGATAACCTTTTTGATATTACTTTTTGGTTAATTGGTATTGTACAGTTTTTAATGCAGTTTTTAATTTTCTTTTTCACCTTTAAGTATAAGGGTAATAAAGAAAGAAGAGCTAAATTTTATTCAGATAGTCATAAGTTAGAAGCTATATGGACAATAACACCAGCAGTAGTTCTTGTACTTTTAATTGGTTATGGTTTATGGCAATGGAATCATATTATGGATTTATCAGAATCTGAAGATCCAATTACTATCGAAGTTTATGCTCAGCAATTTAGATGGGATGCACGTTACGCAGGAGAAGATAATACATTAGGTCTTGGAAATGTGAATTATATAAAGGGAATGAATACTATGGGTGTTGATATGTCTGATGAAAATTCTCAAGATGATAAGCAAGTAATCGAATTATATTTACCTAAAGGAAGAAAAATTCATTTTAAATTCCGTTCTCAAGATGTTTTACATTCTGCTTATATGCCTCACTTTAGAGCACAAATGAACTGTGTTCCAGGTATGGTTACTCAATTTGGATTTACTCCAAAGTATACTACAGAAGAAATGAGAGCACAACCTGAAGTTATTGAAAAGACTAAAGGAATTAACAAAATAAGACAAAAAGCAGGAGAAGATCCTTATATTTTTGATTATTTGTTATTATGTAACAAAATTTGTGGAGCATCTCACTACAATATGCAAATGAAAATTACAGTTGTTGAGCAAGATGTATATGACAAATGGATTGCAGAACAACCGACATTATCATCAGTTATTAAATAATAAATTTTAATTTAAAGATTCTACAAATAAGTAATATTATGTCAGAACATCATCATAAAGAAACTTTTGTAACAAAGTATATTTTTACACATGATCATAAAATGATTTCTAAGCAGTTTTTAGTAACTGGTATTTTTATGGGAATTATTGGTGTGTTTATGTCTATGTTATTTCGTGTTCAAATTGCATGGCCAGAACAATCATTTTCTATTATTGAAGCTTTTTTAGGAGATCATCAAACTGATGGAGTAATGGATCCTGATATGTATTTAGCATTAGTTACTATACATGGTACAATAATGGTATTCTTTGTACTTACTGCTGGTTTAAGTGGTACTTTTTCTAACTTATTAATTCCATTACAAATTGGTGCAAGAGATATGGCTTCTGGTTTTTTAAACATGTTGTCATATTGGATGTTTTTTGTTTCATCTATAATTATGGTAATTTCATTGTTCGTTGAAGCAGGACCCGCAGCAGCTGGTTGGACAATATATCCACCATTAAGTGCTTTACCTCAAGCGATACCAGGATCTGGATTAGGTATGACATTATGGTTAGTTTCTATGGCTATATTTATTGCTCAATCACTAATAGGTTCTTTAAATTATATTGTTACTATTCTTAACTTGAGAACAAAAGGGATGAGTATGACAAGATTACCGTTAACAATGTGGGCTTTATTTATTACAGCTGTAATTGGTGTAGTTTCATTCCCGGTATTATTGTCGGCAGCTTTATTACTTATTTTTGATAGAAGTTTTGGTACATCTTTTTTCTTATCAGACATTTTTATATCAGGAGAAGTACTGCATTATCAAGGAGGTTCTCCAGTTTTATTTGAACATTTATTTTGGTTCTTAGGTCATCCAGAAGTATATATTGTATTGTTACCAGCGTTAGGTATTACATCAGAAATTATTTCTACCAATGCAAGAAAACCAATTTTTGGTTATAGAGCTATGATTGGTTCTATCATGGCAATTGCATTCTTATCAACAATAGTTTGGGGTCATCATATGTTTGTATCAGGAATGAACCCTTTCTTAGGATCTGTATTTACTTTTACAACTTTGTTAATTGCAATACCATCAGCAGTTAAAGCTTTTAATTATATTACAACATTATGGAAAGGTAATTTGCAATTAAATCCTGCTATGTTATTTTCAATAGGATTAGTATCTACATTTGTAACAGGTGGTTTAACAGGACTGGTATTAGGTGATTCTGCTTTAGATATTAATATTCATGATACTTATTTTGTAGTAGCTCACTTCCACTTAGTAATGGGTGTTTCTGCTATATTTGGTATGTATGCTGGTGTTTATCATTGGTTTCCTAAAATGTATGGTAGAATGATGAATAAAACAATGGGTTATTGGCATTTCTGGTTAAGTATTATTTGTGCTTATGGAGTTTTTTGGCCAATGCACTTTATTGGTTTAGCAGGTTTACCAAGAAGATATTATACAAATACTAATTTCCCTATGTTTGATGATTTATCAGATATTAATGTGGTAATAACTTTATTTGCTTTAGTTGGAGGTTTTGCACAGATTATATTTTTAGCTAATTTCTTTATATCTATATATAGAGGAAAGAAAGCAACACAAAACCCATGGAAGGCAAATACATTAGAATGGACAACTCCAATAGAACATATACATGGTAACTGGCCTGGTAAAATTCCAGAGGTTCACAGATGGCCTTATGATTACAGTAAGCGAGTAGATCCAAAAGATGATGATAGTGATTATCTACACGGGCAAGATTATGTTTTACAAACAACACCTTTGTTAGATGGAGAAGAACCTTCTTAAAATACATCAGATATATCAAAAAAACCTTTCCTTATAGAAAGGTTTTTTTGATATATCTAACTAATTCTTTATATATTAGTTAAAATAAAATAACTATAAATTTGACAGAATCAACATTTAAATTTTTATTTTCTTTTATAAAGTTTAGTTTATTAATACTTTTATTGTTAAACTCACTTACTTCAAATGGACAATCAACTATAACTACTATTTATGGTGATAATGGAGGTTTTACAGTCTCTAGTACTTCATCTAGGATAAATTATAATGATTCAAATAATCTCCTAGGTTTTACTGTAGATGGTGTGACATACTCAACAGGGGTTAATGATCCTATTTTAACATCAAATAATATAACATTTATAGAAGGTGACTTTTTTGCATTTCCAATTCCTGCAAATATAAGTTATAATACATCAGAACTAGTTGGTATTGGTTCTTATTGGGGTGGTGTTTTACAGAATAATAGTTCTACAGATTATATTAAAAATTTTGATCCTATTGTGCCTTCTAGTTTTGTTAGAGATGGTAATAATGGACTAGAATTAACTACAAATTTTTTTAATATTAAATCTCAAACTATTACATATGATGCTCTTGTAATTAATCAATCTCAAACTATTAATGATGATATGCCAGATATTATTGCTACTCAAACAGGAGCACCTGGCGCAACCGATACTTTTAAATTTATTGATAGTGATGGTGATATCGTAGGTAATGCTGTTAAAGTAGAATTCGGAGGTGTTGATATTGTAGGCGGAACATATTGGACAATATATAGAATTGATTCTTCAGATGGAACTATACAGAATCTCTTTGCAACTAATTCGCAAAGAGACTTAAGGCTTATTTCGTTTAAATTAAGTGATTTTGGGATTACAAATAGTAATTTTACTGATGTAAATAATTTTGTACACATAACATCAGGTAATACAGATATTGCTTTTACAGCATTTAATTCCGAAGCTTTAGAAATAGATTTACCAGCTGTAGATTTAGAAGTAACAAGTTCTAACATTACGGCAGATGATTTCTGTAACCCCACTAATGCTAGTTTTACAACTACAATAACTAATAATTCTATAAATTTATCAAAAGATTTTGATGTAAATTTAGATATAACAGGTGTTACCGTGGATAGTAGTAGTTCTAGTTTTACAGCTTCTAATTCATCTATATTTTCTGCAAGTTACAACGAATTAGAAAATAAGTGGATAATAAGTGAATTGCAAGCAGGAGAGAGTGTAACCTTAACTGTTAATACATCAATTAATTCGTTTGATTATCCTATTGGTTTTACAACAACTGTGAATAATCTTTTTCAACCAGACAGTGATTTAACAAATAATGCACTCACAATTTCTGAATATGGAGAAGATTATGATTGTGATGGAATAAAAGATGAAGACGATTTAGATGATGATAATGATGGAATTTTGGATTCAGTTGAAGGAACATTAGACGATGATAACGATGGAATCTCAAATTATTTAGATCTAGATTCTGATGGTGATGGTTGTCCAGATGCATTAGAAGGTGGCGGAACAGTAGGGGAATCAGATTTAGATGGCGATTTTAAAATTATAGGAAATGTAAATGATGATGGAATACCTACATTAGCAGAGGCAGGTGCTGGTTCTGGTCAAAGTATAGGAGACAGTCAAGATGTTAATATAAAGGCGTGTGATACTACAGATACTGACTTAGATGGTATTATAGATTTGGTAGATTTAGATGATGACAATGATGGTATTTTAGATATTGTAGAAGGAACAGATGATACAGATAATGATGGGGTTATTAATAGTTTAGATGCTGATAGTGATGGAGATGGTTGCCCTGATGCATTAGAAGGAAGTGCTAATTTTACTTTATCTGATGTTGATGTAAATAATAGGTTGACGGGTGAAGTTGATGAGTATGGAATACCTCTTTTAGCAGAAGAGGGACAAGAGATAGGTGATAGTCAAGATAATGCTGTACAAGATGCAAATTGTAGCTTGTTACCAGTAATTATAAGTCAAATATATCAAACAACAAATGGTAATGCAATAGAGTTGACAAATATTGGTACTAGTACGGTTTCTAATATAAGGCTGTCGATGTTTAAAGATACGGCTTCTCCTACAGGTGTTTTACCTACTGCAAGTATAGTCGTGTCTACCTTAGAAGCTGGAAGTTCAGTTGTTATCAAGTCAGAAGAAACTTTATCAGGAGTAACGTTGGTTAATAGTCCATTAGAAGTAATAAATGCTGATGTAACAGATTTAAGTGATGGAGATGATATTATAATTCTTTCCACAACAACAGATACATTTGCATGGGAAAATAGATATGATGTTGTTAGTGATATTGATAATACAACATCATTAGTGCGTATTGACGAAAGAACTCAGGCAAATACGACTTATACTTCTTCAGAATGGATTAGCTTTATAGATGATTCTATTCCAGTTTTAGGAGATTCAAACCCTATACCATCAATAATAAGACATGCTAATTCTCCTCTTATTTCGGAGGTTAGAAATCCAGATTTTGATGCTAATAATGGTCTTGGATTACATAGAATAAATCCTACAATAAGAACTATATCTGGTTGGAGTAACGGTTTTCCAGATAAATCTAGAAGTGTAATTATTGATGATTCTTATGTACATTCAGATGGTAGTTTAAAAGCAAGAGTGTTAAATGTAAAAGGAGACAATATTTTAAGCATAGAAAATAATGCTTTAATAGTTTTAAATAGTATAAATATAAATATAGATGCGCAAATTAGAATTATAGGTACAGGTCAGTTTATACAAGTACATGAAGATGAAACTCAGGTAACAGGAAGTGGAAAATTACTAATAAGCCAAAAGAGTGAGCATACAAATGTGTATAGATACAATTATTGGTCTTCACCAGTTTTGGAGTTTGTTGGAGCAAATACCTATTCCGTTTCTAGTGTGATGAAAGATACTAGTGGAGATTTAACAATAAATTCTACAATAGCAGATATTGATTTTATTGAAGGTTATGACGGAGCTCCTGGTACACCAATACAAATAGCTAGTTATTGGATTTGGACTTACTTTAATGGGTTTACAAGAGATGATTGGTTGCAAGTAAAAGAGTCTTATGATATAACTAAAGGTTTAGGTTACATTATGAAGAGCACAGGTGTTAATCCACAATATTTTACATTCTCAGGTAGTCCTATCGATGGAGATGTATCTCTAAATATAGCTGGTAATACTAGCAGCCTTGTAGGTAACCCATATCCTGGTACATTAGATGGTAACGCTTTTATATTAGGTAATGAAGGTACAATTGATGGTACACTTTATTTTTGGGAACATAGTGGGGAAGAGTCTACAGATCTTGGTCATTGGAGATATGGTTATGAAGGAGGTTATGCTCAATTAACTTTTAATATGGGAGTTGCAGCGAATAGTGTTATTGAGGGGACTAGTGGGTTAACAGAATCGTATACTTATACAACTCCATCAAGATATATAGCTGTTGGTCAGGGTTTTTATATTTCATCAGATTCAGATGGAGGTTCTTTGCATTTTAAAAATATACAAAGAGGCTACCAAGAAACAGAACCTTACTTTTTTAAGGGAGAAAATAAAACGACTATTAGTCTACCAATTTTAAAATTAGGAATGGATTTTACCAATGAAAATTATATAAAAATTCATAGACAGATAGGGATCTCTTTTAAAGAAAATCATTCTTTTGACTTTGATTATGGATATGAGAGTGAGATGATAGACATCGGATCTACTGATATGTATTGGGACTTTGAAGAAATCAATGATAAAAAATTAGTTATAGCAGGTATTGAAGATATAAAAGAGGATTTACAAATACCAATAACTATTCTAGTTGATTCTGATGAACCTATTTTTGTAAGAATAGATGAACAAGAAAATATTAGTAATAATATTTATTTATTAGATATTTTAGAAGGAAATACTCAACAATTAAAAACAGATGATATTGTTAAATTAGAATTATCAAAAGGAGTTTATCAAAATAGGTTTTTCATTGTTTTTAAAGAAAGTAAATCATTAAGTATTAATGATGAAAATATAGATTCAAATTTAAATGTCTTTATGGATGATAAATCTAATGAAATATCAATAATAAATAGTGATAATTTATTAATTGAAGACGTTGGTGTTTTTAATATATTAGGTCAAAATATTAAGACCTGGAATTTAAATATTTCAGATAGTGAAATATTGCTAGATGCAAATCAGTTATCTACTTCAGTATATATTATAAAAGTAAAAACAAGTAAAGGTATTATAACATCTAAAGTTTTAAAAAACTAGTCAGTTTTACACTTTATTAAAACCTTTCCTCTTTAGGAAAGGTTTTTTTTCTATGTAACAAATCTTACAAAAGGCTAGAATAAAATATTTTATATTTGTGGTTATGAACGAAAACTTAAACCCTGATAATAGCAATTTATCAAGCGCAGATTTAGATGTAGAAAAGGTATTACGCCCCCTTTCTTTTGATGATTTTACTGGGCAAGATCAAGCAATTGATAATTTAAAAGTTTTTGTTGAGGCAGCAAATCAGAGAGGAGAAGCATTAGATCATACCTTATTTCATGGGCCTCCGGGTTTGGGTAAAACTACATTGGCTCATATTTTAGCAAACGAATTACAAGTTGGTATTAAAGTAACTTCTGGTCCTGTTTTAGATAAACCAGGTGATTTAGCTGGTCTACTTACAAATCTCGATGAAAGAGATGTTTTATTTATAGACGAAATTCATCGATTGAGTCCTATTGTAGAAGAATATCTATACTCTGCAATGGAAGATTATAAAATTGATATTATGATTGAGTCTGGCCCAAATGCTAGAACTGTTCAAATCAATTTA
Source organism: Polaribacter sp. Asnod1-A03 (assembly GCF_045063585.1). Classification (NCBI taxonomy): domain Bacteria; kingdom Pseudomonadati; phylum Bacteroidota; class Flavobacteriia; order Flavobacteriales; family Flavobacteriaceae; genus Polaribacter; species Polaribacter sp. Asnod1-A03. The sequence goes on along the minus strand of NZ_JBEFOE010000009.1, from coordinate 2,970,472 downwards.
GAACCTTTTACTTTAATCGGTGCAACCACACGTTCTGGTTTATTAACCGCACCAATGCGAGCAAGGTTTGGTATTAGTAGTCGTTTGCATTATTATAAAACAGAATTATTAACAACAATTATACAAAGAAGTGCACATATTTTAAATGTACCTATCTCTATGGAAGCGGCTATAGAAATTGCAGGTAGAAGTAGAGGAACACCACGAATTGCAAATGCTTTGTTAAGAAGAGTTAGAGATTTTGCTCAGATAAAAGGTGATGGAAATATTACTATTGAGATTGCAAGATATGCCTTAAAAGCTTTAAATGTAGATGCTCATGGTTTAGATGAAATGGATAATAAAATCTTATCAACCATTATAGATAAATTTAAAGGCGGACCTGTAGGGCTAAGTACAATTGCTACTGCTGTTTCTGAAAATACAGAAACCATAGAAGAAGTTTATGAACCTTTTTTAATTCAGCAAGGTTTTATAATGAGAACTCCTAGAGGAAGAGAAGTAACAGATTTAGCCTACAAACATTTAGGAAGAATAAAAGGTAAAAACCAAGGAGAATTGTTTTAATTAATGAATATTAAAAAAATAATACCAATATTAGAGTGGTTACCAAACTATAATATATCCTTCTTTAAAGGAGATTTAGTTGCGGGTTTAACGGTTGGTATTATTTTAATACCTCAAGGTATTGCTTATGCATTAATTGCAGGTTTACCACCAATTTATGGGTTGTATTGTGCATTAGTGCCACAAGTTATGTATGCCATTTTTGGTTCTTCTAGACAAGTGGCTGTTGGGCCTGTTGCTATGGATTCTTTAATTGTAGCTACAGGTGTATCAACATTGGCTTTAGCAGGTTCTGATAGTTATATATCTATTGCAATATTATTGGCGTTAATGGTTGGAGCAATTCAATTTATAATGGGGATTTTTAGCTTAGGTTTTATTGTAAATTTTTTATCAAAACCGGTAATAACAGGTTTTACATCCGCAGTAGCGTTAATTATTGGTTTTAATCAATTTAGAAATTTATTCGGAGTTGATTTTGTACAAAGTGATCAATTACAATATGTAGTAGAAGATATTTGTATTCAGTTTTCTAGCCTAAATTATAATACAACTATTATAGGTTTAATATCGGTTGTTGCCATAATTATTTTTAGAAAAATTAATAAAAAAATACCAAATGCCTTAATAGTAGTTGTTGCAGGTATTTTAATAATGAAATATTTTGGAGAATCATTTAAAGATGTTTCTATCGTAAAAGATATTCCATCAGGTTTACCTGTATTTGGTTTGCCTGAGTTTGATTTAGATTTAATAAGAGAACTTTTTCCGATTGCATTTACATTGGTTATGGTTGGTTATTTAGAAACCATTTCTATCGGTAAATCTTTAGAAGCAAAGCAGGATGAATATAGAATAAGACCAAATCAAGAATTAATAGCTTTAGGAATTGGTAATATGGTTGGTTCACTTTTTAAAGCGTATCCAACAACATCTAGTTTTTCTAGATCTGCAATTAATCAAGAAAGTGGCGCAAAAACCGGAATGTCAGCTTTAATTTCTGTGTTAATGGTGGTTTTAACTTTATTGTTTTTAACACCTTTATTTTATCATTTACCAAAAACAGTATTAGCAGCAATTATTATAGTTGCCGTTTTTAACTTAGTAAATTTTAAAGAAGCAGCTTTTCTGTGGAAAGCAAATCACTTAGATTTTTGGTTGATGTTAGCTACTTTTATAGCGACATTGCTACTTGGAATTGAGTTTGGTATTATGGTTGGTGTTGGCCTATCTTTAATTGTTTTAATTTATAGAACATCTAGACCTTATGTAACAGAATTAGGAAAAGTACCCGATTCTGATTTCTATAGAAATAAAAACCGTTTTGAAGAAGTAATATTAGATGATGAGATTTTAGTTTTTAGGTTTGATGCTCAAATATTTTATGCCAATTCTAGTTATTTTAGAGATAAGTTAGATGAAATGGTAATCCAAAAAGGAAAAGCATTAAAATTGATTGTATTAGATGCAGAAAGTATTAATAGAGTTGATAGTACTGGTGTAGAAATGCTAAAAGAGCGAATAAAGTTTTATCAAAAAAAAGAAATCCTATTTTACTTTGCAGGAGTAAAAGGCCCGGTAAGAGATGATTTTTTTAGAAGTGGTATTTTAGATATTATAGGAATCAATCATTTTTTTATGAAATCTAATCAAGCGGTTCTGTTTTATAAAACTGGTGATAGAAAAGAACAAGAAAAGTATGCTAAATACATACATCAAGCATACAAATAAAATTAATAATTATGATAATAGAACAAATTTACACAGGCTGTTTAGCACAAGGAGCTTATTACATAGAAAGTAAAGGAGAAGTTGCAATTATAGATCCTTTAAGAGAAGTACAAGATTATATTAACAGAGCAGAAAAAAATAATGCAAAAGTTAAATATATTTTCGAAACGCATTTTCATGCAGATTTTGTAAGCGGACACGTAACTTTAGCAGAAAAAACAGGGGCAAAAATTGTTTACGGACCAACGGCAAAAACAAATTTTGATTCAATTATAGTAGAAGATAATCAAGTTTTTAAAGTAGGTGATATTACAATTACAGTTTTGCATACACCTGGGCATACAATGGAAAGTTCTTGTTATTTATTAAAAGATGAAAACGGAAAAGACCATGCTCTTTTTAGTGGAGATACATTGTTTTTAGGAGATGTTGGTCGTCCAGATTTAGCACAAAAAGGGGATATTACAGAAAAAGATTTAGCAGGTTTTCTGTTTGATAGTTTAAGAACTAAAGTAATGCCTTTAGCAGATGATGTAATTGTATATCCTGCACATGGAGCTGGTTCTGCTTGTGGTAAAAACTTAAGTAAAGAAACTGTGGGTACAATTGGTAATCAAAAAGAAACCAATTATGCATTAAGAGCAGATATGACCAAAGAGGAATTTATTAAAGAAGTAACAGACGGATTATTACCTCCGCCAGCTTATTTTCCTCTGAATGTTAAATTGAATAAAGAAGGGTATAAAAATATAGATGATATTATTAAAGCATCAGCAAAACCATTATCTGTAAAAGATTTTGAAATGATTGCGAATGAAACGGATGCAATTGTTTTAGATGTTCGTCATCAAACGGAGTTTATAAAAGGGTTTATTCCACAATCTATTTTTATTGGTATCGATGGTGGATTTGCACCTTGGGTTGGTGCTTTAATTAAAGACATTAATCAGCCAATTTTATTAGTTGCACCAGAAGGAAGAGAAGAAGATACCATTACACGTTTATCTAGAGTTGGTTTTGATAATGTTTTAGGTTATTTAGAGGGTAGTTTTGCTTCTTGGCAAAAAGCTAATAAAGAAATTGATACTCTAGAGTCTGTTTCTGCAGATACTTTAGAAGAAAAAATAAACGAAAAAGCAGTTGTTTTTGATGTAAGAAAACCAGGTGAATTTTCTAGCGAACATATTGTGGTTGCAGAAAGTACTCCTTTAGATTTTTTAAATGATCATATTACTGAGTTTCCTAAAAAAGGAGATTTTTACATACATTGTGCAGGTGGTTACAGATCTGTAATTGCTGCATCAATATTAAAGTCAAGAGGATTTCATAATGTAATTGATGTTGCAGGTGGTTATTCTGCGATAAGAAATACGACTATAGAAAGAACGGCAGCTGTTTGTCCGTCAACATTAAAATAGAAAATATGATAAAAAATATTTTATGCCTTTTTTTGATGGGTTTTTTCTTTATCAATTGTAATGCTCAAGAAACGGTAAAAACAATTTCTACCAAAGAATTAAAAGTATTATTATCTAAAGAAAAGATTCAATTATTGGATGTTAGAACACCTATAGAAACAAAATTAGGAGCTATAGATTCTGCTTTATTTATTAATTATTTTAATAATGATTTTACAGAACAAGCTGTTAATAAATTAGATAAAGAAAAACCTATTTATGTATATTGTAGATCTGGAAAAAGAAGTGCGAAAGCAACAAAACTATTAAAAGAAAAAGGTTTTGATGTTTACGATGTTTTAGGTGGATATAATCAATGGAAAAAAGAAAATTAGAAAGAATATAAATTAGAAAGAATAATAAAAAAAGCGTGTAAAAACTCTACTAAAAAAGGGTGTTTGCGCGCTTTTTTTATTATTTTAGTTTGATGAAAAAACTACTTATTGTTATTTTTCTTGTAGCTAATTTAAGCTTTTCTCAAGAAAAACTCCCTTTTATTGATTATGATTCAATTATTTTAAAAGCTTCTAATGAAGAAAGCACCGAAAAAAAACTAGAATTAATTAATAAAATACACAAAAATGATTCTGCTTATAATTCTTTACTTGTCTCAAAATCATACTATTTACTAACTTTAAGTAAGTATAAAGAAGCTTTAGAGGTTGCAAACGAAGGTCTTAGCAATATTACCTCTAATTCTAAATCAGATTTTTACACTAATAAAGGTGTAGCTCTTATCAATTTAGGAGAAAATGATAAAGCTTTAGAAAACTACAATGAAGCTCTTAAAATGTATCCGAAAAATTATTTATTATGGTATAATAAAGGCTATGTTTTAGAAATCAAAGGAGAATTAAATAAGGCAGTAGAAGCTTATAAAAAGGCAATTACTTTAAACCCTACCTACAAAAAACCACATTTACAAATAGGTAATATTTTTTATAAACAAGAGCGTTTAACCCAAGCGTTAATGTGTTTTAATATGTATTTACTTTTAGAGCCAGATGCAGAGGGAGCTTTTGCAACGTTACAATCTTTAAATAATGTTGTACAATCTAAAAATGCTAGCAAAAGAGACGCAACTATTAAGTTAAACGATGCAGATGATTCTTTTGAAGATATAGATTTGGTTTTAAACAGTAAGATTGCTATGAATGCAAACTACCAAACTGGTAATCCTATAAATATTGCATTGGCAAGACAAAATCATGCAATGATTGAGCAGTTAAAAGATTTTAAAGGAAAAGGTAGTTTTTGGGATAAAACGTACATTCCGCTATATAACTGGATTGCTGAAAATAATAAGTTTGATGATTTTATTTACACATTAACTTATTCCATAGAAAATAAAGATTTCAAAAAAATTGTTGACAAGAAAGAAAAAGAAATTGTTGCTTTTTTAGCAGAATTAAAACAAAAATGGGCAGAAATTACAGCTGTAAATACAATTGTTTTTAATGGTAAAAAACAAGAAGTAACCTATGAGTATTCAGAAAATTATGTAGATGCAATAGGTAAATTTAAAGATGATGAACCTATAGGTTTTTGGCAATTTTATAACGAAAACGGAATGCTAACAGCAGAAGGGAATTTTAATAATTCTGGAGAAAAAATTGGTAAATGGACCTGGTATAGCGGTTTAAATCAAATAAAAGAAACAGCATATTATAAAAACGGCTTGTTAGATGGTAAAAACGAAATGTTTTATAAGAACAACAAAAAATATGTAAATGCCATTTATAAAAATGATTCATTAAATGGTAAATATGAATATTTTAATGATAAAGGAGCTTTAGAACAAAGAAAGTATTTTAAATCTGGTGAATTAGAAGGGGATTATAAATCTTATTTTAAGGTGGGAGAAAAACTAATTGAGTTTGAAATTCCGTATAAAAAAGGAGAAATAGATGGTGAAGTTTTAGAATATTATGCAACAGGTAATTTGTATGCAAAATCGTATTATGTTGCAGGTAAAAAGTTTGGTATAGAGACAGTTTACCACAATAATAAGCAAATATCATCAGAAATTAATTATCAAAATGGTGAGTTAAACGGAACTTATAAATCGTTTCATATCAACGGAAAGCTAAAAGAAATCGGACAAAGTTTAGAAGGTTTTTATAACGGACCATGGAAAACGTATTATGTAGACGGAACTTTAGAAAGTGAGTTCAATTATGATAAAGGAGAATTTGATGGTTTGTACAAATATTATGATACAGATGGCAAGTTATTTTATGAATATGTTTATAGAAAAGGAGAAATAATTGCTTACACTTTTTATAATAAAGATGCTACTATTTTAAAAGAAGGAAAGAAAAAAGGAGGCGAGTTTTATTACCAAGGTTTTTCGCCGAAAGGAAATATAACAGCCGAAGGTTTGTATGATATTTCTGGAGGAAAAAGTGGAGAATGGAAGTTTTATGATAATAATGGAGTCTTAACCAATAAAGGGGTTTTTAAAGAAAATAAAACGATGGGTGAGTATTTTACCTATTTTAAAAATGGTGAAATAGATAATATTACAACCTATAAAAATGATGTTATAGATGGTTATTATGTAGGTTATCATATCAACGGACAAATGGCAACACAAGGTTGGTATAAAGAAGGAAATGCACATGGAGAATGGAGGTATTATAATATTGATGGCAACTTACACACTATAAGTTTTTATCATAAAGGGAAATTACATGGTACACAAAAATATTATAGTGTAGATGGTAAATTAAAATCTACCATTCTTTTTAATTTTGATGATATTATTTTTGAAGATTTTTATGATAAAGAAGGAAACTTGTTTGAAAAAATAGATTATGTTTCTAAAAAGGAGGAATACAAATTGTATGTAAAACATTTTAATGGAAAAATAGATACAGAAGTTACGTATGTAAATCAAGTAAAACATGGTAGTTATAAGGTTTTCTATTATAATGGAAATAAGAAAATTGAAGGAAGTTACCTGAATGGAGAACAAAATGGGCGTTGGACTTGGTATTACGAAAATGGAGATGTAGAGAGTGCAGCCAATTTTTCTAGAGGAAATACAGAAGGTAAAGTAATAAATTACCACGAAAATGGTAAAATACAAGGCGACTATTATTTTGAAAATGATTTAGAAGTTGGTACAAGCATTACGTATTATAATACAGGAATAAAATCTGCTGAAATTAAATATTACCAAGGCAAAATTCATGGTAAGAAAACTATTTATGATGAAACAGGAAAAGTACAATTAATCCGTTTTTACAATCATGGAGAAATTATAGGATATAGTTATTTAGGCAAAAATGGAACAGAAATTGATATGATTCCACTTGAAAGAGAAACAGGTAATATTAAAGCATTTTTTGATAACGGAAAACCGTCTGTAATAACAGAATATAAATTCGGTTCTTTAGTAAATTCTTTCAAATCCTATAATTATAATGGTAATTTAGAAAACGATACACCTTATCTAAATGGTAAATATCATGGTGTAGATAAAGAGTATTTTCTTAACGGTAAGTTAAAAAAAGAAACCAATTATAGTCATGGTAAGAAGCAAGGAAAACAAATTGTATATTTAGAATCTGGAAAAAAGAAAGAAGAAAAAATGTTTGTAAATGATATACAACATGGTATGTCGTTTTTTTATGATGATGAAGGGAAATTAAAAACCAGAAAGGAGTATTTTAATGAGAAAATATATAAGATTGAAAATTTATAAATCAGGTTTAATTTGCAGCTTTTTATTAATAATTACAAGTTTAAATGCTCAGTTTTCTCCTGAATTTTTAAAATATAGTAAAGAATATCCAGAAGCAGCTAGAGTTCAGTTAAATCAAGAAACAATTGTTACGATAGAAATAGGAGAGGACGGATTAGATATTAATCAAGAATTTTTAGAAGAAGAATTGTATTTAAATGAATCTGCTACCTATAATTCTAAAAACACACTTAATTTTTCATCATTTTTTGAGTTAAATGAAATTGAAGCATCTTCCCTTTCTTATCAGAATAATAATTACGTAGAAACTACCGTAGATAAATTTACAGAAAAAGACGAGTTAAATCAATCTTTTCATGATGATACAAAGTTGTTAAATTTCGTATACCCGAATTTAAAAAAAGGATCAAAATCTAGATTAAAATATTCTCAAAAAATTAAGAATCCTCGTTTTTTAATTCCTTTTTATTTTGGTGATTATTATCCAATCATTAAAAATAAAGTTGTCATTATTGCAGATAAAGATGTTAATTTAGAATTCAAAAAATTTAATATTTCTGATGATAAAATTAAATTTACCAAAGAAGAAAAGCGAAAAAAAATAATTTATACTTGGGAGTTAAATGATCAGAAAGAATTTGAATACGAAGAAAATACACCAAGTTTTAAAACAATTCTGCCACATATAGTACCAATAATTACTTCTTACAAAACAAAATCAGAAACTAAAAATCTATTAGGTTCAGTTTCCGATTTATATGGTTGGTATTATTCTTTGGTAAAAGATGTTAATACAGAAGCGCCAACTAAAGATTTGGTAAGTTTGGTAAATGAAATTACTGCGGACAAAGAAACTGAATTAGAAAAAGTAAAAGCGATTTATTATTGGGCTCAAAAAAACATAAAATACATTGCTTTTGAGTATGCTTTAGGCGGTTTTATACCAAGAGAATCTAATGATGTTTTCAGAAAAAAATACGGAGACTGTAAAGACAATTCGAGCATTTTATATAAAATGTTAGAAATTGCTGGCGTAAAAGGTAATTTAACTTGGATTGGTACAAGAAGTATTCCTTATACTTATGAAGAAGTACCAACACCGGTTGTAGACAATCATATGATTTTATCTTACGAAAATAATGGTAAAACCTACTATTTAGATGCAACTGGTAGATATATAAAATTTGGTACACCAACATCTTTTATACAAGGTAAAGAAGCGTTGGTTTCTTACGGTGAAGAATTTAAGGTTAAAAAAGTGCCTATTATAGAGGCAAAAGAAAATGCAATTATAGACACAACAACCATAAAATTAGAAAACGGAAGTGTAATAGGTAGCTCTAAAACAATGGTTTCTGGTTACCCTAAAATTGATTTATTTCAAGATTTAGAAAACGAAAATACACAAACCAAATTGATAGAACTTTACAACCGAAGGTTTAATAAAGGAAATAATAAGTTTTTGGTAAGTAGTGTAAAAGAAGTTAATAAATACGATTATGACAATCCTTTTGTAGTTGATTATAATTTTGAAATTAAAAGTTATTTTAAAGAGTTGGGAGATGAAATTTATGTAAACTTAAACTTAAACAAAGATTTATCGAATTATAAAACGGATAAAAAACGAGTGCATGCAATAGAATTCGATTATAAAAGACTTTACAATTACACTACAAAATTAGAAATTCCTACAGGTTATAAAGTAGATTATTTACCAGAACCGGTAACCATTTCTAATGAGTTTTTAACGTGTAGTATAGATTATGTTGTTAAAAATAATGAAGTAATTTACAATCAAAAAATTGCATTAAATTTTTTAACTTTAAGCTTAGAACAACAGCAAGAAGTAAATAGCCAGATAAAAAAAATAGAAAGAAATTATAAAGAAATTGTAGTTTTAAAGAAAGTATAAAAGAGAATTATGAAATTAAAAATTAGTTTACTAACGGCATTATTATTTGCTTTTCACATAGTGTTTTCGCAAGAGAATCCTTTTTTTAAAGGATATGATTGGGCAGCAAACCCAAATTATAAAATAGCAGAAGAAACTGCAGAAGATATGGTTGCTTTAAAAGAAAAAGCAGTTACAGAATTTTATTTTGAAGAAGACGATTTAATAGAATATTTTTTAGAGCATAAAATTTTATGGTTAAATTCTGATGATGCTATCGAAGAATATAACAAGATTTATTTACCATTTTCCTCTACTGCAGAATTAGAGGTAAATAAAGCAAGAGTAATTACACCAGAAGGTGAATTAATAGATTTAGATGAATCTAAGATATTAACGGCAGCAGATGAAGAAACAGGAAGACAATACAAGTATTTTGCTTTAGAAGGGATTACAAAAGGGAGTTTTATAGAGTATTTATATGTAGTAAAAAGACAACCTGCTTACATGGGTAAAAAAGTGTATTTACAAGATGAATACAATATAGAAAAAGCAGAATTCGATTTGTTTTCTCCAGAAAATTTAGTGTTTAAGTTTAAAAGTTTTAACGGTTTACCTGAAGTAAAAGAGGATACGTTAACAAGAGGTAAATTACATTGGAAAATACATTTAGATAAAGTAGAAAAACTAGAAACCGAATACCAAGCACCTTATAATGCTTCTAGAAATTTTGTGGTTTATAAGATTGATAGAAATAAAGCGGGTAATGTTTCTGATATTGTTTCTTATAGTAAAGTAGCTCAAAATTTATATTCATTTTATTTTCCAGAATATTCTAAAAAGGAAGTAGAATTGATAAACGATTTTATAAAAGAATTAGAGTTAAGTAAAAAAGCTGACGAAGAAACAATTATTAGAAAAGTAGATGCATACATAAAAACAAACTTATATTCACAAGATGTTTACAGTGACGATTTAGAAAATTTAGAACTTATTCTAACCAATAAAGTTGCTAATGAAAGTGGTGTTTTAAAACTATATATAGCGGTTTTAAAAACACTAAATATCAATCCAGAAATAGTTTTAACAAGTGATAGAAACGAACTTAGATTCGACCCAGAGTTTGAAGCAAATAACTTTCTAACAGACTTTTTACTGTATTTTCCTGATTATGAAAAATTTTTATCACCCAATGCATCAGGTACAAGATATGGTTTTCCGATGCCATTTGTAACCGATAATTACGGTTTATTTATAAAAGAAGTAGTTGTTGGAGATTACAAATCTGCTGTAGGTAAAATTAAATATATAGAACCAGTAACTGTTGATAAAACAGTTGATATTATGAAAATAACTGTAGATTTTGATGAAGACAATCTTACAGAAAACACCGTGCATTTAGACAGATCTTTTAGCGGATATTATGCAATGAATATTCAGCCATTTATGCATTTAATACAAGATAAGGATGATTTGGTTGATAGTTTTATAGAATCGATTACTAGCGAAGCAGAAACAACAAATAGAGAGTTAATAAATGATGATTCAGATTTATTTGGCGTAAAACCTTTAAAAGTAATAGCAGATTTTACTACAGAAGCTTTTGTTGAAAAAGCAGGTAGAAAATACTTGTTTAAATTAGGAGATATTATTGGAGAACAATCGCAATTATATCAAGAAAAAGTAAGAGTGTTGCCTTTAGAAGAACAGTTTCATAGAAGTTATTTCAGAACTTTAACAATCAACATTCCAGAAGGCTATAAAGTAACCAATTTAGAAGACATTAATATTGATAATTCTTTTTCTAAAGAAGACAAAAAACTGTTTTCTTTTAAATCTTCTTATCAATTAGAAGGAAATAAATTAATAGTAACTGCAGATGAACATTATGCAGAAAATAAAATTGATGTTGCTGTTTACGAAGAATACAGAACAGTAATTAATAGTGCTGCAGATTTTAATAAAATAGTATTGTTATTAGAACCTAAATAAACTGTGTGATTTAAATTAAAAGAGGGTATTACATATGTAATACCCTCTTTTAATTATCTTTATTTTATTAAGCAGTTGGCGGATAACAAAGTAATATTTTAGAAGCAATTTTAGAATTAAAAGTAATTTCTGAAATTGCTGCAGAGATAAAGATTTCATCACCTTGTTTGTAATCATATTCTTCCCCGTTGCAAGTTATCGTTCCGTTTCCAGAATAAATAACAGCTACATAAAAGCAAGAGTTTCCTTTTATAGTATGTGTACCATCTAAAAGTAATTCGTTTAATCCAAAGCAATTTGTATGCTTTTCGTTGAACAACGTTTTTAATGTAAACTCGTCAGAACTATCAATAACTTCTGGCGCTATTTTCCATTCTCCTAAAGCTTCTTCCATTGTAAAAGTATCATAATGGAAACATTCTAGCATTTTTTCTTCACCAACACCTTGATGAATTAATTCTGGACCAATTTTTAAACCAGCAGGAGTCGTTTTTTCAACACGCATGGTATAATCTGTCGGCTCTTGTACTTCCATTAAAAAACAACCTGCACCAATTGCATGCGGTACACCACCATAAATCATAAAAGCATCACCTGGTTTAACTTCAATTTTATGCAAACAATCAAGCATACCTTGTATATCTTGATTATCAAAATGTGTTTTCCAAATATCTTTGGTTACATGTTTTTTAAAGCCCATGTAAACAACTGGCTTTTCACCATTTATTTCGCGAGTATTTAAAACATACCAAGATTCTGTTTTACCAAATTCTGAGTTAAATACGGTTCTTGCATATTCTTTATCAGGATGCACTTGTACGGTTAAACGCTCCATAGAATCTAACATTTTAATCAGTACTCCTGTTGTACCATATTTTTTGGCTAATTTTTTGCCTAAATATAATTCTAAGTTAGAATCGATTAATTCTTTCAACGGAATAATTCCGTCTGTTGTTTCCATAAGAGATAAGCCTTCGTTTGCTGGTCTTCCGTTTCCTCTAGCAGTAATGGTAGACATGATCCATTGTTCTGGCATACTTCCGTCTACTTCTGGAGTAATTTTTTTCCAATTATCAATTAATGCACCACCTTCATAAGTTCTCCAAACTCTGTTAGAAAGTTGTTTTAATGGAAAATGTGCGTGTTTTTCTAAATTTGTGCTCATGTTTTATGAATATATATAAAAGTAAGAAAAGCTTTTTTTGTTATTTAATGAAATCGATAAAACCAGTTATGGCAACATAAAGCATATAGCAATTAAAAATAAAAGTTGCGCCTAATGCAATGTTCATCCAAAGACCAATTTTATGATCTTTCATTATCTCCTTTTTGTTTAAAAGAATAATTAAAAACAAAGTAATTAAAGGCATTACAAAAGGACTAAGTGCTTGAGAAGCTATTAAAATCCACACTGGTTTTCCTCCTAAAAAAGGAACAATTAAACCAGATAAAGCAACTAAAACAACTATTGCTTTATATAGAGGCTTTGTCATGTTACGAGATGTATTTGTATAATCTGCAATTAACCAAGGAAACAATAATAAGTTCGGGAAAATTGAAGATAATCCTGCACCAATAATACCTAAAGTAAATAAAGTAAGTGCAAAATCTCCTGCCCAAGGACCTAAAGCAGCCATTAAATCGGTTGCATCATTAACAGGTGTTCCTTTAAAATAAAGTGTACCAGTTGCACTAATCATAATTGCAAGACTTATTAAAAAAGTCATTACCATTGCAGACATTGCATCTTTATTTTCTTTTTTTAAGTCTTTTAAACCCCAATTTTCTTCTTGCACCAAAATACTACGAGAAGCCAAACAAACTCCTGCCATGGTTGTACCAACAATTCCTGCAATGATTAATCCATTATTATCACCAGTAGGTAGAGTCGGAAAAAAATCGATAATAGATTTACCAGATTCTTTTAAAACCATAAAGCTTGTAAAAATAAATGCTAATGCCATAAAACCAACCATAATACTCATGGCTTTTATAAAGTTTTCATGTTTACCTGTCCAAAAAAGACCAATTAAAAGAGCTATAAAAAAAGTAGCAATTGCAGGTTTATTTAAAAAAGAGATAGAAGTTTTTACAGAAATCCATTCCATACTAACTTCTGCTACAACACCCATAACACCAATAACAGACGAAATAATAGAAACGGCGAGTGCGGTTATTATAAACAGCGTAATAGGTTTACCAAATGTTGTTTTAAAAGTATACATAAGTGTATTACCAGACAAAATGGTAAGTTTACTAATAGAAATTAGTAAAAAATAGGTAAAGAAACACGAAAGTAAAAGTGCCCAAGAAAGACTTAAGCCAAATTTAGCACCAGAAACTACCATAGAAGTTACACTACCTGTACCTACTACGTAACCTATAATAAAAAATGCAGGTCCGAAGTCTTTAATTTTTTGTTTTGTTTTTTCTAAAAAAGAAATGCTACTTGTAGCCATAGTTAATTGTTGTTTATAAGGAATTGAATGTTGTTTGTAAAAGAAGAGAATCATACTGCTAAATAGATTTTTCTTCTCTGTATTTGTAAATATAAAACTGATATTTTACATCAAAAAAGTGATTAAATATCAGTAGTTAGCTAAAGTAGTTTTTTAATGGTTAATTATCAATACAAATTATTGGTTTAACAAAAAAGGAATAAAAATTTATTTGATTGTAATTTTAATTTGAAGAAAAGTATTTATCTATAAAATTCTGATAACTAAATTTAAAGATAATTAGCTTTATAGAAATAAAAAAGAGAGCAGTTTTGCTCTCTTTTTTATGAAAATCAGACGAAATAAACTTGCAATCATCTTAGTTTAAGTTCAAAATTGAACCATTATTCCTATAGATTGTTTGTTAACAATTGGTTTTTATTTTTTTGTATTCGGTTTAATTTCAAAGTTACTGTTTAGATGATATTTCCAATCATCGGTAAATTCCAGGTAGTATTTTCCGTCAGTCGTTGTCAAAATCAATCCCTCAACACTTGCGATATAAAACTCATTCCAATTTTGTATAAAATCTACTGTCTTTATTTTTACGATTGGGTCATTCCAATCCAGCCAAGTATAGAGAAATTCAAATTTTGATAATTCGCTATTCGCTAGCCAATTCATTATTTCTGATTCGTTGTTTTCGTAGTCAAAAAAGAATTGATAATAATTTTCCGTTTTATTCCAGTCGATAGTAGAGTGATTAATTTCCCAGTTTTCTCCTTTATTACTAATTCCTAATTCGGTTAAGAACTTGCTAAATCCACCATCTTTTCCATTGATTTCTATTGACTCAATAAAAGTCAGATATTTGTGTAAAAAATGATTTTTATTAGTTAAAATTCCCATTGCGTTCTTAACTTGTTGATAACGTTAAGTATAAGAAATCGTAGGGCAGTTAAAAAGCACTATCGTTTCGGTTTATTACTTAGCTAAATATAAATATTTTGCTTTTACCTTTTTTCTACTATAAACGCCAAATTTTATATTTAGCGGACTTCGTAAATATTCACAGAACTTTCGGTTTAGCACAAACGCCCTATGTTTTTTATACAGTGTTAGCCACAGTTATTTAAATATGGAGTATCCAATTCCTATTCCTAACCAAGGTTGATATTTAAATACCCAATTTTGACCAATTGAAGATACTGGTAAATCCATTCCTAATAGAACGCTCAATCCAAGTTTTCCGTAACCATATTGGTATCCAACTCCAGAACTAATACTTAAAATATTATCTCCATCATTAATTCCGTCTGTATTTTTCTTTTTAAGTTCTAATTTATTAAGACCTAAAAAGCCATAAAAATTTTGAGTATTTGTCAATTTCGGATCTCTTCCTTTCTTATAAGAATACTTCTCCCAACTTTTTCCATATGTGACAGCAACATTAACATCAGTTTCTATGTTATTTGTAAAACTTGCTAAACTGTCTGATTGACTTGTAAGATAGACTTTTAAGGGAATTGTAATAGCACTTATCTTCCAAGACTTTCTAGTGATTTTAACTCCTTCAGTTACGTCAATATATAATCTTCTTTTTTTAGTTCCGTTGTATTTTTTGAAATCGTCAGCAACTCCTTCTCTAGGTGTAATTATAAGTTTATTTTCTTTCTGTTCTAAATCAACAAAAATTGAAGAATAATTGAATTTAGAATTAATTTTTTTAAATGAAAAAGCTTTATCGATGTCTGTATACTCCTTTGATTTTTTAGTAGCATTTTTTCCGTCAAACGTATATAAAATCTCCTCTTTATCTTGTTCTTCTTCTAATATAATAGGAACCTTGTTATTTTTAGAAGTTCCGTCAGTTTTTAAATAAATCCTGTAATTACCTTTTATTTCTTCTTGTGCAAATGCCTTAATACAAGAAAAAATTATAAGAGTTATTAGTATTTTAGTTTTCATATCTATTTTGTATTGGTTAGTTATAAATAGCAAAGTACTGTAGTTTATGTTAAATTAAAATACCCATTATTAGGTATTTTTCTAATTGTGGCTAACGTTCTCATGATATGACGTCGTTTTAATGACTTATATCATTAGTTATCAAACTTATATTTTATTTTAAGGATAAGCAATACCTATAAATAGGTATTTTTATTTGTTGCAATCTCTGAGGTCTAAGCAAAAAAAATCTCAAGCTTAAACTTGAGATTTTTATATTATTTTAAATAAAGGTTATTTGATTTTGTCAAATTCTTCAATAAGTTCTTCAGCAATAATTTTTATGGCTTTTTGGTTTGGGTGGCTATTTCTAAAAGATTCTGCGTATTTAGAGTCGTTAATAATATCTACAGATTGAATTAAATGATAATCAGATTGTTTATTAAATTCTTTAAACATTTGGTATTGTTCCCAGTTTTTAGGGTTTCCGCCTGCTGTAAAAGGTGTGTTTACAAAAATGAATACATTTTCTGCTTTAATGGAATTAAAGTAATCTTTTAAATACTCTTTATCGTTTAAATTATCTTTAGGAAAGTTGTAAGCTGTTGTACCAGGATAAAATCGTCCTGTAAATGTTAATGCTAAATATTGTATACTTTCTTTAAAAAATAATGCAGAAGCAGAATTTGTAATAATATTTTTTACATCAATCTTGTTGGTTTTATTACTCTTTTCTGAGGTATTATTTATCGGTTTTTGTGTTATTGGCGGTAAGTTTTGAGTGCGAGAAATAATATCACTAATATTATAGAAGTAAATAATAAATTTAGGATTTAATTTGCTAATAGAATCTAAAATAATTTTATGATCTATTAATTCTGAAGAAGATTTTGTTAAATCAACAAAATTATATCCTCTATATTTAAAATAGTTTCTAAACAATATAGGATAACTTTCTTTGGCATAACCAGTACTTGCATAACTATCGCCAAGGAAATAAACAGTTTCTTTTATATCATTATCAATTGACGAGGTGCTTGCAGAAAAAGTATTATTAGTAACTCTAAGTATATTATCTTTTGATGAAAGATGAGCAATCAATTCAAAAGAAAGAATAAAAGAAAAGAGTATTAATAAAGTATTTAATATAATTTTTTTCATCGCTTTTAGAATTGAAAATAAATAAATTCTGATTTGGTACTAGAAAAAGCAGCAGCAATAAATGCGCCTATCATTAAAGGATATAATAATTTATTATATTTTGGAAATTGTATTAAAATATCAACAATTACACCAATTAATAAGATCCAAAGAAACCCAAGGTAATTATCGAAAGTAAAATTTATTTTCTGAATATATTTAAAAGCGTCTCCGATTGTATCTGACCTGAAGAAAATCCAAGCAAAGGAAATCAAGACATAAGTTGATAAAACTCCAAAAAGTTGTCTTAGTTTGTCTAAATTAAATGTATCGAATTTAAAAGGGCCTAAATATTTTCTGTTGTTATCGGATAAAAATATAGGTATAAATAATAGCGAATGCAATAATCCCCAAACTATAAATGTCCAATTTGCTCCATGCCAAAAACCAGAAACTAAAAAGATGATTGAAATGTTTAATAAAGATCTATATTTTCCTTTTCTAGACCCACCTAAAGGGATGTATAAATAATCTCTAAACCAAGTGTTTAAAGAAATGTGCCAACGCCTCCAAAACTCTCCGATATTTCTAGAAAAATAAGGGAAATTGAAGTTTTCCATTAAGTTGAAACCAAAAAGCATTGCTGTTCCTCGGGCAATTTTAGAATATCCACCAAAATCGCCATAAATCTGAAATGAGAAGAATAAAGCACCGAGTATTAATGTTCCTCCTGATACATTTTCGTAATTATTAAAAATATCATTTACAGTAGGAGCAAGTGTATCTGCAATAAATATTTTAAGAAAAAATCCATAAATTATTAACCGAATTCCGTCTACAAATTCTGTTTTATCAAATTTTCTTTTGTTTAAAATCTGCGGAAGAAGATTGGTTGCTCTTTCAATAGGACCCGCAACTAATTGAGGGAAAAAGCTAACAAATGCAGCAAACGCAATAAAATCTTTAGTAGGTTCTAGTTTTCTTTTGTAAACATCAATAGAATAACTTAATGTTTGAAATGTATAAAAACTAATACCAACAGGTAAAATAATGTTTAAAGAACTGGCTTTTATATTCATTCCTAAAAATGTAAAAGCAGCAGTAAAATTGTCTATAAAGAAATTATAATATTTAAAAAAGCCTAAAAAACCAAGGTTTACAATAATACTAATCCATAATAATATTTTTCTTTTAGATTCTTTTTTTTGATTTAAAAGACCTCTACCTATGGAATAATCGACTAACGTACTAAAAAGAATTAGCGATAAAAATTTCCAATCCCACCAGCCATAAAAAAGATAACTAGCAACTACAATTAGAAAGTTCTGCAGTTTTAGATTTTTATTAGTTACAAACCAATAAAGAATAAAAACCACAGGCAAGAAAATTGCAAAGTCAATGGAGTTAAAAAGCATTATTTTTTGCGTAAAAATAAGAAAATTAACTTTTTAAGAAAGCTGTTTTTATAAACTTAGTTAATTATCGTTGATAATAAATACAAAACCCCAAGTTTAAAGCTTGGGATTTATTTTTTTAATCAAATTACTGAAAGAGAATTAACTTAACCTAATTATTTATTTATCAGCTTCTTCTAAAGTTATTTTACGTTCTACTGAGTTAAAAGGTCCTGGTATAAGATTACCTTCAGCATCAACCAATTTTAATTTTATAGTAACTTCTCCCATTTCTAAACCATTAATAACATGAGGAATCCATTCTGTCATGGTAAATTCTTCATCATTAATAATAGCTATAACTTTATTTCCAGTTTCCGATAATTCGGTATTTAAAACAAAGAAATCTAAAAGGATACTTTCTGTATCTTTACCTGCATATGTACCTTTTGGTCTACTATATATTAATGTGGGTGCATCGATATCAATACCTAAACTATCCGTAGCAGTTTTTCCAACAACTAATTTTCTAACAACCATAGAATTATCATTTTTAACAGACTCATGATAAGATCGACTTAAAAAAGCTACTAAATGATGAGTACCAATTGGTATTTCCTTTTTTATGTTTGATTCATAATGAGCAGAATAAGGTTGATTGTCTAATATAAAATGGATGTGTTGTCCTTTATTAGAATTAGCTAGCTTTTCTGTGTTAGGACTATTTGTTTGATCACCAAGTGTGTAGTTTTCTAGTTGAAAATTAAAACTAAAATCATCACCTTCATTAAAATTAATAGTTTTTGGTGTGTCTAGGTTCAATTTAGCATCCGAATAAGATGGAGAATCTGTTAGTGGTATTAAAGAAATTTTCGGTTTTTTGCTAATAGAATCAGTTTGAGTGTTGATTTCTTTTGGTGTTTCTTTTTTACTTTTTTTACAACTTATTAGAAATGTTACAGACAAAATAAGTGCGATAAATTTTAAAAATTTCATAATTATTATGTTTTTTTGATTTCCGATAAGTTAAGAAATGTAATAAGAGTATGCACGTGTATAAGATATACTTAACTTATAGTGGTAATAAGATATGTTTATAAAAATGAAAAAATCCCAAGTATAAAGCTTGGGATTTTAAATATTTTAGAGAGTTATTTTTTTAAAATTTTAAAGTTACACCAACTAAAAAGTTTGTAGTTGCTTGTGGGTAGTAACCAGCATAATCTAAAGTAGTAGTTTCACCAGCTACAGACCAAGTATCATCATAAGTACCATAGTAACCTCTGTCTACATATTCTGTATTAAAAATGTTATTTACTAGAGCAGAAAATACAATCGATTTAAAAATTTTGTTAGGTGTTATTTGATAAACAATATTTAAATCAGAAGTAAAAAAGCTATCTAAAACATCATTTTCAGAAACTTTGCTACCTAAATTGCTCATAAATTGCTTGCCAACAAATTTAGATAACAAAGAAAATTGCAGGTTTTCTATTGGTTTAAAAATAAACATGTTTCCTGCAATAATATCCGGAGAAAAAGATAAATCTGTATTTCCTAAATTCTGTAATGTTCCATCTACTTGAGAATAGAAATCTCTGTTTTTATTAGAACTAAAAGCAGCATTGGGTTTTATAGAAAATTGATCAGAAATAGTAATATCTGCATCAATTTCTAAACCTAAACGGTAACTATCTCCAGAAGTAGCTCTAACTGGTGCACCAACATCATCTAAAGCCCCAGTTAATACCAACTGATTTTTATAATTCATATAATAAACATTGGTGTTTAGTTTAAAGTTTTGAGATTTTAAACGCCAACCAAATTCAAAATCATTTAAAGTTTCGTGTGTTGTTACTCCGCCTTCAAAATCATTTCTATTAGGTTCTCTATTTGCAACAGCAAAAGAAGTGTATAAATTATTATCATCATTAATTTTATAGGTTAAACCTACTTTTGGATTAAAGAAATTAAACTGAGCATCAACATCAATATCTATAATATCAGAGGTAATTCCTTGAGTTTGATAATTTACAAATCTACCTTGTACATCTGCATAACCAGATAAATTTTCGCTAATATCAAAAGTAGCTTTTGTAAAGATTGAAAAGTCTGTTTTTTTAGCATCAGAAAAATAATAACGATCTCTTATACTTACGTTATCTGCCAAATCAGAACCCCAAATAACTTCACCAAAATGATCTCCTGTATAATTAGAATATGAGATACCAGAAATTAAATTCAGTTTATCCGTTTTGTAATTGGTGTTAAAATTTACTACATAAAAATCGTTTTCTAACCAACGTCTTACAATAACATCAGAACCATCAACAATTAAATTATTAAAATCTGTTGCATCTTCTTCTGCTTTATATTGTTCAAAAAAACCAGATCCTTTTGTGTAGTTTAAGCCTAAATTTGTAGACCAATTATTGTTTAACTTTTGATTCCAATGTAATTGATAATGGTTTTGTTCATAATCATCAACTTCGTTATCATAAGTATACGGATTTTGTCTTCTGTCTTCTCCCAATTCATCAGCGGTTAAACCGTACCAAGCTTGATATGTTTTTTCTTTTCCGCCAAAAGTAACCGCTTTTATTAAAGTATTTTCATCCGTATAACTTCCTTGTAAATAGTATGATTTTATATCAGAGCTTGCTCTATCAACATAACCATCCGAAGAAATTTTTGACAAACGACCCGCAATTTCTATATGATCATTAATTTTACCTGTAGTAAATTTTACTGTATGTTTTCTAGTGTTATAAGAACCAAAAGAGTTCGAAATTTCTCCACCAGCTTCTTCGGCAACAGCGTCTGTTAAAATATTTAAACTTGCACCAAAAGCACCAGAACCGTTTGTAGAAGTACCAACACCACGTTGCAATTGTAAATTTTCTGTAGACGAAGCAAAATCACCTAAATTTACCCAAAAAGAACCATGACTTTCTGCATCGTTATACGGAATTCCGTTTACAGTAACGTTAATTCGTTCTCCATTAGAACCACGCACGCTCATGTACGTGTAACCAACGCCAGCACCAGCATCTGATGACGAAACAACAGAAGGCATGTAGTTTAGTAAAATAGGAATATCTTGACCTAAATTACGTTTAGCAATTTCTTTTTTGGATAAATTAGAAAATGTAACAGGTACATCTGTATTTACTCTCACTGCAGAAACCAAAACTTCTTCTAAAACTGTTGAATTTGGGAAAAGAGTAAACTCAATTTCATCATTTTTAGTTAATAAAATTTCTTTTAAAATAGTTTTATAACCGATAAAGGATATCTGAATTGTGTATTCTCCTTTTAAAAGATCTATCTTAAAATTTCCATCAAAATCGGTAGAAGTTCCTTTGTTATTTTCTTTTACCAAAATAGTTGCTCCTGGTAAAGATTCATTGTTTTTATCTACCACTTTTCCTTTAAGTGTAAATGTTTGGGCGTTTGCAAGTAAGCTTACAAACAAGAATAAAAAAAATGATATTTTTTTCATTTTAAAAAATTTAAAACGAATAAAAAGAGGTAATTATTCTTGTGATTAATATTGAATAATTAATTGTCTTTTCAGAAAAAAAAAGCAAAATAATCCTTTTAAGGTTATTCTATTTTCTCTTGAATTGACTTTTATAAGTCCCTAAACAGCATTACCTGTTCTAGGTTCATTGGGTATGATCTCAGCCTTTTAAAGCACCCCTTTATGAGAACGCTGCAAAATTAAGTGCTAAAAATGTATTATGAAATAGAAATGTGATTTATTTTCAAGTAACATAATTTAGTTTCTATTTAGCATATGGTGTATTAACTACTTCAATAAAGCACATTTATAGTATGGAGATTCAATAAATTTGAAATTCATTTAAAAAAGTGTTCTTTTTTTATTGTCTTCAATAAAGTACATTTTTCTTAATAAATATTAATTAATGAAAACATTACAGAAAGTAGTATTAATAATTTGTTTAATACTAAGCTTATCAGCTAGATCTCAAGAAAAAGAAAGTGGATTAGAAAATTTTGTAGAATACTTTACATTTTATCCTAATAAAAATAATGTAGCACAAGATTCTACATTGTATTTATCTAAGATTATAACTGCACCTATTTTAAGTTACTCTCCTGAAACTAGTTTAGGTTTTGGTGTTGGAGCAAAATATTTATTTAAATTTAAAGGTAGTGGAGAAGAAACAAGAACTTCTAATATGCCAGTTTCCTTATTGTATACATTAAATAGCCAATTTTTTATTTACTCTGGTTTCGAGATTTTTACAAATCAAGAAAAATGGGTGATTTCTGGAAATATTATTTTTCAGAATTATCCGAGGTTATATTATGGTATTGGGCAAAATACTCCAGAAACAAATGAAGAAATTTATGATACCAATCAATTTCTATTTGAACCAATTCTATTAAAACAAGCATTTACCCGTTATTTATTTTTAGGAGGTGGAGTACGTTACAATAAAATATATAATACTAAAGTAGAATTGAACAAGTTGCTAGACGTTAATAGACCTTCTGGTTATAACGGATCTACTTCTGTAGGTTTTGAACTGGCTGCTTTGTATGATAGTCGAGATAATATTTTAAATGCTTCTAAAGGCTGGTATTTAGAACTTACAAAAGGTTTTTATGGAACTGCGTTAGATGGCACAAATCAATTTAAATTAACGAGGTTTGATTTACGTCATTATTTAAAAATATCTCAGAAAAATGATGATGTTTTAGCATTTCAAGCCATTGGTCATTTTGCAAATGGTGATACTCCTTTGTCTGAATTGGCTCTTTTTGGAAACGAAGAAATTATGAGAGGTTATATCGAGGGTAGATATATAGAAGAGAATCTGTTAGCTGCACAAGTAGAATATAGAAAGACGTTTAAAGATAGTCGAATTGGAATGGTTGCTTTTTTAGGAGCGGGAGATGTATTTAACAAGTCTAAGGATATAAGCTTAAACGATATAAAGATAAATTATGGTTTAGGACTACGTTTTATGCTTGATAAGAAAGAAAAATTAAATATTAGATTTGATTTTGGTTCGGGTAATAAGTCCGATGGAAACTTTTATGTGAATATAGCTGAAGCTTTTTAAATTTGATATATTAATCCAATCCTGGTTTTTTTCGTAATTTCTTTTTAAGAGAAATTTGTTTATTTTTCTCAATATTTTTTAAAATTGAAGATCTACTTGGTTTAGTTGATCTTCTTTTTTTTTGTTTCACTAAATTGTTTTTTAGTAATTCTAAAAAACGTTTAATAGACAGTTCTTTATTTCTGTGTTGAGAACGAGATTCATCACAGAAAAGAATCAATAAATTATTTTTTGTTAATTTAGAAGCAAGTTTTAGTTTTAGTAATTGTTTTTCTTCATCAGATAAAGAAAAAGAGTTTTCTAAATCGAAAGTCAATTCAATTTTAGAAGAGGTTTTGTTTACATGTTGTCCGCCAGCACCAGAGCTTCTAATGGCTTTAAAATTTAATTCTTTTATAATTTCGGAAATATTCATGTTGATTTTTTAAACTTTGTTTAATAAGATAAAGAATTTGAAAAAGAATGTAAATTATTTTTATTAGTAATTATTTTATTAATTGCATCTGTAGCTTTTTTTAAACGAGTTTCTCTGTCTCCTTTTAGCAAAATATAAGGTCGGTTATTATTTTTTAAAGCTTTTTTAAAGGCATTAAACATTTCTAAACGTTGTTCTGGTTTATCTCGTAAATCATCTTCTTCCCAAGGTGTATCAATATACGTTAATAGGTACAAATCGTATTGATTCTCGCTAGCAGCTTCATTTAATTTTTCATCTACAAAACCTCCATAAAATTCTTGAGAATATACTTTGGTTTCTAATAAATCGGTATCGCAAATTAAAATTTTATCTGCTCGTTTAGATAATTTGTTTTCTAATTTCATTTGCCCAATTGCAATTGGAATTAAATCTTCTGCTTCACAGGTTTTTCGTTCGTTATTCCATTTTTTCTGTAAATATTCTCGAGCAAACTCTGGTACCCAAACAGTGTTATAATAGCGTGCAGGTTGTCTAGAGAGTGTTGTTTTACCAGAAGATTCAGGGCCAAATAAAACAACTTTCACGAGGTTTATTGGGTCTTGTTTAAGTTTCTTTTCCATGCTAAATAACCAGATACTGCTATAAATGTAAATATTAAATATTGAATACTAGTAAAAGTAAAACCTTTGTAGAAGTATAAAGGTGTAGAAATTATATCGCCAATAATCCAATAAATCCAATTTTCTATTTTTCGTTTTGCCATTAACCACATTCCAACAAAGAAAATTGCTGTTGTAAGAGTATCTACATAAGCAGTCCAATTTGTCCACTTATCAAAATAAGTATAAACACCATAAACAAATATTAGGGTTGCAATAAAAATAAGAATACTTAGTTTTTTTTCTTTTAAAGTTGTTCTAGAAATTGGAGTTTCATTTTCTCCATCGCTTTTATACGTCCAAACATACCAACCATAAACACTCATAATAAAATAGTAGGCATTAATCATCATATCGCCTAAAAGTTCCCATTTTAAAAGTAAATACACAAAAATTAAGGTACTTACCATTCCTGTAGGGAAAACCCAAACTTTATTTTTTTTAGAATACCAAACGGATAAAAACCCAAAAATTATTGCAATTGCCTCTAAAATAATATCTATTGTTTCGTAGGTTTTATAATGTCCAAAAAGGGAATCAAAAATATCTGTCATA
Source organism: Polaribacter sp. Asnod1-A03 (assembly GCF_045063585.1). Classification (NCBI taxonomy): domain Bacteria; kingdom Pseudomonadati; phylum Bacteroidota; class Flavobacteriia; order Flavobacteriales; family Flavobacteriaceae; genus Polaribacter; species Polaribacter sp. Asnod1-A03. The sequence goes on along the minus strand of NZ_JBEFOE010000009.1, from coordinate 2,945,478 downwards.
GAATCTTATTTTTTTAAATCTAAAAAGAAGGAATCATCATTTTCAAAAGCAGTTCCAATTACCACTATGTCTGCACCAGAATTAAAGGCATTTTCTAATTGTTTTTTAGAACGAATTCCACCACCAATAATTAAAGGAATATTTAAAGAACCAGATACTTCTTTAATAATTTTTTGGTTTACAGCTTCTATAGCTCCAGAACCAGCTTCTATGTAGATAAGATTTTTACCAGAAAATTGTCCTGCTAGAGCAGTGTTTAGAATCAGTTCTAAATTATCTTGTTGTATTGGTTTTGTATTGCTTACTCTTTGTGTTGCTGTTTCTTTTTTTCCATCAACTAAAATATAACCAGTTGGTAATATTTCTAAATTGGAATTTTTTAAAAAAGGAACTGATTTTATTTGTTGTTCAATTAAATATTCTGGATTTCTACCCGATAGTAAACTTAAAAATAGAATTCCGTCTGCTTTTTCTGAAATCTGAGAAACATCCCCAGGAAATAAAACTATGGGTAAATGTGTGATTTTTTTAATTTCTGAAACTACATTTTCTGTTTGGTTATCTACATCTGTGCTTCCGCCAATAAAAATATGTGTTGCAATAGATTGGTGAACTTTTTCAAAGAAAATAGCAATATTTTCTAAATCTATTTTTTCTGGATCTATAAGAACAGCCAATAACTTTTTGCCTTCTTTTTTTGCTAATAAAATGTTCTGGTAAATATTCACAATTGCGAAAATAAGAAGTTCTCTATACATTTTTCTTTATTCTTTAGAAAAACACTCGATATAACAATACCTTGCAACTTTGTAACTTATTTAGTAAGCAAACACACAAGTAAAATCTTCAAATTCAAAAAACTGAATATTATAGGATGATGTTTGATTATTATATCTAATTTCTCCAGTTGTTTTTTTATCAGAAAATTTAAAATCTTCTATGTAAATATTTTCTAAAAAGCGTAATTTTTTCTTTCCGTAAATTTTATACAAACTTTCTTTTCCTCCCCAAACAATAGTTAGTTTACTAATTAAAGCATCATGATTTGCTATGGTTTTATATTCTTCTACTGGGGTAAATTTATGTGCTATTTTTAAAATTTTATCACGTTGCATTTCTATATCTATACCAACCTGTAAATCATCAGAAATTATTAAACCAGAAAAAGTAAAAGAATGTGTAATAGAAATGTGTTTGCCATCTTTTAAATGTGGTTTTCCAAATTCATCATACACCAAGTCATTATCAGAATAACCAACTTCTTTTAATAAATGACGCACACTTAAAAAACCTCTTTGATGTAAATCAGATTTCATTCCGTTTAAACGCTCTTGATTCTTAGTTGCTAGTAAAACGTTCTTATTTAATTCGTTAAAGGATTCTGTAATTTTCCAGATTAGAACTTTGGTACTTTTATTAACCGTTAAACTTTTATAAAGAGGCATACTTTTTTAAAATCTATGTTGTAACTTTGCAATCGCAAAAATTAGAATATAAATATACATAATATGAGCACAACAACAGCTTACGTACCGTTTAAAGTTAGAGATATTTCTTTAGCAGACTGGGGAAGAAAAGAAATTACATTAGCAGAAGCAGAAATGCCAGGTTTAATGTCGTTAAGAGAAGAGTACAAGAATGAGCAACCTTTAAAAGGAGCTAGAATTGCTGGATGTTTACATATGACGATTCAAACTGCAGTTTTAATTGAAACTTTACAAGCTTTAGGTGCTGAGGTAACTTGGAGTTCTTGTAATATATTTTCTACACAAGACCAAGCTGCTGCTGCAATTGCTGCTGCCGGAACAGCTGTTTATGCTTGGAAAGGATTGTCTGAAGAAGAATTTGATTGGTGTATTGAGCAAACCTTATTCTTTGGAGAAGATAAAAAACCATTAAACTTAATTTTAGATGATGGTGGAGATTTAACAAACATGGTTTTAGATAAATATCCAGAATTAGCTGCAGGAATCAACGGTTTATCAGAAGAAACTACAACAGGAGTACATAGGTTATATGAGCGTGTTAAAAATGCAACATTACCAATGCCTGCAATTAACGTAAACGATTCTGTTACAAAATCTAAATTCGATAACAAATATGGTTGTAAAGAATCTGCAGTAGATGCAATTCGTAGAGCAACAGATATTATGTTAGCAGGTAAAAGAGTAACTGTTTGTGGTTACGGAGATGTTGGTAAAGGTACAGCAGCGTCATTTAAAGGAGCAGGTTCTATTGTAACGGTTACTGAGATTGACCCAATTTGTGCTTTACAAGCCGCAATGGATGGTTTTGAAGTGAAGAAATTAGAAACTGTTGTTGGTAATTCTGATATTATTATTACAACAACGGGTAATAAAGATATTATTCAAGGGCGTCATTTCGAAGCAATGAAAGACAAAGTTATCGTGTGTAACATTGGGCATTTTGATAATGAAATTGACATGGCGTGGTTAAACGGAAATCATGGAGATACAAAAGATACTATTAAGCCACAAGTTGATAAATACAACATTGATGGTAAAGATATTATTGTATTAGCAGAAGGACGTTTAGTAAACTTAGGTTGTGCAACAGGTCACCCAAGTTTTGTAATGAGTAACTCATTTACAAACCAAACTTTGGCACAAATAGAACTTTGGAATAACAAAGAAGCTTACGGAAACGATGTGTATATGCTACCAAAACATTTAGATGAAAAAGTAGCAAAATTACACTTAGCAAAAATAGGAGTGGAGCTTACAGAATTACGCTCTGATCAAGCAGAATATATTGGTGTAACTGTAGAAGGTCCTTTTAAACCAGAACACTACAGATACTAAAAAAAGTTGTTTCCTTTAGTGTAATCTAAAGGTTATTTCAGAATTTATAAAACAGAAAACTCTTTCATTAATTTGAAAGAGTTTTTTTATTTGGGCGTTTTAACAGGCTTTACACTATATCTTTTTTGAGAAAAACAAAAAAGGATGTCGTTTCAATCCTTAACGCAAAATCATTGATTCATAAAAAACCTCTTAAGGAAATAAGAGGCTTTTTTAATTTTAAAATTGTTTTGTTAAATTTATTTATCCGCAGAAAACTGAACCGTATTTTTTGTAAGATTACTATTCGTTTTATTACTTTCTTTCGGAACAATATTTTTCTTTATTTTGATAAAAGCAGGATATAAAATTCCTACAAAGAATAAAATTCCACACAATATCAAAATATTATTTGTTTCTGTAAAAGTATTACCGGCTGTTAATATTCCTAAAATTAATAAAACAGAAATAGGTAACGAAAGCGCTAAAATTGATAAGGCGAAATTAGTGTCAAACGTTTTTTCTACAGTTGCTTCTTTTTTCTCTTTTAAATGGATTGCAGAAATATGTGCAAAAGGCCAAAAGCTAGCGGAACTTAATCCAAAGGCAATCATTACTAAAATATCTTTTTTGATTGATACATCTGCAAAAGATATTATTGCTGCAATTAATAATAATGTAAAAGAAGCTCTTAAAAGCAATAAAGAAAACAATTGAAAAAATTGTTGTTTCTTAATCTTAACAGCTAATCCTATAAAAAGTAAAACTAATGGCGTCATTATAAAACTTAATCTACTTAACGTCATCGATAAGAAATTAGGTATTTTATCTAATGTAATGCCAAAAGAAACTAATATTAAGGCAACTATTATAAACATATTTACAGGCTCATATAACAAAGCTTTTAAAAGACCTATTAATTTTGATTTTAATGAGTTTGCTTCAAAATCTGCATTTTTGTAATGCCATTTTAATGCAACTAAATAAAGCAGAAAGAGAACAAAAAACTTGTTTCCTAAATCTGCCATTGCAGCTTTTGCTAAAGAGTCATCACCTAAAAACTCTAAAATAAAAGGGAAACAAGACAAACCAGGTGCTAAAGAGGGTATTAACAATTTAGCGCTCCTTCCTTTGCCAGAATTTCCATCAATTCCAATCAGTTTTAATAATAATGGCGTAACAGCAAATAATATTACATTAAAAGCTAAAGCTAAGATGGGAAACAGAATTAAGTTACCATCAACTTTTACTTTTAATAAAGCAATAAATATTGTAGCGGGTAAAGCAAGCGAAAGAATTATTTTTTTTAATCCATTTGTTTCATCTCCTGTAGAAATTTTCTTTTTTAAGATAATTCCTATTAAAATAAAAAGTATAAACGAAATTGATTTTTCTAATGCTCCATCCATAAACTAGACAAATATTTCAGACATGGCATTGGTAAAAGTCTTCATCTCATCCATAGTACCAATACTTACTCTACACCAGTTTTTATCCCAAAATTTAAACGATTTTACAGCTACATTTTTAGCGTAAATTTTCTTTAAAAATGCTCTTCCTTCCATAGGAATTTCAAAAATGATAAAATTTGTTTCTGAAGGTAAGTAAGAGAAATTATTTTCTTTTAAATATTTCATTGTGTATAATCTAGCGTCTGCAATTTTAGATTTACAAGAGTCTAAAAAGTCTTGATTTTCTAAACTTGTAGTTGCTGCAGCAATTGATGGTCCAGTAATTCCCATTCCACCACGAGTAATTTCGCTAATAATGTCTAAAGTTTCTTTTTTACCGATAGCATAACCAATTCTTAAACCAGCCATACCGTGTATTTTAGAAAAAGTTCTTGCAACAATTACGTTTTTACCTTCTGCAACTAAAGTGTTCATAGAATCTCTTAATCCGTTGTCAGATAATTCTAAATAAGCTTCATCTACAAAAACAGGTACTTTTTCTGAAACTCTACTACAAAAATCTCTTAATTTTTTTGCATCAGTTATAGATCCTGTTGGGTTATTAGGGTTACAAATGTATACAAGTTTTGTGTTTTCATCAACACCTGCTTCCATTGCATCTAAATCGTGTTGAGAATCATCTAATAATTTATATGATTTCCAGTTACCTCCAACAGATTTTGCCACTACAATTAAAGACATATAACTAGGGTCTGCACTAATTACATTACCACCTTCTTGAAAGAAAACCATTGCTACTTTTTCTAATAAATCAGAAGAACCAGGTCCCATTAAAATTTGATCAGTATTAATACCTTCGTTTTCAGCTATTTTTTCTTTTAATGTTCCTAAAGTTTTCCAAGCATATCTATTTCCACCAAAAACTTCCTCTTGAAAAGCTTTTGCAGATTTTGGAGGCGGACCATAAGGGTTTTCGTTAGATCTTAATATAGTTAAAGCGCTCTCTTCTTTTACAATAGGAGGCGTAAATTCATTAAAATAATTATTAGAACTATATAAAAAAGTTCTACCTTCTTTTTGAGCTGCAAGTACGTTGCTGCTCCAGATTTCATGAGGTACTAGAGCCATTGCACCTATTGTCAATGTACCTTTTTTCAACCACTCACGTCTACTAAGATTTGTTGTTTTCATTTTGAGATAAATTATAAGAATTAATTTCCACTAAATTAGAAAACTATTTGTTTTTTATAGTATGAAAAATTCAATAATACTTAGGTTTAATTATGTTTTTGATAATTAAACTAGGTAAAATTTAATTATTTTTATTGGTGTTTTGTGAAAAATAAATAATTTTTAGTGATATCGTATTTTAATTTGACTTTTATTTTTAAATCTAAAACCTCTTTTTACGAAAAGCTTCACTGTTTTTTTTGATTAATATATTTTATTTGGAAGAGTTATGTTTGTATAGTGTTTTACTTAGTTATTTTAGGTATTTATAAACAGGGAAAAAAATATAATCTCATAAAAAAATGCAATTACTTTTTTAAAGAATTTAGAGAATGTTTTTTAATTTCTAATTAAACTAAAATGACCAGTTCTTTTTTTTATTTCATCTTTATAATTAATTAGTATAATATTAAACCAATAATCATTTGATGGTATTAATTTTCCATTATATGTTCCATCCCAACCAATATCATTTATTGTAAATTTAGAAATTAGTTTACCAAATCTATTATAAATACTAATTATACCACTTTTATAATAACTATTATCTAGTCCTTTAATTTGCCAATAGTCATTTTTTCCATCACCATTTGGTGTGAAGTATTTAGGAAAACTAATTAATGAAATTTCAAAATTGAGAGAACCACATCCTTTCAAATCATCAATCTCTAAAAAATAATTACCACCTTCTAAATTTTCAAAATTAGCATTACTTTGATAGTTGTATATTATATTAGATGTTGAATCTAAAAGCCTAAAGACATAATTTCCCAAACCTAAATTAGAGTTATTAATTTTAATATAATTATTGTCTGAATCATCTTTAACTTCAATATCATTAATATTTATTGTAGATAATGATGATTCGTTAATAAATATTTGTTTTTCTTCAGAGTTACAGCCGTAAATAGACGTTGCAATTACATTATAAGTTCCTCCTTTTGTTATATCTATATAAGGATTTGTACTAATAGTTTGGTTATTTTCGTTTTTCCAAATATATGTATAATTTCCATTGGGATTTTCTACCGAAATTGGTAATGATGTGTTTTCTGACATACAAATAGTAGCTTCATCAACTAAATTGAAATTAGGTTTTCCTCTAACAATAAAATCAATTGTTGTTTCTTCAGAACAAACATCATAAACGGGGTTTTCTAACCGAACAGTAATTGTTTGTGACGTTGTGTAAAAAGGGTTTGGTAAAGGACTTGGTAAGGAGTTATTATTCTCATCAAAATAGGTGACAATTAAACCTGTTTGAGTGCCTAAAATTGTATTTTGAATGTTTGATGTATCAAAACCAACAATACCATCAAAATCATCATCACATTCTTCTTGTGGTAAAATAGGATTTGCAATTGGTACAGTATTTACCATAAAATTGATTGTAGTTTCGTCATAACATTTACCATCTAAATCTTTAGAGTTTGTGTTTTCTACTCTAACAGTAATATTTTGAGTTTTTGTTATAAAAGGATTTGGTAAGGGGCTTGATAATTGTGAGTTGTTTTCATCAAAATAAGTAACAGTAACATCTGTTTGACTACCTATAATTGTATTTTGAATTGTAGATGTATCAAAAGAATAAAATCTATCTCTATCATTGTCACATTCTGGGTCGATTGTAACAGGATTAGCTATTGGTGCTTTTTCTACATTCAATGAAATATGAGCACCTAAACCTAAGCAGTCGTTATCAAATTTACTATCTACTCTTATAAAAATGTTTTGTTGATTTGGGTAGCCTATATTTTGATAATTTGTTATATCAGTTATTGCATTTTCTTCAGCTAAAGCATCATCTTCATTTCTATAATAATTGATAATTAATTGTTGACCAGTTGGAAAAATATTTTCAATATCTGAAGTTACTGAACTAAAATCAAAAGTAGCAATGCCATCAGCTGTATTTGTGCCATCATCACAGTGATAAAATGAATTTAATAATGTTGACGGGATTTGAGTTGTAGAAACAAATAGATTTACTTCACTTACTCTATAACATCCGTTTGAGTTTTCTACTCTAGCCCAAACTTTATCTACACTTACAATTTCGTTTTTATAGGTTGTAACATCAGTTATTGAAACTCCGTTATTTTCAGCATCTATTTTTTCTTCATAAAAAGTGATGGTATAATCATCAGAATTTGTAATAATTTCTTCTTTTACTTCATTTAAGTTGAAAAAACTAAATCCGTTAATATCGGAATTGTCACATTGTTTAAGTTCTACAATTGTATTTACATTAGGTAATTCAATTACTTCTATGTTAAAAAGTGTTTGCCCAGATTTATCAGTATCTGAAAAATGCTCTGCCTTTATATAAATTGTTTCTTTTTGTGAAGTATTTTTATGTTTTTTTGGATTAGTAATAGTATCTGTTAATGCTGAATCTCTGTAGTATGATATTTGGTAATCTGATAAAGGTTCATTAATCAAAATTTCATTTTCTCTTTCTGTTAGGTCGAACTCAATAAGGCTATCAGAATCAGATCCTACAGAAGTATTATCACACAAAGATAAATTTGAAATATTATCATTTATAGTTTTACCTAACCTGATACCACAACTTTCATTAAATTTAGTTATAGTACCATCTCTTCCATTTACATCTCTTGCATTAATAATATGTCCAAAGTTTATATAGTCAACAGTAGAATCCGTATAAAACCATATATTCCTACTTATATAATAATTATCATTACTATCTTTAAAAAAACCACTTATTCTATCTGAAGGAAAAACTCTTTCATCATTTATTCCATTACTTATTATACGATCTAAATTTCCATCTTTATCATATACTGCAATAAAATAATCGCTTGTATTTAGAGATATGTTTTGATTGTTACCATCAGCACTTAAAAACTCTGCATTAGCAACATTACTATTGAATGCTCTTAATGTACCAACTACAGCAATTTCTTCATCGGCTTTTATAACTTTGTAACCGGTTCCAGAATATGTATGGGCTGCACCTTTTATCCATTCACAAATACCATCAGTATTAATTTTTGCAATAAAAAAAGTACCAACATTTTCAGAAGTAGTGGATCCATCTGCGTTTTCAAAAATTTGATTTACATTTTTTCTCCAACGATCATTTGATCCTGTTATATAAGAATTTCCTTGTTCATCTACAGTTGTAGACCAAGCTTGTACTCCATTAATTTCAGAATCATTTAAAAGACTTTTTACTTTCCATAAAAATTGTCCATCTTTATCAAATTTAATTAAAAATGTTTTAGTTGGATTACCGCTCCAATTAATAATATTTGGATTATTTATTTTTCCAGCAGAATATATTTCTGCATTCGAACTACAATATCCAGTTACATAAATATTATTATTTTTATCACTTCCAATATCTATTAAAAATTCACTATTTGACCCGCTAGTTTTAATAGCTGTATACCATAGTAATTCACCATTGGGATTAATTTTTATTATACCCCTATTTGGATAATTAAAATTATTACCCATAACTTCAAAGTTTTGTAAATTATCAGTAATAGCTCCATTTAAATAAAAATTAAAGGTATTGTTAAAGTAAATATTAACATCTCCACTCAATAAAATATTATCTTCATTATCTATATTTATTTTTTTACTATAAACATTATTAATAATAATGTGCCACAAAATTTCACCATTTTCATTAAGCTTAACTATGAAACCACCATATAAGGAATTGGTTGAGTTTTTTAAAGTTAACTCTGTGCCCTGAGAATCAAAAAAAGTACCATCAATTGAATGCCCAATAACATATATATTTCCTTGTTTATCTTCGGTAGATCCAAACATTACATCTCTATATGAATTACTGTTTTTTTCAGTATATACAATCCATTTAAGATTTCCATTATAATCGTGCTTTGTTAAATAACTTCCATCTTTATCCTTTAGATTGTTGTAAATATTATTGTCATTTGAGCCGAAGGTTTGTTTATTGTATTGCCCCGTCGTTAAGAAACCACCATTCACCTCTTTTAAATCTGTTGTTTCAGGGTCGTGATATCCAGGAAATTCATTATTATTATATTGTCCATTATATATGTCAATTCCGTTATTAATTAGTGTCCAACAATCGTTATTGTTCTGAGCATTTAAAGGAAAATAAAAAAGGGAACAAAAAAATATTAAAATTAAACGCTTTTTCATAGCACACAAAAGTATTAAATTTTACCCCAACCAACCATCTCTATCTAAGCTTCTATACTGTATTGCTTCTGCAATCTGATTAGGAGAAATATCTTTAGAATTAGCTAAATCGGCAATGGTTCTAGATACTTTTAAAATTCGATCATAAGCTCTTGCAGAAAGGTTCAGTTTTTCCATAGCAGTTTTTAAGAGTGTTTTGCTTTCTTCGGATAATTTACAAAACTCACGAATCTGTTTTACATTCATTTGTGCATTATAATGTACGTTATCAAGATTTTTAAAACGTATAGATTGTAGATCTCTAGCCAATGTAACTCGCTTTCTAATTTCTACCGAAGATTCTCCTTTTCTTTCTTCTGATAATTTTGAAAAAGGAACAGGAGTAACTTCTATATGAATGTCGATTCTGTCTAATAACGGGCCAGAAATTTTACTTAAATAGCGTTGCATTTCTTGAGGAGAAGAGGTCATAGGTGAGTTAGGATCATTAAAAAATCCACTCGGGCTCGGATTCATACTGGCAACCAACATAAAACTACTCGGGTAAGTAACGGAAAATTTTGCTCTAGATATGGTAACTTCTCTATCTTCTAATGGTTGACGCATTACTTCTAAAACTTCTCTTTTAAATTCTGGCAATTCATCTAAAAATAAAACTCCGTTGTGAGATAAAGAAATTTCTCCTGGTCTTGGGTATTGTCCTCCGCCAACAAGAGCAACATTAGAAATTGTATGATGTGGGCTTCTAAAAGGACGTTGATATAGTAAGCCCTCATTTTTAGTTTTTCCAACCACAGAATGAATTTTTGTGGTTTCTAAAGCTTCATGTAAAGTCATTGGTGGTAAAATTGACGGTAATCTTTTTGCTAACATTGTTTTACCTGACCCCGGAGGGCCAATTAAAATAATATTATGACCACCAGCAGCAGCAATTTCCATACAGCGCTTTATAGATTCTTGTCCTTTTACATCAGAAAAATCAAATTCTGGGAAATCGATGTTTTTATAGAATTCTGCTCTTGTGTCTACAATTGTGGGTTTAATTTTTTCATCATCATTAAAATGATTGATAACTTCCATTATATTTTCTACACCTAAAACTTCAAGATTATCAACAATAGCAGCTTCTTTGGCATTTTCTTTTGGTAGAATTAAATATTTAAAACCTTCTTCTCTTGCTTTTATTGCAATTGGTAAAGCACCCCTTATGGGTTGCAAACTTCCATCTAAAGAAAGTTCTCCCATAATTATATATTCATGAATATTCTCTGAGTTTATTTGATTAGATGCTGCTAAAATTCCTATGGCTAAAGTTAAATCATAAGAAGCTCCTTCTTTTCTAATATCGGCAGGAGCCATATTAATAATAATTTTCTTACCAGGAAGTTTATAATTGTTATTATTTAAAGCTGCGGATATCCTGTAAGAACTTTCTCTAACAGCATTGTCTGGTAAGCCAACTAAATGGTAACCAATTCCTTTATCTATATTTACTTCTACAGTTATTGTAGTTGCCTCAATACCAAAAACGGCAGATCCATAAACTTTAACAAGCATTCTTTTTTCTTTAAAGATAAAGAAAATTAATGAACATTAGGTTTTGGTTGCTTAAAGTTGATAGGATCCCATCTAGTAAGATCATATTTTTGTAAAAAGCCTTTTAATAGATTTTCATCTCTATAAGTTTTGTAATCATCGTATATAAAACGAGTAGATTTAGTAGTAAGGTTTGTGTTTGTAATGTTAAATTCTCCGCTATCAATATCTTCAAAAGAAACAGTAGTAAATTTGTAGTTTTCTTTTAGTTGAAGGTTTTTCTTAATAGAACTATATGAAGGGTTTTTGTTAGTTTTAGATTGAAAATCAACAGTATAAATACTAATAGGAGAAAAAGATTTGTTGGTAGTTTTTTGTTGAGAAAAACAAAAACTACCAACAAATAATATTATAAATAAAGTAGTATATTTTTTCATAATTACAGTATTTCTTGTATAAAGGTACTGTAATTAATTGAAAAATAAAACTTTAAGCAGAATTTCTACTCGCGTTAATATTACCAAATAAAGAACGCATTACCATTTTTTCATAAACTTCTATTTCTTCAGAAGATCCTTCAGTTTTTTGAAGTTCTTGAATTTTCTTTAGAGCATATTGTTGTATTGTTAATAAAGGTAATACAATTTGTTCTCTAATTTCTATGGATGCTTTACCTACAGGGAAGTTTTCCATTAACTCTTCTTCTCCAGTAAGTTTTAAAAGTAATCTTTTAGTAGTTTGGTATTCTTTAAAAATTAGTTTCCAAAATTCTCCAAATTCAGGGTCTTCTGCCATATAAGAAGTTAATCCAAAGAAAGATTTGGTTAAACTCATCATACTGTTTTCTAAAAGGGTTCTAAAGAAATCTGATGAATGGTAAAACTCAACAACTTCATCAAACTTACCTGCGTCTTCATATTTTTTTAAAGCAGTACCAACACCAAAGAAACCAGGTACATTTTGTTTTAACTGACTCCAACTACCAACAAAAGGAATTGCTCTTAATGCAGAAAAGTCTAGAGTATCAGAATTAGAACGTTTACTAGGTCTACTACCTATATTTGTCTTCGCATAGTATTTTAAAGTACTCATTTTTTCTAAGTACGGTAAAAACTGAGGATGATTTTTAAAGTCTACATAAGTTTGGTAACTAGTAGATGCCATGTCATTTATTAATTCTCTATGGCTTTCATTTAATTGATCTTTAGTAAAAACATCATTTTTTATACCAGAACTTATTAATTGCTCTAAGTTATATTGAGAAGAGTTTTGTGTACCGAAGTTAGAGCTAATCGTCTGACCTTGTATAGTTAATTGTATTTCTTTGTCTTCTATAGTTGGTCCTAAAGAAGCGTAAAATTGATGTGTTTTTCCTCCTCCACGAGCAGGTGGTCCTCCACGTCCATCAAAGAAAACAACTTCAATATCAAATTCTCTAGAAATTCTAGTTAAAGCTTCTTTTGCTTTAAAGATACCCCAATTTGCCATTAAATAACCACCATCTTTTGTTCCATCAGAAAAACCTAACATAATAGTTTGTTTGTCTTTTCTTCTAGTTAAGTGGTATCTATAGGTTTTATTAGAATATAGAGTACGCATAACTTCTTCCGCATTTTCTAAATCTTCTACGGTTTCAAAAAGAGGAATTACATCTACAGGTAATTCATTTTCGAAACCACATAAGTTTAACATTGCAAATGTTTCCATTACATTTAATGCAGTTTGGTTGTTACTAATTATGTAACGATTTGCACCTCTTTCTCCATTTCTTTGCTGAATTTCTTTTAAAGCATAAATAGATTCTATTGTTTTTACAGAAGTTTCGTCTGTTAAAACATTAGGGTCAATATTACCTTTTACAACAGATAAAATATCTACTTGTTCTTTTTCTGAAAGGTTTAAGTAGTTTTCTGGGAAAGTAGTATCGCCAATTTCATGTAAATCTTTTACAATTTGTATAAATGCTTGGTGATGTACTCTACTATCTTGTCTAATATCTAAAGTAGCAAAATGGAAACCAAAGATTCTTACTTTATTTATAAAATCATTTAATTCTTCTACAAATAAAGATTGATGTTCGTTTACAATAATTTCTCTTGCAGCATACAATTCATCCAAAAGTATTTTTTGAGAAAAATTAACTTTTGTATAACTTCTAACTACATGTTTGTATAATCTTTTCTCTAATCTTACCAAAATATCTTGTACACCATCAAAAGTAAAACGTCTTTTTAAACGTCTTACATCTCTATAATAGTTTCTTAAGATAGTTTGACGCAATCTTTCTGCAACATCTAAAGTAATTTTAGTTGTTACAAATGGGTTACCATCTCTATCTCCACCAGGCCAAAAACCAAGTTCTATAATTTCATTATCGATTGGTTCTCCATCATAAATATGATGTTGAATATAGTTGTATATCTTTGGTACAGAATGATAAAAAACATGCTCTAAATACCAAATTAAACTTACAGCTTCATCAAAAGGTGTTGGTTTTTCTTTTTTATAGAAAGGTGTTTTACCTAATTGAGCTAATAATTTTCTAATTAAAAGTAAATCGTCATTTTGTATAGCTTCATCTAAATCTGTAATGATACCTAATACTGTTCCTGGATAAAATTGTGTTGGATGCGCAGTTAAAACAATACGAACTTTAAAGTCTTCTAAATGCTTTTTTAATTCATCCATTTTGTTACTTAAAGAAGAAACCTCTTTAGAATTTCTTAGAGTACCTATCCCGTCCATATTATTTACTACCGGAAAGGCAGCATCTTCAACAGCATCAAACAATACTACTTGGCGTTCTATAAATTGGATAAAACGAAAAAGTAAATCTGTTTTTTCTTTTTCTGTAAGAGTTTCTTGATATTTTTTAAAAAAGTGATCTACAATTTCTGTAGGATTCTTTTCTAAATCAAAACCTGCTTTACAAACTTTATGAAGTAGTGGTAATAAAACCCCAGTGTCATCAATGGTATCAAAAGGAAGAGTTGTGAAAATACTGTTGTAAATTTGATATTTAGACAGTACATTTTCATTAAATCTTTCTAACTTAGGTAAATTGTTCATAGTGTTAATGATTTTACGGAAATAAAATTACAAAAAAGGCAAAGGATAAAACCTACCTTTTTAAGAATAATTTCTTATTTATTTACGAAAACGATATAAATATCGTTAATTTTTAGGAATATGTTATTTTTTAAATTCATCTATTGGTTTTATCTCTGTTTAAATATAGTAGTTTTATTTAATTTGTAATAAAAGTGTTTTACAAATTTAAAGATTCTAACTTTTCAACTAATTTTTGATCAGAAGGTCTTGCTGCATTTGCATTGATTATATTTCCTTTTGGGTCGATTAAAATGAAGCGAGGAATTCCTTTAATCATATAATCTTCAACAAACTTAGATTCCCAATTATTATCAGCAAATAATTGTATTCCTTTTAATTCTTTGTCAACAATCATTTTTTGCCATTTTTCATGGTCTTTTATTTTATCAATAGAAATACTCATAAACTCTATATTTTTATTATGGTATTCTTTTTCTAACTTTTTTAAAGACGGAACTTCTGCAATACATGGTCCGCACCAAGTTGCCCAAACATCAATATATAAATATTTTCCTTTTAAATCTTTTAAAGAAGTTGTTCCGCCAGCATTGTTTTCATAGTCAGTAAATGTAGGAGAAGGGCTACCTTCTGCTAAAGCTTTTAATTTATTATAAGAAGTAGTTATTATTTTGTTGTTTTCTTCGTTTGTAGAATTTTCAGAAAAAAGTGTGTAGTACTCTTCTAAATCGTTGGTGTAAGTAATTCCGTATTTAGCATTATCGTATAATAATTTATTTTTGATTTTACTATTTTCAATTTTAGAAACTGTTTTTAAATAAGAAATATCGTACGGAATGGAATCTTTTTTAGATATTATATTTGATTCCTCACTTATTTTATTGCTAACTAAACCTCTATAGCTTGTAGAAAAAATAAAATCATTTTCGTTATCTAAATCGATATTTTTTAATTCGTCTAAGAAATTTTCAGAAGCTTTAAAACTTCTATCTTTAGAATAATATCCATGATAAAGAGGGTATTGGTTTAAAGTAGATAAATAGGTGTAGTTAATGTTTTTAAGTTCAAGATTTTTAAACCCTTTTGGTATGCTAGTTGTTTTAGTTAACAAATCTTCTTCGGCAGTTTTTATTTTTAAGATATGTGCTTTAAAATTTTCTTCATCTTTTAAAAACATTTCTTTTCGATCACCAGTTGCAGCTGTTGAAACTTGTTGTTTGTCAAATAAATATTGATTAATAAGACTCTCGCTACCAGAAAACTGTATAGTAGAATCTTTCTTTTGTGCATTATATTCAATATTTAAACCAGCTCCTTTAGAGAGGTAAAGATCTATATAAGCCTTGTCGTTACGTAAAGCATAAAAATTGCTAGTAGTTTTTATGGTATCTATAAAATTTCCGTCTTCTGTTAGGATTATTTCTGAAGCTTTATCCATTGTAAATTGATTATAAATGGTAACTGTTTTAGAATTAGCATTTTCAATTTTACCAGAAATAACAGCATAATCTACTGTTTTTTCTATTTCTGGTTTACAAGATACTATAGAAATAAATGCAATTAATAGTAATAGTTTTTTCATGATTGAGAGATTTTAGGGTTTTACTGAAATTTTTAGAAGTGTCTTATTTGATTCTTTTTTATAAAAACGATTGTCTTTTCGGTGATTAATGATCCAAATAATTTCATCATTATTAGAACAAAGCAACCAAATATTTTCTTTTTCTAAAAGTGAAAATTTTTCGTCTTTAAAATATTTACTTAACTTCTTTTTACCTGTCATACCAGAAGGGTAAAAGAAATCGCCATTTTTCCATTTTCTAATTTTTAGCGGAAAATCTAAACTTTGTTTATCAACGTAAATAGTTTGTTTGTCTTCTGCATATTTTTTTCTTACTTCCTCAATTTTTAAATGAATAGGGTTTGTAATTGCTATTTCATTTTCTTCAATAATAAAAGTTTTATCTTTAGAAATCTTCTTTTCTTGTTTGCTTAAAACTAAGTAATTTCTGTCTTTTAATAAAACATGTGTTTTAGAATAAATTCGTTTACCAGATTGAGCGGAAAGTAAGTTGTAAACATCATTCCATTCTGTAAAATTATAAGCTGTTAAAAGTTGGTATAAATATGCTTTTGGGTTTGATGTTTTTTCTAATTCTTTAATATCTAATTTTAAAAAACTCTTTTCTTTAGCTATTATTTTTGATGAAACATCACTAATTTTATCTTCTATAATTTGCTGACTTTCCTTTAAATGTTCTGTAGTTTTAGAAAAAGTTTCTAATAAACTAGGATTTATTTCTTTTAAAACCGGGATAATAAGATGTCTAACTTTGTTTCTTGTGTATTTTGTAGATGCGTTACTTTTATCTTCTCTCCAATCAATATTATTTTCTTTTGCAAACGTTTTAATTTCTTCTCTAGAAAATGGTAATAAAGGGCGAACAATGTTTCCGTTAATTTCCGGGATTCCGGTTAAACCGTCTAAACCAGTTCCTCTTGTTAGATTAATTAAAAAAGTTTCTAAATTATCATCTGCATGATGTGCTGTTAATAGATAATCAAAATCATGTTCTTCTATCAGCTCGTTAAACCAATTATAACGTAAGTTTCTAGCCGCTATTTGTGTAGATTGTTTATTGTTTTTTGCAAACTGAATGGTATTAAACTGAGTTGTAAAAACAGGAATGTTGAGGTTTTTACCTAAGTTTTTTACAAAATATTCATCTAAATTACTTTCTGTTGCTCTTAAATTAAAATTGCAATGTGCTAAAGAAACATCAAAATTTAATTTTGATAAAAGGTGTGTTAAAGCAACAGAATCTACTCCGCCAGAAATAGCAATTAGTAGTTTCTTATCCTTTAAAAAAGGAAGGTTATTTATAATGTAGTTTGATAGTTTCTGAAGCATTTTTGAGTTAAATAAGAAGATTAAACTTGTTTTTTTAACCACTTTCTAATCTCTTTCCTTAAAGAAACTTCTGGTTTTGGTAATGGAATTGTTTTACCAAACTGCTTACTTCTATTAAATTTAGAAAACGTAATTTTTAGTTGTTTCCACTCTGTAGGATATAACTCTAAAA
Organism: Polaribacter sp. Asnod1-A03; assembly: GCF_045063585.1. Lineage (NCBI taxonomy): Bacteria > Pseudomonadati > Bacteroidota > Flavobacteriia > Flavobacteriales > Flavobacteriaceae > Polaribacter > Polaribacter sp. Asnod1-A03. The sequence goes on along the minus strand of NZ_JBEFOE010000009.1, from coordinate 2,928,183 downwards.
ATTGATTGAACATATTTTGTTCGTTTGGTTTTTCATCTAAACTTTCTAAAACTTTTTTAAATTTTTCTTCTTGGTCAATTATCATTTAGTAAATATAAATTGGTTTTTTTATTCTTTTATAGCTTTGTAAAAAACTTGTTGCAATTTTGGTCTAATATTTAGGTTGTAAATGTTTCTATGATTTCTATTCGGATAAACTCTGTTTGATAAGAAAATAAAAATCAAATCATTTTTAGGATCTGCCCAAACAAAAGTTCCTGTAAAACCACTATGGCCAAAACTTTCTGCACTAACTTCTGGAGCAGGATAAGATTTTTTGATAGATAATTTAGCATTGTTTATAGAAGGTTTGTCAAATCCAAGACCTCTTCTGTTATCATTTTCTGGATATTGAATTTTAGTAAATTCTCTTAAAGTGTTTTCAGAAACGTATCTTTTACCATCATAAATACCGTAATTAGCATACATCTGCATCACTTTTGCTAAATCTAAAGCTGTACCAAATAAACCGGCGTTACCAGAAATTCCGCCTAAAAGTGCTGCATTTTCATCATGAACCCAATTTTGCGTTAGTGCTTTTCTAAAAAGAGAATCTACTTCTGTGGGTACAATAAGGTTCTTAAAATTTTTGGTTTTTGGTCTGTAGCCTAAAGTGCTTGATGTTAATGGCAAGTAAAAATTTTCTTGTAAATAATCTGTGTAATTTTCTCCTGTAATTTGTGTTATTAAATCAGGATAAATTAAAAAGCTTAAACCAGAATATTTGTACTTTTTTATATCAGAAACTTTAGATCTATTAATTTGTCTAAACATTTTATTTTTAAATCTGTTTTTAACAAAAAGATCATCGTAAGCTTCATTTTTATACTTTTTACTTGTTTTATTTTTAATAAAACGTTTTTTTATTTTTCCGTTTTTCTTTAAAACTCCACTTAAAAAAACGATGTAAGGATTTAATCCTGCTTGGTGAGCTAAAATTTCCCTTATAGTTAAGTCTTTCTTGTCTTTTTTACCTTGCCAAGGTTTCCAATAATTGCTAAAAGGTTTGTCTAAATCTAATTTTCCTTCGCTATGTAATTTCATTAGAGCTGGTAAAGGACCTATAATTTTTGTTACTGAAGCCAAATCGTAAATATCATCTAAATTTACTTTTTGTAAACTATCATAAGTATGATATCCGTAGGCTTTATCAAAAATAATTTTATGATTTTTTGCTACTAAGAGTCTGGCTCCAGGAAAAGCTTCTTTTTGTATTCCTAAATTTATTATTGAATCTACTTGAGAATAAATGTAAAGAGAATCCATATTTACTTCTGATGGATTCCCGTACGTAAGTTTTTGGTTTTGAGCGTTTGTAAAGCTAGAAATAAATGTAATTAAGAGTAAACTTAATGTTTGTTTAAACGATAACATGTTTTAAATGTTTTTGAAGGATTTAGGTTTTTGTAAAGAAAAGCCTAATTTAGCAAGAATTTAGCAAAACATACTTCATTGCTTTCGCTTTTAACAAACATTCTTCGTATTCTTTTTCTGCAACTGATTGTGCAGTAATTGCTCCACCAACCGAATAAGAAATGTATTTTCTTTCTTCGTTATATAAAATACTTCTAATAATTACGTTAAAATCGAAATCATTTTCTGGTGTAAAATAGCCGATTGTACCAGAATATAAGCCGCGTTTTGTATCTTCTAAGTTTTCTATAATTCTCATTGCAGACACTTTAGGAGCTCCCGTCATGCTTCCCATTGGGAAAGTGCTTTGCAAAATATCTATAGGGTGTGTATCTTTTTCAACATCAGAAACTACTGTGGAAATTAATTGATGCACTTGTTTAAAAGAATATACTTTGCATAATTCTTCTACTTTTACGCTTCCTATTTTTGCAGTTTTAGATAAATCGTTTCTTACCAAATCTACAATCATTACATTTTCTGCTCGTTCTTTTTCATCGCGAACCAAATCATTGGCAATTTGTTCATCATCAAATTTACTAACCAGTCTTTTAGCAGTACCTTTTATGGGTTGAGAAATAATTTTTAAACCTTCTTTTTTAATATATCTTTCTGGCGATGCACACAAGGCATATTTATCATCAATTTTTAAAAAAGAGGCAAAAGGAGGTTCGGAAATTTTATTTAAATGTTTGTAAACTTCAACAGGATTTATGGTTGTGTTTTCCGCATAGAACTCTTGGCAATAATTAGTTTCATAGATATCTCCTTGCTGTATATGTTCTAATATTTTATTGATTTTAGCATGATATTCGTCTTTATGAACTCTCAGCTTTATTTTTATTTCTGAACTTTCTTTTTCTATATTATTTTTTTCTTCAAAGTTTTTAATCTCTTTAAAATCATCATCAATTTCATCATCAACCATTCTTAAATACTTAAATTCAACAGAATTATTATTGATAAAAATTAATTTTTTGGGTTGAAAAAAATACAAATCGGCAAAGTTTAATCCATCAAAATTATTAGAAGTAAGTTGCTCTACATCATTTTTAACATCATAAGTAATGTAACCAAAAATATAATCTTTTGTAATAGATTGGTATTCTTTTAACTTCTTAAAAGCATTGTAATAATCGGTTTTTATAGAAGTAAAATCATCTGCCGCTAAAGCACAATTAAAGCTGCTGTATTTTTGGTTGTAGTTGTTAGAGTCTAACCAAATTACAGTTTCAAATTGTTGAGACCAAGACAATAAGTTTTGTTTGAATTGATAGATATTTTTAACAGAAAAAGTACGAAGTGTTCTTTGCATATAGAAAACAAAATTACAAATCTTATTTGTTAGAAAGTGGTATTTTTAAACTGATTCCTGTTTGTAAATCTGGCGAGTTATTTAAATACAAATCTTCCTTTATATAAAGGCTAAAACTATAATTTTTTCTTCCGTAAGTATAAATCCAGCTCCAAGCAGATTGATATTCGTACAATTTTTCGAAACCATTTTGCCAACCAGAATGTATTTCTTGCCAAAGGCCAACCAATTGGTAGTAAGAGGCTTCTTCTTTTTTACTAAAACGAGTTTGAATTTGATAATTTACAGCTATAGAATGGTAATTTTTCCTTTTTGTGTATTTCGTATATTCAAACATTGCTTCTAAACTTCCAAGAAATTTATTGTTACCAAAATTGACTAAATTTTCTTTAAAATCAATCATGTTTTTTCTTAAAATGCTAGAACCAAAAGCACTTCTAATTTCAGATTCATTTTTCAAAGTCCATTCTTTAGTAATGTTTCCAGAAATACCAATATCTATTGACGGATTATATTTAGAAGTATTTAAACCTAAATGAGAACCAAAATTTACAAAAATATTTTTCTTTTTTAGGTTGATAAAATTAGGATAATAAAAATGATTCAACTCAATTCCTGCAAAAATAAACTGTCCGTCACGCAAAGACATTTTATTGCCATTTCTATCTTGGTAATTAACATTTACTTGATTAAAACCATAATATTTTCTACCAAAAGGATCTTCTCCGCCAGCAATATTACTATGAAACCATTCTAGAAATTCATCACCTGTAAATATAGAAAAAGGATATTTTCCTTTAGAAACTAAATAGGAGCGAAGTGTAATTCCTAATTCATGATTTTTACTAATTTGAGTATTATAATCTATTCTTAAGTTTTTAAAAACTGCATCAATAATAATACTTTCGTAATTGGCAGGTGTGGTTTCTTGGTCTTTATAAAAATGTCTGTCATACCAAATTATATTACTCATTTCTTGTCTTGTAGATGCGTCTTTTGGAAGATACATTTCTACAAAAGGATGAAAAGTGTTTGCGCTAGCATAAGAAATATTTAGAGTTAATTTGTCTGGCGGACGAATTTTAAAATTCTGATTTATTCTAGAAGAAAACATCCCAAAATGATGAATTGGTAATAAGCTAGGTTTATCTATTCCGTTTTTTAATGAAATAGAATCTTGCTTTTGTCCCAAAGAAAAAAGAGAGACAAACAGTAATAAAAAGAAGAAGTTCTTTTTTAGCATTTTGTAAAAATAGGCTAAAGTTTATAAAGAAAAAAGCAACCTAATCAGGTTGCTTTTTTTGTATTTATAATAAAATTCTAAATTGTTAGAATTGTAAATTATGCATTTAAAGGTTTTCCGTCCCAAGCAGCTTTTGCAGCTTCTTTTACTGCTTCTGAATAAGTTGGGTGACCATGACAAATTCTTGCCAAATCCTCTGCAGATGCTCTATATTCCATAGCAACAGCAGCTTCCATAATTAAATCTGCAACACGTGCACCAACCATATGAACTCCTAAAATTTCATCGGTATTTTTATCAGCTAAAACTTTTACAAAACCATCAATATCTCCACTAGCTCTAGACCTTCCTAAAGCTCTCATAGAAAATTTACCAGATTTGTAATCTATTTTTGCATCTTTTAGTTCTTGCTCTGTTTTACCAACAGCAGCAACTTCTGGCCAAGTATAAACAATACCAGGAATTAAATTATAATCGATGTGTGGTTTTTCTCCAGCTAAATATTCTGCAACAACAACACCTTCTTCTTCCGCTTTATGAGCTAACATTGCACCTTTAACTACATCTCCAATTGCGTAAATATTAGATACATTTGTTTGTAAATGATCATTTACAGAAACTTGTCCGCGTTCGTTAACCTCAACACCAACTTTTTCTAAACCTAAACCTTCAGTATATGCCTTTCTACCAACGGCAACTAAACAATAATCTCCAGTAAAAGTAACTTCTTCTCCTTTTTTATTGTTTGCTTTAACAACTACTTCGTCACCATTTCTTTCAACAGAAGTAACACCAGTACTAACATTAAACTTAATACCTTGTTTCTTTAAAACTTTAGTTAATTCTTTAGAAACATCTGCATCCATAGTTGGTGTAATTTTAGGCGCATATTCTACTACAGTAACATCTGCACCTAAACGTTTGTAAACAGAACCTAACTCTAAACCAATAACTCCACCACCAATTACAATTAAATGTTTTGGTACTTCTTTTAATTCTAAAGCTTCTGTAGAAGTGATAACACGTTCTTTGTCTAAAGAAATAAAAGGCAATGTAGAAGGTTTAGAACCTGTTGCTATAATAATATTTGTTCCTTCAATAATTTCTTCAGAACCATCGTTTTTAGAAACTTTTACGTGTGTTGCATCTTCAAAAGACCCCATACCTTCATAAACATCAATTTTGTTTTTGTCCATTAAGTATTTAATTCCGCCAGTTGTCGTTTCTACAACTTTAGCTTTTCTTTCTACCATTTTTCCAAAATCGAACGTTGGTTTTTCTATAGAAATTCCGTGTTCTTCAAAATGATTTACAGCATCATAGTAATGATGAGAAGAGTCTAATAATGCTTTAGAAGGAATACATCCAACATTTAAACAAGTTCCTCCTAAAGTTGAGTATTTTTCAATAATTGCTACTTTTTTACCTAATTGAGATGCTCTAACTGCAGAAATGTATCCTCCAGGACCAGATCCAATTACAATAATATCGTATTTCATGATTGCGTTTTTTTGCGTAAAGTGTAACCTTTCGGTTCGTTTTTTATATTGATAGACAAAAATAAGGATATTTTCATAGAATAAAGTAAGAAATGAGTAGTTTTACTGATGAGAATTTCTTAAAATTTAACGAATTGTATTTTAATGAGAATCTGTAAAATTTTAATAAAAAACTAATTGATAAAACAAAGCATCTTAATTATAGGCTACGTTTGGGTTGAGCCAAATTCTTCTGCAGCAGGAAGCAGAATGTTGCAGTTAATTGAACAGTTCTTGCAACAAGGTTTTAAAATAATATTTGCTTCTCCTGCTCAAAAAAGTGATAAAGCATCTAGTTTAGATTTGTTAGGAATTGATGAAGTTTCAATAGAGTTAAATAATGCTTCTTTTGATGATTTTATAAAAGAACTACAACCAACAATTGTGATGTTTGATCGTTTTATGATGGAAGAACAATTTGGTTGGCGAGTCGCAGAAAATTGCCCAAATGCTTTAAGGGTTTTAGATACAGAAGATTTACATTTTTTACGAAAAACGCGTCATCAGCAATTAAAAAAAGGAGAAGCATTTACAAATGAAGTTTTGTTAAAATCTGTGGATACAAAAAGAGAAATTGCATCCATTTTACGTTGCGATTTATCTTTAATAATATCTACGTACGAAATGGATTTATTAAAATCTGTTTTTAAGATTGATGATAGTTTACTTTATTATTTGCCTTTTTTGTTGGATAAAATTGACACTCATCAAATAGAAAAATGGAAATCATTTGAAGAAAGAAGTAATTTTATTTTTATTGGCAACTTTTTTCATAAACCAAATGTAGATGCAATTTTAACTTTAAAAAAAGAAATTTGGTCATCAATCAGGCAGCAATTACCAAAGGCAGAGTTACATATTTATGGTGCATATACAAATCAGCAAATAAATCAATTACACAATAAAAAGGAGGGATTTATTGTAAAAGGCTTTGCAGAAGATGCAAAAGGTGTTGTTAAAAACTCGAGGGTTGTTTTAGCTCCTTTACGTTTTGGAGCAGGAATTAAAGGGAAATTAACCGAAGCTATGATTTGCGGAACACCAAGTGTAACTACAGAAATTGGAGCAGAGGGAATGCATTATAATTTACCTTGGAATGGGTTTGTGGAAAGTAATTTTACAGAGTTTTCTAACAAAGCAATTCAATTATTTTCTGATGAAAACATTTGGGAAAGTTCTCAAAAAAACGGAATAAAAATTATCAATCAAATTTATGATAAAGAAAAATTGAGTACGCCTTTTATCAACGAAATAAATGAGATTCAACAAAATTTAGAAAAACATAGAACTCAGAATTTTTTAGGAAGTATGTTACAGCATCAAACATTACAAGCTACAAAATTTATGAGTAAATGGATTGAAGAAAAGAATAAATAATTGTCTTCTAGTGTTTTATTACATTAAAGTTACCCCAGCATCAATATATGGTTTTAATATAGGGTCGCTGATTTCTAAATCTGTAATAGCAATGTCAATTCCTTTAAGGCTACATACGTCATAATTAAGTCTAAGATTTAATTTATTAGAAGTAGATAAATAAACGTTGTGTTCCGATGAGCTAATCATTTGTTTTTTTACCAACGTAACCTCGTAACTTTCTCCTGTAATCCCTTGTTCTAAGCTAAAACCACTTACTCCAATAAAACAAAGATTGGCTGTTATGTTTGCTAAAAACTGAATTACATCAATACCAGTTGTAACCATTGCATTTCTTTGTATTTTTCCTCCAATAAATATAGTTTCAATAGTTGGGTGTTCTGCAAGTTGCATTGCAATTGGTAAACTATATGTATAAATAGTAGCTTTTAAATTTTTTGGAAATAATTTAGCGAGCATCAAGTTTGTAGTACCACCACTCATTATAATCACCATCCCGTCTTTAACTAAAGTAATTGCTTTTCTGGCAATGGCAACTTTTTCTTCTCTTTTATAGATTACATCTTCATTGTAGTGATAAAGCTTTTGCATTGTAGAGATTGCTCCTCCATGTATTTTAGTAAGCAAACCTTTCTTGTCTAGTTCTTTTATATCTCTTCTAATTGTATCTTCAGATACATTTAGTTTTTCAGCTAAAAAACTAGAGCTAACTTGTCTATTAATGCTTACTTCATCTACTACTTTTTGTAGTCTATCTTTTTTTCTCATTTAAGTTCTCTTTTTTTCAAAAATAAGATTTTATTAAGGATTTATGCAAATAACTTTTTGTTTAAAATAATAGATTGCAATTTTTTACAGTTTTTTTTGGTTAAAATGTAATATTTTGGTTTTAATTAAATGATTTTGTTTAATTTTTGATGTGATTTGTGATAAATGTTTGAAATGACACGGTGTTAAGTATTGTTTTTTTGCTGTATTTTTGCTTTTTATTTAAAATAAAGACGCAAATAAATGTCAACTACTTGCGTGTTTTTATTTTTTATTTTATATTTACCATGAATTATACTAAGTTCTAGTCAGGTTAAAGTGTTTTTTGTTATTGATGTACTATGGCTGTAACTTTTATTTGTCGTAATTAATTAGTTGAGTTATGTGCCAATAAAAGTTTAAAAAAGAGAATTTTGATAATATGTAATTAAATAATCGTTAAATCCCCCAACTTTACATTAATGTATTGTTTTTAATTGTTTTTTGATTTAAATTTTTTGATAGGAAGTGATAAATAGCCCGTTTTCACTTCCTATCTTTAATTAATGCTCTTCTAAAAAGATAAATGTACTTGCAAAAATTAAGCGTTTAAAAAATGAATTCAACAATAATTCTATTAATTATAGCATCTTATTTTGGAGTGTTAATGTTAATATCTCATTTTACTTCAAAAAATACAAGTGATGACTCTTTTTACACAGGAGATAGAAAATCTCCATGGCAAGTAGTTGCTTTTGGTATGATTGGCGCTGTAATGTCTGGTGTAACCTTTGTGTCTATACCGGGTATGGTTAGTAATAATTATTTTTATTACTTGCAGTTTGTTTTTGGTAATGTTGTTGGCTATATTTTTATAACCTACGTTTTAATACCCATTTATTACAGTTTAAAATTAGTATCAATTTATAGCTACTTAGAAACTAGATTTGGTGCTAAGACATATAAAACAGGGTCTTTATTCTTTTTGATATCTCAATCTTTTGGGGCTGCTTTAAGGTTGTTATTAGCAGCAAAAATTTTACAATATGCAGTTTTTGATGGTTTTCATATTCCCTTTTATTTAACGGTAATTATCATATTAATTTTAATATGGTTGTATACTAATAAATCAGGAATTAAAACAATCGTTTGGACAGATACCTTACAAACCTTTTTTTTGTTGATGGCTGCAATTGTATCTATAATTATAATTAAAAACTCATTAGATTTAAGTTTTTCAGAAACTGTAATATCTATTACAGAACATAAATATTTTAAAATATTTAATTGGGATTTTAATTCGGGTAGTAATTTCTTTAAACAGTTTATTTCTGGCGTTTTAATAGCAGTTGCCATGGTTGGTTTAGATCAAAATATGATGCAAAAAACACTAACTTGTAAAAGCAAAAAAGAGGCACAACGTAATATTTTAACATTCAGTCTATTTTTAGCATTAGCACAATTTCTTTTCTTAGGGTTGGGAGTAATGCTTTACTTGTATGCAGAAAAATTTGGAATCCAATTAGATATAGAAAATGGTCAATTTATTAATACAGACAATTTGTTTCCAATGCTTTCCCTTGGTAGTTTTGGTACTGTAGCTGCTATCAGTTTTATTTTAGGAATTACAGCAGCATCATTTTCTAGTGTAGATTCTTCATTAACAGCTTTAACTACATCATTTACACATGATTTTTTAGATATAAATCATAAAAATTCAAAAGAAAAAAAACGACTTAAAAATTATGTTTTACTTGGGTTTTCTGTGATAATATTTATTATTATAATGTTATTTTCTGGAAGTAAAGGAGATGTAATAACAACAATTTTTAAAGTTGCAGGTTATACTTATGGACCTTTATTAGGTCTCTATTTAATCGGAATTTTTACAAAAATCAAAATAAAAGATGCAGCCGTACCATATGTCTGTGTTTTAATGCCATTATTAACTTACTATATAAATTATATAGTTAAAGACAAGTTTTCATTTGATTTAGGTTTTATGAATATATTATTAAATGCTTGTCTAACAATACTATGTTTAATCCTTATACGAAACAAAGATGATTAACAAATTAACTACAGAACAAGCATCAGATTATAACAACTTAGAGCAAATGAGCACAACTGAGTTGCTTACAAATATGAATAAAGAGGATAAATCAGTTCCTTTAGCAATTGAAAAGGCAATTCCTTCTATAAATACGTTGGTAGATGTAATTCATGAAAAAATGAGTAAGGGTGGACGTTTATTTTATATTGGAGCAGGAACAAGTGGACGATTAGGTGTGCTTGATGCTTCGGAGTGCCCGCCAACTTATGGTGTTTCTGATGATTGGATTATCGGACTGATTGCAGGTGGAGATATTGCGCTTAGAAAAGCGGTGGAAAATGCAGAAGATGATACAGATTTAGCGTGGAAAAATTTACAAGAATATAATGTTTCGGATAAAGATGTTTTAATCGGTATTGCAGCTTCTGGTACAACTCCTTATGTAATAGGTGGTTTGCAAAAAGCAAAAGAACATAATATTGTTACCGGTTGTATAACATGTAATCAAAAATCTCCACTTTCATTAGAAGCAGATTATTCAATAGAATTAGTAGTTGGTCCAGAGTTTGTTACTGGTAGTACAAGAATGAAAGCGGGTACGGCACAAAAGCTAGCTTTAAATATGATTTCTACAACAGTTATGATAAAATTGGGTAGAGTAAAAGGAAATAAAATGGTAGATATGCAACTATCTAATAAAAAGTTGGTTTCTAGAGGTGTAAAAATGATAATGGATGAACTTCTTATTGAAGAAAAATTAGCAAAAAAGCTGTTACAAAAACACAAAAGTGTTAGAAAATCTTTAGAAGCTTATAAAGAAGAATTAGAAGAGTTAAATCTATAAAGATGGAAATGAAAGGAAGACTAAAAGCATTAGATGTTCTAAGAGGAATAACAATTGCTTCTATGATTTTGGTAAATACACCAGGTAGTTGGTCTTACGTATATTGGCCTTTATTACATGCAAAATGGCATGGTTTTACACCAACAGATACAGTTTTTCCTTTTTTCTTATTTATTGTAGGTGTTTCTATTCATTTTGCTTTTAAAAACTTTAAAAAAGAAGATAGTAAGAAAGGATTAAAAAAGATTATTAAAAGAACATTCATGATTTTTTCTATTGGATTGTTTTTAAATCTTTTTCCAAAATTTAATTTTGAAACTGTTAGGTATTTTGGAGTTTTACAAAGGATAGCAATTGCTTATGGATTTGGAGCTGCTTTATGTTTGTTTTTTAATAAGCGAGCATTAATTTATATTATAACCTTAATTTTATTAACATATTGGGCAATTTTATATTTTTTTGTTGCAGAAAATCCTTTTGCTCCAGAAACAAATTTAGTTGGTAAAATAGATTTGTATTTATTTGGACCTAAACATGTGTGGAAAGGTTTGGGTTTTCCTTTTGATCCAGAAGGATTATTATCAACATTACCATCAATAGCAACAGTATTAATTGGTGCTTTAACAGGTGGCTTTTTAAGTGAAACTACAGAAAAAAGTATTAAAATAAAAAAACTTTTGGTTTATGGATTAGTACTTGTTATACTCGGGTATATTTGGGGTTTAATTTTTCCAATAAACAAATCTTTATGGACAAGTAGTTTTGTTTGTTTTGCAGCAGGTTGGGCAATGTTAATATTGGCTTTTTTAATATGGATTATTGATATTAAAAAATATACCAAATGGTCTCTGCCATTTATACATTTTGGTACAAATCCGTTATTTATTTTTGTGTTTTCTGGTTTGTATGTAAAAACAATGATTTATCTAGTAAAATTTACAAATACAGAAGGTAAAACAATAAGTGGTTTAAGTTACATATATCAAAATATATTTGTTCCGATTGCAGGAAATATGAATGGGTCGCTACTTTTTGCAATTGCTCATATTATCTTTTTTTGGAGCTTGGTATATGTATTGTTTAGAAATAAAATATTTATAAAAATTTAATTTTTCAGAAAATGAAAAGAATAATACCGGTAGTATTTCTACTTTCAATTTTAATTGGTTGTAATAAAAATGAAGCTGTAAAAGCACCTTCAGAAAATATTGCTAAAAAAAAATGGGTAGATAGTATTTATAATAATATGACGCTTAGAGAAAAAGTAGGTCAATTATTTATGATTGCAGCATATTCTAATAAAGATAAAAAACATACAGATTCTATTCAGAAATTAATTAAAAATTATGGAATTGGTGGCTTGGTCTTTTTTCAGGGAGGTCCAATAAGGCAAGCAAATCAAACAAATTTATATCAATCAACATCAAAAGTACCTTTATTGATTGGAATGGATGCAGAATGGGGATTAAACATGCGCTTAGATAGTACTGCAAGATTCCCTTATAACATGACGCTAGGTGCAGTTAAAAATAACGATTTAATAAGAAAAATTGGAGAAAAAATAGGAGAGCATTGCAATCGTTTGGGAGTTCATATCAATTTTGCTCCGGTAGTTGATATTAATACAAACTCTAAAAATCCAATAATTGGAGTACGTTCTTTTGCTGAGGATAAATATAATGTAACCGATAAAGCTTTGGCTTTTACTGAAGGAATGCAAAGTAAGAATGTATTGGCATCTGCAAAACATTTTCCTGGTCATGGAGATACAGATAAAGATTCTCATAAAACATTACCTACAGTTTTGCTTTCTAAAGAAAGAATAGATTCGGTAGAAATGTATCCATACAAACAATTGTTTAAAAATAATATGGCTGGTGTTATGGTTGCGCACTTAAATGTGCCGAGTTTAGAAAAAGAAGAAGGTGTTCCGTCGTCTTTGTCTCATCATATTGTTACAGATATTTTAAAAGGTCAATTAAATTTTAAAGGCCTTGTTTTTACGGATGCTTTAAATATGAAAGGAGCCGCTAATTATAAAGAAAAAGGAGAAATTGATTTGGTAGCTTTTAAGGCTGGAAATGACATTTTATTGATGGGAGAAAATGTTTCTAAAGGAATGAATAAAATTATAGAAGCTTATAATAAAAAAGAAATAACAGAAGAACGATTAATGCATTCGGTAAAAAAGATTCTTGCAGCAAAATTTGATGTTGGTTTAAATAATTTTACCCCAATAGAAACAACAAATCTTATTAGCGATTTAAATGATGATGAAAGTAACTCTTTAAATAATGAGATTTTTACTAACGCGATAACAGTTTTAAAAAACAAGAATAATATTTTACCTATTGGTAATGACGAAAATAAAAAGGTAGCTTTAGTGAGTTTGGGTGACGGAGATTCTTCTACTTTTTTAAATTCGTTAAGATCTCATATAAATATTGATGAATTTTCTGACCTAAAACAGATTGATAAACTTAACATGTATGATGAAATTATCATTAGTTATCATCGTTTAAATAGTAGAATAACAGCTAAAATTTCTAATGATGATAAAATTCTGATAGAAAAAATTGCAAAAAATAATAATGTAATTTTAAATGTATTTGCAAGTCAATATAGTTTAGAAAACTTATCATTTAGTGATATTGAAGCGGCTATTATTTCTTATGAAAACTCAGAAATAGCTCAAAAAGTATCATCAGAAATTATGATAGGTAACAAGAATTCTAAAGGTAAATTATCAGCTTCTCTAAATGGTAAATTTGTTGCAGGATCTGGAATTAAAATATTAAAATAAAAGGTTTAAAAGGTTAATCTTTATGAAAAAAAGTATCATACTATTATTGGCTATAGCTTCAATTTGTTGTAGTTCTAAAAGTGATAAGGAGCAAAAAGAGGAGAAATCTAACTTATTAGAAAATAAGGTTGAATCTAAAATTATTGTTGCAGCAAATCGAACAGAAAAATATTTACCAATGCTAAAAGGTAAAAGTGTTGGTGTTGTTGCAAATCAAACAAGTGTTATTTTTAAAGAAGAAAAAAATACTCATTTAGTAGATTCTTTACTAGCATTAAATATAAATGTGACAAAAGTTTTTGCACCCGAACATGGTTTTAGAGGAAAAGCTGATGCGGGAGAACATATAGAAGATGGTATTGATAAAACAACAGGTTTGCCTATAATTTCTTTGTATGGTAGTAATAGAAAGCCGTCTCATGAGCATTTAAAAGGAATAGAAGTAATGCTGTTTGATATACAAGATGTCGGAGTCCGATTTTACACTTATATCTCAACATTGCATTATGTTATGGAGGTTTGTGCAGAATTAAATATTCCGTTAATTGTTTTGGATAGACCTAATCCTAACGGACATTATATTGATGGTCCAATTTTAGAGGAAGAAGTAAAAAGTTTTGTAGGTATGCATCCTGTTCCAACGGTTTACGGAATGACAATTGGTGAATATGGAAAAATGATTAACGGAGAAAAATGGTTAGAAAATGGTGTTAAATGTAATTTAACAGTTATTCCGTTAGAAAATTATACACATCAATCAGAATACGATTTATCAATAATTCCATCACCAAATTTACCAAACACCAAATCGATTAATTTATATCCAAGTTTGTGTTTTTTTGAAGGAACAAATGTAAGTGCCGGTAGAGGTACAGAAATGCAGTTTCAAATATTTGGTTCTCCTTTTCTTTCTAAAGATTTTTTCAAATTTAGTTTTATTCCTAAACCTAACTTTGGATCAAAACATCCAAAACATGATGGAGAATTATGTTATGGTACAGATTTAAGAAATAATGAGAAATTGAGTAGTTTAAATTTAAAATGGCTAATAGAGTCTTATCATCAGACAGAAAATAAAGCAAAGTTTTTTAATTCTTTTTTTTCAAAATTGGCAGGAACAAAAAAACTACAGAAGCAAATAGAAGAAGGGATGTCTACAAAAGAAATAAAAGAAATTTGGCAAGGTGGTTTAGATAGTTTTAAGAAAGTTCGTAATAAATACATTATATATTAATCGGTTTTTATAAAATAAAAATAAAATGTTAAAGAGTAGTATAGATAAAGCGACGGGATTTGAGAAGCGTTTTGAAAACATCGGAACGGTAGTTTATTCAGACTCCACATCGGCCTCCCAGTCTATTGCTAAAGAAATAGCAAGTTTAATAAAGGTAAAACAAAGTCAAAAACAACCATGTAATTCACGTTGCCATAAATAACCTGCAACTTTAGATACTTTATTTAATTCTTCTGTTACTTGTAAAGGAAGATTTAGTGTTTTCATAATATTTAAGTAAATTTGATGTAACAAAGATATTAGTGATTTTAACGATTAAAAATATTTAAAATCCGTATTTTTGTATCTAATTTAAACATTATACCTTTTTGGCATTTTCTAAAAACATAGCATTAGGAGACCCTTCTTCTAACTTTCAAAATTTTATAGATTTAAAATTAAAGTTGTTATGTTGTAGATATTGGTTATTAAATTTATGGGATTGCCATGATATGGTTTTTCCGTTTTGGAGAATATATTGGAATCGAAATGAAGGTGGAGAACTGATTCATTTAGACGAAGTTTACAAAATGACGCCTGATACTTTATATATAATACCACCTTTTACTTCTTTTACTTCTCGTTTTACAAAAAATCATACTTACGAATCTGGCATACATGTTTCTGGAAGACATTTAACAAGTGATTATGATGAAAACGATTATTTAGATTCATCTTTAATTCACTTTTTTATTCATTTTAACTTAGGTGTCCCTTTTGATAATGTGTATCCTGGTATTTTAAAAATAGAAGTAACTGATTATTTAAAAGATCGATTAGAATATTTAACAGGAAGATTAAAAATAGAAAACACAGATTTTAAATTGACCTTCAATTTAAAGCTACAGGCATTTATTAAAGAAGCGCTTACCACTATTGGTCCAGAACTTTGGAAAGCGATAAATATTGATCAACGTATTTTAAAAGTAATCCGTTATATAGAAACCAATATCAATAAAAAGTTAAGTAATGCCGAAATTGCTGCTGTGGTAAATATGGCGCCTAATTCTTTTGCCCGTTTATTTAAAGATGAAATGCATATTACCGTTCATAATTTTATCCAGAATAGAAAAATAGCTAGGTCTTGCGAACTTTTTGAACACACCAACAAAACAATAGAAGATGTTGCCTTTCATTTAGGGTTTTCCGACAGATACCACTTCTCTAGAGTGTTTAAATTAATTACAGGGTTAACTCCCGGTAACTATAAATCTGGAAAATATACATAAATTGTAAAAATTACTCCTTATAGAAAATAGTTATAAACTATCTATACAAGGGTTTAAACACCATTTGTTTTTAGCATTTTTACATCAATGTTTAAATTATACATATTATTGATTATTATGGATAAAATTTTTAGCTGATTCTATTTTTAAGTTTGTGTATTGGCTTTAGCAACCAATATGTAACAAGAGATATTTAATAATATTTCTTATCTAAATAAACAATTAACTAAAAAACTATTTTATGCAGCAATTCAATCAATTTATAAATGGAAAATTTGTAAAATCCACTTCTACAGATGTAATCGAAATTTTAAATCCTTGTACAGAAGAGGTTTTATCTTTAATGCCTATTGGCAGTGTTGAGGATGCAAATCTAGCATTAGATGCAGCACAAGCTTCACAACACGGATGGAAGTCTCTTCCGGCAATTCAAAGAGCCAACTACTTAAATAAAATGGCCGATATTATTCGTGATAACAGAATATTTTTAGCAGAAACTTTAGCAGCAGAACAAGCAAAAGTAATGAGCTTAGCACAAATAGAAATTGATGTTACAGCAGATTACTTTGATTATTACGCTGGTTTTGCAAGAAGAATTGAAGGAGAAATTATACAAAGTGATCGTAGCAAAGAACACATCTTTTTACACAAAGCACCTATTGGTGTAGCTGTTGGTATTTTACCTTGGAACTTCCCTTTCTTTGTAATGGCAAGAAAAGTAGCAGGTTCTTTAATTACAGGTAACACTTGTGTTATAAACCCAAGTTCTATAGCGCCTAATACTGTTATGGAGTTTGCTAAATTAATAGAAGTTATAAAACTACCTGCAGGTGTATTAAATTACGTTTGTGGCAAAGGTAGCATTGTAGGTAATGCACTTTCTAAAAGTCCAATTACTGGTATTATTAGCTTAACAGGTAGTGTTGGTGCTGGTCAAATGGTAATGCAAGCAGCTTCAGAAAATATTACAAAAGTATCATTAGAATTAGGTGGTAAAGCGCCTGCAATTGTATGTGCAGATGCGAATCTAGAATTAGCAGTTAACGCTGTTGTTACTTCTAGAATTACCTTTAGCGGCCAAGTATGTAACTGTGCAGAACGTCTTTATGTAGAAGAATCTATCCATGATCAATTTTTAGACATGGTCGCAGAAAAGATGAAATCGGTAAAAGTAGAAGATGCTTTTTCTGAAAACAACCCAGATATGAGTGCCTTAGTGTCTAAAGCGCAATTAGATAAAGTTTCTGAAATGGTAGAATATGCCAAAAAAGAAGGTGCAGAAGTTATCGTTGGTGGATCAAGAACTCCTGGGTTTGATAAAGGATATTTTTACCAACCAACCTTAATAACAAACGTAAAACAAGAGATGCAAATTATACAAGAAGAAGTATTTGGTCCTGTTTTACCAGTGATGAAATTTAGCACTCTTGATGAAGCAATTGCTTTAGCAAATGACTGTGAATTTGGATTAACATCATCTATCTTCTCAGAAAACTTTAATAAAGTAATGCATGCTGCAGAAGAACTACAATATGGAGAAACATATATAAACAGAGAACATTTTGAAGCTATACAAGGTTTTCACGCTGGATGGAAAAAATCTGGTATAGGTGGTGCTGATGGTAAGCACGGTATGGAAGAGTATTTACAAACTAAAGTTGTGTACGCACAATACAGATAGTAGTAATTTCATTTTTATAAAAAGCACTTTTAATCTTTTAAGATACTAATAAATTATTAGTATCTTTTGAGAGTGCTTTTTAAACAAAAAAATACTTTTTTATGAGTGAAACAAAAAAAATACCCGTAGTATCTAAAGAGGTACTTATTCCTTTTATAATTATTACCTCATTATTTTCTTTATGGGGTTTTGCTAACGATATTACAAACCCAATGGTAGCAGCTTTTGGTACTGTTATGGAGATATCTACAGCAAAAGCAGCATTGGTACAATTAGCTTTTTATGGAGGTTATGCTACAATGGCAATACCAGCAGCTTTATTTGTTAGAAAATACAGTTATAAAAAAGGAATATTATTAGGTTTATCATTATATGCAATTGGAGCTCTATTGTTTTTTCCAGCGGCTCAGTTTGAAGTTTTTGGATTCTTTTTAGGCTCTTTATATATTTTAACTTTTGGATTGGCTTTTTTAGAAACAACTGCAAATCCATACATTCTTTCTATGGGTGATGAAAGAACAGCAACACAACGTTTAAATTTAGCACAAGCCTTTAATCCTATTGGGTCTTTGTTTGGAATGTTTGTAGCATCAAAATTTATTTTAGTTGCCTTAGATTCCGATAAAAGAAATGAAGCTGGAGAGTTAATTTTTAACACTTTAAGCGAGGCACAAAAAGCAATTATTAGAACGCACGATTTATCAATAATTCGAAACCCTTATGTAATTCTTGGGTTTGTTGTAATTGCAATGCTGGTTTTAATAGCACTTACTAAAATGCCAAAAAGAGATACAACTAAAACTTATTCTAGTGCTGCAGATTCTTTTAAAAGGTTATTTAAAAACGGAAAATACAAAGAAGGTGTTTTAGCTCAATTATTTTATGTAGCAGCACAAATTATGTGTTGGACATTTATTATTCAATATGCAGGGAATTTAGGTATTCCAAAAGCGACAGCACAAAACTATAATATTGTGGCCATGTCTATCTTTTTAGGAAGTAGATTTATTAGTACTTTTTTGATGAAATATGTAAATGCAAAAAAGTTATTAATGATTTTTGCGCTTTGTGCAATGGTTACAATTGCTGGTGTTATTTTAATTGAAGGAACACTAGGTTTATACTTATTAGTAGCAACTTCTGCCTTTATGTCTTTAATGTTTCCTACCATTTACGGTATTGCATTAGATGGTTTAAGCGAAGAAGATTCTGCTCTTGGTGCAGCTGGTTTAGTTATGGCAATTGTTGGTGGTGCATTAATGCCAATTTTACAAGGTTTAATGATAGATATGGAAAAAATTGGTCCTTTTTCTGGCGTTAATTTTTCTTTTATTCTTCCCTTTATTTGTTTTTGCTTTATTGCTTTTTATGGATATAGAACTTTGAAAATCTACAAATAAAATGACGAAACACTATTTTGCTTTAGACTTAAAAGATGATAAAAAACTTATTGAAGAATATAAAAAATATCATCAAGAAATTTGGCCAGAAATCACTGAAAGCATCATAGATTCTGGGATCATCAATTTAGAAATATTTAATACTGGCAATCGTTTATTTATGATCATGGAAGTTGATAACTCTTTTTCTTTTGAAAAGAAAGACAAACTCGACAAAGACAATATTAAAGTACAAGAATGGGAAACTTTAATGTGGAAATATCAACAAGCACTTCCGACTGCTAAAGAAGGTGAAAAGTGGGTTTTGATGGAAAAAATATATCAGTTAAAAGCATAGAAGAATTATAACATGGAAATAAAAATAAATCCTAAATATCCTTCCGTAACAGATTTAAGGAAAAGAGCGAAGGTTAAAATGCCAAAATTTGCTTTTGAATATTTAGATGGAGGTTGTAACGAAGATATTAATTTAGATAAAAACCGTACAGATCTTCAGAAGATAGAATTAATGCCACAGTATTTATCAAAATTTGATAAATCTGATTTAAGAACAGAGTTATTTGGGCATACATACGATGCTCCTTTTGGTATAGCACCTGTGGGCTTACAAGGCTTAATGTGGCCAAATTCTCCAGAAATTTTAGCAAAAGCAGCCTTTGATCACAATGTACCATTTATTTTAAGTACCGTTACCACTTCTAGTATAGAACGTATCGCAGAAATAACTGAAGGAAAATCTTGGTTTCAATTATATCACCCAGCAGAAGAAAAAGTTAAAAGAGATTTATTAGACAGAGCTGCTAACGCAGGAACTGATGTTTTAGTAATTTTAGCAGATGTACCTACATTTGGTTATAGACCAAGAGATGTTAGAAATGGTTTAGCAATGCCACCATCTATGAGTTTAAAAACTATTATTGAAGTTTTAAAAAAGCCTGATTGGGCAATTAAAACGTTAATTCATGGTCAACCTGCTTTTAAAACTTTAGAACCTTACATGCCTAAAGGATTAAATATGAAAAAATTAGGCGAATTTATGGATGTAACTTTTTCTGGACGTTTAAACGAAGACAGAATAGCATCAATAAGAGACCAATGGAAAGGAAAATTAGTAATTAAAGGTGTTGTAAATAAAATGGACGCAGAAAAGGCCATTAAATTAGGTGTTGATGGATTAATTGTATCTAATCACGGAGGAAGACAATTAGATGCAGGACAATCTTCTATTGTACCAATGACACATTTGTCAAAAAAATATAAAGACGACATCAAAATAATGGTAGATTCTGGTTTGCGTGGTGGGCCGGATATTGCCAGAGCAATGGCAAATGGAGCAGAATTTACATTTATGGGACGTAGTTTTATGTATGGTGTTGGTGCGTTAGGTAGAGAAGGTGGTAATCATACAATTTCTTTGATGAAGCGTGAATTTCAGCAAGTTATGGAACAACTTTGTTGTGAAAGAGTAAAAGACTTGCCTTTACATTTAATAAAATAGACTATTAACATCCTAGTTTAAAAACTAGGATGCTAATAGTTAACTTTAAAGAACATTAATATTTTTGTATTAATGTTCTTTATTTAATTGTAATCGTTTCTAAATGAACCGGAACAATCACTTTTGATTTTGGTGATGCCAACTTAACTTCTTCTAAAAAAGGGTTGATTTTTTTCTCGATAGCACTTTCTTGAGAAAATCCGTAAGGCACTCTAAAATTATCCCAATGTGTTGGTATTACTATTTTAGGAAAATTTGTTAACTTCATTAATCGCTCTGTATATTTATAAATTTCTAATCTAGAAAAATTAACGCCTGGTAAAATAATATCTGGCTTTAAACCATCTACTTCTCTTTCTAAAAAATTCATAGATCCTGCAGTTAAAACTTTATGATTTTTAAAACGAATTAAAAACATTAAAGATTTTCCTTCTATAAAATCTTCTAATTTTAATGGCAATTCTATTTCATCAGTATGCATTCTAGAATCGTAATAATGTTTATCATTTAATGCAGAATGAATTGATGGAATTACTCTTACAGAAAACTCTTCAAACTGATAATCTTCTCCACCTCTTACTCTAAGTAATTGCTTTTCTGGAATTCCGTACGCTTTTAAAATTTTACAACTTGTTTCTGTAGCAATTACCATTGCACCCGTTTTTTTTGCGATGTAAGGAACGTCTGCCAAATGATCTAAATGCGAATGATGTACCAAAATAAAATCGACCTTTTTAGTCAATATTTTATTGATTGTTACAGTATCTGATACATAAATATCTGATGGATAATAATTTTTACGAGTATCGTCTTTACTGTTTGATGGACTATCGCCTAATTTTAATCTAGAGATGTATGGATCAACTAAAATATTTAAATCTCCTTCTGTCATTTCCCAACCTGCACCACCAAAATATTTTAATTTTAATTCTTGTGCTTTACTATTCTGAGAAAAATTAAAAACAAATATCAATAAGAAAAATGATTTTAATATTGAACTCGTTTTTGATGTTTTATTATTTATTTTCATGTGTTATTTCTTATAATTAATCATAAACTTCTACAATTAATTCTATTTCTACAGCTTGTGCTCTTGGCAAAGAAGCCATACCGATTGCAGCTCTGGCGTGTTTTCCTTTTTCTCCAAAAACATCAACCATTAAATCTGAAAATCCATTAATAACTTTTGGTTGTTCTACAAAATTAGGATCTGAGTTTACCATCCCTAAAACCTTAACAATACGTTTTACTTTGTTTAAATCTCCTAACATATGTTTTAAAACTGCTAGTTGATTAATTGCAGTTAATCTTGCAGCAGCATAACCTTCATCAATCGTAATGTCTTGTCCTAATTTTCCAGTTATTTCAGTTCCATCAACACGTTTTGGTCCTTTACCTGCTAAAAAAATAAGATTCCCAGTTCTAACTCCGTTTACATAATTTGCAACAGGTTGCGGCGGACTTGGCAACACAATATTTAATTCTTTTAATTTTGCTTCTGGGTTGTAATCTTTATCTGGAGTTTCTTTTGGTGATTGTTTTGCACAACCAACCATTAAAAGAGCAACAAAAAGTAACTTTATAATTTTACTCATAATTTTAATATTTAATTTCTTTTCTGTTTTATAAATTTTTAAACACTAGATTATTCTGCTGGTATAAAATCTGCTGCTTTCCATAACGGATTACTTTTGTAATAATTTCCGTTTGTAACTACCGCAGAAACAGTTCTTATATTAGAAATATCTTCTAAAGGGTTTCTATCTAAAATTGCAATATCTCCTTCTTTACCTATTTCTAAAGTTCCGGTTTTATCACCTAACCCCATTGCTGTTGCCGGAATAATAGTCGCTGTTTTTATTGCTTCTAAAGGAGTTAATCCTCCATATTCTTGATACGTCTCCAACTCTAAATACAAACCAAAAACAGGCACAATATTATCTGTTCCTGCAACAATTGGCACTCCTGCTTTATAAAATTGACCCAAAATCCCCATTGCTTTTATATAATCTGCTTTGGCAGTTTCAGCACGTTTTACAGATAAACCTGTTCTAAATCTTTTACCTTCAAATAACTCATATGCAATTCTATCAGAAAATGGTTCTATACTTTCTAACACAGATCCTTTTGTCATACCTCTTGCAACATCTAAAGCTATTGTAGGGTCTAAAACTGTTTTATGTTTTAACAGAAATGCAATCGCATCATCTATTTGTTTTTGAGAAATATCATTTTTACTGATATAATAACTCCCTAATTCTTTTACTGTTTTATTAGGAAACAAAACAGTTAAGATTCTAGAACGGTGACTTAACATATCCATTCCGGCTTCAATAGCTCCACGCGCATTACCAATTGCATTTGGTACATGACCTGTAATAGACATACCTCTTTTGTGTCCTTCTTCTGCTAATACTTTTGTTAATTCTTCACTTACAGACGAATAAATTTTTATCTGTTTATATCCATTAGAAAAATACAAATTAGCAACTTCTTTTGCTTCTTGTTCTGTTCTTGCTCTTACCACTCCGTTACCTTGTATTCCTGCTCCGTCAGTCATTCCTGCTAATAAAATATCTGGACCAATAGCGCCTTCTTTTGCAATAGCATCTCTAAACGATGTCGCAAATTCAAGCTCATTTCCATTATCACGAATTGTAGTAATTCCACCTGCTAAATAAGCTGGCGCCCAATCTACTTGATTAGAATGTGCATGCATATCCCACAAACCAGGAATTAATGTTTTGCCTTTTACATCAACAATTTCTGCTCCTTCAGGAATTTCTACTTCAGAACGTTTTCCTATTTTAGAAATAGTTCCGTCTGTAATAATTAAAGTCATATCTTCTTTTGCAACATTGCTTAGTCCATCAACAATATTTCCTCCAACAAATGCTTTTACTTTTGATTGAGTACCTTTTAAATCTTTGGTGAATTTTGATAATGCAGCCATTTCTTCTTCAACATTTCCTTGAACAAAAAATGGTTTTGCTTCTTCATATCCTTTTTTAATATACTCGCGTATTTGCGTATTTGCTTTTACAAGCGCTACTAAATTGTTAGATTCATCTACCCAAATAGTTCTTCCTCCCCAATTAATCCCATCTACAACATATCTTTTTAAAGGCACTTTTTCGCCTTTAATTGTTACTATATCCTCTTGGATAAAATTCATTGTAATTTCTCCTCTTGGTAAAATAGGAATACTTCCTGTACCCCCTTGTTGAAAGTAATAATGATATAACATCATTTCTATCCCCGCAGGAATATTACTATGTACTGGAAAAAAATCTTTGGTTTCTGTCTTTACAAAATCTCTATTTTTTTCCCAAATAGAAATACCCTCAGAAGTTTTTTTAACTTCTAAATTAACAATAGTATCATTGCTTGTTAAACGTCTATTTAAGTAAAAAGAAGGTTTTAAATTCTTATCTAAATGCAATTCTGCTTCTACTCCTGTAATTCTACCTCTTTCATTTTCTCCTTGAAGTGATTTTACAATAATAGAATCTTTAGTGGATGTAATTGAATACGATTCTTCACCAATTAAAGATTGCCTTCTATATACTAAAAAAGACCCTTCATCTTGTATGTTTTCCCATTTTGAAGGAGCTGTTGAACAACCTGTTACTAAAAGTAATACCGCTAATTTTAGCAAATAACTTGCTTTATTTAGCTTGAATTTGTTTTTATCTATCATTTTAAAATTTTTAATATTATAAGTCTCTATTTTGATTAAAATCAAGGGAATTTTGGTGTGAATCTATTAAAGTAAAATAGATTTAATTCATCTGAATTACTTTCTATAATATCTAGTTTTTTATCTCCATTTAAATCTGAAGTTAAAATATCGTATGTACTAAACTTTTGATCATTCAATTGTATTTTCTGCCAAGTTGAGGCATTCTTAGAATTGATAAAAACATTGTTTGGTGCTGCTACATTACCAACAATAATATCTATTTCTCCATCGCCATTTAAATCGCCAATAGATAAAGAATATGATTTATCAGAACTATCATCAAATACTACTTTACGATCATAAGTTCCGTTTTTACTTCCAAAATAAATAACATTAGGCTCGCCAATATTTGCAGTAACTATATCCATAAAGCCATCTTTATCAAGATCTATAACCGCAACAGATCTTGTAACATCTTTACCTGTACCGTAAGCTATTTTTTTGGTAAATTTTAAGTTTCCGTCATTAAAGTATACGTAATTTGGTTGATCATCTCTATTTGCTAAAATCAAATCTAAATTTCCATCACCATTCATATCAGCAACCTCAACATCAATTGTAGAATCTTTTTTACTACCAAAACCTATCACTTTTGTAAAAACACCTTTACCGTTATTTAAACAAATTTCATTTTCACTCCCTCTGTTAGTTATTAAAATATCGACATCTCCATCATTGTCTAAATCTGCAACCACAATGTTTCTTGTATGTCCGTATTTATCACCAAAAGAAGCTCCTTTAGTAAAGTTTCCTTTTCCGTCGTTTATAAAAATAAAATTTGGCGCCATATCATTACCAACCGCAATATCCAAATCTCCATCTCCATCAAAATCTGCTAACTCTGTAGAATAACTCGTTTCTTGTTCTGTGCCTAAATTTTTAGAAACGGTAAAAATACCGCGTCCGTTATTTACAAAAACTCGGTTTTGACCTGGCCAATGCCTACCATTTGCCTGTACAATATCCATATCGCCATCATTATCAATATCACCAATTCCCATAGAAGCTGTTCGTTCTTTATGGATTCCTAAAATGGTTCTATTACTATTAAAAAAGTTGGATTTCTGAGAATGAACAGAAAGCATACAAGTTGAAAAAAATGCTATAAAAAGATACTTCTTCATTTTATGATTATTTGTTTAAATCTATTTTTAATTGATTATGATTTTAAGGTTTCTTTAAAATATCTTAACCAATTGAGTCCTAATATTTTTTCGATATCGCCTGTACTATATCCTCTTTTATCTAATATTTTTGCTACTTGTAAATAACGATCTGGTTTATCTAATTCGGGAATCCAAGGTGGCCATTGTACTTTATAAGATGGTTTAAATCTTGTTAATCTAGGTTCGTACCAATTTTCTCTGGTTGCGCCAGTTGCTTGTAAACCCTGAATTGCAAAGTCTGCAGCAACACCAACATGATCTATTCCAGCAATTTTAACTGCATGATCTATGTGATCTACATAGGTTTCTATGGTTGTTTTTGTTCCTAATTCTGGACCAATCATATAACCTAAACAAATTACACCCATAATTCCACCTTTGTCTGCCATGGCTTTTATTTGACTGTCTGGCTTAGCTCTTGGATGATTTTTATATAAAGACTCACACATTGTATGATTAAAACAAGCTCCGGTTTTACTAAATTTAATTCCGTCGTTGGTAGTTTCTTTTCCGCAATGCGATAAATCAATTATAATTCCGAGTTCGTTCATACGCTCTACCGCTTCTATTCCAAAGTCTGACAAACCGCAATCTGTACGTTCTGTACTTCCATCACCTAACAAATTTCTTTGATTATAGGTTAATTGAATCCAACGTGTACCTGCATTGTATAAAGTATCTAAATTTTTAATAGATTTCTCCATCATTGTGGCATTTTGAAATCCGTATAAAACAGCAGTTTTGTTTTCTTTTTTTGCTCGGATAAAATCGTTTGCAGTGGTTGCTTTTATTAAAACATCTGAATTGTTTTTTATACGATTATCCCATTCTGCAATGTTGTTTAAAGCTGATTTTAAATTTCCGGAAAGCAAAGAAGTACTAAAACCAGAATAACCAGATTTTGCTAAAGCATCAAAAGAATCTTGATTCCATCCTTTAGGGATAACAAGTCCGTCAATAACCATTGCTTTTTTGTACAATTCTTCTATTTTATTGTCAGAAATATTTGACAATAAACCATTTGACAGATTGTGATTAGCATCTACATTTAATGACTCTAATATCGAATTAAAAGCACCTAGTGTTTGCTTTGGAAAAAATGCGCCTAATGACAATAGTTTTACTAAATTTCTACGAGTTTGTTCCAAAATATGTTCTTTTAAATTACTTAAATAATATGTAAAAACTTGTGTACACACATTGAAAAAAGACATCAAATTTTATCAATGCATGTAACAAGTATTTATTTTACAGGCTACTAATTGTACCCTAGATTTTGTTCTATATTCGGGTTCACATCTGTTTCATCCTGAGGTATTGGTAATATATTTGTATCATCTGCATAAGGAATATAACAAGTACTAGATGTACATTCTGTTCTTACAATATCTTGCTTTCTACGCATTAAATCCCATAATCTTTGTCCTTCAAAACAAAGTTCTAATCTTCTTTCTAGAAAAATAGCATCTAATAAATCATCACCAGTACTTGTTGTGCTTGTTGCTGTTGGCAATGCTCTTGTACGAATTACATCTAAATCTTCTTGAGCTCCTGTAATATTAGTTCCTATTTGCGCTCTTGCTTCTGCTCTAATTAAATAGATTTCTGCAAGACGTACAACTTTTACATTATCATAACCTAAAACATCAGAATATTTATTAACTCTATACGGAGCGTAATCTCCTGCTAAATTTGTATCTTCTACAAAAACACCCATTCTTACATCTTCTGCATCATATAAAGAAACTACATCATTAGATGGCAAATAATCTCCATAACCACCTTCTGCTGCAGAAAGGTATAAACCTGCAATACCATTACCACCAACATTATCAGATTCTGTCATAGAAATCTCAAAAATAGATTCTGAGGTATTATCGTTATTCCATAAGGTTAAATAATTTTCATTATCAACCAAACTATAACCTGCATTAATTACATCTGTTGCCATTGCTTCTGCATTTACCCAATCTTCTTTGTATAAGTAAACTCTAGATAATAATGCTTTAACTGATGTTGCTGATAGTGTATTAGAATTAGAAGTTCTAGATGTATCATTCATTAAAGATAATGCCGTAGTCATATCTGAAATTATTTGATTATATACTTCTTCAACCGTATTTCTTGCTGGTTCTAATGTTGGATCGAACTTTAAAATTAACGGTACACCTGCATGACTTGCATCTGTTGTGTAAGTATAATGCTGTGCAAAAAGTTTTACCAAATCAAAATAAATTAAACCCCTTAAAGCATGTGCCTCTCCTAAAATATGGTCTTTACTATCTTGAGATGCTTCTGTAACTTCTACATCAGAATTAATGATATTATTTAGAGCATTGTTTGCAAAATACATTCCTGTCCATAAAGCACTAGCCTGACCGTCTGATACGTTTTGTACATGCTCTGCATAATCTACAATTCTATTTGCTGATAAATTTTGTTTTACATCATCCGCTAAAACATCCGGAATCATAAACATATATCTACCGTAATAATATGCGCCTTGCATTTCATCATACACACCAGTAATAGATGTTTCTAAATCTTCTAAGTTTGTAATAGCTTCTTCATTTGCTACTGAAGATTGAGGAGTAAGTTCTAAAAATGATTCTGAACATGATAAGAAAAACCCTACCATAATCAATAGTAATATTTTATTATATTTTTTCATGAGTGTTTTTTTATAGTTTAATATCTAATCCTACAGAAATAGTTTTCATAGCTGGTGTTAATCCATTATAACTACCACTTATAGACTGTTCTGGATCTATATACAAATCTTTATCTTTAGTAAAAGTTAATAAATTTGTACCTCTTACATATAATCTAGCCGAATTAAGATTTAAAAAAGAAATTACTTTTTTAGGAAAATCATATGCAGCTGTTACATCTTTTAAACGGATAAAACTACCATCATACAACCATCTTGTAACATTCGCTTGGTTACTACCAGATTGTCCTCCCCATTGAAACCTAGGAAATAAAGCATCTGTTTTACCTTCTACCCATCTGTTTTCGAACACATAAGTGGCCGTACTTCTTGGTGTTAATCTACCATCACCTAAACTACCACGTGCTCTACTATCAAATAAATAATTACCAGAAGAATACATAAAGTTTGCATTTAAACTAAACCCTTTGTAAGAAAAAGAAGTATTAAAACCACCATAAAAATCTGGTGTTGCAGATTTACCAGATAAATAACGTTCTGCATCTCCAATATCATTGGTTATTGTAGTTTCGCTAGCATCTGTATAATATTGTACATCTCCGTTTGTTTGATCTACACCTGCCCAACCATACATATAAAAAGACTGAAAATCTTCACCGACTTGTCTTCTAAAAGCTCCGTCTGTGTAATCTTCATCTAAATCTGTAATTTCATTTTTTATGAATGTGGTATTAAAACCAACACTCCATCTAAAATCATTCTTGTTTATAATGTTTGCATTTAAAGTAATTTCTAAACCTTTATTAGACATAGAACCAAAGTTTTGCGTAAGTTCTGTAAAACCAGTAGTTGGAGAAATAGGAACATCTAAAATAAGATCTGATGAAAGTCTATCAAAATACTCTACAGTACCGTTAATTTTACCAAATAAACCAAAATCTAAACCAACATTAAAGTTCTCTTGAGTTTCCCAAGTAAGATCTGGGTTTGCCAATTGCTGAGGAGTCCCTCCTGGAGAACCATCGTAATCATCTCCGTAACCATACAATCCTAAAGATGCAAAATTACCAATAGCTGCATTACCTGTTAAACCGTAAGATGTTCTTAATTTTAATAGATCGATAAAAGAAATATCATTAATAAAATCCTCTTTAAACATATTCCAGCTTGCTCCTACTGAATAGAAAGTTCCATACCTGTTATCTGCTCCAAACCTTGAAGACCCATCATGTCTTAAACTACCAGAAAGAAAATACTTATTATCATAATTGTAATTTCCTCTTAAAAAAGTTGAATTAAAAGTGTATTCTGTTTTTGTTCCAGAAACCGCATATTCCGCTGCTGCTGTACTTAATGTTTTAACTACATCGTTAGGAAAATCTGAACCTGAAGCAGAAAATGATTCACGCGTTGTTTGTTGTGCTTCATAACCTGCTAAAAAGTTTAAATTATGATTTTCATTTAAAGTTAAACTATAATCTAACGTTTGTGTACCTACCCATGTTTTACTAGTTGTATTTGCTTCGTAAGCATAACCGTTTGTATCATAACCAGTACCGTAACGTCTGTTGTAATAAATAGACTCGTTAATACTTAAAATATCAAAATTCCATTGAGATCTAAACACTAAATTTTCTAAAGGAGTAATTGTTAATGCTAAATTATCAATGATTCTATTTGTTTTTGTTTCCCAATTATCTTCTCCACTTAAACTACCAACAGGGTTACTACCAATTGGAAAATAAGCAAGATGATCTGCATTGTATTGCCCTTCATCATCATAAATAGGAATTAATGGCGATAATTCTAAAGTACTCTTAAAAGGATTGTTCCAAGAACCTGCATCTGGTGCTGTTGTAGATGTAATATCTGCAATTGAAATATTATTAGAAATCGTAATATAATCACTTGCTTTATATTCTAAATTAGTTCTACCACTAAATCTAGAAAAATCGTATCCTATTATATAACTTCCTTGTTCCATAAAACCACCAGACATAAAGTATTTTACTTTATCTGTAGCTCCTCTTACGCTTAGATCATAACTTTGAGTAATACCTGTTCTTGTAATAGCATCTAACCAATTTGTATCTGTAGCTTCACCCGTAGAAGGATCTATTTGTTGCGTATAATAGTTATCTAATTGTGTTTGCGCTTCTGCTTCTGTAAGACCCAAATTTACATATCCTTCAATATATAATTCTTTATATTGAGCTGCATTTAAAGGTTTTAAAATGTTTTTAGAAGCTTGTGAATTAAAACCTGTAAGTGTTTTTAACTCTATAGTTGCTTTACCGGTTTTACCTTGTTTTGTCGAGATTAAAATAACACCATTTGCTCCTCTAGACCCATAAATTGCTGTAGAAGCTGCATCTTTTAAAACACTAATACTTTCTATGTCATTAGGGTTAATAGACGCCATTACGTTAGAACTTGCACCATCATTATCATTTGTAGACTGGCTACCTGCCTGAATAGGAATACCATCTATAACATATAAAGGCTCACTAGACGCATTAATAGAACCAATACCTCTAATTCTAATTTCTGTATTTGCTCCTGGCGCTCCATCAAGTGCACTTGCTTGTATCCCTGCTATTCCACCTCTAAGCGATTGCTCAAAAGAAGAGGTTGGTGCTTGTTGTAAATCTGCACTTTTAACAATTGCAACAGAACCGGTTAACTCTTCTTTTTTTTGAGAACCATAACCTACAATAACAACCTCATCTAAAGCAGCTGTACTTTCTTCCATTTTAATATCTATAACAGATTTATCTCCAACTGCTACAGTTTGTTTTAACATACCAATGTAAGAGAATTCTAAAACAGATTCTTTTGTTACTTTAATAGAGTATTTACCGTCAAAATCTGTTTCTGTACCTGTAGATGTACCTTTTATTCTAACGCTTACACCTGGTAAAGCATAACCTTCTGCTTCTGTAACAGTACCAGTAACTACTTTTTCTTGAGCTATTTGACTAATTACTAATGAAACTGTTGGTTTTGGTTGTATTTTTTTAACAATTACTTGTTTACCATCAACCTTATAAGTTAAATTAGTTTTAGAAAAGGCTTTGTCTAAAACCTTAATAATATTAGCTTCATTAAGTTTTATTGATACTTTTCTATTTGTATTTAAAACATCATCTTTATAAAAGAACATGTAATCGCTTGAACCTTGAATTTCTTTAAAAAATTCTTCAATTGATATCTCTTTTACATCAATATTTATTTTCGTTTGCCCCATCAACGGATTTACATTACCTGCTGTGATTCCTAAACTAATTAATAATAGAAATATTCTCATAAGTATTAAAATTCCTGTGCGTGAGTTTTTTTTCATATTTTTGTTTTTGATAATTAAATTTTGCTGTTCTCTACAGCAATGTGATTAAAATAAGCCAGAAGATGTTGGCGCATCTTCTGGTCTTTTTAGTAATTCAAATAATAGTTTCACTTCATAAATTATTTCTGTTTAATTAATAGTTATCTTATTTGCTTCAATAATATATTTCATATTTGTACTTGCGCTAATGTTTTTAACCACTTTATCTATATTTTCATTTAAATCTAAATAACCAGAAAACTTTTCTTTGGCTAACTCTTCATTTTTAATATCTATTTTTAAATTGTAGTATCTAGCAATACGATTCATTACATAATGCAAATCATTATTTTTAAAGATTAAAAATCCATCTCTCCAAGAAAAATAATTATTTACATTCACTTTTTCTGATATTATACTCTTACTCTCTTTATTATAAGTCGCCTTTGTGCCTGGTGTAATTTTAATTTTATCTGAATAATGATGTAATTCTGGATCATTATGATAATTAATTTGTACACTTCCACTTTTTAACACTGTATTAATTACCCCTTCTTCAGGATAACTTGTTACTCCAAATACAGTTCCCAAAACTTTAACCTCCTGATCTTTAGACATCACAATAAAAGGATGATTTTTATCGTGAGCAACATCAAAAATTGCCTCTCCTTCTAAATATAATTCTCTTCTATCCCCATTAAAAGCTACAGGATATATTAGTTTAGAACCAGAATTTAACCAGACAATCGTTCCGTCTGAAAGATTTATTTTAGATCTTTTACCATAAGGGATTATCAAAGTGTTATATGCAATTTTACTATTTCTAGTAGTTTCTTGTTCTATCTCAGTATCACCACCGATTGTTAATTTATTACCAGTTTTAGAATAATTAATATTACTATCTTTCTTATCTATTTTTAAGTTCTCTCCATCACCTAAAACTAATACAACTTCATTTGCTTTACTAAAATCTATAGGTTTTGATGCATTTACAAAATCTGTTATTGAATTAGTTGGTTGGTTTTGATAATACAAAAAACCACCTATTAAAAAAACAAGTGAAAAAGCTAGACTCATTGCTAAACCTTTATTTCTTCTACTTCTTCTATAGCTAAGGTTATCAACAGAATTAAAAATCTTACTCTTTAAAGCTGTTTTCTCCAACTCTGTAATTGGTAAAATTTTAACTTTATTAGACTTATTAATTTTCATTTTTTATTTGTGTTCTCTTTTATTAATTTTTAAAAAGCTTTGGTTGAATATGATATAACTAATAGCACATCTTTAGTTTATTATAGACATAAAATTTATTTTTTTACAAGAAACAACAGGTTAATTCTAAGAACAAAACAGTAAAATTTAATTTTCTTAATGCTTTAATTGCTCTGTATACAGATGTTCTAGCAGACTCTACAGAAACCCCTATTATCATAGAAATTTCTTCGTAAGATTTTTCTTGATCAAACTTTAAAATCAAGACTTCTCTTTGTTTATCACTTAAAGTTTCCATTGCTTTTTTTAATCTCGTATTTCTTTCGAAAATATGCTCTTCTTTTATGATCTCTTTTTCACAAGAATCTGAATGCTTTTTATTCATAGCATCTATTTCGTAATCAAAATCATCTAAAGAAACAGAAGTATTTTTTTTATGATATTTTTTATTAATCTTTCTTTTTAAAGATTTAAAAAGATAATACTTAACATTATCAGTTTTAGAAAGGCTATTTCTATATTTATATAAATCCACAAACAAATCGTGAATACAATCCATAACATACCCTCTATCTTTAGAGTGATACATTCCGTAAGAAAATAATATATTTACATACCTATCATAAAGCTCTCCTAAAGCTATTTTTTTCCCTTTCTTTAATTCTTTCCAAATTAAAGCATCAGATTTCTCTTTAGGAAAAATATCACTTTCGCTCGTTTCTACTACTTGATCTATTGCAGAGGTATTAAGATTATTTTTTGCTACTAAAGCCAATGCGAGCTCTCCATATTCTTGCATAAATTTCTACTTTATATTCTTACTCTATTAAAAGGGTTGTAAGGGCAACACAATATATTAAGTAAACCTTTTTAGTTTTATAGACTAAATTATCATATAATTATTAAAAAAGATGATTTAAAGAAAAAAATTAAATAAAAATATTATTTACATAAAAAAAAAGCACTAAAATTACCATATCACAACTTATACCTCAATATACAAAACAATAAAAAGCTTATATTTATTCAAAAATTAAAATGAAATATAAATAGACAGAACAGTAATTACTATAATTATTTTTTGCTACTTATAAGTAATAAAAAAACCTATAAGATAAACATCTTATAGGTTTTTTTATTAAATCTTGTAACAATTTGTAAGTTTTATTTCAGCAGAAAGGAAGGGATTCGAACCCTCGATACCGTTGCCAGTATACTACCTTTCCAGGGTAGCTCTTTCGACCACTCAGACACCTTTCTAAATATACAAAGCTATCAGACCGTCTGGTGCTTCTACTTGTATTATTTTATTTTCTCTATCTACTTTTTTAATAAAATCATCAACCATAGGGATAAAAATTTCAGTTCCATCTCTGTCGATTTCAAAAAGTGGTTGTGCCGCTTTATCATTAATATGTACAATTGTACCTACTTTACCAAAATTGGCATCAACAACTGTAAACCCAATTACTTCGTGATAATAAAATTTATCACCTGTTAATTTAGGCAACATCGTATTCGGTAAATAAATTTCACATTTTAAAATAGAATCAGCCTCTTCTTCAGAATAAATATCTTCAAACTGAACACGTAACTGATTCCCTTTGTGCAATGAACTTTTTTCAATAAAAAATGGAACCAAGTTTGTGCCAAATTCGACATAAACTGATTCCATTTCTGTGTACAACTCAGGTTCGTCTGTATCTAATTTGATAACAACTTCCCCTTTAAAACTATATTTTGTTACGATTTTGCCTAAATAAAAACAATCTTCTTTACGCATAGTCGTATAAATTTATAATTTATTCTGCTGCTTTGTCTTCTGCTCCTTCTTCAGCAGCAACTTCTAATGCTTCTACCTCGTCACTTGCATCACCAGCCTCTTCAGTTTCTGGAGTTGCAGCAGCAATTCTTGCTTCGTTAACTGCTTTTTCTGCTGCAAATGCTTTTGCTTTTGCATCAGCTTCCGCTTTAGTTAAACCTTCTTCTTTTGCAGAAATTTTTGCATTTTTCTCTTCTAACCAAACTGTAAATTTTGCATCTGCTTGTTCTTGAGTTAAAGCTCCTTTTCTAACACCACCAACTAAATGGTTTTTTAACATTGCACCTTTATAAGACAAAATATTTTTTGCAGTATCTGTAGGTTGCGCTCCGTTTTGTAACCATTCTACAGCTTTATCAACGTTTAAATCGATAATTGCAGGGTTAACATTAGGATTGTAAGTACCAATTTTTTCTAAGTATTTACCATCTCTTTTTGCACGAGCATCAGCAGCAACGATCCAATAGAATGGCTTACCTTTTTTACCGTGTCTTTGTAATCTAATCTTTACAGACATAATTTGTTAATTTTTTAAGGTTCTCGACCTTGATTATTAATAATCTTACTATCTCGTAGTAAGTGGGCGCAAAAATACAAAATTATTTTAAAGTAACTAACTCTTTTGTTTATCAATAATTTACTTATTTAAATAAACTTTTAAGATGTTAAATAATAATTGCTTAACATAGAAACTTCTCTGAACATCTATTTTTAACCACTAAACTAGTTTATTATGTACAACACTACCAGACCAAATAATGAAGGTTTTAAAGATTTCGATCTTTTTTCTGAAATAAATAATTTAAAAATATTTTTTAATGAAGAAAACATACAAGAGATAAGCGTAAAAAAAAATGATTATATCTACCTACCTCCAAATAAAGAAAATTATATCTATGAAATTATTCAAGGTGCTGTAAAACTTGGTGGATATTCTGATGATGGAGAAAGTTTTGTTTATGAAGTTTTACCACATACAGAGTTTTTTGGTAATTTTAAATATCTAAATGGTCAATTTCAAGAATACTCTAAAGCAATAATAGATAGTAAAATTAGATTATATAATTTAGATTTTTTTAAAACAACTGTACTAATTAACCCTTTTATTTCTAACTGGTTTATTTCTTATCTAATAAAAAGATGGTGTGCTGCAGAAGTAAAATTAAAAAATATCAAAGAAAAACATCTCGAAGAAAGAATAATTTCTCTTCAGAATCACTACAGCGTTCCTATAGAAGATACCAATGGAAAATCTCATATTTTATTTAATTTATTAACTAAACAAGATATGGGTGACCTTATTGGGGTCACCCGTCAAACTGTTTCTTCTATATTACAGAAAGAAAAACAATTAATCTTTTAAAATTCCAGGAAATAAAACACCATCTTTACTATTAAAGTTAAGGTTAAGTAATTCACTTATAATTGGAGCTATATCTTCTAGTCCTAATTTTGATATTACTTTACCTTCAGAAATCCCTGCTCCCCATGTAATAAAACCAGTTTCTATTTGGTGAAAATCTGGAAAATAGCCGTGTGTACCTCCACTTCTTTTTGTTAAAACATCTCCAGAAAAACCTCCAGACATTGCAACACCTGGTATCGGGTTTAAAGCCAATACAACATTAGGGTCTGCACCAATACTTGTTAATTCTTCTTTCTCTACAATACGAAAAAGTTTTTTAACTGAATTTGGAAGGCTATTTAACTTTTCTCTAATTTTAGAAAGTGTTATTTTATCATTTTTATCTTTTAAATGTAAAAAAGCAGAAGCTCCTTGCGTATGAAAAGTAGCTTTCCAATCTCCTCTATTATTTTTTGACTCCATTAAGTTTTCTTCTACTAACCATATATTAGGATTTAAAGCTGAATGTATATCTACAAAACCATGATCTCCTGTAATTATAAAAGTTGTCTTATCTAAAATATTAGATTTTTCTGCTGCTTCTATAATTTTACCTATTGCTCTATCTACTGCTGCAATTGCTGTATGAACCTTTTTACCATTTCTACCTTGTTCATGCTGAAAATGATCTGTAGCAATTAAATGCACTGTCATTAAATTAGGTTTATACTTCGCTAAAACATAAGCTGCCATTTCCCCAGTTCTGTCTTCTCTAGTTAAATTATCTCCATTAAAAGTATCTTCATTCATTTCACCTAAAACAGCTGTCTCCATTTCTTCTAAAAGTCCTTTTGGTGTTTCATGATCTCTCATTGGTTCTATTCTACCATAATCTCTATCTAAAGTCCAAACTTCTGGAATATTATAATCTATTGCAGCTTCTACAGAAACTGGCCAAATAAAACTAGCACTTGTCTTCCCTACTTTCCTTACCGCATCCCAAAGCGTTTCTGTTTGTATCAAACTTCTTTCCCAATACCATTTTCCTGTTTGCCCTTTTTCTTCAAACGGACTATTATAATATATTCCGTGAGTTGCAGGAAAAGCTCCAGTAATAAGCGTTGTATGTGAAGGATAAGTTACTGAAGGAAAAATACCTCTTACCCCATTTGCACTTACCCCTTCTTTTGCCATATTTTTAAGGTTAGGTGCTGGCCATTTTGATTCTTGATAAAAATTAGGACGGAATCCGTCTATAGAAATTAAAATAACATGTTCTGATTTTGATTGCTCTTGAGCTATAGCATTCTGAATAGCAAGAATTAAAACTATTGTTATTAAATATAAATTTTTCATTTTTTCTCTTATTTAATTATAAATGTTGTGGTTACTGGTAAATGATCACTAATTTCTCTCATTTTTTTTGGTAAAAAAAGTTGAGGTACTGACGCAGAATTTTCTTTATATTCTTTATACATATTGGTATTCATCAATATATAATCTAACCTACGTTTAGGGTCATCTGAAGTGTGTGTCATTACTGTTCTTGGTAATGGATCTATAAATTTTTCTCTATTTCTTTTTTCATTTAGAAATAAATTAATTTCTTCACTACCTAATAAACTATTAAAATCGCCAACTACTAAAATATTTTTACTCTTGTCTTCTTTTAAGAATCTTTTAAACTGTTGTTTTAAAAAATTAATCTGACCTTTTCTCATTGCTATATTTCTTTCTCCTCTACCTGCTTTTAAATGAACACCAGTAAGTAAAAAATTATAATCTGGAGTAGGATACACTTCTAAAGACCACATTCTGGTGTTTAAAGTATTTTGTGTTTCTAATTGTCCTTCTTCATTTTTATACTCTAAAAGTGGCGTTGTTACATTGCCATAACCATAAATAACACCTAACGGAAACTTACTCATAACAACTACATTCATATACCAACCATGACTAGGTACATCTGCAAAATATTTATATCCCATATTTTGCAATTTTTCATCAGCAATACTTCTTAAAAATTTTGCACTTTCGAATTCTTGCAAAACAACAACATCTGCATCTATTTTTTTTAAAGCAATTGCTAAATTAGCTACTTTATCACCCATTAAAGAATCTGGTGTATTTTCTCTTTTAGAATCTATATAAGGGTCATCAAAAGAATCTACAAAATGCTCTACATTCCAAGAAAGAACTTTAAAACTATTTTCTTTAGAATAAACATATCCCGAAGGTATTACCTCTCCATTGTTTTTAGCGATATAACTTTCTTTAGAAAAGGAAACATCTTTTTCTATTAAGTTTTTAGAACTAACACATCCTATTAAAGTTAAAAATAGAATACTATAAATACTGTTTTTCATAATTTATATTATTTAAAAAGGGGCTTGATAGAGAAGTATCAAACCCCAAATAAAAAATTAAACAAACTCTTTTTTAATTAAACGAATATCTTACACCAAACTGCAATCTCCAAGGAGTTCCGTTTATTGGTTCTGTACCAGCACCTGTTTGTATGTTGTATTGGTAACTGTTTGTTGCTTGATCAAATCCGTTAATATTCATAAAACTTCTATCTCCAAAATCATGACTGCGTCCCCATTCTTTATTTAATAAGTTCATAAAGTTAAAAACGTCTGCAGATAACTCTAAAGCATGTTTAGGGTTTAAAAAACTAAACTTTTTTACAAGACGAAGATCTACTGTTGCACTAAAAGGATTTTTTCCTCCGTTTCTTTCTGCAAAACCACCATAACTTTCTTTTAAATAATCTTTAAATCCTTGAGAAGTTTGTGGATCATTTAATACTTGATTATAACTATCCTTAATATAATCTGGTGTACTAGCGTCATTTGGGTTAAAAATATATGCAATTTCATTACTTAAATTAAAATCTCCATTAGCACTTCTATTTCCTCCAGACTCTAGAGAATACCTTGTACCTCCAGTACCTACAATAGTTGCTCCTAACGTAAACCCTTTATAAGTTGGTGTTGCTCCATTTACCACAATTTTAGTATCAAAATGATTATCCGAATAACCATAATTTAAATCTCTAGGATCTCCTTTAACAGGAAGAAAAGTAGATGTATTAGCAACACAACAGTTGTATGATGAATTATCTTTAGAACGATTTATAGTAAAACTAGCATTTACATAACCATCCTTTCCTATTTTAGCAGAACCATCTACTACTAAGGCTAGATTGTCTAAAATACCATCAGACGTTAAAACTAAAGTTCTACCTACTAAGTCAGAAACTCTAGACTCTGTCCAATCTGTGTAACCATTTTCAGTAATAGTATTAGCAGGCACAAAAACCTCTCTACCTTGTGGTGTTACAAAATAAGGTTCTGCAACTAAATTAGCTTCTTGGTATACGTAATTATTTTTAGTATGACTAAAAATTGCATTTACTCCTAAACTATATCTATCTCCAAAAAAGTGAGTATAATTTACATTTGCTTTA
This sequence comes from Polaribacter sp. Asnod1-A03, assembly GCF_045063585.1. Classification (NCBI taxonomy): domain Bacteria; kingdom Pseudomonadati; phylum Bacteroidota; class Flavobacteriia; order Flavobacteriales; family Flavobacteriaceae; genus Polaribacter; species Polaribacter sp. Asnod1-A03. The sequence goes on along the minus strand of NZ_JBEFOE010000009.1, from coordinate 2,888,975 downwards.
TAAATTGTAGGTACTTCGAAATCTGGACTTACAGCATTAATCGTTGAGAAAGGAGTTACACCTTCTGGAACACCAGGTACAGTACTTGGGTCATTTCTATACCCTCCAAAATCTGGTGTTGGTACATTTGCACCTGTAACATCAATAGCTCCTAATAAAGTTCCACTATTCTGAATATTATTAACTTGTGCATAATAATGCGGTTGAGAAGTAAAGACACCTCCACCAATTTTTAAAATATCAGTATCATTTCCTTCAATATTCCAAGTTAATTGAACTCTTGGTTGAATATTATCAAAATCTTCTGGTTTTACATCGGTACGAATTCCTAATTCTTGATCCACTAAAGAATTATATTCTGCATCATCTAAAAAAGCTGTTGCATCATAACGGATACCTGCCGCAAGATTTAAATTAGGATTTACATTAAATTCTACCTGAGCAAAAAGTGATAAATCTAAAACAGTTTGTTTCACTAAAGAAGAGCCTTGTAAAGGTACTTCTCTTGCATATCTAGAAGCATTTAAATTTTCGAAATCATCTAGAGAATCAAAGAAAAAACGACCATTTTGCTCATTAGATAGTTGCGTTTCTAAATAGGTAATTAAATTATCTGTACCAAACGTAAAATTAAACTTACCAGAATTAACATATGTTGTATTTGATATCTGCAATTGATTTTCTAAATTAGTTTCTGGCGAATAACGTTGACCTCCTAATTGTACACTTCTACTACTGCTATTCCCATTTGGCAAAACAGATTCTACCTGTACAATTGCTCTTGGTATATTTTGTGATGGCAATTCTGAATTAGGAGCATAAATACGTTCTGCATGCTGATATTGCACCTTAAATTCATTAGTTACACTCGATGAAAAAGCTGAACGTAGCGACAGAAACATACTATTTTCTTGAGATTCAAAATCAGAATAAGATTCGGCAACTTCTATATTAGAATTATCACTTACACTTAAAGGATTGTCCCATTTATTATATAGATTTCTAAACGTTAATCTATGCTTATCGTTAATTTGCCAATCTAATCTAAAAAATAAATTATTAGCTTCTGTTACTCTATCAAACTGCCCTACTTGTTGAGAATCGCTCAAGCCATATTTATCTCTACCGATTTGTAAAAAACGATTTAAACTTTCTTCTGAAATTTGTAAATTATTTGCATCATTATCACTTTGTATATTTGCAATAAATTGAGGATCTCCTGCATCTTGTCTTTCATAAACTAAGAAAAAATGTAACTTATCTTTAATTATCGGACCTCCTAAACTAAAACCAGATTGAGAGTTATAGAAATCTGCTTCTCTATCTTGTCCTTGAATTGTATATTGACTTTGAAGATTATCTGCTCTATGATAAAAGAAAGCACTACCCTCAAATTCATTAGTACCCGACTTTGTTACAGAAGTAATAGAACCACCACCTTGACGACCTTGGCTTACATCGTAATCATTCGTAGAAACCTCAAACTCTCTAATAGCTTCTTGAGAAATTGTATAAGGACCTCTACCTACTTCTCCTGCTGTTAATGTATTTCTAAAATTAACACCATCAATAGTTACATTTGTAGAGGTTCTTCTTTGTCCTCCTAAATTTAGACTTCCTGCTCCTTGTAATGGAGACAAACTTGTAAGTCTGGTAAAATTTCTTCCTTCTGATGGTAAGTTTTTAATTTGACTTTCTCCAATTTTTGTAGAAGCTCCTATTTGTTGAATACGTTTTGCTAAACCATTAGAAGAAATAACAATTTCATCTAAAGAAGTTGCAGATTCTTGTAAAACAAAATCAACTGTTAAGGCATCATTTAAGTTTAATAAATAACCTTTGTTAACCACTTCTGCAAAACCTAAATACTTTGCAGTTACAGAATAAGGACCTCCTAAAGGTAATTGTTGAATTTTGTAACTCCCTGTTTCACTAGTTGTAGCTCCAGAGCTAAATCCAGTGGATGTATTTTTAACAATTATAGTAGCACCCATTAAAGGCTCTCCACTTTTGTCTGTTATTACTCCTTTTATTGAAGCATTTGTTGCTTGCCCAAAAGATTGATGAATGCTTAAAAAGAATAATCCAAAAGTAATCATCATACTAATGGTTAAACGAATTTTTACTACCGATAGTTTCATAAGATAATTTAGTTTTAATAAGCATCAAAACTAGACCTGGAGAGATAATAACTAATGTTAAGTATTAACATTGATTTAGATTTAATATTAATTTAAAAGTTTCTTAATATTGAAAAGTGATTCTATCTATTAGAATTTGTGATAAAAACGCTTCTAAATCCTTTACAATTGAAGAGAAACTTACGACAATCTTTTTGTTAGAATTTTACTCAAAAAAAAACTTAAGAATCTCTTAAAATAGTAAATGAGTCAAAAATCAAATCTTTTGCATCAATCAAGAGCATGAAATTTCTATAGTTTTGAGATGTCAACAGATGTGAAACAATACACATCTTAAAATAATCTATTGAAATTTAAAATGAAAACGATATTATGAAGTACACAGAAAAAATTTCGAACAAATTAAACGAATTATTAGAAAAAAATTATGATGCCGAAAAAGGTTACCTTAATTCTGCTGAAAATGTAGATAGTACTACATTAAAAATTTTCTTTAAAAGAAGAGCCTCTGAAAGAAGTCAATTTGCAAAAGATTTAAGAACTGAAATCTTATCTTATGGGCAAATACCAGAAGATAATGGTTCTTTTAAAGGTACAATGCACAGAAATTGGATGTCTTTAAAATCTTTATTTAGCTCTAATGATGAAGAAGCAATTTTAGAAGAAGCAATTAGAGGAGAGAAAGCGAGTTTTAATGAATATGAAGAAATCTTAAAAGAAGATTCTTTTGCTCCATCTACTAGAAATATGTTAGAACAACAAAAACAAAAAATACAAGCTGCTATTAACACATTAATGGTAGAAGAAGAATTATCATAAAATAGTTGTAATTAAGTATAGTTAATTAATTTAAAGTCAATCCTTAAATGGATTGGCTTTTTTTATGTTGATAAATCATATTAAATTATCAATATAATAATCTCCTGTTTTTGTACTTTTAACTTTCTAAATTCATCAACAAAAAGCCTTTTATGTACTTAATTTTTGATACTGAAACTACCGGTTTACCAAAAAGCTGGAATGCACCAATTACCGATACCGACAATTGGCCAAGATGTATACAAATTGCATGGCAACTACATGATGCAATGGGAAATGTATTAGAACACAACGATTTTTTAATACAACCAGAAAATTTTAATATTCCTTACGATGCAGAAAGAATTCACGGAATTTCTACAGAATTAGCCGAAGAACAAGGAATAAAATTAGACAAAGGTTTAGAACTGTTTAATGAAGCGCTAAAAAAAACCAAGTTTATTGTTGGACAAAATGTTGGTTTTGATATTAATATTATGGGTTGTGAATTCCATAGATTAGGTGTAGAAAACAACTTAACTACTTTGCCACTTTTAGATACTTGTACAGAAAAAACAGCTACAATGTGTCAAATTCCTGGAGGTCGTGGTGGTAAATTTAAACTGCCAACCTTAACAGAATTACACAATCATTTATTTGGCGTTGGTTTTGGTGAAGCACACAATGCAACTGCCGATGTTGAGGCAACAACTCGTTGTTTTTTAGAGTTAATTCGTTTAAGAGAATTTACACAAGAGCAGTTAGATGTTGATGAAAATTATTTTAAAAAATTCTCTGAAGCAAATCCTAAACCAATTCAGGTAATTGGTTTAAAACACATCAACCTTAAACAAGAAAGCGATAAAATTCGCAAACGTTTAGAAAAATTAAAAGGTACTGCAGAAACAAAATCTACATCAGAAGGTTTAGCAGAATTAGAAAACGTACAATTTTCACATTTACACAATCACACGCAATATTCTGTTTTACAAAGTACCATGCAACTGGGTAATATTGTAAAAGCTGCGGCAAAGTACAATATGCCAGCAGTTGCAATGACAGATACTGCGAATATGATGGGTGCTTTCCATTTTGTAAATGCAGTTTTAAGTCATAATAAAAATGCAGAAACTCCCATGAAACCAATTATTGGTTGTGAGTTTAATATTTGTGAAGATCATAAAAATAAATCACAAAAAGACAACGGTTATCAAGTTGTTTTATTGGCAAAAAATAAAAATGGATATCACAATTTAGCAAAAATGTCTTCTGCAGCTTTTGTTGATGGTTTTTATTATGTACCAAGAATTGATAAAGCATTAGTAGAAAAGTACAAAGAAGATATTATTGTTTTAACGGGTAATTTATATGGTGAAGTTCCTAGTAAAATTCTAAATTTAGGAGAAAAACAAGCCGAAGATGCTTTGATTTGGTGGAAAGAACAATTTAACGACGATTTGTATATCGAGTTGATGCGTCATGATCAGGAAGACGAAAAAATTGTAAACGAAACTTTATTAAAATTTTCTAAGAAGCATGATGTAAAAATTATTGCCACCAACAATACTTTTTATTTAGAGAAAAAAGATGCAAATGCGCACGATATTTTATTGTGTGTAAAAGACGGAGAAAAACAAGCTACTCCTATTGGTAAAGGGCGTGGTTATAGATATGGTTTGCCAAACCAAGAGTATTATTTTAAGTCTACGGACGAAATGAAAATGCTCTTTGCAGACTTACCAGAAGCCATTAGTAACATACAAGAAATTGTAGATAAAATAGAAATATTTACCCTTGCAAGAGACGTTTTATTACCCGCTTTTGATATTGGTGATGAATTTAAAGATCCGGAAGATGAAAAAGATAATGGAAAACGTGGAGAGAATAACTTTCTAAAACACTTAACTTTTGAAGGTGCTAAAAAACGGTATGGAGAAATTACAGAATCGATTAAAGAACGTTTAGATTTTGAATTAGAAGTTATTGAAAAAACAGGATACCCTGGATATTTCTTAATTGTAGAAGATTTTATTAGAGCAGCAAGAAAAATGGATGTTGCCGTAGGTCCTGGGCGGGGTTCTGCAGCAGGTTCTGTAGTTGCCTATTGTCTTTGGATTACAAATATAGATCCTATTAAATACGATTTACTTTTTGAGCGTTTCTTAAATCCAGAACGTGTATCGATGCCCGATATTGATATTGATTTTGATGATGAAGGACGTGGACGTGTAATGGATTATGTAATTGATAAATATGGTGCCAACCAAGTTGCACAAATTATTACTTACGGAACCATGGCGGCAAAATCTTCAATTAGAGATACTGCCAGAGTTTTAGATTTACCGCTTTTTGAAGCCGATAGAATTGCCAAGTTAATTCCGGGAATTAAACTGAAAAATATTTTTGGAGATGATGCTAAAAGTAAAGGTAAAGTTGATGGTTTACGTGCGGAAGAAAAGCAGCTTGTAGAAGAATTAAAAAACATGTCTTACGGAACCGATTTGGTTTCTGAAACCATTAATAAGGCAACAATATTAGAAGGTTCTGTTAGAAATACAGGAATTCACGCTTGTGGTGTAATTATTACTCCCGGAGATATTACCAATTATGTTCCGGTTTCTTTAGCAAAAGATTCCGACATGTATGTTACCCAATTTGACAATTCTGTGGTAGAAACTGCTGGTTTGTTAAAAATGGATTTCTTGGGATTAAAAACGCTGACTTTAATTAAAGACACCGTTAAAATTGTTAAAGCAAGGCATGGAATTACTTTAGATCCGGAGAATTTTTCTTTAGAAGATGTAAAAACGTATGAGTTATTCCAAAGAGGAGAAACCGTAGGTGTTTTTCAATATGAATCTCCCGGAATGCAGAAACATATGCGTTCTTTAAAACCAACCGTTTTTGCTGATTTAATTGCAATGAATGCATTGTATCGTCCTGGACCAATGGAATATATTCCGTCTTTTATTAATAGAAAACACGGAACAGAAGATATTGAGTACGATTTACCTGCCATGGAGGAATACTTGGCAGAAACATACGGAATTACAGTTTACCAAGAGCAAGTAATGCTTTTATCGCAAAAATTGGCAGATTTCACCAAAGGTGAAGCCGATGTTTTACGTAAAGCGATGGGTAAAAAACAGATTGCGGTTCTTGATAAAATGAAACCAAAATTTGTAGAACAGGCTGCTGCAAATGGTCATGATGCTGATAAATTAGAGAAAATCTGGAAAGATTGGGAAGCCTTTGCAAGTTATGCATTTAACAAATCTCACTCTACTTGTTATGCTTGGATCGCTTATCAAACAGCTTATTTAAAAGCCCATTATCCGGCAGAATATATGGCTTCTGTACTTTCCAATAATATGAATGATATTAAATCGGTATCATTTTTTATGGAAGAATGTAAACGAATGGGACTAGAAGTTTTAGGTCCTGATTTAAACGAATCTTTCTTAAAATTTTCTGTAAATAAAGAAGGAGCTGTTCGTTTTGGAATGGCTGCTGTTAAAGGTGTTGGTGCTGGTGCGGTTAGAGCAATTATTAAAGAACGAGAAGAAAATGGACATTACAAATCTATTTTTGATTTAGCAAAACGTGTAGATTTAAGAGCTGCAAATAAAAAATCTTTTGATAGTTTAATTAAAGCCGGTGCTTTCGACTCCTTTACAGATACACACAGAGCTCAATATTTTGAAACCGATGAAAAAGGACAAACTTTTTTAGAGCGTGCTATGAAATTTGGTAGTAAATATCAAGAAAACGAAAACTCTGCACAGGTTTCTATGTTTGGAGAAGCTTCTACGGTACAGTTTCCAGAACCTGATATTCCACAATGTGAAACTTGGGGAACCATGGAACTTTTATCACAAGAAAAAGAAGTAATCGGAATTTATATTTCAGCACATCCTTTAGATGATTTTAAAAATGAAATGATTTTTTGCAACGCTGCTTTAAAACACTTTAAAGATGATTTATCAAAATATGTAGGTATGAATTTAACTTTTGCTGGTATTGTTACAGATGTGCAACATCGTGTTTCTAAAGCAGGTAAAGGTTGGGCAATGTTTACAATGGAAGATTATGGTGATAGTCACGAATTTAGAATTTTTGGTGAAGATTATCTAAGAATGAAACATTTTTTATCTTTGAATTCTTTCTTATTTGTAAGAGCGACCATTCAACCTGGTTGGACAAATAAAGAAGGTGTAACTGGTGAACCTCGCTTAAAATTTACAGATTTTAAATTGTTACACGATATTATGGATGAACTTTGTAAAAAAGTAACCATCAAGATTCCTTTACAAGAAATTACTACAGAAACTATTTTAAATTTAGAATCGATCTTAAAAAAGAGTCCTGGTAAACAAAATCTTCATTTTACAGTTTGGGATGCAAAAGAAAAAATTGAAATAAGTTTACCGAGTAGAAATACAAAAGTGAATATTTCTAACGAATTATTAGCAACTTTAGAACGTCAACAGATTGATTTTAAATTAAATTAATATCTATGAAAAAACTCTATACTATAACTATAGTTTGTTTACTAGTCTTGTTTACTTCTTGTGCACCTTCAATTAAAATAACTGACTATAAACCAAACTTATATAAAACAAATAAAAAAAAGCAAGATTCTATATTTGTTCCAAACCCAATTAGAGTTAGTACATTCTCTACAGAAGGAAATTACCCTTACATTCATATTAATGGATTTAAATCTTATGAAATAACAAAATCTAAAATTGTAAAAAATAAAGATTCTCTTTTTGCAAATGAACTTAAATTTTATGCGACCTATTCTTCTTTTTATTCTAGAGCTGTTATGTATCAACAATTTGGAAACTGGAATAAGAATATATTTATACGAGGAGACAAAAAACCCTTTCTTATTTGGGAAAAGGTGAAATTATTTCCTGACAAGAATGATTTTTATTATGTTATAGCCGGTGGTTATGAATGTACAACTTGTAAACCTTCTTTAAAAACCATTTATTCTTCTGTTATTGTTTTAGATGAAAATAAAAACGATTGTTTAACAGATGAAAATCCTGCGTTAAAAAAAGAAATTTTAAACTTTTTTTCTGAAGGAATTAGAAACCTAACAAATAGCAATGAATTTTATGATAAGTTTTGGAGTTTAGTTCTTAATAAGAAAAAATCATAATTTTTATTTTGATTAATTTACATAAAATTTAACAATAAAGAGTAAAATTAATATGTGCATAAAAAGATTAATTACTACTTTTGTTTAATATTTTTTAAAATACATGAAACAAAATAAAATTGGAGTTTGGGTAAGTTGGAACGAGAATATAACTTATAACTACAAATCTCTTTATACTATTTCTACTGAAGAAGAATTGCAAGAAGTTGTAAAAAAATCAGAAAAAATAAGGATTTTTGGTAATAAACAATCTTCGTCTAATATTGCTTCTGGTACAGCAACTTTAATTGATATTAAAGATTATAACAAAATCTTATCTTACAACGATTCAGAAAAAACAATTACCGTTCAACCTGGTATTATTTTAGGTGATTTAATAGAAGCTGTAGAAGCAAAAGGCTGGTGTATTCCTTGTTTGCCAGATATAAATACGATTACCATTGGTGGTGCTTTAGCAACTGGAACACACGGTACAAGTGGAAAATTATTATCCGAATATATTACAAAATGTGATCTTATTTTAGCGGATGGTTCTATAAAAGAAGTAACTGATAAAGACGATTTAATTGATGCAGTTAGAGTTTCTTTGGGTGTTTTAGGTGTATTTTCAACAATAACTTTTCAATGCGAGCCAATTTATACTTTACATGTAAAAGAAGGTCCAGAAAGTGATGATGAATGGTTACCAAAAATTAAAGAACGTTTAAAAAAGCACGATTTTTTAAGAATTTTATGGATTCCTCATACAGATAAAGGTTATGTTATTACTGGTGATAAAATAGATCCTAATACAAAAATAAAAGAAAACTTAGGTTCGTCATTTTTAAAACATCGAAGAAAAGCTTCTAAAATACTATATAAGTACACGCACATTTTTCCTTGGTTTACCTCAATTGCAAACAAAATTTTATATCAAGGTTTTTTTAGCGGAACCAAAGAACACAAAGGTTCTTTATACCAAGCAACGGTTACAAAATCTAGAGGTTCTACTTTAGAATTGGCAGAATGGACGATTGGTTTAGAAGATTTTCCTAAAGTTTTTGAAGAACTAAAAACAGAAATCAATAAATGGTCTAACAAATCTTTTATTCATATTCCTATGGATGTTCGTTTTGTATATAGTGACAATTCTTGGTTAAGTTACGCTTACAAAAAAGACACTGTTACCATGGGTTGTGTTTCTAGAAATGCAGCTACTGCAGATACTTACGAAGCTTTTAAAAGTATTGAAAGAATCTTTTTAAAATACGGAGGGAAACCACATTGGGCAAAACGTTTTAAAGCTAAAGATGCAGAACTTTCTAAAGTGTATGACAAATGGGAAGACTTTAAACTTTTAAGAAGAAAAATGGATCCAACTAATAAATTTTTGAATCTGTATTTAACAGAATTATTCAACGAAAAAACAAACAATTAATGGCATTACCTAAGGGATTTTTATTCGATTTTGATGGCGTAATAGTAGATAGTAAAGAAAGTCATAATTCAGCTTGGGCTTCTGCTTTTAAAGAGTTGTTTAATACAGAAATTGCTCCTTTCCCTAAAGAACTTTCAGGGAAATCTCCATTAATTATAGCTAGATATTTCTGTAGTGTTATTAGTAAAGAAAATAGAACTAATGATTTATACAATTTAAAAGATGAACATTTAGACAAATACTTTACAGTACCTAAATTATTACCAGGAATTAGAGAAATTACTCAATTTTTATCCGAAAAAAAAATACCTTACGGAATTGCAAGTAATGCTACAAAACAGTTTCTAAAAAACAGTATTCGCCATCTAGATTTAAACTTTACAACTGTTTTTGGATTACAAGATTACGTTAAACCAAAACCAGCTCCGGAAGCTTACATTTCATTAGCAAAAGCATTAAATTTTAAAGAAGAAGACTTTAAAGATCTTTGGGTTTTTGAAGATAGTTTAACAGGTACAAATGCAGCAAGACTAGCAGGAATGCAACCTATAGGAATTACAACATGCTATAGTAAAGAAGAATTAAAAGCTGTAGGAAGTGTACTTACTTTCCAAACAGTTTTAGAAGCTTATCAATATTTAACTACTAAATAATCTATAATTTTAAGCGGAAGTTACTTCTCTAAAAAGTGTTTCTAAATTCTTATTTTCTGTATTTAAAGTTAGAATTTTTAAACCGTTTTCTTGTGCAAAATCAAAAATTACAGGTCTCATATCCTCTTCACTTTCAAAAGTGATGTACCAAGTATTATCGTAATTATTTTTATAAGAAACTATATTTGGCAACCTGTTTACAAACTGTTCTTCAATCTTATAATCAAAAGTAACAATGATGGTTTGTTGATTGTTTTCTTTTAATTCAGAAAGTTTTTTATCAACTAAAAGTTCTCCTTTTTTTATGATGATTACTCGATCGCAAACCGCTTCTACTTCTTGCATAATATGCGTAGAAAAAAGTACTGTTTTATCTTTACCTAACTCTTTAATTAATTCTCTAATTTCTACCAATTGATTAGGATCTAAACCAGTTGTTGGTTCATCTAAAATTAAAACAGATGGATTGTGTAAAATTGCAGCAGCCAAACCAACTCTTTGCTGATATCCTTTAGATAGTTGATTGATTTTCTTATGAGCCTCGGCAGTTAAACCTACTTTTTCTATACAAGATTCAATCTTGCTTTTATCAATCTTAAAAATAGCTGCTCTAAATTGCAAATACTCACGAACAAACATATCTTTATACAAAGGATTATGTTCTGGCAAATAACCTATTATTTTTTGAGCCTCTATTGGCTTTTGTAATACATTAATTTCATCAACAAAAACGTCACCTGCATTTGGTTTTATAAAACCTGTTAAAATTTTCATCATTGTAGATTTTCCTGCTCCATTTGGACCTAGAAATCCAATAACCTGACCTTTATTCGCATAAAATGAAATCTCATTCAATGCTTTTTGAGTTTTATAAGTTTTAGAAACTGAGCTTACTTTTATAGACATTTTACAAATGTAATAGGATTTACATTGATAACGAAAATATGCTGATATTAGTTTCTTAAATTAATTATTTTACAAAAAAAATGGCTCTAAAAAGAGCCATTTTAAAATATCATGTAAACAAATTTTTATAATTGATAACGAACTCTAAGACTAATAAATCTTGGTAAAATAAAAGTTTCGTTAATAGAAAAAGCAAGATTACTTGTGTTTACAGAAGCTGTAGAACCCGTAGCTAAAAGGTTACTACCCACTAACTCATATTCCCACTTAGCATCTTTATCTTTTCTATATGCAAATGTTGCATCTAAAATTTTATAAGAATTGGCAACAACTCCATCTTGTTTTACTTCGTTATAAGAAAAATCTGAACGAATTGTTAAAGAGTTCCATACATAAGCATCAAAACTTACAGAAGGTGCATTTGTAACACCTTTTACAATAGCATCTCTAGAACTGTTATCTTGGTCTGACAATCTTAAACTATACCCTAAAGAAAGGTTTGGTGCTTTTGTAAAATTAGTACTTACACTTGCTGTATAACTTTGAGAAAATAACTCATTTGTATTTTCTAAAGAGTTTATAAATTGATATGTTTTACTTAAACTATAGTTAGCACCTAAAGATGTTTTAATTTTGTTAAATGTTTTACCAACTCTACCAGAAGCAGTAAGACTCTCATTATCAAAAGGAGAATTTAAAGAAGTACTACTAGATACTACAGAACCATCTTCGTAAATTACATTAGAGTTAATTTGATCTATGGTTTTCTTATAATTAATTCTTGCAAATACATTTGTATAATTAAACAAGTTAAAACTAGAATAATTTAAATTTACATTGTGGAATTGGGCATTATCTAACTCGCTATTTCCGTAGTAAAAAGAACTGTAACTGTTTGCAACAATACCTCTTGCTAACTGATTAACATCTGTAAAATTAACTTCTTGTTTGTATGAAAATCTTAAAGATTCACTTTGTTTAAACTGTGCAATAATAGCCAATTCTGGAAATATTTTCTGAAATTGATCTTTATATATTTCTGTTTCGTATTGCGTATTTTTAACATTGTAGTTATGTAAAGTTACCCCCGGAGTAAAAGTAAAAATACCTGCTTTTAAACGATATCTTAATCCTGCATAAATATCAGAAAAACCATATTCTGTATCATTAGTTGTTTGTGGATCATCATTACCAGGAATAGTTGGTGTTGGTGTATGTTCACTTCCGTTATCTAAGATTTGAAAAAATCTAGAATCGAAATTTTGTTTACTTTGAATTGTACCAACCACAAAGTTTAAATTACTTTTATCATTTAAAATATTATAGTAATCTAATTTTACATCTAATTGATTAGATTTTACACGTCTATCTTGCTCTAAAGTATAAAATAAATTACTTCTATCTAAACCTAACGTTTCTGCTGTATCATCAAAACCATCATTATCATCTAAATCATTATTATCTGGGTCATTATCTAAAGCAGCTACATAAAAAGGGTCTTCATCTTGCAATAAATGTTGTGCTTCTAATGCAAAGATATTTTTTTCATTTGCTGTATAGAAATAACTAAAATTTTGATTGATTTTATAAGGTGTTGCTCTTTCGTCTTCAGAAATATTATTTAACACATTAGACTCAACTTCATCTGTTCTAAATTCGTTAGAAAAACGACCAATTAAATCATAATTAAATTGTTTTTTGACATTTTGTTTATATCCTGCACTAAATTTAAACAAACCTGTATTACTTGTTTGGTCTGTTGTACTAACTTTATTTTCATCTGGTATAGCTTCATCTACATAATCGATAATTGATGAGTTTTTTTGTCCGTTACTATTACTAGAAAAAATTAAAAACCCACTTAAATCTAATTTTTTATTAGGTGAATAACTAAAATTCAAAGCTGTTAACTTCGTTTCAATTCTATTGGCATTTCTTGCATTTGCAGTTAAAAAACCAATACCAGCACTTGCCAAACTTAAATTTGTTCCGTTTGATGGACTTTGACTTCTAAAACCTCCACTAAAACTTCTAATATCACCTCTATCTAAAACTACTTCTCCAATATTATTTACATCACCAATTACATTAATAGTATATTTTGGTGAGTAATAAAATAATTTTGGTTGTAATAAATACAGTGCTTCATCTGGTGCACTTCCTGCTCCTGCAGTAATTTCTCCAAACCAAAAATTCTTTTTACCTTCTTTTAGTTTAATGTTAATAGCAACTCTATCTTCATTATTTTGCACACCACTTAGTTGACTTACATCTGCATAATTTCTTAAAACTTCAATTTTATCTAAAGCATTAGAAGGTATATTTTTAGTTGCTAGTTTTGTATCTCCGTCAAAGAAATCTTTACCGTCAATCATTATTTTTTCTACTACATTACCTTCTACTTCGATTTCTCCATCATCATTAATTTCTACACCAGGTAATTTTTTAATAACATCTTCTAATTTTCTTTCTGTACCGTTCTGAAAAGAATCTGCGTTGTAAACAATTGTATCTCCTTTTACAGTAACAGGCATTTTAGAAACAATATTTATTCCATCTAAAGCATTATCATAAGCTAGCATAACGTTAGTATTTATATCTTCTGATTTTGTTTCTATGGTAAAATCTGCAGATTTCATCCCTACATAGCTTATTTTTAAAATAATAGTAGCATTTTTTTCTACATTTAATTTATAATAACCGTTAGCATCTGTAAAACCATAAGAAGACATTTTATTAGTAGCCTTATTAATGGCTAATACGTTCGCCATTTCTAGTACATCACCAATACTATCTTTAACAACACCTGTTAACTTAACCTGCGCAGTAGCACAAAGTGAAACCATAAAAATGGTTAGTATTAATATTTTTTTCATTAGTTAGAATTAATTTATATTTAAATTGGTTTGTTGTTTGTTAGAAACGTCCACCGCCACCACGGTTACCACCTCTACCTCTATTCTGAAAGTTTTGTCTTAATTCTTCCATTTTTTTAGTAACAGTTTCAGTGTATTTTTCTCTAGTAATTTTTTTCCCTTTTGTAGGAGCTTCAATACTTGCTTTTTCTGATGGATTTAATACAATTTCTGTACATAAAATTGTTGTAGTACCTTCGTTAATTTCTAAGATTAAACCTGGTAACCCCCAATATTCTCCTGGACCATTACTTACTGGTATTTGTGGTGTATACCAAGCTGTAACTAAAGTTTGTTTTACTTCTTTTTCCTTTTCTTCTTCCTTTTTATCTTCATTACCACCTGGTCTTCTAAAGTTAGAAAAGTCTAAAGGGTTAGCATCTTTAAGTAAAGTTGCTTTATAACATAAATAATTTCCTATTTGTTTTGTTTCTGCTCCTAATTCCCAAGCAGGTTGCTCCATTTCATCAGAAATTAAAAACTTTTTACCAAAAAACTCTGTAGACTCTAAAGCTACTTTATCTTTAGTATTTTTATATTTGATACCTCCACTAGAAAAGCCACCAAATCCTCGTCCTCTTCCTCCACCACCTGTAGTTGGTGCTTCTAATTTTGCGTCTTCTTTATAAAGTGAAGAAGCTTTATCAAAATCTAAAATAAATGTTTTCTCTAATTGAGATTTCATTCTTTCTTGAATTTGCTTCTTTCTTGCTTCAGACAACTGCTCTCCTCCTCTTGCAAAGTTATTTAAGTCTATACTTGTTTTAGACATGTAAGTAGCTTTACCTTGAAAGTCTTGTTGAGCAAATGTAACAAAAGAAGCAAATGCTAAAATAAATGTAAAAATTGATTTCATGTGTTCTGTTTATATTTTAATAAATAATGATTGATATTACCTAAGACTTTGATAAAACAGAATAGTTTAATCTAGATTACTATTTTTTTTAACCTTGTATGGTAATACTTATTCCTTTACCGTCTTTACTTTTAAATCGTTCCATCATTTCTTTCTCCTTTTTTACTTTTATTTCATCAAATTCTTCTTGATTTACAAGTTTTCCTTTTTCTGGTTCATCAATCTTAATTTCTTCAGAAGGATTAATAATAATTTCTGTACAAACCATAGTTGTTGTTCCGTCGTTTATTTCTAAAATTAAACCAGGCAAACCGTAATAAGTACTCGGACCATTACTAATTGGTACTTGAGTTGTGTACCAAGCGGTTGTATTAATAGTTACTTTTTTCTTAACACTTGTTGGTGTACCATCTACAAAAGAAAAACTATTTTTTTCTATTTCTTTAGAAATAGTAGCCTTATAACACGTATAATTACCAATATGTTTTGTTTCTGAAGTTAACTGCCAATCGTAGCTAGGTAAAGAATCTTTTATCAAAAACCCTTTTCCCATAATGTTTGTTTTATTTACAAACCTTTTTTCTTTAACATCTTTATAATAAATATCTGTACTATTACCTCCAAACATTTTAATTCCTCCTTTTTTAGGCTGCGGAACATTTAATTTTGCCTCTTGTTTGTATGTAGAAGTAGATTTATCGAATTCCAAAATAAATGTCTTTTGATTCATTTTACGCATTCTCTCCTCAATTTCTTTCTTTTGAGTATCAGACATTTTACTATCCTCACCAAATGAAATACCAGATTTTTTATTTGTTTTATAAATTGCTTTTCCTGTAAATTCTTGTGCATTTATAAAAACACATAAACATAAAGTTAATACTGTAAGTAGTTTAGTTTTCATCTTTAATTTTATTTGCTAGTTTATTAATATAATTTACTCCTTTTTTCATTCTTACAATTAAGCTATCTACATCTTTAGCTTTACTAGTAGATTTAAAACTATAATCGTATTTTACCTTTGCATCTTTTTTAGATTTTTCTTTCGTTTTTAATTTTATTTCAAAAGAAATTTCACTTTCCGGATCATTATCTTTAAATGCACTTTTTATATCATCCCAATTAATGGTTTGTAATTCTTCCGGAGAATCTACACTAACACTTACAGAATTTGTATTGATATAATTTAGGTTTACATCTTGTGTTTGAGAAAAAATAAATGATGATATAAAAAGGCAAATTACTAAAACTATCTTATTCATAAGGTTTGATTTTAAATACATTACAAAAATGACATTTATTTAAGTACAACTTAGTTAACGAGTGTTAACGAATGTTAACCAACTGATTTTATAATTTTTACTAAGTATCTTTGACTTATGAATACCAAAAAATATAAATGGATTTTCTACTTAATAACTGCTACAATTATTACAACAATTGCAGTACAATTCTATTGGAATTATAATAATTATAAAGAGAATAAAGTTAGAATTTCTAATGAAATACAGTTAAGTTTAGACAATGCTATAGAAGAATACTATGCCAAATTAGCCAAAGATGAGGTTACTACAATTATCGATTACAATAGAATTAAAGGTAAATCTAACTCTAGTAAAAAAATTAAATATGATTCTATTTTTAAAAATTCTAGAAATTTTCAAAAAATAAAATCTCTTATAAAAAAAGATACTTCTGTAAAACCAGAATTTAAAATCACAAATATTTCAATTACTACAGATGATAAAAATGATGCAAAAAAAACTGATTCAATTCTTAAAGATTTAACTAAAGAAATTAATACAAAGGATATAAAAAGTGTTCAAGTTTTTAAAAATAATACATTTAATAGAAAAGATGAATTAAAATATTTTATGGGGCAAAAAGCTTCTGATAGCTTAAAATTAATCGATAATTTAAAACCAATTGTCATTTCAATAACCTCTAGTTTTATAGAATATGATCAATTAGATTCTTTAATTACAAATCAGTTACAACAAAAAG
This sequence comes from Polaribacter sp. Asnod1-A03, assembly GCF_045063585.1. Classification (NCBI taxonomy): domain Bacteria; kingdom Pseudomonadati; phylum Bacteroidota; class Flavobacteriia; order Flavobacteriales; family Flavobacteriaceae; genus Polaribacter; species Polaribacter sp. Asnod1-A03. The sequence goes on along the minus strand of NZ_JBEFOE010000009.1, from coordinate 2,872,115 downwards.
AAATACCTATTAAGTATACTTTTCAACATTTTAAAAATGATTCAATTTTTTATACTTCCAAAGATTCTTTATTTGCTAAAAAATCAGTAAAAAGTGTTTCGTCTAAATCTACTTATTTAAAAAAAGGTGAAGTATTTAAATTACTTTTTAACAACCCTAACTTAGAAGCTTTAAAAAGAAGTTCTTTTGGTATTTTATTATCACTTTTACTTTCTGTATTAATTATTTCTTGTTTGTTTTATTTATTAAAAATCATCAATCAACAAAAAGATTTAGCCGCCATAAAAAACGATTTAATCAGTAATATTACTCACGAATTTAAAACACCGATTGCCACAGTTTCTACCGCTATAGAAGCCATTGAAAATTTTAATGTTTTAGACGATAAAGAAAAGACCAAAAAATACCTTTCTATGTCATCTATTCAATTAAAAAAATTGCATCAAATGGTCGAAAAATTATTAGAAACCGCAACTTTAGATAGCGAACAATTAATCTTAAAAAAAGAAACTATTGACATTGTAGATCTTATAGAAAAATTGGTAAATAAGCATAAACTATTGGCTAATAAAAAAGAACTCAACTTTTCTACCAACTTACAACCTGTTTATGTAAATGTTGATGTTTTTCATTTTGAAAATGTTGTTTCTAACCTAATTGATAACGCTATAAAATATGGAGGAAATCAAATAGAAATTAATATCAACTCTATTTTAAATTCAACAGAGATTTCTATTGCAGACAATGGTAACGGCATTGATAAAAACTTGCAAGAAAAGATTTTTGACAAGTTTTATAGAGTACCTAAAGGAAATACCCACAATGTAAAAGGTTTTGGAATTGGATTGTATTATTGTAAAAAAATTATTGAAAAACACAGCGGCAACATCACACTTTTATCAGATAAAAATAAAACAATTTTTAAAATAAATATTCCTAATGAATAAGATAAAAATACTTTTAGCAGAAGACGAAGCTAGTTTAGGAATGATTGTAAAAGAAAGTTTAGAAACTAGAAGTTTTATTGTTTTTCATGCAGAAAATGGTGAAGAAGCTTTAGAAATTTATGAAAAAGAAAACGTAGATATTTTAGTTTTAGATGTAATGATGCCTTTAAAAGATGGTTTTACATTAGCTAAAGAAATTCGATTAGAAAACAAACAAATTCCTATTATTTTTTTAACAGCAAAATCGCAAACTTCTGATGTTTTAGAGGGTTTTAGTCATGGTGGAAATGATTACCTTAAAAAGCCTTTTTCTATGGAAGAGTTAATTGTAAGAATTAAATCTTTACTAAGTAGAACTGAGATAAAAACAAATACAGATGCCATCAAAATTGGAGAATATTTATTTAATTATACTAAACAGACATTACTCTTTTTAGAAGAAAAAGAACAATTAACCAGTAGGGAGGCAGAACTTTTATTGCATTTACATCAAAAGAAAAACGAGGTTTTAGACAGAACTTTTATCTTGAATAAATTATGGGGAAATGATGATTTTTTTAATGCAAGAAGTATGGATGTTTTTATAAGTAAACTAAGAAAAAAACTAAAAAACGACACTAATATTAAAATTATAAATGTAAGAGGTTTTGGTTATAAGTTAATTTGTTAGTTCTTTTTATTCAAAAAAAATTAACAAATAAAAATAATTCCTCTTACTAAAAAAACACACAAACAACTAATAATCAGAATAAAAAACCATTAAACATTCTTTCTCTTTAAGTAAATATTTTGTAACTTTCATCAACTTTAAAAAAATTTATTTACTTTTTTGTAACAAAATGTGATATTCTAACGTATAATAAATTGAGCGATTATATGAATCCTTTAAAAAGTTATAGAGAATTAGATGAGACAACTTAAAATTACCAAGCAGGTTACTAATAGAGAAACTGCATCGTTAGATAAATATTTACAGGAAATAGGAAAAGTAGACTTAATTACTGCAGATGAAGAAGTAGAATTGGCTCAACTTATTAAGGCGGGAGATCAAAGAGCATTAGAGAAATTAACGAAAGCCAATTTAAGATTTGTTGTATCGGTTGCTAAGCAATATCAAAACCAAGGTTTAACATTACCAGATTTAATTAATGAAGGTAATTTAGGCTTAATTAAAGCGGCTAAACGTTTTGATGAAACTAGAGGTTTTAAATTTATATCCTACGCTGTTTGGTGGATTCGTCAATCTATTTTACAAGCTTTAGCAGAACAATCTCGTATTGTACGTTTACCGTTAAACAAAATTGGTTCTATCAATAAAATCAACAAAATGTATGCTTTCTTAGAGCAAGAAAACGAAAGACCTCCAAGTCCGGAAGAAATTGCTAAGAAATTAGATATGACTGTTAATGACGTAAAAGAATCTATGAAAAATTCTGGCCGTCACGTATCTATGGATGCTCCTTTAATTGAAGGTGAAAACTCTAATTTATATGATGTATTAAACTCTGGTGAATCTCCAAATCCAGATAGAGTTTTATTACACGAATCTTTAAGAATAGAAATTAATAGAGCTTTAGAAACGCTTACACCAAGAGAAGCAGATGTAGTAAAATTATACTTTGGTTTAGGTGAACACCAACCAATGACATTAGAAGAAATTGGAGAAACTTTTGATTTAACTCGTGAACGTGTTCGTCAAATTAAAGAAAAAGCAATTAGAAGGTTAAAACATACTTCTAGATCTAAAATCTTAATGACATATTTAGGATAAAATAGTAAATTGTTTTAAATATCAATCTTACTTTAAAATATAAAAACTCTCGAATTTATTTTCGAGAGTTTTTTGTTTGTTGTCTTTATTAATTAAGAGCATCATTTAAACAATACTATTTATAGAAGCTTTTACTAACTTAAAATATTTTATTGCAGTTACAGTAACTTTTATACAGTATTAATAACACTCAAAAGACATAAAAAAGTAAGAAGCCATCAATAACATTGATGGCTTCTTACTTTATAAAAATCTTAATTTATTAAACAAACATTCTTAGTTTATTATCAGTTTGTTTGTATCATAATCTCTGTAATCGTTAGAAATTTTAACAAAATACAATCCAGTTTTTAATCCATCTCTTTGCAACTCAATTCTATTATTACCTATTTCTGTATTCACTTCAAACTTTCTTATTCTAGCTCCTGTTAAAGAATATACTTCAATTTGCGTTGTTGTATTTATCTCTGAATAAAAACTAATTTCTGATGTAGAACTCATTGGATTCGGATATATAATTGATTTATTCTCAGCAATCACTTCATCATCATTTACACTAAGAACACTATCTGTAAACTCTATATCACTTAAATTTAATTCTCTTGATACCGTGTTTACTCCATCCGAAGACAATGTAAAAACAATATTTACAGCATCATCTAAATCAATATCAGTTACGGTAGTAGAAACAAAATGTTCTAAAGGAATTGCAAAATGTGTTTCATTCTCGTTTAAAGTAATTGTTGTTCTAAATTGATTTGCCCACTCACCAATACCTTCTTTTACAATAGTAATTTCTACATCTCCTGTTCCGTTAGCATCAAATTCTAAAACATCGTAGTCTGATAAATCGATTGAAGTAAATCTTGGTGTAAAAGATCTAAAGGCAGAAACATACTCACTTGTTGTAGCTTTTAAAGCAATGTTTCTTTCTACTCTATAACCACTTCCTGTATAAATTTCATCATTTTGTGTTATAGTAAATTCTGTAACAGTTGTTCCTTCTGGAGAATCATCTTTTCCCCAAACTCCATCAGACATAAATAAATCATCTGGTGTTAAATCATATTCATTCTCTATTCTAAACCCTATATCAAAAATATTTCCTGTTTCAATTACTAAATTTTCTATATAGTTACCCGTTAATTCAATAGTTTCATTAAAATATTCTGTTTCCGAAGTTTCTGTTCTTTTAAATCCTGCATCAATTACTGCACTTGTACCTCTTCTAACATTTATTAACTCTAACTCTAATGCTCCATTTTTATATTCTCCTCTCTTAACAAATAAAGGTGGTGGTGTAGAAGTTGAGTATTCTGAAATTGGTTTTTGTATATCAAATAATGTTAATGCTTCTTGTCCTAAAGCTAATAAATCATCTACACTGCTAGCCCAAATTTGAAAATTATAATAAGTAGCTCCTGCCTCATATTTATCAATATTCCAATGACTATCTATTACAAAATTTTCTTCATCATTAATTAACCTTCCAGAAAAACTTAAAACAAACTCTTTTGACCCATTACTATTTTCTATTATTGATTTGATAAAATGTACTCCTTCACCTTCTCCTTCTTCCTCATCATCTTGCCATAATTCTATCGTAGAAACAGACAATAATTTAGCTCCTAATAGTCTATCACAAATAAACTTTGTGTGTTCATAAACTCCGTTTTCTGTTTTTGTAGCTAATATTACAGCAACAGTTTCTGAGTCTTTAATATAATCTACTGAATATAATTCTGTAGCATTTGTAATATCGATTAAATCTAATGGTGAAGATTCTATGGTTTCTGTTTCAGAAATCACACCTAATGGAATTAGGTCTTTTAAATCAAAACTTGAAGTTTTAGCTGATGTTTTCTTATAATCTTTAGTTTTAATAACTTTTTTAGCAGTTTGTTTATCAAACTTATAGTTTTCTTTAATTCTTAAATAATTTCTTTGATTAATTTTTTGAGAAAGACGGTCGTTACTTTCTAATCCTCCATCACTACCACTAGATACTTCTGGAGTAATAACAGGACATGATGCAACACCAGAACAAGCAGGATCATCACAATCTACTAATCCATCTCCATCATCATCTATACCATTTACACAATCTTCTTGTGGTACAGGTGCAGTAGGACATCTTGCTCCATCATTAGAACTACTAGACGGACCAAAAGCAAAAAGATTAGAATCCATTGTACTTGTAGACGTTAGGTCTTGTACATTTTGTATTACATAGACTGTTCCTGTTTGGTTTGCAGATACATAAAAACGTCCAGAAGAATCAAAATAAACAGCTCCGTAATGATAATTTAAACCAGCTAAAATTGGTACAACTCCTAAATCTGTTATCTCACTTGTTTCAGAATCAATTCTATATAATTTATTTGTACTGTACTCTACTGTATATAAATGACCATCTAAAGCGTTAAACGCCCAATCATGAATCTTAAGTCTTGTTGATAAAGTTTCTTCACTTAAAACTTCTTTATAAGTATCTGAATCTGGGTTTAAGTCAATTTTATAAAACGTGGTAGTACTACCCGCAATTGCATAATAAATACCATTAAGGTTTACATCTCCTACATATCTATTTGTTGTAGACAATGCATCAATATAAAAAGTTTCTACCTGAAAATCTTTACCTATTCTAACGATACCTTTAGTATCTCTTAGAGATCCCCAAATATAACCGTCTACAGAATTGTAACCAACAGCATTTATATTATCTGCTGTAATATTTTCTGCTACTAAATAAGAGCTTCCAGAAGCTAGATCTAATGCATAAACATCGTTTCTTTGAAATAAATATGCATTGTAATCACAATCAAATGGCTCATCCTGAGCATAGATTGATAAACTTAAAATTAAACATAAAACTAAGAATAATTTTGTTTTGAGGGGATGTAATTTTGTTACCATTTTTTCTATTTTTTAGTAAAGATAATTTCTTAACTTCTCTAAAGATAACAAAATAAGACAACTAACACAAAAGTATAGATGAAATGTAATCTTAAAATGATAAATATTTAACAAAAAACTCTCTCTTTAAAAAGAGAGAGCTTTTTTATGATATTAATAAGTGTGTTAACCTCTAATCTACATTATCATGTAAAAATGAATTATTAGATTTTAAGTTTATGTCATCAGTATCTTTTTGCATAGATGTTTTACTATTACTAATAGGTGAATTGGTATTTAAATCTACACCTAATCTTTTATATGCAGGTTGACGCTCAATTTCATCTATATTTTTGCTCATCTGATCATTGAACTTATAGTTGAAACCTTTCATCTTTCTACGTCTCTCTTCTGCTCTTCTTTGCAACTCATTAATTGTTAAATCTAATGGAGAAACTTCTTCACTACTTATGTCAACGTCATTATATGATTCAACAGTTTTTGTTTTTAATTCAAATTTAATCTCATCTTGCTCTTCTTTATCATCAATAATAACAGAACTCTTACCAATGGTAGGTTTTGCATCAAACTCCTCTAAAACATAACGCTTTTCTACAGATTTTTTTTCGAACGTAATTTCTTCCACTCCAGAAACCTCTATCTCATTTACATTTATTTTAGGTGTTTCTTGTACAGATTTTACTTGTCTCTTAGAAGTTAATGGTAAATCAAAAAATAATTGTTCTTGTACTTCTTTTGGTTCTTCTTCAATTATTTCTTCTATTACAGGTGTTACATCTTTAATAATAAAATCATCTTCAGACACAACATCTAAAGTAATTTCTTCTGTTACAACTGATGTATTTGTAACCTCATCATTTGTTCTTTGTGATAAATTTGTTTTAGGCTTGACTTCTTCTTCCTCTAAAACATGTACAACTTTTTGTGTTACTTCTTTAGTAATAGGTTCATTTATAACTGGCGCATTTGTTATAGTTTTCTCCCCAAAATCATAAGTAGCTTTTTGTTCATCTTCTAAAGTATGTACAATTTTCTTTACTTCTGTATTTGTTATAGTACTTTGCTGATCTGCAGCAAAACCTGTTGCTACAATGGTTACAGCGATTGCTTCACCAATACTTTCGTCCTCACCAATACCCATAATAATATTAGCATCGTAACCTGCTTCATCTTGAATATAATCATTAATTTCTCCGATTTCATCAAGTGTAACCTCATTAGTACCAGATACAATTAATAATAATACATTTTTAGCTCCTGTAATTTTATTGTCATTTAATAACGGAGAATCTAATGCTTTTACAATAGCAGTTTTTGCTCTAGAAGTACCTTCTTCCTTAGCTGATCCCATAATTGCAGTTCCACTATTAGAAAGTACTGTTTTTGCATCATGTAGGTCAATATTTTGCTTATAGTGATGAGTTATAACTTCTGCAATTCCACGAGAAGCAGTCGATAAAACTTCATCTGCTTTAGAAAAACCTGCTTTAAAACCAAGGTTTCCATAAACCTCTCTAAGTTTGTTATTATTTATTACGATTAAAGAATCTACATTTTGGCGCAGTTGATCGATTCCTATTTGAGCTTGAGTAGTACGTCTTCTTCCTTCGAACTGAAAAGGCATTGTAACAATACCCACAGTAAGAATCTCCATATCTTTTGCAATTTTAGCAATTATTGGTGCTGCTCCTGTACCAGTTCCACCTCCCATACCAGCAGTTATAAATACCATTTTTGTTTGGGTATTTAACATCTGCTGAATCTCTTGCATACTTTCTTTGGCTGCCTTTGCTCCAATCTCTGGATTTGCACCTGCTCCTAAACCTGATGTTAAATTAACACCTAATTGAATTTTGTTGGGAATAGGACTATTTTCTAAAGCTTGAGCATCTGTATTACAAATTACAAAATCTACTCCTTTAATCTGTTGTGTAAACATGTGGTTTACTGCATTGCTACCTCCACCACCAACACCTATTACTTTAATAGTATTAGATTGTGTTTTAGGCATGTCAAATGAAATGTTATCAAATTCTGCGCTCATAATAACGTATCTATTGTTTAATGTTTCTATAATTTATTTTTTACTTTTTCTTTTACTCTGCATTATCTAAAAAGTCTTTTAAGGACTCTGTAAATTTTTCTAAAAAAGACTTTCTCTTTTTTGTTTTTAGTTTTGGCTTTTCTACTTTAATAGGTTCTTGTTCAACTTCAGGCACTTTTACTTCTTCCTCTACCACATCTTCTACAACAATTTCTTCCTCTTCAACAAGCTCTACTTCTTTGTCATTTTTTTCTAAACCTTCCATTAACAAACCTACAGCGGTTGCATAAGCAGGACTAGACAAAGCTTCATCAGAATCTCCTGCTAAATGTTCATTCGGATAACCAATTCTTGCATCCATACCTGTAATATATTCTACCAATTGGCGTAAATGCTTTAATTGTGCTCCTCCACCAGTTAATACAATACCCGCAATTAGTTTTCCTTTTGCCGTTTCATGCCCGTAATTTTTTATTTCTAAATAAACATGTTCAATAATTTCTTGTACTCTTGCATGTATAATTTTTGATAAATTTTTAAGCGTAATCTCTTTTGGTTCCCTTCCTCTTAAACCTGGTATAGAAACAATTTCTGTTTCTTTATTTTCTCCTGGCCATGCAGAACCAAATTTTATTTTTAATAATTCGGCTTGTTTTTCTATAATTGAACAACCTTCTTTAATATCATCTGTAATTACATTTCCTCCGAAAGGAATTACAGCTGTATGTCTAATAATTCCATCTTTAAAAATGGCTAAATCCGTTGTACCACCACCTATATCAATTAAAGCAACTCCTGCTTCTTTTTCTTCTTGACTTAAAACTGCTGATGCTGATGCAAGTGGCTCTAATGTAATTTCACTTAACCCTAAACCTGCACTTTTTACACAACGTCCAATATTTCTTATTGATGAAACTTGCCCAACAACTACATGAAAATTAGCCTCTAAACGACCACCATACATACCTATTGGTTCTTTAATATCGGCCTGAGAATCTACTTTATATTCTTGTGGTAAAACATGAATAATTTCTTCTCCTGGTAACATCACCAATTTATGAACCTGATTTACAAGATCTTCAATATCAGAATCATCAATTACTTCATCTGCATGATTTCTTGTTATATAATCACTATGATGTAAACTTCTAATATGTTGCCCCGCAATACCAACAACTACTTCATCAATTTTTAAACCAGAAACACTTTCTGCCTCATCAACTGCCTGTTGTATAGATTGAATGGTTTGTGTAATGTTACTAACAACACCTCGTTTAACTCCTAAGCTTTTTGCTTTACCTATACCAACAACCTCAATTTTATCGTATTCATTTTTACGACCAATCATGGCAACAATTTTGGTTGTACCAATATCTAAACCAACTGCTATTTTATTGTTCTCCATTTTTGATTTATTTTGTACACACAACTTGGTTGTGATATTTTACATTAATTCTCTTATAATCTTTAATCGTTTTATCTTCAAATACTGTGTTATAAAACGCTTTCAACTTTTTTATTTTAACATCTGTTTCTGTTAACTTACCAAAATCAATTTTATAATCTCCGCTTCTTACAGAAAACTGATATTCTCCGTTGTTTTTTCTTTCGATACCAACAACTTCTTCTTTTAAAAATTTATCTTTAGAAACTGTAGATAATAAGGGTAATATTTCATTAGTTTCTATTTCATTTTTAACACCACCCACCAACATAACTCTTGCAGAAAAATTATCTGATAAAGGAAAACTTACGCCATCTTTGTCAATATAATAAGAATCATTATTATTAATAATTCTAGCTATTGGAGTACGTTGTTTTATGGTAGATTTTAAGACTCCGTTAATGGTTAAAAAGACAGCTGCATTTTTAACAAACGGATTCTTTGAGACTTTCTTCTCTAAATCATGTAAATTTATGATAGATTTGGCTTGATTTTTAACTGTTGAATCATTTTGTATCAACAATTTATTAACCATATCATGAGTTAAAAAATTATTATCTCCTTCTTTAAATTCTACTACAATTTCTTTTACTTTTTTATTATAATTTCTTCTTGAAGAAAAACTATATAAAAAGCTTAAACTCCCTATCAATAAAAGGAATAATATATATTTTGAAACCTTTTTAAACTTCATATATTACAGTTTTTAAAAGTTCTTCTGTTACTTCATTAATCATTACTCCAATATCTCCTGCACCCAACATTACTACAACGTTTGCAGATGATTTTTTAATATCTTTTACTAAATTATTTTTTTTTGTTATTTTTTTCTTCTTATTATCGATTTTACTCAACAACCATTCTGAATGTACTCCTGTAATTGGTTGCTCTCTTGCTGGGTAAATATCCAACAACAATACCTCTTCAAACTTGGATAACGAATCTGCAAAACTATCAATAAAATCTCTAGTTCTACTATATAAATGAGGTTGAAATACAACTAATATTTCTTTATCAGGATACATTTCTCTAACAGAAGCTTCTACAGCATTAATTTCTGTTGGATGATGTGCATAATCATCAATTAAAACAAAATTTTCTGTCCTAATTTTGTACGAAAATCTGCGTTTTACGCCTTTAAAAGTTGCTAAACTTTCTTTAATTTTTTCTAATGATATCCCATAAATATCTGCGAGTGCTAAAGCAGCCATCGCGTTCATTACATTATGACGACCTGGTAAAAGGAATTCAATATTTTTAATTTCTGATGAAGGTGTTTTTACATCAAAAGTGTATTTTCCATTTTCAATTTTTAAATTGTATGCTTTATAATCTGCATCTTCTTCAATCGCGTATGTTAACCCTTTTAAAAACAAACCTTTTGCAACAACTAACGTATTAGAAACTTTGTTCGAGAAATCTAAAAACGATTCATTTAAAGCATCTGCATTTCCATAAATATCTAAATGATCTGCATCCATAGAAGTTACACAAGCAATATTAGGGCTCAATTTTAAGAAAGACCTATCAAACTCATCAGCTTCTACCACACTTACTTTATCTTCTCCTAAAATTAAATTTGAATTGTAATTTTCTGCAATTCCACCTAAAAAAGAAGTTGCATTCACTTCTGCCATAATATGGCCTAAAATAGCAGATGTTGTTGTTTTACCATGTGTACCTGCAACTGCTAAGCAAAAAGTATTTTCTGTTATTTTACCTAAAATTTCCGACCTTTTTAAAACCGTAAAATTATTATCTAAAAAATAATTTAATTCTGTATTATCTTTTGGAATTGCTGGTGTATAAACCACCAATGTATTTTCTTTTTCTAAAAAAGAAATTGGTACATTTTTTAAAGCATCTTCAAAATGAATTTGAGCACCCAGCCCCTCTAAACCTTGAGTAATCTGAGTTGAAGTTTTATCATAACCAGCCACATTTTTTCCATTAGAAACAAAGTAACGAGCAATTGCACTCATTCCTATGCCTCCAATTCCGACAAAATAGACGTTATGTATCTTCTTTAAATTCACTTTTTTAATAATTTTTCTACTTCATTAACAATATCTGTTGTTGCTCCTGGCAATGCTAATTCGTTAATATTTTCTGATAATTGCTCTTGTTTACCAGTATCTTTTAATAATGTTTCAAAAACTATAGAAAATGTTTCTAACTCTGTTTCTCTTAATAAAATTGCACCATGTTTATTGGCAATTGATTTTGCATTTTTTGTCTGATGATCTTCTGCTACATTAGGAGAAGGGATAAAAATTACTGGTTTACCTACAATACATAATTCTGATACAGAACTTGCCCCAGCTCTAGAAATAATAATATCTGCAGCTGCATAAGCCAAATCCATTCTATTTAAAAACTGATGTACTTGTACATTTTCTAACTCATTATATTTTTTATATTCTTCAAAATAGAATTTACCACATTGCCAAATAATTTCTACTTCTTGATCTTTAAAGAACTCTAAATTATTTTTTACTAATTGATTTATTTTTCTAGCTCCTAAACTTCCGCCTAAAACTAAAATCGTTTTTCTTTTTTTATCAAGTTTAAAAAACTCTTTTCCTTCATCTACTTTAGAGTGTATTGATAATATATCTTGACGAACAGGGTTACCTGTTTTAACAATTTTATCAACCGGAAAAAAACGCTCTAAATTGTCATAAGCAACACAGATTTTGTGTGCTTTTTTAGCCAACAATTTATTTGTAATTCCTGGAAAAGAATTCTGTTCTTGTATTAATGTCGGAATTCCTTTTCTATTCGCCATTATTAAAGTTGGCCCACTTGCAAAACCACCTGTACCAATTGCTACATCTGGCTTAAATTTTTTTATAATTTTAGAAGCATTCGATAAACTATTTATAAATTTAAAAGGAAATGATAAATTATCAACGGTTAATTTCCTTTGAATTCCAGAGATCCACAAACCTTTAATTTCATATCCCGCCTGCGGAACTTTTTCCATTTCCATCTTATCTTTTGCTCCAACAAACAAAAAATTAGCATCTGGATAACGTACTTTAATCTCGTTAGCAATTGCTATTGCAGGATAAATATGCCCACCAGTTCCTCCTCCAGAAATTAGTATGTTAATCGACTGTTTCATGAAGTATGTTTAAAGGGTTATCATCTAAAATATCTTCTTCAGTCTCTTCTCTAGAGGCACTTACACTTAAGATCATTCCTAAAGCAAAACAAGTCATCCAAATAGAAGTACCACCACTACTAATTAAAGGTAAAGTTTGCCCCGTTACCGGAAATAAATTTGTAGCAACTGCCATATTTATCGTTGCTTGAAAAACAATAGGCACACCTACTCCTAACACTAGTAGCATACCAAAAATTGTAGTTGTTTTTCTAATAACCACAAAAATTCTAAACAACAATAAAAAATAAATGGATACAATTACTGCTGCACCAACCAAACCATACTCTTCTACAATAATTGCATAAATAAAATCTGATGTTGATTGTGGTAAAAAGTTTTTTTGCACACTTTTACCTGGCCCAAGACCTAATGTTCCTCCTTTTGCAATTGCTATTTTTGCTTTTTCAACTTGATAAGAATCTTCTCCACCATCTTCAAAAAAACTATCTATTCTACTCTCCCAAGTTTGCACCCTATTTGGCATTGCATCCGGAAAAGCTTTTGCTACTAATATAAAAATTGCAAGCACTAAAACACCTGCTCCTAAAATAATACCGATTTGTTTTAAAGGATATCCACCAATGAAAGCGACTATCAGAATCATCATAAAAATGATTGCTGTCGTAGAAAAGTTTGCAGGTAAAATCAAAATTAAAACAACTGTTACAGGCAACCATAATTGCAATAAACTTTCTTTAAATTTTATTTTATTTTCCTTATTTTTAGCCAAATACCTAGCCACATAAACCATTAGCACCAAACCTGCCAATGTAGATGTTTGAAAACCTAAACCACCTATTCTAATCCATCTACTTGCGTTTGCTCCTCCAATAGTTGTCCCTTGAGCTAAAGTAAAAATCAACAATACAATAATAACCGGCAACATCAATACAGAACCTCCAGAAAAATACCTGTAAGGTATTTTATGTACCCCATAAATAATAGCAAACCCCATAATTAAATGGAAAATATGTTTTGCTAAATAACCCAATGTAGAACCAGAACCCACAACATATACCAAGTTGGTACTTGCACTATAAACAGGCATAAATGAGAATATTGACAAAATAGCAAATATTGCCCAAATTGTCTTATCTCCTTTTATATGTTGAAAAATGGTTTTCATTAATTTATAATTACGCTAATTTTAATTATTCCGTTACTCTAAAAACATTATAGGCTTCTTACTGCATTTTTAAACTGACGCCCTCTATCTTCGTAGCTTTCAAACAAATCGAAACTTGCACAAGCAGGCGATAATAAAACAGCCTCTCCTTTTTCTGCTAATTTTTGAGATACTTTTACAGCTTCTTCTGCACCAGCAGTTTCTACTATAATATCTACAACATTTTCAAAAACATTTTTAATTTTATCATTATCAATACCTAAACAAACAATTGCCTTTACCTTTTCTCTTACTAATGGTAATAAATCGTTATAATCATTCCCTTTATCTACACCTCCTACAATCCAAATTGTGGTTTTATCCATACATTCTAAGGCATAAAAAGTTGCATTTACGTTAGTTGCTTTAGAATCATTAATATATTCTACTTCTCTAATTTTTGCTACATTTTCTAATCTATGCTCTACGCCTTCAAAGTCTTCTAGACTTTCTTTAATTGTTTGCCTTCTTACTTTTAATAGTTGAGAGGCCATTGTCGCAGCCATAGCGTTTTTAGTATTATGTTTTCCTTTTAATGATAAAGCTGATATTGGCATTTTAATGTTGTCGTTATTTATATTAATTATAATATTATTGTTTTCTAAAAATGCTCCGTTTTCTAATTTTCTTTCAACAGAAAACGGAACTATTTTTGCTTTTGTTTTATTATTTTTCAACCAATTATTAATTGCATCATCATCTGCATCAACAATTAAAAAATCGGTTTCTCTTTGATTCTTTGTTATTCTAAATTTTGACTCTATATATTTATTAAAATCATACTCATATCGATCTAAATGATCTGGTGTAATATTGGTTATTATTGCAATATGTGGTCCAAATTTTTCAATTCCATCTAACTGAAAACTACTTAATTCTAACACATAATTATCATATTGTTTTTCTGCAACCTGTTTTGCAAAACTGTCACCAATATTTCCTGCTATTCCAACATTTAAACCTCCACTTTTTAAAATGTGATGAGTTAATAATGTTGTTGTTGTTTTTCCGTTTGAACCTGTAATACCAACAACAGTTGCTTTTGTATATTCTTGCGCAAATTCAATTTCTGAAACCACAGGAATTCCCTTTTCTTTTAGCTCTTTAATTAAAGCTACTTTATCTGGAATTCCAGGACTTTTCATCACAACATCAGCATTAAAAATTTTGCTTTCTGTATGATTCTTTTCCTCAAAATTTATTTCATTATTTAAAAGAACTTCTTTATATTTTTTTGATATTTCTCCTTTATCAGAAACAAATACATCGTAACCTTTCTGCTTTCCTAAAATTGCAGTTCCTACTCCACTTTCTCCTCCACCAAGAATTACTAATCGTTTCATTTATCTTAACTTCAAAGTAACAATTGTAAATACTGCTAATAGAATTCCAATAATCCAAAAACGGACTACAATCTTACTTTCGTGATAATCTAATTTTTGATAATGATGATGTAACGGAGACATTTTAAAAATCCTTCTTCCCGCACCAAACTTCTTCTTTGTATATTTAAACCAAGAAACTTGCATTATTACCGATAGGTTTTCCACCACAAATACTCCTGCTAAAATTGGCAATAACAATTCTTTTCTTATTGCAATTGCAATGACTGCTATAATCCCTCCAATTGTTAGACTACCTGTATCTCCCATAAAAACCTGAGCAGGAAAAGTATTGTACCAAAGAAAACCTATTAATGCACCAGCAAATGCCAGAATAAAAACAGTCATTTCTCCTGAATTTGGGATATACATTACATCTAAATAATCTGCGAAAATGATGTTACCAGAAACCCATGCAAATATTGCTAGTGTTACTACCATAATTGCGGAGGTACCTGCTGCTAAACCATCAATACCATCTGTTAAATTTGCTCCGTTTGAAATCCCTGTTACAATAAAAACAGTAACAAGAATAAAAACAATCCAACCATATTTTTCATATCCTTCTCCTAAAAAACTTAATGCTTTAGAATATTCTAATTCGTTATTCTTAAAAAAAGGGATTGTTGTTTTTGTTGATTTATGAGCATCACCAAAAACTATTTTTCGCCCATTATCATTAACAATTTGTTGTTCTTTAGGCAACTGATCTTTCATAGTAACTCCATCATTAAAATATAACATAGAACCAACTATGATACCTAAACCAACCTGACCTAAAACTTTAAACTTCCCTTTTAAGCCTTCTTTATCCTTCTTAAATACTTTTATATAATCATCTACAAAACCGATAAGTCCCATCCAAACAGTAGTTATCAAAAGAATAACAATATAAATATTGTCTAATTTTGCTAATAAAATAACTGGTATTAGCGTTGATAATATGATAATAATCCCACCCATTGTTGGTGTACCAGATTTTTGCTTTTGTCCATCTAAACCTAAATCTCTAACAGTTTCCCCAACTTGTTGTTTTCTTAAAAAATCGATGATTCTTTTCCCATAAATTGTCGATATCAATAAAGACAAAATAAAAGCAGCTCCAGCTCTAAACGTAATAAACTGAAACAATCCTGCTCCTGGAAAATGAGATTGACTTTCTATATATTCAATTAAATAGTATAACATTATTAACTTCTTTTTAATTGATTAAAACAATTGTTTACTTCTTCCATATCATCAAAATGAGTTCTTACTCCGTTTATTTCTTGATAGTTTTCATGACCTTTTCCTGCAATTAAAATGATATCTCCAGCCTCGGAAAACTTACATGCTGTTTTTATTGCTTGTCTCCTATCTAAAATTGATAGTGTTTTTTTATAATTTTCTGCTGCAACACCAACCTCCATTTCATCAATAATTGTTTGCGAATCTTCTGTTCTTGGATTGTCTGACGTAAAAATGGCTTGATTACTTAAATGAGAAGCAATACGTGCCATTTTAGGTCTTTTTGTTTTATCTCTATCTCCACCACAACCAACAACCGAAATTAATTTTTCGTTACCTGTTCTAATATCATTAATAGTTTCTAATACATTTTTTAAAGCATCTGGTGTATGCGCATAATCTACAATTGCAGTAATTCCGTCTTCTGATATTGTATATTGAAAACGACCGCTAACACTTTCTAACTCACTAATAATTGTTAAAACTTCTAGTTTTTCTAATCCCAATAACTCAGCAGTTGCTATAATTGCTGTTAGATTATAAATATTAAAAACACCAATTAATTTGGTCCAAACTTCAGTTGAATCAATATTTATTAAAGTACCAGAAAGTTGTTTTTCTAAAATTTTTGCTTTAAAATCTGCTAATGTTTTTAAAGCATAAGTTTTCTTTTTTGCTTTTGTATTTTGCAACATAAAAGCGCCATTTTTATCATCAATATTTGTTAACGCAAAAGCTGATTTTGGTAACCCATCAAAAAATGATTTTTTAATATTTCTATATTCTGCAAATGTTTTATGATAATCTAAATGGTCGTGAGAAAGATTGGTAAAAATTCCTCCAGCAAAAGTTAACCCTTCAGTTCTTTTTTGATGAATTCCATGAGAACTTACTTCCATAAAACAATAATCTACACCGGCATCAATCATTCTATCCAAATAACTATTTATAGTTACAGAATCTGGAGTTGTGTGTGTTGCTTTAAATTCAGTTTCATCTACCAAGATTTTAACTGTTGATAAAAGCCCTACTTTATAACCTGCTTTTTTAAATAATTGATATAATAAAGATGCTATTGTTGTTTTTCCGTTTGTACCTGTTACACCAATTAATGGTAATTTATTTGATGGATTATCATAAAAATTAGAAGCCATTATTGCCAAAGCAACATTTGCATCACTAACTTCTATATAAGTAACTCCTTCTTTCTTATTAACCGGAAAAACTTCACAGACAATTACTATTGCTCCAAGATTTATTGCCTTATTAATATATAAATGACCATCAACCGTAACTCCTTTTTGAGCAACAAAAACGTCATTATTTTCAATTTTCCTAGAATCAAAAACAATCGCATTTACATCAATATTTGTATCACCAAATACTTGATTAATTGAAACCTTATATAATATGTCTTTTAAATTTTTCAATCTACGACAGCTTTAAAATAATTGTTCTTCCTTTTATCAATTTTTCTCCTTTTCTAAGTGATTGAGACTTTACTTTCCCAATTCCCTGTACTTTTACTTTTAATCCTATATTTTCTAACAGAGACAAAGCATCCATACCAGACATTCCTCTTACATCAGGTATTTCTTGATATTCTTTATGCAATTTTTTATCAAAATCTCGATATTCATTTTCAATAGCAGCGAATTGAATTTTATCTCCATCTACCGATTTATTATCAATAGGATTTGTAGTATAAATCTTCTGTGCTATTTCTTTAAACACTGGTCCCGCAACGGTTGCTCCGTAATATCCTTTTTCTTTTTTAGGATTATGAATAATAACAACACAAGAATATTTTGGCTCATCTGCAGGAAAAAAACCAGCAAAAGAAGCCGTATAGTGTTTATTAGAATAATAACCACCTTCCCATTCGCCATTTTTATTTTTAGTTCTTGGGATGTACTTTTTAGCAGTACCTGTTTTACCTGCCATCGAAAAATTTGATGAGTATATATTTTTTGCAGTTCCTTTAATTACTACATTTTCTAATATTTTTCGTAACTTTTTTAAAGTTTCATCAGAAGCAATCTTAGAATTTACAACTTCAGTTTCAAAAACCTTTTCTGTTTTATCTTCTTTTCTTAACTCTTTTATAAATCTTGGTTTTACCATTATACCATTATTAGCTACAGCATTATAAAACATTAATGTTTGCATTGGTGTAATAGAAATTCCATACCCCCAAGACATCCATTCTAAAGAAAGATTATTCCAGTTTTTTTTATCTTCAGGATTTGGAATATAAGGTTTCCCTTCTCCTTTTATCTGAAAACCGATAGACTCCGTAAAACCATATTCTTTAATTTTATCGTAATATTTTTGAGGATTATTATCGTAATGTTCTTTTATTATCTTTACAATCCCAACATTAGAAGAAACTTCTAAAACTCTTGCTGCTGATATTTTACCATAACCACCTCTATGAGAATCTTCTACTTTTTTTCCATTTACATAAAATCTTCCCTTTTCTGTGTCAACCACAGTAGAAGTATCAATTACCTTGTCTTCTAAAGCAACCATTAAACTTGCTAACTTAAAAGTAGAACCAGGCTCATGACTCTCCCAAACCGCATAATTTCTTTTCTCGTAATAAGTTCCCTTAGAGGTTCTTCCTAAATTAGAAATTGCCCTAACCTCACCAGTTGCAACTTCCATAACAACAGCACAACCATGTTCTGCTTCAAAATACTCTAACTTATCTAACAAAGCATGATGAGCAATGTCTTGAATATTTACATCTAAAGTTGTTATAATATCAAAACCATCAACAGGTTCTTTTTCATTTACATCGTTTATAGGTTTCCATTGATTTTTAGCTATTTTCTGCTTCCATCTAACTCCATTTTCTCCTTTTAAAAAATCCGAAAAAGCTCCTTCTACACCAGCTTCTCCTCTATAATCATTATACCCAATTGTACGCTCTGCTATTTTACCAATAGGATGTGCACGAACCGTTTTTTGTTCCGCAATAAAACCCCCTTTATAAACCCCTTTATTAAAAATCGGAAACTGTTTCATCTTCAAATAATCAGTATATCCAATATTTCTAGCGATAAAGAAATAGCGTTTTCTTTTATTTTTAGCATCTCTTAATCTAGATTGGTAATAAGAAACAGAACGACCCAACATTTTAGATAATTCCTTAGAAAGACCTGCTATATTTTCCTCAAAAAGTTTTTGATCAACCGTTACCAAATCCATGTAAATATTAAATCTAGACATAGATGTTGCTAATAAATTACCATCTGCAGCATAAACATTTCCTTTATTTGCAAAAATGGTATCTTTTCTAATAGTAAGATCAGTAGAAAGCTTTCTATACTTATCTCCTTCTATATTTTGTATAGCAAAAACCCTAAATATAATAGCTATTAAAAAAAGTGACATAAAAGCAGCCACCAAGAAAAATTTTGTAAGTATGCTTTTTTTATGAGTTGCCAATTTTATTAATCTTTAATAGTTACTTTTATTTTTTTTGGAGGAGACTCCAACGGCTTTAAACCTCTTGATTTTGCTTTTTCCCTGATACTAGATTCCATTTTCATTCTCATTAAAATAGTACCAGTATCTACATATTCTGCTCTTAACTCTCTTTTTCTCTTATTTAATTCTGAGATTTTAATCACTTTCTTATCCGCTTTATGCGCACTTGATATCATTATTAACAACAACGCAACCACAAAAACGATAATTCGCCAATTCTTAAAAGAAGACTCATCCGTAAGAAAACTTCCTCTAAGAAAGTCATACACCCCTTTCTTTACTTTAGACATCCTATTTTTTTAATGTAGCTATCCTTAATTTAGCACTTCTGGCTCTATTATTCACTTTTATTTCTTCTGCTGTAGGCACAATCAATCCACCTACTTTCTTTAAAGGTTCATTACTATTCCCAAAAACATCTTTTTCTGGCTCTCCACTAAACAAACCTGTTCTAATAAATCTTTTCACCAATCTATCTTCTAAAGAATGATAAGAAATAACACTCAACCTTCCTTCTTCTGTTAATAAATTTGGAATCTGCTCTAAAAACTCTCTTAAAACATCCAACTCTTCATTTACCTCTATTCTAATCGCCTGAAATATTTGTGCAATTATTTTATGCCCTTTTGCTTTTGGCAAATACCTCTGTAATACTTTTCTTAACTCAAGACTTGTATTAATCTTCTCTTTTGCTCTTTCTTCAACAATTGTTTTTGCTATATTTCTTGAGTTCCTTAACTCTCCATACAAAAACAATATTTCCGCTAATTTCTCTTCAGTATAATTATTGATTATTTCTTTTGCTGATGTTTTAGATTTTTGATTCATTCTCATATCTAACTCACCGTCGAAACGAGTAGAAAAACCTCTTCCCGCTTCATCAAACTGATGAGAAGAAACCCCTAAATCTGCCAAAACTCCATCTACCTTTCTAACTCCATGAAATCTTAAAAAACGAGATATGTATCTAAAATTTTCAGGAATTAATACAAAACGGGCATCATCCATTACATTATCTTGCGCATCTGGATCTTGATCAAAACCAAACAACTTTCCATTTTCACCAAGTCTACTCAAAATCTCTCTTGAATGACCTCCACCACCAAACGTAACATCCACATAAACACCATCCTCTTTAATAGCTAAAGCGTCTACACTTTCTTTTAATAAAACCGGATTATGATAACTCATCAATTATATCTGTATTTCCCATTACTTCTTCAGCTAAATCTGCAAAATCATCAGCAGCCTCATTTATCGCTTTTTCGTACTTTTCTTTATCCCAAACCTCAATAATATTTACAGAAGAAGCCATTACAACCTCTTTTTTTATCCCTGCAAAAGCAAACAAATCTTTTGGAATTAAAATTCTTCCCGCCGCATCTAATTCAACTATTTTTACACCAGCTGTAAACCTCCTTATAAAGTCGTTGTTCTTTTTATTAAACCTATTTAGCTTGTTAATCTTCTGCATCATCAACACCCACTCCTTCATAGGATACAATTCTAAACATGGCTGAAAAACCGCTCTTTTTATAACAAAACCTTCTTGTAAGACAGATGACAGCTGCTTTTTAAAGGCCGATGAAAACATCATCCTTCCCTTAGCATCTGATTTACAATCATATGTCCCAATTAAATTTATCACTTCTGAACTCGTTTATCGAAATCAAAAATATATAAAATTTACCACTTTT
This sequence comes from Polaribacter sp. Asnod1-A03, assembly GCF_045063585.1. Classification (NCBI taxonomy): domain Bacteria; kingdom Pseudomonadati; phylum Bacteroidota; class Flavobacteriia; order Flavobacteriales; family Flavobacteriaceae; genus Polaribacter; species Polaribacter sp. Asnod1-A03. The sequence continues at coordinate 2,850,858 of NZ_JBEFOE010000009.1, read as the reverse complement.
TACCACTTTTTACCACTTTGTTAATAACTATTCCTTTTACAGGTAAACTTTTAAGTCTAAAAACTTCATTAATTAAAAATAATAGTCAATCTTTAAAACAATATGTATTTCACAAAAAAGAATTACATTTGCTTTCATATAATTGAAAAAAATTAATGACTGACAAGTTAACAACTGAAGGGAAATTTACATATGCAGAAGCTGGAGAAGGGCCTTCTATCATTATTTTACACGGATTAATGGGAGCTTTGAGTAATTTTGATTCTACATTTGAGCACTTCTCAAAGAATGGATACCAAGTTCTAATTCCAGAATTACCTTTATATACATTACCTCTACTAAAAACCAATGTTAAAAACTTAGCTAATTTCTTAAATGAATTCATGGAATTTAAAGAAATACAAAATGCTGTTTTATTAGGTAACTCTTTAGGGGGACATATTGCTTTATATTTTACCAAACATTATCCAGAAAAAGTAAAAGCACTGGTATTAACCGGGAGTTCTGGTTTGTATGAAAATGCAATGGGTGATAGTTTTCCTAAAAGAGGAAACTATGAGTTTATAGAGCAAAAAGCAAGAGAAGTATTTTACGACCCTGCAATTGCTACCAAAGAATTAGTAGATGATGTTTACAATACTGTAAACGACAGAATAAAAGCATTAAAAACAATATCTATTGCTAAAAGTGCAATTAGACATAATATGGCTAACGATTTGCCTGACATGAAACACCCTACATGTTTAATTTGGGGAAAACAAGACAGCGTTACACCACCAGAAGCAGCAGAAGATTTTCATAAACTTTTATCGAACTCAGATTTATTTTGGATTGATAAATGTGGACACGCAGCAATGATGGAGAGACCAGAAGACTTTAACAAGGTACTTCATGATTGGTTTATTTCTAGAAAAATATAAATCTCTACCTTATGAAAATAAAATCGGCAGAATTTATAATGAGCAATAGTAATGTTACGAAAGCTCCAAAAGATAGAATGCCAGAATATGCATTTATAGGACGCTCTAATGTTGGTAAATCTTCATTAATTAATATGTTAATGGAGCGTAAAGATCTAGCAAAAACATCTGGTAAGCCTGGTAAAACACAATTAATCAATCATTTTAAAATAAATGATGAATGGTTTTTAGTAGATTTACCTGGTTATGGTTATGCTCAAATTTCTAAAAAGAAAAGAACTATTTTTCAATACTTTATAGAAAACTACTTTAAAGAAAGAGAACAACTAGTTTGTACTTTTGTTTTAATTGATTCTAGACACGATCCTCAAAAAATAGATTTAGAATTTATGCAGTTTTTAGGAGAAAACCAAATTCCGTTTTGTATTGTTTTTACAAAAGCAGACAAATTAGGCAGCTCTAAATTAAACAAACAAATTACTTCTTACAAAAAGAAACTTTTAAACACTTGGGAATCTTTACCAATGTCTTTTATAACATCTTCTTCTAACGGACTTGGACGTAAAGAGTTTTTAGACTTTATTGACGGTGTTAATCAAGATGTTACAAAAGATTTTAAATAATCTTTATAACTTACACCAAAACTAAAGATTGATTTCCGAATGCATTCTACCAAAGAAAATTTACAAATTTTATTTGAAGACAATCATATTGTTATTATAAATAAACGTGCTGGTGATATTACACAAGGTGATAAAACAGGAGATAAACCTTTAAGTCATGTTGTAAAAGAATACATTAAAGACAAATACAACAAACCCGGAAATGTATACTTAGGAGTTGTACATAGACTAGACAGACCAACCTCTGGAATTATCATTTTTGCAAAAACATCTAAATCTTTAGAAAGACTTAATAAGATGTTACGAGACAAAACAATACATAAAACTTATTGGGCTGTTGTAAAAAATCACCCAAAGAAAGAAAAAGATACTTTAATAAATTTCTTAAAAAAGAATCCTAAAAACAATAAATCTACTGCTTATTCTAAAGAAATTAAAGACTCTAAAAAAGCAGTACTACATTATAAAGTAATTAAAAAACTAGATAATTACTCTTTATTAGAAATTGATTTAGAAACTGGTAGACATCATCAAATTAGAACTCAATTATCTAATATTGGTTGCCCTATAAAAGGAGATTTAAAATACGGTTTTAACAGAAGCAACAAAGATGGAAGCATCCATTTACATGCTAGAAAAATAGAATTTATCCATCCCGTTTCTAAAGAAACCATTAAAGTAACTGCTCCCACCCCAAAAGAAGTAATTTGGAATGCTTGCTTTTAAAACTATTCTTCTGGTTTAAAAATCAAAACATTTTCACTTTTTAATATTTCTGATTGATTTATTTTCATCTTAACAAATTCTCCATCTAAATATTTTTGAGCTTGGTCTTTATAATATTCACTAAAGACAACTCCAGATTGCCCTGTTGGTAAAATAGCTACACTATTTTCTACATCAGAAAAATCTATTATTCTTCTGGTTGATGGACCTGCAGTTACTTTATAATAACCAGTACTATCAATTTTAAAAATCTGATTATTTATCACTTCATTTCCACCAATCGTTTTAAAAGGACCAACGTTAAAAAACTTTCTTAACAAACCTCCTGCTTTACCAATTGCATGTTCGTGTTCTACAGAAAGAACTCTATTCCACGTCCAATCTCCAATATTTTCTCCAAGTTGATTTTGTAAAAAAGAAATCGATTTTACAAAAGACATTTGAATAATATCACTCCTTTTTTCTACTTTATCTTTTGTGTCAATATTATCCCACCAAACAGAATACGGTCTATTTATTTGATTTGGCAATACTTCATCTTGTAATTGCGTATTGATAAATAAATTAAAACTACTTCCTAATTCATCTTTATAAGTCGCATTTAAAAATTCATATAAAAAACGATTATAGATTGTTGGACCAACAGCAGTTTTTAAATATTCTCCATCCCAAGTTTTAAGTACTGAAAAGGCCTTTTTTTCAGATGGAGAAAGCATTGATTTATCAATATTAGTTAATAAATCTTTAATTAATTTAGTAACTGTTGATGATTTTACATCATAAATCATTTCCGCAACATCTTCTTGGGTAAAATCATCTTTTTCATCTAATAATTCCACAATTCTTTTTGCTCTATCTTGGGGTTGATAATATCCTGGATATAATTTACCTCTCACAGAATCTACTTGATTATTGGCAGAATACACATAATTCCAACTAGGATTTATTGCTTGTGGATTTTCTTCAAAAGGTAAATATTCTAAAATTTCATCTTTTCCAGTAACTCCATTTAAATACGTTTTAGGTGATAAACTATCTCTTAGTTGATACAATTTAGCGGATGAAAACCACGCTACATTATCTTTTGCATCACCATACATAACATTTAAACCTGGCGCATGAATTTTTGCTACAGAATTTTTAAAATCATTTATGGATGTTGAATGAGAAATACCATAACAAGCATCTAAAACCTTATTTGGCAATTGCGTATAAATCCAGTTCATAGCAATCGGTCTTTCATCTATAATGTGCTCTATCAAACCATTCATAACTGGCCCATGTTTGCTAACTTTTACTTGATAAGAGATATCTTTTCCATTTTTTACACGAATCGTTTTATTTCTAATCTCATATTTTTTATAACCGTCTTTAGTTTTATATTCTAAAGGGTCTTCAAGATTATTTTCTTCAACATAAAAATTTAAATCATCATTTGCTAACATTGTTAATCCGTATGCATAATCTCTATTATGACCTAACAAAGGGAAAGGCATTAAAGCAATATTAAACCCATAAATTTCAAAATCGGGTGCTTTTATATGATTTTGATACCAAACCGAAGGTTGAGAATATGTAATATGAGGATCGTTTGCAAAAATCACTTTTCCGTTCTTTGTTTTCTCTGGAGCAATAACCCAAGAATTACTTCCTATAAAAGGAGAAATTGGTAAATCATCCATAATAGAAGCCACAGTTTTAGAAATTGTAGCATCTATTTTCTTAGGAACACTTGTTTTATTTATGGTTAAATAATCGCTATTTAAATTTAATAATTCGTTTAGATAAGAATCACCTAATTTTTCTTTTACCTCTGTTAACAAAGGGTCTGTTTTATGAGCAACTGCAAAACTAAAAGACATATAACCAAACACATTATACACATCTTTTATAGTATATTTTTCTTTTTCTACACCAACTAAAGTAAATTCTAACGGTGTTTTCCCTTCTTCTATAAATTGATTTACACCGTCTAAATAGGCTTGTGTTAACATATAAGCTTCAGAAGTTTTATCTAAATTTGCAATTGTACTATTAGCAGCTTCTTCAATACCCAATCCCCCAAAAAACTTATCTACTCTTACCAAATCTTTGCCAAAAATTTCTGACAACCTTCCTGCTGCAATTCTACGCATTAATTCCATTTGCCATAATCTATCTTGCGCATGCACATAACCTAAAGCAACATAAGCATCTTTTTGATTTTGTGCGTTTATATGTGGCACCCCAATATCATCAAAATAAACAGTAACATAATCCGAAATATTTTTTAAATCTAACTCTCCAGAATATTTAGGTTGGTATGTTTTTGAGTACAACCACACAGAAACAAATACTAACAAAATAAGAATTAATAAAATTTTAAAAAAACGTCTTAAAAACTTCATAAAATTGATTTTTATCAAAGATAACAGAATTATTATTTACGGATAACTACAAAGAAAATGAAAGTAAGTTCGTATTTTTGAAAAGCAAAATTTTTTATATGAAAAAAATTCAAATGGTTGACTTGCAAAGTCAATATCAAAAAATAAAAGAAGAGGTAAACACCTCTATAGAACAAGTTTTAAATACTTCTGCATATATAAACGGACCTTTAGTACACGAGTTTCAAGCAGATTTAGAAAAATATTTAAGCGTAAAGCACGTAATACCTTGTGCCAACGGTACAGATGCTTTGCAGATTGCAATGATGGGTTTAGGCTTAGAACAAGGTGATGAAGTTATTACTGCAGATTTTACTTTTGCGGCAACCGTAGAAGTTATTGGTTTATTAAAATTAACTCCAGTTTTGGTTGATGTAGATGTAGAAACTTTTAATATTGATATAGAAGCTTTAAAAAGATCAATTACTCCTAAAACAAAAGCAATTGTTCCTGTACATTTATTCGGACAAGTTGCCAATATGGAAGCTGTTTTAGAAATCGCCAAACGACATAATCTTTTTGTGATTGAAGATAATGCCCAAGCAATTGGAGCTAATTATACTTTTAAAGACGGAACAATTAAAAAAGCTGGAACTATCGGAAACGTGGGTACAACTTCTTTTTTCCCTTCTAAAAATTTAGGTTGTTATGGAGATGGTGGTGCTATTTTCACAAATGACGATGATTTAGCGCATATAATTAGAGGAATTGTAAATCATGGAATGTATAAGCGTTATTACCATGATGTTGTTGGTGTTAACTCTCGTTTAGATGCTATACAAGCAGGAGTTTTAAAAACAAAATTACCTTTATTAGATGCTTATTGCGATGCGAGAAGAGCTGCGGCTGATTTTTATTCTAATGCTTTTGCTGATAATAAAAACATTATTACACCAAAAACAGCAGACAGCACAACACATGTTTTTCATCAATATACCTTACAAATTACAAATGGTAAAAGAGATGAATTACACAAGCATTTATTGGACCAAGGAATACCAAATGCTATTTATTATCCTGTTGCATTACATTCTCAAAAAGCTTACGCAGATACACGTTATAATGAAAGTGACTTCCCTGTAACAAACGAGCTAATAAAAACAGTAATCTCTTTACCAATGCATACAGAATTAGATGAAGAGCAATTAACATTTATTACAAAAACTATTTTAGAATTTGTAAATTAAAAAAATCATGAAAAAAATACTAGTAACCGGAGGATTAGGTTTTATCGGTTCTCACACAGTTGTAGAATTACAAAATGCAGGTTTTGAAGTAGTAATTATTGATGATCTATCTAACACAACAATTAGTGTTTTAGATAAAATTACAGAAATTACTGGTACAAAACCAGACTTTCATCAAATTGATTTAAGAGTTAAAAGTGATGTAAAAAACTTTTTCGAAAACAATAAAGTAGACGGAATTATTCATTTTGCGGCCTTTAAAGCTGTGGGAGAAAGCATGCACAAACCTTTAGATTATTACGAAAATAATTTAGGTTCTTTAGTCTATTTATTGCAAGAAATGAGAGATAGAAAGTTAGATAACTTTATATTTTCTTCTTCTTGTACTGTATACGGACAAGCTGATGAGTTACCAATTACAGAAAAAGCACCTGTTAAAGCTGCTGAATCTGTTTATGGAAACACAAAACAAATTGGTGAAGAAATTTTAAATGATGCTAGCAAAGCTCACGGTTTAAACATTATTGCTTTAAGATATTTTAATCCAATTGGTGCGCATCCAACTATAAAAATTGGAGAACTGCCTTTAGGTGTCCCTCAAAATTTGATCCCATATATTACACAAACTGCTGCTGGTATGCGAGATGAATTATCTGTTTTTGGAGATGATTATGAAACTCCAGACGGAACAGCTGTTAGAGATTACATACATGTAGTAGATTTAGCCAAAGCGCATATTGCTGCTTTACAAAGGTTAATCAACAAGAATAATAAAAAAGGATTTGAGTATTTTAATATAGGTACAGGTAAAGGTAGTTCTGTTTTAGAAGTGATTAAAGCTTTTGAAAAAGCTTCTGGAAAATCTTTAAATTACAAAATCGTTGCAAGAAGAGAAGGTGATATTACAGCTGCTTACGCGGATACTACAATTGCAAACGAAGAATTAAATTGGAAAACAGAAAAAACACTAGAAGAAGCTTTAGGTTCTTCTTGGAAATGGCAATTACAACAATAAGTAATTATTTTTTTTATTTTATAAGTTCAATATTTATCAAAAACCACTCAAAACTGATATAAAAGACATTGTTTTTGAGTGATTTTTATTACTTTTTAATCTATTTCATCCTTTTTTTAGTTTTTATATGACAATTATATCTTACTTGAAGTATCATATTATTAAAACTAACATAAAATGTTTTTGATATTCATGTTTCTTAAACCTTATTTTGGGTTTTAACAGTTATAAATTGACAACCCTTTAGATTCACTCTAACTTTGTTGCCGATTTATTAATGATACTAGAAAACATGAAACTGATTAAAATTAAAAGAAAAACACGTTCAGAACAACGTCACACACCAAAAATGGGATCTTTAGAAACTAAAGTAACTTACATTAAAAAAACATTATTCAATGTTATTCCTATAGAAACGGTACACAAATATAGAGAAACTTATTACGGAGAAATCAAAGATTGTGAGGATTGTCTCCTTTCAAAATAAAACCTAAAAACCTAAACTAAGTTTAGGTTTTTTTTTGCCTTTTATTTAAATTTAACAATCAGTATTTAACCTCATTAATTAATTTGAGTATTTTTAAAAAATCAAACTCAAATCAAATGAAAAAAGTATTACTCGCATTTTTAATAACAACTTCTTTTTTAAGTTGTAAAGATTCACCCAAAGAAAAAACACCAGAACTTAGTATCAACTACAAAAAAATAGAACTAGACAATGGTTTAGATGTTGTTTTTCATGTTGATAAGTCAGACCCCGTGGTGGCTGTAGAATTAATGGTACACGTTGGTTCTGCAAGAGAAATTGAAGGCAGAACTGGTTTTGCTCACTTATTTGAGCATTTATTATTCTTAGAATCAGAAAATTTAGGCAAAGGTGGATTGGATAAAATGAGTGCAAGAATTGGAGGTTCTGGCGCAAACGGATCTACTTCTAGAGACAGAACAAATTATTTACAAACGGTACCAAAAGATGGTTTAGAAAAAATGATTTGGGCAGAAGCCGACAAATTAGGTTGGTTTATAAACACAGTTACAGACCCTGTTTTAGCAAAAGAAAAAGAAGTTGTTAAAAACGAAAAAAGGCAACGAGTAGACAATTCTCCTTATGGCCATAATCAATATGTAATTGGTAAAAATTTATACCCAAAAGATCACCCTTATAATTGGCAAGTTATTGGTTCTTTAGAAGATTTACAAAACGCAACTTTAGACGATGTTAAAACATTTTTTAAGAAATGGTACGTACCAAACAATGCTACTTTAGTGTTATCTGGAGATATTGATATAGCACAAGCTACAAAATGGGTACATAAATATTTTGATGAAATCCCTAAAGGAGAAGAAATCCCTGCTTTAAATAAAAGACCAGGAAAAGTAGACCAAATTAAGTCTTTATATTACGAAGATAATTTTGCCAGAGTTCCGCAATTAACAATGGTTTGGCCAACGGTAGAACAATATCATCCAGATTCTTACGCATTAGAAGTTTTAGCTCAATACTTAACTGACGGAAAATCTGCACCTTTTAATCAAGTTTTAATTGATGATTTAAAATTGACTTCTCGTACAGGAATGTTTAGCAGAAGCTCTGAATTAGCAGGAGAAACTCAAATTTCTATTAGAGCTTTTAACAATGTTAAATTAGATGATGTAAAAGCCGGAATAGAAAAAGCTTTTACAAAATTTGAGACAGAAGGAATTTCTGAAAAAGATTTAAACAGAATTAAAGCCGGACAAGAAACTCGTTTTTACAGCAGCTTATCTAGTGTTTTAGGTAAAGGGACTCGTTTAGCATCTTACAATACTTATACAGGAAATCCAGGTTTTGTAACGCAAGATATTAATAATACACTGGCAGTAACCACTGCAGATGTAATGCGTGTTTATAACAAATATATTAAAGATAAAAACTATGTTGCTACTAGTTTTGTTCCTAAAAGCTCTTCTGAATTAGCTTTAACAGGTGCTGTTTTAGCAGATGTGGTTGAAGAACAAATTGTAACAGGCGCAGAAGAAAAATTCGACCCTAAAATTGCTGCTAATTATGAGAAAACGCCTTCTACTTTTGACAGAAGTATAGAACCTCCCTACGGAGAAACACCTTCTTTAGCTGTACCAGAAGTTTATAAAAGTAGTTTAGAAAATGGTTTAAAAATATTTGGAATAGAAAATGACGAAGTTCCTTTGGTTCGTTTTAACATTACTATTGATGGTGGACAACTATTGGATTCTATGGATAAATTGGGGGTTGCAAACTTAACTGCAGATTTGTTAAATAAAGGAACCAAAAACAAAACAGTAAAAGAATTAGAAGAAGCTATTCAGAATTTAGGCGCTTCTATTTATGTATATTCTGATACTGAAAACATTACTTTAAGCGGAACGACTTTAGCTAAAAACTATGATAAAACTTTATCTTTAGCTCAAGAAATTTTATTAGAACCAAGATTTGATGAAAACGAATTCGACTTACTAAAAACAGCAACCATTGCTAGTTTACGTCAGCAAGAAGCAAATCCTAATTCTGTAGCGAGAAATGCTTACAATGAACTAATTTACAGAAAAGACAACATCCGTTCTAAAAATATTTTAGGAACTTTAGCATCTGTAGAAAAAATAACAATTGACGATTTAAAAGCATATTACAACAATTACATTTCTCCTTCTGTTTCTAAAATGTTGGTTGTCGGTGATATTTCTGAAGAAAAAGTGATAGCCTCTTTAGCATCATTAAACACAAAATGGACTGCTAAAGAAGTTACAATACCCGTTTATAAAACTCCAGATACACCAACAAAACCAGTTGTTTATTTTTATGATATTCCTAATGCAAAACAATCTGTTTTACAATTTGGCGCACCTGCATTAGCGGCTACAGATAAAGATTTTTATGCAGCTTCTGTAATGAATTATATTCTTGGCGGTGGTGGTTTTGCTTCTCGTTTAACGCAAGAATTAAGAGAAGGAAAAGGCTATACTTACGGAATCCGATCTGGTTTTTCTGGCACAAAAGCAAAAGGTGCTTTTACGATTTCTAGTGGAGTAAGAAGTAACGTAACTTTAGAATCTGCACAATTGGTAAAGCAAATTTTAGAAGAATATCCTACTACTTTTTCTGACAAAGATTTAGAAACTACCAAAAGCTTTTTAATTAAAAGTAACGCAAGAGCTTTTGAAACTTCTAGAGCAAAACTTAATATGTTATCTAATATTAGTGATTATGGTTGGAGTGCAGACTATGTAAAAGACCAAGAAAATACGGTGAATAACATGACTAAAGAACAAATTTCTGCATTGGCTAATAAATATGTAAACCCAAATAAAATGATTTGGTTGGTTGTGGGTGATGCAGAAACACAACTAGAAAGAATGAAAGAATTAAGTTACGGAGAACCAATTTTATTAAATAAAAGACAAGAAAAAATTAAGAATTAAACTTTTAAATAATATTGATAAAAAGTCCTAATTTCTTATTTGAAATTAGGACTTTTACTTTTACAAAATACCCAAGTAATGAACTATAGAAAAGCAACTGAAAAAGACCTTACTGCAATTGTAAAAATGATGGCTGACGATGTACTTGGTAAAAAAAAAGAAAAATTTCAATCTCCATTACCAATTGAATATGTAAAAGCTTTTCAAAATATAAATGAAGATAAAAACCAAGAACTGATTGTTTTAGAAAATGAAAAACTAGAAGTAATTGGTACTTTGCAAATATCTTACATACAATACATTTCTTACCTTGGCGGGATGAGAGCTCAGATAGAAAATGTTTTTATTAGAGCAGATCAAAGAGGGCTCGGAATCGGAAAAAAAGTATTTAAATGGGCAATCAACAGAGCAAAAGAAAAAAATGCACACTTAGTACAATTAACCTCTAATAAAGAAAGACCGAGATCTATTAAATTTTACGAAAACTTAGGTTTTAAAGCTACGCACGAAGGCATGAAATTACATTTTTAAGAACAAGCCATTTCTTATCAAAAACTATAACACAAAAAAACGAACTTTTTCAAGTTCGTTTTTTAATATATAAATATTTCATTAAAATCTATTCCACCAATGCAGCGCCAGAAGCGGCAACAGATCTATCAATTTTACGCATTAAACCTTGTAATACTTTACCTGGCCCAACTTCAATAAATTCAGTTCCTCCATCAGCAATCATAGCTTGTACACATTGCGTCCATTTTACTGGTGCTGTTAATTGCGCTATTAAGTTTTCTTTAATTTCATCAGGATTTGTAACTGCTTTTGCAACTACATTTTGATACACTGCACACGTTGGTTCACTAAATTTAGTTGCCTCTATTGCAGCAGCCAACTCTTCTCTTGCAGGCTCCATCATTGGCGAATGAAATGCACCACCAACTGGTAATAATAAAGCTCTTCTTGCTCCTTTTTCTGTTAAAACTTCACAGGCTTTTTCTACAGCTTCAATTTCTCCTGAAATTACTAATTGACCCGGACAATTATAATTTGCCGCCACTACTACTCCATCAATTTCTGCACACGTTTCTTCAACAATTTCATCTGCTAAACCTAAAACGGCAGCCATTGTACTTGGTGCAGCTTCACATGCTTTTTGCATTGCCAGAGCACGTTTAGAAACTAATGTTAATCCGTCTTCAAAAGATAAAACTCCGTTTGCAACCAAAGCAGATAATTCTCCTAAAGAGTGTCCTGCAACCATTTCTGGTTGAAAAGAATCTCCTAATACTTTTGCTAAAATTACAGAATGTAAAAAAATTGCAGGTTGCGTAACCTTTGTTTCTTTTAACTGTTCTGCAGTTCCTTCAAACATAATATCTGTTATAGAAAAACCTAAAATCTTGTTTGCTTTTTCAAAGTATTCTTGCGCTAATGCAGACTTTTCGTATAAATCCAATCCCATTCCTGTAAATTGTGCTCCTTGACCTGGAAAAATATATGCTTTCATATAATCTATATTTTTGTAACTTTTTATTCGTTTAAATCTCGGCAAAAATACTATTTTTTATTGGAAGCTATTTCCTGCTTTCAGCACTCGCTTTTTTTATTCAGAAAAAGAATAAAAAAGAGCTCAAATAAATGCTTCAATCAGGGCTAAACCTATCAATTAATACATTGCTTTTTATCACTAATAGAATATTTACTAATTTCGCTTTATGGAATTAAAAAACAAACTACTTGCTAACAGAATTTATTTAATTTTAGCAGCATTGTTTATAGCTTCTTTGGTTACCTCTAACTTAATTTTTCAGAAGTTTTTTTATTGGTATCCTTTTCATATCGAAATTTTTGATGTTAAACTATTCGAAGTTTCTGTAGGTTTACTGCCTTACCCAATTACATTTTTAATCACCGATATTTTATCAGAAATCTACGGAAAGAAAAAAGCAAATGATGTGGTTATTGCCGGTATTTTTGCTTCGTTTTTCTCTTTATTAATTATATACATTTCTAAAGAAGTGCCAGCAACTTCTTGGTCTCAAGTACAAGACGATACTTTTCTTAACGTTTTTGGCTCAGCTCCGTTAGCTGTTTTTGCCTCTATGCTAGCCTATTTATTTGCACAATTTATAGATATTAGAGTCTATCATTTTTGGAAGAATTATACCAAAGGAAAACATCTTTGGTTGCGTAATAACTTTTCTACTTTTTCTTCTCAATTTATAGACACACTTACCGTTTTAGTATTGTTGTGTTCTTTTAATATTATAGAATGGAACAAATTTTTAGGCCTTTTAATAAGTGGTGTCATTTTTAAAGTAATTATTGCTGCTTTAGACACGCCTATTCTTTATTTAATTGTTTTTGCTTTCAAAAAAAGATTCAATTTAAAAGCAGGAGAAGAATTAACAGATTAATTTCTCATTTTTTGTAATCAATCGAAAAAGGTTTCGTCTAAAAAATCAGAAATTATAAAAAATGAAGAAAATACTTTTATTATTTGTTGCTGTTTTCACTTTATCAAATGTAAATGCACAAACCTCAATATTTAACGATTTACTACAAAAACACGTTACCAAAGACGGAGTAGTTGATTATAAATCGTTACAAAAAGACGAAGCAAAACTAGATGAATTTTTAGCTTATTTAGAAAACACTTTACCAGATAATTCTTGGTCTACTAACAAAAAAAAAGCTTTTTGGATTAATGCTTACAATGCATATACCATCAAAATAATTTTAGACAATTATCCTTTAAAAAGTATTACAGATATTAATATAAATGGCAAAACTGCTTGGAAAACTCCATTTGCAAAAGTTGCTGGCAAAACTTATACTTTAGATCAAATTGAGCATGAAGTTTTATTTAAAAACTTTTTTGACCCAAGAATTCATGTTGGTGTAAATTGTGCTTCTGGTTCTTGCCCTAAATTGGCAAATTTTGCTTTTACAGAAAATAACATCGATACAGAATTAACACGCTTAATGACCTTATTTGTAAACGATACTTCTAGAAATAAAATATCAGAAAAGAAAATTCAAATATCTTCAATCTTCGATTGGTTTAAAGTTCATTTTACAAAAAACGGAACTGTCATCGACTTTTTAAATCAGTATTCAGAAACTAAAATTGGTCCAAAAGCTAAAATCAGTTATCTAAAATACGATTGGACTTTAAACGGTAAATAATTTCTTTATCTTTCCGTTTTAATCTAAAATAACAAAAAATGTCTAAAACATATTACGATGCTACCGATTTAAGAAAATTCGGAAAAATAACAGAATGGAACGAAGAATTAGGTAACAAATTTTTTGATTATTATGGTAAAGTATTTGAAGAAGGCGCATTAACTGCTCGCGAAAAAAGCTTAATTGCTTTGGCAGTTGCACATACAGAACAATGCCCGTATTGTATAGACGCTTACACTAAAGACGGCTTACAACGTGGTATTACAAAAGAAGAAATGATGGAAGCTGTGCACGTTGGTGCTGCTATTAAAAGTGGCGCAACCTTGGTACACAGTGTTCAAATGATGAATAAAGTTAATAAATTAGAAATGTAAGTAGATAATTATCTTACTTGTTTATTCTTCTAAAAAGAAGAAGTTACTTTTTGATTAATAAAAAACCAAACCATACTTTTTTTCGTAAATAATACAAAGAAATTAAAATAAATACTGAAACAAGTTTAGCATATATGGCTACAAAATCTTTAAAAGCAAGAAATAACGATATTGCAAACACCTCTCGTCAAATGGAAATTCTATCAAACGGAATTTTTGCAGACGGAGAATTACCAACTTTTGCTGAAAAAATTAAAGAAACAAATCAGTTTCCTTTGCGTCCTAAGAAATTAGAAATTTTGCAAATTAATTTAGGTTACATGTGTAACCAAGTTTGCGAACATTGCCACGTAGACGCAGGCCCAGACAGAAAAGAAATTATGACTGTAGAAACTATGCAGCAATGTTTAGAAGTCATAAAAAATACAGGAGCACATACTTTAGATTTAACAGGTGGCGCGCCAGAAATGAATCCTAATTTTAGGTGGTTTGTAGAAGAAGCTTCTAAAGCCGGAATTAAAGATTTTATTGTTCGTTCTAACTTAACCATTATTAGAGCCAATAAAAAATATTATGATTTACCTGATTTTTTTAAAAAACACAACGTACACGTTATTTCCTCAATGCCACATTGGACGCGTGGAAAAACGGATAAACAACGTGGAAATGGTGTTTTTGATAAATCGATAAAAGCTTTACAAGAACTAAATGCTGTGGGCTATGGTTTAGAAAATTCTGACTTAAAGTTAGATTTGGTATACAATCCTTCAGGTGCATTTTTACCAGGAGATCAAATGGCTTTAGAAAACGATTTTAAAAAAGCTTTAAAATCAGATTTTGACATTGATTTTCACAGTTTATTTGCCATTACAAACTTGCCAATCAGTCGTTTTTTAGATTACTTAATTGCCTCAGAAAATTACGAAGATTACATGTATTCTTTAGTAGAAGCATACAACCCTATTGCGGTAGAAAACGTAATGTGTACAAACACACTTTCTATAAGTTGGGACGGTTGGTTGTATGATTGTGATTTTAATCAGATGTTAAATTTAAAAGTTAACTCTAAAGTAAAACACATTTCTGAATACAACGAAGACTTATTACAAAACAGAAATATTATTATCAATCAACATTGTTATGGTTGTACTGCTGGCGCTGGAAGTAGTTGTCAAGGTGTAGTCGCATAAAACAGTAAAAAAAGACATTAAACTTTTAAAAAATAAGGATTATAAAAAAGTATAAATTCACACTAATAAATACTTTTTTATAATCTTTTTTTAATTTTCAATAAATTATATTATTCACAAATTAAATAGTATATTTTTATTAAAAAATTATTGATTTTCTCAAAAACTCATTTTTACAATAATTTTTACCAATATTTCCTCTATTTTTTTGTACTTTGTACACATGTTGATTTTATCATCAATACAAACCAAACTTTTTAGACAAAAACCATACTGAATGAAAAAACTTTTCATGTGGATGTTCTTGCTCTTTACTGGCATTAGCATTTCGCAAACTAAAATTACGGGTACAATAACTGACAAAAAAACAGGAGAAAAACTACCATACGTCAGTATCTCTTCTACAACCAAAAACGGAACAACTTCCGACATTAATGGAACCTACTCCATAATTGTATCCTCAAAAAACAAATTTCTTACTTTTACTTATCTAGGCTACCAAACTCAAAGAGTAGCTATTAATAATCAAACAATAATTAATATTCAACTTGCAGAAGAGGCAACCAGTTTAAATGAAGTTGTAGTAACTGCTTTGGGTGTAAATAGGCAAACCAAAGAATTGGGTTACGTAGTACAAGAAATAAAATCAAAAGACTTAACAGAAGTAAAAACACCTAATTTCTTAGACAATTTATCAGGTAAACTAGCTGGAGTTTCAATTTCTCAAGGTGCAACTGGGGTGGGTTCTTCATCAAAAATAACCATTCGTGGTGAGGCTTCTTTTTCTAACAACAATCCACTTTTTGTAGTAGACGGAACTCCAATTAACAACAACACCGTTTTTAATTTTAGTAACGAGGCAGCAGCTGGTTTTCAAGAAATAGATTTTGGTAACGGTGGTATGGAAGTAAATGCAGATGATATTGCTTCGGTAACTGTTTTAAAAGGGCCAAGTGCTGCCGCTTTGTACGGAACAAGAGCTTCTAACGGAGTGATTGTTATTAAAACCAAAGACGGAGACAAGAAAAAAGGATTAGGAATTAGCATTAACTCTTCAATTACTTTTGACAATGCTTTTCGTTTGCCAGAATTTCAAAATGAATACGGACAAGGAAACGCAGGTAATTTTAAATTCGTAGATGGTTTGGGTAGCGGAACCAACGATTTAATTTCTTATTCTTGGGGACCAAAATTAGATGACGATAATTATATTGCTCAGTTTGATAGTCCTGTAACTTTGCCAGACGGAACGGTAGTTCGTGGTGGAGATACTTCTTTATACAGTGGTTTATCTATTACACCTACTTTATTTAAATCTAACCCAGATAATTTAAAAGATTTTTACAGAACAGGTATTACAACTATCAATAACATTTCTATTACTGATAGTTTTGATAGAGGTTCTTACCGCTTGTCTTTAACCAATTTAGATAGCGAATCTATAATTCCGGGTGTAAATTTAGACAGAAAAACAGCTGCTTTTAAATTGAATTTCAATCCAATTGAAAAAACAAAAATTACGGCTTCTATCAATTATGTAAATTCTGGTAGTGATAACAGGCCGTCTAATGGTTACGGAAGTGAAAATGCCAATTATGCTTTGGTTGCTTGGGGACCAAGATCTTTAAATATTGATAGTTTAAGAGATTATTGGCAACCTGGTTTAGAAGGCGTACAACAGTATTCTTTTAATTATACTTATTTTGACAATCCGTTTTTTACACTTTACGAAAACACCAATTCTTTTAATAGAGATCGTGTATATGGTAATGTTGCCATCAACCATCAATTTACAGAAAACTTAAGTATTACGTTACGTTCTGGAATGGATTATTCATCAGAAAAAAGAAAGTTTAAACGTAATTTTAGTTCTAACCGATTTAGTAACGGAGCCTATGCAGAACACGATGTTTTTTACAGAGAAGTAAACACAGATTTCTTAGTAAATTACAACAAAGAATTTGGAGATGTTACTTTTGATGTTTCTTTTGGAGGAAACAGATTAGACCAAACTGCTTCTACAAAACAATTGCAAACTACTAGTTTAGCACAACCAGGTATTTTTAGTTTAAACAATGCTGCTTCTCCTATTGAGGCTTTTCAGTTCGATTCTAAAAAACGAATTAACTCTTTATACGGAATTGCAAAATTTGGTTACAAAAACTATTTATATTTAGATATTACCGGTAGAAACGATTGGTCTAGCTCTTTAGCAACTCCTTTTTCTGTAGACGGAACATCGTTCTTTTACCCATCACTTTCTACAAGTTTTATTTTATCAAATTATACAGAATTACCAGAAGTATTTTCTTTTGCAAAGTTAAGAGCCAGTGTTGCTCAAGTTGGTAATGATACAGATCCATATCAAACTTCAGGTGCTTTTGTATCGCAAACAACTTACAACAGTCAACCTACATTTAGCAACCAAGATTTTATCCCAAATGCCAACTTAAAACCAGAATCTACTACCTCTTATGAAATTGGTGCAGATGTCCGTTTCTTTAAAGATCGATTAAATGTAGACTTTACCTATTACAATGCAACCACAGTAGATCAAATTATTTCGTTACCAATTGCCATTTCTTCAGGATACAATCAACAAGTAATTAATGGAGGAAAAGTAAATACCAAAGGTTTCGAAATTATTTTAGGAGGAACACCAATTAGAACTGAAAACTTTAAATGGAATACAACATTTAATTTTGCCTCTAACAAATCTGTAATAAAAGATTTACCACAAGAAGAAGGTAGATTAACTTTAGCTTATAGTAGAATTTATGACAGTGCTAACCAAACGGTTTGGTTTCAGGCAGAAGAAGGCGGACAAGTTGGTGATATTTACGGAACCGGTTATCAAAAAAATGAAAGCGGTCAGTTTTTAATTGATGATACTGGTAATTATATTGCCAGTGATGAATTGATTAAAATTGGAAATTACAATCCTCATTTCACCTTAGGATGGAATAATAGTTTCTCTTACAAAAACTGGAATGCGAGTTTCTTATTTGATTGGAGACAAGGTGGCGAAATTGTATCTAGAACTCGTGCTTTAGGAAACGTTGGCGGACAATTAGCAGAAACTTTATACAGACCAACCGAAGGAATTATTGCAGATGGAGTAAATGTAAATACTGGAGCACAAAATACGGTTGCCATTACTGCAGAGAGTTATTACAGACAATATTACGACAGAAATCACGAAGAAAACAATGTATATGATGCTTCTTATTTAAAATTACGTCAGTTTTCTATTGGTTATACTTTAGAGTTAGATGAAGGTTTCTTAGGATTAAAAGATCCCTCAACCATGAACTTTTCTTTTATCGGAAACAACTTGTTTGTAATTACAGAAAACCCACACTTTGATCCGGAACAATTATCTGTGCAAGGAAACGGTTTTGTAAGCGGTGTAGAAGATATGAGTTATGCTACAAGTAGAAGTTTGGGTTTTAAAGTTAGTTTCGATTTTTAAAAAAAGACATCATGAAAAAAATTATATATACACTCGCAATTTTTGCTTTTACATTGGCAAGTTGCACCAAAGATTTCGAAGAATTAAACACCAATATTAACGAACCTGTTGCCGTACAACCAAGTTTATTATTAAGACAAGTGATTTACGATTTTGGAGAAAACATGAGTTATGAAGGTTTTGTAGCTGGAGATTTATTAGCACAACACAGAACCGCTTTAGATTTTAATTTATTTGATAGACACGATTTAAAAAGTCCGCAATTGGGAGGAAATCCTTGGGAAATATTTTACACCAATTTACGTGATAATGAAATTATTTTAAAACAAGCACAAGAAACTACAGCCTATGCTGTTTACGAAGGTCCTGCTTTAATTTTAAAAGCATACATGGCCGCAGGTTTAACAGATTTGTTTGGTGATGTACCCTATTTTGAAGCATTTAATGGAATTGACGGAACAGTAACGCCTGCATACGATTTGCAAGAAGATATTTATTTGAGTGAAAACGGAATTCTAGACAATTTAGACAAAGGGATTGCAGCAATTAATGCATACACAAGTTCTATTGCTTTAGAAGGTGATATTTTATACAATGGAAATTTAGATAGCTGGATTCTGTTTGCAAATTCATTAAAAATAAAATATCTAATTCGTATTTCCGATAAAGTAGATGTTGCTAATCAATTACAAACGTTATTTACAGAAGGAAATTACATCAAAAACAACTCACAAAATGCAATTTTTGATTTTACAAATACAGAGCCAAATAGCTTTAGATTGTCTCAATTAAGAGTTGGGGATTTTAACAACTTTGTCCTTTCGGAAACTATGGAAGAAATTCTAAAGGAATTAAATGACACCAGAATAGAAACTATGTTTAGACCTTTTTCTAATTCTAGTTCAAATGAATTTAATGGTTTAATTAACGGAATTGACGCTTCTTCTACGTCGATTGCTTTGGCAGATTATTCTTTAGCAGGAATTATTTTTAGAGAAGATTCTTCTACTTTAGATGCTAATTTTATAACCGCTTGGGAAACTAGCTTTTTATTAGCAGAAGCCGCACAAAAAGGATTAATTTCTACGGATGCAGAAACTTTATACAATACCGGAGTGGCACAAGCTTTTGAATACTGGAATACTACTTTACCAACGGATTACCTAACCGTAAACGCAAACTTTAACGATGCTACTAAAACTCCTTTAGAGCAAATTATTACACAAAAATGGATTGCTTCTGTAATTAATGGTTACGAGGGTTGGATAGAATACAGAAGAACAGGATACCCTGCATTAAAGGCTATTTCCGCAAGTTTAAACAACGGGGTAATTCCCGTAAGAATGCCTTACCCAGCAGAAGCGGCTTCTTTAAATTCAGAAAATTATGCAGTCGCAGACGAAGCAACAAACGGAAATAGTTTGGATGTAAAAGTTTGGTGGAACAACTAAAAAAACAAAGAAAATAAAAGTATGGAAGTTATAAATTGGCAATGGATTTTAGTTATTTGTTCAAGCTTAACAATGTTTTTTTTGTCGCCTTTGGCAAAAACAACAGATCAGTTTTTTAAAGCAGTAAATAAGAAAAAAGCGCCAAATACCTTAGTATTAACAGGGAGTTTAATTATCTCTTGGATTTTTGCAAAAAGTATTACTAATGCAGCCGATTTAGGATTGGCCTATGGCCTGGTAGGTGGTGTTGCTTACGCGGGTTATTATGTTTCTTTTGCAGTTGCAGGTATCATTATTTATCAACTAAGAACCAAAGGTGGTTTTAAAAGTATTCACGAATTTCTTGTATATAAGTTCGGAAAAAAAGCCATGGCAGTTTTTTCTATTTTAATTGCTTTTAGACTTTTTAATGAAGTTTGGAGTAATACCATGGTAATTGGTAATTATTTTGGAGAACAAGGAAGTGCACCTTATTATTCATCTATTTTAATATTTACTTTTTTAACCTTAGCCTACGCCATAAAAGGAGGATTGAGTAGTTCTATTTTTACAGATGTTATTCAAATGGTGTTATTTTCTATTTTATTAGTCATTATTTTAGCAACCATTTTTACAACTAAAGATTTTTCATCAGAACAAATGATGTCTTCTGGAACGTGGAGCTTTGAACTCGGTTTAAATTTATTATTTGCAGCCGTAATTCAATCTTTTAGTTATCCTTTTCACGATCCAGTTTTAACAGATAGAGGTTTTATATCTTCACCAAAAGTGACCAAACATAGTTTTTTATGGGCAAGTGTTTTAGGTGCAATTTGTATTATATTATTCAGTTTAATTGGTGTGTATGCACAAACAAAAGGAATAAAAGCACATGCAGCAGTAGAAGTTGGTAAGGCTTTAGGTGTCGTTATTTTATTAGTGATTAATTTTATTATGATTACTTCTGCGGCATCCACCTTAGATTCTACTTTTTCATCATTTTCTAAACTAATCGCAGTAGATTTAAACTTAGGTAAAAAAGTATCTTTTGGTAGAATTACCATGATTACTGTGGCAGTTTTAGGAACCATTCCGGTATTTCTAAATGCCGAAATTTTATCAGCAACCACCATTTCTGGTACCATGGTAATTGGTTTGACACCAATGTTTATTTTTTGGAAAATAAAAGTGCCAAGAATTAGCTTTTATTTAAGTGTTTTCTGTGGTTTAGTATTCGGTTTCTTACTTATTTTTGGTCTTTTTCCGGAAGCTTTAATTTTTACAACCGGAAAATATTCTGCTTTATTATGGTCTAATTTTTGGGGTGTAATAAGCTGTACTATTTTATATTTTATTCCTAAATGGATCGGAAAACAACAGAATTAAGTAAATTATCTAACAAAGTACTACTTTTTGGTGGAGTTTACAGCAATTTACAAGCTTTAGAAGCTTTAAAACAAATTGCTGAAAAAGAAAATATTGCACCAGAAAATTGTATTTGCACTGGCGATATTATCGGATATTGTGCGCAACCAGAAGAAAGTGTGCAATTATTAAAGTTATGGGGAGCAAGAAGTATTGCTGGTAATGTAGAAATTCAGTTAAGAGAAAATGCAGAAGATTGTGGTTGCGATTTTAGAGAAGGTTCTCGTTGCGATAATTTTTCTCAAATGTGGTATCCGTATGCGCAAAGTAAATTATCAGAAAATAGTTTAGAGTTTCTAAAAACATTACCAAATAATATCAGTTTTGAGTTTGCTAAAAAGAGATTTTCCGTAGTACATGGTTCTTATTTTAATGTATCAGAATTTATTTATAAATCTACTAATTGGTCTGTAAAAGAACCTAATTTTAAAGCTGCAAATGCAGATGTTATTATTGCTGGCCATTGCGGTTTGCCTTTTAATCATCAACAAGAAAATAAACTTTGGTTAAACCCTGGTGTTATTGGAATGCCCGCTAATGATGGTAATCCTTCAGTTTGGTACGTTATTTTAGAAGATGTTAATAGTAATTTTAGGTTTACCCATAAATCTTTAGATTACAATTACAAATTAACTAGTAAACTAATGCAAAATGGGTTATTACCAGAAGAATATTCTAGAACCATAATTACTGGTATTTGGGACAATACAGAAATATTGCCTCCTATAGAAACAGGTTTACAAGGGTTTGGAATTCAATTATAAATTACACAAAATGAAAAAAATATTCATACTTTTTTTATTGATAAATGCTACAGTTTCAGCACAAAAAAACTTAGATAAATTACTAAGTAAATGGAATCATAAAAATGTACCTTATATCTCTGTAGAAACATTGGCTATGCCTAAAAACAAGCCTATTTTATTAGATGCAAGAGAGTTAGAAGAATATAATGTAAGTCATTTAAAAAATGCTATTTATGTAGGTTACAATCATTTTGATGTAAACAAAACTATTGATTTATTACCTAAAGATAAAAATGCTAAAATTGTTGTGTATTGTTCATTAGGAATTAGGTCTGAAACGGTTGCAAATAAATTAATTAAACAAGGTTATACAAATGTTTATAATTTATATGGAGGAATTTTTGAGTGGAAAAATAATGATTTTCAAGTAATGGATACCATAGGTAACACGACAGAGAAAGTGCACGCTTTTAATAAAAGCTGGGGCAAATGGTTAAAAAAAGGAGAAAAAGTCTACGATAAATAGTATTCAGTAGTAGTTCGCTGTACTTACTATTGTGTTTAAATAACATCTATACTCTATTCTTTCTCCTCAAAATTTATTTCATCAATGGAAAAAAAATTGAAAAGTAAAAACTTACTCTTAATATTTACAAGAAACCCAGAGTTAGGTAAGGCCAAAACACGTTTGGCTAAAACTGTTGGCGATGTAACTGCTTTAGAAATTTATAAATTTTTACTACAAAAAACCAAAGAAGTTTCTTCTAAAGTTTCTTCGGATAAAGCAGTGTATTATTCTGTAAAAGTTAGAGAAAATGATATTTGGGATGCAACAATTTATCAAAAACACCAACAAGTTGGAGAAGATTTAGGGGTTAGAATGTTAAATGCTTTTAAAAACAGTTTCGATACTGGTTATAAAAAAGTACTAATCATTGGTAGCGATTTGTATGATTTAACATCAGAAGATATAGAAAATGCTTTTCAACAATTAAACACAAATGATGTTGTTATTGGCCCTGCAGAAGATGGTGGTTATTACCTTTTAGGCATGAATGCTTTGCAAGAAAAAATATTTAAAAATAAAGATTGGGGAACAGAAACAGTTAGAAAAGATACTTTAGATGATTTACAAGATAAAAAAGTATTTTTGTTAGAAGAATTAAATGATGTAGATGTTTTTGAAGATATAAAACATCATCCGGCATTTCAACATTTTATAAATAGATGAAAAAACAACAATTACAAGAAACAATCGATTTTTTAAAATCAAACGGAATTATAAATCCAGCAATAGGAATTGTTTTAGGAACAGGTTTAGGTAAATTGGTAAACGAAATTTCTATTGAAAAAGAAATTGCTTATTCAGATATTCCTCACTTTCCACAAGCCACAGTAGAGTTTCATTCTGGCAAATTAATCTACGGGGAATTGTCTGGCAAAAAAGTAGTTGTAATGTCTGGTCGTTTTCACTTATACGAAGGCTACAATGCGTGGGAAGTTACTTACGGAATTAGAACCATGCATGGTTTAGGTATTAAAAATCTATTAATTTCTAATGCTGCTGGTGCAATTAATTTAGATTACAAAAAAGGTGATTTAATGTTGATTGAAGACCACATCAATTTACAAGGAAGTTCTCCTTTAGCCTTTAACGGCGCTAATAGTTTTGGTAATATTTTTGCGGATATGTTAGAACCATATTCTAAAGAACTAAATACTAAAATTTGTAAAATTGCAAAAGAACAAGGTATATTATTACACCAAGGCGTATATACAAGTGTTCTTGGTCCGCAATTAGAAACTAGAGCAGAATACAGAATGCTTCAAATTTTAGAAACTGATGCTGTAGGTATGAGTACTGTGCCAGAAGTTATTGTAGCTAAACAACTAGATTTACCTTGTGCTGCTATTTCTGTATTAACAGACGAGTGTGACCCTAAAAATTTACAACCTGTAGACATTGCAGAAATCATTGCTATTGCAGGTGAAGCAGAACCTAAAATGATTACGCTTTTTAAGGAAGTAATAAAAGCGGTTTAATATAATTACCTAACGGAACAATCTTAATTACATATAATCAGGATTGTTCTGTTTAGTTAATTGTCTCTTTTTTAGCTTTCTACATATTCTATAATTACATCTTTCCAAAGTAAATAACCTTTTCCGTTTAAATGCAACCCATCATAAGATAAACTCATATTTAATTGATTATTGGCTGTTTTAAAAGTATCAAAAAGGTTTATATAAATTAAAGAGTTCTTATTTGCCAACATTTCTATTTCTTTATTTATTGCTATAATAATATTGTTATCCCTATTAAGACTATTTTTAGTAGGTAATATACTTTGAAGATATAAAGTAGTTTCTGGCATTTTAGTAATTAATATGTTTATTAACTTTTCATAATCAGAAGTAATTTGATGTATGCTTCTTCTATTTCCTAAATCATTTGTACCAATCATTAAAAATATTTTTTGAGGTTTTGCAGCAATTATTTCATCCAATCTATTAAATACACCTTCTATAACATCACCACTAATTCCTCTATTTTTTATATTTAACTGCATAAAAAATTCATTCCAATTACAAAACTCCGTAATACTATCTCCTAAAAAAACAATACTATCTTCTTGATATGGCATACTCTCAAAAATATTTTTTCTTGCTTGATAATGCCAATTACTATATCCTTCTTGTTTTGAAATATTTTTCAATAAAGCAAACCTATTTTTTAAATATCCAATTCCTCCTTTTTTATTAATAATAAATATTACAAAAACAATTACTAAGAGATTCAAAATAATTAAAACTATCAATATTTTATCCATTTCTAGAGTATTTATAATTTTACAAACATTAAAACAATATAGTTAAAAACCCTCTTTTTTAGCTTAATAAATTCCTTTCATTTAAAATCAGTTTTTAAGACTAAAAAAGAACCTTTATCTTTATATCTTCTTATGAACTCTACTGTAATTTACATAAAAAACATGGTTTGCCCGCGTTGTATAGACGCGGTTAAAGAGATTTGTAATGATTTACACATTACAGTAAAACAATTGCAATTGGGTAAATTAGAAAGTAATGCTAAAATAGATGACGCTTTAAAATCAAAGCTAAGTAAGCGTTTAGAAGAAAAAGGATTTGCATTGCTTTTAGAAAAAAACCAAAAAATAATTACCCAGATTAAATCTTTAATTGTAAATCAAATCCATCATACAAAAGAACCTTTAACCATTAATTTTTCTGATTATATTTCTAAAGAATTACAGCATGATTATGCTTATCTCAGTAGACTTTTTTCTTCTATAGAAGGTATTACCATAGAGCGTTTTATTTTAAAACAAAAAATAGAACATGTAAAAGAACTTTTGTTTTATAAAGAATACACATTGTCGGAAATTGCTTTTCAAATGAACTACAGCAGTGTAGCACATCTTTCTAATCAGTTTAAAAAAGAAACCGGTTTGTCACCTACTCAATTCAAAAAAAAGAACGGCCCAAATCATCAATCTTTAGACAGTATTTAGTAACATCATAATTGTATAACAAATCTTCATAATTTTGTAATATCTAAGCAGATTTACCTATTTACCTTTGCATGATTAAAAGATTTTACCTCATGAAAGAACAGTATAAAATAACAGGCATGACTTGCGCTTCTTGTGCAATGAGCATAGAATCTCATTTAAAACCACAAAACGGAATTACAGAAGTTGCTGTAAACTACCCAAATAAATCCGTAGCTATTACTTATAATAAAGACCTTATTTCTTTAAAGGAAATCGCTAAAAAAGTAAAAGAAATTGGCTTTACATTGCTGATTGGTTCTCCTGAAAAGACTAAAACAGAATTTGAAAACGTTGAGAAAAAACGCTTAAAAACACTTACCTATAAATTGATTTTTGCAGCTGTTTTTGCAATTCCTGTTTTTATCTTATCTATGTTTTTAAAGGATCTAATTCCTTATCAAAATTATGTTTTGTTAATACTTTCGCTTCCGGTACTTTTTTATAGTGGTGCAGAATTTTACAGCATTGCTTGGAAAAGGCTGCAACAATTATCTACCAATATGGATACATTAGTGGCTTTAAGCACAGGTATTGCTTTTTTATTTAGTGTGTTTAATACGGTAAATCCCAATTATTTTTTAAGCAAAGGCTTATCTCCACACGTGTATTACGAGTCTGCGGTAATCATTATCACCTTAATTTTATTAGGTCGTTTTTTTGAAGAAAAAGCAAAGAGCAAAACCTCATCTGCTATTAAAAAATTGATGGGTTTACAACCTAAAAAAGTAACTGCCATTAGAAACGGAGAAGAAAAAATAATTTCTTATGATGATATTTTAATTGGAGAACTCATCATTTTAAAACCAGGAGATAAAATACCTGTAGACGGAAAAGTAAAAAAAGGCACTTCTTTTATTGATGAAAGCATGATTTCTGGTGAACCCATTCCTGTTGAAAAAACAAAAGGAAGCAAGGTATTTGCAGGCACCATCAACCAAAAGGGATCTTTAAGGATTATAGCTAACAAAATTGGTAACGACACTTTACTTTCTCAAATTATCAAACTAGTAGAAGAAGCGCAATCTACAAAACCTGCAATACAGAAAATGGCAGATAAAATTGCAGGCATATTTGTTCCGGTTGTCATCTCTCTTGCCGTTATTACCTTTATTATTTGGTATGTATTAGCACCAGAACTCATCTTAACCTATGGATTATTAACACCTATTACCGTTTTAATTATTGCTTGCCCTTGTGCTTTGGGTTTGGCTACACCAACCGCATTAATGGTTGGGATTGGTAAAGGGGCACAACAAGGTATTTTAATTAAAGATGCACAAGCTTTAGAAACAGCTTATAAAATTGATACCTTAATTCTTGATAAAACAGGTACTATTACCCAAGGAAAACCAAAAGTTACCGATGTAATTTGGGAGGATAATTCTGCATCTACCACACTAGAACAAATTATACTAGCAATAGAAGCACAATCCGAACATCCAATTGCAGCAGCAATTGTGCAAGATTTAAAACAAAAAAACACAGAAAACATTATTACTATTGATGCTTTTAAAAGTAGCACTGGTTTAGGTGCCGAAGCAATGTATAATGATACTTTTTATAAAATAGGAAATGAAAGTTTCATGCTTAAAAATAACATTACCATTCCTGATGATTTATCTAAAAAAGCAAACTACTTAAAAGAAGAAGCCAAAACCGTTGTTTACATTAGTAAAGCCGAAAAAGTAGTCGGTATTATGGCAGTTGCAGACAGTATAAAAGAAACCTCTATTATTGCTATTGATAAATTAACACAAATGGGCGTACAGATTTACATGCTTACAGGTGATAACGAACAAACTGCTAAAGCAATCGCCCAAAAAGTGGGCATACAAAATTTTAAAGCAAATGTTCTACCTTCAGAAAAAGGGGTTTTTGTAAAAGAATTACAAGAAAAAGGCAAAGTAGTTGCCATGGCTGGCGATGGTATAAACGATTCACACGCCTTGGCACAAGCAGATGTAGGTATTGCCATGGCAAGCGGAACGGATATTGCCATGGATAGTGCGGGCATTACTTTAATGCATTCAGATTTAAAACAAATCTCCAAAGCCATTCAATTATCTAAAGCCACGCTAAAAACCATCAAACAAAATTTATTTTGGGCTTTTATTTACAATATGATTGCCATACCTATTGCTGCCGGAATTTTGTACCCAATAAATGGTTTTTTATTAAACCCAATGATTGCGGGTGCAGCCATGTCTTTGAGTTCGATTTCTGTACTTGCCAATAGTTTACGTTTAAAAAACATAACAATTAATTAAATACATAAAAATTATGACAACTGTAAAATACAAAACAAACATCCATTGTGGTAGCTGTATTAAATCTGTAACACCTGTTTTAAATAATTTAGACAAGGTAGATTTATGGAAGGTAGATTTAGAGCATCCTGATAAAATCTTAGAAGTTACTTTAGATGATGAAAATACAGAAGAAATAGTAACAGCAGTTAAAGGTGCGGGGTTCGAAATTGAAGCATTGTAATTATTAAAATTAATTTACGACTATCTTTTAAAAAATATAAAAGCTAAATGCTATTATAAACAAATACAATAAGCATCTCTTAAAAACTAACTTCTTGTATTTGTAAATTTGTAAGTATATGAACAAATATTTAGACATCGTAAAAGATGCATATTTTGGTTATTGGAACTACTTAAAACAATCTGTTTTAATGGAATTAAATTGGGAAAATTATTTCTACGGATTAATTCTAATTTCTTTAATTGTTTGGGCTTTAGAAGCTATTTTTCCTTGGCGAAAAAACCAGTCTTTGGTTAGAAAAGATTTTTGGCTAGATACTTTTTATATGTTTTTTAATTTCTTTTTATTAAACTTGATTGTATTGATTGCATTGTCTAATTCTGCCGCAGAATTCTTTAATGATGTACTAGGTATTGTGGGATTGTCTATTGATAATTTTCAATTATTAAAAATTAATAAACTACCTTTTTTTGCGCGTATTCTTATCTTTTTTATCGTCATCGATTTTGTACAATGGTGGACACACAGATTGTTACATACTTTTGAATTTCTATGGAATTTTCATAAAGTGCATCACTCGGTAAAAGAAATGGGTTTTGCCGCACACTTACGTTATCATTGGATGGAGCCTGTAGTTTATAATTCTTTAAAATACATTCCGCTAGCAATTATTGGTGGTTTTTCTGCACAAGATGTGGCTATGGTTCATTTTTTCAACATCTTTATTGGACACTTAAATCACGCAAATATCAATTGGGATTATGGTTTTTTAAAATACATTTTAAACAACCCAAAAATGCACATTTGGCATCATGTAAAAGTATTGCCAGAAGACCGAAAAAATGGTGTGAATTTTGGAATTACCTTAAGTATTTGGGATTATATATTTAAAACCAATTACATACCCCATTCTGGTAGAGATATAGAACTTGGTTTTGAAGGTGATGAAAAATTTCCAAAAGGTTTTTTACAGCAAGAAATATATCCTTTAGGTAGAAAAGATTGATTTTTAAAAGTCTCAGAAACTCATCAGTTTACTTATTTCTACCGGTTTCATTAGGGTATAATTTGGGCAGTTCATCACTTTGTACAAATTCTTTAGTATCTATATTTAAACCGGTTATTCTCCCTTTAAAAGCTGCACCTGTATCCACATTCCAAACATTTGCAATATTCATTGGGTTCGGTTCATTATAATTGGTTGTTGGAGTATGACCAATATAAATTTCTTTATAATGTTGTATTCTTTTGGGATAAAAAACAGAGTCTTTTCCAATATTTTTGTCCATAGAAACCAACATTTCCCACAAAGATCTGTCTAAATAAAAATACTCTTGATATCGTTCTCTTTTTACGCCATGCAAAGAGGTAAAACCTGCATGTAAAAACAATCTGTTTTCTTCATCTATAAAATACAATGTCAAGTTTTCTAAGAACGTAAGATGTTCTTGCTTTTCTTTTTCAGAAAAACCTGCATAACTCTCCATTGTTTCTTTACCTCCATGTAAATACCAAGAAGGATTTACATCATTGCTATCTTTTAACCAATTTAAACACCAAACATCATGATTTCCTTTGATAAAAACACAGTCAAAATTTTGTGATAACTTAATTAACAATCGAATTACATGCGATGATTCACTCCAACCATCTACATAATCTCCCATAAAAATGAGCTTATCACCCTCTTGTAATTCTAATTTATTTAAAACTTGAAGTAACGCTTTTAAGCCTCCATGAATATCTCCAATTGCAAAAGTTCTCATCATACTTTTTTTTTGATTTATTAGAAAATAATCTTAATTTAAAAATATTGACTCAGTCCAAAGACCAAACCACCTTTTGATGCGCCCAATTTATCTACAATTCTAAAACCGTAATCAATCCTAAACGTAGCATTGTATATTTTTTTACTGATAAAACGTAATCCAATACCAGAATAAACCTTTAAGTTCTCTCTTTTAAGAAAATCATTCAGTTCCCCTCCAGGGTTTCTCCAAGTACCTGCATCAACAAAAAAGTTAGACTGTATTACCAACCAGTTTTTATCATAAACAGTTTTTCTATATTCAG
This sequence comes from Polaribacter sp. Asnod1-A03, assembly GCF_045063585.1. Taxonomy (NCBI): domain Bacteria; kingdom Pseudomonadati; phylum Bacteroidota; class Flavobacteriia; order Flavobacteriales; family Flavobacteriaceae; genus Polaribacter; species Polaribacter sp. Asnod1-A03. Next base: position 2,820,559 of record NZ_JBEFOE010000009.1, on the reverse strand, counting down.
AATTTAAAACAGCAACCGCAGTACCTCTATCTACCAAAATACCAACACCTCGTATATTAACATTATTATCGATGGCAAATGGTGCAAACGGAGAGTCTTCATTAGAAGCAAAACCAACTCGCAACCTGTTGGCAAACGTACCCGTATTTTTTATGGTCTTGTAAAAAAAGAAATCATTCCAAGCGATTAAAAAATCTTTTTGAAAAGGATTTTTTGACGTTACAAACTGGGTATATAAAATACTTTTAAAACCATCTATATATTGGTAAAAGTAATTTAGATCATCATAAGAATAAACTAATTTAACCAACATTTTATCTAAGTCTAAATTTTGAGGAATAGACGGAGATGTGAATCCTGTTAGATATTTATATTTTTCATTAAAAAAATTTACACCAAAATTCAATTGATTTTTAAGGTTTATTTGATACAACCCTAAAACCTCGAAAGAAATGTTATTATATAAATAATTTGCCGTCCTTTCTCTAAAATAAAGAGGTTCATTGCTTTTCCAATTCTGATGCGTTAAAGACAAACCCCATTTCTTAGAAAACAAATTAGGTGCTTTAAAATTGATGCCGTAAGAATCGAATCCGTTATTTTGATAAAATCCACCAAAGACAATATTTCTTCCTAAAAAGTTATAATCATACAGCCCTAATTTATATGAAAACTGTTGATTAGTAGTCGTCCATAAATTAACTTCTGGTAAAATTGTAAAGTTTTCTTCTACATGAATAAAAACATTGTAATTATTTTGATGCGAATGATAAACTTGATAATAAGCATGACTAACCCCTGCCAATCTTTTTAAAGTAATGATGTCTTTTTCTAGTGCTAAAGAATCTAAAACTTGACCTTTTTGGGTTAAAATGAGACTTTTTATAAAACTAACTTTTGTTTTTTTAAGTCCTTTAATTTTTACATCTACAATTGTTTTTTCTTGCGAAAATAGTAGTGATGAAAATGCTAAAAAAATAAAAAACAAAAGGTTTTTAAAACTCACTATTCTGATAAAAATGTTTCTTGTATAAATAAATTAACCCAATTATCGCTACTCAACCCTAAAATAGCAATATCATACTCATCACTAAAAATTAATGTTGGTGGCGTATCTGTATGTATATAAGAGATTACGTTAGCATCATTGTAATATTGAAAAGTTTTATCTGTAGTAAAGGTTGCAGAAAGCACTTCGCTATCACTATTGGTTAGTATCTCTAAATATTTTTCACTTGTAGTTGCTGTACCATCTGTCCACGTAAATTGTGGCATTAATGTTTGTGGATATGTTATGGTTACTTCTGTAGACCATTCTGTTGGACTAGTTTGACTTTTAATTCTAACTGGTTCTGATTTATATAAAACATCACCAATAATATAAGTAACAATACACCAACCCTCATTATCATCATCCTCTCTTAAATAACGTCTTAACTTACCACCATATACAGCAGCGTCTGATAAATCTTTTCTTCTATAATTAGAAAAATCTGTTTCATCTACATCTGCATTATCGGTTTCGTAATATCTATATGCAGATGCACCAACTAAAGGATAATAATACACATAAGTTAAGCTATTATCAGAACTATTACTTGCTGCAAAAGCAATGGATTCCTCTATCGTTTTATCTGAATTTTCGTCTAAATATTCTTGCAGATTTTTAGGAATAAAAGTCTCTTCAATAACAAAATTAACCCAATTATCATCGCTAACAGCCATCATAGTAAATTGGTATTCTGTATCTTCTACAAGATCATCTTCTGGCAAATCATCCTCATTTATATTAAAAACGACATTAGAAGTATCGTAATACTGAAAAAAAGTATCTTCTGTGCAAGTTCCAGAAACAAAGGTATCATCTTCTGTTTCAGAAATTACTTGAAAATAAATTGTAGTATCTGTAATACCATAATCTGACCAAGTAAAATTTGGTGTTAAAGTTTCTGGGTATGCAATAGCCACCTCATCCGTCCAACCTGTTTGACTTGATGCATTTTTTAAACGAATTGTGTTTGATTTATGCAATTCTCCATCTAACATATAGGTTACTAAACACCAATTATCGTCTTCATCTTCTCTATAAAACATGCCTAATTTATCACCAAAAACATCAGAATTTGTTAAAACTTTTCTTCTGTAATTAGAAAAATCGGTTTCATCTACATTTAAACTGTCTGCCTCATAATATCTAATATCTGTAGCCCCTTCTTCTGGGTAATAAAAAATGTAGCATTCTGTAGAACTAATACTTGCAGCACAAGCAACAACGTCTCCAAAATTACCATCGGATGTAGATTCTATATATTCTTGTAAGTTTCTTGGTACTGTTATATCATTATCTTCTGCACAAGAAAATAGTAAGATTGAAATAAAAAAAGTGGTTAAAAAGGCTTTAATCTTCATTTATAATATTAAATTTTAAACGTAATAACTGGCAAGGTAGAATGATTTGTAACATCTTCTGCTATACTACCTGCAAAAATATGCGATAATCCTGTTCTACCATGTGTAATTACAGAAATTAAATCTGCACCAACAGCATTAGAAAAATTTAAAATCCCTTTTTCTATAGATTTATCGCACACATAGTTAACATTAATTAATCTATCTGTATTGCCTTCTGCTTTCATTAAAAAACTACTTGCCATTTTTTCCATTTCTGTAGTTGTTTTAAAATTTTCATTTGGCAAATTAACGTAAAGAACTTGTTTTCTTGCATTTAAAAAATCTAATGTTTTTAACATGTTCTTATAAGCAGGAATACTTTCTTCTGAGAAATCGGTAGCTACAACGATATCAGAAAAATCAATATTAGACATTTCATTTTTTATCACTAAAACAGGTGTATCTGAATATCTAACTACTTTTTCTGTATTAGAACCTATAAAAAAATCTTTTATACCACTTGTTCCGTGAGATCCCATTACAATTAAATCTGCCTGTACTTCTTCTGAAATACTATTTATTTCACTAAAAATTTTATAGTTTTTTATAATCGGAATCACTTTTACATCTTCTAAATAATCTTTCTTTAAAAAATCTTTAAACTTTTTTTCTGCTAACTTTAAATAGAAAACGGCTTTTTCATGCTGATAAAATTCACTTTCTGTTAAGAACATATCTTGCATATCTAACATATGCAATCCAAACAAAGTAGCATTGTGTTTTTTAGCTAATAAAGCAGCTGTTTTAAGTGCGTATTCAGAATGATTAGAGAAATCTATAGGTACAATTATATTTTTCATAATTTATATTTTAAATTTTTACTCTCAAATTTACCTTTAAAATCTCTTATTAAATAGAATATTTATCATATTTAAAAGATATGCTATTGTTTGTATAGTTTTCTAATTAACTCTTCTGCAGGCTTATTCTGCGGAGTAAATCTATTATCATTTATACCCCCAACTTTATCGTGTCTATGAAACCATTTCCAAACAAAACCGCCAGCAAACCAATCTTCTTTCCAAAATTGGTTGTGTATGGCTTGCAAACCATTTACTTGCGCTTGTAAATTTATACTACCCTCAATTCTGTTTGCATCCCAAGGTTCTTTGCCTGTATAATCTACACTTCTGTAACCAAATTCTGTAAACATAATTGGTTTGTTGTATTTTTTTTGAATACTTTTTATTTCTTCTTTATGAGGCTTCCAGCCTATTTCTAAATCTGCTACCGTTGGCGATTTCTCTTTACTTAAAGGAAAATATGCATCAATACCAATAAAATCGATTTCAGTCCAAAAGGGAACACGTTTATACTCGTCCCAATTGGCTGCGTAAGTTAGTTTTCCTTTATAAATTGATTTAATTTGAGTAATTAAATCTTGCCAATATTTTGGGCGATTCATTACAAATTCTTCTAACTCTGTACCAATACAAAAAATATCTGCATTAATTTCTTTGGCTGCTTTTGCATACGCCAAAATAAACTCTGAATAAGATTTTTCTAAAATTTGCCATTTTTCTTCAGAATCCATTACTATATCTCCCGTAAAATAACCACGGCCAACCCAAAGTTGTGGTTTTACCATAATTTTTACATCATTCTTTTGGAACTCTTTTGCATATTGCAACAAACCACTCCTGGTTTCTCCAAACCATTGTCTGCTTGTATTGTGTTGTACTTCTGGCAATGCTAAGTCTCTTATAAAACCAAAAGGCATCAATGCAACATAATTGCTTTGTGCCCTTAAAACTGAATTTGTATGTGTTGTATCAATTTTATCTCTTGACGCAACAAAACTTAATCCGTTAATTTTTTTGGTTTGACTTTTACATGATAGCTGTAAAAATAGAATTGCTAATAAGAGGAATTTTTGTGTTTTCATAATTCCTCTAAAAATATTCTTTTTCTAAAATAAAGCTCTTAAACCAATGTTAAAACTTTGTCCTAAACCAGTATCGTTACCTCGTACAAATTTACTATACAAAACTTCTAAATTTATAGTTTCATTTAGCTGATATTTTCCTCCAAAACCTAAGGATGTAAAATCTTGTTCAAAATCTCCTAAACGCTGGTAATGTTGCAAAAATCCTAAGATAGTAGATTTATCTGTTGGAAAATAACTCATAAAAACACCAGGTGCTAATACATAAGTTTTATTTGCAAAACTGTCTTCATTACCAAAATTATATTCTGTATTTAGTTCTGTAAATAATTGCCAATTTCCGCTTGGAAAAGTGTAATCATAGAAAAAACGGTTTTGAAATATATAGGCTGTTTGATCTAAATAAACTCCATTTGCATCAGACTCATCAGAAATAACAGGGATATGAAATGCAGATTGAACAGAGAAATTACCCACACTTTCTATGGGTTGCCATTTTAAAGCAGGTGCAAAAGAAGACAAACCATTTCTTGAGTTTACATCATCATTAAAACCAAAAACAGCAGTAGCATTTTTATCATTAATAACATTAGACCTATATTCTAATAACAAACCTACATTTAATCGATTATTATCAGAAATTCCTGTAAAAATATCTAAAGTTGATGTAAAATAAGTTTCTCTTGCCTTGTCTGATTTTACCCCGTTGTAAGTTCCTTTAGTTTCTGTATATAAGTTGTTAAAAAACTTAACGTCCCACTGGCCTTTATCCAGTAATTTGGAAGGTGTGTAGGTTTGAATATTACTTTTATCTGTATCTTCTTCTTGTGCTAAAGATTGTAAACTAAATGCTAAAAGTGCTGTAATTATAATTTTAAATTGATTTTGTTGCATATTATTGGTTGATTATGTTTTAATTACAACATCAGTCTAAAGAATTTAAAACAACTTACAAAATTTTTAAAGCCACTATTTAAAACCATTCTAAACTGATTTTATTTTTAAGTTCTTAACTTTAGCTACGACTTAACCCCTAAGAATTAATCATCCTATGAAGCACATTGTAATAATCGGTAACGGAATATCTGGTGTTACTGCAGCAAGACATATCAGAAAAAATTCTGATAATAAAATAACGATTGTTTCTGCAGAAACAAAATATTTCTTTTCTAGAACAGCCCTCATGTATGTATATATGGGACATATGAAGTTTGAACATACACAACCTTATGAAAATTGGTTTTGGAAAAAAAACAACATTGAACTAAGAGAAGGTTTGGTCAGTAATGTAAATACTGACAAGAAAGAATTAGCGTTTAAAGATTCTTCTAAACTTTCTTACGACCAATTGATTATTGCAACAGGTTCTAAACCCAATAAATTTGGATGGCCAGGTCAAGATTTAGAAGGTACATTGGGTATGTATCATAAACAAGATCTAGAAAAACTAGAAAAATATGCACCTAATAAAGAGACTTGTAAAAGAGCTGTAATTATAGGTGGTGGATTAATAGGAATTGAGTTGGCAGAAATGTTGAGAAGTAGAAAAATTCCGGTTACTTTTCTAGTAAGAGAAAATAGCTTCTGGAATGGGGTTTTACCTGCCCAAGAGTCTGAAATGATTAACAAACATATCAAGGAACATCACATAGATTTACGCTTAAGCACCAATTTAAAAGAGATTAAATCTGATAAAAACGGACGTGTAAAATCGATTGTTATCCAAGAAACAGGAGAAGAAATTCCTTGTAATGTCGTTGGTTTAACTGCTGGTGTAACACCAAATATCGACTTTTTAAAAGATTCTGGAATTGAATTAGGTCGTGGTGTAAAAGTGAATCGTTTTTTAGAAACCAATGTAAAAGATATTTTTGCTATTGGAGATTGCGCAGAGCAACATGAAGCGATAGGACAGCGTAGAAATATTGAAGCGGTTTGGTACACAGGTAGAATGATGGGAGAAACACTTGCTCAAACAATTTGCGGTAACAAAACGGCATACAAACCTGGTCATTGGTTTAATTCTGCTAAATTTTTAGACATAGAATATCAAACATACGGATGGGTTTTTAGCGAAAGAAGTAAACAAGATAATGAAGCCTATTTTCAATGGCAACATCCAACAGATCATAAATGTATTACTATTTCTTTTGATAAAAACACCAACAAGTTTTTAGGCATCAATACTTTCGGAATTAGAATGCGTCATGAGATTTTTGACAAATGGTTAACCGAAAATCAATCTATAGAACATGTATTAGAATTTTTAGCCGATGCAAATTTTGACCCTGAGTTTTTTAAATTACATGAGGCTGAAATTTTAGCCAAATTCAATAAAGAGAATAATACAAACATCACTTTAAAAAAGAAAAGTTGGAAACGAATTTTTAGTCACTAATTAAATGACATAATCATCAAAAAAATCCAATTTTAACTCATAACACCTTATACTTATTTTGAAACTTATAAAACAATCAGGTTTAATCGTCTTTTTAACAGGATTAACCTTCTTCATAGGCATCCTTTTTACAGGCTCTTTTAATTTAACACAACCAGAATTAGATACTTTTATCCAAGAACAAGGTTATAAAAGTGAGGTAATAAAAACTGAACTTACAGAAGCTATTGTAACAGAAGAAAACTTAAATATTTTCCAATTCTCTAATAAAGTTATTGGTGCTTTTGAAGCCTCTAATAATTATTATGATGCTTTAATTGCTAAATACAACTCAGAAAAAAACTGGGAAGAGAAAGGTAAACAATATCAATATAAAATATCTGGTAAACATCATAGTTTAAGCTATACATTAGCTAAAAAATCGGGTAAAGGTTTGGCTGCCGATAGCCCTGGTTTGGCTTGGTTTTTAACTTTTGGTTTGGGGATTATTGGGGCATTAATGTTTATTATTCCTGATGTTATTTTATTAGGGAAACCTGGTATTAAAAACGATGGTGTTTTTTTAAGTGCAGCTACAAACCGTGGTTGGATTGGTTGGTTTGCTTTTATCTTTTTGGTAACATTTTACATCTTACTTTATTTTAAACAAGATCTAATTGTAAATTGGGTGTATTTAGTAGATCCTATTAGTAAATCTATTAGTGGTAATCCTGCAAGTCAATGGTTTTTATACGGGTTTTTATACTGTGTTGTTATGACAGTTATGGCAGTTAGAATGTATATAAAATACCGTCATAACAAGTATCAAATTTTAAGAACCACTTCTGTTTTATTCTTTCAGATTGTATTTGCTTTTTTAATTCCAGAAATTTTAGTTCGTTTTAATCAACCTTGGTACGATTTTAAAAATGCGTTTCCTTTAGATTACGATTTTTTCTTTAAATGGAATTTAGAAGAATTAATTGCAAGTGGTGGTTTAGGAATCTTTATTTTAGTCTGGGGAGTCCTTTTAACAATTGTAGTTGTACCAGTAATGGTTTATTTCTTCGGAAAAAGATGGTACTGTTCTTGGGTTTGTGGTTGCGGTGGTTTGGCTGAAACTTTAGGAGATCCGTACAGACAACTTTCTAGTAAAACTCTACTTTCTTGGAGAGTAGAGCGTATTGTAATTCACTCTGTATTGATTTTTGTTTTAGTGATGACAGCATTTGCTCTTTACACTTTTTTTACCGAAGAGTACCAAGTTTTGGGTATTAAAACACAAACCATACAAGATATATACGGGTTTTTAATTGGTGCTATTTTTGCAGGTGTTATTGGTACAGGTTTTTATCCAATTTTTGGTAACCGAGTTTGGTGCAGGTTTGGTTGTCCTTTAGCTGCTTATTTAGGATTTGTACAACGTTTTAAATCAAGATTTAGAATTACTACAAACGGAGGACAATGTATTTCTTGTGGAAACTGTTCTACTTATTGTGAGCAAGGTATAGATGTAAGATCTTACGCTCAAAAAGGAGAAAATATTGTACGTTCTAGTTGTGTTGGTTGTGGGGTTTGTTCTGCAGTTTGCCCAAGAGGAGTTTTAAAATTAGAAAACGGACCAGAAGAAGGAAGAATTAATCCTACGGATGTTTTATTAGGAAATGATGTTGATTTAATGGATTTAGTGAACAAAAAATAATGAATCAAAGACACCTATTTTTCTTTTTTTTCTTGATGAGCCTCAACTCTTTTTGTCAAAAAAAATATGACAAACAATATTATAAAAACGGTCAATTGAAGCAAGAAGGATGGCTTTTAGATGACAAAAAAATAGATTACTGGAAATTCTATTATAATAATGGTAGTTTAAAAAAAGAAGGTAGCTTTAAAGCCAATTTAGAAACCAAATATTGGTACTTTTACGCTAATAATTCTGTTATAGAAAAAGAAGGACATTATATAAATGGACAGCAATACAATTGGTGGTTATTTTATGATAAAAATGGTTATGTAAATCATAAATGTCAATTAAAACATAATGAAAAAAATGGATATTGCTTAATTTATAAAAATCAGAAATTGGTAAAAGCATCCAAATATGCAAATGGTAAAAAAATAAAAGAATGGACAGACTTTTTATCCTTTAAAAGAGAAAATAGTCTAAATGATTTAAAATGACACAAACGATTATCAAAGTAATTATTCCTGCTTATAACGAGCAAGATTCTATTGCAAATGTTATTAATGACATCCCTAAAATTGTAGATGAAATAGTTGTAATTAGCAACAACTCTACAGATAATACCGAAATTAACGCTAAAAACGCTGGAGCAACTGTTTTAAAAGAAAGCAGAAAAGGATATGGTTTTGCCTGTTTAAAAGGGATGGATTACATCAGTAAACAAGAAAAAAAACCAGACATTATTGTTTTTTTAGATGGGGATTATTCTGATTATCCCGAACAATTAACAGAATTGGTTGCACCTATAATTGACAGCAATATCGATTTTGTAATTGGTTCTCGTGTAAAAGAATTAAGAGAAGCTGGTTCTATGACACCTCAACAAATTTTTGGAAATTGGTTAGCTACTTTTTTAATGAAATTATTTTTTGGAGCAAAATTTACAGATTTAGGTCCTTTTAGAGCTATTAAATACAACAAACTACTGGCTTTAAATATGCAAGACAAGACCTATGGTTGGACTGTTGAAATGCAATTAAAGGCTTTAAAACAAAAACTAACTTATACAGAAATTCCCATGAAATATAGAAACAGAATAGGTGTCTCAAAAGTTTCAGGTACGGTAAAAGGTTCTATATTTGCAGGCATAAAGATATTAAGTTGGATTTTTAAATACAGTTTTAAATAGTGATTATAGAATATACGATCATTCTAATTTATTCCATTTCGTTAATACTTATTTTTATGTATGCATTAGCGCAATTAAATTTACTTTTTAATTACTTAAAAGCAAGGAAAAAATTAGACAATTCAGAAAAATTTGATTTTTCTCACCCAGAAGAAATTCCTTTTGTTACCATACAATTACCGGTTTATAACGAGTTATATGTAATGGAACGCTTGTTACAAAATATTGCTTTAATTGAGTATCCAAGAGAAAAATTAGAAATTCAAGTTCTAGATGATTCTACGGATGAATCTATAGAAACTACAGCAGCACAGGTAAAAATAATTAGAGATTTAGGTATAGATATTCAGCACATCAGAAGAACTAACAGACAAGGTTTTAAAGCTGGTGCTTTAAAAGAAGGTTTAGAAATAGCAAAAGGAGACTTTATAGCTATTTTTGATGCTGATTTTTTACCAAACCCTGATTGGTTGTATAAAACTGTTCCTTATTTTAAAAATCCGAAAATTGGTGTGGTACAAACACGCTGGGGGCACATCAACAGAAATTATTCTACACTTACAAAAGTACAAGCATTTGCGTTAGATGCACACTTTACCTTAGAGCAAGTAGGTAGAAACAGTAAAGGACATTTTATAAACTTTAACGGTACTGCAGGTGTTTGGCGAAAAGAGTGTATTTATGATGCTGGTAATTGGGAAGGTGATACGCTTACAGAAGATTTAGATTTAAGTTACAGAGCGCAATTAAAAAACTGGAAATTTAAATACTTGGTAAATGTAGAAACTCCGGCAGAACTACCTGTTGTAATTAGTGCTGCTAGATCTCAACAATTTAGATGGAATAAAGGTGGGGCAGAAAATTTCCAAAAAATGACTAAGAGGGTTATTACTAGTAAAAACCTTCCTTTTAAAACAAAGATTCATAGTCTATTACATTTATTAAATAGTTCTATGTTTACATGTATCTTTTTGGTGGCAATTTTAAGCATACCCATGTTGTACATAAAAAATGAATATGCACACTTAAAAGTATATTTTTATGTGATGAGCTTTTTTGTTTTAAGTTCTATCATCTTTTTTATCTGTTATTGGCACATGTTTAAAAGTATTTATGGTGGTGGTTTTGTTAAATTCATTAAATATATTGGTTCTTTTTTTACTTTCTTTTCTATTGCAATGGGCTTTTCTTTACACAATACAATTGCTGTTTTAGAAGGTCATTTAGGTAAAAAAAGTGAATTTGTAAGAACACCAAAATTTAATCTTACAGGTTTAAAAGATAGTTGGAAAACAAATAAATACATAAAAAAGAAACTTTCTTTTAATGTTGTTTTAGAAGGTCTATTGGCTTTGTATTTTGTTTTTGGAATGTATAGTGCCTTTATTGTTGGAGATCAAGGAGGAGATTTTGGACTTTTTCCTTTTCATTTTATGCTTTTTGTTGGTTTTACTTATGTGTTTATTAAATCAATATTTTCTAAAGCATAATGTCTTTTTTTACTAAAAATAAAAACATCTTATTTATTTTAATAAGCGCCATTCTATATTTTTTATTTGCATATTTCTTAGAAAGAACCGAATTTAATAAATTACTTTTCTTATGGTTTTCTCTCTTTGCATGTTTTTATTTTTTGATTAAAAGTAAGCAAATTTCATTTTCTAATTTAGTTGGAATTTCAATTCTTTTTAGGTTGATATTTCTCTTTGCAAACCCTAATTTATCACAAGATTTTTATCGATTTATTTGGGATGGAAGAATGATTTTAAACGGTTTAAATCCGTATTTATCTTTACCAGAAACTTTTATTCAAAAAGGTTTACAACCTATTACAGAAGCTTCTGAATTGTATAATGGTATGGGAGAAATGAACGGAAGTCATTACACAAATTACCCTCCCATAAACCAACTTTGCTTCTTAATTGCTGCTTTATTTTCTAGTAAAAGTATTTTTGGAGCTACTATTGTTTTAAGATCAATCATTATTCTTGCTGATATTGGAATTCTATATTTTGGTAAAAAACTTTTAGAGAAATTAAATCTCCCCATAAAAAATATCTTCTGGTATGCTTTAAACCCGTTTATCATTATAGAAATGACAGGAAACTTACATTTTGAGCCTGTTATGTTATTTTTCTTAATTTGGAGTTTTTACAAATTACATCAACAAAAATGGATTTGGGCAGCAATACTTTTGGCTTGTTCTATTTCTGTAAAATTAATTCCGCTTTTATTCTTGCCTTTATTTTATCAATGGTTTGTAAATAAAAAAGAGCCTTTTTTTAAAAGACATTATCAGTTGATTGCTTTTTATTTAATCACATTAGCAACAATCATTGTTTTATTTTTACCTTTTTATTCGTCAGAATTTATAGATAATTATGCAAATTCTGTTGGACTTTGGTTTCGGAATTTTGAATTTAATGCCAGTTTTTATTACATCTTTAGAGAAATTGGCTACTTATTTAGAGGTTATAATGAGATTGCTATTATAGGTAAAATCACTCCTATTATTACAATTCTATTTTTATTAGCTATTACTTTTTTTAGAAAAAATAAAACCGAAAAACAGCTAATTACAGCACTTTTGTTTGGTTTGTGTTTTTATTATTTTACAGCAACAACTGTACATCCCTGGTATTTAGCTACACCTTTAATTCTATCTATTTTCACTAAGTACCGATTTCCTCTTGTTTGGTCTCTTGTAATTATTTTTAGTTATCAAGCTTATTCAAATACACCTTGGCAAGAAAATTTATGGTTTGTAACTTTAGAGTATTTAATACTTTATACTTTTCTATTTTTAGAGCTTAGAAAAACATCTAATATTATAAAATTGTAAAATAAACAATTTTCGATTCTATATTAAGGGATTTTTGTATTTTAGGCATTAATTTTTTAACTAATTATGAAAAGACTTACCATAAAAGACATTGCTAAAGAATTTAATGTTTCTATTTCTACTGTTTCTAAAGCACTGAATGACAGTTATGAAATTAGCGTAAGCACTAAAGAAAAAATTCAAAAATATGCCAAAGCAAATAACTACAAGCCTAACTTTAATGCATTAAGTTTAAAGAGTAGAAAAACAAAAACTATCGGAATTATTATTCCGAATATGTTAAACTATTTCTTTGCGCAAGTTTTTAACGGAATTGAACAAGTTGCAAATGAAAGAGGTTATAAGATAATTTCTTGTATCTCTAACGAATCTTTTAAAAAAGAAGTAGAAACCATAGAAATGTTATCTAACGGAAGTATAGATGGTTTTATTTTATCTCTTGCAGAAGAAACAGTTTCTAAAGGAGATTTTACACACTTTAAAGAAGTGTTAGATAATGGCACTCCTATTGTAATGTTTGATAGAGTTGCTGATAAATTAAAGTGCGATAAAGTAGTTACAGATAATTTTGACAGTGCAAGAAGTACCGTTGCTTATTTGGTGAAATCTGGTCATAAAAACATTGCCTTTATTTCTACGATGAATAATTTAGAAATAGGAAGAAGAAGACAACAAGGTTATTTAAAAGGATTAGAAGATCATAATATCAAAGTTGAAAAAAATCTAATTATAAATATTGATGATAATTATAAGAATTACGAAAAAGTATTAGAACCAATATTTAAAAATAATACTATAGATGCTGTAATAGCTACAGATGAATCTTCTGCAATAGCCGCTATGAAAGTTGCCACAAAACAAGGACGTAAAATTCCTGAAAATTTTTCTGCCATTTCTTTTTCTAACGGAATTTTAGCAAGACACTCTAGCCCAAGAATGACTTGTGTAAGCCAACATGGAGAAACGATGGGAGCAACTGCAGCAGAAATGTTGATTAATCGATTAGAAGACAAAATAGATGTTAAAAAGAAACCAAAAACAATTATTGTTAAAACAGATCTAGTAGAAAGAAACTCTACAAAACACATCTTATAATTTACTTTAAAAGCAACACTAAAAATGAACTTATCTAAAGTAAAATTAGTAGTTTCTGATATGGATGGAACCCTACTAAACTCAAAACACGAAGTAAGTCCGCTATTCTTTGAGCTTTTTAGTAAATTAAAACAACAAAACATTCATTTTTGTGCAGCTAGTGGAAGACAATACAATTCTATTGTTTCTAAATTTGAAGCTATTATAAACGAAATTTTTGTAATTTCTGAAAATGGTGGTTTGGCAAAACACAAAGATGAATTATTAGTTTTAAACGTACTTTCTGCTGATAAAATTATAAAAATAATTACAGCATTAAGACTTGTTGAAGGTGCTAATATTGTTTTATGTGGAAAAGACACTGCTTTAATTGAATCTACTGATCAAGAGTTTATCAATTTATTTCAAGAATATTATAATGATTATAAAATTGTTGATGATTTAATAGATTTTGCGAGTAAGGATGATTTCTTAAAAATCGCTATTTATCATTTTGAATCTTCAGAAAAATTTATTTATCCAGTAATAAAAGATCTCGGAAACGATTTATTAATTAAAATTTCTGGTACAAATTGGCTGGACATTTCTGATAAAAAAGCTAATAAAGGAAATGCTTTAAGAGAAGTTCAGCAAATTTTAAATGTTACCAAAGAAGAAACAATGGTTTTTGGTGATTACCATAATGATATCGAAATGTTACAAGAAGCAGATTTTAGTTTTGCCATGAAAAATGCACACAAAGACATTAAAGAAATTGCAAATTATACTACAGAAAGTAATGACAATTTTGGCGTAGAGCGTATTATAGAACAATTAGTTAAAAGTAAAAACTAAACTCCAAAAGCGGTAAGTACTAATTTTCTAGAACCTCCATAATTTCTGTGTTCGCATAAATAAATTCCTTGCCAAGTTCCTAAATTTAACCTTCCGTTTGTTACAGGAATCTCTACAGAACAACCCAATAAAGAAGCTTTAATATGCGCTGGCATATCATCAGATCCTTCATAAGTATGAATATAATAAGGCTCATTTTCTGAAACCATTTTATTAAAATGACTTTCAAAATCTAAACGCACTGTAGCGTCTGCATTTTCATTAATGGTTAAACTTGCAGAAGTGTGTTTTATAAACACTTTTAAAAACCCTTTTTTTATGCTTTTAACCTCAGTAAAATTATCTAAAACTGTTGCAGTTATTAAATGAAAGCCTCTTTTATAAGGTGTTAATTGAATTTCTTTTTGTTCAAAAATCATAGTATTGATTAAATATTTATCATTTCGAGCGCAGTCGAGAAATCTTAATATTAAGACCTTTCGATTGTGCTAAAAGTGACAATTCTTTTAAAAACTATTCATCAAAAGAAACTGTACTTTGTCTTTCTCTATTTACGTGTAATTTAGTTACATCTGGTCTAGAATAATGACCAACACAATCAAAATTTTGACGCTCTTCTAAAACGCTATTAAAGTCTAAGGTTTCTATAATTAATCCTTCTTTATGCAATACAGGTGCTACCAACCATTCTCCATTAGGAGAAGCAATACAAGAACCTCCATTTGCTAAAATATCAGGAGCGTTTTCTATTATTTTATCTACATGAGGAACATCATCATTAAAATCTGACTTTGCCATTAAACTAGAAACTGAAATTACATAAGAGCGAGATTCTCTTGCTATAAATCTTGTAATATCTTTTGTATTATGATCGCTACCAGGCCAAACTGCAATGTGTAAATTTTCTCCTAAACCATATAAAGCTGTTCTTGGTAAAGGCATCCAATTTTCCCAACAATTTAAGCCACCAACTGTAAATTCTTTTAATGGATGTACTTGTAAACCATTTCCATCTCCAGGAGCCCAAGTTAAACGTTCATCATAAGTTGGTTGTAATTTTCTATGTACAGACTTTATTTCTCCTACTTCATTTATATAAACCAAAGAAGCATAAATACTATGTCCTCCTCTATTTTGTGCACGTTCCATAATTCCTAGATAAATAGCAATATTATTTTCTTTTGCCAATTTACAAACGGAATTTAATTCGCCTTTTTCTATTGTAATAGAATTACGAACATAATGTGCATGAATTTCTTTATTTACTTTTAAATCCCATTTTGCACCTTCTGTTAATGCTAACCAAAACGGATAACCAGGTAATAAAGCTTCACCAAAAACAATGAGTTCGCAATTTTCTTTTGCAGCATCAATAATAGATTTTTCAATCTTTTCGAGTGTTTTTTCTTTGTTTAGCCAAACTGGTGAAATTTGTGCTAATGCTACTTTTAATAAGTTATTTTTCATAATTAATTTTCTTTTTTCAAAGGAGTTGGTCGGGGAATAGTTTGAGGATAAACTTTATCTAAATAATAATCTAACATTATATGAAAATCAATACTATCTTTATTTTTTATGTTAGTTTGGTTATAAACTTGAATAGTATGCAAAATTCTATTCTTCAATTTTCTTGAATTATCTGTTGGTTCAAAAATCAACTTTATAAAGGCACGTTTATAATAACTAGCATAAAAATATTCCTTATCATTATTTTCATAATGAAGTTTCAAATATTTAGACAAATTATCAATAGGGAAATTTCCTTTTAATAAATCTAAACTATCATTTCTAATAGTCAAACCATTTCTTTCTCTAATATATCCTCCTGTATCAGCAAAAGGAACTATTTTATACTTAAAATTAATGTCTTCTAATTCTATAAAATATTTTTCTTTTCTGTATAATCCATTCCGAATTGAATCTGTGATTTCTTGAAAACTTAAATCATCAATAATAATTTCTATTGGATTATACTCTACAAAAAAACTTTTTGAAGGATAATATTTAACTTCTTTTTTACACGAAGATAAAATCATCAACAAAAAAAAGAAGTTTTTTCATCTTTTAAACTTCAATAGAAACCACCAAACCTTCGTTACTTCTTACATTAAAAACCGTTTCGTCTTCAAAAATTAAATACTGTCCTTTTACTCCAACAAGTTTCCCAGAATAAGTTGGTGTTTTTAATAAGTTTAAACTTTTAGGTTTTAACGGATATTTTACAACAGGAAAATTTAAATTGGTTTCTGCATTATTTTCTATAAAATACGCTTTGGCTTCATCTGGTATAAATTCTTTTAATTTATCTCTCCATTCAATTAAATTTACATCCTCAATATCATTCTTTAGCATTTTACGCCAATTGGTTTTATCGGCAACATGTTCTTTTAAGGCAACTTCTGTAATTCCTGCCAAGTATCTATTAGGTACTTCTACAATTTCTATCGCTTCATGTGCACCTTGATCTATCCAACGTGTTGGCACTTGTTGCTTTCTGGTAACACCCACTTTTACATTGCTAGAATTTGCTAAATACACAATATGCGGTTTTAATTGTACAGATTGCTCGTAAGCTAAATCTCTATCTTCTATCCCTAAATGTGCTTTACTTAGCTCTGGTTTCATAATCCAATCTGCAGCATTTGGTATTTCAAAAAAACAAGATTTACAAAAACCTTGTCTGTATATTTTCTTTTCTAAACCACAATTTAAACACTCGTAAGTAACAAAAGACAATGTTATCTCTTTGTTTAACAACTGATTCATATTGATAAAATCTGTCTTCATATCTAAGTAATACTGAATTTCTTCAGCATTTTCTGTCATCATCTTTTTTAAAACTCCTTGGTACTTCATATAATATATTTTAACCTTTTTATTTTTCGATTTTAAAGGTATCTTCGTATCTAAATACAACTAAACAAACTTACGAATTTCTATGGCGTTTCAAATTATCAATTCTATAATTTCTTGGTTTTTAAAGAAACGGAAGCATCAAATTGAGTTGTTTTTAAAATATCCTATTGATGTACAAAACGAGTTACTTTTAAAACTTTTACATAATGCCAGAAACACTAAATTCGGAAAAGAAAAAGGATTTTCTTCAATTAAAAATTATCAAGATTTTGTTTCAAAAGTAACCATTCAGAAATATGAAACTTTTGAGCCAATGATAAAACGCTGTAGAAAAGGAGAACAAAACTTATTTTGGCCTACAGATATAAAATGGTTTGCTAAAAGTAGCGGAACTACAAATGCTAAAAGTAAATTTATACCAGTTTCTGATGAAGCTTTAGAATATTGCCACATGAAAGCCGGTAAAGATATGTTGTGTTTATACATTAACAACAACCCAAAAACACAACTTTTTACAGGTAAAGGTTTACGTTTAGGTGGTAGTTCTGACGTTTATAAAGACAACGAGTCTTATTTTGGAGATTTGTCTGCAATAATTATAGAAAACATGCCTTTTTGGGCAGATTTTAGTTCATCTCCCAGTCAAGAAGTTGCTTTAATGAGCGAATGGGAAACCAAAATGGAAGCAATTATTGATGAAACAATTAACGAAAATATTACAAGTTTAGCCGGTGTACCAAGTTGGATGCTAGTCTTATTAAATAGAATTTTAGAAAGAACAGGTAAAAATAATATTCTAGAAGTTTGGCCAAACTTAGAAGTGTATTTTCATGGTGGCGTAAACTTTAATCCTTACAGAGAACAGTACAAAAAAATTATACCAAAAGCAGATTTTAAATATTACGAAACTTATAACGCTTCCGAAGGTTTTTTTGCCATTCAAGATCAAAATGATTCTAACGAATTATTATTGATGTTAGATTATGGTATTTTCTATGAATTTATACCAATGTCTGATTATACAGGAGAAAGTTCTAAAGCAATTTGTATTGCTGATGTAGAAAAAAATATTGATTACGCTTTAATTATTACTACAAACGGTGGTTTATGGCGTTATATGATTGGTGATACAATCCGATTTACTTCTTTAGAACCGTACAGAATAAAAATTACAGGAAGAACAAGACATTATATAAATGTTTTTGGAGAGGAATTAAACATAGAAAATGTAGAAGATGCTTTAAAACTGACTTGCGAAAAAACAGATTCAATTATTAAAGAATATACAGTTGGACCTATTTTTATGGACGGTAAAAATAAAGGTGGTCATGAGTGGTTTATTGAATTTGAGAAAGAACCAGAAAGCTTGCCTTATTTTACAGAAATTTTAGACAATGCTTTAAAAGCCATCAATTCTGATTATGAAGCAAAGCGCTATAAAAACATGACCTTAATGCTGCCTAAAATACATAAAGCAAAAGATGGATTGTTTTATACCTGGTTAAAAAAGAAAGGAAAATTAGGAGGCCAACACAAAATTCCTCGTTTATCTAATTCAAGAAATTTTATAGAAGAGTTAATGGAATTAAGTAAGTCTTAAAATTATTATTTTTCTATCCTTAAGGCATGATTTTTGATAGATAAAACAAAATTTTATTCCCTCTTAAAACCTTAGAATGGCTAAAAAAATTACTTTTATTTTATTTTTTACTTTACTAAAATTTACAGCAAGTGCTCAGATTTTAACAATCACAAATAAAGAAACCAAAGAACCTTTAGATCAAGTAACTGTTTTTAACAAAAAAACAAATAATTACGTTACAACAAACGGAAAAGGACAAGCAGATATAAGCCATTTTAAAAATGCAGAAATTTTAGAAATCCGTTTCTTTGGTTTTAAAACACAAACTAAAAATTATTTAGATTTAAAGAAAATCAATTTTACTCTTCAATTAATACCTACAATTTTAAATATTGATGAAATTGTTATATCAGCCTCTAAATGGAAACAAAAAACGTCTGATTTAGCAGCTAAAATTAGTACTATTTCGCCCAAAGAAATAGAGTTAATGAACACGCAAACTGCTGCTGACTTATTAACGGTTTCTGGTAAAGTTTTTGTTCAAAAAAGCCAACAAGGAGGAGGAAGCCCTATGATAAGAGGTTTTGCAACTAACCGATTATTATATACAATTGATGGGGTAAGAATGAATAATGCTATTTTTAGAGCTGGTAATATTCAAAATGTCATTTCTTTAGATCCTTTTGCCATAGCAGAAACAGAAATAATTTTTGGTCCAGGTTCTGTAATTTACGGTAGCGATGCTGTTGGTGCTGTAATGAGTTTTAAAACATTATCACCAAGTTTATCTATTGATGAAAAAGCTTTAATTACAGGAAATGCGTTTACGCGTTTTTCTTCTGCTAATCAAGAAAAAACGTATCATGCAGATTTTAATTTAGGATACAAAAAATGGGCATTTGTTACTAGTTTAAGTCATAATGATTATGGAGATTTAAGAATGGGAAGCAATGGCCCAGAAGAATATTTAAGAAATTTTTATGTAGAAAGACAAAATAATGAAGATGTTGTAATTATCAATCCAAATCCTAAAATTCAAACTCCAACAGGTTATACACAAACGAATTTAATGCAGAAAGTGAGATTTAAACCGAACAAAAACTGGAATTTTGAGTATGGTTTTCATTTATCTGAAACTTCTAGCTACTCTAGATATGATAGACATTTAAGAACTAAAGATGAAAATCCTCGTTATGGAGAATGGAGTTATGGCCCTCAAAAATGGATGATGAACAATTTTGAACTTAACAATAGTAGTAATAATTCTTTCTACGATAATGTTACTTTAAGACTAACACATCAAAAATTTGAAGAAAGTAGAATTAGTAGAGATTTTAATGATAATTTAAGAGAAACAAGAATAGAAAAAGTAGCTGCTTATTCTACAAATTTAGATTTTTCTAAAAAACTAAGTAAAAAAAGCAACTTATTTTACGGTACAGAATACGTTTTTAATGATGTAAATTCTACAGGAATAAATACAGATATTGACACCAATATTTCAGAGAAAGGACCAAGTAGATACCCAGATTCCAATTGGTCTTCTTTAGGTTTTTATGTTTCTAATCAACATGATTTTTCTAAAAAATGGGTACTGCAATCTGGTTTACGTTATAACTTTTACAGCTTAAATGCTACTTTTGATACTACATTCTACCCTTTTCCTTTTACTAAAGCAGATATAAATGATAGTGCGTTAACGGGTAGTTTAGGTTTAATTTTTAGACCTAAAAAAAGTTGGTTATTTAGCACTAATTTTTCTACTGCTTTTCGATCTCCTAATGTAGACGATGTTGGTAAAATTTTTGATTCTGAACCAGGTTTTGTGGTGGTACCAAATCCTAATTTAAAAGCAGAATACGCCTATAATACAGATGTTTCTGTTGCTAAAACTTTTGGAGATTATTTAAAAATTGAAATTACTGGTTTTTACACGAGCTTAAAAGATGCAATGGTTAGAAGAGATTTTACTTTAAATGGAAAATCTGAAATTTTATATGATGGAGAATTAAGTAAAGTACAAGCAATACAAAATGCTGCGGTTGCTAATGTCTATGGATTTCAAACAAGTTTTGAAGCTGAATTAGGGTACGGAATCGGAATTTCATCAAGTTTTAATTATCAAAAAGGAGAAGAAGAATTAGACAACGGAGATAAAGATCCGTCTAGACATGCAGCGCCATATTTTGGCACAACACGCCTTACGTATAATGCAAATAAACTAAAAGCACAATTATATGCAGATTATAGTGGCTCTGTATCTTTTGAAGATTTACCTGATAGTGAGAAAGAAAAAGATTATATCTATGCTATTGATGAAAACGGGAATCCTTATTCTCCTTCTTACGTAACTTTAAATTTAAAAACCTCGTATAGATTTACAGATAATTTACTAATATCTACAGGTTTAGAAAACATTACTGACAAACGTTATAGACCTTATAGTTCTGGAATAGTATCAGCTGGTAGAAATTTTGTAGTTTCTTTAAAAGCAAATATTTAAAAAGACTATATTTTACGCTCTACAACGTAATCTATCATTGTTAACAAAGAGCTTTTGTATTCTGATTCTGGAAAATTTTCTAGAATAATTATTGCTTTCTCTTTGTAATTATTCATTTTTAAGGTGGTATATTCTATACCTCCTTTTTCTTTTACAAAAGCTATTACTTCTTTTACTCGTTTTTTATTTTTATTGTGTTTTTTTACCGAATTAATTAACCAGCTTTTTTCTTTAGAAGTACAATTGTTTAAAGCATAAATTAAAGGCAAAGTCATTTTTTGCTCTTTAATATCTATACCTGTTGGTTTCCCAATTTTATCATCTGTATAATCAAACAAATCATCTTTAATCTGAAAAGCAATACCAATATATTCTCCAAACTTTCGCATTTGTTGAACAGTATCAGTATTTGCACCAACCGAAGCTGCACCAATACCACAACAAGCTGCAATTAAAGTAGCCGTTTTTTGACGAATGATATCAAAATAAATGTTTTCTGTAATATCTAATTTTCTTGCTTTTTCTATTTGGAGTAACTCTCCTTCACTCATTTCTCTAACTGCAATAGAAATCAGTTTAAGCAAATCAAAATCCTCGTTATCAATTGACAACAATAAACCTTTTGATAATAAAAAATCTCCAACAAGAACTGCTATTTTATTTTTCCAAAGCGCATTTACAGAGAAAAAACCTCTTCTTCTATTAGAATCATCTACAACATCATCGTGCACTAAAGTTGCAGTATGAATCAATTCTACCACAGAAGCTCCTCTATAAGTTCGTTCATCAAAACCTCCATTAGAAACCATTTTTGCTACCAAAAAAACAAACATTGGTCGCATTTGTTTTCCTTTTCTACGAACAATATAATAAGTAATTCTGTTTAATAACGGAACCTTAGACAACATAGAATCTTTGAACTTTTCTTCAAAGAGATCCATTTCATTTTTAATAGGCAGTTTTATAAGCTCTACTGGTTTCATTTACAAATAATAAGCTTTTATCTCTTTTTAGATTTTTTATATTTCTCTTTAGAGCTTGGGTTCATTACATTCTTAATTTTATCACCAATTAAATTGTAATACAACAAAGCTACTCTTTTGTATATTTTACTAAATTTAAACTCAAATAATGTATTAATTACAACATCTATATCTGTAATTTTATGATAAGCCTGCATTCTTTCTTCAATTTGAGCATCTGTATATTTTGTATATACTCTTCTTGCTGCTAATTCACACAATTGCCAGCTAAATAAGTGTTTTGCTCTCCATTTTTTTCTGTATTGACCAAAGTTTTCTTTTCCAGTTTTTAGATAAGAATCTACATGCTTTGCAGCTAAATCTGCACTTTTCATTGCATATCTAATCCCTTCTCCTCCAAGAGGATTTACAGTAGAAATAGCATCACCAATAGCAACAACTTTGTCTTTATAAAAAGTATCTTTAATACTTGTACTATATCTTAATGTTCCGCCATGAATATCTATTAACTCATAATCATCTTTACCCAATTTTAAGTAATCATCAATAACAATTTCTGTTATTTGTTTCATACTTTTAGCTTCTTTGGTTTCTTCGTTGATATATAGTTTTCCAGAACCAACTTTTAAGATATTTTCTTCCATTGCAAAAATCCAAGAATATCCATTTTGAGCCCATTTATACCCTAAAAAGAAAAATAAGGTATCTTTGTATTTATCGTAAACTTCTTTTTTTACTTTAATTAAATACTCTATTCCTGTTGCTACTACTAATTCTGGCTCATCATTTCTATCATCGTACATAACTTTACGTACTGGTCCTGTACCATCAACCACTATTTTAGATTGATAAGTAACATTCTCTTTAGTTGTAATATTTAGAAAATGTGTAATTACCTTATCTCCTTTGTATTCTTTTTTAAGGTACTTATGTCCCATTAATACATCTGCTCCGTTTTTTACAGAATCATCTGCTAAAAACTGACGAAGTCTTCCGAAATCTAAAACAACTCCTTTTGTTTTATTCCCTTTCCATGTATATAAACCTTTGGTACATTGTATCCCAAGATTATCCCAATAAGAACCAACAACAGATTCTGGTAAATTAAATTCTGTCATAGGAGCCAAAGTCATACCAGCACTAGAAAAATTATTTTCTTCAAAACTTTTAAATTTCTCTACCAATAAAACTTTATGTCCTTTTTTTGATAAGTTTCTAGCACATTGCCCTCCTGCAGGACCACCACCAACAACAATTACATCGTATTCTTTTACCATTTTCTACTATTTATCTAACTTTTATTTGCTAATTGCCCACAAGCGGCATCAATATCTTTACCTCTACTTCTTCTTACATTTACGGTTATATCGTGCATTTCTAAATTTGATATATAATTATTAATTGCAGATGAACTTGCTTGTTGAAACTCACCATCATCAATAGGATTATATTCTATTAAATTTATTTTGCAAGGTACAGCTTTACAAAATTCTACTAATGCTTTTATATCTTCTTTTCTATCATTAATTCCGTCCCAAACAACATACTCGTAAGTAATTGCTCTTTTTGTTTTTTCGTACCAATACACTAAAGATTCTTTTAAATCTTTTAAAGGAAAATTAGTATTAAAAGGCATTATTGATGTTCTTACCTCATCTATTGCAGAATGTAAAGAAACTGCTAAATTGAATTTCACTTCTTCATCTGCCATCATTTTAATCATTTTAGGAACTCCAGAAGTTGAAACTGTAATTCTTTTTGATGACATACCTAATCCTTCTGGAGAAGTAATCATCTCTATAGACTTTAAAACATTTTTATAGTTCATTAATGGCTCACCCATTCCCATAAAAACAATATTTGTTAATTTATGATTATGGTACAATCTACTTTGTTTGTCTATCACTACAACTTGATCATAAATTTCATCAGGATTTAGATTACGCATTCTTTTTAATCGTGCTGTTGCACAGAATTTACAATCTAAACTACAACCAACTTGACTAGAAACACAAGCTGTTGTTCTTTTTTCTGTAGGAATTAAAACCGATTCTACAATTAAACCATCGTGTAATTTAATTCCGTTTTTTATAGTTCCATCTTTACTTCTTTGCATGGAATCTACTTTTATATGATTGATAACAAAGTTATCTTCTAACATTTCTCTTGTTTGTTTAGAAATGTTAGTCATATCTTCAAAAGTGTGCAAAGACTTACTCCAAAGCCACTCGTAAACTTGATTTCCCCTAAAAGCTTTGTCACCATTTTCTACAAAAAAATTGCGTAATTGTTCTTTTGTTAAGGCTCTTATGTCTTTCTTTTTAGTCAAGTTTTCTAGTTTTTAAAAATAAGATTACAAAAGTACACATATAATTTGAAGTTATTACTGCCTTTTATAAGTACGCACGCGTTAGCGATTGAAATGGCATCCTTTTTTAGTGTAAATTCGAGTAATTTTTCTGAAGAATGAAGAAAAATTGTACCGAGAACAAACTAAAAAAGATATAATGGAAAGCGCGACCCTTTTGGGTAACGCAAAAATAAAAAAAACTGACAATTAAATTACTAACTGTCAGTTCTAGTTTTTTTTAAATATATAAAAGTGTTATATAATTAACATTGCGTCTCCATAAGTAGAGAAGTTATATTTTTCTTTAATAGCTACATCGTATGCTTCCATTAAAAAATCATAATCTGCAAAGGCTGCTGCTTGCATCATTAATGTAGATTTTGGCAAATGAAAATTTGTTATCATTGCATTTGCAATACTAAACTCGTAAGGGGGAAAAATAAATTTATTAGTCCAACCTTCATATGCATTTAACTCTCCTTTAGAAGAAACAGAAGATTCTACTGTTCTCATAACCGTTGTACCTACTGCACAAACTCTTCTTTTTTCTTTTTTAGCTGAATTTATTTTATCTGCAGAAGCTGCTGGAATTATAATTTGTTCAGAATCCATTTTATGCTTAGATAAATCTTCTACTTCTACAGGGCTAAATGTACCTAAACCAACATGCAAAGTTGTTTCTGCAAATTCTACTCCTTTAATCTCTAAACGTTTTATTAAATGTTTAGAAAAATGTAAACCTGCTGTAGGTGCAGCAACTGCTCCTTCATTTTTTGCATAAATAGTTTGGTAACGCTCTTCATCTTCTGGCTCAACTTCTCTGTTAATTGCCTTTGGTAAAGGAGTTTCTCCTAATTCTAATAATTTAGCTCTAAATTCCTCGTAACTTCCATCAAATAAAAAACGTAATGTTCTTCCTCTAGAGGTTGTGTTGTCTATAACTTCTGCTACTAAACTATCATCCTCACCAAAAAACAACTTGTTACCGATTCTAATTTTTCTTGCCGGATCTACCAAAACATCCCACAATCTATTTTCAGAATTTAATTCTCTTAATAAGAAAACTTCAATTCTAGCCCCTGTTTTTTCTTTGTTACCATACATTCTGGCAGGAAAAACTTTGGTGTTATTTAACATCATAACATCACCTTCCTCAAAGTAATTAATAACATCTTTAAAAAGTTTATGCTCAATCGTGCCTTCTTTTCTATTCAAAACCATTAAACGAGACTCATCTCTGTGTTCTGCAGGGTGTTTTGCCAACAATTCTTCTGGTAATTCAAACTCAAAATGCGATAATTTCATACGTATATTTGTTATTAAGAGCGCAAATATACGATATCGGAATAGGCGTTGTCAAGTGTTTGCCTATATAATTTAAAGTTTATCTATTTTAATACCAATTTGTTGCATGTCTTCCCAAAATTTTTGAAATGATTTTGTTACAACTTCTGCATTTAAAATATTAATTGGAACCTTAAAAGCCAAAGGTGCAAAAGCCATTGCCATTCTATGATCATTATAAGTTTTTATAGAAATATTTGAATTTATTTTTGATGAAACCTCTAAATGCAAACTCTTTTCTGTTACAGTAATATTTGCTCCTAAGTTAGATAATTCATCATGTAAAGCAACCAATCTATCTGTTTCTTTAATTTTTAAAGTATGTAAACCTGTTAAGTTACAAGCAACTCCTTCTGCAAAACATGTTACAGCAATTGTTTGCGCAATATCTGGTGCGTTTTTTAAGTCGATTTCTAATGTTTCTTTTTTAGTTTTACTAACTTTTTTTAAGGTGATAAAATTATCGCCAAAAGTGGTTGTTACTCCAAAATGTTTATAAATTTCTGCTAAGCAAGAATCTCCTTGTAAGCTTTCTTTTTTGTATGCTGATAATTGAATTTCTGATCCTATTTCTGATAACGTAACAATTGAATAAAAATAACTTGCTGATGACCAATCTGATTCTACAACCACAATTTGATTTTCTATTGATTTTTTTGGAAGAACTTTTATAATATTTTCTTCAAAACTAGTTTCAATTCCTAATTGATTCAATAAACTTAAAGTCATGTTTATATAAGGAACAGAAGTAATTTTACCAATCAATTCTATATCTAAACCGTTTTCTAATTTTGAAGCGATTAATAACAATGAAGAAATATATTGGCTACTAACATTACCATTAATTTGTACTTTATCTGTAGTAATATTTGTTCCTTTAATTCTAATTGGTGGATACCCAACTTTATCTTCGTAAAAAATATCGGCCCCTAATTTTTTTAAAGCATCAACTAAAATTTCAATAGGTCTGTTTTGCATTCTTTCAGAACCTGTTAACACAACTTCTCTACCTTCTTTTACTGCAAAATAAGAAGTTAAAAAACGCATCGCTGTACCTGCATGACCAATATTTACTAATTCTTCATCTGTAGATAAAGCATGTTGCATATGCACAGAATCATCTGAATCCGATAAATTTTCTATAGAAATTTCTGGAAATAAATTTTGTAGAATTAACAATCTATTCGATTCACTTTTAGAACCAGAAATAGTTATTTGTTCATTAATCTTTTTATTTGCTACTACATTTAACAATATGTCCATTCTAAAAATTGATTTTATTTCTTACTTTTAAATCTCTAAACTTACAACTAACCAACATGAAAAAAATTATTTTTCTGGCAATTTGCATCTTCTTTTCTGTAAATGCCAAAGTTAATGCACAAAAAAAATCTACCAAAGTTTCTGATGAATATTTTAGCGCAATAAAATGGCGAAATATTGGTCCTTTTAGAGGAGGAAGAAGTGCTGCTGTAACAGGTGTTTCTGGCAAAGCAAACCTTTTTTATATGGGTGCAACTGGTGGTGGAGTATGGAAAACCACAGATGCTGGTAATACTTGGCAAAATATTTCTGATGGTTTTTTTGGAGGTTCTGTAGGTGCTGTGGCTGTTTCTGAATCTGATAATAATGTAATCTATGTGGGAATGGGAGAAAAAACCGTTCGTGGAAATGTTTCTTCTGGTGATGGAATTTGGAAATCTGTAAACGCTGGTAAAACATGGAAACACGTGGGTTTAAAAAACTCAAGACACATTCCTAGAATGCGCATTCACCCAAAAAATTCTGATATTGTTTTTGCAGGAGTTATGGGAGATCTATATAAACCTACTCAAGAACGTGGCGTTTACAAGACTACTGATGGTGGCGAAACTTGGCGAAAAGTATTGTTTTCTAATGAAGATTCTGGAGTTGTAGATTTGGTGATCGATCCAAATAACCCAAGAATTTTATATGCCACTACTTGGAATATCAGAAGAACTCCTTACAGTCTGTCTTCTGGTGGTGATGGTTCAGCACTTTGGAAAAGTACTGATGAAGGTGAAACTTGGACAAACATATCAACAAATAAAGGCTTACCTGATGGAATTTGGGGTATTGCTGGAGTTACAGTTTCGCCAGTAAATTCTGATATTGTGTATGCTTTAATCGAAAATAAAAAAGGTGGAGTTTATAAATCTACTGATGCTGGTAAAACTTGGAAGCTTATAAACTCAGAAAGAAAATTAAGACAACGAGCTTGGTATTACACACGTTTGTATGCAGACACACAAGATGAAGATATTTTATATGTTTTAAATGTTCGTTATCATAAATCTACGGATGGAGGAAAAACCTATAAAACTTACAATGCACCTCATGGAGATCATCATGATTTATGGATTGCACCAGAAGACAACCAAAGAATGATTATTGGTGATGATGGTGGTGCTCAAATCTCTTTTGATGCGGGCGAAAACTGGAGCACAATGAACAATCAACCTACAGCGCAATTTTACAGACTTGCTACTGATAATCATTTTCCTTATCGAATTTTAGCAGCACAACAAGACAATTCTACTGTAAGAATTTCTCATAGAACTGGAGGCAGATTTATTACTGAATCTGATTGGACTTCTACTGCAGGTGGAGAAAGTGCGCATATTGCTGTAGACCCTTTAAATGATGATATTGTTTATGGTGGAAGTTATGGTGGTTTATTAACAAGAGTAAATCATAAAACCAACGAATCTCGTGCAATTAATGTTTGGCCAGATGACCCTATGGGGCATGGAGCAGAGGATTTTAAATATCGTTTTCAGTGGAATTTCCCAATTTTGTTTTCGCCAAATAATAAGAAAAGATTGTATGCTGCTTCTAATCATTTACACGTAACTGAAGATGAAGGACAATCTTGGCAATTAATTAGTCCAGATTTAACAAGAAACGATCCAAAAACGTTAGGCCCTTCTGGAGGGCCAATTACCAAAGACAATACAAGTGTAGAATATTATGGAACTATTTTCGCAGTTGCAGAATCTCATTTAGAACCTGGTTTAATTTACACGGGTTCTGATGATGGTTTGGTACACATCACTAAAAATAATGGCGAATCTTGGGACAACATCACACCTAAAAAAATGCCAGAATGGATGATGATAAACTGTATCGAAGTTGATCCTTTTACAAAAGGTGGTGCTTACATTGTAGGTACAAAATATAAATCTGGCGATTATAAACCTTACATCTACAAAACAGAGAATTACGGAAAATCTTGGGAGTTAATTGTAAACGGAATTGCAAATGAAGATTTTACAAGAGCTTTAAGAGCAGACCCTAAACGTAAAGGTTTATTATATGCAGGTACAGAAAAAGGCATGTATATTTCTTTTGATGATGGTAAAAACTGGCAAACTTTTAAACAGAATTTACCAATTGTACCAATTACAGATTTAGCCATTAAAGATGATAATTTAATTGCAGCAACTCAGGGTCGTTCTCTTTGGATTATTGATGATTTAACCCCTTTACATCAATTAAATATATCTAAAAAAGAAGATGTAATTTTATACAAACCTAAAGATGCATATAACTTATCTGGTGGTAGAGGAAGAACTTCTAGAACTGCAGGAACAAATCATTCTGGCGGTGTAAATATCTATTATTACATAGATAAATTGAAGGAAAAAGATGTAGCTTCCATTTCTATTTTTGATGCCAATGATAACTTAATTAAAAAATTCTCTACAAAACCTGATAAAGAAAAGAAAGAAGAAAAATTAAATATAAAAGAGGGTAACAATGTTTTTAACTGGAATATGATGTATGATGGAGCAGAATCTGTAAAAGGAATGATTTTATGGTGGGCTTCTTTGTCTGGCCCGATGGCTTTACCTGGAAACTATAACGTTGAATTGGCTATCAATGATGTAAAAAAATCTCAAAATTTTACGATTATAAGAAACCCAATCTCTGAAGTTTCTGAAAGTGATATGAAAGCTCAATTTGATTTTATTAATGACATCAATAAAAAAATGACGGAAATTCATAAAGCTTTAAAGAATGTTGCTAAAATTAAAAGTCAAGTTGGTTTGTTAAAAAAATCAATCAAAGACAAAAAGAAACACAAAGACTTAATTGATTTTGCTGATAAATTAGTAAAAGATATTACTGTTGTAGAAGAAACATTATATCAAACAAAATCTAAAAGCGGGCAAGATCCTTTAAATTACCCTATTAGATTGAATAATAAATTAGCACATTTAAATTCGTTAACAAGAACAGGAAATTATGCTCCAACCAATCAAGCAATCGAATTTAAAAATGAAATTACTAAAGAAATAGATTTAGAGTTAGCCAAACTGTATTCTTTATTTGATAAAGGTGTAAAAGAATTAAACACAAAAGTAAAAGAAAGTAATATTGATTTAATTCAACTGGATTAAATCAATATTTAAAACAGAAAAAAAGCGACTTAAAAGTCGCTTTTTTTATTTCATTTTCATGCTAGTTATGTAAAAAGCATATATAAAACTGAAAAAGATTTTATATGCAAAAAAATCTTGCCATTTATCATCTGCAAAATTATCTTTTACAACAGTTTTAAAATCTCCAGAAAAGATTGCTGATGAACTACTCACTAATAAAGAAACAATAGTAACAATCAGAAAAAACGGAACTGCAACTTTTGCTAAGTTTACCCAAAAAACCTTTGTTTGCATTCTGGCATAAATAATTCTAGCACCTTCTTTAAAATTATTAATAAAACTCATTATTTCAACTTTTCGTTATTATGATGGCGATCGTGATCTCTCTTAGTCTTAATATCTAATTTCTTTTCGAAAGCATCTTGTAAATCAATTCCTGTTTGGTTTGCCAAACATAAAACTACAAATAACACATCTGCTAACTCTTCGCCTAAATCTTTATTTTTATCAGATTCTTTTTCACTTTGTTCTCCATAACGTCTTGCTATAATACGTGCAACCTCACCAACTTCTTCTGTTAATTGCGCCATATTTGTAAGCTCGTTAAAATAACGGACCCCGTGATTTTTAATCCAATCGTCTACTTGTTTTTGTGCGTTTTCTATATTCATTTTTTCTAATCTAAAAATATTGAAAAGTTTATTTTCTCTTAAAAGCTATTTGTATTTCATCCCTAAATGAACCACTTTTTTAGTCTCAAAAAAATCTTCTTCAAAATAATCTGGTAAATCATAAATTGTAGCAGAGGTATACAGTTTTAATTCTTCTGATAAATCACCTCCTTTTAAATAAAGAATTCCGTTTTTTAAATCGTGGTTTTGTTTTTTAGCAATTTTACCTTTATTCCAACGTACAAAAGTTTCCATTTGTGCTACTGCTCTACTTACAATAAAATCGTATGTATCTTTTACCTCTTCTACTCTACCATGAGTTGTTTTTACATTTTCTAAACCTAAACCAGCTACAACTTCATTTACTACTTTTATCTTTTTACCAATAGAGTCTACCAAATGAAACTGAGTTTCTGGAAAAAGAATCGCCAAAGGAACCCCAGGAAAACCACCGCCAGTACCAACATCCATTACTTTTGCTCCTGCTTTAAATTGCATCACCTTTGCAATCCCTAAAGAATGTAAAACATGACGCAAATACAGTTCATCTATATCTTTTCTAGAAACTACATTTATTTTTAAATTCCAATCTTGGTATAAATCTTGTAATTTAGAAAATTGAGCTATTTGAGTTTCTGTTAAATCTTTAAAATATTTGTGTATTATTTCCATTAAAAAAAGTATCAGCCGCAAAAATAGTTATTGTTAACAAACAATTAGCAACAAAAACTAACGTTTATCATATAATGCAACCACAAAATGCATATTTTTGCATTTCATATACTATATAAATGAATACAATAAACTTTTCGAGAGTAGATAAAGCTAAATTCTTTAGAACTCTTAATAAAAGAGTAAATACCTATTTTAAAGAAAATAATATTAAAAGAACCGGTAATTGGAAGCTATACTCTAAAGCCGTAATTATGTTTTCTTTATTTCTAATTCCTTTTATTTTAATCTTAACCGTTTCTATGCCTCAATGGGTAATGGCTATTTTAATGGTTGTTACAGGTGTTGGAATGGCAGGAGTTGGAATGAATGTAATGCACGATGCCAACCACGAATCTTTTTCTAAAAGAAAATGGGTTAACAAATTAATGGGAAGCAGCATTTATATTTTAGCTGGTAATGTTTATAATTGGAAAGTACAACACAATGTTTTACATCACACTTTTACAAATGTAGAAGGTCATGACGAGGATATTGATGCTGGTAGAATTATCCGTTTTTCTTTACATTCTAAATGGCTAAAAATCCATAAAATTCAAAAATATTATTCCATATTTTTATACGGACTATTAACTATTAACTGGGCTATCACTACAGATATTAAGCAAATGCACCGTTATTTAAAACGTAAATTATCTTATGGTAAATTTCCTAACCCAAAAATGGAATGGACTAAATTAGTAATTTCTAAAATTGCCTATTATGCACTTTGGATAGCTTTACCAATTTTAGTTTTAGATATTTCTTGGTGGAAAGTTTTAATTGGCTTTTTTGTAATGCACTATACTGCCGGTATGATTCTAAGTTTGGTTTTTCAATTAGCACATATTGTACCTAATACAGAAATGCCAATTCCTGATAAAGATGGTAATTTAGAACACACTTGGGCAGTCCATCAATTATACACAACATCTAACTTTGCGCCTAGTAACTGGTTAGTAAATTTCTATACAGGTGGTTTAAATCATCAAGTTGAACATCATATTTTTCCACACATTTCTCATGTACATTATGATAAATTAGCTAAAATTGTAAAAGAAACTGCTAAGGAGTTTAACTTACCTTATAATGAATACGAAACTATGCGTAAAGCCATTATAGAACACTTTAGACATTTAGGAGTTTTAGGTCAACAACCTGAATTAGCATAAAATAACAACAACTAACAGTAAAATGAAACATCCATTATCGGACAGAATTAACAGCTTGCCATCATCTCAAACATTGGCAATGGCTGCTAAAGCAAGAGAGCTAAGAGCAGAAGGAAAAGACATTATTGGTTTAAGCTTAGGAGAACCTGACTTTAACACACCAGACTTTATTAAAGATGCTGCTATAGAAGCTATTAATCAAGATTACAATTCTTATACACCAGTAGATGGTTATGGAGAATTAAAAGAAGCTATTTGCACAAAATTTAAACGTGATAACGATTTAGTTTATACACCAAATCAAATTGTGGTTTCTACAGGTGCAAAACAGTCTATTGCAAACATTGCACAAGTTTTATTAAACCCTGGTGACGAGGTTTTATTACCTGCACCTTATTGGGTAAGCTATTCTGCAATTGCTACTTTATGTGAAGCAAAATATGTAGAAATCCCTTCTTCTATAGAAACGGATTTTAAAATTACGCCAGAGCAATTAGAAGCAGTAATTACACCTAAAACAAAAATGATTTTCTTTAACTCGCCAAACAATCCTAGTGGAACTATTTATAGCGAAGCAGAGTACAGAGCATTGGCAGAAGTTTTAGAAAAACACCCACAGATTTACATCTTATCAGATGAAATCTATGAACATATAAATTACGATACAAAACCTTTTAGTTTTGCTGCTATAGAAAGTATGTACGACAGAACCATTACTGTAAACGGTTTAGCAAAAGCATTTGCAATGACTGGTTGGAGAATAGGTTATATTGGCGCACCAGAATGGATTGCTAAAGCTTGTACAAAAATGCAAGGACAAATTACATCTGGCACAAACTGTATTGCACAAAGAGCTGCAATTACTGCTGTTCTAGCACCAGTTTCTAAAATTCAATTTATGGTTGATGAGTTTAAAACTCGTAGAGATATCATTATTGGATTGTTAAGAGAAATAGACGGATTTAAAGTAAATGTACCAGAAGGTGCTTTTTATGTTTTTCCTGATGTTTCTGCATTTTTTGGTAAAACAATTGATGGAGTAAAAATAGAAACTGCAAGTGATTTTTCTTTATTCATCTTAGAAAAAGCAAATGTTGCTACAGTAACTGGTGATGCTTTTGGTACACCAAACTGTATTAGAATTTCTTATGCAGCTTCTGAGTTACAAATTAGAGAAGCTATTAAAAGAATTAAAGAAGCTTTAAGCTAACTTTAAGGCATATTTATTTATTAAAAAATCCATCTTTTTTAAGGTGGATTTTTTGTTTAATATTGTTTGATACAACTACTTTTTAAAGTCAACAAAAAATATGAATTACAATAATAAAAAGTTTAGACCTATTAAAAATTCTGAAAATGGAGAAACAACTTCAGAAACTATTTTCGAATACAAACAAACAGGAAACATTCTTGCATCTAAGTATTTTGGTGGACAAATTATTAGTGGCCATTTAATAGGTTTGGTTGATGATAATGGAAATATTGAAATGCGTTATCATCAAGTTAATACAAAAAATGAATTAATGACAGGAATTTGCTTTTCTAAACCAGAAATTACCAAAAATGGAAAAATAAGACTGTACGAAACTTGGCAATGGACTTCTGGAGATAAAACAAGCGGAGAATCTATTTTAGAAGAAATTTAAAAAAAATATTACAGTATATTAAAAATCAACAAATTAAAATACAAATTACTATAAATATGGATGATATTTTAAAATATATTTATAACTGATATTTATAATATCTATTTACAAATCTATTGGTAAATACATTTCTGTTTAGATTTTTTACTACCTTTATCGCACCTATTTTTAATTTTTATAGATAATAATATATGCACGTTGCAATTGCAGGAAATATTGGTGCGGGTAAAACCACATTAACAAAACTTTTAGCCAAACATTTTAAATGGAAACCACATTTTGAATCTGTTGATGAAAATCCTTATTTAGATGATTTTTACACAGAAATGGAACGTTGGTCATTTAATCTTCAGGTATATTTTTTAAATAGTCGTTTTCGTCAAGTTTTAGAATTAAGAGAGTCTGGAGAAAATATTATTCAGGATAGAACTATTTATGAAGATGCTCATATTTTTGCGCCTAATTTACATGCAATGGGCTTAATGACAAATAGAGATTATAGCAATTATACATCTTTGTTTGAACTAATGGAAAACTTGGTAAAACCACCAGATTTATTAATTTACTTGCGTGCAGATATTTCAACTTTAGTTGGTCAAATTCATAAACGTGGTAGAGATTATGAAAACTCTATTAGTATTGATTATTTAAGTAGATTAAATGAACGTTATGAAGCTTGGATTTCTACCTATACTAAAGGAAAGTTATTAGTTATTGATGTTGACAATTTAGACTTTGTAACAAACCAAGAAGATTTAGGCTATATAATAGATAGAATTGACGCCCAGATTAACGGGTTATTTTAAACTAAAAATATCTTAAAACTAAAAAGAGATCGTTAACTCGATCTCTTTTTTTTACATAATAAATACACACCCCCAAACTGCATATCGTATTCTAATCAATTATTTCAACTTTGCTATCTACTATTTCTTTTATAGGCAATATCACTTTACCTTTTGTAGTCATTAATACAACACAAATATTATCTACATTATAAACTACACCTTCTAAACCGTTGACAATAATCTTATCTCCTTCTTGTATATTTTTTCTTGAATAAAAACCAAATAATAACCTTTTTATAACATCTCTGGCCCCTAAACCAAAAGCAATTGTAAAAGAAGCTAAAATTGCTCCAAGAATTATAGATAAATTACTAGTAATTAAATCTGTATTAATTCCTGCCTGATTAAGAGCAGTAACACTTACTATTATACTAATTAGATAAAAAGAAATATTACCTACTAAATTTCCTCCTGTAATTTCTAATGATTTAAACATAGAGATTAGTGCCTTTTTAACCAAGTTAGCAACATAAATACCAACTGCAAAAATAATTAGAGCACTTATTAATTTTGGTAAATAACCTATTAAGTTACTTAATTGCTCAGATACCATTCTTAAACCCAATAACTCTGAACCAATTATTATAAAAACAAGGATTAAAATCCATTTTATGGATGAAATAATTATTTTAGTTGGCTGAATTTTTAAAGAAGATTCTCCAAAAATTTCATCTACATGCAACTTTTCTGGCAAGCTATCTATTTTGGTATAACCTAATGCTTTTCTAACAATAAATAATAGAAATTTTATTAATAACCACCCTATTACCAAAAAAAGGATGCCCCTTAATAATTGAGGTAAGAAGTCTAAAAAATTATTCCAAAGATTTTGTAAGAAACTAAAATCTAAATCAGAGTTAAATGCAGTAAATAGTAATTTATTTGTCATTATTTTTATTTTTTTTCTTAGAAGTGTCAATACTCAATAAGCTTCCAACTGTATCAGGGTATTTTACTAAAAACAGATCTGCAATATCTAACGTTAATTTAATAGCGTCAATATCCCCTAAAATTTTTTCTTTTAGAACATCTGGCACACCATGATGATGTATTATTTTCTTAAAGGGATTATCCATAACTACAACTCTTCATAAGTTTTTAGAACTTTCTGTTTGGCTCTTTTAATTCTCATTTTAACAGCACTCTCACCAATCTTTAAAAATTCTTGAATCTCTCTAATAGTCATATCATCTTGATACTTCATTAAAAGAATCATTTTTTCTGATGGATCAATCAATGTTAAAACTTTTGCTAATTTTTCTGATTTTAGCTCAAACAATGTAGCATCATCAATATCATCATATACGCTTTCATCTTTTATCTCATCTGTAACAACCGTAATTTTTTCTTTTTTCTTGTGTGCATTTCTTTGAACATAATTTACACAGAAATTATATGTAAAAGAATACAACCACGTAGAAAATTTAGAATTACCTTTAAAAGTTCTTAATTTAACAAATAATCGAATAAAAACATCATGCGTTAAATCTTCTGCCTCTTCTTTACTTTTTGAAAAACCATAACACTTATTGTATACAACTTTAGAAAACCTATCATATAAAACTGCAAACAAATGTGTATTATTTGTTTCTACAATTTTAAAGACTAAATCTTCGTCACTTAAAGTTTTTACGCTAACTGCTTTCAATTTTATATTTTTATGACACAAAAGAACTTAATAAGTCACAGTTTTGGCAAAAAAAAGGTTAATGAGAAGATTTATATCGGTGAATGGTTAAAAAGTTACTTTTTACAAAATATCTTTATAAAATTAATTATAGATTTATTACTTTAATTCTTAAAAAAATAAAAACTTTTTACAAAAATAACCTACATACAAGTATTAATCTATTTTTTAAAGAAATACATTATTATGCAAATAACATCCAATAAAGCTTAGTAGTTTTTAAGTACGTATTTTCTTATATATACAAACTTAATATAAACATATTATTTCATACTTTTTTAGTTGTTAAGAATTAATCATTAGTAGACAAACTACAAATAATGTTTTGTCTTCCATTATACTTACCTTTGCAAAAAACACAACAACAAAATAATGAGTAATTTAATTGCACCTTCAATTTTAGCAGCAGATTTTGCCAACTTACAAAGAGATATCGAAATGGTAAACAATAGTGAAGCAGATTGGTTTCATATTGATATTATGGATGGTGTTTTTGTACCAAATATTTCTTTTGGAATACCAGTTTTAAAAGCAATATCTAAACATGCTACAAAAACTATTGATGTACACTTAATGATTGTTAATCCGGATCAATACATACAAACATTTGCAGATTTAGGCGCAAATATTTTAACGGTACATTACGAAGCTTGTACACATTTACACAGAACAATACAAGCTATAAAAGCAACAGGAATGAAAGCCGGAGTAGCCTTAAACCCGCATACACCAATTGCCGTTTTAGAAGACATTATTGCAGATTTAGACTTGGTTTGTATTATGAGTGTAAATCCTGGTTTTGGCGGACAATCTTTTATAGAAAACACCTACAAAAAAGTGAGTCAATTAAGACATTTAATCGAATTTACAGAGTCTGATTGCCAAATAGAAATTGATGGAGGAGTTACCAATCAAAATGCAAACAAATTAATAGAAGCTGGTGCCAATGTTTTAGTGGCAGGAAGTTATGTTTTTGGTGCGGAAAACCCAACTGAAACTATTGCTGACTTAAAAAATATTATAGAATAATTGCTGTATACAGTAGTAGACATAGAAACCACAGGAAATGGATATAAAGGTTCTAAAATAACCGAAATATCCATTTTTGTTTTTGATGGAAAAACCATTGTTGATGAGTTTACTTCTCTAGTAAATCCGGAACAAAATATCCCAGCATTTATAACCAATCTTACAGGCATTACAAATGCAATGGTAAGAAATGCACCTAAGTTTTATGAAATAGCTAAAAAGGTAACCGAGATTACCAAAGACACTATTTTTGTGGCACATAATGTCAATTTCGATTACAACATTATCCAAGAAGAATTTAAAAATTTAGGCTTCGATTTTAAACGAAAAAAACTATGTACTGTTCGTTTATCAAGAAAAATAATACCAGGTTTAAGTTCTTATAGTTTAGGCAATATTTGTACAGTAGAAAACATCCCTATTAACGGAAGACACAGAGCAAAGGGAGATGCAGAAGCTACTACCGAATTATTTAAAAGGTTAATAGAAAGAGATGATAATTTTACTATTAACTCCTTTTTAAACCCAAAATCTAGACAAGCTACTTTACCTCCACTTTTAGATAAAAAAACTGTTGATAATTTACCAGAAACTTTTGGTGTTTACTACTTTAAAAACTTAGCTAAAGAAGTAGTTTATGTTGGTAAAGCTAATAATATAAAACAGCGCGTTATCAGTCATTTTTATGATAAAAAGAAAAAAGAGCAAACCATGTGTATGGAAACTGCCGATATTTCTTTTACAAAAACAGGTAGCGAGTTGTTAGCGCTTTTACATGAATCTGCAGAAATAAAACATATTTATCCAAAATTTAATAGAGCACAAAGAAGAGCCAACGAAGCTATTGGATTGTTTTCTTACGAAGATCAAAAAGGAATTATTCATTTAGCATATAATCGCCTAAAATTGATTTCTAATCCCATGATGAAATATTACAATGTTTCTGAAGCAAGAAATCATCTGGAACTTTTATGTAAAGAATTTGAATTGTGCCCTAAATATTGTCATTTACAGACAAATGTTACTAGCTGTTTTCATCATCAAATTAAAGAATGTAAGGGTATTTGCTGCGATAAAGAATCTGTAGAGGAGTATAATAAAAGAGTACAAAAAGCTATAAAATCAATTGGAATTGGTGCCGAAAACCTAGTTATTAAAGAAACTGGAAGAACCCAAAACGAAATAGGTTTTGCTTTAATTTTAGATGGAATTTATCAAGGTTTTGGTTACATAGACAAACAACAATCTGAACAGTTAGAAACCCCAGAAGATTATCAGTTTTTTATAGAACCTAAAAAAGACAACAAAGACATTCATAGAATTATTTCTTCATACTTAAAAAAGAAATAATAATTATCAATAAATACGATAAAAAAAGAGCAATTCTTACGAATCACTCTTCTTCAATTTTTACACATTAAAAAAACCTGGCTTATAATTATTTGAGTGGTTTAATTATAATCTCAGCTTTATCCCCGCCATTAATTACTTTATTCGCCATGTCTACAATATCGTTTATAGAAATGCTATTAACAATATTTTCGAAATTTTTAGGATCATTCATATCATAACCTTCACGATAAAAATTAGTGAGCACACTCATTTCGTATTGATTATATCCCTTTGTTTGTTCACGTTCTTTTAAAAGGTTAGAGATGGTTTTTTTAAAATCATTTTCATTTATTTCTCCTGCTACTATTTTACCTAGTTCAGCATAAACCATTGCTATTAATTTATCTGCTTTTTCTGGATCACAATCAAAACTAACAGTAAGAGTCGCCTGTTGTACAGGTCTTTTAGATAAATCGGCCGAGGTACTTGTGCCATAAGTTCCTCCTTCTTGCTCTCGCAATGTTTCCATACATCTAAGCTGAAGAACATCTCCAAAAGCACTCATTACCAAGGCATTTTTTAGAGAGTAGTTTACATCGTTTTTATAGGTAATACTTACTGATGTTTTTGGATTTTCCATTTCAAAAAACAAATCTTTTTTAATAGTTTTATTTAACCATTCTACAGAATTATTTTTATAGTTTTCCTTTTCTTTTTTAGTTGGAATACTAGCAATATAGTTTACCAATAAAGGTTTTAATTGATTTATAGAAACATCTCCAACAATAAAAAACTCGAAATCTGAAGCGTTATTAAAACGTTCTTTATAAATTTCCTGAATAGTCTCAAAAGAAATAGATTCTATGTATTCTTTATTAATCAACGGTTTCTTAGGATTATTTTTACCGTAAAACGTTACTAGTATACTATCTTTTATTTTTTGACCTAAACTCTCTCTTCTACGAACGAGTCGGTTTTGTAAATTAGCCATTTGAACATCAAATACCTTCTTATCAAACCTAGGTTTAACAAATCTTAAATGTACCATTTGCAACATAGTTTCAACATCTTTAGTTGATGACGAGCCTGAAACAGATTCAGTAAGACGAGAAAGAAACAAGCCTGTTCTTGCTGATTTACCGGCAAGTACTTTAGAGAGATCATTTCGAGGATAATCTCCCAAACCAGATCCTGAAACTAAACCATTCATGTAAGTAGCAGAAGCTAAATGAGCATCTTCAATCAACGAAAGTCCTCCATAACTTAATGCTCTTAACTGTACATCATTCTTAGTTTTATTGGCAAATTTATAATGCACTTTAATTCCGTTATTTAATATAAACGTGGTAGCACCTGTTGCCTTATTTTTATTTTCTGAAACTATATTTCCTTTTTTTATTTTCAAATCACCTAATAATGTTTTTCCACTAAACTCATCTTCATACGCAGTAAGTGTTATATCGTTTTCTGCCGCAAAAATAATTTGTAACGCTTCTTCTTCCGTTAGGTTTTGTTCACCTTCCACAGCTGTAACTGTAATGTACCTATTTTTAGTAGTATAAAGTGATTTAAGCTTTAAATGTGCATCTTCTAAGGTAAGTGTATTAAAAAGTTGCTTAGCAATAGTATAATCTTTTGCAACATCCTTCATTCTAGAGTTTTCTAAATAATTTTTTTGAATCATGTTCTCTATATTTCTATGAGAAATGCTCTCTATTTTAGAGATTTGATTCTCATAAGAATTCTTATACCTCGTAATAGCTCTATCAAGTTCACCTTGTGTAAACCCAAATTTTACAGCACGATTTACTTCTTTTAGAGCCATTTCAAAAGCAGCTTGCTGTTTGTTTACTTTTGGTGATATAGATAAACTAAATGCATTTGTGCTTCTAGAAAGATCATTGTTGTTAAGATAAACCCTAAGTAAAGGTGAGTCTTGATCATCATTCAATTCGCCCAAACGAATAGAAAGCATTGTAGTTACTATACTTCTTAATAAACTCGATTTTAAATCGGCTACCGTTTCTTTTCCCTTATTTTTAGAATGTCTTATTCCAAATTCTATAGATGTTGATTTAACCTCTGGATCCATAGCAGAACTAAACATCAAAGCTTCATTTTCAGGAATACTAACAATAAAGCGTTTTCGTGGATTTTCAACAGCTGGAATTTCAGAAAACAACTTTTCTATTTTTTCCTGAACCTCATCTACATTTATATCTCCAATAATGGCGATAGCTTGTAAATCGGTTCTATACCAATCATGATAAAAATCTCTTAAAGCCTTGTGTTTAAAATTATCAACTACATCCATCTTACCAATAGGCATGCGCTTTATATAAATACTGTTATTATACATCGTAGGCATATGTTTTTCATAAATCCTCATATAGCCGCTTTGGCGTGTTCTCCACTCTTCTTTAATAACACCGCGCTCTAAATCAATTTCTTCATCTTTTAAAGACAAAAAATTTGCCCAATCATGAAGTACTAATAAGCAATTATCTATAAGTTCCTGAGTTGCAGGAATGTTATTCATATTATACACGGTTTCTTCAAAACTTGTGTAAGCATTAATATCTTTACCAAAAGATGCGCCATGTTTTTCAAGCTTATCTGTTATGCCTTTATCCGGAAAATTTTCGGTACCATTAAAAGCCATATGCTCTAAAAAATGAGCTAACCCTTGTTGATCTTCATGCTCTAATACAGAACCTACATTTTGAATTATATAGTAACTCGCAGCATCTTTTACAACGTCTGTCTTGTAGATATAATAAGTTAAACCATTAGGTAGTATACCTTTTTTCACCTTAGTATTTTCAGGTAATGGATTATTGAGATTAATATTTTGCGCCAGTAAACTAATGCTAAATAAAAAGGCAAATATTATTGTTATTTTTTTCATTAAATTATTTTTTTAATATATAGTTTATTAATTCCGAATTTATATCTAGATTACCTTGTAATGCGGTTTAGTTAGATAAAATGAAATCTATTTTTTTAACACTTTCTAAAACAACATCTATAGGAATAGCAAATGAACTCGTTCTGTTTACTTTAGCTATATTTATGCCAATAACACGTCCTTTAATATCTACTACAGGTGTACCTGTTTCGTAGGCTTCTATAGGCATATCATGTGTAAACGCTTCTGTAAAACCACTTTTACGCTCACTGATATCAACATTGTAACCAATGTGTCTACGTTTTATTCTTTCAGGGTCTTCTTTTAACAATTCTAAATCTAACACTACCTCTTTTTCTTCCCTTAATACGGTAACCTTTATTTTTTGATGAACTTTAGTCGTTTTTAAAAAAGAAAAACGCTCCTTACCATTTTCAATTTTTGTATCATCAAGTTTAAGAATAATATCACCTCTTTTTAATCCTCCTAAAATAGCTGCTCCATTATCAAAAATACCAAAAACTCTATTTGTAAAAGTAATAGCAGCTCCTATAGAACCCATTGGATCTGGAGCTGCAGCAATTTTTCTAACAGGTGCACTGATAACTCCAGAGTAATTGACTCCCTCTTTAAAACTAGCCGTTCCAATTAATCTTCCAATACTAGTATTATTTTTTTTAGGAATATTTATAGCTTCAAGTCTATTTCCTTTTATTTGCATAACAATCAAATCATTAGAATCATCAATTCCTACTATTTTTGCAGGAACTATAGTACCGTTGTACAACTCACATGTTATTTCATCTTTATTTACTTGAGATGCTTTAGCTACAATATAGCCTTTGGAATTAATAATAGTTCCATAGGTTTTTACTTCCTTATCGTTTATGATACTCTTAATATTTACAACAGATTTATAAATCTTCTTTGCTGACTTAGCAATACGCTTAGTTAATGCTTCTT
Source organism: Polaribacter sp. Asnod1-A03 (assembly GCF_045063585.1). Taxonomy (NCBI): domain Bacteria; kingdom Pseudomonadati; phylum Bacteroidota; class Flavobacteriia; order Flavobacteriales; family Flavobacteriaceae; genus Polaribacter; species Polaribacter sp. Asnod1-A03. The sequence goes on along the minus strand of NZ_JBEFOE010000009.1, from coordinate 2,777,211 downwards.
TACCTCCTTTTAGTGAAAAAGATTTCTCTATGATTGGTGAAGATACAACCTCGCTGTTTTTAGGAAACTGAGCCTCTTTGGGTTTTCTTAAGTTGAAAGTTTCTCCCTTTATTAATTTATCCCAATTTTCTTTTACCGGGTCTATAGGCACATAAAAATTATCTTTCATTGAAGGGGCGATATGGCTACAAAGGCCTATTAGCTTACCATCTAAATCTACCAAAGGCCCTCCAGAATCTCCAGGCATCATGATGCAACTTGTCTTTAAAAAGCCTCTTTCTTTAACTCCCTTATAAAAACCTATTCGCATTAATGCAGGCCTATCAGGTTGATATCCATTAGAATGCCCAAACATCAAGCAAGCTTCATCATTTCCTAAATTGGCCGACGAACCCAATTCCAAATAATTCCAAGTACCTGGCTCTACTATTTTTAAAAGCGCATAATCTCCTTTTATATCTTTCCCTAAATGCTTTGCTGTATATGTAGAACCATCGCTCATAGTAATACTACTTTCGTTTTTTTGAACTCCTAACACCACATGCGTAGCCGTTAAAATATATCCGTCTTCAGAAATTAAAACCCCTGTAGCACCATTGTTTATTGTAACCGTACTTTTTAATACTTTTTTATATATTTTTTGAATATTCTTTTCTAAACTTTTTATTTTAGAATTAGAATTATCAAAAGAAGAACTGGTAAAAACAGCTTGATTTTCTTTTTTAAAGTCAAGATTTGGCGTTTTAAAAGATTGTAAAACTAAAACTATGAAAGTTGCTACAATTATTAATGTACTTTTTGTTTTTTGCATTTTATAAGTTGCTATATTTTGTATTTAATGATAATAATATTCTGTAATTAAAAACACTGTTTTAAACTGTGGAACTGCTTAATAAGCATAGGAATTAATATTTAACCTTGTAAATTATTATTAGTTAAACATTTGATGCGTTATACATCTTTATTTTTTTAATTTTTACATTCCTTTTTAATGCACCTCATCAATAATATAATGAGGTGTTTGGTTATATGATAATCAAAGTCTGCGTGCTGTATTCCAAGAATATTACTCTTCTAAAAGCAATTCTTTAATTTTGGCTTCTAATTCTTCCCCTTTAAGGTTTCTTCCAGCTACCACTCCATTTTTATCAATTAAAATAGTGGCGGGTATCATAGTTACAGAAAACACTTTTGAAGATGGACATGCCCATTCTTTTAAAGAAGACGCTTGATCCCAAGTGATATATTCATTTTTCTTTAAAAATTCACGCCATCTGATTTCATCCTTATCATAAGATATGCCTAAAACTTCCAAACCTTGTGGACCAAACTCTTTATATATTTCCCCAATATGCGGCATGGCCTCAATACAAGGCCCACACCAAGTTGCCCAACAATCCACTAACAACACCTTACCTCTATATTCATATAAGGTAGTTTGTCCGCCATCTATAGAAGGGATCGAAAAATCGTTAGGTGTACCTCCAACAAAAGATCTTTTTATTTCCTCTACCTCACTTTTAAACACCTCTGCTTCCTTAGAAGCTTTAATATTTTCAGATAAATTATGAAATGCTTTTTCCACCGACGGGAGTGGGTCATATCTTAACATATAATTTTTTATATAGAAATACGTTCCATAACTATTAGGATAATTAGATAATGTATCAATGACTTCTTGTATAAAATTTTCGTCTAATTTTTGACGTGCTTTTACTAACTCATCATCACTAATTTTATTTTCTCTATTGGCCACCACCAATCTATTAGTTGCCCTACCCCATACGGTTCTCCTCTTGCTATAATTAGCCTTAAGCTTAGCATATACTGCATCTTCTTTAGCTCTCTCTACCTCGAACTTAAACGGCTTATTAAACTTTGTTATCGAATCTTGCCAAACAGTTACATTAACAATTGTATCTTCAATAATAAAATCTTCCTTATATTTTGTACCTACAATTGATAATCTTGCCTCTTTTATCTCTCCATATGAATCACCGGTAAAAGAAAACTTACCATTGCTGTCAACACGCGCAGAGTCAATAACTTTTATAATTCTTTGATTAGAAAGCTCTTCTAATAGTAATTGTTTTCCAATTCCTTTTTCAAAAACTCCATTTATGACATAGCGAGAAGGCTCTTCTTCATTACAAGCAAGGAATAATAAAGCCAATAAAAATACAAGTATATTTTTCATATTATAATTATTTAAATACAGTTTCTGAATATTCACTTCAAGGTTTTAGCCTTTTTGTGCATTTAGCACAAACCACATCTATTACTATTTAGTTTGTTTTTTTTGTAATTACTTAATTAGTTACTGTTTTAAAAAAGCAGATAATCACAATCAAGATATTTCTTATCTAAAAAATATCTTGATTTTGTGATGTGACTATTAAAACAACAGTGAATGAGCAGTAATAAACTATAAACTCGGTGTTATCTATATATTTAACTCTTTAAATAGATTTAACAACTCCGGATTTGATGGTTTTGGTGCATTAGGAGAAATAATTACTCCATTTGGATCTATAAGAATAAAGCGTGGAATGGATTTAATATTATAATCTAATACAAATTGCGATTTAAAAGACTTATCTGCCATTATTTGTATTCCTCCAAGTTTTTTATCTACAACCATTTCTTTCCACTTATCATGATCTTTAGCATCATCAACAGAAATACTTAAGAAACTTATATTTTTACCATGATATTCTTTTTCAATACGTTGTAAATCTGGAAGTTCCTTAATACATGGTCCACACCAAGTTGCCCAAACGTCAATAAAAATATATTTCCCTTTAAGATCATCTAGAGATAATGTTCCTCCTGAATGCTTTTCATAATTAATAAATTTAGGAGATGGTTGCCCCTTATTTACGCGCATTAAGTCATTATATATTTTAGTGATTACAGCATTATTCTCTTCATTAGTAGAAGCATCTATAAAAATTCGGTAAAACTCCTGAAAATCTATAGTTTGATATAAATCATACTCTGCTTTACTGAAAATAAGATCGTTTTTAATAGTTTGATTTGGGATGGTCGAATATATCGTGATAGCTCTTAAACCATACTCAAGGGTATCCGCTCTATGTAAAATATTTATTTTCTTAGTGTAATAACGTTTCACCATTTCCTGGTACGCACTAGAAAAGTAAAAATCTACATCATTATTCAAATCCACTCCTTCTAACTCAGCTAAAAAACTCTCAGAGGGCTTATAACCTCGCTTTCTAGCCCATTGTCTATGATAGCCATAAGCATAGCGCTCTAATTCATTTAAATATTCGTAATTAAGATTACGCTTTTCTAAGGTTTTAAATGCAGTTGTTATACCTTGTGTAGTATCTAATCTCTCATTTAGAGCATTTTCTATTTCCTTAAATTTTGCTTTAAAATCTGGTTCCTCTAACTTATAAACCGCTCTATCTTTTGTTTTAAGAGCAGCCTCCTTTTTATTTTTAAAAAGTATATAATTTGTAGTTTCGGCTCCTTTACCTGAAACCTCAATAGAACTATTGAAATATTTAGCGTCTGCAGTAAGGTTAATAGCATTACCTTTATTCAAATAGATACTCATTCTGTTTTTACCAGCAATAAGTTCGTAAAGTCCAGGACCTGCATTAATAGTATCTGTAAAAACACCATTTGACTCCATAGCAATCTCTTTTTCAAAAGATTTATCTGATTTTACCAAAGTGACTTCTTTAGCTTTAAGATTATTTATTTTTCCTGAAATTAAAGCATATTCTACTGGAGCTGTTTTGGAGCATCCCACAAGTATTAAGAGTAGTCCGAAACTTATGATTATTTTTTTCATTTTATCAATTATTATATTCAGTTTTTTAATAATATTGGTAATTTTCAATGCCCAAAATTATTAATACTATTAGTAAATTAATTTAAATATTTAGTTCGTTAAATAACTCTATCAACTCTGAACTTGAAGGACGTGGTGCATGTTTATCCACTATTTTTCCATCTGGATCTATTAATATAAAACGGGGTATTGATGTAATAAAATAGTCTTTCAAGAATTTAGATTGAGCAGCTTTGTCAGCCATCAATTGGATGCCTCCCAACTCTTTATCTACAATCATTTTTTTCCACTTATCATAATCCTTTGATGCATCTATAGAGATACTTAAAAAATTAATGTTCTTACCGTGATATTCTTTTTCAATACGTTTTAAATCTGGTATTTCTTTAATACAAGGTCCACACCAAGTTGCCCAAACATCTATATAAGTATATTTTCCTTTAAGATCATCTAATGATAAAGTACCGCCAGCATTATTTTCATAATCGGTAAACTTAGGAGACGGCTGGCCTTCATTAATGCTTTTTAGTTGATTATAAACAGTGGTGATTTTAGCATTATTTTCTTCATTGGTTGATGCATTAATAAAAACTGGATAATAGTCTTCAAAACTTTCTGTCTTAACCATTCCGTATTCGGCACCAGAAAATATAAGTTCATTTTTAATGGTTTCATTTGGAATAGTTGCATGAACTTTCACTTTAGCTAAATAATAGTCAATCGAATCTTTTTCAGATAGCTCTCTAATTTTAACCACATAATATTCTATTATTAATCGTTTATATACATCAGAAAGTATAAAATCTTCTTCGTTATTTATATTTAAACTATTAAATTCCTCTAAAAAACGATCAGAAGGTATATAGTCTGGCTTCTTTGCCCAACGACCGTGATAACCATTTGCATATCTTAATAATTCTAATAAGTACTTATAATTAAGATTGCGTTTTTCAAGGATTTTAAATGCAGGCTCAATACCTTTTACAGTATCTATCACTCCATTTAATATTGTATTTATATCTTTAGTTTTATTTTTAAATTCATCTTCTTCTAGTGTATAAAAAGCTTTATTACTTCCTTTGAGTGCTGCTGTTTTTTTATTTTTATATTGAATATAATTATTAATTTCGGCACCCTTACCTGAAAAATTAAGTGACCTTTTGAAGTCTTTAGCATCTGCAGTAATGTTAACTAAACTTCCATTCTCTAAATAAACACTTGTTCTATTTTTATCAACATTTAGTGTAAATAGTCCAGTTTTAGTCTTTAAAGTATCTGTAAAAGTTCCGTTTGCTGCTATAGCGATTTCTTTACTAAAAGATCGATCACTTTTTGTTAAAGTTATTTCTTTACTATTTACATTATCTATTTTACCTGTAAATATTGCATAGTCTACTGGAGTTTTTTTTGAACAAGCTATAAGGTTCAAAAGCAGTAAGCCTTTAAATATTGTTTTTTTCATTACTTTATTTTAAAAAAAGCCTCCATTATTAGGAGGCTTTATATGTTAATTACTCACATTAATTTAAATACCAACTGACTGCCATTGCGTTGAAAACGCTTCTAAGTCCATTCCTAAATCATTTTCCATAGATTCAATTACAATATCATATTTAGCCTTAATAAGAGGTTTTGTATCTAACCAAAGGTCTCTTTCTGCCTTTGGTCTAGAAATGATCCATACAACATATGACTCCCAATCTTCATGAGGTTTAAGTGAAATAGATATAGGCCCCCAAGGATGAACAAATCCAGCATCTGTAGCTCCTTCTTCATCATATTCTGTTGCTGATGTGTAAAATGGAACACTGTAAAAAGTGTACTGCCTATAAATATCCCCAGAAATACTACTAAACTCTTCAGGAATATCATAATAATTATCAAAATATGCATAAAAATAAGCGAAAAGCAGCATTTCCTTAGTTAATGATAGGTTGAATTCAAAAGTATTATTTACATTAGAAAGTATTTGTGTACCCTGTATATTGTAATAAAGAATATCTCTACTATAACCATAGGCATTGAGTTGCTCAGCCGTACTAGACGGAAACCCATTACCAACAAGGATCCATCTTCTAGCAAACTGAAGTTCTCTATAATCACTAAATAAGTCGAACATTTCATCAATTAACTTTAAGAAAACTACAGCCCTTTCTTCATCTGCTGCTATTATGCCATCTCCAAACCTTGATGCTAAAGATATTGCTCCATACTCTGTTTGAAGCGCCTCTTCGCCTTCAAGATCATAATACATGTGTAATTCATGCTCTTCTAGAAAGCCATAAGCAAGTTGGCTAGCTTCAGTGGTTCCTTCCTCAATAAGCGGATACGGAACTTTACCGTCGAAATCAGAACTAATAATTTCTTCGCTTTCACATGCTGTAAACAAAGCAATTAATAATGATAGTGATATAAATTTTATTATAAATTTCATAAGTTTTGTTTTAAGTTTTAATTGACTACCTAGGCGCTCTCATTATATCAGGGTTTGCCTCAAGTTCATTTTCTGGAATCTGTAATACATACCTAGGATCATCTTGCAATAAAGTACCTTCAATAGTAATATCACCATTATAACCTACTCTAGTCATACCTGGGCGTGTAGTACGTTTTAAATCAAAGAAACGATGTCCTTCAAAACAAAGTTCTCTTCTTCGCTCATCGTATATATAATCAATAAGAGTTTCTTGCGTAAAACTTCCAACAGTTAAATCTGTATAAAAAGAAGGTTCAATTTTTTTAACTCTAATGGCATTAAGATCGTTTATAGCTAATTGTAAATCTCCGTTTTTAGCATAAGCTTCTGCTCTATTCAATAAAACCTCTTCTACTCTAAGTACTCGACTATATCCATCAAAAGTAGTCGGTTGATAACGTCCAAAAAAGCTCGTGGTTGATCTGTTTTTTAATGTAACCAATTTTTGAAAAGGTATACCGCTTACAACCCTATCTAGTATAGCTAAAAAATAGTATCTTCTTATATCACCTTCTTCATACAAATCTTCTAACTCTCTATTTACAGAGAACGTTGTGTAGGTAGGATAAAAGTTTACCAATGGTATATTTTCTGTAACACCATTGACAAAGAAGATATTGCTGTTATCGGCATCTAAATAATCTGGACCAACTCTTAATGAAGCCCATTCACTGTAATTATCTTCATTAAACATATCTGTTAAACCAGTTATATCATTAACTGTATTGTTGACATCTAACACATTACTAGCAGCTTCAATTGTTGCATCCCAATCTTGCATATATAATGCTACTCTAGATTTTAGAGCTCCTGCACTCTCTGCATTGAACTGAATTTTAGAAAATTTCTCAATATTGTTAGTTTCCATTAAGCTAACTGCATTGTCTAAATCTGATGCCATTAAACTGTATACTTCTTCTACTGTAGCTCGAGGGTACGCTTTATCTTCTGCCCCTGTAGAGAAATTAATAGGCACTCCAAAATCTGAACTTGCCGTAGCCGGGTCGTAATGCTGCCCATATAAATTAACTAAATAGAAATATGAAAAAGCTCTTAAAGCATAGGCTTCTCCTTTTAAATTATCTTTATAATCTTGCATATCATCACCAAGGGTAACAGATTCTGCATCATCTATTCTAGTGATAACCAAATTGGCATAGTAAATACTTTCATACAACCTTGCAAATGCAATATCTTGCCCCAATGTTGTCTCGTGTGTGGTTTCAAATAGGTATGCACTCATGTAAGCATCACCGTTAACTATATCACGTGCTCTATCTTCCAACTTTAAATCTACATCATCACCAAGTGCTTCAAGATATGGCATGATTCTTTCTTTTGTTACATATCCATAATTTAAAAGTTCTCTATAATCAGTAACTGTTGTTGGGTTCAATTTATTTTGAGGAACTTCTTCAAGATAGCTTTCGCATGATAGCGCACCAAAAACAAGTAGCACCATCAAAGTTATTTGAAATATTTTATATCTATTTTTCATTTTATTCTTAATTTTCATTATTAAAGATTTAAACTAACACCAAATGTGAATGTTTTTGGTAATGGTAGTGAACCTCCCCAAAAAGACGTATTAAAATTAGCCGTTTCTGGATCCATCCCATTTAAACGTTTATCTGCTAACACGAATAGGTTGTCTGCTTGAAACTTAAGGACAAGGTTAGAAATACCTACTTTTTCTATAAAGCTTTTTGGGAAACTATATTGAAACAACATATTTCTCAATCTTAAATAATTACCATTAATAACCTGAGCATCACTACTATTATATAAATTACTTTCGTAAAGCATATAATAGCCATTGCCCAACCACGGAATAACTGAAGTATTCTCATCACCTGCTTGCCTCCATCTATTAGAAACACCTCTTCGTAAATTATACTCATCTTGAATATATTCTGAATCAAAAGCAAGGTTTTGAAGTCTAATTTTATAATCTAAACCAGCAACAAGTAAAAAAGATAGTTGAAAATTTTTGTAATTAAATCTATTGGTAATACCTATGGTTGAAGTTGGCACTCTAGAACCTTCATATTTAAGTGCATCTGGATTATTATATATATTGGAAAAAAACTGTTCATCCGCAACACCATATTCATTACCTTCTCCATCAAAAAACAAAGCTGCTCCATCTTCTGTAATTCTTGAAAAACGATACGAATACATTGAATTTACAGGTTTTCCTTCAACAACTTCTCCTACGGTATAAGTTGATGATATAAGGCTTTCTACACTAGGCTCTATAAAAGACTTTATGACTTCACTACCCGTAATTGAAGCATTAATTCCTACATTATAACTAAAATTGTCCGTTTTAACAATGGTCGCATTTAACCCAAGATCTATCCCTTGAGTTGTAATGTTAGCAAAGTTTACTGCTTTAGTTTGAAAACCTGTTACACTAGATACATTTTTAGAGGCTATCAAATCATTACCTAAGTCTTTAAATACATCAATAGACCCAGATAACCTTCTATTAAAAAAAGAAAAATCAACACCAAGGTTTACAGTTTCTGTGGTTTCCCATTTTAATTCAGGGTTAGCTGCTTGAATAATTTGTTGTTCGTTTAAAAATGTATAGTTATTTGGTGCCAAAGCTTCAGAGATGATTTGAGGAGAACTTTCCTGTACAATATTACCTCTTAATCCGTAAGATGCTCTAATAGAAAGTGCATCAATAAAATTTGCAGATTGTAAGAATGGCTCTTGATCGATATGCCACTTTCCAGAAACTGACCATAAAGGAAGATATCTATAATCTGGATTAGAGCCGAAAAGGTTAGAACCATCAAAACGAATATTGGCGTTTATTACATATTTATTCTTATACATAGAAGAGAATGTTCCAAAATAGGAAATAAAAGATCTATCACTAAGAGAACGAGACACAGTATTTCTTTTAATTTCACCTTGCTCTTCCGATTCTTGTGGGTTATAAAAAATCTGACCTCTGTCATGTAAATACCCGTAATTTTGAGAAGAAAACCCATCATAAACCACATTTCTAAACTCTGTTCCTGCTAATAAATCTATAGATAAATCATCTAATAGGTCAAACTTTGAGTTTAAAGAGTTTCTAATAAGATAAGAGTTTTGTGTATAATTAGTCTGATTATATACACCTCCAAAAGGTAAGCTCGAATCTTCAATAGCCTCTGCAGATCCTGCACCTAAATTATAACCACGAATTTTAGTTACATAATTACTTGCCTCTGTGGCGTATTGTTGCGTTACACTACCAGAGTGAGTATAACTTGTAAGTGCATTATACTTTAACCAATCTGCTATTTTATAGTCTAAACTAACAGTTGCTCTAATTTCATTTTGTTTAGACGTTTGATTGGTTGTATTTTGTTCATTTAAAAAACTGTATTGGTATTGTCCAATTTCATAAAAAAACAAGCTTCCGTCATCATTATATGCAGGTAATGATCTTGATGTAGTGTAGGCATAATCGAAAGCATTGGTTTGATAATTTTGTTCTCTATCTCTTTTAGAAGCGTTTAGAATAATTCCTAAATCAACTTTACTAGAAAGCTCTGTATTTACTTTAGCCATCACACTATAACTTTGGTAATCAGTCGTTTTATCTAACCCATCTTCACTTGTATGGCTTAATGAGGCATAATAATTACTCTTGTCAGAGCCACCAGAAACACTAAAATCTGTAGTATTTGTAACAGAATTTCTATATAACAAATCAAACCAATCTTCATTTAATTCAGAGGTTTTTCTTATACCAGCAATATAATCTTCATCACTAAGTCCTCCACGAGTATATAAACCATCATAATAGGCAACGCCTACTACCCCATGAAGAGGAATTTGATCCTCAAGTAATTGAAATGAAAACTCAGCGCGTTCTTGTGAGTTCATTAAATCAAAATCTTCATAAGTAGGTCTTAGTTTAATTCCTGATGTATGGTTTATAGATATTCTTGGCTTTCCACTTTTCCCTTTTTTTGTGGTTACCACAATAACACCGTTGGCAGCTCTTGTTCCATAAATAGCTGTAGCCGATGCGTCTTTTAATATAGTAAGCGATTCTATGTCATTTGGATTTACACCACCTATTGAACTGTTAAATGATTTTAAGAAATCAGGATCATTCAATTGTGCAGGAGTTGCTGGAACACCACTTTCTAGTACAACACCATCAACCACCCAAATAGGTTCTGCATTTCCACTAAGAGTAGCGGTTCCTCTAATTCTTATTCTTGCTGCGGTTCCTGGCTCTGCACTACTATTTACAACACTTACACCCGCAATTTGACCTTGAATCATGTTTTCTACACTATTAACGCCAACAACGTCTAAATCTTTAGCTTTGATTACGGTTACAGCACTACTGGTTTCTCGTTTATTTTTAGTTTGATACCCCGTAATAACAACTTCATCTAAATCAGAAATATTTTCTTCTAAAACAACATCTATTTTTGTTCTTCCTTTGATTTTAATTTCTTTGGTTACAAAACCAAGAGATCTAAAAATTAAAGTTCCATTACTAGGTGCTGGTATCGAAAATTTACCATCTATATTTGCAGAGGTACCTTTTTTTGTATCCTTTACAATTACAGTTACTCCTGTAATTGGTTCTCCTAATTGATTTTTAACAATACCAGTTACTGTAATTTGGTCTTGATTTAACTTAAAAGGTTTAATTATAATTACATTTTCACTTGTTTTCTCTGCAGTAAACTTATCACCAATTATATCTTCTACTACTTTTAAAACTTCTACATCTTTATAATTAACAGAGATTAATTTATCTACATTTATTTCATTATCACTGTAAAAAAAATCTATATTGGTTCTTTTCTTTATTTCTTTCAGAACTGTAGCAATAGACACTTTTTTAACTTTAATAGTAATTTTCTGAGAAAAAGAATACCCAGACATACTTAAAAAGAGTACAAGAAAAATGAGTGATTTTTTCATAATTTTGAGAAGATAGTTTAATACATTGTTAAAAGGATTACAACGTATTAAGGTTGCGTTTTTTTTCATAAATTTGCGTGTTAGGTTAATTAATTACTTATTCAGGTTTTGATTGCCAAAAACAGCTTTACCGGAAAATGTTCTCAGCATTTTCCGGTTTTTTACTGCTTATTAACAATAACTAATTCAAATACATTATCATCTTTTTTATTTAATATTTTATAATCTACGTTTGTTGTTTTTCTTATTAGGTTTAATAAATGTTCTATAGACATATTCTTAGAGGCTACACCTGTAAATATTTTAGATTTTAAATCTTCTGTTTCAAAAGAAACCTTAACATTGTACCATCTACTTATTTTTGTTAGAATATTATCTAAAGTTTCTCTTTCAAAATAAAATTTGCCATCAATCCAGGATGTATAAATAGAAGTGTCTACATTTTTAACTGTTACTTTTGTTTTTTTACTAGTTATTCTTTGCCCTGGTTTTAAAAGTACCGATTTAGGTTCTGAAAATTTTGTATTTAATTTAATACTTCCCTCCACTAGGGTAGAAGAAAAACACTCATCTTCTAAATAAGAAGAAACATTAAACCTGGTTCCTAATACTGTAATATCTGCTGTTTTAGTTTTTACAATAAACTCTTTACTGCTTTTTGTTACATCAAAATAAGCTTCACCAACTAATTCTACAATACGTTGATCTTCATTAAAAAAAACTGGATATCTTAAAGAACTTTTAGAATTCATCCAAACTTTTGTGCTATCCGGTAAAACCAATTGATACATACCTCCTACTGGCACAATAAGTGTATTAAAAGATGCTATTTTCTTTTCTTTTTTACTTATTTTTTTCACTGAGTTTGAATTGTATATTAATTGATTGTTAACATTTGCAATTTGAGCATTCCCTCCTATTTTAATTAACTGATCTTTACTATTCTCTAAATTTAATTTTGTTCCATCATCTAAAATTAAAATAGCTTTATTTGTACCTGGTTTTATTTCTTTTATTGCCTTTTGTGTATACCTATCAGAATTATCTTTAAAATAAAAGTGATTGATCGCTAAAAATGACACTATAACGGCAGCGTACTTTAGCATTCTTTTGAAGAAAACATTTCTTGTAGATACTTTTTTGCTCTTAGAAATTTTTTCTTCGATTCTAGAGAACACAACCTTTTTATTAGATTTTAAATAAAGTTGTTTTTTGTTTTCTATTACTTTAATCTGCAAAATAGAATTGTATAATTGCTTATTATTAGAATTTTCTAACCAACTATTCAAAAACAACTCTTCATCTTTATTTGTCGACTTAATAATCGACTTATAAATTATTTTAGAAATATCATATTTTGTATTATTCTTAGTCATTTGCGTATTTTTATTGCATTTATCGCAAGCTATTTAACCTAAGACGAAAATAAATTTAAGAAGGGTGGAAAAAATTTAACTTTTTTTTACAAAAAATTAATAAAAAAGATACAACTAGGATAATCTTTTAACTCTTCTCTAAGAATTTGGATAGCTCTAGCTCTTTGAGATTTTACTGTATTTACACTAATTTTAAGGTCTTCTGCTACATCTTTATATTTATGACCTTCTATACAACAACGCTTAAAAACGTCTTTACATTTTTCTGGAAGTAAGTCTATTGCATTTATTAATAAAGAATGTGTTTCCTCTTCTATAACATAAGTATCAAACATACTAATATTATTATGAGAAGTATTTAGAGGGATTACTTTTTTTACTTTTTTTAAGTAATCTAATGAGGCATTTTTTACCGATGTATATAAATAAGGTTTTATATTATTTATGGTATCTAATTTGTCTCTTTTTTCCCAAATATGTAACATTATATTTTCTACAATTTCTTCTGCAGCATAAGAGTCTAAAACATATTTATACGAAAAAGCGTGTAATCTTTCATAGAATGTATCAAAAACAACTTTAAAAGCTGCTTGATCTCCATTTTTAAGATTTAATAACGTTTCTTTACTTATACTCATTTTAACGTAAAATAATGCCTGTTTTAATAAAAACAATGTGCGAAACTAACTAATTACCGTCATTAATTTATACTTTTAATAATTTATTTTAATTAAAAAATAAACTATTTATAAATATTAAACTTCCCTTTTATTTATTCCACCCATTTTTTAAAATTAAAAGTCTTATTAAAAAATACACTATTTATTCATCATTAAAATGTTAAATAATAATTAACACCAACCACTTTTTTATGAAAAGATTATTTCTATTCTTAACGCTACTTTTCTCCACTATAAGTTATAGTCAAATAGAGAATCCTGTAACTTGGTTTACCTCCGTAGAAAAAATTTCTGAAACAGAATTTATTTTAATTGCTGAAGCAGAAATAGAAAGTGGTTGGCATTTATATTCTCAAGACGTACCAGAAAACGGGCCTATACCAACAACTTTTACTTATAAGGAAGAAAAATTCTATTCTCTTACAGAAACTACAACTGAAGAAGAAGGGCACACAGTTGATGACAAAGTTTTTGGATTAAAAATTAAATATTTTGAAAACTCTACTGTTTTTAAACAAAAAATTAAAGTGATAGGCACTGGTAATAAAGTAATTGGTATTGTAGAGTTCATGGCATGTAATGACTCTCAATGCACACCTCCTACAGAATTTGAGCTAGAATTTGAGTTACCCGTTGATGTAATTGAAAAAACAACAACAAAAAAAATAAAAAAAGAGACCATAATTAAAGAAGAAAAAACACCTAATAACCAAGGGCTTATTTCTATTTTTTTAATTGCCTTTATTTCTGGTTTTGCTGCATTATTAACACCTTGTGTTTTCCCTATGATACCAATGACTGTAAGTTTCTTTACTAAACAAAGTAAAACAAAAGCTTCTGGTGTAAAAAATGCTATTATTTATGGATTATCAATTATTGTAATTTACGTTTTATTAGGGGTTTTAGTCAGCTTAATTTTTGGTGCTGATGCTTTAAATGCTCTATCTACAAATGTTTGGTTTAATATAATATTCTTTGTTTTGTTATTAATTTTTGCAACTTCTTTTTTAGGTGCTTTCGAAATTATGTTGCCAAATTCTTGGGCAAATAAAGTAGATTCTCAAGCAGATAAAGGCGGTTTAATTGGTATTTTCTTTATGGCTTTGGCTTTGGCTATTGTTTCCTTTTCTTGTACAGGACCTATTGTGGGCACTTTATTGGTAGAAGCAGCTTCTGGCGGAAGCCAAATAGGACCAATTGTTGGAATGTTAGGGTTTTCTACTGCTATTGCATTGCCTTTTGCTTTATTTGCAGCTTTTCCTGGTTGGTTAAATTCTTTACCAAAATCAGGAGGTTGGTTAAATACTGTAAAAGTAGTTTTAGGTTTTTTAGAATTGGCATTAGCTTTTAAATTCTTATCAAACGCTGATTTGGTTTTACAATTACATTGGTTAGAAAGAGAAGTTTTTATTGCTATCTGGATTGCCATTTTTGGTGCATTGGCTTTTTATCTTTTCGGAAAAATACAATTACCCCATGATTCTCCAATAAAACATATTTCTGTAGGTAGATTAAGCCTTGGTTTAATTGTATTATCATTTACCATTTATATGATTCCGGGTTTATGGGGAGCTCCATTAAACTTAATTAGTGCATTTCCTCCACCACAAAACTACAGTGAGTCTCCTTACGGTATTGGTTTTACAAAGGTTAGCAATACAACAACAAATGCAGAAAAAGAAATTCCTGATGGAGCTCATTTAATGGCACCACATGATATTTTGGCATTTAATGATTATGATAAAGGATTGGCATACGCAAAAAAGGTAAACAAACCTGTTATGATTGATTTTACAGGACATGCTTGTGTAAACTGTAGAAAAATGGAACAAAATGTATGGATAAAACCTAAGATACTTAAAATGTTAAAAAATGATGTTATTTTAATTTCTTTATATGTAGATGATAAAAGAAAATTAAAAAATAATGAAATAGTATCCTCTAAATTAAAACCCGGAAAACAATTAAAATACATTGGTCAAAAATGGAGCGAATTACAAACCATTAAATACAAAACAAACACACAACCTTTTTACGTTTTAATGAACCATAATGAAACTAGCTTAAACAAACCTGTTGCGTATACCCCTAATGTAGATACTTATTACAATTGGCTAAAGAACGGAATTGAAAATTTTAATAAATAAAAACAAAAAAGAGGCTTCTTAGAAGCCTCTTTTCTTACTAACTAACCAATATAAAACCACTATAATTTCTCGACCAAGTATTTTACTAATTTTAGCAGTAACAGCTATAATACTACTAAAAATTTCAACTACTTGCATTGCGTGAAATTCTTTCTTTAAAAGTAATTTGCAAAATTTTAAATGCTTAAAATTACTATTCTGTATTTAAAAATTTAAATTAGAGTATAACTTCTAATAATTATCAGTTATTACACTTTGTGTAGATTTTACACTACCTCTAATTTATCTTCTTTAATACTGATACAAATTTCTAAAAAAAGACATATTAAAAAGATGATTTATATCATATTGTTAATTAAATTACGTTTAATTTTTTACCTACTTTAATAAAAGCATTAATAGCTTTATCTAAATGTTCTTTTGAATGAGAAGCTGATAACTGAACTCTAATTCTTGCTTTACCTTTAGGTACAACTGGGTAAAAAAATCCTATTACATAAATACCTTCTTCTAACAAAGCATTTGCCATATCTTGAGATAGTTTTGCATCATATAACATTACAGGCACAATTGCTGCATCTGCTCCTACTAAGTCAAACCCAGCAGCTTCCATATTAGCTCTAAAATATTTTGTATTAGCTTCTAATTTATCACGAAGTGATGTATCTTTTTCTAATATTTCAAACACCTTTAATGAAGCTCCTACAATAGCTGGCGCTAATGAGTTGGAAAATAAATAAGGTCTAGAACGTTGACGAAGCATTTCTATAATTTCTTTTTTACCTGTTGTAAAACCTCCCATTGCACCACCTAATGCTTTACCTAAAGTTCCTGTAATAATATCAACTCTACCTAAAACATTTTTTAATTCTATTGTCCCTCTTCCTGTTTTTCCTATAAAACCAGAAGCATGACACTCATCAACCATTACAAGAGCATCATATTTATCTGCTAAATCACAAATTTTATCTAATTGGGCTACAACTCCATCCATAGAAAAAACTCCATCTGTAACAATAATTTTAAAACGATGGTTTTGTTTATTTGCTTCTATCAGATTTGCTTCTAAAGCTTCCATATCATTATTTGCATATCTATAACGTGCAGCTTTACATAAACGCACACCATCTATAATTGAAGCGTGGTTTAAAGAATCTGAAATAATAGCATCTTCCTTTGTTAAAAGAGGTTCAAACACCCCTCCATTAGCATCAAAAGCAGCAGCATACAAAATAGTATCTTCACAATGAAAAAATGAAGCTATTTTTGCTTCTAGATCTTTATGTATATCTTGTGTGCCACAAATAAAACGCACAGAAGACATTCCGAAACCATGTGTATCCATTGTATCTTTTGCTGCTTGAATAACTTCTTTATTATCTGATAATCCTAAATAATTATTAGCACAAAAATTAATTACCTTTTCACCTGTTGAAATTTCAATTTCTACATTTTGTGATGTTGTTATAATACGTTCTTCTTTAAACAAACCATCATTCTTAATCGTTTGTATTTCTTTCTTTAAAACTTCTTTAATATTTCCGTACATACTATTTTTATTAAACGCTAACTAAATTATAATACTCTTTTAAATTTTCCATCATTTCTTTAGACATTGTGTCTAAATTATATTTTGGCTGCCAACCCCAATCTTTTCTTGCCTGAGAGTCATCAATACTTTTTGGCCAAGAATTTGCTATTTCTTGTCTAAAATCTGGTGTATAACTAATTTTAAAATTAGGATTGATTTTCTTTATAGAATCGTATATCTGCTTTGGATTAAAACTCATACCTGCTAAATTGTATGAAGTTCTAACTTTTATATTTTCTTTTGGCGCATCCATTAACTCTAAAGTTGCTCTAATCGCATCATCCATAAATATCATTGGTAATGTTGTAGAAGATTCTAAAAAGCAATTAAAATCTTCATTTTTAACAGCGCTATGAAAAATACTTACTGCATAATCTGTAGTTCCTCCTCCTGGCAAAGATTGATAACCAATAACTCCTGGATACCTAACTGAACGAATATCTAAACCATATTTTTTATAGTAATAATTTGCCCAATTTTCACCAGCCGCTTTACTCATACCGTACACTGTTAATGGTGTTAAATTTGGTGATTGAGGAGTATTAATATACTCTATATCTTCTCCAAAAACTGCAATAGAACTAGGATAGAAAACTTTTTTCACTCCATTTAACCTAGAAGCTTCAAACACATTAAACAATGTATTCATATTTATCCCCCAAGTATTTAAAGGATTCGCTTCTCCTTTTGCTGATAAAATTGCAACTAAATGATATACTTGAGTTATTTTGTGTCTAGATATACAATTGTCAACTGCTTCATAATTTGTTACATTTAAGATTTCAAAAACACCTTCGTGATTAGAGCTCTTACTTATGTCTGAAGCAATCACATTTTCTACTCCATATTTTTTTTGCAAAGCTTTTGTTAATACAATACCTAATTGGCCACTTGCTCCTGTTATTAAAATTTTCTCCATAATAAAGATATATAAGAACAAATTTAAAAATAAGGATATTAAATCAACCAAAAACACTTTTATTTAAAACAATTTAAGTAATTTTACCTTTAAAAGAGGTGAATATTAAAAATATTACCTTTTAACAATTTGTTTTACTCTTAAAAAAAGTAATTTTTACTGCACATATGGACAAACTAGACGATATTGATCTTAAAATTTTAAGAATTCTGCAAAAAAACTCTAAACAAACTACTAAAGAAGTTGCTAAAGCACTTAATTTAACAGCTTCACCAGTTTATGAACGAATCAAACAATTAGAAAATAAAGGTTATATTAAAAAATATGTTGCTATCCTTAATAAAGCATATTTAAACAAATCTATTACGGCAATTTGCATGGTTTCATTACGATATCATAATGAAGGTTTTATTGACAAGTTTGAACAACAAATAAAAAATCTTAGAGAAGTTCAAGAATGTTATCACATGGCAGGAAAAGTTGATTTTTTTCTAAAAATAAATTTAGAAAGTTTAGAAAGTTATCATGAATTTATCCGGCTTAAGTTATCTAAAATTGAAAATATAGGAATTTTAGAAAGTTATTTTGTTCTGAAGGAAATATCATCCACAACAGAGTATGATATATAAAAAAATCACCTAAGTATAGGTGATTTTTTTGATTATTGTGACTCCAGCAGGATTCAAACCTGCAACCCTCAGAGCCGAAATCTGATATTCTATTCAGTTGAACTATGGAGCCTTTATAATTTATTAAAAATTACATTAAACTTTTTTTAACCAAAATAGAAATTGTTTTTCCATCTGCTTTTCCTGCTAATTTCTTAGAAACAATTCCCATAACTTTCCCCATATCTTTCATTCCGGAAGCTCCTAATTCTGTTATAGCTGTCTTAACAACTTTTTCTATTTCTTCTTCAGATAATGCTTCTGGCAAAAATTGTTCTAATACAGCAACTTCTGCTAATTCTGGTGCAGCCAAATCTTCTCTACCTTGTTCTAAAAAGATATTTGCACTATCTTTTCTTTGTTTAACTTGTTTCTGAATAATTTTTAACTCTTGTTCTTCTGTAATATCAGCTTGAACACCCGTTTCTGTTTTAGCTAATAAAAATGCAGATTTAACAGCTCTTAATGCTTGTAAAGCAACTGTATCTTTTGCTTTCATTGCTTCCTTCATTTTATCCATTACTTGTTTTTGAAAACTCATATTTAATGTTTTTAATTAATTATTTTTTAGTCTTTTTTAAGTACAATACATTTCTATTGTAATCAATAAATGCTTTACCTTTTTGCAAAATATCTGCCCCTATTATTCCGTGTACTTCTTTTGCTTTATGTTGCACTAAAGCAGTATTTACATGCGACAAATTAAACAACACCAGATGACATTTTTTTGTTTTCCAATCTCCAATTACCAATAAATTATTATCAGATTGCTGCGTTTCCATATCTGTTGCTCCTGCTCCTGCTGCTTTAGTATCACTTTCTTTAGCGTCTAGCTTAAAATACGCTATTAAATCAAGACTTACACAAGAGTTAGATGCTCCTGTATCTAAAATAAAACGCCCCTTAACTCCGTTTATCTTTCCTTT
The DNA here is from genome assembly GCF_045063585.1 of Polaribacter sp. Asnod1-A03. NCBI lineage: Bacteria > Pseudomonadati > Bacteroidota > Flavobacteriia > Flavobacteriales > Flavobacteriaceae > Polaribacter > Polaribacter sp. Asnod1-A03. The sequence continues at coordinate 2,757,652 of NZ_JBEFOE010000009.1, read as the reverse complement.
TAATTCTAAGTGATTAGTAGCAATTTTTTTTAGCTTTATTTTAATATATTTCTTCTTCTTTAATATCTTTTGGATATTTTTCATTTTATTATTCTTTCGGAAGATCAAAAATACGATTTATAAACTTTTAAGAAGTATATCGTTTTAAAATTCTTTTTTAACAGAAAACCCAACTTTAAATAGTTGGATTTTCGTTAATCAAATTAAATAAAAGGGGGGAATAAAAATTATTAGAAAATTTGATTTTGTTTTTAAAACTTAACCCAAATATGTACAACAAAGTAGTAAAAGACAAAAAAAAGTGAAGCTTGAATATTTCTTTGTGAAGTTGAAATTGATTAGCTAATCAATAAAATAGAGAGGTAAAATTATTTAATAGTAAATAATTTACTTACTGATTCTTTGTACTTAGATGAAATAGGGATTTCATCATTATGAATTGTTAATTTTTTTTTACCTACAGCTTTAATTTTTGTAAGATTTATTACGTATCTCTGATGGGTTTGAAAAAATATTTTTGTAGGAAGAAGTTTCTTAAACTCAGACAATTTACTTCTTATTACATGTTTTTTGTTTTCTAAATTAATTTCTAAATAATTTCCTTCAGATTTTATAAAAAGTATATCACTTATTTGTAATTTTATACGCATATATTTATCCTTTATAAAAACAAAATCATTTAGAACTTTTTGATTTTCTGATAAAACAGTAGCTTTTTGATTTTCTGAAAAATTATTTAATGCAATTTTAATTGTAGCTAACAATGTAACTAGTTTATAAGGTTTCATCAAATATCCATTAGGCTTAGTATCTAACACATTTTCGACTGTTTTTTCATCTCCATAAGCTGTTAAAAATACTATAGGTAGATTTAAGTAATTACGAATTTGTTCTGCCAACCAAATTCCATTTTTTTCTCCAGCTAGATTTATATCAATCAAAACCAAATCTGTTTTACTGTTTTTTAATTCATCCCAAGCTATTTCTGCTTTTGCAGTAGATCCAGAAATTTTATAATCATTTAAAATAAGCATACTTTCTAAAGAAGCTCTAGAAAAAGCCATATCTTCAACTATATATATTTTTATACTATTTACCATTTAAACTTAATTTCTCAGAAAACTTAAACGTATAGAATAAACCACCATTACTTTCTATATGCATACTTGCATTTATCTCTTCTGATAGCATTTTGATTAATTTTAGGCCCAATGAACTTGATTTTTTAATGCTATTTATATCCATACCAATTCCATTATCTTTATAAGTAAACTTAAATCCTCCATTAGATTCTTTTGATAAACAAACTGTTATCTTGCCTCTATCATCAACAAATGCATGCTTTAAAGAATTAGTTATCAATTCATTAAAAATTAACCCAAGAGTGGTTGCATAGTTTATTGGTAGAGAAATTTTTTCTATTTTAGTTATGTATATTATACTATTATCATCATAAATACTTAAAGACCTCATACCCAATTCTTTTAAATATTTCGGCATTGATATTAATGATAAATCATTATTATTATATAACATTTCGTGAGCCAAAGCTATAGAATGTATATAATTTTGAGATTCATTAATTATATCCTCAATATTTAAATGTTGATGCTTATGCAGTTGTAAGTTTAACAAACTAGTAATTAATTGCAAATTGTTTTTTACTCTATGATGCAATTCTTTTAACAAAATTTCTTTCTGCTCTAAAGCGCTAACTACAACCTTTTTTTGATTTATAATAATTTTAGATTTATCCTTATTCTTTTTATAAACTATAAACAAAACAATCATGATTAGTAAAAGAGACAGGATAGCTACTAAATGAATCAAACCCTTTATCTCTTTTCTTTTTACTTCTTTTTTACTCTCTAATAGCTCTTTCGTTTTATTTTCTACATCTAATTTAATTGTTTCTTTTGTATAATTTTTATTAATTTTTAGTTGCTCTAAAGAGTCTACCAAATTATCTTTTCGTTCAAAATAAATATTAGCATTATATACATCACCTTTTAATAGTAAATTTTTAGCTTTAAGTTCTAAAGCATCTATTTTTAAACGATTATTTTTTGATTTATAGTTTAATTTAGAAAGACTATCCAAATATTTTAGAGAAATTATTGGCTGTTTTTTAAAATAGTATATTTTTGCTATTCTATAATAAGTTGCTTGCTGTATATTAGTTTTATCAAGAGCTATACTTGATTTTAATACTTTAAATTGTGCAGGTAAAGCTTTCTCAAATTCTTTATTTACAATATCTATTTTTGATATATTAGAGTTTATTATATTAATAAAATGATTTAGATTGATAAAATTTGATTCATCTACTTTTTTTATATTTAATTGAAGATTTTTTAAAGCTTTATTAAAATAAAATAAAGCACTATCATATTTCTTTTCATGAAAATAAGAAACTCCTAAATTATTTTGACTAGTAGATATTAATTGAAATAAATTATGATTAGATTTTATGGACTTTAAATTTTGTAATTGTAGTTTAAAATATTTTTTAGATTGTTTATAATTTCTAAGATTAAAATATAAATGAGCATATGCATCAATTAATCCTTGTTCAGCAGAGTGTATATTATTTTTCCTATTCTTAAGAGTATGCTTATTTTTAAATTTACCATAATATAATGGCAAAATTTTCAATAGTTCTTCATATTGTTTAGAATTATTGTAAGCTGTTTTTAGAAAAGATAGTACTAATACAGCTTCCTTCATTTCTAAAAAACTATCAAAAGTTAATAACTCTCTTGCATGATAAATAGCTTCGGCTAAAAATTTAGATTGTTTTTTATAAAAATAAAAAATATAGAATTTAACCTTTATAACTGCTTGTTCATCCTCGTATTTTTTACTCCATTTTAAACAATTATTTGCTAATTTTAAATAATCTTTTGATAAATTATAAGTTGAATTATTATACTTTGTAATCTTTTCAAAATAATCGAAAGCTGCTTTAAACTCCGTATAATTTGTTATTGAATTTCTTTTAGGCTTATGTAATTCAATTGTTTTTATTTGACCATTAGATGACAAAACATTAACAAAAAATATAAGAAACAAATATTTATTCATTCAGATAAAGGTGCTACTTGGAGGTTATTAAATTGAAGGCACAAAATTATATAACTAATTTTCAGGAACTATATTATTAGAATTTAAAAATAAAAAAACGTAGAATTATAAATTTATAAATGTTAAACTTGATAATATTTGTGTGAAGTTCAATCGAGTAAAAAAATTAAATAAATTAGTATCTTGACTACCATTCTTTATTTTCTTATTTTTAGAGATATAAAATGTTGATATTATGAAAACTACAAGAAGACTAGAGACTGCATTAATAAAGCTTTACAATGCCTATCATAATAACAGACTGAATCCAGAAGACTGTACAGCTTGTGCTGTGGGAAATATTTTAGATAATCATGATAGCTGGAAACACCTATCTAACGAACACGGTTCTTTAAAATTAAGTTATGTTGGCAGAGTTCATCAAAATTTAGGAAGAAAATTTAATGGATATTCACCAGAAGAAATATTACAAATAGAAAAAGTTTTTCTGGATGCCTGCGGATTTAAAACTCCTTTATGTCACTATAATGTTAAACCCAAAAATTACATGTCAAAAGATGTTCAATTTAATGGTTTATCTGCTGTGATAGACTTACTTTGTAAATTAGACAACATAGATAACGTAATGAATTTCTCAAAACTTTTTGAACAAGAAAATGGTGAACCTATATATCACCTCAAAACTTTTTTAGCATAAAAAAACCGATTCATTTCTGAATCGGTTTATATATAATTTATTCTGGAACCTATCCTCCAAAGTCATCAAAGCGAATATTTTCATCTGAAAGACCAAAATCTTCTCCCATTTTCTGAACAGCTTTGTTCATTAATGGTGGTCCACAGAAATATAATTCTAAATCTTCTGGTGAATCGTGTTTAGATAAATAATTATCAATAACACAGTTGTGGATAAATCCTACAAAACCATCTCCAGCTTCATCATGAATATCGGATTTTACTTTCCAATTATCAGCTTCTAAAGGATCTGATAATGCGATAAAGAATTTAAAGTTAGGAAAATCTTTTTCTAAAGCTCTAAAGTGCTCTATATAAAACAATTCTGCTTTAGAACGTCCTCCGTACCAATAAGTAACTTTTCTACCTGTTTTTAATGTTCTAAATAAGTGATACAAGTGAGAACGCATTGGCGCCATACCTGCTCCTCCACCAACATATAACATTTCTGCATCAGATTCATTGATAAAAAATTCTCCATAAGGTCCAGAGATAACACATTTATCACCTTTCTTTAAATTAAAAATATAAGAAGATGCTACTCCCGGATTTACATCCATCCATCCACCTTTAGCTCTATCAAAAGGAGGTGTAGCAATACGTACATTTAACATAATTTCTCTACCTTCTGCTGGGTAAGAAGCCATTGAATAAGCTCTTTCTACAGTTTCAGTATTTTTCATTACCAACGGACGTAGTTTAAACTTGTCCCACTCTGCTTCAAATTTGTCTGGAGTTTCGTGCTCCTCTGGGTGAGCAGTAATATCCATATCAGCATACTTAACTTCGCAAGGAGGAATTTCAATTTGAATATACCCACCTGCTTTGTATCCCATATCTTCAGGAATCTCAACTACAAATTCCTTAATAAAAGAAGCTACATTATAATTTCTTACAACTACAGCATCCCATTTCTTAATTCCAAAAATTTCTTCTGGAATAGAAATATCCATATCCTGTTTTACTTTAACTTGACATGCTAAACGAATACCGTGTTTTAATTCTTTACGTGTAAAGTGAGGCGTTTCTGTTGGTAAAGCTTCACCTCCACCAGAATTTACGTGACACTCACATTGCACACAAGATCCACCTCCACCACATGCAGATGGTAAAAATATTTTCTCGTTTCCTAATGTTGTTAAAAGTGTGCTACCAGAACCTACTTCTATCTTTTTATCTCCATTAATTGTAATTGTTACCGGACCAGAAGGCGATAATTTTTGTTTTACAAATAATAATAATGCTACCAATACCAGTGTTAATATTAAAAAAGCTGCTACTGTTGCAATAATGGTTCCTGTTGTACCTGCTGCTAATATCATATCTACTCTTGGTTTGTATTTGTGTTTTCAGCTACAATTTCTTTAGCAGCATCTTTTACTTCTTCTTTCTTAATAATTGCTTCTACAGCTGGCTTTTCTTCTTCTTTCTCATCATCTCCTCCAGTTAACATTCCTCCAAAACTCATAAAACCAATTGCCATTAACCCTGTAATGATAAACGTAATACCTAAGCCTCTTAATGCAGGTGGCACACTTGAATATCTAATTTTTTCACGAATTGCTGCAATTGCTAAAATTGCTAAAAACCATCCGATTCCAGAACCAACTCCGTAAGTTAATGCCAAACCTAAAGTAGGAATTTCTCTTGACTGCATAAATAAACTTCCTCCTAAAATTGCACAGTTTACTGCAATTAATGGTAAGAAAATACCTAACGAATTGTATAACGAAGGAGAAAATTTCTCTACAATTATTTCTACCAGCTGTACCATAGTTGCAATAGTTGCAATAAACATGATAAATGATAAGAAACTTAAATCGTATTCTGCATATTCTGGACCTAACCAAACTAATGCGCCTTCTTTTAAAATGTATTGATCTAACAACCAGTTTAATGGTACAGTTACTGCTAATACAAAAATAACAGCAGCACCTAAACCAACAGCAGTAGATACTTTTTTAGATACAGCAAGGTAAGAACACATCCCTAAAAAGGTTGCAAATACCATGTTATCTATAAAAATCGATTTGAAAAATAATTCTATATGTTCCATATATATTTAGTTTTTAGTGGTTAGTTTTTAGTTATTAGCACTTACTACTAACAACTATTTACTAATTACTAATTTTTAATTCTCTTCAATTAATGATTTGTTCTTTGTACGTTGAACCCAAATGATAATACCAACTACAATTAATGCCATTGGTGATAATAACATAAACCCGTTATTTTCGTAACCAATTGCATACAATCCTGTTTTTTCTATCGGATCTCCTAAAACTTTAAATCCTAATAAAGTACCAGAACCCAATAATTCTCTAAAGAAACCAACTGCAATTAAAATTAAACCATAACCAACTGAATTTCCAATTCCGTCTAAGAAAGATCTCCAAGGTCCGTTACCCAAAGCAAAAGCTTCAAAACGTCCCATAATAATACAGTTTGTAATAATCAATCCAACAAAAACCGATAATGTTTTACTTAGTTCGTAAGCAAATGCTTTTAAAACTAAGTCTACAATAATTACCAATGTTGCAACTACAATTAATTGAACGATAATTCTAATTTTTGATGGTATAATATTTCTCATTAAAGAGATTACTACGTTACCTAAACCTAGTACAAACATTACCGAAATTGCCATTACAATAGAGGCTTTTAATTCTGCTGTAATTGCTAAAGCAGAACAAATACCTAAAACTTGAATTGTAATAGGGTTATTATCTAATAATGGATCTGTAATTAATACCGCGTCTTTTTTTGATAAAAGTCCCATAAATTATTTTTTTAATGATTTAAAATAAGGTACGTATAATTTTAAATCAGATTTTATCATGGCAGAAACTCCATCACCAGTAATTGTTGCACCAGCAATAGCATCTACTTCATAATCTGTTTTTTCTTGATTCTTAGGATCATTATTTCCTTTAGCTACAGTAATTCCTTTAAAAACTCCTGCATCTGTTAACAAGTGTTCTCCATAGAAATCATCCATAAAGAAACGTTGTTTAATGTTTGCTCCTAAACCAGGTGTTTCTCCTTTATGGTCAAAATAAGCTCCTTGTACAACCATATTTTCATCCATAGCAACATAACCCCAAATTGCATCCCAAAGACCTTTTCCTCTAATTGGAGCTACATAAAATGTTTTACCATCTTTTTCTCCAATAAATAAAGGTAATTTTCTAATCTCACCTGCTTTTGCATTTGCTTGTTGTTTTTTAACATCAATTAAATAAGGCTCTTGATTATTATTCTCTGCCATGTATTCGGCTCTATTTTGCTGACTAGCAACAACATTACCATTAACCTCAAGAACTAATTGTTCTTTGATATATTTATTAAACTCTTCTTCTGCAACTGCAGTAGAAACAAAATTTGCATTTGACTCATCATTTTCATTAACGCCCATTGCGTATAAAATATTCTGTTGCTTTTCTATTCTTTTATTTTCGTCAATATTTGGTCTTAAAGACGATGCAAAAAATGCTAACAACGAACCAACAATTAATACCATAATTACGGCAAAAATTATTGTATAACTATTACTATCTGTTCTCTTACTCATAATTAGGCAGTTTTAACTTTAGTACGTTTTAATCTTTTCTTTATGTTTCCTTGTACCACATAATGGTCTATTGTTGGTGCAAAAACATTCATTAACAAAATTGCTAACATAACACCTTCTGGATATGCAGGGTTAAATACACGAATCATAATTGCTATAAAACCTGCTAAGAAACCATAAATCCACTTTCCTTTGTTTGTTTGTGCTGCTGTTACTGGATCTGTAGCCATAAAAACAGCTCCAAATGCCAAACCACCAATTAATAATTGCTCCCACCAAGGTGCATTCATTAACCCATAAAACTTACTAGACTCTGTAATAATTTCTGCTCCAACAATTAAGTTAAAGATGAAACCCATTACTGCTGCTCCTAAAAAAGTAGAAAGAATAATTCTCCAACTTCCAATTTTTGTAAAAATTAAAAATGCAGCTCCTAAAAGAATTAAGAAAGTTGATGTTTCTCCTACAGAACCTGGTATAAATCCAAAAAACTTATCCCAAGTAGAGTAAACTACCTCTTGACTTTGAGCATAAGCTCCTAAAATAGTTTCTCCTGAAATTGCATCTTCTGTACCCACTCTATTAACAGCATCATGCACCCAAACTTTATCTCCAGACATCCAAGTAGGGTATGCAAAGAATAAAAATGCTCTAATTGTTAATGCTGGGTTTAAGATATTCATCCCTGTACCACCAAAAACTTCTTTACCAATTACTACACCAAAGATTACTGCTACTGCTAACATCCATAAAGGTGTATCTACTGGTACAATTAAAGGCACTAACATACCTGTTACTAAATATCCTTCTTCTACTTCGTGTCCTTTAATTACTGCAAAAATAAATTCTACAATAAGCCCTACTGCATAAGAAACGATTACTAATGGTAATACTTTTATAATCCCAATCCAAAGGTTATCAAACGTAAAAAAGTTTGCTAACACATCTGTTCTTAAAGAATTATCTATTGCTGCATAGTGTTGAAAACCTGCATTAAACATTCCAAAAATTAAGCAAGGAACTAAAGCCATAATTACAATATTCATTGTACGCTTTAAATCATCTGCTGCTTTTATATGAGTTCCTCCGTGAGTAACATCATTTGGTAAATATAAAAAAGTATGGATTGCGTTAAACGCAGGAGCCATCTTTGTTCCTTTATATTTTTCTTTTAAATTATGTAAATTTTGTTTTAAGCCCATAATCTTATCCTAATTCTTCTCTCATTAAATCTAAACCTTCACGTATTATTTTTTGGTGAGGTTGTTTAGACACACAAATAAATTCTGTTAGTGCAAAATCTTCTGGAGCTACTTCGTAACCTCCTAAAGCTTCCATTTCATCTAAATCTTTATACATAAATGCTTTTAACAATTGCATTGGATAAATATCTAAAGGAAAAACTTGTTCGTAAGAACCTGTAACAACAAATGCTCTATGTTCTCCGTTTGTATTTGTATTTAAGTCGTATTTTTTCTTTGGTGTTAACCAAGAGAAAGTTAACGCTCTAGATGTAGAAATTTTATTAAAAACTGGCTTATTCCAACCAAAAAACTCATAATCATCTCCTTCTGGAATTGCAGTAATTTGGTTATCATAATACCCTAAAAAATCATCCGCTTTTACTTCTTTACCTGAAAGTACATTACCACTAATTACTCTTGCATTATCATTTTCTAAATTACTAGCTGTAATATCTGCAATAGTTGCTCCTGCAATTGCAGTAACATATTGTGGTTTACTAAATTTAGAACCTGTTAAAGCAATTGTTCTTGTTGCATTAAACTTACCTGTTAAAAACAACTCACCAATAATAACTAAATCTTGAGGAGTAATAACCCAAACAACTTCTCCTTTATTAATAGGGTCTATTTTTGCAATTTGAGTACTTACATTACCTGAAGGATGAGGACCAGAAACTTTATGTAATTCTACTCCGTTTACTTTTGATAAAGGAGAATTAGAATTAGCACCAACAGAAACATGCACTTTACCTTCTGTTAATTTAGAAACTGCTGTAATTGCAGCTTGTAATTCTGCTTCTTTACCTGCTAAAGTATAATCTAAATCTGCAGCTAATGGCGCACTTGCATATGCAGAAATAAAGATTGCTTTTGGCGCTTGACTAGGATTTGCAACCACATCATAAGGACGCTGCCTTACAAATGGCCAACAACCAGAAGCAAATAAATAGTTCTTAACCTCTTCTGCAGACATGCTTGCTGCATCTTTAGTACCGAAATCTTTAAATTCTTGTGTAGAATCTGCTGCGATCTTAACTGTTAAAACTTTTCTTCTAGCGCCACGAATTACCTCTACAACTTTACCAGAAACCGGACTTGGAAACAAAATACGTTCGTCACTTTTTGAATGAAAAAGTGCCTCACCTGCTTTTACTTCTGCGCCTTCTTTAGCTATAAGTTTAGGGATAATTCCGTGAAAATCTTCTGGCTTAACTGCATAAACACTACTTAAAGTAATAGCTGTAGTTGTTTTTTCTGCACCGCCAACAAGCTTAATATCTAAGCCTTTTTTAATACGAATGTCTTTTGACATAGTAATTTGGAATTGTTAGTTATCATAAAAAATCAAGCAAATTTAGGCTTTTTGCCATTTATGAAAGAAATATTTTAACTTTTATCTTGGCTAATATTTCTTATTTATAATAATTCTAAATTATTAATTTTATTGAAATCGTTTTAGTAGTAATTTTTGGCTTAAATATTGATTAATCAAAAAAATGAATGTTATTTTTGTTAGATGAGTAAAAAAAATTTTATACCAATATTTATTTTTTTGAGCTTTCATATATTTTCTCAAAATATAAAATCGATACAACTTAGACCCCTACAAGAAAACAACTTTTCTTCTATTGTTCCTTTAGGTACAATTCTAGAATTATCTTTTGATGATTTAGATGCTGACAGTAAAGATTATCAATACAAAATAGAGCACATGACCCATAATTGGGAGTCGAGTAGATTATCTTCTAGCCAATATATAGATGGTTTTGACCAAAATACAATTATAAATGTAACTAACTCTTTTAATACGCTTCAAAATTACACACATTATTCGGTACAAATACCTAATGTAAATACTGTAATTACAAAAAGCGGAAACTATCTTTTATCAGTTTTAAATAGTTATGATGAAGTTGTGTTTACCAAACGTTTTGTATTGTACGAAAACTTAGTAACAACTGGAGTTATTGTAGAAAGAAGCAGAAATACAAAAACACTAAATACACAGCAAACAGTTCAGTTCTCTGTAAATCACCCTAATCTAACAATTAACAACCCTAACCAAGAAATAAGCATCGTTATTTTAAAAAATAATAATTGGAATGAGAAAATTACAGACATTCAACCATCGTTTTTTAAGCAAAATCAATTACTATATACTTATACCAACAAAACAAACTTTTGGGGAGGAAATGAATATTCGTTTTTCGACAGCAAATTAATTAGCAACAGCAGTTTAAATATTGCAAAAGTGATCAAAAAAGACATTTACCATCATTATATTTATCCTGCTAACTACAATCCTTATACGACCTACAAATACAATCCGGATATAAATGGGCAATTTGTAATTAGGACTTTAGAAGCGGATGATTCTGAAACTGAAGCAGATTATGTGTCTATGCATTTTTCACTTAATACAGAAGAACCCTTTGCAAATAAAGAAGTATATATTTACGGTGCTTTTAATGATTTTAAGCTCACTGATGAAAATAGAATGCTGTATAATTACGAGGAAAAAGCGTACAACGGAAACCTTATATTAAAACAAGGTTTTTACAATTATACTTTTGTGACACTTGATAACAATCAAACGGTAGATACTAATGAAATTAATGGTTCGTTTTATCAAACAGAAAATGAATATACTGTTATTGTTTACTACAAACCTTTTGGTAGTTTTTACGAACGTGTAGCCGGAATTGGTACTGGTTATTTTAATCAGAATAAATAAAAAATAAAATTTTAACTTATTGTTTTTATTAATTTAATAAAAAGTCAGTTTTACTTTATGCAATCACTAAAAAACAAATTTACCTTTAAAGTTCTAATAGGATATATTATCCTTGGTTTTTTGGCTACAATTTCTGGTTTTTTAGTACTTTCTGAAATCAAAACTTTTACTCAAATACAAAAACAAGATATTTCTGATAGAAATATTATAGTTAAAACTGGAACTTTAATAGCTAGTATCTATAAAAATGAAAGTTTAGCTAGAGCTGCTCTTCAATTTAATTCTGAATCAAAATTTAATGAATATTTAGATGAAAACAAGCTGTTAGTAACCAAAATAGATTCACTAAAACTTATCATAACTAATAATTCTCAAGAATTTATTTTAGATAGTATTAAACTAATTATTGATAAAAAATTAAAAAACATTATTGATTTAAAGAATTTAGACAACAATACTAATTCTGACGAATCTATAAATAACGCCATTAGCAAATTAAGTTCTATTGACTCTCTTTTGGTTAAAATAACAATAAACGATTTTGTTAATAACCCTTTACTTTTCGACAATGAAACCCGTTCTAAATTAGAAGACTTTGCACTTCAATTAAACCAATATGTACCAAAAGATTCCATAAATAATATCGAACAAAAAAAGATTGATTCTTTAGTATCCGTTTCTAGAGATATGTTAAAAAAAGCTCAGAATAGAAATAACATTCAACGTTTATCCTTAAGAAAAAAACAAAACGAACTTATAGAAAACGACTTAACTATTTCTAGAAAATTATACGAACTTTTAGAAAACCTGGAAAAAGACATTATTCTCTACACAAGTAGCATGAATAAACAACGAGAAGAAACCTTAAATCAAAGTAAAAAAATAATTCTACTGGCAGCAGGAGTCAGTTTTATAATTATTGTTCTCTTTTCTATTATTATTTTGAGTGATTACTGGAAAACCCAGAAATACAGAAATCAGTTAGAAAAAGCCAATACAAAAACAACATCCCTTTTAAAAAGTAGAGAGCAATTAATTTCTATGGTAAGTCATGATTTAAGAACTCCATTAAACACCATTTCTGGTTTTAGTGAACTCCTTCAAAAATCAAGCAAAAATACAAAAGATAAAAATTATATAGATCATATTAGAAGAGCATCTAGTTATATGGGACAATTGGTTGATGATCTTTTAGAGTTTTCTAAACTAGAAAATGGTCATATAAATATAGAATCAATACCTTTTAATTTAGAAAATTGCATTAATGAAATTGTTCTTAATGCTAAAAGCATCATTAAAGACAAACCAATAAACTTAGTGGTTAAGCATGATAAATCTATTGACAACCTTATTATTGGAGATCCTTTTAGGATAAAACAAATTTTATCTAATTTAATTGTAAATGCCTGCAAATTTACAAATGAAGGAACTATAACAGTAGAAAGTATTTTAAGACGTAATACTGATGAAAATACTTTAGAGATTTTAGTAAGTGACACAGGTATTGGGATCAGCAAAAAACAAAAAGAAACTATTTTTAAGGCTTTTAATCAAGCAGAAAATAGTAAAACCAATAATTTAAAAGGATTCGGTTTAGGACTAACTATTTCTAAAAAACTGGCAGAATTACTAAACGGAACTTTAAGTTTAGAAAGTGAAGTAAATGTAGGGAGTACTTTTAGTTTAAAAACACCAATTATTATATCAAAAAAGCCAATTGCAAAAATTGATGAGACTAAAAATGTTATTCCTTTGTTTAACCTAACAGCTGTTGTGGTAGAAGATGATGCTTCTATAAGACAACTTTTAGAAGATTTTTTAAAACAATTTAATATTAAATCTCACACATTTGAAAACGCCCAAGACGCTATTAAATCCATTAAAAAATTAACTTACGATTTTGTTTTAACAGATATTCAGCTACCAAAAATGAATGGTATTCATTTTATGGAAATTCTTAAAAAGAAAAAACATTATTCTAATCAACCTTTTTTCGCAATGACAGGGCGTGCAAATATTTCTAGAGAAGAATTGATGAAAATTGGTTTTTCTGAAGTATTGATAAAACCATTTGATTCTGATAAACTTCAAAACGTTTTACATCATTTTTTTACTGCTCAACATATAGATGCTACATCAAATTATATAAAACAACAAAAAACTACTGACGGATTTAGCCTTAAAACTATAAATTCTTTTTTAAATAATGATGTTAAAGCTATAGAAAACACCTTACAGATTTTCTTAAAAGACACTTTAAAAAACTATGCAACATTAAAAGAAGCTAAAAAAAATGATGACATACAATTACTGAATCAAATAAGTCATAAAATGTTGAGTATGTTTAAACAACTAGAAGTTAAAAATCTAATTCCTCATTTAGAAATGTTTGAAACTGCTGATTCTTTTGATAACGAGGTTTTTATTGATTTTGAAAATCAATTAGATACATTTATAACCTCATTAAAGAATTATCTTAACTAAGATTGTATTCTTTCATTTTATTATAAAGTGTTTTTCTTGTGATATTTAATAATTTAGCTGCTTGTGTTCTATTATTACTCACCTCTTGTAACGCATTTATAATAAGTGCTTTTTCGTTCTCTTTTGTAGAAAATTTATTAGATAAACTTACAGCATTATTAGAACCAGGCTTAACATTTGTTAACTCACTAGGCAAAACATTTACATCTATAATTTCTGATTTTGTTAGTAAAGTAGCTCTTTTAATTACATTAGATAACTCTCTTAAATTACCTGGCCATTGATAATTCTGAAAAACAGTTAATACATTTTTAGAAAAACCTACAACAGATTTATTTAGTTGTTTATTAGATTTATTTAAAAAGAAATCTGCATATAAGATTAAATCATCATTTCTATCTTTTAGATTAGGTACTTTAATAGAAAACTCATTTAAACGATGGTATAAATCCTCTCTAAAATCACCTTTTTCTACTGCTAAAAGTAAATCTTCGTTTGTTGCAGTAATTAATCGGATATCAACGTTAATTTCTTTACTACTACCAATTGGTTTAACTTTTCTTTCCTGTAAAGCTCTTAGTAACTGTATTTGATTTTCGTAAGTTAAATTACCAACCTCATCTAAAAATAATGTTCCACCATTTGCAGACTCAAAATGACCTATTTTATCTTCATTTGCTCCCGTAAAAGATCCTTTTTTATGACCAAAAAACTCACTAGATGCTATTTCTCTTGGTATTGCACCACAATCTACAGGAATAAAAGGCTTGTCTTTTCTAGAACTTTTTAAGTGAATTGTTTTAGCAACTACTTCTTTTCCTGTTCCGCTTTCTCCTGTAACTAACACAGACATATCCGTTGGTGCTACAAGATCTATATACTCATTAAGTACTTTAGAAGAATTACTAATTCCTTTTACAAAATCTGCTGATTTTTTGCTGGTTACTTTCTCTTCTTTCTTTTTAGAAATTACTGTTGAATTTTCTGATTTTTCTTCTAAAGCGTTACTTATCACTTCTAAAACCTCATCTGGGTTAAAGGGTTTAGATATATAATCAAAAGCCCCTTGTTTCATTGCTTGGACAGCAGTAGACACTTCTGCATAACTAGTCATTAAAACAACAGGTACTGGTTCTTTATTTTTTTTTATTTGCTTTAATAAAGCAATTCCGTCACCATCTGGCAGACGTAAATCTGTAAAAACTAGGTCGTAATTTTGTTTCTCTAATTGTTGTAGTGCATTTTTTATATTGTAACTAACGTCAACAATATAATTATGTCGTTTTAAAAATTGCTTTAACATTTCTGAGAATGCCACATCATCTTCTACTAATAAAATCCCTTTCATAAAGCTTATTCATTTCTTACAAAAATATTAAGATAAATTGATTATAATAAAAAAAAGGCATTTTAATTAAAAAATACCTTTTCTCCTCTTTTTGAAAATTTGAAAAATTGAGTTTAAGATTTTTACATCTTTACTTTACTAACTACTTTTTCTTTAATCACTTCATCTTTTTTAAGCCACTCCCCCTTTTTATCTGCATAAACAACTCTTTCTGTTTCATCAACAGTAAGTGCTATTTTATATTGATCATTTGTATTTACATAAACTTTAGTAACTGTTGCTTCTGAAAAATCTTTTAAAATTGCATCTACAACTTTAGCAGGCAATTCTTTAATAGTAATTTCTTTAAAATCGTCATCTACTGATACAACTGCAATTTCATTTATTACCTTATTATTATTGTCCTCTAAAGCAAAAATTGAAACACTACTTGTTAAAATTATTACCGTTACTGTTAAAATTAATTTTTTCATAATTTATTTTTTTTAGTTATTATTAAAAATTGGTATTGATGATTCTATAATATATAATCAGACTCATTTTCTTTCTTTACATCTTCTTTATCCAACCAATTACCTTCTTTGTCTGCATAAACAAAACTTTTAGTTTCGTCATCAATCATAAATTTTATTTTATATTGACTTTTTTCGTTTACATAAGCTTTGGTAACAATTGCGGCGGAAAAATCTTCTAAAATTGAATCTACAACCGCACCTGGCAATTCTTTTAAAGTAATTTCTTTAAATTCATCACTATTAACTACAACAACAATTTGATTTAAATTCTTGTTATAATTATTCTCTAATGCAAATGTTGAAACTCCACTGGTTAAAACTGCTACTGTGATTGTTAAGATTAATTTTTTCATGATTCTTGATTTATATTAGTTTGTATTAAAAATGAGTTTAAAGATCATTTTAATCTCTAATTTACTCACTGACTGTAATTATATCCTCTTTTTTTAACCAATTACCTTCCTTATCAGCATAAAGAACTTTTTCTGTTTCATCAACAGTAATTTCAATTTTATACTGCTCGCTTTCATTTACATACACTTTAGATATAGCACCTGTTTTAAAGTCTTTCAATATTGCTTCAGTAACTGATTCTGGTAATTCTTTTATAGTAATTTCTTTAAATTCATCATTTACGACTACTGTAACAACTTGGTTAGAATTATTGTTACTATTGTTTGATAAAGCAAATGTTGAAACTCCACTTGTTAGTAATACTACTGCTACAGTTAAAACTAATTTTTTCATGATTTGTGTTTTTTAAATTTATAGTTATTGTTTTACGATTAGGTATAAAGAAATAAACATGCCACAGAAACATACTCACACACAAAAACACGTAAAACACTATAAGTCAATATTTTAAATAAAAAACACGATTATTTAACTATATATATTTTGTGTAAAAACCGGGTAATTTTGATTAAAACTGAGTAAACTTTACCCAATTTAAAAACACAAATAGTTTTTACAACTCTCAAAAGCAAGAAATTACCATTTATGGAGTAGTATTTTATTTAAAATAAATAGAAAAAAATCACTTGTAACATTTAAACAAAAAAACTACTTTTACTCATAATGGTATACAAAATAACAAAAGGAATAAAAATTTCTGTCAAAACAAATTACAACGGTGCAGACTATAGAAATAATAGGTTGTACCATACCTTTTCTTATGTAATATCTATTGAAAATAAATCTTCTGATACAGTAAAACTAACAGATAGATTCTGGAAAATTTATGATTCCTTAAATAGTACAGAAATTGTAAGTGGAGAAGGTGTAGTTGGCCAAACACCTGTTTTAAAACCAAATGACACTTATGTTTATAGTTCTGGTTGCTTTTTAGAATCTAATGTGGGAGCAATGAAAGGTTTTTATACCATGATTAATACAGATACATATCAACAATTTAAAGTAATAATACCAACTTTTCAACTAACAACCCTAGCATTATTAAACTAAGAAAAGCAAAAAATAAAAAACTGATTATTAAAGACCCAGAATGTTTAAACTGTGGTCATCCTTTTAGTGGTCATGAAAAATTTTGTCCAGATTGCGGGCAAGAAAATAAAGGTAATAGAATTCCTTTTGCAAATTTTGTTCAAGAATTATTTAGCGGTTTATTTAGTTTTGATGCTAAATTTTGGAAAACCATAATTCCTCTTTTAATAAAACCTGGTAAAGTTTCTAGAGATTATATTGATGGTAAAAGACAACGTTACACAAACCCATTTCGGTTTTACCTAATGGCTTCAATTATATTCTTTCTAATAATTGGGTTATCTAAAAATTTAGACAAGTTTAACGAATTAAAAAACGGTAACTTAAAGACAAGCACAAAAAACTTAGTAACTTTTGATGGTAATGAAAAAACAGAAAGTATTGATTTAGACTCTCTAAGAACAGCCATTAACAACGATTTAAAAAATGCTTGGATTCCTATAGACTCAATTAAAAGAAAACAAATTGCAGATGCTGCTGTAGAAGACGCAAAAGACAGTACCAAAACTGTCAGCAAAAATAGTATTGGTTTTAGCGGCTTAAAAATAGACGACTATATTCGTTTTCAAAAAAAACACCCTACTTTAGAAATAGACAGTGCTTTAGATAGTTTAAGCTTAGAAAAAACGTTTATTAATCGTTTTTTGTACAGCAGAGCAAAAGTTGTAAACTCTTTTATAGATCAACAAGATAGCCAAGAACAATTTTTAAATCAAATGCTTTCTTACGGTTCAATAGCACTTTTTATATTTCTACCTTTTTTTACTTTATTCTTAAAACTTTTTTATATCAGAAAAAAATACACGTATGTAGATCATTTAATTTTTGTTTTCCACACACAAACCGTATTTTTTATGTTAATTTCTATTTACTTTTTATTAGATATTTTCGGCTTAAATCCAAAATCTTGGCTTTTTACAATTTTGTTTTTAATCTACCTTTTTATAGCTATGAAAAATTTTTACAGACAAGGCTTTTTTAAAACCTTTATTAAATTCTTGTTCTTAAATTTAAACTACATGATTATTTCTTGCTTTGGAATTACTATTGTAGCATTAATTTCTTTTGTATTGTTTTAGAACTGTTTACAAAATCTAAATATCTCATTTTAATTTCTGACTCAACTTTCTTTACAGAAGTAATACTTACGGTTTCTACAGTATCACGTTTCATCTTTATAGAAACCTCTCTGTTCCCTAAATTTTCTTGTTGATGAAATTCTAATATTTCCTCTTGCTTAAACTCATCATTTTCTAACACCCAATCAGCAAACCAATTTTTCCTTAAAGCTTTCATTTCTTCTGTGTATAAAGTTGATGAAGACCAAATAGCAGATTCTTGCGCTAACTTATTAAAATGTTTTATTTTTCCATCCCAAACCAACTCATAAGTTTTTAATTGATTACTCCAATCAACCAAAATTAAAGTAAAAGGTTCAATGTTATAAAAATCAAAATTATTAATAAAATCAACTCCATCATCAGAAGATAAAATCTTTTTTACAATAACTCCCCTACTCATTTTATAAGAACTCTGTCTTGTATGAATTCTAAAACCTCCATTTAATAAACAAACTAATCTTTTTTTATCACTTAAGCCAATCCAAGTCCCACCAGCCAACTCATCTTTTGGATACGTTAACTCAACTCCATCTTCTAAATACTCTGTTGGCGGGATTGTTTTTCTTAACGGAGCTTCATCTCTATTAGAAGTTAAAATAAAATTATTATTTCCTAAAGGAAGATAAGTAACGGTGCACATATTTCTTTTAATTATATTATGATAAACTTTAAATTTAGATATAATCTTTAAACTTCCTTTAACAGAAGACATTAAAAACAGACTAAATTTATTGAAACAAAAATTGTAACTTTGAATCTCAAAATTAGTCGATTAAATTTTAAAAACATACAAAATGACAAGAGGATTTTTTAATGTTCCTAAAGCAGTAAATGAACCTGTTAAAGGATATGCTCCTGGTTCTCCAGAAAGAGAAGAATTATTAGCAACTTACAAAGCAATGTTTAATAACAATGTTGATGTACCAATGCACATTAATGGTGAAGAAGTAAGAACAGGAAACACAAAAAACATTACACCTCCTCATGATCATCAACATATTGTTGGTCAATATCACACAGCAGATAAAACACATGTAGACACAGCAATTTCTACAGCTTTAGCAGCAAGAGAAGCTTGGTCTTCTATTTCTTGGATGGAAAGAGCTTCTATTTTCTTAAAGGCTGCAGAATTATTAGCAGGTCCTTACAGAGCAAAAATGAATGCTGCAACAATGATTGCACAATCTAAAAACGTACACCAAGCAGAAATTGACGCTGCTTGTGAAATGATTGACTTCTTTAGATTTAATGTACAATATATGACTGATATTTTTAAAGATCAGCCAGCATCGGCTCCTGGAATTTGGAATAGAGTTGAGTACAGACCTCTAGAGGGATTTGTCTATGCTATTTCACCTTTTAACTTTACTTCTATTGCCGCAAACCTACCTGCAGCAGCAGCTTTAATGGGTAATGTTGTAGTTTGGAAACCTTCTGATCATCAAGCATATTCCGCACAAGTAATTGTAGATTTATTTAAAGAAGCTGGTTTACCTGATGGTGTAATTAATGTTGTTTACGGAGATCCTGTTATGATTTCTGACGCTTGTTTATCATCTCCAGATTTTTCTGGATTACACTTTACAGGTTCTACGTTTGTCTTTAAAGAACTATGGAAACAAATTGGTACAAATATCCACACATATAAAACATACCCAAGAATTGTTGGAGAAACTGGTGGAAAAGATTTTATCTGGGCACACAACTCTGCAAATCCTTTACAAGTTGCAACTGCAATTACAAGAGGTGCTTTTGAGTATCAAGGTCAAAAATGTTCTGCAGCTTCACGCGCTTACATTCCTACTTCTATTTGGAGCGAAGTTAAAGAACACCTAATCGCTCAAACATCTGAATTAAAAATGGGTTCTCCAGAAGATCCATCAAACTTTATAAACGCAGTTATACACGAAGGTTCTTTTGATAAAATTGCAAAACATATAGACTTAGCTAAAGCTGATGAAAATGCAGAGGTAATTATTGGTGGTAATTATGATAAATCTGTTGGATACTTTATTCAACCAACTGTTATTTTAGCAAAATCGCCAACTTTTGCAACCATGACCACTGAGTTATTTGGACCAGTTATGACTATTTATCTTTATGAGGATGCAGAATGGGAAGCTTCTTTAAAGTTAGTTGATGAATCTACAGAATATGCTTTAACAGGTGCTGTTTTATCTACAGATAGATATGTTGTAGAAAAGGCTTCTAAAGCTTTAGAAAATGCTGCTGGTAATTTTTATATTAATGATAAACCAACAGGTGCTGTTGTTGGTCAGCAACCTTTTGGAGGAGCAAGAGCTTCTGGAACAAATGATAAAGCTGGTTCTGCTCAAAACTTATTACGTTGGACTTCTGTTAGATTAATAAAAGAAACATTTGTAACACCTACAGACTACAAATATCCTTTCTTAGGGTAAAATACTTTTACATCAAAATAGATAAAGGCAATAATTTTTATTTATTGCCTTTATTGTTTTTTACAAATCCCTTATCAAAATATAATTGTAACCTCTCTAATTATAATTGTAAAATATTATTTTTTATTGTCTTTGCTAATAATTAATATATATTTGTTTTAATCAATTATAAACAAAATGAGAAACTTTTTTTCTATTCTAGCATTCATTATTTTATTTTTAAGTTTTAGCTGTAACAATGACAATTCCAAACCATTTGTCACTATTTCTGGAGTTATCAAAAACTCTAAAGATTCTGTTTTAACTATTGTTAGCGGTAAGGTTAATAAAAAAATTAAAGTTAGTCCAGAAGGAAAGTTTAGTGACACGTTGTATGTAGAGAAAGCTAAAATTTATAGAATGCACCTAAACAACTCTCAAAAAGGTTTTGTCTTCCTAAATAATGGTTATAATTTAAAACTGGACGGAGACGCAAACAACTTTTTTTATGGTTTTAAATATCTTGGAGAAGGTGCTGACTCTAATAATTTATTAATTTCTCAGCATAATTACTCTAAAAACGTAGGTAGCCCTCAAGACTTTATAAAACTTAATAGAGAAGATTATAATATAAAGGTTAAAAAGGTAACTAGAGATATTGATAGCATTAATAATTTATTTAAAAAGGCAGACACAGTACTTATTAATATTTCTAACAACAATAAAGACCGGTTTCTTACAATAATAGATCAAATGTATCATCAAACTTATGATTTTCAATAATTTTTTAGCACCTAAAAAGATTCTAATATTTAAAATTCAGTCACCCTTATAAAATATAGGCTTTAAAACCCTACTAAAATCATTAGCTCAAACTCTAAAAAACATTTATAATACTAGAACAGAGAATCTAATAACATAGAAATGTTTACTTAAAACATTTTTTTATTATAACCCCTCAAGAACCTTTCTATATCTTTTAGTATTTATTTTAAAAAACTGAAAAACACATCAATAGTAAAGCTATTAAGTATATGTTGTTTATAGACATAACCTTCCAAACAACACAATAAAACATCTTATTTTCTTTAAACACCAAAATAGTCAACTGTTTTTTCCAATTTCATATAACACAAAATAAAAGGTGGTAATTTTTCAATTACCACCTTTGTATATTTTAAAATATTTTTTCAAACTATCTCCAACCTCCTGTAGAGTAATCTGTACCAGCAACACCTTCAGTTCCTCCAAAAGTATAATACTCAGCAGGTATAGATTCTAATGCTGTTCCTGGAACAGGGAAATGCAATAATGTACCAGACTGTAGTAGATTTTCTTTTCTCATTTCAAAAAATGTTAAACCAGTACCTGTATATGCAAACTCAACTATTCTTTCATGATGAATAGCCTCTGCAATTGCATCTGCATCTGCAGCTACCTCAGGTAATTTACCTCTTACTACTCGTGTTCCTGCATTTATTACTGCTGCAGCAGCAGCTAAATCAGGCGCAGATTTGTTAGCTAAAGCCTCTGCAATGTACATATCATTTTCAGATTTAGATATTTCAACTACATTAATTGTCCAGATAGAAATATAATCATCTAAAGCACTGTATCTATAATTACTATAATGATAATAACCTCTTGCAGCAGCAAAACTATTAGAACTTAAATATTCGTAATCTGTATTTAATCGATCATCAATAGGATCTGTTGACTCCTCAATTAAAGTTACCCCATCTTCCCAGTAATCTGGTTGAGTAGGATCCATTTTATTAACAACCCTCATATCTGTTCTACCCCAACCAGGATAAACTAAATATGTTTTAGGTATTAAATCATACCAACTACTATCATCCATGTATATTTCAAAATCTGCTGTCATACCAGAGTTGGCATATTCTAAAACTCTATCCCAGTCAGCTGCAGCTTTTTCTTCACTATTTCTTAAATTACCAACTAACATTCTTGCCCCCATACTATTCATAAACTGAATTAAAGTTGCATTAGCACCACCACCACCAGGCAAAGCTACTTCTGATAAAGAAAGATTATTTTCTTCTGCTAAAGTAATAGCTTCATCTAATTTAGCTAAAGCAAATGTCATTGCTTCTGAATAAGTAGAAGAGCTCTCAAACCTTCCAGTACCAGCAATAGTACCAGTCTCATCAAACACCCATACTGTATCAAAAACCAACGCTAAATAACCAATAGATAATGCTTGCCCTAATTTTGCAATCATTTCAACTGATGCAGGATCGTCAAATTCTGTTCCATTTGCTATAGCTAAGGCTAAAGTGTTTGAATCTGTCAAAACAGCATATAAAGAATTAAAGTAAGACCTAGAAACATTATAACTATAAGAACTATTATTATTGAATGCAACTCTAGGCTCACTAGATGCATCTCTCATTCCAAAATTTCCCCAAGAACATGAAGACACATCCGCCATGGTTGCCATTGCTGCACCAGGAGCATTTGTACTATGAACTGTTAAATACCAATTTTGTAAAATACCTTCACCTGTTGCAACCAACGCTACAGGGTCTGATGTTAATATATTATCATCTGGGTTCTCTGTATTTAATACCTCCAAATCAGTACTAAAATCCTCACATGACATAAATATTGCCAAGAATGTTAGAATAGGTATTATTAATTTAATTTTTTTCATCATTAATATTTTATATGTTAAAATTTAATTTGTAAAGACAATGAATATGACGTTTGTGTAGGGTATACACCATAATCTACACTGTAATATTGCTGAGTAGCACTATCATAATTTGCTACTTCTGGATCCCAACCTTGATATTTAGTAAAAGTAAGTAAGTTTCTTCCAATGGCACTAATTTTTAATTCATCTAAAAATGATAATGCTTTATCTGTTGGTAAATTATAAGTTATTGACGCTTCTCTTAACTTTACAAAACTTCCATCTTCTACCCAAAAACCATTGCTATTATTGATATCATATAAACTAGCATAGTAATTTGTTGTTTTCTTTTCAGAATCTGCTTTCCCAGCTTGATCAACTATAACATTTCTTTCACTAATTGTTGTCCATTGTCCGTTTTTGTTATAAACATCTCCTCCTTTTTTCCAATCCCAAAGTAAATAAAAATCAAAGTTTTTATAGCTTAAATTAGATGTCAAACCAATTCTAAAGTCTGCGTTTTGATTTCCTATTTTTTCAAACACAGCTACTCCATCTTCTCCAACCTCTACAATAGCACTTTCATTAGTAGTACCGATTGTTGAAGTTTCTACAACTACACCATCTGAATTAACACTATAATCAGAAATTGACTGACCATCAGATAACTGATTTTCCATAGTAGATAAGTCTGTAACAAACCTACGCCCATACATAGACCCATATTCTATACCTTCTCTTAATAGAAACAAGCCATCATAACCAACTTTTTGTTCTGGAGCATTTAGTTTTGTAATATCAGAAGCTGTTTTAGTAAAATTAACTCCTATATTTAAAGTTAAATCATCTTTATTAATGATTTTAGAATTTAATGTAAACTCAAAAGTATTAGATTCTAAATCCCCAACATTTTGCCATTGTTGGTTTTTACCTGCATTTGCTGGTGAAAAAAGATTAACTAGCATAAATTGATCTGATGCTATTTGGTTAGAAAAAACAGCTTGTAAATTAAACATATCTAAGAATGACGCATTCAATCCTATTTCATTTTCTGTAGTTAATGATGGTTTTAAATCTGGATTTCCTTTTATCCTGTTTGTAGATAATGAACCTTGAGAAATGTTCGTTTTTTCATATTGCCAATCAAAACCTGGTCTTTGTCCTGAAGTACCTCTAGCAATATTTATTTTTAATTCTTGAACTCCAGGGATTTCTATATCTTGTGAAATTCTATATGCAGCGGAAGCTCTATAATAATCATTCCATCTACTATTGGCTCCAAAAAGAGAAGAACCATCTCTTCTATACAATCCGTCAAAAATATACCTGTCTTTATAAACAAACCCTGCAATTGCAAAATAATTTTGAGCAGTTACATACTCACTATTAGAATTTGCATAAACACTTGCAGTTACAAAGTTATCTAAAGTTGGTAAATCTTGATATAAATAGTCACTTGCACCCGTAGTAAACGTTTCATAATCCCTATCTTCTCCTAAGTAACTTAACTTAGCATTTACATCTAATTCTCCAAATGTTTTAGAGAAATTTAATGTAGCTTGCATTTTCTGAGAAAGCTCATAATAACTAGTTTTTGATAAACTACCTTTACTATAACCGAACCCTAAATCATCTCCACTTGTTGTGTAAGTATCATATTTAGCATTAGCTGTATATCTGTAGTTATTACTTTCAAAAGAATACTCTAAATCTACATTTAAATAATCATTTAACTCGTAATTTAATTTATAACTCCCTAAAAACCTTGCCTGTTTAGAAGCTGCGTCTCTTGCATATAATTCATATAAAGGATTGTCTATTTCATTTTCCCAAGGATCTGGTTTAAAGTAATATGGTTGCCCATCTGGATTATCGACAAGAACCTGAGAGTCTGGCGCCAATCTTGATACTATTCTGTAAATATCACTTCCCCCACCTGGACTATTGTCATTTATTTTAATGAAAGAGTTAGAAGTTGTAAATTTTAATTTATCATTATATTGAAAATCAGCATTAAGTCTAATTGTATTTCTATTATAACCTTCAGTTTCTGCTAATACTCCATCAGAACTAAATGATTCAGAAGAAAAGAACATTCTACCTTTATCATTACCATTAGAAATTGCCGCATATTGCGTAGTATTTACACCTGTTTTAAAGAATAAATCTTGAAAATCATTATAAACCCCATAAGGATTATCTGAATATCCATCTGCAGAAGGAGTACGAGAACCTGCAGGACTATTATCTCCTGAAGCAGCATATACACCTTGGTAATTACTAGAATACTCAACCCCATCATATTTTGTATAAAGACCTTGGTAATCTTCCCAATCAGCTGCTAAATCATAAGCGTGAGATTGATTTGTTTCAATAAAATTAGTGATTTTAGAAAATCCAACTTCTGAACGAAGTGTAACTTGAGTTTTACCTAATTTACCTCTTTTTGTTGTAATAACAATAACACCATTACCTGCTCTAGAACCATATAGAGAAGATGCAGAGGCTCCTTTTACTATTTCAAAAGATGCAATATCATCAACATTGATATCTCCTAATCCTCCTTCAACAAAAATTCCATCCATAATTACAAGTGGCGATTGTGATCCGTAAAAATTAGCACCACCACGCAATAAAATAGTAGCTCCAGCACCTGGTCTACCTAAGTTTGTTACAGTAACACCCGCCACCTTACCTTGTAAAGCACTTGCTGCAGAACCTGCAGGTACTTTTTCAATATCAGCTGCAGATACAGAAGCTACAGTTACAGATAACTTCTTTTTAGATGTTGCACCAGCAACACCTGTTAAAACTATTTCATCTAATACATTAGCATCTTCCACTAAAGTAATATTAATAGTATTAGAACTCCCAACTTTTTTTACAATAGTTTTATAACCAATATAACTAAAACTGATAGCATCACCTACTTTAGCTTTTATTGAATATTTACCATCAAAATCAGTTTCGGCTCCTTTTACCGTTCCTTTTATGAGAACACTTACACCAGGTAACACCCCAGATTCATCTGAGACCACACCAGAAATAGTTTTTTCTTGTGCAAAGGTTATTTGCACAACAAACGCCAATAAAAGCGTTAAAAATCCTTTAAACTTTGTTTTCATTTGCTTAATTATTTGAATTAATTCGCACCAAATGTGCTAAATTTCTACTAATAAAACAATTTTTTATCATAAATTAATAATTTTACTAATGATTTTTGAAAAAACATTAAACTTAAGACAATTAATTAAATTATTATTTTAATACTTATTTTGAAATAAAATATATTATTAATACTATTTTAACATTAATAATATATTTTAAATATTTTTCAACATTTTAAAACTCTTAAAACACCTTTTTAAATATTCTTATTTTTTTGTTAAAAAAATTAACACGCATACCCTTTTTTAACTTTTTTTTATAAAAAATTAACAAAATTATATTTAAAAAAAGTCTAAAATCTAAATTAGAGTAAAAAAGCGACTAAATAATAAAAAAGCCAAATCAAAAAATTGATTTGGCTTTTTTATTAAATTAATTATTAAACTCTCCTACCTAATAATAAGTTTTTGAGTAGTTTGTTTTCCTCCATTTATTACTTTTAACAGGTATAAACCCGCAGAGGCCTTTTCAAAAGATATTCTTTCTGAAAAATCAGTTACTGTGTTATAGTAATTTTTCTCATCAATCAGTCTACCTCTAATATCAAATAATTGTACAGAAACCTCTTCTGTATTTATCACTTTTAAAGTTAATGTAAACTCTCCTTCTGTTGGATTTGGATAAAGATTAAATCCATCAAAATCAATCGCTGTAACAGAAGCTGTATTATCTACAATAATAGTATAATCTTCTGTTTCCCCCCATTCTGAAACATGATTTTCATCACAAGCTCCTCCACCAGGAACAAAACTACTATTATAATACTCTATAAAAACTCTCATTCTTGTAGCACCAAATTGAGCATCACTTGGAATTGTAATCGTAAAAGATGATGTTCCCTCATTACTTGTATCAGGGTTGTTATCATTATCTAACTGACTCCCTAAATCATACTTCTCTGTTTCAACATCAAAAATATAATCTTGATTCCAATCTATATAAACAAAACATTGATCTTGATATCCACCAGTATCAAAAGTAACACTAATTTCATGAGAATCTCCTCTTATCACATTTGTGCTAATAGATGTAAAATCTTCATAACCATCAACTGTATCATTAAAAGAATCATTATTAATTGTATTAAAAGTTACATTAGTTATATGCTCTGTCCCGTTTAACTCATCGGTAAAGGTTGATAAACAATAAGACGGAGTTGTTGTATTAAAGCTAAATACCTCAGAGAAATCACCTTCTCCACAGTTATTTTTTGGTTTTACTCTCCAATAATAAATTGTATCTCCTAACAAACTAGTTAAAGAATAAGTATTTGTTGTTACATTTCCGCTAGAAACTATAGAAGAAAAACCACTATCTGTAGCAACCTCAACATCATAACTCAAAACATTAGAATCTTCTACCCAACTTAAATCTGTATTTATGCTTATATCTACAGAATTATCTTCTGGAGATGATAAGCTTACAGCATTAAAACTAGAGGTTGTAAGATTTAATTCTACGTCTATATTTTGATTTAAGCTATTAGCACTCCCTAAAACATTTATGGTATAAATTTGAGGTGTTGCCGTGTTAAAACCTGTAATTTGCATCGTAACATTTCCGTCTGAATTTATAATTGATGGGCTAAATGTTGCATTAACTCCAGACGGCAATCCAGATGCCGTTAAAGCTACGTTTTCTGAAAAACCATTTATAAAATCTAAACCCAAAACATAACTTGCTGTTTCATTACCTGTGTTACAAATTACTTGAGCGCCACTTGTATTAGTCATTACAAAAGTTGGTTCTGTAGAATTAATTATAAAATTTGTACTATTTACATTATAAAAAATATTATCTGCTGCCTCTACCAATATTCTTGCAGAAGAAGTTGCATTATTAGGTATTACAATATTTTCTGTACCATCGTTTGGTGTATTTGATTTTATTGTAATAGGAAACGTTAACCCTCCATCTATAGATAGTTTAATATTTACTGTAGCACAATTTATCGGAGCAATATCTGTAGTTCCTTTAGCCCAACTTATCGTTTGTGTAGAACCTACATCCCAAGTTACAGCAGAATTTGGAGTAGAAACAGTAAAAGGCACTGCATCTACCACAGAAACATTCATATCATCTCTTGCTGTACTTCCTCCACCAGAATGATTATCTCTTACTAAAAAAGAAAAACTGAAATCTCTTTCTACAGACGGTAAAACCTCCCAAGTAGTTGATGTGCTTCCTGCTACAATAGTTGCCAAATCTGGCATATATCTATCAGGAGATGTTTTAGATGGCAAAGATCTAAACATTGGCCCACTGTCGTTTGTACTTACAGGTGGCATTTCCCCTACTTCATTATCAATTTGCTCCCAATTATAAGTTAAGCTAGACAATCCGTCTGCATCTGTTGCCGTACCTGATAATTTAAAAGGTGTAGATTTTGGTATACTATAATCTAATCCAGCATTTGCTACAGGTGCTGTATTATTAGTATTTGTTATAACGGCACAAGTTCCTGTAGATTGAATTATACTCCAAATTTGAGCAATACTTACTGCATGAAAATAATCATCGCTATTTCCATCTAAGTTTCCTTCTTCAACATTTGGAGAACAAATACCTGCATATCCCATGATTGTTGATCCACTTCCAGGTTCTACCGCGGTAGATCTTGTTCTATTACAATCATTATTTTGTGTATGTGTTGCTCCAAATTGATGTCCTAATTCATGAGCTACTAAATCAATATCATACGGATCTCCAACAGGTGAACCCAAACCAGTAACTCCTCTAGCTTTTTGACTAGTTACACAAACAACACCTAAACCTGCTAAACCAGACAACTGACCTCCAGAAGTACTAAATACATGGCCAATATCATAATTTTCATCCCCTATCTGAGCATCACAAATTGATTGAACTTGATCTATTAAAGTATCTGGATCCGCATCTGACATACCATCTAAATCTGCATCTAAAAAAATAATTTTATCATTATCGTCTACAATTACTAGTTTTACAGCTAAATCTCTTTCAAAAACACCATTAATTCTTGTTATTGATGTATTCATTGCCGACAAAACAGCTGCTTTTTTAACAGCTTCCGAAGCATTATCATCAATATTTTGTTGACTTGCTCCTAAATGAAAATCTGCATACTCACCTGTACAAGCTAATGCTAAGCGAAAAGTTCTTAACTTTCCATCGTCTGCATTATTATTAAAGTCAGAAATTGTAAATTCACTTTGTACAGAAGTTTCTACCTCACATTTAAAATCTTCATCTATCTTACTTAAACTACTTTTTTGATAAACTATCAAATCTTGGTTATCTCTAGAATACGGATCTATATATAATGTACCTTTCTTGCCTGAAAAAACAACCGCATGAAAACCATCTGTACCTATACTAATTTTTGCTACAGCTGTAGGATCATCTATACCTTGTGCAGAATAAGATTTAATTTCTGGATATTTAACTTGTAAAGCTGCCTCAAAATTTGAAGTTTCTTTTATTTGAAATTTTGATAATGTTCCGTCTGAATTTGGCAACTCTATAATGTTACTCTTAGTTACCGACTTACTTTTTAAATTCTTAGAAAAATTATTTACATCTAAGGATAAAATCTCATACTTGGATGGAAAATGCTTTTTTTGATAAACTTCTTTCTTTTGAAGATGGTAATTTATTTTATCTACTTTATTCCATATTTGCTGAGAACTTAGACTATTAATACTTAAAAATAGAATGGCTATTAACAGTATAAATGGTAATTTATTTTTCATGATAAGATATTAAAAATATAAATATATAGTATCAAATATAACGAATTATTTACCTTTGCAATTGATATTATGAACAGAAAAATACTCCTTTCAGATTTAGAAAATAAAGACTATAAAGAAACTTGGGATTTTCAAACCGATTTACTGCAAAAAATAGTTGATGTTAAAATTAGTAACAGAAGAAACAATTTGCAGCAATCTACTAACAATCATTTTTTATTTGTAGAACACCCGCATGTTTATACTTTAGGTAAAAGTGGTGATTTAAGTAACTTATTATTAAATGAAAAGCAACTTGCAGAAAAAGGTGCTACTTTTTAT
Organism: Polaribacter sp. Asnod1-A03; assembly: GCF_045063585.1. Lineage (NCBI taxonomy): Bacteria > Pseudomonadati > Bacteroidota > Flavobacteriia > Flavobacteriales > Flavobacteriaceae > Polaribacter > Polaribacter sp. Asnod1-A03. The sequence continues at coordinate 2,727,038 of NZ_JBEFOE010000009.1, read as the reverse complement.
AAAATAAATCGTGGTGGAGATATTACATACCATGGACCTGGACAAATTGTTGGATATCCTATTTTAGATTTAGAAAATTTTTTTACAGATATTCATAAATATTTACGCTTTTTAGAAGAAGTAATTATTTTAACGATTGCAGAATACGGCATAAAAGCAACAAGAAGCGAAGGAGAAACAGGTGTTTGGTTAGATGTTGGCACTCCTTTTGCCCGTAAAATTTGTGCTATGGGAATCCGATCTTCTCGTTGGGTAACTATGCACGGTTTTGCACTAAATGCAAATGTAAATTTGGGTTATTTTGATAATATTATTCCGTGTGGAATTAAAGGAAAAGCAGTTACTTCTATGGAAGCTGAATTGAACCAAAAAGTAGATTTAGAAGAAGTAAAAACCAAAATTCTAAAACATTTTAAAACATTGTTTGAAGTTGAAGCATTTATTTAAACATAAAAAATCCTGCAAAAACAGGATTTTTTATGTTTAAAAGTTTATTTTTCTTCATTAAAATATACTTTGTAATATTTCATTTTCTTTTCTTCGTCATAACCTCTTTCTAAATATTCTGATGCTGCTTCTGGAGCATCTACATCTAATTTTATATTAATGTTAGTATCTAACTTAATTTCTGTTTTTAACTTGTTTTTTTCTTTCTTTAAAACAACACCAGAAACATCAAAATTATTTCTTACTAAAACATCGTTTAAGTTTTCGAAATGTTTTTTATATTCATCAAATTGTTCTTTATGCTTATCATCTCCAAAAACCTCATCTTTAAAAGTAGCATAATCTACAGATTCGTTTTCTTTAAAATAATCTACCGTATTTGCTAAAAAATTACCTTGTTCGTGCATTCCTGACTCTGGCTTAATTACTTCTTCAGAAAACTCTTTACACATTTCTAAATAATTATGTGTATGCGAATTATAATCATCTGCTAGTTTTACAGATAAGAAATTTTTAATCCAATATTGTGCGTCGTAATTATTGTTATCTACAGAAAAAACTACGGTTCCTTCTTCATCAGAAGTATTTAACACTAAACAACCTTTGTCTAGTCTTTTTGTAGAAATCCCTTTTTGAACCACAACATCAAAACTTTCGTTATCATCTAAATACGTTTGAAAAAAATCTACTTTATTTTCTATTTTAAAAATACCAATTGCTTCTGTTAAAACATCTTTATATTCTATACCTTCTATATAAACAACTATTACATCTCCTGTTTTTATTTGTGCCGAATTAGATTGTTCAAATAAATGATTTACAATACTTTTAGAGTATTCTACAAAACTTTCTTCTTCTTTAAAAATTTCTGATGCAAACTTATTTAATTCGTTTAAACGAACATCTTCGTGCTTTGTAAAACGGTAACTCTGGGTTAAAGAACCAAAAGGTTTTAATAAAAATCCTTTCATTAAATCGTAACTTTCTTGATCGAAACGAATTAAATCTTCAGAAAAAACATTTTGTCCGCTATTAAATTTATTAGCAACTTTATGTAAAATACATTTGGTAATTTCTGCTCTGGTTTTTTTAATCATCATTTTAAATTTTGGAGCGTAAAAATAGTTGAACTTTTTAAATAATTAGAAATTAATCTGTAAAGTTTATAAACAAGTTTAGCGCTGATTGAACGGTCTGTTTGAGCTCTTTTTTGGCTTTTTAGACAAAAAAAGCGAGTAGTGAAAGCAGGAAATAGCTTCTAAAAAAGACTTTACAAGTCTAATTTTATTTGTTCTGGCAATAATTTAAAAGTTTTTCGGTGATAATCTGTTGCTCCAAATTCTCTAATAGCATTTCTATGTTCTTTTGTTGGATAACCTTTATTTTTTTGCCAATTATAGATAGGAAATTCTTGATGAATTTTTGCCATGTACTCATCTCTATACGTTTTTGCCAACACAGAAGCGGCTGCAATACTTAGGTATTTTGCATCTCCTTTTACAATAGTTTCATGCGGAATATCTTTATACTTTTTAAATTTATTACCATCTACAATAATAAATTCTGGCTCAATTTTTAGCATTTCTATAGATCTATGCATGCCAATTATAGAAGCTTGTAGCACATTAATTTTATCTACTTCTTCTTGCCAAACAAATGAAACACCAAAAGCAATGGCATTTTCTTCTATAAACGGACGTAACAAATCTCTTTTTTTTTCTGACAATTGTTTAGAATCATTTAAAAAAGGATGTGTAAAATCTTTTGGTAAAATAACTGCTGCGGCAACAACGGGTCCAGAAAGACAACCTCTACCCGCCTCATCTGTACCTGCTTCTAAAGTAAAACCACTAAAATTTGATGCTAACATTTTACAAAGAAAAGAAATCTTTTTATTTTAAGTACTTTAGAAAATGCTCTATTTTTAACATTCTATTTTTAGAAAAATCTATAGTTAGTTTTAAATTTTAATTAACAAATATACTCATAATTATTAGCAATTACTTTCGTTTTATTATTTTACATTTGCTTCTCTTATAATTATGATGAATAAATTTAAAGCTTTCTTTCTTATTTTTTTTCTGTTTAGTGTTAATTACGCTTTTTCTCAAAGAAATTTAAATAGTATTAATAACACTTCTAATGATTCTATAAGTTCTAAAAGAACTAAAGTTATTCTTTCTGGGAAAACAAAATATACAGATTATAAAATTATTTCTCATAAAGGTGATACTACTTATATTGATACTACTTTATCTATAAAAAAAGACTACAAGTTCAACTATCTAAGAACAGATAATTTTGAGTTATTAGGCTTCCATAACCAAGGACAAACTTTTACTAATTTAGGCTATGATTTTAGCAACGTAAAATTATTTCCGGATATTGGTTTTACAGCAAAACAATTTAGCTATTTAGATATTGATGAAATAAAATATTACGAAGTACCTACACCAACTACAGAAATAACTTATAGAACAGGTTTACAACAAGGGCAAGTTGTTGATGCTATTTTTACTGTAAATTTTTCTAAAAGACTAAACGTTTCTATGTCATACAAAGGCTTGCGTTCTTTAGGTGCTTACAGAAGATCTTTGTCTAGTAATGGCAATTTTAGAGGAACTTTCCATTATGTTACAAAAGAAGGTCAATATCAAATTCGCGGACATATGGCTTCTCAAGATTTTTTTAACGAGGAAAGTGGAGGTTTGCCAGATACAGAAGTTGATAAGTTTGAAAGTGATGACCCTGATTATACTACAAGATCTTACTTAGACGTAAATTTAGATGATGCAGAAAATCAATTTGATGCCAGTAGAGTCTACTTAGACCATAGTTACAAACTTATTTCTAGTAAAGATACAGTTAACAAAAAAGATTTTAGTAATTTAAAAATCGGACATATTCTAACGAATGAATCTAAAAGTTACGAGTTTATTCAAACAACAGAAACTACCGATTTTTTTGGAGATATAAATGATGCTGATGCTAATGATAAAAAAGCAAAAAGCACTCTTTTTAATAATGAATTTAATTTAGAATTTAACTCTAAATATGTTTTAGGGAAATTTAAAGCAAAAACAAATCTTACACAATACACTTATGGTTACGATACTATTTTAAATAGCAACAGTTCTATTGATAAAATAAAACTAAAAGGAAATGCTATTTCTTTTGGAGCGGATTGGAATGCTAAGATTAAAAACTTTAAATTAAATGCAGATGCATCTGTAACACCTGGTAATAGTAGATTGTCTGGTAACTTTTTAAAAGGTGAAGCTGTATACGAAAAAGACAGTGTTTTAACTGTTAAAGGTAGTTTGTTACTGAGTTCTAAATCACCAAATTTTAATACTCTTTTACACCAAAGTGAATATGATGATTATAATTGGCAAAATGATTTTAGTAATGTAAATACAAGAGATTTAGGCTTTGTGCTTTCTTCTAAATGGATTAATGGAACTCTAAACTTTACAAATATTGATAATTATACTTATTTTGGTGAAGACAATAAACCACTACAGTTTGATGGTCAAATTGCATATTTAAAAGTAAAAGCAAATAAAGAGTTTAAATACAAAAAGTTTGCTTTAGACAACACCGTAATGTATCAGAATGTAAGTAGTGGTAGTTCTGTTTTTAGAGTCCCAGAAATAGTGACAAGAAATACTTTTTATTACCAAGATTACTGGTTTAAAGGAAAACCAATGTTGGTAAATATAGGTGCAACACTTAAATATTTTACTAAATATAAAATGAATGCTTACAATCCTTTATTGGCAGAATTTACTTTACAAAACACACAAGAAATCGGTTTTCCTACTGTAGATGTTTTCTTTAACGCACAAGTAAGAAGAACTCGTTTGTATTTTAAAATTGATAACGTAACCTCTAGCATAACCGCTAAAAATTATTTTTCTGCACCAAATTACCCTTACAGAGATTTTACCATTCGTTTTGGATTGGTTTGGAACTGGTTTATATAGCCATAATATGGCAGATAAGGTATTTTTTCTTATTATGTACTTATAAAAATGAAGAAACAACTTAAAGTAAACTGGAAACTTTTTTTATTAGCGAGTTTAACTTTAGGATTAGCTCCTTTTAATCCGCCTCATATTCTAGGAAAAATTGAATGGATTTTAGGAGGAAATGCATTTTCTACAGAAAACGGAATGCAAGCTCAAGATTGGTTTGATGTTTTATTACACGGAAGTCCGTGGTTGCTTTTATTACTTTCTATTATTTTAAATCTTTTTGCATTAAAGACAAAAAACGTCCAGAAATAGCACTACCAATTTTATTTTTTTCTAGAAAACCTTGAGATTTATAAAAAGGAATTGCATTTGGGTCTGCTACTAACTCTATTGTTTTTACTTTAGAATTAACAGCATTTTTTAACGCATGTTCTAACAATTCTTTTCCGTTTCCTTTTCCAATAAAAAGAGGTAAAACAAACAACATTTCTAACTTAACAATATCCCCTTTGGAGTTATTTAAAACATAAAAACCAACAATTACATCATCAACTATAAGTTTATAAACATTGCAAGTTTCTATCGTTTTAGATGTAACTGTTAAATCTTCTCTCCAACCTTCTATCAACTCACTAGAATATCCCCAAAATGCTTTGCTTTTTAAAGCAATATCCGTAAGTTTCTCTGCATCAGAAATAACAGCTTTAACAATCACTTTTTATTTTTTAACTAGTTGCTTAATTTTAATATTAAAAGCGGCAAAAATCAATGTCATAAACGGACTTAACCAGTTAAAGATTGCAAAGAAAAAGTACTCTGAAACAGAAACACCTAATACTCCAGATTGATATGCTCCACAAGTATTCCAAGGAATTAAAACAGAAGTGACAGTACCAGAATCTTCTAAAGTTCTACTTAAATTTTCTGGCGCTAATCCTTTATCTTCATACGCTTTTTTAAACATTTTACCAGGAACTACAATCGCCAAATATTGATCTGAAGCTGTAACATTTAAAGCTAAACAACTTGCTACAGTACTAGCAAATAACCCAAAAACAGAAGAAGCTAAACTTAATAAAGCTTTACTAATTCTTGCCAAAGCACCAATTGCATCCATAATTCCACCAAAAACCATTGCGCAAACTATCAACCAAATAGTCCCTAACATTCCACTCATTCCTCCCGCAGAAAATAAATCATTTAATTCTTCACTAGTAGTTGCTACTGCAGAATCTACAGTAATTGCATTCATTACTCCTTTATAAGCAGAGTTTATAGTTAAAAAATCTGCACCAGCAACATTCATTACTATTTCTGGCTGAGCGATTATAGCCACAATACCTGCAAATAAAGTACCAACCAATAAAGCTACTAAAGGTTCTGTCTTTTTTATGATCATAAAAATTACAGTTATAGGTACAATAAATAACCAAGGTGATATATTAAAAGCAGCATCTATAGCTGCTAATTTATCCGAAACATCTGGCGTACCCGTTGTTTCTATAGAAAAACCAATAATTACAAAAACTAATAAGGTAATTACAATTGTTGGTATTGTAGTTAAAGACATATACTTGATATGCGTAAATAAATCTCCACCTGCCATTGTTGGTGCAAGATTTGTTGTATCTGATAAAGGAGACATTTTATCTCCGAAATATGCCCCAGATAATACTGCTCCTGCCGTCATACCTGCAGAAATACCTAATGTATTTCCAATACCTACTAAAGCAATACCAACCGTTGCAGAAGTGGTCCAAGAACTACCTGTTGCAATAGAAATAATAGCACAAATAATTACGGAAGCAGCTAAAAATATTGTTGGATTTAGTATTTGTAATCCATAATAAATCATAGATGGAATAATACCACTTATTAACCAAGTTCCTGCTAAAGCACCAACCATTAATAAAATTAAAAGAGCACCAGAAGTAGATTTTATATTTTCTGACACTTCTTCCATCATTTGTTTATAAGAAACCTTATTTTTAAAACCAACGATAGCCGCAACTGCTGCACCCATTAACAAAATAAACTGATTACTACCACTTAAAGCATCATCACCATATACAAAAAACACATTATAAAATAACATACCAATCAATGCAAAAACTGGTATTAATGCTTCCCAAAGACTTAATTCTTTATTTTCTATAATATTTTCGTCTTGTGGTTCTGTTGGTGTAATATTCTTGCTCTCCATATAGTTAAAATTTCGTTTTGTAATGTTACGATTTTACTAAGTTTTATGCAAACAACTTGTAGTTATCATTAATGATTTATCAGCTACATTTTTTTGAGATGTTTTTTTTATACATAACATTCTAAAAAAGACCAAAAAGTGAGATAACCTTTCTTTATTTAGAGGCTTATTAAAATAATAAGTATTGTTTTTAAAATACCTAAAATTAAAAACATATATTATTTTTGTTATTAAACAATTAATAACACGACAATTGTATGATGCAAAGTATACGTTATAAACTATTTGAATTAATTATCATTTTTATAGTAATTCCTGTTAGTTTTATTCTTGACTATTCACCTTTATTAAAATTAATAATTGGCTTTTTAGGTTTTGCTTATATTTTATATCTTCTAATTAAGGTTGAAAAAAATACTTTTAAAATTACAAAGAATATTGAGTGGAAAAACTTTTGGAAAGTAACATTAATAAAATTCTTTTCAATAATTATAATAACCATTATTTTTGTTTGGTCTACAGATAAAGCAAACCTTTTTAACGTTGTTTTAAACAAACCTAAATTATGGCTTCTTATTCTCCTTTTTTATTCTATCTTTTCTGTTTATCCACAAGAATTACTTTATAGGACTTTCTTTTTTAAACGTTATGAAGCTCTTTTTAAAAATGAAAAACTATTTATTTTTATAAATGCTCTTTTATTTTCTGTAGCTCATTTATTATTTAAAAATACTTTGGTTTTGTTACTTACTTTTATTGGCGGGATTCTTTTTGCATATACTTACAAAAAAACAAGATCTACCTTACTTGTTTCTATAGAACACAGTATTTACGGTTGCTGGCTTTTTACAGTTGGTATGGGAAGCATGTTAGGCTTCCCATCTTAGATTTTTATTTTTTAGAAAAAACTATTTTTTCTGATTGCTTATTAACTAATTTATTATAAAACTCTTTTAACCCAGCATAATATTTAGGTGCTATAATTGCATTATTAAATTGCAAACTTGAAATCACTTGAATTTTAGCACCCATTTGAGTTACTTTATATTTGAAAAAGCCTAAATTATCTGGAAGACCAATAGCTATAGGTTCTGGTAATTTTTCTACTTGATAACCTTCTGGTACCGCTAAAGACATATTATTATTATCTTTCCAAGGAGTTGCAAAATCTACCGGAAACTTTCTATCCTCTAACTTAAAAGGATTTGTATTAGAAGCTAAAAACAATAAAGGTTCAATATACAATTTATCATTTATTTCTTCAATTAAATCTTCGCTACTAAATTTTAAAGTTCTTAAAATTGGTTTGGAAATATCTAAACTATTACTAACTCTAAAATCTTCTATTTCTAGATTATAATTTTCCTCTAATTTGGTAATTATATTTTCTTCTTTAATATGGTTATTATTTTCTCTATAACTTAAAGCACTATAATCCTTAAATTTAGTCCTCAATAAACCTTCAATAATTAGATCTTCAGAAATTTTAACCATCAAATTATTATCTTCTTCTGCATACTTGGTAGAAGAAAGGCTTACCCAAGAAGAATTACCTTCTTTTGTCACTTTTCTTCCATTCCAATTTAAAGCTCTTTCTGGTAAGGTATTTGGTAAACTAAAAGGTTCTGTTGCATCTAATAACACATAACTTCCATCACCAAATTCAACCATAGAAATTACATAATTAAACCCTTCTAAAGTAGGAAAAATAGGCGTACCATTAGATCTTGTGCTTACTAAAACAGGATTCGCTTCTAAGCCTACATAACGCAACATAGAGGTTAACATTAGGTTTATTTCTGCAGCATTACCAACTCTTTCTTTAAATGCTTTTCTAACTCCTTTATCTGTATATATATTATTATAGCCATTCCATTTTACTTTATCTTTTACAAAAGATAAAATGGCCATAATTTTATGCGATTCTGAACTAGCATTTACAAGTACACTCTCTAACTCATCTTTATAATAGCTTGTTTTATTTAATTCTGCACCAAAACTAGGGGCTTTAAAAATTTGCTTACTAACATCTTCCCAAGTGTTTGAGTACGTTGTTAAATCTCCTCCAATACTCAAAAAATCTCTTTGAGTAAGTTCAAACTTCATGCTTCCTCGATAATTATCTATACTACTTATATAGGGCTCATTATCTTTTAATGCTGGTACATTATTACCATTAAATTTAAAAACGTCTATTCTGTAATTTGTTTCACCAACACTACCAATTTTAGATTCTTGTTTCATAGGTAATGTATAATATCCTGTACTTCTTTTGTTAAAAACATAAAATTCTGGTATCTCTATTTGATAATCTAAGTTCTTAACAGGTACACCAAACTGAAACTGTAAATCATTTATAGAACTTGTGTAAGGAGAAGTTAGTTTGTATTTTATTTCTAATACACATCCCTCTTTTACGTTAGGCATTGTAATTTTTTTAATGCTATAATATTTATTTTTATTTTCTTTAAAAATACTTTGTTTAGAAAGCTTCTCTTTTTCTAATTTATTATTAATGATAGAATAAGTATAACCTTTTATAGAATTTACAGATTGTTCTTCTCCATTTTCTGGATCATAATAAGCTATCGATTTTGTAGCCATATTAAATCCTTCTTTGGTGTAAATCTTAATTCTTTCATGAATTTCTGTTGTCATTTGAAAGCCACTATTTGTTAGATACTCATAATAAGTTCTTCTTTTTCTAAACAAATAGGCCGCATCTGCAGTAGAATCTAGAGGATAAACTTTTTCTTCTACTTCTTCTTTAGAAACTTTACCAAATTTATAATCTTGAGAGAATAAAGGTAACTGACTTAACAGTAATAATACAATTGTAATTTTTTTCATGCTTACTTATTTTTTATAATTGCAATTCTTAAATTTTCTGATTTAGCGATACTTCTTCTAAAACTTCTATATAATTTATAATCTTCTTTTGGATAAACTCCTTCTTTAATTAGTAATGTTTTTTTATATTTTAAAGTAGTATCATCTATTTTGGTAAAAGCAATCTTATAGCTTCCAAATTTTGTGTCGAGTATTTTTTCTATTGGCAAAGCGCTTAAAGTATAGTCTTCTGGTATTTTTATTTCATATTCGTCTACATCTTTATATCCTCTAGAAATTTTTAAAGGTAATTTTCTGCTTCTGTACCTTTTAGGCACAAAACTATTTTTATTAAAAACATTTACTCTAAATAAGTATTCTTGTTCATTTACAGACGCGTAATTTTTAATTGAAGCTTTTATATCTTCTGTAAAAGTTACTTTTTCTTTATCATTTATTAAATCTACAGATTCAACTTCTAAGTTATTATTATAACTCCAAACATTAGACTTATAATTTTTATCTAATTCTTCTCTACTAAAAACATCATAATAAGATTTATCGTCATATTGAATTCCTTTAGAAACAATTTTTAAATCAGCAATTAAACTTCCATCTGGTTTTAATTGAATTGTTCCTTTTGACTCTTGTAAATTGGTTTCGTCTTTATATGCTGGTGTTCTTTTAATAATTCCTCCTTCTGGTGTAATAACTAATGCATTTCTATCATCTGTAAAATCACCTAAGAAACCAAAAGGTATTGTCTGGCTGGTACACTCTAACCAAATATCATTTCCTTCATTAGGTATATTTAGTATTACATGATTACCTTGCATACCAAAGAAATCTTTTTCTACACTCCTTTGATCGTCTCCAGCCCAAATTACAGAATAATGAGATTTTACCCCAACAGCATCTAACAATGTTTTTGTGTAATTTGTTAAACCTTTACAATCTCCATAACCTACTTTATCTACTTCTCTTGCTGGTACTGGCATCCAACCACCAACACCTTCTTGTACACTTATATACCTTGTCTTATTTTGCATATATTTATATACAATTTTTGCTTTCTCAACAGGGTCTGTAACTCCTTCTACAAGGTTTATTACATCTTGTTTCACCTCATCAGATAAATAATCATTTCCATTTTTTAAGTAATCATATCTCCACTTACCAAACTCTCTCCAATTATTTGCTTTACCTTTTATCTTTTTTAATGCAAATTCATTTACACCAACTAATAACCAAGGCATAATATCAGAAAATAAAGGTGCATTATTTTCATACTCAACTGCCTTTTGATTATTCATTTTATAACTTACTTCAAATTCATTTGAAGTGTTTTCTATAGAAAAAGAGTTAAAGTTATTCTCCTTTTTTCTAATTGTAAAATTTTGCGGATTATTCACTTTGTAACTACTATTTTCTACAGATAAAAAATAGCCGTTAACTGGATACCAACTTGGTATAAAACCTGTTGATGATGTTTTATATTCCGACTCAAAAACAACCGTATAAGGATAGGAGATTGGAGTAAAATCAATATACTTTACTCTAGAGTCTGAGTATAAAGTACCACCATCTACTGCACTAACATCTAAAAAATCATTTTTAGAGTATTTATCTATTTTAGAGCCAAGAGCATCGTAGATGATTGCAGTAAGTTTTGTTATTTTAGTATCATTATCATAGCCTTCTTGCATAGAAGCATATCCATTGCCCAATTTATTTAAAACGGTAACAACCTTTCTTTTGGTTACAACCATTTCGTCGACATTTTCAATAGTAACTTCTATAGAATTATCTCTAACTACAGCATTAGCATTTTCCTTCAATTCAGAGGGTATCAATAAAGATGAAAAGTTTATTTGTTGAGAAAAGCTTAAAAAAGGTAGAAATAGAAAAAATAATTTGGGGGTAATATTTTTTATCATGTTTATTTTTTAATAGGCTCGCTAATTTAAAAAAAAAGAAACCCAAAACAATTATTGTTTTGGGTTTCTTAAAAAAAAAATGATTTTAATTATAATTTATGCTTTTGTTTTCACTACAAAAGACATCTCCATAATATCATCTATAAACTTGTCTTGTAAATCGCCAAAGAAAGTTTTAGAACCATATTTTACGTTAAAATCTGCTCTATTAACATTAAACGTTTCACTTTTAAGCGTAATTACACCACCTTCTTCTAAAACTGTAGCAGGAATGGTTACACTTTTTGTAACATCTTTAATTGTTAAATTACCTGTTACAGCTAATTTATCTTCTACTTCTTCTACAGAAGTAATCACAAATTTAGAAGTTGGATAAGTTGTTACATCAAAAAAGTCTTCATTACTTAAATGAGCTACTAATTTTCCATTACCTTTATTATCTGCAGGAATATCTAAATCCGTAATTGTTGTCATGTCAATAACAAATTCTCCAGATTTTAAAACTCCTTCTTCCACAACAATAGTTCCACTTTCTAGAGCTACTGTTCCGTTATGTGCACCACCAGGTTTTGTTCCTTTCCAGTTTAAAACAGATACTTCTGTATCTACATTATCTAAATCTACTGTTTTTTCTTCAACTTTTACAGCTTCTTTTACTTCAATCTTTTCTTTTTTCTCACTTTTACATGCAGTTAAAACTGACGCTACTAACACTAATGATAAAACTACTTTTTTCATTTTTATTTGATTTAGTTATTTTTTTGATTTATTTTCCATGGCAAATATACAATAATTTATTTTCCTTGGAAACTATTATTTACTTTTTTATAAGGTAATTAATAACATAAGCTGCTGCCTGTAAACCAAACGCTGCTGGCATATAGCTTATTGTACCGTAATAAGATTTCTTAAATTTTGTACCATCTGTAATTTTAACGCTTTCCGCAATCTGAACTTCATCAGAAAAAACAGCTTTTACACCTTTATCTACTTTACGTTCTTTTAATCGTTTACGTAAAACTCTTGCCATTGTACAGTTCCTAGTTTTAGCAATATCTTTTACTTTTATCTTTGTTGAATCTAATTTACCACCTGCTCCCATTGATGATATTATTTTTACTTTTTTTCTTCTTGCAGCAACTATTAGATTCACTTTTGGTGTAATGCTATCAATACAATCTAATACATAATCGAACTCTTTAGAAACAATTTCGTAAGCTCTTTCTGGTGATAAAAATTCTTGTAATAAAGTTAATTCAATATCAGGATTTATATCTTTTAATCTTTCTGCCAAAACGGTTACTTTGGGTTGACCAATTGTAGAATTTAAAGCTGGTAATTGTCTGTTTTTGTTGGTTTCATCAAAAACATCACCATCTACAATCGTCATTTTATTTACACCAGCTCTTGCAATAAATTCTGCTGCGTAAGAACCAACTCCTCCTAAACCAACCACTAAAATATTAGCTTTTTGTAATTTCTCTAGTCCTTCTTTTTGTACTAATAATTCAGTTCTTTCTAACCAACTCATTTTTTAAAAATAGTATTAAAGTTTTGTTTTATTTCTTTTTGAAGCTCGTCAATTTTCATCTTTTTTATTATTGATGCTTTTTGATATACTTCTTTTATTTCTACTTCATTATCATCGGTTTCTAATACTATTGATGATAAAGGAAGTGCTAAAAAAGTTTCTTGTAATTTTTTATTTTTGATAAAAGCCGAACCAAACGAAAGCACAATTCCGATTTTTATGCAGCTTTCTGCCAATTGTTTGCTTTTATTAAATCCGTGTAAAATCCAAATTTGTTTGGGTTTTACTATTTTTTTAAGCTCAATAATTTCTTGATGTGCTTTTACACAATGTATTATTAATGGTTTTTGATATTTTTCTGAAAATTGAATTTGTTTGATAAACACTTCTTTTTGAAACTCAAAATCGATTGTTGCTAATTTATCCAATCCGCATTCACCTAAAGCGTAACAATTTTTGTCTTGTAATTTAGTTTCTAGAATTAAAAAATCTTCTGTAATTTTTTCTTTTTTGATAAACCAAGGATGAATTCCTATTGAGAATGGTCTAGAAAAATCAGTAGAATTTGGATACTTATTTACAATTGAAACAACATTTTTATCGCTCGATAAACGATGTGTATGTACATCAAAAAAAATCATAAAAATTTACTCTTTATTCTTAGAATCGATGATAATTGTAACAGGACCATCATTTAAAAGTTCTACTTTCATGTCTGCACCAAATTCTCCAGTTTGTACTTTTTTATCGAATTGATTTTCTAAAGTTTTTACAAAATTTTTATACAAAGGAATAGCAATATCTGGTTTTGCTGCTTTTATATAACTAGGTCTGTTTCCTTTTTTTGTGGATGCTTGTAATGTAAACTGACTGACAACAATTACTTCTCCATCAACATCTAAAAGAGAATTGTTCATTACTTCATTTTCATCATTAAAAATACGAAGATTTAAAATTTTACGAATTAACCAATCAATATCTTCTTGTGTATCTTCATTTACAATCCCTAATAAAACTAAAAGTCCGGTTTTAATGTCTGCAACCTTAATTTTATTAATAGTTACACTTGCTTTAGAAACTCTTTGAATTACAATCTTCATCCTTTTTTAATCTTCTTCTTCTTCGTTCCAAATATCGGTTCTATAGTGTTCCGATTCTTCTTCTCCTTCTAAGATTTGTAAATAACTTTTATAACGAGACCAAGAAATTTCTTCTGTTTCTAATGCTTCTTTTACAGCACATTGAGGTTCTTTTAAGTGTAAACAATTATTGAATTTACAATGTTGTTTCATTTCAAAAAACTCAGGAAAATAATCACCTAATTCATATTTATCAATATCTACAATTCCGAAACCTTTAATTCCTGGTGTATCAATAATTCTTGCATCAAAATTTAAATCAAACATTTCTGCAAAAGTTGTAGTATGTTGTCCTTGTTTATGTTGATCCGAAATTTCTTTAGTTTTTAAATCTAAAGTAGGTTCTATAGTATTTACCAAAGTAGTTTTACCAACACCAGAATGACCAACAAACATAGAAGTTTTGCCAATCATCATTTCTTTTATTTTATCTACATTTTTATTCTCGGTTGCAGAAACCTCTACACATCTATAGCCAATGGCTTCGTAAATATCTTTTAGGTATAAAATTTCTGCACGTTCTTCTATTTCATAGGAATCTACTTTATTAAAAACTAAAATTGTATCGATTCTATAGGCCCTTGTAGACACTAAAAACCGATCGATAAAAGCAGTAAAAGTTGGTGGATTATTTATGGTGATTAATAAAAAAACCTGATCTACATTTGCAGCAATAATATGTGTTTGTTTAGATAGATTTACCGATTTTCTGACAATAAAATTATCTCTATCTAAAATCTTTTTAATAACACCCGTTTCTTCATCTCCTTTTTTTTCTAAATCGAACACAACTTTATCTCCTACTGCAATAGGATTGGTGCTTTTAATACCTTTTAATCTAAATTTTCCTTTTATTCTACATTGATAAAATTCTCCTTCATCAGATTTTACCTGATACCAACTTCCTGTAGATTTGTATACGATTCCTGTCATTACTACAAAGATGAGAATTTTAAATAAATATATGAATGTCAGTACGACATGATTTTACAATATTTAATTAAAATATTTAATCAACCTATTTCGTAAATTAAGAAAACAACTTCTTATGATAAAAAATCATATAATTTCTAAAATAAATCTATATTCGTCCTTGAACTTAAAAAACTATTATGAAAAAAATTCTATTTTTATTAATACTTATCGTGTCCCCTATCGTTCTTGCTCAAACAAGCCTTTATGAAAACCCAGAATTTGATGAAATTGCTAAATCACACAAATCTATTGCTATTTTACCTTTTAAAACTACTGTAAAACTAAGGCCTAAGCAGATGGAAGAAATGACTCCAGAAACACTTTTAAAATTAGAAATTGCAGAAGGAAAAAGTATACAACTCGCCATGTTTTCTTGGTTTCTAAAACGTAAAAAAAGAGGAGATTTAAAAACTATTGAAGTACAAGATCCTAATAAAACAACTGCAATTCTTGGAAAAAAAGAAATAACACAAGAAAACATTACTAATTTTACATCAGAAGAGTTGGCTGATATGTTAAGTGTAGATGCTATTATTACAGGAAACTACGAAACAAGCAAACCAATGTCAGAGGGAGCATCTGTTGCCTTAGGCTTATTAATTGGGTTTTGGGGGTCAACAAATAGTGCCACAGTAAATATGAATGTACATAATGCAGCAGATGGGGTATTACTTTGGAATTATAACAAAAAAGTACGTGGATCAATAGGTAGTAGTCCTAGTGACTTGATAAATAAATTAATGAGAAAAGCCTCTAGAAGACTATCATACACTAAGAAAAAATAAAAAAAGCGGCTTAAAGCCGCTTTTTTATATAAATTAATACCAAAAATTATCCGTTAATAATCTTTTCTTGATGATTGATAGATTCTTGGTGAATTGCTTTAAACATTTTTAAAACAAATTCTTCACTTAAACCTTTACTTTCTCCTTCTAAAACCATGTTTCCTAAAATCTCGTTCCAACGACGTGATTGTAAAACGGCTACATTTTGTTCTTTTTTAAGTTCACCAATACTGTCAGCAACTTTCATACGTTTTCCTAACAAATCAATTAATTGATCATCTACAACGTTAATTTGTGCTCTTAAACTTTCTAAAGGTTCTCTGTAACTTACAGCAGTTTCTGTTTGTTTTTTAACCTTTAAATCTTCCATAATTTGTTTTAAAGCATCTGGCGTAACTTGTTGTGCGGCATCTGACCAAGCATTGTCTGGATCGTAATGAGTTTCTATCATTAAACCATCAAAATTTAAGTCTAATGCAGTTTGACAAACATCAAAAACCATGTCTCTTTTTCCTGTGATATGAGAAGGATCGTTGATTAATGGTAAATCTGGAAATTTATTTTGAAACTCAATAGCTAATTGCCATTCTGGAGTATTTCTATATTTTGATTTTTCATATGTTGAAAATCCTCTATGAATTGCTCCTAAGTTTTTAATTCCTGCAGTATATAATCTTTCGATACCACCTAACCATAAAGCTAAATCTGGATTTACTGGATTCTTAACTAATACAATTTTATCTGTACCTTCTAATGCATCTGCAATTTCTTGCATAATAAATGGAGATACTGTAGAACGAGCACCAATCCATAATAAATCTACATCATATTCTAAAGCTAACTTTACGTGTGCTGCATTTGCAACTTCTGTACAGGTTTTCATACCTGTTTCTGCTTTTACTTTTTGTAACCATTTTAAACCTAAAGCACCAACTCCTTCAAAATTTCCTGGTCTTGTTCTAGGCTTCCAAATTCCTGCTCTAAAATAGTTTACATCAGAATCTTTTAATTCGTGTGCAATTTTTAAAACCTGTTCTTCGGTTTCTGCACTACAAGGCCCTGCTATTACTAGTGGATGATCTAATTTCATATCATCCAACCATGTTCTTAATTCTTTAGTATTCTCCATCTTTCTACTTGTTTTGGCTTATTATTTTATGCCGTTTAAAATTTGTTTTATATAATTTGTATTCTCCATTTCGTTAAAAATTTCAGAGAAATTATCTTGTTCCATCAACTCTTTAAAGCGTTGTAAATTATTGATGTATTCTTCTAACGTTTCTATTACGTTTGTTTTATTTTGTTCAAAAATTGGTGTCCACATTGCTGGCGAACTTTTTGCCAAACGCACTGTTGATGCAAAACCTGAACCTGCCATATCAAAAATATCACGTTCGTTTCTTTCTTTATCAATAACCGTTTTACCTAACATAAACGCACTAATGTGAGATAAGTGCGAAACATACGCAATATGCTTGTCATGAGAAACCGGATCCATATATCTAATACGCATTCCAATGTCGCTAAAAAGCTTTAAAGCTTTCTCTTGAAGCTTAAAAGTTGTCTTTTCTACTTCGCAAATAATATTCGTTTTTCCAACGTATAAGCCAAATATAGCCGATTTTGGTCCAGAATTTTCTGTTCCTGCAATTGGATGCGCTGCTAAAAAATTACGTCTTTTTGGATGATGTTCAACCACCTTACAAATTGCTTCTTTTGTTGAACCAGTATCTACAACCAAACCGTTATCTGATATCTTATCCAAAATAATTGGCAATAATTTTACGGTTGCATCAACAGGAATCGATATAATTACCAAATCTGCATTTTCTAAATCATCTAAAGTTGCTTTCTCTTCAATTACTCCTAATTTTAGAGCTTCATCTAAATGACTTTCGTTAGCATCAATTCCGTGAATTATAACTTCTGGATTGTTCTTTTTAATGTCGATAGCAAAACTACCTCCTATTAAACCAATACCAATCATATATATATTTTTCATAACTTATAGTCTTGATATTGCTTCTTTAATTACATCTGTTGTTACACATAATGAAAATCGGATATATCCTTCTCCTTGAGAACCAAAAATAGTTCCTGGAGTAATAAAAATATCGTTATCATATAAAACAGCATCTGTTACTTCTTCAGATTTTTTTCCTTCAGGAATTTTTGCCCAAACAAATAATCCTGTAGAATTTTTATTATACGTAGCACCTAATTTATCTGCTAATTGCCAAATTAAATTTCTACGTTCTTCGTAAATTTTATTCTGATCAGAAAACCAATCATCAGGTAATTGTAAGGCTTCAATGGCTCCTTTTTGAATTCCGTAAAACATACCAGAATCCATATTCGATTTTACTTTTAAAACTTCGTTGATGTACGTTGCATTACCTAATAACATACCAACGCGCCAACCTGCCATATTAAAAGTTTTACTTAAAGAATTCAACTCTAAAGCAATGTTTTTTGCGCCTTCTACTTGTAAAATACTAATCGGATTATCATTTAAAATAAAACTATAAGGATTGTCATTAATGATTAATATATTATGCTTTTTACCAAAAGCAACTAACTTTTCGAACGTTTCTAAAGTCGCATTTGTACCTGTTGGCATGTGCGGATAATTTACCCACATAATTTTTACATCACTTAAATCTTGACTTTCTAATGCATCAAAATTTGGTTGCCAATTGGTCTCATCACTCAAATTATAAAAAAGAGGTTCTGCACCTACTAATTTGGTAACTGAAGTATATGTTGGATACCCTGGATTTGGAATTAAAACTTTATCGCCTTCATTTAAAAAAGCCATAGAAATATGCATAATTCCTTCTTTACTACCCATTAAAGGTAAAATCTCATTTTCTGGATTAGCATCTACAGAAAACTTATTTTTATAAAAAGCAGCAATTGCATTTCTTAATTCTGGCAATCCTTGATAAGATTGATATTTATGCGCACTTGCGTCTCCTAAACTATTTTGAATTGCTTCTAAAACTTGTACTGGTGGTTGCAAATCTGGAGAGCCAATTCCCATATTGATAATTGGTTTTCCTGCAGCCGTTAAACCTCTTACTTCTCTTAATTTTTTAGAAAAATAGTATTCTTGTACGGTGTCTAATCTTTTGGCTGGTTGTATCATATCTTTATTTAATAAAATCCCGAAATACTTATCAGGATAACTGTATTATTTTCTACCGTTTTTGTAAGTTCCTAAAATTTTAAATTCTTCTGCCATTATTTCTATAATCGCTTTTGCTTTTTCGTAATCTTTATATTCATCAAAAGTAACATCTACAAAAAAAGAATATTTCCAAGGAGTTTCTATTACTGGTAAAGATTGAATTTTAGTTAAATTCATTTTACAATCACTCAACACATTTAAAATGGCAGCTAAACTCCCTCTTTTATGATTTAATTCAAATTTTAAAGATGCTTTATTTACTTCTTCATTTACTTTTGGCACTGCTGTTTGTACAATTACAAATCTTGTAGAATTGTCTTTTATGGTTTGTAACTCATCTTCTACAACCTCTAAATCAAATATTTCTGCAGCAATTTTTGGAGCAATTGCTGCAATGCCAATTAAATTTTCTTTTGATATTCTTTTGGCAACTTCTGCAGTATCTACATCTTCTACCAATTTAATATGAGGATGTTTTTTAAAGAATTCTTTACATTGTAATAATGCCATTGGATGTGACCAAACCTCTTTAATATCTTCTATTTTTTGCCCCTTTAAAGCCATTAAATGATGATGAATATTTAAATACTCCTCGTCTATAATGTGTAAATTATGCTTATCAATTAACGCATAATTAGGAATAATAGAACCCGCAATTGTGTTCTCTAAAGCCATAACCCCTAAATCTGAAGATTTATCTAACAAACTATCTACCAACTCATCAAAAGACATGCACTCTTTTAACTCAATTGCGTTTCCATAAAAGTCGCGTGCAACTTTATGATGGTTTGAACCTTCGGCTCCTTGAATGGCTATAATTCTTTTCATTTTATATCAAAAAAAAAGCCTCGAATTAAATTCGAGACTTTATATATTTTATATGCTTGTTAACAACATGATACAAAGTCTCTCCTCTTACTAAAAAAGTAAAAGTAAAAATAGAAACGAGTAAAATTGTTATTTAACATTTGTATTCTCTTTGTTTGAGTGACAAATCTAAAGATTAAATTGATATAAAAAAACTATATCTCTTTTTTTTAAAAAATTTGACATATCATTAAAAATAATATAATTTAATGGATCTATATTACAGATTCTTTTTATAATACGAAGGATTCAGTATAAAATTCTAAATATTAAACCACTCTTTTACCAATTCTTTTTCTATTGGATCTACCGTTTTGTGTGTATAATCGTTTTTAATTGCCTCGTATTGATAGTCTTTAGACCATTCTTCTATATTTACAGACAATTCTTTTAAAGAATTACAAATAAAATTTAATTCTTCTGTAGTTATTGTTGGATGCACAGACAAACGCACCCAACCTGGTTTTTGAGTGTTGCAACCGTGTAAAATTTCGTCTTTTATTTTGTTTGATGTTTCCTGATCTACATTTAATAAAAAATGACCGTAAGTTCCGGCGCAAGAACAACCTCCTCTTGTTTGAATTCCAAAACGATCATTCAACAATTTAACAACTAAATTAAAGTGGTATTTTTCAAAATAGAAAGAAAAAATACTCAACCTTTCTTTATGACTTGGCGCTAAAATTTTAACATCAGGCAAAGATTCTAAGGTTTCAAAAACAACTTTATTTATTTCTTCTTCTCTATTTTTAATATTTTTTACACCCATTTTCTCTTTTAACTGTATTGAAAGAGCAATTTTAATTGTTTGTAAAAAACCTGGTGTTCCACCATCTTCTCTTGTTTCTACATCATCAAAATAATCATGTTGTCCCCAAGGATTTGTATAACTTACTGTACCTCCTCCTGGATTATCTGGAATGGTATTTTTATATAATTTCTTATTAAAAATTAAAACACCAGAAGTTCCTGGTCCTCCTAAAAATTTATGGGGAGAAAAGAAAATAGCATCTAAATACTCTTCTTCGTTTTCTGGATGCATATTAATACTTACGTAAGGCGCACAACATGCAAAATCTACAAAACACAGTCCGTTGTAATTATGTATTAATTTTGCAATTTCATGATAAGGAGTTTCGATACCTGTTACATTAGAGCAAGAAGTTATAGAAACAATTTTAATTTTTCTATCTTTATGTTTTAAAATACTTTTTTCAAATTCTTTTAAGCACAATAAACCTTCATCATTACAAGGTACAACCTCTACATCTGCAATTGTTTCTAACCAAGAAGTTTGATTAGAGTGATGTTCCATATGGCTTACAAAAACAATAGGCTTTAACTCTTCTGGAATTGTAGTATAATTTTTAAAATTTTCTGAGATCTTTAATCCTAAAATTCTTTGAAACTTATTCACAGCTCCCGTCATACCAGTACCTGCTGTAATTAAAACATCATCTTTTGTTGCATTAACATGGCGCTTAATAATATTTCTAGCTTCATGATAAGCCAACGTCATTGCTGCACCAGAAGTAGATGTTTCTGTATGGGTATTTGCCACAAAAGGTCCAAATTGTTTTAATAATTTTTCTTCAATTGTCGCATACAATCTTCCGCTTGCTGTCCAATCTGTATAGATTAATTTTTGTTCTCCATAAGGAGATTGAAATGTTTGATTGATACCAACAATATTTTCTCTAAATTGATTAAAATACTGCTCTAAATCTAATTTTACTATAGTTTCTTTTGATGAATTCATAACTTATTAAAGTTTCAAAATTTACTCTTTATTACTTTTATTAAAAACCTCTAAACCACATTTTAAAAACTGTGCATATTCATTTTCATCTGGCGTATAACCAACTGCTTGGTTTAGAATTTTTGTTGCATCAGAATTTAACAACACATAATAAGGCTGCGAGTTTGTTTTAAAAAACTGTGTTTGATAATTTGCCCATTTATGTCCGTAATTCTTTAACTTTCTAGTTCCTCCATTCACACGATTTACTAAAATCTGCTCTTCTTTCGGTAATTCTTTTTTATCATCAACATACAAAGAGATTAAAACATAATCGTTTCGTAAATAATCATCAATCTTCGGATTTGGCCAAACATGCTCTTCCATTTTTCTACAATTTACACATGCATAACCTGTAAAATCTAACATTATAGGTTTGTTTACTTTCTTTGCATATTCTATACCTGCTTTTAAATCTTTAAAACAATCTAAATTATTTGGACAATCGTTTGGGTATATAAAACTATAACCAACTGGTGGAGCTAAACCACTAAGTAAAGTTAACGGAGTAAATGTTTTGGTTTCTTTATTTACCATAAAACCAGAAGCCAAATAAATTACAAAAGATGCTACTAAAATACCTCCTGCAATTCTAGGAAAAGATAATTTCTTTATTGGAGAATCGTGCGGAAATTTAATTTTGCCTAATAAATATAAAGCTAAACCGGCAAAAATTAAAATCCATAATAATAAGAAAGGTTCTATTTTTAAGAGATTCCAATGTGCAACTAAATCTGCATTTGATAAAAATTTAAAAGCTAAAGCCAGTTCTAAAAACCCTAAAATTACTTTTGTGGTATTTAACCAACCTCCAGATTTTGGCAAAGCATTCATCATATTAGGAAACATTGCAAATAATGCAAACGGTAAACCTAAAGACACTCCAAAACCAGCCATACCTGCAGTTAATTGCCAAGCGCCGCCATCTGCAGTTAAAGAACCTGCTAATAAAGACCCTAAAATTGGTCCTGTACAAGAAAAAGAAACAATGGCTAAAGTTAATGCCATAAAAAAGATTCCGACAAAACCACCAGAACTTTCTCCTTCTGTAGTTTTATTAGTCCAACTTGCAGGAAGTGTTAACTCATAATATCCGAAGAAAGAAAAAGCAAAAAACACAAAAACAATAAAAAAGATAATATTTAGCCAAATATTGGTTGATATTTCGTTTAAGATATCTGGATTTACAGAATCTAATAAATGGAATGGTAGACTTAAAATAATATAAACTGCAAAAATAAAGAAGCCATATAATAAAGCTTTCGAAACTCCAGCACTTCTATTTCGCCCACTTTTTTTTGTAAAAAAACTAACTGTTAACGGAATCATCGGAAAAACACATGGCGTTAATAAAGCCAATAGTCCTCCTAAAAAACCTAGTCCGAAAATGCTCCACAAAGATTTCTCTCCACTTTGTATATCTTTAGCACTACTTATAACCTCATCATCGCATTTTATATCAGAAATAATTAAATGATCTGTATCCATCCCGTAAAGAAGATTATTTACAGAGGTATTATTTATTTTAGTCGTTGTTAAATTGGTAGTTTCTTTATTTCCATTTAGAGAAAAAACAAAATTCTCATCAATCTGAATACAAGCCTCTTTACAAACTTGCCCCGTTAAATTTAAAGTAATTGTAGCTAGTTCTTTAGTTAATTTAACTCTTTGTTTTAAAGTTGCTTTGTCTGCAAAAAAAGTTTCTTGTACTTCAAAAACATCACTAAACTTTTTAATTGTATCACTTTCTACAGCTTTCCCTTGTAGTTGATAAGCATCGTTTTCTTTGGCTTTTGTAATAATAACTGGTAACGAACCTCCGTCTGCTGTGTATTGAGAATACAAATGCCAATCTTTTTCTAATTCTGCATCTATTATTAAGTCATACTCATCATCAGAAATTTTTTCTACTGATGTTTTCCATTTAACAGGACTTAACATCTCATTTTGATTCTTAAAAACAGCATTTGTTTTTTTAGGAAGGTTAAAAACTAAATCTATTTCTGTTGGTGGCAAACATTTAGAATCATCACAAACCATAAATTCTACAATACCGTTAACTATATTTACATCTGAAATAGTCGTTATTTTCTGTTTAAAAATAGCTAAATCTTCAAAAAATTTAATTTCCATTCCAAAAACAGGATCATCTACAGTATGACCTTCTTCCTCTAACGTTTTATCTTCTAAAGAGAAGTTATTTTTAGAATCATCATAAGTAAAGGTTGTTGGTATTGGTCCGTCTTCTGGAACATTTTGAGAATATAAATGCCAACCTCTTTCTATAGTTGCTTTAGAAACCAATAAATATTCTGTTTCAGAAATTTTTTCTACGGATGTAGACCATTCTATCGGGTCTTCTATTTGAGAAAAAAAAGATACTGTAAATGTTAAGAAAAAAATGTAAAGAAGATGTTTCATACTTAAAAATTTCAAATAAAAAGATAAAAACTATTATCTTGAAATACAGCACGAAAATATTACTTTTAAGTGATTTTAAAGATTAATATTTTCATAAATAACAACAAAAACTTCTTTCCTTTATAAAAAATGAATTAAACATGCTCTATTTATTAAAACCATTGCATTTTTATTGTTATTTCTTTTAAAGGAAGTATCTTTATCTAAAACACAAAGACGTATTTAAATTATGGAAATAAAGTTAGCAGTTTTGATTGATGGAGATAATATACCATCTGCTTATGTAAAAGAAATGATGGAGGAAATTGCAAAATATGGTAATCCAACTATTAAACGTATTTATGGTGATTGGACAAAACCAAACTTATCTAAATGGAAAAATTTATTGTTAGAAAATGCCATAACTCCCATTCAACAATATGGTTATACAACGGGTAAAAATGCCACAGATTCTGCAATGATTATTGATGCTATGGATATTTTATACTCACAAAAAGTAGATGGTTTTTGTATTGTTTCTAGTGATAGTGACTTTACTCGCCTAGCAATGAGATTGCGAGAAGCTGGCATGAAAGTCTATGGATTAGGAGAAAAGAAAACTCCAAATCCTTTTATTGTTGCTTGTGATAAATTTATTTACATAGAAATTTTAAAACAACAAGTCCAAAAAGACGAAATAGAAACTACAGTAAATAATAAAAATGAATATGATAAAATTACCCAAAAAGAAATTCGTTTAATAGCAACAAGTATAGATGATGTTGCTGATGATGATGGTTGGGCTTTTTTAGGTGACGTTGGTAGTTTAATGCAAAAGAAAAGACCCAATTTTGATTCTAGAAACTATGGATTTCAAAAATTAACTCCGTTAATTAAATCTATCAATACTTTCGAAATAGAAAGTCGTCAATCTAAAGGAAGAATGAAATTGGTTTATGTTAGAATTAAAGAAATTACTAATTAATTTTACTTTTAATCTCTTCTATAAAAAAAGCCTTTTCAATTTATAATAATTGAAAAGGCTTTTTTATTACTTAAAATACAGTTTTATTCTCTGTTATTTTTTTAAGAATTTTATTAATGGATTTATAAAGGCATTAAACTTTTCTATATGTGGTAAATGCCCAACATTTTCTATTTCTATTAATTCTGCATCAGGAATTTTCTTTTGTGTTTCTTTACCTAAATTACTATATAATCCCATAGTTTTTTCAACCTCGGCAGAAACCAAAGGTTTACCTAATGCTGTTCTATCTCTTGTACCAATAATTAAAAGTGTTGGTGATGTAATGTTTTTAAATTCATAAACTACTGGTTGTGTAAAAATCATATCGTAAGTTAAAGCTGCATTCCAAGCAACTCTTTTGTAATCAGAATTTAATGTCCAACCCGCTAATAAATTTACCCATTGGTCATATTCTGGTTTCCATTTATTATCATAATAACTTACTAATTGATATTTTTTAATTCCTTCGTAACTCTTTTTTAGTTCATTTTTATACCACCAATCTACGGATTGATATGGTACTTTTAGTTTCCAATCTTCTAATCCTATCGGATTTTCTAATATTAATTTCTCTGTAATTTCTGGATACATTAACGCAAAACGAGTTGCAATCATACCTCCCATAGAATGTCCTAGAATTGCAGATTTTTCAATCTCTAAAAAATCTAAAAGTAACTTTGTATTTTTAGCTAATTGCTGAAAAGTGTAATGAAAATATGCCGGTTTTGTAGATTTACCAAAACCTATTTGATCTGGTACAATTACTCTAAAACCTTCTTTAATTAAAGCGTCTATGGTTGTTTTCCAATAAGCACCGTTAAAATTTTTACCATGAATTAATACTATATTTTTTCCGTTATAATTATCTGGTTTAACATCCATATAAGCCATTTTTAAATCTTGAGCTTGAACATTTAAGTCTAAAACATCTACAGGAAAAGGATATTTATAATTGGCTAAATCAATATCTAACCATTGTAATTGATCGTTTTGTGCATTGCTAAACTGTAAGGTAAATACAGTTAAAAATATTGCAAATATGTTTGTTTTCATCTTGTTATTTTATAAAAAATAAAGGTAAGTTTAATCTTTTTTTATTAATTAAATTAATCGGACTTTAAGTTTTTTTTAACTCCTATACAGCTTTAAAATAGGATATAAATCAATGAGAATATTGATATAAATACCCACAAACTTAATGCTAACAAAACTGGTTTTATTCCGGTTGATTTTAAATCCTTTAAAGAAATTGTTGATCCGACAAGAAACAACGTTACTATTAATATCTTTTTGGCATAATGTACAATTTCTACTGTTATCTCGGTTGGAATTACATCACAACTATTTACAATTACCGCCAATATAAAAAGTAAAATAAAATATGGAATTTTAATTTTTTCTCCTTTTGTCTTAAAAATAAACATCGAAAAAACCGACAAAGGAATTATCCAAAGTGTTCTAGATAATTTTACGGTTGTTGCTACTTTTAAAGCTTCATCTCCGTAAGTTAATGCAGCTCCTACAACAGAACTTGTATCGTGTATTGCAATTGCACACCATAATCCAAATTGCTCTTGAGACAACTTTAATAAATGACCAATTGAAGGAAAAACAAACAAAGCAATCGAGTTTAGAAGAAAAACAATACCTAAAGCAACACTAATAGCTTTTGTTTTTGCTTTAATTACTGGTGAAATTGCTGCAATAGCACTTCCGCCACAAATAGAAGTTCCAGAAGTTATAAGATGACCTAATTTTTTATCAACCCTAAATAATTTTGTCAATAAAAAACCTAAACTAATCGTTAAAAAAATTGAGAAAAAAGTTATACCAAAAGCTTTTTTACTTGTTATTAAAGTTTCCTTTAAAAGCATACCAAAACCCAAACCTACCACAGCTATTTTTAAAAAATGATGTATCGCTTTGTAACTGTATTTTTTATATGGATTTTTAAAAATTAAAGCAAATATAAAACCAAGAATCAAAGCTATAGAACTATTTAAAAAACCTAATAATGCTATAATTATAATTGAAAAAAAAGTGATTTTTGCGATTAAATTTTTCATATCGTTCTTATTTAACGATACAAAACTAATTAGTTTGCATAACTTTTAAGCAAACAAATAAATTGTTTGATATAACTAAAAGTTATAATTACTTAAAGTGTATTTTTCAAAAAAACTCATTAAGTTAGATTGATATCCTGTTCTAGAAACAAAATAAAACCATCTTTCTACCAATAAATCTTTAACATCAATTATTTTAAGCTTGTTGTTAATTAAATCTTCTGAGATAGCATTTATAGAAATAAAAGCATAATTATCAGAATTTAAAAGGTAATTCTTAATAGCTTCTGTACTGTTTAAAGTTACCACAGTATTTAGTTTAAAAACACCTTTATCATTTAAATGCTGTAAAACAATTTCTTTTGTACCAGAGCCAATTTCCCTCATAATTAAAGGAATTTCTTGTAAGCTATCTAGAGTTATTGTTCCATTTTTAAAACGATTATTTTTAGCATTTGTAACCAAAACAATTTCATCTTTAATAAACTTATTAAACTGTAATTTTCTATTGGTATTTTTTCCTTCTATAATTCCAAAATTTAATTTCTGATTCAAAATCAATTCTTCTATATCATCAGAATTACCAGAAATTATTTCGAATTTTATTTTAGGAAATTGCATTCTAAATTTTGCAATAACTATTGGCATTATATAATTAGCCAAAGTTGTACTAACTCCAAAATTTATAACATCCGGAAAAGTTTCTTTTTTATGTAGAAATTGATTTTCCATTTCCTGATAAATTTCTAGAATCTTATCAACATATATTAAAAAAGCTTTTCCCTCATTGGTTAACTCTATCGAATTTCTTTTCCTTAGAAAAAAAGTAGTTTTATACTTATCTTCTAGATTTCTTATTGTTTTAGATATTGCTGGTTGAGAAACAAACAATTGTTCTGCCGCTTTTGTAAAACTTAAATAGTTAGCAACTGTTTTAAAAATAAGCAATTTATTTTCCATCTATTTCTCGTTAAATCAATAAAAAAATAGGCTTAATTATTCTAAAAAAAACCTATTTTTCTAATTATTATTCAGAATCTCCATTAATAACTTCTTCATTAAAATCAGAAATTACCTTTGTTATTACAGCATCAATTCTAGCTTGTTCAGTATTATATTTTGGTTCTAATCCTTTCTTCTCTGGAAACTGTTCTATAGTAACCGTAGTTGATGGAAATGCAAAATCTACACCCAGTTCCTTTGCTAATTTTACAATTGCAATGTGTAATCTGTGTTTAGAAGATTGCTCTACACCCCAAGCTAAACTTTTAAAATAGACATTTACCATTACCAATAATGCAGAATCTCCAAAACCTGTAAACTCTACATTATAAGAATCTGAACGAGTTTCTGGGTGCGCAATAATAATTTCTCTAACACCTTTTACAAAAGCTTCTATTAACTCTGGTGGTGTATCGTAACGCAAGCCTAAATTAGTATTATAACGTCTAAATAAACGCAATCCTTTATTGTTTATAACAAGTTCAGACAATCTACTATTTGGTATTTGATAAACAGAAGTATCTGCAGCTCTAACTTGCGTAGATCTAAATCCTACTTTTTCTACAGTACCAACTACTTCTCCTGCTTCTATCCAATCTTCTATATGAAAAGGTTTATCAAGAAAAATCATAATAGTACCAATCAAATTCTTAACAGTGTCTTGGGAAGCCAAAGCGAAAGCCAAACCACCAATAGTTGCACCGGCTAACATAGTAGTTGTATCCACCCCAAAAAGCACCAACAACCTAAAAAACCCAACGATTAGTACTACTCCTGTAAAAAAACTATTTAATATAGGCACTAATTGGTCATCTAACCTACCATGCGTTTTTTCTGTAAACTCAGAATAAATATGCATTATAACTTTTATTAATTTCAAAAAAACATATATCCAAAATATGGTTTCTGCAATATTTAAAGCTAAAAACACCCACGTATTAATTTCTAAAGCAAAATGCAATGAAGGAAATATTTTATCTACAAAAGACACTGCAACCAATAGACTAATAGGATGTGCTAATTTTTTAAGAACCTCATTAACAGCCGAATTAGTGTTCTTTGTTATTTGCTGCTGAATTTTACGTAAAGAATAAAAGGCAATTCTTTTAACTATCAAGAAAATAACATAACCTAATATCAATATTATAAACAATCCTACAAATTGCCATAATTGTACTCCTAAAACTTCTTTATGACCATATTCTGGAATAAATTTTTGTATTTTTTGAACATACCAAGGAAAAACCTCTTTATACAAATCATCAATTTTAGCTACAGTTTCTGTAGAATAATACCAATTATCGCCTACCTTTTCTACATAAATTTGAGGCATTCTCTGAGGAAATAACACATATTTATAAAAACTAGAATACCCTATAGAATCTTTATACGAAGGATTTGTGGGTATTTTATTTACATCCACATACAAACCTTTACCATCTAACACTTGCTTAATTTTAACAGCTTTGTCTATTGCTTTTTCTTCTGATAAACCTAGAATTGTTTTTGCAGCTTTTTTAGCATCATAAGAATCTGGTTGTAAAAAATATAAATGAGTGTATACTGTTGCATGTGGATTACCTAAATCTACCTTTATACTATCTATATCTTGCTGTGCCGCAATAAAAAACGGAACAAAGAATAATAACCAAATAATTTTTTTCATTTCTAATCATTTAAAAATTAAGATACAAATTTAAACCTTTTATAAACTTTACTGTCTTAGTATGGTAATTAAAAAATTTAAAAAATGAAAAAAATAACAACAATTTTAGTTTTAGTATTCGCTTTTACTTTAACTACTCAGGCTCAAAAAAGAGAAGGGAAAAGAGAGGGAAATAACATTGAAAATATGTTAAAAAAATGGACAACAGATTTAAACTTAACTGAAGAGCAACAAGATAAAATAAAACCTCTTTTAGTAGCACAAATTGAAGAAAGAAAAAATGCGCAAGACTTAAGAAAAAGCCAGCAAAATTCTGATGAAAGACCATCTAGAGATGATCGTGAAAAAATGAGAGCAGAAAGAGAAGCTAAAGAAGCTGCTTTTACAGATAAATTAGCAACTATATTAGATAAAGATCAGTTAGAAAAATACAAATCAATTGCAGAAGAACAAAAGAAAAATAGAAGAGGTGGTGGACAAAGAAGAAATTAATTATTAATTTATTTATTTTGTTAAAACTCGGTTTCTTTATTGAAATCGAGTTTTTTTATTAACTCCATTTACCCTGTTAAATGCTTGTTAAATCAAAAGTTAAATTAAACCTTTTTAAATTTTATCTGTCAAAGAGATATAAACATTAACATAAAAGCATAAGATTATGAAAAAAATAGCAAGCATCTTAGTATTAGTAATAGCAGTTACATTTACTACACAAGCACAGAAAAAAAGAGGACAAAAAGGACCTAAATTTACAACAGAACAACAATCTACTTTAGCTGTTAAAAAAATGGCTTTAACTTTAGATTTATCAGAAAAGCAGCAAAACCAAATTAAGCCTATCTTAATGACACAAATGGAAGAAAGAAAAGCTGAAATGGAAAAAAGAAAGGCAAATAAAGACGAGCCTAGACAAAGACCAACAGCAGATCAAATGTTTGCAATGCAAAATAAAAGATTAGACAATCAAATTATGATGAAGAATAAGATGAAAGACATCTTAAATGAAGAGCAATTTGAAAAGTTTGAGAAAATGCAAAAAGGAAGAAAAATGATGGCAATGAAAGGTAGAAAAGGAGGTAAAGAAAATTCTAGAAAAGACGATAGAACACAAAGGGGCAAATAATTAGTTTTGGTTGATTAATTAATTTGAAAAACCCAATTTCTTAATTGAAATTGGGTTTTAAATTTTATTTATTTTAGCGTTAGGGATAGAGCGGCATGTTTGAGCTCTTTTTGAGGCACGAAAAAAAGCGAGTAGCGAAAGCTCGACCTTGTGTAACGCCCAAACTCTACTCTGTATACCAACTAGAATATTTTACGTAATTATTTGCTATTCTATCAATTTCTCCAGAAATTAATTCTTCTGAAACATCTTTTACTTTTTTGGCTGGCACTCCTGCATAAATACTTCCACTTTTTACATGTGTATTTTTAGTTACAACAGCACCTGCTGCAATAATTGAGTTAGATTCTATTACACAATCATCCATAATAATACTTCCCATACCAACTAAAACATTATCATGAATGGTACAGCCATGTACTAACGCATTATGCCCTATAGAAACATTATTACCAATATTTGTGGGAGATTTTAAATAAGTTGCATGTATAACTGCTCCGTCTTGTATATTAACCTTGTTACCAATTTTTATATAATGTACATCTCCACGAATTACCGCATTAAACCAAATACTACACTCTTTACCTAAAGAAACATCACCAATAACAACTGCATTTTCTGCCACATAACAATCTTCTGGTATTTGTGGATGTTTCCCGTTTATTGATTTAATTATTTTCATATTATTTTATTATTAAACGCTGATTAATAGAAATTGTATTATTATTTAATTGATTTACTTCTTTAATTCTTTTTACAGAAGTTTGTAGTTTTTTTGCAATAGAATATAAAGTATCTCCCTTTTTAACTATATAGTAATTATTGGTATAAGTGGGTTCAATAGCTTTATTTTTTTTAGAAGTTGGTTTATCAAACTCATAAAGTTTATACATTTCTATAATTCTAATTAATTTATTAGGGTATTGTTTATCTGTAGCATAACCTGCTTTTTTTAAGCCTTTTGCCCATTTTTTGTAATCTTCTGTACTGTAATTAAACAAGAAAGCATATCTTTTTCTTTTCGATAAAAACTCTGAATGATCTTTGTAAGAAGTTTCTACATATTGATATTTTCTAAAACATTCTCCTTTTTCATCATCATCATGATAAACACGTTCTCCTAGCCAACCTGTATGGCATTTAATACCAAAATGATTATTAGATTTAGATGCTAACGTTCCTGTTCCACCACCAGACTCTAAAATTCCTTGAGCTAAAGTTATACTTGCTGGTATTTTATAATCATACATTTCTTTTACTGCAATAGGAGCATATTTTCTAATATAAGCAATGGTTTTATTACTTAAATTAGGGTTTTTACTTGCTAAATCTCTTGTAATCTCTTTTTCATTTACAGATGGTAAATTCTTTGGTTTTGGTTCATTTAAAACTACCCCAGAATTCTTTTTCTTAGATAAAACTCTTTTTTTTGATCCACAACTTGCAAAAATCAACAAACAAATACAATACATTATAAACCTCAATTTCATAAAACTTTAATTATTTGCTGATTCTTCTTTTTCAATTTTTGATTAAACCCTTCAATTCCTTGAATTCCTCCTGTATGGATTGCTACAATTTTAGATCCTTGTTTAAATGCATCTTTTTTTATCAAATCTAATATACCAAACACCATTTTACCAGTATAAATAGGATCTAATAAAACACCTGTATTTTCTTTAAAAGTATTTATAAAACTGATTAAATCGTTATTATATTTTGCGTATCCTCCAAAATGATAATTGGTTTCTAAAGTCCAATTGTTCTCTTTTTTTACAAATTTATGAATTTCTTTTTGCAAAAAATCACCTTTTAAAGCAGTAAAACCAATTATTTTTTGATTTTCTTTTGATGCATTTATCAAACCAGAAATGGTTCCTCCTGTTCCTACAGCACAACAAATATAATCGAATTTAAAATCTTCTTCATTTAAAATTTCTTCACATCCTTTTACTGCAAATTCATTCGTTCCGCCTTCCGGAACTAAATAAAAATCGCCAAACTTTTCTTTTAGTTGATTGATAAATCTTTCTGATGTTTTATTTCTGTATGTTTCTCTAGAAACAAACTCAAAAAGCATCCCGTTTTTCTTTGCTTCTTTTAGTGTTGCATTAGTTGCTAAAGTTTTATCTAAATCTATTGCTAATTCATCACCTCTAATAATTCCGATAGAATTAAAACCGTTTAAATTAGCAGCAACTGCAGTTGCTACAATATGATTAGAAAAAGCACCACCAAAAGTTAACACCGTTTTTTTCTGTTGATTTTTAGCTTCTGCAAGATTGTATTTCAGTTTTCTGAACTTATTACCAGAAACAAAAGGATGAATTAAATCTTCTCTTTTTATAAAGAGTTCTACTTTTTTTTCTTCCAAAACTGGAAGAAATATTTGTTGATTTTTTAATATTATTTTAGCAGAAAAATTCATTTTGTTTTTATGATTACCTTAGAAATATAAAACAGTACTAGATTACAAATTTAACATTAGTTATTTAACAGCTGTAAAAGGAGTAAAAATTTTTATTCTAAGAAATACTAATTTGATTTAATTAGATTAAAAACATAAATTCGCTCAAAAACTAATTACATCAACTAAATGAAATATAAATTTTTATTACCATTCTTAATTTTTTCTCTACCTTTTTTATCACAAACACACATTGCAAACTTAAGTTTAGATAAAAAAACATTTTCTAATACTGCTGATAAAAAAGTTACTCCAGAAGATTTAGCCCAACAACAATTAGACGCTTATAATCTTAGAGATATTGAAGCCTTTTTAGAACCTTATGCAGAGGATGTAGAAGTTTACACTTTTCCGAACACTTTAAATTACAAAGGAAAAGAAACCATGAGAAAAAGATATGGAAAAATGTTTAAAGATGTAACGAACCTACATTGCGAATTAGAAAATAGAATTGTAAAAGGGAATGTTGTTATAGATAAAGAACGTGTTCAGTTTAATGATAAAATAATAGAAGCTCTAGCTATTTATCATATCGAAAATAATAAGATCAAAAAAGTTTACTTTGTAAGAAATTAATATTGATATAAAAAAACTCCTTTCAATTTATAAACTGAAAGGAGTTTTTTTTATTCTCTTTTTAAAATTATGAAAAATTAGAAACCTCAGCTTCTACCTTTTCCCAATCTTCCATTAAGGTATCTAATTTTGCTTTTTTAGCTTTATACTTTTCAAAAAAGTTAGGTCTTGCAGAAACTTCATCATAATTTTCTGCCAATTCTAAATCACTTTTTTCAATTTCTGTTTCTAAGTTTGAAATTTCTGTTTCTATATTAGACAGTTTATTTTTAAGCTTTTTTAATTGCTTTTCTTGATCTCTAGACAATTGATAAGCTTCTTTTTTATCAGAAGTTTTTTCTTCTTTTACAACAGTTCTTTTTTCTGCATCACGCAAACTTTCCATCTTATGTTGCTCTAAGAAATAATCAATATCACCTAAATACTCTTTAATTTCTTTGTCTTTAAACCCGTAAACGGTTGTTGTTAATCCTTGTAAAAAATCTCTATCATGAGAAACTACAATTAAAGTTCCATTAAAATTATTTAAAGCCTCTTTTAAAACCGTTTTAGAAGCAATATCTAAGTGATTGGTTGGCTCATCCATTATTAAAACATTAAACGGTTGTAATAATAATTTACAAAGTGCTAACCTATTTCTTTCTCCTCCAGAAAGTACTTTTGCTTTTTTATCTACGGCATCTCCACCAAATAAGAAAGAACCTAACATGTCTCTAACGCGCATTCTGTTAGTATCTGTTGCAGCATCTTCCATAATTTCTAATACTGTTTTTTCTGGTGGTAATTCTTCTGATTGATTTTGAGCAAAATATCCCAACTCTACATTATGACCTAGTTTTAAATTTCCTTCAAACGGAATTTCACCAACCATCATTTTTGCCAACGTAGATTTTCCTTGTCCGTTTTGGCCAACAAAAGCAATCTTACTATTTCTTTCAATCAATAAATCAACATCTTCTAAAACATGTTTATCTCCGTAGCTTTTACATAAATTTTCTGCTTCAACAATAATTTTACCAGGTTCTTTAGAAATGGCAAAACGTACATTCATAGCAGCATTATCATCTTGGTCAACTTCAATTCTTTCAACTTTATCAAGTTGTTTCATTAAAGATTGCGCCATAGAAGCCTTACTTGCTTTCGCTTTAAACTTATCTATTAATTGCTGTTTTTGTTTTATTTCTTTTTCTTGATTTTTTTGTGCCTGCAACTGCTTTTCTTTAATTTCACCTCTTAAAAGTAAAAATTGAGAATAAGGTTTTTTATAATCATAAATCTGACCTAAAGAAATTTCAATAGTTCTATTGGTTACATTATCTAAAAACATTTTATCATGAGATACCAATACAATTGCACCTGCATAACCTTTTAAAAAGTTTTCTAACCAAATAATAGATTCTATATCTAAGTGATTCGTCGGCTCATCCAGTAGTAAAATATCATTATTTTGTAATAATAATTTAGCCAATTCTATACGCATTCTCCATCCACCAGAAAAAGTATCTGTTAGTTTATCAAAATCTTCCCTTTGAAAACCTAAACCTTGTAAAATCTTTTCTGTATCACCTTGATAATTGTAACCACCTAAAAGCTCGTAACGTTCTGTATTATCCGTTAAATCATGAATTAATTGTGTGTATTCTTCACTTTCATAATCTGTTCTTGTAGCAAGTTGCTCATTAATTTCATCGAGTTTTAATTCAATTTCTTTAATTTCTTCAAATGCTTGGTAAGCTTCTTCTAAAATAGTTCTTCCTTCAACAAAATCTATATCCTGTCTTAAAAACCCCATTTTAACGTCTTTATCAAAAGCCATTGTACCTCCGCTACTTTCTATATCTTTAGAAAGTACTTTTAAAAGCGTAGATTTTCCTGCTCCATTTTTACCAATAAGACCAATTCTATCTCCTTTGTTTAATTTGAAAGTAATTCCTGAAAATAAATCAGTTCCCATAAAGGAAACCGTTAAGTTGTGTACGTTTAACATCTAATGTAATAATTGTTACTTAATTAAAAAGTTTAAAACTCTATCTTTGCAAAAGTATACAAATTTATATTTTATTATGTTTAAAAAAGGAACCAAGTTGTACAGTATTTTTAACGCAAAGTGTCCAAAATGCCATGAAGGTGAATTCTTTGAACATAAGTTAACGTACAATCCTAGTAAAGTTACCAAACTACACGACAATTGCCCTAATTGTAATTTAAAATACATGATGGAACCTTCTTTTTTTTACGGAGCAATGTATGTTAACTATGGTATAACCGTTGCGCTTTCTGTGGCTACTTTTGTAATTGGAGCATTGTTTTTTAACTTAACACTTTTACAAAGTTTTGCTGCCATTGTAATTGTACTATTGGTTTTAGCACCAATCAACATGCGTTTATCTCGAATTATTTGGATAAATATGTTTGTTTCTTACCAAGAAAAGATTACCAAAAAAGATAAATAAAAGATTATTTGTACGTTTTAACAGGCTTTCGCTACTCGCTTTTTTTGTAAAAATAAAAAAACTCAAACAAGCCGCTCAATCCTTAACACATATTGCAAACCTAAAAGATAGTTCTTTTTGTTTTTTAATTAGAAACAGAATTATTTAAATGATTAAAACGATCTATATTTATTTCTTCATCTAAACTTTCTGCTTTTTCTAAATGATTAAAAAGGTTTTTAGCAACTGTAGGTCCAATCATAACACCACGAGTTCCTAAACCATTTAAAACAACTAGTTGGTTATAATCTGGATGTGTACCAACTAAAGGCCTTCTACCGGAAACTGTAGGTCTAATTCCCGCTGTTTGATTTACAATTGTGTACGGAACATCAATTACTTTCTTTAATTTTTCTACCAATTCTTCTTTACCTTCTTTCGATGGATTAGATGTTTTATCTGTCCAATTGAAAGTTGCTCCAACTTTGTAAAGATTATCACCTAAAGGCAATACAAAAAGAGTCGATTTTAATAAGAAATTAATATTTAATTCCGGAGCTTTAATAGTTAACAACTCACCTTTTGCTTCATTTAAAGGTAAATAATTAAAATACGGATTTTCTTTGATACCAAAACCTTCACAAAAAACAATTTTAGAAGTTGTAATATCTTTATAATTTATGGTTTCTTCATTTAAAATTATTTCTGCGTATTCAAATTTTTCAAAAAGAATTAAATTTTCCGATTCTAAATATGCTCTGTATGCTTTTATTAATTTTTCAGTATCAATTCTTCCTGTACCTTTTACGTTTCCAAAATTAAAATCAGCTAAAACACCATTGTAAGATTTGGTATCTAATTTCGGGTCTAAATATTCAATCAATTTTGGTTTATCTAAAGCACCAAACCAATTATTTTGATCTTCTATGGATTTAAAAGATTTTTTTACCACAAATTTTTGATCAATAGAAATATTTAGTTTCTCTTCTATTTTTTTATAAAACGGAAGTGCAACATCTAGCTGTTCTTTGGCATTCCAAACAGGTGTAAAACGTTTTAAAATTACAGGATTATAAACTCCACCAGCTACTAAAGAAGAAGTTTGAGAATCATCTTCGAAAACTAAAAATGTCTTTTGGGCTTCAATCAATTCTTCTACAAATGCCAAACCTGCCAACCCTAAACCAACAATAATATAATCTACTTTCATAGGATAAAAATACATCAATTTTGTTTTATTCTGATTCCTAAAATTAGAAAAAAACTACTATTATGAGTACAAATTTGCTTAGCCCTGATTGAAATAGCATCTTTTTTTTGTTTTTTCAAAAAAAGGTACAATTGAAAGCAGGAAATAGCTTCAAAAAAAAACGTTCCAATTAAATTGGAACGCCTATATGATGTTTTAGAATAAAAGTGGTAGTTAATAATTCCACATATCGATTTCTCGATTTCTAATACTTTCTTTAATTTTATCTGCCTCTAATAATTGAAAAAGAGAATTACCTCTTACATAATCTGTAATCGCTCTGTTTCCATAAATATTTTCTTCTCTAACTATTGTACTACTAAACCTTCTAGCATTTAACAAATGATCAAAAGAAATTGGCTGAGATGCATTCTTTGGATTAAAAACTTTGGCATCATGTAAAACGTCTCTTGCTTCAGGGAAGAATATCCAAAATAATTCATACAAATTATCGTCTTCTATATCTTGTAATCCTAATGTTTGTACATCTTTACCCATCGGCGCTAATGCTAAAAGTCTGTATTTTAATTCACCTTGTCGTTTATCAAAATACCACATACCCTTAATCATGTATCCAACAACATCTTGTGTTTGAAGTCTAATAGTATCTCTGTAACCATTTTCTTCTCTAATACTTATCAATCTTGAATCAATTTCTTCTTTAGTGATTTTAGAAGTAAAATAAGAATCTATATATGCCCCTTCTATTTTACCTTGTTTAATTCCTTTTATCAAGGTATCAAATAAAGATCTTCTATCTGATGAAATATTAGTTGTATCAATAGGGAAATAATATGGTAAATTTATTTTTTGATTTAAATCTACAAATTCCCACACTACTTTAGACCATAAAATATCCCTATCATCTACATATCCGTATGGAATAGGTTCTTCATTATCTTCTGTTGTTTCTTGATTTTGTATTCCTATTTCACTAACACTCTTAACATTCAAAATACCCTGTTGAGCATTTATTGAATGATTTATAATCAAAGCGAAAAATAATATTAAACAATTTTTAAACATATTCTATTTTTTAACTTCTAGTTTGTTAATTCTATACTAACAGGTAAAACTTTTTTAATGTTAATTCCGTTAGCTGTAGCTTTAATATTAAAAATATTAATTTGGTCTCCTCTTTTAGCCTTAGACAATTTTTGTTTTGCCGCCGCACTTAAAGTAGATCCATTTACTGTAATTGTTAACTGACCTGGTACTTTAATTTGAAAACTTTGAACACTAATTTTTAAATCAAATTCAAAATCTGGTAACCCTGCAGCAATTGGTGCATTTGCTAAACCAGACTTAGGCATTCTTACCGTACCGTATTGTCCTCTCACAGACCCCATAGCTGCTGGTATATCTTTAATTCTAAACGTAGCTTTAGAGTTTACTGTTTTACCACTACTTAAAGTTGCACTAACATTTATAACAGCAGTATTACCGCTACTTGGTTTTAATATATACTTACCTCTACTACCAGACAAACTACCACCTGTTGCCGAAACTCTTAAATTGTTATCACTAACACCTGGTAAAGAAACAGAAATAGGATTATTTAAGCCTCTATATACCACGTTCATTTTATCTGCTGACACTACAGCTGTACTTGGCTCTGGTATAACAGAATAAGAATTTTCGAAAGGAACCTCTACTACTTCTCCATTCTGTGTAAAAGCAATAGTTCCTTTAATATCATGGTTACCAACATTACCTGCTGGCATGTCTATAATTACTTGTCCTGATTGAATATTATCGTAATCTTTACC
Organism: Polaribacter sp. Asnod1-A03; assembly: GCF_045063585.1. Taxonomy (NCBI): domain Bacteria; kingdom Pseudomonadati; phylum Bacteroidota; class Flavobacteriia; order Flavobacteriales; family Flavobacteriaceae; genus Polaribacter; species Polaribacter sp. Asnod1-A03. The sequence goes on along the minus strand of NZ_JBEFOE010000009.1, from coordinate 2,687,583 downwards.
ATTTAAAGTTACATTGTCTGGCACCATTGTTGCATCATAACGCCCCAAAACAATTTTACCTGTTACTTTTTCTCCTGCGAAGTATGCATTTTTTTCTAATGCAACAATACCTTTATAATTATTTAAAGATAAAGCTTCTTCCATTTTACCTCCTAATAAATCCGATACAATATCACTTTCTGTATTTTTAATATCAGCCTGCATTTGCGTTAAACTCGTTAAAGAAGCAACTAAAGGAAAACCTTTATATCTATAATCTAACCATTTTACAGTATTACCATCACTATTAGTAACATCGGCAGTAGAAAACCTTTTATTTAAAACAGGCGCAAATTTACTATCTTCCCCTAAAACATTAATCACATCTACTCTATAAGAATTTATTTTGTCTAAAAACTCTTTACCTTCTTCTGTAAATTTATCTCCTTGAAAAAAATACTCATCTAAAAAGGACGTTTTGTCCATTGTTTCATAATCGCTTTTATCTTCAATATCAGCAGTCATTTTAGATTTTAACTCTTCTAAATATGTATAAAAATTAGCAGAATAATCTTTAATTTTCTTTGCATCTTTATTTAGCTCTCCAAACTTTTCTGTTTGTTCACTTGCTTTAGTTTCTAAATTTGCATAAGCAGCGTTATTTTTTGCTGTAGTTGATACATTATTTTCAGTCAACTTTTCATTCATAAAGCCAAAAGCAGATAAAACTTCTTTACTCATGTTTAGTGCTAACATTGCAATAAACACAAGATACATTAAGTTTATCATTTTCTGTCTTGCGGACATTTTTCCTGCCATTCTAATTAGTTTTTAAGTTAATATATATAGTTTAACTAATTATTATTTTGACATTGCAGAAAGCATTCCTCCATAAACCCCATTTAGAGAAGATAGATTCTTTTCTAAAGCTGCCATTTGTTTTTGTAATTTTTCAGTATTCTCTACTACAGCAGTATTTAACGCAGTATGCTTGCCAGTATTTTCAACTTGTATTTTATACAAGTTATTTAAAGATTCTAATTGAGAAGCTGCTAATGTAACTTGTTCGTTATATTTATTTGTAGATGCAACTGATGTAGAGGTAGACGACAAACCTTCTGCTGCATTTTGAAAGTTTTTCATACTACTACCTAATTTCTTCATCAAGTCAGCATCTATTTTAGCATCATTTAATAAATCATCTATTTTTTGAGAAAGTAAACCTTGTGTTTCTATTTTTCCCTCTATTTTAGAAGAAACTAAGCTTTCTCCTCCTTCTAATTCAGGATATACCTTTGTCCAATCAAAATCTTCTTCGGGTGTATCAAAAGCAGAAACAGCAAATACAAGAGCTTCTACCAAAAGACCTATTGTTAACATCATACCACCTGATATCCCAAGGAACTCAATATGCTGAATTTTAAATAATGCCCCAATAATAACTACTGCTGCTCCCATTCCGTAAACAAAATTCATTATTTTTTTGTATGATCTTGATTGTGCCATAATTTTTTTTTATTTATTTTTTTCTTTTTTTAATTTGTCGTTCCAATATAGTTCTGTACTGCTCTAAACCCAATATAGCTTCTAGCTGTATCTGCATATTCATAATCTCTAGAACCTACTTCTAAAAAATATGCTACATCTTTCCAGGAACCTCCTCTTATTATTTTTCTTTTATTTGTTCTATCTTCTACATTAGGGTTCATAGTTGAAGCCATGTAATATGATGATAAGTTATATGCCGTACTTGTCCATTCAGAAACATTACCAGCCATATTGTAAAGACCATAATCATTAGCATTATAAGATCTAGCCTCTACAGTATACAAAGCTCCATCTGCAGCATAATTACCTCTTACTGGTTTGAAGTTTGCTAAAAAGCAACCTCTATCTGTTGTTGTACTTCCTGTTCCCCAAGGATAAGTTGCAAATTCTAAACCACCCCTTGCTGCATATTCCCATTCTGCTTCAGTTGGCAATCTAAAATTTGGTACAGAAGTTATATTTTTCTTATTTTTTAAATAATCATTTTTCTTCTTTGTTCTCCAATTACAGAATGCATTTGCCTGATCCCAATTAACACCAACAACAGGATAATCTCCATAAGATTGATGATGAAAATAATCTTGATGCATAGGATCATTGTAAGAATAATTAAAATCTTTTACCCATACAGTAGTATCCGGATAAATATTTAATACTTCTGTTTTTATAAAGTCTTTTCTGCTACCACCTTTTCTAGCTGCATTATCTCTATCAAACCAAGAATATCTATAATTTAAAAATTTTGTATTAAAAATTCTAACACCATCAACAGATTCTCCTCTTTTAATATATAAACTATCCATTACTTCTACATAATCTGCATCAGGAAAATCTTGAGTCTCCCAAATAATATCAGTTTCCCAATCTAATGGTTTTATAGAATCAATACCTATTCCTAAACTATAGTAATTATCATACATATACTTTTGGTATGGAGTTGAATTAGCTACGGTATCTTTAAACTTAAAGTCTTGTATTCCTCCTGTTGGTGCATTACCACCAGAAATTGTCATATAACTAGCAAATTCTGCCTGAGTTGCTAATTTTGTTCTTACGATTGAATCTCTTACCCAAAAAACAAACTCTTTGTATTCATTATTGGTAATTTCAGTTTCATCCATGTAATATGGTCTAACTGTAACTGTTTTTGTTGGTGTATTTAAAGTACCTATAAGATCTTGATCTTGTTTACCCATTGTAAATGAGCCTCCAGGAATCAAAGCCATACCAAAAGGTTTTTCAGAAAACCACTCCTTTTTAGATTTCACCCCTACTAGTTCTCCTCTATCATTAGAGCCACAACTGTAAAAAATGGTTATTAAAAGTGCAAATACTGCTGCTTTTTTCATATTATATTTTTGTATTTACTAAAAGTTCGTAAACCTATTATTTTTTTTGCTAAAATACAATGTTGAAAGTGGATTTTAACGTATTGTTTTTGATTATATTCTTAATTTACAACATTTTCTTCATTGCCTTATACCATCTTTCTGGTATATTTTGATTTATTGCATCTGTATAATCTCTGTATGTACATGGTATTAACGCATGTCTTTTGTATTTATTATCTGAAAGAATTTTTATCTCCATCCACCATCTACCAGATTTATTACTCTTATAAAAAATTAATGAATCATCATCTTCCATTAAAACAGTAAATTTTTGATAATTTTCCTTCCCAGAAAAAGGATAATCTTTTACTCTAAAATTAACCCCTTCTATAAAATACCATATCATTTGAGCAATTAAACTTGCTGTCTGATGATTCTTATCATATCTAGGATTATACTCATAAATACCAAAAGAAGATACCTTATCGCTAATACCTGCATATCTTGTAATTGCACATATTTCTTCTCCATAAAAACCATTTGGAGATGCATTATTATTAGCAGGTGCATCACTTTGCCTTACAGCTCCTATATCAATAGAAACAATATCTGCATTTCTAAAAGCAGGTTCTATATTTTCTAACTCTTTTGCGTTTCCTAATCGATACGCATCAAAAAATAAATTTTCTAATAGTTGAATTTCTTCTTGAGAGTTAAAGTAAGTTTGATAACCAACGTTAGAGTAATTAAACAGATTATTAGGTTCTTGCATAATTATCTTACTTAAATAAGATTGAGAGGTTAACTCGTCATCTATATCCCCTAAATCAAATCGACTATCTACTGCTGTAATATTTACAGTTTGCTCTAAATTATCGTAAGACCTGTAATTTACATAAGTAATATCTTGACCTCCACCAATAATAATAGGAATTATATTTTTTTTTATTAAATCTGTTATAATTTCTGATACCGCAAAATAAGTATCCGACACAGCATTTCCTTTTAAAACATTTCCTAAATCTGCAATTTCTGTCTGCCAATTTCCTGGAAATAATTCATAGATTTTTTTTCTGATAAAATGCAAACCTTCACCACAACCAAAGTTATCTTCAGAGTTTCTATCTTCTTGAACACCAAGAATTGCTAATTGTACATTTTCTAAATCTGGAAAACCTTCTTTTTCTGAATGAATTCTTATTTTTTTCCCTAAACATAAATTAGGTTGTAATTCTAAATGTTCTAAAACAGTTTCTTTTACAGGAGATAAAAAGTATTCGATCATCAATTTTTCTTAACAAATATTATAGTAAGTTTTTACTTCTTCTTTGCAACTCTTTTAGTAGTTGTTTTTTTAGCAGTAGCTTTTTTGGCTGGCGCTTTTTTTCTTGTTGCCTTTTTCTTAGGTGTTTTAGCTTCAATCATCTTTTCTGCTTCTGCCTTAGTAAGTTTTTCAATTTCGGTAGTTTTTGGCAATTCAATTTTAATCTTTCCTTTTAAAACATTAAATCGCCCCCAACGTGCTTTTTCTACACGAATACCAACATCTTCCCAATTATGAATAACTTTATCTATTTCTTTCTGCTTTTTAACCTCAATTAATTCAACAATATCATCATCAGAAAGGTTGTCAAAATCGTACTTTTTATTTACGTTGATAAACATTGAGTTCCATTTAATATATGGCCCAAAACGCCCAACACCTTTTTGTACAGGTAAATCTTCGTAATAATAAATTGGTGCATCTGCTTTTTGTTTTGCAACAATTAATTCTTCTGCTCTAGGTAAATCTACTTCCATAGGATTTTCTCCTCTATCTAAAGAAACATACATTGCACCAAACTTAATATAAGGCCCAAAACGTCCGTTAGAAACAATTACTTCTTCATCTTGAAAAGTACCTAATGTTTTTGGAAGTAAGAATAATTCTAAAGCTTCTTCCATAGTAATTGTACCTAAATGCTGATCTTTATTTAAGCTGGCAAATACTTTTTCTTCATCTTCCGGCGCTCCAATTTGGGCTATTGGTCCAAATTTACCTAAACGTACTAACACTGTTTTACCAGATTCTGGATGCTTTCCTAAAATACGCTCTCCACTTTCTCTATCTGCATTTTCTTTAACATCTTCTACATTGTCATGAAATTTGGTATAAAAACCTTTTATCATTTCTATCCAATCTTCATCTCCTTCAGAAATATCATCAAAAGAAGATTCTACTCTTGCCGTAAATCCAAAATCTAAAATATTAGAAAAATTTGCAACTAAAAAGTCGTTTACAATGTTTCCTATATCTGTAGGAATTAATTTATTTTTATCTGAACCTGTTTTTTCTGACAAAGTCTGACTTTTAACAACAGCATTCGCCAAAATCATTTGCTCATAATTTCTTTCCACACCTTCATTTTGGCCTTTTTCTACATAACCTCTTCTTTGAACTGTAGAAATTGTTGGTGCATATGTAGATGGACGTCCAATACCTAATTCTTCTAATTGTTTTACCAAAGAAGCTTCTGTAAAACGATAAGGCGGACTCGTAAATCTTTGTGTAGCATTTATAAAAGAATAATTTAAATGCTCTCCAACTTTTAACGTTGGTAACATTCCTGCTTGTTCTTCCTCATCATCATCTTTTCCTTCTAAATATACTTTTAAGAAACCTTCAAACTTTATCATTTCACCATTTGCTGTGAAAATTTTTGAGTTTTCAGAATTCTCTATTTTCATATTAGTTCTTTCCAATTGAGCATCACTCATTTGAGAAGCTAATGTTCTTTTCCAAATTAAATCATACAATCTGTTCTGATCATATTCTGTATCAATAGAATGTGCTTTCATGTTTGTTGGTCTAATTGCCTCGTGAGCCTCTTGCGCTCCTTTTGCTTTCGATTTAAAAACACGTTGTTTACTATATTCTTTTCCGTAATAATTGGTAATTTCTTCTTCTGCAGCATTTCTTGCATCTACAGATAAGTTTACACTATCTGTTCTCATATAGGTAATTAAACCGGCTTCATACAAACGTTGTGCAACTTGCATTGTTTTTGCTACTGGAAACCCTAATTTACGTGATGCTTCTTGTTGTAATGTTGATGTTGTAAATGGTGCTGCTGGCGATTTTTTTGCAGGCTTTTTAGTTAAATCTGCAATAGAAAAATCTGCATTTGCACAAGATTTTAAAAATTCTTCGGCAGATTTTTTAGAATCGAAATTCTTAGGGATGGTTGCTTTAAATGTTTTACCATCAATATTAGAAAATTCTGCAACAACCTTATAATGTGTTTCTGCCTTAAAATCTAAAATACTTCTTTCTCTTTCTACTATTAAGCGTACCGCAACAGACTGTACTCTACCAGCGGATAAACCTCCTTTTACTTTACGCCATAAAACAGGTGATAATTCATACCCAACAAGTCTGTCTAAAACTCTACGCGCTTGTTGTGCGTTTACCATATTATAATCTATATCTCTAGGATTTTCGACTGCTTTTAAAATGGCATTCTTAGTAATTTCATGAAAAACAATACGTTTTGTATTTTCTTCTTTTAAATCTAATTGTTCTTTTAAATGCCACGCAATAGCTTCTCCTTCTCGATCCTCATCACTTGCTAACCAAACGGTGTCTGCTTTTTTAGATAATGATTTTAATTTTTTTACTACTGATTTTTTATCATCAGATACTATATATTTTGGACTAAAATCTCCTTCTACATCAATCCCTAATTCTTTGGATGGTAAATCTGCAATATGACCAAAACTAGATTCTACTTGAAATTCTTTTCCAAGAAATTTTTCGATAGTTTTTGCTTTTGCTGGTGACTCTACTATTACTAAATTTTTTGCCATTTATCTTTCTTTTGTAGCTAAAACGCTTTAAAACGTACTATTTTAAGCACAAAAGTAGTCAGTTTTTTGTTAAAAAAAATTTTTTCATCAATTTTCGACAAATTATTATTTAAATACAATATAATTTTCTCTGCCAATTTGTCACAAAAATTAATATTTGGTTGTATCTTTGCACACCTTCAAATGATAAATTGAGAGATGGAACACGCAGAAAAAATCATAAATGAAAAAATACAAGGTAAAGCACTTGTAACCGAACATAAAAAAGAGAATTCTAAAAAATTATTCATAGAAAGCTATGGCTGTCAGATGAATATGAATGATAGTGAAATTGTTGCTGCTATTTTAGAAAAGCAAGGCTACAACACTACTCAAGTTCTTGAAGACGCAGATTTAGTTTTGGTTAATACTTGTTCTATTAGAGAAAAAGCCGAAACAACTGTTCGTAAAAGATTACAAAAATACAATAGGGTAAAGCAGCAATCTAACAAAAACATGAAAGTTGGTGTTTTAGGTTGTATGGCAGAACGTTTAAAAGAAAAATTCTTAGAAGAAGAAAAAATTGTAGACCTTGTTGTTGGGCCAGATGCTTATAAAGATTTACCAAACTTATTAGAAGAAGTTAATGATGGTAGAGATGCGGTAAATGTTATTTTATCTAAAGAAGAAACTTACGGAGATATTGCTCCTGTTCGTTTAAACTCAAACGGAGTTTCTGCATTTGTTTCTATTACTAGAGGTTGCGATAATATGTGTACTTTTTGTGTAGTCCCTTTTACTCGTGGACGAGAAAGAAGTCGTGATCCCAAAAGTATTTTAGAAGAAATACAATCTATGGTTGATAAAAACTTTAAAGAAATTACGCTATTAGGTCAAAATGTAGATAGTTTTTTATGGTTTGGTGGTGGATTAAAAAAGGATTTTAAAAAAGCATCAGAAATGGCACAAGCAACTGCTGTAGATTTTGCTCAGTTATTAGATATGTGTGCTACAGAATTTCCAAAAACACGTTTTCGTTTTTCTACATCTAACCCTCAAGACATGAGTTTAGATGTAATTCATACAATGGCAAAGCACAAAAATATTTGCAAATACATTCACTTACCTGTACAAAGTGGAAGTAACGCCATGTTAAAAGCCATGAATAGACAACATACTCGTGAAGAATATATGGAGTTAGTTGACAATATTTATAAGATAATTCCAGAAATGGCATTATCTCAAGATATGATTGTCGGTTTTTGTGGAGAGACAGAACAAGATCATCAAGATACTTTAGAACTGATGAAATATGTAAAATACGATTTCGGTTTTATGTTTGCTTATTCTGAAAGACCAGGAACTTTAGCTGGAAAAAAAATGGATGATGATATTCCTAATGAAGTAAAAAAACGAAGATTACAGGAGGTTATAGACCTTCAACAAGAACACGCTTTATATAGAACTCAACAACATTTAGGTAAAACAGAAGAATTTTTAATTGAAGGTACTTCTAAGAAAAACCCTAATGAATGGAAAGGTAGAAATACACAAAATACAGTAGCCGTTTTTGCAAAAGGAGATTATAAGTTAGGTGATTTTGTAATGGTAAAAATAGAGGATTGTACATCTGCTACATTAAAAGGTACTGTTATTGGGTATTCTGATAATAATTAAATATTAGCAACAAAGTTGCTGAGTAACCAAACTGCAAAAAAGTTATTTTGCTACTAAACCTTGTTACTCTGTTACTTTAAAATTTTGCAACTAAAAATTAAAATGGAGAACTTACAAGCAATAAAACAACGTTTCGGAATTATTGGTAACGATATTCAACTAAACAGAGCTTTAGAAAAAGCTGTGAGAGTTGCACCTACAGATATTTCCGTTTTAGTTACCGGAGAAAGTGGAGTTGGTAAAGAAAGTATTCCTAAAATTATACATTCTTTATCTCATAGAAAACATGCAAAATATATTGCAGTAAACTGTGGTGCAATACCAGAAGGAACTATTGATAGTGAACTTTTTGGCCATGAAAAAGGTTCTTTTACAGGAGCAACACAAGACAGAAAAGGTTATTTTGAAGTTGCCGATGGTGGAACTATTTTTTTAGATGAAGTTGGAGAACTACCGTTAACAACACAAGTACGTTTATTGCGTGTTTTAGAAAATGGTGAATTTATAAAAGTAGGTTCATCAAAAACACAAAAAACAGATGTAAGAATTGTAGCTGCAACCAACGTTAATATGCAAGCTGCTATAGAAAAAGAAAAATTTAGAGAAGACTTATATTACAGATTAAGTACCGTAGAAATTCATTTACCTGCTTTAAGAGAACGTAATGAAGATATTCATCTTTTGTTTAGAAAATTTGCTTCAGATTTTGCTCAAAAATATAGAATGCCTTCAATTCGTTTAGATGAAAATGCTATTAGCGCTTTATTAAACTATCGTTTTCCTGGTAACATTCGTCAGCTTAAAAACCTAGCAGAACAGATTTCTGTTATAGAAGAAGATAGAATTATTTCTGCAATAAAACTTCAACAATATTTACCTAACAACAAAGGTAATTTACCTGCTATAATTGGCGGTAAAAAAGAAAATGATTTTTCTACCGAACGAGATATTATGTATAAAATCTTATTTGATATGCGTAATGACATTAATGATCTAAAAAAGCTAACTTTAGATTTAATGAAGAATGGAAATGTAGAAGAAGTCCAAGAAGAAAACCATCATTTATTAGAAAAAATTTATAGCGATAAAGAATTAAGAGATAGTGATATTGAAGTTCTAAACATTCCTCAGAACTCTTCTACAGATAAAGATTATGATTTTATTGAGACTATTGAGGAAGACGAATCTCTATCTTTACAAGACAAAGAGATAGAAATGATTAAAAAATCTCTAGAAAAAAATAGCAATAAACGTAAATTAGCTGCCAAAGAACTCGGTATTTCTGAAAGAACTTTGTACAGAAAAATTAAACAGTACGATTTATAAATTACTAAACTATTAATTTCTATAATTAAAAAACAGCAATTTTAATTTTTTTATAAATTGCTCTAAGAATATTAAAAAATCATGAAAAAATTACTCTATATAACTTTCTTCTCATTATCTACCATATTATTTATTGCTTGTGGTGCTTATTCTTTTACAGGAGGTAGTACTGGAGATGCAAAAACATTACAAATAGATTTTTTTCCTAATCAGGCTTCTTTAATAGAACCAAGTCTAAGTCAGACTTTTACACAAGAGTTACTAGATCTATTTACACGTCAGACCAATTTAACACCTGTAAAATCTAACGGAGATTTATATTTTAGTGGAGAAATAACAAACTACAGAGTAACTCCGATGAGTGCAACTTCAGACCAAACTGCTGCTCAGAACAGATTAACAATAACTGTTAATGTTAGATTTGAAAATAAATTGATAGAGAAAGATAGTTTTGAAAAACAATTTTCTTTTTACTCTGATTTTGCAGCAGATGCACAACTTACAGGTACTGTTTTAGACACAGCTTTAGAAGAAATAATAGATAGGTTAACACAAGATATATTTAATGCTTCAGTAGCTAAATGGTAGTTTCAAAGTTTATAAAAATCATAGAAAACAATCAAAATATTCAACAATTAGAAACTGCTGAATTAAAGTCTATTGTAAATAAATTTCCTTATTTTCAAGCAGCTAGAGCTTTATATTTAAAAGGATTAAAAAACCAAGATAGCTTTAAATATAATAACGAATTAAAAACAACTGCTTCTTACACAACCGATAGAACAGTATTATTTAATTACATAACAGCTAGTGATTTTAGTAATGAAAAAAAAGACATTCATCAACTTGTTTCAGAAAAAATAACTAAAGAAATTGTATCAGAAAAACAAACTGAAACGATTCCTATTATTATTGATGAACCCTCTATTGAAAAACCTCTTAAACAACAAGAAAAAATTGATGAAGTAAAAAAAGAATTAAAAATAGGAACACCTATTTCATTTTCATCATCAGAAAACCACTCGTTTAGTGAATGGTTACAACTTTCTACTAAAAAACCAATTGTTAGAGAACCAAAAGTAGAAAAACCAACTGTAAAAGAAATATTAATCGATAAATTTATAGAAAGTAATCCAAAAATAAAACCTTTAGCAAAAGACAAAACTATTGTTGCACCTTTAGAAAAAAACAGGCAAGATTCTTTATTAATGACAGAAACATTGGCTAAAGTCTACTTAGAGCAAAAAAAGTATGATAGTGCAATACAAGCTAATAGAATTTTAAGTTTGAAATATCCGGAAAAAAGTGGTTACTTTGCAGACCAAATAAAAAGAATACAAATTTTACAAAAAAATAAATCATGAGTTATACAGCATTTTTAATTCTAATTTTGATTGTAGCCTTAGCATTAATATTAATGGTAATGGTACAGAACCCTAAAGGAGGAGGATTATCTTCTTCATTTGGTGGTGGTGGCGCACAATCTTTAGGAGGTGTACAAAACACAAACAACTTTTTAGATAAATCTACTTGGACTTTAGCTATTGCTATGTTTGCTTTAATTTTATTAGCAAACTTTGCGATTCCTAGAAGTGGAGATGGTATTCAATTAGAAAATACTTTAGATGGTGTAGAAACTTCAACACCAATAGAACAGCCAATAACTAATACAAACGATAGTTTATAAAAAATTATCTTTTTTATCATATTAATAAAAATGCCAACGAAAATGACACGTTGGCATTTTTTTATGCTTAAAAATTAACAATAAATGTAATCAGAGAAAAATTGTCAGTTATAATCTAATGGCACAATTTCTGACTGTTTATAAAACGTAAAAAATAATTTAATTAATCAAAATTTATAAAAAATGGGATTAAATATTAAACCTTTAGCAGACAGAGTTCTTGTAGAACCTGCTCCAGCAGAAACAAAAACAGCGTCTGGATTAATTATACCAGACAACGCAAAAGAAAAACCTCAAAAAGGAACAGTCGTTGCTGTTGGTAACGGTAAAGTTGATGAACCTTTAACTGTAAAAATTGGTGATACTGTTTTATACGGAAAATATGCAGGTACAGAACTAAAGTTAGAAGGAAACGATTATTTAATAATGCGTGAATCTGATATTTTAGCTATCATCTAAAAAAGCTATTTATTTAAGGCTAATTGCCTTTAGTAAAACAAAAAATAAAGCAAACCCTTTTTAGCTATAAGCCAAGTGCTAACAGCTAAAAGCAAAAAACATAAAAAATGGCAAAAGATATAAAATTTGATATTGAAGCAAGAGACGGTTTAAAACGTGGAGTTGATGCATTAGCAAATGCAGTAAAAGTAACTTTAGGACCTAAAGGAAGAAACGTAATTATTTCTAAAGCTTTTGGAGCACCAACAGTTACTAAAGATGGTGTTTCTGTTGCTAAAGAAGTAGAGTTAGAAAACGAGCTTGAAAACATGGGGGCTCAAATGGTAAAAGAAGTTGCTTCTAAAACCAATGATTTAGCTGGTGATGGTACAACAACTGCTACAGTATTAGCGCAAGCAATTGTAAAAGAAGGTTTAAAAAACGTTGCTGCAGGTGCAAACCCAATGGATTTAAAACGTGGTATTGACAAAGCAGTTACTGCAATTGTTGCTGATTTAGAAAAACAAACTGAAAAAGTTGGTAATTCTTCAGAAAAAATACAACAAGTAGCTTCTATTTCTGCAAATAACGATGCTGTTATTGGAGACTTAATTGCTACTGCTTTTGGTAAAGTTGGTAAAGAAGGTGTAATTACAGTAGAAGAAGCAAAAGGAACGGATACTTATGTAGATGTTGTAGAAGGTATGCAGTTTGACAGAGGTTATTTATCTCCTTATTTTGTTACTGATGCAGACAAAATGATTGCAGATTTAGAAAATCCTTATGTTTTATTGTTTGATAAAAAGATTTCTAACTTACAAGAAATTCTTCCAATTTTAGAGCCAGTTTCTCAATCTGGTAGACCTTTACTAATTATTGCTGAAGATGTAGACGGACAAGCGTTAGCTACTTTAGTGGTAAATAAATTACGTGGTGGTTTAAAAATTGCCGCTGTAAAAGCTCCTGGTTTTGGAGACAGAAGAAAGGCAATGTTAGAAGACATCGCTATTTTAACAGGCGGAACTGTAATTTCTGAAGAAAGAGGATTCTCTTTAGAAAATGCAACTTTAGATTTATTAGGTACAGCAGAAAGTATTACTATAGATAAAGACAACACAACAATTGTAAATGGCTCTGGAAATGCAGATACTATTAAAGCAAGAGTGAGTCAAATTAAATCTCAGATAGAAACTACAACTTCTGATTACGACAAAGAAAAACTACAAGAACGCTTAGCTAAATTAGCCGGTGGTGTTGCAGTTTTATATGTTGGTGCTGCTTCTGAAGTAGAAATGAAAGAGAAAAAAGACAGAGTTGATGATGCTTTACACGCTACAAGAGCTGCTGTAGAAGAAGGAATTGTTGCTGGTGGTGGTGTTGCTTTAGTGCGTGCTAAAAAAGTTTTAGAAAAATTAACTACGGATAATTTAGATGAAACAACTGGTGTGCAAATTGTAAACAAAGCAATTGAAGCTCCTTTAAGAACTATTGTAGAAAATGCTGGTGGAGAAGGGTCTGTAGTTATCAACAAGGTTTTAGAAGGTAAAAAAGACTTTGGTTACGATGCTAAATCAGATCAATATGTAAACATGTTAGATGCAGGAATTATAGATCCTAAAAAAGTTACTCGTGTTGCTTTAGAAAACGCAGCTTCTGTTGCCGGAATGATTCTTACTACAGAATGTGCTTTAATTGATATTAAAGAAGATGCTCCTGCTGGCGGAATGCCTCCAATGGGTGGTGGAATGCCAGGAATGATGTAAACTTTTAGGTCAAGTAAGTATTTTTCTTCTTGCTCAAAGTAATATTTTCAGGTATTAATTATATATCTTAAATAAGATTTCAAAATCTCAGATTAACTAATAATCTGAGATTTTTTTGCTTTTAAAATTCCAAACACTTATTTAACTCCAAAAATAAAAATTTTTAAAGCAATAAGATAAATCCCCTTTTTTATGCACAATAAAATTAAAAGAAGACATTACTCAAACTTTTCTAAAAGGTAACTAAAGCATGATTAAATCACCTTATAAAACAAAGCTATGCTTACTTTCAATAATTAAATTATAAATCTTTTTTTAATAATACTTTTTAAAGATTAATAAGCTCTAAAAAACTATATTTTTTCATACCTTCTAAGAGTACTGCTAGTTATATACAAATAAAAAGAGCCATCAATATATTTGATGGCTCTTTTTTTACTTATTAGAATAAGTATTATTATTCTATTACAACTTTCTTATTATAAGAGCCTTTATTACTATTTACTTTTACAATATACACACCAGTAGGTAAATATTCTTTTACATCAAACTCATAAGAGTTCTTTTGCTCATCTATTTTCCAAATACTTACTTTTTCTCCTAAAACATTGTAAAGTTGAACAGTACTTACAATTAAATCTTCTTGCTTGTTTAGAACTATTTTATTGTTTGTATTATCTGCATAAATACTTAAAGTTGTACTTAAAATATCATCTTCTACACCTAATACTGTATCCTCTTTAAAGCCTAACACAAATCTATCAGAATAAACTCCTGCATCTAATGTTAATGTAACAACATTATTTATTATTTGATAAGAAACTCCTGTTAACTTATCTATAATAAACGCATTTTCTGGTACATTTTGCATTTCATCAACCGTTAAAGTAATATCTCCTGAATAACCCATTACAATTTCTAACGGAATTTCCAAAGCTGTTGTAATTGCTTGTACACCTAAAATAGCATATTTCATATCATCATTAGGCAACTTCCAATAAATATCTGTATTTCCAGAATCAAATACTTCTGCATCATATCCTTTATCAAACTCAAATGAGTTACCTTCTTTAAAAGAAATCCCTAACTGTCGGTGTAACAATAATTCATCTTCATTTTTATAACCAAATCCTAATTTAATTATTGGTAATAAATCTGATTCATCTTTTACTTCTGTTTTACCATTTGTTTCTTCAGTTTTAAAGAATACAGATTCTGTTGTTTCCTCAGTAATATATTCTCTTTGACTATTGTTAAATTCAACATCTCCTCCATCGACATCTCCAACAATCATAAACCCTTGTGCTATGGCCACATATGGCCCTGGAACTTGGTAAGAACCTTGTCCAAGCCCAGAAGTACCATTGTTCTCATTACTATTGTGGGCCTCACTATTTGCAGCTAAGCCCATAGACCTATTTCTAACTCCATAACCACCTATATACCCTGCAAAAATGTGACCGTCAATTCCTTCTCCTTCTCCAATAGCACTTTCGTGATGTTCCCAGAAATACAATGAACCTGTAGTTGAATTTATATTGTCTTCTATAAATTTATTAACATTTAAAGCAGATGCATAAGGATTTCCTATCAAATATTCTTGATCTCCAGTAATCGATAATGGTGTATTAAAGACTCCATCATTTGGCAAACCATAATAAGTATAGTTTTGAGCCCTTCCTGGTCCCTTAAAAATATAACCTTCTCCTCTACCAATTCTACCGCTATTATATTTGTGTAACCAATTAGAGCGTCCAGCATCACTAGGCGAAAAGGTATACACCCAATAATCGGCTAATTCTATCGCTCCTGTTGGACTTTGAGTAAAGTTACCATCATAACCACCAATCCAAGTAATATCTTTTGCGATATCAGTATTTATAGTTCCTTCAAAATTAGTTGCTATTGTTCCGTCTTTCAATACATCTAGTAAACTATAATCATTACTAATAGAGTTACTAATTACTGGTGAACTCATATAATTATATCTATACAAACTTGGTACTTCTGAGTTTTGATCGATTAACAACCCTCCTGTACCTGCAATTAGACTCTGGGAGGTATGTGTTTGTACCAACTGTGCCTTATTTGTACTGTCTGTACTTACCAATCTAATCTCTCCATCTAATACAATGTTATTTGTTACAACTAATAAACTATCTGTAACTGCTAATTTTTTATCTGTATTAACCGTTAATTTTCTTGCACTAAATCTGCTACCTGTATGACTGTAATCGTTATCAATAACCACAAAACGAGACCTATCTGGAAAACCATTAGACCAAACATTACCACTTTCTCTTGTTGTTATATCTATTCTGTGTAATCCTAATTGAGAATTTGCTTCTGAATTAGAACTTACTATTTCTGAGATTAATGGATCATGTGGATGTCTTTCTGGACTACCATTCTCTAAAGTTCTATAAGGATTTAAAGCATCGTCTACAAAAACAACCCATTCACTATCCGTGTAAGTTATATTTGGCTCTAATGTTTCATCAATTCTTACATAAGAGGTATTGTCAGAAAAAGATTCTATTACATCGTACCTGTATTCATAAGATGTTGCATCTGTTGTTCTTGATAAAGTAATGATATCATTTGCTCCTTCTATATTTGTTAAAGCTAAATTTGTTACAGATACAGCACCACTATTTATATTGGTAATATTATTTGTACCGTTTCCTATAATAACAGATTGACCAACTCCTAATTCAGATTCAACAGTATAGGTTACATCTGGCATAACACCTGTTTGATCTCCTGTTTTAGAGTTGTATAACTGAATATTAATCAAGTTAGCACCGATAGTATTTGTTTTACTAATATTTGTTACCTCAATCCAACGCTCATCTCCATACTGATAAACCTGGGTAATCATTGGTACTCCATCTGTTGTAGTATCTCTATAATCTAAATCTCCAGTTATGTAAATATCTCCATCTTCATCTCCAAAAGAGTTTATTAAAGAGTTAATATCTGTAATAGTATTATCATTTGGATCTAAACCATCATTTACTGTAGAACCTAAAATACTAGAATCGTCATTATCATCAAAAGCATCATCTAAACCGTCACCATCACTATCATTTCCAGAAAGTGTGTTTACATCTCCATTTTCTTCAATATCTGGAATCCCATCATTGTCTGAGTCAGAATCTAAATAATCTGGAATGTTATCTGCTATTATATCTGTATTTACTGGATTTAAGCCAATAGTTGTACCACTCTCATAATTATCATCCACTCCATTACCGTTAACATCTGTAATATTTATTCCTGACGGAGCAATATATCCAATTGTTGTTTGTCCTTCTATATTATCAGGAATCCCATCGTTATCCGCATCAATGTCTAAGAAATTTAAATCTCCATCATTATCTGAATCTCCATTTGGATATGCATCTGGCGCTCCATTATTATCTTCATCAGATCCAGTAACCACTAATGCATTAGTTGTGTTAGTTCCTGCAGTATCTGCACCTACCGCTAATGCATTTATAGGATCTCCGTCTACAGTATCGTTAAACCCATCATTATCTCCATCTGTATAGTTATCAGCAATTCCATCTCTATCTGTATCTATACCTCCAGCTTCAACTACATCTAAAATACCATCATTATCAGAGTCCAAATCTAATTGATTTAAGATACCATCTCCATCAAAATCACCATTTGGATAAGTATCTGGTTTTCCATCTCCATTTGCATCTGCTCCTGTAGTGATTAATACATTTGCTGTATTTGCTCCTGATGTATCCGTACCTGTAGCTAATGCATTTGTTGGGTCTCCATCTACATCATCATTAAATCCATCGTTATCGTCATCTTCAAAATTATCGGCTCTACCATCTCCATTTTCGTCTGTTCCTCCTGCTTCTACTACATCTGGTATTCCATCGTTATCCGCATCTAAATCTAATTGATCTAGAATACCATCACCATCCGTATCTCCATTTGGATATGAATTTGGTACTCCATCATTATCTGTGTCTTCTCCTGTAACGATTAATGCGTTTGCTGTATTTTCTACAGTTCCATCATTACCAACATCACCATCAACAACATCATTAAAACCATCATTATCTGTGTCTACAAAATTATCTGCTTTACCATCACCATTTACATCTGTACCACCAGCTTCTACAACATCAGGAATACCATCATTATCTGCATCTAAATCTAAGTAATCTTTTATACCATCTCCATCTGTGTCTAGATTTGCAATTGCTGTCCCTCCATTATCTGTATCGTAACGATCGTCTAAACCATCATTATCTGTATCATTTACTAATGTACCATCTGTATTAATATCATCTATTAACCCATTTCCATCTATGTCTTCACCACCAGCTTCAACTAAATCTGGAATACCATCATTATCAGAATCTAAATCTAAATGATTTGGAATACCATCATTGTCGGAATCTATAGATACAAAACTACAATCTAAAGTTATAGTAGCTTCTACCCATTCTGTTCTACCACCACTTCTAGCAACCATATCTACTTGTATATATTGTGTAGCACTTTCTGTAGTATAACTATAGTCTGCTAAAGTATTTACATTAACAGCATTTGTTTGTGAATTTATTAAATTACTACTTGAATATGTACCTGAAGGTCTTTCTGATGTTACTACAGTTCTTGTTGCTGTGCTATTTCCCCAAATATCAAACTTAATTGTAGTTCCTGATTCGTATACTTGCCCTAAATCTAAAATAAAATAATGACCAGTATTATTCATAGCAAACCCTTGGTCTGCAGTAACAGCCCCATCATTTATATATGCAGCAGTACCAAAACCAGAAGAATCAATTATACCATCTGTAAGAAGAGAAACTGAAGTACAGCCTCGTTCTTCTGTGTCTAAAATACCATCATTATCATCATCTAAATCAACATTGTCTGGAATACCATCATTATCTGTGTCTAATATATCTCTATAATCTAAATCTCCATTACCAGGATTAAAGTCATCGTCTACATCTCCATAAGCAGTTTCTAAACTAGTAGCATCAGACACCTTATTTCCACTACCCAATCCATCATTTACTGTAGATCCTAAAATACTAGAATCGTCATTATCATCAAAAGCATCATCTAATCCATCTCCGTCAGTATCTGTTCCTAGCACTAAATTGTCCGAATCTCCGTTTTCTTGAATATCTAAAACACCATCATTATCTGAATCTAAATCTAAATAATCTGGAATAGTATCAGTTTCTACATCAGTATTTACTGGGTTTACACCAATATTACCTCCGTTTTCATAATTATCATCAACTCCATTATTATTAATATCAGTTATATCTGTTGCAACACCACTAGGTTCTATGTAATTAAGAGAGGTCTGCCCTTCAATATTATCCGGAATACCATCATTATCTGCATCTATATCTATATGGTTTAAATTTCCATCGCCATCTGCATCTCCGTTTGGATATGTATCTGGTGCACCATCATTATCATCATCAGATCCTGTTAAAATTAAAGCATTAGATGTATTTGAACCATCTGTATCTGCACCTACTGCTAATGCATTTGTTGGATCTCCATCTACAGTATCATTAAATCCATCGTTATCTACATCTGTAAAACTATCATGTACTCCATCACGGTCAGAGTCTAAACCTCCTGCTTCTATTACGTCAGTAATTCCATCATTATCTGCATCTAAATCTAATTGATCTAAAATACCATCTCCATCGGTATCTCCATTTGGATAAGAGTCTGGTGTTCCATCTCCGTCTGAATCCGCTCCCGTAACAATTAATGCATCGGCTGTATTCGTACCTGCTGTATCTGTTCCTACTGCTAATACATTTGTTGGATCTCCATCTACATCATCATTAAATCCATCATTGTCTGCATCTGTAAAGTTATCGGCTCTACCATCTCCATTTGCATCTGTTCCGCCTGCTTCTACTACATCTGGAATACCATCGTTGTCTGCATCTAAATCTAATTGATCTAAAATACCATCGCCATCGGTATCTCCATTTGGATAAGAGTCTGGTGTTCCATCTCCGTCTGAATCCGCTCCCGTAACAATTAATGCATCGGCTGTATTTGTACCTGCTGTATCTGTTCCTACTGCTAATACATTTGTTGGATCTCCATCTACATCATCATTAAATCCATCATTGTCTGCATCTGTAAAGTTATCGGCTCTACCATCTCCATTTGCATCTGTTCCGCCTGCTTCTACTACATCTGGAATACCATCGTTGTCTGCATCTAAATCTAATTGATCTAAAATACCATCGCCATCGGTATCTCCATTTGGATAAGTATCTGGTGTTCCGTCTCCATTTGCATCTGCTCCTGAAGTGATTAATGCATTTGCTGTATTTGCTCCTGCTGTATCTGTTCCTGTGGATAATGCATTTGTTGGGTCTCCATCTACATCATCATTAAATCCATCATTGTCAGCATCTATATAATTATCTGCTCTACCATCTCCATTTACATCCGTTCCACCTGCTTCTACTACATCTGCAATTCCATCATTATCTGCATCTAAATCTAATTGATCTAAAATACCATCACCATCGGTATCTCCGTTTGGATAAGTATCAGGTATTCCATCATTATCACCATCAGTTCCTGTAACAATTAAAGCATTGTCTGTATTTGCCCCATCAGAATCATACCCTACATCTAATATATTTGTTGGATCACCATCTACAGCATCATTAAATCCATCATTGTCAGCATCTATAAAATTATCGGCTCTACCATCTCCATTTGCATCTGTTCCACCTGCTTCTACTACATCTGGAACTCCATCATTGTCTGCATCTAAATCTAATTGATCTAGAATACCATCGCCATCGGTATCTCCATTTGGATAAGAGTCTGGTGTTCCATCTCCGTCTGAATCCGCTCCCGTAACAATTAATGCATCGGCTGTATTTGTACCTGCTGTATCTACTCCTACTGCTAATGCATTTATTGGATCTCCATCTACAGCATCATTAAATCCATCACTGTCTGCATCCGTAAAATTATCGGCTCTACCATCTCCATTTGTATCTGTACCTCCTGCTTCTACTACATCTGGAATACCATCGTTGTCTGCATCTAAATCTAATTGATCTAAAATACCATCGCCATCGGTATCTCCATTTGGATAAGAGTCTGGTGTTCCATCTCCGTCTGAATCCGCTCCTGTAACAATTAAAGCATCCGAAGTGTTTGCGCCATCTGTATCTACTCCTACTGCTAATGCATTTGTTGGATCTCCATCTAATACATCATTAAATCCATCATTGTCTGTATCTATAAAATTATCGGCTCTACCATCTCCATTTGCATCTGTTCCGCCTGCTTCTACCACATCTGGAATTCCATCGTTATCGGCATCTAAATCTATATAATCTGGAATTCCATCTCCATCGGCATCTCCATTTGGATAAAAGTCTGGTGTTCCATCATTATTACTATCTTCTCCTGTTAAAATTAAAGCATTAGATGAATTTTCTGAAGTGCCATCATTACCTACATCTCCATCTACAACATCATTAAAACCATCATTATCGGTATCTGTAAAATTATCGGCTCTACCATCTCCATTTGCATCTGTTCCGCCTGCTTCTATCACATCTGGTATACCGTCGTTATCTGCATCTAAATCTAAGTAATCTGGTATTCCGTCTCCATCTGTATCTGGGTTTGCGATATCATTTCCTCCTTCATCAGAATCATATCGATCATCTAAACCATCTTCATTATTATCGTATAAAAGTGTACCATTTTCATAAACATTATCTACAATACCATTACCATCTGTATCTTCACCTCCTGCTTCTACAATATCTGGAATACCATCATTATCTGAATCTAAATCTAAATGATCTGGGATACCATCTCCATCTGAATCTGTAGATTCATATTCTTCATCATCACAAGGTATTGTAAAACTATCATATGAAACATCATAAACCCTAAGATTTCTCCCCCCTCCTTGTCCACTTGATCTATCAAATTGGATTGCAATATGTGTAGCATCTGACGATAATGTATATGAAGCAGTAGAAAAGGCATTACTATTATTAAATGAGTATGTTACAGTATTATTAAAACTAGACCCATCTGAAGATTGAAAAACTTCCATAATATCATTAGTGCTGCTATTGCTACCATACCTTCCTGCTACTATACTAATTATAGTACCTGCAGGTACTATTTCTTCATCTTCTCTTAAAATAATTGTTATATACTCATCTCTATTAAAATCAGCATAAGTACTATTATTATCATCAATTGCATCACTTGCATCGTCAACGCCACTATTTAAATCTATAGCAAATCCTCTATCAGCTGGAATTGTTATATCAGGACACGGAATTAAAGTTAAACCTTCATCTACATCTAAAATACCATCATTATCATCATCTACATCTACATCATCTGGTATACCATCTCCATCGGTATCTATACTAGTTTGATCATCTCTATAATCTACATCTCCACCAGTATTAACATCTTCATCTAAATCTGAAAAATTATCTGTTTGAATGTCATCATATTCTCCATTTACATCTGTATAACCGTTATCTGTATCTCCTGTTTCTATATCATCTACCAATCCGTTTTCTCCTACAGTTCCTGTAACCATTCCGGCACCATCATTTGCAAGTTCGCTACCAGATTCTTCTATATCATAAATACCATCTCCATCGGCATCTAAATCTAAATAATCTGGCACATTATCAGAATTTGTTAAACTACCGTCTGTATTTACTGGTGTTATACCTGTAGATTCATAAGCATCATCTAAACCATCATTATCTGCATCATTACCACTTGGTGCAATATAACCTGTTGTAGTTTGTGCTTCTATATTATCTGGTATACCATCGTTATCTGAGTCTAAATCAAAATAATTAGGGATACCATCTCCGTCTGTATCTTGTGGCACACAGAAAGACAGATCTCCTATTGCTATTGCTTGATTCCCTGACAAATTATTATCTTGTACTTGTCTGTAATAAATAGCTACACTTTCTACAGGAACAGAAAAATTAATTGACATATCTTCATTACTTCCTCCACCTGTAAAAGTATTGTCTGCAGAATTTGTGATACTACCACTAAGAGTATAATCTGCAGCAGACATTATATAAGTTGCCCCTTCTGAGACAACTTCTATATATATTTCATCGGTATAAGTAGCATCAGTATCTAAATCATAAACTGTAAAAGATAAATCATTAACAGATCTAGAAAAACTAAACACATTTACAGTTTCTCCATCAGCTACAGAAGTTTGTCTCCAAACATAAGAATATGTGTTAGTATTAGTTGTTGGGTAAGAATTTTCAATTTTCCAATTACCTGTTGTGTTAGTACTTGGTCTTGTAATTGTTACATCTACACCATCAAAACTTAAAGCTGGATTAGCAGTTGCAGTTGTTGGATCATCTCCTGTATTCTGACTATTACCTTCATCAAAATGATTACTCCAAACAAGTGTTTGATTATTACAATTGTATTCTTCTGTATCTAAAATACCATCGTTATCATCATCTATATCTATATTATCTGCAATACCATCTCCGTCTGTATCTA
Source organism: Polaribacter sp. Asnod1-A03 (assembly GCF_045063585.1). Taxonomy (NCBI): domain Bacteria; kingdom Pseudomonadati; phylum Bacteroidota; class Flavobacteriia; order Flavobacteriales; family Flavobacteriaceae; genus Polaribacter; species Polaribacter sp. Asnod1-A03. The sequence continues at coordinate 2,664,433 of NZ_JBEFOE010000009.1, read as the reverse complement.
TTGTTTGTACTGTTCCATCAAGATCTGCACAATCTTCTGTTATATCTAAAGGGTAATTACACGTACCATTGCTTTGGCAATTGTAGGTTACAGTAGAAGATATTGTTCCTCCGTTTTGTACAGTAAAACTACCACTACCACTTAAATCTAAATTAGGGCCTATACTACCATTTATGTTAGAATTTGAACCTATTTTTACATAGCCGGTTTTTGCTGCTGCTGTTATAGGACCTGTTATATTACCTGTACCTTGTATTTGCTGACTAACTTCTGTATAACCCTCTGTATAAAGCTCTCCTGATAAACTTATAGAACCTGTTACAAGAAGCTCTCCGTAATTCTCAAAAACAGGTGTACCATTACCCATACTTAATGCTCCACTTGAAACATTAAAAACCCCAGTGTTTACAACTTTAGCACCACTTTGATTAAAACTATTACCAGATGTAATTATACCACAATTAGTTAATACAGCTTCTTCATTAAGCTGAAAATTTTGATCTATTGTCATTTCATCTTGGTTTCTAATGTAAGTTGGCCCTGTAACATTAGCATTAAGGTTACCTCCTATTGACATTGTACCTAAATTATCTAACTCATTATTAGACAAAGAATATAGTTGAAAATTTTGACCAACATCTATAGTACCTTCATTATAAATAACACTTTCACCTGAAAAAGTGATTGTATTAGTTACTGTTAATAAACCTGTTTGACTTATTTGCAAATCTACGTTAGCATCAAAACTTGGGTTTTGTTGAAATTCAAGCTCTCCATCAATTATCATTGTAATATCATACCCTGTAGTTGATGATATATTTGCATTAATAGTTAAGCTATTACCTGTAGGTATACAAAGTATAGCTCCGTCTGCAAAATCAACTGTACCGCTAATAGTTATATTACCAGAAACACTGGTAACACCCGCTGGAAAAAGATACCCAGAAGACTGATTTGAGTTTAATGTAGCACCAGAACCACATTGCGCATTTAAATTTAAAAAAGTAAATAATGATATTATTAAAATCATTAACTCCTTTTTTAGAAGGAATAGATTTAAAATAACATTAGATTCTAATTTAAAATTTCTTACTTTTATGGTTTTCATAGTAGCTATTATTTCTTTATTAAAAAATGAATCTTTTAATTAATCTTAAAATATTGATGCAATATTTTAAGTACAAAAAGAATTCTTTAAAATTATTATTTATGAATAAAAACGCTGAAATGATACTTTCTATAGATTAACGGAAACAAAGCACAGGTCAAAATAAAAACTCATTTTTTTAATTTTGTTTTTATTCATTAAAAAATAAAAGAGGGAGAATGCACATATAGATACATTTATTACCTATAAATATTTTTTATAAAAAATCGAGGGAAAAAAATGTATGTATTTTTAACTTTTACATACAGCACAAAAATACGTAATATTTATCTTTTTACAAAAAAACCAAAAGATAATTACTGATACAAAGACTTTTAACCATTGTTTAGTTCTGAAGCTTTACGCTCTAACTCTGCCTGAAATTCTTCCATAACAGGTTTTACCGTGCTTTCTGGTATATCAGAAACTTTAATGTACATTAATCCATCTACAGCATTATTAAATTTAGGATCTACATTAAAAGCCACCAAACGTGCATTTTGTTTTACATATTTCTTAATTAAAACAGGTATTCTAAGTGCTCCTGGTTCTATTTCGTCGATAATTTTATCAAACTTTTGCATATCTGCCTTGGTTGCATCAAACACAAAATCTTTATCGCCGTCTTTTAGTTTTACCTTATATTCTTTTTTAGGATAAATGTATTGTGCAATATAAGGATCGTAATAATGAGATTTCATAAACTCAATCATTAAAGACTTAGAAAAGTCTGAAAACTGATTGCTAATAGAAACACCACCCATTAAATATTTATGCTCTGGGTAACGTAATGTAACATGTACAATCCCTTTCCATAGTAAAAATAATGGCATTGGTTTTTGTTGATATTCGCCAATAATAAAAGCTCTACCCATTTCTATGGTGTGCTCCATCATTTGATGTAGTTCTGGTTCTATTCTAAACAATGTTTGAACATAAAAACCATTAATACCATATTTTTGATAAATTTCTTTACCAACTCCCATTCTGTAAGCACCCACTAAACACTTGGTTTCTCTATCCCACAACAATAAATGATGGTAATATTTATCGAACTTATCTAAATCAATTTCTTTATTGGTTCCTTCCCCTACTTCTCTAAATGTAATTTCTCTCAACCTACCTATCTCGTGTAACAGACTCGGAATTTCTTTTGCGCTAGCAAAAAACACTTCGTAATTTTTACTTTCTAAAAGTCTACCATCCGCTTTTCTTAAAGCATCTATTTCTTTAATAAATAAATCCTTGTTTCTTTGAGGAGTTATTTTTTTTACGGATTTTTTAATTTTGATATTTTGAGTAGAAATTAATTTGCTAGCCTTTTGAAAAGGGTTTGCCAACATATAAGTCTTCTTTCTAATAAACTCATAAAAAGTAGAAATTTCTTTAAACTCATTTTGATCTTTTACAGAAATGGGGTTTCCTATTCTTACTTTTATTACTTTACCTCTTTGAAACATAACTTCCGAAGGTAATTTTGCAGTTCTTAAAGTATCAGAAATTTTAGACAGAAAATAAAAAAGCCGACTATTTTTAGCATGAAAATAAATAGGGATTACAGGTACGTTTGCTTTTTTTATTAACCTAACAGCACCATCTTCCCAAGGTTTATCTACATTTAGTTTTCCATCTTTGTAAGTAGAAACTTCACCCGCAGGAAAAATACCTAAAGGTTTCCCTTCTTTTAAATGTTGCAACGCATTTTTAATACCAGCAACACTAGATTTTACATCCTTTCTTGTTTCAAAAGGATTTACAGGCATTACATAAGGCTTTAGTGGCTCTATTCTATGCAGTAAGAAGTTTGCAATTATTTTGTAATCTGTTCTTTTTTCTATTAACAATTTTAATAAAAGAAGGCCATCAATTCCTCCTAAAGGATGATTAGAAATAGTAATAAATGCCCCGTCTTTAGGAATCCTTTTTAAATCGTCTTCTGGAATTTCAAATTTAATCTCACAATCATCTAAAACACCATTTAAAAAACTTAAATCTTTCTTACTCTTGTTCTTATCATATATTTTATTGATTTTAGAAATACGAAGTACTCTTAATAATACCCATCCAACAAACGTACCAAGAAATCCAATCTTCTGTAAACCAATTACTTGTGATATTTCTTTAGATGTTACTAATGCCATAATTTTTAATTAGAACCAACTGCAAAAATACTAAAAAAACGGGTAAGCAATAATTAATTTGCTGCTAAAACTATCTGAATTGTTTCTTTATTTACTTGAGTTAATAAAGACGCTCCTTTTGCCTCAATATTACTTATAGCTTCATCATCAAAATGACGCACTGTATAAAGATCTACTTCTTTTTGAACATCAATTTTAAACTGAGTTTTTAACTCATTATAAAAAGCATCGAACTTATTAAATTTATTATCAATACAAACAGAAAAACTAATAGCAGAATTCTGTATTAAATTTACTTTTAATTGATAATCGTGTAGTTTTTGAAAGATATAACTAATATTATTCTCTACCATAAATGAAAAATCTAATGCAGAAATTGATACTAAAATCTGATCTTTCTTTACAATAAAACAAGGAATATAAGGCACTAATCTTGTTCCTTTAGAAACTTTTGTACCTAGCTCTTTTGGGTTTACGAAAGAACGTACCAATAACGGAATTTCTTTTCTTTCTAATGGTTGTAATGTTTTTGGATGAATTACAGAAGCGCCATAAAAAGCCATTTCTATAGCTTCTTCATAAGAAATTTGTTCTAACAAAGTGGTATCTTCAAACACTCTGGGATCTGCATTTAAAACACCCGGAACATCTTTCCAGATAGTTACATTTTCTGCATTTAAACAATAAGCAAAAATACCCGCTGTATAATCAGAACCTTCTCTACCTAAAGTTGTCGTGTTTTCAGTATCATTAGCCGCAATAAAACCTTGTGTAATATTTAATTTAGAACTGTCTACTTTTTTACTTATAAGTTCTTGTGTTAAATCCCAATCTACTTTTGCATCTCTATAATTACTATCTGTTTTAATATAGTTTCTTACATCAAACCAATTGTTATCTACACCTATCTTTGTTAAGTAAGCACTAACTATTTTGGTTGATAAAAGCTCTCCAAAACAAATTATTTGATCGTATACATAATTATATCTTTGTGATGTATTTCTTGCCAAAAACCAACTTAATTCTCCTAAAAGAATATCTATTTCTTTGTAAATTTCATCATTTTCATCAAACAAATCATTCATCAAATTTTTATGAAAATCTTCTATAACACCTAATTTAGCAGATAACTCGTCTGTTTTATTGTAATAAGCTTCTATTACTTCTTCAAAAGCATTTGTTATTTTACCCATTGCAGAAATTACAACTACTGTATTTTCCGTTCCTTCACTTTGTAAAATTTGAGTAATATTTTTTACACTTGCTGCATCTTTTACAGATGCTCCTCCAAATTTAAAAATCTTCATTCTAATTATTTTTCAATAAATTTTGCTAATCCTTCTTTGTCCATTTGCACTACAGACCAATCATTTAAATAATTTGCTCCGGTACTTTTATAAAAATCTATTGCATTGGTGTTCCAATCAATCACTTCCCAAGCAACTCTATTATAATTATTTTCGTGTGCATATTTTAAAACAGCAGTATACAAGGCTTTACCTGCTCCTATTTTCTGTTTCTCTTTTGTAACTATTAAATCTTCTAAATGTATTGTTCTTCCTTTCCACGTAGAAAAACGTTCGTAAAACAAAGCAATACCAATTATATTATTTGCTTGTTCAGCTACAAAAACTTTAAATTTTGGATTTTTAGAAAAACCGTCTCTTTCTAAATCTTCTACAGTAATTTCTACTGCATCTGGTTCTTTTTCAAAAACAGCCAACTCTGTAATTAAATCGAATACAGATTGCATATCTTTTTTTTCGCCAAGTCTTACTATAAAATCCATCTTTAAAATTTTGGTCAAAGATAGTTTTTTTGAAACCTGTTAAAAATATTTAAAGATTTTTCACAGTTATTTTTGATTTGTTTAAAATTATTTAACAATACAGCGAAATCGATTGAAAAAAAAAGCTGTAAATAGTTAAAAAAATTAGATATTTGTTAAATGTTTAATTATCAACTTTAATAATGGCAAAAAAAAATCAAACTTTAGGAGAATTTATTATTGAAAATCAGAGCGACTTTAAGTATTCATCAGGAGAATTATCTCGATTACTAAATTCATTAAGATTAGCGGGGAAGGTTGTAAACCACGAAGTAAATAAAGCCGGTTTGGTAGATATTACTGGAGCTGCAGGGGACACTAATATTCAAGGAGAAGATCAACAAAAATTAGATGTCTATGCTAATGAAATCTTTATACAAACGCTTACAGATAGAAATATTGTTTGTGGAATAGCGAGTGAAGAAGAAGACGATTTTATTATTATTAATAGTAAAGATGAGAATCATCAAAATAAATATGTTGTTCTTATGGATCCTTTAGATGGTTCATCAAACATAGACGTTAACGTTTCTGTTGGTACCATTTTTTCTATTTTTAGAAGAGTTACTCCTGTTGGAACACCTGTTGAATTACAAGATTTTTTACAACCTGGAGACCAACAAGTAGCTGCAGGTTATATTGTTTATGGTACCTCTACCATGTTGGTATATACTACAGGAAATGGTGTAAATGGTTTTACATTAAACCCAGCTTTAGGTAGTTGGTATTTATCACATCCTGATATGAAATTCCCAGAAAATGGAAGCATCTATTCTGTAAACGAAGGAAATTATTTAGATTTTCCTGCAGGAATTAAAATGTATATAAAATATTGCCAGGCAGAAGAAGGAGACAGACCTTATACAAGTAGATATATTGGTTCTTTAGTTTCTGATTTTCATAGAAATATGATAAAAGGAGGAATTTACATGTACCCTAAAGGATCTAAAAATCCAAAGGGAAAATTACGTTTGTTGTATGAATGTAGTCCAATGGCTTTTTTAGCAGAACAAGCTGGTGGTTTAGCCTCAGATGGGTATAATAGAATTATGGAAATACAACCTAAAGAACTACATGAAAGAGTTCCTTTTATATGTGGAAGTAAAAATATGGTAGAAAAAGTTGAACAATTCATGAAAACTTTTGGAGAATAAATCTTATTTATACAGTTATAAATTATCGAAGGGCAAAACTCTTGTAAAACTATTATTAAATGGTTAATTTTACAGATATAAATATTATACTAATTAATAAAATATAAAAATATTATGGCTTTTGAACTACCAGAATTAGGATACGCATATAATGCATTAGAACCAAATATTGATGCAAAAACGATGGAAATTCATCACACAAAACATCATAACGGATATACAACAAAATTAAACGCTGCAATAGAAGGTACAGATTTAGAAGGAAAATCTATAGAAGATATTCTTACTAATTTAGATATGAGTAATGGTGCTGTTAGAAATAATGGAGGTGGTTTTTTTAATCACTCTTTATTTTGGTCTGTAATGAACCCAGAAGATAAAGGATATTTATCTGGAGAATTAAAAGATGCTATTGAAGCTGCTTTTGGTTCTAAAGAAGCATTTATAGAAGCTTTTTCTAAAGCTGCTGCAACTCAGTTTGGTTCTGGATGGGCTTGGTTATGTGTTTTACCAGGTGGTAAAGTAGAAGTTTGTTCTACACCAAACCAAGACAATCCTTTAATGCCAGGGGTTACTTGTGGAGGAACTCCTATCTTAGGATTAGACGTTTGGGAACATGCATACTACTTAAACTACCAAAACAGAAGACCAGATTATATTGATGCTTTCTTTAAAGTTATTAACTGGAATGAAGTTGAAAAACGTTACGCAGAAGCTAAATAATACACTTATTTAATTTTTAAAAACAGAAAAGCACTCTAATATTTTTAGAGTGCTTTTTTTTATCTAACATTTTAAACTTGATTATTTTTTTATTAAAAAAAGATATTTCATCATAAAAACAACTACCTTTATCATCACTTTTATAAACTTATACTTCTACTACAAACTGTGTATTTTTATATAAATAGATTCTAATATAACTTTTTAAGAATTGAAATTAAGCAAAACAATAGTGTTACAAAATAAATACTTTTGGAATGAATTTTCCTTTAAAAAAAATAAATAGAATAGCATTTTGGGCAAGTGTTATTGGTATGCTTGCTTTTATTTTTCATTTCGGATTCAATCAAACTACCCTAACACAACAAATTATAGATGGTTTTTACTTTATTGTAATTACTCTTGGGTTAATTTCTACGTTTGTTAGATATGTAGAAAAACCTCATCATTTAAAAAAAAATGTAGCAATATTCGACTTTATTTCTGTGGCCTACACACTCTACATTTTTTACATGTATCTTTTTGTAGGAGAAGCGTTTAAAACAGATTTAGTACTAGAAAATCCTATGTGGTTAATATTTGCTGTAATTTTATCTTTTATTAGAGAATTTTCTGAATTAAAATTAAACCTAAACAGAGTTTACCTTAATCCTGCACAATTATTTATTTTAAGTTTTTTAACAATTATTTTCTTAGGATCACTTTTACTCTTATTACCTAAAGCAACTTACAATGGTTTAACATTTATAGATGCTCTTTTTACCTCTGCAAGTGCTGTTTGTGTTACTGGTTTAATCGTTGTTGACACAGCTACTTATTTTACACTTTTTGGGCAATCTATCATTCTTATTCTTATTCAAATAGGCGGTTTGGGTATTTTAACCTTTGCAAGTTATTTTAGTTATTTTTTTAAAGGAGGAACTACCTATGAAAACCAGCTGACATTGAGTGAAATGACGAATTCTCAAAAAATAGGAAGTGTTTTTGACACCTTAAAAAACATTATTATAATTACCATAACCGTAGAATTTACAGCAGCTTTATTTATCTATTTTTCATTAGACACAGAATTAATAAGTAATTTTGCTGACAAAATATTTTTTTCAATTTTTCATGCAATATCTGCCTTTTGTAATGCCGGTTTTTCTACACTTAGTAATAGTATTTATGAAACAGGCTTTCGTTTTAATTACCCATTACAACTTGTTATTATTGCCACTTTTGTAATGGGAAGTTTAGGTTTTCCTATTGTAGTTAATCTTGTAAATTACACAAAGCATGTAATACTTAATTTTTTCCGTTTTCAATCTTGGAAAAAGACTTACAAACCTTGGGTACTTAACATCAATAGTCGTATAAACCTTGTTACCACCTTATCATTAACCTTTATTGCTTTTGTCCTTTTTTTAATTATAGAATACCATAATACACTAGAAGAACACTCTTTATTTGGTAAATTAGTTAATGCTTTATTTATTGCTGCAACACCAAGAACAGCTGGTTTTAATTCTGTAGACATGACTGCTTTAGCAGCACCAACCATAATGATTACTTTTTTACTAATGTGGATTGGCGCTTCTCCTGCTTCTACAGGTGGAGGTATTAAAACGAGTACTTTTGCTATTGCTATCTTAAACATTTTTAGTTTAGCAAAAGGTAAAAGTAGAATAGAGGTTTATAGGAGAGAAATTGCTGAAATTTCTGTAAAAAGAGCATTTGCTACCATATCCCTTTCTTTACTTGTAATTGGTCTTGGTATTATATTAATTACCTATTTTAACCCAGAACTCGGTTTACTAAACATTGCTTTCGAAAGTTTTTCTGCTTACAGTACAGTTGGGCTTAGTTTAGGAATAACTTCTAGTTTTAATACAGCAAGTAAATTAGTTCTAATTACTATTATGTTTATAGGAAGGGTAAGTATGCTTTCTATAACTGTGGCTATTTTCAAAAAAATTAAACATAAAAATTATCGCTATCCAAGTGAAGAAATAACAATAAACTAAAAATATGAAGTATATTATTGTAGGCCTAGGAAATTTTGGAGCCCCTTTAGCTGAGAAATTAACCGCACAAGGAAACGAGGTTATAGGGATAGACAACAATATGGCTAAAGTAGACTTGTATAAAGAAAGAATCTCCCACACTATCTGTATGGATGCTACGGATGAATCTACCGTTTCTGGCTTACCTTTAAATGATACCGATATTGTTATCATTGCTTTTGGACAAGATCAAGGAGCAAATGTTATGACAACGGCATTATTTAAAAATTTTCAAGTAAAACGTCTAATAAGTAGAGCCATAAACCCTTTGCATGAAAAAGTTTTAAACGCTATTGGTATCGAAGAAATTGTACACCCAGAAGAAGAATCAGCAGAACGTTGGGCTAAAAAACTATGTTTAACCAACGTAGTAGATTCATTTGAATTAAGTAACGATTTTAGTATCATTGAAGTTAGTATACCTAAAAAATACATCGGTAAAAGTATTAGAGAAATGCAACTTCGTAGAAAATACAATATTTTAGCCCTTACAACTATTAAAAAAACTACTGTAAAAACAATTGTTGGAAAAACTAAAAACGAAGAAAAAGTACAAGGTGTAATATCACCCAACACAGTTCTTTATGAAAATGATATTTTAGTAATATACGGAGCTAACAGAGATTTGAGAAATTTTACAAATCAATAAAAACATCTTTCTATTTTAACTAAAAAAACACTTCTTTCGAAGTGTTTTTTTAGTTTTTTAATAACAATAGTTTATAATTAATAAGCTCTTTTATTGTTTCCTTCATAAAAGTTAATAAATGCTTCATTTACTACTCTACAACCGCCTGGCGTAGGATAGTCTCCTGTAAAATACCAATCTCCTAAATTATCCGGACAAGCTTTATGTAAGCCTTCTATTGATTGATAAATAACCTCAACCTCTGCTTTTATATCCTCTGTTTTTAACATTTCTGCAATTTTAGCAGATATATCTTCGGCTGTAAAAGGACTATAAATTCCTTTTACATAGTTTATAATATCTACATCTAATCTAGATTGTTGTTCCTTACACTTTTTATAAACCTCATCTACTATGTGGTATTGATCTGTATCCTTTAACAATTCTAAGGCAGCCTTAAAAGCAATAAAAGCATCAATTCTTGCCATATCAATTCCGTAACAATCAGGGTAACGAATTTGAGGAGCAGAAGAAACAACTACTATTTTTTTAGGTCCTAATCTATCTAAAATTTTAATAATACTTTTCTTTAACGTTGTTCCACGCACAATACTATCATCAATAATAACAAGATTATCTGTAGGTTTTACAACACCATAAGTAATATCATAAACATGTTCTACTAAATCATCTCTAGAGTTATCATCCGCAATAAATGTTCTTAATTTAGCATCTTTAATTGCTATTTTTTCAAAACGTGCTCTTTCAGATAAAATTTCTGTAACTCTTTCTGCAGACAACTTACCGCCACCTGCTAATATTTTTGCTGTTTTCTGCTGATTTAATAAATCTTCAGCAGCTTCTGTCATTCCATAAAAAGAGGTTTCTGCGGTATTGGGTATGTAAGAAAAAACCGTATTAGAAACATCACTATTAATCGATTTTAAAATCTTAGGAAAAACATATTTTCCCAAGTTTTTTCGCTCTTCGTAAATACTTGCATCACTTCCTCTAGAAAAATAAATGCGCTCAAAAGAACATGCTAAATTTTCTTGTGGTTTGTTTATTAATTTAATAGATGTTTTACCACTTTTTTTAATAATTAATGCATGCCCTCTTTCTAATTCTTGTACGTCTTCTATCTTAACATTAAAAACAGTTTGTATTACTGGTCTTTCTGATGCTACAACTACAACCTCGTCATCTTCATAAAAATAAGTTGGTCTAATTCCGTTAGGATCTCTTAATACAAAAGCATCTCCATGACCAACTAAACCAGCCATTGCATAACCTCCATCCCAATTTCTAGAAGATCTTTTTAATACTTTTTTTAGTTTTAAATTTTCTTCTATATAAGGTGAAGCATCTTTTTTATTAAAACCTTTTTTCTTAGCTTCTTGGTACAATTTAGAAACTTCATCTTCTAAAAAGTGACCAATTTTTTCCATTACAGTTACCGTATCTGTAAATTCTTTTGGATGCTGACCTAATTCTATTAACTCATCTAATATCTGATTAGAATTTGTCATGTTAAAATTACCAGCAACAATTAAGTTTTTATGTTTCCAATTACTTTGGCGTAAAAAAGGATGTACACTTTCTATACTATTCTTACCAAAAGTACCATATCTAACATGCCCTAAAAATAAATTACCTAGGTATGGCATATTTTGTTCTTGCCAATCTACATCATCTTTTTTATCAGGATTTTGCTCTAAAACACCATTTAGACGCTCGTTAATTTGTGCAAAAACGTCTTGTATTGGTTGTGGTTTATTAGAACGAACCCTACTAATATATCTGGTACCCGGTTCTATATTAAATTTTACACTTGCAAAACCTGCCCCATCTTGTCCTCGATTGTGCTGCTTTTCCATTAATAAATACATTTTATTAATTCCGTAAAATGCAGTACCGTATTTGTCTTTATAAAACTGTAAGGGCTTTTTTAATCGAACAAGTGCAATTCCACATTCATGCTTAATAGCGTCACTCATTGTTTTTAAATTTTTTGTTGTTATGTTGTTGTAATAAAAAATCCGCATTTTTAAACGCGGATTTTTATAATTTTTATTTATATTTCAAACTGGGTAAGGGCTTTAAAGCCATATAAACGCTTTTTAACCTCATCAGCTGTAAGACTTTCCATACGTTCTGTTCCAAATTTTTCTACACAAAAAGAAGCTAAATTAGAACCATAAATAATAGCATTCTTCATGTTATCAAAAGAAACATCATCTGTTTTTGCTAAATACCCACAAAAACCTCCTGCAAAAGTATCTCCTGCTCCTGTTGGATCAAAAACCTCTGCCAATGGTAAAGCTGGTGCATAAAACATTCTTCCTTCGTTAAATAACAAAGCGCCATGTTCTCCTTTTTTAATAACTACATACTTTGGTCCCATTTTATGAATTTTCTTTGCAGCATTTACTAAAGAATATTCTCCAGATAACTGACGAGCTTCTTCATCATTAATAGTAATTACGTCTACTCTTTTTAAAACCGTATGTAAATCATCTAAAGCAATATCCATCCAAAAATTCATAGTATCTAAAACTACTAATTTTGGTCTTTCTACCATTTGATCTAAAACAGAAGCTTGCGTTAACGGATGTAAGTTACCCAACATAACAATACCTGCATCTTTAAAATCTTCTGGTACAACCGGTGCAAAAGTTTCTAAAACATTTAGTTCTGTAACTAAAGTATCTCTAGAATTCATATCATTATGATATCTACCACTCCAAAAAAAAGTTTTTCCTTCTTTGTCTACCTCTATTCCATCTGTGTTAATCCCCTTAGAGTTCATCATTTCTATATAAGAAGACGGAAAGTCTCCACCAACTACAGAAACCACTCCTGTTTTAACACCAAATTGACTTGCGGCTAAACCTACATAAGTACCAGAACCACCTAAAATTTTATCTGTTTTTCCAAACGGAGTTTCAATAGCATCAAATGCTACAGTACCAACTGCTAATAATTTGCTCATTTCTTAAATTTAATCAGTAATTTTGCATAATAGTTGCAAAAAGTATTCTTTATAAAACGCAAAAATAAGTTTAAAAAATGACTATCAAAGAAATACAAGAAGAAATTATTGATGAGTTTTCTATGTTTGATGACTGGATGGAACGCTACGAATACATTATAGAGCTAGGTAAATCTTTACCTATTATTAATGAAGAACATAAATTAGAAGAAAATTTAATTAAAGGATGCCAATCTAAAGTTTGGTTATACTCAGAATTAGAGAATGATATCATTAAATTTTCTGCAGATAGTGATGCTATTTTAACCAAAGGAATTGTGGCATTATTATTGCGCGTATATTCAAATCAAAAACCAGGTGATATCTTAACTGCCAATATAGATTTTATAGATGAAATTGGTTTAAAAGAACATTTATCTCCAACAAGAGCAAATGGTTTGGTTTCTATGATTAAACATATAAAAATGTACGCAATAGCACAACAAACAAAATTATAGAATTAAGATTTTAAAGATGACAGATAAAGAGTTAGAAGAAATAGGAGATAAAATTGTAAATGTTTTAAAAACAATTTACGATCCAGAAATACCTGTAGATATATACGAGTTAGGTTTAATTTATGATGTTTTTGTGAATGATGAAAACAATGCTAAAATATTAATGACCTTAACATCACCAAATTGTCCAGTAGCAGAAACATTACCTGTAGAAGTAGAAGATAAAATAAAAACTTTAAAGCAGATTAATGAGTGTGAAGTAGAAATTACTTTTGATCCTACTTGGACACAAGACATGATGAGTGAAGAAGCAAAACTAGAATTAGGAATGCTTTAATATAGTTGATGATTTATAGTTGAAGGCTCTTTTTTATAACTTTTAACTATAAATCCTTTTAATTTTTAAACTTAAAAATGGCAGAAGAAATAATAAATAGAGTCGCAAATAGCAAACTTAAAACCTTTGATTTAGAAGAAATTTATCCTGAAGGAAATAGAGTTTTGTTTGATATTAAAGATTGGCTTTTTCAAGAGTTAATATTAAAAGAAAAAGATTTTAGAACATCCGTTAAAAATCACGATTGGTCTCAATACAAAAATTCTTTTGTTGCAATTTCTTGTTCTACAGATGCTATCATTCCTTCTTGGGCATTTATGTTAGTAGCAGCAGAACTAACTCCTTTTGCTAATAAAGTTGTTATTGGTGACTTAGAATTATTAGAAACTGCTATATATCAAGAACTAATAAGTTTTTTAGATTTTAAAACATTTGCAGATGCTCCTGTAATTATAAAAGGATGCTCTAACAAACCAATACCAAATTCGGCTTTTGCTTTTTTAATAGAAAAGCTACAACCAATTGCTAAAAGTATTATGTTTGGCGAGGCTTGTTCTACTGTACCACTGTATAAATCAAAAAAATAATTTTGATTAGTCCTAGATAATTTTATTTTTGTTGAACCATATATAAATTAATCATATTTTGAAAAAAGCTGTAATCCTTTTATTAACTTTATTTTCTATTCATTTTTCAGCTCAAAATACTAAAACAAAAGCAAAAGAAGAACTACCAACTCCTAAATGGAGTATTCTTGGTAAGTTCTCTTTTTTGTTTAATCAATCTTCATTTTCTAATTGGGCTTCTGGAGGGCAAAATACAATCGCAAGTAATATCAGTGTCAATTATGATTTTAATTACAAGAAAGATAATGTAAACTGGGATAATATTCTAAAAACAGGCTACGGTATTAGCCACGTTAGTAACTCTGGATTACAAAAAACAGACGACCGATTTGAACTAAATAGTTTATTTGGTTATAGCACATCTAAATACTGGTTTCTTTCTTTTTTAACTAATTTTAAAACACAATATAGTGATGGTTTTAATTATAGCTCAGACCCTAAAGAGTTAGTTTCAGAATTTTTCTCTCCAGCATATTTAACTTTCGGTCCGGGGATGCTTTGGAAAAAATCTGATAAACTAAATGTAAATATTGCACCAGCAACTGCTAGATATATTTTTGTTAGTGAACAATTTTCTGGAGATTTTGGAGTTGAAGAAGGGAAGACAATTTCTTTAGGTTTAGGTTTTAACTTATCTGGACTTTATAAATTTACCTTAATGGAGAACATTGAAATGGAAAACACCTTAACAATGTATTCTGATTACCTAGCCAATGTTGGCAATATTGATATTGATTATCAAACAAATATAAACTTTAAAGTAAACGAGTCTATAAAAATGCAAATGACATTCCAAACAATTATAGACGACAACTCTTCTTCTAAAGTACAATTTAGAGAATTATTTGGCCTTGGTGTTAATTATAATTTTCACGAAAAAGTAACTTATTAATTTTTTTATTGTCTAAATAAGAAAAGGTGTACTTTTGCACGCTCAAAATTTAAAAAACAAAAGATGAAAAAATTATCAATTTTATTTTTAATAGTATTTGTAAGCTTATCAGCAAATGCTCAAACAGCTGAAGAATTAAAAAAAGAACAAGCTCCTAAAAAAGCAGAAATAGCAAAACTACAAAAAGAAGTAAAATCTTTACAAGCTAAGATTGATGCACTTCCTGGATGGAGAAAAGGTGCTTTTGGTACTATAGGAGGAAACTTATCTGGTTTTAACAACTGGTACTCTAAAAGTGAGCCTAATTCTGCTTCTGGTAATATTGGTATTACTGTAAACGGTTTTGCAAACCTGGTACAGGATGACTTTTTTTGGAGAAACTCTGCCGCAGTTAACTTAGGTTGGGTAAAATTAGATGATAAAGACGACCCTACAGATAGTAAAGATTTTGATGCTGCTACAGATGTATTTACAATTACTTCATTATATGGTCAAAGATTAAATAGTAAATGGGCTGTTTCTGGATTAGGTGAATATAGAACAACAATTATAGACAACTTTAACAATCCTGGGTATTTAGATTTAGGGGTTGGTTTTACATGGACACCAACATCTAGTTTAGTTGTTGTATTGCATCCAGGAAACTACAATTTTGTTTTTAGTAAAGATGAATCTGTTTTCGAATCTTCTTTAGGTGCAAAAATTGTTGCTGATTACACTAAAAAATATGGTAAATTAAGTGTAAAATCTAATTTATCTGTTTTCCAAAGCTATGAATCTTCAGATTTATCTAATTACACATTTACAAACTCTTTTGGTTACTCTATCTGGAAAGGAATTGGAGTTGGTTTTGAATTAGGTTTACGTAAAAACAAACAAGAAGCTTTAGAATATGCTTTAGAAGACAACGCTGCTGCAACTTTTGATAACGTAGATAACAAATTACAATCTTATTGGTTATTTGGTCTTAACTACGCTTTCTAAGGGAACTTAAAACATACTTCAGGATAAATCCGAAATACAAAAAAGGTCAGTAATTTAAATTTACTGACCTTTTTTTATGTTTTAAATTAACTTAAAAAAAATGATTATAATAAATTTATTTTTTTACAAAGTCTTTTTTGAACCTAATTGATACTTCTGATTCATTATTAATCAAGGTTTTCTTTCCTTTTTTATTTTTCGTCAAACTAAAACTATCGTAAACATCTCCTTTTGCTGTGTAAGAATTATAATTAATAGTATCATTATCAACAGTTATAATTTGAAAAAGCTGTACATACTCACCTCTTTTAACCATCCAATCTTGATTTTGAGATTCATACATTTTTGGTCCACTTACTGAAACGGCATAAACAGTACCTGCGTCTTGTACAATAGTTTTCCCTAAGCCTTGGTTAGACGCATAACCTCTTGCATATGTATGATCGTGACCTTGCAAAACTAAATCAACATTATATTTATCTATTAAAGGTTTAAGTTTTTCTCGCAACTCCTTATTATCTCGACCTATTTTAGTTGAATAAATTGGATAATGCATCGTAATAGTTACCCATTTCTTGGTATTTTTAGCTAAAATAGAATCTAACCATTTTGTTTGTGCATTTGCAGACTCTTCGTTATTATAAAAACTTTGAGCATCAATAGAAATTACTTTCATATTTTGATAGTCTAAAAAATAACAAGTTTCTTTAAGCTCCTCTAAAGGTCCATTCTCTGGCAACGTAAATTGTGGCCTCCATAAAGCTGATATTTTTTTACGGTCTACACTTTTGTCATACTCATGATTTCCAGGAGTCATAATACTTGGCACTGTTGCATGAATAAAACTTCCTGCATAAAACCACTCTCCCCATTCTCTATCAGACTCGCTATGATTAATTAAATCTCCAGCATGCAACATAAAGTCAACTTCTGGCATCATCTTATACGATTTACGAATGATTCTAGACCACATGGATTTTACATCATTTTGTGCATCTCCAAAATAAATAAAACTAAAAGGTTTATTTTGGTTTAAAGAAGGAGTTTCTATTTGAAACCACTCACTCCAAGTATCATTACTATTATTTCCATTACCAACCCTATAGACATAATTAGTTCCTGGTGTTAAATTATTAATAATAGCAGAATGATATGCCGCTTTTACCAAAGGTTCCTGATCTCTAGTATTTTCTACGATTATAAATTCTGTATTAGCAATAAATTGTTGCTTGTTGTCATCTAATAAAAAATCTGGCCCGTGAGTTTCTTCTGCTATTTGTACATAAGCAGTATCAATCTCTTGATTTGTTCTCCAATTAACTGCAAAACTATGATTAGCATCCTCCGTTAAATTCACAATAATTCTATCTGGAGTTCTTGATGGAAAAATAAGTTTATGCGCATCTACATTAGACATCGATGAATAATGTGAATGATGATGCTCTTCATCATGAAAATGCATCTTATTTTCTTCAGTTTTACATGCAATTAGAACTATAAGCGCTAAAAGAAAAAATATTATTTTTTTCATAGAGAAATTATTTTTTTGAAATAAAAAAACAGGAGTAAAAACTCCTGTTTTCAGTTACTTTTTTTATTGTAATAGCCACATATTAGACCATTGATCATTTACAGCAGGCTGCAAATTATTAATAGCATTTAACATATTTTCTTCATTATATGCATCAGTATATAAAAAACGAACAGGAGTTTGTTGACCTTTAGTTCCAGAAATAATATTATTATTTAAATCAGGATAACCTGTTCTGCTAAAATCAAACCAAGACTCTGTTGTTAACCATAAAGCAATCCATTTTTGATGTATAATAGACTCTAATTTATCTTCAGCATTGTCATAAATTTGTTTTACATTCGCAATGTATTCTTCCTGATCAAACACCACTAGAGTATTATTCACCTCATCATAAACCGCATCAGCATCTCCATTAAAGATTTGATACTGATCAAAAGACAATTCAATTCCTTCTTTATAATATTGATAAGCATCATTACTAATATAACCACGATAACTCGCTTCTGCTAATAAAAATTTTACTTCTGCAGAAGTCATTAAAATAGATTTTACTAATTCGCTATTATTTTCTGAATACATATCTGTTAGATAAGATGTATGCGGGTTTGCAGCTGCATTTAAATATATATTTTCATCTAAATTTGAAATATCAGTCAATACATCACTTAGCGTTCCCCCTAAATTAAAATCATTTGGAGCACTTAAAGCAATCGGTAAACCTACAAATAAACTGGTATTGATATCGTTTTCTAAATTATCATCACTATTAATAGCGTTAATATCTAAATTTACATAACGCTTAACTCTATTGTTTTCTAATTTAACTTCATTTGTTGTTCCTTCTGCCAATTGTACATCTACAGCTTTTACCCATTTTGTTAAACGAGGATCATTTAAAGCTATTAAATCATTTACAATAGTAGACGATGGTTTTCTACGATAAAACTCTGATCTATTACTCCAGTTTAAAGCTCCTCCAGGCCAACTATTATCACTATCTGTTCCTATATATGAAACCACAGCATTATCATCATTACTTTCTAAAATAGGAAATTCACTAGGATTATTTACAATTGCTGCTATTTCAGAAGATACATTAATATCTGAATCACTTTTTTCAGACAAACGCATATAAAACCTAAGAGATAATGAGTTTGCTAATTTCCTCCATTTTTGACCATCTCCACTATACAACACATCACTATCTGAAGCTTCTGTAATAACCCCTGTATTTGCCAAAAGTGTATTAGCTTCTTTTAGATCATTAAGAATCCCTATAAAAACTTCCTTCTGTGTGTCGTAAACTGGTTTAAAAAACTCATCACCACCGTTTTCTGCTTGCAATGCTTTGCTGTAAGGAACATCACCAAAAGCAGAAGTAACAAAACCATATTGATATGATTTTATAATTAAAGCTACTGCTTGGTAGTAATTTTTTACCTCACCCGATTTTTCATTCTCTGCTCTTTCAAAAATATACTCGCTATCTTTTAAAGGCTCATAAAAATTAGAAAAGTCTATAGTTCCCCATTGATAATTATTTTCTTCGTAACTAGTAAAATCTCTTTGTAAATATTGCGTTGCAGCTGATAAATGTCCCCACTCATATGACATTGTAGTGGCTATTTGAGCTGATTTTGAAATAACACCCGTTAATACAAATTTAATATCTACCTCTGTATCTGGAAGTGTATTAGGGCTAGTATTGATATCGTCAAAAGACTCACTACACGACGTTGCTATAAGCATTATCATTAATAGTGTTATCGTGATTATATTATTTTTCATTTTGTTTCTTATTTTTTTGATTAAAAACTAACATTAAGTCTGAATCCCATTGGTACGGTCCATGGAGCAAGGTTCCATTTATCGAACCCTTGATTTCCTTCATCAAAAGCAGTCTCTGGATCTATACCAATCTTTGCTTTTGTCCATAACATAACATTCTTTGCATAAACAGATAGCGAAATATTTTCTGCTGCAATAAATCTAGCTACATTATCAGTAAATTTATAAGTAAGAGTAATATCTCTTAATTTTACAAAAGAAGCATCATACATAAAAGTTTCTCCTGTTCTCCAAAAACTCCCACTAGACTCTACAACTCTATAAGCATCAAAAAGTTTAGTTCCTTCTCCTCCAAAATTTTCGGTGTAAGTACCATCTCCATTATCTATAACACCAGGAAAGAAAGCTCCATTATAGTTTCCGTTATATTCAAAACCACCTAAATTTTGGTTTCTACCACCAACCCAAACATTATTATCTCTGTAAATAGGGTTTGCTTTAATTTCATTAGCAAGTGCCGTTCTGTCTCCATCAAAAGAATTGGCATTTAAAACACCTGTAAATGTACTTGTACTAACACCATTGTTCCAACTTTCTATTTTACCAGAACGCGCCATTCTTTTCATAGATTCAGAGAAGAAATCTCCACCTTGCCTCCAATCAAAACTAGCAGATAATGTAAAATTTTTATAAGCAATAGAAGTATTAAAACCTACCGCAAAATCGTTATTAGAATTCCCTACTTTCTTTTGATTTTCTGTAGTTCTATCTACATCCCACCTACCATTAGCATCTAATAAATTCCACCCTTTGTACTCTCCTTCTTCAACTTTCCTTACATATGGAGCATATAAATCCCCAATAATACCGCCTACTTTCGTAAAAGACCCCATATCTGTTCCTCCACCAAAACTCACTCGATCAATACCATCAACCAAGGCTACTAGTTTACTCTCTTGTTTGGTGAAATTAAAATTCATATTCCATTCTAAATCTTCTGTTTTAATTGGAATTATATTTACACCTAATTCAATACCATAATTCTCTACATTACCAGCATTAATTGTAGAACTTGTATAACCTGTTAAAGGAGAAACAGCAACATTTAAAATTTGATTTTTATTTTGTGTTTTATAATAAGTAGCATCAAAACCTAAACGACCATGAAATAACTTAATATCTGTACCTATTTCGTAAGAGGTAGCTATTTCTGGTTTTAAATTAGTGTTTGGCATACTACTAGGTAATGAATACGTAAAATCGTCTCCCCAATAACCTTGGGATAAGGTTGGATTTATTAAATATGGTGAAGTATCTTTACCTACTTGAGCCCAACTAGATCTTACCTTAAATAAAGACACCCAATTAGGCATCTCTACAAACTGAGAAACCAACACACTTGCAGAAACAGAAGGATAAAAATAAGACCTATTTTCTTTTGGCAAAGTACTAGACCAATCATTACGAGCTGTAAAATCTAGATAAGCATAATCTTTATACCCTAAAGAAAGCATACCGTAAGCACTATAAACTGCTTTTCTATAACTAGCACTATTGTAAGACAACCCACCTCTTGCTACATTAGATAAAGTATAAAGCCCAGGTAAAACTAAGTTATCTCCGCCAGAACTAATAGAAGTGCTAAGCGTATTTAAAATATTACCCCCAATAGATGGATCTATTCTAAAATTTCCTAATTCTTTTGTATAAGATAATAATACATCTATATTAGTTTCTCTAGAACTACTTTCACTAATATTATAAGAACCAAAAGGTTTACTCGTACCAAAACCATCGTAAGACCAAGGTCTAATAATTTCTGTTCTATTAGAGTTACTGCTATTAGAAACTCTAGCCATAGCATTTAAATCATCATTTATTTCCCAATCTAGTTTGATGTTTCCAAAACCTCTAATTTTATCAAATTTATTTATTCTTTCATTAGCAAAAAACCATGGATTGTTATAACCCTCTGTAACTTTAAGTTGCTCAGCATTATTTACTACCCAATAATCCTTTAAATCATTAATATTAATGTGAGGAGCAATATTATAAATATCAAAATACTGGTCATCTCCTCCAATAGAATTGATAGGGTAATTGTCAGAATTTGGGTTTGAAAGATTAATGTTGGTAGATACTGTTACTTTGTCTGTAATTTTAAAACTAGTGGTTAAGTTAGCACCTATTTTTTGTAGTTCTGTACCAGGAGTAAACCCTTCTCCTTTTAAGTGAGAAATAGATAAACGAAAGTTCCCTTTATCATAGGCACCCGAAATACTTACATCATTAATGGTAGTAACACCAGTTTTAAAATAATCTTCTAAACTATTGTTATAAAACTTTAAAGGAGCTTCTTCTCCGTTACTATTCCATTGTACTGCAGAAGTTCCTTCTTCTGCTCCATACCAATGTTGCCATGTAGCTTCATTAAAAACTCCTTTTTGTCCGTTTGTAAATTGATTTTGTAACTCTACATATTTATACGGAGTATTAAAAGTTGTAGTAGTATTAAAAGTAACCCCGATTCCTTTTTTAGTGTTTTTCCCAGATTTTGTAGTAATTAAAATAACCCCGTTACCAGCTCTAGAACCATACAAAGCTGCTGCACTTGCCCCTTTTAAAACAGAAATATTTTCAACATCCATAGCACTAATATCACCCATAACATTAGGGTTTCCTACAGGAGAGCCATCAATAACAACAAGTGGCTGATCATTACCGGTTAAAGACGTTTTACCTCTAATGTATACATACGTTTCATTATTCAAATCATTTCCTCCACGACGAATATCTAAACCTGATATTTTACTAGACAAACCTCCTAAAACATTTTCTTGAGGAACAAGATTAATTTTTTTATCATCTATTTCACCTACAGCATACCCTAATGCTTTCTTTTCTCTTTTCATTCCTAAAGCAGTAACAACAATCTCATTTAATCCTGCTATATTTTCTTTTAATACAATATAAAATTCATTTTTATTGTTTATAGAAATCTCTTGATCTACATAACCAATATAAGAAACAACTAATACAGCGTTAGAGTTTGACACATTTATCGAAAACTCCCCATCAAAATTTGATGTTGTTCCATTTATGGTTCCTTTTTCTATAATAGATGTACCTGGTAATGGATTTCCTTTATCATCAACAATAGTTCCTTTAACATTTTGTTGAAATTTCTTCTTTTCAAGTTTCTTTACTAAAACATTTTTATCTGTAACTTGATACTTAAAAAAACCTTTTTTAGACAAGTCTTTTAGTAAATTTGTCAATAATATTTCTTCATAATTAATTGAATAAGTAGTTGAATCTTCGATAATTTTCTGTCCATAAGAAAAATTAATATCATATTCATTTTTTAGTTTTGAAAAAATAGTTGTTAGTTTAGCATTTTCTATTTTAATGCTTACTTTTAACTCCTTTACTTTAATATGATTATTTCCTAAAATTGTTATTGGAAATAATCCTGCTATTATAAGGAGTAGAAATAACTTAGATAAGTAATTTTTAAAATTCATTTTAATATTTAATAAGTGTTGTTTTTATTATAGATTCGATACTTTTTACCAGAGGAGTCTGTGCCAGCAGACTCTTCTTCTTTTTAATTATTTTATTTAACTTCTATCATATTATCTTCTTTTAAGGTTAGTTTTAAATCGGTTATGTAATTTATCTTATCAATGATACTTTTTAGGCTTTCGTTTCTATTTATAGTTATAGACATAGGAACTATTTTTAAGCTAGTATTTATAAACTCTACTTCTGTATTGTAATTATGCCTTATAAAACTAGCAACATCACCCATAGAAACATTTTCTAAATGATTAACATCTTTAAACCATGCTATAAAAATTTGGTGTGATGTATTTTTACTAATAAATGTTTGGGAAGTATTTTTATAAGTAACTTGTTGATTTGGGTTTAATAAAATTGCTTTTTTAGCATTAGAAACCTCTACTAAACCAGTAGCAACAGTAACACTAACTAGAGAATCATTCGTTAAAATATTAAAACTTGTACCTAATACTTTGGTCTTAATACCTTTGGTTTTAATTATAAATGGTTTCTTTTCATTTCTTTTTACATCAAAAAAAGCTTCTCCTTTAAGATCTAAATGCCTAGTGTTATTAAATGTATTAATATATCTTAATGAGCTATTTTTGTTTAAAACAACTTTACTTCCATCTTCTAAATAAACCGTTTTAATTTGATTAGACGTATTGGCTACTGTAAATATTTCTAGATCCTTTTCTTTATTAAAAAAGAAAAAGCTACTTACACCTAAAAGTAAAGTAATAGAGGCCGCAATGGCTAGTTTAAAATAGTAGTTTGGTTTAATTTGTTTCTTAACACCACTTAATATTTCTTTTTTTATATCCCTTTTTTCTATATCATTATTAAAAACACTTTCTTTAGTTTCATTAACAGCTTTTTCTTCAAACGCATTTAATAAAACCTCTTCTTCTTTAGTTATTGTTCCTTTTAAAAATTTATCTAAAAGGGTTTTAAATTCTTTTTCAGTCATAATAGAGTATCTATGAATAAATACCCAAAAATGATATACACACGTAAAAAAAATATTTTTTTTTTACATTAAATCAGGTTTTGAAAAAAAAAAATGTATAAAAAAGTACTCAAGACAAGCTTTCTTTAGTAGTTTATTTCGCTTTTAATACTTCTTATAGCTAGAGATATCTGGGTTTCAACAGTTCGTTTTGATATTCCTAATTGTTGAGATATTTCAAAATTGTTAAGTAGTTTGAACCTACTTAATTTAAAAACTTCTTGACGTTTTTTTGGTAATTTCTTTATCGCTTTATTAACTAAATTTTCCGTTTCTTCTAATTGAAGTTCTTCTAAGATTCCATTTGAATGAGGTGTCTTTATAACATCCAGCAAATCTATATTAGTTTTATGAAATTTTGTATCTCTTAATTCTTTATAAACTCGAAAACGAGTTGCTTTTATAAGGTAAGCCTCTATATTATTATTCTTTATTTCTAATCTTCTAATCCAAAAATCTACAAAAACTTCTTGAACTAAATCTTTAGAAATATCTTTATCTTTTAATAAAGAGTATGCTAAAATATACATGCGCTCCCACAACTTATCGTAAAGCACCTTAAAAGCAGCCTCATCAGATAGCTTAATTTTAGACATTAATTCTTTATAAAAATTAATATTATTAGGTTGTAGTTGCATGAAACAAAGCAAATCAAAATTCCAAGAAATTAGATTACCAAAAAGTAAAGAATTTGTTAAGAAGGTTTTATCTACCTTCTAACAGAAAAGAACAATCACCTAGATTGCAAGTTTATAAACCATCTTTTTTAAAAGTTTTACTAAAGTGAAATACTTCTAAATTTATTGCAAAAAAAAAGAGTAATCATTTCTGATTACTCTTGCTTAGTAGCGGGAACTGGACTCGAACCAGTGACCTTCGGGTTATGAGCCCGACGAGCTACCTACTGCTCTATCCCGCGATATTATCTCAAAAAATAACGACTTAGTTTTTAACTTTCGAATCATAAGCTCGACACGTTATTTCCGGGTTGCAAATATACGACTTATTTAAATAACTGACCAAATTTTTTTCAATTAATTTTTAATTATTTTTTAATCATCTTAATTCTAATCAAATATAAAAACTAATTACCTTTGCATTATGACGCATAAAGCTGGTTTTGTAAACATCATCGGAAATCCTAACGTAGGTAAATCAACATTAATGAATGCTTTGGTAGGCGAAAAACTATCAATAATAACACCTAAAGCCCAAACTACAAGGCATCGTATCTTAGGTATTGTTAATGATGATGAGCATCAAATTATATTTTCTGACACTCCAGGTATCTTAAAACCTGCTTATGAGTTACAGTCTTCTATGATGGATTTTGTAAAATCTGCTTTTGAAGATGCAGATATTCTAATTTACATGGTAGAAATTGGAGAGAAAGAATTAAAAAACGAAGCTTTCTTTAAAAAAATTATCCATAGTGATATTCCTATTATTTTATTATTGAATAAAATAGACAAATCATCACAAGAAGAAGTAGAAGAAAAAATTGAATACTGGAAAAACAAAGTACCTAATGCTGAAATTTTTGTAATTTCTGCTTTAGAAAAATTTAATGTAACCGAAGTATTTGATAAAATAAAAGAATTACTACCAGAAAGTCCTCCTTTTTATCCAAAAGACCAGTTAACAGATAAACCAGAACGTTTTTTTGTAAATGAAAAAATTAGAGAAAAAATTCTAATACATTACAAAAAAGAGATTCCGTATTCTGTAGAAGTAGAAACCGAAGAATTTACAGAAGAGGAAAACATTGTTAGAATTCGTTCTGTAATTATGGTAGAAAGAGATACTCAAAAAGGTATTATAATTGGCCACAAAGGTTCTGCAATTAAAAGAGTTGGTGCAGAAGCTAGAAAAGATTTAGAACGCTTTTTCATGAAAAAAGTGTATATAGAATTGTATGTAAAAGTGAATAAAAACTGGCGAAGCGATAAAATTCAGCTAAAGCGTTTTGGTTATAATCAAAATTAATTGCTAATTACACCTATCATAAATTCATGTAATCCTTTTATTTGATTTTTCCCGGTGTCTTTCCCTATTTTCCCAAGAAAATATAATAGAATCCATATTAGCGGTAAAAAAATCATCATGATAACAGGAAAAACAATTGATGCTTCTAAAGACCAATTACTATAAAGCATAATTGCAAACCCTAAAAAAGAAACTCCTATTACAAAATGGACAAACATAAAAAGTGTCCAAACTTGTGGTTTTGGCCCAAATAATCCTTTTAAAGTTGATGTATTTTGTGTATTTTCTATAATTTCTAAATGCAATTGAGGTGACCAAAAATGTTCATCTTTTTTAGAGACTGAAATAAAAATATGTCCATCAACAATATTTCCTCTATAATGTTTTATCTCTTTTTTAAATTCATTAGAAAAACGATCTAAAATAATTTGAGAGTTCTCTTTTAAATCAATAGAAAATCTTGGTCTTAAAAAAACTTCGCTATTTTGTTTTTCTATTAAAAGACTCATTTTTACTCAGATTTATAATCTAATTTCATCGTTATAGAAGCCGTTTTTTCTCGAGATGATGTATTAAAAGTTCCTCCCCAAGAATAATCTTCTTTAGAGTTTTGACCAGTTATTTGAAAAATTCCCATTTTTGCAGAGATTAAATCGCCCAATTTACCTCCAGAATTTTCGGCAATTTTTTCTGCTCTCGCTTTTGCATCAGCAGTTGCTTTAGAAATCATTTCTACTTTTAAATCTGCTAATTTTGTATAATAATACCTTGGAGGTTGCGAATAAAACTGAATTCCTTTGTTTAGTAATTCTGTAATTTCTCTAGATATTTTCTCTACTCCTTCTACATTTTTAGAATCAATCTGCAAAGATTGAGTTAAAATATACCCTAAAAATATATCGCCCGCATATTTACCATTTACATAATTTGCTTTGGTGTTTTTTGTACTTTGTACTGCTTTAAATACAATTTCATCAGTTTTTACTCCTTTAGACATCAAATATTCTAAAATAACTTTTTTATCTTTTTCTAAATCATTATAAGCTTTTTTTAACTCTAAACTAGAACTAGAAAACGAACCTTCCCAAACAATTAAATCTGATGTAAAGTTTGCATTTCCTAAACCTGTTACAGAAATTGTTCCCTGTCCGTTATTTCGATTTATTATAGAATTCCCTAATAAATATGCAGCAATAACAATTGCCAAAGAAAAAGCAATTGCAGTAAAATTATTTTTCATAAAAAATCATTTTTTTTAGCTCTATAAAGTTATAACAATTTATCGTATGTTAAATTGTATCTTTGCAAAAAATATCAGAGTAAAATGAATAGTATTGTTGCCATTGTAGGAAGACCAAATGTAGGAAAGTCGACACTTTTTAATAGATTGGTACAAAGAAGAGAAGCAATTGTAGATTCTGTAAGCGGAGTTACAAGAGATAGACATTATGGAAAATCTGACTGGAATGGAAAAGAATTTTCTGTGATTGATACAGGGGGATACATTACTGGTTCTGATGATATTTTTGAAGGAGAAATTAGAAAACAAGTAAACCTTGCTATAGAAGAAGCAGATATTATTGTATTTGTTGTTGATGTAGAACAAGGTATTACCCCAATGGACTCTGAGGTTGCAAAACTTTTACGTAAAGTTAAAAAACCAATTTTTATGGTTGTTAATAAAGTTGACAACGCAATGAGAGAACCAGATGCTGTTGAGTTTTATAATTTAGGATTGGGTGGTTACCACACAATTGCATCTATTAACGGTAGCGGAACTGGAGATTTATTAGATGCATTAGCAGAAAAAATGCCAGAACCAGAAGAAGTAGATTTAGAAGAAGAAGCGTTACCAAGGTTTGCAATTGTTGGGAGACCTAATGCAGGAAAATCTTCTTTTATTAATGCTTTAATAGGAGAAGATAGAAATATTGTAACCAATATTGCAGGTACAACAAGAGATTCTATAGACACAAAATACAACCGTTTTGGTTTCGATTTTAATTTAGTCGATACAGCAGGAATCCGTAAAAAATCTAAAGTAAAAGAAGATTTAGAGTTTTATTCTGTTATGCGTGCAGTGCGTACTATAGAATATTCTGATGTTATTGTTTTAGTAGTAGATGCTACTCGTGGTTTTGAAGGACAAGATCAAAATATATTTTGGTTAGCAGAAAAAAACAGAAAAGGTGTTGTTATCTTAATTAATAAATGGGATTTAATTGAGAAAGAAACCAATACAATGCGAGATTTTGAAGCAATGGTTAGAAAGCAAATAGAACCTTTTACAGATGTGCCAATTGTATTTATTTCTGCTTTAACAAAACAACGTTTATTTAAAGCCATAGAAACTGCTGTAGAAGTTTTTAATAACAGAAAAAACAAAATAGCAACTAGTAAGTTTAATGAAACTATGCTAGATATTGTTAAAAACAATCCGCCACCTGCAATAAAAGGGAAGTTTGTAAAAATAAAATACTGTATGCAATTACCTACACAAACACCTCAATTTGTATTTTTCTGTAACTTACCACAGTATGTTAGAGATTCTTACAGACGTTTTGTAGAAAATAAATTAAGAGAAATTTACGATTTTTCTGGTGTACCAATTACTATTTATTTTAGGCAGAAATAATTAAGTTTTTTTTGAATTAAAAATAACAGAATTTTAAATTTGTAAAAGTTTGTAACTTTTACTACCTTTTATCGTCTAAATACTTACTAGTATTTATAAACACAATAAGTCTTTTTTATGAAAATCATAAAATCTAACATAACCGCTGAAACGGAATTACCGTTACAATTATACATTTCGTTTCAGAAAGTATTTGTAATTTTCGAAAAATACGCACATAAAGATTTTGAGAATCATCCTTATAATGAGACTGCAAAAAAGATGTTGCTTCTTTTTAAAAAATCCCCAGAATTGTTTACAGGCTTTTCTGATTATTCTTTATTAGATAAATATAGTGAACAGATAGAATTATTATTAAATCCTTTATTTCCAGAACCTTTACTTTCTAATGAGATAAAAGCTGCAAGTACCCCTTTTTCCTTTACTTCATTTAAATTTACAG
This sequence comes from Polaribacter sp. Asnod1-A03, assembly GCF_045063585.1. Taxonomy (NCBI): domain Bacteria; kingdom Pseudomonadati; phylum Bacteroidota; class Flavobacteriia; order Flavobacteriales; family Flavobacteriaceae; genus Polaribacter; species Polaribacter sp. Asnod1-A03. The sequence goes on along the minus strand of NZ_JBEFOE010000009.1, from coordinate 2,635,484 downwards.
ACAGGTTTACAGACATTATAAAAAATGCTGGTGAAAACTACGAATTAAACGTGCGCAATTTTGAAGAAAATAGTATGTACATTATGGCCTGTACGTTTATTCTAAGCCATGTTTATGGATTTAATATAGATGTAAAAAGACCTTTTTATTTTGATATTCCTGATCAAGCAACAGGAACAATGAAATATTATAGAGCTACTTTTAATGCAGATTTTTCTGAAATAACGCCTACAGAAAATGCTCCTAATTTAACCAGTGAAGACTTTAAAATTCTTTTAAATAATTTTGAAAACATTGATATTTGGAAAGAAAAATTCCCAACTAATAGTTATATTTTTAAAGGCTTTGTCCTCGTAAATCTTTTTGATGTAACTTCAGAAGAAATGCTTTCTGCCATAAAAGCAAATTTATTAGCAGGAGGTAATGAGTTAATTTACAAGCTACAAAATAACTTAAGAGACTTTTATGGTATTAGAGATTTAAAGTTAGGCTTTTCTATTTTTGATAATGTAAACACAAAAATCTGTGAAGCAGCTATCAAAAAATCTAACAGCATTATTTTAAATAAGGATGTAGAAATTAGTTGTAGCGGAGGTTATTTCTGTGATAGAATTATGGAAAAGGTTTTCCAAAAACAAGAAACTTTTATTATTTCTGATGTAGAACAGTACGGTTTAAATACTGATAAAAATCCGTTTTATCAAAATTTATACGATTCTGGAATATTAAGTATTATTATAATTCCTATTAAAGCAACAGAAAATGGAGACTTAGCATTACTAGAAATTGCTTCTCCAAGATCTTACGATTTAAATTCTGCTAATATTAATAAATTAAAAGATATTATTCCCGTATTTGAAGCTGCTGTAAAAAGACTTTCTGAAGAAAGACAGAATGTTTTAGAAGCTACAATTCAAGAAAATTACACATCTATACATAGTTCTGTAAAATGGCGTTTTTATGAAGCTGCAGAAAAATATCAACTAGAATATCAAACAAATGAAAATGCAAAACTAGATGAAATTGTTTTTCATAATGTATATCCATTATATGGGCAAAGTGATATTAAAGGTTCATCAGACGCAAGAAACAATGCTATTCAACAAGATTTAAGCACGCAATTAACGTTAGCAATTGATGTTTTAAAAAATGCTTGTAAAAACGAATCTTTACCAATTTATAGCGAGTTAATGTTTAGGGTTGCTACCTTTTTAAAAGAAGTAAACAAAGGCTTAAATGCAGGTGATGAAATAAATATTTTAGAATTCTTAAAACGAGATATTTATCCTATTTTTAATCATATTAAAGGCATAAACAAAGAACTGTCTAAAAAAGTATCTGTCTACATGAATCGTTTAGACAAAGATTTAGGCGTTGTTTATGAGAAAAGAAAAGAATATGAAAAAAGCGTTACTATTTTAAACGATAAGCTTGCAACCTATATAGATAAAAAACAAAAAGACGCTCAAAAAATGCACCCTCATTATTTTGAAAGATACAAAACGGATGGTGTTGAGTTTAACATGTATATTGGAGAATCTATTACAAAAAAGGATTCTTTTGATGATATTTACCTATATAACTTACGTTTATGGCAATTACAAACCATGTGCGAAATGGAAAATATTGCCTTTAACGAACGTAAAAATATGAAGCAAGAATTAAGAGTTGCTTCATTAATTCTAGTACATAGTAACCCAATGGCTATTAAGTTTAGAATGGACGAAAAGCAATTTGATGTTGATGGCGCCTATAATATTAGATACGAAATTATCAAGAAAAGAATAGATAAAGCAAACATAAAAGATACTACAGAGCGTTTAACTGTGCCTGGTAAAATTGCTATTGTATACTCGCAAGACAAAGATGCTTTAGAATATATAAAATACATTAACTTCTTACAATCTAGAAAACAATTAGGTAAAATAGAGTTTTTAGAATTAGAAGATTTACAAGGAGTTTCTGGCTTAAAAGCTTTACGAGTTGAAGTTATTTATCAAAAGAATTTTGATGCAAAAAGCACCATTACTTTAAATGATTTAATTAAAGAAATAGAGGCCTAATTTTTATATAGCGCCTCTTTCTTGCATTTTAAAAGCCAAAGCAAACCCTATAACACTTACAATAATACCAATCATAAAAACAGTATAAGTAAGTCTTAAAATTTTATATTTTTTGTTTAAAACCAAACCTAAGAAGTATAAATCTTTAGTTAAAGAACCATATAAATAGTCTTTATCTTGCATCATTTCTGTAATTCCCCATTCAAAATCAGGTAATTCCATTTGATGAAAATTACCAAAAAATAATAAATTCACTTTTTTATTAGCCACATCTTCTTTAGTAAATTTCCCTTCTGTAACATTAGGTCTTGTTGCTAAAATTGATAAAATGATAGAAACTACTGTAAAAATAATAAAAACAACAGTTGGTGTTATCAAGTAACTATTTGATGGATTATCTAACTTTGGTAATAAATTAGACAGCGCCAAAGAAACAATAATTGCGTTTACAGAAAGCAAAATATTGGCTTTAGTATCTGCAATATTACTTAATGTCATGTGGTTTTTTAGTGCCACTCTAAACATAGTTTCTACACCTCTTTCTGGCACTTCATTTTTATTTCTTTTAATTTCTAAAGCTTCTTTTTTCTGATTAAACTTCTGTAAGTTTTCTTTTAATTTACTCTGCTTTTTAAGAAGGCTTGTTATGTTTTTATCTTTTCTCTTACTCCAATTTTTTAAAGCATAATCAGTATAATATGAGTGCTTTTTTGTTAAAAAATCTATATTTAAAGCAATCCAATCTTCATCAGAATATTTTTCCCCACAAATAGTTTCCCATTCTTTTCTTAAAAGCTCTAATCTATCCTCAAAACTTTTACTTCCTAAATGAGCACAATCAGCATCAATAATTATTTTCTCTAAAATATTTGTAGGTAAATGCCCCACTTTTGTTGCTAGAATTAAATCACAAATCTGTGTAATTCTATCAGCTTCAATATTTTTACTTTTTAAATATTCTGTTATAATTAGTACACTTTCATCTTCATGGTTTTGTGCTCCTTTTGTAAAACCAGTATCATGAAACCAAGCCGCTACCTGTAAATTTTCTTTAGAAACTTCATCTACTTCCAAATTATCGGCAAGCTCAATTACTTTTTCTACAACACTTTGCGTATGTGTTACATTATGATAGACAAAAGTTGCTTCTAATGTTTTGCTTAGTAAATTAAAAACATATTTTTCTATATCAATTAATAATGTGCTCATGTAAAAATAATTTAATAAATGAATGGAAAGAAATTTTAAAACGAGTATTCGTTTCATCAATATTCGTCGTAAATTTATGTATTGCTTTCAAAACTTACAAATTAATTATTTATTGTAAGATAACAAGTAGTTTTACGTCTAAAAATTGATTGCAAACAATAATAATAACTTAGAAAGGAAATAAATATGCTTACTTGGACAGAAGTTATTCACTTCGCAACTAAAGAAAACCCAATACCAGATAAGAGAATTGAAAAATCTGAAAAAGATTGGAGATCTCAATTAACTGCAGAACAATTTAGAATTACAAGACTAAAAGGTACAGAAAGACCTAATTCTGGCGATTTGTGTAGTATTTTTGATGAAGGACAATACAATTGTACATGTTGCAACACCCCTTTATTTGACTCTACTATTAAGTTTGATTCTAGTTCTGGTTGGCCAAGTTTTACACAACCTATTAAAGAAAATGCTATTAAATACCATAAAGACACTTCTTTTGGTATGGTTAGAGTTGAAGTAATGTGTAATGTATGCGATGCACATTTAGGGCACGTTTTTCCTGACGGACCAGAACCAAGCGGATTACGTTATTGTATTAATTCTCAATCTATGATTTTAGATAAAAAATAATGAGTGAAAACATACAAATTGCCACTGTAGGCGGTGGATGTTTTTGGTGTACAGAAGCTGTATTCCAAGAAGTAAAAGGTGTAGAGAAAATAGTTTCTGGTTATTCTGGTGGTAATGCTCCTGGCAAACCAACTTATAGAGAAATTTGCTCTGGTTTAACAGGTCATGCAGAAGTAATTCAGATTACTTTTAATGCGGATATTATTTCTTACCAAGACATTTTAGTTGTTTTTATGACTACGCATGATCCTACCACTTTAAACAGACAAGGCGCAGATAGAGGAACTCAATACAGATCTGTAATTTATTATCATAATAACATTCAGCAAAAAATAGCAGAAACGGTTTTAGAAGAAATACAACCTTATTATGATGATAAAATTGTAACCGAAATTAGTGCTTTGGATATTTTCTATGAAGCGGAAGAAGAACATCAAAATTACTATAGAGAAAACACACAACAAGGATATTGTAGTTTTGTAATTGCACCAAAATTAAGTAAATTGAGAAAATTACACGCAGATAAGTTGGCATGAAATTAAACATACAAAATATTTTTACCTCAGAATTGCCTTCGGATTCTAATTTAGAAAACTCTAGAAGACAAGTAGAAAATGCCGTTTTTTCTTATGTAAAACCCAAGAAAACAAAAAAACCAGAGGTTCTTCATATTTCACCAGAAATGGCAAATAAATTAGGAATTTCTAATGATGAATTAAAATCAGAATTCTTTAAAAACATCGTTACTGGTAATGAAATTTACCCTAACACAACACCTTATGCAATGTGTTATGGCGGACATCAATTTGGTAATTGGGCAGGACAATTAGGAGACGGAAGAGCCATCAATTTATTTGAAATTGAACATCAAAATAAAAACTGGAAAGTACAATTGAAAGGTGCTGGTGAAACTCCGTATTCTAGAACTGCAGATGGTTTAGCTGTTTTACGTTCTTCTGTTAGAGAATATTTGTGTGCAGAAGCTATGTTTCATTTAAACGTACCAACCACAAGATCTTTGTCTTTAAGTTTATCTGGTGATGAAGTTTTACGTGATGTTTTATACGATGGAAATCCGGCTTACGAAAAAGGCGCTATTGTTTCTAGAATTTCTCCTAGTTTTTTACGTTTTGGAAATTTCGAAATTTTTACAGCTAGAAAAGATATCAAAAATTTAAAAAAGTTGGTTAATTACACCATCAAACATCATTTTGCGCATTTAGGGAAACCATCCAAAGAAAATTACATTCACTTTTTTAAGGAAGTTTCAGAGCGCACTTTAAAAATGATTATCGATTGGCAACGAGTTGGTTTTGTACACGGAGTAATGAATACCGATAACATGTCAATCTTAGGTTTAACCATAGATTACGGGCCTTATGGTTGGTTAGAAGGTTTCGATTTTGGCTGGACACCTAATACAACAGACAGACAACATAAACGTTATAGATATGGAAATCAGCCAAATATTGGTTTATGGAATTTGTATCAATTGGCAAATACTCTGTATCCAATAATTGAAGAAGTAGAACCATTAAATACCATTTTAGAGCAATATAAAATCGATTTTGAAAAGCAATCTTTACAAATGATGAAATCTAAATTAGGTTTAATTATTTCGGATGAAGACGATTTAAAACTAATTCAAGATTTAGAAGAAAACTTACAATTAGTAGAAACAGATATGACAATTTTCTTTAGAAAATTAAGTAATTTTTCTGATGAAAAAACAGGTTTTAAATTGATTAAAGATGCTTTTTACGATGTAGAAAATATTTCTGATGACATAAAAAACAAGTGGAATGCTTGGTTTAAAAAATATACTGATAGACTTGCCATAGAAAGAATTTCATCTAAAGAAAGAAAAGAAAAGATGGATTTAATAAATCCTAAATATGTGCTAAGAAATTATATGTCTCAAATGGCAATTGATGAAGCTGATAAAGGGAATTACACTTTAATAAATGAGTTATTTCAATTATTAAAAAAACCATATGCAGAGCAACCTGAAAACGAAAAATGGTTTGCAAAAAGACCAGAATGGGCAAGAAATAAAGTAGGTTGCTCTATGCTATCTTGTAGCTCATAAAAACAAAAAACACATGAAATTAGGTTTAGGAACCGCTGCTTTAGGCAGACCACAATATATTAATGTTCGCTTAGAAAGTTGCGACAATTCTGATTTAGAAATTTTTAAAAAAGGAAGTTTTAATACTTTAGAAGAAGCTTACAATTTAGGAATTCGTTATTTTGATACTGCTCCTGGTTATGGTTTAGCAGAAGAATTATTGCTAGAATGGTTACAGACAAAAGAGGATTCATCTATTGTAGTTGCTACAAAATGGGGTTATACCTATACCGCAAATTTTAACCCTGATGCAAAAGTACATGAGGTTAAAGAGCATAGTTTATCTAAATTAAAAGAACAGTGGAATTTTTCTAAACAACTACTCCCCTATTTAAAAGTATACCAAATTCATTCTGCTACTTTAGAAACCGGTGTTTTAGAAAACACGGAAGTTTTAGAATATTTAGCCTTTTTAAAAAAGGAATTCAATGTTAAAATTGGTTTAACAACTACAGGAACAAACCAAGTAGAAGTCATAAAAAAAGCTTTAGATATTTTGGTTGATGGAACTCCTATTTTTGATATTTTTCAAGTAACATATAATTTTTTAGACCAAAGTTTATCAGAGGTTTCTAAAGAGTTAATCAGCAAAAATAAATCGATTGTTATAAAAGAAGCTTTGGCAAACGGAAGGATTTTTAGTAATAAAACATATCCTTATTATAAAGAAATGTATACCAAATTAGAGCAAATTTCTAAAAAACACAATGTTGGTGTAGATGCAATTTCTTTAAAATATTGTGAGCAAACAATAACCAATGCTATTGTTTTAAGTGGAGCGAGTAACATAAATCAATTAAAAGAAAATTTAAAATTAAATGATTTTTCTCTTTCTACAGAAGAAATTGAAACCTTAAATACATTTAAAATTCCTACTGATGCTTATTGGACAGAAAGGAAACAATTAGAATGGAATTAACCAAAATTGCTTTTGGCGGTGGTTGTCATTGGTGTACAGAAGCTGTTTTTCAGGCATTAATTGGTGTAAACAAAGTGGAACAAGGTTGGATTTCATCAACAGAAAAAAATAGCACTTTTTCTGAAGCTGTTGTTGTTTATTATAATGCTAAAATAATTACACTAAAAACATTAACCGAAATTCATTTATTAACGCATAAAAGTACCAGTAATCATTCTATGAGAAATAAATATCGCTCTGCTATTTATTATTTCAACCAACAACAAAAAGAAGAAAGTTTACAAATACTTAAAGAACTACAAACTAATTTTAATGATAAAATAATCACTAAAATTTTATTTTTTAATAGTTTTAAGCTAAATACTGCAGAGTTTCAAAATTATTATCAATCAAACCCAGAGAAACCCTTTTGTAAAAATTACATCAATCCAAAATTGAAACTTTTATTACAACTGTTTTCTAAAAATGTAGATAACCGTAAAATTACCCATCTAAATTCGACTATTTAAAAAATCAATAAAATGAAAACTACCAAACTAGAAATTAAAAATAGAAAAGGATTAAAATTACAGGCTTATTTAGAATTACCTGCAAACCAAAAACCTAGTTTCTATGCAATATTTGCACATTGTTTTTCTTGTAACAGTACATTAACTGCTGTAAAAAACATCAGTCGTGCTTTAACAAATGATGGTTTTGGTGTAGTTCGTTTCGATTTTACAGGATTAGGAAGAAGCGAAGGGGAATTTGCAGACAGTCATTTTTCTGCCAATGTAGAAGACTTAGTAGACGTAAACGATTTTTTAAAATCTAATTACCATGCTCCTTCTTTATTAGTTGGTCATTCTTTAGGTGGTGCAGCAGTAATTGTTGCTGCTGCTAAATTAGAAAGCATAAAAGCGGTAGCAACAATTGGTGCACCTGCAACAGTAAACCATGTTACTCATTTATTTTCTCATGGCTTAGATGAAATTACAGAAAAAGGGGAAGTAGAAGTAAATATTGGCGGAAGACCTTTTAAAATAAATCAAGAATTTGTAGCCGATTTTGACAAAACAGATTTACCAAAAATAACCAAAGAATTACGCAAACCTATTTTAATTATGCACTCTCCTTTAGACACTGTTGTGGGCGTAGAAAATGCTGAACAATTGTATGTAAATGCGTATCACCCTAAAAGTTTTGTAAGTTTAGACGATGCAAATCATCTTTTATCTAAATCTAGAGATAGTATTTATGTCGGTAATGTTATTGGTACTTGGGTAAAACGCTATTTTGATGTTGAAGAAAATACCATGATTTCTTCTAATGGAGAACAATTAGTAGGGCATTTAAATTTACTGGAAGATAATTTTACCACTTCTATTCAAACAAAAAAACATTCCTTTATTGCAGACGAACCAGAAAGTATTGGCGGAGACGATTTTGGTCCATCTCCTTACGATTATTTGTGTGCAGGTTTAGCAGCTTGTACAGTTATGACTTTAAAACTATACGCAGAACGCAAAAAATGGGATCTACAAGAGGTTTTCGTTTACATCACTTATTCTAAAAAACATAGTGATGATTTAGGTTTTGACCTTGATAAACCTGCTAGAATAGATCATTTACAAAAGAAATTAAAATTAGTTGGTAATTTAGATGATAAACAAAAACAACGCCTAAAAGAAATTTCTTCTAAATGTCCTGTTCATAAAACACTAATTACCCAAACTATTATTGATACTGAACTAATCTAATCAATAAAGTTTCAAAATGCAACCACATTTAAATCTATTACGAAAGTATAATTTTAAAAAAAGCTCATAAATAATCCTAATTTTTGCATATGAGTTAAAATATTATCATACAGAGACAATTTGATTAGCATTTGCAAGTTACATTTGCAAAGCTATAATTACCAAATACTGTGTCTAAAAAAGTAAAAAATAAAAAATATCGGTTTTTAAGAAGGTTATTACGCGTATTTTTAGGCTTCTTTATTCTTGTTACGCTATTAATCCTTTTTATAAGAAGTCCATGGGGACAAAACATTATTGTTGATAAAGCAATAAATTATGTTTCCGATAAAACAAATACAAAAATCTCTATTGATAAACTGTTTTTAACTTTTAAAGGAGGCTTGCAGTTAGATGGTTTGTATTTAGAAGATACCAAAGGAGACACATTAGTTTACTCTAAGTCTTTAGAAGCAAACTTGCCACTTTGGGGAATGATTAGAGGAACTTCTGTTGGTATTGATGATTTAGAATGGACTGGTTTGCGTGCCAACATTAAAAGAAAAGATACTATTTCTGGATATAATTTTCAGTTTTTAATAGATGCTTTTGTAGCAGAAGAAACTGCACCTACCGTTAAAGACACAGTAACAGAATCATTAAATATTATTATTGGAAATCTTGATTTAGAAAATATTAATGTTGTTTTTGATGATAAAGTATTAGGCATTGATAGTCATTTTAAAATTGGAAATCTAACTGCTAGTATGGATAACCTTGACTTAGATAAAATGATTTTTAATGCAGATGAAATTGCTCTTTCTAATACAAATATTAAATTAGTTCAGAAATCTGTAGCTCAAGATACCACAAGTACAGAATCCGTTTTACCAGTTTTATCTGCAAATAAAATCACTCTAAAAAATGTAAAAACATATTTTAAAAATATAGATGATAAATTAATTGCCGATATAAATATTAACGAATTTTATACAGAAATTCCAGAGATTAATCTATCTAACAACAAAATTAATCTTACAACTTTACAACTAAAAAATTCTGATATCCTTCTAAAGACAGCTTCAAGTAATCCTGAAATTACTGAGAATACAACTACAAATAACATAGATTTTGTTTGGCCAGATTTTGATGTAGAAATATCCGATATTGATATAGAAAACAACAAGATTCAATATTTTGTAGATGATGAAAAAGTTGTTGAAAACACCTTTAATCCAAATGCGATTTCTTTAGAAAATATAACACTAAAAATTTCTGATATCTTATTTAAGGACAAAAAAGCAAGCTTACAATTAAATACATTTCAATTTAAAGAGCAATCTGGCTTTAACTTAGAAGAATTTGCTTTAAACACTAAACTGAGCGATAATGAATTTGAAGCTTCTGATATAAATATTCAACTGAATAACAATAAAATTACTGGTTTTGCAAAAGCAGATTATAGTTCTATTTCTCAATTAATTTCATCACCAGAAAACACAAATATTCAACTACAAATACCTTCTTTTAGTTTATGTTTAGAAACTCTTTTTAAACTACAACCTACATTAAAAGAAAACGAATACATTAACAAATTAAGTAAAAGAAACTTTACCGGAACTCTAAATATTGATGGGTCTTTAGCAGATGTTGCTATCTCTAACACGACAATAAACTGGGGAAACTACACAAAAATCTCTCTAGACGGAAACTTTAAAAACATCACGGATCCTGATAAATTACAGCTTAATATATCTAATTTTAGAACACAAACTAAACGAAAAGATCTTATACAAATTATAGATGAAAAAGCGTTTGGTATTCAATTACCAGAAGATATTTTAATAACTAGTAAAGCAAATGGCTCTTTAAATAACATTTCTACTAATACACAAATTAAAACAACACAAGGTTTTGCAAATATTAAAGGAAACTTTAAAAATCAAACAAAAATAAGTTACAATGCTACTGTAAAAGTTGATAAATACAACATTGGTTCTCTTTTAATGAATCCTAATTTTGGTGAATTAAGCGTTACTATAAACTCCTCTGGAAACGGTAAAAACTTAGATGATTTAGATGCTACTTTATCAACAAACATTTCTAAATTTCAATTACAAAATTATGATATTACTGATTTAAATATTGAAGGAAACTTAAAAAATAGTAAAGGTAAAATTACATCTACTTATAAAGACAAAAATCTAAATCTAGATTTAAATACAACTGTAGATTTAGATTCTATAAATACAAAAGCTAATTTAAATTTAAACTTGATTGGCGCAGATTTACAAGCACTTGGTTTAATGCAGCGTAATGTAAAATCTGCCATGGAATTCTCTCTAGATTTTAAAGGAAACTTAGAAAAATATACTGTAAAAAGTGATATAAAAAACGGTGTAGTTGTCTATAATAATCAAACTTATTTGTTAGGTTCTTTAGCTGCTAATGCTTTTGTAGACAGAGATACTACTGCTGTTTCTATCAATAATAAAATGATTGATTTAAACCTAGAGTCAAACACAGATCCACAAACATTTAGCACTGCATTACAACGTCATATTTCTAGTTATTTTTACAAAGAAGATATAATTTCTGATACAATTACAAACCCTGTTAATTTAATTTTAAACGCTAAAGTTTCTCAAACTCCGCTTTTAAATGAAGTCTTCTTAGTCAATTTAAAAGATTTAGACACCATAAATATTGATGTTGATTTTAAAGAGAAAAAACGAAAATTATCCGCAAATATTACGGCACCTCACATTAACTTTAGTGGTAATGAATTAGACAGTCTGTCTTTTTCTATGAACACAGACAAAGAAGATTTTAACTTTAATGCAGGTTTTAAAAAAATAACAGCTGGTCCTTTAAATATACCTAAAACAATTATTACAGGAAATAAAAAAGGAAAGTTACTATCTCTTAATTTTCTTGGTTTTTACGATGGAGAAAAACTAATGAATGTAAATTCCGTTATCACCAGAAACAACAAACAATTAAAATTTACTGTTATTCAAGACAGTCTTATTTTAAATAATAATAGTTGGAAAATACCCAAAACAAATGCTATAACTTTTGAAAACGAGAAACTATCATTTTCTGATTTTAAAATAAGTCGTGGCAATCAATCAATAGAAATTACAGATAAAACACAACGCACTAATAAAGAGCATGTTGCACTAAATTATCAAAACTTTAAAATCGATGAAATCTTTAATTATTTAAGTCCAGATAAAGAAATTACAACAGGTATTTTAAACGGAAACTTTATTTTAGAAGAACCTTTTGGAAACACGGGTATTATTGCAGATTTAAATATTAGTGAATTAAAAGTTTTAAACACAGACTTTGGTAACTTAAGTTTAGATGCAAAATCTTTAGAAAATGGTAAATATAATTTTAATGCTGCCTTAAAAGAAGGTGATGTAGATTTAGATATTAAAGGAGACTATTTAGCAGAAAATAATGATGCTAATTTAAACTTAGATTTAATAATTAATTCTTTTAAAATGAATGCCTTGAATACGCTTTCTTTAGGAGAAATTAAAGAAACTTCTGGTAGTTTTTCTGGTGACTTTAAAATTACAGGTAAAACTTCTGAACCAATCTATAATGGAAGTTTAAAATTTACAAATGCTGTTTTTAACGTTGCCAAACTAAACACAAAATTTAAGTTACAAGATGAAACTTTAAATATTGACAACAAAGGTTTAAACATGTCTAACTTTACAATTTTAGATGCATCAAATAATTCGCTTGTATTTTCTGGAGAAGTTAACACAGAAAGCTTCATAAACCCTTCATTTAATTTAGACATTAAAGCCACTAATTTTAGAGTATTAAATGCTACAAAAGAAGATAATGAATCTTTCTACGGAAAAGTTTCTTTTAATGCAGATACAAAACTAACAGGAGATTTACAAATACCAAAAGTAGACACAAAATTAGTAGTAGGTTCAGACACAGATATTACATATATACTACCTTCTACGTATGCGAATATAGAAGAAAGAGATGGTATTGTTTCTTTTGTAAATAGAAATAACCCTGATGCAATTTTAACACAGACAGAAGAAGAAACTGTTACAATTACAGGTTTTGATATAAAAGCACTTTTAAAAATTGATAAGCAAGCGGCAGTAAGTGTTATTATTAATGAAGAAACTGGCGATAACTTTAAGGTTTCTGGTGAAGGTGATTTTATCTTTAGAATGACACCAAACGGAGACTTATCTTTAACAGGTGCTTATGAGGTTTCTTCAGGGCAATATCAACTAAACTTATACAATGTTGTAGACAGAAAATTTGTTTTAGTTCCTGGTAGTCGTATTTCTTGGGTTGGTGATCCTTTTGATGCAAAGCTAGATATAAGTACAACCTATACTTTAAAAACATCTGCTTTAAGTTTAATGGCTTCACAAATTTCTGGTGAAGACTCTTCTGTGCAAAATAAATACAAACAAGTATTACCTTTTAATGTGTATTTAAATATTGCTGGCGAATTGTTACAACCAAAGATATCTTTTAATTTAGATATGCCAGAAGATGAACAAGGTGCAATTAGTGGTCAAGTTTACGAGAGAGTACAAGAAGTAAATCAACAAGAAGACGAGCTAAATAAGCAAGTTTTTTCTTTATTAGTTTTAAATAGGTTTTATCCGGATTCTGGTAGCGATGGTAGTTCTGGTGGTTTTGCAACCATTGCAAGAGACAATTTAAATGATGCTATTTCTGGTCAATTAAATTCTTTTTCCGATAAAATCTTAGGTAGTTCTGGTGTTCAATTAGATTTTGGTTTAAACAGTTTTACAGATTATCAAGGAGACACACCAACGGATAGAACTCAATTAGATGTTGCTGCTCAAAAGAAATTGTTTAACGATCGTTTAACTGTAAGAGTTGGTAGTGAAATAGACATACAAGGCAGTAGCCAAACAGAAGAAGAATCTCCTTTAATTGGTAATGTAAGTTTAGAATACAAACTTACAGAAGATGGTAGATACAGTTTAAAAGGTTTTAGAAAAAGTGAATTTGAAAACGTAATTGACGGACAAACTTTTGTTAGTGGGGTTGCATTAATCTTTACTAAAGAGTTTAATGAATTTCAACAACTTTGGGACTCTATTTTAAATTCTAAAAAAGATAAAAAGGCTAAAGAAGAAAAAGAAGAAGGCAAAGCAACTGATGAAACTGAGAAACCTGAAAATAAAAAATAAATAAATAAATAAATGTTGAAAAAATCCTATAAAAAATACAGTCTTTTTGCAATCCTATTTTTGTTTATTTATAGTTGTGGTATCAAAAAATACATCCCAAAAGACGAGCGTTTATATACAGGTGCTACTATAGAAATCGAAGCAGATTCTACAGTAAAAAAAATGGATGCCTTAAAAACTGATTTATCCTCTGTCTTAAACAGACAACCAAATACTAAATTTCTTGGTATGCATCTTGGCTTGTATTATTACTATAAAAATCAGCAAGAAAAAACCAATTTTTTAAACAAATGGTTGTATAAAAAATTCGGACAAAAACCTGTATATCAATCAGACATAAATGAGTTAGAAAACAAAGAAATTTTAAGAAACAAACTAGAAAACTATGGTTTTTTCTACAGCTCTATTAATTCTGATTTTATAGAAAAAGAAAAAGAAGCTGCAATAACATATAATTTAAAAATACCTGCTCCTTATAAAATAGCAACTTACAAAGTAGATAGTATGGTTTCTCCTATTTATAAAGATGTAAAAGAATTAAGTAAAACTTCTACTCTAAAAAAAGGTAAGCGTTTTGATTTAGGAAGTTTAAAGTTAGAAAGACAACGTTTAGATTCTGAATTAAAACAAAAAGGATATTATAATTTTAACTTAGACTTTTTATTATTTGAAGCAGATACAAATAGGTATGATAATAAAAAGTTCGATTTATTTTTAAAGCTTAAATCAAACGTTCCAAAAAAAGCTACTGTTCCTTATAAAATAAAAAACATAAATATTTATCCTAATTACAATTTAAGTGATTCTACAGTGGTAAAAAAGACACGTTTTAAAGAAAAAACATATCATCAAGATACCGTATTTTTTGATCCTAAATATTTAGATGAGTTTATCACTTTAAAAGAAGATGAGTTTTACGACCCACTAACTTCCAAAAATACAGCAAGAAGGCTTTCATCAATTGGTACTTATAAATTTGTAAATATTCAGTATAAAGAAATTAAAGATTCTATCACAGATAGTATTGGTAGTTTAGAAGCAAATATATTTTTATCTCCTTTAACCAAACGTGCTATCCGTACAGAACTGCAAGCAGTTACAAAATCTAATAATTTTGCAGGTCCAGAATTGGCAGTAACTTATAGTAACAGAAATTTATTTAAAGGAGGAGAAACACTAAACATTAGTACAAATATTGGTTACGAAACACAAATTGCAAATGGTAGCACTTCTGGCTTAACTAGTTTAGAACTTGGTTTAAAAGGAGAAATTGTTTTCCCAAGAGTTATCTCGCCATTTACGATTAATAAAGATTATTTCGATTATTCAATTCCTAAAACAAAAACAAGTTTAAGCGCAACTTATTTAAGTAGAAGTGATTTATATACGCTTTTATCGGGTACAATGCTATTTGGTTATTCTTGGAATGCAAATAAATACATTACTTACGATTTTAATCCTATTTCGGTAAATTACACCCGCTTATCTAATACAACAGATGAATTTCAAGAAATTTTAGACAACAATTCTTATTTAGAAAGTAGTTTTGATCAGCAATTTATAAGCGGACTTACTTTTTCTTTTACCTATAACGAAATGGTTAATTCATCAAAAAAGAATCAACTTTATTTACAAACTACTTTAGACGTAGCTGGTAATTCTATTAGTTTGTTTGATAAAGAAGCAGACGAAAGCAATGAGTTTTTAGGATTAGAATATGCGCAATACGCAAAAGCAGATGTCGATTTTAGATATCACTACAATTTTGGTAATAAAAACGAACAAACTATTGCTACTAGATTATTTGCTGGATACGGATATGCTTATGGTAATTCTGATGTTGTTCCGTTTGTAAAACAATATTACTCAGGTGGACCTTATAGTGTTAGAGCTTTTAGCATTCGATCTTTAGGACCCGGTACATATGACGGTAACAATACAGATGATGATAGTTCTTACTTTGATAAGACAGGTAACGTTCGTTTAGAAGCAAATTTAGAATATCGTTTTCCGATTGTTTCTATTTTTAAAGGAGCCATTTTTGCGGATGCAGGAAATATTTGGAATACGGTTTCTAATTCTGATTTTAATGATGCAGATGGTAACGTCACAGATAAATTTACATCAAACTTTATAAATGAATTAGGTATGGGAGCTGGTTTTGGTTTACGAGTAGATGTACAAGGTTTTGTAATTCGTTTTGATTTGGCTGCCCCTTTTCACGATCCTTCTTTAGAAAAAGACAAACGATGGGATTTTAGAGTAGATGAACCTGTTTTTAACTTTGCTATTGGATACCCTTTTTAGTTTGATGATAAAAAAGGTTTATCTTTAAACCTCTCTTAGTTTTTTATTCATGATCCACGAATTCAAAGAAATAATCAATCAAACTGTTATCAATCAACAAAAAGGATTGAAAAACGTATTGGCTTCTGTCGTTTTTTTAGAAGGTTCTTCTTATAGAAAACCAGGAGTTAAAATGTTAATTTCAGAAGATTTAAATACTCTTGGAGCTGTAAGTGGTGGTTGTGTAGAAAAAGAAATTATACACAGAATCAAAAGTGTTTTTATTGATGAAAAACCGAAAATTATTACATACGATGGCAGATATAAACTAGGCTGCGAAGGCATTTTATATATTTTAATTGAGCCTTTTTTTATAACGGATGCTTTTTTAAACTCATTTTCTAAAGCTCTTAAAAATAGAGAATCTATTAAGATTGAAAGTTCTTTTACCAAAAAAGATGAAGCTATAGGTAGTTTTGGTTCTCGTGTTACTTTTAAAAATAAAAAGCAATTTAGTTTTTCAAATTCTTTTGATTTTAAAACTCCAGAAAACACAAATGTGTTTACTCAAATTTTAAAACCTGCTTTTAAGTTGATTATTATTGGTGGCGAACACGATGCTGTAAAACTATGTAAAATAGCAGCGAATTTAGGTTGGGAAATTGATGTAATAACTTCTGTAAAAGACAGCAAATTATTAAGTGATTTCCCTGGAGCAAATTCTGTTGTTGGTGATTCTCCAGAAACCATTAAATTTAAAAATATTGAAGAAAACACAGCCATTGTAATAATGAATCATAGTTATGTGAAAGATTTAAAATATGTTCTAAAACTAGTAGAATACTCCCCAAAATATATAGGAATTCTAGGTGCACCAAAAAGAAGAGAACGTTTATTTAACGAACTTTTTGAGTATGTACCTGATATTTCTGATGAATTTTTAGATATAATTTACACTCCTGCAGGTTTACATATTGGTGCACAAACTCCAGAAGAAATTGCGATTTCTATTGTGGCAGAAATTTTATCTGTAATCAGAAAAAAAGAACCTTTTTCTCTGCGTAATTTAAATGGTAAAATCAATATTTAAAAGATGAAAAATATTGCTGTTTTAATTTTAGCTGCTGGTAAATCTTCTAGAATGGATAGCATAAAACAATTAGAAAAAATTGGGAATGAAACGCTTTTAAATATTGTTCTAAAAAAAACAAAAAGTGTTTTTAGCGATACTGTTTATTGTGTTTTAGGAGCAAACTCTAAATTAATTAAAACACAAATAAAGACTAAGAACATCCAATTTATTGAAAACACAAATTTTGAAGAAGGTTTAAGTTCTAGCATTGTTACCGGAATTAAATTTTTGAACACAAAAAACTTAAATTTAGACGGAATTTTAATTTTATTAGCAGATCAACCCGCAATTGAAATTGCATACTTACAAGATTTATATACTTTGTTTAATAAGAAAAGTAATAATATAATTGCTTCAAAATATGATGATAAATTTGGTGTTCCTGCAATTTTCCCTCAAAAATATTTTTCTGATCTCTTATTAATTAAAGGTGATAAAGGAGCTAAAGAATTTATCAATCAAAGGAAAAATGAAATAATTCACCCTAAAACCACTACAAATTTAATTGATTTAGACACTAAAGAAGACTTAAATCACTTTAAAAAATCAATTTTAAAATAGCTATTTTTGCAACATGAAAGAATTCAAATATTCAACACTTCTTTTTATTTTATTTTTATTTTCTGCTTGTGCTACATACGAACTGCAAATTTCTGAAGATCAAAAAACTATAAAATTTAATAATAATCGCGAGATAGCTCATTCTTTTTATTTAATTGGAGATGCTGGTAATTCTACTTTAACAAAAGATTCGCCGGCCTTAACATATTTAAAAAAACATATAAAAGGAGCTTCAGAAAAATCAACTTTATTGTTTTTAGGAGATAACGTTTACGAAACTGGTATTCCTAAAAAAAGTTCTAGAAAATATCCTTTAGCTAAAAGAAGAATTGAAGCCCAAATTGAAGTTGCAAAATCTTTTGAAGGAAATTCGATTTTTATTCCTGGTAATCACGATTGGTACAATGGTTTAGATGGTTTAAAAAGAGAAGAGAAATTAGTTGAAGATGCATTAATCAAAGATGCTTTTTTGCCTAACAATGGTTGTCCGTTAGAAAAAGTAAGTATTTCTGATGACATTGAATTAATTATTGTGGATACACATTGGTATTTGACAAACTGGAACAATCATCCAACAATTAACGATGAGTGTGAAATTAAAACCAGAGACAAGTTTTTTGAAGAGTTTGAAGGTTTAATTAAAAAAGCAAGAGGAAAAACAACAATTGTAGCACTACATCACCCAATGTTTACATATGGTTCTCATGGCGGAAAATTTTCTTTTAAAAGCCACATGACTCCATTACCTATCGTAGGAACAATTAAAAATGTAATTAGACAAACTTCTGGTTTTACAAATACAGATATTCAAAACAAAAAATACAACGAACTTAAAAAACGTATTGTAACATTGTCTCAAGAAAACGAAAAAACAATTTTTGTTTCTGGTCACGATCATAATTTACAGTACATCGTACAAGATAATTTACCACAAATTGTTAGCGGTTCTGGATCTAAAACCAAAGCTACTAAATTAGCCGGTTCTGCAAAATTCACATACTCAGCACAAGGTTTTGCTAAATTAAATATTTATAAAGACGGTTCTTCTAAAGTTAGTTTTTACGCAGTTAATGATGATAAAATTGTTTATGAAACAGAAGTTTTAAAAGCCGATATAACTAACAATAATCAAGATTACACGGAGTTTAAAGAGAAAACTAAAGTTGCATCTATATACACAGAAGAAGAAATTAAAAAAACTGGTTTTTATCAATTTTTATGGGGAGAACGTTACAGAAAATATTTTGGTACAAAAATAAAAGCTCCAACAGTTCAATTAGACACTCTTTTTGGTGGTCTAAAACCTGTTAGAAAAGGTGGTGGGCATCAATCTAAATCTTTAAGGTTAGAGGATAAAAACGGTAGTGAATATGTAATGAGAGCACTCCGCAAAAATGCAACACAATATTTGCAATCTGTAGCCTTTAAAGAACAATACATAGAAGGGCAATTTAGCGATACCTCAACAGAAGCATTATTGTCTGATGTTTTTACCGGTTCGCATCCTTATGCTCCTTTTACAATTGCAAAATTATCTGACGCTGTTGGTATATATCACTCAGTTCCTGTTTTATATTACGTTCCTAAACAAAATACTTTAGGGCAATTTAATGAAGGTTTTGGTGATGAATTATACATGATAGAAGAGCGTTCTGCATCTGGTCATGGAGATAAAAAAAACTTTGGTTTTTCTGATGAAATAATTAGCACAGACGATTTATTAAAGAAATTAGATAAAAATGAAAATCATATTTTAGACGAAGAAGCATACATAAGAGCACGTTTGTTTGATATGTTAATTGGTGATTGGGATAGACATGAAGACCAATGGAGATGGGCAGAATTTAAAAAAGGAGACCAAACCATATACAGACCAGTACCAAGAGATAGAGATCAAGCTTTTTCTATTTTTGGTGATGGCTTTTTGCTGAATGCAGCAACAACATTGATTCCTACATTGCGTTTAATGAAATCTTATTCAGACGATTTAAAAAATACTAAATGGTTTAATTTAGAACCTTATCCGTTAGATATGGCAATAATAACTAAATCTAACAAATCTGTTTGGGATGAACAGGTACAATTAATAAAAAACAACCTTACAAATGCAGTAATAGAAGATGCTTTTAATAATATCCCAGAAGAGGTTAATGATGAAACTATTGCAGACATTAAAAGAAAATTAATTGGAAGAAGAGAAAATTTACAATCAATTTCTGATTCTTATTTTTATCATATAAATAAATTTCAGGTTGTTAAAGGTACACAGAAAGATGATTGGTTTGATGTAGAAAGATTACCAAATGGCCAAACAAAAATTACTGTATTCACAATTAAAAAAGGCGTTAAAAATAAGATTTCTCATCAAAGAACTTACAACAAAGATGAAACTAAAGAAATTTGGATTTATGGTTTAGATGATGATGACCATTTTATTGTAAAAGGTGATGGTGAAAATCTTATAAAAATAAGAATTATTGGTGGTCAAAATAACGATATCTACGAGATTACAAATAGTAAGAGAATAAAAGTTTACGATTATAGATCTAAGAAAAACACGTTTTTAACTAAAAATGTAAGCAAAAAGTTAACCGATAATTACGAGACCAATGTTTATGATTATACAAAAATTAAAGATAATGAGAACTTATTAATACCAACTGTAGGTTTTAACCCAGATGATGGTGTTAAATTAGGGGTTTCTAACGTTTATACTGCTTACGGATTTGAAAGAAATCCTTTTACTTCTCAGCATACTTTAGGCGCTTCATATTTCTTTGCTACTGGTGGATTTGAAATTAATTATAGTAGCGAGTTTGCTAATATTTTTAAAACTTGGAATCTAGGTATTAATGCGATGTTTACTAGTCCTAAATTTTCTATTAACTATTTTGGCTTGGGTAACAATTCTATAAACCCAGAAGCCAATGACTTTAAAGACCTAGATTACAATAGAATTAGAATTAAAAAATTATTTGGCGGTACTTACATACATTGGCAAGGAGAACTAGGTGCAAAAGTAAAAATTGGAGCCAACTTGCAAAATATCAAAGTGGAAAACACTTTAAATAGATTTTTATATACCCAGTTTAATGAGAATGATCCAATTTTTAATAATCAACAATTTATAAATGGTGAAGCTAGTTATCAATATGAAAATTATGATAATAAAACATTCCCTACTATGGGAATTAAAACTTCTTTACAACTTGGTCATACATCAAACCTAGGAAATAATAATGATTTTACTTATTTTATTCCTCAAATTTCTTTTGATTATAAGTTAATAGCTAGTGGTAATTTAGTTTTAGCAACTAAAGTAAAAAGTCATTTTAATTTTGGTGATGATTACGAGTTTTATCAAGCAGCAACTATTGGAGGAAACGATGGCTTAAGAGGTTTTAGAAACCAACGTTTTACAGGTAAAAATTCTTTTTACCATAGTTCTGATATTCGTTGGAATTTAAATAAGGTTAAAACAGGTTTAGCTCCTTTAAGCATTGGTGTTTATGCTGGTTTTGATTACGGTAAAGTTTGGGGAGAAGAAAATATAATTATAAACCCTACATTATCTTACAAAAATTGGAACAACTCTTACGGTGGTGGTTTATTTTTAAACGTTGCAGATATCTTAGCGGCTAATATTGGCGCTTTTAATAGTACAGACGGATTACGAATTGCATTTAAGTTAGGATTCGATTTTTAAAAAATAAACATGGATAAATCAGCATTAATTTTCGGAGCAATATTTGGTTTATTAGCAGTAATATTTGGTGCTTTTGGTGCGCATTTATTAAAGAAAAAACTATCTACAGAACAATTACAAAGTTTTGAAACAGGTGTAAAATACCAAATGTATCATGCAATTGTATTATTAACCTTAGGCTTTAACTTAAGTACTAAAACCCAAATTGACAACTATATTATTTACGCATTTATAATAGGAATCTTTTTATTCTCTTTTTCTATTTACGGATTGGTAATTTCATCTGCAAATGATAAAAAACTAAGGTTTTTAGGGCCAATTACACCTTTAGGTGGTTTGAGTTTAGCAATAGGTTGGGCACTTTTAATTTACAAATTTGTAATTTAATTTATATTTTCAATTCATATAAATTACCGCCTTCTCCCTGAGCTTTTTCATCTGTTATTAAAAGAGTATTAGCATCTTTAAAACAGATTCCTTCTTTTTGGGAATAATGAGAAAGCGTAATTTTTTCTACTTTTCCTGAGAAAAAATTATCATCCTTAAAATCTGAAAAAATTAATATATTTTTTTGTGATAAAAGTACAACCTTATCTTTATTAGGAGAGATATCTGCAGAAGTTATCCAACTTTCTACATCATTTCCATTATCATATTTTCCTATTAATTTGGCAGTATGATTTCCTTTTTTTGCTGGAACTTTATAAAGAGATGTTTTACCATAATTATCATGAACCCTACTTTTTGTAAAAATATATAGGTGATTATTAAAATAAAAAAACGACTCAGAATCAAAATATAAATCTTTCTTTTTCGGTGGAAATTTATCTTGATTTGGATATTTAAATTTTATCTTTTTAACATCCGCATTTTTATCATCTAAATCTTTTTTATCAAGAATTAAAATAGCTAAATTTTTTCTTTTATTAAGATTGTTACCAAAATCACCGATGTAGAGATTTCCTTCATCATCAGAAGTTAAATCTTCCCAATCATGATTTTTTGATTTAATATCAATTTCTTCTTTAATATTACCTTTTTTAGAAACTCCAAAAATTTCTGATTTATTTCCACTATCATTCAACATCCAAATAATATCAGAACCTATAATCATTTCCGTACCAGAAACTTCTTCTAAATCTTTTGGTAAATCAGCAATCATTGTAAGTTGCCCAAAATTTTGACAATTACATAACAATAATAAACTCAGACAAATTAATAATTTCTTCATATAAATATTTTTTACCATCCACCAGAAGCACCGCCTCCGCCGCCCATTCCGCCGCCAAAGCCTCCGCCGAAACCGCCGCCTCCAAAACTCCCTCCACCAGAAGAACCTCCAAAACCGCCAAAGCCTCCACTGCTGCCTCTACCAGCACTACTTAGAATAATTGCTTCTAAAATACCTCCTGCAACAGAACGTTTTCTATAACCTCTTCCGCCTCCATTATTTCTATTTCCAAAAGAAATTAAAATAAAGACAATAACAATTATTATAAAAATGATCTTACCAAAATCAAACCCTTCGGTTTCTTTTTCTCTTGTTCCTTGGTATTCTCCGTTTAAAGTTTTAAAAATATAGTCAGACCCTTTATCAAGTCCTGCATAATAATCTCCTTTCTTAAACTCGGGGATTATGACGTTTTCAATAATTCTTTTAGATTGAAAATCCGTTAACAAATGTTCTACTCCATAACCTGTACTAATAGCTATTTTTCTATCCTTTTCTGCCAAAACAACAAGAACACCGTTATCTTCTTTTGCTGTTCCTAAACCCCATTTTGTTAACCATTGAGCTGCTAAATAACTAATATCTTCACCTTCGGTTGATGAAATAATAGCTACAACAATCTGAGTAGAAGTTGTATCTGAATAACGTATTAATTTATTTTCTAAACTTGTCTTTTGAGTAGCTGATAGCAAACTTGTGTAATCGTAAACACTTGTTTGAAGCTTAGGTTTCTCTGGAATTTTATATCCTTGAGAAAAAAGACTTATAGAGAGTAAAAAAACTATTAACGTTAGTAACTTTTTACTAAATACTAAAAACTGGAAACTAAAAACTCTTTTTATCATCCTTTAGATATCTCGTTAGATAGTTCATCTTCATCATCAATCTGCCACGGAAAATGTTCTTTTAGCTCTTGGCCAGCTTTTAAGATTCCGTCTACAATTCCTTGTTTAAAATTTCCGTTTTTAAAATGATTCTGAATGACGTCTTTAGTAGAATTCCAAAAACTATCTGGCACAACATCATTAATTCCTTTATCACCAAAAATTACAAATTTCTTATCTTTTACAGCAACATAAATTAAGACTCCATTTGCATCTTTTGTCTTATGCATCTCTAAGAGATGAAATACTTCTAACGAACGCTCTTCATGATTCTTCTCTGTAGAAGCCTCAATATGCACACGGATTTCGCCAGAAGTATTTTTCTCTGCAGTTTTAATAGCAGAAATAATTTCTTTTTCTTCTTCTGGAGTAAGAAACGCTTCTACTTTAGACATTTTTATTCTTTTTTACTGTTAAAATCAAAGTCTACATCTGGTGCATTTTCAGAACCTGCATTTGCTTTATAACGATCCATTTCATCAAAATTAAAAATACCTGCTAATAAAGAACCAGGAAAAACTTTAATGTGTTTGTTGTATTCATTTACACCTTCATTAAAACGATCTCTTGCAACATTAATTCTATTTTCTGTACCTTCTAATTGACTTTGTAATTCTAAAAAATTTTGGTTTGCTTTTAAATCTGGGTAACGCTCTACAGAAACTAATAATTTAGATAAGGCACCTGTTAAACCAGATTGTGCTTGTTGAAATTGTGCCATATTTTCTGGTGTTAAATCTCCTGCATCTATATTTACAGAAGTTGCCTTAGCTCTTGCATTAATAACATCTGTTAACGTTTCTTTTTCAAAATCTGCTGCTCCCTGTACTGTTTTTACTAAGTTACCTATTAAATCGTTTCTACGTTGATAAGCACTTTCTACATTAGACCAAGTTGTTTTTGCATCTTCTTGTAAAACTACTGCTTCATTATTAAATCCTTTTGCCCAATTATAAACACCGAAAACAATAACAAGGATTACTATTACCGGAATTAACCATTTTTTCATAATTTCTAAATTTTAATTTTTTGATTGATTTTTGTATTACAAAATTATCGAATATTCTCTGTAAATCTATAGAATATCAAATCGATTTACAATTATTAGACACAGTAATATAAGAAATGTTACAATTGATTTTTTATTTTAATCAATTCTGCTTTTACAGACTCTAAACGAGTAATTATTTCATATTTATCGAAAGTAGATTCCGGATTCTTCTTTAATTTTTGTTTTGCTCCTTCTAAAGTAAAGCCTCTCTCTTTAACTAAATTAAAAATCAATTTAAAGTTAGAGATGTCTTTAGGTGTAAATAAACGGTTGCCTTTTGCATTTTTCTTGGGTTTAATAATATCAAACTCTTTTTCCCAAAAACGAATTAAAGATGTGTTTACATTAAAAGCCTTGGCAACTTCGCCTATTTTGTAATAACGTTTATCGGGGAACTCTACATGCATAAACCAATTAATTTAATCGTAAGATTGTCCTTCTTCTGCTGCTGCTTTTTGCATTGCTGCAAATTCTTCTGGAGTTAAATCTCCATAATAAAAACTAATTGGGTTTACAGCTCTACCATTTTTATGAACTTCATAATGTAAATGTGCACCTGCAGACAAGCCTGTATTACCAACATAGCCAATTAAATCTCCTCTTTTTACGGTTTTTCCTTTTCTGGTCTTTATTTTACTCATATGGCCGTATACCGTTTTATACCCATAACCATGATCTATATAAACAACATTACCGTAAGAACTACTTCTCTGAGCCTTAATTACTTTTCCGTTTGCTGTTGCAAAAATAGGTGTACCAACTGGCGCTGTAAAATCCATTCCTTTATGCATTTTTCTATATTTTAATATAGGGTGCATTCTCATTCCGTAACCAGATGCCATTCTTGTTAAGTCTTCATTTTTTACAGGCTGTATTGCAGGTATAGAAGCCAGCATTTTTTCTTTTTCTTTAGCTAAACCTACAATTTCATCTAAAGATTTAGACTGTACTACCAGTTGTTTTGTAAGAATGTCTACATCTTTGGTTAAGTCTTTTATCATTGTAGAATTATCAAAACCATCTAAAGATTTATACCTATTTACACCACCAAAACCAGCTTTTCTTTGTTCTTCTGGTATTGGGTTTGCTTCAAAATAAGTTCTATAAATATTGTTATCTCTATCTTGTAATTGTGCCAAGATAGAAGAACTTTCTTCCATTCTTTTAGAGAGTAGTTCGTAATGAAGTTTTAGATTTTCTAATTCTCTTTTTTGAGAACGCTCACTCGGCGACATAATAAACTGACTAAAAACAACAAAACCAATAAAAGCGATTAAAAAAACAGCTAATATTCCGAAAACACTTTTCTTATAATAATAGCTCTTTTTAACTGTAATTTTTCTATAAGATAATGTGTCTGCATCGTAATAATATTTTACTTTCGCCATAATACTAATTATACTATTTTTGTACTCTTAAAATGAGTTTATTATATGAAACTCCTTTTTATAACACACAAATTTACAAAATGTTTTACAATTGCTTTTTTTTAGCAACATTTTTAAAAATATATTAACATAATCCAAAGTATTTGGAAACTTCTTTTTTATGAAATCACAAGATATTCGCTCTACATTTTTAAAGTTTTACCAAGAGAAATCGCATTTAGTTGTGCCTTCTGCACCAATGGTAACAAAAGACGATCCTACTTTAATGTTTGTTAATTCTGGGATGGCTCCTTTTAAAGAATATTTTTTAGGAAACGGAAAACCAAAAAAGAACAGAATTACAGATTCGCAAAAATGTTTGCGTGTTTCTGGTAAACATAACGATTTAGAAGAGGTTGGGTACGACACGTATCATCATACATTATTCGAAATGTTAGGTAACTGGTCTTTTGGAGATTATTTTAAGAAAGAAGCAATTGCTTGGGCTTGGGAATTGTTAACAGAAGTTTATAAAATTGATAAAGACATTTTATACGTAACTGTTTTTGAAGGTTCTGAGGATGCTGACAATTTAAAAATGGATATGGAAGCTTATGATATCTGGAAACAATTTATTGCTGAAGACCGCATTTTAAAAGGAAATAAAAAAGATAATTTCTGGGAAATGGGAGAGCAAGGACCTTGTGGACCTTGTTCTGAAATTCATGTTGATATTCGTTCTGCAGAAGAAAAAGCAAAGGTTGATGGTAAAACATTAATTAACGAAGATCATCCGCAGGTAGTAGAAATTTGGAATTTAGTTTTCATGCAATTCAACAGAAAGGCAAATGGAACACTAGAAGAATTACCAAACAAACATATTGATACCGGAATGGGATTTGAACGTTTATGTATGGTAATGCAAAATGTAAAATCTAATTATGATACTGATGTTTTTACGCCAATTATTAGAGAAATAGAAGCGGTTACAAACACAAAATATGGTTCTGATGAAAAACAAGACATTGCAACTCGTGTAATTTCTGATCATGTTAGAGCTGTCGCTTTTTCTATTGCTGATGGTCAATTACCAAGTAATACGGGTTCTGGTTATGTAATTCGTAGAATTCTTAGAAGAGCTGTAAGATATGGTTTTACTTTTTTAGACAAAAAAGAACCTTTTATTTATAGATTAGTTGATGTTTTAAGTAATAAAATGGGAGAAGCTTTCCCTGAATTAAAAGCGCAAAAACAACTAATAGAAAACGTAATTAAAGAAGAAGAAACTTCTTTTTTAAGAACATTAGACCAAGGTTTAATTTTGTTAGATGGTATAATTTCATCAGCAAAAACAAAAGAAATTTCTGGTGATAAAGTTTTTGAATTATACGATACTTTTGGTTTTCCGATAGATTTAACTGCTTTAATTTTATCAGAAAAAGGATATACTTTAGATGAAAAAGGTTTTGAAGCAGAATTGCAAAAACAAAAAAACAGATCTAGAGCAGCTAGTGAAATGTCTACAGAAGATTGGACAATTTTAAAAGAAGATACTGTTGAAGAATTTGTAGGCTATGATACTTTAGAGTCTACTGTAAAAATTACAAGGTACAGAAAAGTAACCTCTAAAAAAGATGGAGAAATGTATCAAATTGTGTTCAATTTAACGCCTTTTTACGCAGAAGGTGGTGGACAAGTTGGTGACAAAGGTTATTTAGAAACTACCCAAGGAGATGTAATTTATATTTTAGATACTAAAAAGGAAAATAACGTAATTATTCATTTCACAAAAAATCTTCCTAAAAACTTAAACGACACATTTAAAGCCGTTGTAGATGCTAAACAACGCTATAAAACAGAATGTAACCATACCGCAACTCACTTATTGCATCAAGCACTAAGAGAAGTCTTAGGAACACATGTAGAGCAAAAAGGTTCTGCTGTTCATTCTAAATATTTACGTTTCGATTTTTCTCATTTTTCTAAATTAACAGTAGATGAATTGCAAGAAGTAGAAAACTTTGTAAACCGAAGAATTGAAGGTAAATTACCTTTAGAAGAAAAAAGAAATATACCAATGCAACAAGCAATTGACGAAGGTGCAATGGCTTTGTTTGGCGAAAAATATGGAGATACTGTTAGGGCAATTAAATTTGGTAAATCTGTAGAACTTTGTGGTGGAACACACGTAAAAAATACTGGTGATATTTGGCATTTTAAAATAAAATCTGAAGGTGCAGTTGCTGCAGGAATTAGAAGAATTGAAGCAATTACAAACGATGCTGTAAAAGATTTTTATTCTGAAAACAACAAAACTTTAACTGATATAAAAAGCATTTTAAACAATGCTAAAGAACCTGTAAAAGCAGTACAAAAATTACAAGACGAAAATGCTACTTTGCAAAAACAAATAGAACAATTATTAAAAGATAAAGCAAAAAATTTATCTGGCGAAATTAGAAGTCAGTTACAAGAAATTAATGGCGTTCAGTTTTTAGCTACAAAAGTAGATTTAGATGCAAACGGAATTAAAAACCTTGCTTTTGGTTTGGGTAAAGAACATCAAAATTTATTTTTATTATTTGCTTCTGCGCCAAGTAAAAATAAAGCAATGTTAACTTGTTATGTTTCTAAAGAATTAGCAAACGAACGTGGTTATAATGCAGGAACTGTTGTTAGAGAATTAGGAAAACTAATCCACGGTGGTGGTGGTGGTCAAAATTTCTTTGCAACTGCTGGAGGTAAAAACCCAGGCGGAATACCTAAAGCATTAGAAAAAGCAAAAGATTATTTAGTATAAAATTATTTAATACCTAAAATTTTATTGAAGTTTTTTAGTTCGCATTTATAAAACTTTACTAATTTATTTTTTAATGATTGAGGTTTTGTGTTCTTATTTTTCATGATTAAATATCTTTATTTAAAATATTAGACGCTGATAATTGAAAATGTTACATAAACATGAAATTGCAAACTAAAATACCTTTAAAGCAAGAATCTAGAAATCTTATAGATTATAAATCTAAAATTTTGATGTTAGGTTCTTGCTTTTCTGAAAACATTGGAGATAAATTAAATTATTTTAAATATCAATCTACACAAAATCCATTCGGAATTCTTTTTCATCCAAAGTCAATAGAAAACTTAATTACAAATGCTATCAATCAAAAAGAATATATAAGCGAAGATGTTATTTATCAAAATGAAACTTGGCATTCTTTTGACGCACATTCTAACTTAAGTTCTCTTGATAAAAATACGCTTTTAAACAACTTAAATTCAGCAATTTTAGTTATCAATAAGAATTTAAAAGAAGCTTCCCATATTATAATTACCTTGGGTACTTCTTGGGTTTATCGTTTTATTGAAGACGATAAAATTGTTGCAAATTGCCATAAAATTCCGCAAAAAAAATTCTTAAAAGAACTATTATCTGTTAATGAAATTACCACATCTTTACAAGCAATAATTGTGCTTTTAAAATCTGAAAACCCATGCGTAAACATACTTTTTACAGTTTCGCCTGTTCGTCATTTAAAAGACGGATTTATAGAAAACACACAAAGTAAAAGTCATTTAATCTCTGCTATTCATAATATTATTGATATTAGAGAAAAAACACATTATTTTCCTTCTTATGAAATTATGATGGATGAATTGCGCGATTATCGTTTTTACGCAGAAGATCTAATTCATCCAAACAAAACAGCCATTAATTATATTTGGCAACGTTTTGTTGATACTTGGTTTTCTGATGAGACAATATCAACAATGAAAGAAATTGATGTTATACAAAAAGGAATTCTACATAGGCCATTTAACGAAAACTCTGCTCAACATCAGCAGTTTTTAAAAAAATTAAAAACAAAAAAGGAAAAACTAAAAAGTCAATTTTCTTTTATCTCCTTTTAATAGGAAAAAACGTATATTTATAAAATCATAACCCCTCTAACAGATGATTATAAAAGTATTAATTGGCATAACTTTTGGAATTATAACAGGCATGTCTATAACAACAATGTTTGTTCCTAAAGATACTATTTTAATTGAGTTATTTTTAACTAAAATTACCGCAACATCCATAATTACAGGTGTTGTATGTGGTATTTATGCTCATTTTACCAAATCTAAATTGCAAACCTTTATGGTTTCAATTCTAATTGGAATCGCTGTTTTTTATATAAAATACTTCATCACAGGTCACCATTACGACCCTTTAAACATGGGTGCTTTTGTAGGTGCAATCTTAGGAGGCATATTTACTATTATAAAAAAATTTAAGCAATCTATAAATGTTCATAGTAAAATACAGAAGTACCAAGAAAATGGCTTCAGTAATTAAAATATAATAATAATAATAGGCGGTTCTATAAATAAGAAAGAGTTGTAATAAAATATTACAACTCTTTCTTATTTAAATGTGATATTAATCAATTACTATTTTATAAATATTGATCAACATCTCCCCATGGTCCTCCATTAATTACATCAACTCCATTATTTGTTAAAAACTGAGTCGCTTGTCCGCTTCTTGCTCCACTTCTACAAACAGCAATTACTGGTTTGTTCCAAGACTTTATTTCATCTACATGTTCAGGTATTGTTTGCAATACAATATGTTTTGCACCTTCAGAGTGTCCATCATTCCATTCTTCTAATGTTCTAACATCTAAAACAACAGCACCTTTTTCTAAGTATTCTTTAATTTCTACACTCATATTTTTTCTTTTAAAAAAGTTAAACAAACCCATACTATCTAATTATTTTTGCACAAAACTAATCCATTTTCTATTAGCTTTGTGTAGCTTTTGTTACACTTTAGTTCTTCTAATCTTTTAAAGATTTTAGATTTTATAGTATAGTTATTCTGCAAAGCTACTTCATAGATTTCTAACTGCAATAACCAATCATTAGAAAATTTAACATTTAACTGATTAAATATTTCTGTTATATTTTTTTCTGATGCTAAATTGGTTTCACGCATTTCTCTTACTTGGTCGTATAAAGCATACAATTCTTTCTCTTTATCTGAATATATTATCTTGTGTGTTTTAACTTCAGAAATTTTACTTGTGTCCTCAAAAGAAGCTACATCTGCAGCACCAGAATAAGCAGAAATTACTTCTTTACCAATTGCCATATCATAAATTCCCCATTCTGATTTAAATAAAACTTGATCTTTGTACGTAACAGTACAATCATCCAAAGAAATAATTAAAATTTTCCCTCTTAAATCTCTAGTACCTGTAATTGCTTTTCCTTTTACAACAATTCCACTTTCAAATTCTAGTGTCATAAACTCGCCTTCATAAATTCCGTAAGCTTTTAAATCTCTCGGACTCATGTCTTCTATTGGCAAATTGATTCCTTTTAACTTCCCTACAGGAGAGCCAAAACCACTAGCATGTTTTGTTACTCCATGACCAATTAATTCTTTATCTCTATTTGATAACGCCGTTACCCCTGTTGTTTGAAAATAGGCTACTTTGTTATTTTTATGTTGAATAACATTTGTAAAAACTCCAGAAATTTGAATTCCTGTTGTTAATTCTATTGTACCTAAATTTTTAGAATCTATCAATTTTTTAATACCTTTTAAACCTCCGGTTCTTAAAGCCATTGTATTAGCAAATTCACTTAAAATTAAACTTAGATACGCAAAATCTGGCGTTACAAATAATTGAGGTTGAGGTTTTGTAATATCAAAATTTGTATTAGCAGCTTCAATGGAATAAGGTAGTTTTTTAACTTCGTCTTTCATACACCAAGTACTTTCTCCAATTGAAGATAGTAATCCGGCTCCATAAATTTTAGGGTTTTCTACAGTACCAATCAAACCATATTCTACAGTCCACCAATGTAAATTTCTTATTTGTGCCATTTCAGACAATTCGCCCATATTATCTTGCAACCATTCAACTTGTTTTTGCGCTTCGTTAATGTCTTTTTCTGATGAATTTGGATCTTCTTTTAAAATTGATAAAAGTCTAATAGCTTCATACATTTCATAATCTTTAGCAGAAGAAATTGCTTTGCTACCTATTTCGCCAAAACGTCTTAAATATTCAGAGTATTCTGGGTTTGCAATAATAGGCGCATGACCAGCTGCTTCATGAATAATATCTGGTGCTGGTGTATATTCTATGTGATTAATCGTTCTCATATCCGAAGCAATTACCAAAACATTGTATGCTTGAAATTCCATAAAAGCATTTGGTGGAATAAAACCATCTACAGAAACTGCAGCCCAACCAATTTCTTTCAAAATTCGATTCATTCCTTCCATATGAGGAATATTTTCAAGAGAAATTCCTGTTTTTTCTAATCCAGGTAGATAAGATTTATGAGCAACTTTACTCAAATAATCAACATTCATTCTCATTACATATCTCCAAACCGATTGGTTTTGAGAAGTATACTCACTATATGGTTGTTTAACAATAAATTTATGTAAATGTTTAGGCAACTTTTTAGTTACTTCATTCAATTCAAAATGTAAACTCATCAAAAATAATTATTGAATTATTCTCTCAAAATTAAACATTATAATATTGATTTCCTTTTTGTAAGTTGTTAAAATTCTATTTTATGCTTTATCCACAATAATAAAAAGAGACTATATTTTATACAGCCTCTTGTCATTCAATTTAGGTTAATTAATTCAAATAGATTATCCTAAGCTAGCACTAAAAATGTTTTCGTTGATTTTTTAATGACTACACTCTAAAGACTCTTAATAACTTAAAATGTTTCACAAAAAATAACTTTTATTTATAATCTTTAATTTACGTTATCGGTTTCGTAAAAAATTACCAAAAGGAATAAAAACGATAAAATATTTCTTAATTTTACTACTCAATTCTAAGACAATGAACAAGAAAGTTATACTTATGATTTTGGATGGTTGGGGAATTACACAAGACCCAAAAGTATCCGCTATTTACAATGCAAAAACGCCTTATATTAATAGTTTATATGACAAATACCCAAATGCTCAATTAAGAACAGATGGAAAACATGTTGGTTTACCTGAAGGACAAATGGGAAACTCTGAAGTTGGTCACATGAATTTAGGAGCTGGTAGAATTGTATATCAGAATTTAGCTAGAATAAACAAAGCTGTTAAAGAAAAAACTTTAGGTAAAGAAAAAGCATTATTAGACACTTTTAAATATGCCAAAGAAAATAACAAAGATGTTCATTTATTAGGCTTAGTTTCTAATGGAGGTATTCATGCACACATAGATCATTTAAAAGGTTTAATTGACGTTGCTAAAGAAAATGAAATTGATAATGTGTATTTACATGCTTTTACAGACGGTAGAGATTGTGACCCTAAATCTGGAACTTATTTTATAAACGACATTCAAGAGTATATGAATGAGAATGGCGGAGAAATAGCAACTATTACTGGTCGTTATTATGCTATGGATAGAGATAATAGATGGGAACGTGTTAAAGAAGCTTATGACGGTGTTGTAAATGGTGTTGGTGTAAAAACTACCGACATAATTGCTACTATGAACGTTAATTATGAAAACGGTATTACTGATGAGTTTCATAAACCAATCGTTGCAACCAAAGCAGATGGTTCTCCTAAAGCTCAAATAAAAGAAGGTGATGTTGTTTTATTTTTTAACTATAGAACAGACAGAGGTAGAGAGCTAACAAATGCTTTATCTCAGATGGATTTTCCTGAATTTGGAATGAAAAAATTAAACTTATACTACACAACTATAACTTTATACGATGCAAGTTTTACAGGGATAAATGTAATTTATAATAATGATAATATTAAAAATACGTTAGGAGAAGTTTTATCTAAAGCTGGTAAAAAGCAAATTAGAATTGCAGAAACTGAAAAATATCCGCACGTAACTTTTTTCTTTTCAGGAGGTCAAGAAGAACCTTTTGAAGGTGAGTCTAGAATTTTAAGAAACTCGCCAAAAGTAGCAACTTATGATTTAAAACCAGAAATGTCTGCTTACGAATTAAAAGATGCTCTTTGTGAAGACTTAAAGAAAGGAGAAGCAGATTTTGTATGTTTAAATTTTGCCAATGGAGATATGGTTGGTCATACAGGAATTATGGAGGCTGCTATAAAAGCTTGTGAAGCTGTAGATGAATGTGCAAAAGAAGTTATAGAGACCGGTTTAGACAATGGTTATTCTATTTTATTAATCGCCGACCATGGTAATTGTGAAACGATGATGAATCCTGATGGGTCTCCACATACAGCACATACAACAAACCCTGTTCCTTTTATTTTAATTGATAAAGAAATAAAGTCTATAAACAGTGGTGTTTTAGGTGATATTGCTCCTACTATTTTAGAATTAATAGGTGTAGAACAACCTGAAGAAATGACTCAGCACTCTTTATTATAATTTTTACCACTAATATGAAAAAGCTTTTTTTATTAACTTGTATAATCATTTTGGTATCTTGTTCAGCACAACAAAAAGTAACTGAACCTAAAGAAATAAATGCAATTAAAGATAAAACAGGCAATTTAATTGGTGTAGCTAATAAAGAATCATTTAATCAAGCGCCTTATAAATCTTGGTTTAACACTAAATATAAGGCGTATGTACCAGAAGAATCAACAATTAATGCCCTTAAAAAAGAATTAAAAGGCGTTAATATTATAGGGTTTATGGGTACTTGGTGTGGAGATAGTAAAAGAGAAGTTCCTCATTTTTATAAAATATTAGAAGAAACTGGTTACAATTTAAATAATTTAGAGTTAATTACTGTTAACAGAAGTAAAAAAACGCCAGATAACCTACAAGAAGGTTTTAACATTATACGAGTACCTACTTTTATTTTTTATAAAAATGGTAAAGAAATTGGTAGGTACGTAGAATATGCTAGAGAATCTTTAGAAAAGGATATATTAAATATTGTTTCAGGAGAAACATATAAACATTCTTACGACAATTAATGATACCTAATAACCCACTTATTATTGCTGTAGATTTTGACGGTACCATTGTAGAAGATGCTTATCCTAAAATTGGTGAAGAAATAATTTTTGCATTTGACACATTAAAAAGACTACAGTCACAAGGCCATCGATTAATACTTTGGACATATAGAAGTGGAAGAAAATTACAAGAAGCGGTAGATTTCTGTAAAGAAAATGGCATAGAATTTTATGCCGTAAATAAAAACTTTCCAGAAGAAGAGTATGACGAAAAATATAGTCGTAAAATTCACGCAGATTTATTTATTGATGATAGAAATGTTGGTGGTTTTTTAGGTTGGACAGCAATACATAAAGAAATCTTTAATTACGAACCACCAGTAAAGAAGAAAAAAGGATTTTTCTCATTTTTCAAATAAGAAAAGACACTTTTTAATAATCTAAAATGTAGTAACTTTGCGGTTCAATTTTTTTAAAATGATTAAAATAAAAACAAGAGAAGAAATAGAAATTATGCGCGAAAGTGCTTTAATAGTTTCTAAAACTTTAGGTATGCTTGCTAAAGAAATAAAACCTGGCGTTTCTACTTTATATTTAGACAAACTTGCAGAAGAATTTATTAGAGCAGAAGGTGCAGTACCTGGTTTTTTAGGTTTGTATGATTTCCCGAACTCTTTATGTATGAGCCCTAATGAACAAGTTGTACATGGTATTCCTAATAAAAAACCTTTAGTTGAAGGAGACATTATCTCTATAGATTGTGGTGCTTTAAAAAATGGTTTTTATGGAGATCATGCTTATACTTTTGCTATAGGAGAAATTGCCACAGAGACTAAAAAACTTTTAGACGTAACCAGAGAGAGTTTATACGTTGGTATCCGTGAATTTAAAGTTGGTAATAGAGTTGGTGATGTAGGTTTCGCTATTCAAAAATTTACTGAAGATCATGGTTATGGAGTTGTAAGAGAGTTGGTAGGACATGGTTTAGGAAGAAAAATGCACGAAGACCCCAATATGCCTAACTACGGAAAAAGAGGAAGAGGAAAGAAATTTGTTGAAGGAATGGTTGTTGCCATAGAGCCTATGACCAATATGGGAACCCATAAAATAAGACAACATTCTGATGGTTGGACAATTACTACTTTAGACAACAAACCGTCTGCACATTTTGAGCATGATGTTGCTATTCTTAATGGTAAACCAGAATTACTTTCTACATTCAAATACGTTCATGAAGCATTAGGTATTGAAACTAATGAAGAAGATGAATTTAGAGCAAACTAATTAGTGTCTATATTTAAATCTATACTTAACACAGTACCCAGACCTTGGTTAATAAAAGTCAGCTATATAGTTAGACCAATTATTGCACTTACTTTAAAAGGTAATAAATATACAGATCCGATAGATGGTAAAAGTTTTCGAAAATTTTTACCATACGGATATGGAAAACAACGAGAAAATGCACTTTCTCCATCAACTTTATCTTTAGAAAGACACCGATTAATGTGGTTATTTTTAAGAGATGGAACTGATTTTTTTACTTCGACAAAAAAACTAAAAACATTACACATTGCACCCGAGCAATGTTTTTTAGATCTTTTTAGAAAACAAAAAAATCTAGATTATATAACTTCTGATTTAGAATCTCCCATTGCAGATGTAAAAGCAGATATATGCGATTTGCCTTTTAAAGATAATACTTTTGATGTCGTTTTTTGTAATCATGTATTAGAACATATTACAGATGACACAAAGGCAATGCAAGAATTGTTTAGAGTGATGAAAAAAGGTGGTTTTGGCATTTTTCAAATCCCGCAAGATTTATCTAGACAAACTACTTTTGAAGATGATTCTATAACTGACAAAAAAGAACGATCAGAAATTTTTGGTCAATACGACCATGTTAGAGTTTATGGTAGAGATTATTTTAACAAGCTTAGAACCATCGGTTTTAATGTTAATGAAATAGATTACACAAAAAAAATCGATCCAGAAAAACTAGAACGATTTTGTTTAATGAAGAATGAAATTCTTCCTGTATGCTATAAATAGTTAATTACTATATTTCTTTATATAATCTGGTAATGTTTCTAATTTTTCATCACCTAAAATAATTACATCATTTTGCATAATCTGATAAGTTCCTTCTTCTAGTTTTACAACTTTAGATTTACCTTTATAAGTAACAAATTCATCCTTGGCAGCATCTACTTCAACTCCTCGTTGATCTATCCAATATATTTTATCCTCTTTAATAGCCTGGAATTTATCATTATAAAAAGGCCCTATAAATTGATAATCTTCAGTTACAGATAAAACTTTACCATCAATAGAACAGAAATAAGAATGTACTCGCAAATTTTTATCAAAATCTAAAGAAAAAATACCCCCTCCTAAATGAGTACCTAAACCATACCACTCTTTATTTATTTTAACTTCTCCGCCTTTATTATATTTATCAAGAATATCATTCTTTTTTAATTCTTTTAAAAATTCTTCATCAATAGCTGTTTTTACAATTTCTTTAGAGTTTAAATCATAAACCACAGGTTTAGAAGAGTTGTTTGGATAAGCAACCAACATGCCATTACCTCTAGGTAACATTATCTGACCATAATTTGTTGATAAAGTATTAAAACCTGCTATGTTAGGTAATAAAAAACCTTGCTTTTTTTTAGAATCAAAACAATATATTTTAGTTGGTTCTTCTTTCTTGTCTTTTAGTATAATAAAACCATCATAACTAATAAAGTCTTTATATTTATCTGCTTTAACGATAACAACTCCTTTGTCATTTAAAATTCCAAAATTTTCACCTTTTGTATAAATTGCAAGATTATTTTTATTAAAACTGTAAACGCTATCAACTTTTAATGACAAGGCTCTAGACTTATCTGTCCAAGTTTGTGTTAAATACTCTATTCTTCTTATTTCTTTTTCTTTAAGTAGGCGCTCTTCTTCTAATCTTTTTTCTTCTGCTAACCTTGCAGCTTCTGCTGCCTCTATTTCTTCGTTTATGTTTACATACAATTCTACAAACTCTACATATTCTTCTGTTTTGTTGTCTCCATTAATTGTAAAATACTGTTCAGCATAATTTTTAGATTTTTCAAAATCGCCAACTTTAAAATGGATATAAGCTCCTAATTTTGCAATATCTAAGTCTTCTATTGTATCTAAATAAGTAATTGCTTTATTAAAATCTATTAAAGATTCTTCTTTATTTTCTATATTATTATATTTTTCCCATGCTCTTTTTATATATACGTTTGCTATATCCTTATTAGATTGTGCTATGGATTTAGCAAAAAAAAATAAACATAAAATCGGTAATATTGTTTTCTTCATTTCTATGATGATAGTTTTCAATTTTGAATGCAATATAATACAAATATCACTTATAAAACAAGTACTTACCTTACTCGTAATTATAAGTTCTATACTCTTCTATTTCTCCATTTTTACCAGAGTAAAGAAGAATTACTTTAATTTCATTATTATTTTTTAAAAAGTCTTTTGTCTTTTCTAATCCCATTGCCATAAATGCTGTAGCATAAGCATCAACATCTGCACAATCTACATTTGCAATAACCGATGCACTTAATAAATTACTTTCTGTTGCATAACCAGTTTTAGGGTTTACTGTATGTACATATTTTTTTCCATTATCATCTACTCTAAATTTTCTATAATTACCGGAGGTTGCCATAGATTTATTTGAAAGATTAATAATTTCAAAACCTGAATTATCTTCTGATTTTAGTGGGTTAACCAATTTTATCAACCAAGGTTTATTGTTCATTTTTAATCCTTTTGCTCGTATTTCTCCTCCTATTTCAATCAAATAACTTTCTATATTTTTATCTTCAAAAAAGCGAGCAACAACATCTATTGCAAACCCTTTAGCAATCGAATTAAAATCTAAATATATTTTTGAATCTTCTTTTACAATGAGTCCATTTTTTAAATAAATTTTATCTAAACCTACATATTGCATTTGATCTTTAACCTGTTCTTCTGTTAAATTAATTTTATCCTTTTTAGGTCCAAAACCATATGCATTAACAAGATTACCCACTGTAGGGTCAAAATAGCCTTCTGTTTCTTTATAAATTCTTTTTGATTTTTTAAAAACTTCTGTAAAAATTTCATCAACTACAATTGTAGTATCTCCTTTATTTATTTTAGAAATATCTGATGTAGAAATATAAGTAGATGTAGACTTATTTAT
Source organism: Polaribacter sp. Asnod1-A03 (assembly GCF_045063585.1). Taxonomy (NCBI): domain Bacteria; kingdom Pseudomonadati; phylum Bacteroidota; class Flavobacteriia; order Flavobacteriales; family Flavobacteriaceae; genus Polaribacter; species Polaribacter sp. Asnod1-A03. The sequence continues at coordinate 2,596,217 of NZ_JBEFOE010000009.1, read as the reverse complement.
TAAGTAAAATAAGCTATCTAAAGATTCTTGAAAGTTAAATTTACTGTCTAAATAAGTAATACTATAGGTTGTACCAAAAACACGCCCTGTTAATTGATGTTTATTTTTTACATTTTCTTTACTACAAGCGGATAAAAATGATAAAATGATAAATAATATAGCTATTTTTATAAGTTTCATTAGTTTATAGATTTTGAAGCAAAAATAACATATAAAATTTTCATAAAATCTCTAAAAACACGATAATTATTAATTGATTTTGTTAAATTTGTGAATGAATTTAATTTAAGAATAAAGATGAAAAAAATATCGTTACTACTATTAATTACTGTAATCGCAGCTTCTTGTGTATCTAAGAAAGTTTATACAGAGTTACAAACTGAACTTGTAGATGTAAAGGCTCAGCTGCAACAAAGTTTATTAGAAAATGAAAAAGGGACATCTAAAGTTGCATCGTTAACAGAACAAGTAAATTCTTTAAAAGAAGATAAAAAAACAGCTATAAAACAAGTAGAAAACTTAACTGTTTTAACGCAATCTTCTTCTGACAACATTAAAAATGTTATTACTCAATTAAGTGAGAAAGATAAATTTATAAATGGAATTAGAACGGCAATGACTCAGAAAGATTCTATAAATCTTGCTGTAAAATATCATTTAACTAAAAACTTATCAGAAGGAATACAAGATGAAGACATTCAAGTAAACGTTGAAAAAACTGTTGTATTTATTTCTATTTCTGATAAATTATTATTTAAAAGCGGTAGCTACAACATAACTGACAAAGCGTACACTGTTTTAGAAAAAATATCTAAAGTAATTAACGACCAACCAGAAATGGAAGTTATGATTGAAGGTCATACAGATACTACTCCTATTAAGAGAAATATTATTCAAGATAACTGGGATTTATCTGCTTTAAGAGCAACATCAATCACTAGAGTATTACAATATAAATATGGTGTACAACCAGAAAGATTAATTGCTGCTGGTAGAAGTCAATACATTCCTTTAGCACCAAATGACACTAAAGAAAACAAAGCGATTAACAGAAGAACAAAAATTATCATTATGCCTAAATTAGATCAATTCTTTGATTTATTAGAGCAAGATGCTAACTAATTCAGTTCATTCTTAACAAAAAAACCATCTGAAAATTCAGATGGTTTTTTTTTGAAATAAATTAAACCTATTCTAATAAATGTTGTCTAAATAATACTATTTAACTTTTAATGAAAACAACAATAAAACTCCTATTTACATTTGTTACAATACTTATAATTAGTATTAGCTGCAGTAATAAGAAAACAGAAAACTCTTCTAACACAAAAACAGCATTAGAAATCACCAATAATATCCCTGTTTATAATTTTGATGAATTAGAGCCAACTCTTTATAAAACAACCAACAAAATTATTATTATTATTAACTTTTGGGCAATGTGGTGTGCCCCCTGTGTTAAAGAGATGCCTTATTTACAAGAATATGCAAATAAAAATGCAAATGTAGATTTAAAATTTATAAGCATGGATTTTCCTAAGGACATAGAAACAAAACTTAAACCATTCTTAAAAAAGAAAAATATTACAGCAGATGTTATCTTATTAGATGATCCTGACGCAAATACATGGATAGACAAAATTGACCCAAACTGGTCTGGTGCAATCCCTTTTACTATAATTTTTAATAAAGATAAACGTTTATTTTACGAACGTTCTTTCGAAAATTTGGCCGATTTAGAAAATGAAATTAATAAAAACTTTAATTAACAATCAATGAAAAAAACAAGTTTACTAATTGCCGTATTCTTTTTAACTGCAAGTATTTTTATTTCTTGCAAAAAAGAAAAAACAGAAAATCAAGAAAAAACAACTACAGAAAAACACCAAGGTCCACCACCAAATGGAGAACATCCAGGAGGACCAGATGGACATCCACCAAAAGAACATGGAGATAGAAAAGGACCTCCTCCAGGTGGTGGAAATCATAGTCCAGAACAAACAAAAACTCTAGAAGAAATTGGCGGTTACAAAATTGGTGATGTTGCTACCGATTTTAATCTTAAAAATGTAGACGGAACAATGTTTTCTTTATCAAACATAAAAAATGCCAAAGGTTATATTGTTGTATTTACTTGTAACGAATGCCCTTTTGCAAAGATGTATGAAGACCGTTTAATTGCAATACATAACGAATATGCGCCTAAAGGATATTCTGTTGTTACAATTAACCCAAATTACAGCGGAGAAGAAGGTAAAGAAGGCTTTATTGCAATGCAAGAAAGAGCGAAAGAAAAAAGTTTTCCTTTTGTGTATTTAGCTGATGAAGGTCAAAAAATATTTCCACAATATGGAGCTGTAAGAACACCTCATGTGTTTTTATTAGATGCTGATAAAAAAGTACAATATATTGGTACAATTGATGACAATGCAAAATCTGCAGAAGATGTAAAAGTTAAGTTTTTAGAAAATGCAATTAACGCTTTAGAAAAAGGAGAAAAACCAAGCCCTAATTTTACAAAGGCTATTGGTTGCCCAGTTAAAGCAATCTAGTTTAAAAAACATCAAATAAAAAAGGGATTTATACACGTGTATAAATCCCTTTTTTATTTTTATTGAAGTAACTATTATTCTAAAATCTTAATAAAATCATCAAAAGCCTCATAATAAGGTTGATTTTTAAACACAGGACTTTCTACACTTTCTGCATTTGCAATACCAACACCAGCAAACCAAACTTTAGCATTTTGTTTTTTAGCATGGTTTTTAAAAGTTTCCATCCAAAGAACATCATACTCATTTGGATTTTGAATATTATTAGTAGCTTTTACCAATACAAAAATAGTTGGTTCTCCTTTTTTAAATAATACAAACTGCGGATGTCTTTTTAATTGACTATTAATTGCTTGAAATTCGTAGCCCATTTTTGTAAGCTTTTCACCTACAATATTCATTGCCAAATTGTGCAACTCTTGTTCGGTTAAAATCTCCATTATTATTTTTTCTTATTACGTTTGTTGTAATTTTTATCTCCTCTCGTTTTGGGTTTCTTGTATTTTGCCGCAATTTCTCTTCTGTAAGAACCTCCTTGATTTGTTTTACTATTCTTTTCACTCTTTTCATGAAAAGCAGGTCCTGGAACATATTCTAAACCTGTTCTATTTTTAGAGATTCCTTGGTCTTCTTTTGGACGTTCATCTTCTGTTAATAACTCAGAAATTTCAATATATTCTGGCAACTCTAAAACAGGAATTTTATAATCCATCAATGTTTCTATAGCTTCTTTTGCTTCTTGCTCTTTAAGTGTAGAAAATAAAATTGTTTTTCCAGCTTTTTCTGCACGACCTGTTCTACCTATTCTGTGCATATAATTTTCTGGAAAATCTGGTGTATCAAAATTAATAACATGAGAAACATTATCAAAATCTAAACCACGTGCCATTACATCTGTCGCTAATAAAATTCTATTTTTTCCTTCATCAAACTGGCGAATAGAACGTATTCTGTAATTCTGCGTTTTATTAGAATGTATTAAACACATTTCATCATTAAACACTTCTTCTAAATGTTTAAATAGCAAATCTGCAGTTCTTTTAAAACCAACAAAAATTAATACTTTACTAAATGTTTCTTTATCTTTTAAAAGATCATTTAATAAATTAACCTTGGTAAAAAAGTTAGGTATAATATAAGAAGTTTGTTCAATATTATCTAACGGTGTTCCACTTACTGCAACAGAAATCTTCGTCGGATTTTTAAAGAAATCGTAAATTAAAGCATCAACATCTTCGGTCATCGTTGCAGAAAACAAAACGTTTTGTCTTTTTTCTGGAATCACATCAAAAATGTTCATCAACTGAAAACGAAAACCTAAATCTAACATTACATCAACTTCATCAATTACCAATTTCTGAATCGATTTTAACTTTAAAGCATTACTTAAAGCCAAATCGTATAAACGACCAGGAGTAGCAACAATAATATCTTGACCTTGTAAAATTGCTTGTTTTTGAGTATTGATGTTTGTACCACCATACACACCTAAAACACGCGTATTTATATATTTTGATAATTTTTCTATCTCTTCTACTACTTGTAAAACCAACTCACGAGTTGGCACTAAAACCAAAATTCTTGGGTGTTGTTGCTTAGAGAATTTTAAATCTCGTAAAATAGGCAACATATAAGCAAACGTTTTTCCGGTTCCTGTTTGCGCAATTCCAACAACATCTTTACCAGATCTAACTACCGCAAATGCTTGTTCTTGAATTGGCGTTGGATTCTCGAATCCTAAATCGTCAATAGCATATTGTAGCTGATTTGATAAATCTAATTCTTTAAAAGTCATCTCTTTTAATTTTCTGCAAAGGTACGTTTTATAAAATGAGTAGCAACAACTGTTTACGTGTGGAATATTTAGTAATTTTACCCTCGAAATTTTTGATAAATAATGATTACAGACACACATACACATTTATATTCCGAGCAATTTAATGAAGACAGAGCAGCAATGATTCAGCGTGCAAAAGATGCCGGAGTTTCTCGCTTTTTTATTCCTGCAATAGATTCTACTTACACAGAAAACATGTTAAAACTAGAAAAAGAGTTTCCTAACGATGTGTTTTTAATGATGGGCTTACACCCTACTTCTGTAAAAGAAAATTATTTAGAAGAATTGACCAAAGTAAAAGCATTAATCGATCAAAGAAAATTTTATGCTATTGGAGAAATTGGCATGGATTTATATTGGGATAAATCTTTTTTAACGCAACAGCAAGATGCTTTTAAAACTCAAATTCAATGGGCAAAAGAAAAAAAAATGCCTATAAATATACATTGTAGAGATGCTTTCGACGAAGTTTTTGAAGTCTTAGAATCAGAAAAAAGTGATGATTTAAGAGGGATTTTCCATTGTTTTACCGGAACTTTAGAACAAGCAAAACAAGCCATTTCTTACAATATGAAATTAGGTATTGGTGGTGTTGCTACTTTTAAAAATGGTAAAATCGATAAATTTTTAAATGAAATTGATTTAAAACACATTGTTTTAGAAACCGATGCGCCTTATTTAGCGCCAACACCTTTTAGAGGAAAAAGAAATGAAAGTGCTTATTTAACCAATGTAGTTGATAAATTAGTTGATATTTATGATCTTTCTTATCAAGAAATTGCAGAAATTACCACTCAGAATTCTAAAGACGTTTTTGGTATTTAATGGTATTTGATACAATTACAACAGAAGAAAAGTTCTTCAATTTTGAGCATCCTAAAACCTATACTTATTTAAGTCTAGGTATTGCAATGGTTTCTTTTTTGATTCTTTTAATCAATAAAGAATATTTTGAGCTAGACTTTTTAGAAACTTTCTTTTTTCCTATAGCTATTTTTTCTTTCATTATTTATGCAATTTCTCAGTTTTTTACCATGTTTTCTAAACAAGATGTTCAGATAAATTATACTGGAAAACTAAAAATAACGGAAGATGAATTTATTATTGATAAAGAAACAATAAATTTCGCTGATATTATTTCTATTCAATTATCTGTTGATGATTATGAAGGTCGATTAATCAATTCACATTCTAATACAGAACCAATGTATAGTAAAGGAGTAGAAAATTTTGTAAAGATTGCTACAATTGATAAAAAAATAGAAAAACAAATTCAAATTTGTAGTTTAAGAGAAACCAATTTAATTACTAATTTTTTAGCTACTCAAATTGTAAAAAATAAATTTACAAAAACAAATACCAAGCAATTAATCGCTATTTTTAGTGATTCTTTTAAGAAAACGGAAGAAGCTAGAAATTATATTGCCAACCAGATTAAAAACAGGAAAATAAAAACGGTTGAAGGTTTATTAATGATGAATTATTCTTCTGACAAAGAAGTAAAAGAATTACGTAAAAAATATAACATCAATTGAACCTACAGACCGCATATTATAAAACCCCATTAGGAACCGCAAAAATTGTAGGTGATGCAAACGGAATTCAATCTATAACTGTTTTAGATGAAGATATTGAAACATCAGTAGAAATTACTGATTGTTTAAAAGATTGTGCTACTCAATTAGAAGAATATTTTTCTGGAAAAAGAACTCATTTCGATTTAAAATTAAATCCACAAGGAACCGATTTTCAAAAAAAAGTTTGGGCAGAATTACAGAACATTCCATTTAATAAAACCAGAACTTATTTAGAACAAAGTAAAGCTTTGGGAGATGTAAAAGCGATAAGAGCCGTTGCTTCTGCAAATGGTAAAAATCCAATCTGGATAATTATTCCGTGTCATAGAGTTATTGGTTCTGATGGCTCTTTAACCGGTTACGCTGGCGGAATTTGGCGTAAAAAATGGTTGCTAGCTCACGAAAACCCTGTAAAGCAACAATCGTTGTTTTAATTTTTCTTTTCAGAATATTAAAAAACATATTTTTACGTTTCAATTGTATCGTTTTTTATGATTCAAAGAATTCTAGTTTTATTGTTGTTATTTATTGGATTATCAATCCAAAGTCAAAGCTTTTCTACAGATTTTAGAGCTAGAAAAATATTGGTTAAAAAAGACACCATTCAATTAGATTCTGTAGCCTTAAACCCAGAAAAATTTAAAGTTTTAAATCGTTCTTTAAAAATTATCGATTCATCAGAATATAAAATTGATTTTAGCAATGCAACCTTAATCATCAACTCTAAAAAATATCCTGAAATTAATGTTGAGTATTTTAGACTTCCAGGTTTTATCACCAAAGTTTACACTCCGTTTGATAAAGGATTAATACTTACAAAAAGTACAAACACAGGCATATTATACAGTTTATCAACTAATAAAAAGGCATCCGAAGTTAAACTTTTTGATGGTTTGCAAACCAAAGGTTTTATTACAAGAGGTATTACATCTGGTAACAACCAAAATGCGGTTACAAACTCTGCTTTAGATTTAGAAATTTCTGGAAAACTCTCTAAAGACGTTACTTTAAGAGCTAATATTTTTGATACAAATATCCCAATTCAAGAAAATGGATATTCGCAAAACATAACAGATTTCGATCGTATTTTTATTGAAATGTTTACCAAAAATTGGCGAGTTAGAGCCGGAGATATTTCTTTACAAAATACAAAAAGTTATTTTTTACCCTTTACAAAACAAGTTTCTGGTTTATTGGTAGAAGCAGATATTACCAATAAATTTAAAGCTACTGCTTCTGGCGCAGTGGTTAGAGGTAGGTTTAATACGTACAATATTACAGCCGTAGAAGGTAACCAAGGACCTTATAAAATATTAGGAATTAATAATGAAAATGCGATTATAATTATTGAGGGTAGCGAACAAGTTTATATTAACGGAATTAAGATTGAACGTGGAGAAGAAAACGATTACAACGTAGATTACAATCTAGGTGAAATAACTTTTAACACTACTTACCCAATTACAAATGATATGAGAATTTGGGTTGATTTTCAATATTCCGAAAGAAATTATACGCGTTTTATAACCTATGATGAAGCTTCTTATAAAAGCGATAAATTTAGTATTGCTGCTTATTTTTATTCAGAAAACGATGCTAAAAATCAACCAATCTTACAAGACTTAAGTGATAACCAGAAACAAATTTTGGCAAATGCGGGTAACAATTCTGATTTAATGGTTTCAGAAAGTGCTTATTTAGACACTTTTGATGAGAATAAAATTCTTTACAAAAAAGTAATTAACGGAAATGAAGAAACCTTTGAATATACTAACATTGAAAATGATGAATTATACAATGTAACTTTTACAAATGTAGGATCTAATTTAGGTGATTATGCTTTAGACGAATCTACTGCAATTGGTAATATTTATACTTTTGTCGGCAAAAATTTAGGAGATTATAACCCGATAACTCGTTTAACGCCACCAACAAAATCGCAAGTATTTATTGTACAATCAAGTTATAACCCTTCTGATAAAACAATACTAAATACAGAAATTGCTTTAAGTAATAACGATGGTAATTTATATTCTACTATTAACGATAATGAGAACAAAGGTTTTGCTTCTAAAATAGATTGGCAACAAACTTTAATCGATAAAAAATGGCAATTAAAAAGTAATATCAGTCACGAATTTGTTCAAAAAAACTTTGATACAGAATTTAGATGGGAAACTGTTGAGTTTAATAGAGATTGGAATATTTTAACCAACGACGGAACAAAAAGTTTATTACAGTCAGAATTTATACTTCAAAATAAAAATAACGATTTTGTTTTATACAGATTTAATAACTTGACTTATAAAGATATTTTTTCTGGTAGTAAACATGAATTACAAACTAAAATGAGGCTAAATAACACCTCATTTTATGCCAACGGAAGCATTTTAGAAAACACATCAACAACAGAAAACAATTCTTTTGTAACTGCAAAAGCAAAGGTAGAACAAGATTTACACAAAAAATGGCTGGGTGTATTTGTCAATTTAGAAACTAATAACAGAAAAGATATTACAACACAAGAATACGTTAGCACAAGTCATCAATTTAAAGAATTTGAAACCTATTTTGGTATTGGAGACACAACAAATGTTTTTGCTAAAATTGGTTTTAATTACAGAGATAATGATAGTATAAGGTTTAATCAATTTACCCAAATAAATAACAGAAAAACATTTTACGCAAACAGTAAATTACTACAAAATAAACAAACAAACCTAAGTGTTTTTGCCAATTATAGAGTTACAGAAAACAATTTTACAGAAGATGAAAGATCTTTAAATTCTAAAGTAGTTTTCAGTCAGAAATTATTTGATAACTTTATTAACTTAGGTACAAGTTATGAAACTTCTTCTGGTAATGTTGCCAGACAAGAGTATTATTACATAAAAACAGAACCTGGTTTGGGTTATTATACTTGGATTGATTATAATTCTGATGGCATTAAAGATTTTGATGAATTTGAAGTTGCCGAATTTCAAGACCAAGCAGAGTATTTACGTTTAACAAAAGCCAATTTACAATATACACCAACTCAAAGTGCAAAATTTACACAATCTATAAGTTTAAATCCTAGAGTTTGGTCTTCTAAATCAGAATTTAAAAAAGTGATTTCTAAATTTTATAATCAGAGTTTTTTAAGTATTGAAAACGAGCAAGAAAGAATAGGAAATTCGTTTAACTTTAATCCTTTTAGTTTTGACGAAAGCAAATTAATTAGTCTTAATTATAGTTTAAGAAATAGCATTTATTTCAATAAAAATTTACAAAAAAACAGTATTACATATACTTATGGTAAAAGCAGAAACAAACAGCAATACATTATTGGTAATCAAGAAAACAACATCAAATTACATCAAATAGATTTTGCTCATAAATTTAAAACGTTTTGGTTGTTTGAGCTGATGGGAAAAAATACAGAAAACCAATTACAGACAGAAAATTTTAATAATAGAAACTATACTGTTAATGCTAATGAAATTCAGCCAAAAATTAGTTTTCTTTACAATGATAATAATCGTTTTACTGCTTTTTATCACTTTAAGCAAAAAGAAAATATTTTAGAAGAGTTTGAAGAGTTAAAACAACAAAAAATTGGTTTCGAATATTTGTACATCAACAGTAAAAAGAATCAGATTTCTGCTGATGCAAATATCTTTTTAAATGATTTTACAGGAGACACAAATACGCCTGTAGCTTATCAAATGCTAGAAGGTTTACAATCTGGTAAAAATTACACTTGGAACTTAGTATTCAATCAAAAATTAAATAATTTTTTAAATCTAAATTTAAGTTATTTAGGTAGAAAAAGTGAAAATTCTAAAACAATCCACACCGGAAGTGTACAATTAAGAGCTATTTTTTAATTTTTTGGATTGTTTTTTGATAGGTTTGTATTATCAACCAAAAACAAATTAAAAAATGAAAAAAATTACACTATTACTTTTGCTGTTTACAAGTACTGTTTTAATAGCCCAAGAAAAAGAAGATGAATATCCGCAAGATATTAATAAAAAGCATGAAGTAAAAATAAATGCTCTCGGCCTTTTAGCTTTTGAATGGCTAGATCTATCTTACGAACAATTAATAAATGAAGAATCTTCTTTTGGTGTAGGTGTTTTAGCTGGTTTTGATAAAAGCTCTGACATAGAAGAATATAGAAAGTTTTCTATAACTCCTTTTTACAGAAGATACTTTTCAAGCAAATTTGCAAGAGGTTTTTTTATTGAAGGTTTTGGTATGCTACATACCTATGAAGACAACACGTATTACTATTACGGTAATTACACCGATTATAGTAGTGAGACCAAAACAGAAGTTGCTCTTGGTATTTCTATTGGTGGTAAATTTGTTTCTAAAAGTGGTTTTACAACAGAAATTTATTTAGGTTTAGGAAGAAACTTAGGTGGAGATGAGTATTCTTTAGAAGCTGTTGGTAGAGGAGGAATCTCTTTGGGTTATAGATTTTAATACCCACAAAATTTCGTAAATTTGTAGCTTATAATTTTTAACAAATAAACATGAAAAAAATAATTTTAGTTTTAGGCTTGTTAATAAGTTCTTTAACCTATTCTCAACAAGAAATAAAATTAGACTTTGCTGACGCTGTAATAATGAAAACTTTAGAGTTTTCTTATGAAAGTTATATTTCTGATGAATCTTCTGCCGGTATATCTGTTTTTTTTAATTTAGCCAAACAAGATTCTAACTTTAGGTACAATGAAAATACAATGATAACTCCTTATTATCGTAATTATTTTACAACAAACCAACAATGGAACTTTTTTGGAGAAGTTTGGTTGGGTTTAAACTCTGGAAAAGAAGAAGTACCTTATTTAGGTAGTGACGATGTAAGCTATGAGAAATATACAGACGGAGCTTTAGGTATTGCTATTGGTACAAAATACATTTCTTCTGGTGGTTTTACAATAGACCTTTATGGTGGTATTGGTAGAAATTTGTTTGGTACAGATTCTCCTACAATTGTACCTAGACTTGGTTTAAATATTGGATACAGATTATAATAAATACTTAATAAAATAAAAAACCTCATCAAATTGATGAGGTTTTTTTATACTTTAAAAAGTTAATTACATTTTTTGTAACCACGTTTTTACATCTACTTCTGCTTTTATAATCTCTTTTAAATCTGCAATAGCAACACGTTTTTGATCCATTGTATCTCTGTGTCTAATTGTTACACAATTATCTTCTAAAGTATCATGGTCTACCGTAATACAAAATGGTGTTCCAGCAGCATCTTGTCTTCTGTAACGTTTACCAACAGCATCTTTTTCATCATAAAAAACGTTAAAATCCCATTTTAAATCGTCCATAATTTTACGAGCAACTTCTGGCAATCCATCTTTTTTAACCAAAGGTAAAACTGCGGCTTTAAAAGGTGCTAAAACTGCTGGTAATTTTAAAACAGTTCTTGTTGTTCCGTTCTCTAAAGCCTCTTCTTGTAGAGAATTAGAAAAAACTGCTAAAAACATTCTATCTAAACCAATAGAAGTTTCTACAACATAAGGCACGTAACTTTTATTTTCTTCGTGATCGAAATACTGTAATTTCTTACCAGAATATTCTTCGTGTGCTTTTAAATCGAAATCTGTACGAGAATGAATTCCTTCTAATTCTTTAAATCCGAAAGGAAAATTAAACTCAATATCTGCTGCTGCATCTGCATAATGTGCTAATTTATCATGATCATGAAAACGGTAGTTCTCTGCGCCCATCCCTAAAGATAAATGCCATTTTAAACGAGTATCTTTCCAGTTTTCATACCATTCTTTTTGAGTACCTGGTTTTACAAAAAATTGCATTTCCATTTGTTCAAACTCACGCATTCTAAAAATAAATTGTCTTGCAACAATCTCATTTCTAAAAGCTTTACCAGTTTGTGCAATTCCGAAAGGAATTTTCATTCTACCCGTTTTTTGTACATTCAAAAAGTTTACAAAAATACCTTGCGCAGTTTCTGGTCTTAAATATAAATCCATCGCAGTCTCTGCAGAAGCCCCTAATTTTGTACCAAACATTAAGTTAAACTGCTTAACATCTGTCCAGTTTTTAGAACCTGTTAAAGGATCTACAATCCCTAATTCTTCAATTAATAATTTAACATCAGCTAAATCTTCATTTTCTAAAGATTTACCCATTCTTGCTAAAATTGAAGTAATTTTTTCTTGGTAACCAACAACTCTTCCGTTGGTTGCTAAAAATTCTTCTTTATTAAAAGCATCACCAAAACGTTTTTCTGCTTTGGCAACTTCTTTATTAATTTTACCTTCTATTTTTGCGCAATAATCTTCTATTAAAACATCTGCTCTGTAACGTTTTTTAGAATCTTTATTATCAATTAATGGGTCGTTAAAAGCATCTACGTGACCTGAAGCTTTCCAAGTTGTTGGATGCATTAAAATAGAAGCATCTATACCTACAATGTTTTCGTGCATTTGCACCATTGCTTTCCACCAATAATCTCTAATATTTTTCTTTAGCTCAACTCCATTTTGAGCATAATCGTAAACCGCACTTAATCCATCATAAATTTCAGAAGACTGAAAAACATAACCATATTCTTTTGCGTGCGATAAAACTTTTTTAAATTGATCTTCTTGTTTTGCCATAATGAGCGCAAATATACACGTTTACAAAATTTTTTCAAGAAAAAATCTTTCAACTTTTTTACTTTGATGCTCAATTATTTAATATTGAATTTTTTATCTATATTTAAAAAGAATTGCTAAGATAAATATGAAACTTTTTAAAGATTTATTTAATATATTTTATCCTGATTTATGCGCTAATTGTGATAATCAGTTAACTAAAAACGAAGAAATCATTTGTACTTTTTGTAGACACGATTTGCCCTTAACCGCTTATACAAATTATAAAGACAACAAGATAATAAAGAGTTTTTACGGAAGGATAGAAATTGAAAAAGCAAATGCTTTATTGTTTTATAGAAAAACCGGAATTACAAAAAAATTGATTCACGAACTTAAATACAAGGGAAACGAAGAAATTGGTACTTTCTTTGGCAATTGGTTAGGAGAAATTTTAAAAGAAAATAATCAATTTACTGATATTGATTATATTATTCCTGTACCTCTACACCCTAAAAAACTGAAACAAAGAGGTTATAACCAAGTAACCCAATTCGGAGAAAGTTTAAGTAACCATTTAAAAAAACCTTTGATAGAAAATGTTTTATTAAGAACATCTACAGCAAAAACTCAAACTTTTAAAGCTCGTTTTGATCGTTTTAATAATATTGATACAAAATTTCAGTTAATAGATACATCAATCTTTAAAAATAAACATGTTTTGCTAATTGATGATGTAATTACAACTGGGGCAACTTTAGAATCTTGTGCTAAAGAATTACAAAAGACAGAAAATATAAAAATCAGTATTTTAACAATGGCATACACAGAATAAATTTTATGATTTTTAAATGAAAAATATATTGTTAATTTGTATAAAATTTAAGCTTGTGAAATTCGTTTATAGATTTATTTTTTTTAGTATATCAATTATTCTTTTATCAAACTGTGCAAAAACTGGTAATCCAGAAGGAGGACCAAAAGATGAAGATGCTCCTTTGTTTGTAACCGCAGATCCTCCTTATGAGACTATTAATTTTAATGAGGATGAAATAAGATTAAATTTTGATGAATATATAAAACTTAAAGATTTAACAAAGCAACTTATTGTTTCTCCTCCTTTAAAAAGTCCTTTGGTAGTAACACCACAAAGTACAGCTAGTAAATTTTTAAAGCTAAGTATTTTAGACACTTTACAAGAAAACACTACTTACATTATAAACTTTGGTAATGCTATTGAAGATAATAATGAAGGCAACAAATTAGAAAGCTTTAAATATGTTTTTTCTACTGGTAATTATATAGATTCTTTAAAATCTTCTGGTAGTGTTAAAGATGCCTATTTAGATGAAAAACCTAAAAACACAAGTGTTTTATTATATAAAATAGACAGTGCTTTTAATGATTCTATAGTCTTTAAAAATAAACCTAATTATGTAACAAATACATTAGATACCACTATTTTTAATTTAACTAATTTAAAGAAAGGTAAATATTTAATGATTGCTTTAAAAGAAACCAATAGCGATTACCTTTTTAATCCTACAGAAGATAAAATAGGTTTTTACCCAGATACAATTTCACTCCCTAGAGATAGTATTATAAAGAATCCTATTACAATTTTTAAACAAACAACTCCTTATAAATTTAAACGAGCATACGAAATTTCTAAAGGAAAAATTGCTTTTGGTTATGAAGGTGAACAACCAAAAGATTTAAAAATTAAAATTACTTCTGATACTCCAGAAGGTTTTAAAAGTATTTCTAAATTTGAAATAGATAAAGATTCTCTTAACTATTGGTACACTCCTTTTGAAGCAGATTCTCTAAACTTTATAGTAACAAACAAAGAGTTTATAGATACATTAACTGTAAAATTGCGCAAGAAAAAAATTGATACATTAATTTTAAAACCAACAGTTTCAAGCTCGTTACACTTTAGAGACACTTTTTTTATCAATGCAAGTAATCCGATTGTTAAGATTGATACTTCTAAAATATCCTTGATAGATAAAGATACACTAGCAGTTCCTTTTTCTAGCTTTCTTTCTAAAAAAGAAAATAAAATTGGTTTTCTGTTTGATAAAAAACCACAAGATAAATATCAATTAAAAATTTTACCAGAAAGTATTTATGATATTTATGAACATAAAAATGATACTTTAAATTTTAAATTTTCAACATCAGAAATTGAAGATTACGGAAGAATTACTGTAGATATAAATAATGAAACGGGAGAAAACTTAATTATTGAATTGTTAGAAGGCAAAGACAAAGACAACCTTATTAACAGAAAATTTATTACCGGTTCTGAGCAAATTAGATACGATCTTTTACAACCTAAAACCTATTATATTAGAGCTATTATAGATAACAACAAAAATAATAAATGGGATACAGGTAATTATCTCTTAAAAAGACAACCAGAAGAAATTATCTATTTTCCGCAAGAATTAAAGTTAAGAGCAAATTATTATTTAGATGGCAATATTTTTACCGTTAAAAAGAATAATTAGCAAAATTTTGCTTTTATGCTAAATTTAAACTAGATTTGAGTGTAACTTAATATCCCCAAAGTTTTGAGAATATTCTTAACAATAGTTTTTGTAATTTTTTCTAGCTTACAATTAAAAGCTCAATACAATACTTACGAGATTGGTGGCTTTATTGGTTTTAACAACATGCAAACAGATTACGGACAACCCGATGAGTTTTCTAGCTATTTTAAACAAAACGGACAATCTCTTTCGATTGCTCATTATATTCATTTTTATGAACTAACACAACGTTGGAATCGTAAATATGGACTTCACGATCATTTAATGATTAAGACTGAATTACAATACATAAGTAACTCATTTAGCCATAATGACATTTATTCTAATAGTAACTCTGAAAATGGAATAAAGTTAAAAGCAATGGAAACTACTGTAAATATGTTAAATACAGGTGTTAATGCAGAATATTACCTTAAGTCTTTAACCAACTTTTTTAACCCATATGCCAATGTTTCATTCAATCCTTATGTCGGCGTTGGTGTTAATTACTTTTTTTACAATAATGATTTAACTACTAGTCTTGGAGATTGGGAAAATGACCCAACCCTATTACCAGAAAAATTTAGTGGAGATGCTTTAGAAGTTGGTTCTGGACATGGTTTTGCAGTCAATTTTTATGGAGGAGCAAGATATAAATTAACACATAAAACCGATTTAGCTTTACAAGTTAGTTCTCAATATTTCTTTTCTGATAAAATTGATGCTTTAGATGCTAAAGTTGAAGAAAACCAGAGTAATGAAATCATGTTAAATTTTCAACTAGGTTTAGTATACCATCTTAACTTTAATTAAAAAATACAAAATATTATTATATAAAAAGGATGTTTATAACATCTTTTTTATTTTAGTTTAAAGCTTGTTCTAAATCGTCTAAAATATCTTCTGCATCTTCTATACCAACACTTAAACGTATTAAAGAGTTCGTAATTCCCATGCGTTGTTTTTCTTCTGCCGGAATTGAACCGTGAGACATGCTTATAGGATGATTAGACAAACTTTCTACCCCTCCTAAAGATTCTGCCAATGTAAATATTTTAGTCTTTTTTAAAAAAGCATAAGCTGCTTCTTTAGACTCATTTTTTAGTCTAAAAGAAACCATTCCTCCAAAATTTTTCATTTGGCTTTTTGCTAATTTATGATTTGGATGGTTTTTTAAACCAGGATAATAAACAACACTTATTTTTGGGTGATTTTCTAAAAATTGGGCAACTTCCATTCCGTTTTCGCAATGACGTTGCATTCTAATATGTAATGTTTTTATACCTCTTAAAGCCAAAAAAGAATCCATTGGGCCAGAAATTGCGCCAGCTGCATATTGTATAAAATGAATCTCTTCTGCTAATTTTACATCTTTTACAATTAAAGCACCCATTATTAAATCGCTATGACCACCTAAATACTTGGTTGCAGAATGCATTACAATATCGGTACCTAAATCTAACGGTTGTTGTAAATATGGTGTGGCAAATGTATTATCTACAGCAACTAAAATCGTTGAATCTATCTTTTTTACTGCGGATGAAATTGCTTTGATATCTGCAATTTTCATTAACGGATTTGTAGGTGTTTCTATCCAAACTAACTTTGTTTTTTCTGTAATTTTATCTGTTATGTTTGTAACATCATCCATGTTTACAAAAGAAAACTCTAAACCATATTTTTGAAATAATTTGGTAAACATTCTATAACTTCCGCCATACAAATCGTCTCCAGCAATAATTTCGTCTCCAGGTTTTAATAAACGTAAAACACAATCTACAGCAGCTAAACCAGATGCAAATGCAAAACCATGTGTACCGTTTTCTAAAGACGCTAAACTTTTTTCTAATGCAGTTCTTGTTGGATTTGCTCCTCTAGAATATTCGAATCCTTTGTGTTCTGTTGGACTCGTTTTTGCAAATGTAGAAGTTAAAAAAACAGGTGGCATTACGGCTCCTGTTGTTTCTTCTGGTTTTTGACCTCCGTGAATTGTTTTGGTATTGAATTTCATTTCTTAGTTTTCTATAAGTTGGCAAACAAGTTTAGCCCAGATTGAAGTGACATCCTTTTTTTATTTTTCATAAAAAAAGATATAACGGAAAGCTGGAAATAGCTACTATAAAAACTTTTTAAGACATTTTATAGTAGCGTAATGCAATCCTTCGTGAAAATTATTAAAAGTAATTGCATCATCAATAGAGTTTAAATCTAAACCTGCACTTGTTTTATATTCTGTAAAGTTTTCGAAAATTCCGGCATTATAATCTTCTACAAAAGTGTCTGGCAACCCAGAAAACAAGTCTTTTACTTCTTCAAACTCTTCTTCTGAAAAAGTTACAGTTGGCACAGTTCCTTTTTTAAAATTTTCGATTAAATCGTCTGGACACAAACAGTTTAAACCAGATAATTTATAATTTAAAAGTTGTTGCGTAACTACTAAATGTGCCACATTCCAAGCGATATTATTATTAAATCCGGCTGGAATTATATGTAATTGTTCTAACGTTAACCCTTCTATTTCTTTTAAAATAAGTTGACGATATTTTCTAAAAACATCAAATTGTATGTTCATTTTTATGTGTAATTTTGGTCTTGTAAATATAATTTAATAAAATGAAGAAAGTCTATTTTTTACAAACTTGTGATACTTGCCGAAGAATTTTAAAAGAGGTAAACACCGATGGTTTTGAGAAGCAAGAAATAAAAGCAAATAATATAACTGTAGCACAATTAGAAGAAATGTACGCGCTTTCTGGTAGTTACGAAGCTCTTTTTAACAAACGTGCAAAGTTGTATAAATCTATGGATTTAAAAAACCAAACCTTGTCTGAGAATGATTATAGACAGTTTTTGTTAGATGAATACACGTTTTTAAAACGCCCGGTTTTTATTGTTGACGAAGAAATTTTTATTGGAAACAGTAAAAAAGTAATAGAAACTTTAAAAGAGAAGATTGGTTAAAATCTTCTCTTTTTTTATATTTTAATTAGATGCTAATTTTACATCTGATGAAGAAATCATGGCAGCTAATTCGTCGTGTGTAATTTTTGTTTTTACACCAAACAATACTAATTTATCAGAATCGCTATTGGTTCTAATAATAATTTCTCTGATGTAATTATTTTTTTCTATAAAGAATAATTCTGCATTACTATTGTTTTCTTTTACTCTTACTAATGTTTTTAAATTATTTTTTCTACTAAATTTTTTAAAATCTTTAGAAACTACGTTGTCTTGGTTGTTAAAAATCATCAATTTAAAATCACTAGATTTTTTAATGATGTTTAATAAGTCACTGTCATCGTCGTCGTCTAAAAATGAACCTGCCAAAGAAGCTGATAAATTAATTGAAAAAGTTGATTTCTCTTTATTTACACTATAAAATTGATTGAATGCTGTTTCCTGAGCTGAAATTGCTGTAATAAAAAATGCGAAAAAAAATGTTGCGAATGTTTTCATAATACTTGGTTTTAAAAAGAAGACGAGCATTGTGTTATTTTGTTACAAATCCATTTTTATCGTTCTTAAAATTTTTCATTATTTTAAGAAATAGTATCACCTAAAACCTAACTTTAATTTTGTAATTTTGCGCTCTAAATTAAAGTATATGTTTTCTAAAAAAGCAAACGAAATTTTTGATAATTGTATTAAAACATACAAAAGCAACCCAGAAGTAGAACAGGTTTGTATAAATCCTTTTGATAAAAAAAGTGATTTAATCGATTTTCTTTTGTTTGAAAAATGTTGGGTAGATGCTACACAATGGGCTTATGAAGATATTATTAGAGATCCTAATATTAATGCAGAAGATGCGCTTGTTTTAAAAAGAAAAATTGATGCTTCTAACCAAGTTAGAACAGACAATGTAGAGTTTATAGACAGCTACTTTTTAGATAAATATAAAGATATTACTGTTTCTAAAGACGCAAAAATAAACTCTGAAAGTCCGGCTTGGGCAATTGATCGTTTATCAATTTTAGCTTTAAAAATTTATCACATGCATTTAGAAACTGTACGTGAAGATGCAACTGATGAACATAAAGAAAAATGTGCTAAAAAATTAGCAATTCTTTTAGAACAACGTACAGATTTATCTACGGCAATTGATGATTTAATTGAAGATATTGAAAAAGGTGATAAATACATGAAAGTGTACAAACAAATGAAAATGTATAATGATGCCGAATTAAACCCCGTTTTAAGAGCATCTAAATAATATTTATTGTCAAACTCTAACCAAAATATCTTAGTAATCCGTCTTTCTGCTATGGGAGATGTAGCTATTATGGTTCCAGTTTTAGACGCACTTTTAAGACAAAACAGTTCTATAAAGGTTACTGTTTTAACTCAGAAATTTTACACACCTTTTTTTAGTCATTTAAAAAACGTTACTGTTTATCCAGTTGATACAAAAGGAAAACACAAAGGTTTTTTGGGTTTATTTAAACTATACAAAGAACTAAAAAAAGAAAAAATTACAAATATTGCTGATATTCATAACGTTTTAAGAAGCAATGTTTTAAAGCTTTTTTTTCTTGGTAAAAGCTTTTATCAAATTGATAAAGGAAGAGACGAAAAAAAGAAATTGATTTCTAAAGAAAATTTTATTCAACTAAAAACTTCTCATGAGCGTTATGCAGATGTTTTTAGAAAAATGGGATTTACTATTGATTTATCGAATCCTATTTTTCCTGATAAAAAAGAAATTCCGACCTCAATTAATAATTTATTAAAATCTTCTGACGCTAATAAATTAATAGGAATTGCACCTTTTGCTGCTCATAAAAGCAAAATGTATCCTTTAGAGAAGATGAAAATTGTTGTAGAAGAGCTTTCTAAAAACAATACTATTTTATTATTTGGTGGTAAAAGTGATGTTGATTCTTTAAAAACATTGCAAACAAACAAAAATATTGTTCTTGTTGCTGGTAAGTTAAATTTCACAGAAGAATTAGCAACTATTTCTAACTTAGATTGTATGCTTTCTATGGATTCTGGCAACGCGCATTTAGCGGCAATGTTGGGTAAAAAAGTAATTACAATTTGGGGAGTTACGCATCCTTTTGCAGGTTTTGCGCCTTTTCATCAACCTGAAAATTATGCTTTGTTAGCTGACACTAAAGAATATCCTTTAGTGCCAACTTCTATTTATGGTAATAAATATCCTGAAGGTTATGAAAACGCAGCTTCTAGTATTTTACCTTTAACTATTGTAGAAAAAGTACAAAGTATTATTTAAGAAAACCTGCGTTCTATTACACTTAAAAAACGAGCTTCTAACTCTTCTTGTTGAGACCAATCATAATCTGGCTTTATCATTTTAGCAATAAATTTCTTTGCCTCTTTTTCTGACCCGTAAGTATTTAATTGAGAAACTACTCTATTATAATCTTCTTGACTTCCTTCAAACAAATTCTTTACAAAAGCAATTCTATCATTTAAACCAATTTGAATATTTTTAGCCAAACGATCATTTAATGATTTTGGTGCTGAAACAGGTATATCAAACAATGTAGCTATCTCGTCAACAGAAATAGTGTCTTGTAACTCCTCTTCTAAAGTTCTATTTTTGTTTTCTTCAACTCTAATAACATCATTTATAACCTCTTCTTCTACTTCATCTATAGTTTCCTCAACAACTTCTTCAACTGTATCTTTAGTCATAATATCCTCCGTTGGTAGTTCATCTTCCAGAATTAACTCTTCTTCTATAAATTCTTCTTTAATAAGTAGATCTTCCTCTACAACTATTTTTTCTTCAACAATTATTTCTTCTTCAGTAATCTCTTCTGTAACAACAACCTCATCTTCTATAATTTTTTTCTCAGAATGCATTATTTCTAACAATTCATCAAAAGGTTGTTCTATTTCTTCTTCTTTTTCAACTTTCCAAACAAATTCTTTTGCTTCTTCCTCTAATCGATAAATAACTTTTTCTTCTTCGATATTTTCTTTTTCTACATTTTTAGTATTTGCTTTAACCTCTATAGCGTTTTCAACTACAGAAACTAACTCTTCTTTTGTTTTTTCTTGATGAGGTGTTGTATTTACATACTCTTCTACAAATGCTAACAAAGATAATTTTTCATAAACCTCTTTAGAGACCTCTTTTAAAGCAAACACATCTTCTTTATTTTTCATCTTTAAAATACTGTGTGCTAAACTCATTAAGTCTGCTTCTAATTTTTTGTGCATAAGTTGTTTATTGAAGTTATTTTTTACTCGTAAATATTGCTAAATTTGTTGTCGCTTAAAAATTCAAATTTACAAAAACAATTAACGCCTAAAATTACAAAATGTTTCTTGAAAATACAGTAAATCATACAGAACAATTTGGTTGGATAGAAGTTATTTGTGGCTCTATGTTTTCTGGTAAAACCGAAGAACTTATTAGACGTTTAAAACGTGCTCAATTTGCAAAACAACGTGTTGAGATTTTTAAACCTGCGGTTGATATACGTTATGATGAAGAAGAAGTTGTCTCTCATAACGATAATAGAATTAGATCTACACCTGTACCTGTTTCTTCTAATATTCGATTACTTGCAAATAGTGTTGATGTTGTTGGTATTGATGAAGCTCAGTTTTTTGATGATGAAATTGTAGCCGTTTGTAACGATTTAGCCAACCGAGGTATTAGAGTAATTGTTGCTGGTTTAGATATGGATTTTAAAGGAAACCCTTTTGGCCCGATGCCAGCTTTAATGGCTACAGCAGAATATGTTACAAAAGTACATGCTGTTTGTACTCATACCGGAAACTTAGCGCATTATAGTTTTAGAAAAGCTAAAAATGATGATTTGGTAATGTTAGGGGAAACACAAGAGTATGAACCTTTAAGTAGAGCGGCTTATTATAAAGCTACCAAAAAAAAGCAAGAAGAAAAAACTTCTAAAAATGAAAATTCAGCTGATGAATAACCATGTTACTGTTTTAGAAATTGATAGTAAAGCACTAGAACACAACCTTAATTATTTTAAACAAAAATTAAAATCAGAAACTAAAATTTTAGCAGTTGTTAAAGCTTTTGGTTATGGGAGTGATAGTGTACAAATTGCAAAATTTTTAGAAAAAAAAGTAGATTATTTAGCTGTAGCTTACACAACAGAAGGTATTGCTTTAAGAGATGCCGGAATTAAAACTCCGATTTTAGTTTTACATCCTCAAATTCAAAACTTACAAACTATTGTAGATTATAGGCTAGAACCTAATTTGTATAGTTTTAAAATTTTAGAAGCTTTTTTATCACTAGCAGATAGAGTTCCGTTAATAAATTACCCAATTCATTTAAAATTTAATACAGGTTTAAATAGATTAGGGTTTTGGTATACAGATATTCCGAAAATTCTAAGTTGCTTAAAAAAAACAACTCATGTAAAAGTAGAATCGGTATTTTCTCACTTAGCTGCAAGCGAAGATTTAGAAGAACAAGATTTTACAGTAAACCAAATAAATAGTTTTACATATATATCGCAACAATTTTATAATCACTTAGATTATAAACCGACATTACATATTTTAAATACCTCTGGCATAATTAATTACCCTAAAGCACAATACGACATGGTTAGACTCGGTATTGGTTTATATGGTTTTGGCAATGATTATAAAGAGACTTCTCAACTAAAAAACACACATAATCTAACATCTATTATTTCTCAAATTAATTTGATAGATCCAGGAGAAACTGTGGGTTACAATAGAGCTTTTGTGGCTAAAAGCCCTAGTAAATCTGCAACAATACCAATTGGTCATGCAGATGGTTTGTCTAGAAGATTAGGTAACAAAAAAGGATATGTTATCATCAATAATAAAAAAGCACCTATAATTGGTAATGTTTGTATGGACATGATTATGGTTGATGTAACTAAAATTGATTGTAAAGAAGGGGATAAAGTTATTGTTTTTAATAACCAAGAAATGATACAAAATATTGCAGACATTTCAGAAACAATTCCTTACGAAACTTTAACCTCAATCTCTCAACGTGTTAAAAAAACGTTAAAATAAACTTTTTTTTACTACTTTTGTAATCTAACATTTATTAAAAATTATACAAAATGGGAATGCTTAAAGAATTTAAAGACTTTGCAATGAAGGGAAACCTTATTGATATTGCAGTAGGATTTGTTATGGGTGCAGCTTTTAAACAAGTTGTTACTTCTTTTACAGGAGGAATCGTTTCTCCGTTAATTGGGTTACTATTTAATGCAGACTTTAAAGAAATGAAGTGGATTGTAAAAGACGGTGTTGCTGATGAAACAGGTAAAGTTGTTGGTGAAGTTGCTGTTTTATATGGTGATTTTATTACTAACGTAATCGACTTTATAATTGTTGCTTTTGTAATGTTTATGATTGTAAAAGGTGTTAATGCTACTAAGAAAAAAGAAGAACCAGCACCAGCGCCAGCTCCTGCAGGACCAAGTCAAGAAGATTTATTAGCTGAAATTAGAGATTTGTTAGCTAAAAAATAACATAGCTTTTTTTAAAAGCCTCAAAAACCCTGAGTTTACACTCAGGATTTTTTTTTGTTTTTATCCAAATCTAAAAACCACAACTATGTTAATTAAGAATATAATTTATTAAAACTATATTATATTCGCATAAATATGATCTTAATTTTATAAACATACTAAAAAAATTATGAAACTTTATTAATTTTTAGCATTATTTTAATCTCTAACGCACAAGATAACACAATATCAGAACAAATAAAAACAGAAAGAGATATTGAATTAAATAGCTTACAGAGTGATTTAGTAAATAATAAAATTAAAATAACCAATTTAACAGAACAATTGTCTTTATTGAGTAAAAAACAATACGGACAAAAAATTGAATTACAAGAACAAATACAAAGAGAATTAGATAATAGAATTAAAATATTAGAAGAAAGCCCAAAAGTAAAAATTAAGTCTAACGGCCAACTTGCTTTTACAGAATTGATAAAAATTCAAAAAGACATTCAGCCTGCTAAATTGTATTTATCTTCTAACGGGTTTTACACTAAATTAGGTAAGTTTGATAACTTACAAAACTATTCTGAATTTACATCTTGGAAAAAAGAATACGATAGTTGGTACACCAAAAAGAAAGGTAAAAACACTACTTTTGATTATATAGACAAAACAATTTCTTTAATAAGCGACTCTTCTAACGAGATTCCTCTTTTTGGTTCTATCTCTCAAACAGTAACATCCGGAATTACTTTAATTTTATCAAACTTAAAAAGTAGAGATGAAGATTTAATGGATAAAACTCCAGAAGTATTAATCTTATTAAACTCAATTGGACAGTTTGAATCTGAAAAATCAATATTAGATAATGAGTGGAAATCAATAGACAGCGAATTAAAAGAGTTACAATCTGAATACAAAACACTTGTAGATGATCAAATTACTTTTTACGGAATTGACAAATCTAAATATAATATATTTTTATCAGCAACTTTAGATTCTGATATTGGTAAATTTAAAGTTTACAGTAAAGAACAAGTATTAAAAAAGCTACAATCTTTAGAAAATGGTAATAATACAAATTGGATGGGTAATGTAGAAACCTACATGCACCAAGTACAATCTATAAGAATTAGGTTTGGGCAATTAACAGGTAGAATGCTTGATAATATTGAAAAGTACGAGAAATTATTTTCTAAGTACACAGATCCAAAGAAATTTTCTGCAGAATTTGTTACTAAAGCCAAAGATTTAGGCACAGATTTAAAACAAGTTAAAGAAAACTTTATACTACAATTTAAACCAAATAAATATATAGAAGATTCTGCGGTAATGTATATTAAAAGGTAAAAATTACTCTTTTAAAACTTTAAGAAACCATTTTCTATCTATTTCTTTAGCTCCTAAACTTGCTAAATGTTCGTTATAAATTTGGCAATCTATTAATCGATAATTTTTATTTTTAGCTAAATAAATAAAGGCTAATTTAGATGCATTAGACACTTTACTAAACATACTCTCTCCACAAAAAACATTATTTACTTCTACTCCATATAAACCACCAACCAACACTTCGTCTTGCCAAACTTCAATCGATTTTGCAACGCCTCTTTCATGAAGATTGATGTAAGCTTGTTCCATATCATCAGTAATCCAAGTACCAAAGCCATCGCTTCTTTTAATATTTTTGCAATTAAAAATTACTTCTTTAAAAGCTTTATTTTCTGTTATGGTAAATTCTTGTTTGTTGATAATCTTTCGCATCGATCTAGAAACTTTTATATCACCTGGCAACAAAACCATTCTTTCGTAAGGGCAATACCAAACAATTGGTTCTCCTTCTGAAAACCATGGAAAAATACCGTTTTTATATGCAAAAATTAATCTCTCTTCAGATAAATCTCCTCCTAAAGCAATAACACCATCGTCTGTTGTATATTCATAAGAAGGAAATTCTATTTTTTCTGTGAGCCAAATCATACTTTTTTATTTGTTGCTAAATTAATGAATTCATAAAAAAATCATGAAACTAAATTATTGTTTCACTTTATCAAAATTAAGTCCTTATTTTTGCAAACTATTTAATGAAAAAGCTAATTATTAAAAATGGCAAAGAAAAAAAAACAAAAAACAAAAAAACATAGAGCAAAGTTGATGCATTTCTACTACTCTAGAACCGGTTTTTACATGTTTATTTGGGAAAGTTTAAAAAAAGCTTTTTGGCCAATTGTTCTTGTTGTTATAAGTTTAATTCTTTTTAATAAATACGTTTATAACATAAATGATGGATTACATCATTTTACAGAAACATTTTCTAGGTTTACAGTCTTGACATCTTTCTTTATTTCTGAAACTTTGCTGGGGTTAATACCGCCAGAAATGTTTATTGCTTGGACAAAGAAAACAGATCAACCAATTTTAAACTTAGCAATATTAGCTACTCTATCTTATTCTGGTGGATTAATCTCTTATTTTATAGGTAAAACTGCTTTAAGAATTAAATCTGTAAAAGAATATTTAGAAGTAAAAATGGCTAAAAATTTAAAAAACACTCGTAAATGGGGTGGTATTTTAATATTAGTCGGTGCATTATTACCGTTGCCTTTTTCTATTGCTTGTCTTGCAGCAGGAATGATAAAATACCCGTTTAATAAAGTTGTCTTTTTCGGGTTATTTCGTTTTGTTAGATTTGCAATTTATGCTTGGGCTATTTTTCAAGTAGTAAATTAAACTCAGTTTAAAAATAATTATATTTGCTTTATGGGATTAACAAATAATGATATTCTAAAAAAATTACGCGTAGCTCACAAATTACGAGATACTGATATTGTAGACATTTGTGCTTTAGTAGATTTTAAAGTTTCTAAAGGAGAATTAGGCGCATTATTTAGAAGCGAAGAACACCCTAAATATGTAGAATGTGGAGATCAAATTTTACGTAATTTCTTAAACGGATTAATTATCCATTTAAGAGGGCCAATGCCTAAAAAAGGAGAAAAAAAATAAATTTTCTAATATTTTAAAAACTTTTAAATAAAAAAGAGAGATTTCAAAACTGAAATCTCTCTTTTTTATTTTTACCCAGAAATCTAACTCTCTAGTTATCTAAAATTCTTTATTCTTAGAATGGTAAATCATCTGGTTCTTCATCAGAAACACTAGATGTTGGCTCAAACTGATCTACTGGAGGTAAATTACTTGGCGCTCCACCTTGAGATAAACTTTCTATTCTCCATCCTTGTACAGAGTTAAAGTATTTAGCTTCTCCTTGTGGGTTAATCCACTCTCTTCCTCTTAAATTGATAGATACCTTAACATCCTGACCAACTTTGTAGCTATTTAACAAATCTGTTTTGTCTTGTACAAACTCAATCATTATCATTTGTGGGTATTGCTCATCTGTAGTTACAACTAGTTCTCTTTTTCTAAAACCATTAGAACCAAATGTTTGAACTTCTCCTATTAATTTAACTTTACCAATAACTTCCATAATTTCTAATTTAATAAAAAGTACCTTCCAAGTACTTTCTTCATCACTCTTTTTTAAATAATCTTAGGCAAATGTATGTTTTTTTGAGGATTTTAGTCCAATATTTTAAAAATGTTATTTACCAAAGTTATTAACACTACCTCTTATTTTAAACAAAAAATAAAGCTTAATAATCATTAAAATATCAACAGTATAAAATACTATCTATTATTAAAAAGAGTTATATTGATGAAACCTTTATATTTGTTTTAATGATTATTTTTTCGAACAGTATTTTATTTAGAAGAATTACAATTATTGTTTCTTTAGTTATTGTTTCTTTAATTTTATGGAATACATATATTTTCTTTCAAAAATTTAAACAAGAAGAACGTGCTAAAATGGAAATTTTAGCCGCGGCTCAAAAAGAAATTGCTACAAGTACGGATTTAGATGCAAGCGTAACCTTACCCCTAAAAATTATAGAAAATAACAATAACATTCCTATGATTTTAGTAGATGATAATGGAGAAATTATCAATTCTCAAAATCTAGATTCAAAAAAAGCTTTAAACCCAAAATACATAGAAAAAATACTAACTAGAATGAAATCAGAAAACACTCCAATTGAGGTTAGTTTTTCTGGTGAAAACAAACAGTATATTTACTATAGTAATTCTGATTTATTAAATAAACTTACCTATTACCCTTTAGCTTTAATTTTAATTCTAGTCTTATTTTTATCTGTTGTTTACATGTTTTTCAACTCTAATAGAGCTGCTGAAACCAATAAATTATGGACAGGTATGGCTAAGGAAACTGCACACCAAATTGGTACTCCTTTATCTTCTTTACTTGGCTGGATTGCTATTTTAAAAATGGAAAAAGTTGATGATAAATATGTAGAAGAAATAGAAAAAGATGTACATAGATTAAACACTATTGCCAATCGTTTTTCTAAAATTGGTTCTGCACCAGAACTAAAAAAAGAAAACATTATTACTATTACAAAACAAGCATTCGACTATTTAGAATCTAGAAGCTCTAAGCAAATATCTTTTTCATTTATTGCACATCATCAAGAAACTTATACAAAAATAAATACCGAGTTATTTGGTTGGGTTATAGAAAACCTCATCAAAAACGCAATTGATTCGATGTTAGGCAAAGGAAAACTGAAACTAAATATAGAAAGTACTTCTAAAAAAATAAAGATTACCATTTCTGATACTGGAAAAGGAATCCCTAAAAAACTTTTTAAACAAATATTTAAACCTGGTTTTACCACTAAAAAAAGAGGTTGGGGCTTAGGTTTATCTCTTTCTAAACGCATTGTAGAAGATTATCATAATGGTAAAATATTTGTTCAAAAATCTGAAATAGGCAAAGGAACTACTTTCGAAATTTTGCTAAATAAGGTTTAATTTACCTACTAAAATACACCTTAAATTATTTATCAAAATAAAACTTATTTTAAAGCTAAAAGCTTTTTTTCTACTTCGTTAAAATACATCTTTATTTAGATGAATAGTATTTCTAATCTAGAAAATACCATTTAAATAAAGATACTCTACATTCAAGTATAGAAAAAATCCATTCAAATAGAAACGTCATATTCTTTCTAAGGTCATTATTAAATTTGTAGAACTATAAAATCACCATTTTTTAGTCTCATATTTAAAGCTTTAGTAAAATGGAAAAAAGAATAAAAAAAATATTTATTTGTCTAGTTATATTAACTTTAACCCAAACGGGATATAGTCAATTAAGTGATTTGCATTACTTACCACCACTAAAACAATATGCAAATAATCAGTCAATTAAACAACAAACAGTTTATTTATCTACACCAGAAACCTCAAGTTTTAATGTAAATATTTATCAAGGCACCAATACGACAGCTATTGCTACAATATCTTTATCTAAATCATCACCAAAAACTTATAAATTATCCGACGGAGATAATAATATAACATTAGTTACCAACAGTAATACAGGAGTAGTTCTAAAAAATAGTGGTTTACGCTTTGAAGCTCCTGGAGGACAAGAATTTTATGTTAATTACCGAGGACGTTCTAGTGCACAAGGGGCTTCAATTACTTCTAAAGGTAGAGCCGCTTTGGGGCAAAAATTTAAATGGGGAGGCGCTCCCATTGAAGCCAATAATGATAATATAAATGCTACATTAGGTATTATGGCTACAGAAGATAATACCACAGTAACTATTAGTGGTTATGATACAGATTGTAAATTTAGATTAGGAACAGATAAAGATGGTATTACATCTAATACTATTAGTGTTGCTTTAGATAAGGGAGAATCTTATGTACTTGAAGCTGCAAAAAATGCTACTACAGCTAATATAGATGGATGGATTGGAGCATCTATTGATTCTGATAAAGACATCGCCATAAGTAATGGAATGTTAAACTTTGGTGTAAGTTCTAGTAGCCAAGCTAGAGATGCTGGGGCAGATCAACCAGTTCCAGAAAATAAATTAGGTAAAGAGTATGTTTTTGTACGTGGTCATGGAGGATCTAGTAATGAGTTTATTATTATTATCGGAACTCAATCAAATACAGAAGTCTATGTAAATGATGAAACAACCCCTTTTACTACAATTGGAGTTGGTGAATATGCTGAAATACCTTCTTCAAAATTTTCTGGTACATCTGTTGGTAAGAACATGCATGTTTCAACTACAAAAGACGTATATGCATATCAAGTACTTTCTGGTAGTAATGCCACTAAAACAGTAAGTTTAAATTTTGTTGCTCCTGTAAACTGCCTATTACCCGATACGATGGATTTTATTTATGATATAAAAGATCTTTCTGGAGCTACAGTTGAAGGAGGTGTATTTATCATCGCTTCTACATCTACAAATAATTCAGACATTACAGTTAGTGATAACTCAGGTGTAGTAAATTTGCCAACAGAGGAAACTGTTGCAGGTAATTCTGAATGGAAAACTTTTTATATCTCTAACTTATCTGGAAACGTATCTGTAGAATCTTCTGGGCCAATAGCTGTTGGTTTTACTGGATATAGTGTTCATATTGGAGTAGCAGGTTATTTTTCTGGATTTGACACTGTACCTGTTACAGATATACTAATTACAGGAGATGGATGTTTGCCTGATGGTAGACTTGAGGTTGTTAATAAGAACTTTGAAACATATCAATGGTATGATAATGGTGTTTTAGTACCTGGTGCAAACACTCCATATTATTCACCTTCGGAATCAGGTGATTATTATGTGCGTGTTTCTAAAGGAGGATGTACTTATGATTCTCAATCTATCTCTGCATATTATTGTAATCCAGATATTATTATCAATAAAACTTCTGATAAAACAGAAGTTATGGAAGGTGAGACTATTACTTTTGAGATTACTGTAGAGAGTAAAAGTTTAGAAGATGTAACAAACCTTATTATTACTGATATAATTCCTGAAGGTTTAACAATTGTTAATGTCGAAGAAAGTGTTGGTTCTTGGTCTTCTCCAAAATGGGCTATTGGCACACTTACAAGTGGTCAAATAGAAATGATTACAATAGAAACAATTGTAGATGAAATGACTGGAATTAATGCTAGTACTCCTCTAACAAATACAGCAACAAACAGTCAAGATCAAGTAGACAGCAATACTACAGAAGATTCACCTTCAGTAAACTTTAATATTTTAAGAGATTATGATGGTGATTCTATCGCAGATATATATGATATTGATGATGACAACGATGGTATTTTAGATACAGTAGAAGGAACTGATGATACAGACAATGATGGTATACCTAATTTATTAGATTTAGACTCTGATGGAGATGATTGCCCCGATACTATAGAAGCTAGTATACCAACTGTTTTAGAAAGTGCTGATGTAATAAACAAATATAGCCAAAACGAAACTATTAATATAACTACCAACATTACTAATGCTGTTATAAATATTACAAATAATCCTGTTGGTAATAATGGTTTGGCTGAAAGTTTAGAAAACGGAAACGACACTTCTACAGCTGTAACAAACTATAATTCTACTTACAACACATATGCTTTAGATAATACAATTAACGTGTGTGGAGTACCTATGATCACACAAGTATATCAAACATCTACAGAACGATGGATAGAAATTACCAACATAGATGAAAGTAATTTTATTGCCGAAAATGCAACTATAATTGCACTATTTAAAAATACTTCGGGAGACCAAACAGGCAATACACCTAATGCCTATATATCTAATTCTAATATTATCAACCCTGGTCAATCTATACTTATATCTGCAGGTTCTGTTACTAATAAGGTTTCTTCTTCATCTGAGATTGTTAATACAAATGTTACAGATTTTATGGATGCTGATGACATTATTACCTTATCAAGAGCTTCTAACAGCGATGCTTGGGAAACAAGAATTGATATTATAGACTCTATAGAAGACAATACTAGTTATGTTCGTATAGATGAAATTTTATCTCCAAATACAACTGCTGATGGTACTGAATGGGTTGCTTTTATAGATGATAATATTATTACTTATTCTGACTTAGTAAATGATGACACTACAGAACGTCATGCACATGATCCTTTATTATCAGAAATAACTACAGCTAACGATAATGCTAATATTAAACCCGGTTTACATAATTTTAATTTTACAGATAGATCAAACTCTAACTGGGATAATGGGTACCCTGATAGATCTAGAAATGTAAAAATTTCTGAAAGTTTTTCTTCATCAGAGAAACTAAGTGCAAGAAAACTAGAAATAAGAAACGGAAGTGTTTTTAGTATTATTGACAACTTATTGGTTGTAACAAATAGTATTAATATTACTACTTCTGCAGACCAAATTAGATTAGTAAGTTCTGATAATACAAACAAAGCACAGTTAGTACAAACACATAACGGAACAAAACAAGTTTCTGGTTTCGGTAAAATTCTTATAGATCAAAATTCTGAAGTGGCAAGTATATACAGATATAATTATATGAGTTCTCCTGTAAATACAGTTGGTGAAGATACATTTACAATAGAAAGTGTATTAAAAGATGGTACAACACCAACTTCTATTACATCTTTAGTAAAGGATATCAATTTTGTAACGGGTTATGATGGTAGTGTTACATCTCCTATTTCTATAGCAGATTATTGGATTTATACTTATGCATCATCATCTGACGGTAGATCTAATTGGACACACAAATATAAAAACGGTACAATCTCTCAAACAGATGGTTTCATTATCAAAGGACCTGGTGTTGCTCAAAACTACACGTATACAGGTACCCCAAAAGATGGAGATTTAACAACAACTATTGGAGGAGGAGAATCTTACTTAGTGGGGAATCCATATGCTTCTGCTATTAGCGCGAAAAAATTTATAGAAGATAATGAAAGCGTAATAACAGGTAGCTTGTATTTTTGGGAACATGATGGTGAAGAAAGTACAGCGTCTGAAACTGAAGGTCACAATTACAGTGGATATATTGGAGGATATGCTATAAGAAATAGCTCGATGGGTTTAGCCGCTAATCAAGTTTCTACCAATAATGGTGCTGGTGCTCAAACTAACAGTATTATTGAAGCCGAAACAGGAACATTATCAAATGGAGCCCAAACTTATACAGATAATAATATTAATGCAACAGAAACATCTTCAAATAATAGTAATGGAGGTGTTCTACTTAATAGTCTAAATCAAAAAGTTACTTTTACAAGTAATGTTATTGCAGATTCTTTAATTATCAATTATAAATCAGACGAATCTCTATTATTGAATATTAAAATAAATGGAATAGAGAGCTCTACTTTACTTGATAACTCACCTAATAACTATACAAATGCTTACATTACAAAAGATGTAAAATTATCTGATGAAATAGAATTAATTTATTCTAATGCTAGCTCTAATTCTGATATTAAAATAAACTATATTAATTTAAAAGGAGATGGAGTTGATGAAGATTCTCCTTCATTAGGAAATGGAGAT
Source organism: Polaribacter sp. Asnod1-A03 (assembly GCF_045063585.1). Lineage (NCBI taxonomy): Bacteria > Pseudomonadati > Bacteroidota > Flavobacteriia > Flavobacteriales > Flavobacteriaceae > Polaribacter > Polaribacter sp. Asnod1-A03. The sequence goes on along the minus strand of NZ_JBEFOE010000009.1, from coordinate 2,563,177 downwards.
TATAAAGTTCCTGGAGCATTTATTCCTATTGGTCAAGGTTTCTTTATTTTAGGAAACTCAGACGGTGGTAATATTAATTTTAACAATAGTCAAAGAGAGTTTATAAGCAAAGGAACAGAATCTGTTTTCTTTAAAAGTAATAACCAAGACTCGAAATCTAAAACAGAAAGTCTTAAAAACTTATTACCTATAATAAAATTAGGTATGGACTATAAAAATGATGATTTAGAACTACATAGACAAATAGGAGCTTCATTTAAAGAAGGAAACTCTTTTGCACTTGAAACCGGTTATGATGCTGAAGTTTTAGATATTGGAGAAACAGATATCCACTGGAAATTACCAAATATTGAAAGCAAACTTGCTATTATAGGTGTACAAGAAATTAGTGATGACCTAGAGATTCCTTTAGAAATTATTTTGGCAAATACAGGTACTATTTCTATAGGTATAGATGAATGGAATGAAATTAATAATAATGTCTATTTAACAGATAAACTAACTGAGACTTCCTATTTATTAAATAATTCAAAAATTTCGTTAACTCTAGTAGAAGGTACATATTCAGAGAGATTTGTTCTTGCTTTTAAAGATATAAACTCATCAACTGATAATGTTTTGGGAGTAACAGAATCTGTTATTTTAGATAAAACTGTTTCGATATATTTAGATCAAGATAATAAAGAGGTTGTAATAAATAATGATAGTAGTTTACAGATAAAAAATGTAAAAATATTTAATATTTTAGGTCAACAAATAAGCAGATGGAATGATTTTGACAAAACAACAAAAGAAAGTAGACTCCCTATTAAAAACCTTTCTGAAGCCATCTATATAGTAAACGTAGAAACTGAAGAAGGACGAATCTCTAAAAAAATAGTTTTAAAATAATTTTGTCTTATATAAGATAATAAACAATTTCAATATTTAAGCGTAAAAAGCGAGAAAGCCTACTATTAAAATATCTAATAGTAGGCTTTTTCTATAAAAAAATTATAATTCTGCGGCAATACTTTCTGCTAATGCAACAAACTCGTCATTTGTTAATTTTACCTTTTGTGTAAATTGCATATCTGCCATTTGAACTGTAGGTACTAAATGCACATGCACATGTGGTACTTCTAAACCAATAACGCTCATACAAACTCTTTTACAAGAAACTGCTTTTTCTAATGCTTTTGCAACTTTGTAAGAAAAATCCATTAAATTTAAATATTCTTCTTTAGACAAATCAAAGAGTTTATTTTCTTCTTTTTTTGGTACTACTAAAGTGTGCCCTTTTGCATTTGGGTTGATATCTAAAAAAGCAATATAATTTTCGTTTTCTGCTACTTTATAACAAGGGATTTCCCCTTCTATTATTTTTGTGAAAATACTCATCTTAAAAAATTATTTATAATAGTAAATATAAAAAAGAATTCGGGTTTTAGCAGTGCTAAAACCCGAATTAATACTTTTAAAACTCTATAATTAAATTGGAAAATGCAAATAATTTGCAAGCAAGTTTAGCCCTGATTGGAGTGACATCCTTTTTTTGTTTTTCTAAAAAAAAAGACACAACGTAAAGCAGGAAGTAGCTTCTAATAAAACTATCTAGAAATATCTACAATTTCGAACTTCATGATTCCGTTTGGCACTTTAATCTCTGCTGTATCACCAACTTTTTTACCTAATAACCCTTTACCAATTGGTGAGTTTACAGATAATTTTCCGTTTCTAACATCTGTCTCAGAATCTGCTACTAACGTGTAAGAAAACTCCATTCCATTTGCAGAATTCTTAATTTTTACTATAGAATGAATTAAAACCTTAGAAGTATCTAACTGAGATTCATCTAAAATACGTGCATTGGCTACAACGTTTTTAAGTTTAGCTATTTTAGTTTCTAAATGAGATTGCTCTTCTTTTGCGGCATGATATTCTGCATTTTCACTTAAATCTCCTTTATCTCGTGCATCTGCAATTTCTTGTGTTACCCTTGGTCTCTCAACTTGCTCTAGTTGTACCAATTCATCTTTCAATTTCTTTAATCCTTCTTCTGAATAATAAGATATCTCGCTCATAGTTTCTTAAATTTAAAAATCCCATTACCCTAACAGGAATGAGATTGTATTACAAATGTACAAAATATTTGTAACTTGCTGTCGTTTTAATAAAAACGAAAGAATATTATGATAAAAAAAACACTTATCTTTTTGTCTATTTTAGCTTTTTTAGGATGCTCTGTTAACGATAACTTAGATGGTTGTATACAATCTTTACCTCTAAACTTAACTACAGATTTAAATAATCCCGAATTAATAAATGTAAATGTCCCTGGTGGTTATGTAGAACTATCTGGTGGCTCTAAAGGAGTACTTTTAGTAAATGTAAACGGAAGCGATTTTGTAGCCTATGATAAATTGTGTCCTGCAGGAGATTGTGACTCTCCCATGACATTTGAAAATGGAATTATTTTAAAATGCCAATGTGACGAGAGTGAATATGGCGTTGGAAAAGGAATTGGTGGAGCGCCACAAACAGAAGGTTTTATTTGTCCGGCAATAGAATATAATGTTACCAAAATAGGTACAGCAATTCGAATCACTAATTTTTAATAGGGTACTTTATATAAGTTGCTTATTTTTGTGCAAATTCAACAATATTTAACGTGAAAAACTATTTTTCTTCAGATTTTAAACTAGGTGTTCTTGGTGGTGGACAATTAGGAAGAATGCTTTTAGCAGAAACCCAAAAACTCGACATCCATACTTCTATTTTAGAAAGCAATAAAAATGCACCTTGTGCACAAATTTGTAACGAATTTGTAATTGGAAATCTTTTAGATTTTGATGCTGTTTACAATTTTGGTAAAACGGTAGATTTATTAACTATAGAAATAGAAAATGTAAATTTAGATGCTTTAGATAAACTAGAAAAAGAAGGTTTAACTATTTACCCAAAGCCTAAAGATTTACGCATTATACAAAGTAAAGCAAGACAGAAAAATTTTTACATAGATCATCATATACCTACTGCAGAATTTTCTCATTATGCTTATTTAGAAGAATTAAAACACTCTTTTGAAAACAATATTATTGATTTTCCTTTTGTTTGGAAAGCTGCTCGTTTTGGATATGATGGTAATGGTGTAAAAATTGTTAGAAATATTGAAGATTTAGAAAGTTTACCAAATGTTGAGTGTATTACAGAAAAATTAATTCCTTTTAAAAACGAATTGGCTGTAATTGTTGCAAGAAATGCAGATGGTAAAGTTAAAACATATCCGGTTGTAGAAATGGAATTTCATCCAGAAGCAAACCAAGTAGAATATGTTATTTGTCCTGCAAGAATCGATTTTAAAATAGCTGAAAAAGCCAGAGAAATCGCTTTAGAAGTGGTTAGTAAATTAGATTTTGTAGGTTTATTGGCGGTAGAAATGTTTCAAACTATAGATAATAAAATTTTGGTGAATGAAGTTGCTCCAAGACCACACAATTCTGGTCATTATTCTATAGAAGCTAGTTATACCAATCAATTTGAACAACATGTACGTTCTATTTTAAATCTTCCTTTAGGAAACACAGATAGCAAAGTTGCCGGAATTATGGTAAATCTTGTTGGTGAAGAAGGTTTTTCTGGTGATGTAATTTACGAAAACATAGAAGATATTTTAAAAATTGACGGAGTTACACCTCACATTTATGGTAAAAAAGAAACACGTCCTTTTCGTAAAATGGGCCATGTAACGATTGTAAATACTGATATTGATAAAGCCAGAGAAATAGCACAAAAAGTTAAAGAAACGATTAGAGTAATAAGTAAATAATTATGATAGGAATAATAATGGGAAGTGATTCTGATCTTCCAATAATGCAAGAAGCAATAGATATTTTAGAGAGTTTTGATATTAAAATAGAAGTAGATATTGTTTCTGCTCACAGAACTCCAGAAAAATTGGTAGACTATTCTAAAAACGCGCACAAAAGAGGTATACAAGTTATTATTGCTGGTGCTGGTGGCGCTGCTCATTTACCAGGAATGGTTGCAAGTATGAGTCCTTTACCAGTAATTGGTGTTCCTGTAAAAAGTAGGAATTCTATAGATGGTTGGGATTCTGTATTATCAATTTTACAAATGCCAGGTGGTGTGCCTGTTGCAACTGTTGCTTTAGATGGCGCAAAAAATGCGGGTATTTTAGCAGCACAAATTATTGGTGCTTCGGATGAACTTGTGTTAAATAAAATTATAGCTTACAAAGAAGAACTAAAATTAAAAGTAGAAAAAGCTTCTGCAAGAGTTAGAAAATAATCAAGATTAAATATTAAAAAATTCCTTTAGATTTCTAAAATTTAAGTTACAAAATGAATCCACTTTTACAAGATTTTAATACAGCGCCTTTTTCTAAAATTTCTAATGACGATTATATCCCAGCTATTAAAAAAGGGATAGAAATTGCCAAAACAGAAATTAATGAAATTGTTATAAATACTGATGCACCAACTTTTGAAAACACAACAGTTGCTTTAGATTTTACTGGAAGTAAATTAGGAAGAATTACGAGTATCTTTTTCAACTTAAATTCTGCAGAAACAAATGATGAAATTCAGAAGATTGCCCAAGAAGTTTCCCCTTGGTTAAGTGAGTTTAGTAACGATATTACTTTAAATGAAGACTTGTTTAAAAAAGTAAAAACTGTTTATGATGTTAAAGACACATTAGATTTAACAACAGAACAAGCAATGTTGTTAGACAAACAATACAAAGGTTTTACTAGAAATGGTGCTAATTTAAATGAAGTTAACAAGACTAAACTTAGAGAAATTGATGCACAACTTTCTAAATTATCTTTAAAATTTGGCGAAAATGTTTTAGCAGAAACCAATGCTTTCGAAATGCACCTAACCAATGAAGAAGATGTTGCTGGTTTACCAGAAAGCGTAAAAGAAGCTGCACAACAATTGGCACAAGAACAAAACAAAGAAGGTTACATCTTTACATTACAATACCCAAGTTATATTCCTTTTTTAACGTATGCCGATAATAGAGAATTGCGTAAAAAAATGGCAATTGCCGCAGGTAAAAAAGCGTATCAAGATAACGAATATAACAATGAGCAAATTGTTTTAGACATTGTAAATCTGCGTCAAAAAAGAGCAAATTTGTTAGGCTATAAAACACATGCACATTTTGTTTTAGAAGAAAGAATGGCAGAAACACCAGAAAATGTCATCGATTTCTCTAACAATCTTTTAGAAAAAGCTAAACCTGCTGCTTTAAAAGAATTTGAAAACTTAGAAAATTTCGCTAAAAAATTAGACGGAATCGATCAGTTACAAAAATGGGATGGCGCTTATTATTCAGAAAAACTAAAGAAAAAATTATTCGATTTAGATCAAGAATTATTAAAACCTTATTTTAAATTAGAAAATGTTATTGATGGTGTTTTTGAAATTGCCAAAAGATTATACGATTTAAATTTTGAAGAAGTTTCTAATATCGATAAATATCACGAAGATGTTAAAACTTATAACGTAACTGATAATGAAGGCAACTTTATTTCGGTTTTTTATGCTGATTATCATCCTAGAAAAGGGAAACGTAATGGTGCGTGGATGACAAGTTACAAATCGCAACAAATTAAAAACGGAATTAACGAAAGACCTCACGTTTCTATTGTTTGCAACTTTACAAAACCAACAGCAACAAAACCGTCTTTACTAACTTTTAACGAGGTTACAACGTTATTTCATGAATTTGGGCATGCGTTACACGGAATGTTAGCTAACACAACCTATAATAGTTTGTCTGGGACTTCGGTTTCTTGGGATTTTGTAGAATTACCAAGTCAGATTTTAGAAAACTGGTGTTTCGAAAAAGAAGCTTTAGAATTGTTTGCAAAACATTACGAAACCGGAGAAGTTATTCCGATGAAATATGTAGAGAAAATAAAGGAATCGGCTAGTTTCCATGAAGGAATGCAAACATTACGTCAACTTAGTTTTGGTTTACTTGATATGCAATGGCACGGGCAAGATCCATCAAAAATAAAATCTATAAAAGAGTTTGAAAAGGACGCTTTTGCTAACACAAAATTATATCCTGATGTTGCAGAAAACTGTATGAGTACTGCTTTTTCTCATATTTTTCAAGGCGGATATTCTGCTGGATATTATTCTTACAAATGGGCAGAAGTTTTAGATGCTGATGCTTTTGAATATTTCTTAGAAGAAGGAATTTTCAATAAAGAAGTGGCTACAAAGTTTAAAGAAAATGTACTTTCTAAAGGAGGAACAGAAAAACCAATGGAATTGTACAAACGTTTTAGAGGTAAAGAGCCAAAACCAGACGCTTTGCTAAAAAGAGCTGGTTTGCTTTAGAGTTAACACTAATTAACAGAAATTATATTAAAATCGGTTTTTCAATGATTATTTTTATCACATGAAAAATCGATTTTTTGTTGTCCTATTTTTGCTTGTTTATAGTAGTCTTTTTTCTCAAACTATTATAAAAGGAAAAGTTACAACTATTAATAAAATTCCGCTTGATGGTGCTGCTGTTTATTTAAACAACACTATGATTGGCACAACAACAAATAGTAATGGTGAGTTTAAGTTACCAATACAAGAAGGAACGCACGAACTTATCATTTCTTTTATGGGTTATAAAAGAATTAATTACCTATTAGATTCTAATAAAAAAGCAAAAAGTTTTCATTTTTTACTAGAAGAAGATGAAAACCTATTAGACGAAATTATTATTGGAAAAACAAAATATGATACAGAATGGAAGTACAATTTAGAAATTTTTAAAAGAGAGTTTTTAGGACTTACTTTATTTTCTAAAAACTGTACCATTTTAAACCCTAAAGTTTTACATTTTAATTTTGATGCTAAAAAGAGTACCTTAACTACATTTGCAAAAGAACCTCTACAGATTAAAAATAAAAGTTTAGGCTATATTATCACCTATGATTTAATCAGTTTTACAAGAAAACAAAATTATGTTTCTTATTTAGGTTATGCTAGATATCAAAATTTAGAAGGTGGAAGAAACAAACAAAAAAGTTGGAAAAAAAACAGATTATTAGCTTATAATGGCTCTACTGTTCATTTTTTAAAATCTGTAATTAATAATAATTTTAAAGCAGAAGGTTTTAATGTAAGCCTTTTTAAGCGTGTACCAAACAAAGATAGACCAAGTGAAGAAACTATTAAAAAAGCTAGAGAATTGCTAAAACTAAATAGAAATGATACCAATTTTTCTAAAAACTTAGATGACCCTAAAAATGCAATAGATTCTGCTTTAGTAATTATAAGAAAAGTAAAATTACCTAAATACAAAGACTTTCTTTATAAAAGTAATATTACTGCTGATGAAATTATTTCTAAAAAAGATGGTAACTATTTTTTAGATTTCGAAAACAACATAAGCGTTACCTATACAAAAGAAAAAGAAGAAAAGGGTTTTATTTTAAGGAATGCATTTAGTAAAATGAGAACTCCTAGCTTTCAAAACTCTTATGTTATTCCTTTAAAGAAATTACCTTCTATTTTAGACAAAAGAGGCATTTTAGTTAATTCTTTAGACGTTTTTTATGAAGGATATTGGTCTTATGAAAAATTTGCAAACTCTTTACCTTTAGACTATAATCCTGATAACTAAAAATGAGCTACCTAATTTTAAAAAAAATAGAATAGCTCATTAAATTATTGCTTAAATATTTAATTTTAATAATGCCATCTTACAAAAGCTTCCATTGCTGCGTAATGAGACAATCCTAATTGATCATATAATTCCGCTGTTTCTTTATTTCTGTCTTCTGCTCGTTGCCAAAACTCTCTACTATCAGTTCCTNTGTGTTTATTTTATCTAACTACTCAAGAAAATAAACTCAATACAACTACAAATCAATGAACTAAAACTAACAACCATTTTGCCGTTAGCGGGTGCAAATATACACTACATTATTAAACCAACAAGGAATTTATTTAATTTATTTTTAAATTAATTTATCAAACTTATTAATACACTCGTTTTTAACTTTTTATGCATAAATGTTTTTCCTCCTATTTGAATTTATTTGAAATCTAGAGCCACTCTTTAATAGTTTTTTTTCTTTTCAACTACTAGTTATCTCCTAAATTAAACCTTTACTAACCGCTGTTTTTATCTAATGTTATATAACTATACTATTATAATATGATTATTAAAATTTCTTATTTTAAATTAATCCAACAAAAATTGCGTCTTAGAATCCAAACAATTCTCTTTTATGACACAAAATATAGTGAAAAACTCACCTTTTTTTGATCTTAAAAATCTTTAAACCACAAAAATCCTCTGAGTACTCTTCTAAATCTCTTTGAAATCTTGAAAAAAAAGAAAAAACTAAAAAAAATACAATTATTAAACATATATATATTGTGTGAAAAATTGTTTTCCAATATCTTTGCATCTTCAAAATATAATACATTAAATGATTAAAATTACTTTACCTGACGGAAGTGTTAAGGAGTTTGCTAAAAACAGCTCTCCTATTGATGTTGCAAAAAGCATTAGTGAAGGATTCGCTAGAAATGTTATATCCGCAAACTTTAACGGAACTACCGTTGAAACCACCACTCCATTAACCACCGATGGTTCTTTAATTTTATACACGTTTAATGACGCCGGCGGTAAAAAAGCTTTCTGGCATTCTTCTGCCCACGTATTAGCAGAAGCTATTTTAAGTTTTCACCCAAATGCAAAACTTACTATAGGACCAGCTATTGATAATGGATTCTATTACGATATAGATTTAGGAGAAGACACTATTTCTGAAAAAGATTTTACTGCTATTGAAAAGAAATTTTTAGAAATTTCTCGTGGAAAGCATGAATTTAAAATCCGTGAGGTTTCTAAAGCTGATGCTCTAGCTAAATATAAAGAAGAAAATAATCAATATAAAGTTGAGTTAATTGAGAACTTAACTGACGGTGATATTACTTTCTGTGACCATAGCACTTTTACAGATTTATGTAGAGGAGGACACATACCTAATACAGGTATTATAAAAGCAATAAAAATAATGAACGTTGCTGGTGCTTATTGGCGTGGTGACGAAAAAAATAATCAATTAACTCGTATCTACGGAATAAGCTTCCCTAAACAAAAAATGTTAACTGAATATTTAGCATTATTAGAAGAGGCTAAAAAACGTGATCATAGAAAACTAGGTAAAGAATTAGAGTTATTTACTTTTTCACAAAAAGTTGGTGCAGGTTTACCTTTATGGTTACCAAAAGGAGCTGCTTTAAGACAACGTTTAGAAGATTTCTTAAAGAAAGCTTTAAAAAAAGGTGGTTATGAAATGGTTGTAACACCACATATTGGTCAAAAAGAGTTATACGAAACTTCTGGTCACTATGAAAAATATGGAGAAGATAGTTTTCAACCTATTAAAACTCCAAAAATGGATGAGGAGTTTTTATTAAAACCTATGAATTGTCCACATCATTGTGAAATATATAATTTTAAACCTTTTTCTTATAAAGACCTACCTAAACGTTACGCTGAATTTGGAACAGTATATAGGTATGAACAATCTGGAGAGTTGCATGGTATGACTCGTGTACGTTCTTTTACACAAGATGACGCACACATTTTCTGTACTCCTGACCAACTGAAGGATGAGTTTAAAGCTACAATTGATTTAGTTTTATACGTGTTTAATTCTTTAGGTTTTGATGATTTTAAGGCTCAAATCTCTTTAAGAGACCCTGAAAAACCTGAAAAATACATTGGTAAAGATGAAAATTGGATAAAAGCAGAAGCTGCAATTATTGAAGCTTCTGAAGAAAAAGGCTTATCTACAGTTGTAGAAACTGGAGAAGCTGCTTTTTACGGACCTAAATTAGACTTTATGGTAAAAGATGCTTTAGGAAGAAGTTGGCAATTGGGTACTATTCAAGTAGATTATAATTTACCAGAACGTTTCGATTTAACATACAAAGGGGCAGACAACCAACAACACAGACCTATCATGATTCATAGAGCGCCTTTTGGATCTATGGAACGTTTTATTGCTGTCTTACTAGAGCATACAGGTGGTAATTTCCCTCTTTGGTTAACCCCAGATCAGGTTATCTTATTACCAATCAGTGATAAATATCAAAAATATTCAGAAAAAGTTTTAGAATCGCTAGAAAATTCCGAAATTCGCGCCTTGGTAGACAACCGAAGTGAAAAAACTGGTCGTAAGATTCGTGACGCAGAAGTTAACAAAATACCTTTTATGGTAATTGTTGGTGAAAAAGAAGAACAAGATGGCACAGTTTCTGTAAGAAAACATGGTGAAGGAGATATTGGTACCTTTACAATTGAAGAATTTATTTCTTTAATTAAAGACGAAGAAAGTAAAACATTAAAGAATTTTTAATTAATTTTGAAGAGTTCTTAAAAAAAATAAAAGGTTGGAAAACAACCATAAGTTAAATTTAAAATTTATAAGTCATAGCAATACGTAGAAGCAGGTCAAGAAGGCCATTAAGAGTAATCAAAGAAGATCAACATAGAATTAATGAAAAAATAAGGTATGTTGACGAAGTTCGTCTTGTGGGCGAAAATATAGAAGTTGGTGTATATCCTTTAGCAAAAGCAAGAGAATTAGCCAGAGAACAAGAGTTGGATTTGGTTGAAATTTCACCAAAAGCAAAACCACCTGTTTGTAAAATTATTGATTACAAGAAATTCTTGTATGAGCAAAAGAAACGTGAAAAATCTTTAAAGTCTAAAGCAACAAAAGTGACTATTAAAGAAATACGTTTTGGACCTCAGACTGATGAGCATGATTATGAATTTAAAAAGAAACATGCTATTAAGTTCTTACAAGAAGGTGCTAAATTAAAAGCATTTGTATTCTTTAAAGGACGTTCTATTATTTTTAAAGAACAAGGGCAAATTTTATTATTAAAATTGGCTCAAGAATTAGAAGAGTATGGTAAAGTTGAGCAGTTACCTAAATTAGAAGGTAAACGTATGATTATGTTTATTGCTCCAAAAAAAGTAAAATAAGTTATTAAATTTTTCAAGAATACAATCTTACAAAATTTAAAACTAACAATAATAAGCAAGATAAAAACGAAGGAGAGATGCCTAAAATGAAAACAAAATCTAGCGCCAAAAAACGATTTAAAGTTACTGGTACTGGAAAATTAAAAAGAAAGCACGCGTTTAAAAGTCACATCTTAACAAAGAAGTCTAAAAAACGTAAATTAAAGTTAACTCACGACGGTTTAGTACACAAAGTTGATGAAGCTAACATTAAGCAACAATTAAACTTAAAATAGGTTTAACAAGGGAATTTAATTATTAACCATGGAGTTAGGCCTAAAATAAAAAGTATTCTTTATAGAATCGCCTACTACAAAACACATTGAAATTATGCCAAGATCAGTAAATTCAGTAGCCTCAAGAAATAGAAGAAAAAAAATCTTGAAGGCAGCAAAAGGTTACTTCGGACGTAGAAAAAACGTTTATACAGTAGCAAAAAATGCGGTTGAAAAAGGTATGCTTTATGCATATAGAGACCGTAAAAACAATAAGAGAAACTTCCGTTCTTTATGGATTACGCGTATTAACGCGGCAGCTCGTTTACACGGAATGTCTTACTCTCAGTTTATGGGAAAAGTAAAAGCTAACAACATCGATTTAAACCGTAAGGTTTTGGCTGATTTAGCTGTTAACAACCCAGACGCTTTTAAGGCAGTTGTAGAGAAAATTAAATAAGAATAATAATACTTGCTTATATTTAAACCCAAACATTTTGTTTGGGTTTTTTTTGTAAATTTACAGCCCAAAAATAACATATGAAATTTAACACATTATTCGTCATTTTCTTAATAAGTACTTTTTCTATATTTTCTCAAGAAACACCTGAAAAAGAAGATAATTCTATAAATGGACAGTTTGATAAAATTTATAGAGTATCAAATACTTGGCAACAATTTAAAGTTATCGATAAAAATAAATATCAAGTATTAAAAACAAATGTTCTAGACTCTTTAAAAAGCTATCAAAAATTAATTTCTGAGAAAGAGAATTTATTAAAGACAGAAAAGAATAATATTGAAGAAACTAAAAATATTTTATCTAAAACTCAATTAGAATTAGATACTGCTTTAAAACAAGCTAGCTCAATCTCTGTACTTGGTATAGAATTAAGTAAAGCAACTTACAACCTAATATTATGGAGTGTTATTGCAGTATTAATATTAACTTTGAGTTATTTTATCTTTAAATTTTCTAAAAGTAATATAGTTACAAAAGAAGCTAAAAGTAATTTAGCTGAAGTTGAACAAGAGTTTGAAGATCATCGAAAAAAATCTATAGAAAGAGAGCAAAAGCTACGCAGACAATTACAAGACGAGATAAATAAGCAAAGAAATTCTTAATAAAATATCAATTTAAAAGTACTTCCTATTAATTATTTAACAAAACAACACTTTTATTAAACATTTGTAAATAATACATTTCTCGATTAATAATAAATATAATTTTTGTAAATTTAGCTTGAAACAAAAAATTATATTTTGGACATATTACATGTAAGCGCAGAGTGTTACCCTATTGCTAAAATTGGTGGTTTAGCAGATGTTGTTGGTGCTTTACCTAAATATCAAAAAAAACTAAATACAACTAGTAATGTTGTAATGCCTTTTTATAACAATCGATTTACCCAAGAAAATAATTTTGAAATAGTTTATGAGAATAAACTTGAAATGGGTAAAGAACTTTTCAGTTTTAAAGTATTAAAACTATCTAATAACTCACTTGAGTTTGATCTTTTCTGTATAGATATTCCAGAATTTTTATATACAGGTTATGTTTATTCTGCAAATGACACAGAACGATTTTTAGCTTTTCAGATAGCAGTTTTAGATTGGCTTTTATCATTCGAAAAGAAACCTGATATTATTCACGTCCATGATCATCATACTGGGTTAATCCCATTTATGATTACGCAGTCTTATAAATATGAGTCTTTAAAAAACATACCGACAGTATTTACAATACATAACGCCCAGTATCAAGGTTGGTTTTCTCATAAAAAAGTTTATTTAATACCAGAATTCAACTTTGCTAAAGTTGGTTTGTTAGATTGGTCTAGTAATATAAATCCATTAGCTGCAGCAATTAAATGTGCTTGGAGAGTTACAACTGTATCTCCTAGTTATATGGAAGAGTTAAAACAAGATGCTAATGGTTTAGAAGATTTACTAAAACATGAAAGTGAAAAATGTGTTGGCATTTTAAATGGTATTGATTGGAATGTATGGAACCCTAAAACTGATAATTATTTAATTAGTAATTACGATAGTAATAATCCTGTTGAAGGTAAAAAATCTAATAAAGAATGGCTTTGTCAAGAATTTAATTTAGACAAAGACAAACCTCTTTTTGCTTTTATTGGCAGACTTGTAGGAGAAAAAGGAAGTGATTTGTTTCCTGAAATATTTAAAAGAGCATTAGCAGAAAACGACATATCTATACTTTTATTAGGTTCTGGTAATAAAGAAACAGAAACTCAATTAAATAAATTACAGGAAGAAAAAAACTACAACTCTTTTATTGGTTATGATGAAAGATTGTCTCATATAATTTATGCAGGTGCAGACTTTTTATTAATGCCTTCTAGGGTTGAGCCTTGTGGCTTAAACCAAATGTATTCTTTAAGATATGGTACAACACCAATTGTAAATACTATAGGAGGCCTTAAAGACACTGTAATTGATATAGATGATGATGGATTTGGTATTTGCCATAATGGTGTTACAATAGAAAAAGTAACCGCTGCAATAACAAAATCAAATTTATTCTACAAAAATCAAGAAGAATATTTACAAAACTCAAAAAAAATAATGCTTATAGATCATTCTTGGAACAACTCTGCTCAAGAATATATAAATCTTTATAAATCTTTAAAAAAATAAACAATGCTAAACAAAAGTGTACTATCAATCATTTTAGGAGGAGGCCAAGGTTCTAGATTATATCCATTAACAGCAGATAGGTCTAAACCCGCTGTACCTATTGCTGGTAAATATAGATTGGTAGATATTCCTATTTCTAACTGTATTAACTCTAATATTAAAAGAATATATGTATTAACTCAGTTTAATTCTGCATCGTTAAATCAACATATAAAAAACACATATCATTTTAGTTTTTTCAGTCAGGCATTTGTAGATGTTTTAGCCGCAGAACAAACTATGCAGAGTGATAAATGGTTTCAAGGAACAGCGGATGCAGTTAGGCAAAGTATGCATCATTTTTTACAAAATGATTTTGAATATGCACTTATACTTTCTGGAGATCAATTATATAATATGGATCTTGAAGACATGATACAAAAGCATAAAGATAGCGGAGCAGAAATTTCTATAGCTACTTACCCTGTAAATGCTCAAGACGCTACCGGTTTTGGACTTTTAAAAACAAATGAAGAAAACACAATTACTTCTTTTATAGAAAAACCAGCTGCAGAATTATTGCCTGACTGGACATCTGATGTAAGTGAAGAAATGAAAAATGAAGGTAGAAACTATTTAGCTTCTATGGGAATCTATATTTTTAATAGAGATTTATTAGTAGAACTAATGAAAAATCCTGATACTATTGATTTTGGAAAAGAAATTATTCCACAATCAATCCATAATCATAAAACAGTTAGTTATCAATACGAAGGCTATTGGACAGATATTGGAACTATCAGATCTTTTTACGAAGCTAATTTAGGCTTAACAGATGATATTCCTAGATTTAATCTATATGATGAAAATAGAGTTTATACAAGAGCAAGAATTTTACCAACATCTAAAATTTCTGGAACTGTTTTAAACAAAGCTGTAGTTGCTGATGGTTGTATAATACAAGCTGATAAAATAGAAAGAAGTGTTATTGGTGTTAGGTCTAGAATAGGAAAAGCTTCTACAGTTACCAATACTTATATGATGGGTAATGATACTTATGAATCTTTAAAAGATATAGAAGAAAACAAAATAGAAAACCTATTAGGTATAGGAGATCGATGTAATATAAATAATTGTATTATTGATAAAAACTCTAGAATAGGAGATGATGTAAGTATTAATGGGGGTTCTCATTTAGAAGATACCGAAACAGAAAACTACCTTATAAAAGATGGTATTATCGTTATAAAAAAGGGAGCTACAATCCCTAAGGGAACAACAATTTAACAGTTACTTTTTAAAACAAATACATGTCTAAAGTTTTAGTTTATAGTTTATTTTCAGATTTTGATATTAGCCTTTTTCAAGCAGGTAAGCATTATCGTCTTTACGAAAAATTTGGTTCTCATATTACAACCGTAGATGGTGTTGAAGGAACTTATTTTTCTGTTTGGGCTCCTAGTGCCAAATCTGTTTCTGTTATTGGTGATTTTAACTTTTGGCAAGAAAAAGAGCATCAATTATATGTACGTTGGGACGGTAGTGGAATTTGGGAAGGATTTATACCAAAAGTTGGTAAAGGTGCTGTTTACAAATACAAAATAAGAAGTTCTCAAAATAATATAGTTACAGAAAAAGCAGATCCTTTTGCAAGAAGGTGTGAGCATCCACCAAAAACCGCTTCTGAGGTTTGGTCTGATAATTATCAATGGCAAGATAAAAAATGGATGAAAAACAGAAAGAAAAACAATGCGTTAGATGCACCTTTTTCTGTTTACGAAGTTCACTTAGGATCTTGGAAAAAACAAGTTGAAGAGAATCGATTTTTAAGCTATATAGAATTGGCTGAGGAATTAGTTAACTATGTTGATGAAATGAATTTTACTCATGTAGAATTTATGCCGATTATGGAATATCCTTATGACCCTAGTTGGGGTTATCAATTAACGGGATATTTTGCACCAACAGCTCGTTTTGGTTACCCGGATGAATTTAAATATTTAGTTGATAAATTTCACGAAAAAGGAATTGGAGTTCTTTTAGATTGGGTTCCATCTCACTTTCCTTCTGATGATCATGGTTTAGGTTTTTTTGATGGATCTCATTTATACGAACATCCAGATCAAAGAAAAGGATATCATCAAGATTGGAAAAGTTTAATTTTTAATTATGGAAGAAATGAAATAAAAGCTTTTTTAATTAGTAACGCTATTTTTTGGTTAGATCAGTTTCATGCAGATGGATTAAGAGTAGATGCTGTTGCTTCTATGTTATTTTTAGATTACTCTAGAGAAGATGGGCAATGGGAATCAAATATTTTTGGAGGTAGAGAATATTTAGAAGCCATCGATTTTATAAAAGAAATGAACATGGCTGTTTATAAATCTTTTCCTGATGTACAAACAATTGCAGAGGAGTCTACATCTTTCCCTAAAGTATCTAAACCTATTTATGATGGTGGATTAGGTTTTGGTATGAAATGGATGATGGGTTGGATGCATGATTCTTTAGAGTATTTTGCTAAAGAACCTGTTTATAGAAAATATCATCAAAACGATTTAACGTTTAGTCTAAATTACGCTTTTACAGAAAACTTTATGCTTCCTCTTTCTCATGATGAAGTTGTATATGGTAAAAAGGCAATCGTAAACAAAATGCCTGGTGATGAGTGGCAAAAATTTGCTAATTTAAGATTGCTATATAGTTTTATGTTTACGCATCCAGGAACCAAGCTACTGTTTCAAGGCGCTGAATTTGGACAAACAAGTGAGTGGAATTTTCAAACAAGTTTAGATTGGCATTTATTAGATTATAACGTACACAAAGGAGCACAAACTTTAGTGAAAGAATTAAATAAACTTTACAAAAAAGAACCTGCTTTACACCAAAAACAATTTTCTTACAAAGGGTTTGAATGGATAGATCACGGAGATCATCAAAACTCTGTTTTATCATACATGAGAAAAGGAAATAATGAAGAAGACAATCTTGTTATTGTTTTAAACTTAACACCCGTTCCAAGAGAAACTTATAGAATAGGTCTCCCAAAATCTGGAACTTTAAGAAATATTTTTAATAGTGATGCTACAAAGTTTAACGGAACAGGTAATTATAACAATAAAGAGGTAATTTCTGATAAAAAAGAATGGAATAACAGAAAAAACTCTGTAGAACTTAATTTACCTCCTTTAGGTATGTTAGCTTTTAAATACAAATAACATGTATAAAAAAATCCTATTTAGTTTTTTAGATAATACTTTTAACAAAAAATAGGGGTAATTTTTTTATACATCACAATAAAACAAATCAATTTTATGAGTTTAAAAATTCTTTTGTAAATTTAATAAAAGAATTTTTATTCCGCTTATTTTTAAATAAATAAGCAATATTTTTGGTTATAACAGATATTAAAATTTTTGGTTAAATTAATTCTTTAATATTTTATCATTTACAAATCTTTATAAGTTAAAAACTAACATTTATGATTGTTAATACAGAACTAGAACAAAAAGGGAATTTATTTCCTTCAGAAATAATTGAATATAAAAAAGACGTAGATACCTTATATTTTACGACTAAAAACAATGTTATTTTACAAGTAACTGTTGTTAGAGATAGTGTTATTAGGTTTAGATATACTACAACAGGTAAATTTGAAAATGATTTTTCTTACGGTGTTACAATTCATGCTTCAAGAGGTTACAACTTTTTAGAAATAACAGAAGACGATCATCATTATATTATTACTACTTCTAAATTAATTTGTAAAGTAGAAAAACAAAGTTTACAAGTAAGCTTATATGATGCTTTAGATTTAAAACTAATCAATGAAGATGAAATTGGTTTTCATTGGGAAGAAAGTTATGAATATGGTGGAGACATTGTAAAAATGAGTAAGATTTGCCAAAAAACAGAAAGCTATTACGGTTTAGGTGATAAACCCGTAGAAGTTAATATGAAAGGAAAGCGCTTTGAAAACTGGGCAACAGATTCTTATGCTTTTGGTAAACATACAGATCCTATTTATAAAGCTATTCCGTTTTATACTGCTATACAGGATAATAAATCTTACGGGATATTTTTTGACAACACGTTTAAAACATTTTTTGATTTTGGACAAGAAAGGAGAAATATAACTAGTTTTTGGGCGCAAGGAGGTGAAATGAATTACTATTTTATCTACGGACCAAAAATGGAAGATGTAGTTGCTAACTATACAGATTTAACTGGTAAACCACATGCTTTACCTCCATTATGGGCTTTAGGGTTTCATCAATGTAAATGGAGTTATTTCCCAGAAAGTAACGTAAAAGAAATTACAAAGACATTTAGAGATTTACAAATACCTTGTGATGCAATTTATTTGGATATTGATTACATGGATGGTTTCCGTTGTTTTACTTGGGATAAAAACTACTTTCCAGACCCTAAAAGAATGGTAAAAGAATTAGAAGATGATGGTTTTAAAACCGTTGTTATTATAGATCCAGGTATTAAAATTGATTTAGAATACGATGTTTTTAAAGAAGCATTAGACAAAGATTATTTCTGTAAACGTGCAGATGGACCTTATATGAAAGGTAAAGTTTGGCCAGGAGAATGTTATTTTCCTGATTACACAAGACCAGAAGTTAGAGAATGGTGGTCTGGTTTATTTCAAGAACTAATTGAAGATATAGGTGTAAAAGGTGTTTGGAATGATATGAATGAACCAGCTGTTATGGATGTACCTAACAAATCTTTTCCTGATGATGTTCGTCATGATTTTGATGGAAACCCTTGTTCTCATAGAAAAGCACATAACATTTACGGAACACAAATGGCACGTGCAACTTATCATGGCCTTAAAAAATATGCATATCCTAAAAGACCATTTGTTATTACAAGATCTGCTTATTCTGGTGCACAAAGATATACTTCTACTTGGATGGGAGATAATGTTGCCACTTGGGAACATTTAGCAATTGCTAACAACCAAGCACAAAGAATGGCAATGTCTGGTTTTTCTTTTGCTGGTAGTGATATTGGTGGTTTTGCAGAACAACCACAAGGAGAATTATTTGCTCGTTGGATTCAATTAGGTGTTTTCCATGCTTTTTGTAGAGTGCATTCTTCTGGAGATCATGGACATCAAGAACCATGGGTCTTTGGAGATGAAATTACAAATATTGTAAGAAAGTTTGTGGAACTTAGATATCAACTTTTACCTTATTTATATACTGCATTTTGGAAATATATAAATGAAGGAACCCCTATCTTAAAGTCTTTAGTTTTATATGACCAAGAAGATATTTCTACTCATTATAGAAGTGACGAATTTATTTATGGAGAAAATATTTTAATTTGCCCAATACTAGAACCTAATTCTAAAGGTAGAAGAATGTACATACCTAGAGGAAAATGGTATAACTTCTGGACAGATGAAGTTGTTGAAGGAGGAAAAGAAATGTGGGTAGAAGCAGATTTAGATAGTATGCCAATTTTTATTAAAGAAGGTGCTGTAATTCCTAAATATCCTGTTCAACAATATGTAGGTGAAAAAGATTTTGATGAAATTACCTTAGAAGTTTATCATAAAAAAGGAAAAGAGACATCTCAACTATTTGATGATGCTCACGATGGTTACGATTATAAAAAAGGAAGATATAGTTTACGATCTTTTAAATTAACTGGAAAAAAGAAGGAGTTTATATTGCAACAGCACAAAGAAGGTTCTTTTGATGCCAAATATAAAAAGTTTAAAGTAAACTTACATAATTTACCTTTTACAATTACATCTATACAAATTGATAATGTAGAAGTAGAAGTAAAATTAGACGATACTAATAATATACAAACAATAACTGTGGATAAAGAATTTACTGAATTACATTTATTTGGTGAATAAACACCTAAGACATCCTTGTTTTCAAGGAAACATATACCCATTTATGGGGTAATAAAAATACCCCATAAATGGGTATTGTATAATACTTGTTTCTTATATAAATTTGTAACATAGAATTAAATAATATAAAAATTTATTATTTGAATTAAAACAATTATTACTACCCCCCTATTATTAATTGTTATTTGTTACTTAGTTTATTTGTTCTATATCAAAAAAAACCTCAAAACATGAAAAATAGTTTTGAGGTTTATTTGTTATAAAAATTTAGAAATCTAAAATCCGTCTCCTAATTCTTTTAGTTTTTCTGTATTTTCTGCTAACATCAATTCATCAATAATTTTCTGAATATCTCCGTTTACAATATTTGGTAAATCATATAGAGACAATCCAATTCTGTGATCCGTTACCCTTCCCTGTGCGTAATTATAAGTTCTAATTTTAGCACTTCTATCTCCAGAAGAAACCATAGAACCACGTTTTAAAGCATCTTCAGCATTTTTCTTTGCAAGCTCCATGTCGTATAAACGAGAACGTAATACTTTAAAAGCTTTCTCTTTATTTTTATGTTGCGATTTTTGATCTTGACATTGTGCTACCAAACCAGTAGGAATATGCGTTAAACGTACCGCTGAATAAGTTGTATTTACAGATTGACCTCCTGGACCTGAAGAACAGAAAAAATCGATTCTTACATCTTTTGGATTTATCTCTACATCAAATTCTTCTGCCTCCGGAAAAACCATACAAGTTGCTGCAGAAGTATGAACCCTACCTTGTGTCTCTGTTTGTGGTACACGTTGTACACGGTGCACACCTGCTTCAAATTTTAAAATACCGTAAACATCATCTCCAGTAACCTCAAACTGAATTTCTTTGAATCCACCATTTGTTCCTTCAGAATAATCTACAGTAGAAACTTTCCAACCTTTACTTTCACAATACTTAGAATACATTCTAAACAAATCTCCAGCAAAAATACTAGCTTCATCTCCTCCTGCTCCTGCACGTAATTCTACAACAGCATTTTTAGAATCTTCAGGGTCTTTTGGTATTAATAAGAATTTTATTTCTTCTTCTAGTTCAGGAATTCTAGTATTGGCTTCTTCAATTTCCATTTTAGCCATTTCTGTCATTTCCGCATCAGAACCATCAGAAATAATTTCTTTTGCCTCTTCAATATTACTCAACAAAGATTGATACTCATCACCTTTCTTAACCACATCTCCTAAGTCTTTATACTCCTTGCTCAATTGCGCATAACGCTTCTGATCCATAATGATTTCTGGCTGAATAATTAAATCCGAAACCTCATCATAACGTTGCTTAACAATTCTTAATTTATCTAACATCTTCTATCTTTTCTTGGACTGCGAATTTACAATTTTTATAGCTATATTTGAACAAAGCAATCCTTTTTTATGAAATTACTAATATTTATATCTTGTTTATTTTTGATTATTTCTTGTAATAACAAAAAAGTAGCTATTAAGAAACCTACATTTTTAATAGGAAATTGGCTTCGTATAAACGACAAAGATAGTGTTACAACCTACGAAACTTGGCAAAAAAACTTATCTGGAATTGGTTTATCACTAAAAAGAAAAGATACTATTTTCTTTGAAAAAATGAGTATCATCAATAAAAATGATTCTTTGTTTTTAAAAGTTGATGGAGTAAACGAAGATTCTACATATTTTAAATTTACGAGTCAAACAGATACTTCTTTTGTTTGTGTAAACCCTACAAACGAGTTTCCAAAAAAGATTAACTACTACCTAGAAAACAATCAATTAAAAGCAATTGTTTCTGCAAACGATTTTAAAATTGATTTTGTATTTAATAAAATTAAGTGATTATAATAAAACAAATATTCCCTCAAAAAATGAAAACACAAATAAAGCTACTAACATTTCTTTTTTCTATTTTTTCCACCTTAATTTTTAGTCAGAAGAACCTTAACGAAAAACTTTTAGACAAAAAATTAAAAGCATTACAAGAAGCTACAAAAACTGTTGGTTTTTCTGTTGCTGTGGTTAAAGGAAATAAAATTATTTATTCAAAAGGATTTGGATATAGTGATTTAGAAAAAAATATAAAAACAGACGAAAACACATTATTTGCCATTGGTTCTTCTTCAAAAGCATTTACAGTGGCTTTACTCGGTATTATGGAAGAAGAAAAAGGTTTATCTTTTAATGATAGTCCTAAAAAATATATTCCTGAATTATCCTTTTATAACAACGAACTTAATAACGAAGTTACCATTTTAGATATGATTAGTCATAGAACTGGCTTACCACGTCATGATTTTTCTTGGTATCTATTCCCTACAGAAAACAAAGACAGCTTATTAGCTCGTGTAAAATACCATAAACCTTATACGGGAATTAGAAAACAATGGTATTACAACAACTTTATGTACTTAGCTCAAGGATTAATTACAGAAAAACTTACCAATAAAAGTTGGGAAGATAATATTAGAGAACGTTTTTTTAAACCTTTAAATATGTCGAGATCTAACTTAAGTATTAAAGAATTACAAAATGCAACTAATATTTCTAAAGGATATGTTTTAGAAAACTTTACCACAAACAAAGTAACTCCTTATTATAATATTGCTGCAATTAGTCCTGCTGGTAGTATAAATAGTAGCGCAAAAGAAATGTCTAATTGGTTAAAAGTTTGGTTAAACGATGGTAAGTTTAATGACACTCAAATTTTACCAAAAAAATACATCCAAAAAGCCATGAACCCTTTAATGTTAGTCGGTAAAGGAATTGCTGATGAAAAATTTCCTGACCAACATTTAAATAGCTATGGTTTTGCTTGGTTTACCTCTTCTTATAAAGGTCATTATAGATTAGAACACGGTGGTAATATTGATGGATTTTCTGCTAATGTGGCTTTATTTCCTACGGATAAAATAGGAATTGTAGTTTTAACAAATCAAGATGGATCTGCTTTACCGACTTTGGTAAGAAATGCTATTTCTGATGAAGTTTTAGATTTAGAAAAAACAGATTGGAAAACTTACTACGAAGAAAAAATAAACAAATTAAGAGAATCTCAGAAAAAAGCAAAGGAAAATGAAAAATCTAGTATCATTTTAAATACAAAACCTTCTCATAGCTTAATTGAATACGCTGGTAAATACAATCATCCTGGTTATGGAGACTTTAAAATAAAATTACAAAACGATTCTTTATTTGCACACTTCATCATAAAAAAAATGTATTTAAGTCATAAACATTATGATGTTTTTAAACCTTATTTAATCGAAGACAATAAATTAGATACAATTTCTGATTTAGGAATTCATTTCAATTTTCAAACAAATAATTTAGGTGATATTTCTTCTGCAAAATTAAAATTAGAACCAACTTTAGATGATATCATTTTTAAAAGAACTCCAGAAGAAGTTGATATAACAAAAGAGACACTTAATAAATATGCGGGTCTTTATTCTCTTTCTGGCAATGAACTAAAAGTCTTTTTAAAAGAAGAAAAATTAATGCTTTTTGTTCCCGGTCAACCAGAATATACTTTAACACCTATCAAGGAAAATGAATTTATTATAAAAGGTTTAACAGGATATAAAGCAAGGTTTGAAATAAATAAAAATACTTTAAATTTAGTATTGATTCAACCAAACGGAACTTTTACCGCGATAAAGAAATAAAGATGATTCTAAAAAAACAACTCTTAGTTTTAATATTGATTACTATTATTTCTTGCAATTCTAAAAAAGAAATAAGCTACGATATTGTTATAAAAAATGCAAGAGTTATTGATCCAGAAACAAATACTGATAAAATTTTAAACGTTGCTATTTTAAAAAATAAAATTGCAGAAATCAGTACAAAAAAGTTTAAGGGACTAAAAATAATAGATGGAACTGGTAAAATTTTATCACCTGGTTTTATAGATTTACACGCACATGGGCAAACTAATATTGAAAATGAATACCAAGCTTTTGATGGAGTAACAACTGCTTTAGAATTAGAAGTTGGTATTGATACAATATCTTAATATTACAAAGCAAAAGAAGGAAAAGCTATAAAAAACGGATTAGAATTATAAATATGAAATCAGTTACAGTTGTTGGTTGTGGTATAATAGGCTTAACATCTGCAATACTTTTGCAAGAAAATAATTTTAAAGTTACCATCGTTGCTAAAGAGCGTTTTGATAAAACACTTTCAACTAAAGTTGGTGCTATATGGTTTCCTTTTGAGATTGAACCTAAAAAAAAGGCCAATTATTGGGCTACAATTGCTTATAAACGATATCAGCAAGAAGTTAATAAAGAAAATGGAGTGTCATTTATCCCTTTTATAACAGCTTATAATAAAGAAAGTAACACAGATTGGGTTAAATTACTCCCAAAAAAATCTGTTAGAAAAGCAGAAAACTCTCAATTACCATTAGGTATTGATAAAGCTTATATTTCTACTGTTCCTCTAGCTGAACCTCTTTTGTATTTACCTTATTTATTTGATATTTTTATTAAAAATGGAGGTAATTTTATCAAGCAAGAAATTAATAATTTAGAACAATTATCTTCTTTAGATAAATGGGTTATCAATTGTACTGGCTTAGGTGCCAAAAAAATATGCGATGATAAAAACTTACATCCTATGCGAGGTCAAATTTTGCGTTGTAAAAAAATGAATATTCCTTCTTTTGCTGATTCTACAAAAAGAGGTGCTTTAAGTTACATTATTAACCGAAGTAACGATTGTGTTATTGGCGGTACTGATTATGAAAATGATTGGAATAAAAACATAGAAAAATCTGATACCAATTTAATTTTAGATAGAATAAATAAAGTAGGATTAAAAGGTAAATTACCTGAAGTATTAGAAGAAATTGTAGGGTTAAGACCCAAAAGAAATATTGTTCGTTTTCAGTTTGATGAAACCTTTTCTAATGTTTTTCATAACTATGGACACGGAGGTGCTGGTTTTACCGTAGCTTGGGGTTGTGCCATTGAACTTGCCGAAATTTTATAAATAAAAAATAGTTTATAATTTATAAAGCATTGGCTTTTACATAAACTCCATATTACTCAACTATTATTCCTGTAAAAAAGAAAAAGTTAATTTATACAAATTACCTTTAAAATATTAATTTCGTTATTTATTAACTGTTGTATCCAAAATCAATCAATACTATATTTAATATCAACAAAAACTAGATGAATAAATATTATATACTCTTTTTTACACTTTTCATTCTTTCTTGCTCTAAAGAAAAATCATCAGAAAAAGTTATAATAGAAAAAACTGAACAACAAAAGAACATAAAAAAAACTTCTTTGGTGCTTTTAGGAACAATACAAGATGCAGGGTCTCCGCAAATAGGTTGTAAAAAAGATTGTTGTAAAAACCTCTTTGAAAATCCTGATTATAAAAGACAAGTAATTTCTTTAGGGTTAATTGATAAACAAGATAATAAAACTTATTTGTTTGATGCTACTCCAGATATTAGAACTCAAATGAAAATGCTAACACAATACAATAATAAAAGTGATAGTGAATTAGCTGATGGAATTTTCTTAACACATGCACATATTGGGCATTATGCAGGTTTAATGTATTTGGGTAAAGAATCTATGAATTCTAAAGACGTACTGGTTTACACAATGCCTAAAATGAAAAATTTTATTTCTAATAACGGACCTTGGAGTCAGTTGATAAAAAGTGAAAACATAAAATTGAGTGAAATACAAAATAAAGAAATTATTCAATTATCTGATAAAATTAACGTTACTCCTATTTTAGTTCCTCATAGAGATGAATTTTCTGAAACTGTTGGTTATAGAATTAAAGGGCCAAATAAAAGTGCTTTATTTATTCCGGATATTGATAAATGGGAAAAATGGAACAAAAATATTATTGATGAAATAAAAAAAGTTGATTATGCTTTTTTGGATGCTACTTTTTATAGCGGAAAAGAAATTGATAGTAGAGATATTAGTCAAATACCTCATCCTTTTATCATTGAAAGTTTAGAAAAATTTAAGTGAAGAAGAAAAAGGTAAAATTATTTTCATCCATTTTAATCACACAAATCCTGTAATAAATCCAAATAGTGCAGAAACTAAAACTGTAATCGAACAAGGTTTTGGAATTGGAAGATTTGAAGATATTTTTGAATTATAAAACTAATTTATTCTCAAGAGCAATAAACCTCTAAATATTCTATAATTATTTAGAGGTTTTTTATTTAAATAACAATTTATCCACATTTAGAAGAACCACATTCTTGGCATATTAAACATCCTTCTTGATAAATTAAATCTGTAGAATTACAATTATCACAAGTTTGTCCTTTTGCTTTAGTTCCATCTTTTACATAACGTTTTAATGCTCTTTGTACCCCATTTTTCCATGTATTGATAGATTCTGAGTCTAACTGTAGACTTTGAATTAAATCTATAACCTTATCAATAGGCATTCCATGACGCATTGTTCCTGAAATTAGTTTCGCATAATTCCAAAACTCTGGGTTAAATTTGTAAGACAACCCCTCTATAGTTGTTTTATAACCACGTTTGTTTTTGTACTGAAAATCATAACGTCTTTCTCCATCTTTATTTCTATTTTTTATAATATATCCTTTTTCCACCCAACGCGGAATTAATATACCATCTTCATCATCTGCTAAACCTGTAAAAATTTCATAAGGTTTACCTTCAAACAAACCAACAAAAGCAATCCATTTTTCTTTTTGATTTTGAAAACGTACAACATCTGCTTCTAAATTTTGAGGCCGCTTTTTAGGTAAATTAAAATCGCTTACTTTTTCTTCTGTTTCTTCATCAGAGGAAATTAAAACTCCAGAACGAGATCCATCTCTATAAACCGTTACGCCTTTGCAACCAACTTGCCATGCTTTTAAATATAGCTTACCAACTAAATCTTCGGTAACATCATTTGGTAAATTTACAGTTACACTGATAGAGTGATCTACCCATTTTTGAATTGCACCTTGCATAGTAACTTTACTTAACCAATCTATATCATTAGATGTCGCTTTATAATATGGAGATTTTTTCACCAAATCATCAATTTCTTTCTGAGAAAAATTTTTATTTGTATCAATCCCATTAACTTCCATCCATTGTTTAAAACGATGATGAAAAACTACATATTCCTCCCAAGAATCTCCAACCTCATCCACAAAATCAACACGAATTTCTTTATCATTAGGATTTACTTTTTTTCTACGTTTATATACAGGCATAAAAACAGGTTCTATTCCAGATGAAGTTTGTGTCATTAAACTTGTAGTTCCTGTTGGCGCAATGGTTAATAAAGCAATATTTCTACGACCAAATTCTAACATTTCATAGTACAATTTACTGTCAGCCTCTTTTATTCTTAAAATAAACGGATTCTCCTTTTCTCTATTTACATCAAAAATTGAAAAAGCCCCCCTTTCTTTAGCTAAGTATACCGAAGCCCTATAAGTTTCTAATGCTAAAAATTTATGCACTTTTGTAGAAAACGTGTTTCCTTCTTCACTCCCATAACGGATATTTAAAGCTGCCAACATATCACCTTCTGCTGTAATTCCTATTCCTGTTCTTCTACCTTCGTAAGCTTTTTGTCTTATGTTTAACCACAGATTTTTTTCTGTCGCTTTTACAGTATCTTCTTCGGGATCTGCATCTATCTTTGCTAAAATTCTATCTATTTTTTCTAACTCTAAATCAATAATATCATCCATCATTCTTTGAGCAATAACAATATGTTTTTTAAATAATTTAAAATTGAATGCTGCTTTATCCGTAAAAGGATTTTCTACGTAAGAAAATAAATTTATTGCCAATAATCGACAAGAATCATAAGGACATAAAGGTATTTCTCCACAAGGATTTGTAGAAACTGTTTTATACCCTAAATCTGCATAGCAATCAGGTATTGATTCGTTAATGATAGTGTCCCAAAATAGAATTCCTGGTTCTGCAGATTTCCATGCATTATGTACTATTTTTTTCCAAATAGAATTTGCTTCAATTTCTTTTGTATACAATGGTTGCTTACTAAATGTTGGATATTTCTGAGTGTATTTATCATTTTTAACAACAGCCTCCATAAAAGCATCATCAATTCTTACTGAAACATTTGCACCAGTTACTTTACCTTGCTCTAGTTTTGCATCAATAAAATCTTCTGCATCTGGGTGATTTACAGAAATAGACAACATTAATGCACCTCTTCTTCCGTCTTGTGCAACTTCTCTTGTAGAGTTAGAATACCGCTCCATAAAAGGCACAATACCTGTTGATGTTAATGCTGAATTTTTTACGGGAGAACCTTTTGGACGTATGTGAGATAAATCATGACCAACACCTCCTCTACGTTTCATTAACTGCACTTGTTCTTCATCAATTTTCATAATTCCTCCGTAAGAATCAGATTCACCATTATTACCTATTACAAAACAATTGGATAAAGAACCAATCTGAAAAGGGTTTCCTATTCCTGCCATTGGACTTCCTTGAGGAACGATATATTTAAAGTTTTTTATAACATCAAAAATTACTGATTCTGAAAGTGGATTTTTATATTTCTTTTCTATTCTTGCAATTTCTTTTGCAATTCTATGATGCATATCATCTGGTGAACTTTCGTAAATAGTTCCATCAGAATCTTTAAGTGCATATTTATTTAGCCAAACGGTAGCGGCTAATTCATCATTTTTAAAATATTTTAATGAAGCTTTAAGAACTTCTTCTCTTGTAACAGCAGTTTTTGATGGCATTAATTTATTAGAATCCATTGTAATTTATATAGTTGATTAAATTAAATAAGAAATCTAAAGTTCTTCAAAAACAGAAAGCTAAAAGATGATAAATGTCATTTAATTTCTCTAACAAAAATTCAAAAAAATAAAAATCAATTGATTAACTGTTTATCAACAATAAAAAGTTAACAAATATTCTAAGTTTTAAAAAACAAAAAAGAGATTAGTATTTAAATACTAATCTCTTTTAATAAACTTTAATAAAATAAAAATTACAATTGTGCTTCTTTTCTTCTAATTCTAATTTTCATTGTTCCTTCAATTGGTTCATCAGAAACAAGAATTAAATATCCAGCTCCACCAGCTCCTGCCAATTTCCACGCAGATGCTTTGTCACTATATTTTTCAATCTCTTTTTCAATTCTATCATTCACCATTTTAGGAAACATTTTAGTTTGAGCATTAAAAGATCTTAAAAAACCTTTAGAAAAACTTTCTAAATCTTTCTCTTTAATAGCATCCCAAACTTCTTCTGATGCAACTGTCAATTCCTTAACATTTTCTTCATTAATATAAGTTTCCACTAAAAGATCTAAACCTTTTTCTCGTGGCCACAAAGTAACCATGCTTATATGCTTCTCTAGCCAAGAAAGTGTTTCTTCTTCATGTATAGATTCAAATTTCTCTGGCCAATATGCATTGTTATAATAATGTCTTACAAGACCAGGCATACAAATACCTATTGCATCTTGTGCTCCTGAAATAATTTCTGAACCTGGAGTATTTTCAAACTTAAATAAAATTTCTGCTAATTTTTCTGGCTTGTCAATCGGTAAATAATATGGCCAAATTTTCTTTGCTGCATTTCTTGTGGACGTAGACATTCCGCATCTTTCATTATACTCAAAAATTGGCTCTAAAGATAAAGTAATTGCCCAACCAGGAGTAAATTTTGACACATAAGGTTGGTCTATCCAAGTACCTGCTAAATCTATTCTATAAGGTAAAGAACAATTGTCTCCAGAACGAATTGCCGTTGTAGATCTTTCTGGTAAATCTGCATCTGGTATTCTATTTAAAACATTTAATTCTATACCTAATTCTTTACATAAAGTTTCTTTTTCTGACGTGTAACCGTCTTCATTTACAATAAAATAATCTGGTTTTAATTTTATTAGATCTTCTTTAAAATCTAAAATTCCAGAACCAGAATTTACAAAAGATTTTGTAACATACTTTATGGCGTTAATCATATAAATTCTTTCTCTTTCAGAATTTATAGTTTTTCTACCTTTTAAATCATCTACTGTTGCATCAGAACCAATACCTACATATAAGTCTCCATAAGAAGCTGCTTGCTTAAAAAAAGCAATATGACCACTATGTAACATATCAAAACACCCTGAAACGAATACCTTCTTTCCCATTTATTTTTTTTAGTTAATACTCAAATATACCATATTCACTTGTAATAGTCAACTTCTTTTTTTCTGATGCTTCTACTCTACCTACAATTTTAGCATCCACATTAAAAGATTTAGAGATTGTAATAATTTCTTCTGCTATTTCTGGAGAAACATATACTTCCATTCTATGACCACAATTAAAAACTTGGTACATTTCTTTCCAATCTGTTTTAGATTGTTCTTGTATCAATTTAAATAAAGGCGGAATTGGAAACATATTATCCTTAACAATGTGTAAATTATCTACAAAGTGTAAGATTTTTGTTTGTGCACCACCAGAACAGTGAATCATTCCATGTACTTTATCCGAAGAAAAATTAGATAAAATTTCTTTAATAATTGGCGCATACGTTCTTGTTGGTGATAAAACCAATTTCCCTGCGTTAATAGGTGAATCCTCTACTTTATCAGTCAATTTTGTATTACCAGAATACACTAAATCACTTGGTACAGCAGCATCAAAACTTTCTGGATATTTATCTGCTAAATAGTTATGAAAAACATCGTGTCTGGCAGAGGTTAATCCGTTAGACCCCATTCCTCCATTATATTCAGTCTCATAAGTTGCTTGTCCGAAAGATTCTAAACCAACAATTACATCACCTGCTTTTATGTTTGCATTATCGATAACTTCAGAACGTTTCATTCTTGCTGTTACTGTAGAGTCTACAATAATTGTACGTACTAAATCACCAACATCAGCAGTTTCCCCTCCTGTTGAGTGAATGGTTACTCCAAATCCTTTTAAGTCTTCAATTAATTCTTCTGTTCCGTTTATAATTGCTGATAAAACTTCTCCAGGAATTTTACTTTTATTACGTCCAATAGTTGATGATAACATAATATTATCTGTTGCACCAACACACAATAAATCATCAATATTCATAATTAAAGCATCTTGTGCAATCCCTTTCCAAACAGAAATATCTCCTGTCTCTTTCCAATACATATATGCCAAAGAAGATTTTGTTCCCGCTCCGTCTGCATGCATTATCAAACAATAATCATCATCATTTGTTAAATAATCTGGTACTACTTTACAAAATGCTTTTGGAAATAAACCTTTATCTATGTTTTTAATTGCATTATGAACATCTTCTTTAGATGCAGAAACACCTCTTTGTGCGTATCTTTTAGAAACTTCTTGACTCATGTTGTTGTTATGTTGTGTGATGCAAATTTAACCTTTTGATTAAAAAAACCATTCAAAAATAAAATGAATTTAATTTTAATAAAATGGAATTGAAATTTTCATTTATTTTGTGAAAAACAACTCTCTATATTTAGTTAATGGCCATAAGTTATCATCAACTAATGTTTCTAATTGATCACAATGATATCTTATTTTTAACAAAAATGGTTTTATCTTATTACTACAATGTTCTGCTAATTTTAACCCAAAATATTTTTCTGATTTTAATTTTTCTGCTTCCATTTTTCCAACTAAAGCATTAATTTCTGTAATATGGGTAGAGATAACCATAATTAATTCTATTTGCTCTTTAGCTATGTTTTTATATTCGTTCTCAAAAATTTCTTTTAAATTCTTCGTATTTTCTAATAATGTATTTTGATAAATAATTGCTGTTGGCACTACTTGGTTTCTTGCAATATCTCCTAAAACACCTGCTTCTATTAATACTTTTTTTGCATAAGACTCTAGATCAATTTCATAACGAGCTTCTAATTCTATTTTACTCATCACATCCATATCTTCAAATAAAGAAATTGCCTTATCAGATATTTTAACTTTTAAAGCATCCGGAGTTGTTTTATAATTACTTAAACCCCGTTTTTTTGCTTCTTTTTCCCAAGATTCTGCATAACTATCTCCATCAAACCTAATTGCTTTCGATTCTTTTATATATTCTCTAAGTACATTAAAGATGGCTTCGTCTTTTTTAAGTTCTTTTTCTTCAATTAAAGTATCAACTTCTATTTTAAATTCTTTTAATTGTTTTGCTACAATTGTATTTAAAATGGTCATTGGTATCGCACAATTTGCTAAAGAACCTACTGCTCTAAATTCAAATTTATTACCAGTAAAAGCAAAAGGTGATGTTCTATTTCTATCTGTATTGTCTAGTAAAATTTCTGGTATTTTACCTATAATATTCAACTTTAAATCTGTTTTTTCTTGAGGAGAAAGTTTCCCTTTTGTTACATTTTCTAATTCATCTAAAACTGCTGATAATTGACGACCAATAAATACTGATATTATTGCTGGCGGAGCTTCATTAGAACCTAATCGGTACTCATTACTTGCTGTTGCAATTGATGCTCTTAACATTTCTTCATAATTACAAACAGCCTTTATTGTATTAATAAAAAAAGTAAGAAACTGTAAGTTTTTCATTGGTGTTTTACCAGGACTTAGTAAATTAACTCCTTTTGCAGTAGATAAAGACCAGTTATTATGTTTACCTGAACCATTAATTCCAGAAAATGGTTTTTCATGAAACAATACTTTAAATTTATGTCTGCGAGAAATTTTCTGCATAACATCCATTAACAACGAATTATGGTCAACTGCTAAGTTTGCTTCTTCAAAAATTGGAGCAACTTCAAATTGATTAGGAGCAACCTCATTATGCCTTGTTTTTACAGGAATCCCTAACAACATACATTCTTGTTCTAAATCTTGCATAAAACTCATTGCTCTTGCAGGAATTGTTCCAAAATAATGATCGTCTAACTGTTGCCCTTTTGCTGGAGGATGACCTAATAAAGTTCTACCTGTCAATTGTAAATCTGGTCTTGCAAGCACCAAAGCATCATCAATCAAAAAAAACTCTTGTTCCCAACCAAGTGTTGCAAAAACTTTGCTAGCATTTTTATCAAAATATTTACAAACTGCAGTTGCATGTGTATCAATAGCTTGTAACGCTCTTAATAAAGGCGTTTTGTTATCTAAAGCTTCACCTGTATAAGCTACAAAAATAGTAGGTATACAAAGTGTAGTTTCATAGATAAATGCGGGAGAAGTTGGATCCCAAGCGGTATAACCTCTAGCTTCAAATGTATTTCTAATTCCTCCATTAGGAAAACTAGATGCATCTGGTTCTTGTTGTACCAATTGTTCTCCATCAAATTTTTCCATTGCCAAACTTCCATTTATCGACTCAAAAAAAGCATCATGTTTTTCTGCTGTAGCACCTGTTAATGGCTGAAACCAATGTGTATAATGTGTAGCTCCTTTAGAAATTGCCCAATCTTTCATACTCACTGCAACTTGGTCTGCAATTTTTCTATCAATTTTAATTCCTAAATCAATGGCATTCATTACGCTCTCGTAAGCTGCACGCGTAAGATACTGTTGCATAGCGTATTTATTAAATACATTCTGTCCAAAAAGTGTGGATCTTTTATCATTCTGAATCACTTTCATAGGGCTTCTATGGAGTGTTTCTTTTAACGCAGTAAACCTAATCCTTGACATATTAGTAATTTTTTCTGTTTTTTTTTAACTTTAAACAAATATACCCTTTCAAAATTAGGGATAAAATTATTTTTTATGAATTTTAAACATTTAACCCCTCATTTTTTTGATATCTTCACAAAAAAATCCATTTTTGTAACAGAAACATCACAAAACATTTAAATATTATGGCTAAAATTAAATTAGAATACATTTGGTTAGATGGGTACTATCCAACTCAGAACATGAGAAGTAAAACCAAAGTTGAAGAGCATGAAGACTTTAAAGGAACAATTGAAGAATTAGGTAACTGGTCTTTTGACGGATCATCTACAAAACAAGCTTCTGGAGGAGCATCTGACTGTATTTTAAAGCCTGTTGCAATTTACCCAGACCCTGCTCGTATTAACGGATACTTAGTAATGACAGAAGTTTTAAAAGCTGATGGAACTCCACATGAGTCTAATGGTCGTGCTACTATTGAAGATGATGACAACGATTTCTGGTTTGGTTTTGAGCAAGAATACTTTATCATGGACTCTAAAACTCAATTACCTTTAGGTTTCCCTGTAGGTGGTTATCCTGGGCCTCAAGGAATGTATTACTGTTCTGTAGGTGGTAAAAATACTTTTGGTAGAGATTTCGTAGAAGAGCATGCTGATTTATGTATTGATGCTGGATTAAACTTTGAAGGGATTAATCAAGAAGTTGCATCCGGACAATGGGAATTTCAATTATTTGCAAAAGGAGCTAAAAAAGCCGGTGATGAAATTTGGATTGCTAGATATTTATTAGACCGTTTAACTGAAAAGTATGGATGGTACATTGAATACCACCCAAAACCAATTAAAGGAGACTGGAATGGATCTGGAATGCATGCAAACTTCTCTAACTCTATTTTAAGAGAATGTGGTTCTGCTGATAAATATGCAGAAATTTGTGAAGCTTTCCGTCCTGTAACAAAAGAACATATTGAAGTTTATGGAGAGCATAACGAACAACGTTTAACTGGTTTACATGAAACTGCATCTATTACAGATTTCTCTTGGGGAGTTTCAGATAGAGGAGCATCAATTCGTATTCCAATTATCGCTGTAGAAAAAGGTTATCATGGATGGTTAGAAGATAGAAGACCTTCTTCTAACGGAGACCCATATAAAATTGCTGCAAGAATTATTAAAACTGTTA
The DNA here is from genome assembly GCF_045063585.1 of Polaribacter sp. Asnod1-A03. NCBI lineage: Bacteria > Pseudomonadati > Bacteroidota > Flavobacteriia > Flavobacteriales > Flavobacteriaceae > Polaribacter > Polaribacter sp. Asnod1-A03. Next base: position 2,528,530 of record NZ_JBEFOE010000009.1, on the reverse strand, counting down.
AGCCAGTTAAATAATTTATACAAGCATCATTTATTAAAAAACACTTACAGAAATGTAAGTGTTTTTTCTTTTTAATGTATATTATAATTTATAACTAAATATTTAAAAATGGAAAACAAAATAAGAATAGAATATTGTACACAGTGTAATTGGTTACTGCGTGCAACTTGGATGAGCCAAGAACTATTAACCACTTTTAATACTGAAATTAACTCTCTTACACTTACCCCTGTCACTGGTGGAGTTTACAATATCTATGCAAATGATATTTTAATATGGTCTAGAAAAGAAAAAAGTGGTTTCCCTGAAATAACCATATTAAAACAATTAACTCGAGATGTAATTGCACCAGATAGAAACTTAGGTCACATTGACAGAAAGAAGAAATAAGTAATTAAACAGTAGTTTTAAAAACTATATATATAAAAACCCCATATCCTAAAAATAAAAAAGCACCTTTAAACCTGTTTAATATATATTTCTTTGGTAAAAATACTAATGGTATTAAAATACCCGAAAATCCTAACATCCAAAAAACATCTCTAGATAATATTTGAGCTTCTGTTACAGGGATTTCTTTAATTAAAGCTGTAATTCCTAATACTGAAGCTATATTAAAAACATTAGAACCAATTAAATTACCTAAAGAAATAGCTTTCTCACCCTTTATAGCTGCAATTACAGAAGCTGCAAGTTCTGGCACACTAGTACCTATTGCAATCATTGTTATTGATATTACACCCTCACTAACTCCCATGCTTTGAGCAATATCTTTAGCTCCATTCACTAAAAATTCTGATCCAAAATAAAGAGCAACAGCACCAATTGACAACCAAATAATTATCTTTCCATAACCAATTTCTGCAAGGGCATCATCTACATCTTCAACAGAAACATCTTCTTTTCTTGCATTTCTTATTAAAACAAACAAAAAAGCTATTAAACCTATTAAAAGTATTGCACCTTCTAAACGAGTTAATAAACTATCATTATATAAAAAATAATAGAGTACTACAGAAAAAATCATCATTACAGGCCAATTTAACTTGTAAAAATCTTTACTTACAGCTATAGGTCCAATTATAGCTGTAATACCTAATACAAGCCCTATGTTAGCTATATTAGATCCTATAACATTATTTATTGCAATTGCAGGAGAACCATCTAATGCAGCCTGTAAACTAACTAATAATTCTGGTGCAGAGGTTGCAAAAGAAACTACAGTCATACCAATAACCATTTTGGATATATTCAACTTAAAAGACAAACCAATAGAAGACCTTACTAAAAACTCACCTCCTACAACAAGTAAGGTTAACCCAATAATTACATAAAAAAAACTCATGAATTTTATTTTGGGACGAAGATACATCTTTATCAGTTTAACATGAAAATAAAAATGAAAAGGCATTAATTTGAATTATAAATAATCAAAATTCCTTTAGTTACAGAAAACACATACTAATCCCCCTTAAAAACCTTACATTTTAACAGTAAGTACAATAATTAAAGTTATATATTAAAACCATATTTAAGCAATTATAGTTACAAATTAAAACTAATAATTATTTTTATATAATAAATTGAAAATCAATTTAATTAATAAGTAATCAGTTATAAGTGAAGAATATTAGAAACATTATATATTGATAAAACAATTTCGAAATTGACTAATATTTCTAACCAAAAAAACCGTATATTATGATTGTTATACTTTTTAAAATTATCATTTCTATTACAGAAATTATATTTCAAATTTTATTCTAACCAAAAAAAATGAAACTTATAATTAAACAACTTAACCTTTAAAACCGAGTTGTTTAATTTAGTAAATTTGATGAAAATTTACAATTGATGAAAAAACAAGTTTTTAAAATTCTTGCTAAAATTAATAAACTAGTTTTACCTTCCTTTACAAAAAAAGGATTAGATATCTCTAAAGCTTCTAAAATTCAATTAGCTATAATTGGCTGGAGAGCTTTTGTAACTTTAAATTCTCTTGATTAATTTAAACTTAAAAACATGGAAACAAAACACATTAAAATATTTTCAGGATCCTCTATTCTAGTAAAAGGTTTAGAAAACTTATTAGAAGACAACAATATACATTACTTAATTAAAGATACAGTAGAGTCAGCTAGATTAGCAGGTTTTGGGACACAAATAAACTCTGTTGAGCTTTATGTACTAAATACTGATGTAGATAAGGCCAATATATTTGTTGAAAATTATAAAACAGAAATAAATTCATAAAAAAATAAAAATAACTTTTCTATTTTAAAAAAATCACACTATATTTGCACCCGCTTAACGGCCATGTGGCGCAACTGAATAGCGCACTTGATTACGGCTCAAGAGGTTCTAGGTTTGAATCCTAGCATGGTCACCACTAAAACCAGTACTTTCCAACACTTTTGGAAATTACTGGTTTTTTCATTTTCAAACAATCTGTACTTAAAGTTTCTTCTTACAAAAAAAGGAGCAAACCTAAGTTTACTCCTTTTTAGTGAATAATGTTTTTAGTGATAATTATATTTTTTTTTACAACTTTAACTCTACGTTGCCTATAACCTTCAATTTTATTTGTAACTAATTCAGTTAGTACAATTGAGAAAATTATAGAAAAGATAGAAAGAAATATACTAGTATAATTATTAAACAGAGGAATATCTACCCATCTTATTAAATTTAATATAAGTATGTGAGATAAATAAACAGGGTAAGACAACTCTCCAATATACCTATCTCTCTTCCATTTCTTAGATAAGATAAAAATAAACGGAATACTTAAAAATATACAGAATATATAAATCATAGATTTTAATGGAAAATGAGGATAAGTTGGAAAACTACCTATATAAGGAATGAAAGAATAAAAAAGTGAAAAAACTAATATGAAAACATAAACTAATTTTAATGTTGAGGTTTTTATATTTAAAGACTTCATTTTTTTGTACATATGATATGAAAGTGTTCCTAGTAAAAAGAAGAAAATCTCTGATGGAAAAAAACGAAATGCCCAAGGATCTTTTTGGTAACCATTCACATAAAAAACAATTCTAATAGCCAAACTAATAAATAATAAAATAACTATAAATTTTATTTTTCTTCTAACTATAAAAGGTGCAATTAAATAAAAAATTAACTCAAGACCAACTGTCCAAGCTTGTGGTACAAGTAAAAAATTATATAATGCAGGATCGGTTTGCCTAAAGTCTTTTGTAAAAAAAAGACCTCCAGTAATAGTATCTAACCCTAAAAACATTACTATATCTTGTAAAAAGATAATTATGTTTGTAAAGATTAAAAAAAAGATAGTTCCAAAATTCATGGAATCAAAATACTCTACATAAGGCTGGAGCGGTCCAAAATCATTACCTGTAACCAAATACATAACTACAGAAAAAACAATAGTACATATAGCAATCACCCAATATATTGGATACAACCTCAATAACCTATTTGAAATAAACAATTTATAAGAATTGTTTTGGCCAATATATTTTTCATTTAATATTAAAGCCATATAAAATCCTGATATAACAAAAAACGAATGTAAAGCCGTTTTACCTGTTACAAGGCCAAATCCAAATATAGCTCCTGAATGTGCAACTACAACACATAACGCTAATAATAATCTTAATAATCCCATTTACTTTTTCTTTTTTGCAATTTTAAATTAAAACAATTTTGAGTGCAATATACTCATATGCTTTTAAACAAATTAAATAATAAAACCCGAGGAATGAAAACTTTATTTAAAAAATAATTTACCATTTTTTGCTTTCTTTGAAACTTATTCCGCCTTGTTTTAGATACACAGAAATCACAATAAATATTTAATTTTAGTATCCAATTTTATAAGAAAATAAGAAAATAAAACGGAAACAAAAATGGTTAAAAAAGACAAGGAAATACTATTAAATTTATATATTAAACTTAAAAAATGCATTACCCAAGGATGAATTAAATAAATTGCTGTAGAAACTAATGAAATATTTTTAGAATTAACATTAGACTTTAATTGAAGATTAAAGGCATAAAGAAAAGTTAAAGGACAAAGAAAAATTAATGAAAATAGATTATCATTTCTATCAAAATTATAATAATAATTAATATAACTTTCTATCAATAAAATGACAGTAAATAATAGAATTAAAAATAAATTCTGTTTTGAAGATAATTTAGTTTGTAAAGATTTTTTATGAATTAAATAACCTAAAATAAAAAGTGGTAATCCTAAAAAAAGAAAGTTTCTATGAGAATATACATCAAAATACAAAACATGAATATTTCTTAAATATTGAACAAGAACACCTAAAGAAAATAATACAAATGAAATGAAAAAGAGAAATTTTACCTTTATTTTTCTAATTATAAATAAAAGTATTCCGCAAAACAGCAGTGCTTTTATATACCAAAGATGATGGAAACCTACTAGAACATTAATAATGATAGATTTAAAATCTAGACTAAACCATAATGGAGCATAAATAAACATCCAAACTGAATATAAAATAAACACTCTTAGCATCCATTTTACTATGGATTTATTATCTATTACTTGCTTAAAAAAATACCCATTGATTAAAAAGAAAACAGGAACTGCTGTTCTAAAAAGCCCATTTTTAGTTAAATGATAAACTTCTAAATTAATATCAATAAAAAAACTACAATGAATTAAAACGACAAAAATTGCCAATATAATTTTAAGTAAATCAAGAGAGATGTTTCTAGATTTCATTTCTAGTTATTGAAGTATTTAACTTAAATACTGCTTTATCATAATACGATGTTCGGGGATACTTTTATCGTAGTTTTCTACTAACAATTCTAAAATTTCAGGAACATTCAACCCGATATCCTTTTTACCTTTATATCTAGAAACATAAAGATTATAACTACTATTATTTTTCTCAAATATTAAAAAATGAGTGTCGTTTAATTCTGTAAAGCTTATTTCGTTTCCAGAAAAAGTATCTGATTTATCTTCAAAAAAATCCGAAAACTCATAGTATTTAAAAACGTTCTCCATAATTAAACGAGTTCTGCAGATAAACCTAATTGTAATAATTTAGAACATCTTGGTTCTAAATCTTTATACTCGCCAGATTTTACCGTGCATTTTCCTTTATAATGCACTAGAGTTGCACATTGTTCTGCTTGTACTAAAGTATGATCGCAAACATCTATTAAAGACTCTATAACATGATCAAATGTATTTACATCATCATTATGTAAAACAATTTCGTGCTGAAATACTTCTTGCTCTAGAACATCTACTTCTTCTTGAATTTTTTCTTTTGTACTCATAATCATAAAGGTATAAAATATTTTTTACTCTTTGTTGTATTTTACCGCAACCCAATTATTTCTTTCTATAAACTTTTCTAGCTTTAAATTAAATTTACTTACTTCTGCGTCTATAATAGAAATATCTTCTTTATAAAAACCACTTAATAATAAAACTCCGTCTTTATTTAAATAATCTGTATAAACCTTCATGTCCATTAATAAAATATTTCTGTTGATGTTAGCAATAATTACATCATATTTTTTATCACTTAAAAGTGAAGAATCTCCTTCGTAAACAGAAATGTTTTTACAATTATTTCTTTCTACATTTTCTAATGAATTCTCATAACACCAGTTATCAATATCAATGGCATCAATCGGATTTGCTCCTTTCATTTCAGCAAAAATTGCTAAAATTCCAGTTCCACACCCCATATCTAAGGTTTTTTTATCCGTTAAATCTAAATTGATTAAATGTTGAACCATCATGTGTGTAGTTTCATGATGACCTGTACCAAAACTCATCTTTGGCTCTATAACAATATCATATTTTAAATTTGGATTTTCATGAAATGGCGCACGGATGCTCACTAAATCATCAACCTGAATAGGCGTAAAGTTCTTTTCCCATTCTGCATTCCAGTTGGTTTGCTCAACTTCGTTATGATTATATTCGATAGAAAACTCATCAGAATTTAAAACAAAAATACTTTCTAAAATATCAGAATTCCATTCTAATTTTTGAATGTAAGCTGTTACTCCATTTTCATTTTCAACAAAACTCTCAAAACCAACATTACCCAATTCTGCTATTAAAATTTCTGTTGCTGGTTCTTTTGGTGTTACTGTAAAATTGTATTCTATATAAATATTATCCATAAATTGCTTGTAAAAAAAATGCATCAAGATTTTAAATCTCGATGCAAATTTATTGTAAAATTTTTTAAACGATACTTAAATCGCTTTAATAATTCCTGTAAAATCATCAACTTTTAAAGCAGCACCACCAATTAAACCACCATCTACATCTGGTTTAGAAAAAATTTCTTCTGCATTTGCAGGTTTTACACTTCCTCCATACAAGATAGAAACTTCATCGGCCACTTCTTTACTATATTGTTTTTCTATAATACTTCTAATAAAAGCATGCATTTCTTGCGCTTGTTCTGCACTTGCAGTTTCTCCTGTACCAATTGCCCAAACAGGCTCGTAAGCTAAAATAATACTTGCCCAATCTTTAGCTTCTAAATGAAATAAAGCATTTTTTAATTGACTTTCTACAACTGCAAAATGATTATCAGATTTTCTATCTTCTAATAGTTCTCCAAAACAAAAAATAGTTTCTAATTCATTTTCTATAATAGCATCTACTTTTGCTGCTAAAGACTCATCTGTTTCATTAAAATAAGTTCTTCTTTCAGAATGCCCTAAAATAACCGTTTTAATTCCGATTGCTTTTAACATATCTGCAGAAATCTCACCTGTATAAGCACCATTTTTAGCTTGATGCATGTTCTGTGCAACAACCTCTATTTTAGAATCATCTGCCGCAGTTAAAGATGCAGATAGATTTACAAAAGTAGGAGCAACAATTACACGAGTATTATCTAATTCTTCTTTTTTAATTGCTTTTTTTAAATCTTTGATAAGTTTTTTACTTTCTGCCTTATCATTATTCATCTTCCAGTTACCTGCTACAATTTTTGTTCTCATAATTCTATTTTTTATTTTCTAAAATATTTGACGTTATCTTATTTTAATTCTGATGTAAATTTAAGAAATGGAAAACAAAAATCGTTGAGAAAAACAAATACTTACTAAAACGATATAATTTTTTACTTTAATGCATCTTTTATTTTTTTATCATATGCTTTAGTTACATTAAAAACTGCAATTTTGCCATTTTCATCAACCACCAAATACCTTGGAATCCAACTAACATTTAAAAATGCTACCAAATCTCCTTCTTTCATCCCATTTGGCAAATTATAATGTTCTCCTGTAATATTGTAACGTTTTACTCCTTTTTTCCAAGTAGCTTGTCTTTCATCTACCGATAAAAATAAATATATTACTTCTGGATATTCTTTTTGTAATTCTTTTACTTTTGGTAGACCTTGAATACAATCTCTACACCAACCTGCCCAAACATCTATTAAAATCTTTTTTCCTTTATATTGATTTAATATGTCTTTAAAACTGAATGAATCTCCGTTTAAATTATAAACTTTTTCATTACGTGCTTTTTCTGTAAATACTGTTGGTTTCTCTAAATTACAACTGACTAAAATTATAAAAACAGTAAAAATTATTACTTTTTTAAACATGATATCTTTTTTATTTTATGTCTTTTATAAATTTGAATACTTACAACTAGAGATGATAATAAAAACAAAAATACTTACTTTTGCTTAACTATTAGAAAACAAATGACAACACAAGAACTTATTGCTCAAATTAGAAAGAAAAAATCATTTTTATGTATTGGATTAGATGTGGATTTAAACAAAATACCACCTCATCTATTAAAAGAAGAAGATCCTATTTTTGAATTTAACAAAGCAATTATTGATGCAACTCATCACCTATGTGTTGCCTACAAACCAAACACTGCTTTTTATGAAGCTTATGGATTAAAAGGGTGGCAATCTTTAGAAAAAACTATAAATTATCTAAATACTAATTATCCAGAAATTTATACAATTGCAGATGCTAAACGTGGTGATATTGGTAATACATCTACCATGTATGCAAAAGCTTTCTTAGAAGATTTGGCTTTTGATTCTGTTACCGTTGCACCCTATATGGGAAAAGATTCTGTAGAACCTTTTTTAGCGTTTAAAGATAAACACACTATTATGTTAGCATTAACTTCTAACGAAGGTGCTTTTGATTTTCAAACAAAAGAAATTGAAGGAAAAGAGTTATATAAACAAGTTTTAGAAACTTCTAAAAGTTGGAAAAATTCCGAAAACCTAATGTATGTTGTTGGAGCTACCAAAGCGGAGTTTTTTACTGAGATTAGAAAAATTGTACCAGATTCTTTTTTGCTAGTGCCAGGAGTTGGTGCTCAAGGAGGAAATTTACAAGATGTTTGTAAATATGGTTTATCAGAAAATATTGGCTTATTAATTAACTCTTCTAGAGGTATTATTTATGCCTCAAACAATAATGATTTTGCAAAACAATCTGCTTTAAAAGCTAAAGAATTACAAAGCCAAATGGCTGATATTTTAGAGGATAAAAAATAAATATTTATTTCAACAAATAAAAAAGGCTATTTAATTAAAAATAGCCTTTTTGTTATTATTATAAATTACTTTTCTAATTTATATACCCTGAATTTTGCTCCATTAAAACATTAGTATCCATTTCTGCTTGAGGGATAGGTAATACCAATTCCTCTGCATCATAAGATAAAGTACCTACATCTTTTTGCATCCTCTTAATATCATGAATTAAATGCCCCTCAAAAGATAACTCTAATTGTCTTTCATTAAAAAACAAATCCAATGTAACGTCACTTAAAGCAGATGCATTAGATCTTGCTCTAACAGCATTAATTTCATCTAAAGGAGATAAACCAACACTTGTACCTTCTCTAAAATTAGATTCTGCTCTTACTAAATGCATATCAGCTATTCTTAAAACAGAAATATTAGCAAACTGATTTGTATATTTTGATGTTAAAGTTCCTCCAGTATCTGAACTGACATACGTAAAACTATATCTTTCATCATTTGCAGCATCATCAAACAAATCGAAAAAACCTGCTTGTAGATCGATATCACCTTGTCTACCCCCAAAATCTTGCGAAGCATAAAATGTAATAAAATCGTTATCTCCACCTTGAGATGTTACTTGAAAAGCAAAAAGATCTTCTACACTATCCGAATCATTATTAAAAGCACCACTATAAGTTGATGCTAAAGAATGACCACTATTTGTTATTACATCATCTGCTGCATCTCTTGCTGCTGCATAATTACCTTGCTGAAGGTATACTTTAGCTAATAAAGCTTCTGCTGCATATTTATCTGCATAAACATCATTAGTTTCTGGTAATTTAGAAAAAGCATCATTTAAATCTGATATAATCTGACTATAAACTTCTTCTACTGTATTTCTGGCAATAGATAAATCTACACCATAATCAACAATACCTGTTAAACGTAAAGGCACTCCTAATTGAGAATTAGTAATACCTGCTTGATAAGGTTGTCCGAAATGACGTACTAAATCAAAATACATTAAAGCTCTTAAAAACTTAGCTTCTCCTTCTGCGGTATCGGCAGCTCCACTTGTAATTATTTCTAAATTATCTATCACTAAATTTGCTTGATTAATTACCTCATAAGAATTACCCCAAACATCTTCTACAAAAGAATTATCAACTAAAATACTTTTTGCATTAATTTGTCTTGGATCTATAAAAGTACCTCCCCAACTCATTTGAGTTGTATTTCCTAATAAATCTGCAATTATCTGTGTATCACCACCAAACGATGAACTCTCTCCAGCTTCTGTATATGTACCAACCAAAATATTAAGAACATTTTCTTCTGTAGACAAAGCTACTTCTGTAGATATACTTTGAGCAGGTTCAATATCAAGTTCTTTCTCACAACTAATAATCGTAAAAAATAAAACTAAAATTGATGTATATTTTATTATTTTCATTTTTGTAAAGTTTTTAAATTAAAAAGTTATGTTAAGACCTAAAGAATAGGTTTTTGCTGCAGGAGCCGAATAAAAAGTTTGTCCTACGCCACCTGCATCACTTCTAGATTCAGGATCATATCCAGTAAAGTCAGTAATTGTTAATAAATTAAACCCACTAAAATATAGTCTTAATTTAGATAAGCCTAGTTTGTCTATTACTGGTTTTGGTATTGAATATCCCAATGTTAAATTTCTTAGTCTAATAAAATCTCCTTTTTCTAGAAATCTTGTAGAGTGACTTGTACCGTTACTCCAACCTAATCTTGCTTCTGGAACATCTGTTATGTCTCCTGGATTTTGCCATCTATCTAATTGATCTACCGTTTGATTATCGAACCAGTCTCCGTTAACCGACTGAAAACGTCCACCTCCATTATATATACTTGCTCCCCATTCTCCTTGAAAAGTCATTGTAAAATCGAAATCTTTATAAATAACAGTATTTGTAAGACCTGCTATAACTTCTGGAAAAGGATTACCTGCAATAATTCTGTTAGCACTGTTAGAATCATTTGTTGTAGTCTTATCTAGGGTACCATTTCCATCATCTGTATTCAAATAATATAATGCATCTCCATTATCAACATCTACACCTGCATATTCTATTAAATAAAAAGAGTTTACCGCTTCTCCTTCTCTTAAAATATTCTGCCCATTAATAACATCTTGCCCGTCAGGTAATTCTTTTATCTCATTATTATTTGTACCAATATTAAAGCTCGTTGTCCAAGTTAAATTTTTAGTTTGAATGTTTTTAGATGTTATAGAAAATTCTAAACCATCACTTTTCATTCTTCCAATATTTTTATTGATACCTCCTTGTTCTGGTGATCCTGATGATAAAGGTAAAGGTTGTTCAAATAACAACTCTTTAGTATCTTTTACGTAATACGCAATTTCACCAGAAAGTATTCCATTAAAAAGACCATATTCAACAGCAACATCACTTTGATCTGATGTTTCCCAACTTAACTCATTATTACCTGCTTGCGTTGGCGCAATACCTGGTTTTTGATTGTACGAAACTCCACCAAACAAACCTCTAGAAGCAAAATTTCCGATCTCTGCATTACCAACTTGACCATAACTTGCTCTTAATTTTAAGAAAGATATTGCTGAATTATCTGCTAAAAAATTTTCTTCAGAAAGTATCCATCCTGCAGAAAAAGCCGGAAAAACACCAAATCTAGAATCGCTACCAAATCTAGAAGAACCATCTCTTCTAATACTCGCTTTAAACAAATATCTATCTTTGTATGCGTAGGTTGCTCTTGCAAAATAAGAAACAAAAGCATATTCTGTTAAACTACCAGAACCTGCAGTAATTTCTGCTGCAGAACTTATTGTTTGAAAATCGTCTGTAGGAAATTGTTGTCCTGTTACACTAGTATATCTTCTTTTACTTTTATTTAATTCCGTACCAACTACAACATCCAAATCATGGTCTTCACCAAAAGTATTATTGTAAGTTAAATAGTTACTAAATATATAGTTTTCTGTATCTACATTTGATGCAAATGCTTCTCCGTTTGTTGCTTGAAAAGGAGCTAAACTACCCGTAAAACTATCTTCTGTCTGAGAATATAAATCATACGCAAAATCTGTGTTAAATTTTAAATTCCCTGTAAATTCATAAGCTGCAAATGCTTTACCCGTTACTCTTCTTATAATTGTGTTATAATATGCATATTTATCTTGTAATAAAAAATTTGCATATACTGTATTTGCAAAAGGTTCTCCGTCCACAAATGCAGGAGAAATGGGTGCTTGGGCAATAGCTTGTAAAGGTGTTACAAAAGAATTATCATTTGCAATTCTATCAATATCTGTTCTAGAAAAACTTAAATTCATTCCTGCAGAAAATTTATCTGTCAATTTATGCGTAATGTTTAAACGAGAACTTATTCTGTTTAACTCATTTCCTCTTACAATACCTTTTGTATCATTATAAGCTCCAGAAAAGAAATACGTTGTTTTTACATCTCCACCAGAAATAGAAAAATCAGCATCTCTTGTATAACCCTTTACTAAAGCAAGTTCTTCCCAGTCTGTATCATAAGTTCCTTCTCTCCAAGTATTATTAGAATATCTATCTAACCTTTCTTCTACATAACCCTCTGCAGGCCAACCGCCATAAGCCAAACCATTTTCTCCTGCTTCTAAAAATAACTCTACATATTGTTCTGCGTTTAACCAGTCTCTAGAGTTTGCTTTTTCACTTATTCCGTTAGAAATATTAACAGAAAATTTTGCTTTACCTTCTTTACCCGATTTTGTTGTAATAAGTACAACTCCATTAGCTCCTCTTGCTCCATAGATTGCTGCGGAAGAAGCATCTTTTAAGATATCAATTGATTCTATTTCATTAGGACTTAACGTTAATAATGGATTTGTAGGAGAACCATTACTCGATTCATTATTGTTAATTAAAGGAATACCATCTAATACATATAATGGATCTGAACCAGCACTAATACTCGATTGTCCTCTAATTCTAAAGTTAAGACCTCCTTCTACTTTACCGTTTGTTTGGCTAACTTGTACACCAGCTGCTTTACCAGCCAGAGAATTCATAACACTAGGACTTGGTACGTCTGCTATGTCTTCTGAACTTAACTTTACAATATTATCTGTTAATTTCCTCTTACTTTGTGTACCATAACCAACAATAATAACTTCATCTAACTCACTACTATCTTCTTTTAGTAATACGTTAATTGTACTAGCAGTACCTACTTTTTCTTCACTTGACTTATACCCTAGATAACTGAACACCAAAATATCTCCTATTGTAGCAGAAATTGTATAATTACCTTCAAAATCTGTTTCTGTTCCTAAACTAGTACCTTTTATTGCTACACTAACTCCAGGTAGTTTCCCTGAAGCATCTGAAACACTTCCAGAAATACTTTTCTTTTGAGCAAAAGTAACTTGCACAATAAGCCCTAAAAACAGCATTAAAAATGCCTTTAAAATTCTTTTCATAATTGTATCATATTTGAATTAATTATATCAAATTTCTTAATTTTTTCTTAAAACAAAAAAATAAAATAGCTTTTATTTGATAATATTTTAACCTAAGTATAACATTAAAACACACATCTTTTTAATCTATTATATTAAACATAATAACAAAAAGATAAAACTATAAAACCTATAAATTTTAACATAAAAATCTAGAATATATAAAAAAATTAAGAACTATACTCACTCTATAATTTTTAAAAATTCAAAATAATATTGCCTAAATAGTTCCTATTCAATTTTAAGATTTTAAAAAAATCACTTTAATTGAAAATTAAAACAAAAAACCACCTCTTTCGAGGTGGTTTTCTTAATTTTTAAAAACTAATTTACTTGTTTTTAATTTTGATCTGCTTCCGTTAAATTTGGATTAGCATTTATTTCTGCCTGTGGAATTTTCCATATCCAAGCATCATTTAAAGAAGGTTTTTCCTGAATAAATCCATCTCTATACAAATTATCATCAGCTCCAGAATTTGTTAAATCAATTCCTTGATCCCAACGAATATAGTCATGAAAACTAAATCCTTCTCCATATAATTCTACAGCTCTTTGCCATTTTATATGCTCCATTAAAGCATCTTGAGAAGCATATATAGAAGCATCGTAAGAACTATCTCTACTTCCTCCAAATTCTTGAAGAACCGTTTGTGCTCCTGTAACATCAGACAACATAGCTTTAGCTTCTGCTTCGATTAAATACATTTCTGATGCTCTCATATAAATAACGTCATCCGGATCAATAGAACCTGGATTCTTTTGCAAAAACTTAACAGCCATGTACGGGTGTGTGTTATGTCCTGTAGTCATTCCATACTTAGTGATAATCTCTTCCCAAGCATCCCAGAAATCATCTTCATTATCATAATTAGGATCTACAGTATAACTACCACCTTGCCCATTAGATGCAGAAGAATTTGTATTTGGCGCCAAAGGTAAAGCCATGTTAATTCTAAAGTCTGTAGATGGAATAGCGTCGTATACTTCTTTATCTATTAACTTAGGATTTGTTCTGTTTTGACTACCATTAAATGTAGGGCTAATAAAATAAAAGTACGATTGAAAATAATTAGTCTCTGCATCAATTACAGTTCCTCCCCAAATAACCTCAGAAAGTTCTGTTGTATTAAAGCCAGACAACCAATCAGATTCATCTAATAATGGAAAACCTGAACGAGCTAATACTGCAGCATCTGCAGCATCTTGCCATTTACCTTGTGTTAAATCTATTCTTGCTTTTATTCCATAAGCTGCATTTATAGATAAGTGAGATTTATTATCTGGACTAGAAGCTCCATCAAAAAAGCTAATAGAATTTTCTATATCTGCATTTATTTGGTCATAAATTACTTGTACTGTAGATCTTGGCTCACTTGTATAAGGAGCACCAGCTTCTAATAACAACGGTACACCAGCATCAGATGCAGGGTCTCCAATTAAGTAACCTTTACCAAAAGTTGAAACTAATTGATGATAAGCCCAAGCTCTATATGCATAAGCTTGACCAAGAATATTTCTTACATCTGCATCTGCAGTTGTAAAACCGTTTGCTTCAACTAAATTGATTAAATTGTTAGATGTAGCAATAATATGGTAACGCATGTACCAGAAATTGTTTACGGTTGTAAAGTTTGCATTTGTGTGCGTTAACCATCTTAACTCACTTGTCATCCATCCATTTCCTGGAGCTGAATGAATATTTGTTCCTGCCATCGCATCTAAAGCTGGTATGTAAAAACTTTGTCCACTTCTAGCTGAAGTACCTCCTGGTAAAGGATTTTGTGCATACATAACTCTATGCAATCCATTTAACACCAAAAACATATTGTCTACACTTGCAAAAGCATCTGCTTCTGCAATAGCATCTGTAGGTGTAGTTTCTAAGAAGTCTTCTGAACAACCTGAAACAAGTACTACTAGTAATCCTATAATCAATAGGTTAATTTTTCGTAACATAATATAATATTTTTAAATTTTAATAATTTTAGAAAGATAAATTTAACCCTAAAGTAATTACTCTAGAAGGATTATAATCATTTCCACCTTGTGTACCAGCTAAGTTATACTGAGGGTTGATTCCTTTTCTTGCTGCTTTAATAAACATATTTTCTCCTGAAAGGAAAATACGTAAATTACTTACTCCTAATTTTTCTGATACATTTTTATCAAAATTATAACCTAAATTTACGTTTCTTAAAGCAATATAAGAAGCGTCAGTTAAGAAACGAGTAGAACTTGCTACTGTTTGGTTAGGGTCTCCATTCTCTAAACGAGGTACATCTGTAATATCTCCTGGAGCTCTCCAAGCATTTTCTGCATCTACATGTATAGATCTACCAAATGTACCTGGGTGCATTAAATTAGAATAACCTCCATCTAATATTTTACCTCCAATACCATAAGTAAATAATAAATCTAAAGAAAATTGTTTATATCTAAAAGTATTAGAAATAGATCCAATTAAATCAGGGATACTACTATCTCCTGTATAAGCTTCTCCTGCTTCTTGGTAATCATTAGTTGTAGCTTGTGTTCCATCATCATTTAAAACAGCAACTCTACCACCATCATCAGTATCTTCGAACATGTAATATAAAGCATCTCCATTATCTACATCTACACCAGCATAGTGATAAATATAGAAATCGTATCTAGATCTACCAACTTCCCAACGTTTAGTTCCATTGTCTGCAGGACTATCTATTTTTGTAATTTCGTTTTTTAAAGTTGATGCTTGTAAAGTTATATCCCAGTTAAAATCTTTTGTATTAACTAAGTGACCTGTTAAACCAAGTTCTATACCTTCATTATAAATATCTCCTAAATTTGTTGGAGCTTCATTTAAACCTTCTGAAATTGGAATTGGTAAATTATATAATAAATCTTGAGAAGTTTTTCTATAATACTCTATAGATCCCTCTATAAAATTATTAAATAAACCAAATTCTAAAGCAACATCCCAACTAATTTGGTTTTCCCACTCTAATTCAGAATTACCTGTACTACTCCAGATAATACCTGGTGTACCTGCATTTGGAATAATTTCATATAAAGCTTGAGATTCGTAGTAAGAACCTATTCTTTCATTACCAATTTCTCCGTAAGAAGCTCTTAATTTTAATCTATCTATAAAAGAAATATTTTTAATAAAATCTTCTTGATCTAATCTCCAAGAACCTCCTAAAGAATAGAATGTACCCCAACGCGAATCTTTAGAAAACCTAGAAGTACCGTCTCTTCTTACAGAAGCACTTAAGTAATATTTGCTATCAAAATTATAGTTTAACCTTGCAAAATAACCTTCAATTCTATGATCTGTAGTATTACCATTTACATTATCTCCTGCTGCAAAGTTATCAAATTCGTATATACCTGTTGCTGTTTGTGTATTAGCAATACCCCCTAGTATTGAATAGTTTCTATCAAAACTTTCATGCCCTAATGTAACATCTACATTATGAATATCTTTTATTGATGTGTTATAAGTTAAAATCTGATTGAAGTTTTGAATAACTCTTCTATATCTATCTTCACTATATCTTCCTGTTGGAGCTCCATCACCTACAATTTCATTTTCATATCCTTTGATAATTCCATCTTGAATGTCTCTACCATAAGTTACTTTTGCTTTTAATCCTTCTAAAAGTGTAACTTCTACATAATTTTTAAATCCATAAAGGTTTTGTTTTGTTTGATCTTCATTTAAGATTAACTCTGCAATACCATGTCTTCCTGGATTGTATGGTCTTGTTTGAATATTACTATCTGGGTAACCTTCTCCTAAGTCATATAAAGGGTTACCAGAAGCATCGTTTATTATGTTACCATTAATATCTACTTGATAAACAGGATAAATAGGACCTAAGCTATTAGCCCAAGAAAAAGGGTTTGCAGTTGCAGTGCTACTTGTATTTGTCCCATGAGAATCTGTAGATGTAATATACAAACTACCACCAATCGTAAGATTTTTAATTGGTGTAAAATCTGCATTTAATCTATTCGTAATTCTTTCGTAATCACTTTCGATAACATATCCTTCTTCTTTTAAATAAGAAGCAGAATAAAATACACTATGGTTTTCTCCACCAGAAGCAACATTTACAGAATGGCTTTCTCTACTACCAGTTCTTTCTAAATAATCTAACCAATTTAAAGATTGATAAGTAAGTTCTGCATCTGGATTTAATTTACCATCAGTACCAACTATCTGGTCATTTGCAACATTAAATGGATTATAACCAAGTTGATTAAAAATTGTTGCAGAAGCTTCAATCTCTGGGTTTGAACCTCCAATTGTGTTTTTGTAAGCTTCCCACATTAATTCATAATAAGAACCAGCACCTACCATATCATAGTTACCTACAGCTCTAGTAATTACACTGTACTGAGTTGATGCGCTTACAGTAGTTTTATTCTTTTTACCTTTTTTTGTTGTAATAATTACAACTCCATTTGCTGCTCTAGAACCATATAATGAAGTTGAAGCTGCATCTTTTAAAACAGTCATAGAAGCAATATCATCTTGATTTAATGAACTTAAAGAACCGTCAAATTGTATACCATCTACAATATACAAAGGCGCTGTACCTCCATTTAAAGTACCTACACCACGAATTACAATTCCAGGAGAAGAACCTGGTTGACCTGAAGCTGCTAAAAACTGTACACCAGTTGCTTTACCTTCTATAGCCGCAATAGGTGAAGTAACAGTTCTAAGCGATAAATCTTTTTCTCCAACAACATTTGCAGACCCAGTAAAAGCTTCTTTTGTTGTTGTACCGTATGCTACAACAATAACCTCATCTAATACACTATTATCTTCTGATAATACTACGTTTATAACATTAGAGCTACCAACAGTTTTTTCAACCATTTTGTAACCTAAATATCTAAATACTAAAACGTCTCCTTTTGCTGCAGAAACAGTATAATTACCATCAAAATCAGTTTCTACACCAGCATTAGTGCCTTTAATTAATATACTTACCCCTGGTAATGGACCAGCATTATCGGAAACAGTACCTGATACCGACATTTTTTGAGCATTAACTATAGTTACTGCTCCTAAGAGAAAAAATAACAATAGTATTTTTTTGTGAATTTGTTTCATAAATATTTGATTTGAATTTGAATTAAGCGCCTAAACTAAATGTTTTGTTAAAACTATAAGTAATTTATTTGCTATTTTAACATTTCTTTAACCATCGTGTTTTTTAATTTTTTCGCAATAAAAATATATAAAAACATATTTATATTTAAAAAAAAACTTAAATAAATAATTTATATTTAAAAAAAATCACAATAAAAAATATAAGAGTTAAAAAATTAACACATATACTTATTAAAAAATTCAATTAAAAACGTTGAGTTTAACATAATATTTTATAGAAAAACTTAAAACTAAAAAACCCTACATTATTTATAATGTAGGGTTTTTTAATAAAATCTGTTAAGGTTTAAAACTAACCTATTTATTATCTTGTAGAGCAAATACTTGTTTCAATAAAGCAGTATCTCTTAAACCAACACTTTCTCTAATTCCTTTTTCTTCAACTTCTATCATTGTAAAAACTCCCAATAAAGCTTGTTCTGTTACATATTGTGTTAAATCTGGATTTACTTTCTTTACAAAAGGAATAGAATTATACTTAGTAATTAAATTTGACCACACTTGATCTGCACCAACTTTATCAAAAGAGCTTTTAATTACTGGACTAAAACTTGCCGTTAAACTTTCTGTAGTTTTTACTTGTAAATATGAAGTAGCTGCATTTTGATCTCCTAATAAAATATTTTTAGCATCTGCAAATGTCATATCTTTTACTGCATCAACAAAAATTGGTGTTGCTGTCTTTACAGCATCTTCTGCTGCTCTATTTAAAGCTTTAATCCCTTCATCTGCTAAATTACCTAAACCTAATTTACGCAACCCATTATCTACCGCTTGTAATTCTTCTGGTAATACAATTTTTACTAAATCATTTTTATAAAACCCGTCTGTAGCTGTTAATTTAGAAACTTGGTTTTTTATACCGTTATCTAAAGCTTCTCTTAAACCATTACCTATTTGTGCATCACTTAAAACACCACTTGTAGAAACTTGATTTACCACATTTTGCAACTCTGCACAACCTACAAATTGAAGTGCAATTACTAGAACTAAAATTCTTTTTATCATTTTTATTTATAATTATTTACTTATTATATAAGAACCTTTTTGTTTTAAAAAGTCACTTATTTTATTTAAAACTATCGGTTTTTTTATCATAACCATACGGGCAATGTTTACAACCACTTTTACAACAATAACCTCTTTTTAAATGAAATTTTTCTGTAAAAACTTTATAACCTTGTTCATTTAAATAATAATCTCCTTCTTCTAAAGGAATTCTTTGATTATACATGCCGCAAAAATATCAATTTAATCCATAAAAAAAGCGTTCTTAAGAACGCTTTTTAATTTTTATTTATTTTCTATACCAGGAGGAAATTTAGAAACAATTTCCTTGACAAATAAATTGACTCTTTCTTCTTTTTTCTTTCTACTTTCATTTCTTAATGCACCTGTACCCACTCCTTGCCAAATTAACTCTTTCTTTTCTTTATCTATAAAATCTATAAAAAGTGTTCCTTCTGTATGCTGAGTTACATTTACATTATTATTCATTCTTCCTCCCCAATAAGGATTCCATCCCCAACCAAATCCGTAACCAAAATTATTCTGATTCACATTAACTTGATTTCTTGCTTTTGTAAAAATACTAACCAATAAATCAGGATTATTAGATAACGTTAATCCTTTTGCTTTTAATTCAGTTTCTACAGCTCTTAAAATTCTTTTTTTGTCTAAGTCAGAAATTTTTGCTTTATCAATTTCTGGTTTATAAAAACCAAAAGTTTTATATTTGTTAAAGTCTACACTTGTATCATAATCTGTAGAAACATTTATAGAGCCACAAGAAACTAATAATAAAACACTAAATAACAATAGAATACTTTTTTTCATAATTTACAGATTTAAGTTATTAATTGTGTTATCTAAACGCTTACCAAGTTATAAAATTACTTCAATACAGTTTTAATTTTAAGTTAAAACATTTAAAACACATTTTTTAATATCCAATAATCATACCGATTTATAATAATGAACGTTAAAATTTTAATTAGATGTCTGTATTTTTAAATTATTTTCTTTACTTGCTTTTCTTCCTTTTAAAAAAAATAAAATAAAAGCTATCATTACAATTCCTAAATAAATAGAAAAACCACCTACTTTACTACTTAATGTTTCTACCAAATCCGTGTAATTTATAAGGTTAGAAATTTTGATGATTCTTAATGCAAAACCAATATTCAGTAAATAAAAACCTATTTTAAATAATTTATTAGTTGCCATTGCTATTTCTGCTTTTTGATTAAAAATATCTAGCATAAATATTTTACTATTTTTAAATAAATTTTGAGAGACTAAAGTTGTAAGTCCGATTGTAATTGGTAAATAAATGATGTACGCAATTAATTCTAATGAAGTGTTCATAATTATTGATTTTTAAAATATTTGTGAATAAAATAAACTGTATAAATATTGATAAAATGAAGTGAAGCAATTACAAGTAATATAAAACTTAATCTACTGCTTAACTCAAGAATAACATCTATATAAGTTGTAATTTCTTTGATTGAATGTAAACTCCAAATTGCCAAACCAATGTTTAATAAATAATAGGCAACTCTTAATAATTTATTGATTCCATTACCATAATTTACATCATCCGGAAAATAACTTAGAATGTATATTTTTCCATTTCTGTAACACCAATTACCTACAAGAATTACAATTGTACTAGACAATAAAATATAGAGTGTGTATGTAATTTGATTCATAGCTTCTTTTTTATAGCTTCTAAAATATACGTCCAAAAAAGAGATAAGATTATTGGTACTGAAACTGCTAAAACTGTTAAGGTTATATCTTCGTCTACTCCCTTATAATAATCAGAAAATGCAAAACAACCTAAAAAATAAAGCATTACTAAACCGAAATAAATTAGGATTCCCTTCTTCCTTTTTTCTTTCATCCTTTTTAACAAAAACAAAATAATCAAAAAAGACACAAGCTGATAAACGCCCACTGCAAATGCAATATAAATAGGATAAAAAATATAATCAACATTAGTAATTGATACTAATAAAGAAATTAGAAACGGGATCATTATAACTCTATTTATCCAACTAATAATTTTATTTATATTTTTCATAGTTTCAGAAATTTTTGAAAGTTTATTTTTAAATTTTTTTACTTTTTTATCATTCTAGTAAAACTAGACATTAACCAATGTTCATCTGCTTTTATAGCCTTATCTAAAATATTATTTACCGTTGTAGTTACAGAAGATAAATCTTCTAATACTTTTTTAAACTGTTCTGCTTCCTCTGTAGAATCATCAATTTTTTGTAAATCATCTAATACTTTTAAAACTGGTTCAATTTCACGTTTTTTACGCTCTTTTGTTATCTGCTTAAACAATTCCCAAATATCTTTATCAGCAACAAAAAACTCTTTTCGCTCGCCTACTACAAATTCTTTACTAACAATTCCCCAATCGATTAAAGCCCTAACATTCATATTTACATTTCCTCTAGAAATCTTCAAAGCTTCCATAATATCTTCTGCAGATAGTGGTTTTGTAGATACTAATAATAAAGCATGTACTTGTGCCATTGTCTTATTAATGCCCCAAGAAGTTGCTAAACTTCCCCAAGTTTGAATGTATTTATTTTTTGCTTCATCTAGTTTCATATGTCAAATATACAATATTTTTCTAAACTTTCAATAATTATTGAAAAATAAATATATTAAAAATTTCATCATAAATTATTACCTTTAAATTAAAATCGAATTAAATGAAATTATTAGGGATAGGTTCTAGAATTGAACATCCTCAATTTGGATTAGGTGTAATTACAAACGTAACTAGCAAACATTATTGGGTTACTTTTATAAAAGACGGATTAGAAACAATAGATATTAATAGCGAGTTTACAATTATTGAAGCTGTAGAAGATGAAGTTGATACAGTTAGTTTTTTTGAAGTAGAAAAAACATTAAAAAATATTTTACAGAAATGGTCTGATGTTACAGAAATTTCTCCGATTGCAGATAGATGGAAAAACGGAACCCTAATTTTTAGACCTGCAGATTCTAAACTAGCGGATAAGGAAATACCTATTGATACTTTTTTTCATAAAATAGTAATGGTAAGAGACAGAATTAGAGTGATGGAACAAAAAATAAATGCAAGTAAAAATTTAGTAGATCAAGAAAAGATAGATTTACAGCAATACATTACTAGAATTTACGGTAGTTTAACCACATTTAATGTACTTTTTAAGTTAAAATCTGATAACTTTGTAGGGGAAAGATCTAAATAAATACTTTTTTTTGCATCTTTTTACAAAGATTTGAGTCTATTATATGAACAATAAAAATAGATATCATGAAAAATAATAATTGTCAATGCAACTGCCAAAGTTGTAAAAAAGGAGATTGTACAAATTGCACTTGCACTAATTGCACATGCACATCTTGTAATTGTTAGTCTAAATTACTAACTTAAATATTGTTATAATAGTTTGTAATTTTATTTTAAAATAAGAATCATTAAAAAATTCATCAAAATATATGACTACAAACCAAGTTTGGACAACATATTCTGAAGATTTAAAAAACTTTATCATCAGCAAAGTAAAAAACATTACAATTGCTGATGATATTTTACAGGATACTTTTATCAAAATTCATACAAAACTAAGCTCTTTAAAAGATGATACAAAACTAAAATCTTGGTGTTTTACAATTGCTAGAAATTCAATTTTAGATTTTTGGAAATCTACAAATCAAACTTTTGAAATTGCTAATTTTGAATCTGATACAGAAATTATAAAAAATGAGCATACAGAAAAAGATTGCTTAAGAGGAATTATAAAAAATCTGCCAAAAAAATACAGAGATCCTTTGTTTTTAGCTGATATAAAAGGATTAAAACAACAAGAAATTGCCAATCAATTACATCAAAGTTTACCTACAACAAAATCTCAAATTCAGCGTGCAAGAAAATTAATAGCAAAAGGTTTTATGGATTGTTGTGGTTTTGTTGTCAATAAAAAAGGTAATTTAGTTGGCGAAATCAAAGACAAAGGAGATTGTAAAGTTTGTAGCTCTTAGTTTTAACAAAATATTCATTCTTTTTTAATAGCTTAGCTACTTTAAATTATAACTCAGTTTTTTATGAAGTATAACTTAGCAAATATGATGTGTTTAGATTTCTTTTTAGCTAATAAAAATGAGCAAGATTATGCGGTACTAAAACAAGACTTAAACCCATCTAAATCTATAAAACTACCAATTATTAGTTTCGATTTATATATTAATTCCTTTGAAGAAGAAGTAAATAATACCACTAGAAAAAACGACATTAATAGAGTAAAAGAGTTTGCTACTAAATTTCAATGGACAAATAATCTTGATGAGATTTTTAAAAATCAATCGTTTGAAGCTATTGTAATCACAAATAAAAAACAAGAGATTATATGGGTAAATGATGGATTTAAAAAAATGACAGGTTTTAACAGAAATTATGCTTTTAACAAAACACCCTCTTTTTTACAAGGTATAGATACTTCTAAAAAAACAAAAGCAGAAATTAAAAGAAAGTTATCAGAAAACAAACCATTTAAAGAAGTTGTTTTAAATTACAAAAAAGATAAAACTCCCTATAAGTGCGAGATAAACATTTTTCCTCTATATTATAAAAACACAACCCATTTTATAGCTTTAGAAAGAGCTATTTAGATTTTCTTATCTTTATAGAACTATAATTTTAGTATTTTATTCTTGCTTTATTAACATAGTACATCATTTTTTTTATTTACTTTCGAGTGGTAACTCAATAACTAAAAATTTAAACAAAATGCAAAAACTTAAAAAAGAAGATATAAATCAAGAAGTATTTGACTTGTATGATGATTATGCACATAATAAAATTGATAGAAAAGAGTTTATAAAAAGGTTATCTTTATATGCTGTTGGTGCCATTACTTTACCAGCTTTATTAAGTTTTATTTCACCTAATTATGAGGATTCTATTGTTGTAAAACTTGACGACCCAAAATTAAAAAACGAAACTATTTCTTACGAATCTCCTAAAGGAGGAAAAGTTATTAAAGGTCAACTTTCTATCTTAAACGACACTACAGAAAAATTACCTGGTGTTATTGTTGTTCATGAAAACAGAGGATTAAATCCGTACATAAAAGATGTTGGTAGAAGAACAGCTTTAGAGGGCTTTATTGCTTTAGCTCCAGATGCACTATCACCTATGGGTGGTTATCCTGGTAATGATGATAAAGGTAGAGAAATGCAAAGAAAAAGAGATCAAACAGAAATGTTAGAAGATTTTATTGCAGGTTATAATTACTTAAAAAATCACAAAGATTGTAATGGAAAAGTAGCCGTTGTTGGTTTTTGTTTTGGTGGATGGATTTCTAATATGATGGCTGTAAGAATACCTGAGTTAGCTGCTGCAGTTCCTTATTATGGTAGACAACCTAAAAAAGAAGATGCTGCAAAAATTAAAGCTCCATTATTATTACAATATGCTGGTTTAGACAAAAGAGTAAATGCAGGTTGGCCTGATTTTGAAACTGTTTTAAAAGCTAATAACATAGAACACGAAGCTCATTTTTACCCAGAAGTAAACCATGGTTTCCATAACAATACAACACCAAGATATGATGAAGAATCTGCAGATTTATCTTGGGAAAGAACTATTGCATTTTTTAATAAACATTTAAAAGGATAATATTTTTATCTAGGAACATTTATTTCGCTACCTAAAAATAAAGCATTTAAAAACAACTTATTAGTACCATACCAAGCTCCTCGAAAGTTAGGGTTGTCTGCAAACATAACAGCTCTACCTCTTCCTATAGGACTTACTAATAAGGAAGCAGATGGTTTAATAAAAGTTTCTAAATTTCTCTTAGAAATAAAACCATCTATATGAGGATTTTTTGCATATTTAGCAATTGTTGAATATGCATTTTTGCTTGGTGCTAAAAATACCATATTATTCTTATAAACAGGTAAATTAGCATTACGATAACCAAATCCTAAAGGATGAGTAACATCTAAATCTACCATAAAAATAGCTCCTCCTAAACGTTCTCTGCCAGAATGCTCAGATGCTTCTACAAATGGTAACCTTTTAGTTTCTTGCTCTTTTTCTTTCGACTTAGATTCTTTTACCAAACTTTCTTTTACCATTTTTTTATCAATTAACCACTTAGAACCTCCTGCTATAGTAATTAAAGTATTTCCTTTTGATGCCCAAGTTTTTAATGTCTGTCTTTGTATAGAATCTAATTCATTATAATTACCAGAAACCATAACTAATGTATTATATGCGTCTAAATTGGCTCTTTTATAATTAGCCATTCGTATTTTTGTAATTGGCATATGTATACGTGTATCTAACAAATGCCAAACTTCTCCTGCTTCGTTAGAGTTCACTCCCTCTCCTATTAACATTGCTACTTTAGGTGTTTTTAAAACCCTAAAATTATTGCTACCTAAATCAATTCCTTTTAAACTATATCCACTATCAGCACCAAATACAGGTATATTAAATCTTTGTTGTGCTTCTTTTATAATATTAAAAACCTCTTCATCCGTTTTTTCTTGTTTACTTACAGCAATTAACAAACTACCATAATTAAAACTTTTATTTCCTAGAGAAGTATTTATAGAAAAAGGCTTAAACGCGGATGCTACTTTTAATCCTTTTGATTGCATATAATACAAAGCGGCTGGTGTATTATAATCATCCCAATCTATTAAATATGAATATTGAGATTTTTTAATCTTAGAATTCACAACCAAATCTTCTGTTGTAGAAATTTGTGTTCCTAATTTTATAGACTTAACTCCTTTATATTTTATATTATAAAAATTTGCAAGACTCCAAGCAGAAGCATCATAATAAACACTATCTCTGTATTTATCATAAGTTTCAAACATTGTTTGTACCATTCTACGTTGTGGTTGCTGTAGAGGAACGGTATAAGTATCACCTTTTTTGTACACTTCTATTTTATGTGTTAATAATTGATCTATAAATTCCTTTTCTCTATTCTTATCATATTTTTCTTGAAACTCATAACCTACAAAACCTGATTTATCTTTTTTATTTACTGCAGATTTAAAGAAATTTTGTTGATATTTTTTTAAATACGCTTTATTTTCAACGGCTGCTTTTATTGTAGCAAAACCTGATGTATATTGATTTCTAATTGTAAATGCAAAAGTTATTTTTCCGTAATCTGTATCTTGCACATGACCTCTAGAACTTGCTTGTTCAAAAAGCAAAGCCAAACCACCTTGTAAATCTGGATATGAAGAACCGTAACCAGGATATGTTCCATCAAAAGATTCTTTTGTATAATATAACGAACCAATTTTATCTAGAGCATCACTAAAATAAGGAGCAAATAAGTTGTTTAAATCTTCATAATTTTCTTTTGGCATTATAGGATCTAAAGAACCAATAGGCTTCATTGGCTCAAAAAAATGATGACTATTTGTACCCATTTCATGAAAATCTGTAACCACATTAGGATACCAAGAATGCATCCATTTTAGTTTACCTTTACTTTCTGGATGAACCGCCATTAACCAATCTCTATTTAAATCAAACCAATAATGATTTGTTCTTCCTCTTGGCCATGCCTCTGTATGTTCTGCATCAATATTATCTGAAACTAATGTTTTTGCTTGATATTGATTTGCCCATTGTGTATGCCTATCTCTACCGTCTGGATTAATGGTAGGGTCTATAAAAATAACAGACTTTTCTAAATAATTTTTAACCTCTGTACTATTTGAAGCTACTAAAGTATACGCTGTTAACAATGCTGCTTCAGAACTTGATGGTTCATTACCATGTACATTATATCCTAACTGAATTATTACAGGAACTTCATCATAATTTGTAGGATTAATCTCAGTATTTACGAATTGTAGATGTTCAGATTTAATTTTGGCTAAATTTTTTAAATTCTCTGGTGAGGTAACAGCAAACATTACAAGTTTTCTTTTTTCATGGGTTTTTCCATAAATTTCTATAGAAGCTCTATCGGATACTTCTGCCAATTTTGTTAAGTAAGCTACAATTAAATCGTGTCTTGTATGATGCTCTCCAATACCATAACCTAAAAATTCTTCTGGTGTAGGAATTTTACTATCAAAAGGAGCTTTATCTTTAAAATAGTAATCTTGACTTATTATATTTTGAATGAATAAAATTGAAAAAAATATAACAAAATAATATTTTTTATGCAGCATAATTACAAAAAGGTTAGTTTTATTGCTTTAAAAGTAAACATTATATCTAAAAAACCATAAAATAATTGTTAATTATTTTAGTTAGATTTATTAGTTGATAATTATCAAAATTCTCAATTTCACTTTAATTTCTTTACTTTTATCCTTTTAAATTTTTAAAGTGAAAAAGAAACCTCTTATTAGTAAAGAATTAGAAAACTTTTACAACAAAGCTTCCGAAGAAACCAGACTCGAAAAAGGCATGGGAATCTTTGAATTTGAACGTATAAAAAATCTCATACAACAACATATAAAAAAACCAAATTCTACAATTATTGATGTTGGTGGCGGTACTGGTAAATATTCTGAGTGGTTAGCAAAAAACAATCATACTGTTCATTTGGTAGAACCTGTTTTAAAACATATTAAATTAGCCGAAAAAAGAGCCAAAAAGCTTAAAAACCCATTTTCTGTTGCAATTGGTGAAGCTAAAAAACTACCTTTTAAAGACAATACTGCAGATTTGGTAATTTTACACGGACCTTTATATCATCTTCAAAAAAGAGAAGATAGAGTTGCTGCCATTACAGAAGCTAAGAGAGTACTTAAAAAAGGCGGAATGATTTTAGGATTCGCAATTAACGCAACCGCTTCTACCGTAGTTGGCTTAATGAATGGAATGATACATGCTAACTCATTTTTTGATATGTGTAAAGAAGAATTAACTACAGGTATTCATAATGCTCCCAAAGATTTTCCTTTTTTATTAGCGGATGCTTTTTATCATAAACCACAAGATTTAAAAGCAGAATTTTTAGAGCAAAACCTCAACTTTATTAACCTATTTGCAGTAGAAGGAATAATTTGGTTAGACAACGAATATTTTGCTAATATGCTAGACAAAAAGAAATCTAAAACTTTAAAAGCATTACAAAGCCTTACTCAAAACGATGAATATTTATTACCTTTTAGCCCTCACATGATGATTGCAGTAAAAAAATAACAAACTTATTTTTACGAATTACATTTTTAAAAAGCTGATTTATAACTATCTTAAAATAAACCTTACATAAAATTATTCTTTTCATTATTTTTGATGTTACTTTTAATTATTTTGTGTGTCTAACAGATATATAATTAAAACAAAAATACAATCATGAAAAAAACACAATTTATACTATCTTTAATATTCATTTTTTTAGTTTCTATTTCTTATGCACAAGATGTAAATTATAAAAACAAAACCTATACCGTTAAAGGTAAATCTATTTATTTAGCCAAAGAAAACATAACTGAAAAGTTAAATGAAGATGCTAAAAAAGAAATTTTTTTAGCTAATAAAATAAATGTAGATAAAGCTAAAAAGATAGCAAAAGATGAAAAAAAATTAAAGCAAGCTGAGAAAAAAGCTAAAAAAGTAGAGAAAGCTTTAAAAACAAAAGCGAAGGCACAGAATAGTTTAAAAAAAGCTAAGAAAAAATTAAACAACGCTATTAAAAAGCACCAAAGCTTTAAGATTAAAGGAGATTTATCTCCTAATGATTCTAAAAAATGGCTTAGTAAAATAGAGAAATACAAAAATAACGTAGAAAAAGCTGAAAAACGTCTAGCAAAATCTTAATAAATTTTTCTACAGCTATTAAAAAAAAGTTCAGGTTTGTTTAAACCTGAACCTTTTTCTTTTCAATAAAAAATTACTTATATTTTATCTTCTTCTCTTTTTAGAAGTACTTCTAGTTACTTTTTTCTTCCTTCTATTAAAAGGAACAGCATCATCAAAAGTATTTTTTGCTTCTTTTGCTTTTTTATTTTTCTGCCAAGAATTAGTTTCCGGCAACAACACTTTTAGTAAATCTTGTCTTCCTACTTTATTTAACGTATTACGAATCCAATCTTTGTTTTCTTTCTTATACCAAAAGAAAAATTTATGTTGATCTTCTCTCTCTTTTTTAGTTTTTGGAGTTTTTGTTGGCTTTAGGGTATAAGGATGATATCCTGAATAATAAATAACCGTAGCAACCGTCATTGGAGTTGGTGTAAAACCTTGTACTTGCTCTAACTGAAAGCCCATATCTTTGGTTTCTGCCGCTAAATTCGCCATATCTTCTACCTCACTTGCTGGGTGACTAGAAATGAAATAAGGAATTAATTGAAGGTTCAATCTTTTCTTAACATTTATCTTATCAAAACGATCTTTAAACATGTGAAAATATTTAAAAGACGGTTTACGCATCAACTTTAAAACTGGGTCAGATGTATGTTCTGGCGCCACTTTTAAACGACCAGAAACATGTTTAGACATTACCTCTTCTGTGTACGCATCCAACTCTTTTGCATCTGCATTTTTATTGAATTCAGGCACTAACATATCGTGTCTAATTCCACTACCAATAAAAGATTTTTTAATCTTCGGATGTTTATCAACTGCTTGATATAACTCTGTTAAAGGCTTATGGGAAGTATCTAAATTAGAACAAATTACTGGAGATATACAAGAAGGTGCAACACATTTATCACAAATTTCTTGCACTTTCCCTTTCATCTGATACATATTAGCAGATGGCCCACCAATGTCAGATAAATAACCTTTAAAGTCTGGCATATTTGCCACTTTATCTACTTCTTTTAAAACAGATTCTTGACTTCTACTTGCTATAAACTTACCTTGATGTGCAGAAATTGTACAAAAACTACAACCACCAAAACACCCTCTGTGAATGTTGATAGAAAACTTAATCATTTCAAACGCAGGTATTGGTCCACGTTTGTCATATTTTGGATGCGGTAAACGCGTATAAGGCAAATCAAAAGATCCATCAATTTCCTTTTCAGTCATTGTTGGATAAGGCGGATTAATCACTAAAGTATTATCTCCTATTTCTTGTAAAATTCTACGCGCTTTTAACTTATTAGATTCTTGCTCAATAACTTTAAAGTTAGATGCAAATGTTTTTTTATCCTTTAAACAAGCTTCATGAGAATTGATTGTAACATCTTGCCAATCATTAATTACCGGAATTTTCTCTTCCTTTTGATTGATTAAAACTGCTGTTTGTTTAATATTTTTTAAACTAGAAAACGGAACACCTTTTTGTAATAGCTCTACAATTTCTCGTAAAGGTTGCTCTCCCATTCCGTACACCAACATATCTGCTTTAGAAGTTTCTAAAATAGATGGCAATAACTTATCCGACCAATAATCATAATGAGTTACACGTCTTAAAGAAGCTTCAATTCCACCAATTAAAACAGGCACATCAGGAAATTTTTCTTTTAATATTTTAGAGTAAACAGAGGTTGCATAATCTGGTCTAAAACCTTTATCACCATTTGGTGTATATGCATCTTTATCTCGTCGTTTTTTACTTGCTGTGTAATTAGAAACCATCGGATCCATACAACCACCTGTTGCAGCAAAAAACAAACGAGGTTTTCCTAATTTCTCAAAATCTTGTAAATTATCATTTACACTTGGTTGTGGTACAATTGCAACACGTAAACCATAACTTTCTAAAATACGACCAATTACTGCAGGCCCAAATGATGGATGATCTACATAAGCGTCTCCGCTAAATAAAATAACGTCTAATTCTTCCCAACCACGAATCTTAACTTCTTTGTTTGTAGTTGGTAACCAATCCGTTAATTGATGTTTTTTAGTTTCTTGCATAGTTTGCAAAAATACAAGAATTTTAATTGATAGAAATATTTATTTAATAATAGTCATCAACTTTATTAAAATTCAATTTACAAATCTTCAACCTTTATCAGTTCAATAATTTTACTCTTAATTTTTAACGATATTTAGCAATAAAACAACACTTAAATGTTAAATTATTAATTTTAAAAAGTTTTCTTCTTTTATATTCACTTTAAAATCATTATTTTTGGTAAACCAGATTGGTTATCCAATTATTATAACCAACTAAAAATCAACCAAAAATTTTTATTCATGAAAAAAAATTCCCCTCAGTTTAGCAATCTTATAAAAACATTTTGCTTTATCTTGTTTGTCTCAATTTCAAACAATCTTATGTCTCAAACTTACAGCGATGCAGATGATCTTGCTGATGCTGTTAACAACTCTACAAACGGAGGAACCTTTATTGTTGCAAATGGTTCTTATAACGATTTTGAAGTCTCTTTTGAAAAAATTGCAACAGAAGAAAACCCAATTATAGTTAAGGCAGAAACTATTGGTGGTGTAACTCTTACAGGCGAATCTCTATTTAGATTTAAAAAGTCTGCTTACATAACTCTAGAAGGTTTTATAATTAATGCAACAGGTGAAGATACTTTAGTTAAACTAGAAGGTTGTAATAATATTAGAATTACTAGAAATATTTTTGAACTTGCTACAACAGAGTCTATAAAATGGGTTTATATTGGTGGTGTTTGGGATGATGATACCTATCCGTTTCAATACCCAAGTCACCATAATAGAATTGATCATAATGTTTTTCAGAATAAAAACACTCCTGGTCATTATATTACTATTGATGGTAGCACAGATGAAAGTACTGATGTAGCCTATCAATCTCAATACGATAGAATTGATCATAATTATTTTAAAAACAACAGTCCAAGAGCTGTAAACGAACAAGAGTCAATTAGAGTTGGTTGGAGCGAAATGTCGGCTTCAAGCGGATATACAACTGTAGAATTTAATTTATTTGAAGAATGTGATGGAGACCCAGAGATTGTTTCTATAAAGTCGAGTGATAATATAATTAGGCATAATACTTTCTTAAAAAGTTACGGAACTTTATCTTTAAGACACGGAAACCGAAATCATGTAGAAAGTAACTATTTTTTTGGAGGAGACAAAGAAATTGGCACTTCTCCAGATGGTGCAACGCTTTATACTGGCGGAATTAGAATCTACGGAAAAGACCATGTAATTATCAACAACTATATGCAAGGTTTAAATGGAACAAAATGGGACGCTCCTATAACATTAACACTTGGTGATGCTGTTGAAGGAAACTCTAATTTAACCAAGCATTTTAGGGCAGATAATGTGTTAATTGCATATAATACTTTAGTTAACAACAGTCATGGAATTGAAATTGGTTTTGATAATAATGGTAGCTACAGTAAAGATTTAAAAGATATTATAATATCCAATAATTTAATTACAGGTTCAGAAAATTCTTTGGTAGCTATTAAGAATGATAATGATCAAGGAGATAATATCACTTGGACTAACAACTTATTTCATCCAACAGGTACAGCAATAACAATAGAAGATGCAACGATTACTTCATTTACACCTACAATGGTTACTGATGAAAACCCTTATTTAACCTCAACAACTTATAATGATTATAGTGTATGGAAAACAACAGAAACAAGTCCATTATATGAAAATGCTGTTAATTCCGAATCTATAAATGAAGATATCGAAGGACAACCAAGATCTACAAATAGCAACCCAGGAGCAGATCATTTTAGTACAGAATCAGAAAGATATATGCCTTTAACTCCTTCTGATGTTGGACCTAATGCATATGAAGTTGATGACGATTCAGAGAGTTTATACCTTTCTACTATTACAGTATTTAGTGCAGAACAAGAAACACAAACAGTTACAGTTACCGCAAATGTAGATTGGTCTGTTAGCAGTGATAGTGATTGGATTACAATATCTCCAAACACAGGTTCTAATAATGGTTCTTTTGATATCACTGTTTCCGAAAACACAGATTACACAGAAAGAACAGGTGTAGTAACAATTATTGGAGGAGATTTAACGAGATTAATTAACGTAACACAAGCTGCAGCAGATATTAAATCTAATCTAATATTAATTAATGATGCTTCTGAGAATGACAATGTTATAATTAACTATGTTTTTGATGAAGAAGTTACCGATACAAAAAATAATATCGCAGAACATAGTTTAGATAAAGATTTTGATACACAATGGTCTGGAAAAGGAATTGGTGGAGAAATTATTTACGATCTTGGTGGAACATTCGATCTACAATTAGTAGACTTTGCTTCTACCGATGGAAAAACGTACGAATTTCAAATATGGGTTTCTAAAACAGGTACAGCTGCTTCAGATTTTACAAATGCTTATGATACAGATGATAATTTAGTGAGTAATTCTGATGGAACTTTTAAAAGCTACCTGTTCCCTGTAGTCGCAGAAAATACTAAATATGTAAAAATTATTGGTTATGGTCAACCTTCTAGACCTAGCGAATGGAATACAATTACAGAAATAGAATTTTATGCAACCTCTACTCTATCTATAAATAATACAATTTTAGAGAATAACATTACTTTATATCCAAACCCTGTTAGTAATATTTTAAATATAAAAGTAGGCTTACAAAGTATAAATCTAATTCAGTTATATAACACAAACGGAGTAAAAGTATTAGAATCTAAAATCGGAAATGAAGATACTGACATTAATATTGATGTATCTAAACTTGCTAAAGGCACATATTTTGTAATGATTTCTAACAACAACTCTAAAGTATCTAAAACGATAGTTATTAAATAAATTTCACAGGCTACAAAAAGTTTAAAGAAAAATTAGTGTTTTAATAAATCTAATTACAATTATGTAATTTAACATCAAAATAAATACAATTAATGGTAAGTTTTGTAATTTTACTTTTAAAACCTTCAAGATATAACCATGAACAAACAATTTTTTAAAATTCTTTTTGTAGCCTTCTCTTTTTCTTTTTTTATCAGCTGTAACACCACAGAAGAAGAAAGTAAAAAAGAAAAAAAGACAGATACTTTTGTAGCAGATAATTACACAAAAACAGAAGTCGACATCGCAATGAGAGATGGTGTTAAACTACACACAACTATTTATTCCCCTAAAGATACTAGTAAAAAGTATCCTGTTTTAATGCAAAGAACACCTTATAGCTCTGCACCTTACGGAGAAGGTAAAATGAAATCTAAGATTTCTCCGAATGTTCATTTAATGAAAGAATTAAATATTGTGGTGTATCAAGATGTACGTGGTCGTTGGATGAGTGAAGGTGTATATGATAATATGCGCGCATACATCCCTAATAAAAAAGAAAATGAATCTGACGAAGTTTCTGATACTTACGATACTATTGATTGGTTGGTAAAAAACGTAGAAAATAACAACGGAAATGTTGGTACTTGGGGTATTTCTTATCCAGGGCATTATGCAACAGTTTCTACAATTGATGCGCATCCGGCTTTAAAAGCAGCTTCTCCACAAGCTTGTATTGGTGATTTTTTCTTTGATGATTTTCATCATAACGGAGCTTTTCTACTAAGTTATTTTAGAGCAATTTCTTTATTTGGTACGTATAAAGATACACCTACAGATTCTGCTTGGTATTCTTTTCCAAAAATGGATTCTCAAGATCAATATCAATTTTTCTTAGACAAAGGTCCTTTAAAAAACTTAAACGAATATTTTCAATACGATAAATTAGATGTAACGGCTACAGAAGGTAAAGACAAAATTGATGATTTTTTCTGGAAAGAAATTGTAGAACATCCAAATTATGATGAAAACTGGAAAAGCAAAGGAATTATTCAGCATTTAGACAAAGTGCCAAGTACAGTTGCTACAATGATTGTTGGTGGAGAGTTTGATGCAGAAGATTTATACGGACCTTTAGAAACTTATAAAGCTATTGAAAAACATGGAAAGGACAATTATAACACACTTGTTTTTGGACCTTGGGATCATGGAAAATGGGCAAGAAATACCGTGAAAAATACCGTTGGTAATTATTATTTTGGAGATTCTATTTCTTTAAAATTCCAAAAAGAGATTGAAACAAAATTCTTTAACCATTTCTTAAAAGGTAAAGGGGATAAAAACTCTGGTTTGCCAGAAGCGTATGTTTTTGATTCCGGTAAAAAAGAATGGAAATCTTATG
Source organism: Polaribacter sp. Asnod1-A03 (assembly GCF_045063585.1). Lineage (NCBI taxonomy): Bacteria > Pseudomonadati > Bacteroidota > Flavobacteriia > Flavobacteriales > Flavobacteriaceae > Polaribacter > Polaribacter sp. Asnod1-A03. The sequence continues at coordinate 2,493,211 of NZ_JBEFOE010000009.1, read as the reverse complement.
ATGTTTGGCCTCCTAAAAATGTTGTAAAAGAAGATTGGTTTTTATCTGAAAATCAAGAATTAACATCAACTAAAAAATCAAATTCAAAAATCAAATTTATTAGTGATATAAAACATCCTGTTCCTTATTCTGAAGATATTAAAACGGTTTTTACTCCTAGAAAATACATGACAGATGACCAGCGTTTTGCTGCAAGAAGACCCGATGTTTTGGTTTTTGAAACGGATATTTTAAACGAAGATTTTACGTTGGCCGGAGATATTTTAGCTAAATTAAAAGTAGCAACTACAGGTTCTGCGGCAGATTGGATTGTTAAAGTTGTAGATGTACATCCAACAGACACAAAAGAAAATAATAAAGATTTACAAGATCATTTAAAGATGAGTAATTATCATTTAATGGTTAGAAGCGAAGTTTTAAGAGGTCGTTTTAGAAATAGTTTTGAAAAACCAGAGCCTTTTACACCAAATAAAAAAACAGATGTAAATATTACATTACAAGACGTTTTTCATACCTTTAAAAAAGGCCATAAAGTACAAATTCAAGTACAAAGTACTTGGTTTCCTTTAATAGATTTAAATCCGCAAACGTATGTAGATAATATTTATAAAGCAGATGAGAAAGATTTTAAAACACAAACGCATACTGTTTTTACAGATTCTAGCATTGAGTTTTCTGTATTGAAATAATCAACTTAAAATGTAAAACTACAAAATCCATCAAGTTTTCTTGATGGATTTTTTTATTATACCACTTCTCTTTTTAAAACATTTAATAAATAAACTAAAATTAATACTCCTATAAGGGCAAAAACAGTAATTGCTATCCAAGTAGTTTCAAATCCAAATTTATTTACCATTTGCATACCTACATTATGACTAAAAATGTGTGCTAAAGAAAACGAAATACTATACAAAGCCATATATTCTCCTTGGTTTCCTTTTTCCGATCTTTCTACAGCAAAAGAATTTGAAAAAGGAAAAGCAATCATTTCTCCTAAAGACATTAATAATATACCAATAATTAAAATACCAACCCAACCCGTTAAGTTTAAAATAATAAAACTAATGCCTACATAAAAAAGGCCTAAAGCAATTAATTTAATTTTCGATTTTTTTAAATCTTCTAACCATTTTATCAAAGGCATTTCTAACAAGAAAATTATCAATCCACTTAACCCCATTAATAAACCTATATTAAATTCAGATAACAGACGATTTTCATTATAATACAATGGTATTGTAGAAAAGTATTGCATAAATACAAATCCAAAAATAAACATGGCTACAAAAAAGATTAAGAAAGCTTTGTCTTTATAAACAGAAACAGGATTTTCTAATTTTACTTTTTCTACAACTTTTACCTTTTTAGGATTTAGAACTTGTAGTAACAAAATAGCTGCTAAAACACAAGTAATTCCGTCTGTCCAAAACAAACCTGCATAACCAACAGCAGTAATTATTAAACCACCAACCGCAGGACCTGCTGAAAAACCTAAGTTAATTGCTAAACGAATTAAAGTTACAGAACGTGTTTTGTTTTCCGGCTTGCTATAAGCATTTAAAGCCACAAACATTGCAGGTCTAAAAGCGTCTGCAATTAACATGACTGTAAATATTCCGAAACAAAATTGATTAAAAGTACTTGCAAATTGTAAGAAAACAAATAGAATTCCTGTACCAAATAAACTGACTAACATTACTTTATAATAACCTATTATGTCCGTTAATTTTCCACCAATCCAAGTTCCTACTACAGATCCTAAACCAAAGAAAGACATAATCCAACCGACATCAGATAATGAAAAATTAAGACTTTTTGTAAGATATAACGATAAAAACGGAATTACCATTGTACCAGATCTGTTAATAAAAGTGATTAATGACAACCACCAAACTTCTGTAGAGAGCCCTCTAAAAGTGTTTACGTAATTTTTAAAAAGTGTATTCATTTTGGTTTAATTGATATTTCTAAAATAAAAAAGTCCGACTGTTAAGTCGGACTTTTTAAATTATTTGATTCTATATTGATATTATCAAAACATATAAACATACCGATTGTTGTGGTTTATCCACGATAACTTGGTAAAATATGTTAAGACTTTTTTCATTATTTGCTTATTAATAAACCAAATCTACATAAAATTATTTGAAAGTTGTATTTTTGAGTTATAAATAAATCATTATAAAATTTTGAAAATAAATTACACGCACTATTTTTTTACAATTATTTTATCATCATTACTATTTTTTTCTTGTGATTCTGGAAAACGACCAACATTAATGGGAGAAACTGTTTATCAACAAGAACTGAATGCAGCTTATAAAGATGGTTCTAAATCTCCATTAAAAAAAAATGATTTAAAAAATTTTAAAGGATTAGATTTTTTTAAAGTTGATTCTAGTTTTATTGTAAAAGCAAAACTTACAAGAATAGAGGATTCTCCTATTTTCGAGATGCAAACAACCACAGAAAGAAAACCTTTGTATAAAGAATATGGTTTATTAAATTTCACTTTAAAAGGAAATGATTACGAACTAACTGTTTATCAAAGTCAAGATGATTTACGTGATGAAAAGTACAAAGATTATTTATTTGTTCCTTTTACAGATTTTACAAGCGGAAATGAATCTTATGGAGGCGGACGTTATATGGATTTAAAGACTACAGACATTATGCCTGATGACACTCTTTTATTAAATTTTAACAATACTTATAACCCTTATTGTGCTTATAACGACAAATATTCTTGCCCTCTAACACCAAGAAAAAATCATTTAAATTTAGAAGTAAAAGCAGGTGTAAAAGCTTTTAAAAAGCATTAAATATTTAAGATTTTACAAAAAAATAAGCAAATAAGTTTAGCCCTGATTGAGCGGTTTGTTTGAGCTCTTTTGAGGTACGAAAAAAGCGAGTAGCGAAAGCAGGAAATAGCTTCTAAAAAAATTAAGCGATAAAATATATGGATAAAATTAAACAGTTTTTACGTTCTTTTGAACAAAGCTTCTCTTTTATTTTTCTTTTAAAATGGACTTTTATCTGCTTATTAATTGGTGCTTTTACAGGAACTGCTTCTGCCGTTTTTTTATGGTCTTTAGAATGGGTTACAAATTATAGAGAAGCCAATTTATGGATTATTTGGTTATTACCAATTGCGGGTTTTGTTATTGGTTTATCTTATCATTTATATGGAGAAAGCGTGGTAAAAGGAAACAATTTATTGTTAGAAGAATACCATTCTCCTAAAAAAATAATTCCTTTTAAAATGGCTCCTTTAGTATTTTTAGGAACCGTACTTACTCATTTATTTGGAGGTTCTGCAGGGCGAGAGGGAACTGCTGTACAAGTTGGTGGCGCAATTGCAGACCAATTTACCAAGCTATTTAAACTTTCTAATATTGATAGAAAAATAGTTTTGATTACTGGTATTAGTGCTGGTTTTGCCTCCGTTTTTGGAACACCTTTAGCCGGAGCAATTTTTGCGTTAGAAGTAATGATGATTGGACGCATTAAATTTGATGCTATTATACCTAGTTTTTTAGCAGCCGTTTTTGCCACTTATTTTTGTGATGTTTGGCAAATTTCTCATCATACACATTATACAATTTCATCTATTGCAGCAATAACACCGGCAACTATTTTATGGTCTGTTTTAGCAGGTATTATTTTTGGTTTAGTTGGGATGTTGTTTTCTAAATCTACCCATTTTTGGGGACAATTGTTTAAAAAGCATATTAATTATCCGCCTTTAAGACCTGTTATTGGTGGAATCGTTTTAGCCGTTACTGTCTATTTTATGGGAACCACAAAATATATTGGTTTAGGTGTACCAACCATTGTAGATGCTTTTAATATCAATTTAAATTCTTACGATTTTATCTTAAAACTACTTTTTACTTCTTTTACTTTAGGTGCTGGTTTTAAAGGTGGAGAAGTAACTCCGTTATTTTATATAGGAGCAACTTTAGGAAATATTTTAATTTGGTTTATTCCTTTACCGATGCCTTTATTAGCTGGAATGGGGTTTGTTGCCGTTTTTGCTGGTACTACAAACACACCAATTGCTTGTACAATTATGGGAATTGAATTATTTGGAATAGAATCTGGCGTTTTTATTGCCTTAGCTTGTGTTACTGCCTATTTATTTTCTGGACATTCTGGTATTTATACGGCTCAAATTATTGGAAGTCCAAAAGATGTATTTTACAATAACCAAAAAGGATTAACTCTTACTGATGTAGATAATCTACGCAATAAAAACTAATCCTTTTGTATAAGAAATTTTGAAAAGAGAATTTAGAATTCTAATTCATCAACATCTATCCAATTTTTCTTTTGAGTAACTGTTCCTTTATCTAAAATCATTACTCCTGGATTTGCTCTAATCATCGTTTTTAAAGTAGTTTCATCACAAAACAAAAACTCTAATGGTAAATTGTATTTTTCTTTAGCTAGAATTAAATCGTCTGTAAAAGAAGCAGAAACACCATAAACTGTATATCCTTTATCTCTTGCTTTTAAAGTAGCTTCTCTAATTGCAGGAAATCCGTTTGTATCTACTTTATCTAAATTGTAGATAATTACCAGCATTACCTTTTCCTTTTTTAATAATTCTGGTGCTAAATCTGCTTGAGCATCTTCTAACATAAAGTCATGTACAGGTGGTATTTCTCCATCATCTTTGTACTCCATTCCTTCAGAAATATTTTTACCTATTGCATAAGCTCTAAAATCTATAATTGGTAAATGTGTTAATACATGTTGTACTATAAACATAAAAAAGCCTAAAGACACTAACGTGATTAATTTAGGTATTTTACCGCCAAATATTGGTTTTATAACATCAACTTTTATCATTAAAACAATGATTAAAGCAATTAGAATAACATTCTTATAAAAAGTTTCCCAAGTAGATAATTTTACAGCATCACCAAAACAACCGCAATCTGTAACTTTATCATAATAAGCAGAGTACCAAGTTAAAAATAAAAAAATTAGAGTTAAGAAAAAGAGACACCAAACTGTAAATTTTGGCTTATACCCTATTAAAATCATGACTCCTAATAAGATTTCTGCTACAATTAAAACTATCGAAAATATTAATGCATACGGAATTAAAAACTCCATATTTAAAACACTTTCAGAAAAATATTCTTGAAACTTGTATTGAGAGCCAATAGGATCTACCAATTTAACAAAGCCCGAAAAAATAAATAAGGCTCCTACTATAATTCTAAATAATTGTACTAATATTTTCATTTTATGGTTTTTTATCTACTTATATTATTATGGATTTTATCATTTATAGTTAAATAATAAATTGCGAAAAAAAATCTTCTTTTTATTCCTTTAAACTCTTTAACTTCAAATTGATTAAATGCTGATGCTTGTGTTGCAAAAGAAATGTCGTTTGAGATATTAAATATTTTATAAAAGTTGCTAAATAAAACATCTTCATTTTTTAAACTCTTTAGAAATAACATATATTTTCCAAATAAATTTAAATCATAAGCTTTTCCAAGAATTGGTTTTTCCATACCTAATCCCTTATAAAAAGTTCTATGCACCCAAATTTCTTTAAAAAAAGCAGTGTCAATTTTTGAATACACTTCCTCTTGAAGTTTGTAATTTAAAGGAAGTTTAAACCCTTTTATTTCATTAATGCATTCTTCAATGATATTTTTATTGAATTCAAAATAAGCTTCGTCTTTAGGCTTATTTTTATCTAAACGAATTTCACTATCAAAAAAATCGACAATTTTAGCTAAATCTTTTAATTCATTATCTGAAAAATAATCAGACATCTTTTCATCAGCTTTCATTTCTTTAAACGTTGATGACTCTTGACCAAAAGAGTTTATAAAAAATAAAATGACTAATAAAAACACTAACTTTTTCATATAACTTATTCTCCCAAATGAATCATTGCAAAAACAGCATAATTAATCATGTCTTGGTAATTTGCATCAATTCCTTCAGAAACTATTGTTTTTCCTTTATTATCTTCAATTTGTTTTACACGTAATAATTTCTGTAAAATTAAATCTGTTAAGCTAGAAACACGCATATCTCGCCAAGCTTCACCATAATCATGATTTTTATTCATCATTAATTCTTTGGTAATTTTAGCATGTTTATCATATAAAACAGTGGCTTCTTCGGTATTTAAATCCGGATTTGCTACTACTCTATTTTCTAACTGAATTAACGCCATAATAGAATAATTTATAATTCCAATAAACTCAGATTTTTCTCCTTCATCTACTTTTCTAACGTCATTTTCTTGTAACTGACGAATTCTTTGTGCTTTAATAAAAATCTGATCTGTTAAAGAAGGCAAACGTAAAATTCGCCATGCACTTCCGTAATCACTCATTTTTTTTATAAATAAACTTCTACATTCTTCTATTACAGCATCGTATTGTTTAGAGGTATCTTGCATTTAATCTTATTAAAAAGTATTGTTCAAAAATACTAAATCCTATATGCTTTTCTTTTATTTTTACAGAAGAATTTTAAAACTCACTAAATTGAAAAGAATTGTTGTTTTTTGCGGATCTAGTATTGGCTTTAATCCTATTTATAAAGAAGCTGCCGTAGCTTTAGGAAACTATTTTGCCGCCAACAAAATTGGACTAGTTTATGGAGGTGGAAAAGTTGGAATGATGGGTGCAATTGCGGACACCATTTTAGAACATAACGGAGAAGTTACAGGCGTAATACCTAATGTATTAGAAAAAGAAGAGGTTTTACATGCCGGTGTAGAAAAAATGATTGTTTGCAAAACAATGAGTGAGCGTAAAGTAATTATGAGTAAGTTAATTGATGGTTACATTACACTTCCTGGAGGTTTTGGTACCATGGATGAACTTTTTGAAGCACTTACCCTAGGCCAATTATTTATTGAACAAAAACCAATCGGGATCTTAAATATAAACGGTTTTTTTGATGCCATTTTAGTACAATTAGACAAAATGATTGCAGAAGGTTTTCTTAAACAAACCAACCGAGATATGCTAATTATTGGCACATCTGTAGATGATTTAATGCAAAAAATGAATGCTTACAAAGCACCAAAAATCAACAATATAATTAATAAAGTGGTAAGCTAAAATGACTATAAATTGTAAAGGAAATTTAATCGATTTATCTTCTCCAAAAGTGATGGGGATTTTAAATATTACGCCAGATTCTTTTTTTGATGGTGGAAAATATAAAAACGAATCAGACATTTTAAACCAAACAGAAAAAATGATTTCTGATGGTGCAACTTTTATAGATGTTGGCGCATATTCTTCTAGACCTGGCGCAAAACATATTTCTGAAGAAGAAGAGTTAAAAAGAATAATTCCTGTTATCAATTTATTGATTAAAAATTTCCCTGAAATTATTATTTCTACAGACACTTTTAGAAGCAAAGTTGCCCAAGAAACCATAAATGCTGGAGCAGCAATTGTAAACGATATTTCTGGCGGAAAAATGGACGACAATATGTTTGCAACTGTTGCCAATTTGCAAGTGCCTTGTATTTTAATGCACATGTTAGGTACGCCACAAAACATGCAAAAAGATCCTATTTACAATGATGTTACCCAAGAAATCATTTCATTTTTTGCAGCACAAATTCATAAATTACATCAACTTAAATTAAACGATATTATTATTGATGTTGGTTTCGGTTTTGGCAAAACCATCGGTCATAATTTTGAAATTCTTAAAAACTTATCCCTTTTTAAAAGTCTAGATGCTCCAATTTTAGCAGGAATTTCGCGTAAATCTATGTTGTATAAAACTTTAGATATTTCTGCCAAAGAAGCTTTAAATGCAACCACTTCTGCAAATACAATTGCGTTATTAAATGGTGCAAATATTTTACGCGTCCATGATGTAAAAGAAGCTGTACAAGCTATAAAAATTGTAAATCAGATTTCTTAATATTTTTATTAGAAGCTATTTCCTGCTTTTCGCTGTATCTTTTTTCTGCTATTCTCGATACAAATTTGTTCATTCTTCTCAAATTCACTCGAACTGACAGAAAAAAGGATGCCGCTTCAATCAGGGCTAAACCTACCTACCAACTTTTTGACTAAAACTTGGCATTCTTTTTGTTAAAGAAATGTTAACCAAAAAACTCAACCTAACCAAACTTTAAAAAACTTCTTGATTTTCTATCAAGAAGAAAAATCAATTTATTAATTTTTAAAACTAGGTATTATGAGTAGAAAAGAATTACCAGAAATTAATGCAGGCTCAATAGCAGACATTGCATTTTTATTATTAATCTTCTTTTTAGTAACAACCACTATGAATGTAGATTCTGGAATCATCAGAAAAATCCCCGAAAAGCAAAAAATTTCAAGTAATATTCTTATCAAAGAAAAGAATATTTTAGAAGTAAACATCAACTTAAAAAACGAACTTTTTGTTGATGGAGAAATTATTCCCATATCAGAATTAAAACAAACTACAATCAATTTTATAGATAACGGAGCGGGTTTAGACAAAAACAAATTGCCTTGCGATTGGTGTTCTGGTCAACAAAATCCTTCATCATCAGATCACCCATCTAAAGCATTTATCTCTATAAAGGCAGACAGAAACACTAACTACAAAACTTATATTTCTGTTTTAGATGAAATAAATGCTGCATATACGGTTTTAAGAAATCAGTTATCTGTAAAATTGTACAATCAAAATTATGTGAGTTTGCTAGAAGAGTTTAAAAAAACAAATAACTATGATCAAAAAATTCAAGAAAAAATAAAACGGGTTCAAGAAAAATATCCGCTTTTATTATCCGATGCAGAAATTAATAACTGATAGTGTAATCAGTAAATTTATTAGTATTTTAGCCTAAAATCTATCAATTTCATGTTCGATTTTATTGAATTTTCTTTATTAGATGTTTTAGATATCTTATTAGTAGCAACACTACTCTATTACATATACAAATTACTAAAAGGTACTGTTGCCATAAATATTGTTATTGGTATTGCGCTAATTTTCTTAATCTGGAGAATTACGAAAGCGGTACATATGGAAATGTTAAGTGGTATTTTAGGCTATTTACTTTCTGGTGGAGTTATTGCATTAATTATTGTATTTCAGCAAGAAATAAGAAAATTTTTATTAATGATTGGTACTACAAACTTTACCAACAAAAGAAGTTTTTTAAAGCAAATAAAGTTTTTGCAAACAGAAATTAATTCAGAAACCGATTCAGAAACAATTTTAGAAGCCTGTAAAAACATGTCTAAAACAAAAACAGGTGCTTTAATTGTTATAGAAAGAACAAACAGTTTAGATTTTTTAATAAACTCTGGCGATAAAATGAATGCACTTGTTAATGAGGCTATTTTACAAAGTATTTTTTATAAAAATAGCCCTTTACATGATGGTGCTTTAATTGTAAGAGACAATTTTATTGTAGCTACAAGGGTTATTTTACCCGTATCTACAAGTACTAAAATTCCGTCTAGATTTGGCTTAAGACATAGAGCTGCAATTGGTGTTTCAGAAAAAACAGATGCTGTTTGTTTATTAGTCTCAGAAGAAACCGGAGAAATTTCTTATATAAAAGATGGCGGATTTGAATTATATACTGATTATAATGATTTGAATGAAAAGCTTAAAAAAGATTTGGTCTAAAATATTCCCATAAAAAGGTTCTCTAAATAAGAGAACCTTTTTTTTATAATTATGATGCTTTTTCTAAACCGAATTGTTTATCATATAAGTTTTTATAATACCCATTTTCTTTATCTAATAGCTCAGTATGAGTTCCTTCTTCAACAATAAAACCATTATCCATTACAATAATTTTATCTGCTTGTTTTATAGTTGCTAATCGATGTGCAATTACAATAGAAGTTCTTCCTTTTGTAATTGTTTCCGTAGCATACTGTATCATTTGTTCTGCATAAGAATCTACAGAAGATGTAGCTTCATCTAAAATTAAAATACTTGGTTTGCTAACATAAGCTCTTAAAAAAGCAATTAATTGTCTTTGACCAGAAGATAACATTGCACCTCTTTCTTTTACGTTATATTGATAACCTCCAGGAAGCGTCATTATAAAATCATGAATACCAATTTGTTTAGCAGCTTGTTCTACTTCTACTAATGTAACTCTTTCATCTTTTAATGTGATGTTATTCAAAATGGAATCAGAAAATAAGAATACATCTTGTAAAACAATAGCAACTTGATTTCTTAGACTTTCTAAATCGTATTTATCAACAGAAATATTATCAACAGCAATAACACCACTATCTATTTCGTAAAAACGATTAATCAAATTAATAATAGTAGATTTACCAGCACCTGTTGCACCTACAATGGCAACTGTTTGTCCACTTTTTACATCTAAAGAAATTCCTTTTAAAACTTCGTCTCCTTTTACGTAACTAAATCGAACATCATTAAAAGAAATATCACCTTTTAATTTTGTCGCTTTTATTGTACCATTTTTAACAATACTACTTTCTGTATCAATTACTTTAAAAACTCTTTCACCAGAAACAATTCCCATCTGTAATTGATTAAACTTATCTGCTATTTGTCTTAAAGGTCTAAACATCATTTGCGCCATTTGCACAAATGCCATTACAGTTCCAGGACCAGGTACAGCACCACTAATAATTTGCTTACTACCAAACCAAACTATTAATCCGATACCTATTGATGATAAAATTTCTGCAATTGGAAAGAAAATAGAGAAATACCAAATTGTTTTAACATAAGCCTCTTTATGCTTATTATTGATATCCATAAAATTCTTATACTCAACTTTTTCCCTATTAAAAAGTTGTACAATTTTCATTCCTGTAACTCTTTCTTGTACAAATCCGTTTAAATTTGCCACTTGATTTCTAACTTCTTGAAAAGTTGTTTTTATCGCTTTTTGAAAAACTCTTGTGGCATAAATTAAAATAGGTAAAACCGCTAATGCAATTAAAGCTAGTTTCCAATTAAAATAAAACATTAAAGCAGCAATAGCAAACATCTGTAAAATATCACTCACAATTGTAAAAACGCCACTACTAAAAAAAGCAGCAATTGTTTCGATATCAGAAACTACTCTGGTTACTAATTTTCCAACAGAATTTGTATCAAAATAAGACATTTTAAATTGTAAAATATGTCTAAATGCTTTTGCTCTAATATCTCTAATAATATGTTGCCCAACCCAATTTGCAAAATAAATAAATGTAAAACGGAGTGATACTTCTAAAAGCACTACTCCTACCATTAGCATGATATTATTAATTAAACCTTGTGTATCTTTTTCTGTAATATATTTATCTACTGTTTCTTTTATTAAGTAAGGATTAATTAATGCTACAAAAGCTAATAGAATAGTAGAAGAAACTGCTACAAAAAAATTTAATTTATAGCGTTTTGCAAAAGACATAAGTCTTAAAAAAATCTGTAAATCGAAAGCATTTCCTGTTTTATCTGCCAAACCTAATATTGTATTTTTGTTAAAAATAATCCTTTTGCAGGTACTGATAATCCTGCATTACCTCTATTTTTACTTTCTATAATTTTTCTAAAATCCTCTTTTGTAATTTTACCCAAACCAACATCTACCAAAGTACCTACAATGGCTCTTACCATGTTTCTTAAAAAACGATTTGCAGATATGTAAAAAGTAAGTTCTTGCCCTTCTTGTTTCCAAAAAGCTTTTGTAACATCGCAATTAAAGGTATAAACATCTGTTTTTACTTTAGAAAAAGTTTGAAAATCTGTATACTCCAATAACAATTTTGCAGCTTCATTCATTAAATCTATATTTAAATTTTGAGAATGAATTTGCCATGAAAAATCCAATAGAAAAGGATTTCTACCCAACCAAATTTTATACTCATAACTTCTACTAATTGCATCAAAACGCACGTGTTTTTCTTTGTCTACAGCAAACACCTTATAAACAACAATATCCGATGGTAAAATTGAGTTTAATTTATGAGGAATATCTCCTTTTAATTCTTTCTCTAAATCAAAATGAGCAAACATTTGTGATGCATGTACTCCTGTATCTGTTCTACCAGCCCCAACAACATCTATTTTTTCTTGAAAAATTGTGCTTACTGCTTTGTTTAATTTTTCTTGTACAGAAATTACATCTGGTTGAATTTGCCAACCATGATAATTTTTTCCGTTATAAGAAAGTTCTATAAAATACCTCAAAAAATATGTTTTTGTAGATATCAAAATTACGGAATTTATTTTGTTATGATTACTTTTGAAACTATTAGAGACGTTAATCTTTTCTAACCATTTCTTTTCATGAAAAAAATTCTTCTTTTATCTGATACACATAGTTTTATTGATGAACAAATTTTAAAGTTTGTAAAGCAAGCTGATGAAGTTTGGCATGCTGGAGATATTGGCGATTTAGAAGTTACAGATACTATTAAAAAATTGAAACCTTTACGTGCTGTTTTTGGTAATATTGATAATGCTGATGCTAGAGCTGAGTTTCCTTTAGACGCAAAATTTTCTATTGAAAATGTATCTGTTTGGATTACTCATATTGGTGGTTATCCTAATAAATATTATCAACGAATTCGTGAAGAAATAAAATTGAATCCACCTAAAATTTTTATCGCTGGGCATTCTCATATCCTAAAAGTACAGTTTGATAAAAAATTAAATTTATTGCATTTAAACCCAGGTGCAGCTGGTAATCATGGTTTTCATAAAATAAGAACTATGCTACGTTTTGAACTAGAAAAAGGTGAAGTTAAAAATTTAGAAATTATAGAATTAGCTAAGAGAAGTTAGGTTCTTCTTTTTCTTGAACGGGTAATTCTACTTCAATTTTAGTTCCTTCTCCTATTATAGAATTTATCATAAGTTTACCTTTCATCATATGAATTCTTGCTTCAATTTGATTAATACCTAAACCATCTACTAATTTTGATCCTGTTTTTGTTTTATCAAAACCAATTCCGTCATCAGAGATTTTTATGAATAACACTCCTTTTTCTTCCTTTACTTTAATTAGTGCTGTTTTGGCTTTACTATGCTTTAATATATTATTTACAAATTCTTGAATTATATTATAAGTTTTAATTTCAAATCTTTGATTATATCTTCTTAAATTTTTAACCTTTACATCTATATACAAATCTGAGTTAGAGTATTTTTCTGCAATATCTCTCACTGCAAAATTTAAACCAAATTTTAATAATACAGAAGAAACTAAAGTATGGGACAAATCTCTAATTTTATGAGAAGCTTCTTTAATAATTTCTTTTGTTTTATTAATTTCTATCGGCTCTGTCCCATTAAATTGTTTACTCGTAGCTTGCAGATGTAGGTTTGCAGAAGATAATAAAGCACTTACATTATCGTGTAATATTTCTGCTATTTCTTTTCTCTCAACTTCCCTACCATTTAAAGTTGCATCTAAAACTCTTGCTTGTGTTTCAGATTTTAATTTATCTAACTTTTGGTTCTGTAATAATTCCGATTGAGTTAATTCTAGTAATAAATTTTTTTGCCTATAACTAGAATAACCAATAACTACTAATAGAGAAATTAAAAGAAAAACACCTACCATAATACTTGATCTTACCTTATCTCTTTCTTTTAACAGTTGTACTTCTTTTTGTCTATCGAATGAGGCTTTTTGGGACTCAAAATTATGTTTAAAACCTAATTCTTCAATTATTTTTCTAACTTCAACATCTCTTAAAGTATCTTTGATATCATAAGAACGCTCTTGAAATTTATAAGCTTCATAATCTTTTAACTTATATAGATTATATGCAAAGTTATAATACAAATCTTCTTTTACCCTTAAAGCCCTTTCGTCATTTTTATTTTTAATTAAATCTAGTGCTTCTTTATAAGTAGATTTTGCTTTAGAATAATCTTGTAGCTCTAAATAGATACTAGCCAAATTTCCAAGTGCTGAAGCTTCCGATATTTTATTATTTCTTTTTTTATGAATAGCAACAGCACTAATAGCATATTCCTTAGCTAAATCATATAATGAATCTTGTAAATAAATACCTGATAAATTAGATGATGCACTTGCCTGATAACTTAGTGGTTTATCATCAATAACATTTAAAGACATAGATTTATTGTAGAAATATTTTGCAGAATCAATTTTTTCTAATCTTAAGTACAAATTACCCAGTTTCAAATAAGATCTAATAATTTCTGTATTTTTATAGTCTCCATCATTAAAACCATCTGCATATTTTTCATTACTATAAATTACTTTTAAAGCTTCTTTAAAATATTTTATCGATAATTTGTAATTATTACTTTTTCTATAGATTTCAGCAACTATAAAATTAACTTTAAAACTAATCTGGTTATTCAAATTAAGTTTTAAAAAAGGCAGAGCTTGTTCTAATGCTGTATCATATTTATTTTCATTATATAATTTCTCAATATGTAAGTACTTTTTTTGTTGTACAGTATCACTAATTACATTTAATAAAAAAGAAACCTTATTCAGTAAGGCTTCTTTTTTATTAAATTCATAAGACTTTACCTCTTGTAAGGTAAAAATATTAACTAAAATTATTATTAACTTTATACTTTTTTTCAATTATTTTTTTTTTCAAATGACTACCAATCTTCTCCCTCATCAATAATAATTCTTGGCTTTCTTTCAAAAGACTCTGCTTCTGTTTTTGAACTGTAAATTGAATGATTAACAAAATCTATTTGTAATATATCACCTTGCTTTTCAAAAGTTCTAGTGTAATTATTATTTTCTTGTGATTTTCCAGATTTTTCTAAATGAATTTCATAAATATCACTTTCTTCGTCATAAACAAAATCAACAGAAACGTTGTCTTTAACAGTAAAATCTAAATCATAAGAACCTTCTTCATTCATAGAAATACTATATTCCTTAAGATAATCGTCTGATGATTTTTCTGAATACACAATATTGTCATCAATAATAGATATACTTGGTATTTTATTAGAGTTGTCTGCTATAAGTTCTATTTTAAATTTTTCTGAATCAAACATTAAATCTGAACCATAATTTTGTTTACTTACAAACTCTGAATCTGATAAATAAAATTCATTTGTATTATTAGTTACATTTTTTACTTTACCAATATTAACATTATCTTCAACTTTAATATCTATAGAATACTCACCGTTTAAATTTCTCTTTAACTCGTAGCTTTTAAATAAAATATTATTTTCCTCTAATGTAATATCTTCATTTTCGGAACAAGAAATAAAAGTTAATATTGATAATGTTAGAATAATTAATAGATTAATTTTTTTCATTTTTAGGTGTTTTATGATTATTATTATTCTAAAGGTTAGCTTATATGCAGTAAAATAGTTTAGGGGGAAACTAGTTTTTATATTTACTTTAACAGATTATAAATTTGGGGGGAAATTTATACTATATTATTTTTTACTGCATACATTGCTAAACCTACTGAATTTTTTACATTTAATTTTTTTAATAATTTTTTTCTATATGTTTCTACTGTACTAATTGCAATATTTAAAACATCTGCAATTTCGGTAGAACTGAACTCTTTTGTTATTAATTTTAATACATCTAACTCTCTTTCTGTTAAAGTATCCATCAAAAACTTATTAGGAACACTACCCACAGCTACATTTTTATTAGTAAAAGATTTTAAAAGAATATTTTTAATATCATTACTAAAGTATTGCTCTCCATTAGCAACTGCTTTAACAGCATCTACAATATGCTCTCCTGCATTATTTTTGGTAATATAACCTCTACAACCTAGTTTTAACATTTCTTGCACAATCTTTATATCATCATAACTAGATAATATAATAACATTTTGCTGCATTCCTTTTTTATTAAAATGCTTTAAAACTTCAAAACCATCTAAAACAGGCATTGTAATATCTAATATTAAAACATCGGCTTCATTACTTTCATCATCAAACCAATCTATTACTTCTTTACCAGTTAAAGAGTAACCTTTAATTTCAATATCTTTATCAGTATTTATTACAGCTATAATCCCTTCAATTAAAATTTTATGATCATCAGCTACGTGAACGTATATTCTATCTTTCATTATTTATTACAAATTTAGACTAGTTTTAAGTATTGCACAATCCCCAATTATAGGGAAATTCACATACCCATAAATGGGTATAAACATCCCTTTTTTCGGGGATGCATATATTTTAAAATACTTAAAATCAATAATTTAAAATATCTTAATTTTTAAACCTTAGTATTAAAAAAATAAAAATAAATCTAATTATTCTTAAAAAATAAAAAACCGAGAAATAAATTCTCGGTTTTTTTTCGCACTAAATATAACTAAGATGTTAGGTTTATCGTAATCTATCTACAGATTTTACAAGATCTTCATCCTTCTTAATAGCTTTATTTGCCAAAACAACAAGCAAAATAGCCAAAATTGGTAAGAACATCCCAATACCTTTCTCCGAAATCGAAATTTCTCCAGGTAAAGTTAGAGATACATAAACTAATAATCCTAATAAAATAAGATTGGTCAATATTATTAAACGTCCAACTACAAACTGCAATTGTCTTTTCTTAAATAAGAATACATCTATTAAAGATGTTATTGCAGAAAGTAAAAATAATATAGGTACTATTTTTAATAGAAATGATTCTCTTAAAAATAGATCTAATATATATACTTCTCCTTTTAAATTCTCCCACAAATCAAATACAAAAATTAAACCACCAGAAACTAATGATGCCAATAATAAATATATACTTTGAATTCTTTGAATCATTTAAAAAAAAATTGGATTACAAAAGTAGAGTTTTCTTTTTTAAAAAGAAAATGAAAAACTTAAAAAAATTGTATATATTTGTCTTACAAAACCCGCACAATATTATTGTATAGCACTATATACAATGGATAAAAAAAAACCAAAAACACAATTAATCTTATTACAACATTTTAAGGTTTACATTTTAATTTAACAAATAACGAATGTTCGAAATATCAGAACTAAAAGCAAAAACTCTTGCTGATTTACAGGTAATTGCAAAATCTATCGGTCTTACTAAAACAAGTCAACTCAAAAAATTAGATTTAGTGTATCAAATTCTAGATACACAAGCAGCTAACCCTGTAAAAACTTCTATTCCTCCTGAAACTGAAGTTAAAAAGAAAATAGAAAAACCTAAAAGAAAAAGGGTTTCTAAAGCACCAGTACAAGAAAAAACAACAAGTGAGCCTACTGTAGAAGCTACTCCTCAATCTCCTGCTGAGACAACAGAAAAGCCTAAACCAGAAAGAACACCTCGTAAGAGATCTACTACCAAACAAGTGGTAAGTAAAGAAGTAGAAACAAAAAAAGAACCGGCTACGCCTACTAAAACAAATACGGCTACAATTGTTTCACCAAAAGTTGAGAAAAAAGTTCAAAAACCTGTTAATAATAACCAAAGTAAGACTCAACAGAATAAACCTCAACATAAAAACCAAGCTAATAATAAGCCACAACATAAAAATTCTAATCAAAACAGAGATAAAAGTAATTCGAATAGAAATACTGGTAATAAATCTGGGAATCGTTATAAAGATCCAGATTTTGAATTTGATGGAATTATTGAAAGTGAAGGTGTATTAGAAATGATGCCTGATGGTTATGGTTTTTTACGTTCTTCTGATTATAATTATTTATCATCACCAGATGATATTTATGTATCTCAATCTCAAATTAAATTATTTGGATTAAAAACAGGAGATACTGTTAGAGGTAATGTTCGTCCGCCAAAAGAAGGCGAAAAATATTTTCCTTTAATTAGAGTCTCAAAAATAAATGGATTAAATCCTAATTTAGTTAGAGACAGGGTTTCTTTCGAACATTTAACACCTTTATTTCCTCAAGAAAAATTCAATTTAGCAGAAAAAGGAAGTTCTTTATCAACAAGAATTATCGATTTATTTTCTCCTTTAGGAAAAGGGCAAAGAGGTATGATTGTAGCGCAACCCAAAACTGGTAAAACCATGTTATTAAAGGATGTTGCCAATGCTATTGCTGCTAATCACCCAGAAGTTTATCAAATTGTTTTATTAATTGATGAACGTCCTGAAGAAGTTACCGACATGAAACGTAATGTACGTGGAGAAGTTGTGGCTTCTACTTTTGATGAACCTGCAGACAAACATGTACGTGTAGCCAACATTGTTTTAGAAAAAGCAAAACGTTTGGTAGAATGCGGACACGATGTTGTAATTCTTTTAGATTCTATTACTCGTTTAGCAAGAGCTTACAATACTGTTGCTCCTGCTTCTGGTAAAATACTTTCTGGTGGTATTGATGCAAATGCTTTACACAAACCAAAACGTTTCTTTGGTGCTGCTAGAAACATAGAAAATGGTGGTTCTTTAACTATTATTGCTACTGCACTTACAGAAACAGGTTCTAAAATGGATGAAGTTATCTTCGAAGAATTTAAAGGTACTGGTAATATGGAACTTCAATTAGATAGAAATATTTCTAATAGAAGAATTTATCCTGCTATCGATTTAATTAAATCTTCTACAAGAAGAGATGATTTATTATTAGACGCTAAAACTGTACAAAGAATGTGGGTTTTACGTAAATATCTTGCAGATATGAATCCTATTGAAGCAATGGAATTTATTAATGAAAGAATTAAATTCTCTAAAAATAATGATGAGTTTTTAATCTCTATGAACGGTTAATAAATCAATCTTAAATATAATATTAAAAAAGCCTTTTTGAGAAATCAAGAAGGTTTTTTTATTTGAAGCTTATACCTGCTTTCACTACTCGCTTTTTATCGTTCCTCAAAAAGAGCTCAAACAAATCGTTCAATCAGGGCTAAACATATTTGCCAGCAGTAATAAACAATTGTACTAATAGTTATTCAAAAATAATATTTAAACAAAAAAAATCCGTTCAAAAAATGAACGGATTTAAATATTTTAATAAATAAGATAATTAATTACTTACATACATATTAGCTCTATTATCTTCTATATCTAATGCTTTTTTAATTGCTTCATACATAGAAAATGTATTTCTTTTTCTAGCTTCAGAAATTGTTTTTCTTGCAGTTTCATAATTTGGTAATGCAGTTGGTAATTCTTTAGCTATAAGAGTAAATGCATACACACCTTTATTGCCTTCTATATTTTTATATACTTTATTAAGTTCTGCATTGTACATTGCACCAACAACTTTTGGTTCAGAACCTGCACCTGATAAAGTAGGACTTTTTAGAGTAACTCCATTAGAAGTTCTTACACTTGTCTTATTTTCCTTTGCAATTTCTTCTAAAGTACTTCCTTTAAAGTTCTCTGCAATTATTTTTGCTTTCTTTTCATTTACTAAAATTGGCTTAACAGTACCTGTTGCTTTAGCAGCAGACATTAAACCTTTTTCAGTTCTAGAAGTTACAAAAGCAACAATATGGCTTCCTTCTAAATCAAAACGTTTAAAAGCACCTGGCTCCGTATCACCAGCAAAAGCCCAAGAAACAATTTGTCTTTGATTTCCTAATCCAGGAACATTTTCATCAAGTACTTTTATTCCTACAACTGGTCTTGTACTATATTTATTTTCTTTAGCAATTTCAAAAAATTTCTTATCTTTAGAAACCTCTAAAGCAAATTGTTCTGCTTTTTGAAAAACCTCATTTTCAGTTGTTTCAGATGAAATAATTTCTCTTCCAAATGTTGCTAATTTAACAACTGTTTGAGAATTTTTCTGTCCATCTACTTTAATAACATGGTAACCAAAAGGAGTTTTAACAACGCCTATTTCTCCATTTTTACTTTCAAAAACAAAATCTCTAAATTCTGGAGTCATTCTGTTGTAACCAAACCAATCATAAAAACCACCTTTTTCAGAAGAACCTTTATCTGAAGAAAATTCTTTTGCTAAATCTGCAAATTTATTTTTATTCTTCTTAACAACACTCATTAAACTATCTGCCAAAACTTTAGCTTCATCATCTGTTCTTGTTACTTCTGTGCCTGCACTTTGTGCTCCTAAGAAAGGAATTAAAATATGACTTGCTTTTGCAGAATCTGGTAATTTAGAAACTTCTGTAATCTTAGAAATTTTAAAATATCCTTGATCTTTATATGGTCCAAAAACATCTCCTTTAGATCCTTCAAATATTTGTGAAGCTACACTACTCGTTACTTGATTTTTAAATTTAAAACTAGCGTCAATATTAATATCAGAATCGTTTTCACTTAAAAATTCTGTTTCATTAGAAGTTTCTTTAAAATCTGCAATTAAATCTGCAACATCAGCTTTAATTGTATTTTCATCTTCTACTGTTGGTTTTATATCAAACTTAACATAAGAAATATCTCTAGATTCCTCTACTTGAAAACTAGAAGAATGATTCTTAATATAAGCTTCTATTTCTGATTTAGATACCTTAACTAAACTATCTGCAATAGAAGTATAAGGTACATATACAAACTTAGAGTTTAATTTAGTATTATCTGCAAAGTATTGAAACTCTCCTTCTTTTAAAGAAGAACCTAAACCAGCTGTAACTAAATTATTGTAAGTATTTCTTGCTGCATTATCCTTAATCTGAGTCATGTAATTAGACCAAGCAGCCCACATTTCTGGACTATTTTCTTTTGTATCAGCTAAAAACTGTTTAAATTTAGATTCATCAAAAAATCCTTGTGTTTGAAACTGAGGACTATCTTTAACAGAAGGAGCACTTATCACTTCATTCCAAACATCTGCTTCACCTACAGTAATACCTGCTTCTGATAATTGGTTTTCATAAATTTTTTGCCTAACAATGTTATCCCAAACAGTTTTTGAAGCTTGCATTTCTGTAACAGTATTACCTGTTTGCTGTTTATACGCTTCTAAAGCTGTAGAAAACTCTTGTCTAGAAATAGATTCTCCATTAATTTCTCCTACTTCATTTACTTTACTTGAATTAAAAAAATCACCTAAAGTAGATGGATCTAATACAAATGCAAAAAGTGCTAAACCAATTATAATGATTAAGAACATTGAGCGTTCTCTAATTTTTGATAAAATTGCCATACGTCATTTATTTATTTTCAGGTGGCGAATATACGATTAGGGATTTAATATTGCAACCGATTTTTTACTTATTAATAGTAAGGTTTAACCTCTGTTATTGTTGTATATGAATGTCTTAATGCTAATCTTCTTCTGTAAGAACTTTTAAATGTACTTCTTCTATTTTAGCACTGCTCATTTTTAATATTTTAATTTGAAATCCTTCTAACTCTACTACTTCGTCTTTTTCTGGTATATTTTCTGTGTGATCAATGATAAAACCTCCTAAAGTTTCATAAGCTTCAGATTTAGGTATCTCTAAATTATATTCTTCATTTAAATAATCTACTTCTAATCTTGCAGAAAAATCAAACTCATTTTCTGATATTTTCTTTTCTAAGAATTCTTGAGTATCATGCTCATCTTCAATCTCCCCAAAAAGTTCTTCTACAATATCTTCTAGAGTTATCATACCAGAAGTTCCTCCATACTCATCAACAACAATAGCAACACTTTTTCTTTTTTTTATTAAAATGTTTAAGATATCGTTTATCAACATAGATTCCGGTACAATTTCTACTGGTAGTAATATAGATTTAATTGTTTTTGGTTTTTTAAATAATTCAAATGCATTTACATAACCAATAGTATCATCTAATGATATTTTATACACCAAAACTTTAGATAAACCTGTATTTATAAATGTATTTTTTAAGTTAGATACCTTTTCATGCAGCTCTACAGCTTCAATTTCTGTTCTTGGCACCATAACTTCCCTAGCTTTTACATTATGAAAATCTAGAGCATTTTGAAAAATTTGAATTTCAGAATCTACATCATCATCATCATTACCTGTTTCTAATTGTTCTGTAATATAATAACCTAATTCTTCTTTACTAAATTCGGTTTGTTCTTCTTCTGCATTCGTCTTAAAAAAAACTCGCAGAAAAAAATCTGAAACAAAAGTTATTAATTCTGATATAAAATGAAAAAGTACATAAAAAGCATATGCTGGTACTGCAAAAATTTTAAGCACATCATTCGCATAAATTCTAAAAATAGCCTTAGGTAAAAACTCAGCAGTAATTAAAATTACAACTGTAGAAATAATTGTTTGAATTAGTAAAATAGAAAAGTCATTAAAGCTTTCTAAAGGAAGTATTCTTGCTAAAAAAGCACCCATATAATAACTATAAATAACCAAAGAAATATTATTACCAACTAACATGGTAGTAATAAATTTTGATGATTTTTGTGTTATTTTATTAAGAATTTCAGGAATAAAACCTTCTCTTTTCTTCTCTAATTCTATATGAAGTTTATTTGCAGAAACAAATGCAATCTCCATTCCCGAAAAAAATGCAGAAAGAATGATTGATATAAGTATAATTATGACTTCAACTTCCATTAAGAAATTTATAAAACTATTTGTTTAGAGAGTTTCTTTTCTCTACTTTTTTTCTAAAATGTCTTTTAAAGAAAAAAACTAAAGTAATAAAAATAGAAGCACCAATAAATAAGTATCCTTTTTCTAACTCAGAGCCAGAACTTATCCTTATAATACCTTCTATTAAACAGATTAATGCAACAATTAAATATCCGTATTGAAAAAATTTCCAAATTTTATTCATCTTTAAACTCTTCTGATGTTTCTAATCTTCCTGTTGTTTTTTTGGCCAAATGCTTACTTAAATCCTCTTTACTTTCAAAACCAACACCGTAAATAGTATCTTTTAAAGTAGTTAAGGTAAATGCTTTTTCCGAAAAAAAATATTTTGTTTTTTGATCCCAGAATAATTGCTCTGTTTCTAATCTAGATTTATCAGTATGATTAATAACAATTACATTTCCTTCTATCTCGGAAACTAAAGTCTTATTATATGATAAGGCATAATTACCTGTAATAGTTACAGAATCTTTTCCTTCAAAATTTATAATTTTAATCCCCTTAGGAAATTCATTATAAGGATGTTCATTTCTATTACTAAAATCATATAACAAAGGCGTAATTAATTTTGAAGTAATTCTACCTGAATCTTTATAAACATGATATGCATTTTTAGCAATACCAATAGGCAAGTTTTTAGATACTAAAAAATCTCTAACCTCTTTAGTATCATTAGAACAAGAAAAAAGCATTACTGTAACATAAAGTACAGCAATGCTTTTTTGTAATATTTTATTTGATTTTTTCAAAAAATTATTTTGATGGAACTTTTACAGTTTGTCCAATCCAACATTTAATGGTATGACTACTTCCTGGATTAACACCTGCTGTAAAAATTACTTTTTGACTTGGTACATTAGCTCTATAACTTCTAATATATCTTCCTGCTACTGCAGATATACTTGGATCTACTGATGCTGCTCTTTGTGCTTGATTTAAAGCTGCAACATAAACCATTCTCTTTTCAAACTCATTACTACCACAACTATTAGCACTTGATGCATATAAACTTGCTATAAATAAATAAGCTCTACCTGAATTAGGGTTTAAACCAATAGCTTCTCTTGCTAAAGATCTTGCTTTACTTAATTGACCTTTAGACTTTGCTGATTGAGCAAATTTTAATTTATATTTTGCTTTCTTTAATGGGTCTGTTTCTAAATCAAAAGATTTTTGTCTCATTTCCTCTGCTCCTGCATTATCTCCATTATCTTCCAACACACTCGCTAAGAATGAATATGCTTCTGGTGATGGTGAAGCTTCTGCATAAGCTCTAACTAATTTTTGATATAAAGGATCTTCTTGACATTCTTTATTAAACAACCTAGAAACTGCTCTTTTTAACCAAACAGCATCAGATTTATGTGCTTCAAAATTTTTGTTATATAAAGGTATCAAATTCTCACATTTAGCAATATCAGAAACAATTGCATCTAAACCTCCTTCTACAGTACCTAAAGCTCTAGAATTTACTGAATAAGCATGAATTTTCTTTTTATTAGCAACAGTATCAACTGAAAGTTTCTTTAATTGTACAGCGTATCCCTCTAATTTTTTATTTACATTTTCTAATACATCATCATAAGTATCAAATACTTTTTGAGGATTTGCATCTTTATTTCTATCTGTTACTCCTTGAAAGTATTTATATAAATTTTTAACTCCCATTTTAGTTGGGTCTATACTATACCCTTTTTCTAAAATTGAAAAAATTTCTTCTTCAGAAGATAATTTGTTATCTGCTAAATAAGTTGCATAATCACTATGAACCTTTGCCGGATTTTGTTTAGGGAAAAACTCTAATCTTTGTTCGTAAACTCTTTTTGCTAAAGCAGGATCTTTTTTTACATCTTCTGCTAAAGTAGCTCCATACTTATATATATTTACAGATAAATCTTTACAGTTATCCATTAAATAAATCCAATTTACATAAGCTTCTTCGTACTTTTTAGATTGAAAATCTCCTTTAAAAAGATTGTATTTGATAGAACAATCTCTATTTGCATCATCCTGAGCATTTGTTTTTGCCGTCGTTATAAACAATACTGCAGCTAGTAAAAACGTAATTTTCTTCATTTTATTAGTTTTGTGTTAATTTATTTTTCTTTACTGAAAACAATTTACATACGCCAAAGATAAACTTAATCTAAAATTAAAATAATTTTCTAGTCTTAAATTATTATTAGATATTAATTTTTAACAATAACGTTATATCTTTAAAAATAATTGTTTCATCGCTAAATCTAAACCAAAAGATGTGCCAAATTAATAATTTCTATCAAAAACATATAAATTAGGCTTATATTAAACAGTATGGTATTCTTATGTAATAGTATTATAAACACTAAAAAAAGACTTTCTACTTTAATGTCTAATAATCTTTCTTATTAAAAAAGGCAAAATTATTTCTTTAAATTATATTTCAAAATTTCATTTAATCCACTTAATAAAAAATTTTGATCAGCAAATATGCTACTTTTTAATTGTTTTAACAAGAATTTTGTATCTCCACCAGTTAAAACAACTTTTAATTGAGAATATTTGTTCTTGTATTGATTTATGACTCCATCTATTTCTTGAGCAACTCCATTTACAATACCAGAATTGATACATTCATTTGTACTGCTCCCTATAAAATCTACTACTTTTTCTTTTTCTAATAAAGGTAGTTTTGCTGTAAAGTGATTTAAAGAATGAAACCTCATATTAATACCTGGGGAGATTGCACCTCCTAAATATTCTTTTTCATCATTTATAAAATCAAAAGTTATACATGTACCAGCATCTATAACTAATACGTTTTTGCATTTATATTTATGTACAGCTGCCATAATTAAAGCAATTCTATCTACACCTAAAGTACTCGGTGTTTTATATAAATTCTTAAAAGGTAGTTTTGTTGTTGAAGAAACTAACTCAATTGGCACTAAATTTTGTAACTCTAAAATCTGTTTTTCCGAAATTGAAGCTACATTAGACATGATTCCAACCGATATTGAATATTTTTTTAAAATATTTTTCACCTCAATTAAAATATTTTTTTTGTCACATACAAAAACACCTATTAAGCTATCTTTCTCAAATACAGCCACTTTAATTCTTGTATTACCAACATCAATTATTAGATTCATTTTTCTTTCTTTTACAAAATCAAAAATACAATACATTTTTCAAAAATATACTTGCAGATATTAAAAAAGAGTGTATATTTGCCACCGCTAAGGCAATGGTACCTTAGCTCAGTTGGTAGAGCAAAGGACTGAAAATCCTTGTGTCCCTGGTTCGATTCCTGGAGGTACCACATTAAATACTCGTAACATTCTATTTATTAGAAAGTTGCGGGTTTTTTGTTTTTAATAGGGTGCTTGACAGGGTGTTGATATACGTTTTGAAGTAATAATCATTAATTTTATCCATATAAAGATACAAAATAGAATCCTTTTTTTATAATCTTCAACATTATATTTACACCAATATCTAAACTAAAATCAGAAAAAAGTTTCAGTTTTGATTTGAGAAAACATAACCCTAAATTCCAAGTATAGGGGATATTCCAAAAAACAGCTTATTTGAAGTTGATAGGTTAAACAGACCTTACTCACATAGTAAGTCTTTTCGTTTTTCATAAAACCTACAAAAAGAGCATTCGTGCGTGACAATAAAAGCTAACAAAAAATTTACTCGGAAAGCCTTTATTTATATAGCTTTAATAAATATTTAGTTTGCAGTAAATTATTTGTGCTTTTGTATTGAAAAACACTAGATTTAATAAAAAACTGATTTTAAGTAAAATAGTGGTTATACCTTCATTTTAAGTAAAAAACCCTTTTAGTCAAAAATAAGTCTACCCTACAAAAAGTGTATACGTGCGTATATATTCATTTTGCCTCAAAAAATCATTATTTTTTTTAGGTTGAAAATGTCTATTTTTACGGGTATAGAGGTGGTAAATCACAGATTCTGACTAATTGTTAATGAAAAATAATACTTTATGAATAAAATTGAACTTTTTTTAGATACAATTTTAGCTTATTACCCAGAAAGATGGGAAAATATTGATGGATATATTAAGTCTTTGATGCCTTATGAAGAAAAAGACCCTTTTTCGCCTTTTAAATCCAAATACTATAAAAAATTCATACCAGTAATTGATAATGAAATAGTAACTTATGTTCCAGAGGAGTTAGCAAGTAAATCATATAAAGGACTTAACAAAATACTATATGGGGATTATGTTAATTACCTGATAGATTTTAAAGAATTACTTAATGATTGTGAAGAAAATGATTTTGATATTGAATCTTGGAGTGATAAAAGAAAGGATAATATCCTTAAAGAAATAAATGAATTTCTGTTTGATTGTAATGTTTATAAAGGAGTATTTTTCTTTTCTAAATTGAGTGATGTTTTTTCCGAAATTATAGCAAATTTAGATTATTTAGAGAAGGTAAAACCCATTTATAGTGATAATCCAAATTGGTTACAAATCAAAATTAAAAAAACATTAAAACTGGAGATAGAATCTTTAAAAAGCATATTAATTTATAACTATAAACCAATCTATGGGAAAATTGATAATGTATTGAATAGAATTAATTTACCTAAAAATTTTAATAAACACATAGGCAGTATTTGGTATAAATTAGCTAAAATAATGGCTGAAGGTTATTTAGTGATTGCAAAAAATCATTATATAATAAATGGAGAAATAATTACCAATGAATCTGAAGTTGCAAGGTCAGTTTCGAAACACCTAAATGGAAACTATACAGGTTGGGAAAGCTTTAAGCCTTATTTGAATCAAACAAAATCTAATGCTAATAATGATAAAAACATCTTTTTTTATAGTAGATTAGAAATTCTAAATTTTATTGCTGTAGAAGTAGAAAAAAATGATGGTCTTTCTGATTATTTTAAAATTGAGCTTTTGCAACTAAAAAAAAGACAAAATTATTAACGTTTTTTAACATTACTAATTTAGTACTGGTAATCATTTTAGAAATATTTGATTTCGTCAGATATTTGCAATAGCATCAAAAAAATAGATGCTTGTTTAAAATTATGATAGCAAAATCAGTACAATTAATTGATCTTGATTTGGATGGATTCCAAAACATTATCAGGAGAGTAGTAGCCAAAGTATTACAAGAGGATTTGTATCCTATTCTAGAGAACTTAATGCAACCTTCAGATGAGTTTTTATCTAGAAAAGAAGCTGCAGAATTTCTGAAAATTTCAGAAACAACATTATGGAGTTTAGACAAAACACAAGTATTACCTGCAAAGCGATTACAAGGTAAAGTGTTATATCTAAAAAGCGACTTACTTAACTTCCATAAACATACTGCCTAAATCATTTAGACAGGTTATTTAAAACAATTTTTATCGAAAAAGGTAAAACGGTATTCTCATATCGTGAGGAATAATTTTGCCTTTTTTTTAAACTAAAACAATGGAAGAATTAGAAAAAAATATCATCGGAAAAGGAGAAGTGAAAGGTTTTTTATTTACTCAAATACAACAATCTGATAAAGCTTATTTATATGCTGTAAACTCATATTACGAAGTTTTTAAAAAGAAACAAAAAACAAACTCAAAAAAACACTGTTTCCCTACATCTAAAGCTTTTGGTGTTTGGGCTTGGACTTACCCAACTTATGAAAAAGCTATGGAAAAATTTAATCATCTAAATTTTGAAAGAAATGATTAGTTTTTTTAAAAATGTAAAATCTCCAAAAATAATTGGAGAAATTGATGTTTACGAATTTATTGAGTCTATAAAAAAACCTAAAAAAGATGTTTTTAAATTAATTCTAGAGGCTAGAAAGTGTTATAAGAATAATAAATATAGATATGATTATATAAAAACTATTTTACCTTGTTTTACGCTAAATTTCAATTTTAGACATAAGAAAAGTAACGAAAATATTAAATCCCCTACAGGTTTAATATATTTAGATTTAGATGATGAAAAAGAAATTGATTTAAATAATAGATACATTTTTGCTTCTTGGCTTTCTTTATCAAATAATGGAAGGGGAATTTTAGTAAAAGTAGAAAATTTGAATCTAGAAAACTTTAAAGAAACATATGTTGCAATTGCTAAAGAATTAAATCTTAGATTAGATATGCACGCTGGAAAAGCAACCCAATATAATGTGCATAGTTTTGATGAGTACCTATACTTAAATGAGGATTCCCTTACTTGGATTGTTGATAATTCAGTTATTGAAAACTCTACCCCCATTTCACCATTAAAAAGGAAAAAAAAGAAGGATAATAGTGTTCTGGGGGGAAAACAAAAAATCAGATTTAATAATTTTGATGAATTTGATTTTAATGGTAGGAAATATGTATTCTTTAAAGAAGAAAAAAAATTAATGGCATCTATAGTTGTTCCAAAAAATATTGTTGCAGGACGTCGAAATAGTATTGTATATGCAATAGCATACCAACTTAAAGGTTTAAATCCGCAAATATCATATTCCTATTTAAAAAAATACATTGACAGTATAAATATTTATCATTGCAAACCCACATTAAAAAATGATGAGATAACTACAATAGTAAAAAATGTTATAAGTGCTAAAAGTGTAAAACTTACTCTTAATAGTCCTAGACGTTTTTTATTCAATCCAGAAGCTAAACTAACTTTTAAACAAAAAATGAAAATAGTAAATCCTTTAACTGGAAAAGTGCGAACAGATAAAACAATTTCAGAAATTAAAGAACATATAATTTTTTGGGATGTAATTAAGAATGGGAAAGTTACTCAAAGAGCATTAACAAGAGTTACAGGGAAAAACAAAAAAACTATAGAAAAATATTATAAATTATTTAAAAATGAAATTAAAATAATTAACAACGAATTAAATAGCATTCAACTTGCTAATTAAGGTGTGCAGAACTAACATAACAGAAGACTTTATAATAAAAAGGCACAATGAGTCTTATAAAACAAAGTAAGAACTAATTAGTTCGCTATGCACACCTTACTTACATAGTTTAAATTTCGCTTGATTATTGTTTTGTTACAAGATTGTTTAGTTAATATTAAATTATATTTAGCATTATAATAATCTTTATGATAAATAGGTAGAGTGGAAAGAAGGGTAAAATAAGCTATCTATTATAACTATAATAAAAATAGCCAAAGCACTTGAAGTAGAAGTAAAAAAATTACTCGAAAACCTATAAAAACAAACTGTTTAGTTTACCACTATATTAGAATAATCAAGAAATAAATGACAAATACTAAATGAAGTATTGTTAATTTTAGTATGATTAGACACATAAGAATCACTAAACTTATTTTTAACAGAATAACTTCTTATATTATTAGTAGTTTGAATATTAGGGTTTGAGAATAGATTTTTCTTTACTTTATCACAAACATCTTTACTGCTCCAGTTTTTATTTTCTATAAAGCCTAATTGCCCTTCAATAGGTAACCTAAATTTAGAATAATTTCGCTTGGTAGCCTTTTTTATATCATCAATATAGCCAGATATTGAAGTTTTTAATCTTTTACATTCTATTGCAAAATAAGGTTTACTTGCTTGAGACCAAGCATTTTTTAAAGCATAGTCAACAATATGAATATCAATTGGGTCATCGTGTAATAGTTTATCTATTAAGTTTATATATTCTTCAGATGTCTCTTTGTTAATAGTAAAATTATTTGTTCCATTATCAACAATTTCTAATTCATATTCAAGAAAATCATCAACTAAACGATTCCTTAAATAATCTTCTTTTTTCACTTTACCTTTTTTAGAATAATCAAAAATAACACCATTGGCTATAATTTTCTCATAACTAACAATGACACAAGTTAGAATTTTATTAATTCTTTTTTGAGTTAATGAAATAGAATTTGTTCTATTCTTTATAAAAGTTGTTGCGTTTAAACTCATTAAGAAAACTTGTTTGATTCGTCTAATTCAGCTTCTTGAATAGCCTCTTTAAACTCTGCTACATCATACCAAGCCATTGCCTTGTGCCAACATTTATATTCGTTTGGTTTTATGATATAAAAAGAATTGTCTTCAAACCCTTTTATATCCTTTTGAATAAACAAATTTTTAGTAGGATCTTTTGTATCTGTAATTTGTGATATACTTAAATTAATTGCCAATCGCTTTAAAACATCTGCTTCATTCTTTTTATCTTTAGGGTAACTAATTCCTTTTTTAACTTTAGTTTTAGAAAACACAAAGTTTAATGCAATGAAATGTTCTAAAGGGTATACTTCAACTTGAATATATTCATCCTTATAAATTTCATTAAATTCCTCAATATACACACTTGCATATTCATTTAACACAAACTCTTTATTTCTATAATGAGTTTTATCAGTATAATTAAAGTCAGAAACTAAATATTGTTTGCTTTCTTGGAATTGATAGCGAGAGACATTTAACACATAATCTACAAGGTCTTTTTCATAGCCTTTTATTCCGTATAACTTGTAAATTATTTTGTTGATTTGTGATAATGTAGTATTACTAATTGGTAAGCTTTCAGGTCTAGGAAATGAGTAATAATGATTTTTAAATTCAATTAAAAAGTTACTAACTAAAGAAGTTAAATTTTTAGCAATTTTTTTTTCTGGCTCAACAAAAGGGAATGATAAAAATTCATCTCCAAACCTAATTGCGGGACGTGTTGCTACTCCCCAAGAACACGAAATTAAGTATAAATAGTATGTAGTTATGTTGGATATGAGATAAGAATATAATAATTTAGTTAAACCTTCATCATCAAAACTAACTCCTGAAACACCATTTACATAAACACTCTTTTCATCTTGATAGGACACGCTTAAAAATGTTTCATCTGTGCATTGCTCCTTTAGTAATATTTTAGGTTTATTGAATAACTCTTCTACTCTTCCTCTAATAAAATAAACATCCTCTTCCTTTAGTATTTTTGTTGATGATAACAAAGGTGTAAAATATCTTTCGACTGCACTATTTTCTATTACTGGATAATCAATTAAATTAGGATAGTGTTTTGGTTCTGTTTTAGATTGTCCACTTGTTTTTATTACTCCTAACCCTTTGTATGCTTTTTTTTCGTCTAAAAAGGTATTAGCTTTAGTTAATTTAGAAAGTTTTTTGATTAACCTATAATCTAAAGTATTTCCATATAAAGCCAATTTAAACATCCAATCATTTTCAATAAAATATTTTTGTTGTATTTTCTTTTGGTCATATTTTTCAATTACCAAAATCTTAAAATGCTTTAAAAAATAATTAGATTTTACAGATTGATGATTAATTATGTTTTTTAAATGAGATTCTCCATTAGAAAGACTAAAATATACAATACTAGCAGGACTAACTATCTTTTGTTTTGTAATTTTTACATTTCCCTTTTTATCAATTTTTTTTGTTATTTTATTTGCATTAAATACCAAACGCCTAACAGGAGATAAATCAAAAAATTTATTTACACAAAAAGTGGAAAGAAAATCAGTTTTAAATTCTTTATTTGTTGTGGAAACATTATAAAAAAGAGTGCTAGTAACTATCAATGCAGATTTTGTTTCTACACTCATAAAATCTTTTGTTCTTAAAAGGAATGATTGAGCAATTTCTAATTCTCCTTTTATTTTTTTTGAATATGTTTTAGTCGAATTTACCCAATCTAAATGATTTTTTGATTTATCTTTTTTCCAGGGAGGATTTCCAAGTATAAATTTCGGCTTATCTTCTTTAATTAAATTATTGAAAATGTGATTAGTATCAAAAAAATCAGCTTTAAATAAATTTTCATTGAGTAAATTAGGAAACTCATAAACATCAATATCTTTTGGGTTTTGATAGTCTAATAATGCAATATATATAGAAAAACAAGCAACTTTTAAAGCTTCTTCATTTATGTCAATTCCAAATAAATTTCTTTTTGCAATATTTCTTATTCGTTCACTAAAATCTTTAGGAGATTGATTTGGATTTAATTCTAGTTCCTTATCAATCATTTTTCTTAAACTCTGTACAAGAAAAATTCCAGAACCAACCGCAACTTCAAAAATTTTACATTCCGATTTGTTTTCTTTTTCTAAATATTTATCAACAGTATCATTTAAAATATACTCAACTAAAAAAGGCGGTGTATAAACTGCTGAATCTAATTTCCTTGTTTCTTCATCTATTAAAGATTCATAAATTCCTGAAATAACTTCAACAGGAATAATTGAAAAGTCAAAAATTTCAAAAAAGAATCCTTCAAATAAATTATTTTCATCTTGCAATTCCCCTTTAAAAACATCAGCTAAAAAATTCGACTTATTTTGACTTATTTGAACATCTAACTCCCTAAATAATACTCCATTAAATTTAGTATTCAATTTTTGAAATAATAAATTTAGTTTTGTTGGTTCTTTTATTAAGTTTATAAAACTTTTTCTTCTCTCATTTACATCATCTAATACTCCTGATATAAATGTTTCATCTATTTTTACTTTTCTATCTATTAAGTATCTTATAAAAATCAATCTTAATATTAGTGAGTTAGCATCATTTTCTGACAAAGGACTTTCAGAACTAATATTAGTTAAGTATTCTCTTACTTCTTTTATATTCTGAAATAATCTTTCATTGACTCTTTTACGATGCTGTTTCTTTGAGCGATTTTCAAAATATTCATTTTGCAACCATTTCCAAGTATAGCCACTTTGAAGTTCCCAAAAAGAAAATTTACTCTCTCTTTCTTCTTTGGTTAATTTAATTTCTTCTAAACTTTCCTCTTTTTTTGAATAATTAAGAGCATTGTAAACTCTAATTTCATCTCCTTTAATAACAAAAATTACAGGCGAATTATCAAAAGACCAAACTTGTTTATGAATTTCTTTTTCTCTAACCTTATTCTTTTCATCTGTTAAATCAAAAAATAATATTAAAGGCTGTTTATTGAAAACATAATAAGCATCAGGCTCAATGATTTCAATTTTCTTTTGAACTTCTGAAATAAAACCATCATAATTCTTTCCGTTTTCTTTAAAGAAAACAGCATTTAATAAATTTAGTTGCTTTAATAAAAAAGATAGAGGTTTACTCATTTACAATTATAGTTTAAGCAAATTTAACTTTATTTACTTATTTAAGTTAAACAATAATACAAGGATTTTTAAAAGTAACTGAATCGATTACTTCTGAGACTTATTGTTCTTTTTGATTTCTAATGCTCTTTGTAAATTTTATTTTAGTTTTTAGAGAAGTAGAGGGTTTTATTTTTATAAATAAAAGTTATCATTTTAAAGAAGATAAAAGCTGATTTAAGAGATAAATCAACAATTTAGAAAATTTTAATTAGGTTTAACATTGTAAGAAATTAAAAGAATCTTTTCAAGTAACTAATATCTATTGAATCAGAATCTCTAAAAAAATCATCAAATATTAAACCCGTGAAAGGATTTTTATCCTCAGAAATTATTTCCTTAAAAAAAATTAGCTCCAAATCAAATTTCTTATTAATAAAAACAAGCAACTCATTCATCATATTAACACCTAATATGCCATTATCAACAATATAAGAAACTTGCTTCTGACAAACTTTAACTAATGCTTTTCGCAAAGATTCGTTATTAAAACTTATTTTAATATTCTTTACTATCATTGCTAAATTATCTACATACCTTAACAGTATATTTCTATCTAAATAGTTCGAAAAAGGATATGTTGTTTTATCTAATAATGTATTAAAATCTGATTTATAAAGATTGTACAAACAATTCAGACGATGAACATCTTCATTTGTGATTACTTGAATTGTCACATAACCACCAACTGTATTATTGATATCTAAAAATGTTTCTTTACCATTTGATATTGTGATTTTTTTACCTTTTGAAATTAGATCTAAAATAGTATTATTTAATAAAAATAAATCATCCTCTAAACAATTTTCTAAATTATACTGTTCTGTTAATTCTGATATTTTCTTTTCTATAAAATCTTTAGAAGCTTGAAAAAAAGGTTCATTAAATAATAATTTTCTATTTTCATTTTCTAAATTCTTTAAATTCTTAATATCCTTATCACTAAATACTGCATCTAATTCAAAATCCTCTTCATTTCTTTTTATGTAAATTGATGTAGCTTCTATTTTAGGTCTTCCAATCAAAAAATTTTTTAAAAAAACTAACTTATCTTTATGAACTAAAAGTTCTTTTTTTAAGTTATCATATTCATTAATGGAAATAGCTTTACCCTGAGCATTCGCACTGAACCAACTCCATTTACCCAAAATACCAAACATAAAATCATTTGAACATTTTTGAATTTTAATTTTTATATCTTGTTTTAAATTTCGACCTCTATTCAAATCCCCCACAGTAAGCTGAGTATCACCTGCAATAATCCCATAATCCCTTGTAATACAACCAATAATTAATGTCATGTTTTATATCTGTACATCTAAACGATAAGCTATTTAATTCCTATCTATGAAAACTATATTTTATCCTAATCGTTTTACTTGTTCAACTTTATTCATTTTACTATGTTTTTAATTCTTGTATTGTTTTTAAATCAAATTTATTTTCTTTCAAGTTAATTATATTATTTTAATAATAGTCTTATTAATAAAGTAGAAGATTAAAATTACAAAAAAATTAAACAAAATTACAGTAACTTGAAATCATTTTTATTGAATAAGATTTAACCAATTATTTTTTAGTGAATTATTTTCATTGAAAAACAACCTACAGTAATTATTAACCCAATAATCTATAGATATTATTTAAAAAAACCACTTTCTAAAACCGCCAACGCTTCTTCTCTTTTTTCTATTCGGATGTACTTGTAAAATTCTCTTTCTGTTTTATGTCCAGAGAAAAGCATTATATTTTGAATTGCTTTTCCAGCAGTATAGTAATTAGTACAAAAAGACCTTCTAGCCGTATGTGTTTTCACTAACATATACTTTGGAACTTTATCATTTATCAATTTCCCTCCTTTTCTATAAGAAACAGAAATCAAATTGTGAAACTCAACAATTTCACAAGCTATTTTAATGTTTTTTCTTAATATTGGCTCACTTAATTTAGGTGGAAAACTATTATCATAACGAGACATAATATTTTTTATGACGTCCGTAATCGGTATATGCACAAGAGCTTTTGTTTTCTTTTGCTTAATCTTAATAAATTTGTGACCTTTTAAAATTTCAATATTTTCATTAGTCAAACCATTATAATCACTAACTCTTTGCCCTGTATAACAACCGATTAAAAAAATATCCCTAGCTAATTCTATACGTGGTGTTTTACTAAAATCTTTCTCTGCCAAAATTTCGATTTCCTTTTCAGTTAAATAAATATCTGTAGTAACTTCTTTTAGAACTTTAAATCCTCTATTCTTAAAAATAATATTTCTACTAACTCCGTTTATTAAAGCATCATTTAAAAATAACTTCAGATTCTTAATATGTTTACCAATGCTATTTAAACTATAATCTTCATTTTCTAATAGAGTTACAAATTTCCTATAGAAAGAAAGGTCTATATCATCAAATTTGAGTGTTACACTATATTTATTCTCATATAAACCCAATAACCTTATAGTTTGATTATATGAGCGATATGTTGTTATGCTAATACTATTTTTTTTAGCTTCAAGAAGTCTTTTAGAGTAGTATCCTATTTTAATGTTTTCTTTTTGCTCCTTATCACTTTCAGAACCATTTATTTTACAATTAAGCAAATAAGACAATCGCTCTAAATCTATTGAGCTATTATCTTTTACCATCGCAGATAATTCATCTTCTGCAAATGTTTGAATATCATTAATGAAAGCATTAACTTTATAGGCATTTGCCATCATTCCTTTTCCTGTTTTAACTCTATGTTTTGTAGAATCCCAATGACTTAAAGAACATTTAAAACCAATACTTTTTTTAAATCGTTTCCCTTTTGAAGCAAAATGAAACATAATTAAGCTTTCTTTTTTAGGCATTGACTCTAAACTTTTCATAGACTCTTTTAGACTAAACCTAATAACTCCGTGTGTACTCTTTAATGTTGAATTCATTGTTTATATTTATAATTATTCAAACAATACAAAGCAAATTACACACCAAACAAGGGTGTTTCGTTGGGTGTTTTTTAATTGAATAATTCTAAATTGTATTGAAACTTATTTAATGACAAACAATTGATTACTTCCTGATATTACTGACATATTAGCAATTGTCATTAAATAGGTTTCAGAACAATATAACACTTTAGTACTGGAGGTACCACTTAAAACCCTATAAACATTGAGTTTATAGGGTTTTTTAATTTTCTATAATTTCCGTTTTTATACTTATATGTAAAGATTTTTACACCTCCATTATTGTATACTGTTCAAAAAAAATAAACCCACATTCTTTATTCTTATATGAATCAGATAAATCAATTTTAAAATTTTCTAGATATCATTATTTTTTTCAATCACATATACATTAGAGTCTACTCATCAATATTAAACTCTTTTAAAGACAAAACAAAAGCATCCCATAAGAATTTTAATTTTGTCATTAATAAAGAATATCCAACTTTAGTTGTTGCTCAACTTTAATTTTTCCAGAATTAATAAGTATGTTTTTAGAGTGATGATTGTTCTTTTCTCCCCATAAAAAAGCAACGAATTTTACAGGGTTATTTTCAAAAGTATTTCCGGAAATTTCTACGTTTACAATTCCTCTTGTTTTTAGTAGAATGTCATTTTTTTCTTTATTTCCAGAGTTTTTAAAAATGGTATTTGTTACTTGTAAATGTCCACCAATTGTAGATTCGTCATAACCACCTCTGTAATAATGAATCACATTTTGTGCAATATTTTCAATCTCACAATTGCTAATAATAACTGTTGATGCATTGTAGTCTCCTTTTTCTTCGGATGCTAAAATAATTCCGTTTGTACAGTTTGTAATTTTAGAGTTTTTAAAAGTAATACTATCTGCAAACGAACCTTTAGAAACTTCAATTACAGATTTAAAATTAGAAATTTCTGAATTGTTAATTGTAATATTATAAGCTGCAGACATGTTTTCCTTTAAAGTTTGAAAAGCAATTTGATTTGTTTTACTTTTTATGCTGATGTTTTCTAAAATCAAATTTCCGTAAGGTTTCATTAAAAAAGCAGGAGATTTTTCATCACCAATAAAAATAATTTGCGTTTTATTTTCTGAACGAAAAGTAATTGTTTTATCAATTTTTAAAGAAGAATTGATTACATACTTGCTATCTGTTAAGTTGATAATATCTCCATCTTTCACATCAGAAATCTTAATATTTAAATCATTTTTATCAGAAACATTAATAATAGTTGGCTTTGAAGTTGTTGTTTCTGTAGAAAACCAACTTGGTCCATATTTCTTTTTATCAATTTTAAACTTTTCTGCATTTTCAATATTTGTAATGGCTCCAACATTATTTTTATCAGTTCTTAAACTTCCAAAAAGATCGGTTTTTATTTTATCAAATTCATAACCAATATAAACATTGCTAAAGTTTTCTGATTGATTTGTTTCTGGCGCAAATAACCAATCGTTAATCTGTTTCATTTTTACGGTGCTATTTTTAAACACATTAAATTTAGAAAAATGTTGATTTTGATTATCAAGAACATTGTTTCTAAATAAAATTCCGGTCACATTATCATGATTGATAAAGGGAGTTTTATCTACTTTGTTGTTAAAAATTAGATTATTGGCAATTACAGAACGAATTGGTGCTGCAGAACGGATTTCATATTTTGGTAATACATCGGCACTTGCTACGTTTTGACCAACACCAATTTGAATTGGAGAAGCACAATCTACCCAAGTATTGTATGCAATTGTAACATCTGTAACCGGTTTGTAACGGTTTATTGGCGACATTGGTATTCCGTTCATAACTGCTAACGGACTTCTAAATTTAGCACCATTTATTTTGTAGAAATAATTATTTGTAATTAAATGACCAGAATTTACAACTCTAATTCCGCCATAAAAATCAGAATCATCATCACCAATAAAAATATTACCATCTACAGTTGCAAAACTTCCATGTCTTAATACTAAAGAACCTTCACTTTTGTAAAAAATATTGTTTCTGTAAGTGTTAAAATTTGTTTTGTCGGATATTATTTCTACTTCTCCGTTACAAGCATCAAAATAATTGTTAGATACGTTTAAAAAACCAGAACTCATAGATGTTTTGCTATCGCCAACTCTTACGGTTTCTGCTCTTGGACCGCCTTTTCTGGGTCTTGGGCCAAAATAATTATTTACAATTTGATGGTAATTACTAACGCTTTTTATATCGTCTTGATAAACACGTAAAGTTTCTCCGTCATTAGATTTACCTTCTATATAACAATGATCTAATTTATTGTGTTTACCATAAAAATCAATCCAATGATCGTTGGTTAACCTGCTTGGTTTTGTAAAATTTTTAATTACTGTATTTGTAATTCTGCTATGAAAAGCAGTAGAATCTTTACCTATTTTAAATCTTAAAATACTAGAATTTGGGCTGTAACCATTTCTAAAATAAAATCCATCAACAATTAAATATTCTCCACCTAAATGTAAAAAAGATTCGCCCTCTAAAAAGACTTTGCCAGGTGTCTCTGCTTTTAAAATAATTGGCTTTTCTTCGGTTCCTAATCCGTAAAAATTAATTTGAGTATTTTGCCAAACACCATTTTTTAAAATAATTTCTGTTCCTGCAGAAGCATTTTTTATTGCTGTGTAAAGTTCTTTATTATTTTGAACGAATGTGGTTTCGGTCTTTTCATTGTGTTTACAGGAAGTTATTAAGAGTATAAAACAAGTTATTAAAAGAAAATTTGTTGTATTAAATTTTGGTTTCATCTCTAAATTTATGTCAATTATTAAATAATGTTGAAGATAACAATATTTATTTAGAGAAAACACTTTTTAAAATACCTTAAAATAATTTTTCCTTAAAAACTGATATTAGTTTTTATTTCAATTAAATAAAAAAAATTAAAAACGAACCTTACTTAAAAAAGTAGATTCGTTTTTAATTAAATGTGGTTATGCTGTCATATTTAACAGTTTATTATTTAATATATTATTAATTATTTTGTTCCATTTTTCTAAAGAATCAAACTCACTGCTTAGTTGAAAACTAATATTAGAATTATAAAATTGTAAATTAAAATCT
Organism: Polaribacter sp. Asnod1-A03; assembly: GCF_045063585.1. Classification (NCBI taxonomy): domain Bacteria; kingdom Pseudomonadati; phylum Bacteroidota; class Flavobacteriia; order Flavobacteriales; family Flavobacteriaceae; genus Polaribacter; species Polaribacter sp. Asnod1-A03. The sequence goes on along the minus strand of NZ_JBEFOE010000009.1, from coordinate 2,453,588 downwards.
GCGTCTTTTATACTTAAAGTAGTAAGGTTCAAATTTAATTTATCAACTACTGTTTCGTTATTAGATAATGATTTACTAATATTATTTATTTGACATTTTTTAATTAAAGAAAGGTCTATAAATTGAAACTGACTACTTTTTTTTGTTTTCTGTAAAAAAGAAATCGTATTTTTAGATTCATCTAAACCAATTGCAAAATAGGTTCCAATTTCATGTTTGGTTATTTCAGAGCCATTTTGTCTTGCAAAATTAATAAGCGAGTTTAATAATTCTTTTTCTTTTTTCTTCTTATTTCTACTTGTTAATATAAAAGGTAGCGCGCAAATTGTAATGCTTATAACGCCTATAATTGTTGTTCCTAAATCCATTTTCTATTTTTTAAATTTTGATATAATAACCCCTGTATGAAGCGGTAAATCGCAACATATTAATACGTTAATAATAACCGCCTAAAAAGCAGTATTTGTAAAAAGAAAGATTACCAAAAATTATGGAAAGGAAAGATTAAATCTGATTTTCGATATTTAATCCGAGTGTTTTCTAATAGATTTTTATACTGTTTGTATTTAGCATTAAACAGTAATTTATTGGAATAAGAAGTTATCCCAAAAACATCAAAAGGAAACTCATAATCAACAGAATAGTCTTCTAATAATTGAAAAAATGAATTTTCTAATTGTTGCGTATGCGCATAAAAACCTTTAGATTCAGCAACAGAATACTTTGAATTTTCTTGATTCTCAATTACATTTTGCTTACTAGAATAAGGTAATGTATTTGCAGAAAGATACAACCCAAAACAATAAATTGAAACGAGTAATAATGTTATAAGTATCTGATGCTTTTGTTTCATAAATTATACTATCTAATAACTTATAATTTGCAAATGTAGTTTTTTAAAAGAGTAAGTTAAATCGTTAAGATGTTATTTTTTTGATAAAGACATACTTTAACCAAGTTCTCCTCTATGAGGTTTTAAAGCATCTCTATAAATTTTCATATCCTTTTCATTAACAGTTATAAAAGCAGCAAATAACATCGGATTTTTTTCTTGAATATCAATTTCATGAAAATCTAGATTTTCAATCGTTGCAAATTCTTTTAAATGAATGGTGTGATGTTTTGCAGTTTCCTTTGCATCAGGGCCTCTAAAATCCCACAATAATTTTATTTTTCTACTCAATTTTCTGTTTTAATGGTTGATAAAAATAAACAAATCACCCGTTTTAAAGGTAATTTTTACTTTGTTACTAATAGCTTTGTTTCTAGTTCCAATTCTATTTCCTAAAGTTAAATCTTCATTATTTAAAGAATATTGCAAACCTTCTGTTGTAATATTTGTTGCTTTATGGAAAGGAACTAAAGAAACTATTTTATCTTTACAATTAATAATTTCTATGCTTTTATCCGCTAAAAAATAACGACTATATTCATCAAAGAAAGTAAGATTCAGTTTGTTTTTCCAGTGAATTGTAGTGTGTAAATTCCCAAGAAAATGATCTTGTTCTTTTCCGCTTCCTCCAAACACATCAATATTTTTAAAACCCTTATCAAACAAAATTTGAAGGATTTTATCAAAATCTGTAAAATCTTGATTTGGTGTATGAATTACCTCAATATCTTTTGGTAGGTTTTCTAAAGAATCAAAATCACCACTAATAAAATCAGGTTTAATATTGTTCTTTTCTAAAAATTGATAAGCTCCGTCTGATGCGCAAACAATATTGTAATTAGAAAGATTTGGAATCTTTTTTGGTGGTTTTCCGTTTAAAAGTAAAAATACTTTTTTATTATTCATAAATGCAAAAATACCCATTTCTTAATTAATGAAATGGGTAATTAAAAACAAGTATGGTTTTTAATTATTCTTCTTTCTTAAGTAGGTGTTTGTTTCCTCCAAAAGTAAGTTCTAATGTTTTTAAACATAATATATTTTTATTCTCTTGAAATTTCAAGAGAAGAAAACTCTTCTTTCAGTTTTAATAAATCATTTTTTTTACTTTTTAAATAAATATCAAAAAATGAAATTATATTTTTATTAATAATTTTAGTTGCTTCTTTTTTATTTATTGTTCCCCCTTCATTTAATACAGGAATATTAATCATTAAGGGAATATCCATAAAACTTGCGTGACCAGAATTTCTGATTTTAGCGTCATAAAAAACAGAAGTACTTCCATTTTTATATGCATATTTGTTAAAATTAGGATGTGAGGGTTTCCAGTCTGAAGAAATTAAAAGGAAAGGTTTTGATAGTTTTTTATCAATCATATTTCCCCATTGAACACCATCTAAATTTATTCCAGCAGAAATTCTATCATCATCTAAAATTGCTTGTCCTATTGCCGCTCCGCCTTGTGAGTGTCCTACAACTCCTATTTTTGATATGTCTAAATGATTTGTTAAAAAAGTTTTTTGATTCAAGTTCTGTAATTCATCAATAACAGAAATAATATCTTTAGACCATCTTTTTGAAATATCTGCAGCAATATAATTTTTCAAAATATTTTGTGAAACATCAAATCTTTCTTTTTCGTTTTTTGCATTGTTATAATCTTGTTGACTTTTCCAAGCCAATTCTGCCATTTTTTGAGTGCTTATATGTTTATTATCATATTCTTGATTGTAGAGCTTAATACTTCCGTCGGGAAATAAAGTTCCAGTACTCTCATAAGTATGATTAATGTTTAAAATAATATAACCATGACTTGCTATTTCTTCAAGAATAGCATAATAACCAGAAGCTTTAGAGTAAGATCCATGAGAGAAAATAAGTACAGGGAATTTTCCGTTCGCAATTTTTGGTGCTAAAAATGTGTTTGTTTTTATATGATTTAAATAATCAAAAGTAGATTTTGGTAATCCATATTTTGAAGCAAAACTAACTCTATCACCATCATTTAAATACGGTTCTTTTTTTTCATTTTTAATATTTGCAGGATACCAAACTTTTATCATTAACTCTCTTTTATCCGTAGGGTTTTTAGTTATTGTTTCTTCTCTATCTGTTTTTAAATGAATGTATTGAGATCCAATAGAATATTTACCTGTTGGTTTAGGTAATTCGAAAATTGGTAAAATAGTTGGTAAAACATAACCTAAAACCATTAAGGTAGTTATACCAAGTATTGTAAGGCTTTTTTTAATCCAATTTCCTTTAAAAATTAAATATTCTTTATAAATCCAAAAAGAAATTATGCAAAGTAAAATGTAAATAGGAATCATTTGCCATCTAAATCCTTCAAAAGTTAGATGGAGTATAGGTACAAGTAAAATTATACCTAGTTCAATTTTTTTGTAAGTTTTACCTTTTCTAATTGATAGGTAGGTAATGAAAGTAAAACAAAGTAGTAATAAAATAATTTCTAAGAATCTCATAAATGGTGTATTTAAAAGTTAGATACAAAGGAAGATAATTAGCAATAAAAAACAATAATAGTATAATGGACAAAGAATGGACAGTCTATTAAATTACTGTAAATTACATGTTTATGATAAAGGTTAATAGATCATCATTTGCTTGAAGATTTAGTTTTTTACGTAATCTATATCTAGCTTTATTTACACTTTCAGGTGTAGTGTTTACTAAATTACTAATCTGTTTCGATGATAAGTTTAGTCTTAAAAAAGCACATAATTTTAACTCATTAGAGGTTAAATTAGGTGCTAGTTTATAGATTGATGTTTTAAAATTTGGGTATAATTTTTCGAAATTTGAAAAAAAAACCTCAAAGTTAGCAACTTCATTAGTATTCATAATTTTAGTTAAATCGTCTTTTAAAGTAACTTTTAATTTCTGATTTTTAACTTCTAATGTCATTATTTTATCATCTTTATATTTCTGTTCTAAACGTTCTATATTTTCAGTTTTCTTCTGAAATCTTATTGTTCTTCTTTTATTACTTTGTCTTCTGGTTCTGTAAGGAATAAATATATATAAAAAAATAAGTATTCCTAAAATACCTAAAAAAGCAAGGCAAAAAATAAACCAAGTATCTGTATTTATTCTAAAGGTCATTGGTAAAAAGCAAGAAAAATGCATTAAAATATAGTTTGTTTGTGTCTGTGGTAAATTTATGATAATTTAAGAAAGGATTAGTTTTGTCTTTGTATTAAAAATAGATATGCGCCATCTGTTGCGTAAATAATATGATAATTAGAAAAATTTGGAAGTTTTTCTGGAGATTCTTCATTTAAAAGTAAAAGACATTTCCTTTATTCATAAATGCAAAAATACCCATTTCTTAATTAATGAAATGGGTATTTTTATCAAGTAATTTTTTACTTATTCTTTTTTGATCCAAGTAAGTGCAATTACACCTAATCTACCAATAAGAAAAATAATAAAACCAAATAAAGTTGCTGTAATTGCACATTTTAACCCCACAGCTAAAACACCGTGAGAGACACTGTTTGCTATTGCTATCACAGTAAACATTTGATATAATCCTATAAAAAGACCAAAAAAACCAAAAACAAGGGCAAATAAACTTACAGATTTAATAAGTTTTCTGTTCTTTTCTGAATTTGTTTTAAAACCCTTCATGATTAAGAAAAGTGTTAAAAGTAAAAGAATAATTAAAGGTATCATAAATTTAGTATCTCCTTCGATAATATATTTCATAGTATTTGTTTTTAAATTCATTTCAAAAATAGTAGGAATGTTTGTTTTTTAAATATAATTGAGATGAATGAATCCTTTTTACTTGGTTTCTACAAAAAACAGATAGTTTTAGTATAAGAAGTGTCAAATTTGCTTTTTAGAGATTAAAATAAGTAATCCGTCGCTAATTATCCTAAAAATTAAATCTTTATTTTTATTTTGTAACATATGCAAAAAGAACTGATATTAGTCTTAAAAAAAATACCAATACATTTTTTATGTTGGATGATTGTTTGGTTTTTCTTCAAAAGTTTTTTTAGTGTAGGTTCATCAAACAAAGCTTTTTTATTTTGGTTTTCTTCTCTTTTAAGTATTATAACATTAATTACTGCGTATGTTTTTGTATATGATTTAATTCCTAAATATTTATTAAAAAAACAATATAAGAAATTTGTTCTTTATACTATTTATTCTGGTGTTTTTGTTGCTACAACTATTTTAATGATAGAAGTAGTAGGGTTTGTGTTTTATTTTAATTTAGAATATCAAAAAATGCCAACGTTAATTACAAGTCCTGCAGTAGTTTTAGTCTGTGTTTTTTTTATTGTTGTTTTGGCAAGTGGTTTAAAAATATTAAAGCATAATTACAAATCATTAGAAGAAAAAAAATCATTAGAGAACAAGTTTTTAGAAACACAATTACAATTAAAAGAGCAAGAGTTAAAGTTCTTAAAAATGCAAATTCATCCACATTTTTTGTTTAATTCCTTGAATACAATTTATGGTTTTGCAATCGCTAAAGCAGATGAAGCTCCAGAAATGATTTTAAAATTATCTAATTTATTAGACTATATTTTATATCAAGTAGAAAAACCAAAAGTACTTTTAGAAGAAGAAGTAAATCACTTAGAAGATTATATTTCTTTAGAAAAAATGCGTTTTCACGATACCTTAAAAGTGAATTTCGTTAAAGAGAAAATAGAGGATTCTATTCAAATTCCGCCAATGTTATTAATTCCGTTTGTAGAAAATAGTTTTAAACATGGAGAAATAAAAGAAGGAATTTTAAAGGTTGATATTTTGCTTAAAACCGAAAATAACGCATTATTTTTTAGAGTTGAAAATTCATCAGAAATAAAAGAAAATAGCAATGTAGGAATTGGTTTGCAGAATATTAGAAAACGTTTAGAGATGTTGTATCCTAAAAAACATCAATTAGAAATAATAGAAACAAAAGATACTTTTAAAGTAGATTTAAAAATTGAATTTTAAATAAAAATATCATTTCGACAAAATGAGGAACGAATGACGAGAAATCTGAAGTTCTATAAATTTGAAAAAACTAACGAATAATGAATACAATTAATTGTGTTATTGTTGATGACGAGCCAGTTGCAAGAAAAGTAATTGAAACTTTTGTGGCTAAAATTCCGAATTTAAATTTGGTGAAAAGCTGTAAAAACGCAATGGAAGCTTTCGAAGTTGCAAACTCTCAAAATATTGATTTGTTTTTTTTAGATATTAATATGCCAGATATAAATGGTTTGTCTTTGGCAAAAACCATCAATAAAAAATCTAAAATAATTTTTACAACTGCTTACAGAGAATATGCTTTAGATGGTTTTGATTTACAAGCTGTAGATTATTTGCTAAAACCAATTGCTTTTGATCGTTTTTTACAAGCAATAAATAAGTTTTTTGAAACGAAGGTTGAAATAAAAACACCAACTAAAAAAGAGGAAACTGTAGAAAAACCAAATTACATTTTTGTAAGATCTGACCGTAAAATGGTAAAAGTTGTTTTTGATGAAATACTCTATGTAGAAAGTTTATCAGATTATATTAAAATTTACACAAGTGAGCGTATTTTAGTTACAAGAGAAACAATTTCTAATTTAGAAATGAAGTTGCCATCTCAACAATTTTTAAGAATTCACAGGTCTTATATTGTAAATATTGATAAAGTAGCTTCTTATACCAATGAGTTTGTAGAAATTAAAAAAAATGCAATTCCTATTAGTAGAACTTATAAAGAAAATGTACTTAAAAAGTTAGCTTAAAATTCTTTGAAATAGTTTTATCTTTGAAGCAAAATTTATACGTTTGAATACAGCACAATTTATCTCGAAATCAAGTAGTAATTTAGTAGAAAAAGCAAGTTTTACATGGCAAACGCCAAGTAATATTGCCTTGGTAAAATATTGGGGAAAGAGTAATCCTCAAATACCAAAAAATGCTTCTATTAGCTTTACATTAAATAATTGTCATACAATTACTACCATAGATTTTGAGAAAAAAGAAAAAACAGCAACTGTAGATTTCGATTTATTTTTTGAAGGAAAACAAAAAGATGCTTTCAAGCCAAAAATTGCTGAATTCTTTAAAAGAATACAAGAATATTGTCCTTATATTTTTGAATATAAAATGACTATTAATTCAGAAAATTCTTTTCCACATTCAAGCGGAATTGCATCTTCTGCAAGTGGTTTAAGTGCCATTGCAATGTGTTTAATGAGTTTAGAATCTGAGTTAAATACTGATTTATCAGAAGGAGAAATCAATAAAAAAGCTTCTTTTTTAGCAAGATTAGGTTCTGGTAGCGCAAGTAGAAGTGTAGAAGGTCCTTTGGTTGTTTGGGGAAATCATCCAGAAATAGATGGAAGTTCAGATTTATATGGAGTTCAATTTCCCTATAAAGTACATTCGGTTTTTGAGAATTATCAAGATGCAATTCTTTTGGTTGATAAAGGAGAAAAACAAGTTTCTAGTACCATTGGTCATAATTTAATGCACAATCATCCGTATGCAGAAAATCGTTTTACGCAAGCGAATGATAATTTGAGTAAAATTTCTAAAATTTTACAAAATGGAGATATCAAAGCATTTGTCAATTTGGTAGAAAGTGAAGCGTTAACGTTACATGCTATGATGCTTACAAGTAATCCGTATTTTATTTTGATGAAACCAAATACGTTAGAAATTATCAATAAAATTTGGGAATATCGCGAAGAAAATAATAGTAACATTTGCTTTACGTTAGATGCTGGTGCTAATGTGCACGTTTTGTACCCCGAGTCAGAAAAAAAAACTGTAAACAATTTTATAGAAAAAGAGTTGGCTAAATACTGTCAGAAAAATCAGTATATTTATGATTCTGTAGGTTTTGGAGCAAAACAAATCTAATGTTATATTTCTAAATTATCAAAAATGAAATCTTTTAGCAAGTTTATAATTTTATTTATCTTCTTTTTTTCATTGTCTTTTTCCGCTCAAAAAACAACTTGGTTAAACCAGGCTTTAAAAGAAACCAATAAAGCAAAATCTACTTATTATAAAGTGGTTTCTAAGAATAAAAAGAGTGTTACATTCTACTATAAAAGCGGTAAGGTTTTTAGAGAACTAAAACTTATAAACGGAAAAGAAATGGGTGCTTTTTCTGAATTTTATGAAACAGGAGAAATTAGAGTGCAAGGGCGTTATAATAATGGTTTAGAGGAAGGTGTCTGGAAAGTTTACGATAAAAAAGGAAAAATTAGAGAAAAAGGAAAATACGATAAAGGAGAAAAGGTTGGAGTTTGGAAAACTTTTTATAAGAATTTTTAAATCACACTTTTAACATAATTTTTTGTATTTTTGTAGCACTATAAAAAAGAAAAATGAAAGGACCATTATTTTATGCTAAAATTCTTCTTTTTGGAGAATACGGAATCATCAAAGATTCTAAAGGTTTGGCAATTCCGTTTAATGCATATAGAGGTGCTTTAAAAACTTCAGCAGATTTAACTGGTAAACCTAAAGTTTCTAATCAAAACTTAGAACGTTTTTATAACCATTTAAAGTCATTAAAAACTAATTTAGTTTCTTTTAATTTAAATGATTTAAAAACTGATATAGAAAACGGAATGTATTTTGATTCTTCTATACCTCAAGGATATGGCGTTGGTAGTTCTGGTGCTCTGGTAGCTTCTATCTATGATCAATATGCAAACGATAAAATTACAGTTTTAGAAAATTTAACAAGAGATAAATTGTTAAAACTAAAAGCTGTTTTTTCTTTAATGGAATCTTTTTTTCATGGTAACAGTTCTGGTTTAGATCCTTTAAATAGTTATTTAAGTTTACCAATTTTAATCAATTCTAAGGACAATGTAGAACCTGCCGGAATCCCTTCTCAAAAACAAGGTAAAGGAGCTGTTTTCTTATTAGACTCAGAACAAATAGGTGAAACTGAACCAATGGTAAACATCTTTATGAATAAGATGAAAAACGAAGGTTTTAGAAAAATGATTAGTGAAGAATTTGCGACTACTACAGATGCTTGTATCGATGATTTTTTACATGGTAATGTAAAATCTTTATTTGGTAACGTAAAATCTTTGTCTAAATTGGTTTTAAAGAACTTTAAACCAATGATTCCTACCGCTTTTCATAAAGTTTGGGAAAACGGAATTATAACTAACGAATATTATTTAAAACTTTGCGGTTCTGGTGGAGGTGGTTATATTTTAGGCTTTACTGAAGACTATGAAAAAGCCCAAAAAAGCCTTAAAAACTATAAACTAGAATTGGTTTATAGATTTTAATATATGCTAAGCTTTAAAATAAAAAGATTTATTTTTAAATTTTTCAGCTTACTTTCTGTAATTAGAGGTTATAATATTCTTGTTTTAGTTTTAGCGCAATATTTAGCAGCCATTTTTATTTTTTCTCCACATAGTTCTGCAAGAAATATAATTTTAGATAGAGATTTATTTTATATTGTATTAGCAAGTATCTGTGTAATTGCTTCTGGCTATATAATTAATAACTTTTATGATGCAAAGGTTGATAGAATTAATCGACCGTTAAAAACAGGAATAGATAATTACGTAAAACAATCTACAAAGTTAAAATTGTATTTTACTTTAAATTTTTTAGGATTTGTTTTTGGTTATTTAATCTCATTAAAAGCTGCTTTATTTTTTGCAATCTATATTTTTGGAATTTGGTTTTATTCGCATAAGCTTAAAAAATATGCTTTTACAGGCTTGGTTTCTGCTACAGTTCTTACCATTTTGCCATTTTTTGCCATTTTTATATACTTTAAAAATTTCTCAAAAATAATTTTTGTACACGCTATTTTTTTATTTTTAGTATTGATGGTTAGAGAGTTGCTAAAAGATTTACAGAACATGAAAGGAGCAATTGTAAACGATTATGATACTTTTCCAGTAGTTTACGGAGAAAAAAAAACAAAACAACTATCTATATTCTTATTGATTTTAACACTTTTTCCTGTGGTAATTTTGTTTAGTTACCCTGCAATTAGCTACATGAAATATTATTTTTATTTTGCTTTAATTGTGTTAATCTTTTTGGGTATTTACTTATGGAAATCGTCAAGAATTAAACAATATCGTTTAATGCATAATGTTTTGAAAATCTTACTTTTAATCGGTGTTTTCTCTTTAATATTTATTGACACATCCCTTATTGTAGAAAAAGTGATTGATAGACTGAATTAAAGTTTATTATACTTATTTTTGCAAAAATTTTAAGTAATGAATTCAAATAAAAACTCGTCGAGAGGACGACAAGACGGTAAACGAAGTACTCCTCTAAGTAGAAAAAGCAAACCTTTAGCTAGAAAGAGTCCTAAAAAAACGTTTACCAAAATTAAAGAAACTCCAAAATCTGATGAATCATCAGGAATCCGTTTAAACAAATATATTGCAAATTCTGGTGTTTGTTCTCGTAGAGAAGCAGATACTTATATAGAACATGGTAGTGTAGAAGTTAACGGAAAATTAGTTACAGAAATGGGTTACAAAGTACAGCCAACAGACGTTGTACGTTTTGATGGAACTTCTATTTCTCCAGAACAAAAAAAGTACATTTTACTAAACAAGCCTAAAAACTACATTACCACAATGGATGATGATAGAGGTAGAAAAACAGTAATGGAATTAGTTGCTAATGCGTCTAAAGAAAGAATTTATCCTGTTGGGCGTTTAGATAGAAATACAACTGGTTTATTGTTATTTACTAATGATGGTGATTTAGCCAAGAAATTAACACACCCAAAACATAATGTACGTAAACTATATCATGCTTCTTTAGATAGAAAATTAGATTTAAAAGATTTAGAAAAATTAAGAGGTGAAGTAGTAATTGAAGGAAGAAAAGTATTTATTGACGCAGTTTCTTATGTAGACGGACAACCAAAAACAGAAATAGGTATAGAAATACACTCTGGTAGAAACAGAATTGTTCGTAAGATTTTTGAACACTTAGGTTACAAGGTAAATAAGTTAGATAGAGTAATTTTTGCAGAATTAACTAAGAAAAATTTACCAAGAGGTAGATGGAGGGAGTTAACTAATTTAGAGCTAGTGAATCTTCAAAAGATGCAGTAATTAATAATAACACTTTTATAAATAAAAAATCCAGCTTAATAGCTGGATTTTTTTATTATCATTCTACGTGTCTTCTTAGTCTACATCTGTAGTTGAAGGCGCATCAGTTCCAGCACAAGTTGTTGTTACTTCATAAAGAACACCTTCTACAGTTGTCTCTACAATAGTATTTGCATAATCACATACAGCTCCTGGTAAGCTAGGGAAAGTATTATCTGAAGTTTGAACTACAGTACCTGTCTCAGTATTTACAGTTACTTGCGTACAATTACAGTTTTCATCTCCTTCAGTACAACTAACGAACATAGTTGCTGTTAACATTAATCCTAATGTTAGTTTTAAAAGTTTTTTTGTTTTCATTTTCATTTTGTTTATGGTTTAGGGTTTGCTACCTACTTCAAAATTTAGTTGGCTTTTCGGTTAATTCCCAACATAAAATATATCTCAATTTATTTGATAATTAAATGTTTGCGTTTCAAAATTACTTAAAACTTCGTTACAAATTAAAGGTATTTAATCTAATAAAACAATACTTTTTAAAATCTATTTAAAAAAAATAATATACTTATTAACAGTAAGTTAATCCTGTTTTTTTGATTTTTTTAAAATAAATATATTATCATCAATTTTATCGTTTAAAAAAAACAAAAAGACAAAAAAACACTACTTTATTTAAGATATAACAAAAAGAGACAGGACTATTATTTACAGAAAATTAATATTAAAAAACTTATTTGACTTAAAAAAAATTAACAAAAGAAGAAAATTTTTGTAGTAAACAGAATCATCAGATAAAATTTAGCTTTTAACTACAAATTACTTATAACAAAACACATAAATTAATCGAGAGATTTAAATCTTATTGCTAAGTGATTTTAGAATAGATAGTATAATATTCTATAAGTTGATATAATTATATCTTAAGTTATTGTCGTATAAAATCAAAAAAACGACCTAATTTATATAGATAATACAGTAAAACTTATAAGTTCTATTTCCACTTAATACCACAACCCATACTTGGTTTTTGGCTTTCTAAAACTGGCTTATTTTCTAATAAATTATCCAATGCCAATCTCATATCTTTCCCTGTAATTGGTTTTCCGTTTCCTGGTCTAGAATCGTCTAATTGCCCGTGATAAACAGATTTTAAATCGGCTTCAAAAATATAAAAATCTGGTGTACAAGCAGCATTATAAGCTTTTGCTACTTCTTGTGTTTTATCATACAAATACGGAAAAGGATAGTTTTCTTTTTCTGCTAATTGCTTCATCAATTCAGGTGAATCTTGCGGATAATTATCAACATCGTTAGAACTAATAGCAATAAAATTAATACCTTTTTGCTGATACTCGTTGGCTAATTTTACCAATTCTTCATTAACATGAATTACAAACGGACAATGATTACAAATGAACATAATTACAGTTCCCTTTTCTCCTTTTGCCTCGTTTAAAGAAACAAAAGAATCATCAACTGTATTTAGTAAATTAAAATCTAAAGCTTTTGTTCCTGTTAAAAATTCATTAGATTCTGCTCTCGCCATTATAAATTAGTTTTTAATTCTTGGTTTTTTAGTTGTTAGTTTGTTATTTCGACTTTATAGAGAAATCTCAAATATTTATATCCTAAGATATCTCAATTTCGTTTCATTAAAAATGACAAAAAAAGATTAATCTTCTGCCAACGCATTTGCACAAATAAAACCACTTGTCCAAGCATTTTGAAAATTGAATCCACCAGTAACGGCATCAATATTTAAAACTTCACCCACAAAAAATAAGTTTTGATGTTTTTTACTTTCAAAACGTTTAAAATTAATTTCTTTTAAATCAATTCCTCCAGCAGTCACAAATTCATCTTTAAAAGTGGTTCTTCCGTTTGCGTTAAAAACTCCTTTTGTCAATTGATTTGCTAAATTTTCTAATTGCATATTATTTAAATCTGCCCAATTTTGAGTCGCTTTTATACCTGCTGCAATTACAAAACGTTCCCACAATCTTTTAGAAACCTCAGTAAATGGTGATTTTAAAATAGCGGTTTTTCGCGGTTCTTTCTTTTTTAAATTCAGTAAAACATTTAATACTTTATCCGTTGGTCTAGACAACCAATTTACCTCTACATTATATTGATAATTTTTATCTGCTAAAATTCTTGCGCCAAAAGCAGATAGTTTTAAAACTGCTGGTCCACTCATTCCCCAATGCGTAATTAACAAAGGTCCAGATGCTTCTAATTTTGTACCAGAAATAGTAACCGTTGCATTTGGCACAGAAGTTCCTAATAAATCTACCAATCTTTTATCGTTTATATTAAACGTAAATAAAGATGGAACAGGCTCTACAATAGAATGATTCAATGTTTTGCACAATTCCCAAACTTTCTTAGAACTTCCTGCAGCAATAACTACTTTATCAGCTTCAAAATTTTGCTCTTTGGTGTTGATAATCCACTTATTTTCTTGTTGATAAACCGAATTAACACCACAGTTTGTTAACACTTTTATGTTTAACTTATCAACAGCATTTTGAAAGCAATCAATAATTGCCTGACTTGTATTTGCTTCCGGAAAAACACGATTATCGTCTTCTATTTTTAACGGAACTCCCCTGTTTTCAAACCATTCGAAAGTATCACCAGTCATAAACTGATGAAAAGGTCCGAGTAATTCTTTTTTTCCTCTCGGATAAAATTCAATTAATTCTTTTGGAATAAAACACGCGTGTGTTACATTACATCTTCCTCCTCCAGAAATTTTTACTTTCTGTAAAACGTCTTTTCCTTTTTCAAGAATCGTAATATCCAATTCAGGGTTATTTTCTTTAGCGTTTATCGCTGTAAAATATCCTGCTGCTCCTCCTCCAATAATTATTACTTGAAGCCCCTTTTTATTCTCCAAAGGGGAAATCCCACTGTTCTCTTTATTCGTTTGTTTTTCTTGCATGTTTTTTACATTCTAGTTTCCTCCCTTTGGGAGGATTAAGGTGGGCTTAACCATTTCAGAATACCTCAGGATGGTTGTAAATCCTTTATTTTTAAAATACGTTGGCGTATCAGCATTTCCTGTTACTAAAACAAAATCTCCTCCCCAAGCGCCTAAACTTTTTATGGCTCCAAAATAATCTGAAAATAATTTTTCTTTTACAGGTTTTAGTTTGATAATTGAACTGATAATTTGTTCATGTTCAACAATTAAATCTTCAAACTCTTTTAATGAATCTGTTGTTAAAAATGCATCAGAAATTTCTGAAATTCTTTTTATTTCTCTATCAAAATTGATATTATTTTCTCTAAATTTTGCAATTCCTTCTTTAGAGTCTTGCTTCTGATTTAAATGTACAAAAAACAAATTTTCTTTAAAACTAGGATTAAATTCAACCTTTTCTACTTTTGGTGTCATTTCGAGCGCAGTCGAGAAATCTTTTTCAATTTGATAAAAAATAGGAAAATTATTTTGTGCACAAGCAATATCGTAACCACTTCCTTTAAAAGAATTCCACAACAATTTAAAAGCATCTACTTTTGCCCAAGTTGCAATAGAATTTATTAACGTTGATGAAGTTCCTAATCCCCAATTTCTTGGAAATGTAAGGTTTGTTTTTACAATAAATCCGTTTTCTGATTCCAAAAAATCTGGATTTAAATTTTTAGCTTCTTTTAAAATTTCTAACAACGTTTCTGCAATTACTTCTCCACTTCCTTCTTTTTCAGAATTGTAAGTACAACTTACCAAGCGTAATTTTTTCAAGTCAAAAACAGCTTCAAACCAACATTCTCCTGTATGTGTAAAACTTCCCCAAATAATTTCTGGTTCTTGTATTTTTTCAACTACTAAATCTTGTCCAAATTTTGTTGGAATTGCTAAAGATTTTGCGCCATCTAAAACAAGATATTCTCCTGTTAATAATAATTTTCCGTTTGAGTAAAAATTCATTAGACTAAACCAAATTGTTTAAAATGATGCGTAAAATGTTTTACTTGAAATTTTTTCCAATACTCAAAATCTAATTCTCCAAAAAATGGATGTGTAATTTTTCTTTCTTTGTCTTTTGTAAAAACTTTTACAAATATTTTTATTTGCGCTATTAAATCTTCTATAGCTTCTTCTTTCGAACTAAATTTTAATGGTATTGGTTCATCCGCAATAAACGACGATTTAAAACCTGTTTCTAACTCATTATCTGTATCTAAAAATGGTTTTCTACGTGCTGTTTTTTCATCAGAAACAAAAACATCTACATCCCAATTTCCGTTTGCTATTTTAGTAACTGCACTTAAATGTTCTATCATTTGTTGTGCATTCATTTTTCCGAAAAGAGGTTTTTTATCTATATCTAATGTTGATAAACGTGTACTTATATCATCAAAATTTAAAAAATCTACCCAATTTATTGTTGGCTTTCTTAATGCTTTTATTTTTTCTACAACACCAGAATGTGTCACGGTTCTTTTATCAAAATAAGCCGTTATAATTGCTTTTTCTTCTTCATTTGCATCAAACTGATTTAAAATATTTTGCAAATGCATTTTCATATGTCCGTGCTGAATTCCTTTGGTTGTTAACGCTCTTAACGCAGCAAAATTCTGTGCTAAACCAGCAGCTGCCATAATTTGCATCAACTCTTTTGCCGAAGGTTTTTGCAACATTTCTAAAGACATTTTTGCCATTGGGTGTAACGCTGTTAAACCACCAACGGTTCCTAAAGCTAACGGAATTTCTATCCAAAACTTAAAAATTCCATCATCAATAGTACAATGAGACAAACTTGAATATTGCCCAGATTTAGAAGCATACGCATGAGCGCCAGCCTCTACCGCTCTAAAATCGTTACCAGTTGCTAACACAACCGCATCAATTCCGTTCATAATTCCTTTATTATGCGTAACGGCTCTATAAGGTTCTATTTGTGCAATTTTTACTGCTTGATAAAATTTCTCTGCAAATTTCTGTGGATTTTCTCCTCCTAAATCTTCAATCTTGCAACTCACTTCTGCCCTAACCAAACATTCTGGAACGTAGTTAGAAAGTATGCTCATTACAATCTCTATTTCATCATTTCTAAATTCATTGGCAATGGCTTCTAAACAAGAATTGATAAAATTTGCACCCATTGAATCTTTGGTTTCAAAGGTTACATGTAATTGGTAATAATTCGCTAATTTATCAGTTTTATCAACTAATTTTATATCTAAAATTCCACCACCACGCTTTTCCATATTTTTAGTAATGGAAGCCGTTGCAGCAAATAATTCTGTTTTATTTTTATTAAAATAACTTTGTAATGCTGTTTTATCACCAGCAAACATAAAATGAACTTGCCCTATTTTTGTGGTACCTAAAACAGTGGTTTTAAAACCACCTTTTGTACTCCAAAACTTCCCTACTAAAGAAGCTGCTGCAACTACAGAACTTTCTTCTACAACCATTGGTATTACATACTCTTTGTTGTTAATTACAAAATTTGGCGCAATACCAAATGGCATATAAAAATTGGTAATTGTATTCTCTATAAAATCATCATGAAGCTGTTGTAAATCTTCATCATCATTCCAATATTGTTTGATGATGTTTTTAGTTTCTTTTTGATTGTGAAAGTAATTTTCTGTTAACCAATTAATTTTCTCTTCTTTGGTAAATTTAGAAAAACCAGAAATAAGTTTGCTCATTTATTAGGGTATAAAACTATAAAGAACAAAGATAAGTGAAACTGTAATAACATTATGTTTTAATCAAGATTTATGCTTTTTTAAGATATTTTTTGCAGTTTTTTCCGTAAACTTGGCAAACATTTATCAAATACTACTTTTATAATGAAAAAAGGAATCCTTTTAACAGCAATATTTTTATTTGCTGGTTTTACAATTACCTCTCAAAACAACACCTCAAAAACAAAAGACATTACACTAGAAGAAATTTGGAACGGAATTTTCTCTCCTAAAAGAATGAATTCTTTAAATTCTATGAATGGCGATTTTTATGCTGTTTTAGATTTTAATAGAGAAACAAAAGCTGTTACTGTAGATAAATACAGCTACAAAACCCTAGAAAAAGTAGCAACAATTGTAAATAGTGCAGACTTAGAAGATTTGCCTTCATTTTCTTCTTATAGTTTTAATAATGATGAAACGAAATTAATCTTAGGTACAGATTTTCAAAAAATATACAGACGTTCTTATAAAGGTGCTTTTTATGCTTATGATATTGCATCAAAAGAATTAACTTTAATTGGTACAGAAATTCAAGAACCTGTTTTTTCTCCAGACAACAAAAATGTTGCCTATGCAAAAGACAATAACATTTTTATTAAAAATGTAGCTTCTAATAAAATTACACAAGTTACCAACGACGGAAAAATAAACGCCGTTATTAACGGAATTACAGATTGGGTTTACGAAGAAGAATTTGGTTTTGTAAGAGCTTTTGAGTGGAACAAAACAGGAACTCATTTAGCTTTTTTACGTTTTGATGAAACCAATGTACCAACTTATTCTATGGATATTGTTGGCAGCGAATTATACCCAACGCAACAAGTTTTTAAATACCCAAAAGCAGGAGAAAAAAATGCAGATGTAACTTTACACATGTACACTCTTTCTTCTAATACTACAGCAAATATTTCTTTAAAAGATTACGAATACATTCCTAGAATTAAATGGTCTAATGACGATGCTACTTTGGTTGCAACTACTTTAAATCGTCATCAAAATAATTTAAACTTATATAAAGTAAATGCTTTAGAGGCAACTACCACTTTATTATTAAACGAAACTGATAAAGCCTATGTTGATATTACAGACAACTTAACTTTTTTAGCTGATAATAGTTTTATTTGGACGAGTGAAAAGGATGGTTACAACCATATTTATCATTATAATTTTGATGGAAAACTAATCAATCAAATTACAAAAGGAAATTGGGAAGTAACCAAATATTATGGTTTTAACGAAAAGAAAAATACTGTTTATTACCAATCTGTAGAAAACGGATCTATAAATAGAGGGGTTTATTCTATCAATATAAAAGGAAAAAACAAAAAAGATTTAAGCACAAAAGAAGGTCAAAATACAGCTGCTTTTAGTAAAAACTTAAATTACTTTATCAACACATATTCTTCTGCAGAAACACCACCGATTTATTCTTTATATACTGCAAAAGGAAAAATGTTAAAGGTGATAAAAGAAAACTCAGAATTAAAAGACAAATTGGCTACTTATAAAATGAGCCCTAAAGAATTTTCTACGATTAACATTAACGGAAATGATTTAAATATGTGGACAGTAAAACCTTTAGATTTTGATGAAAACAAAAAATATCCATTATTAATGTTTCAATATTCTGGCCCAGGTTCTCAACAAGTTGGAAATAGTTGGAATGCAAGTAATGATTATTGGCACAATATGTTAGCACAAACAGGAATTATTGTAGTTTGTATTGATGGACGTGGAACAGGTTTTAAAGGTGCAGACTTTAAAAAAGTAACTCAAAAAGAATTGGGTAAATACGAAGTTGAAGATCAAATTGCTGCTGCTAAAAAATTAGCAAAACTATCTTATATAGACAATAACAACATTGGTATTTGGGGTTGGTCTTTTGGTGGTTTTATGAGTACAAATGCTATACTAAAAGGTAACGATATTTTTACAACAGCAATTGCAGTTGCTCCTGTTACTTCTTGGGCTTTTTACGATTCTGTTTATACAGAACGTTATATGCAAACTCCACAAGAAAACGCAAGTGGTTACGATGATAATTCGCCAATTAATTACGCAGAAAAACTAAAAGGAAAATATTTAATAGTTCATGGTACTGGTGATGACAATGTACATGTACAAAACTCTTATAGAATGATAAATTCTTTAATTGAAGCCAATAAACAATTTGATATGTTTATTGTACCAGACAGAACACACGGAATCTATAAAGGAAGAAATACTCGTTTGAATTTGTACACAAAAATGACAAACTTCATTCAAGAAAACTTAAATAAAAAATAAGATAAAGTAACAGAAATAAAGGATAATTATGTTAGACAAAGGAGTTAGTACAACTACAGAAGACCCACAAATGTTTGGACATCCAAAAGGATTGTTCTACTTATTTTTTGCAGAATTATGGGAGCGTTTTAGTTTTTATGGTATGAGAGCGTTATTAACGCTTTACATGGTACAAGAAATATTTAAAGCAATCGCAGAAAGAGATACAGCAACTGCTGTAGTTTATGCTTCTTACGGCTCTCTTGTTTATGCTTCTACAGTTATTGGTGGTCAAATTTCTGATAAAATATTAGGAATGAGATCTTCTATCTTTTTAGGAGGTATTTTAATGGCAATTGGTCATTTTGTTTTAGCAATAGAAGATGATATGGCATTTTTTACAGCCTTAGCTTTAATTGTGGTTGGTAATGGCTTTTTTAAACCTAATATTTCAACTTTTGTTGGTGCATTGTATAAAGAAGGTGATGTTAGAAAAGATTCTGGATTTACTATCTTTTATATGGGTATTAATATTGGTGGTTTTGTTGCTCCTCTTTTATGTGGATGGTTAGCTGCTGAATATGGTTGGCATTATGGTTTCGGTTTAGCCGGAATAGGAATGATGGCTGGATTGATTTTCTTTTGGAGCGGAATTAAAAAGAATGTTTTTGGTGATAAAGGAATGCCGCCATCTCAAGAAATTTATGAGAAAAAAGTAGTTGGAGTTCCTCAAAAAACATTAATTCCTATTATAGCTGTTTTATTTGTTCCTGTAATTGCTTATTTACTTTCTTCTTGGCAAGCAAATTATGTAGGTGTTATTTTTCAATTTATAGGTTTTGCTGTTTTAGCTTACTTGGGTTACATTATGTATAGTTTAGATACTGTTGCTAGAAAAAAGCTAATAATGGCTGTTTTAATTACATTTTTTATGACATTATTCTGGGGATTTCATGAGTTATCCGGAAGTGTAATTACACTTTTTGCTTCTAGAAATGTTTCTTTAGACGGTATAATGAGTGCAAGTCAGACCAATGCATTAAACTCTATGTTTATTATCATTTTAGCAATCCCAATTTCTTTACTTTGGGGTTATTTATCTAAAAAGAATATGAATCCAAGAACTCCTTATAAATTTGGTTTAGGGTTGCTTTTAGCAGGTGCTAGTTTTTATATTTTATCAATTAGTAACGCAAGTGCAGACGAAAACGGAATGGTACCATTTACCTATTTATTAGTAATGTACTTAATTATTTCTATTGGTGAGTTATTTATGTCTCCTGTAGGGTTATCCAAAATCACAGATTTATCACCAAAAAACATTGTTGCTTTTATGATGGGTGTTTGGTTTTTATCTTCAGCTTTTGCTTTTCAAATAGTTGGTTTTATCTCTAAACAATTAGCTGTGGAAAGTACAGACGCAAATGTAGGTGGTTTAGAAACTTTAGGAATTTACACAGACGGATTTCATTTAATTGCAATGTATGCTTTAGGAGCAGGTGCAATTGTTTTAGTCTTTTCTCCTTTGATGAAAAAATTAATGGGTAACGTACACTAAAATTAAAACATTTAATAAAAACCTCATAAACTAGCATTTATGAGGTTTTTATTTTTAACACAATAATTATGAATATTTCAACTGAGAATAAAGAATTTAGTTTATTAAATCATAAGCCAGCATTATTTGTTCTGTTTTTTACGGAAATGTGGGAGCGTTTTTCTTATTACGGAATGCGCGCCATATTTGTTCTTTTTTTAACTGCTTCTTTTTCTGATGGAGGTTGGGAATGGACAAGAGAACGCGCATTGGGCTTACTTGGTATATATACAAGTTCTGTATATATTACCCCTTTAATTGGTGGTATAATTGCAGACAAATTACTAGGTTATCAAAAAGCAGTTGCTCTTGGTGCTTTAATTATGACTTTAGGCCATGCTTCCATGTCTTTAGAGACTGAAACTACATTATATATTGGTATTGGGTTACTAATTATTGGTAACGGATTATTTAAACCAAACGTAACTTCAATGGTTAGTGGTTTGTACGATAAATATCCAGAAAGAAAGGATGGAGCATATACTATTTTTTATATGGGTGTAAATGCTGGTGGATTTCTTGGAGTTCTTTTATGTGGTTTTTTAGCAAACAATCTAAGTTATTCTTGGGGATTTGGTTTAGCCGGAATTTTTATGTTTTTGGGTACATTACAATTTTGGTTTGGTAGAGAAATTTTCGAAAACATTGGTACATCACCTAATAAAAAAACAGAATTATCTGATAAAATTATAAAACATGAAATAGAAAAAGAGGAAGAAGTGCCAAATAATGTACAAAGAGACAGATATATTGTTGTTGCCATTTTGGCCTTTTTTACAGTTTTCTTTTGGTGGGCTTTTGAACAAGCCAGTGGTTCTATGAATATTTTTGCAAAAGATTACACACAAAGAGCTTTAACCGGTAACTCTGCTTTGATATTTAAAGTTATAGATGTACTCATTTCTACAGTTCCTTTAATTATTATTTCTTGGGTTTTATTAAAATTATTTGGACAAACATTTAAAAGAATATCTTTATCTAACATTGTTTTAGGAATCAGTTTTTTAAGTATTTGGGCAATTGTAATTTGGAAATTAAGCGTAATTATTCCTCAAAAAAATGCAGAAATAGAAGCTTCTTGGTTTTTAATTTTAAACTCACTCTTTATTATATTTTTAGCACCTATATTTTCTAAATGGTGGGAAAGTAAATTCAATCCTTCTGCTGCTGTAAAATTTGGGATAGGAATGATTCTTTTAGGGATCGGTTTTGGTGCATTAGCTTACGGATCTAGTTCTATACCACAAGGAGCAAAAACAGCTTCGGTTAGTTTAATTTGGTTAGTTTTAGCTTACCTATTTCATACAATGGGAGAATTATGTGTTTCTCCTGTAGGACTTTCTTATGTTTCTAAATTAGTACCAGCTAAAAAAATTGGTATGATGTTTGGAATTTGGTATTTAGTAAATGCATTAGGTAACTACTTAGCTGCTTTAACAGGTAGTTACATAGATCCCATAGTAGAAAAATACTCCATGTCTTTTTTCTTTTTGATTTTCACAATAATTCCTGCTTCGGTTGGTTTGATTTTTCTAGTTTTAAACCCAATTATCAAGAAATTAATGCACGGTATAAGATAATTTATTAAAAATAACTTCGTTCTAAAATGCAAGTTAGCAACTTTTTTACGTCTATTTAATCATGAAAAAAACAATATTACTTTTAACTATTTTAGCTTTTAGCATTCAAGCAAACGCTCAGAAAATAAATTGGATATCTTTAAATGAAGCTTTAGAACTTCAAAAAGAAAATCCTAAAAATATAATTATGGATGTATACACCAATTGGTGTGGTCCTTGTAAATTATTAGACAAAAATACTTTTCAGCATAAAGATGTTGTTGCTTTTGTAAATGAAAACTTTTACGCAGTTAAATTTAATGGTGAAGGAAATGAAACCATTACTTTTGAAGGAAGTGATTATGGTAATCCTAATTATGATGAAACAAAAGCTAATAAACGTAATAGCGCCCATGATTTTGCTAATTTCATGGGAATAAACGCATATCCAACCATTGTTTTTATGGACAATAAAGGCGGTTTAATAATGCCTTTAAAGGGTTATTACGATCCTAGTCAATTAGAATTGTATTTAAAATTATTTAAAGACGATCAGTATAAAAGCATTACAACTAAAGAAAAATTTGATGAATTTAATGCTTCTTTTGTACCTGAATTTAAAGTAAAAGGCGATTAATCTTTTAAAAAATAAGCTCCGTTTTGTCCTGTGTAATAAAATGGAGTTTTTAATTCTTTACAGATATTTTTCCAATAAGTTACATTACTTTTATAATTAGAACCATCTGCAATAATTTGCGATGGTTTTATTGTTTTTATCAACCTTGTTAAGTTTATTTTAGGAGAATATTGTAAAATAACAATCGGCTTCTTTATAGAAGAAACATTATAAACACCTAAACTATCAACTAATAAAATGTTTTTATTAGAAAAACTAATGTAATTTTTAAAAGAGAATTCTTCTAATTGATTAATACCTTCTGCAATTCTGTAAGAACTAATACTATTTTCTTTCATCATTTGTAAATCATCTAAATTATGTTGTAAAAAAAGCTTCTCTCCTGCTCTTTTCCCGATTACAGAATATCTACTTTTATGAAAAACAATCAACTCTTTTTTAGACTTTTTCTGATTTTTTTCAAATAAATAAACACTCTGTAATAATAAAATAGAAGTCATAAAATAGATGAGTTTTTTGACTGATTTTTCTATAGCAAAATTGACACCTAAAAAAATAAAAACATACAAAACCAACATCATTATAAATGATATAGAAATCTCTTTAAATAGAAATTCTTCTTGAAGAGAAACCCAGCTTACAAAACTATTCATTAAAGAAATAATTACTCCATAACAGTCTGCAACTAATTGAGGCAGAAAATTTAAAAGAGAGAAAATAATTACAAAAAAACCTCCTATTAAAATGGCTCCTAAAAAAGGAATAATTACCAGATTAGAAGCCAAAAACAATCCTGGAAATTGCTGAAAATAATAGATACTTAAAGGTAAAATTGCTATTTGTGCAGCTATTGAAACCGAAAACAATTCCCATATTTTTTTATCTAAAAAAAATCTTGGGTTGTAAATTTTATAAAATTTTGGCTGAATCCAAAGAATACCAAAAACCGCTAAATAACTTAATTGAAAACCTACATCAAATAAAAACATTGGTTTTACTATCAATAGAAAAAACATAGAGGTGATAAATGAAAACTCTATAATTTTTTTCCTTCTAAAAGACAATCCAACTGCCAAAAAAGTAAACATTGTTACCGCTCTTACAATTGATGCAGAAAGACCAGCAACAAATGCAAATAGCCAAAGTAATAGAATAATCATTATAGTTTTTACAACTTTTCCGTGATTAATTTTTTCTAAAGGTTTTAAAAGAAAGGATAAAATCAATAATATGATACCAATATGTAAACCCGAAACTGCCAGAATATGAATTGCTCCTGCTCTTTGATAATCTACCAATAAATCTTTAGAAATATCTTGTCTTTGACCTAACAACAAAGCATTTATTACAGCAAATTCATTTTCTTTAAAATGATGTTTTTTTAATGATTCTTGAATTTTATCTCTAATTTTTGATGCAAACCCTAATAAGGTTATAGGCTTTGAATCTAACTTAAAAAAATGGTTACTTTCTGTAAACAACTGATGATAAACACCTTGCTTTTCTAAATAAAATTTATAATCAAATTGATGAGGATTTAAAGGCGGAATTAATTCCCTTAAATTAGGTTTTAAAATAATTTGATTATCGACAGTTAAAATACTAGAAGTAACACTGTCTTTTTTTATATTTAAAAGAACTTTCCCTTTGGTTACTTTGTTATCAACATTAATAACTTTTGCTTCATATTTTTGATAATAATTTCCTGGTTTTAAAATTTTATCAATCTGTAAAACTACCGTTGAATTTTCTTTGAAATAAGATTGATAAAAAGAATCGTAATTTCTATCATCATTTATATATACAGAAGAAACTCCAATAAAAAAGAATAATATAAAAGTTATTATTGTTCTTAAAAATTTATTCGTAACACTAAATATCAAAATTGCTAAAAGTCCCAAAAAGACGAATGTTACTAGAAAGCTAAAACTCCAAAATTGAGTAAAAAACTGGGTACATATTCCCAGAATTAAAAACATAACAAAATGTACAGGTAAATAATTTAGCAACCTTTTCATAGCAAGCTAAAGTTAGTAAAAATAACTTTAACTACTTCTTATAAGATTGTCGTTGCTTTTACAAAAGCATTTCGCCAATATTTTTCTAACAAAGAAGATATAATAACTCCTTTAGAAGTGGTACCGTTTAAAAAACGGATATCTCCTTTTTTATTAGAAATAACTAAACCTACATGGTTAATTTTTTTATGATTTTTATTCGTTTTAAAGAATAGTAAATCTCCTTTTTCTACTTTGTTTAAAGCTATTTTTGTACCAATTTTAGCCATTTCTCTAGAAACTCTTGGTAATTGAATATTTTGGCTATTGTAAGCTATATAAACCAAACCAGAACAATCCATACCTCTTTTAGTCGTTCCTCCGTACTTATAACGCACACCTTTATAGGTTAAAGCTTTTGATACAATTTTATCAACCTTAGAAAACGGTTTATTTTCATTTTTAATAACTGTTTTAGATGACGAGCAAGAACTCATAATCATAGAAAATACAATCATTAAAAATACTATTTTTTTCAAACTATTTTATTTTAAATCTTTAAGTATTTGTTTAGCTACTTTTTTTGAGGCTCCTTTTCCTCCTAATTTTTTCTCTAAATCAAAATATTCTAAAAATAGTTTTTCTCTATGCTTTTCATCAAGAATTTTAGTTAATTCTATTTTTAGATTCTTAGCATTAAAATCATTCTGAATCAACTCTTTTACTACTTCTTTATCCATAATTAAATTTACTAAAGAAATATATTTTAAAGTGATAATCCTTTTTGCAATTTGATACGAAATATTACCGCCTTTATAACAAACAACTTGTGGCACTTTAAACAAAGCGGTTTCTAAAGTTGCTGTACCAGAAGCCACTAAAGCAGCATAAGAAAGACTTAATAAATCGTAAGTTTTATTGTTGATAAAACTCACTCTTTTAGTACCAATAATTGCTTGATAAAAACTATAATCTTGACTTGGAGCTCCTGCAACAACAAACTTATAATCGGCAAAACCTTCTACCAAAGACAACATTACGGATAACATTTTTGTAATTTCTTGTTTTCTACTTCCTGGTAAAAGAGCAATTATTTTGTTATCTCCTAAATTATGTTCTTTTCTAAACTTTTGATCACTAACTTGTTTTCTACCCGCAATTCCATCAATTAAAGGATGGCCTACAAAAGTTACATCGTAATTATATTTTTTGTAAAATTCCTTCTCAAAAGGTAAAATTACAAACATGTTATCTATATCTCTCTTTATATCTTTTACCCTACTTGCTCTACTTGCCCAAACTTGTGGAGAAATATAATAATTAGTTTTAAAACCTTGCTCTTTTGCCCATTTAGCAACACGTAAATTAAAACCAGAATTATCAATAAAAATAATAACATCTGGCTTAAACTCAGCAATATCTTTTTTACAAAACTTAATAAAACCTAACACTTTAGATAGATTCATCAAAACTTCAAAAAAGCCCATAAAAGCTCTTTCTTTGTAATGACTTACCAAAGTTCCGCCAGCTTCTTTCATTAAATCCCCTCCCCAAAAACGAATATTTGCATTCGCATCTTCTTTATACAATGATTTCATTAAGTTAGAACCATGTAAATCGCCAGAAGCCTCACCTGCAATAATGTAATATTTCATAATTTTAAGTTGTCTCGAAGAGACATTATAATGTTAGAAAAATTTTAAAACTAAAGTTGTTAAAGCAATAAAAATAGTAGCTAATAAAACTCCTTTTGCTCTGTTATCTTGTTTCTTTTTGATAAAAATAAAGAATACAAATAAATTTGGTATTGCTGCTAAAGACAATACTTTTCCATACAAATTTCCTTCTTTAATTAAATCTATCGTTTCAAAAAAACCAAATCTAGAAAAATATTCTAGGTATAAGAATATACCTCCAAAAGTGGCAAATAACGAAACTAAAACACCTATTAAAATATTCTTTTTTACAGTTCCCAAGCGTTTAATTTTTGTATCATGTGATGTGCAGTCATATCAAACTGAACAGGTACAACAGAAACATAACCACTTTCTAAAGCATATACATCTGTATCTTGTCCTTTATCTTTTGTTACAAATTGTCCAGAAAGCCAGTAATATTCTTTACCCATTGGGTTTTTTCGTTTGTCAAAATCCTCTTTCCAATAACCATTGGCTTGTCTACAAATTTTAATACCTTTAATATCCTCTTTTTTTAGTTTAGGAATATTTACATTTAACACAACCCCATCAGGAATTCCGTTTAACAAAGCATTTAATGTTATATTTTTAATAAACTCTTCTGATGGTTTAAAATCTGCATGCCACTTAAAATCTAATAAAGAAAAACCAATTGCAGGTATTCCTTCTATACCCGCTTCTATTGCTGCACTCATTGTACCAGAATAAATTACGTTGATAGAAGAATTAGAACCATGATTAATACCAGAAACACATAAATCTGGTTTTCTATTTAAAATTTCATTAACCGCTAATTTTACACAATCTGCAGGTGTACCAGAACAAGTATACTCTAATTGAGGTCCATCATCAATTGTTATTGGATTACATGTCAAAACATTATCAACCGTAATTGCATGTCCCATTCCACTCTGTGGACTATCTGGTGCGACAACTATTACCTCACCTATTTTATTCATTATAGCTATTAAAGCTCTTAATCCAGGAGCTGTAATTCCATCATCATTGGTAACTAAAATCAATGGTTTGTCTTGCATATTGTTTATTTTACTACAAATATAATTGATTTTGTATGATAATCATTTTTAAGAATTTACAAAAAACACCATTTCTATTTTCATGTGACATCCAGTCAGTCTTTTGTTTTTATTAAACTCTAAGCTTAAAAAAGTTAACTAACAATTTATTACTGACGTTAAAAAAAACATAAGATAATCCTTATGAAAAGAGTTTGGCATTATTTTAGTAAATTAGCGCAGTACAAAGAGTAATTAAAGAAATAAAATCACGACAGAAGATTTATGAAGACGAAATATCAAATCACAAC
Source organism: Polaribacter sp. Asnod1-A03 (assembly GCF_045063585.1). NCBI lineage: Bacteria > Pseudomonadati > Bacteroidota > Flavobacteriia > Flavobacteriales > Flavobacteriaceae > Polaribacter > Polaribacter sp. Asnod1-A03. The sequence goes on along the minus strand of NZ_JBEFOE010000009.1, from coordinate 2,425,802 downwards.
ATTTTTAATAGCAGTAATTCTACTTTTTAACAGCTTACAAGTAAAAGCTACTAATAATACAGCAGTATTAGACTCTGATAAAGATAAAATAATTATATATATCCTTAGAAATATACTTACAAGAAGCCATTATGTTGTTAAAGATATTAATGATGATTTTTCTGAATATGTATACAATGAATTTATTAACGGATTAGACCCTAATAAAAGATACTTTACTCAAAAGGATCTAAAAGATTTTTCTAAATTTAAATATAAAATAGATGATCAATTATTATCAGAAGACATTTCTTTTTACAATCTTGTATACAGTAGATTCGAATCTAAAATTAAAAATGCTAAATCTTATTACGGAGGTTTATTAACACATCCTTTTAAATTTAATAAAAATGAAAATATAGAAATTGACTATGAAAAAGTTCCGTTTGCTAAAAACGAAAATGAGTTAATTGATTATTGGCGTAAACAATTAAAGTTAAGTACACTTCTTAGAATTCAGAATAAAGAAGAAAAACAACAAGAAGCACATAAAAAAGATTCTAAAACTAAAATTAAGAGTTTTAAAGAATTAGAAAAAGAATCTCGTGCAGAAGTTCTTAAAAATATGGATGAACTATATTTAAGAATTGAAGAATTAGAAAATGATGATTGGTTTTCTACCTTTCTTAATAGTGTTGTTGGTGCTTTTGACCCACATACTACTTATATGCCACCTAATATTAAAGAGCGTTTTGACCAAGATATGTCTGGTAAATTAGAAGGAATTGGAGCTAGATTGGTGAAAAAAGGAATATTTACTCATGTTTTTGAATTAGTTTCTGGTGGTCCTGCTTGGAAACAAGGAGAGTTAGAAGCTAAAGATATTATATTAGAAGTTGCCCAAGGAAATGAAGAACCTATAGATATTGTAGGTATGCGTTTAGATGATGCAATTAAATTTATCAAAGGAAAAAAAGGTACAGAAGTTAGGCTAACAGTTAAGAAAAAACTAGATGGTTCTACTAAAATAATTTCTATTATTAGAGATGTTGTAGAGCTAGAAGAAACATTTGTTAAATCTAGTATTGTAGAAAAGGATGGCAAAAAATTTGGAATTATAGATCTACCTAAATTCTATATTAGTTTTGATGATGAAAATTATAGAGATTCTGCAAAAGACATGGAGCTAGAAATTGAAAGGCTAAAAGAAGAAGGAGTTAAAGGTTTAATTATTGATTTAAGAAATAATGGTGGAGGATCTTTAAAAACTGCAATAGAAATTTCTGGTTTATTTATCGATAAAGGACCAATAGTACAAGTAAAGTACAGAGGGCAAGACCCAATTATTAAAGAAGATATAGACCCAAAAGTACAATGGGAAGGATCTGTAGTTTTATTAGTTAATGAATTCTCTGCATCTGCATCTGAGATTTTTGCTGCAGCAATGCAAGATTACGGACGAGCTGTTATTATGGGAGGAAATCAAACATATGGTAAAGGTACAGTACAAAGTATTTTACCTATTAACCAATTTGCTAAATATGATGAAGATTTAGGTGCTATAAAAATGACGATTCAGAAATTTTATAGAGTAAATGGAGGTACAACTCAAATAGAAGGTGTATATTCTGATATTGCAATGCCAGATAGATATAGTTATATGAATTTTGGAGAAAGAGATTTAGAAGGAGCTTTAGCTTGGGATAAAGTTAAAAAAGCAAACTATAATCCTGCAAACTCTTATAAAAACTTTGCAGATGTGGTATCTAATAGTAAAAGAAGAATTGAGGCAGACAGTAAATTTAGCCTAATTAATGAGTATGCCAAATGGTTAAAAAAGAATCAAGATGATACTACTTTTTCTCTTAATTACAAGTCTTTTGCAGCCGAAAACACTGAACAAGAAAAAGAATCAGAAAAATTTAAAACAGTTTTTGACTATACATCAAATTTAAGTTTCACATCTCCTACATACGAACTCCCATTACTTGAAAAAGATTCTGTATTAGCAGATAAACGAATTTCATGGCACACAAGTTTATCTCAAGACATTTATGTTTCTGAAGCCTTAAATGTATTAAATGAATTAAAAACAAACTCTAATAATACAATTGTAAAGCATTAAAAGTAATTTTTAAGGCTTTATAATAAATTATATAAACCTGATGATATACACTATATTGTCAGGTTCTTTTTGTTACATAAATTTTAAAATTAAGTTTACTCCTTAGCATTTATACTATTCCAATCTAACAAATACTTTAGAAGTTTTCTTGATTATAACTTACTGCAAAAAATCACTGCAAAACCTTCTAAACAAGTTTTTTGAAATCTATTTTTAAACTCTTTCAAAAAAATAGAATAACCTAAATTATCTATTCTAACATATCTATAAAATTTATAATTAATTCTAATAAGAAACATTTACACTCTAGTTTGGTTAAATACAAAATTAAAACACATCTAAAAATGAGAGTACACTAATTAATATTACAAACTGAATCTATTCTTATAAAACAAAAAAATCGCCTAAATTTCTTTAGACGACTTTTTACTAAACGCAATTTGTTGTTCTTACCAAAACAAACAATACAATACAGTTAATAAGATACAAACAGCAATAGAACCTATATTAAATAATGGAGATGTTTTAAATAAATCTTTAGAAATTTCTATTCCTTTAGGATCATCTGCTCCCTTATTTTGTAATTTACTTAATACCATTATAATAATAATTGTTAAAATAGTAGTTATACCCATTTGATGCATCCAAGGCTCAAATACCGGAATAGGTAAAAACTTTAACGCTAATGCAATTGGTATGGATAAAACAGCTCCCCAAATTGCAGCATTATTCGTTGTTTTTTTCCAAAATAAACCTAGTAAGAAAACTCCTAAAATACCAGGACTTACAATTCCCGTATATTCTTGAATAAATTGAAATGCTTGATCAATTCCACCTAAAAGAGGTGCAACTATAACCGCTATTAACAATGCAACTCCTGCAGAAATTCTACCAACATTTACTGTGGTTTTATCATTTGCATTTTTATTAATGTATTGCTTATAAATGTCCATTGTAAAAATGGTAGAAGTAGAGTTTAACATAGATGCTAAAGAAGATACAACTGCAGCAGCTAACGCAGCAAAAGCAACACCTTTAAGACCTGTTGGTAAAAACTGTAACAACCATGGATATGCTTTATCCGCTTGTTCTGTAGAAGGTACATTTAACATCCCCACTTCTCCTAAATTTGCCATAATTGAAGGGTCGTTTACCATTACATAAGCAGCAATACCAGGAATAACAACAATTAACGGAATAATTAATTTTAAAAATGCTGCTAATAAAATACCTTTTTGAGATTCTTTTAAAGATTTTGCAGCTAAAGTTCTCTGAATAATATATTGATTAAATCCCCAGTAATATAAGTTAGCAACCCACAAACCACCAACTAATACCCATATACCAGGTAAGTTTACATAGTTTTCATTACTTTCTTTTAAAATCATATGGAATTTTTCTGGTGCAGCTTCCCAAACTTTAGAGAATCCTGCTAAAACTCCTTCTCCTCCAGAAACTGTATTTAAAGCTAGATATGTTGTAATTAACCCTCCTAAAACTAAAAATACAACCTGTATAACGTCCGTCCAAGCAACAGCAGATAGACCACCATATAAAGAGTATGCTGCTGCAAAAAGAGCTAAACCAATAATAGCATACATCATATCTACCCCCATTATGGTTTCAATTGCTAAACCTCCTAAATATAAAACAGAAGCAAGGTTTACAAAGATGTATAACCCTAACCAGAAAATTGCTAAAATAGTTTTAAGGTTGGTAGAAAATCTTTTTTCGACAAATCCAGGAATTGTATACAATCCTTTTTCTATAAAAATTGGTAAAAAATACTTACCTACTATAATTAAGGTTAATGCCGCCATCCATTCATAAGAAGCAATTGCAATTCCTAATGCAAAACCAGAACCAGACATTCCAATAAATTGTTCTGCAGAAATATTTGCTGCAATTAATGAGGTACCAATTGCCCACCAAGGTAAAGACTTACTTGCTAAAAAGTAATCTTCTGCATTCTTTTGATACCCGTCTTTATCACGAGAAACCCATAGGCCTACGCCTAAAATTAAAATGGCATAAGCAACGAAGACGACGTAGTCCCACATTTCAAATACTGATGTCATAATTGTATTTTTTTTAGCTAATTAATTATCAATATTCAAATATAAATAATAATTTCTAAGAAATATAAATTTTACAAAAATATTTTCAAACTAGTAGGGTGTAGTAGGTTTTAAATAAAATATCTTATATTTGTATTGTATTATGATAGAAATAAAAAAAGAAATAGGTGTACCAAAGTATAAACAAATAATCAGTTCTATTGAAATTGCTATCTTATCTGGTGCCTTAAGAAAAGGAGATCAACTACCATCTATAAATAAAATTAAAGCAGAAAATAAACTTTCTAGAGATACTGTTTTGGCTGCTTTTAATGAGTTAAAAAATAGAGGTATTATACAATCTGTAGTTGGTAAAGGGTATTATGTTTCAAGTGAAAATATTAATGTACAACAAAAGGTGTTTTTACTTTTTGATGAACTTAATTCCTTTAAAGAAGATTTATACAATTCTTTTTTAGAAAATTTAGATAAAAATATTCAGGTTGATATTTTCTTTCATCATTTTAATGAAACCATTTTTAATAAACTAATTCATGATAATTTAGGTGAGTATAATTATTACATAATTATGCCTGCCAACTTAAAAAAAACTAGTACTAGTATTCAATTATTACCTAAAGATAAAGTCTACATTTTAGATCAAATACATGATGATTTATTAGAGTATCCTGCTATCTATCAAAATTTTGAAAAAGCAATATTTAATAACTTAACACAAGTTTCTGAATTAATTAAAAAATACGATAAACTCATTTTTCTTTTTACGGATGACAAACAACCTAAACCAATGCTAAAAGGTTTTAAAATGTTCTGCGAAAAAGAAGATATTTCTTTCGAAATTTTAAATAAAATAAAAGACGAACCTCTTCAGAAAAGAGAATTATATATAATTCCTGATGATAAAGATTTATTAAGAATTATTAAGAAAATGAAAAGCGAAGGCTTAACATTAACTAAAGATATAGGAGTAATTTCTTTTAATGATACTTTATTAAAAGAAATTGTAGAAGGTGGCATTACAACCATATCAACAGATTTTAACGAAATGGGGATAAGATTAGCAGAAATGATTCTAAATAAAGAACAATCTCAAATAGAAAACCCTAGTAAATTAATTATTAGAAACTCAATTTAAAAGATCGTGTACACAATAAATCACATAAAAGAAACGAAAGTTATAGAAGTAACAAACACTGATAAAACGGTTTTCGGAAAAATATTTTTAGACCAAGGTGCTAGTTTACAAGAATTAACTCTTAATAAAAAAACTATTATTCAAGATTTAAAACCTTTAGAATACAAAACAACGTATGCTTCTTCTATCTTATTTCCGTTTGCCAATAGAATTAAAGACGGACTTTATTCATTCAATAACAAAGAGTTTCAACTAGAAAAAAACCAACAAGAAGAACAAAATGCTTTACACGGTTTTATTTACGATAAAACGTTTAAAATTTTAGCTAAAGAAACTACAGAAACTAAAGCTAGTATCACATTAGAATATATAGAAAACTCTAAAACCAAAGGCTTTCCATACAGTTATTCAATTCTAGTAACTTATATTTTTAGTGATGATTCCTTAAGCTTAAAAGTTGATATTAAAAATACCGATGAAAAAACGTTCCCTTTCACTTTAGGATGGCATCCTTATTTTATTAGTGATAATTTATATGAAAGTTGCCTAAATTTTGATTGCAAAGAAAAACTAATTATTGGTAAAAGAAATATTACCACAGGCACAGAAGACATTCAATCTAAAGTATCATTAGATATTAAAGACAAACAATTAGATGATTGTTGGATTTTGAATTCTGATAAAGTAAGATTTAAAACACCTAATTATCAACTAAATTTCGAGTCTTCAGTTAACGAAAATTTTTTCCAAGCATACACTCCACCAAGGGCAAATACAATTGCAATAGAACCTACAACCGGAGTTTCTAATAGTTTTAATAATAAAATAGGATTGCAAACTTTAGCACCAAACAAAGAATATTCCATTACATGGAAAATAAAAATAATTAACTAAGTTACAATGAGTGCAACATTAATAAAGGATGTAAAAGAAACATTTATCAAAAAATTTAAAACAGAACCTTTGTTAATTTTTTCTCCAGGAAGAATTAACATTATAGGAGAACATACAGATTATAATGATGGTTTTGTATTTCCTGCTGCAGTTAATAAAGGAATTGCTGCTGCTATAGAGAAAAGCAGTTCTAACAAATCTACAGCTATTGCGTTAGATTTAAATAGTACAATAGATTTTGAGCTAGACAAAATTAAATCTTCTAAAGAAGGACGTTGGGAAAATTATGTTTTTGGAGTTGTTGCAGAAATTCAGAATAAAAATAAAGTTATAGGCAATTTTAACATTGTCTTTAAAGGAAATATTCCTGCTGGTGCAGGGATGTCTTCTTCTGCTGCTTTAGAAAATAGTATTGTTTTTGGTTTAAATGAATTGTTTGATTTAGGGCTTACAAAACACGAAATGATTTTAATTTCTCAAAAAGCAGAACACAATTATGTAGGTGTAAATTGCGGAATTATGGATCAATACGCAAGTATGTTTGGTATTAAAGACAATGCACTACACTTAGATTGTAGAACTGTTGCATCTAAACCTTATAAGATTGATTTTAAAGATCATCAATTAATGTTGATAAACACAAATGTAAAACACAGTTTGTCTGATAGTGCTTATAATGATAGAAGATCTGCCTGCGAAGGAGTATCAGAATTATTAAACATAAAAGCATTAAGAGATGCAACAGAAGCAGATTTAGAAGCAATTACAGACAGGGTTACGCCTACAAATTACCAAAAGGCATTGTATGTTATACAAGAAAATGAAAGAACAATAAAAGCTGCTAAAGCAATTGAAAATAACGATTTAGAATTGCTAGGCTCGTTAATTTACAAATCTCACGATGGCTTATCAAATCAATATAAAGTTAGTTGTGATGAATTAGATTTTCTTGTAGAACAAGCCAAAGAAAACAAGCATGTACTTGGTGCAAGAATGATGGGCGGTGGCTTTGGTGGTTGCACTATTAATTTAATAGCAAAAAAAGAAGCAAAAACTTTTGCAGAAACAGCAGCTAAAGCATACAAAGAAAAATTTGATAATGATTGTTCTGTCTATTTTATTGAACTTTCAGAAGGAACTCATGTTGTTAAATAATCCATTAAAAAAATAAAAATGAGCAATACAAACTTACAAGATTACTCGCATAAAAGGTTTAATATATTAACAGGAGAATGGGTTTTAGTATCTCCTCATAGAGCAAAAAGACCTTGGCAAGGACAAAATGAAGCCGTAAATAACGAAAAAAGACCAACATATGACGAGAATTGTTATTTATGCGCCGGAAATACAAGAATTAATGGAGAAGTAAATCCGGAATACAAAGATGTTTTTGTTTTTACAAACGATTTTGCTGCTTTACAAAATGATTCACCTAGTTTTAATGTAAACGACGGTCTTTTAAAAGCACAGAGCGAAACAGGTATTTGCAAAGTGATTTGTTTTAGTCCAGATCATTCTAAAAGTTTGGCAGATATGTCTTCTTTAGAAATTCAAAAAGTAGTATTTGCATGGCAAAAAGAATATAAAGAATTATCTGAAAACCCTAAAATCAATTATGTTCAAATTTTTGAAAATAAAGGAGCTGTAATGGGTTGTAGTAATCCACATCCACACGGACAAATATGGAGTCAGTCTACTTTACCAAACGAGGTTGATAAAAAAAACACACAACAATTAAATTACTTTAACAAAAACAAGAGCAGTTTATTAGGTGATTATTTATCTCAAGAATTAGAAAACAAAGAACGAATTATTTTTGAAAATGATGGCTTTGTCGTTTTAGTTCCGTTTTGGGCAGTTTGGCCTTTTGAAGCAATGATTGTTCCTAAAAAACATCTAGCTAATATTTTAGAAATGAATGATGAAGAAACTTTACAATATGGAGAAGCAATTGCTGTATTAACAAAAGCATACGATAAAATATTTAATACCTCTTTTCCTTATTCAAGTGGAATTCACCAATCTCCGACAGATGGAAACGAGAATAAACATTGGCACTGGCACATGAGTTTTTACCCACCTTTATTAAGAAGTGCTTCTGTAAAGAAATTTATGGTTGGTTACGAAATGTTTGGTTCTCCACAAAGAGATATTACGGCAGAACAAGCTGTAAAAATGATAAAAGACTGTTTATAGAAATTATAAATTTTTTATTTATACAGACTTTTTATTTTCTTCTAATAACTCAAAAAAAGAAAATATGTATAGGAAATTAAAACAATTTAAATTTAGACAAAAAAGATATTTTCAATTTCCAATTAATAATACACCTTCCAATAAAAAACCTAAACCTACATCATAATCAATCAATACAAGAAAAATAATAATACTCTAATAAACTACTTATCTGTAGAAAAAAAGTAATTCATCTAGATAAAAAAAATATAGGATAATCACTTAATTTTAATAAAAATTGATATATTTATTTGTCAACCTTTGTACAAATACGATAATGACTTTGATTAGTTATAAGTTGTTTTGCTACCTTAAATTAAAACATGATACGAAAACTAGTTCTATACATATTATTTTTAGTGATAACATTTCCTATATTCTCTCAGAATGAAATAGATTCTTTATTTATAAAGTTAGATAATGAAATATCTAAACAAAAAACTTATGACATTATTAAAGAATCGAAAATTGAAAATTTAAAAAATCTTCTTTCTGATAAAAGTTTAGCTACAGAAAATAAATATTTTCTAACGAACAAACTGATTTCAGAATATCAATATTATAGTTTTGATTCAACATTATATTATATAGAAAAAAATTTAGCCTTTGCAAAAGAGATTAAAAATACTACTTTTATAAAAGAATCTAAATTAAAGCTTGCAAAACTGTTAGCCACTTCAGGAAGATATGATGAATCTATCACTCTGCTTGAAGAAATTCCATCATCTAGTTTATCAGAAGAATTATTAACGGAATATTTCATTATTTATAAGAGATGTCATAATGAACTTAAAAATATTTCAATAATAAAAAATGTCAGCACAAAATATAATCGACTCTATAATGTTTATAAAGATTCTTTAAATGGTCAAATAATTGATCTCAATAAAAATTCAAAATTATTTTTAGAAGTCACTGAACAAAATTACATAGATGAATTAAATTTTGAAAAAGCTTTAGAAGTTAATGCAAAAAGATTGTCTTTAGCTAAAATGGGCACAAGAGAGTACGCCACTATTACATTTTTTAGATCTTTTATGAGTATTGAAGTGAGTGGAAATAAAGAAGATCAAAAAAAATTCTTAATATTATCTGCAATTTCAGATATTCAATCATCTGTAAAAGATAATGCATCTTTAGCAAATTTAGCCATCATACTATTTGAAGAAGGAGATGTAGATAGAGCACATAAGTATATTAATTTTTCTTTTGAAGATGCTAAATTTTATAATTCAAAGTTACGTTTTTTAGACATATCAAATGTATTACCTGTTATATCAAAATCTTATGAAGATAAAAATAGAATTCAAAACAATAAACTTAAAAAACAATTAATTTTTATTAGTCTTCTTTCATTAGTATTAATGGTTGCTTTATTTTTTATTTATAAACAATATAAAAAAATAAAAATAGGAAAAGAACATTTAAAAAAAGCAAATTTAAAACTGAAACATTTAAATGATAAATTGAACTTAACTAATAATGACTTAAAAAGATTGTACGAAGAACTTTCTATAACTGATTCTATTAAAGAACAATACATTGGAACTTTTTTAAACCTATATTCTGATTATATTGACAAGCTAGATATGTATAGAAAAACAGTTAGAAAGTACCTAGTTACTAATAAAATTAATGAATTATTAGAAATTACAAAATCTAAAAAATTAATTGATGATGAGTTAAAAATTTTCTACTCTAATTTTGATAAATCTTTCCTCCATATTTATCCTAACTTTATTAAAAATTTAAATGACCTGCTAAGGGAAGATGAAAAAATAATACTTAAAAAAGAGGAAATCTTAAATGTAGAGTTACGTATCTATGCATTGATTAGGTTAGGCATAACAAACAGTTCTAAGATTGCAAAAATATTAAGGTATTCAGTTAACACTATTTATAATTACAGGGTTAAAATTAAAAATAGTGCAATTAATAGGATTGAATTTGATAATATGGTAAAAAAAATACCTAGCTAAATCTATTTTAACACCTTTTTTATATAGTATATTACCATTTTTATACTCATATTTACCTTTAAAAGGTACTTTTTATTAACTATATAACTACTTTTTTTAATTCACATAAAAAACACAAATAACTTAATATCAATTAATTATTATTTTTTTTAGTTTTTTATAATCTACTTAATATATACTTTCTATTGTACTTAAGATATTTCTCCTTTTAATTTGTAGACCAATTCAAATGCTGTTTTTAGATAGACTTCTAAATACTGTTTTGAAACTATAAACAAAATAAACTAAACATGAGAAAACATTTAAACTTTAAATTGTTCGTTGTTTTATTTCTTATTACAATTTCAGTTTCTTTTGCCCAAGAAACAACTTTAACCGGAAGTGTGTTAGATGAAACAGGAGGACCTATACCTGGTGTAAATATTATAATTAAAAACACCACAAAAGGAACATCAACAGATTTTGATGGTAAATTTGCTATAAAAGCAAATAAAGGAGACGTATTGTCTTTCAGTTATTTAGGTTATGCTACACAAAATATAATTGTTGATAACAAAACTAATTTAGCAATAACCTTAATACCAGACAACCAATTAGATGAAATAGTTGTTGTTGGGTATGGTACACAGAAAAAAAGTGTTGTAACAGGTGCAATTTCTGGTGTTAAACAAAGTGAATTAGAAGATTTACCTATTACAAGAGTTGAGCAAACATTACAAGGTAGAGTATCTGGTGTAACTATTGCTGCAAATTCTGGACAACCGGGTTCTGCTTCTACCATTCGAGTAAGGGGGGTTACAACACTTGGAAACAATGATCCTCTTTGGGTAGTAGATGGAATTGTAGTAGACTCTGGTGGAATAGGATTCCTTAACCAATCAGACATTTCTTCTGTTGAGGTTTTAAAAGATGCTGCTTCCCAAGCAATTTATGGTGCAAGATCTGCTGCAGGTGTAATTTTGATTACCACTAAAAAAGGAAGTTCTGGTAAATTAAATATAAATTACAATGGTTATACAGGTATTTCTTCTGCAGCAAGAAAACTTGATTTGCTTAATTCTAATCAATATGCTACTTTAATAAATGAAAAATCTGTAAATGGTGGCGGAAGCATTATATATACCAATCCAGAATCTCTAGAACAGGGTACTGATTGGCAATCTGTTATTTTTAATGATAGTGCAAAAAGAGTTAGCCATGAACTTAGTTTAAGTGGTGGTAATGATATTTCTAAATTTTATGCTTCGTTTGGTTTTCTAGATCAAGAAGGTATTGTATTAAGTGATATTTCTAATTATACTAGAAAAAACATTCGTTTAAATTCTACACATAAAATTTCAGAAAAAATAACTTTTGGACAGACACTTGGGTATTCTAACGAAAAAAATATTGGAATTGGAAATACAAATAGTGAATTTGGAGGACCTTTAGCATCTGCAATAAATTTAGACCCTTTAACTCCTATAGTCGAGACAGACCCAACTCTCTCTAATCAAGCTCCTTATACTAACGATGGAGTTTGGAGAGATGCAAATGGAAACCCTTACGGTATCTCAAATCTAGTAGCTCAAGAAATGTCTAACCCATTAGCATACCAACAAACACTTTTAGGAAATTATGGTTGGTCTGATAATTTTGTAGGAAACGCTTATCTTGAATTTGAACCTATTGAAGGTTTAAAATTTAAAAGTACATTAGGTGGTAAATTGGCATACTATGGTTATGAAAGCTATACACCAGTATCTTACCTAAATGCAGCTACAATAACCTCTGAAAATAATATTTCTAGAGGAACTAATAAAGGCTTTGGATGGAATATAGAAAACATTGTTTCTTACACAAAACAAATTAAAAATCATAATTTTAGTGTACTACTTGGGCAAGGTGCTTATGTAGATAATATAACATCTGGTGAAACCGTAACATATTATGGTATTCCTGTCGATAATTTTAGGGATGCGTCATTTAATTTTGACACAGCTTCAGAAAAAATTATTGCAAATGCTTACACAGGTAACGAGCATAAAGTAACTTCGTTATTTTCTAGATTGACTTATGATTTTGATGAAAAATATTTACTAACAGCCATTATAAGACGAGATGGATCTTCACGGTTTGGATCTAATAATAAATATGGAATTTTCCCTTCTTTTTCTGCTGGTTGGGTGCTGTCAAAAGAGAATTTTTGGAAAATTAATGATATTGTAAACCAATTAAAGATTAGAGGTGGTTTTGGTGTAACTGGTAGTGACAATATTGGAGATTTTAAATATTTATCGACCATTGGTGATGGAAGAAACTATGTTATAGGAACTTCTGGATCAGTTGTTATAGGAAATAGCCCTGATGCACCATCAAACCCAGATCTAAAATGGGAAGAAACAAGTCAACTTAATATTGGTTTTGATGCAAGGTTATTTAATACTGTTTCTGTAGCTTTTGATTGGTATAAAAAAGAAACTACTGGTATCTTACAAACGGTTAACATTCCAGGGTATGTGGGAGCTATTGGCGGTCCTTCTGGAAATGTTGCTGACATGAAGAATAAAGGTATAGATTTAGAGATTAGATATAACAAACAAATTAATGAAGTTAATTTTTCTTTAAATGGTAATGTATCTTATCTAGAAAACGAAGTAACCTATTTAGGTAATGATGTAGAATTTTTATCAGGTGGAGAAACTATTCAAGCAAGTACTTACCCAATTACTAGAACACAAGTTGGGCAACCTGTAAATTCTTTCTACGGTTTTAAAACCAATGGAATTTTTCAAAATCAAGCAGAAATAAATAACTATGTAAATTCAACTGGTACAATTATTCAACCCAATGCACAGCCAGGAGATTTTAAATGGAAAGATATTAATGACGATGGAGAGATTGATGACCAAGATAGAGATTTCCTTGGAAATTCTATCCCAAAATTCACTTATGGTTTTACATTAAATGTAGATTATAAAAATTTCGATCTTTTAGTTTTTGGTCAAGGAGCTGCAGGAAACAAAATTTTTCAAGGCTTAAGAAGATTAGATATTGCTAATTCTAACTATCAAACTGCTGCTTTAGAAAGATGGGTTGGTGAAGGCACTTCTAATACGTACCCAAGATTAACCATAAACGATACTAATAATAACTTTACAAATCCATCAGATTTTTATCTAGAAGATGGAAATTATTTCAGAATAAAAACATTACAAGTTGGTTATACGCTTCCTTCTGATATTTTAGGAAAATACGGAATTAGTAAATTAAGAATTTATTTGACCTCAGAAAACCTATTAACCTTTACTAAATATAGTGGGTACGATCCTGAAATTGGCGGTGGTGTTTTTGGAATAGACCGTGGTTATTACCCACAAGCAATCACCAACCAAATTGGAATTAATTTACAATTTTAATAAAAAAATAGAAAAATGAAACTAAAAACAATAAAAAAACTATGCGTCGTTATTCCAATGATTCTTGTAATGGTATCATGTAGCGAAACATTTTTAGAAGTAGAACCAAAAGGAACTGCACTAGAAGATAATTATTACAAAAATGAAGCCGAAGCTTATGCTGGTTTAATATCTATTTATGATATAATGGGTTTTCAATCTAATGGTTTTGAAAATATGTTGCTTTTTTTGAATTCAGGCTCAGATGACCATTTTACTGGAGGTGGAGGTATATCAGACCAAGCTTCATCACAAGTCTTTTCTAATTATACCATAAGTCCATCAACTGTAGGTTCAAGTTTTTGGGGACTTTTTTACCAAGGTATTTTTCGTGCCAATACGCTTATATTAAAACTACCGGATGTAGATATGGCTGAGGTTACAAAAGCACGGTTTACAGCAGAATCAAAAGTACTAAGAGCTATTTATTATTTTGAATTGGTAAGACTATTTAAAAATATTCCACTTATTACAACTCCATTAAGTACAGATGAAATCTATAATGTAACACAAGCAGACTCTAATGATGTATATGCTCAAATAGAAACAGATTTATTAGAAGCAATACCAAATCTTCCTATCTCATTAGATTTAACAAATGAAGCTGGGCGTATAACTAAAGGGGCAGCAAAAGCTCTTTTAGGAAAAGTATATTTATTCCAAGGAAAAAATAGTGAAGCAGTTGCCCAACTTGCTGAAGTAAACGGAACTCCAGGAACTACAAGTTCTTATGGTTATAAACTATTAGATGATTTTTCTAAATTATGGGAAGTTGATAATAACTACCACAGCGAATCTATTATTGAAATTGCTTTTACTGATCAAAGTAATGGTGTTTGGGGAGACATAGGTGAAGGAAATACTTTAAACCAATATGTGGGTCCAAGGTCGTTTGTACGTGTTGGAGCAAATGCACCAGATTATGCTGGTGGTTGGGGTTTTAATATTGTTACTCAAAGTTTACGAGATGCAATGTTAGGAGATCCAAGATTTGATTCGACTATTGAAGACTTACAAGCACTTTCAGATGCAGGAGAAATAACTTATGAACCAAGTTATCAAAATACTGGGTATTTTCTTAAAAAATTTATGCCTTTAAAATCTGAAATTTCTACAGGTGGTGGTAATGCTGAATTAAATTTTAGACAACATACCTACATGATGCGTTTAGCAGATACTTACTTAATGGAAGCTGAAGCATTAGGAGGTTCTGGAGACCGTGCTCAAGCATTACTTGATGCAGTTAGATCTAGAGTTGGCTTGCCATCAATACCAGTTTCTATAGATGTTATTTTAAATGAACGTCGTTTAGAATTAGCCGGAGAAGGACATAGATGGTATGATTTGGTAAGAACAGGTAAAGCACCTGCAGCGTTAGCAAGTAAAGGTTTTACACCTGGAAAAAATGAAATTCTACCAATTCCTTTGGCTGAATTAGAAAACACCAAACTTGTTCAAAACCCAAATTATTAATACATAAAATAAAATTATTATGAATTTATATTTAAAATTAAAATACATTATTAAGTTTTTTCCTATAGTTTTAATGGTTTTAGTCATAACATCTTGTCAACCGGAAGAGCTAGGTGAAGGAAATGGACTTACAACAACCGATTTAGATGCTGGTTTTACTATAACTCCGGTTACAGATGCTAATAATACTTATTCATTGAATGCGAATAGTAGTTATATAACTTCAAGTTGGGATTTAGGGAAAGGTGCTGGTTATGTTTCTGGTAGTAATACGGAAGAAGTTTTTTTTCCTGATGCAGGAACTTACACTATTTCACATAAAGTAACTGGAATAGGTGGTCTTTCAGAAATTGTTTCTCAACAATTAGATGTAGAAACATCAGACCCTATTGCAGGAAATATTGTAAAAGGAGGAAAATTTGTAGATGCTAGTGATCATAGCGAATGGACAGTTTTAAACATCAGTGCTTCTGGTGCGAATTGGACTTTTAATGATGGTAGCGCTACTATTACAGCAAGTGGATACAATCAACAAGGAATTTATCAAGCTATTGAAGTTATTGCAGATAAAGAATATTCTTTAGATATGTTAGTCTCTGGTGACTCTAATGATGAAACTTGGTTTGAAGTAATGGCGAGTAAAGTTGAACCTATACAATGGAACGATTATGCAAATAATATTGTTATGGGACTAAATACCTGGGATGGCTGTGGAACAGGTTCATTTAGTGGTTTACTTTCATCTGTAGGCTGTGTTGATAATTCTTATTCTAATTCAAAAAGTAACGTTGTAACTTTTGATACTTCTGGAACAATATATCTAGTAATAAAATGTGGAGGTGCCCAAACATCAGGTATTACCATTAAAAATATAGAAATGAGAGGTAGTAAATAAATCAACAATAATAAATTTGAATTAGTTTCTTGATTATCTAAATTCCTCATTTTGTATTTGAATTTGAGCCATTTTAATAATTAAAAATTAAAATAGAGACTTTAACATGTATTAAAGCTATAAAACATCAACTTAACAATTATCAAAAAAAATGAAAAATAAATATTTATCAATAGTAATATTGATGCTACTAGCATCCTGTAATGTTTCAAAAAAAGAAGAAACAGTAAATGTTGATATAAAACCTGATAAAAGCCAAATAAAATCTTTTCTTAGTCAAAAAATTACTGTTTACACAACTGCAGAAAACACAAGTTTAAGACTTTCAAAAACCAATGAAATTGTATTTAAACCCTCTAATCAACCAACTGAAACAGATATTTCTGTTTTTGTAAACACTAACAAAACATTTCAAAAATTTTTAGGAATTGGAGGAGCAATAACAGATGCATCTTCTGAGGTTTTTTCTAAACTTAGTATAGATAAGCAAGAAGAATTACTAAAAGCTTATTACTCTGAAGAAGGAATAAATTATAATCTAATTAGAACAAGTATTCACAGTAGCGACTTTGGTTTGGGAAGTCATACCTACATAGAAGAAGGAGATGCTGAACTAAAAACATTTTCAATAATAAAAGATAAAGAAAAACGTATTCCCATGATTAAAAGAGCTCAGGCTCTTATTAAAGATGATTTGGTATTTTATGCAAGTCCTTGGAGTCCTCCTGCTTTTATGAAAACCAACAATAATATGTTGCATGGTGGTAAGTTATTACCTGAATATAATCAGGCTTGGGCAAATTATTATGTAAAGTTTATTGAAGCTTATGAAGCGGAAGACATACCTGTTTGGGGTGTTACCATTCAAAATGAACCTATGGCAGTTCAAATATGGGAATCTTGTATTTATACAGCTGAAGAAGAACGTGATTTCTTAAAAAATTACTTAGGTCCAACCTTCGAAAAAGCTGGAATGAGTGATAAAAACATTGTAGTTTGGGATCACAACAGAGATTTACTGTCTCAAAGAGCAAATACTATTTTTGAAGATGCAGAAGCAGCAAAATACGCTTGGGGAACAGGTTTTCATTGGTATGAAACTTGGGCTGGTGGCGAACCTATGTATGATAATCTTAAAAATATTAAAGAATCATTTCCTGATAAAAACCTATTATTCACCGAAGGTTGTCAAGAAGCATTTGATGCTACACAATACGAAAGATGGTCTAACGCAGAACGTTATGGAAATTCTATGATAAATGATTTTAATAGCGGTGTAGTTGGTTGGACAGATTGGAATATTTTACTAAATGAAAAAGGTGGGCCAAATCATGTGGGAAATTTTTGCTTCGCACCTATTCATGCAGACACACAAACGGGAGAATTAATTTATACTCCTTCTTACTATTATATCGGTCATTTTTCAAAGTTTATAAATCCTAATGCGGTTAGAGTAAGTACAACAACAAGTAGAAGCACCATAGAAAGTACAACTTTTAAAAATACAAACGGCTCAATGGTAACTGTAGTGATGAATAAAACCGATCAAAAAATCAATTATAATTTTATGGTAAATGACAGCAATATTTCTTTAGAAATTTTACCTCATGCTATGCAAACATTAGTATATTAAATATGAAGAAAGTTCTATTATTAGTTTTAGTTTTTGGTTACATATCTTGTAAGAACTCCACAAATACAATTAAGAATTCTCCAAAAAGTACTATTGAAAAAAAGGTGGATAGCCTTTTAAACATAATGACTTTAAAAGAAAAAGTTGGTCAAATGAATCAATACAGTGGATTTTGGGATGCCACTGGACCTACTCCAAAAGGAGGAGATAAAGCTGCTAGGTATGAAGATTTAAAAAAAGGATATGTAGGCTCTATGCTTAACGTAAAAGGTGTAAAACAAATTACAGCACTTCAAAAAATAGCCGTAGAAGAAACTCGGTTAGGTATTCCCTTAATCTTTGGTTTTGATGTTATTCATGGTTATAAAACTATAGGGCCTATTCCTTTAGCAGAATCTGCTAGTTGGGATTTAAAAGCTATTAAAAAAGCAGCTGAAAATGCCGCTGAAGAAACGGCTGCTTCTGGTATAAATTGGACGTTTGCTCCAATGATAGATATATCTAGAGATGCACGTTGGGGTCGAGTGATGGAAGGTGCAGGAGAAGATCCTTTTTTAGGTTCTAAAATAGGAGTTGCTAGAGTTAAAGGTTTTCAAGGTGAAGATTTATCTTCTCCCAAAACAATCGCAGCTTGTGCAAAACATTTTGCTGCTTATGGTTTTGCTGAGGCTGGACGTGAATATAATACTGTAGACATTGGTACTTCAACCTTGTATAATATTGTGTTCCCTCCTTTTAAAGCCGTAACTGAAGCGGATGTAAGAACCTTTATGAATGCTTTTAATTTATTAAATGACATACCAGCAACAGGTAACGAATTTCTTCAACGCAAAATATTAAAAAAAGATTGGAATTTTAGTGGATTTATAGTTTCAGATTGGGGATCTATTGGAGAAATGGTAACTCATGGTTATGCAGAAAATAATAAGCAAGCAACAGAATTAGCAGTTAAAGCAGGCTCAGATATGGACATGGAATCTAATGCTTATATAAAAGAATTGGCCAACCTCGTTAAGCAAGGAACAGTGGATGAGCAACTCGTTGATGATGCAGTAAAACGCATTTTAAGAGTAAAGTTTGAATTAGGTCTTTTTGAAGATCCTTATAGGTATTGTGATGAGGAAAATGAAAAGAAGGTTGTTGGCAAAAAAACATTTCATGATGATGCTTTAGATATTGCTAAAAAATCGATAGTACTTCTTAAAAATGAAAACAACCTTTTACCATTAAAAAAAGAAAATCAAAAAATAGCTATAATAGGAGCCTTAGCAAATGATAAAACCAGTCCGCTTGGTAATTGGAGAATAGCTGGCGACGATGGTACAGCAATTTCGGTTATAGAAGGACTTCAACAATATAAAGGTAATTCCTTAAAATATGCCAAAGGTGCCGATGTTCTAATGCCAAATTCAAAGCTTTCATTTGTAAATGAACTTTTAATAAATGAAACTGATACTTCTGGGTTTTCTGAAGCTATAAAGTTGGCAAAAGAATCTAACGTTGTTGTTATGGTTTTAGGTGAACATGGCTTGCAAACAGGTGAAGGAAGGAGTAGATCTAATATAGATTTACCAGGTGTGCAACAAGAACTTTTAGAAGAAATATATAAAGTAAATAAGAATATAGTACTTGTTTTAACAAATGGAAGACCATTAGCAATTCCTTGGGCTGCTGAACATATTCCGGCAATAGTAGAAGCATGGCAATTAGGAGTTCAAAGCGGTAATGCTATTGCTCAGGTTTTATACGGAGATTATAATCCAAGTGGTAAACTTCCCATGACTTTTCCAAAAAATGTTGGGCAAGTTCCTATTTATTATAATCATAAAAGTACAGGCAGACCTTATGGTGAAAATAATGATGTCGTTTTTTGGTCGCATTATATTGATGAAAGTAATAGACCATTGTATCCTTTTGGCTTCGGTTTAAGTTATACTTCTTTTTCTTACGAAAACTTAAAAATAAATAAAATTACAGATAGAGAAATTAAAGTTTCGGTAGATCTTACTAATACAGGAACAGTAAAAGGAAAGGAAGTTACACAACTATATATTCACGACAAATATGCTTCTGTAGTAAGACCAGTAAGAGAATTAAAAGGTTTTGAATTAGTAGAGTTAGAACCTAAAGAAACCAAAACAATTGAATTTACTTTATCTGAAAAAGAGCTAGGGTTTTACACAAACACAGGAGAATTTATCGTTGAACCAGGAGAGTTTAATGTATTTATAGGAGGAAGCTCTAACGCTACATTAACTGATAATTTCAACTTAAAATAAATTACGAAGAAGAAGAAAAGTATGAAAAATTTAAAACTATTAATTAGACTGTTAACAGTTTTTACCATATTACTTTGGGCATTTAGCTGTAGCTCTAAAGACTTAAACTCAGATAATACTGATTCAAAACCTACAAACTTATCTATATCTAGTCTTAAAGTTGGTGTAGATAACAACAACCCTAATGGTGATGGTAGTGGTATTACTAACTTTACAATAACTGCTACAAATGCGACTTCATATAATGTGTTAATTAATGATGAATTACTAAAGTTAACAAACAATACTTTTAGCTATACGTTTACCAAAGGTGGTACTAACGAATATTCAGTAATAGTTTCTGCATATAATGAAAATGGATTTACCAGCGCCACTTATTCATTAACCATTTTTGTTTCTGTTGATATAACGTTAGTTTGGTCTGATGAATTTGATATTGATGGAGCTCCAGACCCAAATAACTGGACTTATGATTTAGGTGATCATGGTTGGGGAAATAATGAACTACAAAACTATACCAATAATTCAGAAAACGTCATTGTAAAAAATGGTGTTCTTAAAATTATTGCAAAAGCAAATGGTACAGGTTATACATCAGCAAGAATAAAATCTCAAGGATTACAAGCATTTAAATATGGTAAAATAGAAGTAAGAGCAAAATTACCTATTACCCAGGGTACATGGCCTGCTATATGGATGCTAGGTTCTAATTTTAATTCTGTTGGATGGCCACATTGTGGAGAAATCGATATTATGGAGCAAAAAGGTTGGGAAAAGAATAAAGTTTTAGGAACTTTTCACTGGCAAGATAATGTAAGCGATTCTTATGCGGGTTATGGTATAGAAACTGAGGCTAGTACATCTACATCAGAATTTCATTTATACTCTTTAGATTGGAGGGCCGATGTGATTCAAGTACTATACGACGATGTGCCTTATGTAACGTTTACTAATAACAACAATTTACCTTTTAATTCAGACTTTTTCTTCATCTTGAATATTGCAATGGGTGGTAATTTAGGAGGTGATGTTGACACCAATTTCACACAAGACTCTATGGAGATTGATTATGTAAGAGTTTACCAATAAAAAGTTTCATTTTCAATTCATTGAGTTAAAGACAAGAAAAAAAAATACTTCTTTATACAAAAAATCAAAGAAGCTAATAATAATTTAAAATTAAAAGAAATGAAAAAAAGCACTTATTTACTTCTAATTGCAGCTGTATCAGCTTTAGGTGGTTTACTTTTTGGCTATGACACAGGTGTAATTAATGGAGCTCAATTTTATTTAACTGAACACTTTAATTTAAGTGATGCTTTAAAAGGATGGGTTGTAGGAAGCGCTCTCTTGGGCTGTTTTGTTGGTGCAATCGTTGCTGGACCATTAAGTATTAAAATAGGTAGAAAATGGTCTTTAATTATTTCTGCTATCTTTTTCACACTCTCTGCTTTTGGGTCTGGATTACCAGAAATATTTCCGCAATCAGTTAGCATGTTGGTTTTTTTTAGAATTTTAGGTGGTTTAGGTATTGGCGTTGCATCAATGAATGCACCAATGTATATTGCAGAAATTGCACCTTCTAATATTAGAGGTCGTATGGTTACTTACTATCAATTGGCTATTGTTATTGGTTTTTTTGTAGTATTCCTAGCAACTTATTTTATTGGTAATAATTTAACTGTTGCAGAGAATATAGATTTTGGGTGGAGACGTATGTTTTGGTCAGAATTAATACCAAGTATTATCTTTTTGGTATTGTTATTTGTTGTTCCTAAAAGCCCTAGATGGTTAGCTTTAAAAGGAAAAGATAAAGAAGCTTTATCTGTTTTACAAAAAATAAATGGTAAAAAAGAAGCATCAAAAGAAATCGAACTTATTAAAAAATCATTAAACGATAATAACGATGGTACTAAAGTAAACTATTTTTCTAAAACTATATTAGTTATTATTATAATTGGTACAGTGCTTTCTATGTTGCAACAGTTTACAGGAATTAATGCTGTATTATATTATGGTGCAGATATTTTTGAAAAATCACTTGGTTTTGGAAAAGAAGATGTACTTGCTCAACAAATACTTTTGGCTTTTGTAAATTTAGTATTCACTTTTGTTGCTATGTTTACTGTAGATAAATTTGGAAGAAAACCTCTTCTTTACATAGGTTCTACAGGTATGATTATTGGATTCTTACTTTTAGGAATTTCTTTACAACAACAAAATGTAGGTATATTATCTTTAATTGGTGTATTGCTTTTTATTGCATCTTTTGCTCTTTCCATGGGACCAGTAGTATGGGTTTTATTATCAGAAATGTTTCCAAATAAAATAAGAAGTGTTGCTATGTCTGTAGCTGTAGCAGCACAATGGGCCGCAAATTATATGGTATCACAATCTTTTCCTGTTGTAATGGGTAGTGAAATCAATAATAGCATTCCATGGAATGGCTCTTTACCATATTTTATATTTATAGTATTTATTTTAATAATTGTATTTATAACATATAAATTTATTCCTGAAACAAGAGGAAAGTCTTTAGAAGAATTAGAAAAAGAAATGATGAAAAATTAATACCTGATGTGATAATTAAGAAAAATATTATTTATTAGTACCAGAGAAGTAATTAAATACAATTATTTATTATGATAAAAATAATGTAACAAGTGTAGAGTTTCCTGTTTAGACTCTCAAATATTTATGTATAGTTTTAAAATTCCACAACTTTTGGGCTTGATACTGAATAAAAATAGAATTTAGTTACCTAGAAACAAAAAAAGCTGACTTTAAAAGTCAGCTTTCTCTTATTGTACAGGCGGAGAGACTCGAACTCTCACACCTCGCGGCACTAGATCCTAAGTCTAGCGTGTCTACCAATTCCACCACGCCTGCAATTTGGATTGCAAATATAAACAAACATCTCAAATTACAAAGTAGTTCATAATTATTTTTTATTTTTACTCATATTTAAAAAATATTCAATGAATACTGTAAAAGCTTACATTAAAAATAATAAAGATCGTTTTATCGACGAACTTATTCAACTTTTAAAAATCCCTTCTATTAGTGCAGATGCTTCTTACCATAAAGAAATCTTACTTTCTGCCGATTTTGTTAAAAAAAGTTTAGAAAAAGCGGGTTGTGATAAAGTAGAATTATGCGACACTCCTGGAAATCCTATTATTTATGGCGAAAAAATTATTGATGAAACTTTGCCTACAGTTTTAGTATATGGTCATTATGATGTACAACCTGCAGATCCTATAGAACTTTGGACTTCTCCTCCATTTGAACCTGTAATTAAAAAAACAGAAATTCATCCAGAAGGCGCCATTTTTGCACGTGGTTCTTGTGATGATAAAGGACAAATGTACATGCATGTAAAAGCATTAGAATACATGACTTCTACAGGGAATTTACCTTGTAATGTAAAATTTATGATTGAAGGTGAAGAAGAAGTAGGATCAGAAAGTTTGTCTTGGTTTGTACCAAGAAATAAAGAAAAATTAGCCAATGATGTTATCTTAATTTCTGATACAGGAATGATTGCCAACAATATTCCATCAATAACAACTGGTTTACGTGGTTTAAGTTATGTAGAAGTAGAAGTTACCGGCCCAAATAGAGATTTACATTCTGGTTTATACGGTGGTGCTGTTGCAAATCCTATCAATATTTTAACAAAAATGATTGCTTCTTTACATGATGAAGACAATCATATTACAATTCCTAGTTTTTATGATAATGTAGAAGAATTATCTACAGAAGAAAGAGCACAAATGGCAAAAGCGCCTTTTTCTTTAGAAGATTACAAAGCTGCCTTAGCAATTGATGATGTTTATGGAGAAAATGGTTTTTCTACCAACGAAAGAAATGCCATAAGACCTACTTTAGATGTAAACGGAATTTGGGGTGGTTATATTGGCGAAGGTGCAAAAACAGTAATTGCAAGTAAAGCGTATGCAAAAATTTCGATGCGTTTGGTACCAAACCAAGATTGGAAACAAATTACTGAGTTATTTAAAAATCATTTCGAAAGCATTGCTCCAAAATCTGTAAAAGTAAAAGTAACGCCGCATCACGGAGGACAAGGTTATGTTACACCAATAAACACAACGGCTTATAAAGCTGCTAGTAAAGCATACGAAACTACGTTTGATAAAACTCCTATACCACAAAGAAGCGGTGGTAGTATACCAATTGTAGCATTGTTTGAGCAAGAATTAAATAGTAAAAGTATTTTAATGGGCTTCGGTTTAAACTCAGATGCAATACATTCTCCAGACGAACATTTTGGAGTTTGGAATTATCTAAAAGGTATTGAAACCATTCCGTATTTTTATCAATATTTCATAGAATTATCAAAAGAAACCAAATAACAAATCTATAAATGAAAACAACACACTTAAAGTCAATTGCGTTTTTTTGCATATCTGTATTTATTGCTTCTTGCTCTACAAAAGAGGAACAGAAAGAGTTTACAATTGCAGAATATGAAGCTGCTGCCACACATATGGACAGAAGTTTATACAGCTTGGTTTACAATCAAGTTTCTGGAACTACGTTTATAAATAACAATAAATTTATCTATTCTACAACCAATAAAAATGGTCAAAAATTTCTTCTTGTTGATGCAAAATCAAAAACGAAAAAAGAAGCTTTTGATCATCAAAAATTAGCCGAAGTTTTATCAAAAGAACTAGACAAAGAAGTTGATGTAAATGCATTACCTTTTAGAAGTGTTAATTTATCTGACGATTTAAAAACAGTAAACTTTACTGCATTTAGACAAGATTTTAGTTATAACTTAGAAACAGAAAAACTATCAAAAGTTACCTCAAAATTAAAAAGAGCTTCTAAAAACGAACATGTTTCTCCTAATGGAAAATTGGCTGCTTATATAGACAATTATAATCTTTGGGTTCGTAATTTAGAAACCAATAAAAAAACGCAACTTACTTTTGATGGACAGCAAGATTACGGTTACGCAACCAATAATGCAGGTTGGATTAAAAGTGATGGAGCTGTTTTAAAATGGTCTCCAAATTCTGATAAAATTGCTACTTTTCAGCAAGATGCAAGAGGAGTTGGTATGATGTATTTAACCTCTACAAATGTTGGTCATCCTAAATTAGAAGCTTGGAAACATCCTTTACCTGGAGATGACAAAATATTTACCATAGAAAGAGTAATTATTCATTTAGGCAACAAACCAAAGACCGTGCGTTTAAAAATGGATGCAGACTTTCAAAGAGGAACTACAACAGACCATATTGCTAATAGAAGAAACGAATTATTAGATGCACAATGGAATAAAGAAGGAACAAAATTTGCTTTTGTTTCTGGATCTAGAGATCATAAAATTGCTAATTTACAAATTGCAGATGCTACTACCGGAAATGTAAAATCAATTCATAAAGAAGAAGTTGATACATATTATGAATCTGGAGTAAGAGCAGAAAATTGGCAAGTTTTATTTGATTCTAATGAGTTTATTTGGTATTCAGAAAAAACAAATTGGGGACATATTTATTTGTATGATTTAGAAACTAAGCAGTTAAAAAATCAAATTACAACAGGAAACTGGATTGTAAAACAAGTTAAAAATATTGATGAGGAAAAGAGACAAATTTACTTTGTTGCTGGAGGAAAAGAAGAAGGAAACCCGTATCATAATTATTACTACTCTGTAAATTTTGACGGCTCAAACCTTATCAACTTAACACCAAGTAAAGGAACGCATTCTGTTACTTTTTCTGATGATTATACAACTTTTGTAGATACTTATTCTACCACTACAACTCCACCTATTTCTGTTGTTAGAAATAGTAAAGGAGAAAAAATAATGGATTTAGAAACAGCCGATATTTCTGATTTAAAAGCTAAAAACTGGCAAGAACCTATTGAATTTTCTGTAAAAGCAAGAGATGAAAATACAGATTTATATGGAGTAATGTTCTTACCTAGTCATTATGATGAAAGTAAAAAATATCCTGTTTTAAATTACATTTATCCTGGACCACAATCTGGTTCTGTTGGAAGTTATGGTTTTAAACCTGTTTGGAGAGATTTCCAAGCAGCAGCAGAATTAGGTTTTGTAGTTGTTGCTGTTGACGCAATGGGTACACCAATGCGATCTAAATCTTTTCATGACGCATATTATGGAAATATGGGCGATAATGGTTTACCAGATAATATTACTGCTATTAAACAATTAGCTCAAAAATATAAAGGAATGGATATTGAAAGAGTTGGTATTTGGGGACATTCTGGTGGAGGTTTTGCTTCTACAAGAGCTGTTTTTGCGTATCCATATTTTTACGATGTTGCTGTTTCTGGTTCAGGAAATCATGATAATAGAAACTATGAAGCTGATTGGGGAGAAAAATGGCAAGGTCTTTTAATTGATGGTAATTTAGAAGGAAAAGTAGATGGAACAACTAACTATGATGGTCAAGCAAATCAATTAGTTGCCAAAGATTTAAAAGGAAAATTATTAATTACCCACGGTTCTGTAGATAATAATGTACATCCATCTAACACAATGCTGGTTGTAGAAGCTTTAATTAAAGCCAATAAAGATTTTGATATGATTTTGTTTCCTAACCAAAGACATGGTTATGGTAATATGACTAATTATATGACTCGTAGACGTTGGGATTATTTTGTTACCCATCTTCTACATGCCAAACCTGCAAAAGGTTTTGAAATAAAATAATATATAAAAATTCAGCTTTTAAAGAATCTTTTAGAAGCTGAATACTTAACTTTTTAATCCATTTTTTATGAAGTATCATTTTCAATTTGCCTTATTATTTTCAATCCTTTACTCTTTAAGTTCTTGTTCTCAGGGTTTAATGAGCGAAAAAAATAATTTCACAGAACAAGACACACTTAGAGGCTCTATTACTCCAGAAAGAATTTGGTGGGATTTAACTTATTATCATTTAGATATTGAAGTAAAACCTGATGAAAAATTCATTTCAGGAAAAAACACCATTAAATACAAAGTTTTAACGTCTAATAAATCAATGCAAATTGATTTACAAGATCCTTTAATCATTACAAAAGTTACACAAGACGGTAAAGAGTTAGAAGTAAAACATAACGGAAATGCACATTATGTTCAGCTTTTAAAAGATCAAATTGTAGGTAAAACAGAAAGTATTGTTGTCTATTATCAAGGAAACCCAAAAGAAGCAAGAAAAGCTCCTTGGGATGGTGGTTTTTCTTGGAAAAAAGACGCAAACGGCAATCATTTTGTAGCTACTTCTTGCCAAGGTTTAGGTGCAAGTGTTTGGTGGCCTAATAAAGATCATATGTATGACGAAGTAGAAAGTATGCGAATTAGTGTTACTGTTCCGGCTCATTTAATGGATGTTTCTAATGGTAGATTAGAAAGTGTAAAAGACAACGGAGCGACTAAAACATACAATTGGTTTGTAGACAACCCTATTAATAATTACGGAGTAAATGTAAATATTGGAGATTATGCACATTTTTCTGAAGTTTATGACGGAGAAAAAGGTCCTTTAGACATGGATTATTACGTTTTAAAAGACAATTTAGAAACCGCAAAAGAACACTTTAAAGATGCTCCTAAAATGATGAAAGCTTTTGAGTATTGGTTTGGTCCTTACCCTTTTTATGAAGACGGATATAAACTGGTAGAAACACCTTATTTAGGGATGGAACACCAAAGTTCAGTTACTTATGGTAACAAATTTAAAAAAGGATATTTAGGTCGTGATTTATCTGGTTCTGGTTGGGGATTAAAATTCGATTATATCATCATTCACGAATCTGGCCACGAATGGTTTGCAAACAATATTACCTATAAAGACATTGCAGATATGTGGGTTCATGAAAGTTTTACAGACTATTCTGAAAACATTTTTATCGATTATTATTATGGTAAAAAAGCAGCATCAGAATACGTAATCGGACAAAGAAAATCGATTAGAAACAAAGCTACAATTATTGGTAAATATGATGTAAACAAAGAAGGTTCTGGAGACATGTATAGTAAAGGAGCTAACATTTTACATACGTTAAGACAATGGATTGATAATGATGACAAATGGCGAGGTATTTTAAGAAAAATGAATAAAACATTTTATCATCAAACGGTAACTACAAAACAAATTGAAGATTTTTTAAGTACAGAAACAGGTTTTGATTTAAATCCTTTTTTCAATCAATATTTAAGAACCATCAAAATACCAACTTTAGAATACACAATAGAAAACGGAACTTTAAAATACCGTTGGGCTAATGTTGTATCTGGTTTTAAAATGCCTTTAAAAGTTATTATTGATAGTAACGAAAAATGGATTTATCCAACAGCAAAATGGCAAACTTTACCTAGTGAAAGTAAAGACCTTGAAATTGATGCAAATTTTTACATCTACAATAAGGAAATCAATTAAACTACTTTAAAATATATGCTTTTTTAATGTAATCTACTTCTGGGTAATTTTTCATTAAAAAAGCATTTCCATATTTATTTATAGAATCTTGTCTTCTACCCAATTTATCTCCGTAACCATCATAAAATTTCATTACGTTTTCTTGGCCTGCAATAACTTTTGCTATTACCGGAAATCCTTTTACTCCAGAATACTCAATCGAGTCTAACCTATTATTATCTTTTAAATTGATAAAAATTTGATTTGATCGTGTTCTCTTTCCTCCTCTTGCAAATGAAATTGCCATAGAATCGTTTTTAGCCAAAGCTGGTTCATCATCAATTCCTTTTTTCCAACTTTTATTTATAATACTATCATTATGAATTCCGAATTGAGCCACAAATTCTGGAACTACTCTAAAAATAGCTACATCTGTATAATAATCGTGTTTTATCATTTGATATAATCGATCAACTCCTTTAGGAGACCAAGGTCTTCTGGCTACAATATCAAAATTACCTTTTGTTGTTTCAAACCTTGCTTTAAAACTAATTGGCGCTTCTTCTTTAAGCCATTTTTCTTTAAATTTAACTGTAGCACAAGAGCTTAGGAATACAATACTTAAAATAAAAAAACTTTTTTTCATCATTGATTTCTTTTTGATTTTTAAACAAATGTAGATAAAATCTTCATTTATTTTAACTCTACATTTGTAGAATTCATTTTTTTATTCTATGTTTGTAGAGTAAAAAATAATATAAGCATGCAATTATCTAAAACCGAAGAACAATTAATGCAATATTTATGGAAACGTAAAAAAGCATTTTTAAAAGAATTATTAGAAGATTTTCCTGAACCTAAACCCGCAACAACAACGGTTGCAACTTTATTAAAAAGGATTTCTGATAAAGGTTTTATCGACTATAAATTGTTTGGGAAATCGAGAGAATATTTTCCGATTATTAAGAAAACAGACTATTTTTCTAACCATGTAAACGGATTGATCAAAAACTTCTTTAACGATTCTGCAAGTCAGTTTGCATCGTTTTTTACCAAAGAAACAAATCTTTCTACACAAGAATTAGAAGAATTAAAAAAAGTAATAGATTCTCAAATTAAAAAGCAACAAAAATGATTATATATCTACTAAAATCGGCAACTTGTTTGGCTTTATTATTGGCATTTTATCATTTAGTTCTAGAGAGAGAAAAAATGCACAATTTTAATCGTATTTATTTATTAAGCAGCATTTTATTTTCCTTTTTAGTGCCTTTATATATTATTTATATTGATGTACCACCTATTGTTTTACAAGCTACAGAAACGGTTCCTGAAATTATTGCAACCGAAAATTATCCAACAGAAAATATTATCGAAGAATCAATTAATTACACAAAAATATTTCTCGGTTTTTACGTATTTGTTTCTTTTATTTTATTGATACGATTTGTAAGAAACTTAATAAATATTCTTAATAAGATTAAAAAAAATACAAAAATTGCTTATCAAAATTCGACACTAGTTTTGGTTGATGATAAAATACTACCTCATACTTTTTGGAACTATATTTTTATCAATAAAAATGAATATGAAAATCAAAAAATTGAGCAAGAATTATTTACGCACGAGCTAACACATGTTACTCAAAAACACACATTAGACATTTTGATTCTTGAAATTATTCAAGTTGTTTGCTGGATAAATCCATTTTTTATTTTGTTAAAAAAAGCGATGAAATTAAATCATGAATTTTTAGCAGACGAAACTGTAATCAATCAACATAAAAACGCAATCCAATATCAGCACTTATTACTAAACAAAGCTGCTTGGAAAAACGACTATTACTTGGCCAGTAATTTGAATTATTCATTAACTAAAAAAAGATTAAAAATGATGACAACACAAAGTTCACAATCAAAAATCTTGTTAAAAAAACTGGCGGTAATTCCGTTATTAGCAAGTTTTGTATTCCTCTTTGCAGAAAGAGTTGAAGCACAAGAAATAATAGAAATTGCAGAAGAACCGACAGAAACAATTGTAGAAGAAAATTCTTCTTTAAGAAAAGGATTGTCAAATTCAGAAATGGATAAATATGTTCTTTTGATAAAGAAAGAAGGAGAGTTAATAATACAAAATCAATCAACAAATATCAATAACTTAAAAAAAGTAATTGATGCTGAAATTAATGATATTGAAGATGCTCATATTATTTTAGAAGCGGCTCCAAAAGCGAATCTAAATTATGAGCTTGTTAATGATATTAAAAATGAATTAAGAAAGTCTGGCATTTATAAGATTAGCTTTAAAAATTTTACGTTGTCACCAAAACCTCATAAGGTTTTATTAAAAAAACAAACTCCATTAAAAGGAAAGTTACCTAATGGTAAAATAGTAGAAGTAATCGAAGTAATTGAGGAAACTCCAGAAAAGAAAGAATATATAGATTCGCCAATTCAGTCGAATAAATCTTCTAAACAAAGTGTAAATCCTATTGAACTTAAGTTAAAAGATATTAATGAATTATATAAACAAGTAAATAATCCTCTAGATGTCTACAAAAGAAAAAACAACTACTATGAAGACGACAGAAAAAAAGAACCTCATTTCATAAAGAGTTCTGCAAAAAGACAGCTAGATTTAACAGATAGTTTTTCAGAATTAGGAAGTTTATATTTTGAACTATCAAAAGAGAATAAAAGAAAAGTAAAAAGACCAATTCATCCTCACAATCCTTATATAAGATTAATGAAAAACAACAAAGTCTTTTATAAATTAAGAAAAGATTTAACAGAAGAAGAAAAATTATTAATTCCACCTCCACCACCAAATCCTAATGCTTCTGAAACAGAAATTTTAAAAGCTAAAAATGCTTATGAAGCTTGGAAAAAAAGAACTGGAAATGACTTTGCTCCAAAATCACAAAAAAAAGTAAAAACAAAATCATATTCTATTAAAGTCCCAAAGAATTATCCAACAACTGGATTCAAAACTATAAATGGCAAACAACATTTTTATGTGAAGACTTATGGTAAAATAAAATACTATAACAGAGAGGGAAAATTAATAAATGAAAATGGGAAAGTACTTTCAGAAATTCAAGTTAATGCAACAGATATAATATCTGGGCAATATATTCCTCAGGTTGTTAATAAAGAAGGTGAAATCATTGCTGAGTTTAAAGATAATGATCCTAATTTTCATGAAAATAAAAAGAAATAAAATAAATTATAGCTCTAGATATTACTCAAATAACAAATTATATTTTAAGGCATTCTATTATTATCTAATTAATAATGCTTAAAAACTTCTTTCTTATCTACTCTGGAGTTGATAAAAACTTAATTAACGAATGCTCTAATGGTGAACAAAATAAGTATATTCTTATTGGAGTCACCTTTTTTTACAGCAATTGGCAACAAGCAAAAATGAAAATAGATGAAAAGAATAATATTTAGTATAATTACATAATTAGTTATTTACTCTTTTGGAAAAATAGAACCGGTAATGACCTTCCTGTTTCTCCTACTCCACCAAAAAAAGAAAATAAATAATTAACAATTAAAAAAAGCCTCGAAATTTCGAGGTTTTTTTGTGTAACAAATTCACTATAATAGCGTTGTACTTGTATAAAATGTCATTTTAAGTAATTTTCTTTTTCTAAGAAAAAAAAACGAATAGAGAAGTAATAATAGGATTCTCGATACAAATTAATTCGTTTCTCATTAATTCACTCGAACTGACAGCAACTTATAATTATGCTTAAAAAATTCTTTATTACTTGTTCTGGTGTAGATAAAAATCTAATAAATAACTGTTCTGACGGAGAACAAAACAAATATGTTGGTATTGGTGCAACAGTATTTTTTACTGCAGTTATGGCAACAATTGCGGGTAGTTATGCTTTGTTTACCGTGTTTGATAATATATACACTTCTATTTTCTTCGGAATTATTTGGGGATTGTTAATCTTTAATTTAGATCGATTTATAGTCGCTACCATCAAAAAAAGAGATTCTAAATGGAAAGAATTTTTACAAGCATCACCAAGAATTTTATTAGCAGTAATTATTGCCATCGTAATTTCTAAACCTTTAGAATTAAAGTTGTTCGAAAAAGAAATCAATCAGGTTTTATTAACAGAAAAAAACCAAATGACTTTAGATAATAAAACTCAGATTGCAGCACAATTTACACCTGAGATTGCCAAAATAAATTCAGAAATTAATCTTTTAAAAACAGAAATAACACAAAAAGAAATTGCAACAAACACTTTATATGAAACTTATATTGCAGAAGCAGAAGGCAGAAAAGGAACCAAATTATTAGGAAAAGGACCTGTTTATAAAGAAAAAAGAGCAAAACACGATGCTGCTTTAACTGAGTTAAATCAACTTAAAAAAGAAAACTCAGAAAAAATAAAAGAAAAAGAGTTAGCTATTATTGAGCTTCAAAAAAATCAAAAAATATACGAAAGTAAAACACAACCAATTATCACCAATTTTGATGGTTTAATGGCAAGAATAAATGCTTTAAGTAAATTACCTTGGTTGCCTTCCTTTTTTATTTTCTTATTATTTTTAGCCATAGAAACTTCGCCAATTTTTGCAAAATTAATTTCACCAAAAAGCGAATATGATTTTAAATTAGAAGATAATGAAACTGCAATAAAAACTTGGGTTAAACAACAAGTAAACCAAAGAGAAGAAATGCTAAAAGCAGATATTAGCATTAATAAAAAAGTATATGAAGATATTTCTACAGAAGAAGAAATCTACGCTTACAAACAAAAAATGGCTCGTAATTTAATGAAATTACAAGCCGATTCTTTTTATAATAAACAACAAAAAATGTTGTAATGCTATTTGCTGGCAAAGGGGTGCGTTAGCGATTGAAACGGCATCCTTTTTAGTTGTCAGTTCGAGTGAATTTGTGAAGAATGAATAAATTTATATCGAGAACAAAACTAAAAAGATATAGTGTAAAGCGCGACCTGAAAGGTAACGCCCAACTTCTCAACTGCACTCGAAATGACATTCTACTCTTTTTCTGCCATTTTCTTAACGTAATCTGTAATAATTACAATTTGCGTTGGTCCAACTTTACCCTCAATATATTTTGCATTTTCATGATCTAAAGAAATTCTACGCACTGCAGTTCCTTGTTTTGCAACCATGCTAGATCCTTTTACTTTTAAATCTTTTATTAAAACTACAGAATCTCCAGCTTCTAAAATAGCACCGTTTGCATCTCTGTGAATAATTTTTTCGCTATCATCTAAATGATCTCCAGATTCTTTTGCAAAACGTAAATCGTCATCTTCTAAATACATCATATCTAATAAATCTTGCGGCCAACCTTCTGTTCTTAAACGAGACAACATTCTCCATGCAACCACTTTTACAGCTCTATGCTCAGACCACATAGAATCGTTTAAACAACGCCAATGATTTGCGTCTACTTCTTCTGGATTTTCTATTTGAGTTACACAAGTTTCACACCCCAATAAACTACCGTCTACTCCACCACCACCAGTTATCGTTGGTTTTACTTCGTAAATTGATAAATTTGTTGTTGAT
Source organism: Polaribacter sp. Asnod1-A03 (assembly GCF_045063585.1). Classification (NCBI taxonomy): domain Bacteria; kingdom Pseudomonadati; phylum Bacteroidota; class Flavobacteriia; order Flavobacteriales; family Flavobacteriaceae; genus Polaribacter; species Polaribacter sp. Asnod1-A03. The sequence goes on along the minus strand of NZ_JBEFOE010000009.1, from coordinate 2,391,679 downwards.
GCACATAATTCGCATTGATTTCCGCTTCTATTTTCTAAATCTTGTTGTAAACTCATAATATTTTTTTGTTGCACAAATTTACATTTTTAAAGTAAAACTCTTTATTTTTATTGAATGAAATTAGAAAGCGAAAGACTAATTATTAGAGATTTTGAAATTAAAGATGCTCCTTTTTATTTTAACCTATTTAACGACCCAGATTGGATACGTTTTATAAATGATAAAAACCTAAAATCTATAGAAGAAACAGCCATTTTTTTAAGTAAGATGAAAAAAGAGTATTCTAAAAGTGGATTAGGCTATTTTACCGTAATTTTAAAAGAAACTAATGAGGCAATTGGAGTTTCTACAGCGTTAAAAAGAGACAATCTAGAATTTATAGATATTGGTTATGGATTTTTACCAATAGCTAGAGGAAAAGGACTTGCAAAAGAAGCAACGGTACAAATTATTGATTATGTACGTAAAACTTTTAAACAAGAAAAAGTGCTTGCTTTTACAATGCCAGAAAATAAGAATTCACAAAAATTATTACAAAAACTCAATTTTAAATTTATTGGAAACCAAGTTGTTTTTAATGATAAAGAAGATGCGGTTTTTGAATATCTCTTTTAAAAAATTATTTTTTATCAGAATGTCCTAAATTTTTATTGGGTGCAATTTTATCTCTTACCAATTGTTTTAATTCTTTTATTTCCGGAAAACTACCGTTTTCTTTTCTACACCAAATTAATGTTTTATTTACATGAATTCTAAAAATACCTGCGGCAGCTGGTTTAATGTTAATTCACTAATTTCCGTTTCAAAAGTAGTTAATAATTCTTGTGACATCCAAGAAGAACGTAATAACCATCTACATTTTGGACAATATTGTATGATAATTTTTGTTTCCATTTTTTAAACTTCTAAAGATGTAAATTGAAAAGAAGTTCCATCAAACAAACCTTTGTCTGATAATTTTAATGAAGGAATAACTAACAACGCCATAAAAGACAAACTCATATAAGGAGCACGTAATTTACTACCCATTTGCTTTGCCATTTTATCTAATTCCGCATAAGACTTCCCTATTTCTTCTGCTGATTTATCAGACATAATTCCTGCAACTGGTAAAGAAACTATTTTCTCTTCTGTTGTGTTTACAGCACAAACTCCACCTCTATTTTCAATAATTAAATTTACAGCTTTACAAATAGCTTCGTCAGAAACCCCAATAGCAATTATATTATGAGAATCATGCCCTACAGAACTAGCAATAGCACCTTCTTTAATTCCGAAATTTTTTATAAAAGCAATTGCTGGTTCGTCATTTTGATAACGATTTACAACCGTCATTTTTAAAACATCTGTTGCTGTATTAGAAACTAAATTTCCATCAACAATTAAAGACTCTGCTTCAATTTGATTGGTAACCAATTCTCCATCTAAAGCTTCAATAACTCTAATTTTTTCTGATGAAGATTCAAACCTAAAATCGGTAGCTTCTTTTTTATCCGTATTAAAATTATTCAATACTTCAAACGGAACAGATTCTACAAAAGAAGCTCCATTTTTGGCAACTAATTCTCCGTTTATATACGTTTCTAAAACATTGAATTTCTCTAAATTATCAACTACAACAAAATCTGCAAAATCATTTTTTTGCAACAAACCAACATCTAAATTGTAATGTTTTACAGGATTTACACACGCTGCTTGTAATACTTTAAAAACATCAATTCCTTTAGCAACTGCTCTCTCACAAACTTGATTGATATGCCCCAACAACAAATCATCTGGATGTTTATCATCAGAACAAAACATCATATTTTCGAAATGTTCTGGTAATAAATTGATTAAAGCTTCAAAGTTTTTAGCAGCAGAACCTTCACGGATAATTACTTTCATTCCTTTTTGTAGCTTTTCTAAAGCTTCTTCGAATGTAAAACATTCATGATCTGTAGAAATTCCGGCTGCGATATATTTAGTAGCATCATCGCCCCTTACACCTGGCGCATGACCATCAATAGGTTTATTGTTATTTTTTGCATGTTCAATTTTTGCTAAAACCTCAGCATCATCAAACAAAACACCCGGATAATTCATCATTTCTGCCAAATATTTAATATCTGGATTTTCCATCATTACCCTAATATCATCAGAATTGATAATTGCTCCGGCACTTTCAAAAGAAGTTGCTGGCACACAAGATGGCGCCCCAAAATTGAATTTTAACGGAACTTTCTTTCCGTTTTCAATCATAAACTCAACACCTTTTATACCTAAAACATTGGCAATTTCATGCGGATCAGAAACCGTTGCAACCGTACCATGAATAACTGCAATTTTTGCAAATTCTGAAGGTACTAACATAGAACTTTCTATGTGAATATGTGCATCTACAAAACCGGGTAAAATATAATTTTCTTGGTTATGTATGGCTTCTCTAACTTCTAAAATCTTGCCATCTTTAACTTCAACTTCTCCTTTAAAAATTCGTTTATTTTGTATGTCAACTATATTTCCTTGTACAATCATTTTGCTACGGTTTTATTAAAATATTCTCGATACAATTTTTCTTCTTTTGTCAGAAAAATCACTCGAACTGACATACTGAATTCTTTTTTTAGAAATCCATATCAGGCCAAGAAATTTCACATTTTACAAAATTTTATCGAAGTATTTCCAAAACAAATTTACAAAGAATAATAAGCGATTTAAAGTTTATTTAGGATAGATTATTTGATGTAAAGGAATATCAAATTCGTTAACATCTTCAATTTTATCAATTGGTTTAAAAAAGTTTACACCTATAAATTTTGCGTCTTTTTTACAATTTGATAAAAAACGATCGTAAAAACCTTTTCCGTAACCAACTCTGTAGTTTTTTTTATCAGAAATTAATAAAGGAACAAAAACAATATCGAGTATTTTTTCATCCACTTGTTGTGCATTTACAGGTTCTGGAACTCCGTATTTATTCAACTCTAAAACTGTATTTTCTTCTAAATAAAAATGCGCAAGTGTCTTATTTTCTAAGTTTGATTTACTAACAACGATTCGAATTTTTTTACTTCTAAAATAATCAATAATTGGTTGTGTGTCTATTTCTTTAAATTTTTTAAGAGATAAAAATAAATGAACCGTTTTTACTTCAGAAATATCTAAATTATAAACTTGTTGAAAAATGTTTTGTTGAAAATCAACAATTTGAGATTCTGTTAAATCGCTCCGTTTTTGTTTGTAAATTTTTCTTAGTTCTTGCTTTTTCATTTTACAAATCATTTAAATTTATCAACAGTTATAATTCTAAAAGTGTTGCTATTAATTGTGATTCTGATGTTATTTTCTTTATCAGAAACATAAAAATTCTTTCCTTTTTTTTGATAGTTTTGTAAATCAGTTGCTACTAATATTTTTCTGATGAAATCCTCTATTTCACTCTTAGAAAAATCGGTGTTTAATTTTTTATTTATTCGCTGATACACCAATTTTGTGTAACAATGTTTTTCTAGAATTTCTTTTGTATTAATTTTCATCATGTTAAAAACCTACAATTCTGCTAATTCTGCTTGAAGTTTTTTTGTCAAACCTTTTACAACCAAATCATAAGAATGATTGATGAGTTCTCGCGCTAAATCATCAGAAACATCGCTAGAATTTAGCAAAACTGTGTTCCAATGTTTTTTGTTCATATGAAAACCAGGATAAATTCCTTCGTATATTTCTCTTAATTCAATTGCTTTTTCTGGATTGCATTTTAAATTGACTTTACTTTCGCCTTTTTCCCAATTGGTTAAACCAGTTAATAAAAACATTTTGTTCATCACTTTAAAAACCAACGTAGATTCATCAAAAGGAAAATGTTCTGTTACTCCTTTTTTTGTGAGGCAAAAATCTCTTAATTGTTCTATATTCATAAACTCTTGATTTTAAAATTGATTTTTTTACAATTTAAGAAGTATCTTTATCTATCAAATTTACAATTATTTTTAAAATGGAAAATGATTTTTTAAACAACACAACCATTATTAAATATTCTGAGAAGGATTATGAGAAAACTAAGTTTTCTTCTTTATCAGAAATTATTTTTGCTGATAATTCTAATACTACAAAATGGTTAAATACCTACGGAATTAAGTTTCAAGATGTTTATAAAAAAATTATTTATCAAAACAAATTAGACGATTTTTTAATAAAACTTTTAAGTGATGAAGAGCATCCTAATAAAGTAATTTTATTAGATAATTTATTTTTTGTTACCACAAGAGTTTTAATTACAGAAAGTAATAAACTAGATTCTGAACAAATGATTTTTATTGTTTCGGCAGATTTTTTATGGTCTATACAAGAAAAAACGGGTGATTATTTTAACTGGATTCGTGAACGTTTAGAAGGTAATAAAGGGATTGTAAGAAAGAAAAAAGCAGACTATTTACTCTTTTTATTATTAGAATCTATTATTGATAATTACCAAGATACTTATGAAGAAAATGCCGAATTAAGTGCCGACAAATTAAACTCTACGCATATAAAACCAACACCAGAATTTACATCTTTGGTAGAAAAAAGAAAACAAGAATTATTCAATTTTAAAAAGGCAACCTTAAGTTTAAGAGATACTATTGTAAAACTAGAAAAGATTGAAATTGATGGTTTTAATGTAAAATATTTTAGCGAATTAAAAGAACAAACCAACAATTTAGTTTCTAATATAGATTTTGAATTGCAAGAGTTAGAAAGTAAAATAAATTTGATTTTTAGTATACAAGGTCATCGATTGAATGAAGTAATGAAAACACTTACTATTCTTTCGGTTGTGTTTATTCCACTTACTTTTTTAGCCGGAATTTACGGAATGAACTTCGAAAACATCCCAGAGCTTAAATTAAAATACGGTTATTTTATTTTACTAGGAATTATGGTTTTAGTAACTATTATTTCTGTTTGGTATTTTAAAAGAAAGAAGTGGTTTTAAAAACTACTTCTTTCCTATTTTACCTAAATGTGTATTTTTAAAATCATCAGAATATTTTAGTCCATAACCTAAGATTCTATCAAAAGAAGAATGACTAAAAAAAATGACTCCTAATAATTTTAAAATTTCGTTATCAATGTAATATCCTAAAACACCTAATGCAATTGCAAATCCTTTGTGATGAAAAAAATTATAAAAATACGTTCCAAATTTTACGCTTATAGAATACCCTAAAAAACTTATATCTGGCAATAAAAATAAAGCCAAAAACCACCACCAATCAAAATTTAAATGATTAAAAGCAATAATAGATAAAAGAAACATCAGTAATTCTTCAAGTTTGAGAATGTTTCTCATCTTACTTATTTTATAATTTTATATAAAATAGGCTTACTTGGTGTTGCATCATTTTCGAACGGAGCAATCATTAAGTTTAACAAATACTCACCGTCTTCAACATCATTTTTTACAAAAATAAATTCTGTAATTGTTGCATCCATTCTTATATCTCCTACAGTATTCCAAAAAATATTGTGTACTTCTAATTTACCTCCATCTTTTTCTTTATCTACAGATGGTAAATCAATTAATAAATGTTTAATCTCTTTTTCTACCAAATAATTAACAGCTTCTTTGGATAAATAAGCAGGATTTGTATTAAAATATCTTGCGGTTTTTTTATCTGATAAATTTGGCAATGTTCTTATTATAATGGCATCTCTTTTTTTATTTCTTAAAGCTGTTTTTAATTGCTTTTCTGAAATTACAAAATCTTCGCCTACTTGCTCTGGAGCAACCGTTACCAATTCTGCTAAAAAGAAATAATGTTTTAAGTTTTGATTTACAGAATGTACTTTTTTGGTAATATGACCAACACATTCTGTATGTGTAATATGAGAATGTGGGTTAAATTTAATGTAATTAAAATTAACCGCAGCTCCATTTGCTACACTTACCTCATAACCATTAAAATTTTCTACCTCTATTTTAGGATCATCTATACCCCAAGCGTTAATTTTAGCCTTATCCATATCAATTGGTATTGATATATCTATAGGTTTAGAAACATTAATTTCTATTTTTCTAGAATTGTATTCTATTACTGCCTTCATTTTGTACTGAAATTTATTTTTATGTATTTAATGGAATAACCCTAATTTATCATAAATAAATCTGAAGCGATTCCGTCTGTTAAAAATTTGCCTTTTTCAGTAGCTCTTAAAATTCGGTTTTCAATATACAACAAATCTTGTTTAATAAATTTGTCTGATTGTTTTTCTAGATAAATTGTATATTTTTCTCCAAAATTATTGGTGACTTTATTTAATGAAACTCCCAAAATAGTTCTTAGACCCGTCATAACATATTCATTATAACCATCCGTTTTGGTTAAAGTTTCTCTTTCTATTGGTAATTTATTTTCTTTTATAGACTTAATATATTTAGGATTGTTTCTAACATTCCAACTTCTTTGCTTACCATTAAAAGAATGTGCAGACGGTCCAATACCTAAATAAGATTTACCCGACCAATAAGCTGTGTTATTTTTACTAAAAAAACCTTCTTTACCAAAATTAGACAACTCATAATGTATAAAATTTACTTTTTTAAGTTCTTCTATTAAAATATGGAATTGCTCTTCTGCTTTTTCTTCATCTATATTTTTTATTTTTCCTTTTTTGATTAACGTATCTAAAGCCGTTTTTTCTTCTACAGTAAGTGCGTAACTAGAAATATGCGGTATATCAAAACTTAATGCGGTTTGTATGTTTGCTCTCCACTCTTCATTCGTACAATCCGGAATTCCGTAAATTAAATCTAAAGAAATATTTTTAAAATATTTTGTAGCAATTTGTAAGCAGTTTTTTGCTTCAGATGTATTATGTGCACGATTCATCAGTTTTAAATCTTTTTCAAAAAAAGATTGAACACCAATACTTAATCGATTAATTGCTGTCTTAGAAAATGCTATTATTTTTTCTTCGGATAAATCATCCGGATTTGCTTCTAATGTAATTTCTGGATTCTCAATTACTGTATGATTTTTATATACAGTTTCAATTAATAAATTGATTTCATCTGTATTTAAAACAGACGGAGTTCCCCCACCAAAATAAATGGTTTCTATAATTTCATTTTGCAATTCATCCTTTCTAATTTCTATTTCTTTTACCAAACAAGAAATCATTTCTTCTTTCTTTTTTAAAGAAGTAGAAAAGTGAAAATCGCAATAAAAACATGCTTGTTTACAAAACGGTATGTGAATGTATATGCCGGCCATTATTTTTTAACTCGTTTTTCATTTTGCTTTACAAAACTAGCCCAACCGGTATAATTTTTACCGCCAACAACTTTTCCTGAATTGTAAAAATGACAAACTGCAGCTGCTAAACCATCTGTTGCATCTAAATTTTTAGGTAATGTTTTTAAATTTAAAACAGATTTCAACATCAAAGCAACTTGTTCTTTACTTGCGCTTCCGCTTCCGGTAATTGCCATTTTAATTTTCTTTGGTAGATATTCTGTAATCGGTATTTCGCGAGATAAACCTGCAGCCATCGCAACTCCTTGTGCTCTACCCAATTTTAACATCGATTGTACATTTTTACCAAAAAAAGGTGCTTCAATAGCAATTTCATCAGGATGATAAGTGTCTATTAACTCAATTGTACGTTCAAAAATTAGTTTTAATTTTAGATAATGATCGTCGTATTTTTTTAACATCAATTCATTCATTTGAATAAATTCCATCTTTTTGCCAACTACTTTTATCAATCCAAAACCCATAATTGTAGTTCCTGGGTCAATGCCCAAAATAATTTTTTCTATCGCCAAAATCTCAGATTGTTTTTCTGTTTATCATCAAACATACCGATGAATATTTATTACTTTGCAAAAAATGTATAATTCGCTTGCAGACAAAACTAAACAATTCTTTTGGTTGATAATAAAACTATCGATTGTAATTGGGTGCTTGTTTTTTATTTATATCCGATTATTAGAAAACGAACAATTAGAATTTACTACTTTTTATCAAAATTTGATTCAAAACCATATTTTTTCAGTTAAAAACATCCTTTTTTTATTATTTTTTACATTTTTAAACTGGTTTTTAGAAATTAAAAAATGGCATTTATTAATTTCTTTTATTGGTAATTATTCATTTAAAAAAGCTATTATACAAAGTTTAGCTTCTTTAACGGCTTCTTTAATTACACCAAACAGAATTGGAGAATACGGAGCAAAAGCAATGTATTTTAATAAAAAAGACAGAAAAAAAATTTTTGGATTAAACTTTATTGGCAATTTTTACCAAATGTTGATGACGCTAATTTTTGGAATTATTGGTTTTAGCTATTTTGTTTTTCAACATAAAATTGAAATCGATTTTCAGCAAATTATCATCTTTTCAGTTATAGGAATATTTGGAATTACTGCTTTATTTTTTGTTGCAAAATATTTTAATTTTAGTAAATCTTATTTTAATAAGACAAGAACTTTTATAAAGGAAATTCCGCAGAATATGAATATTAAAGTCAGTCTTTTTTCGTTTTTAAGATTCGTGATTTTCTCTCATCAGTTTTACTTTTTATTGCTGATTTTTAAAATTGATATTTCTTATTTTGACGCAATTTCTGCAATTACTTCTGTTTATTTAATTGCCTCTATAATACCGATGTTATCTTTATTTGATGTTGTCTTAAAAGGTTCTGTAGCAATTTGGGTGTTTTCGTTTTTTAATAATATATCACCGCTTACTATTTTATCTACAACTACTTTAATGTGGATTTTAAATTTTGTATTACCAGCAATTGTAGGAAGTTATTTTGTAATCATTTTTAAACCTAATTTAGCAACATGATTTGGTTTTTAATTTTCATTTTTACTTGTTACTCAATTCTTATTATATCACTATCAATTGGTTTTCATAAAGTTGATGAATTTAAAACAGAGAAAAAAATAGAAATCAATTCTTTTTCTGTGATCATTCCTTTTCGGAATGAAGCTAAAAACTTACCTCATTTATTAACTTCTATTTCTAAAATTAATTATTCTAATAACTTAGTAGAATTTATTTTAGTTGATGATGATTCTACTGATAATTCTGTTGAAATAATCAATCGTTTTATTGAGAATTATGAAGTTGGTTACAATCAAAAAAACATTTTTAAAGTATTAAAAAATAATAGAACTTCTAATTCGCCTAAAAAAGATGCAATTACCACAGCAATTGTCATTGCTAAAAATGATTGGATTGTAACTACTGATGCCGATTGTATTTTACCTATAAATTGGTTAAAAAAATTAGACTCTTTTATCCAAGAAAAAGAACCCAAAATGGTTGTTGCACCTGTTAATTATAATGTAGAAAATATTTTTTTAGAACAATTTCAATTATTAGATTTTATGAGCATGCAAGGAACTACAATTGGTGGTTTTGGCATTAATTTTCCTTTTTTATGTAATGGTGCAAATTTTACTTATAAGAAAGAAGCGTTTTTAAAATTAAATGGCTTTGCAGGAAACAATTCTATTGCGAGTGGAGATGATATTTTTCTATTAGAAAAATTTATAAAATCAGATAAAAAAAGTGTTCTATATTTAAAATCGGATGAAGCAATTGTAACCACTTTTCCTGTTAAAAGTTGGACAGACTTATTAAACCAAAGAACAAGATGGGCTGCAAAATCTAGTAATTTTAGTTCTTTTAAAGTCAAACTGATTGGCTTACTCGTTTTACTTGTCAATTTTTTAGTGATTTACTATTTATTTTTGGGAAGTTTAGCAATGCTTTTTATTCCTTTTGTATTAAAAATGATTGTTGATTTGTTTTTATTCTTACCAACTATTAAGTTTTTCAAGATAAAATCAAGCTTTTACAAATGGTATGTTTTTGCGAGTTTATTATATCCTTTCTTTAGCATTTTAGTGGTTTTTAAATCCATTTTTTTTAAATATAATTGGAAAGGAAGACGTTTTAAAAAATAGGTTTTCTAAAAAGTTAGCAAATACGTTTAGCCCTGATTGAACGGCTTGTTTGAGCTCTTTTTTAGATTGTGTTTCATAAAAAGATATTTTTATGAAGCACATCTAGCGAAGCGCTAAAAAAAGCGAGTAGTGAAAACAGGAAATAGCTTCTAAAACAACGCATTCATAATATCTTCTGCCTTAAACCAAAGGATTAAAACAAAAACTAAGACAATAACTAAAAAAAGACCTTTTGTTGGTTTTGTCTGTTTTTTTCTTCCAAATTTTCTTTTAAACTCCATAATCTATAAACTCTATTTATTTTTTTATAATGTAATTACAAACTTTTTTTAATTGCTCTTAACATCTCTCTTTTTCCAGGAGGCCCAGGCAACCTTTCTACCATAAAACCAACTTCTTGCATAGCTCTTCTAACACTTCCTTTAGCAGAGTAAGTTACTAATATTCCGTTTTCTTTTAAAGCTTCATACATTTTTTGGAAAATCTCTACAGTCCACAGTTGCGGTTGAACACGTGCACCAAATGCATCAAAATATATTAAATTAAAAGCATCTTTATCTTCAATATCTTCAAAAAACTGCTTTCTTTTTGTTAACGAAAATGTATCAGAAATCTGATTTTTTTCTTCCCAAGAAACTTGATGTATTTTATCAAAATAGATACTTTCTTTTTCAGCATTTAAAATAGAGATAAAATTCATTTTTTCTACCTCATCAGCCGTTACCGGATATGCTTCTACACCAACATAATTTATATTTCTTTCTGCCTCTAAATAGGTTATAAAACAGTTTAAACCTGTACCAAAACCAATTTCTAAAATAGACACTTCTTTTTCTGCTACTAACTTTAATCCACTGTTTATAAAAACATGGTAAGACTCGTTAATAGAACCATTTTTAGAATGATATTGCTCGTTTAAATCTGGTAAATTAATGGTTGTAGAACCATCTGAGGTAATTAAAATTTCTCTTTTCAAATTTTATAAATTACTTTGTTTTCATTAAAACACCATTTGCTTCAAAAGCAAATTCTATTTTAGATTCTGTTATTGCAGCAATTTCTTCTTCAGATTTGCCTGCATCTGCTGCATAATGGCGTAAATCTTCTACAGAAGTTTCTGTTACAAAAGCTTTACCTTGTACTATTACCTCGCTATCTTTAGAATCTAAAGGCATAAAAAAACCATAATCTTTAAAACGAACCATTGTTTCTGTTTCCTTATCTAAAGGTAATTTCATCCAACATCCTTTTTTAGAGCAAACATCATTAATACTAGAAGCAAACTTTACATTAACCGTATCGCCTAATTCTAAAGTTTTAAACTTATCAAACATTTGTGCAGAAGTAATAGCATCTTCACTTGTAATTTTATCTCCAAAAGAAGCAAAAGCAATTTCTTGTTTTGGCTTTTCTACTTCTTTAGTTTCCTTTTTTGCTTCTTTACATGCAGTAAAAGCAATTATTGTAATTAAACATATCTGTACTAAATATTTCATCTCTTATAAGTTTGGATTGAGTAAGTTACAAAAGTACGTATTTCAAAGAATAAAACCAATGAATTAGTTATATTGAAAGAACGATAATTTATGTACATTTGCTGTTAAATTTAAATAGCTAAAATGAAATCTAATATAGAAATTCAACGTATAGAAAAATCGAAGATCGATTCTGTAGATTTTAATAATTTACCTTTTGGTAGTGTATATTCTGACCACATGTTAGAATGTGATTTTGTAAATGGAGAATGGCAAACACCTGTTATTAAGCCGTATTCTCCTATTTCTTTAGATCCTTCTTCTAAAATTTTCCATTACGGTCAATCTATTTTTGAAGGAATGAAAGCTTACAAAGACGATAAAGGAAATACAATGTTATTTAGACCTTTAGACAACTGTAAACGATTAAACAAGTCTGCAGAACGTTTGGTAATACCTCAAATTCCTGAAGATATTTTTATGGAAGGTTTAAAAAAATTATTAGAGGTAGATAATGCTTGGATTCCTACAAACGAAGGTAGTTCTTTATACATAAGACCTTTTATGTTTGCATCTGGTATTGGTTTTCATGCATCTCCTGCAGATGGTTATAAATTTATAATTTGTTCTGCTCCTTCTGGTGCTTATTTTTCTGGAAAAGTAAAAGTTTTAATTGAAGAAAAATATGCTCGTGCTGCAAATGGAGGTGTAGGTTTTGCTAAAGCAGGTGGTAATTATGCTGCACAGTTTTACCCAACCCAATTGGCTATCGAAAAAGGATATAATCAAGTTATTTGGACGGATGATAATACGCACGAATATATTGAAGAAGCTGGTGCAATGAATATTTTTGTTAGAATTAATGATACTTTAATTACAAGTCCAACAAACGATAGAATCTTAGACGGAATTACACGTAAAAGTATTATCCAAATTGCAGAAGATTCTAAAATAGATGTAGAAGTAAGAAAAATTACTGTTTCAGAAGTTATTGCTGCTGCACAAAGTGGTAGTTTAAAAGAAATGTTTGGTGCAGGAACTGCAGCCGTAATTTCTCCTATCTCTGGTTTTGGTTATCAAGGTACTGATTATGATTTACCTGAATTAGAAAATTCTTTTGCAAAAACTTTAAAAAAATCTATTACAGATATACAAACAAACAAAGCAGAAGACCCTTACGGTTGGCGAGTAATGCTTTAAAACATAATCAATCAATAAAAATTATAAAAGCTTTAAGGTAATCACTTTAAAGCTTTTATTTTATATATTTACTTTATAACATACTCTACCAACCTTATTTATCAATAGTTATGGCTTCAATAATTACCCAAATTTTCTTTTTAATTGCAGTTTTAGATCCTATTGGTTCTGTGCCTGTTTATTTAGAAGCCACTAAAGAATTAAATAAAATAGAAAAGAAAAAAGTTGCTATAAGAGCTGCAGTAGTTGCTTTCTTTATTCTATTATTTTTTATAGTAATTGGTCAATTTATTTTAGAAGGGATGTCTATTACTTTAGATGCTTTTCAGATATCTGGTGGTGTTATTCTTTTTCTATTTGCTATTACCATGATTTTTGGTGATGGAAAACCTGAAAGAGAAAAAAGTCAAATTACAGATTATAGGCATGTTACTATTTTTCCTGTAGCAATTCCTTCAATTGCTTCTCCTGGAGCAATAATGGCAGTTGTTTTATTAACTGATAATCATCTTTATTCTATACAAGAACAAGCTCTTACTTCTTTTCTTGTATTATTTGTTATTGCTTTAACGGCTATTTTATTACTGATTGCCAACAGAGTACAAGAAAAAATTGGTAGCTATGGTATTACGGTTATTAGTAAAATTATGGGATTAATCTTAGCTTCTTATGCTGTACAAAGTATTTTAAGCGGAATAAGTGGTTACTTTATCAAATAACGAGATTTATTTTTCTAATATTTCTTTAATGTTTGGTTTAAAATAATTTGGCCCTTTTAAAACTTTACCATCTTCTCTATAAATAGGTTTTCCATCCTCATCTAATTTACTCATATTACTTCGCTGAATTTCATCAAAAACCTCTTCTATTTTATCTTGCATACCATGCTCTATAATTGTACCACACAAAATATAAAGCATATCACCTAAAGCATCTGCAACCTCTACCAAGTCATTATTATTTGCTGCTTCTAAATATTCTTCATTTTCTTCTTTCATTAAATCAAAACGAAGTTTATTTCTATCCTCACCAATATTAGCTATGGGATTTGTATTAATGTTTACCTTAAAAGATTTATGAAATTCTGTTACTGCCTTTATTTTATTTTTCATCTGTATGATTAAATTAATCTATCACTATATTTTAAAGCATGTTTTAGAAGATACTTTAAAAACAATGTTTATCTACTTTTAAAAATTCGTAATTTTGCAAACTGATATTGATAGTAATATATAGATTTTTTTTAAACATCAAATTTATACTTTCTATTCTTTTTTACAACTAATAAAAATTAGAAAATGTTTTTAAGTGCTTATTTTTCAACTGGTAGAATTATATTTATGTGTTTTTTTATTACTGCATTTATTGCTTTAATGATTTATAGTTATAGAAAAGACATTAAAAATCATGAACGTTATTATAAAAATGCAGGTAAAAAAGTATTAATCTACGGCGGATTAATTATTGCTGTTTTTGTTGCTATCAGAATTTTAGCAGGTAACTAGAACTCATCGTTATACTTTCAATTAAAAAAACTTAAATATTTACATTATTCTCAAAATTATAACTATATTAGTGTAATAAACCTAAAATAAAGATTTTATTAAATGTTTTCTACACACTTTATAAGGAACAGATTTAAAATTTTAATTTTTTTTCTATTATTTTATCAATTTATCAATGCCCAAGTAACTAGTAACGGTTTATTAAAATCAGAAATAACTAGTTGTAACCAAGGATATACTGTAGATAGTTTTTATAAAATTAATTACAAAATAACACTTACAAATACTAATAATTCAGCAAGTGCAGATTCAACTAATGTTATTAAAAATATTGATTTAAGTAATAATTTAGAAGCTATATTTGGCAATGGATGTATATCATACGATGATATTGAGGTTGATATTATAACTACTAGTTCAACAAATTTAAAGACGAATATAGATTTCCCTAAAGAATTTACAACTATTAACGCTTTAAACGATAATTTTTTAAACGGAACATCAAATGCCATTTTTAAAACAACTTCCAAAGACTTTAGTTTATATCCAAGACAATCTATAAATATAGATATATGTGTTACAGTAGATCCTTTTTGTAATGGTAGACCAAATCCAACTTCATCTGGTTCTAATATCGATTTTAACATTACTACAACTACTACATCCGACAACGGAGATACGGATGCTAACTTATTATTAAAAGATTTTCATACTACAGGAGCAATTTTAGCAGTTGGCCTATATACCTCAAACACTAATCCAGAAGCAAATTCAGATGGTAGTTACGATTTTACAAATAGAGTAATTATAACTAATGAAGGTACCAAAACAGCAGAAAATGTAAACTTTAACATGGGATTAGAAAGTTTTTTAGAACAAGGAATTGTATTTAAAACTATAGATATTACACAAGTTTCTGGTCCAACTATTCAAATTAACACTAATTTTGATGGAGATACTAATACAACTTTATTTGATTCTAATCAGACTTTAGCTGCAAGAGCAACAATAATTTTAGAAATAAAATCAAAAATTGATACCACACCAACTATTTCTGTTGGTTTCGATCAATTACAAATCTCTCAAACGCAAGGAGATTTAGACAATTTTGATGAATCAACACCAGAAAACAAACGTAAATATTCTTATGTTCTTTGGGAAGATGATTTAGGGAACCATTTAGATCGTTATTATATTTCTGGAACCGAAACAGAGCAAGTATCTTCTTCTCAGCAATGCAGTTGTCAAGTTGCTAACATGAAGTTTGAATTTACCTCCTCTTCTAAAGTTGATAAAATTATATCAGACACAGAGTTTGCTCCAAATGGAATCCTACAACATCAAAAAGTAACTTTTCAATTAACAATAACAAACAATAGTGAAGAAGTAGAATTAAAAAATCTTCAATTAGAAGACAATTTAAATGCTATCTGTAAAGATGTTGCTATTATTGATGTTAATACTCCATTCATTCAAAATTCTACTGCAACTATAGAACCAATATTAAATACTAATTATAATGGTAAAACAGATATTAATTTCTTTGATGGAAATTCTGGAGTTTTAAAAAAAGATGAATTTATTACCATTGAATTCTTTGCGATTTTTAATAACGAATGTGATGGTTTAAATACAGCTAATTTTTCAGCAAAAGACCCATTAGGTAATAATGTAAACTCAACGAATAACATACTAGTAAACACAAATGCAGATTTAGATCATGATAGTGATGGAATTACAGACAGTAATGATATTGATGATGATAATGACACCATTTTAGATGTGGATGAATATAATGGACTAAACCCTATAGCTGATGATGATGGTGACTTCATTCCCAATTATAAAGACACTGATTTTGGTGATGACGTCAATGGAGATAGCATTATAGATGTTTTTGATTTTGATAATGATGGAATCCCAAATCATTTCGATTTAGATAGTGATAATGATGGAATTCTTGATATTGTAGAAGCTGGAAATATCTCTGTTGACATAAATAATAATGGAGAAACAGATAATAATGTTGGCACAAATGGACTTGATAATACCATTGAAACAGATGATACTTTTAACGCTTCAATTATATACACAATTCCAAATACAGATAATAGTGGTAATTTTGATTTTTTAGATATTGATGCAGATGGAGACGGAATTGTAGATAATATTGAAGGGCAAAAAACAACTAATTACATAACACTTTCTGGAATAACAACAGAAGCAGGTATAGATACCGCTTATAATAATGAAACTACAGATCCTAAAGGAATCTTACCTACAGACACAGATAATGATGGCATTTATGATTTTATAGACACAAACTCAGACAATGATATTAGAGATGATTTTATAGAAGGTTGGGACACAAACAATGACGGAATTGAAGAAACAAAAGCTATAAATACAGACATTGATAAAGATGGTTTAGATGATGCTTATGATAATGATAACAGCAATGTAAATCCAACAAATAATCAAACTCCTCTAGATTTTCCAAATGTTGATACACCAGATGGTGATAAAGAGGATCTTGACAGAGATTGGAGAGAAATACCACCCGTTTATGTTTCTGTGGATAATGTTTCTGTTATAGAAGGAGAAATACTTACATTCAATATAACTTTAGTTAGAGACAAAAAA
Organism: Polaribacter sp. Asnod1-A03; assembly: GCF_045063585.1. Lineage (NCBI taxonomy): Bacteria > Pseudomonadati > Bacteroidota > Flavobacteriia > Flavobacteriales > Flavobacteriaceae > Polaribacter > Polaribacter sp. Asnod1-A03. The sequence goes on along the minus strand of NZ_JBEFOE010000009.1, from coordinate 2,374,910 downwards.
CTAGTTACAAGCACAATTCCTACAGAAATTGAATTGTTTACATCTGATGGCACAAATACAAGTAACAGTTCTAATACGGCAATGGCCTCTTTAGATTATATAGAAACAGTGGGTATAATTAATATCCCACCTAATACTAACACCGTTACATATTCTATAGAATCTATTGATGACCCTTTTTACGAGTTAAACGAGTTTTTTTCTTTAAACCTAAATATCACATCTACAAACACAAGAAACAAAACATTAAATGCAACTGGTATTTTAATTGATAATGATAAATTACCCAATTTATTTTCGCCTAATGGAGATGGATTTAGTGATGTATTTAAAATAGATGAAATTAGTAATTATCCTAACTTTAAAATAATTATTATAGATCGTTGGGGAAGCGAAGTTTATAACTATAATAACAACGGAAGTTACAATCCTATCTGGTGGGATGGCACATATAATAAAAAACCGGTTACAGAAGGGGTTTATTATTACACAATTGATTTTAATGATGGTATTACACCTCCTAAAAAAGGTTTTATTCAATTAATTAGATGATGCAGAAAAATCAATCAGAAAACCATAAATTTAAAAATAGATATTTACCATATCTTATTTACATCTTGTTAATTACTTTTTTAAGTAAAACAACCTATGCTCAGCAAGCCCCACATTATACTCAGTACTTGTACAATATGGAGGTTTTGAATCCAGCATTTGTTGGCTCTAAATCAGATTTAAGTATCTCTTTATTATCAAGACAACAATGGGTAGGAATTGAAGGAGCACCAACAACAACAACATTTTCTATTGGAGGAAGAACAATTGCAGGTTTTGGATTAGGAGCAACTGTTATAAAAGATAAAATAGGTTTAACAACAAGTACAAATGTAAATATAGATGCGTCTTATACAATTCCAACCTCTAGATATGGAAGAGTTTCTTTTGGTTTAAAAGGTGGATTAACTTTTTTTAATAATAACTTAGCTAGTGGTATTACACCAGACAATGAAGTTTATGCTTCTACAGAAGGTAATTTTCCTAACATTGGTTTTGGTGGTTTATTTTACAACAAAAACTTTTTTATAGGAGTATCTGCACCTAATGTATTAAAATCTAATCAATACAAAACTTTAGTTAATGTAAACGAAAATTACGGTATTAATATTAGTAATTACTTTTTAACAAGTGGTTACATATTTAATTTATCTGATAATTTAAAATTTAAACCTTCTACAATTGTAAAATACACATCAAGTTTACCTATTTCTGTAGACATCAATTCTAACTTTATTTATGACAATAAAATTGAAGCAGGCTTATCTTACAGACACGAGAACTCTATTAGTGCTTTATTTGCAATAATTATAAATAAAAAATACAGAGTTGGTTATTCTTATGATTACACTTTAGCAGATTACGGTAACAATTTAAGCTCACATGAAATAATTCTTCGTTTTGATTTAGACTTAAACAGAAGTACACATTGGCTTTTTCATAATCGTTGTTTTTTTTAAAAACTATTTAGGATACTTAAAACAATTTGTAGTGTGATCGTTTACCATACCAACTGCTTGCATAAAGGCATAAATAACTGTAGAACCTACAAATTTAAAACCTCGTTTTTTTAAATCTTTAGAAATTTTATCTGACAACTCAGTTGTTGCAGGCACCTCCTCTTTACTTTTAAAATGATTAATAATTGGCTTACCATCTACATAAAACCAAATAAACTTAGAGAAACTACCAAATTCATTCTGTATTTCTATAAATAATTGTGCATTTGTAATGGCACTTTTTATTTTTAGTTTATTTCTAATAATACCTGCATCTTGCAATAAAGACTCATATTTATCTTCTGGATATTTAGCTATTTTCTTATAATCAAAATCATCAAAAGCTTGCCTAAAATTTTCTCTTTTATTAAGAATCGTAATCCAACTTAAACCCGCTTGAAAAGTTTCTAAAATTAAAAACTCAAACAAAGTTTTATCATCATAAACAGGCTTTCCCCACTCGTTATCATGATATTCTTGATACAACTTACTATCTGTTACCCAAAAGCACCTATTTTTCATTTTTTTATATATTGATGAAAAATACTGTTAAATTGATTAAAAATCAATATATTTTAGAATAATTTTTGCAACTTTACTATTCTAAAAACCTCTAATTATGAAGCTTTTAAAACACATACTTATTCTTTTCTCTATAATTTTTATTTTTTGGGCTTGTGGTTCATCACCTATAAATACTAAATCTACAGAGAAAGAAGAACCTGTTGTAATTGCCAATGATAGTCTAGAATATGAAATTATAATTATAGACCCGGGTTTTACTTTCTTTTTAAACTCTGTGGCGCAACAAGAAGGTTTTTATTCTCAATCTTATTTAGAAGCAAGAAACAGAGTTTGGGTATTAGAGTGGAATAATAGAGCAAGAAATCCAAGTCGCTTTAACAGTAATGTTTACGAAAACATAATAGATTATCAATCCACAATAGATTATGGCTACGAAGTAAACTATAAGTTGTTTAATTACTTTTTATTTGCTCAACAAAAATATAAAATGAGCTTAGGTGGAGGGTTTAGAACAAATAGAGTTAATTAATTTTTCTTTTTAAACTGAACAAAACTATAATCATATTTATTCTTTTCATCAGCTTTAAAATCCTCTCTTTTAGTTTCTTCCCATATATTAAAATCAATTTCTGGGAAAAATACATCTGCTTCAAATTGATGATGTACTAAAGTTAAATCTAAAACATCTGCAATATTGTTTTCTAGCGCATATTTATAAATTTGTGCGCCACCAATAATAAAGGCTTGCTTATCTTCTTCAACCATTTTAACAGCCTCTTCTAAACTATTTGCTATTAAACAGCCATCTTTAAAGTATTCTTTACTTCTAGTAATTATTATAGTTGTTCTGTTTGGTAAGGGTTTGCCTATAGACTCAAAAGTATTTCTGCCCATTAAAATATAATTACCAGATGTTATTCTTTTAAATCTTTTTAAATCTTCTGGCAAATGCCAAATTAAATCGTTGTCTTTGCCTAAAGCATTATTTTTTGCTATTGCTGCTATAATTGTAATCATTTGTACTCTTTCATTTTATGCAAAATTACAGTAAATGTTCCACCATTTGATGATTTAGAATTAATTTACAATATTTTTTCTTTGAACGAATACGTTTTCGACATTAAAAACCCTGAAAATCAACACGAGAGCATCTCTCCTATTTTAAAAATACTATAATTTACTTCTATTTTTATTTTGATAATTTAATATATTAAGTTACCTATTTATCAAACTGATAATTCTTTAAAAAAAATATAAAATTATGATTGTAAGTAAATACAACTTAATTAAATTTACTTAAACTTTTGAATAGAAAAAAATTATGGCAATTAAAAAACAATTTTTAAAAAGTAAACCAGTTTGTAAAGTAACTTTTACTGTACCTGCTGAAGAAGCTGAAAGTGTTGCAGTAGTTGGATGTTTTAATGAATGGGATGTAGAAGCAACGCCTCTTAAAAAATTAAAAAATGGTTCATTTAAAGGAACTGTTGATTTAGAGTCAGGAAAATCTTACGAATTTAGATATATTGTTGATGGTGAGTACACAAATGAGCCAGATGCAGATGGTTCTGTTTGGAGTGATTTTGCTTCCGCTGAAAATAGTGTATTAAATTTATAAAAATAAAAAAAGAGCTTTCAACATAAATTTGAAAGCTCTTTTTATTTTATTATATAGCAACTGCTCCTTTTATATGAGGATGCGGATTGTAATCTAACAGTTCAAAATCTTCGAAAGTAAAATCTTCAATATTTTTTATTGATGGGTTTATTTTCATTTTAGGTAATGGTCTTACATTTCTAGATAATTGCAATTCTAACTGCTCTTTGTGATTATTATAAATATGTGCATCACCAAAAGTATGAATAAACTCTCCTGCTTTATAGCCACAAACTTGTGCAATCATCATTGTAAATAATGCATAAGAAGCAATATTAAAAGGTACTCCTAAAAAAATATCTGCACTTCTTTGATAAAGCTGGCAAGATAACTTACCTTCTGAAACATAAAATTGAAAAAATGCATGACAAGGTGGTAAAGCTGCTTTTCCGTTAGCAACATTTTCGGAAAAGGAAACAGATGTATCTGGCAATACTGATGGGTTCCAAGCAGAGACCAACATTCTTCTAGAATTCGGATTACTTTTTAATGTCTCTATAACTTCTTTTAACTGATCTACTTCATCACTATTCCAATTACGCCATTGATGTCCGTAAACAGGTCCTAAATCTCCATTTTCATCCGCCCATTCATTCCATATCTTTACTCCATTTTCTTTAAGATACTTAATATTTGTATCTCCTTTAATAAACCAAAGTAATTCGTAAATTATAGATTTTAAATGTAGCTTTTTAGTAGTTACCATTGGGAAACCTTTATTCAAATCAAAACGCATTTGATACCCAAAAACACTTTTTGTTCCTGTACCAGTTCTATCTCCTTTATCGTTTCCGTTCTCTAAAACATGCTTTACTAAATCGTGATATTGCTTCATATTTCTTCTCTTTAATCAGATTTTAAAAATAAAAAAAGCTTCAACCTAAAAAGATCAAAGCTTAAAATAATATTATAAAGTTATTAACGATTTTTAATTACCCAATTATCATTCCTGCAATAGTTGCAGACATTAAAGAAGCAATTGTACCACCAACTAATGCTTTCATACCAAATTCTGATAATGTTTTTCTTTGCCCTGGTGCTAAAGAACCAATACCACCAATTTGAATACCTATAGAAGCAAAATTAGCAAAACCACATAACATGTAAGTAGCCATGATTACAGATTTATTAAATGTTAAGTGCGTTGCATTAGCGGCATCTTTTAATTCAGCTAATTGTATATAACCAACAAATTCACTTGCTGCTAATTTAATTCCTAATAATTGTCCCATCATAGAAATATCTATAGTAGGCACACCAATTAACCACATTAATGGTGCAAAAATAGAACCTAAAATAAACTCTAAAGACAAAGCGGAATAAGCAGTGTTTTCTGCAATTATACCGTTTAAAGTTGTTACATCTCCTACCCAACCTAAAATACCATTTAGCATTGCAATAATAGCTACAAAAACTAATAACATTGCACCAACATTTACAGCTAAACGAAGACCTTCTGTTGTTCCGTTTGCAATTGCATCTAAAATATTTGATCCTATTTTTTCTGGAGAAACCGAAACATCTGAATTTACCTCTTCAGTTTGAGGATATAATATTTTTGAAATTACAATCGCTCCAGGTGCAGCCATAACAGATGCTGCTAAAAGGTGCTTTGCAAAAACCAACTCCAACCCTTTATCTCCACCACCTAAAAAACCAATATAAGCAGCTAATACGGCACCAGCAACTGTTGCCATACCACCAATCATAACCAACAACATTTCTGACTTATTCATTTTTTCTAAATAAGCCTTTATTAAAAGTGGTGCCTCTGTTTGACCTAAGAATATATTACCAGCAACTGATAGACTTTCCATACCCGAAATTCCTAAGAATTTAGACAATACTATTGCTAAAACTTTAACTACTTGTTGGATAATACCTAAATAAAATAATAACGAAGTTAAAGCAGAAAAGAATATAATAGTTGGCAATACTTGAAAAGCAAATATGTAGCCAAACTTATTCATATCTCCTACAATACCAGCAAATAAGAACTCGCTACCCGCTTTTGTATATGCTAATATCTCTATAAAAACTCCTCCTACAAACTCAAATATAGCCTGTATGAACTCTACTTTTAAAACACCAATAGCAATTAATAATTGTAAAGACAGACCAATACCAACTTTTTTCCAGTTTATAGCTCTCTTATTAGAACTAAATAAAAAAGCGATAACAATTAAAGAAAACATACCTAAAGCACCTCGCCATAAACTCCCTAAAGAAAAACCTTCACTAGGTAAAATTCCTTCTACAACAGAAGCTGTTTCTGTACTTTGCGAAAAAACGGTAAGTGATAATAAACAAAAAATAGCGACAAGTATTTTTTTCATAATTCTAATTTAATTTTTAAGAACGTTTACTAATTTCGTCCCTAAGTTTTGCAGCAAGTTCATAATTTTCATCAACTACTGCATCATCTAATTGGTTGTGAAGTTCCTCTAAAGTTAAAGATGTAAATGTATTTTGATCTTTGGTTGCTGTATCCTCTATGTCTAAGGAGTCAGTTTCAGAAGCTTCTTCTTCTCCAAATTCTTCTTCTATTTTTAGAAAAACACCTGCTTTTTCTAATATATTCTCATAAGTATAAATTGGTGCTTGAAAACGAACTGCAATAGCAATTGCATCAGAGGTTCTTGCATCTAAAGTTTCTTCTATCCCATCTTTTTCACAAACTAGACTTGAAAAAAATACGCCATCTACTAATTTATGGATTATAACTTCTTTTATCTTGATAGAAAAACGATCTGAAAAAGTTTTAAATAGATCATGTGTAAGTGGTCTTGGTGGTCTAATTTCTGTCTCTAAAGCAATTGCAATAGATTGAGCTTCGAAAGCTCCTATAATCACAGGTAAAGTTCTCGCCCCATTCATCTCACTTAAAACCAACGCATAAGCTCCACTTTGAGTTTGACTGTAAGAAATACCTTTTATAGTTAATTGTATTAAACTCATAAATTTATTTGCATAAAACTAAAAGAAATTTATAAATTTTTTGAAGTTGATTTTATAAACTTTTTAGAGGGCACAATTTAATAAAAATTATAAGTTATTACTGATATTTCTTAAAAAAGTACTTTTTTTTAAGTCTTATGCTCGCGTGAAGGATTGAAGCATTTGTTTGAGCTCTTTTTTATTGATTGAAATGATATAAAAAAAGCGAGTGCGAAAAGCCTGACTAAATTATTTGAATTTACTTATAAATTTAAAAAAAACCTATTAGATAAAGAATTCTAATAGGTTTTTAATTTATAATTTCAAATAATTTGGGCACGCCCAAAAAATTAAGCTGCTTTAAAGTCTTTTAACTTTTCTATTAATTTTGGTATAACTTCAAAAGCATCTCCAACAATACCGTAGTCAGCAGCTTTAAAGAAAGGTGCTTCTGCGTCTGTGTTTATAACTAATTTTACTTTTGATGCATTAATACCTGCTAAATGTTGTATTGCGCCAGAAATCCCTATGGCAATATATAAATTAGAGGCTACAGGCTTACCTGTTTGCCCAACATGCTCTCCGTGAGGACGCCATCCTAAATCTGAAACAGGCTTAGAACAAGCAGTTGCTGCTCCTAAAACATCGGCTAATTCTTCAATCATCCCCCAGTTTTCTGGTCCTTTTAAACCTCTACCTGCAGAAACTACAATATCTGCATCTGCAATAGTTACTTTACCAGTTACTCTTTCTACTTTTTCTGATTTTACTCCAGTTTCTGACACCGTTACTTCAAAAGCTTCTACGGTTCCCGTAACTGTATTCTCATGAATTCCGAAAGAATTTTTTGCTAAACCTATTACTTTATTATCAGTAGCAATTTCTGTATTTGAAAAAGCTTTATTAGAAAATGTTTTTCTTTTTACTGTAAATGGACTCGTACTAGATGGCAATTCTACAACATTAGAAATATAACCAGCTTCTAAACTTACAGCAACTAATGGTGCCAAATACAGACCATCAATACTAGAATCTATAACCACAACGGTCGCATTTTCTGATTTTGCTACTTCTGTAATTACTCCAGTATATTGTTTTGCATTAAAAGTGCTTAAGGCATCATTAGAAACTGTTATCACTTTCTCTGCTCCGTATGTATATAATTCTGATGAATCACACGCATTAATTGTTACTGCAACAACATTTGTATTTAATTGTTCTGCAACTTTTTTTCCATATGAAACTACTTCAAAAGCAGTTTTCTTAAATTTCCCTTCCGATGAATCGGCAAAAACTAAAACAGACATATACTATAGTTTTTAGTTGTTAGTAAATAGTTTTCAGTTAAAATACCAACAAGATTATTTTTATTTTATTTAATTATTTAACCATATAATGATAACTTTTACAGTTACACAATTCTACGTTTAAACATTATTATATCACTTTTGCTTCATTATGCAATAGACTTATTAATTCATCTATATTATCTGCATCAACTAATTTTACAGCTCCTTTTGGTGCTGGTTTTTCAAAAGATTGAATATTTGTAGTTATTTCACTTCCTAAAGGCTCAACTACTTCTAAAGGTTTTTTACGTGCCATCATAATACCACGCATATTTGGTATGCGTAAATCTTTTTCTTCTACGATTCCTTTTTGCCCACCTATAACTATAGGCAAACTAGAAGATAATTTCTCATTACCTCCATCTATTTCTCTAGAAGCTGATACACTTGTACCTTCTATTTCTAAACCTACACAACCGTTAATAAAATTAAAATCGGTTAAAGCGGCTAACATACCAGGAACCATTTGTCCATTGTAATCTGCCGATTCTTTTCCTGCTAAAACTAAATCAAATTCACCTTTTTTTACAACTTCTGCTAATTCTTTTGCTACTTGAAAACCATCTGTAGGATTTGTATTTATACGAATGGCTTTATCTGCACCAATTGCTAAAGCTTTTCTTAAAGTAGGCTCTGTTTCTGCTCCACCAACATTTATAATTGTTACAGAAGCTCCTTGTTTTTCTTTAAACCACATTGCTCTTGTAAGACAAAATTCATCATAAGGATTTATCACAAACTGTACGCCATTTGTATCAAATTTAGTATCATTATCTGTAAAATTAATCTTAGATGTGGTATCTGGAACGTGACTAATACAAACCAATATTTTCATATAACTCTATTTTTAAACTTTTTTCTTACTGACGAAAGTACAGCTTTTTTTTAAAAAATACTATGCATGCATAGTATTTTTTAGATAATTTAACATATCAACAAAAATAATGTCTTCTACTCTATAAAAAGTAAAAAAGCAATCTCTTAATTATAAAAACTAGAATTTTTAACCAATTTCATAAAAAAGTTATTTTTTAAATATTGTACTAAATACAAGCTATATAACAGAAAACAGCTAATTGATATGTTATTTAAAATCTTTTAAAAAAAACTAAATTAATTTCTATCTTTCTTATTATTTTTGATAAAAAAAGTACATTTATTTTCCACATAATTGCTTACTTTTGTAAAAGAAATTACTAATTACAATTTATACTAGATGAAAACAGTTCAATTCAGAGAGGCGATTTGTGAAGCCATGAGTGAAGAAATGCGTAGAGATGAAAGCATTTACTTAATGGGTGAGGAAGTTGCAGAATATAATGGTGCGTACAAAGCATCTAAAGGTATGTTAGATGAGTTTGGTGCTAAACGTGTTATTGATACACCTATTGCTGAACTTGGTTTTGCTGGAGTTGCAGTTGGTTCTGCAATGAACGGTAACAGACCAATTGTTGAGTATATGACTTTTAACTTCTCTTTGGTTGGAATTGATCAAATTATAAACAATGCTGCTAAAATTAGACAAATGTCTGGAGGACAATTTAATTGCCCTATTGTTTTTAGAGGACCAACAGCATCTGCTGGTCAATTAGGAGCTACACACTCTCAAGCATTTGAAAACTGGTTTGCAAACACACCTGGTTTAAAAGTTATTGTACCATCTAACCCATACGACGCTAAAGGTTTATTAAAAGCTGCTATTAGAGATGACGATCCGGTTATTTTTATGGAGTCTGAGCAAATGTATGGTGATAAAATGGAAATCCCAGAAGGAGAATACATTATACCAATTGGTGTTGCAGATATTAAAAGAGAAGGAACTGACGTAACTGTTGTTTCTTTCGGAAAAATCATTAAAGAAGCTTATAAGGCTGCTGATGAATTAGCTAAAGAAGGAATTTCTATAGAAATTATAGATTTAAGAACTGTACGCCCAATGGATCACGCTGCAATTATTGCTTCTGTTAAGAAAACAAATAGATTGGTTATTTTAGAAGAAGCTTGGCCATTTGCAAGTGTTTCTTCAGAAATTACTTATAGAATACAAGACGAAGCATTCGATTATTTAGATGCTCCTATTAAAAGATTAACTACTGCAGATACTCCTGCTCCATATTCTCCTGTTTTATTAGAGAAGTGGATTCCAAATTATAATGATGTTATAAAAGCTGTAAAAGAAGTTTTATACATATAACAAAACATCTACATTTTTTAGAAAGCCTTTTTGTTTTTAAACAAAAAGGCTTTTTTTTTAAACAAAAATTTAACTTTAAATAAAAAATAAATAATCTTCTTATTCGTTATTTTGCTTATTTATTAAATGTATATGAGATTTAAATTATTTTTAATCTGCAGTTTCCTTTTTTCGTTTTCTATAATAGCACAAACAAAGGTAAAGGGAATTATTATTGATAAGTACAACGAACCAATCCCCTATTGTAGCATCCAATTTAAAGGCTCTACAGAAGGTACCACAAGTGATGACAATGGTTCTTTTTATTTAGAATCTGATAAAAATTGGCAAGAAATTAGTGTTTCTTTTATCGGATATAAAAACTTAATTTATAAATTAGAAAGTAATATTCAATTTAATTTAAAGTTAACTTTAGAAGAAGAAGAAGAGACTTTAAATGCAATTACCATCGTTACTGGTAAACAACCCAAAAAAAACAATCCTGCAATTGCTATTCTAAGAAAAATTTGGGCTAAAAAACGTAAAAATGGATTAAAACATTTTGATCAATATAAATATAAAAAATATCAAAAAGTAGAATTTGATTTAAATACAATCGATGAGAAATTAAAAAAGAAAAGAATTTTTAATGGATTAGAATTTGTTTTTAAAGATGTAGATACTTCTAACATAACTGGTAAAACTTTTTTACCTGTCTTTTTAAACGAGTCTATTTCTGAGGTTTATGGTGACAATATCATAAAAAAAGAAAAAGATGTTTTAATCGCCAATCAAAATTCTGGTTTTAGCAACAATCAACAACTAATTGATTATATAGACGATTTATATGCCGATTATAACATCTACGATAATTATTTAAAGATATTTGATAAAAGTTTTGTGAGTCCTTTATCTAAAAGCGGAATCAATAATTATAATTATGTATTGGCAGATAGTGCTTTTATTGATAAAAAATGGTCTTATAACATTATTTATTACCCTAGAAGAAAAAACGAACTTACTTTCAAAGGAAATTTTTGGGTAAGTGATACCACATTTGCTGTAAAAGAAATCAATCTTCAGGTAACCAAAAATGCAAACATAAACTGGGTTAAAGATGTTTATATAGAACAAGAGTTCGATATATTAAACGACTCTATCTTTGTATTAAAAAGAGATTATTTACTATCTGACTTCTCTTTAACCAATAAAGAAAATTCTAGAGGTGTTTATGGTAAAAAAACGACGATTTATAAAGATTATGTTTTTAACCAACCTATAGAAGACAAAAAGTTTTACGATAAAAAAGTTTTCATCTCACAAGAAGATGATTCTTATAGTAAACCAAGAGAATATTGGGATAATAATAGATTTGAACAATTAAATGAAAACGAAAAAGGAATCTATACCCTAATTGATACTTTACAAACTGTTAAAAAGTACAAGACCATAAATAAAGTAATAGAAACTCTTTCTTCTGGGTATTTCGAAATTAATTCACTAAACATAGATTACGGACCACTTTTTTCTACTTTTGGTTTTAACGATGTAGAGGGATTGCGCGTTAGAGTTGGTGCAAGAACTTACAAAACAACTAATGATCTATTTAGACTAGAAGCTTATACAGCATACGGGCTTAAAGATGAAAAAATAAAATATGGTTTTCAGGCAAAATGGTTATTAAATAAGAAAAATAGATTGATTCTCTCAGGAGGAAAAAGAAATGATATAGAACAAATAGGTGCTTCTTTAATAGCAAATACAGACGTTTTAGGTAGAAGTGATGGATCTTCTTCTCTAATAAGTACTGGTACAAATGATAAATTAACAAATGTTAATATAACTACATTTGCTGCACAAATAGAACCAACGCCTAATTTAGTTCTAAAACTTTCGTCTAACTATAAAACATTAAGTTCTGCATCAGAAACATTCAGTTTAGATTATAATAGTATTTCTTCTGCAAACGGAGTTTCTTCTGAAATGAGACAACTAGAAACTATTTTCTCTTTAGGTTATTATCCTAAAAGAAAAATGTCTGGCTTTGGAGTACAAAGATATCCTGCCAATACTGATTATGCTCAGTATTTTACACAAATAACTAGAGGTAGTAAAGATATTTTTGATAGCGATTTTGATTATACAAAAGTACAGTTCTCTGTCTTTAAATTATGGAAAATTGGAGCTTTAGGTAGATTAAAAACCTCTTTGGAAGCCGGTAAAACATTTGGTGAAGTTCCTTTAGCGTTATTAAGTGTAGCTCCAGGAAATCAAACTTATTTTATGTTTAGTAATACATTTAACCTATTAAATTTTTATGAATTTGTAACAGATCAATATGCATCTTTACATTTAGAACATAATTTTAATGGACGTATTTTTTCTAGAATTCCACTCTTAAAAAAGACAAAAATGAGAACAGTTATTGGTTTTAAAACATTTTTAGGAAATATTTCTGACGCAAACGTAGCACTTAACACAACAGGTAATACAGCAGAAATACCATTAATAGCCCCTTCTATAGAGCCATATTATGAATATAGTGTTGGTGTTGCTAACATTTTTAAAGTCTTAAGAGTAGACTTTAATTTTAGAGGAAATTACTTTGATAATGCTGATGCCAGAAGGTTTGGTATAACAGCCGGATTAGAGTTTAATTTCTAACCTTAATACAGCTATATAGCTGTATTAAATAATTTAACCGAAAACCTTTGCGTAAATTTACAAGGTAAAAATCTTAAATAAAATTTAATTTATCACTAATTTTGTGTAAAACCGAAATATGAAAGAACCGAAACCAATGACTAAAGAACAAAAAAAACAAGTAACTTTTGATGTACTTATAGAGATCCCTAAAGGAAGTAGAAATAAATATGAATACGATTTTGCACTTCACAAAATTAGATTCGATAGAATGTTATTTTCTTCTATGATGTATCCTGGTGATTATGGATTTATTCCAGAAACTTTAGCCTTAGATTCAGATCCATTAGATGTACTTGTTCTTGGTCACCAACCAACTTACCCAATGGTAGTGATGGAAGTGAGACCAATTGGTGTTTTTTACATGACTGATGAAAAAGGACCAGATGAAAAAGTAATTTGTGTACCTGTTTCTGATCCTATTTGGAGTAATAAAATGGACATTTCAGATTTAAATCCACATAGATTAAAAGAAATAGAACATTTCTTTCAAGTTTATAAAGATTTAGAAAAGAAAAAAGTTGATACTGGTGGTTGGGGAGACGCTACAGCTGCAGTAAAAATTTATAACGAATGTGTTGATAGATATAATAATAGTGAACACAAGAAAAAAAGAACGTTTACAATATAAGTAAGCATCAAATATTCTAAAAAAACATCTTAAAATTTAAGATGTTTTTTTTGCTCCTTATTTAAAAAAATCTAATCAAATAGAATATAACTATACAACCTTTTCAATAGAATATTAAAATTCAATACCAATTTTTAAAAAACTGATTTAAATCATTTTTTATCATAATAATAATTTATTACATAAATAAATATAATATATTTAATATATATATTCTTTTTTTATTAATTTTATTTTATTAGCTTTATATTTTTAAAAAACTTTTTAGAAAATTTTAAATTTAAATCAACTAATTATATGGAATTAATCGTAAAATTTTTACCGCTATTTGGGTTACTAGCCCTAGCGTTTGTAATCATCAAAAGTGCTTGGGTTAGTAAACAGGATCAGGGTGATGATCGAATGAAAAGGATTGCAAAAAACATTGCAGAAGGCGCAATGTCATTTTTAAAAGCAGAATACAAAGTTTTATCAATTTTTGTTATAGCTGTTGCTATCTTATTATATTTTAAAGGTAATTCTGAAGAAGGATCAAGCGGTATGGTTGCTGTGTCCTTTATTATCGGAGCTATCTGTTCTGCCCTTGCAGGATTTATTGGAATGAAAGTTGCTACCAAAGCAAACGTAAGAACTACACAAGCCGCTAGAACATCACTAGGCAAAGCATTAGAAGTTGCTTTTGCTGGTGGCGCTGTAATGGGTTTAGGAGTTGTTGGCTTAGGTGTTTTAGGACTTAGTAGCTTATTTCTTTTATACCAAAGCATCTGGTCAGGAGCAGAAAACTTAACTTTAGTATTAAATGTTCTTTCTGGTTTTTCTTTAGGTGCTTCTTCAATTGCTCTTTTTGCTAGAGTTGGTGGTGGTATTTATACAAAAGCAGCAGATGTTGGTGCAGATTTAGTGGGTAAAGTAGAAGCTGGTATTCCAGAAGATCATCCTTTAAACCCCGCAACGATAGCAGATAATGTTGGTGATAATGTTGGTGATGTTGCTGGTATGGGAGCCGATTTATTTGAGTCTTATGTGGGCTCTATAATTGGTACCATGGTTTTAGGAGCTTTTATTATTACTCCAGATTTAAATGGTTTAGGAGCAGTTTATCTTCCTTTAGTTTTAGCAGCTGTAGGAATTGTAATGTCTATTTTAGGTACTTTCTTTGTAAGAGTAAAAGATGGTGGAAATCCACAAACCGCTTTAAATATTGGCGAATTTGGTTCTGCTGGATTGATGGTAGTTGCTTCTTATTTTATTATTAATATTTTAATTCCTGAATCTGTAGCTGGTTTACCTTTTGGTGCTATGGGTGTATTTTGGGCAACAATAGCTGGTTTAATTGCTGGTTTAGCTGTCGGTAAAGTAACAGAATATTATACCGCAACAGGTAAAAAACCGGTGCTATCAATTGTAGAACAATCTAAAACAGGTGCTGCAACAAATATTATTGCCGGGTTAGGTGTTGGTATGATGTCTACCGCAATTCCTATTATTTTAATTGCAGCTGCAATTATTGTTTCTCATCATTTCGCTGGTTTATACGGAATTGCAATTGCTGCCGTTGGGATGTTAGCTAACACAGGTATCCAATTAGCAGTAGATGCTTACGGACCAATTTGTGATAATGCAGGTGGAATTGCAGAAATGGCGGAATTACCTAGTGAAGTTAGAGAACGTACAGATAAATTAGATGCGGTTGGTAATACAACTGCTGCGGTTGGTAAAGGTTTTGCAATTGCTTCTGCAACATTAACTGCGTTGGCCTTATTTGCAGCCTTTATGAAAACGGCAAATATTGTAGCAATTGATGTTTCTCAACCTAAAATTATGGCAGGATTGTTAATTGGAGGAATGTTACCTTTTGTTTTTTCTGCTTTATCTATGAATGCAGTTGGTAGAGCAGCAATGGCCATGATAGAAGAAGTGCGTCGTCAATTTAGAGATATTCCTAAATTAAAAGCTGCTCTAGAAGTTATGAGAGCTGTAGATTCTAATATGACAAAAGCTACAAAAGAACAAAGAGCAATTTTTGATGCTGCTGATGGTGTTGCTGAATATGACAAGTGTGTAGACATTTCTACAAAAGCTTCTATTAAAGAAATGGTTTTACCAGGTCTATTAGCAATTGCTGTACCTGTAGCTATTGGTTTTATTGGTGGTGCAGAAATGTTAGGAGGAACATTAGCAGGTGTTACTACTTGCGGTGTTTTAATGGCTATCTTTCAATCAAATGCAGGTGGAGCATGGGATAACGCTAAAAAAACGATTGAAGAACAAGGTAAAAAAGGAACAGACGCTCATAAAGCTGCTGTTGTAGGTGATACTGTTGGAGATCCTTTTAAAGATACTTCTGGTCCTTCTTTAAACATTCTTTTAAAATTAATGTCTGTTGTTGCATTGGTTATTGCGCCTAGTATTGCAATGAGTTCTGCTGATATTTCTAATTTTAATCAAACTAAAAAAGATGTAAAAGTAGAAATTACACAAACCAATGGAGATTTAGCAATCGAAACAATTACCACAACTAAAAATGTTAATGGTGTTGTAACTGAAGACATTCAAAAAATTGAAGGAACAATTGATGAAATTGAGAAAAAAGCTGAAGAAGTAGGAAATATTATTTCTGTAAATGTTTCTAAAAATAAAAATGAAAAAACAAAAGAAGTTAAAATGATTATTAAAAAGAAAGAGTAAATTTAAACCTATTGTGAATTTAAACTCACAACAGGTTACAACAAAATAAACTTTATTGCATAAAAAAATCGCTTAATTTTTAAGCGATTTTTTTATGCATTTTTATAATATATTTATCTTTTTACCAAACCTTTAATAATTGATAAAACAAAAAGTACTATAAATATAAAAAAGAAAATTTTTGCTATTCCTGTTGCAGCTCCTGCTACTCCTCCAAATCCAAAGATTGCGGCAATAAAAGCTATTATTAAAAATGTGATAGTGTAACGTAACATATTATATGGGTTTTAATGGTTAATATAATGGATAACACCCTGTTATCTTCTATTCAAATTTACTGACAATTAAGACTTTACATTAACTGTAACAATTTTCATTTTAACTCATTTAATTTTAGTTACTTTACAAAAGTTATCCCTCATGTTTAAAATTATATAAATGTAAACATTAAAACAAACTTGCTAATGGTTGAAATAGAAATAATTGCTGATAGTCCTAAGGACTTAATCACTCAAATACATGATGTTACAGGAGGTGATTTAGTTACCGATTGGAATGAAAGTTCATTAAGAATTAACAATGAATTTGCAACAGGCCTTATTCGATTTATACCTTTTGATTGGGGTGTAAACCTTCTTGATTTTGAATTAAAGCTTCACAAAGAATTTATTTTAAAGATAAAAGCAGATGAGGAATACAATCCTATACGGTTTTTATACCCTTCTTTAGGACACTTAAAGCATCGGTTTGGTGTGCAAAATGAAGAAAAAACGATAGATCAATTTCAATCTTTAATTTTTACCAATAAAACTGGTGGATATAATTATATTTCTTTCCCAAAAAACGAAAGTATAGACATTAATGTTATTCAAATTACTAGGAGACATTTCCTGAAAAAAAGAACAACAAATGTTTCTACATTGAGCGAAAAGTTATATGATGTTTTTATGGATACGGATCATGAAAACAGATTTTCTAATTATGGTACTTTAAACTTAAAAATGGCCGATTTAATTAGAGATCTAAAAAAAGTGAAAGGAAAAGGAATGTTGCGTATTTTAAAGATCGAAGCAAAAGTTTATGAAATTTTATCACATCACATACAACAGCATAATAGAATTTTAGATGGTAAAGAAATTCCTAACGCAATTGATAAAACCGAATTAAAAATCATTAGAAAAATTGGGAATAATATTTTAAAAAATCCTGCTAAAGAATATTCTTTAGAACAAATTTCTGAAAAATATGGTTTAACACAGGCTAAGTTACAAGAAGGATTTAAGTTTTTATATAAAAGAACTGTTACAGAATACATAAGACATGTGCGTTTAGAGTCTGCCAGAAACATGTTAAAAAATACAGACTTAAACATATCACAAGTTGTATATAGCGTTGGTTTTAGTAGTAGAAGTTATTTTTCTAAAATCTTTAAAGAAAAGTATGATATTACTCCTAATCAATTTAAGAAAAACTTGTTAACCACCGTTTAATAAAAAAACCTCAATATTATAAAATATTGAGGTTTTTAAAATCAACTAACCACTATTAAAAAAATTATTTAAACAATTTTTTAAAAAGCATTAAAAAACCGTATTTACTAGCAAATTTTAAAAAGCTATTTAACCAATTTATAGGTCTTAATACTTCTTCAAAATCATGCTTTACAATTTTAAGTTCTTCTAAAGCTATTTTCTTTTCTAAGGCTAATTTTTTTAGTTCTATTTCGATATCATCAAAGCTTTCGTAAATTTTCATTGTTTTGGTTTTTAGGTTGATTGATTTTAAGATTCAAAAAACATGTCAGACATTTTTCGAATAATTTTTTTATCTATTCTCTTCCTTAATGAAAAAATTAACAGTGAAATAATCAAGAAAAATAATGCAACAATTAAATATCCAAGAGAAATATTGTTTAAATAATTACCTAGAAATATTGCTGATGCAAATGCTAAGAATATCAATCCAATAAAAATAAACCAGCCTATTAGAAATACCTTAACGATAGAGCTTAAAGAAACAGTTACTAATTGAAAAATTTTTAATTTTCCGTGTTCGTAAAAAGTTTCCAAATATTTTTTGCTTGATTCGGAACCTCTATTTGTTGTCTTATTTATTGTATCTAGAATATCCATTTACTTAGGCAGATTTTTGCAATTTTTTATTTTTCTCTTTTAATTCTTGCAATTTTTTCTCTAATGAAGTAATTACATCTTCTGTTTTATGACTTACATCAGAAACAACTGTTTCTATTTTTTCATCTAAAGTTTCTTTTTTATTTTCGAAAGTAGCAGCTACTTTCTCTGAAATTTCAGATGCGTTTTCTACTAATTTATCTTTTGCATGTGCAGCTTCTTCTGCAATTTTCTGTCTTGTTTCGCTTCCCTTATAAGGTGCAAATAAAACTCCTAAAGTTGCTCCTATTGCTGTTCCTGCTAATAATCCTACTACTGTGTTACTACTATTACTCATAATATTTTGATTTAATGGTTAAACTTATTTTTTTGTACTTATATCTCGTTCAATAATTAGTACACCACAAATCTACAACAGAAGTAAAGCCTTGTTTAACTCTAAAAATGTAAATCTTGACTCAAATGCTAATTAGCATGAATTTTAAGCGATTATGTGTAGTTTTTTGAGAAAGCATACCAATTTCTCTTTCAAGAAGCTGTAACACTCTAGGATAGCCACCAGTAACTTGGCAATCTTTCATTAAAACAATTATTTTACCAGAAGGTGTTAATTGTACAGTTCCTGGCAGAACTGCAGATGTTAATATAGAAGGTAAATTATTTTCGATAGTTTCATTTAATCGATAGCCCATTCTATTATTATCATTAGAAATGGTAAATAACTGACTGGCTAATTGTTCTTTTTGATGATCTTCTAGCAAATCATATTCCGGACCTTTAAAACATTTTATTTCTTTGGTTTCAAAATGAGATTTTAAAACCTTTATAGAAGTATTGGTTGATTTTAATTGATTTTCAATCTTATTTATAGGTAGAATTTCATTTTTTCGAATAATATGATCTTCGGTTATATTCTGATAAAAACTTCTACTTTCTAATCTTGTATCAGTTTTAAAACCTCCTTTTACTGCCAAATAACAACGAACTCCAAAATTTATTTTTCCAAATGATAAAATATCATTTTTAGAAACTTTAATTCTAGCATTCATTAAAATTGATTTCTGATTTATTTTTGGTAAAAAATCTCCACCAGAAATACATATAAAAGTATCGGTTAAAAACTCTAATTGTGTTCCGCCAAAAGTAATTTCTAAAACTGCAGCTTCTAAAGAATTATCTAAAATACTGTTAGATAAATTGGCAGCATAAGAATCCATAACTCCAGAGACTGGAACACCAACATTAGCGTAACCTACTCTTCCTTTATCTTGTATCGATGCATAAAAACCTGCTTTTAAAACTTTAATCATCTAGTAAAGTTTTAGAAAGTTGATATCTATTTTCTGATATTTCTTTTTCTATTTGATAAAATTCATCCAAAGAAATCGGTCTAAACTGAATTTTATCTCCTGCTTTAGCAAAACACGGATTTTCGTTTTTTATATCAAAAAAATCAATAGGCGTTTTACCAATAATATTCCATCCGCCAGGAGAATTTAACGGATAAATTCCGGTTTGCTTTCCTCCTATTGCAACAGCTCCTTTACCTACTTTTAACCTCGGATTTGGTTTTCTATCAAAAAATAATTGTTCATTCAATCCGCCTAAGTAAAGAAAACCTGGTAAAAATCCAATAAAGAAAACAGAATAAATTTCTGATGAATGTAGTTGTATAATTTTGTCTATTGATTGTTTTGTTTTTTTAGATATTTCTTCTAAATCAATTCCAAATTCTAGATGATAACAAACAGGAATTTGCCACAAATAATTCAGTTTTTTTTCAATTTTTAAAGTTGATTTATAAATCGATTTTAAAAATTCTACTTCCTTAAAAAAGTCTTGAAATTCTTCTTTAAATTTTATGGTTAAAGAATGATAACCGACAATTAAATCTGTAAAAAAATCTTTTTCCTGATGCTCAATTTTGTTTTTGAAAAGAAGAATATCTTTTAGTACAGTTTCATTAATAACAGCTTCCCATTCTATAAGAATTGCTTTATTACCAAAAGGTTTGTATGTAATTTCGTTAACCAATTTCTATTCCTTTTTTAGCAAGTTCTTTAGACAAAAATTCTAAAATTTCTAAAGATTTTTCATTATCTCCATGAATACAAAAAGTATCTGCTTTTATTTCTTTATCTACATTAGAAATGGTTTTTACTTTTTGATATAAAGCCATTTTACAAACGTGTTTTAAAACTTCTTCCGGATTTTTTAGAACAGCATTTTCTTGATTTCTTGCAACTAAAGTTAAATCGTTATTATAGTTTCTATCCGCAAACGCTTCATACTTTATTTGGATGTTATTTTTTAAAGCAACCTTTTTAATTACAGAATTATACGGAACATATAAAAGTACATTTTTTGTATATTTTAAAATACTTTCTATAAAGTTTTTTGCAGCTCTCTCATCCACAGCAATTAAATTATATAAAGCTCCATGAGGTTTAATATGATGTAATTTTACATTGAATTTAGCCAACCTTTCTAAAAACAAATCCATCTGATTCTGAATGCTAATTTGCAATTCTTCTTTAGAAATTGGCATCACTTTTCTACCAAAATTTTCCTTATCAAGAAAAGAAGGATGCGCGCCAATTAATACCTCATTTCCAATGGCAAGTTGTATGCTTTTATCAATAGTATTTTTATCACCAAAATGACCACCACAAGCAATATTACAAGACGAAATATACGGCATTAACAAATATTCATTTGCTATTCCTTCTCCAACATCACAATTAATATCAATCTTCATCTATATAAAATTAAAGACTTTTAAAATTCCTTTTGCTCCTAAAAAAATGGTTATTGCTAAAATTACAAAACCTAAAATATTCTGAGTTTTAGTATTGATAAAATTTCCTAAAACCGATTTTTTATTCATAATCCATAATAAAATTCCTGCAATAACAGGTAAAAGCATTCCGTTTGCAACTTGCGCAAACTTTATAATTTCTATCGGTTTTATACCAACTGATGAAAAAACAACCCCTAACAATAAAATAGAAATCCAAACCAATCTAAATTTTTTAGATTTTAAACCAACCTGCCAGCCCAAACAACCTTTTGCTACATAAGCAGCCGCTAACGGTGCAGTTATTGCAGATGTTATTCCGGCAGAAAATAACCCAAGTGCTAAAAAATACGTTGCAAAATCACCATATAAAGGTGCTAAACCTTTGGCTAAATCTGCTGCATTAGAAATGTTTGTAGTTTGTATTGCAGCGGCAGAAACTATAATTGCCATAGAAACCAAACCACCAAGAATAATTGAAATTACGGTATCTTTTCTTGCTGATGATAAATCCTCTTTTTTATGCCATCTTTCTTTTACCAAAGAAGCATGTAAAAATAAGTTATAAGGCACAACAGTTGTACCAATTAAACCAATAATAGTAAGTATACTTTTCTCTGGAAATTTAGGAATAATTAGCCCTTTTAGCAATTCTACAATATTTGGCTTTGTTACAATTGCAGTTACTAAAAAAGATATACTCATTATTAAAACCAACGTAATTAAGGCTTTTTCTAAAAATTTATAATTACCAATATAGAGTAAAAAAAATGCGATAACACCAATTAAAACACTTAATAAGTTGATTGAAAACCCATCAAAAACCAAGGTTATTTCTCCTAAAATAGTTTCTAAACCTAAAATACCCCCGCTAATATTTCCTGCTTCATAAGAAGCATTTCCCACAACAACGGCTGCTAAAATTAAAAAAGTAATGAATTGTTTTAAAAATGGATTTTTAATTTCTTCTCTAATCACTTCTGATAATCCTTTTTGAGAAATAATACCCAATCTTGCCGCCATTTCTTGTAAAACAATGGTTGCAATTACAGAAAGTAACATTGCCCAAAGTAAATTAAATCCAAAATTTACACCTGCAAGTGTGCAAAGAGTTACTGTACCCGGTCCAATAAAAGCTGCTGCAACTAAAGTACCTGGCCCAATATTTTGAAACCATTTTTTTATCATAAAATAAAAGTTTTCGAAATTCTCGACTAAAGATACTTTTTTAAATAAAAAACACCTCATAAAGAGGTGTTTTAATATTTATAATAAGAACTAAAAATAATTACAAAGAATATCGTTGAGGACCTCCTCTACGAATTTCTTCATTTGCAAACTCTTCAAACTGTTTAAAGTTATGTCTAAATGCATTTGATAATTGAAATGCGGTTTTGTAATATGCTTCATCATTATTCCAAGTAGATCTCGGACTTAATAATTCTTTTGGAACACCAGGACAAGTTCTTGGTTGCGCTACACCAAATACAGAATGTATATGATAATCCTCATACGTATAATCACCTAAATGACCATCTAAAACAGCGGTAATCATTGCTCTTGTATATTTTAATGGCATACGTTTACCAACGCCATATTTACCACCAGACCAACCTGTATTTACCAACCAAACATGCACACCCGCATCTTTCATTTTTTTGCTCAACATTTCTGCATATTTAGTTGGATGCAAAGGCATAAAAGGCGCACCAAAACAAGCGGAAAAACTTGGCATTGGCTCAGTAACTCCCGCTTCTGTACCCGCCACTTTTGCTGTATAACCAGATATAAAATGATAAGCTGCTTGTGCAGGAGTTAATTTAGAAATTGGAGGTAAAACTCCAAAAGCATCTGCTGTTAAAAAGAAAATATTTTTTGGATTTTCACCAATTGATGGTTTCTGAATATTTTCTATATGATAAATAGGGTAACTAACTCGTGTATTTTGAGTAATAGAAGTATCTGCAAAATCGACAACTCCTTTATCATCCATTACAACATTTTCTAAAATAGCACCTTTTTTAATCGCTGCATAAATTTCTGGTTCTTGTTCTTTACATAAATTAATCACTTTTGCATAACAACCTCCTTCAAAATTAAAAACCGTGTTTTCTGCGGTCCAACCATGTTCATCATCACCAATTAAACTTCTTTCTGGATCTGTAGATAATGTGGTTTTTCCTGTACCCGATAATCCGAAGAAAATTGCAGTATCTCCATCTTTACCAACATTTGCAGAACAATGCATTGGCAAAGTATTTTTATAAACAGGTAAAATAAAATTTAATGCAGAAAAAATTCCTTTTTTAATTTCTCCTGTATAACCTGTACCTCCAATTAAAGCTATTTTTTTGGTAAAATTTAAAATAGCAAAATTGTGCTGACGAGTTCCATCAACTTCTGCATCTGCCATAAAACCTGGCGCATTTACAACCGTCCATTCTGGAGAAAAGTTTTCTAATTCTTCTTCTGTTGGACGTAAAAACATGTTGTAAGCAAACATATTGCTCCAAGGATATTCGTTTACAACTCTAATGTTTAATTTGTAGTTTTTATCTGCACAAGCATAACTATCTCTTACAAAAATTTCTTTGTTAGATAAATAATCTACTACTTTATCATAAAGCAACTCAAACTTATCCTCATCAAAAGGAATGTTGATATTACTCCACCAAACCTTATCTTTTGTAATGTTATCTTTTACAATAAAACGATCTAAGGGCGAACGCCCAGTAAACTCTCCTGTGTTAACAGCAATTGCACCTAAAGAAGATGCCACACCTTGTTTTTTTTGCAAAGTCTCTTGGTGTAATTCTTCTGAAGTTAACTGATAACGAATTGTTGCATTTTTGATTCCTAGACTATTTAACGAAATCGATTTCGTACAAGTATCTACCATATCAATATATTTAAATGATGTATATAAATTTTTTACAGTACTAATTTACGAATATAATTTTATACACATATTAAAATTATTAAATATTTAAAAAACTATTTATATTTAGCCTTCATTTTTAAGAATATAACAATCATTAAAACCCAACCTAAAATTAGAGTTAAACCTCCAAGAGGTGTTACAAACCAAATTGATTTTGCTGTAACAGATGTTAATTGAATCAAATAAATCGATCCTGAAAAAAGTAAAATTCCGATAAAAAAAAGATAACTAATTGTGTTTTTTTGCTTTGCAGAAAAGCCATTAAAAGTATTTACAAAAAGTAATACAATTACGTGATACATTTGATAACGAACTGCTGTTTCGAAACTTAATAATTGTTCTGAACTTAAGATTTCTTTTAAAGCATGTGCACCAAAGGCACCTAAAATAATTGCAAAAAGACCTAAAACAGCTGTAATTGATAAATTTTTATACATTTTTTAAATTGATTCTTATTGATAAAACTTTGATTAACCTTTTAAAACCTACATTTTTAAATAAAAATCTTTGGTTAAATTGATATAGTCATCTGTATATTGATGACGAGCAATTTCTATAGTTAAATGTTCTTTTTCAACTTCTGATGAATGAAAAGAAAACTCCATTAAACTTCTTTTAATTTCTGATGTTGTATTGCCCTGAACATGACATACTTTGTTTAAAAACAGTTTGTTTTCTTTTGCTAAATTGATAAAATTTTCTTCTTCTTTAAAAGGAATAATTACAGAGAAAATTCCGTTTTCTGATAAAGTTTTAGCAACTCCTTTTAGTAAATTGTCAAAAGAAAGAGATGATGTAAAACGCGCTTTGTTTCTTGCGTCATTATCCGTTTCAAAATCATCTGTGTAAAATGGCGGATTAGAAACAATTAAATCATAGGTTTCTTCTTCTTCCGCTATTTCATTGGCAAATTCTGTAAAAGTAGCATTATAACAATACAAACGATCTCCCCAGTCCGATTTTTCGAAATTTTCTACCGTTTGTTCGTATGCATTTTCATCAATCTCTACAGCATCAATGGTCATTGCATCAGAACGTTGGGCAATCATTAAAGAAATAACGCCTGTACCAGCACCAACATCTAAAATTGTATCCGGATAATCATCCACAGAACACCAAGCACCTAAAAGTACTGCATCTGTACCAATTTTCATAGCTGTTTTATCTTGATGAATTGTAAACTCTTTAAATTGAAATGGTTTCATAAACAAAATTAAAATAGCCGTAAAAATACTTTTTTACTTCATCAAAATAAGTAATTAATTCAGCTTTTTATAAACTTCTATATTCTGATAATTAACACCATTTTCTTGATAATTAATTATCTGTTTAAAAGATGTATCTGTAGTTTCTATAACGATCGGATAAATAGAATGATAACCTTTTAAAGGCAAAGACATCGAAGTTAAGGTTTCTACTAAAGTATCATTTTTAAGCTTATAAGTTCCGTATGCATGCCATTCTACACTATCTTTTGCTGCATCAGAATTCCAAATAAGAAACCCGTCTAAGTATATTTTATGCTGAATTTTAGAATTATCTTTTAAAATAGTATCTTTTTCTTTAAGTCTAAAAAAATTGGTTTGTTCCCATACTCCTTCTAATGGGTCTTTTTTATCAACTTTACTATTACAAGAAATAAAAATAGTTAATCCTAAAAAGAATATTATCTTAAAGATTTTTACAATATTAAAATGCGAATTTTTCATACCTTAATTTTTCTAAAAGGTACAAAAAATAAGTCGCTTATAATTTTTATAAATTATTATTTACAAATAATTCTTCATCATTAATGCAGCTCCTAAAGCACTTTCGTTTTTGCAATCTGATATTTTAATAACAATTCCTTCTTTTAACGTTGTTAAAAACTGAATAAAGATGTTGTTTTTGTTAAATCCACCAGAAATAAATACATTTTTAATCTCCTTATCTTTGTCGGTAATTAAATTGATACCAAAGATTACTTTTTTAGAGATTTCAAATATTAGTTGATAATAAGCTGCTTTATAAGAATCGAAATTATTTAATAAACTTTCTTTCGCTTCAAAATCGGTATCAATTCCTTCTGATAAAAATACTTCCGCATTTTTATTGATTAAATCTGCACATAATTCCTCATCTAATTCGAGTTCTAGATGTTTATCTATATCAACATTAAAATGTTTACTTAAAGGCTCTAAATACACTTCGTGGATTCGTCCTAAAAATTGCATAGAAGATTTTACTTGTTCCTTTTTAGGCGTCATAAAACACAAACAATTATTAGTTAATTGATGTTGTGTTAAAGTTTCTGTACTAAAAGGATTCATGGTAATAATCCAAGTGCCTGTAGATAATAAAATAAACTTATTGTCTTTTGCGTCTTAGAATCCAAACAATTCTCTTTTATGACACAAAATATAGTGAAAAACTCACCTTTTTTTGATCTTAAAAATCTTTAAACCACAAAAATCCTCTGAGTACTCTTCTAAATCTCTTTGAAATCCTGAAAAAAAAAGAAAACACTAAAAAAAATACCGAAATAATATCTACAAAAAAAAAGCTCTGAATATATATTCAGAGCTTTTAATTTATTGTTAGACAATAGAGATCTTCTAGTTTATCTCTTCAAAATGTAATCTACTGCAGCATTTGAATGAATTTCTGTAGTATTAAAAATAGGAATTTTAAGATCTTCATCAAAAATCATTAAAGGGAATTCTGTACAACCTAAAACAACTCCTTCTGCTCCTTTATCTACTAAACCTTGAATTACATTTAGTACATAAGTTTTAGTTGCTGGTTTAATTACTCCATAAGTTAGTTCTTCTTCAATAATTCTTTGCAATTCTACAAGCACTTCTTTTTCTTCTGGCACAAAAACATCTACACCATTATCTGCAATTCTTTTGGTTATAAAATCTGCCTCCATAGTATAAATGGTTCCTAAAAAAGCAACATTTTTAACTCCTTTATTTTTTATGGCTTTTGCCGTAGCATCACCAATATGAATTATTGGAAAATCTAATTGGTTTTGTACAACATCAAAAACTTTATGAGGTGTATTTGCACAAAACATAACAGAAGTTGCACCCCCTTTATGTAAACCCAATGCAGCTTGTTTTAGCATAACTGCAATAGAATCCCACTTATTTATTTTTTGAAATCGATGTACTTCTGCTTGATTAATTGTGTACACCAATAATGGCGGATTTGTATTATTACCATAATAATCATTAATAGATTGATTAATAGCCGCATAATATTCTATAGTAGAATGCCAAGAAGTTCCACCAATTAATCCTAATGTTTTCATTTCTTGGTGAGGTAATTTATTTTGTTTCATTTCTGTTTTAGTACTTTCTGATGTTTTACTTTTATCCGTTACTTTATCACAAAAAATAAAGAAAACAAACAGTAGACAATATATTATATTTTTTAAAATTACTTTTTTTCATAAATCCTATAAAACACTTTTAGGCAATGCGCCTTTCCATCCTTTTGCTAATTGTTTTGATAAACTTTTAACTATTTCAACTTTATCAACATCACCAGAAACATTTACAGTTTCGTTGGCATCTACATAGTGATCGTATAGTTCTGTTGCTGCAAAATCTCCTTTTTCTTTTTTAATATTATCCCAATGGTACCATTCTATATAATGATATTGTTTAGTTTGCATAGAATACCCCATGTATTCTTTCCCGTCTTTAGATATTCTTGGTCTTCGTCTAAATTGAGTAAAAACAGCATCTTTCCATTCTAATTCTGGATTCTTAAAAACAGGAGTTAAACTAGTTCCTTGAAAATAATCTGCTTTATCAACACCTGTTAAATCACATAATGTTGGAAAAACATCTACTAATTCTGAAAGCGCTTCTATGCGTTTTCCTTCTTGTTGCTTTGCTCCTTTTATTATTAACGGCACATGCGTATCTATGTAAAAATTGGTCATTTTTCCCCAACCGTTATGATCTCCTAATTTCCATCCATGATCTCCCCAAAGAACAATAACCGTGTTTTCGTACAAACCTCTTTCTTTTAATCCTGCTACTAATTTACCAACACAAGCATCTATAAAACTTACACTTGCATAATACCCTCTTTTTAAAGAATCTGCATAAGACTCTGGTAAAGATTCGTCTTCTGGACGTCCAATTTTATATGGGTTTGTATACGCTCGTAATTCATAATTTGCATTTGCAGACATTACTGGAGCATTTTTGGGCAACTTTGGATTTGCCGCCGGAGATACAGAACCTACTGGATATAAATCCCAGTATTTTTTAGGAGCCACAAAAGGTAAATGTGGTCTATATAAACCAAGCCCCATAAAAAATGGTTCTTTTTCATCTTTAATTCTATCAATAGTTTCTAATGCTAATTTAGTTTGCATAGCATCATAAAATAAAGAATCAGGCACATTTGCATCTTCAATTGCAGGCCCTCTATTCCAACCATCACCATACACAACCTTACCTTTTCTTTTCTCTAAAAGGATTTCTCTTTTTTCTTTTTGATCTTTTAAAGAAGCTGGTTTATAATAATAAGTCTCTGCATCTCTCTTTGAATATTCTTTTGTATTGTATGGATATGGTTTTAAATCAGGTTCATCCCAAGAAATTGAATCTGGCATATAATTATGGAAAATTTTACCAATATTAACAGTATAATATCCAGCTTTATTAAAATACTGTGGCATAGTAACCGCATCAGGATTTATTTCTCTAAATTTATCACCTAAATGCCAAACTTTAGTAGAATCTGGTCTGTAACCAAGTAAAGCACTTGCTCTAGATGGAGCACAGACTGCTGCTTGAGAATGTGTATTTAGCATTACCATTGATGTTTTTGCTAAAGCATCTATGTTAGGCGTTTTAATTTCTTTGTTACCGTAAGCTCCTAAATCTGTTCTTAAATCATCTATAGATAAAAAAATGATATTTGGTTTTTGTGTACTACTTTCTTGTGTTTTATTCTTCTGATTACAAGATATAAACAGCAAAGAAAAAGAAAAAATTAATAGTAAAATTCTCATATATTTTTATTTAGTATACTTTTCTATTTGAGTGATTAAAAAAAAATCAACTTTAATTTCCTTTTCCTAATAACTCAATCCATTGATCTACATACCCAATATTTCTAACACCATTAGAATGCCCTTTTTTGCCTTCTGGCACAGGTAAATTAAAAGGGTAAATATGATTTTCTGGAATCTCCATAGCATCATACGTTTCTTTGATCGTTTTTGCTTTAGGCTCTGTAACATGATACGTACCATACCACAAATTAACTGGGGTTACACTCTTATCAAAATACCAACCTGCTATTTTATTTTTTGTTGCATAATCCCATCCACCAGAAAAATCTATAACTCTAGCTACTAAATGTTCTTTTGCAATAAAAGCTGCCATTCCTCCTCCTTGAGATTGACCAGAAACAGCTATTTCACTCCATTTTGGTTTACCATCTTTTAAATAAACACCCCAATTACCTGCTTTATCTGTTTTAGAAAGATAAATCAATAATTTAGTTAGTCTACTTATTATTGCATCTTGAGGCTCATCATTAATTAAAGAAAAGTCGTTATTACCGTAAAGACGTTTTGTTCTAAATTCTGATGTACATTTAGAATTCTTTGCTAAATTTTCTCTTCGGCAAATTTGAGCAACTGCAGGTCTATTTATATATGAAATATTAATTACATGATACCCTTGGGAAACTGCCGTGGCAAATAACTTTTTAGGACCTTTTAAAGCGACTCCTCCAGTACCTGGCATAAAAAACAAAAGTTTTCCTTGTCTCGCTTCGGGATTATAAGCTACCAAATGTGGCGTATTTGCTTCTGTAATTTTAGAATCTGTGTCAGATGGTTTTATACTTAAAACTTTATATTTTTTAGGAAAACCAGTATAGGATTGTGCTAAAGAAACACTAAACATAGAAGAAAGTACTAAAATAGAAAAGAAAAAAAACTTCATTTTGGAATTAATTGATTAAGATTACTTGTAACATTTATTTTGATACTCTAGTATAATAAAAAAAATATTTTTAATACATTTTATTCAACTAAAATTTCAATTCATTATTTTTCTTTTAAGCTTTTAAAGCAAATATAAATAAATATTACATTATTTCTAATACTTTTTATTCAAGCTACATTTAAGTATAGATTTCTAAAAAATATTTTTGTTTAATCTTTTTAGATATTAATTAAACATTTATTATATTTGAAATATATTAAAAGTAGTTTTTTTTACGTTAGTATACAGAGACTTAATAACTAATTTTATAATTAACATAATACTATCTATCACTCTTATTTAAGAATAAATTAAATCTATATATAAAACAATTAAATGGCATAACAATTGACAGAATAATACAGATGGCTTGGGAGGATAGAAAAACTTTTGACGCTATAAGGTTTCAGTTTGAATTAAAAGAACAAGAAGTCATTAATTTAATGAGACGAGAAATGAAGCCAAAAAGCTTCAAGTTATGGAGAAAGAGAGTTCAAGGTAGAAAAACAAAACATCAAAAGTTAAGAACATTTGACAAAGGTAGATTTAAATGTTCTAGACAAAAAACAATATCTAACAACTCTATTACCAAAAGGTAATAGCAATATTAATCACTTTAAATAAAGTAAATGGATTTAATCACTAAAGCAAAAGAATTTGAGACAAGAAAAATGAGATTTCCAACAACTAGCGATCGTATAATGGCAGCTAGAGAAGCTAAATCTTTAATCTTAAGTTTGAATGAAATTTATAAGAAAAATAAGGATGAACAAATCATGGACATTATGAAACGTTTGACCTTGATTAAACAAAAAATAGAAAAGCGTTTAAAGGGTAAACCATTAACAGCGTAATAAAGAAAAGTTTTTACTTGTTTTTCTAACATTTATAATTATATTCACAAAATTATAGAATAAAAAATAGAAGAATTAAGAATGAATTTATTAGAAAGAGCTGTAGAATTTGAAAATAGAAAATTTTCTTTTAAAACTACAAGCGATAGAATTTTAGCATCTAGAGAAGTAAAAGCCTTAATATTAGAGCTTAACCAAGTATACAAACAAGATAAAGATCCAAAAATAATGGATCAAATGAAACGTTTAACTGTTGTTAAACAAAAAATAGAAAAAAGATTAAAAGGAAGACCTTAATATTTAAAGACTAATTCTGGCAAATTTTACGGAAAAAATCTAGTAAATAAATTTTTAATGATTCTTTGTAAAAAATAAGTTCCTTAAAAAACTTTTAATCTTTTTTTATTTTTTAAAAGATCCCTAGAACATTTTACAACAACTTTCCTTTTATCTAACTGATAAAAAAGAAGTTACCTTTCAATAGTTTTTTCCACATTTATTATCACAAAAAAATTCATAAAAAAAGTAAATTTTATCTTGCTGCTTATGGAAATTTGTGTTTAATTTGCGCTCGTTAAATTAAAAGCCGATGTAGCTCAGCTGGCTAGAGCAGCTGATTTGTAATCAGCAGGTCGTGGGTTCGAGTCCCTCCATCGGCTCTATTTAATTAAAAGTCTCAAAAATATTTTTTTTTGAGACTTTTTTTTTAGAAAAAAGTTTTTATACAAAAAAAATGAACTTGAACTTCATTTTTTAATAAGTTTATTAATAATGATACATCAATTAAAATTAAAAAAAACTTATATTATTGTAAAATCTTTATTATTTTAGTAGATAAATTACCCTAATCATAATTATTATGCTCATTATTGGAATTGCTGGAGGTACCGGATGTGGTAAGACTACAGTTGTAAATAAGATAATCAAACAATTTCCTACAGATGAAGTTTGTGTAATATCACAAGATTCTTACTATAACGAAACTGTAAACCTATCTTATGAGGAAAGATCTAAAATTAATTTCGATCATCCTAGAGCAATCGACTTTGATTTAATTGTTAAACATCTAAAAAAATTAAAATTAGGCAAAACGATTGAACAACCTGTATATTCTTTTGTTACACACAATAGAACCACAGATACTATTAAAACACATCCGAGAAAAGTTGTAATTGTAGAAGGTATCTTAATTTTAAACAACAAAGAATTAAGAAATTTATTTGATATAAAAATATTTGTTCATGCAGATACAGATGAACGATTAATTAGAAGAATTAGAAGGGACATTACAGAAAGAGGTAGAAATGTTGATGAAGTATTAAACAGATACCAAGACACTTTAAAACCTATGCATCAGCAATTTATAGAACCAACTAAAAATTATGCTGATATTATCATACCAAATAATAAACATAATACAGTTGCAATTGATGTTGTAAGAACTGTTATAAATGATCGTTTATAAATGAGTTTTTTTTATAATTTAAAAAAGAATCCTTTCTTTAAAATTCTAACAAATATTTTTGTTTTAATTTTAATTCCTTTCCTTATCTGGATGCTTTTTTTTGATGATAATTCTTATCTAGTTCATAGAAAATTTGATAAGGAAATTAATGATTTAGAGAACACTGTTTCTTTTTATGAAAAGAAAATATTAGAAGATAAAAAGACAATAAAAGATCTGCAAGACTCTCTTCTATTAGAAAAGTTTGCCAGAGAAAAATACCTCTTAAAAAAAGAGAATGAAGATATTTATATTATAGAATTTGATACTTTAAAAAAATAAATGAATAAGTCTCTTTTTGATGAATTTGAAAAAACTTCGCCTTCTGCTTGGAAACAAAAAATTCAAGTAGATTTAAAGGGTGCAGATTACAATGATACACTTTTATGGAAAAGTCCAGAAGGAATTATTGTAAAACCTTTCTACACATCAGAAGATAGAACAAATCAAAAAACAGAAACATCTAAAGAGGATTTTAATATTTGTCAATCTATATTTGTTGATGATGAAAAAATAGCAAATTTATTAGCAACAGATGCTTTAAAACGAGGAGCAAACTCAATACAATTTATAGCAAATAGTATTTTTGATTATAAAAAGCTACTCAACAATATAAATCCAAATCAGACTTACATTTATTTTAATTTTAATTTTTTAGATGATAATTTTCAAATTGAAATATCAAAATATGTAAACTCTAGTAAAACGTACTTTCAAACCGATATTATTGGTAATTTGGCCGAAACTGGTAATTGGTTTTATAATTTAAAAGACGATTTTAATAAATTAGATAAAATTCAAAAGAATACAGAACAATGTATCTCTGTTTCTAGTGATTTATATCAAAATTCTGGTGCAACAATTACACAACAACTTGCTTATACTTTATCCCATGCTAATGAATACTTAAATAAGTTTGGTAGTAGCATTGCTAAAAAAATAAATTTTTCTTTTTCTGTAGGTAGTAATTATTTTTTTGAAATTGCAAAACTGAAAGCGTTTAGACTTTTATGGTCTACTCTTACAGAAGAATATGATGTCACTGATTTAGAAGCTCATATTTTTGTAAAACCTAGTTTAAGAAACAAAACTATTTACAGTAGTAAAACAAATTTATTAAGAACTACATCTGAGTGCATGAGTGCTATTCTTGGAGGAGCAAATACAGTGTCTAATACTGCTTATGATTCTATTTACCGTAAATCTAATGAGTTTGCCGAACGCCTTTCTAGAAATCAACTATTAATATTACAGCAAGAAAGTAAATTACAAGAATCTAAAAACTTTGCAGAAGGTTCTTACTATATAGAATCTATAACTCAACAATTAGCAGAAAACGCACTATTAATTTTTAAACAGGTAGAAAGAAGTGGTGGATTTTTAACTCAATTAAAATCAGGAGTTATTCAAAAGAAAATTAAAGAGAATGCTAATAAAGAAGAAGTAAAATTCTTAGACGAAGAAATTACCCTTGTTGGTGCAAATTTACAACAAAACAAAAAGGAGTTAATGAATAACCAATTAGAGTTATATCCTTTTGTTAAGCAAAGAAATATTAAAACCTTATTACCTCCTTTATCTATTAATAGACTTTCAGAATCATTTGAGAAAGAACGCTTAAAAACCGAAAAGCTATTTAAAGTCCCTCAAGAATGATTAGAACTAAAGAAATATTACATAAACAAAAAAGTCAAAGAAGACTAAAATCAGAAATTAAAAGAATCAAAAAGAAACTTCCGAGATTTGTTGTTTGGTTTTTATTTTTCGTTTTTATTAGTCTTTATTTCTTTGAAGATAATTTTTTTCATTTTTTTGGCAATAGTGTTAATATAGTTTTAGGTCTTGTTATTTCGTTATCATTATTTTTATTATTTTTCATATTAAGAAGTTATATTCTAATTAAGAGCAAACAAAAGGAAAGTAAAGAAATTGGTGTTCAGTTATATAATTTAATGAAATTAGAATCAGAAGCTAAAGATGAGTAGAAAAAACCTACAAAATATAAAGCTCAAAAAAAATATTATTAAAACAAAACCTTCTTTTAACCAAGAAGGTTTTGTCGCTGGTATTGCTCCATACTTAAGAGGCCCTTACTCTACCATGTATATAAAAAAACCATGGACAATAAGACAATATGCTGGTTTTTCTACAGCAGAAGAAAGTAATGCTTTTTACAAACAAAACTTAGCAGCAGGTCAAAAAGGTTTATCCATAGCATTTGATTTAGCAACTCACCGAGGTTATGATTCTGATCATAAACGTGTACAAGGAGATGTAGGTAAAGCTGGTGTTGCCATAGACTCTGTAGAGGATATGAAAACTTTATTAAATGAAATACCATTAGATAAAATTTCTGTTTCTATGACTATTAATGGAGCGGTGTTGCCCGTTTTAGCTTTTTATATTGTTGCTGCTGAAGAACAAGGTATTGGTTTAGATCAATTAGCAGGAACCATACAAAATGATCTCTTAAAAGAGTTTATGGTAAGAAATACTTACATCTATCCTCCCTCTCCATCTATGAAAATTATTGCAGATATTTTTAAATATACTAGTGATAAAATGCCAAAGTTTAACTCTATTTCAATTTCCGGATATCACATGCAAGAAGCTGGTGCAACTGCAGAAATTGAACTAGCTTATACGCTTGCTGATGGTTTAGAGTATATTAGAAAAGGTATTGAAATAGGAATAAATATAGATACTTTTGCACCAAGATTATCGTTCTTTTGGGGTATTGGCATGAATCATTTTACAGAGATTGCAAAAATTCGTGCAGCAAGAATGCTATGGGCTAAAATTGTAAAACAATTCAATCCTAAAAACCCAAAATCTTTATCACTAAGGTCTCATTGTCAAACCAGTGGATGGTCTTTAACGGAGCAAGATCCTTATAACAACATTACAAGAACAACTATAGAAGCCATGGCTGCCGTTTTTGGTGGCACACAAAGTCTACACACCAATGCTCTAGATGAAGCTATTGCATTACCTTCAGATTTTTCTGCAAGAATTGCAAGAAATACTCAAATATATTTACAAACAGAAACTAATATTACTAAAACTGTTGATCCTTGGGCAGGAAGTTACCAACTAGAAAAACTAACTGAAGATATTGCTTATAAAGCTTGGGAATTGATCACAGAAATAGAGGGAGTTGGAGGGATGACAAAAGCCATAGAAAAAGGAATTCCTAAAATGCGAATCGAAAAAGCTGCAGCTATAAAACAAGCGAAGATTGACAATGAAAAGGATATAATTATGGGTGTAAACAAACACCTATTAAAAGAAGAAGAACCTATTTCTATTTTAGAGATTGATAATAAAACTGTTCGCAACATACAAATTAAAAAATTAAACAAATTAAAATCTAATAGAGATAATATAGAAGTTAAAAAATCTTTAGAAAACCTAACTACAGCAGCTAAATCAGGTGAAGAAAATTTATTAGAATTAGCTGTAAAAGCAGCTAAAAACAGAGCTACTTTAGGTGAAATATCTAATGCTTTAGAAGAAATTTTTGGTAGATACAAAGCTACTAATCAATCTATTTCAGGTTTTTAAAGTAAGGAGATAAAAGAAGATATCCCCTTTAAAAGAGCTAAAGATTTAACTAATAAATTTACAAGTATTAAAGGAGCACCACCTAAAATTATGATTACCAAATTAGGGCAAGATGGTCATGACAGAGGTGCTAAAGTAGTTCCTACTAGTTATACTTATTTAGGTTTTGATGTAGAAACTGCTCCTTTGTTTCAAACACCAGAAGAAGCCGCAAAACAAGCTATTAAAAAAGGAGTTGATGTTTTAGGTATTTCATCTTTAGCAGCTAGCCATAAAACTTTAGTTCCACAAGTAATTTCTGAAATAAAACAACAAAACAGTAAAGATATTTTAGTAATCGTTGGTAGTGTAATTCCCCCTAAAAGATTATCAATTTTTATTAGATGCAGGTACAGATACTGTCTTTGGACCAGGTACCAAAATATCCAAATCTGCAATTGATATTTTAAATATATTAATTGGTAAGATTTCTATATAGAACTCTAAATTATATCAATTAAAGATTTTTTTAAAGTTTCTAAAAAACAAAAACAAGTTATTATAACTACATAATTTTAACTATTTATGTTTTTTGATTATCTTATATTTGTTGAAATTTTACAATATATTTTATAATGAAAAAACTTAGTCTTGTACTTTTAACAATATTACTAATTGCATCTTGTTCTAAAGAGCATCCTAAAGATTATATTTCTCTTTCTGGAAAATTAGCTAATAATACAGATTCTTTAATTACTATTTCTGGTAGAACAGGAATTATTAAGACAATTTCTATTAAAGATGATGGTACTTTTAAAGACACTTTAACGGTTGAAAAAGCAGACGTTTATACATTTCAAACAAACAGTCAACAAAGAGCTCCTATCTATCTAAAAAATGGTTTCGATATTTCTATAGATGGTGACTCAAAAGATTTTATGTCTAGTTTTAAATATTCTGGTACAGGGTCTGATAATTCAGAATTTATAATCGCTCATTTAGAGGAAAGTAAAAAAATAGGAAATCCAGCGGATATTCTTTCTTTAAGTGAAGAAGCATTTACAACAAAAATAGATTTGTTAAAAAAATCTTACGACAGTATTTTAACTTCTTATAATGATTTAGATAGTTCTTTAATTAGCTTAGTGACTACACAAAACAAACAAATGTTTGATTATTTTGAAACCACTTATGCTTCAAGTAAAAAAATGGGTAAGGGAAATGTTTCTCCTAAATTTGAAAACTATCTAGATGCTAAGGGTGGCACAAAATCTTTAGATTCTTTTAAAGGAAAATACGTTTATATAGATGTTTGGGCAACTTGGTGTGGTCCATGTATTAGAGAAATTCCTTCTTTAAAAGCATTAGAAAAAGAATACCATAGCAAAAACATAGAGTTTGTAAGTATCTCTACTGACGAATCTAGAAGAAGTGGTGGTAGCTGGGAAGCTGCAGAAAAAAAATGGAGAGACTTTGTTAAGGCAAGACAATTAAGTGGTGTTCAACTTTGGTCTGGTCAAGATTTTTCTTTTCAACAAGCTTATCAAATCACAGGAATCCCAAGGTTTATTCTAATAGATCCAGAAGGAAAGATTGTAGATTCAAACGCTCCAAGACCTTCTGACCCAAATTTAAAAACATTATTAAATTCTATTTTATAAGAATTTAATAACTCAATAAAAAAAGCTGAACAATTTAAAATTGTTCAGCTTTTTTTATCCTTGGAAAATTAATTACTAATGTTTCTCTGAAGGCTTTAATAATTCTGGAAACTTCTTTTTAAAAGCGTTTAGTCTAGGAATAGAAACTGCTTTTACGTAACCTTGATTTGGATTTCTTTTCTCAAAGTTTTGATGATAATCCTCTGCTTTGTAAAATTTAGAAAACTTAGTTACTTCAGTTGCAATTTTACCATCATAAACCTCCTTATTCAATTTAACAATCATGTTATCAATAATTTCTTTTTCTTCATTATTAGAATAAAATGCTATTGATCGATATTGACTTCCATAATCTGGATTTTGTCCATTTACTGTTGTCGGATTATGAGAACCATAATATACTTTAACCAACGTTTTAAAACTTACTACTTTAGGATTATAATATACAGCAACGGTTTCTGCATGACCTGTTTTTCCTGTTCCAGTAGATTTATAAGTAGGATTCTTAGTATGTCCGCCAGCATAACCAGAAACAGCTTCCTCTACTCCATTTACACTCTCAAAAATAGCTTCTACACACCAAAAACAACCACTTGCAAAATAAGCTACTTTTGTTTCCTGGCTTGGCAAGTAGATAGATTTAGCTACTTCTTCTTTCTTTGTAAAACTTAAACAAGAAAATAAAAGTAATAGAGCACTAAAGGTAAAAACTGATTTTATCATATTTATAAATTAATTTGGTTGTTAAATAAAATTTGCATCAAGTATAATTAATTTTTCTTGATGCAAATTTCGTGACTTTTAATTCGATAATAAACTCGAACTTACAATAATAGTCGTAAGAAATTAAAATCTCATACAATTTGTTTACAACTTTAGCATTTTATTAAGAATCCCAGTTGTACAAAAGCGAATAGATAATTACTTTTGTTATTCATCAAAAAAAAATAAATGGAGCATTTTGTAGTATCTGCACGTAAATATCGTCCTAAAAATTTTGAGGATGTTGTTGGGCAACAAGCCATAACCAATACGTTAGAAAACGCTATAAAAAACAATCATTTAGCGCAAGCTTTATTATTTACAGGTCCACGTGGAGTTGGTAAAACTTCTTGTGCTAGAATATTAGCTAAAAAAATAAACCAACAAGAAGCAGGCCTTTCTGAAGAAGAAGATTTCGCTTTTAATATTTTTGAATTAGATGCTGCTTCTAACAATTCGGTTGATGATATTAGAAGTTTAACAGATCAAGTTCGTATTCCGCCACAAACAGGTAAATACAAAGTGTATATTATTGATGAAGTACACATGCTTTCTCAAGCAGCTTTTAATGCTTTTTTAAAGACTTTAGAAGAACCACCTGTACATGCTATTTTTATTTTAGCTACTACAGAAAAACACAAAATAATTCCGACGATTTTATCTCGTTGTCAAATATTTGACTTTAAGAGAATTGGAGTTTTAGATGCCAAAAATTATCTAAAAACAATCTGTGAAAAAGAAAATATAACTACAGATGATGATGCTTTACACATTATTGCTCAAAAAGCTGATGGAGCAATGCGAGATGCTTTATCTATTTTTGATAGAGTAATTAGTTTTTCTGGAAAGAACTTAACTCGAGAAGCTGTTGCAGAAAATTTGAATGTTTTAGACTACGATACGTATTTTAATATGACGGATTTGTTATTAACAAACAAAATACCTGAAGTATTAAATGCATTTAATACTATTTTAGCCAAAGGTTTTGAAGGAAACCACTTTATAAATGGATTAGCTAGTCATTTTAGAGATTTATTGGTAGCAAAAGATAAAATTACCATCGATTTATTAGAAGTAGGAGATTCTGCAAAAAAGAAATATTTAGAGCAAGCTACTAAAGCAAGCATTCCCTTTTTAATGCAATCTATTAACAAAGCAAATGATTGCGATTTAAATTACCGAGCAAGTAAAAACCAACGACTACTCGTCGAATTAACTTTAATGCAGATTGCCTCTATCACTTTTGATGGAGAAAAAAAAAAGCCAGCTAATTACATAATTCCAGCTACATTTTTTCAAGCACTTTCACCAAAGCCTGTTGCAAAAGTAGTAGCAAAACCTATTCAGAAAAAAGTAGCAGTTACAGAGCCTCAAAAAATAGAAACTCCGAAACCAAAATTAGGAAAACCTATTTTGAAATCTGCTGGAAGAAGAAGGTCTTCCTTATCTTTAAAAAGTATTCATGAGAAAAAAGTAGTTAAAAAAGCTGATGTTGAAGAAAACTTCGACAATCATCCTAAAGACATTTTTACTGAAAGAGAATTACAAGATTACTGGAAAAAATATGTTGCTCTTTTAAATAAAAAAGGAGAGCGAAGTATGGCCTCTATTGTGGATACAGATTTACCTAAATTAGGACAAAACTTTAAAATTCATTTTTCTGTACCTAATAAATTAATGCAAGATCAATTTAAAAAAGGTCGCCCTAAATTATTAAGTTTTTTACGTGAAAACCTTAATAATTACGGAATTGATATTCTTGTAAAATTAAACGAAACTGTAGAAAAAAAGTTTGCTTATACACCTCAAGAAAAATTTAATAAAATGAGAGAAATAAATCCTCTTTTAGATAAATTACGTCAAGCTTTTGAGTTAGATATGTAACATTTTCTATAATTTTCTACTAATATGATAGTACTAAAAAGCTTTTATCAATTTTTAGAATTTTAAATTATGGATTATTTCTTAGGTTTTCTATTTATTTCAACCCTTTTATTTTTGATTAATAACTTTCTAAAAAAGAAACGTTTAAAAAAGTTTGAAGCTTCACTTTTTGAAAATTGGGGAAAACAAAAAAAGAAAGAATATTATAATTTTTTTGTTATTGGTAAATATTTTAATAACAATATTTATAAAAAGGAAGCATATCATATTATATCAGAAAAAAATAAAATTGACTTTGATATTGATGAATTATTTAAGTTTTTAGACAGAACTTCTTCTAAAATTGGTCAGCAATACTTATACTTTAAATTAAGAACAATTGGCACTATAAAAGAGCTCTTAAAGTTTGATGAGTTAACCAACCTGTTTAAGAATGATAAAAAATTAAGTATCTCTTGTCAATTAGAATTATCTAAACTAAACACTAATAACGCATATTATTTAGAAGAGTTGATAAATGACAAACAGTTAGAAAAGCCTAAACATTTATGGTTAATTACTACACTTACTGTACTTGCAATAGCATCTTCTATTTTAGTCTTTTTCATTCCAATATTTGGTTTATTATTAATACCAATATTAGCCACTAACATGGCTTTTCATTATAAAAATAAACACAGTGTTACTTATTATTTAAATGGCGTAAATCAATTATCTAGAGCTTTAAAAGTTGCAGAAAAACTAAGTAAAAACCCTAAAATTAAATCACATTTTAAAGATTTATCATTTATAAAAAAGATAAAAAAAATTAAATTTAAAACAGAATTTATAGCTTTTGAAAAAAATGTAAGCAACGAGTTTTTATTTGCCTTTTGGTTTCTATTTGAAATGATAAAAATCTTATTTAATATTGAGTATTTAATGTTTTATAGTTTTTTAAGCTCAATAACTAAAGAAAGAAAAAGTATTGAATCTTTATTTCTTTTTATTGGAGAAATTGATGTTGCTATTTCTACAGCTTCTTTAAAAGAGAGTGATTTTAAAATATGTACTCCAAAATTTAAAGATAAAAATGAATTAAAAGTCACCCAAATTTATCATCCTTTAATTGAAAAATGTATAAAAAACGACACAAATCTTATTGATAAAAGCATGCTTTTAACAGGTTCTAATATGTCTGGTAAAACTACATTTATTAGAACAATTGCTATAAATAGCATTCTTGCCCAAACTTTACATATTTGTTTTGCTGATGAATACTCTGCTCCTTTTTATAAGGTTTATTCATCAATTAGAATTGCAGATGATTTACTTGAAAATACTAGCTATTATTTACAAGAAGTATTAAGAATAAAAGAATTAATTGAAGCTTCTAAAGACAACGAACCCTGTTTATTTGTATTGGATGAAATTTTTAAAGGAACAAATACTGTGGAAAGAATTTCTGGAGGAAAAGCTATTTTATCCTTTTTAAATAAGAAAAAACATACTGTTTTAGTGTCTACTCATGATATTGAATTGGCTGAATTATTAGAAAAAGACAATTATAGTTTATATCACTTTAGTGAAAAAATTGAAGACAACAATATTTCATTTGATCATAAGATTAAAAAAGGAAAATTGAAAACTAGAAATGCTATTAAAATTTTAGACTTATATCAATATCCTTCAGAAATTATAATAGAAGCAAAAGAAATAGAATCTAATTACTTTTCTTGATTATCTTAAATAATGTTATAGCAAATTATTCTTCAGAGGAAATTTCACCTATTTCTTTACCTAAATAACAAAGTTTTAAATTTTCTTTAGGATGTTCTGTTTTTTCAAACTCTGCAACTAAATAAATTCCTTTGCCTTTTTCTATAAATAAAGGAACCGCTTTCTCTTCTTTAGCTAGAATATCTAAAGCTTTAACATAAGCTTCTTCATCAGCTATTTTTACCTCATTAATAACAGGGTTTTCCCTATAAGCTTCACTTAAGTTTATATAATCATCATAAGGTGTAAAAAAGCGAGATCTATCTTTAATTGTATCATCTACAGTTTCTTCTGAAGACGCTAGTTTGTAAGAACCTTGCTCTCCAAAAGCATCAGAAAAAGTAACCAATGCATGTTTGTTTACAGCGTCACTACCAGACAAAGCAATTAAATAACCAACATCATTTAACTCTATATTATTAGTTAAAGCATCATCATAAATATCAACCTCTAAAGCTTCTAAATCTTCATCAAGCGCATTTTGCACAAAAAACTTATTAGAGTCTATCAAAATAATTCTCTTTCCTTTATCCCTTAAATATTTTGCTATTAATATGGCCGGAAAAGAGGCTCCTACAAATAAAATTGCATCCGATTTCTTTAAAAATACACCAATCACTTTTGCAAAAAGTCTTGCAGTAGTTGCATTCAATAAAACCGTACCTAAAACCACCATAAATACTAATGGAGTAATGTATTCTGCACCTTCTACTCCTTGCTTTAACAATTTACTACCAAATAAAGAAGCAATACCAGCAGCTACAATTCCTCGTGGTCCAACCCAACTGATAAATACTTTTTCATTAAATTTTAATTTTGATTTACGTGTACTTGCAAAAACGGCTAATGGTCTGATTATAAAAACTACAGATGCAAATAAAGCTGCTGTTTTCCAAGTATACAATAACAGTAAATCTTCCATATTTATATTTGCTGCTAGTAAAATAAAAAGGATAGAAATTAATAGAATACTTAAAGATTCTTTAAAGTATAACAACTCTTTTAAGTTGCTTAACTTTCCGTTTCCTAAAACCATTCCCATTACAACTACAGCCAATAAACCAGATTCATGTGCAAATGATTCTGACAGTACAAAAACCAATAAAACAGCTGATAATGAAACTACGTTTAATAAATAATGTGGAATCAATTTTTTATTAACTGCATAAGCCAAAGCATGTGCAAACGTAAAACCAAAAGTGGCTCCAAAAAGTAAAATTTTAGCAAACTCTATTAATGCTGTTTTGGTAAAACCACCACCACCACCAACACTTATAAACTCAAAAACCAATACAGCAACCAAAGCACCAATCGGGTCAATTAAAATTCCTTCCCATTTTAAAACCGTAGAAATATCTTTTTTTAAGGGTATGTTTCTTAAAATTGGTGTTATTACTGTTGGGCCAGTTACTATTATTAAACCTGCAAAAAGAAAAGAAAGTTCCCAACCTAAATTAAATGTATGTCTTGCCACAATACCTGCTCCAAAAAAAGTAATTGTAGAACCTAATGTAATTAATTTTGTAATTACAGGACCTACATTTTTAATCTCACTTCTTTTTAGTGTTAAACCACCTTCAAATAGAATAATACTAATTGCTAACGACACAAAATAATACAAGCTTTCTCCAGGGAAAAGTCCTTTTTCTCCATTCCAAACAGGTTCTATCCATTTAGATCCATCATCGCTTAAAAATTCTGCTGCTATAGGGCCAACTAATAGGCCTATTAAAATCAAAGGTAAAATTGCCGGAATCTTAAATTTCCAAGCAAACCATTGTGCTAATATTCCTAAAATGATAATTCCAGCTAATTCTAACATATTTTCATTTAATCTATTAAAAAGTAAATTTAAGAATGTTTAAGTCTCCTAAAAATAAAAATTATACTTTTTTTCATTTTTATAAAATACCTTTATTTTTTATAAATTTTAATTACTTTTAAGAACGTTTTATTGGTTATTTTTAATAAAACAAGATCAAAAAAGTTTTTAGAATTAAATCTAAACAATAAAAAAGGAAAATAATTAGATATCTTTTAAGAGATGAATTAATTTTGCTTTATAGAACAGTTAGTTCTTGTAAAGCATTAAAACGATTTCTTCTTTTAATGTAGAATAATCAAAAAAAGATTACAAATGTTAGGTTTACAATTTGAAACAGAAACTTCTTGGGCAGAAATTGCTAAAGACAACTTACAACAGATATTAACAGATCATGCTTTTTTAGAACAAAAAGCAGCTTCTAATGCCGTTTCAATTATTATAAATTATTCTGAAGAAACAGAATTGGTAAAAGAAATGAGCAATATTGCCATTGAAGAAATGCAACATTTTAAAATGGTACATTTATTAATGGTAAAGCGCGGAATGGTTTTAGGTAGAGAACAAAAAAACGATTACGCGGTTCGTTTGCAAAAATTCTTTACAAAAACTAAAGATAGAACCAATGCTTTAGTACAACGTTTATTAATTGCTGCTTTAATAGAAGCAAGAAGTTGCGAACGTTTTAAAGTGTTTTCTGAAAATATGGAAGATGAAGAATTGTCTAAATTTTATAAAAATTTAATGATTTCTGAAGCCAACCATTATACCACTTTTCTACAATTTGCCAGAGAATACCAAGATAGAGCAATTGTTGATGAAAAATGGAATGCACTTTTAGCTTTTGAAGCAGAAATGATGCGAGAAAGAGGAAATGCTGCAAAAATTCATGGGTAAAAATAATTACCAATTAACATTAAACAATTATCCCAACTAATTTATAATTGTTAACTAATAACTAAAACAAATGTTCTCTAAAGAAGAAGCTGCACTTTTACGTAAAGAATTTTGGACAAGTTTTGGAAAATCTTTTCCGAGAAAATGGTTGCTGTATAAC
Organism: Polaribacter sp. Asnod1-A03; assembly: GCF_045063585.1. Taxonomy (NCBI): domain Bacteria; kingdom Pseudomonadati; phylum Bacteroidota; class Flavobacteriia; order Flavobacteriales; family Flavobacteriaceae; genus Polaribacter; species Polaribacter sp. Asnod1-A03. The sequence continues at coordinate 2,329,980 of NZ_JBEFOE010000009.1, read as the reverse complement.
ACTAAAATAAAAGGCTTCTCTTTTAAATTTGTGGGAGAAAGAAAACAAGCAATGGTTTGTTTGGATATTGAAAATCCAGATGAATTAGTTAATTTACTTTATTACGACCAAATGCTTTCTTTAAAGACACTATTAGAAACAGAATTACCAGAAGTAATTTTTGATGATGAATATTTGTTAGAAAGCGGAAAAGAGATTCATAGAATTTATGTTCCGTTTGATAAAAAATTTAGCATTTATAACAAAAATTCTTGGAGAGATTGTTTTGAATTTTATGTTGAAACGATGGAAAAATTCGAGCTTTTTTTCTATGAATACGAAGATGTTATAAAAAACATATAACGTTTATTACTTTCTATTTGTTTATTGATAAGCCGCGTTAAGGATTGAAACGGCATCCTTTTTTATTTGGTATTGCTGAGTAGCAATACCAAATAAAAAATATATAGTGGAAAGCCTGACCTGAAAGGTAACGCAAAAAAAAATCGCTCAAACTAATGAACGATTTTTAATATACTACTTTCCTTTTTCTCTATTTTATAAAAGTGATACTTAACGGATAATTTGGTGCTTGATTATTACTTACTTTAATTGCATTTATTATAGGAAAAATTAAATAGAAAAACCCGATTGCAATTAGTCCTAATATTCCTAAACCTAAAAGTAAAATTAACGGAATACAGATTAATATGTAAATGAACATAGATATTCTGAAATTTATAATTGCTTTACCATGCTCATCCATTCCAAAAACTTCATCTTTTTTTGTAAGCCATAAAACTAACGGCACAATAAAACCACCAATACCTGTTACAAAATCTAATAATTGACTTAAGTGTGTTAATACTAATAACTGTTTATCTTCTTTCATAAATTCTTTAAGTTTGGTTGTATTTATTTGACGACAACTTTCTTAATTTGTTACAATTTATAAAAAAAACTTCATATATCACTAAAAATAAGCCACTAAGCTTTTTGTAAATAATTAGTAATTAGCAAATGGATTAATCATCATCTAAATGGGTTAATATCTAATTTATATGAGCAAAGCAGTATTTGACTTTAAAAATATCTTTGTATCAATAATAATTTAAAACCCAAATAATATGGATTACTTGAATATAGACAATCAAAAAGTTTTACCCGTTGTATCAGAATTAAATGTACTGTTGGCAGATTACCACGTATATTATCAAAAATTAAGAAATTTTCACTGGAACATTTTAGGTAAAAACTTTTTTGACTTACACAATAAGTTTGAAGCAATGTATAATGATACAAGACTTAAAATTGATGAAATTGCAGAAAGAATTGTAACACTTAAATATCACCCAATTAGTAAACTATCTGATTATATAGAAGTTTCTAAAATTAAAGAATCTAGCCCATTATTAACAGATGAGGAAATGGTTGCAGAAATTATAGGAGATCATAGAATCTTATTAGAGCAATTAAGCAAAGTTGTAGATAGATCTGAAAAGGCAAAAGATGAAGGTACAATTGATTTAATGGGGGCTTACATTAGAGAGCTAGAAAAATCTACTTGGATGTTGAGCGCATGGTCTAAAGACACCAAAGAAGAATTAAATAGTAGTTTTGTAAAATAACCATTTCTTTAATACAAGAAAAAACTACACATTTAAAACTTAAAAATCATCATGAATAAAATAATAGAGAAATTACAAAATTGGAAAGATATTTTCATAAAAAATATACCCAACCTTGCTATAGCATTGGTTGTGGTTATAATTGCATATTTTGCTTCTAGAGCTATAAATAGTTTTATAACTAAAACACTAAGTAACAGAATAAAACAAGAATCTGTTAGAAATTTAGTTTCTAGAGTAGCTTCTGCAATTATCTTTTTAGCAGGTTTGTATATTGCTATGACAGTTTTAAAGTTTGATGATACTTTAAAAGCAATTGTATCTGCTGCCGGTGTATCTGGTATTGTTATTGGTTTGGCCTTACAAGGTACTTTATCTAATACAATATCTGGTGTTGTATTGTCTTTTAGACACAACCTAAACATAGGTAATTGGGTAGAAACCAATGGTTATGCAGGTGAGGTTATAGATATAAACCTAAATTATTTTGTTATTAAAGAGGCAGATAATAACATGGTAGTAATACCTAATAAAACTATTTTAGAAAGCCCATTTAAAAACTATTCTTTAACCACTAAAATGAGAGTTGCTCTAGAATGTGGTGTAGAATATGGTGCAGATTTAGAAATGGTAGAAAAATTAACAAGACAAACAATTCAAGATAATTTTGATCAAAAACAATTTGGTAAAAGTGTAGAATTTTACTTTACCGAATTTGGTGATAGTTCTATTAATTTTTTGTGTAGATTTTGGATAGAATCTGAAAATGCTCTTGAACGTTTAAAAGGAAAAAGTAAAGCCATTATAGAAATTAAAAAGGCTTTTGATAAAGAAGATATTAATATCCCGTTCCCAATAAGAACTTTAGAATTTACAAATAAATTAAATGTAAATAGTGAAATTGCTAAAAAGCATTTAGAAACAAACTAAAAAAAGTTTTTCTATTAAATAAATATAAAAAGAAGCTCAACGTAAAATGTTGAGCTTTTTCTTTTGAGATAAAATCTTTATGTATTTTTGCAACATGATTAATAACGATACTATTATTGCTTTGGCAACACCTGCAGGTGTTGGCGCTATTTCTGTAATTAGACTTTCTGGTGAAAGTGCTATTGATATTGTTGATGCTTTTTTTAAATCGATTAAAAAAGGAAAGACCTTAAAAAATCAGAAAACGCATACGATTCATTTAGGACACATTGTACAAAATGATGTTCTTTTAGATGAAGTTTTAGTATCGGTTTTTAAAAATCCAAATTCTTATACAGGAGAAAATGTAGTTGAAATTTCTTGCCATGGTTCTAGCTTTATTCAGCAAGAAATTATTCAGTTGTTTTTACAAAATGGTTGTAGAATGGCTGATAATGGTGAGTTTACAATGCGTGCTTTTTTAAATGGTAAAATGGATTTAAGTCAAGCAGAAGCTGTGGCAGATGTTATTGCTTCTAATTCTGCTGCTAGTCATCAAGTTGCCATACAGCAAATGCGTGGCGGAATTGCTAATGAATTGAAAGATTTACGTGTTCAATTATTAGATTTTGCGGCTTTAATTGAGCTAGAATTAGATTTTTCTGGTGAAGATGTAGAGTTTGCAGACAGAACAAAATTTAAAGAATTAGTAGCAAAAATCACTTCTGTTTTAAAACGTTTAATCGACTCTTTCTCTTTTGGTAATGCAATGAAAAACGGAATTCCGGTTGCAATTATTGGAGAACCAAATGTTGGTAAATCTACACTTTTAAACACACTTTTAAACGAAGAAAAAGCCATTGTTTCTGATATTGCTGGTACTACAAGAGATGCTATTGAAGATGAAATAATTATTGATGGTGTTGCTTTTAGATTTATTGACACTGCCGGAATTAGAGAAACCGAAGATGTTGTAGAAAGTATCGGAATTAAAAAAGCATACGAAAAAGCAGAAAATGCACAATTGATTATTTTCTTAATAGATTCTAATAAATATGCTTATGCCAGAGAAGAGTTTTTAGAAGAGATTGAAACCATTAAAACACGTTTCCCTAATAAACGATTGTTAGTAATTGCCAATAAAATTGATACTTTATCTTGTCATGATTCATCCATCTTACAATCAGAAATTGAGAATTTAATTTTACTGTCTGCTAAAAATAAAACAGGAATTGAAGAATTAAAAAACGAATTAACCACTTTAGTAAATATTGGAGCTTTAAGTAATAATGAAACCATAGTTACCAATTCGCGTCATTTTGAAGCTTTAAACAATGCTTTAATTGCCATTACTTCTGTTCAAGAAGGCATTGATTTAGAAATTGGTACTGATTTGTTTTCTATTGATATTCGCGAGTGTTTGCGTCACCTTGGTAATATTACCGGTGAATATGATGTTGATAAAGATATTTTAGGGCATATTTTTGGTAATTTTTGTATCGGGAAATAGTCAGATTCATTAAAAAAATCCAAAAGTGATAAAACATATAAAATAAATCACATATTATTATTTTATATGCTTTATCAACTTATTTATGATATCCTTTTTTTCTAAGGTAGTTTAACAGCACTTGTGGTCTATCAGTTTGTATAATATCTACATTGTTGTTGATGTACCAATCGTATACCGAATTATCTAAAACTGCTTTTTCATCATCATGACCAATATTGTGCTGTTTCCATAACGCGTTTACCCAAACACTTGCTCCTTTAGCACGAATATCATCAAAATAAGATAACAATTCTGTTTCTTCCGGAATTGTAAATTCAAAAGCGATGGCTAATTTGTTGTCTAAATAATCATCAATTATCTCTTTGCCTTTTGGGTTTGGCAACCTAATAATAGGCATAAAATGAACCTTATCTAAATACTCTCCAAATTCTTTTTCTACAACACCTCTAGTTTTATTTCCTTTTATAATTACTTGATTTGTTGTGCCTGTTTTTTCTAAAAGTGTATAGCATTTATCAAAAATAGCATAGCTTTTATCTAAGTTAATTAATATTTTATCTTTTGATAAATTTAAAACTTCTTCTAAAGTAGGTATTTTATGCATCGTTTCCACACCTAGCCCATCAACTAAATTTAGTTTTTTTAAATCTGATAAAGTCCAATCTTTTACCAAACCTTTTGCCTTTGTTGTTCTATCTATACTCACATCATGTATTACCACCAATTGCCCATCTTTGGTTTCTCTAACATCAATTTCTACCATATCTACCCCCATATCAATACAGTTTTGGATAGCTTGTAAAGAATTTTCTGGGGCATTACGCCAATCTCCTCTGTGTGCAACTACAATAATATCTTTATTGGTTGAGTCTTCTAAATTAGTTAATAACTCATCTATTGACGTAACTTTTACTTCTTCTTTTACTATTTTCACCTCTTCTTTTTTACAAGAAATAAATAGAATTAATAATGATAATATTAAAAAATTTAGTTTCATAATCTTTATCTTTAAGCTGTTAATAGTAAGAATACATTTATTTATAATCCTGATAACAACCATGACAAAGAAAAAGATATTAATTTCTTTCAGTTTTAAATAATTGTAAAAAAAATATTTTCTTTTTTGACATTCTTAACCTAAAACTTCTTTAATATTGATATTAAATTAATTAGCTAGGTACTATTGTTTTTATCAATAATAGAAGATATCACTAAACTGAGTATAAGAAAAAATGAAATGTCCTTGTAATCCTTCTAAACAATATGAAGATTGTTGTAAAAAAGCTCATCAAAATATACAATCTGTAGCTACAGCAGAAGCTTTAATGCGTTCTAGATATAGTGCTTTTGTTTTGGCTGATATTGATTATTTACAAAAAAGTCATCACAGTAAAACCAGACCTTCTAAACGTGAAAAAGAAGAAATATTTACTTGGACAAAATCTGTAGAATGGATAAAACTAGATGTTTTACAATCCACTAAAAATACAGTTGAGTTTAAAGCCTATTTTTATGAAAACGGATCTTTAAATGTAATACATGAAAATTCTTTTTTCGAAAAAGAAGACAATTATTGGGTTTATAAAAACGCTCTGTAAACTTAAAGAAAGAATACTATTCTTTCTTCTAAAATATTATCACCTTATTGATTTACTGGTGTAAGCCTTTGCTTCTTAAAAGTTCTAATAGCATTTCTGGTTCATCAGTCTGAATGATGTTAGCTCCATTTTTAATCAATTCTTCAATTACTTTTTCTCCATTTCCGTAACGAATTTCTGCATCCTTCTCTCCCAAAGTATTAATCCAAATTCTGGCATTATTTTCTTTTAATAGATCACAAACTTCTTTTGTATTAAAACTAGGGTCTATATGTACAACTCTAGGGTTAAATTTTACAACAGCAGAGTCTGCCATATTTAAAGAATATGCTCTAGGCATTAACTGTGCAGATGTATCTAAACTTTTAATACTTTGTAATTGATGGTAATCATTATCAAAATAGAAAACCTCATCTTTATTACCATATTCATTTACCGCTTTTACCAATCCACGTACATTATCAGTTTTCATATCTACATCAACCATAATTTTACCTTTTACTACTTTTAAAAACTCTTTAAAAGTTGGTACAGGTTCTTTACTAACTCTTCCGTAAGGTCCTTTTAATTTAAAGGCTTTAATTTCGGCTAATGTTAATTCTTCTACTTTTCCACTACCAGTTGTTGTACGATCTATAGAACTATCGTGCATTAATACAAGATAACCGTCTTTGGTTGTTTTTACATCAACTTCTATAATATCTACACCCAATTCAATTGATTTTAAAGTAGATGCTATCGAATTTTCAAAATTGCCCATATGAGCTCCTCTGTGGGCAGCAACTAAAATATTATTAGAATTGGCATTTTTAAATTCGCTTAAAGTTTCTGTTATATCAGTTGTAGCTGATTTTTTAACAGAAACTTCTTTTTCTTTTACACAAGATACTCCTAAAAAAAAGACTAATAAAACAATTACATACTTTGTAATTTTCATACTTTAAAATTTAAAAAAATATTTTAAATGATAGATTATTTTCCTTTTTCTAAATCTTTCTTTAATCGAATAGGTGTATCTGGCACTTTATTTATCAATGTTTTTTTACCATTCTTTTTAGTAATCTCAAAAGCATCATATAATGTACCAATTGGTGTATAAGCACCATATTTAATGGTATCTTTTGATACAGTAATAATCTGAAAAAGTTGTGTATACTCACCTCTTCTTACCATCCATTCTTGGTCTTTAGATTCGTACATTTTGGGTCCACTTACAGAAACCGCATATATAGTACCTGCATCTTCTACAACCGTTAAACCTTTACCTTCGTTTTTAGGAAAGCCTCTTGCATACGTATGGTCATGGCCTTGTAAAACTAAATCAACTCCATATTTATCAATCAAAGGTTTTATAGCTTCTCTTAGTTCTTTGTTATCACGTCCTTTTGCAGTAGAATATACAGGGTAATGTGTTGTAATTACAGTCCATTTTTTTATGTTAGATTTTAGCACAGAATCTAACCATTGTACTTGCGCATCTCTTGCTTCTTTACTTTCATCAAACCCTTCGCTATCTAAAGAAATTATTTTCATTCCTTGATAATCAATTGCAAAACAAGTTTCTTTTAAAGATTCTATAGGTCCGTTTTCTGGTAAGGTAAATTGAGGTCTCCATAAAGATGATAAAACACCATTTCTGTATTCATGATTACCAGGTGTCATCATACTTGGTACCGTTGCATGTATAAAACTACCTGCATAAAACCATTCTCCCCATTCTAAATTTGCATCTCTATCGTTAATTAAATCACCTGCATGTAACATAAAATCTACTTGTGGAAATTGACGATAAGAATTTCTGATTACTCTAGACCATAAAGATTTTACATTGTTTTGAGCATCTCCAAAATAAATAAAACTAAACGGTTTCTCTTCTCCTACATTAGCTGTTTTATATTGAAACCACTCGCTCCAATACGCATTGTCTTTACCTCCATTACCAACTCTATATACATATGTTGTATTTGGTTGTAAATTATTTACTACTGCAGAATGGTATGTAGCTTTAACAAGAGGTTCTCTTCTATTTTGATTCTCTATTTTTTGAGAAGTTGCATTTACTTTTCTTACATCTCTTAATAAAAATTCTGGTCCGTCTGTTGCTAAAGCTATTTCTAGAACACCATTAGATACTTGTTGGTCTGTACGCCAATTTACGGCTAAACTATGTGCAGCATCTGTTGTTAAGTTAGCTATAACTCGATCTGGTGTACTAGACGGAAATATTAATTTATGTGCAACTATAGAATCGTATGCAGAATAATGCGTATGCTTTACACCATCTTCATGGGTATGTTGTGCTTGTAATAAAGAACTAAATAGTACAGTTATCACTAAAAAAACTAAACTCCTCTGTATTTTCATTATAGATATATTTATAAATCAAAATTATTTTATCGCATAATCAAATCCTATTTCCCTTTGTCAATTAATAGTTAAGTATTCGTTAGTTTTTTTCAGTTTTCAGCTAAATAAAAGTATTTACTTAAACTACACATTACATTAAATTAAACTCTACATTAAAATAATTATATAGTATTGACATCTTAAATAAACTCCCTTAAACATGCAATTTGTCTTTGAAAAAATTTTTGTCCCTAACAATCATACATTTATTTCTAGACAAATGCCATTAGCTTCTAACAGAAAAATTCATTCTCATAAAAACTTCGAAATAAATTATATAACTTCTGGTAAAGGAAGAAGAATAATTGGTGATAACGTTTCTGAATTTGAAAAAGGTGATTTAGTTCTTTTAGGTTCTGACTTGCCACATTGTTGGGATTTGCAAGATTATGACGGTAATGAGCCACCAATATCTATTGTAACTCATTTTTCTGAAAATATTTTTAATTCTGATTTTTTTAAAATCCCCGAATTAAAACAAGTTGAATTATTGATAAAAGAAGCCAATAGTGGCATTCGTTTTAAAGTAAAAGACAACAAAGAAATACATCAAACCTTATTAGAAATGGTAAATGCTAATGGTTTAGAATATTATATTAAACTCTTAAAAATATTTAATTTTCTTATTAAAATAAAAGACCGAGAAAAGCTTTCTAACCCTACAAACAAACTTGCTGATTTTACTAAAAATATTGATAAAATAAATAAAGTTTACGAATATGTATTTTTAAATATTCAAGAAGGTATTAATCTTGATGAAGCTTCTGCTGTTTTAAATATGGCACCGAGTTCTTTTTGTCGTTTTTTTAAAAAGAAAACAGGCTTAACTTTTATGGAATACGTTAAAAACGTAAGACTAGGGATTGCGGCAAAACTATTAGCTGAAACTGATAAACAAATTACAGAAATATGTTATGAAAGTGGTTATAATAACTTAGCTAATTTTAATCTTTATTTTAAAGCTAAAATGGGAAAAACGCCTTCTAAATACCGAAAAAACTTTAGAAAATAAAGATAACTACATTTTACAAATCATAATAAAAAACTATTAATTAATCTTATTATAGCATTATTTTTATCTAAAAATTACAATAAAATCTTATTATAAATAAAAATTACCTGAGTTTCCTCAGGCAATTTTTATTTGCTTCTTACTTTACTACCAAGGTGTATTTACTCCTTGTAAAAGCCACATTTTAGCATACGGGCTGTCATTAGAATCTGTACTACTATATTCAGTTTCTTCTAATGAAGCTGCTCCAACAGCATTATTTTCACTATTATTATTAATTTCATCACTTGGGTATATAAACCTTAGTGGCATTACTTCTTCTCTTGCCAACGGACCTGATTTTAAATTAGGAAAACCTGTTCTTCTCCAATCTAAATAAGCTTCATCTCCATTAAACATATTAGCAATCCATTTTTGTTGCATAATTATTTCTAAACTACCATCAAAAACTACTTCAGAACCTGTAATATAAACAACATAATCACCACTCAATCCCCAAGTATCAAAAGAAGCTTTAATTCCTTCTAAATAATTAGCTTCTGCATTAGCCCCCCAACCTCTTACAGCTGCTTCTGCTTTTAAGAATGATATTTCTGCGTAAGAAAACAATCTAGCTTTTAATAAATTACCTCCATCTTCTTTTTGGTTAAAAACTTCATTCATTCTAGATACATAGCTATTTGTACCTCCTCTAGAACCTTCTGTATTTAGGTTATAAGTATAAGGATCTGCATTACTTACCGCAACTGGTAAGCCTACATAAACACTACTGGTATCAATAAGCGTTTTACCCGCTTCTATATCTGCTGCATAAGTATCTAAAGAGTATATAGCATAACCATTTGCATCTAACGTTTCCTCGTTAATATAACGTACACCATCTTGTTCTGCAAGATCACCTCCTCCAGGAACCTCATCTGCAGGAACAACTTTAGTGGGAGTTTCTACAGGAGCAAACCAAACAGCAATTCTAGGATCATTTAAATCTTTTAATTTATCTGTTATGGTAGTGCATGGTTTTACTCTATAAAACTCTGAAGCTGAACCAAATTGACCTGTATTTGGCCATGATTGACTTGAGATACCTCCTATATAATCAAGTGCAAACTCATCATCAATACTACTTATTAATGGTTTTGCAAGTGTTTTTGTTACTCCCTCTTGGGCGTAAGTTGGTAGTTTTTCTGATAAACGCATGTAGTAGCGTAAAGCTAAAGAATTGGCTAATTTTTGCCATTTAGTAGCATCTCCTGCATAAAATACATCTTGATCTGCATCTACATTATCAAAACTAGTTCCGCTTAAAAGACCCGAAGCAGTTTCTAAATCTGCAATAATTGCTTTGTAAATAGTTTCTTGATTATCATAAGTTGGTTTTTCTCCTTCTAATGTATTTCCATTTAATGCATCAGTATAAGGGATATCTCCATAATAATCGGTTAAATTACCAAATAGCATAGATTTTAATATCAACGTTACTCCTTCATGAAAATCTAACCCTAATTCTACAGCTTGCTCATTAGCTACTTTATTTGTTCTTAACAAATTATAGTTGGTAGACCAAATAGAACCTTCATCCCAATCATATCTGTTATCTGCCCAAGAATCTTTTTGTGTGTATTGAGATGCATTTCCTGTATCTCCGGCATAACCTCTAGAAGTTGTACTTGTTGCTAAGCCTGTCATAACAGTACTCATTAATAAATTAGGATCTGCCAAATTAGGCTCAATACCATTTGGATTTTCATTTATTTCTACCAAATTACTATCGCAAGAAACTACAAATAAAGTAGTAAGCAATAAGATGGCTATATTTTTTATGAATTTCATCTTCTTAATTTTTTATTTTAATTTAAAAACTTGCGTTTAGTTTAAAACCTACAGGAATTGCCCATGGTTGAATATTATAACGCTCTACACCTTGTGCCATTCCTGATCCTGAGCTTTGAAAAGCACTTTCTGGATCTATATTGATACCTGCTTTGGTCCATAAAATAATATTTCGACTAAATACAGAAAGTGATAATTTGCTCATACCCATTTTTTCTGCAATTTCTCTAGGGAATGTATAACCTAAAGAAATTTGTCTAAGTTTTAAATAATCTGCATCAAAAGTTGCTGCTCTAGAATAACTCCAAGGATAATTATCTCCATAAGGTTGGTATTGTGTACCTTCTCCTCCAAGATTTTCTTGAGTAGCTACAAAGTTTCCATTATCATCATAATACCCCATAACTCCTGGTAAAAACACACCATCATTTAAACCATCGTAAGGAAAACCACCATATTCTGCTGTTGGTCCACCAATTAATGGAAAAAACTCTCCATTTGGTGATAAAAATATATCTGCATTTTCTCTTAGGTATGCTGGTATATCATCAACATCGCTTAAGTCATAAACTTTATCTAACCATCTTGTAGTTTGTAAATCTGATTCTGAATAACGATGGGTTTGAGAAACAAACTGTCCTCCTTTTCTCCAATCAAAGTTCATAGATAAATTCCAATTTTTATAAGTTATAGATGTTTGTAATCCCATTTTAAAATCTGGATTATAATTACCTGTAACTGGTGCAACTCTATTTCCGTCTGAATCAGAAACCGTATTGTTACTATTATCCCAACCTTCATCATCTAATAATGGCCATCCATAATATTCCGAATTTTCATCCTCTACACGAACCAAAGCTCTATCTACTAACTGACCAACTTCTTCACCTACCCAAGTATAAGCTCCATTTCTTGCTTCAGACCAAAAAGCAACATAGTCTGTACCAGGTGCTAATTCTGTAATAATAGTTTTATTAGTTGTAAAGGTTAAATTCATATTCCATTTCAAATCGTCATTTTCAACTAAAACACCTCCTAAACTTGCTTCAAATCCTTTACTATTTAAATTACCCGCATTAAAAAGTTTACTTGTAGCACCAGAAGATACTGGTAACGATTTTTGAAATATTTGGTTTTTGTTATTAGATTCATAATAAGTAAAATCCATTGTAACTCTATTCTTAAATAACGATAAATCAATTCCATATTCTGTAGATGTATTCAGTTCTGGCTTAATATCATCATTCTTTAAAGCAGAACTTACAGCTAATTGAGATGCTGCTCCCCAATCTCCTGTATTACTTAAAACAGAATATAAATTGTAAGCGCTTGTATCATTACCTGCTTGAGCCCAACCTACACGTAATTTAAATAGAGAAACATCATTACTCATATCAAATATTTTATCTAATAAAATACTTGATGAAACCGATGGATATAAAAAGCTATTATTATTTTCTGGTAAAGTACTAGACCAATCGTTTCTAATACTTGCATCTACAAATACAGTATTTTTATAACTAATATTACCTAAAGCATACAAACTATTTACACGTTTTCTTGAGGTAGAACTACCATAACTAATATTATCTGATGCTATGTTAGACAGCGTAAATAAGTTTGGTACTACTAAACCAGAACCTCCGTTTTTAGTTTGTGCAGATGAAGAGTTATTATTTAAATCCCTAGAGTTACCACCACCAGATATACTATAATCGAAACTATCATTTATTTTATCTTTATAGGTAAGTAAAAAATCTACATTGGTTTCTGTACCATTTATATTAGAAATTCCATAAGCTCCATTTGGTTCTTCATTAAAACCACTAGATATTTTAGTTTCTCTTACCTCATGACTATCATTATATGCAAAACGAACCATTAAAGAAAGTTTGTCTGTAAATTGATAATCTGCTTGAATATTACCCATTAGTCTTTTTCTCTCAAAACCATTATTTATTTCGTAAGCTAGAAAATAAGGGTTATTAAATTCAAACTCAGAAGGATCATCTCCAAAATTATATGGTGCATTTTGGCTAACACCTTCTACCAACCAATAATCTCTCATGTCACGAATATCAATATGAGGATTTATATCATAAATTGCTTGTAAAGGATTAGCACCTCTGTCTGTTGTAGAAGGACGATTATCTGCACCAGAAATGGTATATTTTAAACTTGAATTAATTTTAAGTTTATCATTTACATTAAAACTACTGTTAATACCAAAGTTATGTCTATATAAATCTGAATTTGGTATAAAACCTTCATGCTGCATATTGGTATAAGACATACGATAATTCATTCTGTCTGTACTATTTTCTATAGCAATGGTATTTGTTGAAGTAAATGCATTCTCAAAGAAATTTTTTGCATTATTTGCTCCTCTAGATGTAAGTGGCTTTGCAATACCTACACCAGTCGCAATTTCTTCTGCTGTGTATGGCCATTGAATAGCACTTAACCCTTTATCTAATTCTGGCCCAATCCAACCTGATGAAGTTTCATCTATTTGTGTAGTTTCAGAATTTGGTCTACTTCCGTTTGCAAAAAGTGTTGATTTCTCTAAAAATTTATACGGAATTTCATATACATTACTAGAACTAAAAGAAATACCTAAACCTTTACTTCTTTTGCCTGATTTTGTAGTAATTAAAATAACCCCATTACCACCTCTTGCTCCATATAAAGCTGCGGCACTTGGTCCTTTTAAAACCGATACACTAGCAATATCATCTGGATTAACATCACTAATACCACCACCATAATCTACTTCTACACCACCACCAATACCACCAACATTGGTAAGAGAACTACTAAGTGGCACGCCATCAATTACATATAATGGTTGATTATCTGTAGTTAAAGAAGATGCACCTCTTAAAATTACACTTACTGTAGAACCTGCTCCACCAGTTGAGTTAATTTGAACACCTGCAACTCTACCATTTAATGCATTTAATGCATTTTCTTGCGTAACTGTTGTTAATTCCTCTCCAGCTACTTCACTAACTGAATAACCCAATGACTTTTTCTCTCTAGAAATACCTAATGCAGTTACTACAATACCATCTAATGATTCTGAAGATTCTGCCAAATTAACATTAATTGTCGTTTTACTACCAACTACAATTTCTTGTGTTTGCATACCTAAATATGAAAACACTAGTATAGAATTACTATCTGGAACAGTAATCATATAATTACCATCAAAATCGGAAGTTACTCCTTTGGTTGTCCCCTTTAAAATAACTGATACTCCTGGTAGGAATATTCCGTTAGTGTCACTAATTACTCCTTTTATTTGCTGTTGAGCATAAATATTTGCCGATAACAGACATACTAAAAAGAAAGTAAAAAACTTTAAGTTTCTTTTTTTCATACTGTGAATGAATTAATAAAATATTTGGTTTGTTATGTTATTTTCGGACAAACCTATTCTAAAATTCTTGTTAAAACTTAATGTATTTTGTTAGTTATATATCAAATTTTAACTCTTTTTTTCACTTTGTTATTTTAAAGTATTCACAAGGTTAACAGAATGTTAGGCTTAAAAAATACTTAAAATAATTATTTTAAACTATGTGATATAATGAGTTCTTTCTCATAAAAAAAGAGGTTAAATTCTACAAGAAATGTATAAGATTTAATAAAGCTTTTATTCTTTATTCTATTTAATTTGTATGAACAACAAGAAAGGTAATTTCATCAAAAAACATAAAAAATGAAAAGTGATAAACTATTTAATAAGCATGTTTTGTTTTCTATATTATTATTTTGTCATCTATCAATTTTTGCTCAATTAGGTCAACTACCTGAAAAAGGTATTTGTGCTCATAGAGGTGCTAATAAAACACATCCAGAAAATACAATTGTAGCTTTTAAAGAGGCGATTCGTTTAGGTGCTCAAATGATTGAATTTGATGTACAATTAACAAAAGACAATAAACTTGTTATTATACATGACGATACAGTTGATAGAACAACTAATGGATCTGGTAAAGTATCTGAATTAACATTAAATGAAATTAGAAAATTAGATGCTGGTGCATGGAAATCTAAAAAATTTATTAACGAAAAAGTACCAACTTTAAAAGAGGTTCTAAAAATAATGCCAAAAAACATTTGGCTTAATATTCATCTAAAAGGTACTAAAAAAGTAGGTGTAGAAACAGCAAAAATGATAATTGAAGAAGATAAAATTCTTCAATCCGTAATTGCTTGTGGAAAAAGAGCTACTAAAGGTGTATTAAGTATAAACTCGAATATAAAAATTTGTAATATGGAACGTTTAACTTCCCGTACTGATTATATTAATAAAACTATCAATAAAAAATTTGCTTTTCTACAAATAAAAAGTAGCAGAAATAATGACTACCTATTGAGTGATTTAAAAAAATTAAAAATGAATAGTATTCTTGTTAACTATTTTCATTCAGAAAAGATAGAGCAAGTAAAAGAATTGTTAGATGCAGGAGTCGATTTTATTTTAACTGATAATTTAGCTGAAATGTTAAATGCTTTTTCAGAAATAAAATAATAAATAGTATGTTAACTTTATTATCCATTATAGAACCTTATTTAAAATTTCCAAGAAGCCTTAATTTTTAAAATATAACCACTCAATTATTTTGTTTGTTTAAAATACTTGTAATATAAATTGAATTTGAGCATCCTTTATGTATGTAAATCAATTAAATTTATATAAAACTCTGTTATAGCCTTTCTCCCTTTAAAACAAGGAGAAATGGGTTATAAATTATACAAATGGGTTATAAATTATATATAATAGTTATACTGTTTTTTTAGTTTTACACTTTAAAGTACAGAAAAAATTATTTTTAATTTCAACATTATATAAATAACAATTATAATTTTAATTATGAAAACAAGCTATACTACACGTTATGCATCTAGCCCTAAAGCAGTAAAAAAATATGATACTAAAGAGCTTAGAGATGAGTTTTTAATTCCGGATTTAATGGAACCTGGTAAAATAAAATTTACCTACACACATTATGATCGTTATATAGTTGGTGGAGTTGTACCTATAGAACCTTTAACATTAGAAACTATAGATCCTTTAAAAGCAGATTTCTTTTTAGAAAGAAGAGAAATGGGTGTAATAAATGCTGGTGCAAGCGGAGTAATTTCTGTTGATGGTGAAGATTTTGAAATGAATCATAAAGACGCATTATATATTGGTAAAGGTGCTAAAGAAGTTATTTTTAAAAGTAATAGTATTACAGATCCTTCTAAATTTTATATAAATTCTTCTCCTGCTCACACAGCATATCCTACAAAACATGTTACAAAAGAAGCAGCAAATAAAGTAGAATTAGGAAGTTTAGAAACAGCAAATCATAGAACAGTAAACCAAATGATAATTGGCGGAATTGTAACTACATGCCAGTTGCAAATGGGAATGACAGAATTAAAAACAGGTTCGGTTTGGAATACAATGCCAGCACATGTGCATGATAGAAGAATGGAAATTTATTATTATTTAGACATTCCACAAGACCAAGCAGTTTGTCATTTTATGGGACAACCACAAGAAACACGTCATATTTGGATGAATAATCATCAAGCTGTAATTTCTCCTCCTTGGTCTATTCACTCGGGATCAGGAACTTCAAATTATACATTTATTTGGGGAATGTGCGGAGAAAATTTAGATTACAATGATATGGATGTTGCTAAAATAACAGATTTAAGATAAAAAACATGTCGCAAACACTATTTAATATACAAGATAAAATTGCTTTAGTTACCGGTTCTACACACGGTTTAGGTATGGCAATGGCAATGGGTTTAGGTAAAGCCGGAGCTACAATTATTGTAAACGGAAATTCATCACAAGAAAAAATTGATACTGCTATAAAAGTTTATCAAAAAGAAGGTATTACTGCTTATGGTTATAAATTTAATGTAGCAGATGAACCTCAAGTAATTGAGGCTATAAAAAAGATAGAAACAGAAGTTGGTACAATTGATATTTTGGTAAATAATGCCGGAATTATTAAAAGAACTCCTTTGGTTGACATGGAGGTTGCAGATTTTAAGCAAGTAGTAGATATTGATTTAGTAAGTCCTTTTATAGTTTCTAAACACGTTGTTCGTGGAATGATGGAAAGAAAAGAAGGTAAAATCATTAATATTTGTTCTATGATGAGCGAGTTGGGCAGAAATACTGTAGGTGCTTATGCCGCTGCTAAAGGTGGTTTGGTAATGCTTACTAAAAATATGGCTACGGAATGGGCTCGTTTTAATATTCAAATAAATGGTATTGGTCCTGGTTATTTTGCGACTTCTCAAACTGCTCCTATTAGAGTTGATGGACATCCTTTTAACGATTTTATTGTAAATAGAACTCCTGCTAAAAAATGGGGAGACCCTAATGATTTAGCTGGTGCTGCCATCTTTTTATCATCAAAAGCAAGTGATTTTGTTAACGGACATATTTTATATGTTGATGGTGGAATTTTAGCGACAATAGGTAAACCCTCAAACGAAGAATAATGAAAAAAATAATCTTTCTTTCTTTAACACTTTCTTTTTTTATCTCTTGTGATAAAAAAACTGAACCTTTTTCTAATATCGAAATTAAAAATAATTTAAATGTCGATAGAGAATTTGAAACTGTAGAAGTTGATATTTCTACTTATCAATTAGATGAAAAATCATCTTTTGTAATTCTTGATGAGAACACAAATGAAGAAATAATTTCTCAGGTTATAGATAATAATTTAGATGGTAAGAATGATATCATCATTTTTCAGCCTAAAATAAAAGCAAACTCATCTAAAAAATATCTTTTAACCAGCAAAGAAACAACAAAAGACTCAGTACCTGTTTATTGTTATTCTCGTTTTGTACCAGAGAGAACAGATGATTATGCTTGGGAAAACAATAGAGTTGCCTTTAGAACTTATGGTCCTGTTGCGCAAAAAATGGTTGAAGACTCTATACCTGGGGGTACACTTTCTAGCGGAATAGATGCTTGGTTAAAAAGAGTAGATTATCCTATTATTAATAAATGGTACAAAAAAAACACGTTAGATATTGGCGCTTATCATAAAGATTCTGGTGAAGGTTTAGATAATTTTCATGTAGGTTCTAGTAGAGGTGTTGGTGGTATTGCGGCAAAAGTAGATACTTCTTTTTACTTTTCTAAAAACTTTACTTCTTACAAAACTATTACAACGGGCCCAGTTAGAACTAGCTTTATATTAACTTATGTAAATTGGGATGCTAATGGAAAAGAAATATCAGAAACAAAATATATTTCTTTAGATTACGGTCAAAATTTAACTCGTTACGAGATTGAGCTTGATGGTACAGATACTATTTCTGTAGGATTAACACTACATAAACAAGATGGTAAAACTTCTACCAACAACAATTGGATAAGTTATTGGGAACCTTTTGATGATTCTGAATTAGGACAAGGTATGGTAACTACGGATGCTTATTTTATCGATTCAGAAAAATATGTTACTTCTAAAGTAGATCAAAGTAATTACTTTGCTAACTTAAGAGTTATTGACGGTAAAGTTATTTATTATGCTGGTTTTGGATGGAAAAAAAGTAATCAGTTTACAACACAAAAAGAATGGGAAAATTATTTAAAAGATTTTTCTAAAAAAATAAATAACCCTTTAAAAGTTTTATAAACTTTTATTTACCTACATATTCCGCTTAAGAATTATCTAAAAAGAGCTTCTATAAAAAGAATACTTTTTTATAAATAACTCTTAAGCGGAATTTAATTTTTTACAAGAAATAACATTGATTTATTAACCTAAATATCTAATAAACACAATAACAACTATATTAACCGATTTCTATGTAAAAATGATAAATTATCAATTAAAAAAAGAGAAATTACAGAATATTATTTGTAATATAGTCTTCTACTAAACTATCAAAAAAGATAGTTATTATTGATAAAAAACAAAACGAAAATACTTACCTAGATTAATAATTAAAATGAATTTAAGGCATTACATATTCTTCCTTTTATGTTTAACTTCTAATATAACAATTGGGCAATTTAATAATTTAAAGTTTCAAAATATTGATACTATAGACGGACTTTCTAGTAGTACTTGTGTAGAAATATTTCAAGACAAAGAAGGTTTTATGTGGTTTGGTACCATCGATGGATTAAATAAATATAATGGTTATGAATTTGAAATTTTTAGATCTGTCTTAGGAAATCCAGAATCTATCAGTAATAATAGAATCAATGCAATTCAAGAAGATAACGAAGGTAATATTTGGGTAGGTACTACAAATGGTTTAAACTTTTTTAACAAACGAACTAATAAATTTTCTCAAATAAATCTTTATAAACAATTATCATTATCAAATAGTTCTCAAAAAAACATTAACGATTTACTGTACGATAGTATCAACAATATAATTTGGGTTGCAACCAATAACGGAGCTATAAAAATTGCATTAGGAGATGACAATGTAAATACTAAAAACTTTCATTTTTCTTATTATATTAATGATCAATCCAATTTAAATTCTATTGATAATAATGGTGTTAATGTTATCTTGATGGATACAGACAATACTATTTGGATTGGAACAAACGGACAACATTTAAATCAATACAATCCCTTAAAAGACAACTTCAATCGTATTTATATTGATCATAAAAGTCCATACGAATTAAATCATATTCCTAAAAGAGTAATTATAGATGCAGATGGCGATTTTTTGATAGGTAACGATTTAAACAATTTAATTTTATGGAATAGAGAAAGAAATCGATTTAGTCATATTTCTTTAGCAGAAAACCATGTTCCTATATTTAGTTTTTTTCAAGATAAAGATGGCTTTTTTTGGGTTCCTACAGAAGGACATGGATTATTTTTATTAAATAAAAAAGAAGGAGAGATAAATATAGAAAAGCATTTTAAAAATAATATTTCAGATCCTTTTTCACTTCCAAATGATAAACCTTCTAAAGTTTTTCAAGATAAAAATGGTATTTATTGGATTGGTAGTTACGATAAAGGTGTTAGTAAATTAGATCTAACAAAATACTCTTTTGGCCACTATTATTATCAACAAGGTAATGAAAACGGGTTGAGTGCAAAAACAATACAATCTGTTTTACAAGATCATAAAGAAAGAATTTGGATTAGTTCTTATGATGGTGGTTTAAACCTATTTGATGAAAAAAATAATCAATTTAAAAGAAACATTCATAATATTAAAAATAAGAACTCTTTAAGTTCAAATAAAATACTTTATACTTTTGAGAGTCATGATGGTTATATTTGGATTTGTACTTTAGATGGTGGCTTAAACAGGTTCAATCCTGAAAGTAATGAAATCAAACAATTTTTACACGACAATAATGATTCTTTAACAATTGGTCAAAATTCTGTTTGGGCAGGTGTTGAAGACTCTAAAAACAGAATATGGTTGGGCTTAAGAACAGAAGGTTTAAGCATGTACAACCCAAAAACAAAAAATTTTAAGAACTATAAAAATAACTATGGTAAAAAGAATAATTTAACCAGTAATAACATATTATGTGTATTTATAGATTCTAAAAACAGATTGCTTATTGGTACCTTTTTAGGCGTAAATTTTGTTGATTTAAATACATTAGAAGAGTTTGCTCCTGAACAAATTGAATTTACAGAGCTGAAAGGAAATGGTGTAGAAAATAACGGAATTAATTATATAACAGAAGATCATAGTGGTAATATTTGGATAGGAACCGATAGTGGAGTTCACCAATTTGATACTAATTTAAAACAGACTAAATCGTACACTTCTCAAAACGGATTACCTAATAATCTTGTAGTGGGTATTGTAGAAGATGATAATTATAATTTTTGGATTACAACCAAAGGTGGCTTGTCTTTTTTAGATTCTGAAACCCAGCAGTTTAAAAACTTTAATATTCATGATGGTTTACAAGGTCCAGAGTTTCAAAGTAAATCAATAGAAAAAACCAAAGACGGACGAATAATTATCGGTGGAATAAACGGTTTTAACATCTTTAACCCTAATGATATAAATACGCCAGAACCGGTTACTCTTCAACCAAAAATAACGGCTTTTAAATTAAATAATAAATTAGTTACCGTAGGCGATTCTATCAATCAACGAGTACTTTTAAAGAAAACTATTTCAGATACCAAAGAGCTAGAATTGCATTACAACGAAAACTATATTTCGTTTGAATTCTTATCATTATACTTCGAAAATCCAGAGCAAATACAGTATGCTTATAAAATGGATGGTATTGATAATGAGTTTATAAACATAGGTAATAACAGAGTTGTTAACCATTCTAATTTACAAGCAGGTAGCTATACTTTTGAAGTAAAATCTTCTATTGATGGCCAATGGGATAATTCTGAAACTACTAAAATTAATATTAAAATCTTACCTCCTCTCTGGCAAACCTGGTGGGCATATTTATTATATTTTTTGGTGGGTTCTTTATTCTTTTGGGTAGTATTACATTACTACACTCGTAAAGTAAAAGAATCTCAAGAGCATGAATTAGACCAAATGAAACTAAAGTTTTTTGTTAATGTTTCTCATGAGTTTAGAACACCTTTAACTTTAATATTAAATCCTGTAGATAAAATATTGTCTAGTTATCATTCAGATTCTGGTAACATAAAAAACTCTGCAATAACAATTCAAAGGTCTGCTAGAAGGCTACTGCATTTAGTAAATCAATTATTAGATTATAGAAAAATGGATGTAGGTATGGCACCTTTACAGTATGAAAAAGGAGATATTGTATCCTTTAGTAGAGAGATTTTTTGCCTTTTTAAAGATTTAGCTGCAAAGAAAGAAATTCAATACGAATTTAAAACATCTCTTAACGCAATAAATACCTTATTTGATTTTGATAAAGTAGAAAAAATTATCACTAACTTAATTTCTAACGCTATAAAATTCACCAATAATGATGGACGAATTACAGTATCAATCGATAAAATAAAAGAAACCAAACCAAAATCTAAATTTTCATTTTTCAAGAAAGAACAACTAACAGATTATGTAGAAATAATTGTAGAAGATACAGGTGTCGGATTAAATAAACATCAGATTAAAAATGTATTTTCTCGTTTTTATAATTTAGATATTACAAAAGCTGGTACTGGTATCGGGCTTAATTTTACTAGAGGTTTGGTAGAGTTATGTGGTGGAGAAATTTTTATTGAAAGTGAACAAAAGAAAGGAAGTAAGTTTATAGTACGTTTACCTTTAAACATCAAAGCAAAAGCAGAAAAGGTAGAGAATATTAAAAACGAGTTTTTAATCAATTCCATGAAAGCGGTTGAGTATGACATGTTTATATCAAACGATTCTTTAAAAAACGAAGATTCTGAAGAAAATAAATCTTCGGGTGATAAAAAATTACCAACTGTTTTAATTGTTGAAGACAACATAGAATTAAGAAGACACTTAACAAACGACTTAAAAGATTCTTATATAGTTAAAGAAGCGCCTAATGGAGCAACTGGTTTAAAAATGACAAAAAAATACTATCCAGATATCGTAATTAGTGATGTTATGATGCCTAAAATGGATGGTTTTGAAATGTGTAGATTGATAAAAACAGACTTTGAAACTTGTCATATTCCTGTATTACTTTTAACTGCTAGAACTTTAGATGAAGACAAAATAAACGGTTATGATAATGGTGCAGATGGTTATATTTCTAAACCTTTTGTAACAAGTTTATTAAAAGCTAGAGTAAATAATTTATTAGAAACTAAAAAGAGATTAAGAGATCGTTTTTCTAAAATTGGTGGTGCAATTTTAACTAATGAAGTAACCACTTCTAATATAGATGAAGTTTTTCTTGATAAGGTTACTAAAGTAATTTTAGAAAACATTAGTGATATCGACTTTAAACAAGACAATTTATTAAAAGAAATTGGTATTGGTAAATCTCAATTTTATAGAAAAATTAATGCTTTAACCAATTTAAATCCTAGTGGATACATCCGTTCTATAAGGTTAAGACATGCTTCGGAATTGTTATTACAAAAGCAATATTCTATTAAAGAAGTTACGCACATGTGCGGATTTAATTCTACAGCGTATTTTAGTAAAACGTTTAAAGAGTTATTTAATCAAACTCCTACTCAATATATGGAAAAAGACGATAAAACAGACATAGAGAAAGAAGAATAAGGGAAAATATCCAATGTTTTTTTATTGTAGTATAAACAGCTTTAAAATACAATTTTGTTATTAATATTAATCACAAAATGAAATAAATATATAGAAAAAATTGAGTTCATCACCGTGATTATTTACCTGTTTTAACAAAAAAAAAGTTAGTTGAAATTAAATTCAACTAACTTTTTTATATCAATTTCAGTTTAAAGTTTAGCTTTTAAACTTTATAAAATCATTTTAATTAGACAATTTATATACTTTAAAATTATCTGCTGTCATATGGTTTTTTACAGTTCTAAAGCCAAAATAACCAGATGTGTATGGATTTGTATCTTTAAAATCTGCAAACAAAACATCATTTCTATAATATTGAATTGTTCCATTGTGCACAACAATTTTAATATGATATTCTTTATTACCTTCTAACATAAACTCATCTGCTTTTAAATCGTGCTCTGGCAATAATGGTCTTTCTCCATTACCAACATATCTTCTAAATCTTGTGGTTCCGTTATCATTACCACCAACACCCATA
This sequence comes from Polaribacter sp. Asnod1-A03, assembly GCF_045063585.1. Taxonomy (NCBI): domain Bacteria; kingdom Pseudomonadati; phylum Bacteroidota; class Flavobacteriia; order Flavobacteriales; family Flavobacteriaceae; genus Polaribacter; species Polaribacter sp. Asnod1-A03. Next base: position 2,306,387 of record NZ_JBEFOE010000009.1, on the reverse strand, counting down.
TAGTATAATTTAAGACTGTCGTAATTAGAAAACTTCCCTCCTCTTTTATCTGAATTTTCAAACAAATTATCTACGCTCATAGGATCAGAAGCCATCCAAAAACAATTCAAATCAGAAACACGATCATTTGGTCCTCCATCCTGAATTAAAAATACATCATATTCTATCTGTATAGAGCCAGAAAATTTCTCTTTTAACCAAACTGTACAACCAGAAACATCATCAATTTCTAATTTGCTATTATTAACTTCTACAGTTCCTTTTGGCATTTGTTCTACTTGCCAATTTGCCAAACCATTATTAAAATTTTCTTCGAAAATGAGTTGTTTTTGCAACTTCTCTCCTTTTACAATTACTGTATTATTACTACTAGAGCATGCAACTAACATCCCTAAAATAAGGGATGTTAAAAGCAATACTCTTCTTCCTTTTACATTATATTTTATCATTTAATTTACTTGTTGAATCAACACCAAACTCCAAGGTGTAATTTGGTGATCTATAGTTAACACTCCTTTTTTATCTGCTTTTACATATGAAGTTTTCATTGTATTAGCATACTCTTTCATCACTTTAATTTCTTCTCTTGTTGGTGGTTCTGGTTTGCCCATTGCTTCCCAATAATTATGGATATTTCCATGATCTTTATCTAAAATTTCAATTTTAAACATTGTTCCAGCTTCTAATCCTTTTAATGAAAAATTTAAGTCTTTATTGGTTCCTGTTTCTCTTTTATTAGTTCCTGAAGGTACCGCATTTTCATATTCTTCTGGATAATTATATGCTAAAGCAACGATGTTTCCATCAGAAGATTTTTTACTTACAAACAAATAATCATCTTTATATAATTTTTGATCTCCCAGTTGATGTAACATTCTGTATGCATGATAAGATGGTTTTACCAAACCCTGAAAATTTATCATACCAAAACCTCCATGAAAAATACTTGCTGCTCCTCCTTTTTCTTCAAAAATATCAGTAAAAGTCCATAAAGCTAATGAATTCGTTAAACCTATACAATCTAAGTTAGATTTTACAATATAAGCTGCTGCAGGAAGTCTATCGTGCATATCATCTCTACTACTCGGACTTGTATGCCACTCGGTAAGGTGTATTTCTATATCAGGAAAATCGCTTTCTTTCACCGTTTTATTAATCCATTCTAAATCTTCTTTTACAGATTGTACATGTCTTGTTAATCCTTTTCCTTTTCCTGTTTCTGGGTTAAAAGCATAATCGGTTGGATAAGGGTGACAGCTAATAAAATCTACTGGTAAATTTTCTTTTTTACAATATTTTAAAAAATCTTCAATCCATACTCCATGCCAATCTAACGTATTAATATCTTTTGCTGCAAAAACAGCTTCAGAAGCTTCATCATCTATTACTTCTCCATCAAAACGAGTATCTGGCACAAAATTACTTGTTGATGGACCACCTACTTTAAGTCTATTATCTACAGATCTAACTGCAGTTACTGATTGTTTATACAGTTCGAAATATTGAGATTTTGTTCCATCCCAAAATAATTTATACAAGTTAGGTTCGTTCCAAACTTCAAAATACCATGTTAAAACTTCTTCAATTCCGTAACGATCTACACAGTGTTGTGTAAATGCTTTTACCAAATCATGAAACTTTTCAAATGAATCTTCATCTGGTGTAATATTTGCTTTCCACCAAAAAACAGTTTTAGAATCTTTGGCTGCCATACTTGTTGGTAAAAATGCCAATTCTACAAAAGGTTTTACTTTTAAGTCTAACATTCTGTCAAATAAATCATCTATATATTGCCAATTATAAACCGGTTTTCCTTTTTCCATAACAACAGGAAACATGTCATCATGAAATAATCCATGAAAACGCACATATTCGAATCCTATATTTTCTTGTACTTGTTCTAATTGTTCTAACCATCCAGCTCTTAAACCTTCGTTCGCTCTACCAGCACCTACCATTTTACTCCAATAATGGTCAAAAACTTCTCCATCTTTTTGAACATCAATTTTTATATTATTTTGTGCATTTAAGCTTAAAACACAACCGAAGATTAATCCGTAAATTATTTTTTTTACTAAATTCATTTTTATATTTATTTTTAATAATTATTATTTTAGCAGTCTAGAAAAGCTATTTTAATTAGATTTATTATTCTGTAAAAACAATTGTATTTATTGATTTTGCTTCTACACTTACCGAAACACTTTTACTACCTATTTTTAAATTTAAAGTATCTTTAGCTTCTTTAGAATTATATACTAATACCACTACTCGCCCATCTTTTAACTGAAATGCTATATGATTTTTTCCTTTTGATGATTTTAAAAAATGATCTCCTGGTTGTACAAAATGAGATAAGTGTTTAAATAAATAAAACTCATCTGTATAAGTAACTTTTTTTGAAGCCTTATCAACAATTACCATCGAGTTTTGAGGCCATCCCCAAGCACTTTTTCCGGTTTCATCAAGTACCATATTCCAATACATATAAGAACCTGAACCATTACTAAAATAATGAACAATATCTTTCCAAGATCTCTCTACAGAAGTCCAATCGTTTTCGTGTTCTCCACATTTATTTTCTGTTTGCATCAACTTTAAATCTGGAAAATTTTGATGTACATTTGGAATTGCTTTTGCGCCTCCCCACTGAAACCCTGCTCCTGAAATATACGATGCTGTAGATTTATATTCTAAAATTGTTTTTACATAATTAGGATCACTAGAATTTACAGTTCCCAACCAAATTTCTGTATTTAATTGATCACTTTTAAATTGAGGTCCTAAAAAATCATTAATAAAATAAGCCATATCTTCTGGTCTCCAAGTACAACTTGGCCAATTAGGCTGATAAGCTACTTCGTTTTGAGGCATAATTGCAAATAAAGGAACTCCAGCTTCTTCATACGATTTCACAAATTTTGAAAAATACAACGCATACGCTTTTAAGTATCTTTCTTGCATTTTAAATGCTGTTGCATTATTATTAATTTCAGCACCAGAATTCATTTTATTACCTTCTTTAGCATTTTCAAAATTGCCACTTCTCATCGCATAATGCTCATTTACTTTCATCCATGCTGGCGGAGACCAAGGTGAGGCCCATATTTGTAAATCTGGATTTACTTTTAATGCTTCTTTTAAATACGGAATTAAAATATATTTATCTCTATCAATGTTAAAATCTCGCATTTCAAAATCTTCAGGAACATCGTTACTAGAATAATAACTTAACGCATAATCCGAAGCACCTAGTGGAATTCTACACATAGAAAAATTAGCCCCTTCTTTTGAAAACAAATCTTTAAAAACTTGCTTAGATTCTTCTTTAGATAATGCACTTAAAGCATCCCAACCTAATTCGTTAAAAGCGCCACCAACACCATCTACTTTTTGTAATAAGCTATCTGTATAAATAGTAATATCTGGTGTAGCTACATTGTCTTTTTGTAAAAACTTTTTTGCTTTTACCCAACGCTTAGAAGATATTGTGTACGTTAAATCTACTTTTTGTGAATAAGTTTTGCCAAATACAGACATTAAAACGGATAAGACTATCAATTTTAAACTTTGTCTATAAAAACCATTTTCAATCATTATGAGCTTTTTTATTAATTTCTATAAAATTAAATTTTTATAAAAGGTCTATATATAAAACATAATTCAAATTGAATAAATTATTACCCTAATCCCCTTTAAATACAACAGAATCAATATTACTAACAGCTAAGAAATAATAATTTTACTATAATTTGAATTGAATATAAAAACAGCAAATAATTGACATAAAAAAAGCCCCATTAAAACAAATTAACAGAGCTTCTTCATATATGATTAATGAAATTTATTTTTCAGCTGGCTGATTCCATAAACGATAAGGATCATTATGGGCTTTCATTTCTGCTAATAACAACGCTTCCATTTCTGCTAATTTTTCTGCATACTTTGGGTTCTCTGCTAAATCTGTTTCCATTTCTCCTTCTTTATGGTGTTCTGGCAAATATTCATTCGGATTTTTTGCTAAATTGAACAATTGAGTTTCTCTAACCGCTCCGTCCATTACATCGTACTTTATCAATTTCCAATCGCCTTTTTTAACGGTTCTCATTCCTGGTTTTGTTCCACCAGCATAAACTCCATACATTACATCTCTTACTTCTTCTTTTTCTCCTTTTATTACAGATGTAAAACTTTTTCCTTCTACAGTTTCTGGTATTTTTATACCCGCTAAATCACATAAAGTTGGTAAAACATCTAAAAGATAAATATTCCCTTTTACTCTTTTACCGGCTTCAATTCCTGGTCCTTTTATAATAAATGGAACTCGCCAAGTATGTTCATATAAGTTCTGTTTTCCCATTAAACCATGTCTACCAATAGACATTCCATGGTCTGATGTATAAATAATATAAGTATTATCTAACTCTCCCATTGCTTCTAATTTATCTAATACTTTACCTATTTGTATGTCGATATTTTCTGAACAAGCATATTCACGTCCTAATTCATTTCGTACCGTATTTTCATCTCTATTTTTCCAAACACCACTTACACGCTCTTCATCTCTAAGTTCTGGATGTCCATGAAAAAATGGATGTTCTTCTAAATAATTATCTTGTAATTGTGGTTGCTTTTCATTTAAAGCAGGAACATTATTTTTATCTCTATGATTTACAGCACCGTATTTTTCTAATAATTCTGGTGTTCCATCTCTTTTATCATGCGGATGAGAAAATCCGAAGTAAATTAAAAAAGGATCTTCTTCTTTATTTGTTTCTCTTTCTGATAAGTAACTTAAAACTTGTTTAGAATGCCATGCGCTTCCGCTTTCTTCTGTTCCACCTCTTTTTGTAGCATCGTGTACAACGGTAAATTGTTTGTTGGCATTTGGGTACGAATTTCCTTTTTTACAAGTACGCATTGTATTGTAACCAGCATCATTAAACACAGCACCCATTGTAAAATCTTCTATTTCATTATAGTCATTATTTTTCTGATCTATTGCACTTTTTGGTAAATTCCAAACAGTTCTACCAGACATAATCATATGTCTAGATGGTGTACAAACTGCTCCATTCATAGAACCCATATTTCTTGCTTGATCAAAAACAAGTCCGCCTTCTGCTAGTTTATCTATGTTAGGTGTTTCTAATATTGAATTAGGATCATAAGTTTTTAAATCGAAAGGAGATTGATCATCCACCAAAACAAACAAAAAATTTGGACGTTTTTTTTCTTTTGATTTTGTTTCTGATTTTTTACATCCTAAAAAAAATAATATGGTTATTACAACCAAAAATAGTTTGTGATGTTTATTCATAAGTATCATATTAATCAATTTATTTTATGTTTTTTAATTTAAAACTTTATTAAAGCTTTCTTCTTCTCTTATCAACTTTCCTTTTAGATATTCTTTTACAACAACTTTAATTTTTCTGCTGTCTTTTTCTAATTCTGAAATTGTAATTTCTTGAACTCTACCATCAATCAACTCAACCGTTAATTCATTTTCATTTTTAGCTGTAACTTTCTTAATAAAAGATTTATTTTCGAAAGGTTCTATCACAGATAAATAACGAGCAGCATCTCCTTCTTGTCTTACAGCCATGGTTTTTCTACGTTGTGTTTCATTTCCTAAAGGAAAATCCCCACCAATTTTTGCCTTAAACCGGACTACTTCCAATCCTGATAAATCTACTGTAATACTTCCTGCTTCATTTTTATTTGCGGGCATTCCTGGAGTTGATTGATCCATCGGTTCTCCTGCAATTTTGATAGGTCCGTTATAATAATCTAACCCTTTTGTTTTTGGTTTTAAAATATTATTATAAGTTATTGGTAATGAAGACACATAAACTTCTTTTCCGTTTTTAAGAACTACGCTTGCATTTCCCCAGAAAATCGTATTATTTCTAGCTCTCGATTCTGTTTTTGTGGTTAAAACTAATTTTTTAATACCTTCTATATTTTTGTCAATTAATTTACTTCCTAAAATCCAAGCTCCTGTACTATCTTTTTCAATCGTTTTATCATCGGCTTTAACATTGTACCAAACTTTTTTATTGACACCAAAACTTTCTGGCGCTGTACCAATCATAATTTCGTTCTCTTTAGGCCAAGCATTAAAAACATCAATTTTTAAAGGTCCTTCTTCACTAAAAGGCATTCTTGCTCCTTCATTATCACAATCCTCTCCCCAACACATTTCAAAACTGGTTCTAGAAGTTCCTGTGGTTTCATACCAATTTACATCCGTAATAAATTGTGCACTTCCTAAAGGATCTGTATTCATTTGGTTATCATGACGTAAAAATCTCTTTTTATCAACGGCAACTTCTTTAAATCCTTTTATTTGCATCAACCAATCAAAAGTATGTTGTTTATCTGCTTTTAAATAATCTACCAAAACCACATAATCGTCCATCATAATCATTAAACGACGTTGTTTAATTGGTTCTGTAAAATCGGTAACCGTTCCGTATTCTGGCGCATTTTCTGGAATTTCTATACTTCTACTATCTTTCCATACTTTATCTGCAAAACTTTTGTTTTTCTGACTTTCATAAGTCATTCCCCCATAGGGCGGATAACTCCAACGCGATATCGTTTCCACAGCAGTCGCTTGCATCATTTTTCCATTAAAATAAAAAGTTCGAAAACTTTCTTTAGGTTCTTGCATTTTCTGGTCTACAACTACCATGTTTTTATTGATAGATGTTTGTACCAAAAACTTGTATAAATACGTTGAATAACCATACCAAAACATTTCTGGATTATAGAAACTACGCCCGTAGCGCATCATACTTATAAAATTCATTCTATCAAAATGTCCATGATGTCCACCATGAGATCCGTAATGTAAAGCTGCCTGAATTTGCTCTCTTTGTGGTCTGTCTTTAGTTTGAGTTCTTAATTGTACCAAACCAATATTATCTGCAAAAGCTGAAGCTTTCATTTTTTCTGAAGTTACTGCGGGTAAATCTGGAACACCATACAATAAATCTCGTTTTTCTCCTCTATTGATAACTGCTGCATATTCCGGATCTCTATATAAATAATACGCCAACTCGTAAGGTTTACCAGTAACTAAATCTTCTTTTGCATCGTTAACAGCTGGCAAAACACTACGATAATCTAAGAAAGGAATCACAGCATCCCACATGTCTTTTATGCCTATATTATTTTTTTTAAGAGTTCCCCATTTTTTAAAATCCATACCGTGTAACCCTGCAGTTCTTCTACTCGGATTTAAAGAAAAATGAGCTGTTGTACCTATTGAAAACTGACGATCAGCCAAGTTAATTCCCCAAGGTTTTAGCGCAATTGCAATTTCAGAAAACTCACTTGCAACCCATAAATTATAACCTACAGCGCATTCGTACCACCAACCATCACTCATAATACCATGTGTCATTTGTTGATAAATACCAGAAGGTGAATTTAATAACGAATCTATTAAATCCCAATCTTGTAAGTTTAAAGCACAATACAAAGCACCTGTTAATTCGGCAACATTCCAATTACTAATTCCGCCACGTGTATTTCCTTTAATAGTACGTTCTATAAAAATTCTAAAAGTAGTTGCTATTAATTGATGATCTTCTGGTGTAACCAACTCACTATCTCTAATTAAATCGTACGCTCTTGCTACGCCCTGAAAAAAACCGCCTTCGGCTACAAACGAATCTCCACCACCTCTTAAAGTTACGGGATACCCGTTTTCTAAATTAACCAACCGTCTAAACATGGCTAGACATTTTTTAACATATGCTTCTTTTTTTGTTAATTGATAAGCAATTGCACAATTATAAACATCATCTCCTATTCCTTTATGAAAAATAGGTTGACGTTGATTTTCTTTAGAAAACATTTTACCCTCAGGAACTTTCCAATTTGTAGCCATTCTTTCATAATCTGCTAAACCTTCTTTAGCCCAATCGTAGTTTGTAATCTTATCTTTTACTTCTTGCCATTTGTCTGTTGTAAATACAATATTTGGCGTTGGTATTGCTACTGCTGTTATAAATTTTAATGTTTTTGTTGCCGATCCTTTTCCGTTAGAAATTGCTTTTATAACTTGAGTTTCTCTTATCCCTTTGGGTAAATATTTTGGAATAAAGACCTCTACTTTACAAGTTTTAATCTCTCCAGGTTTTAAACTAAACGATTTTGGTACTATTGTCGTTTGCATAGATTCCCAACCTTCATTTTCTGAAATCAATTGAATACCTTGCTTTTTGTTTGTTGTATTTCCTACTTCTAAATCATAAAAAACTGTACTTCCTGCTTTGGCTGATTTCCCTTGTATTTTTGACACCAAAGAAACATACTCGCCTTTTGTTAAATAAATATTTTGAATTTGAAACGTTTTATTTTCTTTGGAATTTATTGTGATTTCAACATCTTTAATTGCTTGTAATGTTGCCATTTTCTGACCAATATTAACATCTAAAAGTTGCCAAGGAATATACACAGATTGCCAACCTTTACCAACTATTTTTAGTTTTGCGGTACTTACTGCATTCAATTCGTTAATATCTAATTTATCTACTTTTAAAGTAAAAATCAATTCGGCTACTGCTTCTTTTTCTAAATAAATATCAAAAGAGACTCCAGCAAATTCACTCCAATCTGCAGCATCACCAAAATAATCTCGCATCAATCCAGGATATTCTCTATTTTGATTAACATACTGATATGAAATTGTTTTTCCTGTTTTAATTGTTGCTACATTTTTCTTAATTTTTGATATTCCTTTCCAATCAGAAAAATCATTTTTACCTATTGGTAATTTTAATTGAGCTTGCGTAAAATTTACAAATAACAAGGCTATGATGTATATTTTTTTCATTTTATTAAATTAGTATTGTCTAAAAATAATTTTATCTTATTTAATTAATTACCACAAAATCTTAACATCTTTTGGCCATTGTTTCACATCAGTATAAATTTCGTTTCCTTTTTTAAAGGTGCTGTTTTCCATAGTAACATCGCTTTTTAATAATCCCATATCAATGTTTTTATTATCAAAAACGCTATTAATTACATAAGAATTATTAACAGAACGCCACATGGCTCCCCAAGTATTATTTACAATTTCGCAGCGATTTAAAATTACTTTTTGAGGTGCATATTTAGGATTTTCTGTATAATTAAACTTATCATAGTAGTTTTCACAAGGAAACCAAAGTGCTACTCTAGCACATCCTGAAACATGATATTTATGAAAAAAAAGATATCCTGCTTCGTCATGATCTGCCTGAATACCATTTGTTTTAGTATCTTTAATTGTACAACGTTGTGCCAAAACATACTCGCAAGACGTGTATTTATTTCCTTTTCCCAATACAGGATAAGACATATCACAATCAGATTGTAAAATATATTTATTGTACAAAAAATATACATTATGATACAAACCACCTGCAGAACCATTGTATTGAAAATTACAATTATCCATAATAATATTGTTAGTACGTTTCATGTGAACGCCTTGCGCAGACCAATCTGTAACATCAATATTTTGAAGCATAATTCTAGAATGTCTGCTTTCATTTCTACCTCTAATTAAAATACCATTTACCTTACCTTCTCTTGTCCCTTTTATTGTTAAATCTTTAATTACTAAATCTGTAACTTGTGGTTTTGCTTCAATATTAAAAGCGGCATTATCAATTCCTTTTCCTTGTAACAAAATTGTTTTTTCTCTTCCTTCTCCAACTAAAGTGATATTACTTCTTAAAGTAATTGTACTATTTAAAACATGAGTTCCTTTTTGTAAAAAAACAACTCCGCCACCTTCATTAAAAACTTTATCAATTGCTTTCTGAATGGATTGACCTGGTTTTACTTTTACAATATTTTGCAACCACTGTTTAGGGTACACTACATGTTTAAAATCATTATTCCATTTATCAAACATTATAGAATACACCTCTTTTTCGATGGTAACTTTTGTAAATGAAAAAGGTGTGTTTTGAGCCTTTATTGATGAAACTATTCCTATACAAATTATAATAAGTATCTGTTTTATATTTTTAATCATGTTCTTTTTTTACTGATATTATAAATATTTAGCAATTACTTCTGCTACTTTTTTACCTTGTTCTAGTTTTCCTAATTCGTTATAATGAACATTACCTGTAGCTTGTTTCCACTGCTCTCTATTTGGTTTGGTATATGTATAAAGGTCATTTATAGCAATATTTGGATAGTTTTCTAAAACTTCTAAAGCCGCTTTATTAAATTTGACACCATCGCCAGCAAAACGTCCTTTTGCATTTTCTGGAACAGCCGTTGTTGTGGCAAAAATTAATTTTGATTTTGGGTAATTTTCACCTAAGTAATTACAAATCTCAACTAGGTTTTTTTTGTATTCTTTAATTGATGAAACTTGTTTTCCGTTTTTATTTAAATGTTTCCCTTTCAGATATTTTAAATCGTGTAAACCAACATTAAAATGAATTACATCCCATTCAAAATTCCAACCTTTCTCTAAATTTGGTTGAAACATCGTGCTTTGCATTTTATCCATATTTGGAATAAAATCATGGCTTGCTCCTCCATTTTTAAACAACCGAATTACTGTAGCTTTATCTTCTAATTTTTCTCTAACTGTTGATGAATATCCTATGGAAATAGAATCACCATAAATAAGTACATTGGGTTTTCTTTTTACAGGTTTTACATATGTAAAAGCATCCGTTTTATAAACAGTACCAATTTTACCACACAATTGTTCCCAAGCTTTTTTACAAACCTTATGATCTGTTCTCTTAACATCGTTTTTTGCAAAAATCTCAGGCATTATTCCTATTCCTAAAATACTTGCTCCTAAAATTTTAGTAAATTCTCTACGTTTCATAAAATCAATAGTTATTTAGACCAAACTTTAATTTTATTCTCTCCTATTTTTAAACTATTAAAAGGACCAACTAAAGGTACTTTTGTCGTTCTTATTTCTTCAAAATAATCCTTGATTAAAGTTATTGGAGATCCATCTACATTTTCAAAAGGTGTTTCTGTTTGCAGTGCCATTCCCATTAATTGAGTATCTACCACATTAGTTTTTACTTTAGCAAAACTCTCATCAACAGTAATTTTTAAATAGTAACCATCTACTTCTTCAAACAAACTAATTTTAGGATTTAGCGTTCTATTTTCTATTTGATTGGTTTCTATATTTGATGGTAATGCTTTATTTAAATACAGATTACCATCTATAAACATCGGGAATTTCTGTTTGTTCGCTCGATTAAGACTTCCACTAAACTTCCATTTATATGAAGCATCCGGAAAATCATTATAAACACTTAAACCATGTTGCTGCCCTTTTTGTAAACTATCTTTATTGGAAGCTAAAATGTTATTATAAAAACGATCATCTCCCAAAATAATCGTCATTAAACCCATAACTTCAGTAGAATGTGGAAAATGATATTGAGTAAATCTATTTCCAGCAGCTCTAGTTTGCACTTTACCTGCCATTAAATTATTTGCAAACGTAGTTCCTTGCGAAGCATTTAATATGGATATTTCTGACAACAAAATATTGTTATCAATAATCATAGGCCCATGATTTACTTCTATAAATAAATCTTCACTAGCGTCATTATTATATAGCAAATTTCCCGTGACTCTTGCGCCTTGCGCTTGCCAATCTAACCAAATACCTCTATGATTATCATGAATAAAATTATTTTTGATTACGACATCAATAGCTGCATGTAATTTTATGCCTCCAATTTCCCAACCAACAAATTGTTTTTTTACATTAATATTGTAAATATGATTATTACTTATCTCACTAAAAACACATCCTAAATGACCAATAATACCACCTTGCTCACAATCTTTAATTGTATTATTTCTAATAATATGAGAGCCAATCATTTCTTTAGACCACCCCAACTGCAAGGCTTTAAAAACAACTTCTCGTTCTCTCTGTGTACCATGTTTTTTCTTATCGTTAATCCATAAATTCTGCCCAGAGGCTCTTTCTTTCCCTATACTGATTCCTGTACATTTAGAATCTGAAATTAGGTTATCTTCAATAATCCAACCTTTACTCCAATTGGGGCCAATTAAACCACCTTGTTCTGCTGTTGGCGGTGCCCATTGTGTTGCTGCCTGACTCATTTTAAATCCACGAACTGTAATATAATTCATTCCTGTTTTCTTTGGAAAAAAAACAGTTGGTCTTACATTTATTTCTACCAATTCTTTATTTGGATTTAATCCTTTAAAATTGGCATAAATTGTAGTTGTTTCTTGATTACTTTTACAAAACCATTTATATTTTGAACCTTCTGTATCTATTGCTCTTTTTAATGGAATTTCTTCGAAAACCTTAGACAAACTATCTATTTCATATAAAGATTTTCCATTAATATACACTTCTCCTAAATGATGTTCTCTTCCATATTTTTCTGTTAACCAATCTCCTTTTAATATTTCTTGATAAGGATTAAAATCGCCAAACATTTCATTCTTTAAAACAACTTTCCAAACGTTTCCTTTATGCTTTTTCCATTTCTTAATTTCCTCAGAACCTTTAATCCAAACCTCTTCATTTTCTGCTGCTTGATAAACAATTCTACTTAAATTATTAAAACCACCATTTGCAGGGTTTACCCATTCTCTATAAACCCCTTTATGTACGGTAATTACATCACCAGGTAATGCTATTTTTGCTGCTTTAGAAATTGTTTTAAAAGGGGCATTGATAGTTCCTTTATTAAAATCGTTTCCTTTAGTAATACTCACATGATATTCTGTTGCATGCATTACTGTTGATATTATTAATAAGGCAAAAACAACTTTTTGTTTAAATATATTCATACTATTATCTTAATTATTAAACTATACTTTAGAAAAATTGCAATAACAATCAATCATAAAACAGTTACTTTTTTAATATAAACTCTTTACTTGAAGAAGCATTTTCTGTTGGAAAATTACTAGGGATTTCTTGTGTTACTCGTCCTGTTGCAACCCATTCTGCTGCTCTTGTAAATGATGTAATAAAACCTACACTCTGAAAAGAAATTGCATCGTGACCTAAAATCGTATTAAACACTCTTCCTTTTCCATAATTGGTTACAATAAAAATTGGTTCGTGTCTATCTGTGGGTGCTTTTGCACTTTGATCTTTTCCTGTAGCTAGTATTGTCATATTTTCTGCAGGACCTCTTAATTTTGCATAACATTCATCTGCTGTTGTTAACCAAACTTTTGGCATTCCTTTCGTAATTGGATGATCTGCAACTCTTATCGTAATAGGAAACTCATGTTTTGCTCCATGAGAACCTGCCTTTCCAATAGAAGTATCGTAAATTAACTCTTCTTCATTATTATAATATACATAAGGACCATCTTTTTCATCTCTGTCTCCCCAACCTCCTAGTCCAATCATTTTATTATATTCTAACCATTCACCAAAAGAATTATTAGCAGCATGAACAGCTATAAATCCTCCTCCTTTTTTGATAAATTTTTCAAATGCTTTTTGTGTTTTTTTGGGCCAATCGGCTGCTCCCCAACCAAAATTAGAAACCACAACATCGTATTTATCAAACTTTATAGAAAAATCTGGATCTCTTTTTGGTTTTTTTAAAAACTCTCTTTTTTCTGCATTTGCAAGTGGTAAAAAGGCTTTTTCCTCTTCTCCTTTCCACAAGAATTTTGTTCTTTTAATATCAACAGAAAACAACTCCGTTTCTTCTAAATATTGTTTCATCATTATAGTAGATTTTGGCCAAACACTATGATTGTTTTGACCATCTACTATTAATACTTTTATCTTTGATTTTACTTCCGTTTCTGACATCAAAGAAAAGGAACACATAAAACCGATAAATGCAAGAAATGAGACTATTTTACTCCACTTCATTTTCTTTTATTTAAAAATTAAATTTTCTCAATTTTTGCATAATAAGCACCTATTTCAACATTCGTATCCAAAGTAAACCAAGTTTGTAAATGTGTTTCTCCTTTTTCTAATTCAACTGTATACTCTACATATTCAGATGTTAAATCTACTTTTTTAGACATTTCTATATTCTGAATTTTAATTCTAGAATTTTTAATAACCAATGCTTTTCCTTTTTTACTAGGAGTAACACTTGTACCTTCTAAAGCAGGTCTCACAGGTGCTTTTGCTCCTAAAGCTAAATGAGATTCTTCTGGCCAACGACGTAATTTTAAACTATACGTTCCGGCTTTTGCTACTTTTACTCGCCAAAAACCGTTATTAATTTGTCCTTGTCTAATATGATCTTGTTTCCAAGGAGTAAAAGTATCTGTATGCCAATCATGACAAAATAAAGTTGTTGGGTTTTCTGCTTCATTACCAACAATAAAATAAGGTTTTTCTACAAAAGTGGGTGAAATTTCTGCCCACCATTTATCATATGCTGCTTTATATTTTACTACTTTTTCTGGATATTGATCTGCTATATTTGTTCTTTGTTCTGGATCTGTATCTAAGTTATACAATTCCGTTCCTTCTACCATTCGCCAATTTTTATGCATTAAAGCGGTACGTTTCCAAGGAACAGGATCTGTAGAAAACTGTGTATTTACATATACAATTCTATCATCAAAATTAGAATTATCACCATCCATTAAAGGCACTAAACTAGAACCATCAAACTTTAAATCTTCTTTTACTTCTAACTTACATAAATCTATTAAAGTTGGTAAAATATCATAATGAGCCGTTAATGCATTTATATCTTTTCCTACATTAATTTGTCCATCTTTCCAATGAATAAAGAAAGGAACTCGATGCCCGCCTTCATACATACTTGCTTTTACACCACGCATTCCTGCATTGTTTCCTTTGGCTATAAAACCATCTAATCTGTCTTGTCCTTTACCCATTTTGCTTCCTGCTGAAGAACCATTATCCGCAGTAAAAATTAAAATAGTATTGTCCATCAAATCAATTTCTTTTAAATAAGTTACTAACTTACCAAGGTTTTCATCAATATTAGCAATCATACCATAAAAAGCAGGATTAGGAATATTTTCATTGTTTTTATATTCTTCTGAATATTTATCGGCTACCCAATATGGCGAATGTGCTGCATTGGTAGATAAATAGCAAAAGAATGGTTTGTTTTTTTGTTTACCGATGTATTTCTTAGCATTTTCGAACCAAACATCTGTACAATACCCTTCAAATTTTTCTAATTTACCGTTATGTACATACATATCATCAAAATAATCATTATTCCAATAATCCATTGTTTGGCCAACTCCTCCTCCATTATTCATTAAAACCTCATCAAAACCTTTGTCTTGTGGTCTAAACGGATAATTATCGCCTAAATGCCATTTACCAAACATGGCTGTATTGTATCCATTTTCTTTAAAAACTTGCGCCATAGTAGTTTCTCTTTCTAGAATTAAAGAGCGCCCTTTTATGGTAAAAAACACACCAGTTCTATAGTTATGGTGACCAGTCATTAAAGCGGCTCTTGTAGGCGCACAAGTAGGACTTACATGATAATCTGTAAGTCTTGTACTTTTACTTTGTAAAGCGTCTATATTTGGAGTCTTAATTTCTTTATTTCCTAAAGCAGCTATATCTCCATAACCAATATCATCTACCATAATTAAAATTACATTTGGTTTTGTATTTTTTTTATTTTCTACCTTTTCTTTTGAAGAACAAGACAGAAAAAACAAAATACAACAATGTATTATTACAAAATATAAAACTCTTTTTATTGAACCTGAATAAGTCATTATTTAATAATTTTAATTTAAGTTTTTTAAAGCAAATCTAACTAAGAGAAAAGCTGATTACAAATTTAAAAATGTTCTCTTTTTTCTATTGTATACTATATGCAACCTTTTTAACTTAAAGCCCATTTAATGATTAAAGCCCTATATATCTTTAAAAAAATAAAAAGGCTACCTTATTAAGATAGCCTTTTTTACATTCAGTTTTAACCAAATTATCAACAAATAAATAATACACTATTTTAAACTAATTACTCTATAATCTCCTACTTCAAATTTCTTTTCTTTTTCATTCTGAGTAATTATTACCGGCACTTCATTATGTAAAAATAATTGTCCGTTTTTTACTTCTAAAACAACATTACCCAATACGTTAGAAGCAATTGAATATCCTTTTGCTTTTAAAAGGTTTCCTTTTCCCATAAATAGAATAATATCTCCATTCTTTTCTTCTCCAATCAATGCGTAAGAAGCGTCTGAACTTATGCCTTTATAAGTTGCTTTATATTGATTTTTAGATGAAAATATAAAATCTTCTCTTCCTGATTTATTGATGATCTGTAATCCTACAAATTCCTTATTATCATTTTCATCCTCAAAGCTTTTTATACTTTTTATGCTTTTTCCTTCTGTGGATGTAAATGGTTCGTAAACGGATACAAATGGATGTTTCCAAGCTTCTCCGTGCTGACGTGCGGCTAATGTTAAATAAGGTGCTTTATCAACATCATAAGGTAAATTATGTTTCTTAAAAGCTTTGTTTGGTGGCGATTTTAATGAAAAAATTTCACGTCCTTCAGTTCCTTTCATCCACAAATTCATAAATACATCTTCCTGCCCTTCTGGTCTGTCAATTTTCCATTGTGCTTGATAATCTTTATCACTTTTAATTGATTTTTTATCCCACTGATAATCAAAAGCATATAAATATCCACCTGCAAATGCCATTTCTTCACTTGGCGTAAGGTGTAAAGGTTTTCCTAAAGCATCCATAACTTGCATACTTTGCCCTAAATTATGATAAAAATAATCGTGAAATTTATCTCCTTTACGTTGTTTTTTAGAACGGAAAATATCAACATAATATCCTGTTTTTTCTCCTGTTTTAATAGTACTTACTATTCGGTTTTGATCACTACGAGTTTCTGGTTCTAAAAAATACACATCAGAAAAAGTAATATTTTTATAATATCCTTCCTTTTTTTCTGATTTTGGATATTCGCCCATTAAATCAAAAGCATGATTACTAAACATTTCTGTATAAGAAGATACGCCGTCTACCATTACCGTATTATGTGCAGGAAACTGAGAATAAAACTCTAAATAGATTGGTTGTAAATAACCCGCACCTTTACCAGGATCTGCTCCTTGTACAAAACCTTTTCCGTACAATTCTAAGTTAATTCCGTTTGCATGCATGTGGTTACCTAATGATGCATTTAAAGATGCCATCATTCCGTTTTTACCACTTCCCATACGTTGCACATGCCAACTTACATTTGGTGCATAAAAGGTTTGTGTTATATAATCTTTAATATCTGCAGTTTTGTATTTCTTATTTAATTCTAAAGGTTTTGCTGCAAAAAAAGAAGAAATATTTGCCTTTGGTTTTCTTTTACTTTTTGTTTTTTCTGAAGTGTCTTCAAACAAACGATACATTCCTGTAAATTCTTCTTCTAACGCTTTATCATCATTTTTCTGTGCAATACGAATCATATTACTAATTGCATCTGTGTAAATTGGGCCATAACTTGTATCTCCAAAAGCAACAATTTGTCCATTCGGAAATAAATATTGAGGTAACATTTTTACCGCTTTATTTATGGTGGGTGTATACGGTAAAATATTATGATCAAAAGTGTTATCAAAATCATTAATAAAAGTAGTCAAATCTTTGGTTACTCCTTGAGAATAACCAGGACATTCTGCCCAAACACCTGTTTCTTTATCATAGCCAAAATCCATAAATTTATTAAGCGACCATTGACGCGCAGAAGTAACATTTAAAATATAATTGATATAATATTCTCTTCCTTTTTTGTCTTCATAGTTTTTATCATCTTGTAAAACCATTGCTGCTTTTAAAATGGTTTTTGCCTGATGAAGATTCCAGTTATTCTGTGGTACTCCGTTTTTTATAATTTGATCTGTCCATCTTTTAATGGTCTTATCATACATTACAATATTTTCTGGATGATTTACTTCTATATATTGATGTAAAAAATCATACAATTCTGCTATGTTTTTCAGCGTTCCTTCATGAATTACTTGAAAATTAGTAAAACCTACCAATGTTTGAATATGACCATTCATTAAATCAATTGGCTCATTTCTGTAAGACATTCCTTCCATATACGTATGAAAAATATCATAAGAAAATTTTGCAAACTTTTTATCATTTTCTAACCAATATAAAAATGCGGCATCACGAGAAAGGCTAATAATATTATCATTAATTGAATAAATTGCTCTACCTGTTTTAGATATTTCTGCCCACTCAAATGGGGTACCTTCTTTTGTTTTATTTGGTAAATACAAACCACGAGGATCATCCATATATGGTAAAATATCCTCTAATTTCGGTACGCCATAATTTGAGGTATAATCTCTAGAACCTACAAAACGTACTGTGGGTACTGGCGCTTTACCATCTGCGTGGGAATAATTAATTCCGTTAACATAAACGTTAGTAGATTTTGTTTTCCAATACATTTGCAAACGAGAAACCATCCATTCTGGATCATTTACATGACGCGCAACATGTTTATCTATTCTATTATGAATTCCTGCTAAAACATCCGTCGCCCAATCTTCTTTTTTAATCGTTTTCCTTAAATCTTTTTTACCAGATTCTGTAACATACAATCTCGGATATCCTTGTTCTAAATTTGTTGGAACCGGTATTGTATTACTGTTTTGTGCGTGTAGTTTATTTACTAAAACCAAACACATAAAAAAAACTAGGTTTTTCAATATTTTACTTCTCATTTTATTTTTATTGAACAAGATGTTATTATTTTTAATCACATAAAAATATACTTTTTTGTGATGTCTATTAAATTTAATGGCAATGTAATTAAAGAGCCAAATTAGCAGTATAAACTATAATTCAAAAAGTATAAATTATAATCTAATCTTAAACATTTAAAAACTTTATCCATTACTCTCTCAAATATCTGTCTTACTATTCTAGTAAATGCACATAATTATAATAAACTGCTCCAACCATTTTTCCTGATGTATCATAAAACCAAGTCTGAATAAATGCTGGACCTTTTGGTATTTTTTTTAATGTAAAATTTACACTATCTGAATTAGGATTCGCTTTTTTAGTTTCATCTACATACACAGTATCTCCATGCCAAATTTTAATACGCGCACTTGCTATTGGCAAAGCAATACCAGATCCTTTTGATGTTAATGTAGTATTCTCTTCAATTTCTTTTGGCCAACGACGAAAATCAAAATTATAAGTTCCTTGTTTTTCAAAATCAACAGCGATAAAACCACTTCCAGTTGCTCCTTTTTTAACTGCATCTTGATCCCAAATTACGGTTCCATGAAAATCCATAGCATGCAAATCTGTTTTGGGTTCTGCATCATTACCTATTATAATTCTTGTATATTCATCTGATCGCTCATCAACAAGTTTCCACCATGCTTCATATTCTTCTTTTAATGCTGATACAATAGCATTATGAGCTGGATTTTTAATGACATCTATTTTTTGCTTTTCATCAACCAAAACATCATACAATTCCCAATCTACATCTGCACTATTTCTTATTAAACGCCATTTATGAATAATTTTATCACCTTGCCAAATATCTTTTTTTACTGAAAGTTTTTTATATTTTTCTGGAAACTCTGTCCACATATCATTAATAGTAACTGCTCTATTTTTATATTCAACAGGGTCGTTTGATGTATCTGTATCTAAAAAGGGTTTAAAGCTTTTTCCTCTAATTTTTAATTTTTGGGGTCTGTTAGGCACATCTTTTAAATCTAAAATATCCATAAAGGTAGGCAACCAGTCTATATGCGCAGTAAGCGGAGTTACTTCTCTAGCTTTTCCTTCTCCACCAAGTCCTCCTTTTTCCCATCTTACAAAACTAGGCACTCGTGTGCCTCCATCATAATTAGAACCTTTTCCTCCACGAAGGTAAGTTCCGCCTCCATTATCTGTAGTAAAAATTAAAATGGTATTATCTGCAATTCCTCTATCGTCTAGAAATCGCATCAATCTTCCCATATTTTTGTCAATATTTTCTATGGTTCCCGTTTTAGCATTCACTCCTTTTCTAGCATCTGGTGGCTTTACATGTGGTGCATGTGCTGTACCTAAAGGAATATAAGCAAAAAAAGGTTTTTTCTTTTCAATATTATCATCCATAAATTCCATGGCACGATTAAAGAAAAAATTATTGGTAAAAGCTCCTTTTATTCCATCATCTTCATCTGTCATTTTAACCAATTTATCATTTACCCAAATACTCGCATGGTTGTTTGTGTTATTCCAATAATCTGGTTGCTGCCCTGTTCCTCCTCCTTTTATCCAAGCCACGTACTCAAAACCACGGTCTTTGGGACGAAAAGGATAATTATCTCCTAAATGCCATTTAAAAAACAATCCTGTTGCGTAGCCATTTGCTTTAAAAATATCTGCCATGGTAATTTCATCTGCTCGCATCATATTTCTACCATTAATTGTATGCCAAACCCCAACCACATCACTTGGTCTCCCTGTTAAAAGTGCGGCTCTTGTTGGCGAACAACTTGGCGATACATGAAAATCTGTTAAACGAACACTTTCATCTGCCAGCTTATCAATATTCGGAGTTTTAGGTCCGTTTTTTTTATAATAAGAAAAAGCATTATGGCTAATATCATCTGGCATTACAAAAATAACATTGGGTCTCTCTTGGGCAAAAGTGGTAACAATTGTCATCAATAATAAAATAAATGTTGTGATTGTTCTCATGTTTTTTATTTGATGTTATTTATTTTAAATGTGATAGAATAAAATTGGTTGCATATTCATTTAATGCTTCCATTGATGGCGAGATATTGGATCCACTAAAACTATGGCCTGCATTCTTAATAGTTAATAACTCTACATTTGCATTCTTTTCTTTGGCTACCTCAACCATATAAATTGAATTTATAATCGGTAACACAATGTCTTTATCTCCATGAAGAAGTAAAATAGGTGGACTCTTTTTTTTCAATAATTCTGTTGGACTCAATTGCTTTGCCAATGCTAGTTTATTTGATAAACTATCTCCTAAAATTCTAGTATAAGATTCTTTGTTTTCAAAAAGAGAACCTGGTACTAATTTTGGATTTATTAAAGATGTTGCTGGAAAATAAGAAACTACACATTTAAAATCTGGAGAAAATTTCGATAATTTAATTGCTCCTTTAAAATCAGAATTTTCTCCTAAAGCGGTTACTAAACTTAAATGTCCTCCAGCAGAACCGCCCCAAACACCATACTTTTTGATATCTAATTGATATTCTTTAGCATTTTTTAAAAGAAAACGAGCCGCATCTTTTGCATCTACAACAGCATCATAAGCAGTGGATTGACCTCGTGTTCTTCGATACTCAATAGTAACACAAACAACACCACTATCTAATAAAGATTTTAAAGTACCTACAAAAGATTTTCTAAATACTTTGTACCTATCTCCTCCTCTCCAACCTCCTCCATGAACATGCAACATCCAAGGATTTTTCTTTTTGATTTTATCTGGATTCGGATAATAAATATCCATTTCTAAACTGATGCCATTTATCACTTTGTAAACAACATCTTTTTTATAATTAAATGTTTCTAAGATTTCTTTATCTCCTTGTGTTTGACCATAAATTAATGATTGAAAAGCAAGAAAAAACAGCAGAATTCCCTTTATTCTTATGCTATACATTGCAAACCTCATTACGCCTTATTTTTAAAAACAAAAGCACATAAACTTTCTGCAGGAAGGTTTACAGCATAGGTTTTTCCTTTTAATTCAATATTTTGTGTAGCAGCCATTGCTTCGTTATTTTCTAAAAACACCACAACTCTATCTTTATTTTTTACAGCAATTGCTTTCTTATTTTCTGGCGTATTTACCACTAAACTTTGGTCTCCTGGACGAATATATTGACTTAATAAAGAGATGGGTGCATAATCAGAATTATAAGTTAACTCACCAGAAGTACGATTAATATTAATCAAACTATTTTGTTTCCAACCCCATCCACTAGTGCTTGTTTCATTTAAAATAATATTCCAATAACAGAAATTTTCACTTCCAGAATTTAACCAATCTGATACTTCTGAAAATCTTTTTCTTGCTTGTTTCATCGAATTTTTACCATCGTCGCAACGACCTTCTGTATGCATTATTTTTATATCTGGATGATTTTCTAACAACTCTTCCATAGTTGAAGGCGGACAATACTGTAAGCCAACTCCTGTTACGTTTTTAGATTTTTCTAACGACATAAATTTTTGAGCATCTTTACGTTTTCCTCTAAAACTTCCTGCCCAAAGTTCGGTATCAATATTTGATTCTTTAAATTGAGGAATGATGTAATCTGAGACCAAATCTGCCATTTCTTCTGGCTGCATATCATTACCTGGATATCCAGGATTCATATCAGTTTCATTCTGAATTACTAATCGGTCAATCGTAATTCCATTTTCTTTATAGGCTTTAATATATTTAGCAAAATACAAAGCATACGCTTCATAAATTTTAGGATCTTTTTTTAGAATATTTTGCTCAACATTTTTATCTCCACCATCCATTGTACCAGATTCTTTCATCCAACCTGGTGGACTCCAAGGTGAAGCAAACATTTTTAATTGAGGATTTACTTTATATGCCGCTTGTAAAAACGGAATTAAAGTTGATTTTTCTCTTGCTATAGAAAAATGTTCCATGGTATAATCACCAGGAGTTTCGCTATAGCTATATGCACTTAATCCAAAATCTGAAGAACCAACAGCCGTTCTACAATTAGACAAACCAGAACCATCGGTAGTATTAAAAAGTGCATTTGATAATTCTTTTTGATTTTCTGCAGATAAACTCACAAAAGCATCTCCTCCCATTTCGTTAAAAGCGCCACCAATTCCGCTTAAATTTGGGTGAATAATACTATCTAATTCTACTTTAAAACTTACACTTACGTCTTTTTGTAAGCTTAAATCTACACTTGTACTTTTTACAGGTTGTGCTGTAACTTTTGTTCCGTTAGCTAACGTTACATAGTTCAATTCTAATTGATAATCATCGTTTGTTTTACAACTTGTAAGCATTAAACCTATAACTAACGAGAGACTAACTATTCTTAATATATTTCTTTTCATGTTCTATATTTTGAGTTTTTTTTAAATTTTAGTTTCCAATAAAATTCCTTTTTAATCAAGAGCGCTTAAATATAATTCTTCTGTCTTTTTTCTTAATTTCTTTAGCGTGTTACTATATTTAGGATTATTTGCCAAATTGTGCTGCTCTAAAGGGTCTTTTTCTAAATCGTATAATTCCTCAATTTTAGGAGTATGTTCGTAGTAAGTAAAATACTTATAACGTTCTGTTCTTATTCCATGACTACGATAAGACTTATTTTTGTTGATTAATTCTTTATTAATTTCATCTACGTTTTCTTTATATCGATGTTCAAACATTTCCACCAAAAAAAGATCCTCCATAAATACAGCATCTCTCCACTGAGACATATCCTGGGTTTTATTTAAAATTCTACTAAAATCTCTCCCTTGCATGCTCTTTGGCACATCAATACCGGCTAATGATAAAATCGTTGGAGCCATATCTACAGATGAAATAAGAGCATTTTCTCTGTATCCTTGTTTTTCTTTTGCTACTCTTCCGTCATAAACAATTAAAGGGGCTTTTACAGATTCTTCGTATAATAAACATTTATCAAAAAGCCCGTGAGAACCTTGAAAACGCCCATTATCACTCGTGTAAATAATAATCGTATTTTCTAACATTCCTTTTTCTTTAAGTTTCGCAATCAAAAGACCAACTTGATCATCTACACTATAACCTTGTGTTGCAAAACGTTGTACTAAATTCTGATGCATTTCTGGAGTAGAAGATCTTGCTTTATGCAAATAAACACCTCGTGCATTTTCTTTTACAACAGTTGGTAGCTTTTCATTTTCTCCTTCTTGCCAATTTTCTGGCACAGACATTTCTTTGTCTTTAAACAAATTATAATGCGGCATATACATGTCTTTATTGTTATCGTGTTTTACTGCATAAAAACTAACGGAAAGACAAAAAGGTTGGTTTTGGGGTTGTGTTTCTAAAAAACGTAACATTGCTTCACCTGTTCTTAATGTTCTACCAGAATTTGGTCGTCCTTTTTTATAGATCTCTTTTAAACCTTTGTCATTTTCTGGCCACATTACAATGCCATTTCTATCATGTGTTTCACTACCTGCAAAAAAATCAAAAACATTGCCCATTTCTTTTTTATAAAAATGTTCTTTTGGCGTACTTGGTCTTGTAGATTTTTCTGTTACCGTAAAACCAACTTTACCAATAAACCCTGTGCGATAACCTGCGTTTTTAAGTATTGATGGATACCCGTTTTCAAAATCATTCTTAGATAAAGTATAATCAGTTGGTGCTACAAAGCCAACTTTGTGGTTAGAATTATAACGCCCAGTCATCATGGTTACACGACTTGGCATACAAATAGCCACAGCATAATATGCTTTATCAAACACAACAGCATTATCTGCCAATTTATCGATGTTAGGTGTGTTAAA
The DNA here is from genome assembly GCF_045063585.1 of Polaribacter sp. Asnod1-A03. Taxonomy (NCBI): domain Bacteria; kingdom Pseudomonadati; phylum Bacteroidota; class Flavobacteriia; order Flavobacteriales; family Flavobacteriaceae; genus Polaribacter; species Polaribacter sp. Asnod1-A03. Next base: position 2,281,840 of record NZ_JBEFOE010000009.1, on the reverse strand, counting down.
TTCTGGCTTGCCATAACAACCCATATTATCCCAACGTTGATCATCCGTCATTAAAAAAATAATATTAGGTTTGTCTTGAAAAAAGGCAAAAACATCTATTGGTTGTGTAAATATTAAATAGAAAACAACAACTAATTGAAGGTGTTTTTTTGATTTTTTAAGTAGCATAATTATTCTTTATTTAGTTTAATTCGTCTTCAAAAACTTGTTCTAGTTCTATATAATCAATCGCTAATTGTCCTTTGGACGGTTTCCAATCTCTTTTAAATATGCGCACTAAATTATCTCCTGCTTTTAATTCTACAATACCAAAATCGATCACTGTAAATTCTTTAGATTGAGGAAAAACAAATTCTTTGTACTTATGACTATTAATTAATATATCATGATTTGATTCTCCATCTGGCGAAGCATATCTAACTTTAAAACGATATTTTGATTTTTTAGCAACTTGTGCCAACATGTATACATGATCAAACGGATTGTCAAAATTTGTAACATAGCCTTTACCACTATAACCTTTTATCCATGTATCAACAATTACATTGTACAATTCGCCACCTGCTGCAAAACCATTTTCTGCTTCTAAATGCAACGTTGTTCTTGTTCTTTTTGCCAGACCTAAACCTTCTTTTGACGGAACAATAGGAATGATATCTCCATTTTTATCATTCTGTAAATAATCTGCCATTACATTTCTAGTTTCACTTAAACCGCCAGATAACCATGCACTGTGATAAAACATCATATCTTTTCCTTTATAAGTAACAACTCCGCCGTGATTTGTACCACTCTGTCCTTCAAAATCATCAATAAAATTACCTTTAAATTCATAAGGCCCTAAAGGATTATCTGCTACGGCATAAAACATTTTTTCTGGCCAACGTCTTGGAGTTAAACCAGGGTAGGTTAAATAATATTTTCCATCTTTTTTATGCACCCAAGGACCTTCAAAAACATGAGTTAGTTGCTTCGTTAAATCCACATAAGTTTCTGGCTTAATAGACATTAAATCTTCATTTAATTCAGCAGCAAAACATTTACGATCGTGTCCCCAATATAAATACGGAGTTCCGTCATCATCAATAAAAATAGCTGGATCTTGACCAAATTCTACTCCTTTTACATACCCTAAATCTTTAAAAGGACCTTGCGGAACATCACTAACTGCAACACCAGTTCTAAAAAGTCCTATTCCAGCTTCTTTCATACAATAAATAACATAATATTTTTCTCTATAATATGTTGCATCCATTGCCCAAGCATGACTCTCTGCCCAGTCTACATTTTCTAAATGTAAAATACGTCCATGATCTGTCCAATTTACCATATCTGTAGTAGAAAACGCATGGTAACCTGTCATTCCGTAATGGTTATTAGAACCTGGTTCATCATGACTTGTATACACCCACAATTTATCAGGATTATCTGGCCAAACATGAGGTGAAGGATCTGCTGTAAAAACATGCGTAAATACTGGATTTTGAGCAAAACCTTGCCCAATAAAACTGATGTATAAAATTAAAATATACTTCAATTTTCTAAATTCTTGATTCATCATTGTTATTTTTTGTTATTTAGTAATGTGTATATTTTTACCTTTATTTTCATTGATAGTTCCATTCGTTTTTATTGTACAATCTCTTGCTTTTTCTCCGATGGATATAGACATACCTGTTTCATTTTTTAAGTGAAGACCTACAACTTCTGCTTCACTATAAGGAGACATAGATTCTCCATGCATTGGCTGTGTGTAACCAACCAAAATAGGTACATCTTGTTTTCTATTTTTTTTATCTTCTGCTTTAAGAACTACTGCATTATTTGTTCCTAAAACAGTAATTAAAGAATGAACCAACCTATCAGATTCTGTAGCATCAACAAACAATTCTACATTTACATTATTACCTTCTACAAATAATAAAGGGCCGTAATTAGCATCCCCTTTACAGTTAATCATTGTAGTATTATCACCAATCCAATAAGCACGTTCTGTACCAATAGTTTTGCAATTTTCTAAACGAGCTTCATTAAAACGAAGTTCGAATCCTCCACACGTATTTTTAGCTGTACAGTTTTTAAATTTGATATTTTCACAGACTCCATAAGTTCTAAATCCGTCTTCGCAAAGCGATTTCATATAACCTGGAGTTACTACATATTCTCCTTCTCTATTTTGAGTCCATGTTTTAAAATTGACATCAAATGCTGTGCCTGAAGTTTCTGCTAAAATACTATCTGTAGAACGTACTTCTCCTTCGGCATAACAGTCTTCAAAATATACATTTTTTGGATGCTGTTGAATAAAAAAGCAATGCCCAAAGGAACGATTATATACTTTACATCCGTATAATTTTGTGTCATTTCCTGTAACTAAGAGACCACTATGCTTTCTATGTCTTACAGTTGTTTCTTTTTGTTTTCCTTTTCCGAATAAATCTCCATATCCATACGGAAAAGATCCTGCCACATGTAATGTGATTTCTCTAAGAACATTTGCTTTACCTGCCACTTGTAACACCGTTCCTCCTGGAGATGTTCCTGTTCCAACACATCTTATAGTAAGTCCTAAAAATGAATTATTTGATCCTGTTACTAAAAATTCATCAGAATGAATTGGTGGTTTTAATTTGGTTCTAATTTCTGTATCCAACTCAATTTCTACGCCTTTTAGATTGAAAATATTATTACTTCCACTAAAAGTAATGTACTGATACATTTTACGATTCTTACGAATACTAATAGAATCTGAATTTAGATAATCTGTCAATTTATAAACTCCAGGTTTCATGGTGATTATATTTCCATTTTCAGCAGCGTATTTTGCCAATTCTTTTAATGAATTGATTTTTATCTCTTTGGCGTCTGTTATAGAACTAACGAATAGTAAACCAAATAATAATGTTCTGAGTATTATTTTCATTTTTTCTATTTTCATAAATGTTAAAACCTAAAAATTTTTTATCTGTTTCTATCTATTTAATAAAAATAATTTAAGCAACCTCATTTTTATATAATACATGGTTCTTTTACTATAAAACAACATCCAAAACACAAATAAGTCAAGGTATGAGTTATTTCATACCTTGACTTATTCAATTCTTAATACTATCTAATTTATAATACTACTTCTAATTCTTTTCCTTTAAAAGTTATTGTTTGCATTTTTCCTCCAACAACCTCAACCACAAAATTCATAAAATTTTGTTCAAAATTGATAAAGCTATCTACTCCTAATTTTACTTCTAAAGTTTTATCTTCTTCAGAATATTTTAATTCAATTTCAGAAAACGTTCCTTTTTCATAATCATAACTTTCGTTATCATCAAAATACAAAGTAAATTCAGCATCTTTACCTGGATAAATTTTAAGCGTTAATGGCTTGTTTGTTTTTTCTGTAGCATATTGAATTTTTGGTCCCATAGGAATAATACTACCCGCTTTTACAAAAATTGGAGTTTCACTTAATGCTGCTTTTACAGATATATTTTTTTCACCTCCAACTTTTTCATCTGTCCAGAAGTTGTACCAATCTCCTTTTGGTAAATAAACTTCTTTTTCTCTTTGCTTATATTCTGTTACAAAACTCACCATAAGAGATTCTCCAAAAAATAATTGATCTTTAATTTCCCAAGTATTTTTATCATTTGGATAATGATATGCCAAAGGTGTCATTAACTGACGACTATTGTTGGTAATTTGCCATGCTTGAGAATAGATATAAGGCATTAATTGATAACGTAAATCGATAAACTTACGTGCTGTACTTTCAAAAGCATCACTGTATCTCCAAATTTCTGTTTCTGATACATAACCATGGATACGAAAAATTGGACTAAAAGTACCAAACTGAAACCAACGTGTTAATAATTCTATATATTCTGGATTGGTATATTGATTATCAAACTCGGGATTGATAGACTTAGAATCTCTAAAAAAACCTCCAATATCATGAGTCCAATAAGGCACACCTGCCATTGTAAAGTTTAATCCTGCAGCAATTTGTTCAGAAAACTGATCCCAAGAAGCTTCTACATCTCCAGACCAAGAAGTAGCTCCGTAACGTTGTTGCCCTGCATACGCTGAACGCGTTAAGTTAAACACACGTTCTTTAGGGAATTCTTCTCTTCTACCTTCGTACATTGTTTTGGTTACTAAAAGTGAATACGGATTTTGAACTTCTTCATAAGGTCCAACAGCGGTAGAAACTTTTGTATTATTTACGCCTTCTGGCTCTGTACCATCTAACCAGATTGATTTTACTCCTTTATGAAACATCGAATCACTTAAAGCTCTGTAAAATTGCTTGCTTACTTTTGTGTCATAAATATCAACATAGTTGCTACTTTCTATTTTTTTAAGTCCATACTTTTCTTCCAAAGCTTTATTCTTTACCTCTGGCCATACAGAAACCATCAAATTTAAATTCAACTTTGTTAACTCATCAACCATCGCATCTGGATCTGGGTATTTAGCTGGATCCCATTCTGGCCCTTTAGTGCCTTTTGGCCAATAAAACCAATCTTGTACAATATTATCAAAAGGAATTTCTCTTTCTCTCATTTCACGAGCATTTTCTAATAATTCTTCTTGATTGTGATAACGTTCTCTACATTGCCAAAATCCATAAGATTTTATTGAAAATAGGGGTGCTTTTCCTGTTAAATTTTGATATTCAGAAATTACTTCTGCTGGATTTTTACCTGCTACCAAATAATAATCAATGGCATTTCCTTGAGTACTACTAAAAACCGTTTTGTTATAATCTGGTTTATTGTAAAATAATTTACCTGGTATTTTTGCACCTGTATTTTGATATACTACTTTATATTCTTTTCCTGCTTCTAAATATTTTTTTCCAGAATATCTTCTAGGCATCCAAATAGTTGAATAATTAATGATATCATCATTATCTATACTTACTTTAATTTCACCACGCATACGACCATTGTGATCACTTAATGCTAAAAAAGTATATTCTCCTGTTTTTGTTGGTCTAAAAGTAGTTTCTCTTATATTTTTTTTCTTCGCTTCTTTAGCTGCATAAGCTGCTACATTTTCTTTTTCACCGCCTTCTGGTATTACTTGCGCTTCTTTCTTTGTTTCAATTTCACCTGCAGATTCAAATACTATTTCATTTTGAGGTTGATTAAAATCTGTTAAACTGTAATTGTGCCAATAAATTCCATATCCTTTTGTAGAAACTAAAAAAGGAATGGCTATTTCTTGGTTGTATTGTTGCAAACGAATAGGTACATTTTTCCAATTCATAATTCCACTCTGAAACTGTCCCAAACCATACAATGCTTCATCTTCAGCTACAAAAGCTTGAGAAATTTTGTGCTCTCCTGTTGCATTCAAAAAAGTAAGTTCTTTTGTTTCTGAAACTAATTTTTGATTCTCTTTTGTCTCGTATTCTATAACTCCATCCGCATTTACAAATACATTTAATCCATCTGTACTAATGGTTAATAATTCTTCTGATTCATCAACATTCCAAGTTACATTTTGAGGTTCTAAAACAGTCACATAATCAGGAATAGTAGTTGGCTTACTACCTACTTTTATTTTGTTTACATGGATGATCGATTCATTTACAACATCAATATTAATAATGATAGTATCTTGATGAATAACAAGTCCGTGATCAGAGATTTCTACCTTATGTTTAAATTTTGATTGGCATGCAGTAATCATAAGAAATACTGCGCTTAAGAGATAAATTATTTTTTTTGTCATTTTAATATTTTTTTGAATTTATTTCTAGTTAACAATATTCTATCATTTCTTATTAGGAAAACCATTTGGTAAAGGCGGTACATTTAAAACTTCCTTTTCGTCCGGAACACTATTTGATGTGGTTTGTTTATCTCCATACCAATACACACCAACACCATATCCCATCTCACAATCTGTCCAGCTCCAAATTTCCATATCTAGTTTTAACGAACTGCTAAATGGCATTACATCTAAAGCTCTAGTTCTGGTTTCGGTACTATAACCAGATGTATTTTTACCTTTAGATTCTTTCGGTTTTCTATTTAACTTATTAAAAATATAACTTCTTGGCTGGGCATGAAAAGGGTGTTCGTAAAAATCGTTACTTTTTCCTCCCCAAGAATAAGCATAATAATCCTCGGTTCCTGTTCCAAAAATAGAAGGAAAATCTTCTCCATCTACCCATATCTTTTCATCACCTTCTCCCCACCATTTTGCTACAGGGTTCATCACAGTTAAGGCGTCTCCCACATACACACCTCTTCCTTTAAGTGTAATATAATTCCAATCCGAGAATGGTCTTGTAGCTACTGGGTATTGTCCTTTCCAAGCAGCATTAAAATACATACTTTCACTGTCCCACTTCCAATCACCAATGGTTGCTTTTATAGCAACATTTACAGTAGTTTCTCCTAAATTTTCAATTGATATTTTTCCTGATTTTTGATATGGCATTACCCATCTACAAGACATCGTTCCATCTTCACTAACAGTTCTATACCATCCTTTAAATGGATGTAAGCCTATTCCATTTCCAAAGAAATCACCTATAGGACACCAAACTGTTGGTGCTCCATCAAACTCTATTTTTAAAATTACTGTACGAGTTACCTCAGGATTTTTATAATCATCTAATTTGATACTAAGCTCTCTAACAGCTGCATTTCCTTTTGGCAATTTTATTGATTTTTCTTTTTTAGGTTTTAATTTTGTATTAAAAGCAACCTCTTTACCTTTTACTGTATTTTTAGGCGTTAATAATCGTTCTCCCACTTCTTTTATTAACGGTAATGATTTTTTAAAATCTTCCTTAGTTAAAGTTTTTACAAGTGTATAATCATCATATTCTCTATAAGTAAACTGATAAAAAAATGGTCTACCTGTAGTCGTTATTTTACAACTTTTTGCATATGGAATTGGTAAGAATGAAACTGCTGATCTTAACGATTGGTGAGCCATTGGATATGGAATTTCTCCTGTACCATCTAACAATCCTAACATATTTCCTTCAAACACAGGTTCAGAGCTTCCATCTAAATAAATTTTAATTTCTATATCCGTATCTGGTTTATCTGGTTTTAAAAATGGCATCCATGTACGCACTACTGCTCCAGCTCCCACATGATCCATCAACACCCATTCTTTTTCTCCATTTTTTTCTTCAGTTCTAATAAAGTTATGGTCTTTATCATTACTATTAAAATCATGATTTATAAACCAACCTACAGAATCTGCTGGAGTTTTAGAAGCTCTATTATAACTACTTTCTTGCTTTAATCTAAAATTGGTTGTTGGAAAACGAGCAATAGCATCTCTATTTACCATGTCTTTCAATAATGATTCTATAGAAACCTTTTCCTTATTTTGAGCAAATAATATGGTTGTCAAGAATAAAAACACATAATTTAATACGTTATTTGTTGGTCTCATTTTATTAATTTTATTTGATGATTATGTCTTTATATAAATTACTCTCCTATAAATTCTAACACATTATTAGTACCAGAATTAGAAATTTTCCCTAAAGATTCTCCTGAAATACCTGAACTTTTATCAGATAAAAAAACTGGAAAATTGGTCAAATTAATCAACTCAAAATCTAATCCTTTAAAGTCATTTTGATTTGGCAGATTTCCATGTAACAATCGGATATTATTTTTATCACCTCCAACTTTAATTTGCAGTCCTTGTTCTACTCCTTGGTTAGAACCTCTAAAAATTATTTTATGACCACTTCCGCCTATATAAGCTACATTTCCAGAACCATTGTAATATTCTTCTGTAGATGATAAAATAGTAATATCTGCATTATAAGCGACATCCCTTTCATAAGTAGAAGCATAAGCAGGACCATAAATTACATCTGCTCTACAATTAACCACCTCTCCAGAACCTAAAGAAAATCCGTTTTCATTTCCTAAAGAAGTACAATTTTCTACATATTTTTTACCTGTAGCATGCGCAACAGTTACTCCGGTTCTCATATTTTTAACAACACAATTTTTTACCGTAGGGTTGGATGTTCCTCTTTTGTATGTTTTACCATCAATAATTGTTTCTCCTCCATCATAAGCACGTATGCCTGCTTCTCCCTTACTCATCATATAGCCAGCAGGAAGTTTGTAGCCCCAAACAGTCATAAAATCTACTTTATCTGCAGGAGAACCTGTACCCGCTTCTGCTAACATATCGTCCGTTTTTCTAACTTCTCCTTGTACATAACATCCTTCTATTAAAGGATTGTTTGCACCTTGCATAAAAATACAATGTCCGTAACTTTTATGAAAAAAGGTTGAATTTTTTAAATGATTAGATTCTCCTCTTACCAAACAGGCACTGTGTTTTCTGTGCCTAATTATCGATTTACCTCCTTTACCAAAAGCATCTCCATAACCATACGGAAAAGATCCTTTTGTGGTAACTGTAAAGCCTTCAATTTTATTATGAGAACCATCCATCACAATATTTGTTGCTCTTAAAGTTGGTGCATCATATACAGAACCTTCATCAACAAGTGTTAGGTTTTTTAATACATTATTATTTCCTATAATCTGTAGTTCGTGTACTTGAAAATTACCAAATGATTGATGAACTTTGGTGTCTATTTTTATAGTTACACCTGTAAAATCATAAGTACTATTGTTCCCTTCAAACAACAATAAAATTTTACTTATTTTTTTAAGTTTTAATTCTTTTTTGTAAAGTCCCTTTTTTACATCTTCAGATGTAATCGTATAAATACCCGGTTTCATTTTTACCACAACATGATCATCGTCTAAAAATGGCATTAACTCATTTAATGAGCTTACAACAGTTTGCGCATACAATGTTGAATTAGCAGTTAGAAACAAACCAAATAGTAACAATTTTAAAAATGTAGAAAAGCTGTTTTTTTGTTTAATCATCTTTATTTAATTTATTTAGCTATTAAAATAATTTCTTGTCCTACTTGTGTTTTCACATCATATTCAAACACATTTTTTAATACAACTTCTTCTTTTTTAGCTGATTTTGATATTTCTGGTGCTTTAATTTCTGGAACTTGATAAAATGGATTTTTATTAACTCTTTTAGCTTTTGATAGTTTTTTATCAGTTTCTAACTTTAGTTGATGATAAGAACGAATACGTAAATTTCCACCCAAATTAGATTTTAATACTACTTTAACAACTTTTCCATTTTTCCATTCTAAAGAAGTAATTTCAAAACCTCCTCTTGCCCTTAAACCTGTTACTTTTCCATCTTGCCAAACGTCTGGTAAGGCAGGAATTAAATGAATAGCTCCATCATGACTTTGTACTAACATTTCGGTTAAACCAGAAGTAAATCCAAAATTTCCATCAATTTGAAATGGTGGATGTGCATCTAACATATTTGCATACGTTCCTCCTCCTTTTGGAGAATCAGGACGACCAACTAATTTTATTTGATCTCCCATTAATTTATAAGCATGATTTCCATCTAACAAACGAGCCCAAAGATTAATTTTCCAGTTCATAGACCAACCTGTTGATGGATCTCCACGTTGAATTAATGTGTTTTCTGCTCCTTTAAATAATTCAGGATTTCTGTATGGAGAAATTAAGTTAGAAGGATATAATCCGTATAAATGAGAAACGTGACGATGGTCATCTTCAGGATCATCTAAATCTTCCATCCATTCTTGTATTTGATTGTATTTACCCACTTTAAAAGGAGGCAGTTTTTTTAAAGTCAACTCCATTTTCTTTATTAATTCTGCATCAACATGTAATGTTTTTGCAGCTGCAATTGTTTTGGTTAACATATCAAAAACCAATTGACTATCCATTGCAGCACTTTCTACAATGTTTACACTTTTTGGACGACCTTTAGGAGCGTGTTCTGGTGAAATTGTTGGTGAAATAACCAAATATCCATTGGGATCTTCTGTTAAAAAACTCAAACAAAATTCTGAAGCTCCTTTCATTGCCGGATAAACAGATTTTAAATATTCTATATCTCCACTAAACATGTATTTTTCCCACAAATGCTGTGCTAACCAAGTACCACCAGTTGTCCACATTCCCCAAGTTGCTCCATCTACAGGACCAGCTATTCGCCATAAATCTGTGTTATGATGCGTTACCCAACCATCTGCACCATACATTACTTTTGCAGTTTCTTTACCCGCAACAGAAAGCTCTTTTACTAAATCTATTAAAGGATCGTGCATTTCTGATAAATTAGTAACCTCAGCAGGCCAATAATTCATTTCTGTATTAATATTTACAGTATATGCACTTTTCCAAGGTGGTGTTAAATCTTTGTTCCAAATTCCTTGTAAATTTGCTGCTTGCCCTCCTGGTTGCGATGAAGAAATTAACAAGTAACGTCCAAATTGAAAATACAAAGCAGCTAAACTAGGATCTGTTACCGAACTAAATTCTTTAATTCTAACATCTGTTGGTTTATTTTCATGTATTGATTCTCCTAAGTTTAATGTAACTCTATTAAAATAATTTTGATAAAAAGTAGCATGACTTTTTAATAACTGATTGTATTCTTTCTTTTCTGCTTTAATGATATAATCCGTTGCTTTTTTATGAGGATTTGCACTAATATCTTGATAGTTTACAAAATTAGTAGCTATAGATATAAATAACGTAACGCTGTCTGCATTAGAAACTTCTAATTTATTATTTATCGATGCAACACTTCCTCCTTCATTTACAATTTTTACACGAGATTGAAACGCTACTTCTCCTTTAATAGGTGCTGCTTTCCCCAACCTTTTATTTAAATTATCACTACTAAAACCAATCATTTTTAAAATAGTATTGCCTTCTGTAGACACCGTAACTTTTGCAGGTTCTGGTCTATCCATATCTGCAATAAAGCTCAATTTACCTTTTTTATCTGCGGTTAAACGCATTACAATTACTTGATCTGTAAAAGATGTAAATATTTCTCTTTTATAATTTACTCCATCTGCAGTATAAGTGATTGTATTCACAGCATTTTCAATATCTAATGTTCTATGATAATTAGAATATTTTCCGTGATTTAAAAAATGTAGCCGTAAATTCCCAACCGTTTCATAAGGCATTCCGTGAGAAGTTTTAGAAATAATTTTAGCATTTGCTAAATGATGTGCTTCTTTAAATTTACCATCAAATAATAATTTTCTAATTTCTGAAAGTGCTTCTTTCGCATCTGGATTGTCGTTTCTGTGCGGCCCACCAGCCCAAAGTGTACTTTCGTTTAATTGAATATTTTCGTACTCCGGAATACCATAAACCATGGCCCCTAAACGTCCGTTTCCTAATGGCAATGCTTCATTCCAATCTGCTGCAGGAGCATCATACCAAAGTTTTAAGTTGCTTTTTTGCTGACCTAAAATGCTTTCTACTAAAAGAAATAGCATTATAATAGGAAGAATTATATTCTTTTTATTCATTTTTATATTAATTAATGTATTGGTGTATAAATTATTGTGATAGATCCTTCTTTAAGTGCGTTTTCAAAATCAATACCAATTCTCTTGGCATCTTTTCCTTCTCTTAAATATTTTACAGGAACAGGTTCCGGATTAAAAACTACCTTTCCTCCAGTACTTTTTATTTCTACTTTTACTTTTTGATTTTTACCTGTTAAAATTAATGTGGTTGCATTAATTACTTCATAATTAGAATAGGTCATAATTGCAGTTCCAAAATCTACTTTTTCTGAAGCTACAAAATCATCTTTTATTGTTATAATTCCATTTTCAAACTTGTCATTTATCATTGTTCTTGTTAAAGATTCTAACATTGATAATTCGTAAGCTGGTTTTAAATTCATCACTACCTTATCCATCGAATCTTTAAAAACAGTTTCTAAAATTTCTCCTTTAAACTGAATTCCATTTGATTGTAATTTGTTGTTAATTTTAGGAACTGGATGCCCCCAAGAGCTTCTTGCTTTATTATGTGGAGAAAACGCACCTGCGGTGTATGAAGGTGCTCCAATATCACCAGAAATTAAATCTTTATCCAATACTAAAGTATAAGTACCAACATCACTATGATTGTGATTTTCTGCATTATGCCCTGCTTTTATAGCTATTGAAAAAGGAGTTTTTTGTTTTCCTCTAGAAATGATCATTCCAAAATCTTCAAAATACGTATGATTTTCTAAAGTAGAATTTTGATTGTTTTCGGATGTATTTGGACTAAATAATTCTGGATTGTTCCAAGCAATAATTTGTTCTACCGCTTCTTCGAATCTGATTTCATTTGGCTTTTTTGCTCCGTAGTATTTTGATGACAACACATTTGCGAAATTGCTTCCTTTACTTGATGTATGCGAAACTCCGTCTGCAAAGGGAGCACAAGTTCCGTTTTGAATTTCGAAATGCTCTGGAAAATTTCCGACTCTTTTTAATTTTTCAAAATCTTCTCCTTCAAATAAATTGATTCTTCCATCTGTATATTCAAATATAATTTGGGCCAAATACATGTAATGACCAAAACCATATCCCCAATAACCTAAACCTTCAGAACAATAACCATCATCACCAAAACCACTTAAATAATATTTCATACTATTAATGGCAGAACCGATAGCAGCCAAACGTTCATCTGCGTTCTGTGCATTGGTAATACTTACAAAAACAGTTCCGCTTGTACATACAGAATTCCAATTGCTAGTTCCATTAATCCAATGATTGCTTTTATCTAACTCTTTACAACTTTTTAAATACGAATCTGTAATTCTTCTTTGCAATTCTGCTGTTATTTGGCTTTGCATAGGTTTAGAAAGCACATCACCTAATAATGATTTTGCTAAAATTAAAACAGCTCCAAATTTTCTAGCGCCTAAGTCTATAGACATTCTTTTTCCTTCTAAAACCGTATTATCTTTATCATCATGATTAGGATGCAACCAAGATTTCATATCTAAAATGGCTTTTGAATAAGTATGAATTTGTGGAATAAATTGTCCTTTATTTTCGATACATTCTGCCAAAATAAAATGCTCTAAACGATCCATAGTTCTATAGTATCTAGGTTTATAGATTTGTCTATTTCCTTCTTTATTGGCTCTTCTGTAAATTTCATCAGTAATAGGAACTTCTGGCGCTTTCGGTAGTAAAGAAATTGCTTTTTCTACATATGCTTTACCAGATGAAGTTGCGGCGATTCTACCCCAATAAGTTCTATCAGTAATTTCGGGAGCTGGTTGAAACACCTCTTTCGGCATTACTTTTTTTAGCATTTCTATTTGTGCCTCTGTTGGGTATAGTTCTTTTTGATCAGCAACTTCTAAATATGCCTTTATGTCTAAAGAATTATTACTTTGCTCTTTCTTACAACTTGTAAGCAACACAATTACAAATAATGTGTATAATAATTGATTTAATTTCATAACTTTTTATATTCTAAAACTTGTTCATCTTCAATTAATTTTTTCTTTAATTCTTCATAAGTTACCTCATGAATATTAATATCATTCTCTATTGCTAAACCTGCTATTGTTCCTGCACTTTGACCAAGAATCATAAAAACAGGTTCCATTCGGATAGACCCAAATGCAATGTGAGAACTTGATACTGCTAAAGGAACAATTAGGTTTTTACATTCTTCTTGTTTTGGTAAAATAGTTCCTAAATGTATGCTATAAGGTTCGTCTGCATCTACTCCTAAATCTCCTTCATTTTCAACATATCCCTCTTCGGTAATATAACGTTGTACGTTGTGGGAATCCATGGTATAAGAACCCATTCCTATTGGTTTTAATACTTCATTTCTACCTAAAATTTCATTTTCTGTCATCACAAAATCACCAAGCATACGTCTTGCTTCTCTTACATAAATTTGATAAGGCCAATGGTTATTATCTTTAAATTCATCCTTTGCTAATCCCCACTTACTAATACTTTTTTTAAACCTTTCTGGCACACTTTCATCATGACCCCAAAAATAAAGCAGGCCTTTATGGTAACTAATATGTTGCTCTAGAATCTCTTTACGTTTTTCATAAGATGCTTCTGGGTATTCATAATTCATTCCAATATTGTCTGAATTAAATGGCCCTACATTGTTTACATCTCTTTTTTTATTAGGAATTTTACCACCTCCAAACATAGAATATCTACCCGAAAGAAATACTCTTCTTAACAACTCATATTGCGCAGGATCATAATCTGCTGGTTTTTCAAAAGGTACTATATTTCCTTCTGCATTCGTGGTACACAATCTATAATTATATGCTTGTACACGCTTATCTCCCGAACCTTGTTCTCCTGGTGGTGCTGTAGAAATATATGGCAATACGCCACTTGTTGAATCTCCTGGAATGATATATGGACTAATTTTTCTATCTGAAAAATTATGACTGTGATGAAACACTCCTTTTTGTACTCCGTTCCATTGCTCATTATAAACACTATTGGCTTCTCTACCTACATGATAATTAATTCCTGCTGCGGCCATTAAATCTCCTTCATACGTTCCGTCAACAAAAACTTTACCTTTATATTTTTCTCCTGTTAACATCGTAATAGATACTATTTTTCCATCTTTCACTTCTACTCCATGTTCACGATCCAACCATTTCTCTCTAATAATTGTGATATCGTGATCTTTAACCATATTTTCAAAAATTTCTTCAGCAACATGCGGTTCAAAAGTCCACATGGTTTTTAATTCATCATCTATCGCAGTAGTTCCTTGTCCTTCATTTCCATATTCATTTCTTGCTTGCCGATTCCAAGATTTTTCATCTTGATAATGCTGGTACACACTTTGATAAAATTCTTTTGAAATTCCTCCAATCACTTCTTTATTACCTAAATCTGTAAAGCCTAATCCACTAGATGACAAACCTCCTATATGCTTTTCTGGACAAACAATTAAAACAGTTTTGTTCATTCGTTTTAATTGAACAGCTGTAGTAATTGCTGCTGATGTTCCTCCGTAAATAATAACATCCGCATCGAAATCCTCTTTAGTAGATGTACAATTAATAATAAAAACACAACAAAATATTATTTTTAAAAAATGCTGAAATAACTTAAATGAAGTTAACATAAGTATCCTATTTAATTAGAGATTAATTTATACCAATACTAGCTAATATCTTTAAAGAAGTGTATAAATCATTATTCATAGTTTATAAAATATGATTTATAAGCCATGAATAATAGAATTTAATAGCTATAATCAAACTTTAAAACAGCAAACCTATTTTCAGTTTAAATATTTAACAAAAATTAAGGTATGATCAATTCATTTAGGTAGGTAGGATAATTTTCTCCTTTAGCTCCGCCACGAGTAATAGAATCTCCAAAACAAATAATTTTTTGATTTGATTTTAACAAATCGTTTTCTTTTAAAAAAGAAAATATATTTTGTGCAATAAATCGATAGCCCAATGCAGTAGGATGCACTCCATCTTTGCGTCCACTATTCTTCTCATTTCTTATAAAGAGATCTTGGTTGTGTAGCGGTAAGTTTAGTGCTTTAAAATCTGAATTTAAATCATAAAAATAAACATTATTTTCTACTGCTAAAGTCTTAACAATTTTACCAACCTCGTCTATTTTTTTATTTGGTGTTTCTGAAAACAAGACTTTTTTATGCCTTGTAAATAAGTAAACACTATCTGCAGGAATAGGAC
Organism: Polaribacter sp. Asnod1-A03; assembly: GCF_045063585.1. NCBI lineage: Bacteria > Pseudomonadati > Bacteroidota > Flavobacteriia > Flavobacteriales > Flavobacteriaceae > Polaribacter > Polaribacter sp. Asnod1-A03. The sequence continues at coordinate 2,266,222 of NZ_JBEFOE010000009.1, read as the reverse complement.
TCATTAAAACTAATTTGCTTCCATTAGATTTTATTTTTTTTATTAATGCTTTTAAGTTCGCTGTGTAGGTTTTATAATCTATTAATTTTTTAGTATTTAACATGTCATTGGTGCCTACCATCATGATAACTAAATTTGGATTATTTTCTAAAACATCTTTATCAACTCGTTTTAATAAATCATTTGTATTATTTCCTCCAATACCTGCATTAAACACTTTATTATTTTTTTCTGAATTGGTAACCATACAATTAACAGATAAATCGTTTAATAAAACAGGCATATCAGTGTAATTAAAAAGTTTGATATTTTCTGCTCCGGCATATGATCCTTTCGATGCATTCGGATTTCTATAACGATGTACATCATTCCAAAAAGATTCGCCAAAAACTATTGGAGACTGAATACTCCTTTTCTTATTTTGATAATTACGTAGGGTTATATAATGTCCAGAACCATTAATTTCAGCCAAACGAGGCACTTTATATTTACTTACTGTATTTATCAACTCTAAATCTATTGTACAGTTTTTTACATTATTGCCTACAAAAGTAACTAAAGGACCATATAATGCATCACCTTTACTAGCTTCAATAATTCCATTATTCCCTATCGAATAGCCTTTTTCTTGACAACCAATAGCAGTAGATCCAACAATCTTTGTAGGTGGTAAATTTGCACTTAAATCGAAACCAGAACGCATATTTTTAACAGTACAATTAATTACTTTTATCCCTTTTGTTCTTCGTCCATGTAACCCTCCAGCTGGATAGGCTCTAATGCCATCTTCCGACAAAGACTTTATTTCGTTTGGCAAAATTTTACCCGGTGGGTAATCACTTTTAAAACCGACATCAAATGCCAAACCAGAAGTTTCTGCTAACATTTCATTGGTAGCTCTCATTTTCCCCTCAACATAACAATCTTGTAAAAGTGTATTTACAGCTCCTTGCATAAAAATACCATGTCCGTATGCATGAGTTACAACTTTACATCCTAATAATTTGGTATTTGTACCTTCTACCAATAAAACGGAATGTTTATGCAAAGGCACCAAAGCATTTCCTCCTTTACCTAATAAATGACCATAACCATAAGGTGTAGATCCTTTTACAAAAAAATCGGCATTTTTAATAGTGTTATCGTCTCCCATAACACGTAACATTTGTACTCGATGTGCAGGAGTAACAGCACCAACATCTTTTCCTTTTAGGCCTTTAATATAATTGTTATTTCCACTTACTAAAAACTCACTAAACTCACTCTTTGGATAATTTTTATGTAACTCTCCATCAATATTTAAAGTAACTCCTGTTAAAAAATATTGACTATTGTTCCCTGAGAAATGGATTAATGATCCAATACGAAAATCACCTTTTTTCTTATTGTTTTTTCCATATTTAAAAACACTTAACTCTCCTATTTTAATAGATTTAATAGTGTATTCTCCAGGCTTCATTTTTACCAATACATTACTCTTTCCGGCATATTTAGCTAATTTCTCTACCGATTTTATAAAAATGGTGTCTCTAGAAACGCTTTTTGCTTGTAAAGAAAATACAATAAGACTAAACAGTAATATGCTACTTATTTTTTTCATTTAAATTAAGTATTTAATTTTAGTGACCGATAAAAGTTTCAATTGGGATGATATCTTTAAACTCTTTAATTTCGATATTACGATAATAAATTTCTGCAGTTTCAGACTGAAATCCAATAATTCCTTCGCTAGGTGTTAAATTAAAAGCCATATTTACAATATCTCCATTTAACTTATGAATTGTATACTCACCTCCCATTACAATAATCTCACAGGTATTCCACTTATTATTTAAAGCATTATAATTCTTAGTAGGTTTAGCTAAATGCATCCAATCGCTTTTATCTTCTAGTATTCCTCCATCTTTTGGTGATAAAAAACTTTTACCCTCTTTTGTAGAATACCAATCGTAACCTGCTCCTTTGGGTCTAATTAAATCTCCTGTATGATTTTTTGATGTAAGATGATTGTATCTAATTTGGTATTCGATACCAATAGGCCAAACTTGATCATCTGAAACATGATAATAAACACCTGCATCATATTGCCATCGATCAAAATTATTTGTGATTTTTTCTCCCCATTTATATTGAAACTTAAGGATGTATTTACTATACTTTTTATTGGTATAAAATAAACCGTGAGTTGCATTTTCACCTGTATTTAAATTTAAACTGTCTGGCATATCTTTAAAAACATGTACTTTTCGTTTTTCAATTGCATAAACTTTTTTTGCCATTTCAGCATCGTTATTTCTCAATTTTAAATGCCACCCATTCCAATTTTTACCATTGAATAAATTAACAAAACCTTTTTTTGATAATGGTTTTGTTTGTGCATTTAAATCCGTAATATTTGCTAACAACAGAAAAATTATAATGACTACACTGGTTGATATTTTAATTTTATTCATAGTTTCTTAATTTTATTGAATTTACATGACTTAACATATTATTACAATCGAATATTCAGTAATTGATGCCTTGAATCGTAAATCCCTTTTTTAGTTTGGTTATTAATTTTAATCGTTTTTTTATTCGGACTATATATTTTCATGTTCACATGTTTTTGTCCTTCAAAAACAACATTGGGATTGGTATTAAAATCTTCAATTAAAGCCGTATATTTAGACAATGCATGCATTAAAACTTTTCCGTTTCTACGCATGTAACTTCCATGCCCTACAAACAATTCTTTTATGTTGCGTATGTTTGTTTTATCAGCTCCTTCTTTAAATTTTAAAACGGTTAAATAAGCATCTGTTTCCCAACCATTCATATTGATGACACTATTTCTGTGTTTTAAACGTCCATCTGCCAATAAATTAAAATACACTTCTGTAGTTTCTCCATTTTGGGTGATAGAAACTCCTAAGAAATTTTTCCCTGCAAATTTTTTGATGATAGGTAAATCCTCTTTATTTTCTTCAGATTTTAAAATAATAGCTGAAACAAATTTGGTACGTTGTGTTTCTTCAAAATGACTTACAGACCAGTAAGGTTGTCTGTTTTCTGGGTGATGATCTTCGTATCCTTGTTTTTCTTCTAAACGCATTTGCTCAGGAAAATCATGAGGTAAACCTCCTGTAGGAAACGTTTCTGGATATAAAGAACGAACTAAAATCTCTGCATTATCTTCTTTAATAGAAATATCTAATCCATTCCGTTTAGAAATTCCGTTGTAATGTAACAACCATTCAAACTTTCCTGGCTTGTGTGCTAACAAATCATCTATCACTAAAATAACATCACCAACCCAAATAAAATTACGATAGTTTCGTGCTAAAATTTGAGAATAAGGTCCTGAAGCATTGGCTAAAATGTATTTAAAATCTTTTCCTTCTACTAAATTCTGTAAAGATCCTGGGGTATTCACTCCAAAATAAGGATCTTTTCTGTTTTGTCCTTCTCCATCAAACATCACCACATTGTGTGCTTCACTTTGACAATAATATTGTGTATAAAGTGGATTTCCGTAAGAAGAATTTCCCGAATCTATAATTAAATTTTTTCCTTTGTGGAATAGAATATACGACCCTGCATCTGCATGTGTATGATTCCAAGTAAATCCTGATTTAATAGCCAACATAGTAGCATCTTTGTCCCAAGAATTTCTTAATGTAGCCCACCCCATATCTTTATACAAATGAGAAGTTGGGAAATTTGGAGTATAACTCTCTTTTAAATTTGGCAACTTCGGAAACAAAGCCAATCCATTCGGAGTTTCTATTTGTAATCCCTCATGATCATCTCCTTGATAAGTTTGATGAATATACCAAGCATAATCATCTTTTTTATACCCTAATTGCCATAACAACATTACACATGCATTTCCTGTTTTGTAAATAAAGCTATCTCCAAAATTTACAGACATTGGTTTTCCTTCATTAGAAAAATAGCTTGTTTGTATAAAAAAATCTCCTATTTTATCTAAAATAGGTAGCTCTACTTGTTTTTCTTTAGGCAATACTTGTTCAAAAGCATATCTAAACAATAAGTATTGAGAAATTCCATAAGATGCATAATTAATACTTTCGTAAAAACCACCATCTCTATCAAAAGTCGAAGGTTTCTTTTGTAATACACTTCCTGAATAGTTTACAAACTCTGTTGCAGTTTGTGCAATTTCACTAGTCCATTTTTTTGCCTCAGGTATTTCATTTCTAATCGCTAAAGAACTAAAACCTGCCATATAAACACAAGCGCTCCACCAATTATGGCCCATAGTATCAAACGTATGGAAATTTGTTTCTGGTGATAACCAATTATCTAAAATAGGTTGAATCCCTACACGAACCAGGCCTTCTGCAATTTCTTTTCTCTCTTTTTTGGTGAGATAATTATAGGCACTATCAAAACCTATCGATAAAAAGAAGTTATTATGAGAAGTTGTTAAATTTCCTGTCCAAGAAGGCGTTCTACTTAATAATTCTTTTCCCTCCCAAGTATCTTTAGATATATAATCAAATAATATTTTCTTTATGACTTTAGCATATTTTTCATCTCCTGTCATTCTGTAAGCCAATCCTAAAACTTGACAATCAGAAGCTTTTAATTTAGATTTATCTACAAACTCTTCTGCTTTTTTTAGTTGTTGTTCCCAACTATTTTTAACAACACCGTTTGTTTTTATCTGACTTTGTAAACGATTAATATTATCGTCTGTGTATAATAAATAATTTCTTTTTTGAGAGTAAGTTGTAAATACCGTTAGACAACAACAAATAAGTAAGATTCCTTTTTTCATTCTAATAAAAATAAAATTAAGTGTATTGTTATAAATACAATCAATACTATTAAATCCTTTAGAAAAAGTTTATAAATCATAAGTCATAATTTATAAACTATGGCTTAATCATCCTTTTTAAACCTTCAATTATTTCTTAAATCATTTTTTGCTCTTACAATCATAAAAAAAGCCCCATTGCTATTTTAAAGCATGGGACTTTTTATGCTAATAGAACAAATATTAATCTAACGCTTTTTTAATTGCTTTTTTTACTAAGGGCTCCATAACATCATAACCGGCTGCATTAGGATGTACTGTATCTCTACCTAATTCCTTTTTTAACCCTTTTTCGTTATTTACCATAGGTTTGTAATAATCTAAATACACAACCTTATTTTTTTTAGCATATGCTTTAATCAATTTGTTAAGTGCTATAATTTTATCTGCTGGTGCTATAGAAGCACTCCAAGAATAACTGGTGGCTGGTAATACAGAAGCTAAAACTACTTTTATATGATTGGCTTTTGCCAATTCTACCATCGAAAATATATTTCCAGCAATTCTATCTATACTAATTGCACCTCTATTACCAGCAATATCATTTGTACCGGCAGAAATTACAACCACTTTTGGCTTTAACTCTATTACATCGGGTCTAAATCTTAACAACATTTGAGCACTGGTTTGGCCACTAATTCCTCTATTTACATAGGATGGATTTGCCTCAAAAAAAGAACCATGATCTCTTGTCCAATTATCTGTGATAGAGTTACCAATAAACACCACTCTATCTTCATTTTTTTTCGGTGCTTTTAACTCTGTATTTGCTTGTTGATAACGTTTTAAATTTGCCCAATCTTCTGTAGGTGTTAATTGAATTTTAATAACTGTAGCAATATTATTTGGCACTTCTTTGGGTAAGAAAACAGTTAAATTTCCGTCAACTAATTTGGTTTTTAGTTTTTTATTTCCATAATTTAAATAAGCAGTTCTTACTTTTATTTCGCTATCAATGATTAATTTTCCATCTTTTGGCCAATCATAAATATGTGCATAAACCACATCGTTTTTTTGAGTATAATACCCCCAGTTTGGTTTTTTAAAGGTATTCTCGGAAACCTCATAAATAGCCTCTTTATTTTCTTTTGTCCATGCGACCATTTCTTTAAGTTCTTTAATACTTAAAAGATCTTTCTGTGCAAAGACTGTACTTAAATTTACTATAGTAAGTATGGTAAATAGTATCCATTTCTTCATTATTTTCATTTTTATGATTTTTAAATAATTCTTCTAAAATTGAATTTGTTATTTATCAATCTAAAAAAAAAATAACATTGCAATCAACTTTAAAGCTGCTACAATGTTATTCTTTTAAAATTAAATTAATTTTAAATTATAATTCAACTTGTGTAAACTATCATTTATAAATAACTCTTTTATTTTGCTAATTCAATTTTAACTACAGTAACCGTAGCATCTGGTGCCAGCATTGGCACATTTACTAATACTTCTCTTGAAGTAGCTAATGTGGTTAACTCAGCTTCTGGATCCGTTAAAACAGTTGCTTTCTTTACTTTAATTTCTTTGTTTAGTTTTAACAATCCATCTTTTGGCCAATTAAAAACATGTGCATATAATACGCCATCTTTTTTAGTATAACGTCCCCATTTTGGTTTTTCATAAGGGCTTGCAGAAGCTCCGTAAATCGCTTCACCATTTTTCTTCGTCCACTCTCCCATCGCTTTTAAACGTCTTATACTTTCAGATGGAAATCTTCCAAATCCGTCAGGTCCTATATTCAATAAGAAATTACCTCCTTTTGATACAATATCTATTAATTTTTCAATTAAATCTTCGCTACTTTTCCAGTTATTATCAGAAGGTTTATATCCCCAAGAACCATTCATGGTCATACAAGCTTCCCAATCAGAATCAATACCTGTATCCGGAATTTCTTGTTCTGGAGTACCAAAATCTCCTGCAAATTCTCCAGGCTTGTTATCCATTCCGTCCATTCCAGTTCTTCCTTTATCAACTCTATTATTTACAATAGTGTTCGGCTGAATATCACGAATGTATTTATACAAATCTTTCCCCATTTCTGTAGTATAATCAGAAATCCAATCTCCATCAAACCAAACAACACCAATATCACCATAATTTTTTAATAATTCACCAACTTGAGGCTTCATATAGTTTTCGTAATATTCTGGAAATTCTGGATTGACAACTGATGGATCGTCATGCTGAGAAATATTATAATTTGGATATAAATTACCTTGAGCTTGCGGGTGATGCCAGTCTACAATAGAATAGTAAAAACAAAATACAATCCCTTGTTTTTTACAAGCTTCTGATAATTCTTTAATAATATCTCGCTTAAAAGGAGACGTATCCATCACATCATATTTAGATACTTTAGAATCCCATAAAGCAAAACCTTCGTGGTGTTTAGAGGTTAATACAATATATTTCATTCCCGCATCTTTTGCCATCGTTACCCAAGCATCTGCATCAAACAAAGTAGGATTAAACATTTCTGGAAATTTCTCATAATCTTCAATCGTATAATCTAACTTATCCATGGCCCATTCTGCACCACCACCAGCAATATTAGTACCGCGTTCTCCACCAACAATAGAATATGCTCCCCAATGAATAAACATTCCGAATTTAGAATCACGCCACCATTCCATACGCTCATCATCAGATAATTTTACTTTTGATTTTTTTTGAGAAAATGTAGTACCGATGTTGAACATGACGGCAATAACTACAATAATTGTTTTCTTTAGAATATCCATTTACTTAAGTTTTATTGATTGATTTTATTGTGTTTTAATTGTAATCTTTTTTTCTGATTGATTTCTCATCACCACAAGATCTAACACATCTGTTGTGTTTTCTACATTTATTTTGAAAAAATCTTGTACATTTTTAACTTTTTTTCCACCCGCTTGTAAAATTACATCTCCTTTTTTAATTCCATTTCCTTGAACTGCAGGACTCGGTTTCCAAATACGTAAAATAATAACTCCTTCTGGCGAATTTAATCCATAAGCAGATTGCTCTTGTTCTGAATCTACACTTTTAATATTGTTACGCAACCAAGCAACAACTGGGCTACCTACATTTTTTGACGAATCTTTAATTACAGGAACTTCTGGAGTTTTCGCTATTTTTTTTAAACTTTCTTTTTGAACTCCAAATTGATCCATAGGAAAATTTTTAAAGCCTATTTTTAAAGCTGGTGAGTTTTCTGCAACCGTAAAATCTAACTCAGACGGATTTTTAAACATGGGATCTCCGTAGATACTATGTAAATCTCTATCATAAATTTGAGATTTCATCATCGATTCTTCATTAGGAAATAAATTGTAATCTAACTCCTTTCCCCATCCTAATAAGCCAACATCTTGGTAGGTATCTGCTACAATATTGTGTTTAAAAACATCTTGACTATTCGCAAACCAAACATGCGGATGTAAAGAATTATTAACCATAATGTTATTTTCTGCAACACGATTAAATCCTTCGCGTAATTTTAATCCGCTATTCAATAATAAATTGTTGTAAATATGATAGTTAGAGGAACCATCGTCTAAATCAATATCCCAACCATGATCGCAACGAAAACGATTGTTTCTAATAACCGTTGTTTTTACAGCATCCCATGTATACATATCAGGAATTTCGGTAGTTAAACTATCCATTTTATGACGTTTTGGTAACCAAAAACGATCTCTTCCCCAAGAATTAAAAGAACCATGATCGCTGGTTTCTAGAACCGTATTAAAGACATCATTAAATTCTAAAATATGACCTCCCCAAGTTCCATCACCAATATTAATTCCGGCTCTTGGCACATCGTAAATACTGTTATGACGCACAGTAATATCCATGGCCATAGAAATTTGAACACCTGCAGTTTGTTTTTCTACACGACCAATTCTATAAATTAAATTGTCTGCTACCAAACACTCACGTGGATACAATTCGTTTTTAGGTCCTGCAATTGTATCTAACTTATCGGCATCTATAAATTGTCCGTAATTAAACGATGGAGATCGTACCGCAGAAGCATCACCTACAAAAGAAATGGCATTTGCACCTGCATCGTGAATATGATTACCAATTATATTTAAGCCTTTATTGTACTTACTTGCCATAATTACATTTCCTGCTAAGTTTGTAAATTCACTATTTTTGATTATGCAATTTTCTGTTCCTTCAAAAAACAAAGCAGCACCTCTATAAATAGTCCAATCACTGCGCAATAAAGGCTCAAATTCTTCCATAAAAGTACGTTGCGTATGCTGAAAAGAAATGTTAGAAATCGTAACATTTTTTACAGGGTTTTCTAAAGTACCAACCACTTCGATTAAATTTTTAAGAACAGATACCTCAACTTTAGCCTTTTTTAAGTTAATATTTGCTAAAGGCCAATAATACAATTTGTTATTTTCTTTGTCTAAAAACCACTCTCCAACACTGTCTAATTCTTCAAAAACATTTTCTACCATTCGGTATTCTTCATGTGGTTTAGAACCTCTATTATTTTGCTGACCTCCTTTTAAAATAGCGGTTCCGTCTTTATTAACTCCTGTTATTACATAATGAAAACCACCCCATTTCCCTCCATGTAAAGCATTAAAATAAGCCCCTTTAGGATTTTTCCATGTAGCAATTCTTTCTTTAGAAATAGCATTGGCAGCAAATCCTTGCCAATATTTAGCTTTTTCATCATAATTAGGATAACGCGCTAAAATTTGTGGTTGCTCATTAATGAATAATTGATCAAAATCAAATCCTTTTTGAACATCTGCTACAAAAACATTATCATTGAATTTCCTCCAATCTAAATTTAAGGGCACAGAACCTTTTAATCTAACATCCGTAGAATTTCCTGTAATCTTTAACCCATTCAATTCTGGAGTAATTTGTATGGCTTTTTTTAAATAATAATCACCAGAACTTATTTTTATTTCAATAGAAAGTTCTTTATTTTTTTGTTTTAATTCTGATGCTTTTTTTATTGCATCTTCTAAATTAGAAAAAGGCAATTCTTTACTTCCATCAGCTTTTTCTAAGACGTTTTTAGACACATAAATTTCTTTAACCTCAACTTTAGAAGTACAAGAAATACAGACCAAAAATATAAGTGTAATAATTAAAATAGAGCTTTTTTTCATATGTATTAAATGCTTTTAAAGTGTTGCTTTCCCTTTTAGATATCCAATCGATTGTAAAAATTTATCTGCTGCAATTGTTGTTCTTTTATAATATTCAAGACCTTCTTTTTTCCATTGATTAAAGAAACCATGTCCTTGTCCGTCATAAATAATAACATCACATCTACTATTAATTGCTTCCATTTTATCTTGATATAAATAGGCAGTAGATTCCGGAATTAAAACATCTTTACTCCCTAACATAAATAAAGTTGGCGGCGCTCCTTTTTTAATATTATGCATTGGAGAAATCTCTAAATATCGTGTACCTACCCGATCATAACCATAACCTTTTTCACTATTATCAATCACCGGATTATATAAAACCAACGCATTGGCTTTAGAACTGATCGTTAAATCCTCTTCTTTTTCTTCTAATCCAGAAAGCAATGCTGTTGCAGCTGCTAAATGCCCACCAGCAGAACCTCCTGAAGCTACAATTTTATTGGGGTTTATCGTATATTCTTTCGCATGTTCTCTTAAAAATCGAATCGCAGATTTAGCATCGTTTACTGCCTCAAAAGGTGTTGTTTTATGTTTGTTTTTAACTCTGTAATCAACCAAAACAGTTACCATTCCTCGTGATGCAAAATATTTTGCTTGTGGCTCAAATTGCGTAATTGTACCACCATTCCATCCGCCTCCAAAAAAGAAAACAATTGTAGGGTACTTTTTTTTCTTTTTAAAAGTAAATGGTTTATAAATATCCATTTTTAACGTGTCTGCATTTATAATTTTATAAATAACTCGTTGCGGAATCGTATCAAATGTATTTTTTGATACCTTTTTTTGTCCATTTACAATGGTTACTGTAAATAAAAACAGAAATGTTATGATTAAATATTTACTCATCTAATTTTATGACGCTTTTATTTTATTTCTAAATGATAACCCGCAGGATATTCTTTGGCTTTTCGCTTTTTAAGTTTTATAATTACAGGTTTATCTGCCGAATAATAATACTTCCCATTTTCAAATTTTAAGTTAGCAGAAACAGCTTCATCAACTGCTTCAATACTAAAATTGCCTTTTTTAAGTAATTTCCCTTTTCCTAAATACAAGTATTCTAATTCACCATTTTTTTCTGAGGTAATTCCTAAAATCCCTTGAAATTTTAATTGTTTTATCGGCTGATATTCTTCATCATCAATTGCATTTAAAATAATTTGAGTGCTATTTTTAGAAGAAACTTTAATACTCACAAAATTCTCCTCAGTTTGTATTTTTTCAATCGACTTAATATTCTTTTTTCCTGTTTCATACGATTCAAATACAGATACAAAAGGATGCTCTTTTCCATTAATTCCGTTTTGTCTAACAATTAATGTTGGTGTGGTTTCCGGACTTTTATTGACTTTCCCTGGTGTAATATCACTTCTTAAAGTGGTGGGTGGTGCATCAACTACATATACATTTCGATTCTTTTGACCCATCATCCACATATTTATATGTAATGCTGGTGAAACGTTATTAATTTGCCAAGTGGCATTAAAATTTTCTGTAAAGTCTATCTTTTTTTGATTTTTAAAGAAGCTATAATTTTTATCATATGTTGTTCCTAAATCGTTAACTGATTGTAATTCTAAGGGCACATTTGAAGTATTCTTAACCGTAACACGATTCCCTAAATTATGATGAATATAATCGTTGTCTTGTTGATCTGAACGAAATACATCCACATAATATCCTGTTGTTTCCGAAGTACGAATCATGGCAACCAATCGACGTTTTTCTTCTGCTGAAACATCTGAAAAAGACACCCTATCAGAAGTAACATTGCTATTATACAAACTTGTTTCTGTATTTACCGATGGATCCATAGCGTTGACAGTAATAGCACCAGAATTATAACCCGGCACAATAGTATTGGAGCCTGTTATTCCACGATGATAACCTGCATCAGGCGACCAATACGATTCGTAAGCCGAAGCATCGGGTGATAACACCCAACCTTTGCCATAAAACTGCATCGCTAATCCATTTTTTGCTAAATGTGATTGGTAACGACCACCGTATAATGTAAACATTAATCCATTTTCTTCATCGTTTCCATTTTTCATGATAATATGTCTGTGAAACGGTGAATATGCGGTTTGATTAAAAGGTAAATCACTTCCAGATTCTGGTAAAGGCTGATTGAAAACAATACCTGTCCAATCGGATGTGGTTCTATCATATTGCCCAGAGGCTATGTTTTTACGAATTACCGTTGCCATTTTTTTAGCCGTTTCGGTATCGCCTTCCCAAGTGGAATAAGTTAACAAAGATTCGAAAGCCGACATGTTTGCAGGCCCTCCACGCATATCACCAAAAACAACCAAATTACCTCTCGCATCTAACCAACCTAAATTGGCCAAGGATGCTTTGCTAATTATCGGATTGTCTCCCAACGTATTTACACCTGATTTATACAATTTAATTCCCATATCTAAAACAAAAGGAATCATACCTGATGCATAACCCGGAGATTCTGGCCATAAACCAGTTGTTTTGTTATAATTTGCCATAATTTCAGGTAATCCGGCATAATGATCTCCTGATTTTTCAGTGTAAAACGGAATGTAATATTCTCGTCCTTTACCATCTTCATAAAAACTATTGGATTCCAAAACAAGCATACTCCCTAAGATGTTTTTATAACGATTTACATTCCAATTTCCTTTTTTTCCACCTCTTACCAAACCAATTTCTATAAAACGTTTAAAAACCGTTCCTGCAACATCAACTGGCTTTTTATTCAAGGTTTTTAAATGGGCATGCGGATGTTTATTTAAATAATCATAAAGAAAATCGTAAGTAATTGCCATAGGTATTTGCCTGTCATCATGAATCACTTCATAATCGTAATACCCCAAAATACCTCCTGGTTTAAATCCTCCAGGACCTCCAGCCGATTCTTTAGGGTCTAAAGGTGGTTGCATGTAATACGTTCCTAACATCCATGTCCAAAAAATATCAGATGAAAATTTCGCATATTTTTCCTCCTGAGTCATATAAAAAGCAAAAGCAGCTTTTTCAGCTAGTTTTAATATTTCCATATTGTTTTGGCGCACCATATGTCCCGTCTCTTTATACGGAATAACAACAGGAGTTTTATCTGCGCTAGAACGACTAATTCCTAGCATATCACCAGTTTCATTGTATGGAAATCTTTCCTCTAGAGGAACGTTTACATAGTCATTCCATCTTCGCATTCCGGGTAAACGTACCGTTGGAAGCGGTGCATTCCCTTCTCCATAATCCCAATCTTGCTTTTTGATATAACATTGGGTATACCGTTCACCATCTTTCCAATACATGGCCAAACGAGACACGATCCATTCTGGATCTGTAACATGACGATTTACATGAGCATCAATTTCTGTTAACAGATTATTCCACGACGCTTTTGCCCAAGCTTCCGTTTCAATTTTCTCTAATAACTGTGTACGATCATTTTCCGCAGCATATAATCTCGGGTGCTTTTCAGAATTTTGAGCACGTGTAAAAAACGTTACTAAAAGCAACCCGATTATAAATATTCTTTGTTTTTTTAAACTCATTTTAGTCTTTACAATTATTAATGAAGCGGAACCGTTTCAATATCTGGATTATTCTTCGCTTCAAGGTATTTTTTTAATATCTCTTGATCTAATTGAGAGCTATCTCCATAATACTCGCGCATATCTTTAAGTTGTTGTTTTAATGTTACAACCACATCGGCATAAGCCGGATCGTTAATAACATTTTTCATTTCTTGAGGATCTTTTTTACGATCGTATAATTCCCATTCATCCACATCGTAATAAAAATGCGCTAATTTATAATCTTGAGTAATAATAGCGTAATGCCTCTTTACCATATGAATACCTGGGTATTCGTAATAATGGTAATACACGGCGTCTCTAGTCCATTCTTCGTCATTTCCTAATAATAATGGAATTAAACTTTCACCTTGCATATCAGAAGGCGCTTCAATATGTGCTGCTTCTAAAATAGTTTGTGCAAAATCTAAATTTTGAACCATTTCGGTATTAGTCGTTCCCGATGTAATTACGTTTGGCCATTTAATTAATAGCGGAGTTTTAAAAGATTCATCATACACAAAACGCTTATCGAACCAACCGTGTTCTCCTAAGTAAAACCCTTGATCGGAAGTGTAAATAATAATCGTGTTTTCATCTAAACCAGTATCCTCCAAATAATCTAATAAACGCCCCACATTTTCATCAACAGAAGCAATACATCCTAGATAATCCTGCATATAACGTTGGTAACGCCATTTCATTAATTCTGTATCATTCATAGTAGGATATTCTTTTTTAAACTCTTCCATCATAGGTCTATAAACCGAATCCCAAACTGCTCTTTGCTCAGCATTCATAGCACCAACTTCACGCTCAAAAGCTTCTAAATCCCATCCAGATTTATCTTCAATACCCAACTCTTTCATGATTTCTGGGTACATTTTAGAATCGCCAGCCCAATTCATGTGGGTTAATAAATTCATATCAGCAGTTTTAGCAGCTGTTCCTCGTCCTTCGTAATCATCAAATAAAGTTTCTGGCTCTACAAAAGTTTTCTTCGTGTATTCTTTAAAATGACGTGGAGCAGGCAACCACTCTCTGTGTGGGGCTTTTTGCATAGAAAACATCATAAATGGTTGTTCACTATTTTTATTTTCCTCTAACCATTCTAAGGTCATATCCATAATGATATCGGTAACATAACCTTCAACCGTAATTTGACCATCATTGGTGTTAAAAATAGGATTGTAATAGCGCCCTTGACCCGGTAAAATTTTGAATTCATCAACTCCTTTCGGATTGTTTCCGAAGTGTAATTTCCCAAACATAGCCGTTTTATAACCGGCTTGTTGCATAATCTGTGGAAACGTTACTTGAGACTCATCAAACGGAAATACGTTATCTACTTTTCCATGAATGTGCGTATGTTTACCTGTTAAAATAGTTGCTCTAGACGGTGCACAAATAGAATTAGACACACAGGCGTTGGTAAACTTAATTCCCTCATCTGCAATACGATCTATATTCGGAGTTTGAATTAAATGATCGCTATACGCACTAATAGTTTGATACGCATGATCATCAGACATCATAAAAATAATGTTTGGGCGTTTTGCTGGTAATTCTTTTACTTCAACTTTTTCTTTTTTAGAAACTTGACAAGAAACTGATGTTATCAGAATAAATAATATTACGAATGATTTTGTTAGTTTCATATTTTTGTTTGCTAATAATTAGTCTTTCTTATTTACTTTCTTCAGTTCTAACCCAAATATGACTACCATCTAATAATTCTTTATATTGAATTTCGAACTCTTTTTTAATTTGATTAAAAATTACGGGTTCTTTTGTCGATAAATCTTCCAATTCATTTTTATTTTCTTTCAAATTATACAATTGAAAATCGGTAAGCTTTGCGCTTTTTACAAACGCTTCATTACCATCATATAAATTATGAATATTCGGTAGTGTTTTTTCATCCACTTCTAATCGTCCCATAATTTTCCAATCTCCTGATCTCATGGCAACTCTTCTTTCATTTAAAGCATCGTAAAAAGCCCAAATTAAAGGTGTATTTCTATCAAAATTCCCTGTATTTAAAAGCGAATTAAAAGATTCTCCATCTAGTTTTCTACTCGGTAATTTTGCTCCTGATAATTCTGCAAAAGTTGGTAAGAAATCAAGTGCAGAAACTACTTTATCTGTTGTACCTGTATAGGTTTCTTTTCCTATCCATTTTATGATTCCTGGTACTCTAAAACCAGCTTCATTTGTCCATAACTTCATTCCTGTTAATTCTCCAGGAGAACCATAAGAATGTTTTGCTTTTGGGTGTCTATTTAAAGTTTCTGGTCCGTTATCCGAACTAAAAACAATTAAAGTATTCTCTCCATAATTCTTTTCTATATAAGAGATCAAACGACCTACTGCAATGTCCATATTTTCAACATTCGCAAAATATTCTGCTTGTTCTCTATTTTTTGATTTTGGTAAATATTTTTGAACTAAATCTTCTGGAGAAGCAATAGATTCATGGGGTTCATGAAAAGCAACTTCAAGAAAAAACGGTGCATTTGTTTCTTTTTTCTCTAACCATTCAATAGCTTCAGTCACTACAATCTGACTACTAAAGCCTTCCATGACACCTACCGCTTTTCCGTTACGAATAAAGTTTTTAGGGTTTTTATGACTTGGAGACGCATTATTATGTGTTGCCATCCAATGATCGAAACCAAAATCATTGGGTTGTGGTTGCTTGTCAGAATTAAAACGAGAACTACAATGCCATTTCCCTACCAAACAAGTTTCGTAACCTACAGATTTTAACATGGCAGGAATCGTTTCTTCATGAGCCTGAAGGTGTACTAAATCTCTATTGTCTTCGCTCTTTTTAGGTGAAGGTATAAAATCGTAAACGCCAGCTCTATTAGGACTTCTACCTGTTAACAATCCTACTCTAGAAGGCGAACAAACAGGTGCTGCCGAATAAAAATTGGTCAATTTAATTCCTGATGAAGCTAATTCATCTAAGTTATCCGTTTTTATAATAGAATGCCCAAAAGAACCTAAATCTCCATATCCTAAATCATCACATAAAAGCACTACAATATTTGGTTGTTTTGCAACTTTATTTTCTGTAAGTTTTTCACTTGATTTAGACGTTTCTTTGGATTTACAAGAAATACTAATTACAAGAATGATAAGTAGTACATATTTTAATTTACTCATAATTGTTTTATTAATTATTAAAAAAATCATCAAAAAATAATAGTTGATATTTAATTGAACTACTCCAATATTTATTGGTATGTCCGCCCGGTCTTTCTATATAATCATGCGGAATATTTCTTTCTAATAACTTGTTATGTAGTCTTACATTAGCATCATAAAAAAAATCATCTACACCACAATCAAAAAGAATTTTTAAACTCTTTTTATTCAACAGATATACTAAATTAATGACCGTATTTTTTTCCCAATTTTCTTTGTTATCGGCATAACTACCCAATCGTTTTGACAGATCCCAACCTAAAGGAAATGGTCTTATATCTACACCACCACTCATACTTGCTGCTGCTCCCCAAATATCTTGATGTTTAAACGCTAAATACAAAGCCCCATGACCTCCCATAGAATATCCAGAGATTGCTCTATTTTTTTTATTGATAATTGTGTTGTATGATTTATCTATTTCTAAAACTAATTCTTCTGAAATATAGGTTTCATATTGCATGGTTTTATCAACAGGACTATCAAAATACCAACTTGTTTTATTTCCATCCGGACAAACAATAATTACATTGTATAGGTCTGCATATTCTTTTAATGCCGGCGCTTTTTTTAACCAAGATTTATAGTTTCCGCCGGCTCCATGCAATAGATAAACAACCGAAAATGCTTTTCCTTTTTTTGAATAAGAATCCGGAGTAATCACCACATTTTTTATCGTCTTGTTCATCGATGTACTATACACCTGTAAAGTATCTACTTTAGAAGCATAAAGTTGAATTGAACAACAAAGAATAAGAATTAAGCTAACTATTTTTCGCATTACTAAAATTATTTTTTAATCATAATATCTTCTAATTCTTCCAAGGTTTTTCCTTTGGTTTCTGGCATCATAAAAGCTACAAATAGTAATTGTAAAACCATCATTACTGCAAAAACTAAGAACACCATTCCGCCTCCAATTGCTTTTAACATAAAAGGAAATAATGATGGAATAAGTGCTGCTAAAACCCAGTGTGTAGAACTACCAAAAGATTGTCCTGAAGCTCTTAAATGATTCGGGAAAATTTCTGAGACAAATACCCAAATTACGGTTCCTTGCCCCACAGCATGTGCGCCAATAAATAAGAATAAGAAAAATGGCACTGCCATACCTGTCCACTCTAAAAAGAATGCGGCAGATAAAAGACTTAGCGAAACAATATACGCTATAGACCCTATATACATCAATGTTTTTCTTCCTAATTTATCAATTAAAAACACACCTAATAATGTAAAAATAAGATTGGTAACACCTAAACCAATACTATTTAATAAGGCCGAACTTTCTCCCAAACCAGCTGCTTCAAAAATACGGGGTGCATAATACAAAACGGCATTAATACCAGAAAATTGATTGAAAAAAGCAATTAAAAAAACCAACATTAATGGAAATCTATATTTTTTAATAAAAATAGTTTCCAATTTATCATTTTTTTCACTGTGAGAATTAAACTCCTGCACTTGTGCTTCTACATTTGCATTTGCATCAATAAATTTTAAAATTTCTCTAGCTTCTGTTTCTTTTCCTTGTGACAACAACCATCTAGGACTCTTAGGTAATTTTAAAGCAAATAACATGTATAATATTGCCGGAATTGCCTCTACACCTAACATCCATCTCCAAGAGTTTTCGCCAATATCACTCAATAAATAATTTGATAAATATGCAATCATAATACCAAAAACAATATTAAATTGATACATAGCAACCAAACGACCTCTGTCTTTTGCAGGTGCAATTTCTGAGATGTAAGCGGGTGCTGCAATCGTTGAAGCTCCTACTCCAATTCCTCCAATAAAACGAGCAAGTGCAAACACATAAGGATCGTTTGCTAAAGCAGAACCTATAGCAGAAACAGCAAATAAAATACCAATAACTAATAAGGTGTTTTTTCTTCCGTATTTGTTGGTTGGTATTCCTCCAAAAATGGCTCCCAATACGGTTCCCCATAATGCCATGCCCATAACTACAGAGCCATGAAAAGAATCTGACGAACCCCACAAAGCTTGTAATTTTTGATCTGCTCCGGAGATAACAACTACATCAAATCCAAATAAAAACCCAGCCAAAGCTGCTGTTATAGACCATAATAATATTTTTTTGTTCATTTTATTGTATGTATTAATTTTTCAATTATTCTTTGTTGTTATTTTAAAGGAATAACCATATTCCATGTTTTTGTTCCGTTACTAAATCCTCCAGGACCGTTCATCGTGGCAAAAAATATGTGTGTTGGTTCTCCGTTTTCAACAAAAACAAAAGGACGTTCCAATTGTCCTTGTTTTATTGTTTTTCCGTTATTCCACTGTATCGTTTTCGTATATGCTTTTGGGTTTTTATCTATTACCCAATGAATTCCATCTTTAGAATGTGCCAAAACGCCATCTCCTTCTCCACCGGTTAATAAACCTCTTTGATCTTTTGCAATCATATGATAACCATTATGATCGCTCCATAAATGAGGATCTTCTACTTCTCCAAATCTTTCCATAGAAAACAATGGTTGATCACCTACAACGGTATACTTTCCATCATAAGAAGGTGCTGTAGCAACGCCAATACTCATATCACTATGTTTTATTCCATCTTCTTGATAACTTCTTCCTTTAAATAATAAAACTACCGACCCATCTTTTTTAATTAATGGAGATGGATTGGAAGTTAAAAAACTGTAATAAGAGTCTGGTTGTACTTCTAAAATTGGTACATCTTTTCGTTTCCAAGGTCCATACGGACTTTTAGAAGTTGCCATACCAACTCTTTTGCCCCATCTACCTGCAATACACCATTTACTAGATAGATCGAATTCATGTACATTTTCTTTTGTTACCTCTTCAAAAGGATGTGTAGATCCCATATAATATAAAATATAGGTGTCTTTATATTTTACAATTTTAGGATTATGAGTCGATTTTCCATCCCAATATTGTGCTCCTCTTTCTCCCAAAGCAATGTCTTTAAATTGATAAGGACCTTCTGGAGTTTTAGAAGTTGCATGTACAATTTCTGATTGAATCATCCAACCTGGATGAAATGGCAACATTTTGGGCCAACGAGATGCATACATGTGATATAAGCTGTCTTCTCCTTTTATTACAGAACTTCCCCAAACCCAATAGCCTTCCATTTCTAAACCACCACCTACAGGAGCAGCATCAAAATTGTTAATTGCATTTTGAGCGTTACAAATTGTAACACATCCAAAAACAAAAAGAAAAATAGATTTCATCATCAGCTTATATAGTGTGTTATTCTTTTATTCCTTCTGTTTTTTACAAATTATTTTAAAGCAGCTTCTTGCATTTTATTTAAACGGACTAATGCTTCCATAAAATAATAATCTGCATAAACAATTGGTACATCAATTTCTGAATTATTAGGGTAATGCCCTGTTGAATGCAACAATAAAGCTTGATTTGTATCTCCGCTTAAATATTTGTCTGTAGATAATTCTTTAATATAACTAACTGCAGCATTGTAATATTTTGCTTTTAATTTTTCATCTTTTACCAACGTTGATAATTCTAACATTCCGCAAGCAGCAACTCCTGCAGCAGATGCATCTTTTGGTGCATTTGGTATTTTTGGGTCATCAAAATCCCAATAAGGAATTTTATCTTCTGGTAAACGATTAATATAATGATCTGTTAATTTAATTGCCGTATCTAAAAATGCTTGCTCACCCGTTTCTCTATAGGCTATAGAAAAACCATAAATCCCCCAAGTTTGTCCTCTTGCCCACATCGATTCATCTGCATAGCCTTGGTGCGTGTATCCTCTTAAAAACTCTCCTGTATTTTCATCAAAAGACCCCACGTGATAAACCGCACTATCTTTACGTACAATATGTTTCATCGTAATTTCTGCATGACTTTTAGCAATGTCATATAAATCTTGACTTCCTCCATTTTTAGCCGCCCAAAAAAGCAACTCTAAATTCATCATATTATCTATAATTGTGTTGTGCTTAAATTTATGCATTTGACTAGGCCAAGACAAAATAGAACCCACTTTTGGATTGTATAAAGTAGCTAAGGTATCTGCCGCAGCTAATAAAACTTCTTTATACTCTTTATTGCCCGTTAGTCTGTAACCATTACCATAACTGCCATAAACCATAAAACCAATATCATGATTGTCTGCTTTGGTATAAGCAATTGTTTTAATAGGTAATGTAAATTTTGCTGCCTGGTCTTTTGTAGATTCATCTCCAGAATACTCGTAAGCAAACCACAAAGCACCCGGAAAAAAACCACTGCACCAGTCTTTAACATCTACAAAATTCCAGTTTTTATTGCCTTTATCTATATTTCTTGGAAAACTGTCTGCACTCACCAATGTTTTAGTAACCTGTTTTTCTTTTAAAACACTTACATCTAAAACGGCTTTTACGTTAAATGTATCTAACTTAGTAGTTACTTCCTTTTTTGGTGAATTGCATGACATAATAGTAACAAAGATTACTAAAAACATTAATGGCCTTGTGATCATCATCTATTTATATTTTAATGAGAAATTATTTTAACTAACTATTGATAAAAAAAAGTGAAGTTTTACAACTAAACTATTTCTAATACAATTATAATAACAATAGCATGTAGAAAACATAACTTATAATTCAAAGGCTATAAAATATCGTTCTTTTGTTCTTTTAAAGCCTTATATAAACGATAATTACACCTTTTACTAGACTTCTATAAACAAAAAACACATTAGCAGAAAACTCAATGATAACAAGAGTCTTGAGTATATTAATAAAATTTAAAAACTAAAAAACGATAACAACCAATCTATCCTTTTCAAAAAAATAATCATTAAACACTAACAAAAGATAAAAACTATCTTAAGCACTTTTTTTATTATAAAAAGCTATAATAAAAAAGTTTTTTTGTTCAAAATCATCAAAAAAAAACGGGAAATAGTATTGATAAAAATAGACTTTAAGAAATATAAGAAATGATGTATTCATATTTTGTAATCAAGATAAATTTAGAACCTTATTCTAAAATTTTAATTTTGATAAAATTATTCTTGATTTACATCAGAAAGTTAAAATGTAAGATAAAAAAGAGAAAATACTTTATCGACTAAAATAGAAAAGCTACACTATTTCTCTACACAGAAAAATAATGTAGCTTAAAATCACAAACTACTAATTCCCTTTTTTATAATCTTCTAAAAATTTTGCCAAACCACTATCTGTTAATGGATGTTTTAATAATCCTGTAATTGAAGACAATGGCCCTGTCATTACATCAGAACCTAATTTTGCACAATTAATTACGTGCATAGTATTTCTTACAGAAGCTGCTAAAATTTGCGTTTTAAAATTGTAGTTATCATAAATCGTTCTTATTTCATCAATCAAGTTTAAACCATCTGTAGAAATATCATCTAATCTTCCTAAAAAAGGAGACACATAAGTAGCTCCTGCTTTTGCTGCTAGTAAAGCTTGACCTGCAGAAAAAACTAATGTTAAATTAGTTTTAATTCCTTTATCAGAAAAATACTTACAGGCTTTTACGCCATCTGCAATCATTGGTAATTTTACCACAATTTGAGGATGTAAAGCAGCTAATTCTTCACCTTGTTTTACCATTCCTTCAAAATCGGTCGCAATTACCTCAGCAGAAACATCACCTTCTACAATTTCACAAATTTTTTGATAGTGATTTAAAATATTTTCTGCTCCTGTAACTCCTTCTTTTGCCATTAAAGACGGATTGGTTGTTACACCGTCTAAAACACCTAAAGCTTGCGCTTCTTTAATTTGATCTAAATTTGCTGTATCAATAAAAAATTTCATTGGATTCTATTTTTAAACTGTTTTTAAATATGCTAATACTTGTTGACTGACTTTTGCTCCTGTAAAACCAAATTTATCATCCAACACGGTTGCTGGTGCAGAATATCCAAAATGATCTAAACCAAACACTTTTCCTGCATCACCCACTAAACCTTCTAAGTTTACGGGTAAACCTGCAGTTAAGCCGAATAATGGTTTGTTTTTAGGAATAATACTTTGTTGATATTCTTTAGATTGTAATCTGAATAAACCTTCGGAAATTACCGAAGCAATATTTACTTTTAAGTTATTTTCTGATTCTAAAATTTCTGCAGCGACTACTAATGTTGCTACTTCAGATCCGTTGGCTATTAATACAACATCTGGGTTTTCGACTTGTTTTACCAAATACCCACCTTTTTCTGCTGCTAAAGCCTCTTGATATCTTGAACCCCCTTTTGTTGGTAAATCTTTAATGCCTTGTCTTGATAAAATTAAACCGGTTGGTGTATTTTTATTTTCTAAAGCCATTTTCCAAGCTACACTGGTTTCTGCAGAATCTGCAGGACGTAAAGCTAAGAAACTCGGATTTCCACTATGATTCTTTAATTTTTCTAACAATCTTATTTGCGCCTCTTGTTCTATAGGTTGATGTGTTGGCCCATCTTCTCCTACTCTAAAAGCATCATGCGTCCATACATATTTCACGCCCAATTCTTGAATTCCGCTTAAACGAATCGCTGGTTTCATATAATCTGAAAACACAAAGAAAGTTGCTACAACAGGAATAATTCCACCATGTAAAGCAATTCCGTTTGCAATACAAGACATCGTTAATTCTGCAACACCTGCTTGTAAAAATGAGCCACTAAAATCTCCTTTTTTTAGTGCGTGAGTTTTCTTTAAAAATCCGTCTGTTTTATCAGAATTTGATAAATCTGCAGAAGAAACAATCATGTTTTCTACATTTTCAGCCAAATAGCCTAATATTTCAGAAGAAGCTGCTCTTGTTGCCAATCCTGCTTTATGCTCAATTCCTTCAAAATCTAATTCTGGTAATTCTCCTGATAAGAAGAAATCTAATTTTGTCGCTAATTCAGGATTTGCTGCTCTCCAAATAGAAATATCTACTTTCTTACTTTTAGCTTCTTCAATTTTTCTTTCTAATAATTCTTTATAAAAAACACTTACATCTTCATAAATATCAAAAGGACTTTCCGGATTTGCGCCTAAATTTAATAAGGTTTTTGCATAATCTGCTCCTGTTGCTCCAATAGGCTGACCGTGTAATTCACATTCACCTTCAAAAATTGAATCATCTGCAGAAACACATCCTTTACCCATGATGGTTTTACCAATAATTAAGGTTGGTTTTTCAGTTTCGTTATTTGCATCTGTTAGTGCTTTTCTTATTTCATCATGATTGTGTGCATCAATAATAACCACATTCCAGCCCCAAGAATTGTATTTCATCTCGGTATCTTCTGACGTTACTTCGTCTGTAGAAGTTGACAACTGAATATCATTAGAATCATAAAACATTATAAAATTACTCAAACCTAAATGACCTGCAATTCTTCCTGCTCCTTGCGATATTTCTTCTTGTACACCTCCATCAGAAATAAAACCATAAATTTTATGATTCATCCAACTACCAAAGCGAGCTTGTAAAAATTTAGCGGCAATTGCAGCACCAACTCCCATGGTATGACCTTGCCCTAAAGGTCCCGAAGTATTTTCTATTCCTCTAGCAACATCAACTTCTGGATGACCTGGAGTGATTGACCCCCATTGTCTAAAATTGGCAACATCCTTTTTTTCATAACTTTCTAAAAGATAGTATTGCGCATACATTAGGGTTGATAAATGGCCTGCATCCATAAAAAAACGATCTCTAAATGCCCAAGTCATATCCGAAGGATCATAATTAAAAAACTCTGAATATAAGATGTGCATAAAATCCGCACCTCCCATTGGACCTCCTGGATGACCCGATTTTGCTTTTTCTACCATTGCAACAGCCAAAGCTCTTATATTGTCTGCTGCTTGTTGGTCTATTTTCTTGTTCATTTTTTACTTATTTATAAATAAACCCAATCGAGAAAGTGTACAATCAATTGGGTTTAAAATTATTTTTATCACTGATGATTGTATTCTTATTTTTTCCAAAGACTTTCCATCTCCTCTAAAGTTTTTCCTTTAGTTTCTGGCACGTATTTTTTAATGAATAACATAGCCAAAATACTCATGACACCGTAAACCCAGTATGCAAATCCATGATTAAATAAACTGGTTAAATATGAATTATCATTCATCATCGGGAAAGTTAAAGACACCAAGTAATTAGAAATCCATTGTGCTGCAACTGCAATTGCCAAGGCTTTACCTCTAATTTTATTCGGAAAAATTTCTGCTAATAAAACCCAAGCAACCGGCCCCCAACTCATGGCAAAACTAGCTACATACAACATCATGCAAAACAATGCCAAATAGCCTGTTGCACCAGCAAAAAAGACAAACCCTAAAGAAAGCATTGCAATTGCCATCCCTAAAGCTCCAATAATCATTAATGGTTTTCTACCGTATTTGTCTACGGTTTTTACTGCAACTATGGTAAATAAGAAGTTTACAATACCAACAATAATAGTCATTAATAAAGCACTATCTGTACCCGAAGAAATGGTTTTAAAAATTTCTGGCGCATAGTACAACACAACATTTATACCTACAAATTGCTGAAAAACAGATATTAAAACACCAATTATAATTACTCCCAAACCGAAAGACAAAAGTTTCCCTGATGTTTTCTCTCCTGTAGAAGCTTTTATTTCTGTTAAAATTCTACTTCCTTCTTGTTCTCCGTTTACTTTTATTAAAACATTTAATGCTTCTTCTGGTTTATTTCTTAATACTAAAGAACGTGGCGTATCTGGTACAAAAAATAAAAGGCCTAAAAACAAACCTGCCGGAATTACCTCTGAAGCAAACATCCAACGCCAACCAATTTCATTCAACCAAGCATCAGAACCACCACTTCTCGATATGAAATAGTTTACAAAATAAACCACCATAAAACCACCTACAATGGCTAATTGATTAAAAGAAACCAATTTACCTCTGCTATCTGCCGGTGCAATTTCTGCAATATATAAAGGAGATAACATAGATGCTAAACCAACCCCAATACCTCCTATGATTCTATACACAATAAATATTGATGAAAAACTATGATCTAATTCTCCAATGGGTGCAATAAACATTTCTGGCATTGCAGAACCTAAAGCAGAAATTAAAAATAGAACTGCTGCTAAAATCAATCCCTTTTTTCTTCCTAACTTTTTACTAACGAGCCCTCCAAACATTCCACCAATAATACATCCTATTAAAGCACTAGAAACTAGAAAGCCTTTAAATGCACTTGCTGCGGTCTCTGATAACCCTTTGGGGATTACAAAAAAACTATTTAAAGAACCTACGGTTCCTGAAATTACACCTGTATCATACCCAAATAATAAACCACCTAATGTGGCTACTAGGGTGAGTTTTAAAAGGTACCCTGAATTTGTTGATTTTGCCATTATATTTTTAGTTAATTGTTTTATACTACCTCTGCTAAAATGTAGTTTACATAAAGATTTATTGAAAATAAGCCCCTTAGATTTCACCTCTAAAAGGCTTATTACTATTATATATATTGATTGATAATATTCTCGAACAATTCTTGTTTACCACTTTGTAAACTTAATTCGCCATTTTCTTGTGCTATTTTATACAAGTCTGAAAGTTCTAATTTTCCTGCTTCAAAATCTTTTCCTTTTCCTGCATCAAAAGAACTATATCTTTTTTCTCTTAAAGCGTTGTAAGAAGAAGAAGTTCTAATTTTATCTGCCGTAATTAAAGCTCTTGCAAACGTATCTGCTCCACCAATGTGTGCATGAAAAACATCTTCTAAATCTGTTGAGTTTCTTCTGATTTTTGCATCAAAATTAACTCCACCTCCTTGTAAACCTCCAGCAGCTAAAAACACTAACATTGCTTCTGTAGTTTCTTGAATGTTGTTAGGGAATTGATCTGTATCCCAACCATTTTGATAATCTCCTCTGTTGGCATCAATACTACCTAACATCCCTGCTTTAGCCGCAACTGCTAATTCATGTTGCATGGTATGTTGTGCTAAAGTGGCATGATTTACCTCAATATTCATTTTAAAATCTTTATCTAATCCATATTCTTTTAAAAAACCAATAGCAGTTGCAGAATCAAAATCATATTGATGTTTCATTGGTTCCATTGGTTTTGGTTCTATAAAGAAAGTTCCTTTAAAACCTTGTGCTCTCGCATAATCTCTTGCCATAGTTAAAAATTGCCCCATATGGTCTAATTCTCTGCCTAAATCTGTGTTTAATAAAGACATATAACCTTCTCTTCCTCCCCAAAAAACGTAATTTTCTCCGCCTAATTTAATAGTTGCGTCTAAAGCCAATTTTACTTGACCACCTGCTCTTGCCACAACATTAAAATCTGGGTTTGTAGAAGCTCCGTTCATATAACGTGGGTTTGAAAAACAATTTGCTGTTCCCCATAATAATTTCACACCACTTTCTACCTGTTTCTTTTTTAGATAATCTGTAATAGTATCTAACCTTTTTTCTGATTCTGCAAAAGTTGCGCCTTCTTGTACTAAATCATAATCATGAAAACAGTAATAATCGAAGCCCATTTTGTTGATAAACTCAAAAGCCGCATCTGCTTTGTCTTTTGCTGCTTGCATTGGATCTGAAGCTTGATCCCAAGCAAAACTTTGTGTTCCTGGTCCAAAAGGGTCTCCTCCTTGTCCACAGAATGTATGCCAATATGCAATGGCAAATTTAAAATGCTCTCGCATGGTTTTACCTGCAACTACTTGCTCTGGATTGTAGTATTTAAATGCTAATGGATTGTCTGATTCTTTTCCTTCGAATTTAATCTTATCAATTCCTTTAAAATATTCTTTATTTGCCATTATATATTATTTATTTTAATTGTTATATTTATTTTCTAAGTCGTTTTTCCATAATTTATAAGCATTTTCATATACTTCTTTATTACTTAATGGATGGTAGGTTAATACTTGTTCATTATCAGAAAATGCTTCTTCTAAAGTTTTAAAATCTTTATTTGCAACACCAGCAGCTCTAGCCGCACCAATGGCACCCGTAGTATCTATGATATTTATTTCTGTTTGAATAAGAGTTGCTATGGTTTTTGAAAAAATTTCTGAACGAAATAAATTATCATTACCTGCTTTCATTCCTGATAAGTTTACTCCATCATTTTTTAAAATGTCAATACCATACACAAAAGCAAAAGCAATCCCTTCTAAAGCTGCTCTATACAAATGTTCTTTTTTATGTTTGTTAAAATTCAAGTTTAAAATAGCAGCTCCATTATTAGCATTATTTAACATACGTTCTGCTCCATTACCAAAAGGCACAATTCTTAGGCCATCTGAACCAACGGGAACTTGAGAAGCCAATTCATTCATATCATTATAAGAATCTGTTGGCGCTAAATTATTTTTCATCCAACTATATTGAATTCCCGCTCCGTTAATATTTAAAAGTTTTCCAATTCTTGGAGTTTTTTCTGTATAATTAACATGCGCAAAATTGTTTATTCTAATACTTTCTTTAGAATCTGTTTTATCTGTAACTGCATACACAACGCCACTTGTACCCCCAGTTGCAGCAATCTCACCAGGGTGTAATACATTTAATGACAAAGCATTATTCGGTTGATCTCCCGCTCTATATAAAACCGGAATTCCTTGTGGCAAACCTGTTTCTTCTGCAGCTTGTTTACTTACTCTACCTTGATTGAAAAATGTGGGAAGAATTGTAGGAATTAAATCGGTATTGATTCCCATATAGTCAAACAACCATTCTGCGGGTTTGTTTTCTTTAAAATCCCACATCATTCCTTCGGATAAACCAGAAATAGTAGTCGTTGCTTCTCCTGTTAATCTTAATGCTATAAAATCTCCAGGAAGTAATAGTTTATGAATTTTCTTAAAGGTTTCTGGCTCATTTTCCTTTACCCATTTTAATTTAGAAAGTGTAAAGTTACCCGGTGAATTTAATAGGTTAGCAACACATTTGTCTTTACCTACCCCAATAAAGGCTTCGTTACCAATAGAAACGGCTCTACTATCGCACCAAATGATGGAGGGCCTTAATACTTTGTGATTTTCATCTACAATAACCAAACCGTGCATTTGATAAGCAATACCAATTCCTTTTATTTTGTTTGATAAAATACCTGTTTGCTTTAATAACTTTTGCGTTACTTTACCTATGTTTTTCCACCAAATTTCTGGGTCTTGTTCTGCCCAACCTGTTTCTAAAGCTAGAATAGCCATTTCCTTTTCGGGGTAATTAGTAACGCCTGCAGACCTTCCTGTTTTAGCATCAATTAAAGCTGCTTTAACTGATGAACTTCCTAAATCGTAACCTATATAATAATACATAACTTATAATGATTCTCTTAAAATTAATTTTGTGGGTATATATTGTTTGAGCTCTTTTTCTTCTGTAACAAATTCTGCAGCTCTTGTGCCCAATGCTCTAAAATCTGTAGAAACTACGGTAATCCCTTTGTAGATAAATTTTTTCATAGGAGTTTCGTTATAAGAAAGTATGCCTACTTCTTTTCCTGGTTCTAAATTATTATCCTTACACTTTTCTAAAAATAGACCTAAAAAACGATCGCTTGTACTTATATATGCATACTCTTTTTGAATCTTAAAATCTTTTAAATCTCTAATCGTCTTACTTTCAATATTAAAATCTCTGCAAAATCTTATAAAAAATTCTAAAGTTTCTTTTGGGTGATCTGAGTAATTAGGGTAAACAAAAACAAGTTCTTTGTATTTTTTAAACAGATGAAGGCTCTCTTTTAAAACATTATAAAAAGCATTACCAAAATCTTGAAAAACATAATTATTAGTAGGTCTAGCATAAATGTTCCAATCAATTAATAAGAGTTTGTCATTAGGAATCTTAGTTAGAATATTTGGAATACTTTCATTTTCAAAGTTCATTATTACATACTTGTAATATTTACCAATACTATTGTTAACTATGGTTTTAAAATTATCGATATTGTAATGATGAAATTGAAGATCTACAATGATATTATTTGATATATTATTCACAAAAGAATGATACAACACCTCTTTATATGCTTTAAAAGTGTCCAATACTAGTAACACCCTTTTTGTTTCATTGGCTACATAATACCCTTTATTGGGTACTGATTCTATCACTCCGTTTTCTTTTAAAATTGAATAGGCTTTAAATACCGTATCCCTTGATAATGCATTTGCTTTACAAATTTTATTCACAGAAGGCAAAACATCTCCTCTCTGTAATACATTTTCTGCTATGGCATTATTAATCGCATTTACCAATTGTTGATATTTGGGAATATCACTTTCATGATGAATATCGAAGAAAGTTTCATTTTTACCTATACTGTTCTGTTCCATTCTGTAAATTTAAAAAACAAAGATGATAAAACAAACTATTTTCTACTTTTTAAAAATTAATTCACACTTATAAAACACCAAAATATAACAACTACACAATATTTAAGTATTTATTTTAATAAATAAATAATTTAAACTCACTTATCAACTGATTTCATAAATTTATATTTCATAAATTTTATCTTTATAATTAAGAAAAGTAAGCTTAAAATCTTGGTGTATTTCAAATACAAGTATAATAACTATTATCAATTCTCTAAATAACTTATAATTCAAACACTATAAAATATTGTTCTTTTGATAAATATATAGAGGATTTTAATTCTCGTAATCAAAAAAAGAGATGGACTGGTTATTATAGCCAATTTTATATGTACATTCTTTTATTTATCAACTTTTATATTTATTACAAGGTATTTTTTAAGAGATATTATTAAGACTGGTATTTTAGATCCTTAATAAAAATCAAAAGAATTCTTATTTATTGGTAATAATCAAACCTTATTAAAGTATTTATTCAATATACCTTATAGATTTAAAAAAGTAACTATTTAACTATAAGAACTTTAATACAAAAACCACAACACTCTTCTATTAATTATCTATAGAAACAAATTTTCTTCTGTTTTAAAAAGAAAAAATAGACTCTTTTTAAAGATTAAATAAATATGTATAATTTTAAGTTAAAAAAAGATTACATTCATTGTATTTTTAATAAAAAAAAAGAATAAAAAAACCATATTAATGATTTAACAGGGAGAAAATTATTAAATGAACGATATTTTATGAGGTTTGAATATTAATTTATAACCTCTTCTTTTAATAATTTTTAACATTGTTTAACGATTTGGACACAAACAAATCAATGAAACATAATTAACTAAAAAAATAATTTTATGACTAAACTAAGACAATGTCAGATGAATCTGAAAATTTTTGCAAGTTTATTTTGGATAGTGGGCTTTGTATTTTGCGGCTCTTTTGCAGAATTGCACGCAGCCACTCCAACTTATTCTATAGATAACAATCAAAATAGAACAATAACCGGACAAGTTTTAGCGGCAGACGACAATTCTCCTCTACCTGGTGTTAATATCATAGTAGAAGGTAAATCTATTGGGGCAACTACTGATTTTGATGGACAATATAGTATTAATGTACCGGAAGGAGCAACCTTAGTATTCTCTTATTTAGGCTTTGTCACTAAAAAAGTTCTTGTAGGTAATAAAAATGTTATTAACGTATCATTAGTATACGACTCTACGACTTTAGATGAAATCGTTGTAGTTGGATTCGGTACTGCTAAAAAAGAAACATTATCTGGTTCTGTAGCTCAAGTAAAAGGAGATGAAATTCTTAGAAGTAAAGGTACTTCTAATGCAGCTTTAGCCTTACAAGGAGAAGTTGCTGGTGTCGTTGTTACACGTACCTCATCTCGTCCTGGTAACGATGGATCTAGTATTCAAATTAGAGGAGATATTTCTGTAAATAATATTAGCCCTCTTATTTTATTAGATGGTTTAGAAATTCCTCAATGGCAACTTGCCACCATTAATGCGAATGATATAGAAAGTTATTCTGTTTTAAAAGATGGTGCAGCCGCAATATTTGGTACCAAAGCAGCCGGTGGTGTTATTTTGGTAACCACTAAAAAAGGTAAAAGTGGTAAAATGAAAGTAGATTACAAAAGTGAAGTTCAATTTAATATACCAGGAGACATGCCGGTTGCTGGTATACAAGAATGGGCAGATATTTGGTTATTAGCAGGAGCAAATGATACTTTTGAATATCAAGATGTAAATGGAGGCACGCAACAATCTACAGCTACCTATCGTTTTTTTACGGAAGATGAAACTAGATTAATCTCTAACGGAACTTTCCCTATGGTACCAGAATCTTATATTTGGTGGGATGGTAAAGAACACCGTTTTGCAGATGCAAACCAATACGATGCTGTTTATGGTACCACTGTTTCAGAAAGACATAACTTGTCTCTATCTGGAGGAAATGAGAATACTACTTATAGAACTTCTTTTGGTTATGCTAACGAACGTTCTCCTATTAAATTTGTTTATGATGGTGTAAAACGTTATAATTTTAGAACAAATTTAACACATAAAGTAAACGATTTAATTAAGACAGAATTTAATGTTTCTTATGATAATCGAGTGGTTAATGAACCAACGCAAGGTGTAGGTGACGGAGTACAAGATATGTATGTTTTTCCTTTATACAACGATCAAGGTCAATACTATGATATCTTTGGAGGAAACAACTTATTAGCGAAATTAGATGAAGGTGGTAGAACTATTAATACGGAACAAATATTTAGATTAGGAGGTAAAATAACTTTAGATTTAGATAAATTTGTAAAAGGTTTAAACTTTTCTTACTTCGGTAATATGAGTTCTCGTAATGGTCATAAAATGACAAGAAATACTTCTATTACAATGTATGATTGGGAAGGTAATGTATCATACACACCAACTACATTAGCTAGTTCTGGCGTTAAATATGAAGATTCTGATCGTTTTTTCCAAAATCATGTATTTCAAGGAAACTATAACTTCTCTATCGACAAACACAACTTTGGTATTTTAGCAGGTATGACTGCAGAACAAGATCAACGTAATAATTATAGTATGTCTAGAACTAATATGTTATCTGATGAATTAGATGATATTAGTACAGGAGACATCACAACGCAAACTACAGACGGATCTAGTTATGCTGTTGGGTTGATGTCTTACATTGGTAAATTTAATTATGATTATGATGGAATTTATTTATTAGAACTTTTAGGACGTAGAGATGGATCTTCTCGTTTACACCCAGATTATAGATGGGCAAATTTCTTTAGTGGTTCTACAGGTATAAATCTTCATAAATTAAAGTTTATTGAAAATTTAAATTTCTTTGATAATTTAAAAATACGTGCATCTTATGGTGAAACAGGTTCTGTAACAGGTATTGGAGCCTATGATTATTTATCTAGTATTGGAACGGGTTCTACAATATTTGGAGCAGACCCTTCATTAGCAAATACTTCTTGGATTAGTGGTTTAACAACTACAGAACGTTCTTGGGAACGTGTTCAAAACACCAATTTTGGTTTAGATTTTACATTTTTAGACAGAAGGTTAAGTGGTTCTTTAGATATTTTTCATAGAGAAAATAACGACATGTTAGTTTCTGTAACCTATCCTCAATTATTAGGAGCAGGAGCCCCTAAAACAAATAGTGGGAATTTTAAAAGTGATGGTTTTGAATTCGGTTTAAACTGGAAAGATAACATTGGTGAATTGAAGTATAATCTAGGTGTAATGTTTTGGGATAGTAGAAGTGAAGTTTCTAAAATGGAAGGATCAACTGCAATCTCTTATGGTGTAAATGGTGTTGTTGAAGGCAAACCTTTAAATGCAATCTACACATATAAAACAGATGGATTGCTACAAAATGAAAGCGAAGTATTAGAATATTACAACCAAGTAGGTTTTGACAATACCTCTAACCAAGCAGTTATGAAGTCTGGAACATTATTACCTGCATATACAAGTGCTAACCGTTTAACACCTGGTAGTGTAAGACGTGTAGATGCAGATGGTGATGGTAAAATAACTACAGATGACCTTGTATATTATGGAGATGCTAGTGCACACAATAATTATAGTTTTAGACTTGGTTTAGAGTATAAAGGATTTGATTTTAGCGCATTTTTTCAAGGTGTAGGACAACAATACATTGTTAGAGACGGTGCTTTGGCCTACCCTATGAGAAGTTGGTGGACCAACCAAAACCCTACCTACCTTACTTCTTCATGGACACCAACAAATACTGGTGCTTCTAACCCTGCTATCTCTTATAACGGATCTAGAAATAATTGGAATTATAGACATATTAACGATATAAACGTTATTAAAGCATCTTATTTACGTGCTAAAATATTGTCTTTAGGATATAGTTTACCTTCTAATTTAATTGATAAAATAGGAGTAGATAGGTTACGTTTATCAGTTACAGGAAATGATTTATTTGTAATAGATAACATTAAAGATGGTTTTGATCCAGAAAAAGGAAGTGCAGCCAGTCAAGGAGCAACAGTTCCTTATACTTCTACGATGTTGTTTGGCTTAGAACTTTCATTTTAATAATTAATTAATATATAGAAATATTCAACATATGAAAATTAGAAATATAAAAATAGTAAGTCTTTCTCTTGCTTTAATAGCATTAGCTTTTACAAGCTGCCAAGAGCAATACTTAGACCAAGAACCTCAAGATTCAGTTACAGAAGCTGTATATTTTGAGACACCAGAACATTTTGAAAATGCTGCAAACAATCTATATTCAAGGTTAGGTTTTGACTATGAAGGAGACCAAGATTCTCAAGGTGATACTTCTTCAGATTTATCAGGAAATTTAGGAGGTTCTCCATCTTATTCTTCTGGAAACATCACTACACCTGCCACAGATAATATATGGTCTAATAATTACACATATATGCGTGCAGCAAATCAAATCATCGAAAAAGCAGTTGATTATACTGGAGAAATTAGCGAAATTCAAGTTTCTATAGGAACTGCTTATTTCTTTAGAGCTTGGCATCATTATAACTTATTAACACGTTTTGGAGGCGTGCCTCTTGCAAATATTGCTTTTGATGTAGATTCTCCAGAATTGTATGCGGCAAGAAATAGTCGTTATGAAGTTGCTTCTCTAATTTTTTCTGATTTAGAAGCAGCCATCTCAAGATTACCATCAGCAGTCTCTATGGGTACAGCAGATCAAGGAAAATTATCGTTAGAAGCTGCAAAAGCTTTTAAAGCACGTGTATTACTTTACGAAGCTACTTGGGAAAAATATGTAGGTACTAGTACAGATGGAGATGGTGTTAGTGAAGGTGCAGGTTCTGCAAAGCCTAGCGATTATCCTAGTGTACAAAGTATGTTAACAGATGCTAAACAATATTCTATAGAGGTGATGAATAGCGGAGCCTTTGAATTATGGGATCATAGAGCGGAATTAGGTGAAGATCATTTATATTATCTATACAATTTAGAAGATGGGGGTTCTAATCCTGCTGGCTTAAGTAAAGCCAATAATAAAGAGTTTATTTTTCAAACTGTTTATGATTACTCTTTAAGACAAATTCGTAAAAACTTAACACATGCAAAAGGAGTGACTCCTTCTCGTAAAATGATGGATATGTATTTGTGTGAAGATGGTTTACCAGTACAATATTCAAGTGTTTTTGAAGGGTATGACACCATGACTTCAGAATTTGAAAATCGTGATTATCGTTTAAAAAGTTTTGTACATACTCCTTTAAGAGAATACTGGGGTTGGGGAGCAAATACCAATGGTGGTGGTGCCCAATACGATGCAGATTTTGCAACGAGCGGTGTTGTTTTCGACTATAGATATGTACCTCAATTATTGTCTCCAGGAGCGGGACGTAATATTGGTTACTTAGGGCGCAAGTTTGCCACAGAATATCGTTTACGTGAAACTAGAGAAGAATCGTTTAATTACCCACAAATACGTTTAGCAGAAGTGATGTTAATTTATGCAGAGTCTACAGTAGAATTAGGCAATGGTACTATTTCTGATGCTGATCTTGATATTTCTATCAATAAAATTAGAGCACGTGCTAATGTAGCACCTCTTACAAATGCTTTAATTGCTCCATATTCAGACTTAACAATGTTAGGTGAAATAAGAAGAGAAAGAGCTATCGAATTGGAAGGAGAAAATTTCAGATTTGATGATTTAAAACGTTGGGCAATTGCAGAGGTAGAATTAAACCAGGATTTATGTGTTGTGTATATAGAAGGTACAGAATATGAAACAGCAGATAACCCTAAAAATCCAGGTACTACTATCTATAATGCTGATGCATTTCCTTTAGGTTTAACAACAACGGAACAACAAGTATCTTCTTATGCAGGTATTGCTACAACTAAAGCAGGGGCCTTAATATTAGACCCTGCAGGAAATAGAAACTTTGCACTAAAAAACTATTTAGATGCAATACCAACAAATCAAATAGGTCTTAATGAGAGCTTGTTACAAAATCCTGGATGGTAAAAACGATTATTTAATTTGATTTGATTTTTTAAGTAGTAGTTAATTTCAGCTGCAGATATTTTTATCTGCAGCTATTTTTTTTACTCAAATTCATTCCTTCATAAAAATTCTTTAGTAACAAACAGAATAATTCCTACCTTAAGAAAGGTATTAAATTAATAAATTACAGATTTTTTAGACCAGCAAAAATTAGAATTATTATCCACGAAAATAGTAACAACATCATCATCTTTAAAACAAATAAGAGTGTGATAGAACTCTTTTCTTTACCTATTGAACGCTGATCGTTTGCATTAAAAAAACAATACTATAGAAGGCTTATTTTAAAATACAGGAATAGTTATAAGTCTTTATACATAAAGTGTATAAGTGTGATTTTACAATGAACAGTCATTAAGAAAATCACCATTTAAATTACAGTTTTGTAATTAAAAAGCAATGATATATAGAAACATTTTGTTTTTAAAAAAGAAGTAATTTTTAACTCTATACCTAACCTAATAACTTAAAAGTATACTTCTTTAACCATTATAAAGACTAAATTAAATGTTAGCAAGCATAACTTAAAACTGTATAGATAACTAATTTAGAAGCAACGATTCTCATCCTCAATACAACTGTATGAATTTAAATCACCTCTATTATAAAATTCATTAGAATTGACATCATTTTATCAAAATACACAACAGGTATTTGAATGAACATTAAAACATTGTTCTACAAAAAACCCAGTATATTTTAACAAAAGATACTGAGGTCATTTAATAGAAACAAATCAAACTATATCAAATCAAACTGTCTGGGCAACCATAAAGTCAGTTCCGGAAAATAGGTAATTATCAACAATACCGCTATCAATATTAAAAATAAAGGCAAAAGTGGTTTGATTACTTGCTGAATCTTTAAATCTGCCACACTACACCCCACAAAGAGTACGGAACCAACAGGAGGAGTACAAAGTCCAATGCACAAATTCATAATCATAATAATTCCAAAATGTACCGGGTGCATCCCCAATTCAGTCACTATCGGTAAAAAAATCGGTGTAAAGATTAAAACAGCTGGAGTGATGTCCATAAAAACACCTACAAATAATAAGATTAAATTGATGATGATTAAGATAACGATCGGATTGTCACTAATTGCCAATAAAGTACTACTAATTTCTTGCGGAATGTTTTCATAACTCATTACCCAAGACATGGCAATCGAAGTTGCTATTAAAAACAATACAATGGCCGAGGTTTTTATAGTTTCTATCAAAATTGGAGAAAGATCTTTTAACGTAATCTCTTTATACACAAAACCCAATACCAAGGTATACACCACCGCAATGGCAGAAGCTTCTGTTGCTGTAAAAATACCCGCAACAATTCCGCCAATCACCAGTACCAGCAGCATCAAACTAGGGAAAGCCGCTATAAAACGTTTTAAAAACTCTTTAAAAGAAACCAACTTATCTGTCGGATATTTTTTAATGATGGCATAAATTAAAGCCACTAACATTAAAGCAAGTCCCATTAACAAACCAGGCACATAACCTGCTATAAATAAGGCAGCGATGGAAACGCCACCACTTGCCAAAGAATATACAATTAATACATTACTTGGCGGAATGATCAATCCCGTAGTGGCACTGGTTATATTTACAGCAGCACTAAACGATTTGTCATAACCATCTTTTTCCATCATTGGGTTCATAAACCCTCCAATGGCAGAAGCTGCAGCAACTGCCGAACCAGAAATGGCACCAAACAACATACAAGAAATAATATTTACAAAAGCCAAACCTCCAGGAAGTGGTCCTACAATGGCCTTTGCAAAATTGATTAACCGGACGGCAATTCCTCCTCTGTTCATAATTTGTCCTGCCAAAATAAAAAAGGGTATCGCAGAAAGTGTAAAACTATCTAACGAAGTTGCCATTCTTTGCGCTAAGGTTGTTACCGTAGGTAAAAACGGCATTGAGCTCAATAAAGTTAATAAAGCTGCCAAACCAACAGCATAAGCAATAGGAACTCTTAGTGATAAGAAAATTAAAAAGCTAGTTACCAAAATTAATACTTCTACTAAATTCATCTCTTTTATACTTTATTTAATTTTCTTTTATGAATCAAGGTGTCTATGGTATAATAGCAAATTAGACTTCCAGAGATAGGAACCACTAAATACACCAATCCCAAAGGGATTTCTAACGTTGCTGATGTTTGTCCGAATTGAAAACTTAATTGACACAACCGAATGCCTCCAATTACCATCACTATAAAAGCAAAAGTAAAAGTAGCTACGTACACAATGCCATCAAACAAATCTTGTTTTTTTGCCACTATAGGTTCTGGTATCAAATCAATGGCCAGATGTAAATATTTTCCTGTGGCGTAAGCCGCTCCTAATAATCCAACCCAAATTAAAGAAAAACTAGAAATTTCATCCGTAATCGTACTTGGTGATTTTAAAACAAACCGAGAAAACACTTGCCAAACAACACTTAATAACATCATTCCTAAAATAAAAAGCATTAATTTTTCTAAAACGGTATCTATTTTTGCCCTCATTATTTTATATTTTTTATAGATTTAATCAAAGATTTCATTTCTTCATCATCCGCAAACATTTCTAAAACACCTTGTGTTTGTGTTTCAAATGGTTTTTTCTCTGGATAAAAAATTTCAACTCCTGCTGTTTTTACAGCTTCTAAAGATTCCTTTTCTGATGCCGCCCATAATTGTCTTTGTGCAATGGTACTTTCTGCCACTGCTTCTTTTAACCAACCTTTTTCTTCTTCGTTTAAACGACTCCAAGTATCGGTACCGATTAATAAAACATCGGGGATAGAAGTATGTTCATCTAAAGAAAAAAACTTACAAACCTCATAATGTTTAGACGAATAAAAACTCGGTGGATTGTTTTCTGCGCCATCCACCACTCCTTGTTGCAAAGCAGTATATAGTTCTCCCCAAGAAATTGGTGTTGGCGATCCTCCTAAATCATTTACCATAGCAACTGCCATGTTACTTTTTTGAACTCTTATTTTCTTTCCTTTTAAGTCTATAGGTAGTTTAATCGGATTTTCTTTCATGTAAAAGCTTCTACTACCAGCGTCATAGAACGTTAACCCTCTTAATCGAAATTTTTCTCCTTTTAATAAGAGTTCTTGTCCTATTTCACTATCAAAAACACTAAAAAAATGTTTCTTATCTCTAAACATGTAAGGCACACTAAACACCTTGTATTCTGGTATAAAATTCTCTAAAACCGCTGCAGAAACTTTGGTAATGTCTAAACTCCCAATTTGTAAGAGTTCTAAACATTCTCGTTCTCCACCTAATTGACTACTTGGGTAAATAGTTACCGTTAATTTTCCGCCCGATTTCTCTTTCAATCTTTCACCTAAAATTAACATGGCTTTGTGCACCGGGTGTTGGGTATCTAAGGCATGGGCCAGCTTTAAAACTTTGGTTTCTTCTTCGGATTTACATCCTGATAAAAACAAGAAAACTATAATAACAAAAGTTGGAAAGAGAGGATTCTTTTTTATCATTTTATACTGATTTATATTTTGTAATTCATCAACGAATCAATGGTTTTATAGACTTAAAATCATTATAACTTCAACTCTATTTCAAAATGTAAATCTAGAAAATCAAGCTCTGTATTATATATAAAATATAATCCATTCTGTATAAGATATAACCCATTTTAAAAAATAAGAAAATAACAAATACTATAACATTCAGTATTTATTTTTGAAATACATTTTTTATGATAAAAAAATTTGAGTTGAAAAAACAAGTCTTAATGTTATTTAAAAATAAATTTTATTTATTTCTCAAATGTTTAACTATTTAAAAAAAAAAAAGAAATTTTTAAGTATGATACTTTTTAAATGAATTCTATCTATTCATTTCAATGATAATCTAGTTATATTTAAATATTACTATACTTTATAATAGTAATTACTCTTCTATTTAGAAATAATGACAAAAAAAAAGAAGAAATTACAAATGTAATTTCTTCTTTTTTTTACTCTTTTTTAAATATAATTTATAAAAAAGCTTTTATTTCTTAAACAGTTTCTTCCACCAAGGTAATACTTCTTCTACATCATCACCATAGCCTCCTTGGTTACCATAACCATAACCATAACCATAACCATAACCATAACCATAACCACGTTGTATGTCTACATCATTCAATAAGACCGCCATATTTGGCAAACGCTTGTCTTCATAAATTTTTGCAGGAATGTCTAACAATCTTTTGTGGGTATAATCTGCCCTTACCGTATATACAAACAAATCCGCATCTTTTCCTAATAACATGGTATCGGTTACCAGTTTTACAGGAGCTGTATCTACTACCACATAATCATAATGTTCTTTACCATAAGCCAAAAGGTCTTCAAAACGTCCATTACTTAAAAGCTCTGCAGGATTCGGAGCAATGATTCCCGAGTGTAAAATATCCACATTAATATCCTCTAAATGATGGATCAATTCGGGGATCTGTATGGAATCATCGGTTAAATAATGGGTAATTCCTTTCCCTAGTTTTACGTCTAAATATTCTTCCAAACGTGGCTTTCTTATATCTGCCCCAATCAACAATACCTTTTTCTTGTCCGCAAGTGCCAGTACCGAAGACAAGTTTACGGCAATAAAGGTCTTTCCTTCTCCAGGTACGGTAGAGGTTACAAAAATCAGTTTTCCCACCCCTTCTTTGCCTTTTGGGATCATAAAGTCTAAGTTGGTACGTAGCATCCTGAAGGATTCTGCAATCCCAGATCGATCATTTTTGCTGACTACTACTTTTTGTTCATTTGAACCTCTAGGAATCTCTCCCAAATAAGGTGCTTTTACCACGGCTTCTACATCTTTATTCCCTTGTACCTTATTGTCTAATAAAAACATTAGATAAATAACACCAAAAGGAATTAAAAAACCTAATACTAAAGCCACTAGATACACCATTTTTCTTCTGGGACTCACCGGAGCACTACCTGCTTGGGCTGCATCCAACAATTTGGCATTGGCTACATTTAAAGACATAGAAATGGCATTTTCCTCTCTCTTCTGTAATAAGTACAAATACAAAGTTTCAATGATTTCTTGTTGACGTTGTATGTCTCTGTACTCTCTCTCCTGAGTAGGTACCGAGATCATTTTAGAACTTGACAACTGCTCCGCTTTTTGTGCATCCTTTAAAGAGATTTGCAAAGAAGATTGTAAATTCACCAAACTTTGGGTAATACTAGCACGCAATTGAGCAATTTGCGAATTTAAGTTTTGTACCACAGGGTTTTTAGTACTAGAACCTTTTAAGATTCGGTTGCGTTCTAAAATCAATTCGTTGTATTGGGCACTGTTGGCATTTACAGAACCATCTTGCAAGCCCAAATTGGCAGGAATCAAATTGTCCTCATTTTCTCTAATATAATCTGCTACATATTGGGTCAAACGCAATTGGGTATTCAGTTCGGTGATTTTCTTTTCTAACTCAGCATTATTTTCGAGAGCCAAAGTAGCTACAGAAGAAATGTCGGTCAAACTATTGGTTGCCTTAAACTCTTCAACTCCCTTGTCTACATCATTCAAATCTTTTTCAATTACCGCCAAACGCTCGTTGATAAACTTTTTGGTATTGTTTCCTACCAAATTTTTATCTGCCACTGCGTTTTCATTATACTGCTGTACCAATTTGTTTAAAATAGCTATGGCCTTTGCTCGGTTCTCGGCAGTTAAACTTAATTCTATGATACTAGAACCATCATATTTTATAGAGACTCCTAGTTTCCCTCTTAATCCATTGACTACATTTTTTAATGAGCTAATTTTCACTTTAACCCCTCCATCTTTTTTTAAGGGTAATTCATCTCTTGGGGTGATCGTGATATCTCCAAAGGCTGTGCTAATTTTTTCACCAAATAAATGTATGGAACTACTCCCATCTCCTAAAATCATGGTAAACTGGGTAGGAGTTTCTGTTACAATGGTAAAAATTGTACTTACATCATATATCTGCTCTTTGTTTGCAAACACCACATTATAAGGAGGCTTTTCATCATAAATTTCTACATCTCGGACATTTCCTTTGTGATGAAAAGTCATATTAATTCCCAAATCTTTAACCACCGTTTCCATCAAAGAATAAGATTTTAAAATCCCAATTTCGTTTTCAATGGAATTTTTATTATCTCCCATCAAGCCCAAGTCTTCAAAAGCCGACAATTCATTAGACAGTCCGCCACTATCCTCATCATCAATCAAAATGGAAGACGCTACTTGGTATTGGTTGGGTGTATATCTCAAGTACATATACCCTCCTAAAGAGGCAATAAGGATACATAGTACAAACCATTTCCAATAATACAGGTACTTGCCCAATATTTCTTGTAAATTGATTGACTCTTCTTCTTCAAATAGGTGACTGTTTTCTTGTTGCATAATTAAACTAAGATTAATTGGCTTTTAAAATAAAATAGCAATGATGGATAATAAGGATGATATCGCTGAAAAAATAATACTGGTATTGGCCCCTACTACCGATGAATTTATCTGCGCCTTGTTCGGTTCTACATAAATCACATCATTTTGAGATAAATAATAGTAAGGCGAATTAAACAATTCTTTGTTGGTCAAATCAATTGGAATAAAAATACGTTTACCATCTTTTTCTCTAACTAATGTAATGTTTTTTCTATTTGCTTTGATGGTCAAATCCCCTGCCAAACCTAAAGCTTCTACCACAGTAATCCGTTGGTTGGACACCGTAAAAGCTCCCGGTCTATTTACCTCTCCAACTACGGTTACCTTAAAGTTGACCGTACGAATATTAACGATGGGGTCTGCAATATATTCTTTGAGTTTTTTTATCAATAACAAACTCAATTCATTATTGGTCATCCCCTCCACTTTTAGAGTTCCTAAAATAGGAAAGTTAATTTCTCCTTGAGCATTCACTAGATAAGGTATCGGCTTTAAATTTCCTAACGAATTTCCTAAAATAGGACTTTCATAAATATTAAATGGTAAGACAGCTTCGGAATTGGTTGCCGACACATAGATGGTAATCATGTCGTCTTTTTGAATGGTCGGTTCATAATTTTGCAAGTCATTGTTAATGACAGACCATTCTCTTTCCCCGAAATACACCATCTTTTTCTTAGAAACACAAGAAGTGATTCCTAAGGAAACCAAGATTAAGAATAGGTAAGCGTACTTCATTTGTTTTTTTGTTTTTTTGATTTGATTCATGCTGCTAAATTTTGTTTTAAAATGCGTTTTCATCTTTTTTAAAGAACATGGAAAAAGCGGTATTAAAGATAATCTTTATGTCTAACATAAAGCTCCAATTTTCTAAATACCAAATATCAGCTTCGGCTCGGTTTGCCATGTCACTTACTTCTTTGGTTTCTCCTCTGTATCCATTTATTTGTGCCCAACCGGTAACACCTGGTTTTGCAAAATGTCGTACCATAAATTTGTCTACCAACCCTCGGTATTCTTCCGTATGTTTTAACATATGGGGTCTGGGTCCTACCAACGACATGTTGTTGAACAATACATTTAAAATCTGTGGCAACTCGTCAATACTAGTTCTGCGC
The DNA here is from genome assembly GCF_045063585.1 of Polaribacter sp. Asnod1-A03. Lineage (NCBI taxonomy): Bacteria > Pseudomonadati > Bacteroidota > Flavobacteriia > Flavobacteriales > Flavobacteriaceae > Polaribacter > Polaribacter sp. Asnod1-A03. The sequence goes on along the minus strand of NZ_JBEFOE010000009.1, from coordinate 2,222,446 downwards.
ATAAAGGCCCCAAAAGGGGTTACCCTTTTGTCTCCTTTGGTAGCTTGTTTGGCATCGCTTTCTGTATTTACCACCATGCTTCTAAATTTTAAACAAGAGAAAGGTTCGTCATCTTTCCCCGTTCTTAACTGTTTAAAAAACACAGGGCCTTTACTGGTCAATTTAATGATGATGGCAATGATAGGAAATAACCATGAAAAAATCAGTAAAATCACTCCCAAAGAAAAGACAATGTCAAAAACCCGTTTGATTACCCGATTGGATAATTTGTTCAAAGGTTCGTTACGCAACTTCATTACTGGGATGTTGTGTACATAATCAATGGTAAATACCTGTGATAAGTATTCCGAAAACTCTGGAATGATGCGGACCCGGATCATATTATTATCCGCATATCGAAATAAATCATTGATCAACTTGCTTTGTGTATAGGGCAAACTGATGATGATTTCATCTAATTTTTGCTGGTCTAAAAACTCTGTCACATCTGCCAGTTTTCCCTTGTAAAATTCTTTAAAGTCTGGCGTTACCTTGGCATCGGTCAATACCCCTTTTATTTGAAAACCATAGCTTTTGTTCTTATATATTTTTTCTATGAGCTTAGTTACATTCTCATTCATCCCAATGATCACTATGCTATTGTTTCTATTCCCTTTTTTTCGGGTATGCTTTAACCAATACATCACAAACATGCGAAAAGCCGTCATACTCATCACAAAGAAAAGTAATACCAACAATACAAATTTTCTAGAAAACTCATATTCGGTGACTATAAAGAACAAACCCGTACTGATAAAAAAGAAGATTAAAAAGGCTTTTAAATTTTTTGCCACCACTTTGTGCATTTGTATGATTCTTGGCACATCATACAAACCTTGTTTCAATCCTATAATAGCCCACAATAAAGACCAAGATAAAAACAACAAGACAAACTCTAGCTTTAAGGAAATTAGTAAATTGAACATGCTTAATTTGGCAACAACAAAGCAACTCAATAGCAATGTGATGTCTACCAGCAGTAGCATCAAGGATATTTTTTTATTTTTTGGCTTAAACATTTTCTTTTACTCTTTTAGGGGATATACAGCGTCTTATGGTTTATGTACTGCTTTTGATTGAATACATTTTAGGGATCAAGTATTGTGGTACTTTTCTCGCGATTTTGCTGGCTAAAGTAAAAAATCCTAACAACTTATGCTTCTTTATGATGGTAAAATCTTCCGAAGACTTCTTTTTTTGCAAACTAGCGGTGGTACTTTTCCCCCCCAAACGCATTTTTACTACCCATTCATTTAAAAAGTACTTTTTAATCGCGGTGTTTTTAAACCATCTTAAGGAAATTTCATAATCACTGGCAATTCGGTAAGACTCATCATATAAACCATATTCTTCAAAAATAGTCTTGGTAGTATAAATGGTGGTGTGCAAAGGAATCCATCCAAAATTTAAAAAGCGTTTTTTATAAGGTTTCGCTTTGTAAATACGTTTTACATTTTTTATATCCGCTCTTTCTACATATAATCCGTTGGCATAGACCAAATCTGCTTTACTTTGCAAAAAAGCTTCAGCTATTTTTGCCACCGAAGTAGTTTCATAAAACAAATCATCTGAATGCAAAATCCCAATAACATCACCTGTTGCTACATTAATCCCTTTATTTAAGGCATTGTACAACCCTTTGTCTTTTTCAGACAAATAATATCCTAGTTGCGGAATATAAGGTTGGATCTTATCTTGGGTGCCATCTGTAGAGCCACCATCGATGATGATGTGTTCGATATCATTATAAGTTTGACTCAATACAGATTCTATACAGCTTTCTATACAAACTGCATTGTTATATACAATAGTGATTATGGATACTTTCATTTAATATTTTGTTTGGTCAAAGTTATTTTACTATTAAAATCATCTTTATTATCAAAGGTACATTTTAATAATATTATTACCCACTATAAAATTATTTCGTTATTTTTTGCTTAATGTACTTTTTTACTTTATCAGTATTTCTTTCAAATAAATACCAAAAGAAATAACTAAAAACAATTAATACAATTGAAATGGTACTAAATTCAATGAAACTATTTAAAGATAAAACTTGCATATTATCTTTGTAAAATAATGCAAAAATTAACATCAACAAGGGAAAATGAATTACATATAAAGTGAAAGAAATATTAGACAACCATATAGAAAACTTAGAAAGGTATTTATTTTCAATAATAAAAAAACTTGAATCTTTTATAGAAAAAATGAATATACTAAAACAAACACCAATAAATAAATCATTAGATATTAAAGAAACACCTGCAAAATAATCTTTTTTAGAAACGACTATAGAAATTAAGAAAAGTATCATAGAAAATAAAATTATAAGATTGCTAATGGATTTATTTCTGATTTTAATATTACTTTGATACAATGCAAAAACTAGAACTCCCATTAACCAAATTAAATACCCTTCAAGTTTATCATATATCATTATAGAAAAACCTATTAATAAAAAAAATGATAAAACTCTAATATAAAAATTATAAGTTGATTTATTTTTTAAAACAATAAACATTAAAGGAAATAGAATATAATACCAAAATTCGTTTGCCAAACTCCATAAAGGACTATTACTACCATAAACAGGAGTATATATCGTTTGAAAAAAGAATATGTTTGCAATAAATGTTTTTATGGACAAAGAGTAAGATTCTTTAGGACCACTATTCAATATTTTTAAGTAAGTTCCTTCAATAATATCAGGTGATAAGAAATCAACTAAAAGATCTAAACCTAATGTAAAGATAAGAGCAGGTATTAAAACAACCCATAACCTTGTAAGTCTAGACAGTAAATAATCAGAAAATTTAAATATTCTTCTCTTATTTATAACTGCTCCTCCTACAAAAAAACCACTCAAAACAAAGAAAATCATAACTGCCTGATGCCCTAAACCTGTAAAAAAATAAAATATTTTTGTACTTATATTTCCTGTACCTTTTAACTCTGAATAATCAATAAACATCGTATTTCTAAGATGACTAAACATTACTACGAGCGCACTTACACCTCTAATTAAATCAAATAATACATTTCTCTTAGTTACCATTTAAAAATATTTTAATAATTTATTTTCTAATTGAAATAGGTTTCTTTGAGATAAGCTTTGATAGCTGTTTCATCTTTGTTAAAACGTCTATTTAATTCATACAATTTGGCATCTACTAAATAACGATACCAAAAGCCTTGCAATACATGCCATATAAATCCAGGTTTCCCGTCTAAAAATCCCAAACGAAAGATATAGCGATAGACAAAGTTAAGAAAAGGACGGACAAATAAAGGAATATTGGCATATTTCATTTTCATAAACCTTTTACGTTGCTCGCTCGTTCCAAAAATCTTCGATTCTACTTCTTTTTGAGATCCCAATTGGTATTTGATGCTTAACATGTCTACCATTTCTCTGGTTGCATAATGGTTGTGCTTATCTGTCCACCAAGTAAAATCATTCAAATTGGCATCAATTTGGCAACCTTCTACTTGTATGGTTTCACCATGTGATAAAATAATATGTTCGTCCATCCAACGGTTTTCACAACTTCCTACTTGATGTCTAAAAATTTTTAAATTCCAGCGAGGTGCCCAAGTGCCGTATTGTAATAACCTATCTAAAAAGACAATCCCCCTGCGTACATAAATCCCTGTTACCTCTTTACCTACCGTTGGTAATTGTTGTTTTAAATTGGCGATCAAAGCTTCATCGGCATATTCATCGGCATCAATACGCCAAACCCAATCAGAAGTAATGTTACAATTTTCTAAGGCCCAATTAAATTGAGTGGCATAGTTGACCCATGGATTTTGAAAAACCTTGGTTCCTAATTCTTTGGCAATCTCAACAGTATTGTCTTTGCTAAAGGAATCGATGATATAAATTTCATCAACTAAATCTTTTAAAGAAGTAATGCAACGAGCAATATGCTGTTCTTCGTTATACGTTAATATTATTGCTGCTAAACTCATAAACTAAATTTTAATGATGTCTTTACCACCTACAAAATGAGGTAAAAAACGATTTAAAAAATTAATAATAAATATTTCTATAACAACTATACACAATAAATTAATAATTAATGCAGAAACATTATTTAAGAAAGAAAATTGATTTAAAATTAATTTAAAGAGCACTATTAAAACTTGATGAGTTCCTAATATAATAAGGGAATTTTTACCAAGAAAATTAATAATTTTTATTTTATTAATTTTTACACATATTAAAAAATGGCTAAAAATACCTATAATAGCTGTTAACACAATAACAAAATAATTACCATCAATATAATTTTTCATTAACAAAAGCTCATCATCAAAAATAAAAATAGAAACAATAAACAAAGCATAAAAAATTAACAATAAATAAGTTTGGCTATACTTATTTATAATTGTGTCTATATTATTTTTTAAAATAGTTCCTAAATAAAAGAATAAAATAACAGTTAAAGATGAATCTATAAAATAAGGTAAATCTATTTTATTTACTCCTAAATAATAACCAATTAATGAGAGGCTTATAACCACTAAAAATTTTAAAACTTCATTTTTGATTAGAAAAATCAGATACATTAAAAAATAAGCATTTGTTAGGCATGCCAAAAACCACAAAGCTCCAGAATATGTAAAATATTCATTTCCGTTAAATAAATCTAAAAGAGAAGCATAAGAGAATTCATCTACAAGTGGGCTTGATGAGAAAAAATAAGAAGCTAAAAAACCTACAAAATAATTTAAAAGATAAAAGAAAAGTAATGGAATAATTAATCTATTTACTTTATTCCAAAAAAACAATTTAAAAGATTTTTTTGTTGAAAAGAAGAGTCCAGATACAAAAAAAAACAATTGCATAAAAAATGGACCAACATACATTCTAATAATATCTGATAAACCATAAAATATACCCAAATGATAAATTACAACCAATAAAATAGTAATCCCTTTTAGTAAATCAACACCTTCAATTCTATTTTTATTTTCAGCCATTTTTCAGAACTCTTTTTTTAATTAATTTTGCTGGATTTCCTCCTACTACAGTCCAATCTTCTACATTTTTAAATACCGCTGCTTTAGCCCCAACTATAGCACCTTCTTTTATAGTAACCCCAGGCCCTATAAAAGCACCTGCTGCTACCCAAACGTTATTTGCTATATGTATGGGAGCTAAAAAAAGTTCGTTCTTTACAGAAGTAAAATCGTGGCTAGATGCACATAAATAACTTTTTTGAGAAATTGTGGTGTTGGCTTCTATGGTAATATGCCCTTGATTGTAACAATCTACATTAGGGCCTAAACATGCATAATCACCCATGGTAAGATTCCATGGAGCCCATATTTTTACATTGGCATTTACCATGGCTTTCCAACTTACATTAGCCCCAAAACAACGCAATACAAATACGCGCCATTTTTTAAACAATCTAGGTTTAAAAGGTTTAAAGAAAAATATGGAACACAACATCCACAAAACCCTAGAAATTTTATTCTTTAGAGAAAATTTATGCCGTGTTGTTGTATTGTTTATATTAGATTCTTCCATAATAATTAGTCTCCTAAATTTATTTGTTGATAGCGTTTGTCAAAAAGTTTAAGGATTTTTGTCTTTGTCTTTCTAGTTCTTCTGATGGAAAGGTAAAATCGATCTCTAATGCATCTGTTGGAAAAGGACTTCCTTCTTTAACTAACCTATTTTCTAAGCCCACCATTTTTAATAAATTCTCTTGCCTAGCATTGTTGTTTTTTGTTGCTGGTGCAATTGTATAAAATGGTTTTTCGAATATTAAAGAAAACACCGAACCATGAAAAGAATTGGTTAAAACAAAAGAAGCTCCCGCATATAAGCCTAAAAACTCTGAAGGACCTGCATCTACTATGTTTAGGATCGTTGGGTCTTTTTCTACATTTACAGAATTAAAACATACTCTAATAATTTTATAACCTGTTTGTTTTTGAATTTCTTTGGCTAAGTTTGTAATGTAGGGTGAATACGTTAAAATATACATTAGAATGTATGGCTCTTTACTTTCATATTTAACCATTTTAGATTCCCATTCAGTCTTGGTTAAAAGCAAAGTTGGATCTACTACTTGAGTAGCCTCTCTACCTGTAATCTCTTTGATTAAATCGACCCCCGATCCTTCTCTACAAGAAATTGTATCTAGGCTCTCAAAACATTTTTTATAAGTGGGATAAAAATCCTTATTTAGACTACCTACACCAAAACTAGAAGCAAAAGAGATTCTTTTCTTATCTTTAGGAGCAAATGTTAAAAAATAAGGTTCTATAGAAGTTCTAGTATTCGGGTTCCATACTTGATCACTTCCTACAATAAACACATCATAGTCTAAATTTGCATTGTACAATTCTGAAATACTTTTATAAGGCTTAGAAATATTGGTGTTTTCTGCATGAAATTTATCAAAGCGTTCTTTTCTTATTTTAGTATTTGCTGCATGGGTTACTTTATTGTATTTATCTATCCATTTTAAAGCAATACCTTTCATGTTGGTAATTGTATCTATTTTTACAATGGGTTTCGATTTTTTTTCTGGCTTATAATCTTTATGCTTATAGTACAGGTAATTGATAATTTCATTATCATATCCCATATCTCGCAACTTTATATTTAAGGCAGAGGCTTGCAATTCTGCTCCGTAATTATTTACATTTAGTATGGTGATGATTCCTATTTTTTTCATTTTTTAGTTTTTTTTTTAAATAAATTTTTAGAAATATATTTTATTTGTTTTTATCAATTAATACCTTATTACCTTTTTTTATGTATTGTTTTCATAAAATCCTTAAACCTGACAATTTTCCATACTTAATTGTTTTAATTGTTTGATTATCTAATTTTTTCTTCCACAATCAATTATATTCTGTTTATCTTAATTAATAAGTTTATAAAACTTATTTTTTGACAATTACTACCTGCCACCTGCGGCATAACCATATGCTCTAGGCAATATTTTTTTAAAAATTAAACCAACTATTGTTCCTGTAAAGAAAAATAACCAAGGTGATAATAAATAAGAAATTAAATAACCCAAACTATTTTTACCTATAAGAAATACGATAATCTTTCTTACAACATTTAATGAAGGTTCATGAAAAAGGTAAATAAAAAAAGTAAATGAAGTGGCGTAAACCAAATAGCGATGTGATTCTAAGTTAAAATCATCAGGAACCAATACATCATACGCATACCAAATAGCCATTACTCCTATAAAAATAATAGGGATTTTTAAAGACAGCCACCCTACCCATGTTATGGTACATAATTGTACTATACATAAAATCAAAAATAATAGTATTACTATAATCTTTCTTACGGAGCTACTTCTATCCAAAACTTTAAAAGTTGTTAATGGCAATGCCCCCCCCAATGCAAACCAAAATAATGCATAAACCTGAGGAGTTTTGGAAAAATAAAAAGCCAATATTGCAACCAAAGGTACCCAATACCAACGCAAATACTTAAATGCAAAATACCAAATTGGGGCAGTTAGTACTAATAAGATTAAATCGCGTAAAAACCATAAATGAAAAGCTAATGGTGTACCACTTCCTGAGTTTATAAACGTTTTGTATAACATAACCTTAGGAGACTCTTTAAAGAATTCAGAAAGATTACTATTCATAAACTGAGAGACTCCAGGAACATATCTTAAAATAAAAAAAACAGAAACAAAAAAAAGACAACCAATTAAATAAGGAATTACCAAGGATTTAAACCTCTTTTTCATTTTATCAAAAACACTTTGGATATTTTTTGCCGTAAAATAGAATAAGTAACCAGAGATTACATAAAATAAAGGTACCGCACATCTCCCTAACATCTTACCCAAAGCACGTTGCACATAAAAATTAATGCCCATTCCTGCAATTTCATCTAGATGAAAACCTGAATGTATGTACAATACCAACAAAATCAATACAAATGAAATTACTTTAATCTTTTCGCTTAATTTTTTATCCATGATAGGCTACCTTTTAATTGCTTTTACAAATTGTTTCGACACCTCTTTTACATCAAAATATTTTTGATATACTTTTAAAGTTTCTTCAGCATAATTTTCCTTAGCAACATTATTAAGTCTAAACCATTTACTTAATAGCTCGTAAGCTCCTTTTTTAGTATCTACTTCTACCATGCCTACATTTCCATTCTTAATCTCTCTCCAAATATTCACTTTATCAGAAATTAAAACTGGAGTTCCGCAAGAAATCGCTTCTACCACCGCAAAACCAAAATTTTCTTGATGACTTGTTAAAACAAATGCTTCTGCTTTGTAAAAAGCACCCCAACGTGCATCTCCAGACAACATTCCCGGAAAATAAATATGTTTAGAACCCTTTGCCTTTTCAAAAACCATCTGACCATACTCTGTCTCACCCCCTGGTCCAGCAATAATTAACTGCGGCAATACAGAATGTTCTTTTTCTAATTTTATATAGGCATCTATTAAAAGGTCTACGCCTTTTTTTGGGTGAATACGACTTAAAAATAACCAAAAAGGGTTTTCATTCCATTCGGGTACTTTGGCTTTTAATGCCTTTTCCATCTCAATGGTTTCTTTAGGAGGTACATCTACCCCTAAACCAACTACTTTTTCAGAATTAGGTCGATATCCTTTAAACGTGGTTCTTGCCAGTTGCTTCTCTTCTTCACATGTAAACAACAAACCCTCCGCGCTGTTTACCAAATTACGTTCTACAACCTCCCAAAACACCCTATTTCTAATCGCTTTTAATTTTCGCTCTTTGGCTTTTTGAAAATAAGGATCTAGCATCCCGTGCGGCATTACATAATAAGGTACTTGTGTTGCTTTAGCTGCTTTACAGACAGCAAAACTTTGATATTGCCATAAACCATGAACTATTAATAAATCATAGTTTTTTACGTGTTTTTTTAACCAAGGCATTAATGCTTTACTATAACTCCATCCTGTTCTGTTATCTTCAAGAGCTATTACAGTAAAAGGATCTTCTTTAAGATAGGAAGCATCTTTAGGATCTAGACACAGAACGCTATTGATAATGTCTGATTTTAAAATTTTCATCCCATCAATAATATCTCTTACTGCTTTACAAACCCCTCCGGTTTCTGGGTTCATGCTCCCTATTACATGTAATACTTTCATTACTTTGATGCTTTTACAGATTCTTCTATAGTCTTCCTTGGAAACATATCTAACAAGCCTCCCTCTGTTAAATTTATAATTTCTACTCCCTTTTTCTTAGAACTTTCTGCTAATCTTTGTAAATCTCTTAAATGCCTACTATGCATTAACAAGTCTAATACATAATTTTTACTAGTTTTTGTGTTGTTCTCTTCGTTAGCGCCGTAAAAATGGCTTTGATGATTGATTAGTTCGTAAGCTAACCCATTGGCATCAAATCCAGTAAAATAAATTTGTTTATAACCGCAAAACATGGCTGCTTTAAAACAATATCCAGATACCCCTATACAATTTAAAGGCGTATTTGATAACATCCAAAGAAATTTTACACCTCTCTTCTTATAAGGCTTTAGTTTTTCTAAATGAAACCAATTTACAGGCATTATAAAAATAACTTCGGGTGTCATTTCCAAAATTTCATCTAACCATGTAATTGGCCAAACTCCAGATTTTAGCTTGGGATCTACAAATACATGAAATTTAGGTTGTAACTCTTTATATAATTCATGTTTAAACCCTCTGTTTACAAACATTAGATCTTTTCCTTTTAACAAGGATAAATTTTGTTTTTTTAAAGAAGGACCATTCAAAACAACATATACTTCATCTCCTTTATCTATATTTTGATATGTTTTTTTCATCGATTTTACAATTCTTTGTTTTCCAAATGAAAATCGATTTTTTACAGCCACTAAACCATTGATTCCTTGTATGATAAAATCATCTTTTTGAATCATTAAATCCCAAAATCCCATATTATATATTATCTAAATCTTTTGTTAATTGTTTGTATAAATTTACATATTTATCTGCAACTGTGGTCACCGAAAAACGTTTTAAATTAGCATTTCCCTTTTCTAAGAGATTTTTTCTAAACTCTGTCTTTGTCTTTAATTTTTGCAATGCCTTTTTAATTTCATCTATACTTGTTGGGTTCACTAACAAAGCCCCTTCACCCGCCACATCATTCATAGGCAATATATTACTTGTAATTACCGGACGCCCTACTTGCTGTGCCTCAAGAATGGGAACTCCAAATCCTTCATGTTCAGAAGCAAAAAATACAAGATCACAATCACAATAACATTGATATACTTCTCCCCTAGTTAAATTGTATCGAAACTCGTAAGTAATATTTGCTTCATCCAATTGTCTTTTTAACTCTGCAGTAGGCTTACGCAAAAGCAACAAACGAAAAGGAGTACCTTGTACCGCTTTTATTAACCTAGGTAAGTTTTTTACCGAACTTCCTCCAATTTGTAATACTAACGGCTGTTCTTCATTAAAATCTTTTTTATTAGGTTTAAAATCGGTACTAGCTGGATTGGGGATTACTTTTATCTTTTTTGCTTCAATTTGGCAGGTATCAATCAACTTTTGTTTGGTGAATTCTGAAATGGTAGTAACATATGCCACTTTTTTTAATGGCCATTGCAACCATAAATATTTTATAATTAATTTACGTATCCCGGTTAAATTACGTTCATACCTACCAATATCATGTACAGTTAAAATCGTTTTATTTCCTTTTAAAAATAAGGCAATGGTATGAATATCTCCTGTTATGTGATTGATGCTCCCTTGAAATTTACGCGCTTTCAAAAAACTACGATAACGTTTCCATTCAGGAGTACAAACATATTCTTGTTTTTCAACCTCTTTTGGTAGCAACTGAAAAAGTTGTTCAAACACCATTTCTATACTAAAAACTCCATCCATTTTTGGACGAAAAAAATAAGTTAGCTTCATTCTTTATTTATTATTTTCTTCTCATCTAAGTTTTATAAAAGTAGCTAAGCTAGATTCTATTTTTGTTTTAATTTATTTTTTAAATAGCACTTTTTGTATTAAACCCACAATAGTTAATACAATTAAATAAGTGATAATACCCTGCCAATATCTTCTAATACAATACCCCAAGTCTACAATCATACCGTTCGCATTACGAAACATTCCTAAAAAAACAAATACATTCATCAAACCAAAAGCAGAATAAATTACCTTCTTCCCTTTAAAATATAGAAAAGTGTTTAGTAAGAAAAACACACATATATTTAATATAAATTGAAAAGGGAAATACCAATATCCAAAGGTTGCCAAACCATCACCTACATGACTAGTTACCACTAAACTCCCCAAACTACCACCTGACAACAAATCTCCTCTACTAAAACGATAATCATTTTTATTATAGTTAATGTTTAAAAATTTTAAGACAGGGTTAGGGAGAATTAATATTAATTGAATCCAAAAATGTTCTTGCATTACAGGGTCTCCATAACCTCTTCTATCTGCATGGTATATAGTTTCATCTGTTATACGCAAATTGGCATAACGGTTTAACATAAAATTATCAATATAAGCTTCCGTCCACCCTTGAGTATAATTTTCAACACTTCTTGTTTTTTTGCTCCTATCTGTTTTAATTTTTTGCATCAAACTCTTATTTTGATAAGTAGCAATGGTTTGTTGAAACAATTCTACTTTTGAAACGCTCGATCTCCCCCCTCTTGTATACAACATCGCATAAGACAAGTCTGACAGCATATTTAAACCAAATACTAAAAATAACATCAAGATGAAAAACTTTCGAGGAGAAATAATTTCCTTTATCTGAATATTGTTTTTTACCGCATGTAAAAAGAATAAAAGCCCAAAGATAGCAATAGGAGTAATCATGGCAGCCCTACTATTAGAGGCTATATTTATCAAAAATACTATCGTAAGATAAATCCATACTTTATTTGTTTTTCTATATTTAGGCAGGCCAGTTAAATCAAGAAAAAGCAATACCATAGGGGCGTATAATAAGTACTTAACTCCATCTAAAAACTTTCCACCCACATCCCCATATTCTGCACCTCCTGTGCTAAAGGTATATAAACGTACTGCAAAGCCTATAAAACCTAAAAACCAAATGGTTTGTACTTTAATTTTAAAAAAATCAAATTTAAACAAGAGTTTCTGTAGGGTACTGTTCTTAACCCGCTGTTTGGGGTTGCAAACCAAATAATAAGCCAATGAACTTAAAATAAACACCAAAGATTCATAAATAAACGTTTCATAAGGCCTTTCAAAACCAACAGAAATTGGATTGCCTTCTGTTAAAGTAGCCAATAATGGCAAATACCTATACATAAACATCGATAGATACATAAAAAAAGCAAATGGAGACCTTAGTATATATTTTTGTTTTAAAAAATAACGAAATATCAAATAACTTAAAAGCGTCATTAAACACCCAAACAGATTGGGTAAAGATGGAAACATGAGTATTTCCAAAGGTATGGCTATCATCAATAAAATACCCAACCACTTACTAAGTTGTTCTAATATATATATTTTTTGTTTCTTAATCATTCTTACCCAATGCAATATTTAACATTTTTGCCACTGTTTTTTCATTAGAATAGCCAGATGTTTGACAGCGTTTCCATCCCGCTTCTGATATAGTTAAACGTTCTTTTTCATTTTCTAAATAGTAAACACATTGTTGTAACAACTCTTCGTTAGAATTAAAAAAAACGGCTTCTTCTTTTTCTTTAAACAACATCTGATGTTCTTCAGTTCTTTCGGCCATCATAAAACCTTTACATGCAGGTATTTCTACAGAACGTGTCGTTTGTTGATCGAAATTAATTTTACGCAGAAAGCATAAAGATATTTTTAATGCTTGCAGAGCTTTGGAATAATCTTCTGAATAAACTCCAGGTACAATTTCTAAATGAGGACTATAATCTTTGTAATCATTCCATTTACCTCCTCCAAAAACTTTTACAGGCACTCCATGGTCTACCAAATATAAAATACTTTTACAACGCTCTTCTTCCCAGGTACCTATAAAACCAATATCACCTCCTAGCCTTTTAATATCTTCTTTAGATAAACTTCTAGGATAATGAAAAGCTGCCTCATAACTATTATTAACAAACTGTATACTTTTAGCTCCTAAACTTTTCATGTCTTCTAAAATGTATGATTTGTTAGTAAAAATATAATCATACAATGGTATACATTCTAAATAATTTTGACTTTGGTTATGCCTCAATGCCATGTTGTCTGGAGAGTAACTAACTATTTTAGTTTTTGGAGAGTTTTTTTTAATAAAGTTTAAAGTGCCTTTATTAATGACAATTCCCTTGTCTATCCATATTACATCGTAATAATTTTCTTTAATTTTTTTTAGAATGTTTTTATTAGCCAATACTCCATCTGGTAATTTAATTGGTAATCCTAATTGAAATAAATGGTAGGCTATTTTAAAAAATAAAGATGTAGCTCCTTTAGATGTTTCAACCCTATCTACTTTGTCTGCGTATTTTTCTAATGCCCAGTTTCTGTGCAAACAGGTATTGCTTTCTCCTCTGAAAGTTCCTACTGAAAGTATTTTCATAACATCTATTTATCTAACTGTAAAAAAGACAACTTTATATCTTCTTTCCAACTCTCTGGGATATTAGTCCCTCCTTCTTCGAAAAAATGTGCCAATCGTTTCTCTAAATCAATATCATATATACGTCTGATATTTTTTACAACTAATTTAGCTGGTTGTCCTGCCAAAACTGGATAGGGTTCATCTATTCTTGTATAATTTTTATTTAAAATAGAAGAGGCTGCAGCAATAGTAAAATCTCCTGTTATGGTTCCTTTAGAGATGGTTGTTCTATTACCAATCCAATTATAATCACCAATTATAATCCTCTTTTCCCTAGGTTTTGTTATTTCTCTATCAAGGTCATAAGTGTAGTGAAAATCAGAATCAATTAATTGAGATTCAAATGCGATTCTACTTGACTTCCCAACACTTATACTGTTGATGCAAATTACCTTAACACCACTCCCAAAAAAGACACCTTCTCTTAGACTTAGTGTTGCTTGAACACCTATTCTAATTAAAAAATTATTACTAAGCTGACAAGGTCCGTAGAATATTAATTTTGAACTTGGATCCATAACGATTAATGAAGCCCCTTTAGTAGTGCCTAAATATTCTTTATTACTTCCCATTTTTATCATGCCTTTAGAAATTTCACAATTCCGAAACTCCACCGTACCTTTTAAAAAATAAAAATCTACTTTACCATATAAATAAATAGGTAATTTTAGAGCTTCCTTGAAAGGTAAGACCTTAAAATTAAATATAATCGTCTTTACTATGTTTAATTTTGTAAAATGCCAATGATAAATTAGTTTATCTATTATAGTCATAATTAAGAATTTTATAGTGATTTAATTAATGTTTCAAAATGGTCACCAAATTCATCCCATCCTCCAAGTGAAGCAACCCTTCTTTGTCCCATTATTCCCATTTGTTCACGAAGGTCAGGATTGTCAGTAAGTTTTTCAAAACTTAGTGTTAGTGCTTTTGAATCTCGAATAGGCACGATAAAGCCTTCTTTTCCATCTTCAAACAGATCTACAGAACCAGAATTTGGTGTGGCTATTACAGGACAACCAGATGCCAATGCTTCGCTTAACACAATACCAAAACCATCTTCTATAGAAGGCATTACAAATGCAGTGGCACTATTATAATAATCTATCAAAGTGGCATTTGGTACTGTTCCTTTGAACACAACATTATCTAAATTTTGTCCATTTAGTAAGGATTTTAATTCATGGGACATTACCCCTATAACTATAAATTCTTTGTTAGGATGTTTGAATTTTTGGAACGCTTCTAACGCGTACATAAATCCTTTTCGTAGAGAAATACCCCCTACCCATAAAAGTCTAAAAACATCAGTATCAGGTGTAGATTTTTTATAAAAACGGTCTAAACGTCCTCCGTAAGGAATTTTCATCATTTTTTCTTCAGGAATTCCCATTTTTATAAATGATTGTAGTGCATATTCTGAAGGAACTGTAATTTTATCTGCTTGTTCGTATTCAGAGGTTACATAATCTTTAATTTTAGGATTAATTCCTTTCCACTTGAATCCCCAACGATCATATTCATCTGCCAAAATATCATTTTGATAGATAATATGTGTAGAACCTCTTTGGCATATGTGTTTACCTCCTAAACTTTGCATCTTTTTACCACAATTTAAACCGCTACCAGACATAGAGATTAAATAACCTGGTTCTTTTATACGCGATGTAACATGATTGTCTAAAGTAGTAGAAGTTTTATATTCCCATAGATTATTTAACCATTCGTATTTACTTAGTCCAAATTTTCTACGTCCCATGTATGGAGTAATAACATAAGGAAAAGTTTTAATTTTGTCCTTAGGTATTCCTAATTCATCTTTTAGTTTACTCTTAGGATAACCAGAATAAATTTCATTTAACAATCCTTTTTTTTCCAATTGTCTAGCCAAATGAAAAAATTGAAATCTTGATTTTACAACTAATGTAGCCTTCATGCAATTTTTTTTATTTTTTTAAGAAAAGTTCCAAATATTTCTTTAATATCTTCCCAACCATGTGTAAATAAATCCCATGCGTTTATATTTAATAATTTACATACACGAGGCATTATTAATACAGCCATTAAAACATCTAACGTTACACTACCAATAGCAGCTCCTGTAAGACCAATGTAACTTGATGCAAAATAGGTTACTATCACCGATATAGCGGCACAAACCACCCCTAGTATTGCAAATTGGTATGGTTTATTAACCGCTTTGTATGCTACACTTGCTGTCCACCAAAATGCATTAAATAAAATACCAATTACAAATATATACCACATTAATGGAGGTAGGTCTAATTCATTATGAGTCCAAATTTTATAAAACCACAACCCAAAAAACGCCAAAAAAAGAGCCCCCACAAAGGCCACTAACAAAGAACTAAAAATTGCTACTCTAAAAATTTTCTGTGCTTTTTTAATATTTCCTGCTCCAATTTCAAATTGCAATTCTGGAAATATACTAGAACTAATGATATTTAACAATTGATTTACAGACCTACTTAAAGTACGTACGGTGTTAAAAACAGCAACAGCTTCTGGTCCTAAAACAATACGAATAGCAAAAGTACTCCCTTGAAAATACAATGCTTGCCATACCGGAGACATTAGATAGCCCAAACCTTTGTTAGTAATTACTTTTAACTCTTGTTTATCTCTCTGTCCTTGGTGTGTTTTAAACAAGCCAATAACACTTCTTCCTTTGATGAAATAAAAGATATTAAAACAAAAAATTACTATTAACTGAGATAAAGCAAAACCAACAATACCATAACCTAACAACAACACCAACAAACCAGCACCAATATTTAATGCGGCTCTTATTGTTAATAAATTAATACTTAAAGCAGCTTTTTGGGCAGCTCTGTAATAAGATTCTATAAGTTGAGAATAAAAAGCAAGTAAACGTGCTAAAATTAAAATAGAAACAGCCCAAATAGCATCTTCTTTCTGAATTAAAGACTTTTCAAACACATTAAACTCACCTAAAATTACAATTGCAGCAATACTTATTAACACTGCAAGAGTAATCATAATTGTGATTATAAATATTCCGCTTTTGCTAATATTAGCAGCTTTTTGCTTATCGCCAGAGGCATATGCCAATACAAAACTATTGGCTGCAGCTGTTCCAAAACCCAAGTCTGAAAAAGCAATAACACTAGGTATAATGGTAAGTGTTAACCACTCTCCATAATAAGCTGCTCCCCAAGCCGTAATAAAAAAGGGAACTAAAAACAATTGCTGTAAAACTTTTATCCCCTTTTGGAATACAGTAGCAATACCATTTTTTAAAATATTTTTTTTAACTTTTGACATATAACGTCAATATTATTTTATATAATTAAATCCCTCTAACTTTTCAATATACCCATTACCAATGCCTTTTAATTGTAAATTATTGTATCCATAAAATTCAATTTCATTAAATTCAGCAGCATCATAATCATTCATAGAGTCTCCAATTAAACAGGTAGAAGCTTTGTTATAATTATGCTTTTCTAACAGTGTTTCTACCAACTGTTTTTTGGGAGTAGGAGATCCATGTATGGATATAAAATATGAAGATAAACCAAGTTCTTTACATAAAAACCTTAACTCTTCTCCATCAGACCCTGAAACAATATGAAAATGATACTTTTGATAATTTGATTTGATAAATGATACAGCATCTAATATTAGATTTTTAGGGTTTGTTAATTCCTTTTTCATTAACACAGAAAATTTTTCTGCATAAAGCATTACTTTTTCTTCTGTAATACTTTCACCCAAAATATTTTCATAAAAATATCTGATTTTCACATATCTAGACAGTCCTCCATTAGCACGATGGTACTTTAGTAATTCTGCAACTTGTTCAGTATCAAAATCTTTAAAAATTTCTTCGAAACCCCAATCTCGAACTGGCATAGAATCTAAAATGACACCATCAAAATCCCACAATATATTTTTATTAGTTATCATCTAACTTATACTTTAATTTATAAACCATTTCTGCTAATAGAAAATCATCTGGCCAATCTACATCAATTTTTTCATAACCTTCTGATTGTAATAAAAAAGGTTTTACTCCAATTCTATCTTTTAACTCAATATAATTAGTTCTACTGCTGATAAAAAAACCACTATTTAATTCGTAAAGTGGTGGTAAAGTTTGTGTTCTTGGCCATTTTTCAACAGCTCTATCGTAATTATAAGCTTGTCCATTTTCGCCCCATAAAAAAGTTTGAATTTTATTTACTGTCATTAAACTATCAAAACCTTGGTCTAAGTTTTCATAGTATTTTTTAATTCCTCTATTTATTGAATCTGAGGTTATAAACGGAGAAGTAACATGCGTCCATAATATGTGTTCATCCTCGATAATTGTTGGTACATAATCTACTACATCATCTGTACTAGTTGAAGACTGTGCTAAATGATCTGGACGAACATCTATTACAATTTTCTTATGATTCATAGACTCTGCGATATCTATCACTTTTTGATCATTTGTAGAAACAACAATTTTATCTACTAAAGATGCTTTCGTTAAGCTCTCTAATTTAACTTGTAATAAGCCTCCTTCAACTCCAGCAAACTCTTTTGTGTTTTTGTTTGGGATTCTTTGACTACCTGCTCTACATGGTAAAAATACGGTCATAATAATGTGATATTTGTTTACTTTATAACAAAAAAAAATGTCTTAGATTTTTTATTATTGATTATATATTCTATTTCTTATTTAACTCAGTTACCACCTTTTTAAATGCATCTAAAACAATACCCACATCTACTGCATAAGAAATATATTGTACCCCTATTTCTTTCCACATCTTTGCATCTTCAAAAGATTCTGTAAAAGTACCTATCATTTTTCCATTTTCCTGTGCAATACTTATTGCTTTTTTCATTGTTTCTATAACTTTAGGGTGATTTATTTCACCAGGAACACCACATGATTGCGATAAATCATAACATCCTATAAAAATAATATCGATTCCTTCTACTTGAACAATTTCTTTCAAGTTTTCTATACCTTTTAAACCTTCAATATGAATAATGGTGGCTATAGAATTGTTTGAATTTTTAAAATAATCTGCACTACTTATATTGGTATATTCAGCAGCACGAACGTATCTACACATTCCCCTATTTCCTATCGGATAAAATTTGGTACACTCAACTACCTTTTGAGCATCTTTTACCGTTGATACTTGTGGCACTTGAATACATTTTACACCTATATCTAACAATCGTAAAATAAGTGTTTCATTATTTTCCGTTACACGAACTACAGGTACAATTCCCTTAGCTTCAGCTGCTCTTATCATATTTTGTACCGAAGCAATATCATGTGGCCCATGTTCCATATCAATAATAATAAAATCAAAGCCGCTTAAAGCAGCTAGTTCTATCATTGTAGGATCTTGCATTTTACAAAAAGGTCCATAAACATAATTTTGCTTAGTTATTTTTTCGATAAGAATGTTCTTTTTCATATTTTATTTTAAAACTCGTCAATAGGCAACGTCTTATTTATTTATCTGATACCTCGTTATCTATATTAAACTATAAATAGAGGATACATTTACATTTTTATACTTAGTTGGTGTTAAAAATTCTATTTGAACACCTTCCATATTCATAATATCATCTAATATAATTTGATTTTCTCTTGCCATTACAAATTGATTTTGATTTAAACTTAAATCATATCCATCAAAACCAATATAGTACAAATGAGTCACCCCTAAATCAATGGCTATTTGAGTTGCTATAGCCATAGGTGATTCTGTATCTAAATCAGTAAAAGTAATTCTTTCCAACTCTTTTGATACTTTTATTATACTATCAGGGATAGTTGTTCCCATTTTACGAGGAAAAGGAGGATACACACAAACTTGTGTTACTTTAGAAAAATCTCCAATTTGTTTTAATAACTTCTCACTTTCAAAACCTACCAAACCATAATACTGGTCACAGTCAATATCTAAATATTCTGTTACTTGGCGTGTACCAGCATGAATTAAACATGCATCTTGCCCTGATTCTTCAAAAAATTTCTTTACAGCCGTTTTGTGTTCTTTGGCAGTTTTACCCCCTCCTAAAATTATAGCTTTACTATATTTAGTTTCTTTTTTTAATGTAGTTAACTTTAAATTATCTGCTACCTCTTGTTTTTTATTATTTAATGCATTGATAATACTTCCCAAAGGATAACGATTCATCCCTACCCATTCCATCACTTGTTTTTGAGGTAAAGATTTAGCACCAGAAAACATATAAGGCAAACTTGTACCCCATTGATAATGCTTACGCATCTCTTCAAATTCACTAACTACATTACTTAACTCATTGTATGCAATTGGCATGTTTTCTGCACTCTCTAAATAGGTAAGTAGTAACTCAGTTTTTAAATTACCTGCTCCACGTCCCATACCAGTAATTGTTGCATCTAAAATCTCACATCCAGCCTCTTTTGCCGTAATAGTATTAATAAGCGCCATTTCTAAATTATCATGCCCATGGAAACCAATTGGCACATTTGTTTTACTACGTACCAAAGCGATAGTATCCTTTACATCTTGTGGCAGTACCCCACCATAAGAATCTACCATATAAAAATAATCAATCACATCATCTACACCTACCAGCGCATCTAAAAAAGAAGGATCTAACTTCCAATTAGACATGTACATTACATTAAACGCCACTTCAAAACCAGCTGCTTTTACTGTTTTTGCTAATTCAATTGCACGAACCATATTTTTAGGATCAATTGCCATACGCACCATAGTAACATAAGGCTTACAAGGATCTAACAATCCTTCGTCTATATGCGAAGACCTAATGTCTTTTTCGTTTAAGATAATAACTAACTTTTTATTAGGCATTAAACTTTTTAAGCGTTTTAAAACATATTCTGGACAATAAAAGTACTCTCCTAAATACCCTTTCATTGCCATACTACGATATCCTACCTCAACATAATCAATTGGTAAAGCCTCCATTGCAGCAGCATACTCAGCCACTAAAGCTTCATCAAAATCCCAATTAGTATAATAACCTCCATCTCTTAGTGTACAATCTAATAATTTCATTTTTATATTTTTTTTTAAAAAAATTTTATGAATAAATACCTACTCTTATTGCAATAAAAACAATTTACTCTGCCTTCTTTATAATTTCATGACCTACTTTTAGCAAGTCCACATCCTTTCTCATCAATTTCAAATCACCTTTCGTCATACTTCTCAATTCCAGCTTTTAAAGCACTATCTATCATTTTTTTTTGATTTTAAACCCCTTTATAAAAAACTGATAAAGGTAATCGTCATTCACTAAAAAAGCTCCAACTCCTGCTACTGTTTTTTATGACTGCTGACTTTTTTCTTCAAAAAAGCAGCAATTGCTTCTTAACTCTTTAAATCTAACCTTTACTGGTTTTACCTACTAAATTCGTATATCGTTTCTTTTCTAAAGTTCGTCACACATCAGAACCAACCATACTACGGTGATCTGCTATGTAGATTTTTAATTTTTTATCCAGTATTTATTTTCCTATTTGAAAGTACTCAAAACCTTGCTCTTCTAAATTAAAAGCATTGTATTGGTTTCTACCATCAAAAATAACAGGACTCTTTAATTGTTGTTTGATTTCAACAAAATCTGGAGATCTAAACTCTTTCCATTCCGTTAACAATATTAATGCATCTGCATCTTGTAAAACTTCATATTTAGAACCATAGTAAGTAATATTTTTAGCCTCTTTTAAGTAAAACTCTTGTGCTTCTTCAATTGCTTTTGGATCATAGGCTTTTACTTTTGCGCCTCTTTTTTCTAATTCTTTTACGATATAAATGGCAGGTGCTTCTCTCATATCATCTGTACCTGGTTTAAAAGCCAATCCCCATAAACCAAAAGTCATTCCTGTTAAGTCTTCACCAAATCTTTTTACAATTTTATGGGCAATGACTAACTTTTGGGCATCATTCACATTCTCAACAGATTCTATTAAACCTGCTTTGTAACCATGCTCTTCTGCAATTTTCTTTAAAGCTTTTACATCTTTAGGAAAACAAGACCCTCCATAACCTGCTCCTGGATAAATAAAACTGTAACCAATTCTTTTGTCTGAACCAATACCGATTCTAACCATATTGGCATCGGCACCTACACGTTCGCAAATGTTTGCTATCTCATTCATAAATGAAATTTTTGTTGCTAACATCGTGTTTGCTGCATATTTTGTCATTTCCGCAGAACGGATGTCCATAGTAATAAAACGATCGTGAGTTCTAAAAAATGGTGAATATAGTTGTTTCATTTTATCAAAGGCATACTCAGAATCTGCCCCGATAACAACTCTATCTGGCTTCATAAAATCATCAATGGCTGCCCCTTCTTTTAAAAACTCTGGATTGGAAACTACATCAAACTCAAATTCAACACCTCTTTCATCTAATGCAGCCTGAATTGTGGCTTTTACTTTGTCTGCTGTACCAATAGGAACTGTCGATTTATCTACAACAATTAACCTCTTTTGCATCGTTTCTCCAATAGATTTTGCAACTGCTAAAACATATTGTAAATCTGCAGAACCATCATCTCCCATAGGAGTCCCTACAGCAATAAAAACAATCTCTGCGTCCGCAATAGCTTCTGACAAATTAGTTGTAAAAAATAAATTTTTATTCTTTACATTTTTCAACACCATTTGCTCTAATCCTGGTTCAAAAATAGGTATAATACCTTCTTCTAACTTTTGAATCTTTTTCTGGTCTATATCTACACAAGTTACTTTATTTCCCATCTCCGAAAAACAAGTTCCTGACACTAAACCTACATACCCTGAACCTACTACAGCAATATTCATATCTTTTTTAATTTATTTATTTCTTATTTCCGATTTTTATTTAATAAGCAACGTCATCCACTGACTACCAGTACTTTATTTTTACATAAAGGCTTTCAAAGAGATCAACATATTCCCCCTCTTCTTTTCTATTTCTAAAACGACTACTTAACACCTAAAGATAGATATCAATCCCTCTAGAATCACACGTTATCATTGAAACAAATGTACACTTTTCAAATTAACATCCAAATCATTTGTGCTTAAAAACATTAGCAAGTTTTTAATAGAAAGTTAACAATTTATTAAGAGAATATAGCTTTCACCACGACGAAAACAACCTAAAAAACTGAAAACAAGACAATTACGATAAACAACTGTTATTACTAAACAATTCTATCCTAAAAAGTTTAAAAATAAAAAGGCCCTATAAAAAACCCTTTTCTCACTATCTTTTTCAAAACTTTCAGAACAATTATAGGTATTTATACCTAGTAGCACCCCCTACTCTAAACAGATCATTTTTTTTTAAAAGATTCTTCTTCAAAGAAGTGTACAGAATTGTATCCCGAAAAAAATAATTGTATAAAAATTACCAACAAATTACCAAATCTTTACTAAATTAAATTTAAATAAAAAATAAAAAAATCTTTTTTAACACAGACACAAACATAAACCATTGTAAATCAATGTTTTTTAGATTTATTTACAAATTATGTTGAAAGCTTTTTAATAACTAATAAAGTAAATAACACATTTAATACCTAATTTTGTAACCATTGCTTCAACGAAGAAGCATGTTAATATTTTATAATATGATTTATATTAAATCAATAGAACGTAGAAATCCGCAGGACGTTGACGCGGATAACAAGTATTATGCCAAAGCAATCTCTCAAGGAGTGATAGATTTTGAACGTTTGGCTTATTTAGTTTCTAACCAATGTACGGTTCGAGAATCGGATTGCTATGCAGTGCTCCGTGCCCTAGAACACAACATTATTGATGAGCTTAAACAAGGCAAGGTAGTGCAGTTAGGGGGCATTGGTAATTTACAGATGGGTGTTAAATCGAATGGAGAAATACTCTCTGAAGATGTTAGTAGCAACTCTGTTAAAAATGCACACATGAATTTTAGAGCTGGCACTAAATTACGAGAGATGCTAGGCATTTTAAAATACAAATTAATAACAGGTTAGGACCCCTAATTATTGAATTGTATCTTTAAGAAAATCCCGAACTGTTCCCGCAGTTTGGGTTTTTTTATGCCCTAAAATCACGTTTATTTATTAGTATAAATGTTGTAATCTATTAAATAGATGCTACAAACTCTATTAATAATTGATTAAAACTATTAAATACATCCGACAAAGCATTTAATAAATCTCAATACGACTCTTTTTGTGGTTCTGGCGGATTTCTTTTCGCCAAAAGCCCTACTTTTTTGACCCTTTCTGTTGATTTACAGCACTAAAACCTTTCTCTAAAAACCGAATTTATCAACAAAAACAGCTAATTATAAACAATTTGGGTACTTGTAAGGCACTTTCCTTTCATTACTACCTGCAAACCGCATACATATAGGTATAAAAAAACTCAATAACAGACGGTTAGGACCCCTAATTATTGAGCTGTATGTTAAGAAAATCCCGATCAGTTCCCGCCAATCGCAATCTAATACGTTGTAAAAATACTACTTAGTTTCTTTAAAATCTCATAATTTTTATTTTTTTTTATCCAAAATTTCACCATCGCTAATGAGGTCGAGATCCTTTTGATATAGCTTCCTACACTTCTCGAGGCTGTTCTTCTATTTTGTAATTAAGTGAGATTGTTAATGCTTTCTAACCTTCTCGACTCCGCTCGAAGACCATCGTATTCTGTTGGGATTGTTAGTACTCAAAAACTCTTCTTGGATTTGATTGGATTTCTCACTGGAACTGGTGATCGAGCGGAGTCGAGATCCTTTTTATATTACTTCCTACACTTATCGAGGCTGTTTTTCTATTTTGGAGTTAAGTGAAATTGTTAATGCTTTTTATGCTTCTCAACTTCGCTCGAAGACCCTAGCCTTGTGTTGTGTTAATACTTGAAAATCCTTCTTAACTTTGTGCTAGTGCATATATATGACTTATAGTTAAGTTTATCTACTTCTTCTTTTTAAAATGGGTCTCATTTTTGCATTCGGAAAGTATTGGTAGTAATTCCCAGTTATTTTCAATCATGGCCTTTTTCTTTGCATGTGACCATTTTTTAATTTTCTTCTCATAATAAAAGGCATCTGCAATATTTAAAAAGGACTTTTCAAAAACCAATTTTACGGGTAGTCTTGTTTTTGTATAATTGGCTCCCATACTTGACTGATGCTCTGAAAACCGTTTCTCCAAATACCTTGTACTTCCAGTGTAGTAAGTTCCATCCGAACATAATAATATATATAAATAACCTGCCATTTAATGAGAAAGATACGTTTTTTTTGCTTCTCGACTCCGCTCGAAGACCGCTATTCAATATTGCTAAGGAGAAGATTTAAAAGTTTTCTTTTTAAATACCATCAAAATTAATAACATCTCTTAACAAAATTAGATGAATATAACGGTAATCGAGCTACCTGCACTGAGCAGAGTCGAAGTGGAGTCGAGATCCTTTACTTTACTAGAATGTAAAACTTAAAAGAGATCTCTGGAGTACCTCGACTTGTCATTTGGATATCTTGTTCTTATTTTTGATTATTGGTAATAAAAGGTATGGTACATAGCTTCTTACTGCCTAAAACTGTAATTCTTGTATGAGTTCCACTAGTTTTGTATAAAAAAATTATAAATTTAAAAAGTAGCTACAATCCTTAACCCTGTAAATTCAGAAGATATTCTCGGAATATAGTTCAAAGAAAATTCAGTTTCTTTTTTCTTTAAAAGCCCTCTTGCTTTCCAACTACTTCTAACAATAGAACGTCCTATTAAAGTTCCTAAAATTCCTCCCGCAACCATATCACTTATCCAATGTTCGTGGCTTTTAATGTCTGATAAAAACGTAATGGCCATAATACCGTAAGGAATCCAGTAATTATCAAACTCCATTTGTATTACTTTGGCAATGGCAAAATACCCTGTAGCATGCATTGATGGCAAAGACGTACCATAAGGTCCACTTAATATATAAGTACCATTTCTACTGTTGAAAAAATCCCAGTTGTTATTTGTAAAAGTCCCAGTATCTTCTGCTCCCAATGGTCTAACTGGTCTATTTCTACCAAAAATTGTTTTTAAAGTAATCTGTGAAATAATCGTAGAGTATGCAATTGCTTTAAAGGAGTTTACTGCCGCAAACTGTCCTTTTTCTTTATTTGCAAACAAAGAACCTACATAAATACCTATAATGGGATAGGTTAAATAAGTATTTTCTCCATTAATCCACATATTTTTTGAATTTCTTAAAAAAATAGGTGTAATTGTTGGTAAAGTATAATCAATCTTTGGCTCAACGTGTTGCTGATAGAATTTTGTGGTTATTTTATCAGTAGCAATCAAACCTAAAATACCTGCTACATAATACCCTGTTTTTTTCCAATCATCAGAAAATTCTTTTCCTAAATACACAAAATCACTAGGAATTGTATTAAAACTTGTTTTAAAAACATGACCCGCCGTTTGTAAATGATTTCGTTCTGTAGGTTGATCTGCCCCTGGTTCTTGTGCTAACAGTGCTAAGGAAAAGGCAAGGAAAGTACTTAGTAATAACTGTTTCAGTTTCATAGTTTGGTTGTTAGGGTTGGTTGTTGGTGCTAAAAATACAATTATTACTTTATATTTTTTAGCTAAAGTGGTAATTTTTAAAGAGTTGTTTTGAGCTGGTGCTTTTTACGCTATTTGATTTTTATGACTTTGTAGGGTTTTAGAATTGGAGAGAAATGATTATTAGCATATAAAGCTTCTCGACTCCGCTCGAAGACCATCTCTTTGTGAGTAGGTACTGAAATTGTGAAAATTATTAATGCTTGCAGTGCTTCTCGACTCCGCTCGAAGACCCTAGCCTTGTGTTGGGCTTGTTAATACTCAAAAATTCTTCTTGGATTTAATTGGTTTTTGCTCTGCAATGGTGATCGAGGTGCCAGCGTTGAGTGGTGATCGAACGGAGTCGAGATCCATTGTTTTACTTGATAATTTAAAGAGATGTCTCGAGTATCTCGACATGACATTCGGAGTTTTTTTTGTAGGTATATCTAAAAAGTTCTCGATACAATTTTTCGTACCTCTAAATTACTCGAATTGACAGATAGGATTGTTCTATTTAAATATAACAGAACACCTATAATACCTCTTAAAGAAATTGACTTAACACGACGGTGATTGAGCGGCGTCGAGATCCTTTACTTTACTTGACAAGATAACTTAAAGAGGTGTTTCTAGTACATCTACATGACATTCGGAAGTTTTTTGTAGGTATATCTAAAAAGTTCTCAATACAATTTTTCGTACCTCTAAATTACTCGAACTGACGGATAGGATTATTCTATTTAAATATAACAGAACACCTATAATACCTCTTAAAGAAATTGGCTTAACACGACGGTGATTGAGCGGAGTCGAGATCCTTTACTTTACTTGACCAGATAACTTAAAGAGGTGTTTCTAGTACATCTACATGACATTCGGAGTTTTTTTTGCAGATATATCTAAAAAGTTCTCGATACAATTTTTCGTACCTCCAAATTACTCGAACTGACAGATAGGATTGTTATATGATAGGGTATAAAAAACAAAACAATAGAGATCGAAGTACCTGTGCTGAGCGGAGTCGAAGTGTCTGTATCGAGCCTGTAGAAGTGGAGGAGGAATCTTAGGGTTATTACTCCCTACCCTTCTCGACTCCGCTCGTAGACCATCTTTTTGTGGGTGGGTAATGAAATTTTGAAAATGTTAATGCTTGCCATAATTCTCAACTCCGCTCGAAGACCTTAACTCTATGTGGGCTTTGGAATTGGAGGATTTGGTTATATATTACCTACCTTTCTCGAGGTCACTCTAAGACCATTTTTGTGTGTTAGAATTGTTAAGTTCAAATAACAGACTTTACTGTGTGTTTTTTTTAAATTAACTAACAAAAATAAAAGAGTTAGTACTTTATGGTTTTCTTCTTTTTTCTAATTGGTTACTTACTGCTTCGGCTTTTTCTTCGGTAAGATCGTAGCTTTTCATGATCCACATGGCCGCTAGGGTTCCTAAAATGGGTAAACCTGAGTAAAATAATCTTATCCCCGTTATAGATGCTTCCGAGTTTACAGTGTCTGGCACAAAACCAACCAACCCCATAATTGCCCCCGTTAACAAACCTGCAATGGCAAAACCAAATTTTACCATCCACCAATAAATGGCACCAAAAACCCCTTCTCTACGTTTGCCGGTATTTAGTTCATCAATATCAATCACATCCGAAGTCATAGACATCATTAAGGTAAACAAGCTTCCGATACCAAAAGAGAAAAAAGGCAATGCAAATAGAAATAAGTAAGGTTTACCGGGTACAAATAAAAACCAAAGTAGGATGTAGCCAAAAACCGAAATTCCTTGCGAAACCATAAAGGCTTTCTTTTTCCCCATTTCTTTAGACAATTTTGCCACCACTGGTATCACTAAAAAAGTAGTTGCCAAAGCACCTACACTCCCTAAAAGCGTTGGCCAAAGTCCGGCTGCCGCGGCATCTCCAGCAAATAAGTAATAGACAACAATAAAAAAAGAAAAACCCGCTACCACATTAAATGCATTGTAAATTAAAAAAGTAGCAAAACAGAGTTTTTTAAACTGTTCTATTTTAAAGGCTTCTTTAAAATTAGCAATGATTTCTTTAAAACTGCCTCCAATGGTTTTTAAGGTCAACGGACGCAAGTTTTCATCGTTTTTGGTAGATTTGCTTTTGATAAAAACCGCAGGAACTATCGCCAAAATCGCAAAGACCGTACCTACCCATATCCCTAAGGTTCTGGTGGTTTCTGTAGTAGTACCAAACCAACCATCATCATACATTACCACCCAAAACCAAGGTGCAATTACCCAAGCCCATTGCCCAATCCATTGCGCCACCGCCATAATACTCGTACGTTCATGAAAGTCATCACTCATCTCATAACCCATGGCTACATAAGGCACCGAAAAAATAGTGAGCCCTAAATAAAATGCCAAAGACAAAACTAAAAAATAGATAAAATTATAATTGAGTCCGTTTGCGATATATAATTGCCACAAAAAAGCAAAAGAAACCCCCATAATAATGGCGCCTAAAAACACATATTGTCTACGCCTACCCCAAACAGATTTTGTATTGTCTGAGATAAACCCCATAATAGGATCTGTTATGGAATCGAAAATACGAGGTAGAAAAAATAAAATTGCCCACATCCAAGTTGGAAAGCCATAATTTTGAACCAAAACCACCATAAATATACTTAGTGCAGCCGGAAACATTTGATTGGAAAGCATACCAATACCAAAGGCTACTTTTTGACCAAACGATACTTTAGATGAAGAACCTACCTGAGACATGATTTTTTATTTTTTTGTTGAAATTAAGATGGTTTGCAATGCTTGTGCATCAATATTTATCAATGTTTCTTTTTTATCCAACTGTATTTTAAAGTTCTTTTTTATTTTTCCTTCATTAAAAACGATTACTGCAATGGTGCCATCAGTATTTTCTGCGGCTGTTACTTGCAACTCTTTATCCGAATTTTCGATTCCAATTACTTTTGCTTCTGGTCTTATGTACTTGCTAAAATGTGCCATTGTATAGTACAATGGTGTAAAATAAACTTCGTCTTTGGCAGGATCTACAATTACTGGAGCCACACACCAATTCTCGAACCAATTAGGCCCTCCTTGGGTATCTAAAACCATGTTCCAATCTACCCAACCGTCTACCCAATTGTTTAAACAACCAATAATATCTCTTGCATATCGGTTTACTGGCGCATATTTTGGGTGCAAATGTTTGTCTTCTTCTGGTGCCCAATCATAGCCCCAATCTGTGGCTTTCTTTTGCCAATACCAAGCGTCATTATTCCATTCTGGAACTTGAGAATCGATACAGCCTTCGGTTTCTATTAAATACTTTTCTGGTGCTTTATCATGTGCATATTGCAACGCTTCTGGAAAAACTTCAAAAGTACTTTCATACCAATGGATTGCTGTACCATCAAAATATTTTGAGGAAGCTTCATCTCGATACATCTCGTCTACCCATTCTTTTAAACCTTCTCTATTTTGGTCATATCCTAAAATAATTTTATCTCCATAACCGTCTTTTTCTAATTTCGGCCCTAAGTGAAACTCTACAAAATCCGTCATTTCTTTTGGAGAAAAATGCATGCTTTCCCAATTATTACCATTTCCGTGTGGTTCATTTTCTACCGTAAAACCCCAAATATCAATTCCTTCTTTGTCATAAGCATCTATGTATTTAGAAAAAAATAATGCCCAGGTATCGTAATACTTTGGTAATAATTTACCGCCAACCCACTCATTATTATCTTTCATCCACGGAGCAGCTGTCCAGGGAGAAGCAAATATTTTAAATCCATCTTTAGACGCGTTCATAGCATCTTTAATCATCGGGATTAAATCATCCATATCATCTTTAATGGTAAAATGCGCTAGGTTTACATCCTCTACTACTGGAGAATATGAATACTGATTCAAAGAAAAATCACACGAGTTCATGTGCGTTCTTGTTAATGAGTAATTTGCGCCTTCTTCTGAGAAATATGCCTGAATAATGGTATCTCTATTTTTCTGACTCAATTTATTTAATAAATAAGCAGATGATTCTGTAAATGCACCACCAAAACCTGTAATTGTTTGAAAAGTTTTTTTAGGATTTAGTGTTATGGTAGCTGCATTTTCAACAGGAACAAAATCTGTAATTTGGGTTAACTTATTCCCTGCTTCCGAAGTTTCATAAACCTCTACAGATAATTTATTATCCTTTTGATTACAACTAATCATCACTACTAAAAATAGCGTGTAAAAAAAATAGTTTGTTTTCATTTTTATTATTTTTATCTATTATACTCTGTATTCGGAACCAAAACATCATTCATTAATACGTCTTTATCTCCATTATATGTTTTTGTAATTGACTTTCCTCCTCTTGTTAATCCGTTAAAAACCCCTTTGTCAACTAAATTCCAAATTGGGAATTTTGCTTCTCCTTTTAAAGTGATCAATCCAAAGTGATTTTCCGATCCATTTGGGTTTTCTACATCTTTCCATTGTTCATCAAAAGCTTCAAAATAAAAGCAAGAAATCCCTTCTTTATTCGTCCATTCTCTAAGATGATTGTAATACAACCCTTGCTTATATTCATCACTAGCCCTAGAACCGTTTACGCCATAATATCCGTTAGAAATAGTTGACCAACCTGTTTCACCAATATGAATAGGTTTGTTTACTCCCAAACTTTCCATATAGCTTTTTACAGCATTATATTGCTTTATGGCAAAATTTTTAGACCTTAACATGGCTGCATCAATTTTTTCTTTGTCTGATAAATGAAACTCATTATCGGGTACTTTCCAAAATTCTGAATTGTGGTGAGAATTATGATATGGATATGTATGTGTTGAAATATAATCTACCGCCTTTATTAAATCTTCTAAATCTTTAGTGTGATACAAAGAATCTCCGCCACCCCAACAAGAAAAATCATCTGAACTTGTAATCCAAACATCTTTAGACAACTCTCCCTTTTTCTTTAAATTCTGAAGATAATTTACCCATTTTAAAATCACATTCGGTTGCACAAAATAACTTGCCGCCCATTTTACCATTGCTTCATTACCAACAGCTATTACTTTTACAATGTCTGGGTATTTATTTGCCAAGGCTACAGCTCTTGCTATTTCTCCTTCATTTTCTGGACTTTCAAGATTATGATTTGGCTCTTTCTCTGTCCATGCATTTAAACAATCTATCCAAGCACCCAACATTACATACATTTCAAAATTGGCATCTTCTTTTTTAAGTTGATGGATGGCTTCTAAAACATTGGCAGCATGTGGCAATTTTGGTTGTACGTTATAAGTTCTTAAAATACGAATCCCCATTGCATGCATCAACTTTAAATCTTCTTTTAGTTGAAGAATTGTTGGCTGATTATCTTCTCTTGATTTTCCTCGATAGCCACCATAAGAAATGGCCAAATAATCCGGATTCCCTAAAATTTCTGCAGCAGTTATATTTTTTTCTACTGCTGGTTTAGTTTCTTTTTTAGAATTGCAACTCACACCAAAAGACAATACAATTATTGCAATACCTATATTTAAAATTGATTTCATTTTTTGATGATTAAATGTTGTTTATACATAAATAATTTGAACACCGATTTGTATATGAATCTGTATTTAGACAATTATATTTAGTTTTTTACTTACTACGTAAATGAATCGTTTGAACAGACCTAGGTGCAATTCTAGATGTAAAAGTCTTTGTTTCTAATGCAATCGATACTTCTTTAATTTCTTCATTTTTGTTAAAAATAACAACAGCAATTGAACCATCAGTATTTTTAGCAGCAGTGTATATCAATCCATCTACCTCTTCTCCTTTTACACCTATTCTATGTGCATTAGGGCGAATGAACTTACTAAAGTGACTAAGCAAGTAATAAAGTGGCGTGTATATTACCTCATCAGTAACAGGATTAATAAGTACCGGAGCACTATTAAAGTTGTCGTAAGGATTTGGTTGTCCTTTGTTACTCAAAATACTACACCATTCAATGTATCCTTGAGTTCCATGATTTAAATCTGTAATAATATCGTAAGCATAGGTTTCAAAAGGCACAAAAGTACCTGCATAGTCTGTACTTGCTCTCCAATATTGCCCAATCGGATCATTAGCGTCAATATCGATACTGGATTCCGTATGAATCATCCCTTTGTTTGGCCAAGTTTTTTCTAACTCAGCTAATTCATTTGCATACCAGTTATTTTCTTTTAATTCAGAATTTGTATACCAATGAAAAGCAGTTCCCCAAGCATATTTAGATGCTTTTGGATCTCGGTAGGTTGCTGCAACATAGTCGTTCATTGTCGATTTATTATGATCATAAATCAATACGCGTAATCCAGCATCCAAATCATCAAGCTTAAGATGGCCATCTTTTACAAGTTGAGGACCAAGATGGTCTCTTAAAAAGTCTCTACCTTGTTCAGGAGTAAACCCATTACTATCCCATGCTGCATCATGAGCATGTAGTGGTTCATTCTGTGGTGTTAGCCCCCAAAGAGTAATCCCTTTTTCTTTATAAGCACTTACATATTTTGATAAATATTTAGCCCACAGACCATAATATTTAGGAAGCAAGGTACCATTCGTCATTTTAGCTGTTTCTCCTGTTTTCATCCACGATGGAGGACTCCAAGGCGAAGCAATAATTTTAAAATCTGCACCAGGAATGCTAGATGCTTCTAAAATCATTGGGATAAGATCATAATTTGGATCTATCAATTCAATACCACGTACCTGATCATTTTCATCACCAGAAAACCCTTTTACATCTTCTTGAATACTGAATGTTGAAAGATCTTCATCTCCCTCTTCAATGTATGTGTAGTGGTTGTTTGAATAATCACTACTATTAATATGAGTTCGTGTAAGGGTGAATCCTGCACCTTCAGTTGGACTGAACATTTTAGTTAATACTTCTTTACGTAATTCTACAGGGATAGTAGCCAAATTCCATGCAGATGATTCTGTAAATGAAGCTCCAAAACCGTAATACTTTTGAAATTCTTGATTAGGAAGAAGTTCTATTGTTACTTTTTTTACTTTGGAAGAAGTTGTCTTAGCAACATCACTTACTATTAATTTTAGGTTGTCTCCAGCTTGAGATGTTTGATACACATCTGATACGTACTCTTGATAAGCACTTTTTTGTGAGCAGCTCACAAGTACAATAGACATAACCAGAAATTGTAACCAAGTAATCTTTAGAAAATTCGATTGATTACTCCCTCCTTTATAATTTTCTCTTTTCTTTTTGAAATTAAATATGGTCATTCTTTTCTATATTTCTTTAAATTATTTTTTAACAGCAACTTCTATACGGTCTATTTCACCTGTTCTATCAAACATCTTTTTTGAAATACTTTTATCAAGAATTAAGTTTTCTGTTGTTACTGTTTCTCCATTAATAAAAAATATTTTCACGCTTTCTTCTTCCGATTTTTTATAGATCACTGGTACTTGACAATACGTAAAACAAAGAGAACCTTCTTCCAATTTAATTACCTTAGATTCTTTATTTATTGCTAAATATTTAAAATCTTTAGAACTCTCTATAAATTCACTTGCTCTTAAAAGTCTTGGATTAAAATTGATTTTTCCGTCTTTTACAAAAACACCTAACTCACCAATTCTACTTAAAACATCTTCTTTTACCTGACCCGTCATTCCTGGCTGTTGCGCTCCTTTACCCCCAGGTGTATGAGAATAAGGATCGGTTGGAAATGCACCATACAATTTCGGTGATTTATGTACACCAATTCCGGCTTGTATTTCGTAATAGTGATCTAACAATTGACCAATTAAAGCGTCGTCTTCCTTATTTTTAATTGCCAACAAGCAATTTTCTTGTACGGCTAATAATAATTTAGAAACCATGTGCCAGTATATAGACCCTAAACCTTCGTAACCAAAGAAAGTTCCCGAACGACCTGTAAACGCTTTGTGATTAAAGACTTCTTCGAAGATATTTAGCAACAAATCTGATTCTTTTTCAACCAATTCTGCATATCTTTTAGGTAAAGTCTCTAAGGTTTTTAATAAGCTATTTGCATTATTGAAATTTGCATTGAAATGAAATTTCCCTAAAACGTCTTTAGTAATGATTTGACTATTTTTATCACCCAATAACTTTAACAATAATTCAGAACTTTCTACAGAAGCTTTCGGAATTATATTTTTTTCATCAAAACGTGGTAAATCTTTATTTGGATATAAAATATAACTGTATTGATCTTCTCTAAACAGCGCACTAGCTTTCATACCGTCTAACACTTTTAACGTTTCTTTAGGCGATAAATAACCAGCACTTAAAACGGCCACTTGTCCTTCTAACATTTCCGACAGATAAGAAATAGATACTTCTGTATCCTTTTCTATCGTCATTAAATTATAAGCGTGGTATAAATTATCTGTTCGTTTGTTGGCTTTAATGGTATGCTCTAAATACGCTTTTGTAATGGTAAAAAAGTCTAAAAGTGCTTCTTTTTTTAACGCTGTTTTGTCGCTAGAAAATCCGTTTTGATAAATAGAAGTTCTAAATTTACTTGCCGCTTCACCTAAACCATCTAAAACAGTTTTTCTTTCTGTATCTGAAACTTTACCTGATAATATATTTTTATTCTGATGAAAGGTGGTAACAACTTCATTAAAAAATGTTACCAATTCTGATGAAACCTCAACTTCTTCTGCAGAGGATTTTATCACTACTTTTTCGAAGAAATTAATAAAACGATTTAAGTAATTTAAAGTAACCATAGAAACTCCGTTACCCACCAAAGCATTGTTAGCATCATTCCATTCTGGTCTTTGTGTATTCATCCAAATACCCCCTTCAGGGATAAAGTTAGATACCTTAGCCAAAACGGTTGCTAATAATTTTTCGATTAAATTTACTGTATAAATAGCGTCGTTTTTAGTAGTTAACAAAGCACCATCTACACCTACAATTCCTCTTCTTTCTTCTATACTTGTTTGCGCTTCAAAATCAAAATCAATCGTATCTTTTGGATTCTTTAAAATACTTTGATAGTCTTTTATTTTATAAGGCACATTTGCGTACACAAAAACAGCCTCAGAAAAACGTTTTTCTAATTGATTTGGATAATGATTCTCTATAAATTCTAAAAATTTTAATAAGTAAATTATTTGATGATCTCCCCAATAACCAATGTAAGACCAAGGATCATTTTCTTCAATTACTTCCCAGTCAAAACCACCTTTGGTTACTCTGTAAGGATTGTATCCATCAAAAGTAGTTGCATTTAAGAATTTATGAATCATGCTTTCTATAAACGCAGGATAAGAATGTGCTAAAGTTTCCCAATTTTGAAAAATATCTCGCCAATTCCCCTCGTAATCTAAAATTTTAGAACCATCAATTTCATTTTTAGTATTGATAGAAAACTTGTTCCAAGGTCTACTAGGGTCTCCATGTCTTCTACTAAATTTTAATGGTAAATATTCAAAACACAGTCTTTTAAAGTTTTTATCGGCATCCTTTTCTGCAATTTCTAAAATGGTATTTAGCGTAAATAATGTTGGTAAAGTCCCTAAAACAGTTTCTTTATTCTTGAAAACATTTTTATTTGCTGCACTTATGTATTTTAAAAAATCTTCTTTTTCTATCTTATAATCATCATCAAAAGTACCACCCCTCATTAAATTAAAAAGTGTATTTGCAAAATGTCTTGTATTTATTAAAGAATCATTAGATACCTGTACACCATCGGCAGCACCCGTTAAAGCAATTAAGTTTTTAGTACCAGCCTCTATATTCTTTAGAATGTCTTCTAATAAATTTTCCTCTTTTTTAATCGCTTTAGAAAGCGCTTGAATATCACTAATTGTTTGATTTACGTTGGCTATAAAACACCAATCTTTAGACCCCTTGCTTTCTAAAACAAGATCTGCACTTATAAAATAAGCTCCTTTTTCTGCCTTTACATCTTCTTCTTGATAAATTGCTAACCCTCTCCTAAAATTATCTAATTGCAATGATGACAATAAATAAGTTGGATTTTTAATCCCTAAAGACCAAACAATGTTTGATTTTAAAGCTTCACTTGGTTCTGCTTTATCAACAATAATTGCACTTAAAGCGTAAATACCTAAACCAACTTCTTTTTGTAATTCGCTCTTTTTATAGGCATCTACTAAATTACTATAAGAGTTTTGCAAATCTGTAGTTATATCTGAAGGAATAATATTTTGCAATCCATCTAAAAAAGTAATCTCCACTTTTTCTAGTGAATTATTCACTAAAGTAGATTTTTTCACAAAACCATATTGATCAGAAGAACTCCATTGATATCTAAAAGTGATCTCTAAATCTTCATTAATTTCTTCGAAAATGACCTTATTACCAAAACTGTTTTTATACAAATTTTGTTTTGTTTGATATAAACCAATTTGCCTATGAGAAAAAGGTTCCCATAAATAAGTTTTTCCGTTTTTAGTTACCTGAAAAATAGATTTACTCCCTGTTGTATCTGTAGATTCTGTAATTTTATCATCTGTGTAATAAGGGAATAATGAATGATCACTGTTTTTTCTACCAGCTGTTAAACCTCCGTTACTAGAAATAAACATCCAATGGTTAGAGTCTGAAACAATACTCATAAAAAAAGGTCTCATTTCATTACTATTTGTAATTTTATAATAAACCTCATTTTCGAAATTTATCATTTCTCCTTTTACTTCATGAGTTTGAAAATCTGCTTTATTTTCTCCTAAAAAAATAGTCTTTTTTGTCATCAAAATTATTTTTTATCCTCTGATAATATTCGTTAGAGGTCTTTTATTAGTTGTTATTTTTTTTAGAATATTTTATAATATTCCAATTAGTTAGTCTTTTTTACTTAAACCTTTTTCTGCCTTTAAAACCGCATCGTTTAAATTTATTTTACTAAAATGTTTGGTAATTTTTTTTTGATTAAATCCTTTTGCATAAGGGTTTAGTTGATGAACTTCTTTTAAAGCATAATAAGCTGCTCTTGGCTGTAAACTATAAAAACCTTCTGAATCAGTGGGATTTTTTGCAGTAATACCAAACCATTCTTCATTCATGTTATTACCGCCTTCTTTATAATCAAATTTATAAGCTTTGGTAGCCCAAGATGCATTTTGATCATGTTTATCTAAACCTGTAGTTTGCCCAAATTTCCACCAACCATCACTAAACTGAAAAGTAAAACCTCCAATAGCATTTGATGATTTATCTAAACCTGAAGTATTTTCATAAATTTCTTGCCAGTTTTTAACCATATAAAAGGCTTGCATTTTTTGGTCTTCTTTACCCGTAATAGCATTAAAAGCATCCGCACCAAATTCTGTAAAAAGAATCGGTTTGTTTAATTTCTTTTTTACGGTTTCGAATGCATCTACAAAAGATGCACCTCTGTACATATTGGTACCAAAAACATCTATGTCTTTGCATTCTTCTGCAATAATATCTATATACAAAAGATCTCCATTACAAATAGCTATCGGATGATTTTGATCGATATTTTTTATTTTTAAAGCGGCAGCATTCATTAATTGATACAACGCTCTACCTCTCGTTTCTCCTACTTTTTTCTTGTCTGCTTCATCATCCGGAAAATCTTCCGTTTCTGATCCTGCCCAAAAAAGTCCGTAGTTATTTTCGTTTCCTAAAAGATATAACAACAAACCAGGAGTGTTTTTGTATGCTTTTGCCAAGGCTTCTACCTCACTTAACAAAACACTTTGTGCCTTTTTATCTGCATAGTCTGTTGCTTCTATCCAATTTCCATTTAAAGAATATCCATATCTACCAAAAGAGTGATTTAACATGGTATAAATACCATGATTTTTATAGATATAAGAAATCCATTTGGGTTGAATTCCACTGTAAACACGAATTGTATTTACTCCCATTTCTTTTAACAAAGACATTTCTGTATCCAATGCTATTTTAATAAAATCATCTGGTTGCTCCCATAAGCTGTATGTAAAATTGGTTCCTATTGGAAAATAATCCCAATTCATTCCATTAATCATAAAATCTTTTTCATTTACAACTAATTTTATTCCTTCTTCATTATTTAGAATAGAAACAGTGTCCTCTTTTTGTGCACAAGCATTAAAGGTGAATAAAAAAAGAAAAGTTGATACTAGAATGCTTTTCATAACTGAAATTTGTGGTTAGATAAAAGAAAAGGTCAGCCAAATAAAACTGACCTTAACGAAACAATTAACAAAAATGTTTTATTGATACACTTTAACGTAATCAATTTCCATAGTATCTTCTGTAAATATATCTGGTATTTCTCCTCCTAAAGTACCCCCCATGGCAACATTTAGAATTAAAAAGAAATCTGTATTAAAAGGCAAATCTGAACTATTTGTCATTTCATAAAACTGTACATCATCTAAATAGATTTTAATAGCAGCATCTGTCCATTCTAAAGTATATAAATGAAACTCAGAAGATGCGTTTGCAACGGAAGTAGTTTCACCATAACTTGCATTTGAAGAACTTGCTGCATCTAACCAATGCAAAGTACCTAAAGATGTATTTTTATCTGCACCTGTTTGTTCCATAATATCGATTTCTCCACATGTTGGCCATCCAACAGTTGGAAAATTAGAACCTAACATCCAAATTGCTGGCCAAGTTCCTTGAGAAGCTGGTAATTTTGCTCTTACTTCTACTCTACCATAAGTAAACTTATACAATCCTTGAGATTTTAATCTTGCAGAAGTATAACCTCCATTTCCATCTGCTTTAGCAGTAATAATTAAGGAACCATTTTCTACTTTTGCATTTTCTGTAGCATCTGTATACGTTTGAGACTCTCCATTACCCCAACCACCTGCACCTAGGTCGTAAGTCCAATTTGCTACATCTGGAGCTCCATCTGTATTAAAATCATCTTCCCAAACTAAGTTATTGTATTCATAATCTACAGACACAACACCTTCTACGGGTTTTGTAGACGTAAATCTATGATACCAAGCTGCACCAGTACCAGTTGCAGGGTCTTCTATAACTCTAACAATCATTTCATCGTCCGTTAAAGAAATAATATCATAAGTACTTGTACCTACATACCATCCCATAAAACCTCCATCAGATATTTCAAATGTAGTTTGTCTATATGGTTCATCATCAAAAGACCCTTCTAAAGCAGCTTTAGATGATGATGGTGCAAAAGTTACATTTTTAACACCATACATAGTAGTTACTACCGTTTCATCATAACATTGATCTCCATCAATTCCAATATAACCAGCATAAGTACCTGGTATAAATGCAGGACCCGCAGTTTGCTCAAAAGTCATTCCATCTTGTGTTGTTGTAAACACAAACTCATTATTTTCAGAGAAACAACTTCTATCTTCTGCCCATGCATCAGGTCCTGGCCACCAAGCTCCGTATGCAAATTCTCCATTTCCATAATCATCTGTTACTGGACCCATACTAATAAAACCTGATTCATTTGCTTGCCAATACCAAGTTTTACGATCACCTATTTCTGAACCTGCCAAAAACTTTACAGCTTCTAAGTCTTCAAATGCGCTATAAACGGTAAGATCTACTGAAGTTGTAGAAGTTGAACCCCCTGTACCAATAGCTGTTACTATTACTGTATAGGTATTTATATCTGTAAGACTAAATCTTTTTGTTACTACTCCAGAAGGAACAGACTCTATCTCTGTACCATCACCATAATTAAATTTATAACTTATAGCATTTTCTGCTGTTACTTTAAAATCTACAAACCCAGTACCATCTCCATAAGGATTATTGTCGTCTACACCCATAATATCAGTAGATACAACAATATTGGAAGGTGCAATTATATCTCCAAATTCATACTCTTTTTCTTGACAACCAAAGAAAGCTGTCATAACAGAAAATAGAACTATATAAATATTTTTCATTTTTTTCATTATTATTATTTTAGAATTGTGATATATCGTCTAAATAAATGGTATAATTAGAAGAACCATCTCCTGCAGTACCATTATCCATTATTAAAACCAAGTTTGTAAAATCTACAGAAGTACTTATTCCTGAAAAATCAAAAGTTAACTCTTCCCATTCATTTGCAACAGTAGTTGTTGCTGTTATTTCTGCAGAAGCCACTGTGTTTGGCCACGGAGTAGCATCCTCAAATTTTAGTAATAAATTTAAACCTGCTCTTGGAGACCAAACTTTAACCTTAACACTGGTTTCTCCTGTAAAACTAAATGGTGTAGGAACTGTAATTTTAGATCCTGCCCAAGTTTGTCCTGCATTTTTAACAAGTTGCGCAACCATAGAAGATGAATTTCCATTTATATCTGGATTTGCAACTACAGAGAGCTCGCCTCCATCAAAAGAACTAAATTCATAATCGGGTTCAAAATCTAATTTTGGGCTTGTAGAAATATCATCTATATATATTGTATAATCTGAAGAACCATCTCCTGCAGTACCATTATCCATTATTAAAACTAAATTGGTAAAATCTACTGAAGTGCTTATTCCAGAAAAATCAAAAGTTAACTCTTCCCATCCATTTGCAACGGTAGTTGTTGCTGTTATTTCTGCAGAGGCAACTGTATTTGGCCACGGAGTAGCGTCTTCAAATTTTAGTAATAAATTTAAACCTGCTCTTGGAGACCAAACTTTGGCTGTTACTGTTGTATTAGACACATCAAATGGAGTAGGAACGGTGATCTTAGATCCTGCCCAAGTTTGTCCTGCATTTTTAACAAGTTGTGCAACCATAGAAGATGAATTTCCATTTGTATCTGGATTTGCAACTATAGAAATATCTCCTCCATCAAAAGAACTTAATTCAAAATCACTTTCAAAAGTTAATGGAGTAACACCTGTAACAGGAGTTGATGATGCTTTATAGAAATATAAATTATCTATAAAAACCGATCCTGCTCCCACAAATTTAAATTGCTTTAAATCTGAAATAACTAATCCTTGATCTGTAAATTCTGCTAAAGGAATTTCAAAACTATTCCATTGATCAGCTACTAATTCTTTAGTTACAAAATATTCTGCTGATGAAGAACTAATTGGATAAATATCTATTGAAGTAGCATCTGCTGTCCAAACATCTATATGAAGTGTTTCCATAGAAGAAACATCTTGTACATTTGTAGCAAAATCAATTCCTTGATAGTTTAAATTACTATATTGAATCATAGCATCTCCATTTAAGTCAAATGCTGTATAAATAGTTTGCTGCCCCCAATTAGGGTTGTAATCGATATCTGAAATATCTGTATAAGCATCACTAAAAAGAGATATTACATCTGAAGCATTTCTTGGTGAAGGGGTACTTGCAGAAGACAATGGAGCTAAAATTGCAGTTACTTCAAATTCTGTGGTATATTCAGTAGTTTCAATTGCTCCACCCATTGCTACAACTTTTACAGAATAAGTTCCTGCCTCTGTATATTGATAAGAAAGTGCGTCTGCTATATTACCAGAAATCACGGGTTGATCTACACCTGTTTCTCCAGAATAAAACTCATAAGTTACAGCAAAATCTGCATTTGCTGTAATATTTACCAATTTTGAAATGGCAAGATCATTTTCTATTGTTACTACAAGATTTTCTGGTGCCTTAAAAGAAACTACCAAATCTTGTGTAACTTCAGCTGTATCTGCTTTGGCATTATAAGCTACAACTTTTACCTGGTAACTTCCTTCATCATATGTATGCTGTACATTGCTACCAGCTATCACATTTTCTGGCTCTGTTGTTGTGTCTCCAAAATAAATATCAAAAGAAGACGCCCCTTCTGCTGTTGGAGTTATTGTAACCAAACCACTATTGTCTTGTGTAATAGTATACACAGCTGCAACGTTGGTTGGTACAGCAATACTATCTAAAAAACTAGTATCGCCAAAATCTTCTTCATTACAACTCCAAATTAAAGCAGTAACAAGTATAAGACTTAAAATATATTTAAATGTTTTCATAATTTGTTTTTATTTTTTTAGTACCCTTCGTTTTGCGATAAACCAGAAATATCAATTTCTCTTTGTGGAATAGGGAACAAACCTTTAGTTGCTGTACTATAACCACTACCTAAAACACTAGAGGCTTGACCAGTTCTTACTAAATCGAAAAAACGATCTCCTTCCATACCTAATTCTAATCTTCTTTCATCCCAAATAGCTTGCACAGTTGCTGGAACTCTATGATCAACATCTCCAAAAGCTCTATCTCTTACTAAATCTAAATAGGTTTGAGCTTTTGCTGCACTACCTGAAGATCCACGTAAATTTGCTTCAGCCGCCATTAACAAAACATCTGCATAACGAATTATTCTTTGATTATTTTCATAATTTAATTCGATTTGACCACTAGTTTGTCCTTTTCTTGGTAAATACTTTTTATTATACAAATCTGTATTTTTGTATGGGGCAACTTGGTAGGTTACATTAAGACTTGGGTTATTAGCTGCATAAGCTGCTACATCAAAACAAGTAGCGTCTTTTCTTTGATCTCCTTCTTCATAAGCGGCTGCTAAATCTTGGGTTGGTAAATTTGTACTCCAACCAGAATTATAAGGCATATCTGCAGAACCATTTATACCTCTAACGCCACATTGTTGAACCGCATAATTTCCTTGACCTCTTGTTTGTCCACCCCAATTATAATAAGGCGAACCATTTGAATATTGAATTTCGTACACAGATTCTGGTCCATTTTCTCCTTCTAATAAGAAAATATCATCAAAATTTGAAACTAAACTAAAAGGACCGTTGACAACGTTTTCTAACATAGGAGCTGCTAAATCAAATTTTTCTTGATATAAATACACTTTTCCTAATAAGGCTTGCGCTGCGTATTTTGTGATACGTCCTTTTTGTGTAGCTGTAGGAGACAATACCTCTATAGCATCTAATAGATCTGTTTCAATTTGCGCATAAACATCTGCTTGAGGAGCTCTTTCAAAACCTCCAAAATCAGCAATACCTAATTTTCTGTCAGTAAATAAAACTACATCACCAAACATTCTTGTTAAGTTAAAATAATAATACGCTCTTAAAAAAAGAACTTCACCAAAGAGTGCTTCTTTACCATCAAAACTTACAGTGTTTCCTAAAAGATTAACATCTTTATATTTTAATAGATAATTTGTTCTATTTACACCTTCGTAAGCAGATTTCCATAAATCTTCTAACGTACTATTATTTGCCAAAAGTTGATAATCATAATCATCTATATTCTGCAATGTAAGTACATCAGAAGCATTTTCACCTCCTGCTACTGAATTGTCTGATGCAATATCTCCAATAACCATAATTCCATTTAACCATTGTGATGGCGTATAGCAACTTACTGCCATTGTTTGATAGTCTGACGCTGTTTGTAAATAATCTATTTCTGTTACAGCATATTCGTCATGCGGGTCAAATTCGATAACATCTGAACAACCAACAAAGATTGAAAGCATTATAATTAACCCAATACTATTTTTTATATTTTTCATACTAATATATTATTTGGATGTTAAAATTTAAGGTCTAAACCAATAAGAAATGTTCTTGCTTGTGGGTAAGCACCTCTATCTATACCTGTATCTAAAATACCTCCAGAAATTTCAGGATCTAAACCAGCGTAATCTGTAAG
This sequence comes from Polaribacter sp. Asnod1-A03, assembly GCF_045063585.1. Taxonomy (NCBI): domain Bacteria; kingdom Pseudomonadati; phylum Bacteroidota; class Flavobacteriia; order Flavobacteriales; family Flavobacteriaceae; genus Polaribacter; species Polaribacter sp. Asnod1-A03. The sequence continues at coordinate 2,178,566 of NZ_JBEFOE010000009.1, read as the reverse complement.
TGTTAACAAGTTTTTTGCTTGTGCATAAACACGTACTTTTCTAAAGAATTTATTTGAAGTTTCTGGTAATGTATAACCTAAAATTAAACTTTTAATTTTTACAAAACTTCCATCTTCTACATATCTATCTGAAGGTCTAATATTACTATTAGTATCTGCAAAAGTGTAACGTGGATTTTTAGCATCATTCGTGGTTCCTTCTCCTGTCCATCTGTCTAATATACTTCTATCTTTATTTGTATAAAGTGCATTACGCTCATAGGCTCTAAAAATATCATTTCCTACAGAAGCATACGTAAACATACTTAAATCGAAATTTTTATATTCAAAACCTAAATTCCAACCTAAAGTAAATGCAGCAAATGGGTCTCCAATATTTGTTTTATCATCATCATTAATAATACCATCATTATTATAATCTACAAAACGAATATCTCCTGGCTCTGCACCTGTTTGAGTTGCGTGTGCACCTATCTCTGCTTGGTTTTGAAATAAACCATCTGTTTTAAAACCATAAAAATAACCCGGTGAAAAACCTTTTTCAAATCGTGTAGCATCGTGTGATTGACCATTAAAATAAGATCCTCCCGATATAAATGCGGTACCATCACTATTTGTTTCTGTTACTAAATTTTCTGATGTTGTAAATGTTATTGAAGTATTAAATTTAAAATCTTCTTTATCTATATTATATCCTAAAGTTAAGTCTATACCTTTACTTTCTGTACTACCAATATTTGCTTTCACAGGCTCTGAAGTACCTGCATAAAGTGATGGTGCGTCTGTAAATAATAAACCATCTACGGATTTATTAAAATAATCTGCAGTAATTGAAATACTATTAAAAAATCTAGCATCAAAACCAATGTTATATTGTGTTTGCTCTTCCCAACTTAATGTTGGATTGCTAAATGAATTTACAGTAGCACCTGAAACAAATTCAGATCCAAAAGTATACCCATTACTATTTGCTGTAGAATTATAACTTGGTCCACCTACAGTTATACTTACATATTGTGGATCTACGTTTTCATTACCTACAGTACCGTAAGAACCTCTCACTTTTAGAAAATCAACAGCTTCCGAGTCGAAAAAATCTTCACTAGAAACGACCCAACCTAAAGAACCCGCGTAGAAGTTTGCAAATTTATTATCATTACCAAATGCGATGGATCCATCACGTCTTGCAGAAAATGAGGCTAAATACTTGTCATTATAATCATAGTTAACCCTACTAAAATAAGATAAATTTCTACGTTCTAAATTTTGATAACTATATCCTGTATATGCATTCGTATTTAATTCTGTATTAATTCCTGTAGCTGCACTAATATCTGCCCAAGCCCAAGAATTATCTCTAACATCTTGTCTTGTTGTACCAATTCCATCTCCTGTAGACTTACTCGTTGAAATTCCTAAAACAACATCAAAATTATGTTTTTCTTGTAACTTAAAATTATAACTCGCAAAAGTTTCAAACGTATAACTAAAAGTAGAAACTTCAGATTCTGTAACACTATTATTATATGTTGGAATTATACTTGTTGTACCATCTCCATTATCTATTGTTTGCATTGGCACTGTTCCGTCAGGTAAATATTGACTAGAGACATTATTAGGACCATAATATGCTAATGGACTAAAACTTTTACTAACTTGATCCCATTTGGTATATCCAAAACGAGATGTAACTTTAAGATTCTCTAAAACATCATATTGTAACTCGAATTTACCATATAACTTATCTCCATTGTTCTCATTATACGTATCATCTAATCTTTGAATAGGATTAAAAATTTCTGATAACAATAAGTTACTGTAACCATAAGTTGCAAAATCATTAGCATCATTATTATAAACAGAAACCGTTGGATCAAAATTGATAGCATTCCCTAGAATAGAATTAAAAGAATTCTCAGCAACTGATTTACTTTTTATATTCGCGTAACTTGTGTTAAGTATAAATTTTACCTTAGGTGTTAATTGAACATCTATATTAGCTGTGAAGTTGACTCTATTAAAATTAGACTTTTCATCTCCTCCTACAACACCGCCTTGACTTAAGTAACCTGTAGAGAAAAAGTAACCAATATTTTCAGAACCACCTCTTGCAGAAAAAGTATGAGATGTTACTGAAGCATCTTTAAAAATTTCGTCTTGCCAATCTGTACCTTTTCCTAAATTAGAAATATCGGAAAAAATTAACTCACCTCCTGCAGCAACACTACCTTCATTTGCCATAGCAGCATATTCAGAAGCATTTAACAATCCAATTTTTTGAATTACAGATTGAAAACCCGTATAAGAGTTTAAGCTAAATTCTGCTTTTTGATTTTTTCTACCTCCTTTAGTGGTAACAACAATTACACCATTACCCCCTTTAACACCATAAATAGCTGTTGATGCAGCATCTTTTAAAATATTAAGTGATTGAATATCTGACGAATTAATAGAATTTAAATCATCTAACGATTGAGGCACACCATCTATAATAACTACAGGATCTGTTCCAGAAAAAGAAGGAATACCACGTATAAGTACAGTTGGTTTACTACCAGGAGAACCACTTTGAATTACAGAAACTCCAGATGCACTACCTTGTAATGCTTCTTCTACTCTTAATGGTTTTAATTTTTCGATCGATTCTGATTTAACGGTAGAAATCGCTCCAGAAACAGTCGTTACTTTTTGCGTACCATAACCAATTACTACAATTTCCTCTAAAGTTTCGGCCGCTTCTTCTAAAGAAGCATTTATTGTTTCTTTATCAACTAAAACTTCTTTTATGGTATATCCTAAATAATTAAATACAAGCGTTACTCCTTTTTCTACTTTATTAAGACTATAAAGTCCATCAAAATCAGTTTGAGTTCCAACTGTTGTTCCTTTAATTAATATACTTACTCCAGGCAAGGGATCACCTGTTTTTGCATCTTTAACAACACCCTTTACATTTATAGTTTGTGCATTTGCAAAAAAACCTATAAGTAAAAGGAGTAATAATGTGATTTTTTTTCTCATGAATAAAGGTATTTATTATTTCATGATAAAATTAAAGTTAATTATTAGTTAAATCGCAAAAACAACCCCTACAAAAAACATACATCATAAATTTATCTAGTAAAAATCATAAAAACCCCAATAAACACAAGGTTTTATAAATGTGATAAAAATTAACTTAAATAGATACAAAATTATCTTTGTTGTGGTTATGTATGGGTAAAAAAATGAAATGTTTGGGAGTTTACATCTCTAAAATGTAGTTTGTTAAATTAGAATCATGTGGTAATTCCATTTTTTTTCTTAATCGATATCTTTTAACTTCTACACTTCTAGTAGAGATATTTAATAAAGGAGCAATTTCTTTAGAAGTAAGGTTTAATCTTAAGTAAGCACAAAGTCTTAAATCGTTTGGTGTTAAAGTTGGATGTTTCTCTTTTACTATTTTTAAAAAATCTTTATCGGCATTATTAAATGCTTCCTGAAACATATTCCAATCATCTTTATTGTTCAAATTTTTATCAATAATCTTTACTACTTTATTAATACTATTTGCATCCCCTTTAATCAATTCAATTTTAATCATATTTAAAAAGTCATTCTTTTTTATAATATTCATAGTAGAAGTCGCCAATTCTCTATTCTTACTTTCTATATCATTTTTTAACTTTTCATTATTTAACTTTATAATTTGTTGAGAGTTTTCTAGTTCTTTTAATTCTGATTCTTTATTTGTTTTTTCTAATAATTCCTCTCGTTGCTTTCTATAATATCTCTTAGACGCTGCATGCACCAGGTAAAAGGCAAATAAAAACAACACCACGTATAGTATTATTAACAAATTAGATAAGTACCATGGCCTATTAACATTAAAATTATAAAGAGCTTCATCACCAATTATTTCTCCATTTACAATAGCTCTAACCTTAAAAGTATAACTACCATAAGACACGTTTTCAAACAAAACAGATTCCGAAGTTAATGGATTACTCCATTGTTCGCTTTTACCAGATAAGAGATACTGGTATTTAATATCAATAAACTTACTGTAATTAGGTACACTATAAAAGAATTCAAAATTATTTTCTTTATATAAAAATTCTTGTTTTGCAGTTAAATCTACTCTTACTTTTGGTTTATCTAATACAAAATTATTTACCTTATTAATTTTAAGATCAAATTCCCTTTTTATAGCCAATCTGTTTAAATCAATAATAATGTAACCGTTAGATGTACCAATAAGGTATTTGTTTTTACCTAAGTGAATAATATTTTCATACCCATAAGCTGCTTTAGGCATAGAACTGGAAAATGGGATGCTCTTAACAGTAGGTTTATCACTTAATTTACCTGGTCTTAAATATTTAATACTACTCTTAGAAAAAGACCATAAAATATTATTATGCTTGCTAAAAATTAATTCTCCTGAAGTAAAGTTTTCTTCTGATATTAACTGACTATAAATAGAATCTCTTTTAAAAAACTCCTTCTCTTTATCATATAAAAAGACTCCTTTTTTACTTGTATATAATATTTTATCTTGATAAGAAATAAGGCTTGAATGCAAACCTTTAGTAATTGATTCTTCTTTACTTAAACTTATTACCTTTTTGTAATCTTCATCTAAAACAACTTTAAAAACACCTTTATACTCATGATTTACAAAAAATTTATGAGTATCGTATTTAACAAAGTATTTACTTGAATTCTTAAAACCATCAATCTTACTCCTTAAAGACCATTTATTATCTACTTTCTTTAAAATATACAAACCATCATAAGAACCTTGAAGTATAGTATTATCGTCTATTTTACTCAACCGCCATGTACCTTGTTTATTAAAAATTAGGGTAGAAACATCATTATTTACTAAAAACGTACCAGAAGTATGACCGCAGAATAATTGTTTATCAATTATTGATAAACTCCAAACTTGTCCTTGGGTATTTTTTACTAATTTAAATTTACCATCTGAGTTTTCCTTTCTATAAAATAAACCTTGATTTGTTCCTAAATACAGATTATCATTATAAATAATAGAAGCGTAAATTGTACCTATAAAATTTACTTTGTTCGTATAAAGTTTAATGGGAGAATTGTTATTAATACAATTAATTCCATTGTCTAAACCCAACCAAATATTACTGTCTATATCTTCAAAAACCGAAAGCAGCGTATTATTATTTAAACCTGTACTCTGAGTAATTTGATAATCTACAACACCGTTACTCTTTAAGTAGATAAATCCATCAGAAATAGTACCCAAAGCATAATCTTTATTGTTAACCAACTTAGCACTGTAAACTGTTACTTTATTAAGAATAGATTCTGATGGGGTTTCCCATTTTGTAAGTGCATTATTTTCTAAGTAAAAAAAACCTGATTTCTGAGTTAAGACCAATATTTTATCTTCTTTACTAAAAAACTCTACAACTACACCTTCTTTTAAAATTTTATGATCAGATACTAATTTAGCAACACCATTTTCTATTTTAAAGACCCCTTTATTTTCTTCTTGAAAATATACAACCCCGTTTACTTTCGATAACTTATGTAATCTATAGTCAGAATTGATAATTTTAATCTCTTTATTCTCTAAATTATAGAGATAAATTCTTTCTAAGGTTTTAAACAACACCCAATTATCTATTTCTAATATATTCCAAACTTGCTCATCTTCAAGCATCTCTACACCTTCATTCTTTACAATCGAAGTAAATTCTAATACGCCAAAATTATTTTTTTGCCAAAAGCCAAAATCCATATAAAAGCCTGTGTAAATTTTATCATTTACAACTTTTACACTTCGCATTATTGTTTCATTAGGCGTCGGATATAATTGCCAACTTGCTCCGTTAAATTCTAATAACCCTTTATTATTGGCAACGTATATAAATTTATTTTTAGACTGGGTAATTGCCCAGTTTTGGTTTTCTGCTTTATATTCTTTGGGTGTGTAAGTATTTATAGGTGGCAACTCTTGTGCCGAACACAAATAAGAAAGAAAAGTAAAAAATAAAATAAATAAACCTCTAAGCATGTTTAATTCAGTAATGTTTGGTTACTAAATTACACCAAATAATACAAAGTGTAACTGCAAATAAAGTTTTTTACTTGTATAAAGATTCTATAAGAGCTCAATTAATATTATCACTATCATAAAATAAACCATTATAAAAAATTAATTATATAAATATGATAGATTAAATATTAAGAATAATCAACCATTACGTATTTATTATAAAAATCAACTTAACATTTATCATGTTTTGAAAATAAAAAAGAAGATAATTTTGCTTTGAAAAATTAATAGTTTTGAAGAAAAAAATCATCATCATTGCAGTTCTATTAAATGGATTTATTTCATTTTCGCAAGAACATTTTAAACATTTTAGAGTAAGCCCTGTCTTAAGCCAGACTTACATACCAATAGCAACAAATGAAGGAGATAAAACTGTAATAGTCCCTTCTTTTGGTCTAGATTTAGAATATTGGTTTAATGAAGAATGGGGGTTGGGGTTGCATAATGATATCGAATTAGAAACTTTTGAAATCGAGAAAGATCATGAGCTTTATATAGAAAAAGAATACCCCGTAGTTTTAACCTTAGATGCTTTATGGAAATTCAACAAAAACTGGGTTTTAGTTTTAGGGAGTGGAGTTGAATTCGAAAAAAACGAAAAACTATTTGTCATTAGAACTGGTATTGAATATGAAATTGAATTCGGTAATCATTGGGATGTTGCTCCTACTATATTTTACGATTATCGAGTAAATCATTTTAACACCTGGTCTTTAGGAATAGGAATTGGAAAACGTTTTTAAGCACTACTATAGATAGAATGTCTTATTTTTGATTTCTACATTAAAAATAATATGACAATTCAAGATTTAGTTGGTACATTTTCTATCATTGGCAGCAATCAAGACGGAGAAGAAAACACCTATAAAGGAGAACTTTATTTATCATTAGACACCAACAATAGAATTATTGCTAAGTGGATTATCAACAACACTCAAGAACAATTGGGCAATGGTTTTTTTAAAGACAACATACTTGTTATTAACTTTAATTATGTTGGTTTCGAAAACAAAATATACAAAGGCACAGTTGTTTATAAGTGCTTAAATAAAGATATTTTAGAAGGTTTCTGGTCCGAAGAACTTGGAAACCCTAATTATTTAGGATCAGAAAATTGTTTTAGAATTAAAGAAGCCAAACAGCTTTTAGATTGAGTATTTATTTATTTTGTCTTTTAAGGTAAATATTATATACCAAACCAGACAGAATTAAAGCGACACCTAACAACGCCCAATAATTATAAGTTTCTTCAAACCAAAAAACACCTAAGCGTAAAAATAAAACCTCTATAAAAATTGGTGTAAATCTTATCTTTTAGAACCTTTTTAGGTCGTATAATTGTTTATCATTGGGTGTTTGGATATAACTACCTATTTACCCCATTAAACTCTAATAAGCATTTATTATTAGCAACATAATAAATTTAATTTCCGCTTGAGAAATTCCCCAATTTTGATTTTCTGCTTTATACTCTTTTAATATATCGCTATTAATTGGTGGTAATTCTTGCCTAAAAAATTGAAACAGAAATTAGAAATAATAAGTAAAAATAATTCTATACAGAACTAACAAAATAATGTTAGCTTATTACATTAAATATTCTAAAAGAAAGATTAGCATGCTTCTATTATACTTTTTGTATAAGTAAATACTTTTTTTAGAGCATGTCTAAAATTAGCTATTACATCTTTAAAATTTCTAATTTACAAACCAATATTAAACACAATAATTTAGAGAAAAGTCAAAAAATGATTTTACTGGATTTGAAATACATTTTAAAAGTAAACTTATAATTTAACGTAAATATGACTTTTATTAATAAAGGATAACGATATTTTATTTTGAAAAAAAAATAAAATCCATCAATTTATATTAAATATAAAAGTGATGGATTTATGTTCTTAAAATTCTACTTTTTACTTCAGTTTATCATTATTTTTTTTACAACAACCTGATTGTCAATTTTAATCTTTAGAAAATAAATTCCGGTTGATAATTTTGAAATATTTAAACCTGTTTTCATAATATTATCAATATTCTTAGAAATTAATACCTGTCCATTTGTATTGAATAACTCAATTTTAGACATAACACTACTACTTTCTAAAGTAATATTTGATGACGCTGATGGATTTGGAAATACATTTAAGTTAATTTGTTGAACCGAAAAATTATCTGTAGATAAAACACTTGTTTCTTCTGCTTTAAACGTAAATGTTCCAACTTCAGACTGGTTTTTTACATTTTTAGAAGTATTAGTCTCTAACCATACTTTTACATATAATGTTGTTCCAACAGTCAAATTTGATAATGAAATAGTCTCTCCACAAGCAACGGATTGTGTACTTGTGCAACTATGATAAACAGCAAATTTTAGTTGACCACCAACGCCAGAACCTTCTATCTTAAATTCCCCCGATTGTGGCACTATTATAGAATACCAAACATCGGCCAACACGGTTCCTACGGCACAACTTGGGCTGCTATTTGATGTACCACTAATGACATCTCCTGGCGTTAGTTGACCAAAAACTAACGGAATTGCATTTGAACACTCATCATTTGAAGGAGCACAATCTGTAGAAAAGTTTGCGGTTGTATCTTTATCATTACCCCAATTAGAAGTACTATAAATATCATCATCAACCTCTATACATGTTAAATTTGGATTACCTGTTGCACTAAAAAAGGTAATTTTAGAGTTGTTTTCATTTTTAATTGTTAAACTTTCTAGGGCATTATCTTCTACATCAATCCAAAATAAATCTTCATTTTTTCTAATATCAACTGTTTTTAATTGATTTTCATTCGCAATAAAAGTTAACAAGCTTGTATTAGAAAATAGATTAATAGTAGTTAATTGATTTTTATAACAAGAAATTGTTTCTAAATCTAATAATAAATGAACATCTAAATTAACTAAATCATTATCTCCAACATCTAAATTTTTGAGTTGTAAATTTTTTGATAAATCTATTGTTTGTAGTTGATTATTAGCTATAATCAACTTTTCTAACAATACATTTTTACTTAAATCAATAAAAGAAATTAAATTATTAGTTGCCTCCAATTCTTTAAGGTTTGTAAAATCTTGTATTCCGGTTAAATCTGATATGTTTTTATCCTTAAGAGTAAGTTCAGATATATTTTCTATATCAGTAGTTAATACTTGTCCGTTTAAGGTAGCATCAGAATCTATATTTTCATCAATTAAATATTGCTCAAAATTTGCGTCTAAGATTACTGTAATATTATTACAATATTTAGTGTCGCCCATAATAGACCAATTGTTGGGTGCAGAAGTTAAAATTGTTCTTGCGACTTCTCCTGTACAATAGTAAAGATCTTTTGCACCTAAAGAAACATTTGGTTTTAAGGTTTGTGTTGCCCAACCTTTTAAAATGGCATCATAATTTTCTTTAGTTATAGCAGACTCATCTAACATAGAACTCATACTTATAACATTACTAATATTCCAACTACTAATGTTTTGATTAAAAACCTTTGATTTTTTAAACATATTGGTCATGTCGGTTACATTAGATACATCCCAACCACTTATATCTTGGTTAAAAGCACTAGTATCTTCAAACATATAGCTCATATCGGTTACATTAGATACATCCCAACTACTAATATCTTGGTTAAAAATATATGTTCCTTCAAACATATAGTTCATATTTGTTACCTTAGACACGTCCCAACCACTTATATCTTGGTTAAAATTATTTGCTGAAACAAACATACCACTCATATCTGTTACATTACTTACATCCCACCCACTTATATCTTGGTTAAAGACTCTTAAGAGTCTAAACATTGCATTCATATTAGTAACATTACTTACATCCCAACTACTAATATTTTGATTAAAACCTGTTACAAAATTAAATAAGGCACTCATATTTGTAACATTGCTAACATCCCAATTTTCTATGTTTGGTATATGCCAAACATTATCATCTTCATCAAAATTAAGATTGATAGCACTAAACATATAACTCATGTCTGTAACGTTACTCAAATCAGGAATATCAGTAGCTAAAACCCTAAAATAAGTACAACCATAAAAAGCTCTTTCCATACTTTTCCATTGATTATTACCCCATTGTTCTACAGTTTTTAAAAATTCTTTAGCACCAGAATAGTTTACAAAAATTGCAGGAAACGTACCTGTTATGCTTACAGTATAAGTTCCTTTTACTAAATAAGTATGAGTTGCATCTCCTATTTGGTTAGTAGATGTACTACCATCTCCCCAATCTACATTATAATTATACGTATAATTTGTATTAATAGGGATACTTATTTCTTGATTATCTCTTAAAGTTAGCCAAGTTGTAATAAACTGTGCAAAGGATGTTTGAACAAAGAATATAAATATTAAAGTTTGTAGTGTTTTTTTCATAGCTGCTGATTTAGTAGTTCATTTTTTTATATTAATTTGAATTAATGGTAAGGTTCTTATAAGATAATTTTACACCTTAAATACTAAAATTTTGTACTTGATAATTAGAACTGATTTCTAAAACAAAAGTTACTATTTCTGTTTTATTCCCTATTATCTCTAAAATCATTAAATGCAATGTCTATAGTTAGTGTAACTAATGCTCTTAGTTTTAAAATTTCATAGTTACTGTGTTTTATAGTTTTTCTATTTTAAAACAAATAATTGATAAGCTACTACCGTGTGCATAAAAATATTCTTTATTAAGTATAAGGTCTTTGACATTCATTTTAACCCTTTGCCATTTTCCAACGTCTATTCCACCAAATCCATCATTTGTTAAATTTACTTGAATATCAAAAGTAGCATTACTATTTGCTGCCTCACCTTGTAATATAAATTCTCTCATTACATCTATATTTAAAGATGCTTCTATCAAATCATTTTTATAGTTATTATTAAGGTACTTGTCTACTTTAAAACCTTTTCCTAAAACTTTTCTAGATTCTGTTTTTGAAATATCTAAAACTCTATTTGGTTTTTTATCTTTTGGTTGAATTTTTACATTTCCAGAAAGAGTTTTTGATTCTAAATAAACACCAATAGTGCCATAATATTTATGCCCTTTATCACTACCAAGTTTATTAATTGTAACTCTATAAGTCCCAGAATAATCTTTTTCTTTTTTTACCAAAGGTATTACGTACTTACCATACTCATAAATAGACTTGTTGGTTGCAACTGCCCAAATTTTACCATTATGTACGGCTATATCTTTAAAATCTTTTCTAGTTCCGTTTAATAACACCCATTTTTTAGTCGTTTTATTCCATTTATAAATGCCTTTATTTCTACCTACCGCATAAAGATCTCCTGTTTTATCATCTATTGTAATTTTTAAAGGATTTCCATTTAAGGTTTGCCATTTTCCGTTTTTATGTATTTTAAAAGCGTTATCCTTAAATCGTGCAAAAAGTGTTTTAGAATCTTGACCAATAATTTGGTTAAAGCCTGTTGTTCCTCTGTTAATTAAAATTTTTTCTTGCCATTGTCCTTTGTACAGGTTGTATAATTTACCAGAGAGATTTAAAGCTCTTATGTTTCCATTTTTATCAATATTAATCTCATTCGTTTTTATCCCCGTAATTTTATTCCAGTAGCCCTTATAGTCTCTATAAACTTCATTTGTTGTTGAAACCATATAAACAGTTCCGTTTGGATGTACTGTTATAGATTTTATATTTTTAGATTGTTTGCCAAATGGCTTAAACTTTTTTGATCTAAAATCGTATTTAAGTACATTTTTAGAGGTACCTACAACATAAACGCTGCCGTCTTTTGAGCTTATTGCTATATCTGTTGCTTTACCTGTATTTTTTATAAAAGATTGTGCATTTATACTAAGCGTAAAAAAAAACACAACAATAATTGCTATTATTTTTAATTTTAAAATTTTCATAATTAATGTGTTTATTATTTTAATCTTCCAGGTCTTTTACGTAGCATAAAACTAAACTCTAAAGGCTTTATTTCTCCTTTAAAACCAACTGGTTTTGCAAATAACTGCATGATGTATTTTCCTTCTGGCATAGTGCCTTGGTATCCTTTTTCTATTGTAGTAGCGTGCCTTTCTTTGTCCAAACTTGCTAAAACACTAATAAAATCGAATGCTTCTGCTGGTAGAAACATTTCTCCTGGGAAATAAGGTATTGGTTGCTTTCTTTGTAGGTTTTTAACTATTATACCATCTTTTTTTACAACTGTAATAAAATCAAAAAAGATAACGGTTTCTCCATAAATGTTTTTTGAGATTTCTTTAGATTTAAAATTGAATTTTAATTTATATTTTTCTGTTTTAAAATCTTTAAATAATTGTACTGCCGAATTCGTTTTTAAATTCAATTCGGTTTTTGATTTTCCGTTTAAGGTTAATGTACCTTGTATGGTTTGTGCATTGGTAAATGCACAAAAACCTATTGTAAAAATAATTATTACTAGCTTTTTCATAATGTTAGTTTTTTTTTAAATTTGATAATGTTTTGCTATTTCAATAACAATTTCTTTGTTTTCTTTACCCGTATTAGTAGACCTACCCCTGCTAGGAGCCGCAATGCTATACATAACACCTTTTTTAAGTATTAATAACTGATACGTGTTGGCAATGTAAACTGCTTTATCTCCTATACCTTCTACTTTATGATAAATAGCTGCATTTCTTTTAGGATTATATTGCCAAAAAGGGTCTTTTTGTTGATTTACCCAAGCTGTAACTTGTCCTTCCCAAAACTCATAGTCTTTTTTGCCGTAAAACAGTTTTACTTTGCAATGCAAAATGCCTCCAGATCCATTACTTATAGGTTCTATAGTAATATGAGTAGCATCTGTATTGTACTTTAAAACAAGTTCTTTTGGGAACTCATTACACATCTTACTTTTTATGTCTTCTATGTTTATTTTAGGGTTTGATATATCTGAATTCATATTTGACTCCCCATTAACAATGTTGTTAGAATCCGTTTTATTTTCTTTACAAGACATTAATAGTAAAGCACATAAGAGTATTGTATATTTTAAAAAATTCATTTAAATCTGTGTTTTAATTAATATATCCACCAACTTTAGCCATACTGATAGCTATTTTTTTATAATCTCTATTTTTAGAGGTTTCGGCTTTATTTAATCTGTTCTTTAATGGATTTACCACCAATGTATATCCTTCAAATTTAATTTCTAACACTCCTTTTTTAGGATTCCAAAGTGCAGCTTTTCCTAAATTAGGTATCCATTCTGCAGATTTAGAAATTGATTTTTTTAAGCTCCATGCTTCTTCCCAGTTTTTGCCACTACCGGCAGCTTCAGCTACATCTCCCATAAATTCGTCTTTACTAATTTCACGATTTACTGCAATAGAACCTCTTAACCACATAAAATCATTATCTCCTTCTTCAACATAAAAAATACAAGCAGGTGCCATATCTTTTTTATATCTATCAGACTTTGTAGGGTCTTCTACATGTACTTTACTTGCAGAAACGCCATATATTTTTGCGATAGCTTCTTTAGTTATGTTATTGCAAGCACTCATTCCTTTGGTATAATTAATTTTATTGACTTTAAAGTTTTTATTTATAAATGATGTTTCACCTATTTCAAAAACATTGGTTACTTTTTTATCACCAAAACAACTGGTAAACAAACTGATTATTAAAGTAAGTATTATTAAATTTCTCATAACATTTTTATTTTAGAATCCCATTTTTTTGTATTCATTTGTATTTATAGACACACTTCTATCTTTAACCCCAATAACTTCTATAGAAAAACTTTTTCCATCTTGTATGGTATTCATTTCTAAAACAAAACCAGAAAAATGAGGGTTATTCATTTTCATGCCCAACATTGGCAGAGCTTTATTTTGAACTGGAAAATCATTTGAAACCCAAAAAGAAACACTTCCTTTTTGGTTTGTATACTCATAATCTACCTTTACTTCTTCACATAAATAACCTACAATTGTTTTCATTTTTCCCGTTTTTTTATAGGCAAAATCTCCTTCTTCGGGAATTTTATCTTCCATATTATATTGGCTACCCATTTGTTCTATAGAGGTCGATTTTTTTATTTTCATACCTGCCATACTCATAAAGATTGTCATTGATTCTGGAGTATTTACAACCAGCATTTCTTGACCTTGCATTTCTTTTGGTGCTACAGACATACCGTAAATGTCTGGGTAAGTTCCTAGTAAAAACTCAATAATTTGAGCATCTCCTCTATCATCTATCATTTTAACCTCTACACTCTTATCAAAACTAAATGTTGATGGAATATCTACGGTTGGCATTGCTTTTTTAAAGCCTTGTAATATTTCTTCTTCAGAAATATCATTAGAAATTGCTTTCTTAACCTTAGGCGCCTTGGTTATCGTATATTCTGGAGATGATGTCGTTACCATTCCTTGTATATTTGCGGGTATGTTTTGTACATAAGAATCTGTATTCTTATGATCATGTAGTTTTACATTTCCAGAAAAATTAATAGCAAAATTTTTATCTTTATTAAAAGTAACAGAAACTGTTCCGCTAGTTATATCCATATTTTGATGTGCTCTAACTTCATCTCTATTATAACTATATGTACCTTGTACCATAGCATTGTAAGCCAATTTTAACGTAGCTTCTTCTGGAATTTTATAAGTTTTATCTTTAAGATTATCAATATCTTCTACCTCGTTTATCACTAACTTGTAACCATCAAAAACATCTGCATCAGAAGTTCTCCAATACCCAATAATTCTTACCGTATTGCCTTCTTTATTCACTTTGGTTTTTGTTAAATCGTCTACATTAAATTTACCATATAAAGTAGAATGATTTATAGAAGCAGATCCGTAAGATTGTAAACTATCATCTATTTTTTTAGTTTGAGTATCATCTTCTTTGTCCTCTTTACCTTCCAAGGTATTATCAATAATTTTGTCTGTTTCTTTATCTACTTTTTTTTCTATTTTTTGCTCAATTTTTGTTTGTACTTTCTTTTTAAGTTTTTTCCATAATTGTGCGTTAGTAGGCACCATAAAACCTATTGATAAAACAAAAAAAGTAATTAGAATTTTAGGGTTGGTTTTTAGTATCATTTTATAGTATTTTTTACTTTAATGATTCTAAAACCAAAAGGTTAACATTTTTTTATTTATTTTTAATTTTTTGTTTACTATTCTATTTTTAAACCATTAATGAGAGAACAACAGTTACTTCTTCTTTTAAAACAAGCTGATAAAAGTGCTCTTAAAATGGTATATACAGATAATAGAATTCCGTTTATAAATTTTGCTAGAACTTTTCATCTTTCTGAAGATGATATTCTTGATGTCTATCAAGATGCAATTATTGTCTTACAAGAAAAAGCTGTAAAAGGAGAAATACACCATTTAAAATGTACTATAAAAACTTATTTGTTTGGTATTGGCAAGTACATGTTATATGAAAAAGCTAGAAAAAATAATAAGAAAATTAAAGAATTCCCTTTAGAAAAAGAAGATTATAATTATAAAGAAATTAGTAGCGATTTTCTTAATGATACACCAAATGAGCATCAAGATTCATTAAGAAAAGCTTTTGCTACATTGGGTAAAAAATGCAAAGAAGTATTGACATTATTTTACTATAGAGGATTTACTATTGACGAAATTTGTGAAACTTTAAATTATGATAATAAAAACGTTGTAAAAAGTCAAAAATCGAGATGTATAAAACAATTAAAAGAAAAGATTAAAACAGAAACTCATGGAAAATAACGAGTTTGAAGCACATCTAAAAAAAGTAATTACTGCAGAAGAGCGTAAACAACAAAAAGATTTTTTAAAATCTGTAGAAGCCACAATAAGAATAGATAAAACTAAAAAAACAAAATGGTTTATAGCCGCCTCTATTGCTGTTATCATTAGTTTGTCTAGTTATTTTGTTTTTAATAACCAGTCTATTTCTAACCAAGAATTGTATGCAACATATTTTACACCACATAGAAATATTGTGGTTCCTATTGTTAGAAGCGAAACAAAAGCAACTAACAAAATAACTGCTTTTAAAAACTATGAAACTGGAAAATATACGGAAGCAATTGCCCTTTTTAATCAATTAACAAAAAATGATTCTATTGATAATAATACGCTTCATTTTTATAAAGGAAACGCATATTTGCAATTAAATAAACCTGAAAAAGCAATTCTATCATTTTTAAAAATTTCTGATTCTGATACCAATTGGCAAGAAGAGCGTTTATGGTATTTGGCATTGGCATCTTTAAAAACAGATAAAAAAGAAGATGCTAAAAAATATTTAATTCACTTAAAATCTAATAACTCTAAAGGTTTTAAATTAAAAGAAATTGAAAATTTATTAAAAGAAATTAATTAATCTTTTTCTAAAAACTACAATTATAATACTTGCAAAACCTAAAGCAAACCACCAATAATTTTTAGAGGTTTTAACAGGACTTATATCTCCAGATACTACAAATCCAGCCCAATAATAAGGATGCTTTAAGGCATTGTATTCTGTTGTTTTTAAATAATTTAATTTTGCTATTTGTAAAGCTTCATTTTTAGATTTACCCTTCTTTAATTCTTCGTAAAAACTGATCATAATTTTAGAAGTTTCAACATCTGGAACCGCCCACAAACTAGCTACCAAACTTGGTACACCGGCGTATGTAAAAGCTCTAGAAACATTTACTAAACCTTCTCCTTTTTTTAACTCTCCAGAACCTGTATTACAAGCACTTAAAACCGCCAAATCTGCATTTAAAGACAAGTTATATAATTCTGATATAGAGAGTTTATGGTCTTTTTTTTCTGGCGAAAAATTTAAACTAGAAAACTCTGGTGCTATATTGTTAAAAGAAGAATGCATGGCTAAATGTAACATACTATATTCTGACGCATTCTTTATAAATTTACCTTTATTTGCATCATTTCCTATAAACGATTCTGAACTAAATATAGTTGCTATTTTTGTTGCTTCTTTTAACGCTCCAAATAAGGCAGTGCTATCGTTTCTTTTTGGGTTTTCTTCTTGGTATTTTTTATAAATTGGCGCATAAATACCCAACTTATCTTTCTCAGATTTTTTTGTTTTTATTTGTCCATTCCACAACAATAAAGAAGGTGCATAACTTACTTTATAAGTCTCAATTAAAAACGCTCCTTTTTCATCAATTAGAGCTTCCATAGGAATATAATTTAAAACATCATCTTGTATAAAAACAAGTTCTTTATCTTCCTTTTTTGTAATTACATCTTTAGGTAAAAATAATTTATAAAGCTGTTGTACTTTTTCTTTGTAACCTTTTTTGTTTGGTGATTTTAATAGTTCTAACAGTATTTTTGTCTCTGCAATTAAAGAATTTTTATTACCTATTTTAACTAAACCTGTATTGTTTTTAGTAATAATAAAAGCAAAAACATTGCTTTCTGTAAAAATATATTTAATTACTTTTTGGTCCGCTACTAAATGTTGTTTAAGTTCTTGTAATTTAAAAGGTTTTATTTTTTGATTAAAATATTTCGGATAATTTATTTGAAACCATTCTTCTACTTCAACAATTTCATTATTAATTGATAAAATATGTTCTTTATAAAGGTTTGCTTTTTCATGATCTGATTCTTCATTTAAATACAATTCTTTTTTATAAAAATATAATTCGGCCAACAAATCGTTTTCTTTTTGTAAAATAGAATCAGGAATATTTAAATATTTTCTTTGTTGGCTGTTTAAAAAATTATTCCAAATGGTTTTAGAACCATTATTTTCTATAATTTCTAAAACTCCTTCTTTAGAAACCGTATTATCTAATAAAGTAATAGATAATAATTGCTCATTAATTTTAGTTACCGTTAAGTGTTTTAAATCATTATACACTAAATGGTTAAAGTTTTTAGAAAAAATATCTGAAGCCAATTTTATAACACTAAATGCTTTTTTTATATTCTTTTCATCATTATTTATTTTATAATATTTTTTATAATTAGCACTTATTTTAATTAGGATATCTAAAACATCTTGACTCCCATAAGGATTTATTTTATCATAATTTAATTCTTCAATTAAATATAGTTGAGAACTATCTCTTTGCATTCTTTTAAAAAGAGAAGTATAAATGGTGTCCATTTTCTTATAATCTTCCTGTTTAAAAAAGATTTCTCCTTTTTTTGCATACAAATTAATTAAACTATAATCATCGTTTTTTTCTTCTCCTGCTTTTATATAAATATCTAATAATGAATTTACTTTAGATAAAGAATCTTCTTTTATATAATAATCTACTATATGTAAACGATCGTTTAAATTAAATCTAGCAATATTTTTTTTACCTAAAACAGCCAAAATTTTATCGCTTATTTTTTTTGATTCATAGGGTTGTTTTCTACGTATCAAATCTGCTTTAAACCTTAAAGCTGCCATTTGATAATTTTTAACAAACTCATAAAAATAAGAAAGTTTGTGCGGGTTATTTTCTTTTTTATTTTTATCAAAATTATTTACAAAATCTAATATTTTATTTACATGATTTAATGCAGTTACAGTATCTTTTTTGTGGGCCGCCAATTTACCTCTGTAATACCAACCTCCTAATTTTGTTCTGCCTTTAAAAGTCTCATTAAACCAAATAGAAACATCATTTTTTCTATCTTTCACTAATCGTTCGCTCTTTAAAATGTATTGTTCTGCTTTTTTAATATCACCATATAAAAAATAACAAATAGCTATAGAATTATACGCTATATTTAAGTAGCTCATATCTTTATGCTCCGGGATAGCCTCCCAACGTTTTATTACCTTTTTGTAACTTTCTAATTCTTTTCTATAATATCCTAAATTACCATAAACAGTAGCCAAAACATGTTCTTGTATAGCAACATCTTCATTAAATTCTCCTTGATAGGCAATATTATTTGCAATTGCTTTTTTACACAATGCTATTTCTTCTCGTCTTAGTCCTTTTCTTCCTAAAGCACTCCCTCTTATATACATAGCTTCAGAAATAAATTTATGATGTTTGCCTAAAGTATCTCTAAAAGCTTTTTCTGCTATTTTTGTATTTGCTATAATTGAATCTTGGTTTGCTTTAATCTCCCAATATTTATACAGTTGTCGATGCGTATGACCTTTTAAATAATTGTCTTTTTTTCTTACTTTTTGTTGAAGTGATAACGATTTTTTTAGATAAGAATATGCCAAATCATTTCTCATTGCTACTACTTCAAGGAGTGCTTTTACAGCGTACTTTTTAGCCTGAATATTTATATATTTTTCAGAATTTTCTTTCTTAATTCTTTCTAATAAATCAGTATAAAGAGATATTGATTTTTCTAAAGTTACTTTTTTAGAATATACTGTGTGATTAAAATAAATAGAATCTGCTAGTGCTTCTTGTTTTAGAAAACTCATTTTTACTTCTTGTGAAAAAGAAGTAATCGTTGCTCTAAAAATCAGTAAAAGAAATAAGTATTTAATTCTCATTCAGTTATTTGACAATTTTTACAGCCAAAATAAAAGCTTTTTACTAAATAAACAAAAAGCTGTACTAATTTTAAAAAATTTAATCCTTCTTTATCATTCATTAAAGAAATCATAGATAGGGTTTTGAAAACAAATTGCTTATCTAAAAAGAAGAAAAAAGGATGTTGAAATAAAAATGTGTAAAATTAATAATTACTACCTTTGAAATACTTTGTAAATAGACTATGATAATTAAAGATTTAGTAGGTACCTTTCTATTATTGGCTACAACTAAGATGATCATAAAAACCCATATAAAGGAGAACTTAGTTTATCTTTAAATAAAGATGATAGAATTGTTGCAAAGTGGATTATCAACAAAACTTTAGAACAATTTGGGGTTTGATTTTTTTTAAAATAATATTCTTGTTATTAACTTCAAATATCTAGGTTTAGAAAATAAAACATATAATGGAATTGTTCTTTACAAATGCTTAAACAAAGATATTTTAGAAAATTTTTGGTCGGAAAAATATGAAAACTTTAATTATTTAGGATCAGAAAATTGTTTTAGAGTTAAAGAAGCCAAACAGCTTTTAGATTGAGTATTTATTTATTTTCTTTTAAGATAAATATTATATACCAAACCAGATAGAATTAAAGCGATCCCTAACAACGCCCAATAATTATAAGTTTCTTCAAACCAAACAACACCTACAATTATCATAAAGACCACTTCTAAATATTTTAAAGGAGCAACCACATTTGTCTCTCCCACTTGTATTGCCTTTGTCATGTATAATTGACCGATATAACCAAATACACCTAAACTTAGAAACAAGACCAACTCTATAACCGTAGGAGTTTCCCAATAATTAATAGACATAATTCCTCCAAAAACAAAAGCAGCAACCATAAAGTAATTTATAATCACTAACGGATGTTCTGTATCTCCTATCTTACGAATAACTACAAAAATTACCCCTAAAGAAACAGCCGAAAGTAATACAAATAATAAACCAATCGATTTTACTTCTCCTCCAAAACCTTTTATAATTAAAACACCGATAAAAGCGACTAAGAAAAGTACCCATTGCATGGGTTTGATTTTTTCTTTTAAAAAAATTAATGCAAAAATAGCTGCAAAAATAGGTGATGTATACCTTAAAGACACAGCAGTACCTACTGCTAAATAATTTAAAGACTGAAAGAAACAAGTTAAAGAAAGTACACCTGCTATCCCTCTTATGATCAACAATTTTTTATGGTTTCCTAAAATTGGAATTTTATTTTTTAAAATTAACGGAACTGTAAATGCAAGTGTACCAATGGATCTAAAAAAAACGATTTGATATACATTAAAAGATGTTAAATACTTTACAAACGCATTCATAATAGCAAATGCTATTACGCTAAAAATCATGTAAAAAATTGCCTTGTTATTTTTCATAAAAAAAAAGAAGAAACCCTTCAGTAAAAATACTGAAGGGTTTTATTATTTAACGTTAAAAATACGATTATTTTCTAACTTTTGTTACAATTGCTAAAGCGGCTTTTACATCTTGCTCTAACTTTGCATAATCTTGATTAGCTATAATATCTTTAGAGATTAATTTAGACCCCATACCAACACAAGTTACACCAGCATCAAACCAACCTTTTAAGTTTTCTTCTGTTGGAGCAACACCTCCTGTAGGCATGATAGAAGTCCATTGTTGTGGTCCTTTAATACCTTTTACAAATTGAGGTCCATAAATATCACCAGGGAAAAGTTTTACGATTTCACATCCTAATTCTTCTGCTCTCGTAATTTCTGTTAAAGTACCACATCCAGGAGACCAAAGTACTTTTCTTCTATTACAAACCATTGCAATATCTTCTCTTAAAACAGGAGTTACAATAAAGTTTGCTCCTAAAGCCATGTATAATGCTGCTTGACCTGCATCTGTAACAGAACCAACTCCCATTATCATTCCTGGTAATTCTGCAATTGCATATTTTGTTAACTCACCAAAAACTTCGTGAGCAAAATCTCCACGAGCAGTAAACTCCATTAAACGAGCTCCACCATCGTAACATGCTTTTAATACTTTTTTACTTAATTCTATATCATTATGAAAAAATAAAGGAATCATCCCTGTATCTTTCATTGCTTGCGCTACTTCTAATCTTGAAAACTGTGCCATTTTATTTTATTATTTTTTTTAGTTAATTCCAATTTAATATTTTTTTGAAATTGTAAGCTTCTGGATTTGGTAAATATTTTTTTGCTGCTTCATAATCTTTCTCTTTAATGTAAAAAAGATTTTTTATAAACAATTGTGCCATATCAGAATCTATATCAACCAACCTAGGCGGAATTTTACCTTCATTGTCTTCAAAATCCTTTAAATATAACGGCATTATATCACCATTTGAATTTGCACTTACGATGCAACCAGAAACACCTTGATCAAACAATTTTTTAACACCAATACCTAATAAAGTACATAGTGTTAAATCGAATGCAATTGGCTTACAACATCTTAACTCATACCCAAGTTCTACAGGTCTAGATTTAATTTCTAACCTGAGTTCTTTTAATTTAACCTGTAATAAATAGTTGAATATATGCGATTTACTTACATTTCCTAATTCTGGATGACCATGATCATCATAAGTAAAATTAATTCCAGAATTTATAATTTCATCTTCTTCCATAAAATGAAAAACTCCTTCACTGACTAAAGCAACACCATACTCAATACCTTGAATTTTACATTTTACAATCGATGAGATAATCATGTTAATGATTTTTTCGAATGTAATTTTGCTTTTATTAAACATTTCAGGAATAATCATCATTTGGTAATGACATGCAGAAGCAATACCAAATGCTAAGTGTCCTGCAGAACGCCCCATAGCAGCAACTACAAACCAATTTTCACTTGTTCTGGCATCTTCATAAATTGTGTTACCAATACGAACCCCTTCGTCTTTAGCTGTATGAAAACCAAAGGTTGGGTTTCTGTCTGGCAACGGTAAATCATTATCAATTGTTTTTGGAACATGTACATGCGTCACATCCAAATTTTGACTATTTACGTATTTTGTTAATCTATTTGCCGTTGATGCGGTATCATCACCACCAATAGTAACCAATAACTTTACATTATGTTTCTTAAAAAAATCTGCTTTAAAGTCGGTGTCTTTTGGTTTGTACCTACTCATAATTAAAGTAGAACCCCCTAAACTAAAAATACGATCTGCCCGATGAAAATCAAAAAAGACTAATAACGGATTATCAGAAAGCAACCCTTTATATCCGTGATGCACGCCTATAACTTCATAACCATCTTTTAAGAATGTTTTAGCTAATGTACTTATTACTGTATTTATACCTGGAGCGGGTCCGCCACCACACATAATTGCAATAGACTTTTTCATATATTTTAAAGGTTTAATTAAGACTACTAAATAAATAAACCTACAAGAAATTTGCTAAACTATATTTAGCAACACATCTTGTAGGTTCTTTTATAAATTTATGTCTGCTTAATTATCTAGCAACTCTACCAGATGCATCACCACCCATTAATTTTTCTACCTCAGCAACAGTTGCTAAGTTAGCATCACCTTTAATAGTGTGTTTTAAACAAGATGCTGCAACAGCAAAGTCTAATGCATTTTGATCATCTTCTGGGTATTTTAATAATCCGTAGATTAAACCTCCCATAAATGAATCTCCACCACCTACTCTATCTACGATATCTGTAATTTGGTATTGACGTGTTTGGTATAAAGTTGTACCATCAAATAAAACTCCTGCCCATGTGTTATGAGATGCAGAAATAGAACCTCTTAAAGTAGTAATTACTTTTTTAGCTCTTGGAAATTTTTTCATCATTTGCTCACAAACTGATAAAAATGCTTCCGCTTTTACGTTATGTCCTTCTGTTTGTACAGAGATCCCTTCTGGTTTGATACCAAAGTGCATTTCTGCGTCTTCTTCGTTACCTAAAACGATATCACAATAAGAAGTTAATTCTGTCATTATTTTTTCTCTGTGAGCATCGTCACAAAATTTCCAAAGCTTAGCTCTATAATTTAAATCTGTAGAAATAGTAATTCCTTTTGCACTTGCAGCTTTTAAAGCCTCTAAAGTTACATCTGCAGCTCCTTGAGAAATTGCAGGGATAATACCTGTCCAGTGAAACCACTCACAACCTTCAAAAACAGCATCCCAATCAATCATACCAGATTCAATTTCTGCAATTGCAGAATGTGCTCTATCGTAAACTACTTTAGAACCTCTAGATACAGCTCCTGTTTCTAAGAAATAAATTCCTAAACGATCTCCTCCGTACACTATTTTATCAACTCCAACACCTCTTTTACGCATTTCCATCATTGCACAATCACCAATATCATTTTTTGGTAAACGTGTTACGAAATCTACATCTACTCCGTAATTAGCTAATGAAACAGCTACGTTAGATTCTCCACCTCCATAAACAGCATCAAAACTATTTGCTTGAGAAAATCTTAAAAATCCTTGAGGAGCTAATCTTAACATGATCTCTCCAAATGTTACTACTTTACCCATTTTAATTTTATTTAAACTTTTTTTAAGTTAATTGATTAAACGTTTAAGCAATTTTTACCATAAATTAAAAAGACCTTATTTATTAAATATTATTAAGAGTTTTTAAAAAATCGTATTACCTTTGCTTTAACGATTAAGCAAAGATATAATTTTTTTTATTATCAAAAAGAAAACCACTATAAAAGATATTGCAAATGTTTTAAACATTTCTCCTGCAGCTGTCTCTAAAGCACTTCATAACGACTCTCGCATTAGCGAAAAAACAAAAGAGGCTGTTAGACAAGTAGCTAAAAACCTAAATTATCAACCAAATTACTTAGCAAGTGCTTTAAGAAGCGGAAAAAGCAAATTAGTTGGGGTAATTGTACCTAGAACAAATAGCCACTTTTTTTCTTCTGTAATACAAAACATAGAAGAAGTTTTAAATAAAGAAGGATATAATATAATTATCACACAATCTAACGAATCTTACAAAAAAGAATGTGATAGTATAGATACCTTACTATACACACAAGTGGATGGTATTATTGCATCTATGGCAAACCAAACAGTAGATTTATCTCATTACGAAAAAATTAAATCAAAAGGAATTCCATTAATAACCTTTGATCGTGGAGAAAATGATTTAAATGTAGATTATATTGGTATTGATGATTATAATAGTAGCCAATTAATTGTAGACCACCTTGTAGAAGAAGGTTGCAAAAGAATTGCACATATTGGAGGTTTTAAACGTACTAGAATTTTTAATAATAGAATTAGAGGATATATAGATGCATTAGAAAGACATAATTTACCTATTTGTGATGAGTTACTGATAGAAAGTAACCTAACCATTGATGATGGTAGAGAAAAAATGCAACAATTATTAAATTTAAATAATAGACCAGATGCTGTTTATGTTGTTGGTGATTATGCTGCTTTAGGAGCGCTACAAGTTTTAAAAGAAGAAAACATTAATGTACCAAACGAAATTGCTTTAGTTGGTTTTGGTAACGAACCTTTTAGTGCTATGGTAACACCCTCTATAACAAGCATAGAACAACATAGTAAAGAAATAGGTAGACAAGCTGCTCTTACTTTTTTAAAATATGTTAATAGCGATGAAAAACAGACTTTATCTAAACAAATTCTTGATGTAGCACTTATTAAAAGAAATTCTTCTATTAGAAATAAGAACTAAACTACCCTAAGTTCAAATATTTAGTAATTATTTTTCGAGTAAAACAATATCAAAACCTGAATCGATAATTATTTTCCCATCCATTACTTCTGTTTTTTGTTTAGAATAAAAATCCGTTATGGTTTGTCCGTTCTCAAAAACGGAAGCTACATTTATTTCTTTTTTTCCTTTTGATAAATTAATCCATCTGTAAGACCAAATTACCATCTGTTTTTAAATAGTTTTCTAGGTTTGCCTAACAAATTACTAAATGAGTAGTAAAAGATAAGACAATTAATCAACCTTTGCCTGATGTTAGTATTGTGGTACAGCTACTGTAAACGATTTTGATGGAAATTTTTCTATCGATAATATAAAAACAGGAGATGAACTTGTTTTTAATTATTTAAGATATACAACTAAAAACTTTACAATTCGTACCGGTTTTAATTGAACAGTTGTTATTTCTAATAAAAGAGTTGCTTTACAGCAACTCTTTTATTTTTTTTACAGTTTCTGTAATTTCTTCTTTGGTTGTAAACTTAGAAAAAGAGAAACGTACAGAAGTATTATCAGCATCATTTTCATCTAAAATTTCTGCAAGCACATGAGAGCCAATGTTACTTCCACTTTGGCAAGCAGAACCTCCAGAAACAGCAATTCCTGCCATATCTAAACTAAATAGAAGCATCTCATTTTTTACAGGAAAACACACATTTAAAATAGTATAACTGCTTTTATCTAAATCAGAAGAACATCCATTAAATTGAATATCATTAGAAATATTTTTTAGTTCATAAATAAAATAAACTTTTAAGCTTTCTATATAATTTTTGTCTTTTTCTAAATTGTTATAAGCAAGTTGCAATGCTTTTTCCATACCTAAAATACTATGCACATTTTCGGTACTAGATCTTGCGCCTCTTTCTTGATCTCCACCATGTAACATGGGTAAAATTCCAAAACCCTTTCTAAAATAAGCAAAACCAACACCTTTTGGTCCGTGAAATTTATGGGCACTTGCCACAATAAAATCAATAGGAGTATTTTTTAAATCCATTGAATAATGGCCAATTGCTTGCACAGTATCTGAATGAAATAAAGCATCGTATTTTTTACAAATGCTACAGATTTCATCAATAGGTAAAATAGTACCAATTTCATTATTTATATGCATTAAACTCACCAAAGTTTTATGTTCTGAACCTGAAAGTAATTTTGCTAAATGAATTAAATCTACACTCCCAAATTCATCAACATTTACAAAATCTAATTGTATATTTTGTGTTTTTTCTAAAAACTCACAAGTATGTAAAACTGCATGATGCTCAATTTTAGTTGTAATAATTTGTTTTACCCCTAAATTTAAAACAGCATTTTTTAGAATTAAATTATCGGCTTCTGTACCACCAGCGGTAAAAACAATTTCGCTAGCAGTTACATTAAAATGTTTGGCAATGTTTTTTCTAGCAGTTTCTACAGACGATTTTGCTTTTCTACCAAATTGATGTGTAGAAGACGGATTACCATAATTTTCTATCATAGATGTATTAATCACTTCCTTAACTTCTTCATCTATCTGTGTAGTTGCAGCATTGTCTAAATAAATTGGCTTCATCATTTAAAAATATAATTAAATTTAGTTTTGATAAACATAAACTTCCGTAGCTCCAAGTCCGTATTTTTTATAAGAGGCATCGTAGAATTTTACATTATATTTTTTAAGTAAACGTACAAGTTCAGATTTTAAGACCCCTTCTCCTACTCCATGAATAAAAACGATTTTAGAAATCCTTTTAGATACAGCAAAATCAATTTTCTTTTTTGCAACATCTAATTGCAGATTTAACATATCGTAATTATCCATATTTCTTGTAGATCTTGTTAACTTATTAATATGTAAATCTACTTCTAATACAACTTCATTTTTATGTTTTTTAAAAAGACTTTTTTTAGACTGATTTTCGTTTGCTTTTTCTTTTAATAAGGCATTATTAATATCAGAAAACTTAGTTAATTCGTGTTGATCGATTTCAATTTTCACTAATTCTGATTTATCAAATCTATAAATCATACCATCAGAAGTTTGTACAGTAATATTTTTACCATCTACTTCTACTACTCTTCCTTTTAAAACATCGTCTAAAACCGCTACTTTATCACCAATTTCTATACGCATTCTTAACATTGAATTAATTTACCTAAACTACGAAGTTAGTATTTTGGGACAAAAATAATAATGATGAGTATGACTTCCACTATTTCTACAGAGAAATTCTTTTTAAATGCATTTGATAAAACATTTTTAAATAGTGAAAGAAGAGACCTATTACTTAAAATTTCACATCAAATTTCTGAAGAATATAATAATCAGGGATTTGTTAATTTAAATTTTATTTGCACTCATAACTCTAGAAGAAGTCAAATGGCACAAGTTTGGGCATTTTTTGCTGCTCAGTATTTTAATTTAAATATTGGTAGTTTTTCTGGAGGTACAGAAGTAACTTCCTTTAATAGAAATACTATAAAAACATTGCAAAAAGCAAGTGTTAAATTTCAATTAGACGATTTCTCTCATCAAAACCCAAAATATATTATTTCTTTTAAAGGAATCTCTAAAACTATTTTAGGTTTTTCTAAAAGATATGATCATCCAGAAAACAAAACTCCTTTTATAGCGATAACAACTTGTGATAATGCAGATGCAAAATGCCCTTTTATACCAGAAGCAATGTATCGATTTCATCTTCCTTTTGATGACCCAAAATCTGCAGAAGGAACGGAATTACAAAACAAAACATATTTAGAAACAAACGAGCAAATAGCTGCTGATGTTTATTTTATATTTTTAGAAGTTAATAAAAAAAGATGCTAAACTTCTAAATCTTTATCATAAGGGATTCTATTTAAAATGTGGTTTATTACATTAACCCTAGCTTCTGTTTTTCTATTAGCTCTAATTATTTTCCAAGGAGATTCTTTAGTATTTGTTTTTTCAAACATTGCATTTTTATACTCCGTGTATTGATCCCACAAATCTTGCGCTTTTTCATCTAACTTGGTCATTTTCCATTGTTTTAATGGATCACTTTTAATATCCGCAAAGCGTTTTGCTTGTTCTTTCTTAGAAATAGACATGTAAATTTTTACCAAGTGAATACCAGATTCTAAAATCATCCTTTCAAAATCATTTACTTGATTCATAAATATTTTATATTCTTCTTGAGTACAAAAGCCATTTACAGGTTCTACAACAGCTCTATTATACCAACTCCTGTCAAAAAACACCATTTCTCCTGCTTTAGGAAACTGCTCTACATACCTTTGAAAATACCATTGAGTTTGCTCATCTTCTGATGGTTTTGGTAAAGCTACAATTCTCATATGACGTGGGTTAATACGTTCTGTCAATCTCCTAATCGCTCCACCTTTACCCGCAGCGTCTCTACCTTGAAAGACTATAATAATTCTCTCATTATTATTAATAGCCCAAGTTTGCAAACGAATAAGTTCTACTTGTAAACTCTCTAATTTTTTTAGATAATCTACATATCTTATGGCTCTATCTAAACTTAAAGGCTCTTTTGTTAATAATGATAATAAACCTTTCTTTGAGTTTAGTTTTTTTAAGTTTTTAGCTGATAATTCCTTTTCCATAATCAATTAATCTACATTAGAGTTAGACCTGTAATAACGCATCACCACATTAGGGTCTGGATTTAAAACTGTTTTAGCATCTTCTTTTCCTTCATAATCAAATTGAGACAAAACATGCCTAATAGCCTCTAACCTTGCTACTTTTTTATTATTTGTCTTAATCATCATCCAAGGACAATAAGAAGTATGTGTTTTAGAAAACATTTCTTCTTTATAATGCGTGTATCTATCCCAAAGTATTTGACCTTGTTTATCTACAGGACTGAATTTCCATCTTTTTAATGGATTTTCTTTTCTTCCTTCAAAACGTTTTAATTGTTCATCTTTAGTAATAGAAAGCCAAAATTTTATAATAATTAAACCATCTTCATACATCATATGTTCAAACTCCGGCACTTGTACTAAAAATTCTTTATACTGAGATTCTGTACAAAACCCCATTACTGGCTCTACAACAGCTCTATTATACCAACTTCTATCAAAAAAAACAATTTCTCCAGGATTTGGTAGCTCTTTTATATATCGCTGAAAATACCATTGTCCTTTTTCTACTTCTGTAGGTTTATTTAAGGCAACTAATCTACTTGAACGAGGATTCAAATGCTCCATAAATCTACGAATATTACCTCCTTTACCAGCAGCATCTCTACCTTCAAAAATAATAGCAACCCGTTTATTATTAGCCGAAACCCACCTTTGTAACTTTACAAGTTCTACTTGTAGTAACCTTAACTCTTCGTTATATAAAAGTGTATCTTTAACTTTCTTAAAAATCGAATTTTTCTCTTCTAATAGAGCTAATAAATCCTCTTTGCTTTTTGCATTTAGAAAGTCCTCCGCACTTAATCCATCTTTAGTCTCCATTCAATATAATTAGTGCTCTAAAATAACTATTTTTTTATTAAATAAACAAATTAAATCTTTTTTTAAGCAACTTCTTTTATATTTGCTAAGTATGAAAAAAAACAGTTTAATTTTCTTTTTATTTATCTCTTCTTTTCTAATTTCTCAAGAAAAATTTTCTAAAGAAATAAGCTTTACTACAGATAATGACTTATACGTATCCATAGTAAAAGACAGATATTATACCAGTGGTATTTTTCTTAGTTATAGGTTTCTTTCTAATACTAAAAAACCATCTTTAGAAAAGAAAATAATAGCATGGAAATTGGCTCAAGAAATGTATACCCCATACAAAGCTACTGCTCCTATAATTTCACTTCATGACAGACCATTTGCAGGGTATTTATATGCTAGCTATGGTATTCTTAGAGCTTATAAAAATAACAAAATATTAAACACTTCTTTTCAACTAGGTAGTATTGGTAAAAATGCTTTTGCAAAAGAAACACAAAATTTGATACACAGTATTTACGGTTATAGAGAAGCTACCGGCTGGGAATATCAAATAAAAAATGCCATTGCTCTTAATTTTAATGCAACGTACCTTAAAACAATTTTACAGACAGAAAATAATTATTTAGATATTACTTGGACTAATAATTTAAACATTGGTACGGTTTACACTAATATTTCTACAGGCTTTAAGACTAGAATTGGTCTTAGGCCTCTGCAAAAAATGATTAATTCTATTGCGTTTAACAC
The DNA here is from genome assembly GCF_045063585.1 of Polaribacter sp. Asnod1-A03. Taxonomy (NCBI): domain Bacteria; kingdom Pseudomonadati; phylum Bacteroidota; class Flavobacteriia; order Flavobacteriales; family Flavobacteriaceae; genus Polaribacter; species Polaribacter sp. Asnod1-A03. The sequence goes on along the minus strand of NZ_JBEFOE010000009.1, from coordinate 2,148,029 downwards.
AAACTTAAACAATAGCAAAACAAACTACTACAGAGAAATTGAGTCTTTTTTCTATATAAAACCAAGCGTTCGTTACGCAGTATATGACGCTACTTTAGAAGGTAGTTTTTTAAATGATTCTAGTGAAGTAACCAATACAATAAAACCTATCGTTTTTAACCTTGAAGCTGGTTTAATGTTTACTTCTAAACGTTTTAATTTTGGATATGCCTTTATTTACAACACTCAAAAATCAGAAGGCTTAAGATATACAAACGGACAAAGTTATGGGAAAATTACAATTAATTATCTATTACATTAGGCATTAAAAAATTCATCTTTAAATCCTATTAAATATAATTTTTCTTGAGCTCTTGTTACCGCAGTATATAACCATCTAAAATATGCTTTAGAAACCCCTTCGGGTAAATATGGTTGTTCTATAAAAACAGTTTTCCATTGTCCTCCTTGAGATTTATGACAGGTAATTGCATAAGAAAACTTAACCTGTAAAGAATTGAAATACACATTCTTTTTAATTGCTAAAAACTGTTTAAATTTTGATTTCTCATGCGCGTAATCTTCTTTAACTGCCTGATACAACCTATTAGACTCTTCGTAGCTTAAAGACGGACTTTCACTTGATAAAGTATCTAATAACAAGACTGTTTCAAAAGGTTGCATTTCTGGATAGTCAATCATTCTAATTTCTACTTCTGCAAACTTAAAACCATATAATTCTTTGATAGAAAATATTTTTAAGACTTCGCAAATATCTCCATTTGCAATAAAACCTGCTGATGAAGATTCTGGCAACCAAAAATAATTATTCTTAACAATCATTATATAATCGCCTGCAGAAATTACATTTTCTTGTCCACGAATTTGCATTCTTATTTGCTCGTTGTATTGATTAGCCCTTTTATTAGACCTTACAATAAAAGCAGTATCTTCCACTCCGCTGTTATCATAAGCAGAAACAATAGCATCTTCTATATCATAGCCATCTTCTAACCTTATAATATCCGGAAAACCAATATCAAATTTAAAATTTGTCGCATCATTTTGTATTAAAAATCTTAATAAAGTAGCATTTGCTAAAATACCAGAATCTTTATGTTGACGCATTACTTCATCTAACTCAATTTCTGTAACATTTTTAAAAAAATCGTATTGTAAAGTTGATGCTTCTAAAGCAGGACTCACTTCTAATTTTACAGGCGGTAATTGTGCTGTATCACCAATAAAGATTAATTTACATTGATGACCTGAATAGACATAAGAAATTAAATCGTCTAGTAAAGAACGAGAATCAAATAATTTTTGATTTTGTCTAGCATCAGGAATCATAGAAGCTTCGTCTATAATAAAAATAGTATTTCTATGTTTATTAGGCTGAATGACAAAATCTACAGAACCGTTAGCCTGCTTTTTAGGAAAATATATTTTTTTGTGTATTGTAAAAGCAGGTCTTTTAGAATACACAGCTATTACTTTTGCCGCTCGACCGGTTGGTGCTAATAAAATTGCTTTTTTTCCTGCAGAAGGCAAACTATTAACAAAAGCACTTATAATTGTCGTTTTTCCTGTACCCGCATATCCTTTTAATAAAAATAAATCATCTTTATCTTCATTAAAAACAAAGTCACTTAAAAGCTTTAACAACTTGTTTTGCTTTAATGTAGGTGTAAATTGAAATTTTTTAAGTAAAACGGAGTAAAATTCAGGTGTTTTTTTTAACATATAAAAATTAATACAACAAAGATACATTGATTTGTAAATAAAAGTTTTTATCATAAAAAAAAAATTGTAGATTTGCTTAAGACTATTAAAAAAACATAAATTAAAATGGGATTACTCGGAATGATTTTGGCAGCGGTTATCGTTGCAGTGCTATTGGCTATTGTTATAGTTAAATATTTACCATTAAAATTAAGATGGATAGCATCTTTATTGCTTTTGGTTGTAACAGTATTTTTAGTTTATAAAATATACTATGGTATTATGGAGCCAATTATCTTTAATAAAAACAAAGTTGTTAAATACAGCAAAGTTGTAGAAAACTTAAAAATAATTAGAGATGCAGAGGTAAAATATTTTGAAGTAACAGGTAAATATACTAAAGACAAAGCTGGTTTAATCCAATTTATTGATACTGCAAAATTAGCGTTAACGGAAACTAAAACTATTGTTGAAAAAGAAGACAGAGGTGGTGGTATTATTGTTGATGTTGAGAAAAGACAAATAGACACTATCGGTTATGAACCTGTTTCTAAATATTTCACTGGTAAAAACTACAAAGAGATGTTTAAAGTTCCTGGTTTAAATGGAAAAGAATTTGAAATTGAAGTTGGAACAGTAGAAAAAATACAAGGTCTAGTGGTACCAACATTTTATGCATATGCAGAGAAAAAAGAAGTTTTAAAAGGAATGGACGAATCTCTTTTAAAGCAAGAATTAGAAGCAATAGCAACTGATCAAATTAAAGGTGAGTATATTTCTGTAGGTTCTTTAGATGAAGTTACAACTGGTGGTAACTGGCCTCCTTCTTATGACAAGCAAGACGGTGATAATAAAGAATAGTAATATTTCTATTAGTAACACAAAAGATACAAAGTTATCCATCCAATTTAATTTGGATGGATTTTCTTTTTGTATTACAGATATTGTTACCAGAGAGACCATTTATTTTTCGGAATATTTATATGATGAAACTCAAATAAACCCTGAAGATTTAGTTTTAAAAATTGATAAAATTTTTAAAACTGATTTACACTTACAAAAAGATTTTTCTTCTGTATTAGTTATTCATCAAAATAATTTATCGGCACTTGTACCTAATGAATATTTTGTAGAGGATAAACTTTCTGAATACCTAAATTTTAATGTTAAAACGTTAGCTACAGACTTTATTACTTTTGATGATTTAGAATGTATAAAGGCTAAAAACATTTTTATCCCGTATATAAATATCAATAATTATTTATTTAAAAATTATGGAGAGTTTGAATATAAACATCACACTACCATACTTATTGAAAAACTAATAACTATTAACAAATCTGAAGAAAAAACACTTTATCTTAATGTATCTAAATTTACTTTTGATATAATTGTACTTGAGAATAAAACGTTAATCTTTTCTAATACTTTTTCTTTTCAAACAAAAGAAGATTTTATATACTATATCTTATTTACATTTGAACAATTAAAATTAGATGTAGAAAAAATAAAGCTATATTTTACTGGTGATATTGAAGAAGAATCTGCAATTTATAAAATAACATATCAATATATTAGAAATGTTTTCTTTTTAGAAAGTACTAACTCTATTTTTAACAACTTAAACATCTCTAAACATTCTAACATTATACTATTAGGCTCATGAGAATAATTTCTGGAAAACATAAAAGTAGACGCTTATCAGCACCCAAAAACTTACCTGTTCGCCCTACAACAGACATGGCCAAAGAATCTTTGTTCAACATTTTAAATAACACCTATTTTTTTGATAGTATTTCTGTAATAGATCTTTTTGCTGGAACGGGTAATATTAGTTATGAGTTTGCCTCTAGAGGAACAAAAACAATTTATGCTATAGATGCACACTTTGGCTGTATAAAATACATTAATACTACCTCTAAAGAATTAGATTTACCTATAAATACTTTTAAAAGTGATGTCTACAAATTTCTAGAAAAGACCTCTTTACAAACAGATGTTATTTTTGCAGATCCACCTTATGATTTTGAAGAAGAACAATTTTTAAAAATTGTAGATTTAGTATTTTCTAAAAATATTTTGATGGAAGAAGGTGTTTTAATTGTAGAACATTCTAAACATACAGATTTATCTAAACATGAAAAACATAGTTATGACAAGCGTTATGGTGGTAATGTTTTTAGTTTTTTTGAAAATTAATTGGTAGAACACTAAAGAACAGCATAAAAAAACATCTACTAATATCTTAATTTTCTCTTAAGTAATAATAACTTTTTAAAGTATATCTATACTTCCTTTTCCTTCTCTTATTATTTCTGGAGCACCAAGTGTTAAATCTATCACTGTAGAAGCATAATTATCTCCGTAACCTCCATCAACTACAATATCTACTAAGTTTTTCCACTTTTCGAAAATCAATTCAGGATCTGTTGTGTACTCTAAAACATCATCATCATCTCTTATTGATGAAGAAACTATTGGGTTTCCTAAAGACTCTACCAGAGTTCTAGCAATATTATTATCAGGAATTCTAATTCCGACTGTTTTACGCTTTTTAAATGCTTTAGGTAAATTATTACTTCCTGGTAAAATAAATGTATAAGGACCAGGTAAAGCTCTTTTTAAGAGTTTAAAAGTAGGTGAGTCTATTTGCTTAACGTAATCAGACAAATGACTTAAATCATTACAAACAAAAGAGAAATTAGCTTTGTCTAGTTTAATCCCTTTTATTTTGGCAATTTTTTCTAAGGCTTTTGTATTTGTAATATCACAACCTAAACCATAAACAGTATCTGTGGGATAAATTATTAACCCACCGTTTTTTAAAACTTTTACAACCCTATCAACTTCTTTTTGATTTGGGTTTTCATTATATATTTTAATGAATTCTGCCATACCATAAATGTACAAAAACTCAACTTGAAGTATATCAAGTTGAGTTAAGTTTTTTTTAGGGAAGAATATTTAATTACGATTTATCTACCATTCTAAATCCTTCTCCATGGATATTTAAAATCTCCACAGACTCATCTTCTTTTAAATACTTACGAAGCTTTGCAATATAAACATCCATACTCCTTGATGTAAAATAATTATCATCTCTCCATATCTTGGTTAATGCTAACTCTCTTGGCATTAAATCATTTTTATGAATTGCCAACATTCTTAACAATTTACTTTCTTTTGGAGATAATTTTATAACATCTCCGTCTTTACCTACTGATAATTGACGTAATTTAGAGTTAAAGAAAAAGCCACCAATAGTAAACTCAAATTGTTCTGATTCTGTAGAAATATCTGTTTCTTTACGTTGTAAGATTGCTTTAATTTTGTGCAATAATACTTCAGAGTCAAAAGGCTTATTTAAATAATCATCTGCACCAACAGCATACCCTTTTAAAACATCTTCTTTTAATGTTTTTGCTGTTAAGAATATAATTGGCACTTCTCTATTTGTAACTCTAATATCTTGTGCTAAAGAAAAACCATCTTTACGAGGCATCATTACGTCTAAGATACATAAATCATATTCACTATTTTTGAACATGATTAAACCTTCTATACCATCCTTTGCATGTGTAACGTTGTAATCGTTTAATGCTAAATAATCCTTTAAGACTGTTCCAAAATTTGGATCGTCTTCAACTAATAAAATTTTTTTACTTCCCATTGTTATATTTTAAATTAAAGGTAATTTTACTGTAAATATGCTTCCTTTTCCTTTTTCACTTTCTACAAATACCGTTCCGTGGTGCTTATCTATAATTTCTTTTACGTAAGCTAAACCTAAACCATGACCTTTAACATCATGAATATTTCCTTTTTGCTCTCTATAAAATTTTTCAAAAATTTGCTTTTGAACCGTTTTTGTCATTCCTATTCCTTCATCTTTAATCTTAAAAACAAAGTACTTATTTGTTACTTCTGTATAAACATCAATCTTTGGTGAACCCTCAGAATACTTTAAGCCATTTTCTAACATATTGACAATAACATTTGTTAAATGAAATTGGTTACCAGATATCTCTGCTGTTATCGCTTCAAAATGTGTATCTAAAGTTCCTTTTCTATCAGAAATTAATAAACTAACATGAGAAATGGCATCATCTATTATGTCGTGCATGTCAATAGTTTCCTTACTAATTTCTATTTGATTTTTTTCTAATCTAGAAATTCTTAATACATTTTCTACTTGAGAATGCATTCTTTTATTTTCATCTCTTATCATTTGCACATATCGTAAAACCTTTTGACTATCATCTATAATCTTAGGATTCTTAATAGAATCTAAAGCAAGATTAATGGTAGCTATTGGTGTTTTAAACTCATGTGTCATATTATTGATAAAATCTGTCTTTATTTCTGAAAGCTTTTTTTGTCTTATCAACTGATATAAAGAGCTAGAAAAAGCTACGATAATAATAAATATAAAAAGTAAAGACAGTAATAAAACACCAGAAATACCAGAAAGAATATGTTCGTTCTTAGAAGGAAATGTTACATATAAATCATACTCTACTTCTCCATCAGAATTAAAAAATAAAGGATAAGGAAAACTCTCTTTTTTATTAATTGTATAGTAACCAGATTTTAGCTTTGTAGCTAACCCATCTTTACTATACACGCCATACTTAAAATCTAAATAAATATTTTTTTTCGCTAATTCTTCTTTAATTATTGTATTTAACTCCCTATTACTTATCCTTTGATTAATTGGTTTCTTACTTGCTAAATCTTTAAAAACTTCTTTAAATTGTGCCTTCTCTAAACTTGAAAGTCTTTTTGTAAAAGAAAATCTATTTTCATCTGTAGTTGTAAAAATATTATCGACCCCTTTTATTAATCGAGATTGAAAATAATCTTTTTTACCAGAAACTCTCTTATAGATTATAGTATCGTTATCTAAGAAATCTGAAGGTAATTTAAAATTTTCTTCTAAAATTGTTGCTCCATAAGAAAATCGTTCTTGGGTAGCTGTGTCAATTTGTTGAAAAAAATAGTTTTTTATTTGAGCATCATCTGCAACACCTTTCTCTTCAATGATTCCTTCAATTTGTTTTTCGAACTCTTCTTCTTCATTTGTAGTAATTCTCTCGGTAACACTAACTAAAGATTTCTGAACATCATTCTTAAATTGTTCTTGTTTACTGGCCAACGCATCGTTAATCCAAAACACCTGTACAGCAATAATCCCTATTAAGGAAATGCTCATTAAAGCAACTATAAGAATAAACATTTTCTTACCCATCCGTCAAAGTTACGGCTTTCAAAAATTGAAATTATTTTTTTTAACCTAAATTAACAATATAACAGTAAATTTGTGACTTTTTTAACAAAAAAAATGAATTTACTATAAATCACACTCTTTTTTTTGTTAAAATATTATGAATGGTAAAGACCTGAAAGTCAAGGTCTTTATTGTTGAAATTATTAATAACATAGTTAGATTGCAATAGTTTTTTACCCTCTAACCATTGATTATTAATTCTATTTTCTACTTCTTTTTTAACACTACCATCCCTTAACATAGTTCTTTCTATTCTAATGTCTTTTGGTGCAAAAACAGAAATAATAATATCACATTTTAAATTACTTTTACTTTCAAAAAGAATGGCATTTTCATACAAAATATAATCTTTGCCTGAACGTTTATTAAGATAGTCTTTAAAATGTTTTTTTACGACAGGATGTACAATAGCATTTAAAGCATTTAATTTAGTTTTATCTTTAAAAACAATACTTGCAATAAAACTTCTATTTAATTGATTATCTATATAAGATTCTTCTCCAAACAAATCAATCAATTTAGATTTTATCTCAACAGAAGTATTCATTAATTTTTTAGCTTCATCATCTGCACAGTAGATTTCTACTGTTTTGAACTGTTTAAAAATATTTGCTACAGTTGTTTTTCCACTACCGATTCCGCCTGTTAAACCAACTACCATTTATTTATGAATAAGAAAATCTATTTTATTTGGCAAAACCTTATAACTTTTAATCAAATTAGATTTTAGTTCAACTTTTGGTAATAAATAATTAAGATTATTTTCTTCCGCTAACTTATAATCACAGTAAACTCTAAAAAAGCTTTCATCTATTTTATCAAAATTAGAAAGACCAACTACATAGACAATTTCTACTTTTTTATTAAGTGTTGTTAACTCAACTCCTTCAGGAAGGTTTATTATTTCTATTGGCACTTCTATAGATCCTTCTGTAAACCTTTCTACCTTTCCGCTTAGTATTGCTTTTCTGGAGCTAGTTTTTATTTTACTTGAATTACCTGGTATTACAATTTTTAATTCTTTAGAAAAATCTGATTTTACATTTTCTAATTTTAAAAATTCTAATTTAAGATTGCTTATTTTTTCTATTTGGTCTTTTGGCCCAGAAACCACAATACTATCTGGAGTTAATTTTAAATCCTCTGAGTTTTCATAACCAACTTGATATTTAATATTTAAGTTAGGTAATAAAGCTACTTTTTTTGAAGTTAAAGTTGCTAAATTTAGATAAATAGTATCTTGGAGTACTTCCTCTAATTGAATACCAGAAAGAAGTTGATTTTTAATATTACTTAATTGATCTTTTGTTAGAAAATAGTATTTATTTACCTTTTTTCTATTTAACACATTTCCTTTTAAAATAATTTCCTTATTCCTAAATCTAGACCTTAATATATTGTAACCCGAAGCTTGTACTAAAACATCTATTTTTTTTGTTGTTTTGTCCTGTAATAATTTGTCTTGAGGTATATTACTAAAACTCACAGGAAAAGTTAAAGTAACAGAGTAGTCTTTAGAAAGCGTAATTAAAAGCCACATTAAAGTTGAAGCTACTAAAAAACCTATAAAGCTTTTCGATATTTTTTTTGTTTTTCCCAAAATTACAACAGATTTTTATGCAATCTACAAAAAGCATTTAAACAAAAAAAGCGAGCAGTATCAAAAACGATAATGCTCACTTCTTATTCTTTATAATAATATTTTTACTTTTTTATTGGCTCTAAATATTTCTTACTTAATTCCATTGAAATTGCAGAACTTTCAAATTTAATTTTTCCAGCTCCAGTTTCTAAAGTAATTGTATTATCTGTAGAATTCATTTCAACAATTTTACCGTGAATTCCACTTGAAGTAACCACTTTAGTTCCTTTCTTAATTTCTGCTTGAAAAGCTTTTTCTTTTTTTTGTTTTTGCATTTGTGGTCTTATCATAAAAAAATAAAACACAACAATAATTGCCAAGAAAGGTAACATACTCATTAAAGAACCTATTCCTTCTTGTAAAAACATTACAGTATACATATAAATTATAATTTTGATTTTGGTATTACAGATCCTTTTAAAGTTAAGACTTCTCTACCAGATTCTGTATTTGTAGTTAAAGTAACTGTTTTTTGTTGTCTATTTGGCTTACCATTTGTATTAAACCTTACAGATACATCACCTGTTTCTCCTGGCTTAATTGGTGCTTTTGGCCAAACAGGAACTGTACAACCACAAGAACCAGTTGCATTAGTAATTACTAAATCAGTTTTACCAGAATTTGTAACCTTAAATACTGTTTCTACTACTTCTCCTTCATTTACAGTACCAAAATCATAGATTTTTTTATCTAAAGATATTAATGCAGTTCCTTTTTTGATTTCCATATCTCTAGAAGCTGCTTGATCTAGATTCTCTTTTTTAATTATTTTTGTTGCATTTCCACCATCTTTACATGCTGTAAAAAAAGATGCACTAATTACTAAAGCTAATAAAATTGTTATTTTTTTCATTGTGATGTTATTTTGTGTAAAAATAATAAATTAATTACTTTAAACAATCTTTTAAAGCAACCCTCTACCAATTTTAACTATTTTATTATTATTTATAAACTCTTTAGAAATTTTATCTAAAACTCCATTTATAAAGTAACTACTCTTTTCTGTAGAGTAATCTTTAGAAACTTCAATATATTCGTTAATTGTAACTCTTGTTGGAATTGAATGGAAATTAAGAAATTCTGATATTGCCATTTTTATTAAAATCATATCAATATCAGCAATCCTATCAGTTTCCCAATTTGGAGTTTTTTCTTCTATAATTTGCTCGTACTCGTTGTTTTTTAAAACTGTTTTCTTAAATAATTTAGACACATATTCTTCATCATCTTTATCTTTATAAAGTTTTCCTAAAACAAAAATAGTATTGTCTTTTTGCTTACTTAGAGTTTTTACTATCCAAGTATTTACAAAAGGGATATCATCAGACCAAGAAATCATTGTATCTTCGTAATACTCACCTAATTTTTCATTTGGTGCAATAATTTCCTTAAAAAAACCTATTACAAAAGCTTTGTCAATTTTGTAAGAATCGTCTGTAGTAGCTAAATACTTTTTGTATAAATTACTACTTTGTAATTGATCGAAAATAATTTTTACATATTCATCATTTTCTTCCCAATTATTTAAATTATTAAGCTCTAAATAACCTTCTACACTAACGCTTTCTGCAATTGTGTTTATTAATTTATTATCAATAAATTTAGTGTTTGGTTTTAAATCTTCTTTAGTTGCTAAAATTTTCTTCTTAGAAAGAGCAATTTTTTTTGCTGCTAATTTTTGCACCTCTACTAGCAATTGTAAATTTAAAACGTATAGGTCATACATTTTTAAGATACTATGTTTTAAAAACTTTTCTTCTTTAATGATATCATCATTATGAGACTGTAACATAGCGTATACAGATTGCATTACTTTAACTCGAATATGTCTTCTGTTAATCATTTTGTAAAGAACTTAAATATAGATTTCGGTGCAAAAATAGTATTATTTTATTTTTATTCTATCAACTTTTAATTCTTTTTTAAGAATTAATTTTATGCTTAATCTTGTATCTTTGTGCTTTCTCTTTTTTAACAAAAAAATAATTTATACGCTTTATAATAATTGTAATTTTATTTTTTTAAAAAATTAATTTTCCTTGAAGGAACTAAGACACGTTAATAAATACTTTTCTAAATATAAATGGCGATTAATAATTGGTCTTTCGATTACTATTTTATCTAAATTTTTAGCATTAAAAATTCCTCAAATAGTTGGTGACTCTTTAAATGTTGTAGAAGATTACCAAAGCGGAACCATCACAGATTTAGAAGAAGTTAATCATCAACTACTTATTAATGTTCTTATTATTGTAGGAGTTGCTATTTTATCTGGGTTTTTTACATTTTTAATGCGTCAAACAATTATAGTTACCTCTAGGTTAATTGAATTTGATCTTAAGAATGAAATCTATCAACAATACCAAAGATTATCACTTAATTTCTACAAAAAGAATAGAACAGGTGATTTAATGAACAGAATTTCTGAGGATGTTTCTAAAGTAAGAATGTACGTTGGGCCAGCAATTATGTATAGTATAAATATGCTTGTTTTATTTGCTGTTGGTTTTACACAAATGCTAAGTATAGATGTTAAACTTACCATGTACACCTTAATCCCTTTTCCTTTACTATCAATTTCTATATTTATTTTAAGTAAAGTTATCCATAAAAGAAGTACTATTGTTCAACAATATTTATCTAAATTAACAACGTTTAATCAAGAATTTTTCTCTGGAATTAATGTGGTAAAATCTTACGGAATAGAAGATTCTATTATTAACGATTTTGATGAAATTTCTAATCAAAGCAAAGAAAAAAACATTCACCTTCATAAAGCAAATGCTTTATTTTTTCCTTTAATGGTATTATTAATTGGTGTTAGTAACTTACTGGTGCTTTATATAGGTGGTAAACAATACATTAATAATGAAATTCAAATAGGTACTATTATTGAATTTATGCTTTATGTAAATATTTTAACTTGGCCAGTAGCTGTTGTTGGTTGGGTTACCTCTATAGTTCAACAAGCAGAAGCATCTCAAGCAAGAATTAATGAGTTTTTACAAGAAGTGCCAGAAATACAAAACACAAACACTTCTGTTACTAGAATAGACGGAAATGTTACTTTTAAAGATGTTACTTTTACTTATGATGACACAAATATAACAGCTTTAAAAAACATAAACTTCTATGTAAAATCTGGAGAAACATTAGCTATTTTAGGTAAAACTGGTTCTGGTAAATCTACCATTATAGAATTAATTTCTAGATTGTACGACACAACTAAAGGAAGTATTTTATTAGACAAAACACCTATAAAAGAAGCCAATTTAAACGATGTTCGAAATCAAATTGGTTTTGTACCACAAGACCCTTTTTTGTTTTCAGAGAGTATCGAAGACAATATTAAATTCGGAAAAGAAGATGCTACAGAAGAAGAAATAATTGCAGCTGCAAAAAATGCCGACGTACATAAAAACATTATAAATTTCCCTAACGGATATAAAACGATTCTAGGAGAAAGAGGTGTTACCCTTTCTGGAGGTCAAAAACAACGTGTTTCTATTGCTCGTGCAATTATTAAAAAACCTAAAATTTTAATTTTTGATGATTGCTTATCTGCTGTAGACACAGAAACCGAAGAAAAAATATTATCAAATTTAGAACGAATATCTAAAAACGTTACCACTTTTATAATTAGTCATAGGGTTTCTTCTGCAAAAAATGCAGATAAAATAATTGTTTTAGAAGATGGCAAAATCATACAACAAGGAACTCATAATCAACTAATAACACTAAACGGATACTATAAAGAATTGTACGAACAACAACTTATAGAAAAAGAAATTTAATCTTTATTATTGCTACATAAAATATTTTGTTAGATTTGTTAAGTATAACAAACAAATTATAATTACTATTTTAAAAGGATTATGGCAGAGAGAGCAGAAAGAGTTGAACAAGAAGAAATTTTTTCACAAGTACTTAGAGCAGGAAGAAGAACGTATTTTTTTGATGTAAGAGCAACAAAAGCAGACGATTACTACCTAACCGTTACAGAAAGTAAAAAATTTACTCATGATGATGGTTCTTTCCATTATCAAAAGCATAAAATCTATTTATACAAAGAAGATTTTACCGACTTTAAAGAAATGCTAGGTAAAGCAACTGATTATATTTTAAACGAAAAAGGTAGCGAAGTAATTAGTGAACGCCACCAAAAAGACTTTAAAAAAGAAGACACACCAACAATAGGAGACAATAAAACTACAGATAGTTTTACAGATGTTTCTTTTGACGATATTTAATAGTTTTTTTTGAAAACAAAATTTCATTAAAACTGAATTAAAAAAATCTTAATTCAAATAATTCAATTTACACATTAAAAACCGTTAGTTTTAAACTGGCGGTTTTTTTACTTTTTAAAGATTAAAGTACCCTTTTTATTGTTTTACTTTTAGAAACTGTTTCTTGCCATTCTTTTTTAGCATTACTTTCTTTTGTAATTCCGCCACCAACATAAACAGAAGCTGTATTACCTACAACACTCATACATCTTAAATTTACAAATAATGATGTTTTTTGTATATCTACATTTAATTCCCCTAAAAAGCCAGCATAAAATGTTCTTTTATAATTTTCATTTAGATTGATAAAATTTTTCGCCTTTTCTCTAGGTAAACCACAAACTGCTGGTGTAGGATGTAAAGCTCTAATCAAATCTTTTAGATTAGAATTATTTTTTAAATTACCCGTTACTTTTGTTCTTAAATGCAGTAAATCTCCTGCTTTAATAGTTTCTTTTTTATCAATTTTTAAATCCGAAGAAATTGGTTTCAATTGATTTTCTATAAAATTAGTTACTAATTGTTGTTCTTCTAACTCTTTATTTTGCCAAATAACCTCATCAGAATCATTATTAACTTGAGTTCCTGCCAAAGACATCGTACTAAATCTATTTTTAGAAATGCTTAAAAGAGTTTCTGGTGTTGCACCAAACCATAACCCTACTTTAGGATGATACCAAACATATACAAAAGCATTAGAATATGCTTTTAAAAGCTTTTTAAAAGTAGCTAAAACATTAAAATTACTAAGTAAAACATCTTCTTTTCTAGAAACAACAACCTTTACTAGTTTATTCGTATTAATCTCATCTAGCACTTTTTCTATCAAATGAATGTGTTTTTCTTTTTCTGTAATATCTTTTGTTAAAAAAGCATCTTTTAACTCTAAATCATCATTTAAAATAATTTCCTCTCTAACAAGTTCAGATTTTTCAACAGGAAATAAAACTGTTTTCTCATTACTGTTAAAAGGAGAAAATATAAAACCTGTTTCTTTAAATTCTGATGAAAAATGCAACATATCATCCTTTTGAAAAAAAGATAAAACCTCTTTTATATTTGGTTTTCTATAAACAACAAAAGGCTTGTTACTCTTATAGCTTTTTTCAATTTTATTAAAAATAGTATCCAATATAAAAATTAATTATTTTTTAGTTAAAACAATATTTGTCATTTTAGCTACAGAAATTAAATCATCATTTTCATCTACAATAGTAACTTCCCATAAATGTGTTGTTCTACCTTTATGAATGTTTTTTGCCGTTGCATAAACCACACCTTCTCTTTTACTTTTAATATGATTTATAGATAATTGGATTCCGTTTATAAATTGCTTTTTATTATCAATAAAAAAGTTAGAAGCTGCGCTACCTACACTCTCTGCTAAAGCAGCAGTTGCGCCACCATGTAATTGCCCCAAAGGTTGATGAACCTTAGCATTTACAGGCATTTTTGCAGTTAAAAAATCATCACCTAAAGCAACATATTCAATATCAAGCGTTTCCATTAAAGTACTTTTAGAGCTTTCATTAAAAGCTTTTAAAATAGCATTTGTATCCATATCATTAAGATTATAATGTAAAAGTACGTATAAAAATTTGTATTTTTGCAGCTTAAAAGTTAAACCATTTTATGTACAAAATACGCGTAATTTTAGACTCAAAAGAAGATGTAATTAGAACTATTTTAGTTGATAGCAAACTAAATTTAGAAGATTTACATTTAATTATTGCAAAATCTTTTGGTTTTGGAGGTCAAGAAATGGCTTCTTTTTATAGAACGGATGATGAATGGAACCAAGGTGAAGAAATTCCGTTGTTTAATATGGAAGAAATTGGAGTTGGAGATTCTATGCAAACTTGTATTTTAAATGAAACTTTATCAAACGAAAATGATAAACTAATTTATGTTTATGATTTTTTAAATATGTGGACTTTCTATGTAGAAGTTATCGAAATTTCTAATGAAATTAAAGAAGGTTTACCTCAAATTATTTTAACTGTTGGTGAAATACCAAATGAAGCTCCTGAAAAAGAATTTGTTGCAGAAAAATTAGACACTGATTTTGGTGACGAAGACGATCTAGATAATGAATTTGATAATTACGATGATTTTGATTTTAATAATTATTAATATCTGTGTAATTATTTAACTGGTTATTTTTCTAAATGCTTATATCTTAATAGTTATGATAATAAATTCACATTTGTTTTATCACAATTAAAGATTTACCCAATTCAACAATTCAACATCTTTCTCGTAACAAAATTGTAAATTAGTCGTCTTACATACATAATCGACTAAATCAACTTCTTTGGAAACTATCTTATCTCTTAAAAATCTCGATAAAAAATACGGAAAAGTTCACGCAGTAAACAATCTTTCTTTTGATATACAAAGAGGTAATGTTTATGGAATTTTAGGACCAAATGGTAGTGGAAAATCTACTACTTTAGGTATTATTTTAAATGTTGTAAACAGAACTTCTGGAGAGTTCTCTTGGTTTAATGGGCAATCTACAACACATGAAGCTTTAAAAAAAGTAGGTGCAATTATAGAAAGACCCAACTTTTACCCTTACATGACAGCGGTACAAAACTTAGCTCTAATTTGTAAGATAAAAGGAATTACTACCGATAAAATAGACGAAAAACTAAAAGTTGTAAACCTATTTGATCGTAGAGATAGTAAATTTAAAACCTATTCTTTAGGGATGAAACAACGTTTAGCCATTGCTTCTGCTTTACTAAACGATCCTGAGATTTTAATTTTAGATGAACCTACTAATGGCTTAGATCCTCAGGGAATTCATGAAATTCGTCAAATTATAAAAAGTATTGCCGCTAACGGAACTACAATTTTATTAGCCTCTCATCTATTAGACGAAGTAGAAAAGGTATGTAGCCATGTTGTGGTTATTAGAAATGGAGTAAAATTATATAGTGGTAGAGTTGATGAAATGACTGCTTCTAATGGTTTATTTGAACTAAAAGTAGCTACAGACGAAGAAAAACTAATAACTCTATTAGAAGAACATGTTGCAATCGGTAAAATTACCAAAGATTACCAAACTATAATTGCAACTTTAAAGACACCTATTTCATCTACAGAAATTAATGAATTTCTTTTTAAAAATGGAATCGTTTTATCTCATTTAGTAAAACGTAAACCTAGTTTAGAACAACAATTCTTAGATTTAACTAACAACAACTAATCAACCTAAAAACAAAGTCATGTTAAGACTACTTACTATAGAGTTTCATAAATTAAAACACAATAAAGCTAGTAAAATATTATCTCTAATTTACTTTGGTTTATTAACATCTATTGCTTTAATAGCTGCTATAAAATTTGATATAGGTCCTATAAAATTTCATTTAGCAGAAATGGGCATCTTTAATTTCCCTTACATATGGCATTTTAACACCTACATGGCTTCAATTTTAAAGTTCTTTTTACTTTTAGTTATTGTTTCTATGATGGCTAATGAGTATAGTTATAAAACCTTAAAGCAAAACTTAATTGATGGTTTAAGTAAAAAAGAGTTTATACTTTCTAAATTTTATACAGTAATTGCGTTTGCTTTAATATCTACCTTATTTGTTTTTTTAGTTTCTTTAGTACTTGGTTTTATCTATTCTGATTATAATGAACTTGGTATTATTTTTTCTGATTTGCAATACTTACTTGCTTTCTTTATAAAACTTGTTGGTTTCTTTTCTATGGGGTTATTCTTTGGTATTTTAGTAAAACGTTCTGCCTTTGCTGTTGGGGCAATGGTAGTTTGGTTAATTGTAGAAAGTATGTTTAAAGGATATCTTTTTTGGTCTTTTAGAGGCGCAGAAAACACTACGGAATCCGTAAATAATGTTATGCAATTTTTACCTTTTGAAGCCTTAACTAATTTAATAAAAGAACCATTTTCTAGATTAGGTGCTGTTAAATCTGTGGCAAATCAAATTGGAGAAAATTTCACTAAAAGTTATGATGTCAGTTTCTTATCAATACTTATAGTTTCTATTTGGACTTTTGTATTTATCTATTTGTCTTATGCCTTGTTAAAAAAGCGAGATTTGTAATCCTTTTTAAATATATTTGACTTTAATTAACTTAATTCTGTCAAATGAAAAGATTATTACCTCTAATAATTCTATTTTTTACATTAAATTCATTTTCTCAAAAAGAAGCCAATTTTTGGTATTTTGGAGATAAAGCAGCACTAGATTTTAATACAGGAGACCCTGTACCTGTTACGGGTAGTCAATTAAGTACAACTGAAGGCTGTTCTTCTTTTTCAGATTCAAATGGAAATTTATTATTTTATGTAGGTGCTCCGGGTACCGATGACCGAACATTAACTATATGGGACAAAAACAATAACCCAATGCCTAATGGAACAGGTTTACAGGGAGATGCATCAAGTTCTCAATCTGCACTGACTGTTCCTTCCCCTAGTAATCCTGATATTTATTATTTATTTACCGTCGGAACAACTTCTACTGGAGCTGGTGGTGGCGGTACAGCTGGGTTTTTCTTATATGAAATAGACATGAGTTTAAATGGAGACCTAGGGGATATAAGTACAACCACTCCTATAAATTTATCTGATGGGAAAGATGATAGGTGGAAAGAAAAAGTAACAGCAGTTAGAGCAAAAGAATGCAATGCTTATTGGGTAATTTCATTATCAGGAAATTCTGGTTCTAGTGGAAATAATGAATTTTATGCATATAAAGTTGACGAAAATGGTGTTGATACAACAAACCCTGTTATAAGCGAAATTTCTGGTTTTAGAACCGTAGGATCTTCTTACTTAGATGTAAGAGGTTATTTAAAAGTATCTCCTGATGGAAGCACTTTAGTTTCAGCAAATATGGGAGATGGTACTTTTATTTTCGATTTTAATGATGAAACAGGAGAAGTAACCAACTTTAAAGGGGCTATTAGTGCTAACGAACTAAACTTAAATAGTAATAATGGTTATGGTGTAGAGTTTTCTACATCTAGTAATAGATTATACATTTCTACAGGAGAATCTAATAATACTACAGAAAACTTATATCAATTCGATTTAACACTTCCTACTTTTTCAGAAATAAATAATTCTAGAACTACTATTTACAGTTATTTCAATTCGAGAGGAGCATTACAATTGGGTCCTGATGGAAAGATTTATTGGTCTAGTGATGGTGCCAATAATATTAGTGTTATCAATAACCCTGATAATGACGCAGCAAATGTCAATTATTCTCATCGTTCAGTTTCTTTAGGTAGTGCAACTGCTACACAAGGTCTTCCTCCTTTTTTATCTTCTCTTTTATTACCCATTGAAATTAAAGATACCAGTACAAACAATGTAATAAACAATCAAGATTTACAATTTTGTATTGGAGATAATAAAATTATTGAACCTGAAAGTGTCTCTGGTAGTAATATTACTTACGAATGGTTTTTTGACAATGGCACAACAAATGCGGTAATAGCAACAACACAAAACTTAGAATTAACTAACTTAGTAAAATCAGATAATGGTAAATACACACTTATAATAAAACTAACTGACGACTGTGGTAACCTTACACAATACAATGGTACTTTTAACATCGAAGTCTTTGAAGCTGCAAGCGCTACAAAACCAGTAGACATTAATTTCTGTGATACCGATTTAAGCACAACTAATCAATTTGATTTAACTACTTTAAAAAGTTCAGAAATCTTAGACGGATTAGATCCTACAACTTTTGATGTTTTATATTTTGACTCTTTAAATAAAGCAATAGATAATGAAACTGATACAGATTTACCCAACCCTTACGTAGTTAATACAGTAAGTACTCAAACTATTTATGCTCGTGTGCATAATGTAAATGCACCTGATGGATGTTTTGCTATTACAGAATTTGAATTAGAAGTTACAAGCGAGCCAGAACCTATACAACCTACAGATTACAGATTATGTGATGATGCTGCAAGTGGTTCTGATAGTGATGGAATTATAAATACTTTTGATTTAAATAGTAAAGATGTAGAAATTTTGGGCACTCTTAATCCTGCTCAATATACTGTTTCTTACCACACTACTTTAGTAGACGCACAAACAAGTAGTTCTTCTAATCCAATAGATAAAAATGTAGATTATTCTGTTACTAATTCGCAAACAATTTATGTTAGAGTAGAAAATATTGATAATGCTGATTGTAATGCTATTTCAGACGATAGCTCCGGCAGTTCATTTACTTCTTTTCAATTAATTGTAGACCCAAAACCGGTATTATTATCAACTTTAATAGAATTACAACAATGCGCAAATGATATTGATAGAAATACAATTATAAATCTTACACAAGCAGAAATTAATATCACCAACGAAACATATGTAACTTTTGAATATTACGAAACTGAAAACGATGCTATTAATGGAGACTCTTCTAAACTTATAACGGATATAGAAAACTATCCTGTAACAAATGGTTTTGCCGAAGCTGGTGTTAAAGTAATTTCTGAACAAGGTTGTTACTCTATTTCTAAAATTGAAATTACAGCATCTTACGCAGGTGATGTTGCTTATGATAAAATATTTGAAACTTGTGATGATCTTGTAGATGCTGATGGTAATGACTCTAGCTTTGACGGAGTTACTTATTTTGATTTTAGTTCTGCAGAAGAAGATATTATAAATACTTTTCCTGCTGATTTTAGAGATGAGATTGAAGTTCTTTTCTTTGAAACAATACAAGATAGAGATGCTGTTGTTAATCAAATTACTGATATTTCTAATCATAGAAATAATAACAGTCCAGATTTTGCTTATGATCAAACCATCTATATCAAAATAAAGAACAAGAACAATAATGATTGTGAAGGAATTGGTTTATTATATTTAAAAACAAATGCTATACCTGTATTTACAATTGAAGGTGAAGATCCGGATGACCCGATTATACTTTGTGCTAAAAACATTCCTTATACTTTAACTGCCGAGACACTTAATGATTATAATTACCAGTGGACTAAAGATGGAATTTCTTACGGAGGAAACACACAAGAAATTAGCATTACAGAACAAGGTACTTATACAGTAACAGCTTTAAGTAAAACAGCTACTGTTTGTTCTCTAACAAAAACTATTTTGGTTTTAAAATCAGATTTTGAAACATTAGATCTAAGTTATGTAACCATTACAGATGATACTTCTGGGATAAGTGGCAACCTTAGTATTCAAATAAACATACCAACAAACCCTTTAATAGAAGAAGAATTTCTATACGCATTAGAAGATGAGAATGGTGTTATTATTCGTCCTTTTCAAGACAGTAATATATTTAATGATATAGAAGGTGGTTTTTATAATATTATTGTAGAAAATAAAAATGGTTGTGGTACATCAGAATTAATTGTTTCTGTAATACAATTCCCTAAATTCTTTACACCAAATGGTGACGGTAAAAATGATACGTGGTCAATTAGAGGAATAAACAATACTTTTTATCCGAACGGACAAATTTATATTTTTAATCGATATGGAAAAATTGTAGCTCAAATTTTTATTGACGGACAAGGTTGGGACGGAACCTACAATGGCAAAACATTACCTTCTGATGATTATTGGTTTAGCGTACAATTAACATCTACCGACACGGATAAACAACCTATTATAAAAAAAGGTCATTTCTCATTAATTAGAAGAGAATAAATACTTCCTTAAAATGTTTAATCGGGATAGCTTGTTGAAGTTATCCTGATTTTTTTTATCATTTCTATCAAAAGAATATTTCTTATTTTAGCATAAATAAAGAAAAAGGATTTTATGGATTTAAACTTCAATAAAAACGAAGATTATAACAAATTACTTGCATCAGATTTACGTAGACGTTTTGCCAAAGTTAGATTAGGTGGTGGTCAAAAAAGAATTGACAAACATCATGAAAAAGGAAAAATGACTGCTAGAGAAAGAGTAGATTATTTGTTAGACGATTCTAAATCTATTGAAATTGGTGCTTTTGCAGGTGAAGATATGTATGCAGAACACGGTGGCTGCCCTTCTGGTGGTGTAATTGTAAAAATCGGTTATATAAAAGGCAAACAATGTATTGTTGTTGCCAATGATGCTACTGTAAAAGCCGGAGCATGGTTTCCTATAACCGGTAAAAAGAACTTACGTGCTCAAGAAATATCTATAGAAAATAAAATCCCAATTATTTACTTAGTTGATTCTGCTGGTGTTTATTTACCAATGCAAGATGAAATTTTTCCTGATAAAGAACATTTCGGAAGAATCTTTAGAAATAATGCAAAAATGAGCAGTATGGGAATTACTCAAATTTCTGCTGTTATGGGAAGCTGTGTTGCTGGTGGTGCTTATTTGCCAATTATGAGTGATGAAGCTATAATTGTAGATAAAACAGCAAGTATTTTTTTAGCAGGTAGTTATTTAGTAAAAGCTGCAATTGGAGAGTCTATTGATAATGAAACTTTAGGAGGAGCAACAACACATTGCGAAATTTCTGGAGTTACTGATTATAAAGCAAAAGACGATAAAGATGCACTAAATAAAATAAAATTTATTGTTGATAAAATTGGAGATTATGACAAAGCTGGTTTTAGTAAAACCGAAGCTTTTCCTCCAAAAGAAAATGAAGATGACATTTTCGGAATTTTACCAAGAGAAAGAAATGCGCAATATGATATGTTAGAAATTATAAAGCGTTTGGTAGATAACTCTGAATTTGAACAGTATAAAGAAGGTTATGGGCAAACCATAATTACAGGTTACGCAAGAATTGATGGTTGGGCAGTTGGTATTATTGCTAACCAACGTAAATTGGTAAAAACAAAAAAAGGAGAAATGCAATTTGGTGGTGTTATTTACAATGATTCTGCAGATAAATCTACTCGTTTTATTGCTAATTGTAATCAAAAGAAAATTCCTCTAGTTTTCTTACAAGATGTTACCGGTTTTATGGTCGGTTCTAAATCAGAACACGGAGGCATCATAAAAGACGGTGCCAAAATGGTAAATGCTGTTAGTAATTCTGTTGTGCCAAAATTTACAATAATTATCGGTAATTCTTACGGAGCAGGTAATTATGCAATGTGTGGTAAAGCATATGATCCTAATTTAATTGTAGCATGGCCAAGCGCAGAACTAGCTGTTATGAGTGGTAATTCTGCTGCTAAAGTATTATTACAAATAGAAACTGCATCTCTTAAAAAGAGAGGTGAAGAAATTACTCCAGAAAAAGAAGCCGAATTGTTTGAAAAAATAAAATCGCGTTACGATAAACAAATATCTCCTTATTATGCAGCTGCCAGAATCTGGACAGATGCTGTTATAAATCCATTAGACACTAGAACTTGGATTTCTATGGGTATTGAAGCCGCTAACCATGCCCCTATCGAAAAACAATTTAATATGGGGGTATTACAAGTTTAAAATAAAAAACTATTAAAAACGTTTGTTTTGCGTTTTTAAATACTGACTATTATCATAATAAATAGTCTTTTTTAAATATATTTTTGCTAAAACAATTAATTAAAAAATGAGTAAAGCTATCTACATTGCCGCAATAGAATCAGACAGTGGTAAATCTTTGGTATCATTAGGTCTTTTAAGAATAATGTTAACAAAGTCTACTAAAGTCGGATATTTTAGACCTATAATTAACGAAACGGAAGACAGTAATTTTGATAATCACACTAACACTGCAATTAACTTCTTTAACCTAGACATCGATTATAACGATTGTTATGCATATAAACAAAGTGAAGTTGTAGAGCTTTTAAGTGAAGGAAAAAGAGATGATGTTATTCATCATGTTATTAAAAAATATAAAAAGTTAGAAGCTAAGTACGATTATGTTTTAGTAGAAGGTACAGATTTTTCTGGAGAAGGTGGCTTTACCGAGTTAGATGTAAATTTAATGATTGCCAAAAACCTTGGTATACCTGCATTGATAGTAGGTTCTGGTAACGGAAAAAAGAAAAAGGATTTTGTAAACACAATGCAACTTACTTATAAGTCTTTCATAAATAAAGAAGTAGATGTTATTGGTATTATTGCTAACAAAATAGAAGTAGATGAAATAGACTATATCAATAAGCAATTAGAAAAAAGTTTTCCTAAAAACTTACAAATAGACATTATTCCTAAAATAGACTTTTTAGCTTACCCAACAGTAAAAGAAGTTGTACAAGCTCTAAAAGGTAAAGTTTTATTTGGAGAACAATTTTTAGACAACGTTATTGGTAGTTACAGTACAGGTGCAATGCAACTGCGTAATTACTTAACAAGAATTAAAGAAAATGCTTTAGTAGTTACCCCTGGTGACAGAGCAGATATTATATTAGGTGCTTTACAAGCTAATGCTTCTAGTAATTATCCAAAAATTGCAGGTATTATTTTAACAGGAACTATAATCCCAGAAGAATCTATTTTAAAGCTAATAGAAGGTGTACAATCTACAGTACCTATTATTTCTGTTGATGGAGGAACTTTTGGAATATCAAATAAAATTGGAAATGTAAAATCTAAAATTTACTCAACTCACAATAAAAAAATTATATTATCATTAGATACTTTTGATAAATATGTAAATGCAGAAGGATTAACACATACTTTAAAATCCTATAAATCAGAAAGATTAACACCAAGTATGTTTCAATATAGTTTATTACAAAGAGCAAGAACTAATAAAAAACATATTGTATTACCAGAAGGAGATGATGAAAGAATTATTGCTGCTGCTGCTCGTTTACAACTTTTAGATATTGTAGATTTAACTTTATTAGGTGATAAAACGGCTATTCAACTAAAATGCGATCAAATAGGTTTACAAATCGATTTAGATAAAATCAATATTTTAAACCCAGAAGATTCTATTCATAACGATTCTTTTGTTAAAACATTATACGAAGCACGTAAACATAAAGGGATGACCGAAACAACTGCTCAAGATCTTGTTAGTGATGTTTCTTATTACGGAACCCTAATGATTATGAATGGTTTAGCTGACGGTATGGTTTCTGGTGCTGTGCATACAACAATGCACACTATAAAACCATCTTTACAATTAATTAAAACAAAACCAGGTGTTTCTGTAGTTTCATCTGTATTCTTTATGTGTTTATCAGACAGAGTTTCTGTAATGGGAGATTGTGCTGTAAACCCAAATCCTAATGCAGAACAATTGGCAGAAATTGCAATTTCTTCTGCACAATCAGCAGAAGCTTTTGGTATAAATGCAAGAGTTGCTATGCTGTCTTATTCTTCTGGAAACTCGGGAAAAGGTGAAGAAGTAGAAAAGGTTAGAAAAGCAACAGAAATAGTAAAAACAAAACAACCTCAATTAAAAATTGAAGGGCCAATACAATATGATGCAGCTGTAGACATGTCTGTAGCAAAAACAAAAATGCCAGAATCTGAAGTAGCCGGTCAAGCATCGGTTTTAATCTTTCCAGATTTAAATACAGGTAATAATACTTACAAAGCTATACAGAGAGAAACTGGTGCTTTAGCAATTGGGCCAATGTTACAAGGCTTAAACAAACCTGTAAATGATTTAAGTAGAGGATGTACAGTAGATGATATTTTTAACACCGTTTTATTAACAGCAATACAAGCACACCAAGGATAATAATATGAATATTTTAGTTTTAAATGCAGGCTCTTCTTCTTTAAAGTACCAAATAATAGAAATGCCATCACAAGTAGTAAAATGTGTTGGTTTAGTAGAAAGAATTGGTATGGAAGATGCCATTTTTACTCATGAAAAAGAGACTCAAAAACACACCGAATTTTTACCAATTTTAAATCATGAAATTGGTTTAAAAAAAGTAGCAGAAGCTTTATTAGATCCAAAATTAGGAGTTATAACTTCTGTAGAAGAAATTAAAGCAATTGGTCATAGAGTTGTACATGGCGGAAGTAGATATAGCGGAACTGTTGTAGTTACAGAAAAAGTTAAAGAAGATATTAAAGATTTATTTAGCCTTGCACCTTTGCACAATCCTGCTCATTTAACAGGAATTGAAGTTGCAGAAACTATTTTTACCGCAGCAAAACAAACTGTAGTTTTTGATACTGCTTTTCATCAAACTATGCCAGTAGAAGCTTATCAATATGCTATACCAAAAAAATATCTAGAAGAAAATAAAGTAAGAGCATATGGTTTTCATGGTACAAGTCATAAATATGTTTCTGAAAAAGCAATTGAATATTTGGGTAAAAAATCATCAAAGTTAATTACCATTCACTTAGGTAATGGTTGTAGCATGGCTGCTATTAAAGACGGACAATGTATTGATACTTCTATGGGGTTCTCTCCTACCAATGGTTTAATTATGGGAACTCGTTCTGGTGATGTAGATCATTCTGTAGTATTCTTTTTGATGAAAAAATTAAACAAAACAGCAGATCAGGTTAATGATTTATTACAGAAAGAATCTGGTATGAAAGGTTTAACTGGTTTTTCTGATTTAAGAGAAATTGAAGAAAATGCTAGTAAAGGTAATGAAGATTGCCAAAATGCTTTAAACTTAGCAGCTTATAGAGTTAAAAAATTTATTGGAGCATATGCAAGTATTTTAAATGGTTTAGATGCTATTATTTTTACTGCAGGTATTGGTGAAAACTCAAGTTTAATGAGACAGTTATCTTGCCAGAATTCAGACTTTTTAGGTATTGAATTAGATGAAGAAAAAAATAGTATTCGCTCTAAAGAAATTAGAGAAATTCAGACAGTAGATTCTAAAATAAAAATTTTAGTAGTACCAACTAATGAAGAGTTAGAAATAGCTAAAGAAACTTATAGCCTATTAAACTAAAAAAAAATACTCCTGAACAAATTAATGTTTCAGGAGTATTAAAAACAAATTTGAGGGAAATTTAGTTTTTAATTATTCTTTTAACTGCAATATTTCCGTTTTCATCGTGTACCTTTAATAAATAAAGTGTTTTGTAAACTTAATTTATTTTCACCTACAACTTCTTTATTTTTTTTGCCCAACATATTAAAAATCTGAACTTTACTAATAGAAGAATTATAAGTATAAATAGATATGGAATATTCACTCCAAGCACTACCACTCCAACTACTTTCTATTTCTCTAATTAAATTATTATCACTATAATACTCATAATTAGATTTATAGTTATTTATACTGTTAGTTCCGTTAAAGTATTCTGCTAAAACTAGAGGTTAGTTTGTCTTGCCCCAAAAAAGAAGTTGTTATGAAAGTAACAATTAAGAAAGTAATTTTTTTCATATCATTTTTTTTAATTAGCTCTTTAAAATTATGAATAACATTTGCTTTACACAATACCTATAAATAGGTATTTTTTTAAAAAAAACATCAATCAAAAAAATTGTAAAAAAACAATCAAACCTTTACATTTGTAGTTATACTTTATATTAAAAAATCATTTAGAAATGGGTAGAGCATTTGAGTTTAGGAAAGCAAGGAAAATGAAACGTTGGTCGGCAATGGCAAAGACTTTTACCAGAATTGGTAAAGATATTGTAATGGCCGTAAAAGAAGGCGGACCAAACCCAGAAACAAACTCTCGTTTGCGTGCTGTTATACAAAATGCAAAGGCAGCTAACATGCCTAAAGACAATGTTGAACGTGCTATAAAAAAAGCGACTGATAAAGATACTGCCAATTATAAAGAGGTACTTTTTGAGGGTTATGCTCCACATGGAATTGCGTTACTTTTAGAAACTGCTACAGACAATAATAACAGAACCGTAGCAAATGTTAGAGCTGCTTTTAACAAATGTGATGGAAATTTAGGAACTTCTGGTTCTGTAGTTTTTATGTTTGACCATACTTGTAATTTTACCTTAAAAAAGGAAGATATTACAATGGATATGGAGGAATTAGAACTAGAACTAATTGATTTTGAAGTTGAAGAGGTTTTTGATGATGAAGAAGGTGTAATTATCTATGCTCCTTTTGAGCAGTTTGGTGCATTACAGTCTTTCTTTGAAGAAAATAGTATAGAAATATTATCTTCTGGTTTTGAAAGAATACCTACTACTACTACAAAGTTAAACGAAGAACAACAAGCAGATGTAGAAAAACTTTTAGAAAAGTTAGAAGAAGATGATGACGTACAAAACGTTTATCACTCAATGGAAATGTAAACTTCTATTTTATAAAATTGATATTAAATCCAATGTTTTTTTACGTTGGATTTTTTTTGTTTCTGTTTCTACAAAATTATCAACAAAATAAATTTCTTTCGGCATTTCAAACTTTGATAATTCTGCTAATTTTAAATCTAAATATTGATGAAGTCCTTCTATAATCAGAATCAATTTTTCACCTAATTTTTCATCAGAAACACCAATAACAAAAAATCTATTTTTAATTATTTTAGAAAGTTTTTCTTCTATTTTTTCTGGATGTAATTTAATTCCTCCAGAATTAATAACATTATCAAAACGTCCTAACCATTCAAACCGATTGTCAGAAATCAAATTAATAACATCATTTGTAAATACAACTTCATCTGATACTTTAAGTGCTTTAATAACGAGACAATTTCTAACATCTTTAAAAATTGCTACATTTGGTAAAACTTTATAAAAATTAGATTTACTTGTAGTATTATTCAATTGTTTTACAGCAATATGCGTAATAGTTTCCGTCATACCATAAGTTGCAAAAACAACACAAGTAGATTTTTGTATTTTTAATTGTAGAGAAGCAGAAACTACACCTCCACCAACTATTAATTTCTTAATATTTTTAAGTTTTTTAATTGAATTTTCTAATTGTAAAGGCACCATTGCTGTAAAATCGTACTCTTTTTTATTTCCTTTAAGAGGAAAAGAATTTGTTTTTACAACATCTAAAGACCAACCTAATATTAAAGCTCTTACCAACATCATTTTACCTGCAATATAATTTACAGACAAACATAATAAAGCAGTTGATTTTTCTTTTGTATGAAAAAAATTACCTGTTGCTAATGCAGAATTAATCATCTGCTGTTTTAATATTTGTATCTTTTTTGGAGTACCAGTAGAACCAGATGTTTGTACATAAATACAATCTTCATTAGAAAACCAATCATTTAAAAATTGATAAATTTCATCAGAAAAACCTTTTGTATAAGTTAATATTTCATCAACTGAAGTAAATGAAAAGCCGTTTAATTGAAAGTCTTTATGAAATCTATTTGGCACCAAGTTCATTTAAAAAATCGTCTTTTCGTCTAAACTTAATGGTTTTTCTATTTTACCTGCTAATTTTTCCATCCAGTTTTTCCATCCATATTTCTTAGAAAAAAGTAGTAACATTAAAGGATATAAGACTAATACAGGAAAAAACATTTCCCAACTAACAGAAGGTTCAGAAATATCAACATATAACGCATCTGTTTGAAAAACAGTCCAATCTGTAGTTATAAAAAAAGCAGCAACAATGTTGTTTATGGCGTGTAAACCTAAAGCAAGTTCTGTTCCTTCATCCATTAAAGTAGCTATTCCAAAAAATAAACCAGTACCAATATAAAAAACCATAGAAATGTACCCTAATTTCTGAACCTCTGGATTTGCACCATGTAATAAACCAAAACAAACTGAAGTTAATATTAAAGGAACCCATCTATTTTTTGCCAAAATACCCAAGCCTTGCATAAAATAACCTCTAAAAAGTAATTCTTCAAACGAAGTTTGAAAAGGCAAAAACAAAAAAGAAACGGCTACTAATGTAAAAAACGGAATCGGATCAAAATTCCAAACATAATTTTCTGGAGAGATATAAATCCCTATGGTAATCATAACAATAGAAATGATTCCCCAAGTAAAAAATCCGAAGAAAAAACGTTTAAAGTCTATCTTTTTTCTACTTGTAACTAATGATGTAAAAGATCTTTTATGAATGGTTTTAACGCCCAAAATAAGACTTGCTAAACCAAATATAAACATTACAATCATTAAAAACAGAAATAAGTTTTTATCAATACCTAAAGACATAAAACTATCTTCTGCTGCTTTTATCAAAGTTGCTGTGTTTTCTGCTTGCATATAAGCCGAAACAGTTAAAGGAATAACACCAATAAACTGCCAACCAACAAAAACCAACATAATTGTTAATACCCAATGGTACCATTCATTTCTACCTTTATATGCTTGTTGTATAAAATTCATCTTTATAAATTAAATTGCCAACTTTTAGTTGGATTGTATTGTAATGTTCCGTTTTTAACTTCTAACGGACTGTAAAAATTATTAGTAAATAAACCACCTGTACCTAAACCTTGTGGCAATTTACTTTGTAAAGTATACGTAAATTGTGCTATTGCATTTAAACCAATATTGCTTTCTAAAGCAGAAGTAATCCACCAACCAGCATTATTAGTTTCTGCAAAATTAATCCATTCTTTAGTACCTGCAAAACCACCAATTAAACTGGGTTTTAAAATTATATATTGTGGTTTTATTGTTTTTAATAAATTGCGTTTATCTTCTGATGAAAAAACACCAATTAACTCTTCATCTAAAGCAATTGGCAAAGGTGTTTTTGCGCATAAACTTGCCATTTCTTGTATTTGACCTTGTTTGATAGGTTGCTCTATAGAATGGAGTTCTAACTCCGATAATTTTTGTAATTTTTCTAATGCATTCTTTGGATTAAAAGCTCCGTTTGCATCAACTCTTAATTCTATTTCTTTTACTGAAAATTCTTTTCTTATGGATTTTAATAATTCTATTTCAGTTTCAAAATCAATTGCACCAATTTTCATTTTAATACAAGAAAAACCTGTTTTTAATTTTTCTTTAATTTGATTTTTCATAAATTGCTTCTCTCCCATCCAAATTAAGCCATTAATAGAAATAGGTTCATTTCCTTTGGTAAATTCTGATGGAAATAAATCAAACGAAGTGTTACTTTTTAAAGATAAGAAAGCTTGCTCTAAACCAAATTGAATGGATGGAAACTCAATTAATTCGGCTAATAAAACATCTAAACCAAGATTAATATTATTACAAACCCAAATTAGTTTTTCTTCATAATTTGTAACATCATCAATACTTAAACTTCTAAACAAACCGGTTTCTCCGACACCTGTTTTTCCGTTTTTCTCTAAAATAATAAACCACGTTTCTTTGGTTTTTAAAATTCCTCGTGACGTTCCACTTGGATTTTTAAAATTAAGAATGTATTTATGGTATTTTGCTTTTATCAAGATATAAAAAGTTATTATTTTTCTACAAAATCTTTAAAACTATCCATATAAGATTGGTCTTGTGCTATAAAAGTCCCTTTAAAAAGAGGAAACATACAAGCCATTATATAAGAATTGCTTTGGCAATTAGCGTTTAAAATAATTGTTGTTACACCATTGTTTTCTGTAAAAATATAGTTATCTGTTTTTAACATATTTTCAGAATCAAAAAACAACGTTACTTTTTCATTTGGTACAAATGCAATCACTTTTTCTGTGGATACTATTTCTTCTCCATTAGCATCAATTACAATTTTATAAATACTACCTACTTTACCGGGGTTATCGTTCACAACTTCTACAGACTTAACCTCAGGAATCCAATTTTTAATATTTCCTGATGTATTAAACGCTTCAAAAACTTCTTTAACAGGTTTATTAACAGAAACCTCTACAGTATAAGTTGTTTCTTTAACAATAATACCAATCAGTAAAAAAGCTACAACAATAAAAGATATTATTGCTAAAATTATTTTTATTCTTTTCATAAAATGATATTTAAAAAATTTGACCAATTCCAAAAAGAATGGCAAAGAAGAAGGTACTTAATGCTACTTTTTTTAATTCGCTATCTAATTCCGCAGGAATTTTATTTTTTGCTACTGTAATTATATTCTTAATTAGAGGTAAAAAAGCGATTAAAAATAACAGTTGATACATATTTCTGTATGTGATAAATGTATAAATAAGCGCAGTTATTAAAGCGCTAAAAATTAAAAAATAGTGATATAATTTTGCTTTTTTACTTCCTATTTTTACCACTAAAGTGTTTTTATTATTCTTTTTATCTTCTTCTCTATCTCTTAAATTATTTAAATTTAATACAGCTGTACTTAATAATCCGATTGAAAATGCTGGTAAGAATATTCTAAAGTAAATATGTTTTGTGTATAAAAAATAACTACCAATAACACTTAATAATCCAAAGAAAACAAAAACAAAAACATCACCAAATCCACTGTAACCATAAGCAGATTTACCAACCGTATATTTAATTGCAGCAGCAATAGAGGCGATTCCTAACCCAAAAAATAAGATTGAATACAAAAAATTTTCTCTGCCAAAAGAAACATAAATCAATAATAAAGCAATTATTAAAGTGATAATTGTAGTAATTATCATTGCTGTTTTCATTTGTTTTGGAGTTATTGCTCCAGATGAAACCATACGTGCTTCTCCTGTTCTATTTTTATCAGAACCTTTAATACCGTCTCCATAATCATTTGCAAAATTTGACAGAACTTGAAAACCTATTGTAGTTAAAATTGCTAGCCAAAATATTGAAGATTGTAAAACTAAAGAAACTGAAAAATCATCCGAAATAACTTCTGATTTTAAACTTTCTAATACAAAAAAATCTTGATTTCCTAAAATAGCACCCACAATAATTCCAGAAACAGATAATGGTAAAGTTCTTAAACGTGCTGCTTTAATGTAGCTTTTTACATCCATAAATTCTTACTACTTTCTACTTTAAATAAAGTATAATTGTAAATTTTTATCGCTTCTTCTTTTTCTATACAAGGAAGCTTAATTTTTCCTGAAGCGGTTTGAAACACCAAATCTACAACCTTATTTCTTTCTTGAAAAAAACTTTGTGTCATTTTAATGTTTTGTACTTTAAAAAAAGGCAAATAAGTTAAATGTGTTTCTATACTTCCTCTACCAACTAACAAAACATCTTCGCTGATTTTATAAAACTTTTTTCTATAAATTAAATTGATTAAAAAGATAAAAAAAGGAATGATTAATAAGTTGATTAAATATATTTTAACATCAAAAAACAACAAATAGAAACCAATATTAATTATTGATAAAAACAGTAAAGTTCTAAAATACATTCTTGCTTTTAAATAAAAATGTACTTGCTTTCTTTGTAAATTATCTACATCAGAAAAATTAAAAAGTAATTTTTTAACTTTATTTACTTGTGCTATTTTACAACCAACAATTCTTATTAATTTCTCTTTTTTCTGATTTACTTTTCCGCTAACCGCTTGTTTAAATGTGATAAAAGAAATCCCTAAAATCTTTTTTATTGGATTTGTAGAAATAGTAATGTTCTGAATCTTATCTTTCTTTAAAATAAAAGACTTCTTTGTAAACAAACCTTGATAAATTTCGAAAGATTCTTCTTTTACAAAAACAGTTAAATTAAAATGGAACAAAAAGACTCTTACAAAAGAGCTTAACACGGCTGTTAAAACCAAAATAATTGCAAAAACTAATATTAAAAGTGTACTTTGATAAAAAGAATTACTGCTTTCTTTAATATAATTTGTAACTAAATTATCTTTTAAAAAACCTTTAAAAACCTGATCTATTTGTTGAAACAAACCAACTAATAAGGCTAAAAAAATCAACAAACTTTGTATGTGATTTTCCGTTAAGCTAATCTTTAATAACTCTAAAGGATTAATCTTTAAAAATGGTTTTTCTTTTTCTG
The DNA here is from genome assembly GCF_045063585.1 of Polaribacter sp. Asnod1-A03. Lineage (NCBI taxonomy): Bacteria > Pseudomonadati > Bacteroidota > Flavobacteriia > Flavobacteriales > Flavobacteriaceae > Polaribacter > Polaribacter sp. Asnod1-A03. The sequence goes on along the minus strand of NZ_JBEFOE010000009.1, from coordinate 2,115,428 downwards.
CTTCGACTTCTATCGTCTTATTAAAACTACTTGTAAGTTGATTTTTAAGTGCTTTTGCTTTTAAAAAAGACATTGCCTTTATAGAAATTTCGGTTTTATTAGAACCTGCTGTTTCTATATTTACTTCGTGTACATTAATCAGTTGCTGAATGATATTTTGCTTAAAATTGATATTCTGAATTCTATCAAACGAAATAGAAGTATTGCTCTTTTTTAAAACTCCTTGCTTTAAAATAAAATGATTATTTTCTACTTTAAACTGAAAATTTTTAAATAATAAATATGCTCTTACAAATAAGAATATTAAAACAAAAGCAAAACCTAAAGCAATATAAGTTACTTTTTGATCATTAAATTTTGAAAAATCTTTAAAAATAATAAAGAGTAAAATCCAAGAAATTTTAAAGAACTTATATAATAAGTTACCATAAATTACTAGAATTCCTTTTTTTGATTGATGAGAGAACTGTCTAAAATCAAATGTATTATTCATTGATTTTTTGGCTAATAAATTCTTTAATTTGCAAAGCTTCTTCTTTTGTGATTCCTTTTATTTCTAAATCATCACTACTATCTCCAGCTGTAAAAACACTTAAAGAAGCCAATTTAAAAAACCGAGAAATAGGACCTTCATCTACTTCTATATGTTGTACTCTAGAAAAAGGAACTGTTGTTAGCTTTTTAAATAAAACACCACTCTTATAGGAAATATCTTTTTCTCTAACAGCATATTTTCTTCTTTTAAACCCGATATACAAAAACGAACAAAAAACAATAAATAAAAGAGTAAAAGAAAAGTAAATTAGAAAAATATAAGAATCAATTTTATCAAAAAAACTATAATAATCCGCTAAAAAAAGAGCAATTAAAATTCCTAAAAAAACCAGTACAATATTACTTAAAATAACTTTTAAATATCTTTTATTAATAGATTTAAAAGTTATTTCTGTTATATCCGGATAATTAGAAACTGGTTCGTTTGCAAACATTTAGTATAAATTACACACCTTATATTGATAAAACTTAATTAGCAATAAATTCTTTTTCGTTACTTAAAATTAAGGCTTCTTTAATTCCTATTCTTTTATTTTCTTTGTTATAAGGTACTAAAAAGACATCTTTTAAACCCATCTTTTTAATTTCATTTTTAAATAAAGTAGCTTCTTTGTATGTAGTAAAAGAACCTAACTGATAAATATTACCTTTATCTGTCTTTATTTCTTTAAGTTCTATATCTTCTAAATTTTTAAAATCTACATTTAAAGTTTTAAAAAGACCTAATTGTAAAGTATATGTAACCTCTGGTTTAGCATCAGTTATAACAGGAAGTACAGCTGGCTTAGATTTTAGCTCTTTTATTCTATCTAACAAAACTGTTTGATGATCTTTTATACTCTTTAATTCTGTCTCAGATTTTGAATAATTTAGATATATAAAAATCAATGAAACTATGAGTATTAATGATAAAATAAAAAATACAATTTTATTTCTTTTTCCTTTTTTGTCTTGGTCTTTAATTTTTAATTTTACGGACTTAAGAGTAAATTTTAATTGTTCTTTATTTTTTTTAATTTTAGATATTTCTGAGCTAGCATCTAAAAAATTAGATTTTAATTCTTCATTTTTTGCTTTTAAAGCTTCATTTTCTAAATTTACTTCTTTAAACTTAGGTGCTAAATGATCTCTTTCTACCTTTATGGCATCTAATTCAGAATTTACTTTAATAAAACTAGATTTTAACTGATCTTTGTCTAGCTTTAATGTTTCTAATTTTGAATTTTTATCATCTATAGTAGATTGTAAAATTTTCTTTTCTGCTTTTAGAGCATCTAACTCTGAACTTACTCCTACAAAACTGGATTCTAATTGACCTTTATTTTCTCTTAAAGCATCTAATTCCGTACTCTTAGCTTCAATGCTAGATTGTAGCTTTTCTTTCTCTAATTTTAAAGCATTCAACTCTAAATAGACGTTCGATAAGTGTTCTTTTTTTACAGATGGCATTTGTTTAGTATCATAAATTATTAGCTTCAGCAATTAACTCCGCAATATCTTTTACAGCAACCTCAGTCTCTTTTTCTTTAAATTTAATTCCGTCGGTCATCATTGTATTACAATACGGACAACCTGTTGCAATAATGTTTGGTTTGGTTTCTAAAGCATCTTCTGTTCTTAAAACATTAATTTCTTTATCTCCTTTTTCTGCATCTTTAAACATTTGTGCTCCTCCAGCCCCACAGCAAAGTGCTGTAGATTTATTTCGTTTCATTTCTGTTAAGTTAACACCTAATCTTTTTATTAAATCTCTCGGAGACTCATAAACTTCATTAGCTCTACCTAAATAACAAGGGTCATGAAACGTAACTTTCTTTCCTTTTAAAGTTGTATCATCAATTTGTAAACGCCCTTCTGAAATTAAATTCTGTATGAATTGTGTATGATGATAAACTTCATATTTTCCTCCCAAAGAAGGATATTCATTTTTTAAAGTATTAAATGAATGAGGATCGCAAGTAACAATTTTTTTTATTTCGTAACCATTTAATACCTCAATATTCATCATTGCTTGCATTTGAAACAAGAACTCATTTCCTGCTCTTTTTGCAGCATCTCCTGTAGAAGATTCTTCTGTACCTAAAACAGCAAAATCTACATTAGCCTCATGTAATATTTTTACAAATGCTCTTGATATTTTTTTAGCTCTATCATCATAACTTCCTGCTGCACCAACCCAAAACAACACTTCTGGTTGCTTACCTTGCGCCATCATATCTGCCATTGTAGGTACGTTCATTTGTTTAATTTTAAATTATTGGCCTTTAAAATTATTAATAAAAAGACCCATAAATGTTATTTAATTATTAAAGTTTTTTAATGCAACCTTATTTGTTCTTTATAAATATACTATAGAAAATTACTCATTGCTATTTATTCTTCTTTAGCCCAATTTAATCTGTCTTGTTGATTGTATTGCCAAGGTGCTCCATTATTTTCGATGTTTGTCATCATCATATTCAATTCTTGTGGAGCCGCACTTTCTTCCATTACCAAATATCTTCTCATATCCATAATTATAGATAGAGGATCTATATTTACCGGGCATTCTTCTACACAAGCATTACAACTTGTACACGCCCAAAGTTCTTCTGGAGAAATATAATCGTTTAGTAATTGTTTACCATCATCAACAAAAACTCCTTTATTTACATCTATATTTCTACCAACTTCTTCTAAACGATCACGAGTTTTCATCATGATATTTCTTGGTGATAATTCTTTACCTGTAAGACTTGCAGGGCAAGAAGATGTACACCTACCACATTCGGTACATGTATAAGAATTCATTAATTGAACCCAATTTAAATCTGTAACATCAGAAGCACCAAACTTTTCTGGTTCTGCCTCTTCCTCTCCTTCAACAGGCATTGCATAAGGATCTGCATCAGGATCCATCATTAACTTAACTTCTTTTGTAACAGATTCTAAATTTGCAAACTGCCCTTTTGGATTTAAGTTTGCAAAATAAGTGTTAGGAAATGCTAATAAAATATGTAAATGTTTCGAATAATATAAATAATTTAAGAAAACTAAGATTCCTAAAATATGAATCCACCAAGCACTTCTTTCTATTGTATGAAGTGTTTCTATAGAATATCCTTCAAAAAAAGGCACAATAAATTGGCTAACTATATTTCCAACTCCAGCTTCTTGAAATGAAACATCGGTAGCATTCATCACTAAAAACAAAGTCATTAAAACCATTTCAAAATAAAGGATATAATTACCATCATTTTTTGGCCATCCTTTCATTTCTTTACTTAAAAAACGTTTGATGTTTGATACATTTCTACGCAACCAAAAAATAGTTACTGCAACAAAAACCAAAGTTGCTAAAACCTCAAAAGTTCCAATTAAAAATCCGTAAAACTGTCTCCCTAAAAGTCCTTGAAAAACTCGATGAGTTCCAAATAGGCCATCAATAATAATTTCTAGAACCTCTATATTTATAATTATAAATCCTACATAAACTATAATATGAAGAAATCCTGAAAAAGGTCTTTTTACCATTTTAGATTGCCCTAAAGCAATCAAAATCATGTTTTTTAATCTTTCTGATTTATTATCTGTTCTATCAACATCTTTACCTAATTTAATGTTTCTTGATAATTTGCGAATATTCATCACAAAAAAACCAATTCCGAAAGCCAAGGCTAAAGCAAAAAATATATTTGGTAAGTATTGCATACTAAATTAATGAGTTTTAAATTTATTACTTATTTGCTTCTTCTAACTCTTCTGAGCTAGGAGTATATGGTTTTGCTTTTTTACCAAATAATGAAAAATGAACAAATCTTTTAGGATGTAATTTCATTTCTCTTAACAAATATTCTAATTCTTTAGTAGCAGAAGACATATTATTATACAACTCCTCATCTGTTATTAATTTACCAAGGGTTCCTTCTCCAGATTTTACACCTTCTAAAATTGAATTTGCTTTATCTAATGTCATTTCTGTTTTACTAATAATACCTCCAATATTTACATTAGCTAATGTATCTGAAACTTTAGCAAAGTTTTCTGTTATTACTTTGGTATTTTTTATACTTTCTTTTAAGTCTGATGAACTAGTATCTAAAATTCCATTAATAGATAACATTGTTTTTTTAACCTCTGCTAGTGTAAACTCTAAAGATTGCACAGAGTTTTTTAGACTATTTTGTGTATTGGTATCTAAAATATTATTTACGTTATTAAATAAAGAATCTGCACTTACCATAATATCTTCTAACTTAGTTTGAATTGGATCTAAACGTTCTCCGATAGAAGTAAACAAGCTAGTTTCTACCTCTCCTTTTAACACATCGCCAGAAATAGCTTCTTCTCCTTCATATTCTGGTATAATTGCTAAATTAGAACCACCTAAAGGACTTGGTGAATAAATTTTAACAACACTTTTTTTAGAAAACTGAATATCTTTTTCAATAACAAAACTCACAATTAAATGACCTCTTTTACCTTCTGCTCTATTAAACTCTATGTTAGTAACCTTACCAACTTTAAGTCCATTTATAGTAACTAAGCTAGATTCAGTTAAACCTGCTATGTTACTATACTCCACTTTAAAATTACGTGAACTAGTGTCAAATAAGTTCTGACCTTTTAAAAAATTATAACCCCATATAAATAATGCAATTATAACAATCGCTATAATTCCTGTTTTTAATTCTCTAGACATGCATATAAATTTAATAACAATATTACTAATAATTTTTGGTTGACGCCATCAAATCTATTGCATTTTAACAGCTTCTGTTACAGATATTTTTTTACCTTTCTTAAAAGCAACTATAAAGGCAGATTTATATCCCTTAGATTTTGCAGTTCTTAAAGATTGCTTAACTTCTTTATAATTGTATGTTCTAGCATAATAGTATTTATAATAGCTACCTACTTTTACTCTCTGTATGTTTTTTAACCCTTTAAAGTTGTAAGATTTTGTTGCAATGTTATTTTTACTAGATGCTATTTGAATTTTATATTCAATAGAACTGTTTTCTAACTCAGAATCTGTATTGGTGTAAGACACTGAGTTATTAGAGATAGTATTCAATTTTAAATTATCTACATAGTTTAAAATTGCATCTGCAATTACACCTCCCATTTGTTCTTGTCCTGATCTAGAATTTAAATATCTTCCTTCTTTATTATTTGTTAAAAAACCTAATTCTACCAACACACTTGGCATAATTGTTTCTCTTAAAACCTGAAAATTATCTTGTTTTACTTTTCTATCTAATCTCTTTAGCTTTTTTGTAAGATTATTCTGAATAAGACTTGCCATAGCCAAACTCTTATCTAAATTTTCTTCTTGTAAAAGTGATAAACCAATTACTGATTCTGCTGAATTAGAATCGAAACCTTTATACTTACTCTCATAATTATCTTCGTATAACAAAATAGAAGCATTTTCTCTTTTTGCTATCTCTAAATTCTTTTTATTACCCCTTAATCCTAAAACAAAAGTTCCTGCTCCATATGCATTAGATGTATGAGAATCACAATGAATAGATATAAACAAATCTGCTTTTGCTCTGTTAGCAATATCTCCCCTTTTCCACAAGTCTGGATATGTATCACTTTTTCTTGTATAAATTACTTTAATATTTTTATCTTTAGATAGCTTATTACCTACAATTAAAGCAACCTTTAACACAATATCCTTTTCTTTATATCCGTTTCCTAAATTGCCAGGATCTTTTCCTCCATGACCAGCATCAAGAACTATTACATATTTTTTTTGTGCAAAAAAAGTCGTTGAATTTGTGAAAAGAAAGGAGACAAAGAAGAAAAGAAAAAGATTTCTTACTCTGAATTTAAATTTGTGAGTTTGTTGAAATATCATCAATAAAAATTAACTAATTTTGGCATTTTATAATTTGGTGCTTCAAAAATTGAACCATACTTTTACTTTAATACAAAAATAGTATTTATAGCATTGCAAACAAACCTATCATACATACTTTTATTTTGCGTCCTCTTTTCTATAAAAGCAGGCTTTTCGCAAGATATTAAACGAAAACTTAAAATAGCAGATTCAACATTTAAGAAAGAATCTACCCTAATTTCTGTAAAAGATTCAATTATAAAAACTAAATCGGATTCTTTATCAATACAAAAAACGGATACTATTGCCATAGATTCTATAAAACCAAAAGAGTCTATAGAAGACATTATTGTACATGTTGCAAAAGATTATACAATACAAAATGCTAAAGAAAAAACGGTTACTCTTTATAACGAAGCAAATATTACTTACACAGATATTGATTTAAAGGCTGGTATAATTATTATTGATTATAAAAAAAGTGTAATTTTTGCCAAAGGAATTATAGATAGTACGGGTTATACGCAACGTCCTGTTTTTAAACAAGGTAGTCAAGAATCAGAACAAGATTCTATAATTTATAATTTTAAAAGTGAAAGAGCTTTAATTTACGGTCTTAAAACTAAGCAAGGAGAAATGTTTACCTATGGTGAAAAAACCAAACGTGTAAACGATTCTACTATATATGTTAGAAATATAAAATTTACTACATCAGAAAAAGAAAACCCAGATTATTATATTGCCACTGATAAAGCTAAATTAGTACCTGGTAAAAAGATAATTGTAGGTTCTAGTAATTTGGTAATTGCAGATATACCAACTCCAGTTTTTCTTCCTTTTGCTTATTTTCCAATAACAGAAACAAGTACTTCTGGTTTTTTAATTCCGTCTTTTGATACCGGAAGTACAGACAGAGGTATTGGTATTCAAAACGGAGGTTATTACTTTGCCATAAGTGATTATATGGATTTAAGTGCACTTGCCGATGTTTATTCTAATGGAAGTTGGGGTATGAGGCTAAGCTCTAGCTATAAGAAAAGATATCGTTTTAATGGGTCTTTTAATTTTAGTTACGAAAATACCATTAGTGGTATTAAAGGATATGATGATTATAGTAAAACTAGTAACTACAATATAAGATGGTCTCATAGCCAAGATTCTAAAGCAAGTCCTAATTCAAGATTTTCCGCATCTGTTAATTTAGGTAGTAGTAAATTCTATAGAGAATCAATAAATCAATATAATATTTCGCAAACACAAACTAATACTTTTAATTCATCTATTAGTTATAGTAAAACTTTTGTTGGCACACCTTTTAACTTAAACTTAACGGCTTCTCATCAACAAAATACAAATACAGAAGCCATTACAATGACCTTACCTTCATTAACCGTTAATATGGATAGACAATATCCTTTTGCTGGTAAAAATGGCGTTCAAAAAACACCTATTCAGAAAATGGGTTTTAATTATACAATGCAAGGTCAGTATTTAATTAATACCACAGATGATGAGTTTTTTACGGCTAAAATGTTTGAAACAGCTAGATCTGGAGTAAAACACACTACAGGAACAAGTACAAACATAAAAGCTTTTAATTACTTTACCTTATCGCCTAGCGCAAATTACGAAGAAGTTTGGCAATTTGATTATCTACAAAAAGATTATGATGTAACAGAGGATGTTGTAGTTACAGATACTTTAAGAGGCTTTAAAACGTATAGAGAATATAATGCAGGTATTAGTCTATCTACAAATATTTACGGTACTTTTAATTTTAAGAAAGGACGACTAAAAACACTTAGACATACTTTTAGGCCTTCTATTTCTTACTCTTACAGACCAGATTTTCAAGACAAATACATAAAGCAAGTACAGCAAAGTGCAGATGCTACAGATTTATTAGATTATACGGTTTTTGATAGTGGTATTTATGGAGCACCTTCTTCTGGATTAAGTAATTCTATTGGGATTTCTTTAAACAACGTTTTAGAAGCTAAAGTATCACCCAAGAACCCCGACCCCGATGACGAAGAGGTAGAAGATGAAAAAGTTACTATTCTAAATAACTTAAATTTTAGTAGTTCTTACAATATTGCAGCAGATAGTTTACGTTGGTCTCCTGTAAGTTTTTCTGCAGGAACAAGACTTTTTAACGATAAATTAGCTGTAAATTTAAGTGGTTCTATGGATCCGTATAAAGTGAATAGCGAAGGAACCAGAATAGATGAATTTAATGCTAACTTTCTTAGACTTACCAATGCTAGCTTAACTGCAAATTACTCGATTTCTAGTAAAGATTTTGATAAAAACAGTAAAGACGATAAAAAACAGAATGGCAATGGAGCTCAAGCTGGAGTTGATGTTATTGGTGCAGATATAAACCCTACAGCAGACAAATCTGGACTAAGGAATACTTCTAATTCTCAAGAAGAAGAGGAAGAAACAAAAACAAAACTATATGCAGCAGACATACCTTGGTCTTTAAACCTAGCTTATTCTGCAAGTTATACTAATAATGGTATTGATCCTGGAGAAGTAGGAATACACAGTATTATGTTTAGTGGTAATTTAGAATTATCACCCAAATGGAAAGTAGGTTACTCTTCTGGTTACGACGTTAAAGGAGGTGCTTTTACCTTTTCTAGATTTAATTTTACAAGAGACTTAGATAGTTGGCAATTTAACTTTAACTGGGTTCCTTTTGGTACAAATTCTTCTTACACATTCTTTATTGGTGTAAAATCTTCTGTTTTATCAGATTTAAAATGGGATAAAACAAAACCTGCTGATAGAACTTTATTTTAAGTTGATGATAGAAATAAAAATTACTTAAATCTTCTAAAAATTTAAAAACGAAAAACAAATGAAAAAAATAATAACAACAACAAAAGCACCAGCTCCAATTGGCCCATATAATCAAGCTGTTTTAAGCGGAAACACCTTATATACTTCTGGGCAAATTGCAATTAACCCAGAAACTGGAGAATTAAATATAGCTTCATTAGAAGCTGAAACAACTCAAGTTATGGAAAACTTAAAAGAAGTTTTGGCTGCTGCAGAAATGACTTTTGAAAGCGTAATTAAAACAACCATATTTATTTCTGACATGAATAACTTTGCTGAGATAAATGCCATTTACGGAAAATATTTTAATGAAGAAACAGCTCCTGCTAGAGAAACTGTTGAAGTTGCTAATCTGCCTAAATTTGTAAATGTTGAAATTAGTGCAATTGCTATTAAATAGTTAATGCACTAATTAGTAAATCTGCAGTAGCAGGGTTTGTTGCTAAAGGAACATTGTGTACATCACAAATTCTTAACAGCATTATAATATCTGGTTCATGAGGATGTTTTGCATGTGGGTCTCTAAAAAATAATACCATTTTACATTTACCCTCGGCAACTCTACTTGCAATTTGAGCATCTCCACCAATTGGTCCTGATAAAAATTTAGTTACTTTAAAACCTGCAAGTTCTGCTTTAGTACCTGTAGTACCTGTAGAAATAAGTGATATATTATTTTGTAATAAAGTTGTTTTGTGTTGATTTAAAAACTGAACCATTTCTGCTTTTTTACCATCATGTGCAATAATTGCTATTTCCATATTGTAATTTTAGTGTTATTAAAAATAAATAAACCTGAAAGCATTAGAACTTTCAGGTTTTTATTTATGTGAAAACTACTTATTTTTATAAAGAAGCAGCATATTCGATTAAGTCAACAATTTTAGTTGAATAACCAATTTCATTATCATACCAAGAAACAACTTTTACAAAGTTATCGTTTAAAGCAATACCAGCTTTAGCATCAAAGATAGAAGTACGAGTATCACCAACAAAATCTTGAGAAACTACCATATCTTCTGTATAACCTAAAACACCTTTCATTGGCCCACTTTCTGAAGCTGCTTTCATTGCTGCACAAATTTCTTCATAAGTAGCAGGCTTATCTAATTTTACTGTTAAATCTACAACAGAAACATCCATAGTAGGAATTCTGAAAGCCATACCAGTTAATTTTCCGTTTAATGCAGGAATTACTTTACCTACAGCCTTTGCAGCTCCTGTAGAAGAAGGAATTACGTTACCAATAGCAGAACGTCCACCTCTCCAGTCTTTCATAGAAGGACCATCAACAGTTTTTTGAGTTGCAGTTGCAGCGTGTACAGTTGTCATTAAACCTTCTGAAATCCCCCAGTTATCATTTAATACTTTTGCAATAGGAGATAAACAGTTTGTAGTACAAGATGCATTAGAAAAAATCTTTTGATCTGCTTTTAATTCTGTGTTATTTACACCCATTACAAACATTGGTGTATGGTCTTTAGATGGTGCAGATAAAACTACTTTTTTAGCTCCAGCTTCTAAGTGTTTACCAGCAGTTTCTTCTGTTAAGAAAAACCCTGTCGACTCAATTACATATTCAGCATCAACTTCATCCCACTTTAAGTTTGCAGGATCTCTTTCTGCTGTAATTCTTATTTCATTTCCGTTTACAACTAATTTACCATCCTTTACATCAACAGTTCCATCAAATGCTCCGTGTACAGAATCATATTTTAACATATAAGCTAAATAATCTACATCTAATAAATCATTAATAGCTACTACTTGTACGTCTTTTCTATTTACTGTAGATCTGAATGCTAATCTTCCAATTCGTCCAAATCCGTTAATTCCTATTTTAATCATTATTCTAATTTTTAATTATTTATTTTTTTTATGTTGTTATAATATCAGAAATTCTTAGTAGCTCATAGTTTATTGAATGCCCACCAGAAATTGCTTCTTTTATATCTGTACTAATTACTTTATTATCCTTTAGACCTACCATTAAGTTTGTATGACCATCTAACAATAGTTCTACAGCTTTTACACCTAATCTACTTGCTAAAACTCTATCAAAACAAGATGGAGAACCCCCTCTTTGCATATGACCAAGAATACTTACACGAACATCATATTCGGGTAAATTTTCTTCTACATAACTAGCTAATTCATATACATTTTTACCAGACTTATCTCCTTCTGCTACGACAACTATACTAGATGACTTGCCTGCTCTTCTACTTCTTTCTAAAGACTCTAACATTCTATCTAACCCCAAATCCTCTTCAGGTATTAAAATTTCTTCTGCTCCAGCCCCTACACCTGCGTTTAACGCTATAAAACCAGCATCACGGCCCATAACCTCAACAAAGAAAAGTCTGTTGTGTGAAGATGCTGTATCTCTAATTTTATCAATTGCCTCTACCGCTGTATTTAAAGCAGTGTCGTATCCTAATGTATGAGAAGTACCAAAAATATCATTATCAATAGTACCAGGAATACCAATTACAGGAAAATCAAATTCCTCATTAAACAAAACAGCTCCTGTAAAAGAACCATCTCCTCCAATAACCACCATTGCATCTACCTCACGCTCTACTAAGTTTTCGTAAGCTTTTTGTCTACCTTCTTTTGTTCTAAAGGCTTTAGATCTTGCAGATTTTAAGACTGTACCACCTTTATTAATAATGTTATGAACGCTTCTTGCACTTAATTCAATAAGATCATCTTCAATTAACCCTTCATAACCTCTATATATACCAACACAACTTAAACTATAATAAGCACAAGACCTAACTACAGCTCTAATTGCGGCATTCATACCTGGAGCATCTCCTCCAGAAGTCATAACTGCTATTTTTTTAATTTTCTTCATATTTCTTGATGTAAATTTACTGCTTTAAAATCATTAAAAATAATAAAACTACGAAATCGTTTTAGGCTAAGACCTATTATTTTTAGCTTAAAAATAGCTGATTTTTTATAAATTTTGTGCTTTACTTAATTATTATAGTGTTAATTAATTTAATAAACATTACAAAATATTTTCTAGATAAAATATCCACTTAATTTCCTTCTAAAAGATCTTGCTCTTCTCTTGTTCTTAAAATAGAATCTTTTTTTTCTTCAGGAATGGATTTTTTTCTTTCTCTTTTTTGACGAAGACCTATTTTTCTCAATAAATCATAAAGAGTATTAAAATTTACTTGATAAGAAAGACCGACTCCTTGCGTATAACCTTCTTCTTCTGTAGAATATTGGATTTCATTTTGCCTATTAAATATAACACCTCTTAAATTACCTTCGTCATTTAAAAGAATTTCTACTTTTACCTCACCAACAACACTAGATTGGGTCTGTGTACCAACTGGCACTCCTACTTTTCCGTTTATAATAACTTTATCTCCTAACTGAGTACTTACAGATACATCTACTTGGTTATCTACATTTAATCGATCTACATCATTACTTGTATCTCCTTGTTGATAATCTACACCTAATTGAAACTTACTTTCTGGACTATTTAATAAACTCGAAAAAGCTGCTGATATAGCACTTGATGCCGTATTAGAGATACTTGCTCCTGCATCAAAATCTGCTCTGTCTGGATTTGCAAAATTACCAAAGGCTAATAAAGAAATAAACTGTGTTGTTTTTTCATTTACATTATTATCATTTAAAATAAATTCTAACTCACTTGCTATTGTGGGGTCTACATTAGATAATTGAATATCTAAATCTTGCTTTGTACTAAATAATCCTCCAGTAATTCTAGTTACTAAATCTACTTCTATTTTTCTATTAGAATTAAAATTCTCTAATAAAACCCCTGGATTTGCTTTTGCTTTATATATTGCCGTAACATCTAACAATGCTTCATACGGATTTCCATTCCAAGAAACATTTCCTCCCTTTTCTATTATAAATGGTTTACTTATAAATCCTCCATATTTAAAATCATACACACCGTTATCTATTGTATAATCTCCAAACATATTAAATTTACCTCTTGTATCTATCTCAACCCTAAGATTACCTGCTCCACTTCCTATAAGTTGACTTCCATTAACCTCATCTATAACCACTTGCGCTATGGCATCTTTGGTAACCTCTAAATCTATATTTAAAGAAAGTCCTTTAAGAGCCTCTAAAGCTAGTTCTTTCTGTTTGTCTTTTACTTTTGTTTCTTCTGATTTAAAATGAATTAAACTATAGCTATCTACGGTTTCTATATCTTTTAACGGAACAACAAACTTTGTTCCTCCATTTGTTTTTGCGTTTATTTCTATAGTTAATTGCTCTGTTAAACCTGTAATATTTGCGGTACCATCTATAAAGCCGGTACCATAATACAACGATTCTTCCTTATTCTCTGTATCTAAAACAAGTAAATTATCACTTTCTATTTCAATATCTAAAAACCATTGTTTAAAATTTAAATGGGTAACATTCCCTACAAGTTTCCCTTGCGTTTTATATTTAGTATCTAATAAAGATACATCTCCAAATATAAAAGACTGTTCTTGTAATTCTACAACAGATTCTCCTGCAAAGTCAAAATCTACATTTAAATAGGGGAATTTTAAGCCAGCATTTTTAAGCTTCAACTTTCCTTCCATTTCTGGGTTCCCTAAAAAACCTCTTAAAGTAAATTCGCCAGAAGCAGTTCCTCTTATAGAAGATAAAACATCTTGGCCTAAAGGACTAAAAGCACTTAAACCAAAATCTTCTAAATAAACTTCTAGATCTATTAAAGGTCTTTTTAACGAAAAATCTAAAGAGCCACTAGCTGCAATACTTTTAACATTTTCATTTTCAATAGACAAACCTACTTCATATTTTTCGTAAGAATTATCTCCTTTAACATTTAGTAATAAATCTCCTTGCTTAAAATTGTTTACTTGAAAATCTTTAATTGACAATAATGCTTCTGGGTTATAAATTCCGTCTTTTTGAATAAAATCTACATTACCTGATAATGTTCCTTTTAAAGATAAACTGTCTATCTTAGGTAAAAAACTTTCTAATTCAACTTTGCTAAAATCTGCTAATAGAATTTTTTGTTCATCTCCTTTTAATTGACCAGTAAATTCTATTTTTTGTTCTCCAGATACTAATTTAAATTGACTAAAATTAAATTCTTTTTCTTTTAAATTAAAGGTAATAACATTTGAGTTTAATTTATCAGGATTTATGTTCCAAACATTCTCTTTAAACTTAAAAGAAGAATCCTCAAAACCAACTACAGATTTCCCTTCTTTATTAAACGTATAGAAAAAATCTAGATTAAAATCTTCATTCTTTTTATCTCCTCCTTTAAAAATTGATTTAAAATACAATGTATCGTTTTTTGTTAAACTCAATAAGTTTAATTTAGAAACATTATAATATTTTGTATTGACTTCTGATGCTGTTAAATGCGAATTATATAATGGATTTTGATTGTCTGTTCTTAACAATAGGTCTTTTACTTCATTACCATAAGCATCTATCTTAGGCGAAGAAATATTTAGTTTTAATTGATTTTTATCAGCATCTATTCTTCCTCTTATTTTTGTATTATCATCAATCGATACTTCCGGAAAAAACATCGTTATAATCTGATTGTAAATAGTAAAATTAAATTCTAAATATTGATTTGGCTGTACATTATAGGGCGTATAATTTGCATAAATACTACCCAATGCATTTTGTGAAACCGGTAATAATTCTTCAAAAGAAAACTTCCCTTTAAGATGGCCTTTTGCAATATCTTCAGAAGTAACATCAATTGTTTTAATACTATCTTTTATAGAAGATGTTACATTAAATTCTTTAAAATTAAAATCTTCTTTTTGATTTCTGTAAAAGACATTTTTAAAAATTGCTTTACCTGTAATGTTATCAAAATTATTACCTTCTATATCTACAGTTATATTTCCTTTAAGAAGAGCAATACTATCCCTTGTAAAGAGATTTGTTTCTTTAAGATTTAAAAGTTCTATATCCGATTTAAAATCGAAGTTATGAATTTCGGAAGATAAATCTGCCAATCCATTAAACTCCATTTTAAAATTAGTATCATCTATCTTTAAACTCCCATCAAATTTACTGTTTTGATATTGTCCGTTTACATTAATATTATTATAAGGATAATTCTTAAAAATAAGTTCAGAAATTTTTCCAACAAACTTTGTATTAATGTTTTCTAGTTTAAACCCTTTTCCGTTTACTTTTCCTTTTAAAGACACTTTACCAAATAAAGGATCATTTACAAAAACACCAACATCAAACTTATTTAGCTCTATTTTACCATTATAAGCAGCATAGTCTATATTATCAATATTAGATATTTGCAAATCAGAAATTATAGTACCTATTTTAGATTTTAAATCTACGGTAGCACTCATTTTATTCGGGGAAACATTTACTTTTCCTTTAAGCGTAAATTGTCCTATTTTTTTAAATTCTGTAGGTAATGTTTTACCTAAAACGTTTGGTAAAATATATTTTAATTCGTCATAGGTTGCAGTTAAATCTTTTAAATCTCCACTAAAAACAAATCCATTTTCTTTATTTACAGCATTAATAAAACCAAGATTTCCAATTAATGTAATTCCGTTATTAGAACTTAACCTTAAATTGTTTAAATAAAAATCATTTAATTTTCCGTTTAATACCCCTGATAAATGAACAACATCATTACCACTTAATTCGCTATAATATTTTTTTAAATCTGGTATTGCTATTTTACTATTGGTAAAACTTGCAGTAATATTTACTTTATTACTAAAGTCAGTTAAATCTTTTCTTTGGTAAGTAAAATCAACATCACCATTAATATCAGATTTCATTGTTTGCAATGTTGTATTTTTAAACTGCATTGCCGTTAAAGAATAGGTAAAATCTGTTGATAAATTTGTAATCTCTACCCCCCTATTATCAGTAAGAAAAAGCCCTCTAATTTTAGTGGAAAAATCTGGCCCATTTATTAATAAATCTTGTAAAGTACCTCCAACTTTTTTAGCCGAAAAAAGAAGCGGATTTTTATTATTATAATTATTTAAAGTGTATTCTAAATTATTAATATAAACATTAGACGATTTTAAAGTAAAAGGTTTTGCCAAGGAATCTTTAGGTTTACCTGTAATAAAATGATTTACAAAAACAGATAAATTATCTGTTTCTTCTCCTTGGTAAGTTTTCATAAAAAAACGAGCACCTCCAAGAGAAATATCTCCTAGATTAACGTCTTTTTCAATAACTTTTTTTGCATTTAAAACAGATGTGTTTAATCTCTTTACAAAGATTAAAGTATCCTTATGATGATCCCTAATTTGCACACCTATTAAACTTACATTTCCTAAAAAAGACAAGTCTACTTTTTCTACAGAAATATCTGTTTTATATTCTTCGTTAATCTTTTTTGTAGCATAATTACCTATTTGAGTTTGCACAAAAGAAGTAGAAAGTAAAACAACAACAAATAGCAAAAAGAGCACAAAGTACCCTAGCCATTTTAATATTTTTTTTCCAACTTTTTTGATAACAATTTTTATTTAAAACAATAGCAATTATAGATACTACAAACTAATCAATTTTTAACCAAATTACTACAAAGAACGTTCAATTTTAACAAACAATTAAATATCTATTCTCAAAAAGAGTTAGACACCATAAAATTATCCTTAATTTTGTTCTAAATTTAATTTTTTGATGGAAAAACCTGTTTATATTTTAGGTATAGAATCTTCTTGTGATGATACAAGTGCTTCTGTAATTTGTAACGCTAAAATTTTAAGTAATGTTGTTGCTAACCAAGAAATACACTCTAAATATGGTGGTGTTGTACCAGAGTTAGCGTCTAGAGCTCATCAACAAAATATAGTACCTGTAGTGCAACAAGCTATTGAACAAGCTAATATTTCTAAAAAAGATTTATCTGCTATTGCTTTTACTCGCGGACCTGGTTTAATGGGTTCTTTATTAGTAGGTACTTCTTTTGCTAAATCTTTGGCTTTAGGCTTGCAAATCCCTTTAATTGACGTCAACCATATGCAAGCGCATATTTTGGCTCATTTTATTGATGATACAGACAGCAAAACACCTCCTTTTCCTTTTATCTGCTTAACCATTAGCGGTGGACATACACAGATTGTTAAGGTCAAAAACCATTTTGAAATGGAAATTTTAGGAGAAACAATTGATGATGCTGTTGGTGAAGCTTTTGATAAATCTGCTAAAATTCTTGGATTACCTTATCCTGGAGGGCCTTTAATTGACAAACATGCAAAATTAGGAAACCCAAAAGCTTTTAAATTTACAAAACCAAAAGTGGGTGATTTAGATTTTAGTTTTAGTGGATTAAAAACAGGAATTTTATACTTCATCCAAAAACAAGTAAAAATAAACCCTAATTTTATTGAAGAGAATTTAGATGATATTTGTGCTTCTATACAATATACAATTGTAGAAATTTTGATGGAAAAATTAAAAAATGCAGTTAAAAAAACAGGCATTAAGCACATAGCGATTGCGGGTGGTGTTTCTGCAAATTCTGAAATTAGAAACAAATTACAATTAGCAGAAAAACATTTTGGATGGACAACTTACGTGCCTAAATTTGAATTTACAACCGATAATGCTGCAATGATTGCCATTTCTGGATATTTAAAATATCTAAACAACGATTATTCTGATGTTTCTGTTACTGCAAAAGCACGTTTAAAAGTTACAGAATAAAAACTGATAATGTTTTTATTAAATTATAATTATTGAAAAACATTAATAAATTAAAAAAATAATTTTATTGCAGTAATTCTATAATTTATTTAGCATATCCATAAAATTATAGAAACACATTCTTATTCTATAACTAAACAACTATTTTATTCGGATATTTGTATATATATATTCTTACTTTTTTCTAGTAAATAATGATTGATAATACTCTTTTAACAAGCCTACACAACTCACTTTCTGGTGATGTTCTTTTTGATAATTTACATAAAAACTTATACGCTACAGATGCATCTGTTTATCGTAAAATTCCTTTAGCAGTAGCTTTTCCAAAGGATGAAAAAGATATTATTACTTTAATTGATTTTGCTACCAAAAGCAACATCACTTTAATACCAAGAACTGCCGGAACTTCTTTGGCGGGACAATGTGTTGGAGACGGAATTGTAGTTGATGTTTCTAAACATTTTACAAAGATTATTTCTTTTGATGAAAAAGCAAAAACAGTAACCTTACAACCTGGTATTGTTAGAGATTCTTTAAATGTATATTTAAAACCTTTCGGGTTATTTTTCGGCCCCAACACCTCAACATCTAACCGTTGTATGATGGGCGGAATGGTTGGTAACAACTCTTCTGGAAGTACTTCAATAAAATATGGAGCAACACGTGATAAAGTTCTATCTATAGATGCTATTTTAAGTGATGGAAGCACAGCGACTTTTAACGAAATTTCATCAGCAGATTTTATCAAAAAAACAAAAGAGAATACGCAAGAAGGTAAAATATATAAAGCTATTTTTGATGAACTTTCTTTAGTTGAAAATCAAGAAGAAATTAAAAATGAATTCCCTAAACCAAGTATTCATAGAAGGTGTACAGGTTATGCTGTAGATGAATTTTTATCATCTGATTTATTTGGAGGAACAAAACCAACTATAAATGTTGCAAAATTATTAGCTGGTAGTGAGGGAACACTAGCTTTTTCTACTTCTATAACTTTACAATTAGATAAAGTTGCACCAAAACAAAGTATAATGGTTTGTACTCATTTTAAAACCATTAACGAAAGTTTAAAAGCAACACTAGTTGCCATGAATCACAATTTATATAATTGTGAATTGATGGATAAAACAATCTTAGATTGTACAAAAGACAATAGAAAACTAGCCGAAAATCGATTCTTTTTACAAGGCGATCCTGGTGCTGTTTTAATGTTAGAAGTATCTGCAAATACTATTGAAGAAACGGAGCTTTTAGCAGACAAATTAATTGCCGATTTAACCATAAACAACTTCGGTTATCATCACCCAAAAGTGTACGGAGCAGATATTGCAAAAGTGCATTATTTACGTAAAGCTGGTTTGGGAGCTTTGGCAAATATTATTGGTGATAAAAAAGCAGTTGCTTGTATAGAAGATACTGCGGTTGCTTTAGAGGATTTACCAAATTATATTGAGGAGTTTACCAAAATAATGGATAAATACAAGCAAAATGCAGTGTATTACGCACATGCTGGCGCTGGAGAATTACACTTACGACCTATTTTAAACTTAAAAAAATCGGAAGACGTTGTGTTGTTTAGAAAAATAACAACAGAAACCGCAGAATTGGTTAAAAAATATAAAGGTTCTTTTTCTGGAGAACATGGAGACGGAATTGTACGTGCAGAGTTTATTCCGTTGATGATTGGTGATAAAAATTATCAATTATTAAGAAGAATTAAAAAAGCTTTCGACCCTAATAATGTTTTTAACCAAGGAAAAATTACAGATGCTTTTCCGATGGATAAAAATTTGCGTTATGAAGTTGATAGAAAAGAGCCTCAAATAAAGACATTACAAGATTTCTCTGAAAGTGAAGGAATTTTAAAACTTGCAGAAAAATGTAACGGATCTGGAGATTGTAGAAAACCTGTAGAAGCTGGCGGAACATTATGCCCGAGTTACAGAGCTACAAAAGATGAAAAAGATACCACAAGAGCAAGAGCCAATACTTTAAGAGATGTTTTAACCAATAATACAGCTGCTAATAAATTTGATTCTAAAGAATTAAAAGAAGTTTTAGATCTTTGTTTAAGTTGTAAAGCTTGTGCTACGGAATGCCCAAGTAATGTAGATATCGCTAGTTTAAAAGCAGAATTTTTATATCAATATCAAGAAACAAATGGCTATTCTTTTAGAAATAAAATGTTTGCTAACAATGCAAAATACAATAAATTAGGAAGTATTTTTCCTACAATTACTAATTTTTTCACTAATTCTATTGTGGCTAAAAAAGTATTGGGTGTTGCTGTAGAACGCTCCGTTCCTAAATTAGCAAATCAAACTTTAGATAGTTGGTTAAAAAAACATAATATTACTTCTAACACAGTTGAAAAATCAAAAAAATATGTGTATCTATTTAATGATGAATTCACAAATTATTATGATTCAGAAATTGGTAAGGACGCTGTTATTTTACTAGAAAAACTAGGTTATGTTGTAAAAACAATAAAACATGATGAAAGCGGAAGAAGTCATATTTCTAAAGGTTTTTTAAGAGAAGCAAAAGAAATTTGCAATAATAACATCGCTATTTTTAAAGATATTATTACAGATGAAACTCCATTAATAGGAATAGAACCTTCTGCAATTTTAGGTTTTAGAGATGAATATATTCGTTTAGCTGATGATAAATCATCCGCAGAAAAAATTGCGAAAAACAGTTTTACTTTTGAAGAGTTTATATCAAATGAAATCCAAAAAGAAAACATTGACACCTCTTTATTTACAACCTCTGCTAAAACTTTAAAAATTCACGGACATTGCCATCAAAAAGCATTAACAGGTACAAATGCAAGTTTTCAAATGTTGAATATTCCTAAAAACTATACGGTAACTATTATGAATACTGGTTGTTGCGGAATGGCAGGTTCTTTTGGTTACGAAAAAGAACATTATAAAGTTTCTATGCAAGTTGGTGAAGATACTTTGTTCCCTAAAGTTAGGAATTGTAGTGCAGATACTGAAATTGCTGCTGCAGGAACAAGTTGTAGACATCAAATTTTTGATGGAACAAAACGTATTGCAAAACACCCGATAACTATTTTAAAAGAAGCATTAATCTAATGGCAACATACAAAGCAGATATAGAAAGATATGATAAAATAAACTACAGAAGAACTGGAAATAGCGGATTGCTTTTACCAGAAATCTCTTTAGGTTTATGGCATAATTTTGGAAAAAATGACGATTTTGAGAATGCTAGAGATTTATTAAAATGTGCTTTTGATAATGGAATTACACATTTTGATTTAGCTAATAATTATGGTCCTCCTTACGGTTCTGCAGAAAAAACATTTGGTAAAATCTTAAAAAAAGATTTTAAAAAATATAGAGATGAAATTATTATTTCCTCTAAAGCTGGTTATGATATGTGGCCTGGTCCTTATGGAAATTTCGGTTCTAAAAAATATTTAATTTCTAGTTTAGATCAAAGTCTAAAAAGAATGAATTTAGATTATATTGATATTTTTTATCACCATAGACCTGACAATGACACGCCTTTAGAAGAAACAATGGGTGCTTTAGATTTAATTGTAAGACAAGGAAAAGCTTTGTATGTAGGATTATCTAATTACAAGCCAGAAAGAGCAGAAGCAGCTTTTAAAATTTTAAAAGAATTAGGAACACCTTGTTTAATTCATCAACCAAGATATAGTTTATTTGATCGTTGGATAGAAGATGGATTATTAGATTTATTAGAAAAAAGCCAAGTAGGTGCAATTTGTTTTTCTCCTTTAGCACAAGGTATGTTAACCGATAAATATATTAATGGATTACCAAAAGATTCTAGAGCTGTAAAAGATGGTCGTTACTTAAAAACTGACCAAGTTTTAGAAATGCTACCTAAAATAAAAGCACTGAACGAAGTTGCTGAAAATAGAAATCAAAATTTGGCTCAAATGGCAATTTCCTGGATTTTAAAAGATGAGAGAATTACTTCTGTTCTTATTGGAGCAAGCAAAACAGAGCAAATTTTAGACAGTCTAAAAGCTACAAAAAACACTTCTTTTTCTGGTGAAGAGTTAAAAAAAATAAATACTATTTTAAAATAAAAAAGGGAAGCATTTTGCTTCCCTTTTTTATTTATTATTTTAACAACTAACCTTAATCCGCTAATTGATCATCTGCTAATAGTGCAAAGAATTTATCTAAATTAGGTAAAATTACAATTCTTGTTCTTCTATTTTTTGCTCTGTTTGCACTTGTTGTATTTTCTACAACCGGCATAGTAGAACCTCTACCTGCTGCAATTAATCTACTTCCTTCAATTTTATATTTACTTTCTAAAAGTCTAACAATAGAAGTTGCTCTTTTTACACTTAAATCCCAATTATCTTGCACTTTATCATTACTAATTGTTCTTGAATCTGTATGACCTTCAATCATAACATCCATACTTGGTTCAGATTTTATAACTGCCGCTAATTTTTCGATTAAATCATAAGCACCTTGTTTTACTCTGTAACTTGCATTATTAAATAATAATTTATCAGAAACAGAAATCATAACAACTGTTTGATCGATATCAATATTTAAATCATCAGAATCGGTTAAATCTGCAGTACTAATCTTATTTTTTAAATTATAAGAAATTGCTAAATTTAAAGAATCTTTTAAAGTTTTTGCATTCGCTAAATCAGCAGGATCAACTTTTGATAAAGTTTCTCTCATTCTTTCTCTCGTCTTATTAGATATAACAGCTGTTTTACCAACCATGTCTAATTTAACATCATTTGCATCTTGTAATGTTGAATTATCACTTTTTAAAGAGTTAATTTTTTCATTATAAGTTGCGACCCTTTTTTCTATTGTTGCAAACTTATCTTCTAATGCTTCTTTTTCTACCGTTGTCTTTTGAAGCGTACCTTTAGTATCTGTTAATTCTGTTTCTAAAGCAACATATTTCTTTTTTGACACACATGACGTTGCTAGCAAGGAAATTGCTACAACTGGAATAATTAATTTTTTCATTATATTTTTTTTGATTTTATAGTTCTAAGCAAAACTAAAAATAAGCCGATTTATTGTACCTCCCTATTAGAATTAGCACTTTTTAACTATTAATGTTAAAAAAACCATAATAACAATTGTATTATGGTTTTTCTAAATAATTATTTCTACTTGAGCGAACTTAAACTACTCTTAATCGTTTCTATTTTAGCAATCGTATCTGCTTCTTTTTTACGTTCTAACGCCAATACTTTTTCTGGAGCATTATTTACAAAACGCTCATTAGATAGTTTTTTATTAATACCAAATAAGAAACCTTCTGCTCTTTTTAATTCTGTTTCCAACTTCTTAATTTCTGCTTCTACATCTATATTTTCTATAGAAATTGGCACAAAGTATTCATTCGATTTTACTCTAAAAGAAGCACCTTCTACTTTCTCTGAAACATAATTTACAGCTTCTGTATTTGTTAGTTTTTGAATAACAGCATCAAATTCTTTAGAACTTTTGTCATTATCTATTACAAATAATTCTACTGCATCTTTAAAAGAGATGTTTTTGTCTTTTCTGATAGTTCTTATTCCTGAAACTACATCAGTTGCAAATTCAAAATCTGTAATAATTTGTGTATCAAAGTCTGTTATTGTAGGATATTTAGCAATTACTAAAGCCTCTTCAGTTGTTCTATCTGCAATATATTGCCAAATTTCTTCTGTTAAAAACGGCATAAATGGATGCAATAATTTTAAGTTATTTTCTAAAACTTCTATAATAGCATCAAACGTTGTTTTGTCTATCGGTTGTTGATAAGCAGGTTTTACAATTTCTAATAACCATGAAGAAAAATCATCATTAATTAACTTGTAAATTGCCATTAAAGCATCAGACAAACGATATTTAGAAAAATGATCTTCTATTTCTGCTAACGTTTTTTGAAACTTAGCTTCATACCAAGTCAATCCAATTTTAGCCGTTTCTGGTTGTGGTAAGCTTGCATCAACTTCCCAACCTTTTATCAAACGGAAAGCATTCCATATTTTATTTGCAAACCCTTTTCCTTGCTGACATAAATCTTCATCAAACATTAAATCGTTACCAGCTGCAGAACTTAATAAAAGTCCTACTCTTACTCCGTCTGCTCCATAATCGTCAATTAATTTTAATGCATCTGGCGAGTTTCCTAAAGATTTAGACATTTTACGTCTTTGCTTATCTCTAACTAATCCTGTTAAATACACATTCTGGAAAGGTTTCTCGTCTTTATATTCATAACCAGCAACAATCATTCTTGCTACCCAGAAAAATAAAATATCTGGTCCTGTAACTAAATCGTTTGTTGGATAATAATATTTAATTTCTTCGTTCTCTGGATTTCTAATTCCATCAAAAACAGACATTGGCCACAACCAAGAAGAAAACCAAGTATCTAAAGCATCTTCATCTTGTTTTAAGTCAGACGCCGACAACGAAGTATTTCCAGTTTTTTCTTTAGCTAAAACTAAAGCATCATCAATATTTTCTGCAACAACAAAATCTTCTTTTCCGTCTCCGTAGAAAAACGCAGGAATTTGTTGCCCCCACCAAAGTTGACGAGAGATATTCCAATCACGCACATTTTCCATCCAATGACGGTACGTATTTTCGAATTTCTTTGGATATAAGTTAATTTCAGCATCTTCACCTAAAACGGCATCAATAGCAGGTTGTGCTAAATCTTTCATTTTTAAAAACCATTGATCTGATAACCTAGGTTCGATAACGGCTTTTGTTCTTTCTGATGTACCAACTTTATTTGTATGAACTTCAGTTTTTACTAAAATTCCTTTTTCTTCTAATTCTTTAGCAATTTCTTTACGAACTACAAATCTGTCTTTTCCTTGATAATGTAATCCAAAGGAATTTAAAGAAGCATCATCATTAAAAATATCAATAACTTCTAATTTATGCTTATCACCTAAATTTTTATCGTTTTCATCATGTGCAGGTGTAACTTTTAAACAACCTGTACCAAATTCTAAATCTACATATTCATCTTCTATAATCGGAATCACTCTTCCACAAAGTGGCACAATTGCTTTCTTACCTTTTAAATGAGTAAAACGCTCATCATTTGGGTTGATACAAATTGCTGTATCTCCAAAAATAGTTTCTGGTCTTGTTGTTGCAATTGTTAAAGTATCATCAGAACCTTCAATTTTATATTCTAAATAGTACAAGTTTCCTTGTCTCTCTTCATGAATTACTTCTTCATCAGAAAGTGTCGTTTTAGCTTCTGGATCCCAGTTTACCATTCTATATCCACGGTAAATTAAACCTTTGTTGTATAAATCAACAAAAACTTTAATTACAGATTCAGACATTTCTGGATCCATTGTAAAAGCAGTTCTTTCCCAATCACAAGAAGCACCTAACTTCTTTAATTGTTCAAGAATAATTCCTCCGTATTCATCTTTCCAATCAAAAGCATGTTGTAAAAATTCTTCACGTGTTAAATCGCTTTTACTAATTCCTTGTTCTTTTAACTTTGCAACAACTTTTGCTTCAGTAGCAATAGATGCGTGGTCTGTACCAGGAACCCAACAAGCATTTTTACCTAATAAACGTGCACGTCTAATTAATACATCTTGTATGGTATTGTTCAACATATGCCCCATATGTAAGACTCCTGTTACGTTTGGTGGAGGAATTACAATTGTATAAGGCTCTCTCTCGTCTGGTGTAGAATGAAAATAATTATTTTTCATCCAGTAGTCATACCATTTACCTTCTACTTGGCTTGCATCATATTTAGATGGAATTGTCATACTTTGGAATAGTTTTTGAAATATAGTTGGCAAAAATACAATTAACTATTTTGTAGAAAAAATTAGTGGTTGATTTTTTAGTACAAAATATTAATCTTAATTTTACAGTATAAATATTTAATTATGAAAACTTTCGGAACATTATTAGTGGTATTATTTATTTCATTTTCAATAAATGCACAAGAATTTAAATTTGAAAAAGAAACAATAGATTATGGTAAAGTAACTAAAGGCTCTGATGGAGATAAAGTTTTTGTTTTTACAAATATTGGAGATCAACCTTTAATTATTTCTAGAATACAATCTTCTTGTGGTTGTACAGTTCCTAAAAAACCAGAAGCACCTATTATGCCTGGTAAAAAAGGAGAAATTAAAGTTTCTTATGATACTAAACGATTGGGTGGTTTTTCTAAATCGATTACCATTTTTTCTAATGCTAAAAATGCAAGAAAAGTAATTAAAATTAAAGGATTGGTTACAAAAGAACTTTCTTTAGAAAAAGAAAAAAGTTTACTATCTGATACAAAGAGATAAACTAGATCTTTTTTTCTAATCTAAATTCAAATTTCATTAGTACTCCATTACGCCTAATAGTAATTTTAATTTTCTTTTTATCCTTTTCTTGGAATCTTTCATTAATATCTCCTATTGTTAATTCACTTGCTAATGTGCCATTTATTTTTACAATAATATCTTCTTTTAACAAACCGGCATAATGTGCTGGTGAGTTTTCTAAAACATACTTAATTTTGTAGGTATGTTTAAATATAAAAGAATAACTTGTTACAAATAAAACAGAGCTCTTGTTATATAAATTTTGACCATAAGGATCAGTAAGCTTAGTAATCTTTTGTTCTTCTACTAATTCTTTACCATTATACACTACATCTAAGCCACTCATATTATAATTAAAACCATTTTTAAAAGAACCATTCTTTTTAAAAGTAAATTTCTTATTTGGATAATCAATCCAAACTTTAAATTTCTTCAGAATCCCACCGCCAATACTACCATTTCTCACCTTAAATTTTCTAGCATTATGGGTTGATGATGAATCTAAAAAGGATGCTGTAGGATTTGTTATTTCAAACCTACCTAGTTTAAATTTACTTATCCGACTTCTATTTCCAAAAATCACTCCACTTATTCCTTCCCCTAAAATATCATTAAAAAAACGTTTAGGAGTTTTAATTTCTTCTTTAGAATTTTCGAAAAGCCATATAGCATCACTTCCTCCAGAATCTACAAGCAGTTTTACATCAACTAATTTTTCTCCTATTGTATCTAAGCTAACCTTAGCATTAATAAATGGTTTTTTTCTATAAAATACAAAAGGAACAGTTTCACACTTTTTACATCTTTTGTATCTATATTTTTTAGGGTTATAAAAAATAATTTTTTTTGATTTATAATTTACTTCTGCAATAAGATTTTTCAATAAATCATAACCAATAATACCATGAATTGTGGTTCCCATTTTGCTAGATAAATCAAAATAATCTTTTAAAATAACATAAATAACTTCATTTTTACTTTCTAAACTACCTAATTTAAATGTGTTTTTTTCTGACACCAGAGCACTTACAGATTCTCCAACTCCTAATCCACGTAGGCTAACTTTAGTCGTATTTAATAAATTTATACTATCATTTTGTGACAAGTTAAATAGAATTGTTTTATTTACCCCAGTATCTAAAATAAACGAAAGCTTCTTCCCGTTTACTTCTACCGGAATCACAATCAAGTTATTTATTAATTTAAACTTAACTTGTTGTTTATTTACTTCATTTAAAAAAAAACTTTTTTGAGAATTTAATTTTAAAGAAATAAACAAAAAAAATAAAATTATTAAATTTTTTCTTAACAAGTCGATAGATGATTTGATGATATCACAATATACAAATAAGAATTTTATAAAATACCTATCAAAAAAAAATTAACTTTTTTAAAGTTTCTTTCTTAAAATGGTATAAACAAAATATATTTCGGAAATTCGCATATACTAATTAAAAAAAATTAATATGCCTTCTATATCACAAAAAGGAATTAAAATGCCACAATCACCAATTAGAAAATTGGTTCCATTTGCTGAAGATGCAAAAAAAAGAGGAACAAAAGTTTTTCATTTAAATATTGGGCAGCCAGATATTAAAACTCCTCAAGTTGCTTTAGATGCTGTTAAAAATAACAATATAGAAACCCTTTCTTATGCTCGTTCTGAAGGTTCTGAAGAATACAGAACTAAATTAGCAAAGTATTATGTAAAACATAATATTAATGCTACAGCAAATAATATTATTGCAACAACTGGTGGTTCTGAAGCCTTACTTTTTACCATTGGTAGTATTACAGATCCGGGTGATGAGATTATAATTCCAGAACCTTTTTATGCAAATTATAACGGATTTTCAACAGCTTCTGGAGTAACTGTTGTACCGGTAATTTCTAAAATTGAAGATAATTTTGCATTGCCAAAAATAGAAGATTTTGAGAAGTTAATCACTAAAAACACAAAAGCTATTTTAATTTGTAACCCTGGTAATCCAACAGGATATTTATATTCTCCAGAAGAAATTCAGAAATTGAAAGAGATCGTTTTAAAACACGATTTATTTTTAATTGCTGATGAAGTTTATAGAGAATTTACTTACGATGGTTTACAACATACTTCTGTAATGTCTGTAGATGGTTTAGAAGAAAATGCTATTGTAATCGATTCTGTTTCTAAACGTTACAGTATGTGTGGTGCAAGAATTGGTTGTATTGTTTCTAAAAATGATGCATTTATAAAAACTGCTATTAAATTTGCACAAGCACGTTTAAGTCCGCCAACATATGCATTAATTGCTAGTGAAGCTGCCTTAGATACGCCACAAAGTTATTTTGATGATGTTAAGGCAGAATATGTAGAAAGAAGAAATACTCTAATTACAGAGTTAAACAAAATTGAAGGCGTAAAAGTAGCCAACCCAAGAGGTGCTTTTTACTGTGTTGCAGAATTACCTGTAAAAGATTCTGATCATTTTGCACAATGGTTATTAGAAGAATTTAACTATAACGGAGAAACTGTAATGGTTGCACCCGCAAGCGGATTTTATTCGACTCCTGGAGAAGGGAAAAACCAAATAAGAATGGCTTACGTTTTAAATAAACAAGATTTAATTAAATCTGTAGAAATTTTAGGTAAAGCATTAACAGAATACAATAAGTAATTGAACATTTTAGAAAACATATCTTTAAAAAATTATAACACGTTTGGTATTTCTGTAAATGCCAAACGTTTTATTTCTGTTGATTCTGTTTATCAATTACAACAACTTTTAAAAATAGAAAAAGACCTTTTTATTATTTCTGGAGGAAGCAACATGCTGCTTACAAAAGATATTGATAAATTAGTGGTACATATTGATATTAAAGGAATTTCTATTGACCTAGAAAATGAAAACAGTGCTTATATAACTGTAAATGCTGGCGAAAATTGGCACGATTTTGTGTTATGGTCTGTTGATAATAATTATGGAGGAATCGAGAACTTATCTTTAATTCCAGGTAATGTTGGCACTTGTCCGATACAAAACATTGGTGCTTACGGTGTAGAAGTTAAAGATACAATAACAAAGGTTGAAGCTATTGAAATAGCAACCGGAAAATTAGTACTATTTTCTAATGAAGAATGTAATTTTGGATATAGAAACTCCATTTTTAAAAATGAGGTAAAGGGAAAATACATTATTACTTCTGTTTGTTTTCAATTGACAAAAAAAGATCATAATATAAACTCTTCTTACGGAGCAATTGAAACTGAATTAGCTTCTAAAAACATTACAAAACTTACATTAAAAGATATTTCTAATGCTGTAATTGCTATTAGGGAATCTAAATTACCAGACCCTAAAAAAATAGGTAATAGTGGTAGTTTTTTTAAAAACCCTGTTATTGCTACAACTCATTTTTTAGAGTTACAAAAAAAATACCCAACTACACCAAGTTACAAAATTTCTGATGATCAAGTTAAAGTACCTGCTGGTTGGTTAATAGAAAAAGCAGGTTTTAAAGGAAAGCGTTTTGGATCTTGTGGTGTTCATGAAAAACAAGCTTTGGTTTTAGTGAATTTTGGCAATGCTTCTGGTGAAGAAATTTATCAGCTTGCTCAAAAAATTAAACAAACTGTTTTTAATCAATTTAAAATTGACTTAGAAATTGAAGTAAATATTATTAAATAAAAAAGCTTTATGATTTCTCATAAAGCTTTCTACTTACCAAACCAAAAAATTCTATTTTACCTTAAAACATTTCTTCTATTTAGATGCTAAAGAATAAATAAATTTGCGCATAAATTATTATTTTATTGTGTAAATATATTTTAAGCCAATAATGTTTGTTACCTCAGGTAAATCTACATTCATCTCTTTTTCATATCGGTAGAAAAGTCCAAATTTTCCTATTTTTTTAACTTTATAATCTGTACCTATAGTAAACCTATATTTATTGTAAGTATTTACATCTCCATCTTCTTCATAACGATTAAATATCTCTGCAGAAACTTTAGGGTCTAATTTCCAATTTTTAAAATCATATTCTAAAGAAGTTTTAAAACGAAAAGTGTGTTTAGGGTTATCTCCATCATCAGTAGAAATTCCTAATTCATTTTTATTTTGATAACGCAACCTATAACCTAACTCCAGATTTTTTATTTTATGCTTATATGATCCGTCAAATTGAAATCTAAAATGGTCTTCGTAACCTTGTATTGCACCTACATTATCATTAAAACTAATAAACCTAGCTGCTGCACCTAATTTAAAATTTTTAAACATTTCATACTCCACACCAAATTGAGTAAAATAACTATCTGTTTCAGAAAAATTTTCTTTTAATCTATATTGTTGCTCTAAATTAAATTCCCATTTTTTAAGGTTGTATTCCACCCCAATCGTACCCCAAGATTCCCAATCTGTATCACCATTTTGTCCGTAATTTAAATTAGAAAATAATGCAATATTTATTAGCATCAATTTTAAAAATATTTTTTTATTCATTTTTGACATAGTCTCCTTACTTGTGTTATTTATTAATTTAAAATGTTACTTATTTTTGTAATAGAATATGGTTAATGTGGCAATGTCTCTTAAGAAATCTACATCACCAATTTTTACTTTATTAATTTCTAAACCCGTTCTTTCTTCTAGATCTGCCTTTAAAACCTCATATTTTTCTGGTTTAATATTTTCTATATTTTCATAAATTATAGTTTTAGAAACCACTTGTTTTAAAGCCCAATATTTTTCTATGAGTAACAAAACAGAAATAATGATAATATTTGCTGATAAAATTTCTGCATAACTCATTTTTTTGTTTGCTAGAGAGTTGATGATAGATACTCCTATAACCACAAACAAATATGTCATTTCTTTAATATCTACAGGATTTGTACGATATCTAATAATACCAAAAATGGCAAAAAGACCTAGCGCCATACCAATATCCATTTCGTACTTTTTTAGTGTAAAACATAAAAAAAAGACAATAATGCTAATTAAATAATACGTAAAAACGTAATCTTTTCTTTTGGAATCTGGGTAATAAATAAATCGGATAATTATTGTTAAGAATATAAAGTTTAAGGTAAACCTAAACATCATTTTAAAAAAATCATCATCAAAAATTGGTATATCTAAAAACTCCATATTAAGCTATTATGTTATTTATTCTTATTAATTTTTTCTTGAAAACATTATACTTTAAATCGTTATAAAGACTAATCATACCAATACAATATTTACTAATACTATAAGGGTTTTGTTTAATAGATTTTAATGCTTTTACTATTTGGGACCTTCTATTAAAACGCTCTTGTTTTACCTCTATAACTACTAAATTTTCGAAGTTTTTTTCAACCTTATTTATCTTATATTTTAAATTTAGATCTAACGTAACTCTTTCTTTGTTTTTAATGTTTACCAAGGTTATTCTGTTAAAACCATTCCATAAACTTGGTTCTAAATTATAATCTTGTTGAGTTGTATTCGAGATAAATTCTTTAGATGCTTGGGTAAGATTCAATTCGAAATCTTTTACAGGAATTCTTGTTTTATTGGTTTCTCCTTTTCCATTTTTTTGTTTGATTTCTAAAAAGCACAAATCTGATTCCACATATTTTCTTTGCCTAATTTTTGTTCTATTATTTTTTCCGTTATGGTGATCATTATAAAACTTATTAGACTCTGTATCAAAATATAAAGACGAATAACTCATTATTCTATCTTTATTAATTTCAAGTACTTTATAATCATTTTTAAGACCTTCTAGTATTGACATTAATTGACTTTTATTTACAACAAACTTTGTATCTGTTCTTTTCATTAAAGCAACACTATTCATTTCTTTTAAAGAAATAGGTGTAAAATTCTTAATTACTTCTCCAACATCTTTTAACATAAAAAATTACTTTAAAATTAAGTTTTTGTTATTAAATTGTTACTAATATATAGATGCTAACATTTTGTAAAACTTGTGCCGAATTTGTTAAAAAAAACCAAAAAAAAATGTCTCATCAATAACGATGAGGCATTTTTTTTTACAATAACTTTGACATGCAATCAGTTACAATAATTACAGAGATTCCATTTAGTCTAAATAAGATTCAACTGCATTCTTTCTAGAAGTAACATGAGATTTTAATGTGCTTATGGCAGAATAAAAACTAGAACTACTATTTAAAAATGTAAAACCATTAACTTCTGATGTTGCATATTCTTCTACTAAAGATTGATAATTTGTATACAACTCTTGCATTGTAGTTTCATTAAAAGGGCCGTCGATTACTTCTTGAACATATGCATCATACTTTTCTTTATAGACATCATCTTGATATAAATAACCTATTAAAGGCCAACTAGAAGAGCTTAAACCCGAAAAATTTAAAGGCAAAGACCCTTGTTGATTTCCTGTTTGTAGAGATTCATTATTATCCCAAGGAATCCATGTTAATTTATCCGTTTCTGGATTGTTGTATAAATAATAATTGTGAGTCATTCTCCCGTAAGTATCCCAATTTTGAATTACAGTATTTACAGCTAAATATTTAAGAAAAACTTCTGTATCAAAAACTGCATCTAAATTAGCTCTCCAAGTTTCTGGGTCTGATGTTCTAGAGCCATCGTGTAAAATTGTTAATAGACTATTTACATCTGTAAAATCTGCTTCGTCTTCATTATTTTTCTTTACATACTCGTCTTCATCGTAAGTTCCGCTAGCAAAAGAAGCTGCATCTCCATCTGGTTTATAAAGATTTCCTTCTTCGTCAGAAGTAAATTGTGTTTCTATAAGCGTATCGTCTACTTCTTCTACCAAAGTGTATAAACCAAAATATTGAGGACCATCACCGTAATCTACATACAAAGTATAAAAAGCGGTATGAGAGGCTGCTAAACCAGCATTTCTAAATACATCTGTAGCTACTTTTTCTCTTAACAAAGAATCATCATTATAATTATTTTTAAGGCTTAATTTTTTAAATCCATAAAAACGTTGATTTTTAATTTGAGGGTAATCATCTTCAAATTCATCAAAATCTAACTTAAAAGATAGCTTTAAAACTCCGCTAGACCAAGATGAAGCTAAACTTGAATTTCCTTTAAAACGTAAACCTACTTTATACCATTCTGTACCTTCGTAAAAAACTTGACCAGGAACAAAAATAGGATCATCGTCATCATCAGAAAAAGAACCTCTTCCTGTACCAAAAGTTCCGTATAAGGAGGTCATATCTATTAACATACTTTGCCAATTATTTTCAGAAATTACAAAGTCTAATCTTTTTACGGTATTATCTTCAAAAACTTCATCAAAGTTTGGTTCTGCATCATTACTATGTGTATCCGTTGTCCAATCTGTAGGATCAAAATCTGTATCATCAATTTCTACTTCAGCTGTATCATCGTCATTTACACTTACATCTACATCAGAAATTTCATTACTAGAACAAGAAAAAATGACTAGTAAAAATAAAATTGACAATAATTTAGTACTACTATTTTTCATAATTTTTAATTTATGCTATACTTATTTTTTGTTTTGTATATAAGATTAGATGCATTTAGTTAAAAAAACTTGTGTTTGATAACTTTATTTTTACATAAAAAAACCATTAAATTAACATTTAAAGTAAATCTCCATCTTTTTACCCATTTGTAAAGTGTTTTATTTTAATAATTTTTGTTTCTTATAATAAAAAAAAGACTCTATGATTTCTCATAAAGTCTTTTCACTCATCAAACCAAAAAAAATATTTTTATAAAGAACAATCGTAATCAGAACCACTTTCTATAGTTCCTTGTGATGTTAAAGTATAATCTTCTAATCCTATAAAATCTGTAGCGTACTTTTCTGCTCTAAAAACTCGATTACTACCATCTGTAATAGAAGTGTATTGAGATATTGCACCAGAAACATTAACCGGATTTACGTATTCCCACACAGTTTCTCCTTCGTAATTTACTTCTGTAAAATAACCTGTAGCACCCACACAAATTAATGTATTACCGTTTGGTAATCTTGTTGCACCCGATATATAAGCAGAATACATATCTGTTGGAGAATCTGCAGAATAAGTCCATTGAAAATCTGATGCTCCATAAACACCATCATTAAGAGTATAAGAACCGTCTGCATTAACTTCTGTATCTATTACATCTACAGTAGAATAACTATTACCTGCTTGATTATTAAAAACCATTACCATCCCTCCGTCTGTATAACTATCTTCAATCCAATTTGCATTGTGTTGTACATACAATTTTTGATCTCCTTCATCTCCCATATCATAAGTCTGAGGATTTCCCCATCTGTATAAAATATCTCCACCTTTACCAAATGTACCACCACTATGTGATGCAGCTTCTTCTGTTGTTGTAGAATGATCTATAATATAAAACTCACTATAACTTCTGCTACTTACTAAAATTTGATCTAACTCTTCATTATAATCAATACCGTTAAAGTGTAACCAATCTTCCTCTTCATCACTATCATAATCAAAATTAACATCTAATAACTCTGGGTGATCGGCAACAACACCAAAATTAGACAATGTATCATTTTCATCTTGTATAATATGATCTGTTGCATACCACTCCCAAACAACTTCTGTTGTACCCGCAGTAATATCTGGTTTAATTTCGATAATTTTTTCTGACCATAATTCTGATATATCATCTGTTCTACCTAAATTTTCTGCTTCAGTAGAAGTTTTTTTATCCCAAGCAATAATCAATATATTTCCGTTCTCCATATATTCTATATCATGATGCTGACATTCAGTTGTAGTAGATACTGTATAATCCCAAACGACATCCCCGTCTGCATTTATCATTTCTATAATGCCCCCTCTTCCACCAGCATTAAAACTAGCATTGTTATCATTACCCGTTCTTAATAAATAACCATTTTCTAAAAGATAAACAGAATGAGAAGGCTCGTAATTAGAAGGCCAACTATACACTTCGTCTCCACAATTATCAATCAAATAAGTTGTAGTACTTAAAATAGGTGCGAATAATGTATACCCATCGTAAGCGTCTTCTGTATTTAATCTTAATCCAACCGTATAATTATCATTTACTACTTCGTTTGTATCAACACTATCATCCTCTTCTTCTTCGGATGGTGTATTATATTCTGATGAACAACTATTAAATAACATAATTACACACAAAATCATACTAATTCTTAAAGATGTTTTTATCATTATATCTGTTTTAAGTTGATAAGATTTTAGATGACTTTAAGAAAATAAACTTGTGTTATTTTTATTAAAAATTATTAATAGAAAGTAAAAAACCTCATCAAATAAATGATGAGGTTATTAAATGTATTATTCCCCCAAATATTACATTTCTAATTGTAGTGTTTTAATATCTTCTATTAACTGCTTTACTGAGTTTTTATTTAAGCCATTATAAATGCCTCTAATGTGTTTGTTTTTATCAATTAGGATAAAATTTTCTGTGTGTAAAAAATCGTCAATCCCTTTTGGTTCTCCTAAATCTTCTTCTACAAAGTACCATTTTCTACCTAAATCATAAATCTCAGTTTTATCTCCGGTAACTAAATGCCATTTTTTACCAACATTATGTTCTAAAGCATAACTCTTAAGTTGCGGAACAGAATCTTTTGTTGGGGTTACAGAATGAGAAAGCATTAAAACAGTATCATCATTTTTAAAAGCTTCTTGCACCAAATTCATATTCTTTGTCATCATTGGACAAATACCAGGACAAGTAGTAAAGAAAAAATCTGTTACATAAATTTTATCTTCAAATGTTTTTTCTGTGATTTTGTTTCCTTCTTGATCTATTAAATTAAACTTTGGAATTTTATGAAAACTATTTAATTCATTACTTTTTTTATCAATCCAGTTTGGTGTAAAAGAAGCTTCATTATAATAAGGAAGTACATCAATTCTACTAATTATTTCTTTTTTATCTGTTTTTTTACAACTAATAAAAAACAAAACTATTAGTAGTAAAAAACTATATTTTTTTTCTCTCTTCAACCTTTTCATCTTTTAATTGATAACATAAATTTGCACGTTTCATACCAAAAGTTCTTCCGTTTTTGGCCTCATAATTCACATAAATCTTTCCGTTTTGTAACCAAGCTCTTTGCAAACCTTCTTCTTGTCCGTTTAATAAATTTCTTTCTTTAGATAAAGTTCCATCATTATACCATTGTTTTTCTACACCTTCTTTTTTTCCTTTAATAAAAGAAACATCAGATGCTAAAAAACCATTGCTCCACCAAGTTTTATAATTCCCTTCTAAAGCATTTTGGTTGTAATGAGATCTTAATTTTAACATTCCTGTTTTATACCAGACTCTGTAAACTCCTTGTTTTTTTCCGTTATAAAAACCAGTTTTTTCACTTAAAGTATCATTTTTATGATATTTTACAGCAAAACCATTGTACAGTTTGTTTTTATAATACCAATTACCTTCATTACCGTTTAAGACTAAACTATCTTTATGTATAATATTATTGCTATCTATTTCTAATGTTTTTTTTACAGCTACAATAGTTTTATTATCCGTTGCATTCTTACAACCAATAATAAAAATTAACAATAAAAAAAATTTAATAAATTTCATTTTTAGTAACCTTGATAAGGACCTTCAAAAGCAATATAAGAACCTGTTGTAGAATATAATTCAT
This sequence comes from Polaribacter sp. Asnod1-A03, assembly GCF_045063585.1. Taxonomy (NCBI): domain Bacteria; kingdom Pseudomonadati; phylum Bacteroidota; class Flavobacteriia; order Flavobacteriales; family Flavobacteriaceae; genus Polaribacter; species Polaribacter sp. Asnod1-A03. The sequence goes on along the minus strand of NZ_JBEFOE010000009.1, from coordinate 2,078,481 downwards.
TAATTATATGATAATGATATTCACCATCTGGATTGTGAGGTGTTGGACCAAAATGACCACCAGATTCATCTAAATCTGTTGGATATTCATTAGAAGGATAATCTCTTCTACCATACAAAAACACTCCGTCTAATAATATACCAACTAAATTAGTATCATCATTTGTAAATGCTTTTGGCTCTAAATGATAATGATAAACACCAGGGCCAATATGTGCTCCAGTCCAATCTAAACTTGCAGCGGCTTCATCTAAAGCACCATTACCTTCTTGATCATTAAAAATTGATGCTCCACTTACTGCAATACCAATAGTATTTAAGGCCGTACTAACTGTACTACCTATTAAATTTGGTGTAGCATCTACGGTAATTGTTACCGCATTATTATTACTAGACATAACAGAAGGCGTTGTTGCTACATCCGGCTCATCTAAATACAAATCATTTCCTTCTCCCCAATAAACTGTTTCATGATCAGGTAAACCAGTAGTTTCTATAGTAACAGTTGTACCTCCATTTGATAAGTAAATATCAGTTGCACCAGTATTAAATTCTGCATATGCAGCATGTAGCTCCGTTAAAACTTCATCATCAACACTTGCATCAGAATCTAAATCAGATTCACTATCTGAAGTACAAGAAACTATCATCGAAAAAAGTATTGCTATAAGAGCTGTAGTTTTTATAATTTGGTTTTTCATTTTTAATTGGTTTTATTATTTTTATCTTCTATCTAGTCTTCTTTCTTTTTCTAGTTCTTCTTTTGTTAGAAAACCATCTTTATTTGAATCTAATCTAGAAAATTGCTCAGCTAAAGGACCTTTAGTTTCTTCTTTTGCCAATTTTCCATCTTTATTTGTGTCCATAACCTCTAATAATTCACTAAAACTTCTTGGTTGTCTTCTTCCTTCCTCTTGACCTCTTTGCCCTCCTTGTTCTCCGTTTCTTGGAGGTCCATTTCGTTCTTCTTTAACTTCTCCCATTAAACACCTACTTACGTAAGGAAACTCATTTGTTACTAAATAAACATATTCTCCATCTATAGTAGTACCATTACATTCATCTAAATCTCCTGAATTTGCCACAAACTCATAATCTGATCCATACGTTCCATCATGATGACCTCCAACTGAAATATCTATTGTTTGTTTAGGGTTTGAATAAGAACAATCTTCTCCTTCTCTATTACCACCTAATAGCTTATAACTTGGTTTATATGCACCACTTTTAGAATAATAAATAGGAAAACCATCGTGTGCAAAACCAATATGAACCAAATCTTTACCAGTATCTAAGTTTTCTATTACAGAAGTTGGTGAACCGTGATAATGATATGCGCCTGTAGGTTGTACATGTGCATGATTAAAGTCTAAACCTAAATCTATTACATCTTGTAATGCCTCTACTCTATAATTTTCTCCGGTTTCACAAACAACTACTTCTGCTGTACCTGGCTCAAATTTTATCCCATTTAAAGCAACTCCTGGTTCTCTTACCCAAGTTGGTTTATCTTTTAACTTAGGAGTTGTAGAAAATGTATAAGTTCTATTTTGGGCAGAAATAGTATTAGGATTTCCTTTTCTTGGAAACTCTCCCGTTTTATGGTTCGGTAATGCATTAGTTACCATTATTCTAACACCATTATTTACAGTTACAATTGTTTTTGTTCCGTAATTCCCATCTACAAGACTATAAGATTCAAAGTAATTTTCTACTGAATGTGTATGATCTTGTACCTCATTACTATGAGAATGTGAATGTTCTGCTTTCTGGGTTTTACATGACGTAAACCAAACACTCATTATAATAATTGGTATAAAATATTTTTTTTGCATCTTTTGTTTTATAATTAGATGATATTTATAAAATTAACTTGCGGTAGTTTTATGTTTTTTTTCAAAAAAAAGGCCTCATGATCCCTCATGAAGCCAAAAATTAACCAAACCAAAAATCTTTATATTTCTTTAATTCAAATCATTATTTACAACTAACTTTTATATGAAACAGTTAATCTTATAAATTAATTTGTAGGTCTTTCTTTTCTTTCAGGTTTAGGAGCATTTTTTATTTCCTTTTCTGATAAAAATCCATCTTCATCTGTATCAATTTTTTTAAAATCTTCTTTTAAAGGTCCTTTAGATTCTTTAAGAGAAATCTTACCATCTTCATTTGCATCCAATTCTTTTAACAGTTGCTTAAAAGTTGGTGGGCCTTTTGGTCTATCTTCTGAGTTACTAGATTGTGCATATGACGTTGCTGACATTGCTAATGTTAATCCTAAAATTGTTAAAACTCTATTTACTGATTTTTTCATTTTTAATTTCTTTATTAAGTTTATAAAAGTTTAGATGTAGCTTTTTAAAAAAACTTGTGCACGTTAACTTTACTTTAACAAAAAAGCTCTGTTAATAAATTAACAGAGCTTTTTCTTATACATTTTAAACCTTTTTATCTTGGCGGTGGCATACCTTCTTTATGAGGTAGCATCTCTCCATCCCTTGGCGGCGGCATTCTTTGCCCATCTTGATGAGGACCTGCATCTCCTCCTGCTCCTCTTAATGCTTGTTTTATTAATTTATCAACTTTAATAGCTTGTTCTTCATTACAAATGGTTCTTACTTTTTTAAAAAACCTAAAAACTTCTGATTCTTTCTTAGCTTGTAAAAGTCCTATTTTATTGGTTAAAGAATCAATATTAAAATCTTCTTTTTGAAAAGAATTAAACAAAACATCTTTTTGAACCATGATTGTTTTATCTATATTCTTCATAAAGTCTCTATGAACTTCATCAAGCTCTTCAAATTGCTTTTTTTGAGTTTCTGAAAAATCTAATTGCTCTGTTAAAAAACTTCTTTTTTGAAACTCTCTTTTGTTTTCATATGGTTTTTCTATCAACATAAAGATTAAAAAACCGTTTAATAGTATTAGAAAAATTAATAAAATAGGAAGTAGTTTTGATTTCATAACTGTTAATTTAAAATAGAAGTACTACTAGTTTGCAAAGAATACTCTTGCGCAAAAGCTTCTATATCTGATATTGAATTAGATGAATTTGTAGTATTATTAAAAACGTAAAAAATTGTTCCGAAATTTAATAACAATACAACACATAACGTAGCTAATTGTAATTGAGGTGTAAACCAAAAGAAAACAGATTTCTTCTTTTCTTTTTCTGTATTAAGCCTCTGCAAAACTTTATGTTCAAAAAAATGATTTACTTCAACCTTTTCTATAGCGTCTAATACTTTAAAAGTATCTTCTACCTGTTTGTTTATATGTTCTTTATTTTTCATTTTAATCTATTCTAAACAATGATTTATAATTATTTAGATGCTAAGTCATCTAAAAACTTGCGTTAATCTTGTGTTAATTTTCTAATTTATAGAAATTTTCTAATTTTTCTTGCAAACTTTTCTTAGCTCTAAACATTACAGACTCTACAGATGATAAACTTTTACCTGTAATTTCTACTATTTCTTGATAACTTTTACCATCAATTTTAGCTAAAGTAAACACCACTCTTTGACTTTCTGGCAAAGTGTTAATTGCTTTAAAAATAATTGCTGATTTTTCTTTATTTTCTAGTAAAATTCCTGGATGGTTTACTTCTGTAAAGTAACTTGTTTTATCTATAGGAATTTCATTTCCTAAAATAGTTTGCATAAACGCAAACCTCTTTTTTGTATTTTTCTTTCTGATAAACTCTAAACATTTATTAGTTGCAATTTTATAAATCCATGTAGATAATTTAGAATCGCCTTTAAATTTATTTATAGATTTAAAAACTTCTAAAAAAACTTCTTGCGCAACATCTTCTGCATCTTCTTTATTTGGAATAAAAGAGATACAGGTACCAAACACCTTCTGCTGAAAATCGCTTATTAATCGACTATAAGCAGACTGCTTTCCTTGTTTTAATTTATCTATAAAGTCTTGTTCTTCCAAATTTTTTAAAAAAAGTAAACATACAAAAAAAAGACTGTCTTAAAAACAGCCTTTTATATTATTATGTATTTCTATAAGGTCTACGATAAATAAATAAAAAAAATAGAGTAAATATTTATAATAATTAGCTCATAAAATAAAAAATATGTGATAGATTTTAAAGAAATAATTAGAATACGTACCTTTGCAATATAATTACTTTTTATGAAATTATTATTGCTTACTTTAGGGTTACTAGGTCTTGGTGTTGCAGGAATTGCAATTAAAATTTGGGCAAAAAAGGATGGTAAATTTGCAGGTACTTGTGCTAGCCAAAACCCAATGTTAAATAAAACGGGAGAATCTTGTGGTTTTTGTGGTAAAACACCAGATCAGTTTGAAACTTGTGCTGAACCAGAACATAATTAATATACTTTTTTAACTAAATGATTTTAACTGTACTTTTCTACTCTTTTGTAGTTTTTGCAGCAATTCAAATTATTTATTACCTTGTTTTTTCATCTTTTTTATTTGATAAAAAAAAGAAAAGAAATAGCTCTTTAAACGAGTCTATTTCTGTAATTATTTGTGCAAAAAATGAAGCTAAAAACCTTCAAAGCTTCTTGCCATCAATTATAAAACAAGAATACTCTAATTTTGAAATTGTTTTAATAAACGATGCATCCTATGATGAAACATTAGGTGTTATGGAGTCTTTTGAAAAGGAACACGAAAACATTAAAATTGTTAATGTTGAAAATACTGAGGCTTTTTGGGGAAACAAAAAATATGCTTTAACCTTAGGTATTAAAGCAGCTAAATACGACCATCTATTATTTACAGATGCAGATTGCAAACCTATTTCTAAACATTGGATTTCTAAAATGAGTGAAAACTTCTCTAAAGAAAAAACCATTGTTTTAGGATATGGAAAATATAAACAAGAAAATAAATTAGTCAACCTTTTTGTACGATTCGAAACTTTATTAACCGCCATTCAATATTTTAGTTATGCTAAATTAGGATCTCCTTATATGGCTGTTGGACGTAATTTAGCTTATAACAGAAACGAATTTTTTAATATAAAAGGTTTTATAAATCATATGCATATTAGATCTGGTGATGATGATTTATTTATACAAGATGCAGCTAATAAGAAAAATACAACTTATGCTTTATCTAAAAATAGTTTTACAGAATCTATTGCTCCTAAAAACTTTAAAGAATGGTTTCATCAAAAAAGAAGACATATTTCTACAGCAAAACACTACAAGAATAAACATAAGTTATTTTTAAGTTTATTTTTTATTTCTAAAATTTTATTTTTTCTTTTAGCCTCTGTATTGTTTTTCTTTTTTACATGGAAAATTATTTTACCAATAGTACTTACTTATTATTTAGTACAATTTATAGTAATTGGTTTTGCTTCTAAAAAATTAAAAGAACCATTAATTACTTTTTTCTTACCTTTCTTAGAAATTGGTCTTCTTATATTTCACTTATCAATATTTATCACTAATTTGTCTTCAAAACCAAATCATTGGAAATAAATAATAAACTTGAAGTAAATATTTCTAAAGCTAAAAACGGAAATCAATCTGCTTTTAAATATCTTTTAGACACTTTTTGGTCTTCGGTTTATAATTATCAATTAAAAAGAACTAGAAGTGAAAATGAAGCAGAAGATATAACTATTCAAACCTTTTCTAAAGCTTTTGATAAAATTGATACTTATAACGAAAAATACACTTTTAAAACTTGGTTAATTACTATTTCTAAAAATGTACATATAGATTTAATAAGAAAAAAAAATATTTCCATTTCTGCAGATACTTCTAAAGAACAAGAAGAAAAAGCGTATTTGGTTGTTGATGAAAGCCCTACTCCAGAAGACAAAATTATTACTGAACAAAATTTAGCTAAACTCTTAAGAGATATAAAGCAATTAAAACCTAAATATCAAGAAATTATTCAATTACGTTATTTTCAAGAATTATCTTATAAAGAAATTTCGCAACAAATAAACGAACCAATGAATAATGTGAAAGTTAAACTTTTACGAGCTAAAAAATTACTAGCGGAGATTATCAATAAATCTTAAATAAAAACATTTTTTCCTTTTTTAATATTTAACAAAATGATATTTAATGACTTAAAAATCATTAAATCTTTTCTTATTTTAAGACACATTATCATATAAATTACTTCCGTTTCTTAATCCTACTTTTTATATTTTCCTTCGTATATTTGTACTTAAATTTACATAGATATGGCGATAGAATCTGTAATACTTCCGGAAAAACAAAAAAAACCAAAATGGCTACGTGTAAAACTACCCGTTGGTAAAAAATATACAGAATTAAGAACCTTAGTAGATAAATATCAATTAAATACTATTTGTACTAGTGGAAGCTGCCCAAACATGGGTGAATGTTGGGGAGAAGGTACTGCAACCTTTATGATTCTTGGTAATATTTGTACGCGTTCTTGTGGTTTTTGTGGTGTAAAAACAGGAAGACCAGATACTGTAGAATGGGATGAACCAGAAAAAGTTGCTCGTTCAATAAAATTAATGAAAATTAAACATGCCGTTATTACTTCTGTAGATAGAGATGATTTAAAAGATGGTGGTTCTATTATCTGGGCAGAAACTGTAGATGCAATTCGTAGAGCAAACCCAAACACAACTCTAGAAACTTTAATCCCTGATTTTCAAGGAAACACAAAACAAATAGATAGAATTATAGATGTGCATCCAGAAGTAGTTTCTCATAATATGGAAACCGTTGTTAGGTTAACAAGAGAAGTACGTATACAAGCTAAATACCAAAGAAGTTTAGGCGTTTTAAAATACCTAAAAGAAAAAGGAATGCGTACTAAGAGTGGTTTAATGCTTGGTTTAGGAGAAAAAGAAGAAGAAGTAATACAAACTATGAAAGACTTAAGAGAGGTTGGGTTAGATATTATTACAATTGGCCAGTACTTACAACCTTCTAAAAAGAATTTACCTGTAAAAGAATTTATTACTCCAGAGCAATTTAAAAAATATGAAACTATTGGTTTAGAAATGGGCTTTATGTATGTAGAAAGTGGTGCTTTAGTGCGCTCTTCTTACAAAGCTCATAAACATGCCAATTAACCTTAAATTAAGCTTTACTTCACAAAAAATTAACGATTCCTCATTTGGAGTCGTTTTTTTTGTTAAATAAAAACTAAAAACTGATTTTATGCTTTAAATATTAAATATTTGATTAATTTTGCAGTGTAATTACATAGTAAAAGATTGAAAGCAACTTTGTAAACTGTTTTCATTGTGTAAATTATTTGAATTAATTGAATTAAAAAACCATCTCTGTTAGAGATGGTTTTTATTTTTTAATCGTTAGTTAACAACTTCAAATGTAGTTTTTATTGAAACAGGTTTCCCTCTATGAGTAAACCCTTCTATGTTAATTTCATAAATACCTAGATTATCCGAAGTATAAAAATTAAATTTATTAGACTTCTTTAATAACTCACAATTCAATTTCCAAAATAATTGATTTCTAAAATCTGGAATTCTCTCTTCTTGCTTTTTAAAATTATATTTTTGATTAAAATACTTTTTAGGTGCCAAGGGTTTAAATAAGTTAACATTTTTTTTATAATCTTTATTTACTAAATTTTTATAATCCCCTTTAAATGTTTCTAGTATAATTACACCATTGTAAAGTTTTGCTCCATAAGCATAATTGTCTTTTACAACAATTATTTTTTTAATTTGTTTAGTTTTTAAATCAATAATATCATTATGATTCAATATTTGCAAACCATCTACAAGTAACAATGGATTGTTGTTCTTATAGAGAAAATCAACACCTAATATTTTTATAGAATATTGATTCTTTTTTTTTGAATAATATAAATGTCCTGTTATTTCTGTTAAGGTTTCTTTTAAAGTAGAAAATCTATTGTAATCGTCTAAATAATAAGTATAAACGTTTGTCCCAAAAAACTTATCTTTATTAACATACTTTTTTACAGAATCCTGTTTTTTCAAATTAAAAGCATTTTCAATTTGATTATAAATACTTCTTTGTTCTATATATTTCTTTGCTTTTTCTGATAAGCTAAAATCGTTAAATACAAGATTCTCATAATTTATAACATCATCTTCATTCATTATTATTTGATAATTTTCTCGATTATCATTATCTATTTCTATAGTAGCTTTAGATGAAGTATAAGTTTTATCGATAATAAAATGAAAATTACCTACACTGTCCGTTTTAGAAACTTTAAAGATATATTCATTACCTGGAATAGATATCGAGACATTTACAAATGGAATTGCTTTCTTTGAATTTTTATCAATTATTTTTCCAGATAATAATTCTCCTCTAAATTCAGGAAAACAAATTAATTGTTCTGATTTATTATCTTGATATAATGATAAATAAGTACTACTATTATGTTTTTCAGGAACATTAAATTCTTCTACTTTGCGTACTGAAATAGAATAATTACCAGCAATTTGGTTTATATCTTCTGCTTTAATATCTAAAGTAACTTTTTCTCTACTTTTAAATAATTGTTTATTTAAAAATAAATTTATGGAGTTAGTAGTATTCTTAACTTCTCTATTTTCAAAAGTCTGATTATCTCTCTTTTCTTTACTTAAATATTTAGAATTATCAGCAAATGGGTTTAAGATAGCAACATCTCCTTGAAAAAAATTATTTTCTCCTCCATTTATCATCCATTTTGTATAAGCCACAATTTTATAGTTTCCTGATTTTATTGAAGTTGGTATAAAAAAATCTCCTTGACCTAAGCCAGATTTTAATAAAATTTTATGCTTAAAATGAACTTTATAATTATCATCTATTAACTCTACATAAACAACTTTACTTAAATTTGTAAGCTTATTGGTTTTGGAGTTTAAACAATACACCTTATACAACAGTTGTTCACCCGAAAGCAAAAAACTGGTATTATAATGTATAAAAATATTTTCTTGAGGTATATTCTTAAATAACTCAGAATTTTGCTGATTATTTTGTGAATAGCTCTCAGAAAAAAAACATATTAAGAATAATAAAAGTGTATTTTTTTTCATTTTATAAATTTAATCTACCCAAAAATCTGGTTTAATATTAGATCCTGACATTGTACAATCTCCACAAACTCGTGTAACTACATCATAAGGACCGCCCTCTTCTCCTCCTGGCTTTTGGTAAATAAGACTTACTCTATCTAATCTAACCAATGCTTTTAATTCATCTACTGGTGGGTCTATAATATTACAAACCCAAGGGTAAGAAGTTTCTAAAATATCTGTTCTATCAAAAAATATTCTTTTCTCAGAAATAGAAGACACTTCAAAAAAACCCAAAACTTTTTCATCTGAATCGTTTACTGAATAAATATTACTCGATAAAAAACCAGGCTGAATTTGTGATAATAAACTTTGTGAGCTCGAAAACTCTTCTAAAACTTTAAGATAATTATACGATTCTCTAGATTGTATATATTGTTTTACCAAAATACTATACCTAGTATTAAGTCTTATATCATCGCTTAGGATAAATTTTATTAAAAACTTAGAAATTCTATCTTCTTCTAAAAGATTGGTATCTGCTAATATTCTGCCTTGAGAAGCAATAGTTTGGTAACAGGTTTGCTCTTCTTGAGACCTTGGAACAACAGAAAAACCTCCTGATGAATTTAAAATTAAATCATCCGGTGTCCAAAAAGGTGCTATAATTTTATACGTTTCCTCAAATTCATAACCATAATATTTAGAAGCATTATCAGCATCAAAACTATCTACATATAAACCTATACCTTCTTCTCCATCATCATTAAAAGCAGGTTCTGCATATACATCATCTATAGTAGTTACATTGGTAAGTTTTGTGTTTTGAGACTTATATTCTTTACCATCTTGTGTCTCGATGGTTAAGGTATAATCTAAATTCGGTTCTGCTTTAAACATTACATCAGAAGTATAGATACCTATACCAGTTTCCGTAAAACTATAAGTATTGTTATTGCTAGCTTCTATTTTAATTACAGCTCCAGACTCGTAAGTTGGTACATAATCTTCGAATGTGTATGTTCTAGATAGTGTTATTTGATGATTTTTTAACTCGTTTGTAAGTTTAGCTTCTATAACTAATGCATCTTCAAATCCTTCAGTAGCAGCTTCAAATTCTTCAATGCAACTATTTGTAATTGCTAAGAGAATACCAATGGAAATGAAATAAATTATTTTCTTCATAATTAATACTAGTTTAGAAACTTATGTTATATGTAATTGTTGGTATTGGAAATGCAAATATTGAACTTTTGTAAGCTTTAATTTCTCCTCCATCAGTTACAAAAAACACAGAATATGGATTATTTCTTCCTAACACATTGTAAACAGAGATATTCCAGAAACCATGACCTGGTTTTTTAATTTTATGGTTCCCTTCCACATTAAAACCTATATCTAATCTAAAATAATCTGGAATTCTAAATTTATTTCGATCGCTATACAAAACTCTTTCTTCTCCATTTAGCATAAAATTACCAATAGGATAAGTTACTGGCCTACCTGTTTGATATGCAAAATTTGCAGAAAAACTGTACCTCTTTGTTATTTTGTAATTGGCAATGATGTTTAAATCATGTGGTTTATCAAAATTAGCTGGAAAATAGTTTCCATTATTAACTCTTTCTTCTCTAAACTGACTATCTAACTGAATAAAAGAACGCGAATAACTATAGCCTAACCAACCATTTAATCGTCCTTTATTTTTCTTTAACAAAAATTCTACGCCATAAGCTTGTCCTTTACCTTGTAAAATATCAGATTCTATATTTTGATTCAATAATAAATTAGCTCCTACTTTATAATCGAGAATATTTTTACTGGTTTTATAATAACTTTCTAAACTCAATTCATACTCATTACCATTTAGATTTTTAAAAAGTCCAAAAGAAACCTGATTTGCTTGTTGTGGTTTTATATTTAGATTAGACAATCTCCAAGTATCCGTTGGCGAAGCTGTTGTATTATTTGATAATGTATGAATATATTGATAAGTACTATTAAAACCTGCTTTTAAAGAAAAACTTTTAGTTAAAGAATATCTTAAAGATGATCTTATTTCTGGGCCTCCATAAGTTTTAATAACTTCGTTATCATCATATATTTTAATATCTGTGATAGTATTTTCATTTTTAGGTAAACTGGCATCGTAAACGTTTTGTGTTGATGGACCTAAAGCTGTAAATAAAGAGAATCTTAAACCTAAATTTGCTTGCAGTTTTTTATTGATTTTATAACTATCAGCAAAAAATATAGCAGACTCTAAACCTCTTTCTTTTGGTGTATTAAAAACTTCTACAATAGATTGTGTTCCTTTTGGTTTTATATTTCCTGGTGATACATTAAAAAGTTTATTAGATATTCCGTATTCAAATTTATGCTTTTCATTGGCTAAATATTTCATTTTTAATTTTAGCTCAGTTTCAGTAATTCTATAATCTAGCTCAAAATCATTTATAGAGTTTTCATCAAACTGTAAATTAAATTTATACTCACTGTTGGCTACAATTAAATCTCCACTACTCTTTTCGCTAAATTTACGATTCCACTTTACAGAGAATAATCTGTTAGAATAAGTTTGTAAAGAATCTGAAGTAATACTAAAAGCATCTTTACTATAATAAGCAGATACTTCTAGTTTGTCTTTGTCACTTAGTTTATGTGAATATTTTAAATTTGTATCGTAAAAAGATGCACTACTATTGCTTAGGTTTTCGTCTTCTATTGATTTTAAAACCCAATTAGAATAAGTAGCTCTACCTCCAATTATTAAACTCGCTTTTTCTTTTACAATAGGAATTTGTAGTGCTAAATTACTTGTTATTGGCCCAATTGCTGCTTCACCTTTAAATTCATTAAAATCAGCATCTTTTGTTTTAATATTAAAAACAGAAGATAATCTACCTCCAAACTCAGGCGGAATAGAGCCTTTATAAATATCTACATCACCAGAAGTAAAAGGATTGATTCCTGAAAAAATACCAAAAAAATGAGATGGATTATATAATACAGCATCATCTAAAAGTATTAGGTTTTGATCTTCTTTACCTCCTCTAACACTAAATCCTGCAGAACCTTCACCAGCTTTTTTTATTCCGGGTAAAGCAGTAGCAACTTTTAAAATATCTCTTTCTCCTAAAATTAAAGGAATGTTTTTTATATCCTGAATTTTTATGGTTGTAACTCCAGTAATGGCTTCGTTAATGTTTTTATCTTTACCAGCTTCAATAATTAATTCATCTAATAGCACAGAACTTTCTTTTAGTAAAAAGTTATATTTTCCGTTGTTATAAATTACAATCGTTTTTTTAAGTGATGAAAATCCTATTGATGTTGCTTCTATAACATTTGCACCTACAGGCAGCTGAATTGAATAAAAACCTTTATCGTCTGTAACCGCAGAAATTGAACTATTTTGTACTAATAAGACTAAATTAGGAATAATTTCTCCTGTAGTAACATTTTTTGCAAAACCACTAAGCGTATACCTTTTTTCTGTTGAATTTTTAGATTCTTTACCAATTCTTACAACCTGAGTATTAAAAGACTGGTTTGTTGCAACTTCACTATAAAAAATAGGAGCACTTTTTTTTATATCATTTATTTGTTCTTCATCTACTTTTTCTTTCCAAACCAAATTAGGAAATCGATTGTGAATAACACTATTTAGAGATAGTATTACCTTTTGATCTGAATGAATATAATAGTTGATGAGTGTATTATTAAAAAGATCATTTAAAACTTCCGAGAGTGCCACATTTATATAATTTCCAGAAACTAAATTATTGTCATTTAACCAATCATCAACATAATAAAAACGATACGAAGTTTTTTCTTCTATCTTTTTTAAAACCTCTTTAGGAGTTAAAGCTGTATAAGTTAATGTAATTTGTTGATTTTGTTGGGCATTAAGTATGTAAACGCAGAAAAATAAAATTAAGAATATATTTTTTTTCATTTTATTTAATTGCAGTTTTTTCTATTAATAATTGAAGATCACTTAGCAGATTTTTATAAAAATCAGTTTCATTTACTTTAAAAAGTTTTCTATTTCTTCTATAAAAAAGCGAAATGTATTTTTTTTGATTTGAAAAAACTCTAATCAACTCTTTTTTAGAATTTATAGGATAATAAGTATTGCCTTTTAACAATACATAGTAACTTCTTTCATAAAATTTGGTGTAGGCTAAATTATTATCAATTAACTCCGATTTTTCTTTGTAATTCTTTTTTAATAAAGTGGCAATTTTTGTTTTTAACAAAATTTGATAAAAACCGTTAAAATCATCATTTAGAATTAAAGGTCTTGTTCTACTATTTACAAATGAATGTTTTTCTGTAGAATTGTCAATTTTATCAATATTCAATTCAAAAAAATCAATTTTTTCTTTTATCAATCTTAAAAACAAAAAATTATCTTGATAAGGTAGTTTTGCGATTAACTGATCATCATAAATATCGTACTTTAAATAGATGTTATAATAAGCTTGATTATCATAAATAAGATTACCTAATTTATAATCATCATCAAGAAAGAAGCGATGATTACCTGGTTTAGCTTTAAATTTTTCTAAAAATATAGTACCATTATAAATACCTGAATTTCCATTACCAACCACAGCATCAAACCAAACATAATAGTCTTTTGACTCTAAATCTATTTGCGCATAGATTTTAGTTCTATTAGACATTAATGTAAGAATAAATATTAAAACTAATAGACTCCTTTTATTCATTTTTTAAAAGTAATCGAATTAAATTTTAAAACAACAATGGAAAAAAATTTTAACAATCATTTTTGTTAAGTTTAACAAAATAAATTTAACAAACTATGTTTGGCATAATACTTGGACAATAATTAATGAAAATAACTTTGTAAACTATTTTCACGGTGTAAATTATTTGAATTAAAAAAAACCATCTCAAAGGGAGATGGTTTTTTATTTTTAGTATACTTTTTAGAAAGATTAAACAGCTTCCTCTTCTTGAATTTCTTTTGCAATTTCTGCAACCTCATCTAAAACACGTAATAAATTACCATTCCATAATTGTTCTATTTGCTCTTCTGTATATCCTCTTTTTACTAATTCTATAGTTACGTTTAGTGTTTCAGAAGCATCATTCCATCCTTCTACTCCACCACCACCATCAAAATCAGAACTAATCCCTACATGATCAATTCCTATTTTTTCAACTAGATAATCTATATGATCTACAAAATCTGCAACATCTACTGGGTTTACCGTAGAAGAATTCATTTTAGCTTTTGCCTCTTTAGACAACTTCATATAAATAGCAATAGCATCTTCTCGTTCTTCTCCTTTTAATTTTCTTATTTCTCTTCTAGGAGTTAAAGTTACACCTTGTTCATCAGCTAAAGTTTGAATTACTTTTACCAATTCATCTTTATATTTTGCATCCTTTTCTGTATTTACATAAGAACTAAAAGCAACAGTTTGTACAACCCCGCCATTTTCTTTTAGCCATTCTAATTGTTCATCATCTAAATTTCTACTATGATCGCATAATGCCCTAGAAGAAGAATGAGATGCAATAATTGGAGCTTTAGAAAGCGCAATCATATCTTGCATCGATTTTTTAGAAGGGTGAGAAACATCAATCATAATTCCCCACTTATTCATTTCTTTAATTACTTCTTTTCCTAGATCACTTACACCATTATGTAACCAAATACTATCTTTCTCTCCCGTATTAGAATCACAAAATTGACTATGTCCATTATGGGAAAGACTCATATATCTTGCTCCTAAATCGTAAAATTGTTTTACTCTAGAAATATCTTCTCCTAACGGGTATGCATTTTCTACACCAATCATCGCTACTTTTTTACCAGATGCATAAATTTCTCTTGCTTCTTCTGATGTTGTTGCTAAACCAATTCTATCTGGTGCAATTTCTTCTGTAAGTTTATGTATTGCATTAAATTTACTCATTGCATTATCATATGCTTTTGCATACCCCTCTTCATTTAACTCTCCTTGACCTGTATAGACAATAAAGTAAGCAACATCTAAACCTCCTTCTTCCATATTAGGAAGATTAACTTGGTTTGTTAATTTTTGAGTATAATTAACTGAATCTGTAAAGTTAGATACATTAATATCTACGTGCGTATCTAAAGTCATAACTCGTTTATGAATTGATTTTGCTTTAGATAAAAGATCTTCTTCTTTTTTTTCTTCTTTTTTACAAGAAGTAACAACCGCTAGAAGTAACAGTAATTTTAGGTATTTCATAATAAAGTATTTGATTTGAATTGCCTAAATATACTAAGAATAAAAAAAAAGTTTCTTAAAAAAAGAAGATGCAATAATAAATTTGAGTATGATAAAATATGGTGCTCTAAAATATGATAAGTATAAATATTGACTGTATTTATTCAGGAAGTAATAGTCTAAAAACAACAAAATCGGTTAAAAATAAATTTCAACCGATTTATATTAAATATTACAAGTCCCCCAACTTATAAAAATATTATAATTAATTCTTTAAAACCATTAAAAGAAATAATATTTATCTCTTAATTCATTTCAAAGAAACGATTTAAATCAGATGAAAAAATTTACTTTCGATGATTTGATTTAAATATTCGACGAATTAACAAGTTACTTAGACGAATGGTTTTTGATTGTTTTAGAAATTTTAAATGAATTAAGTTTATTTATCCTCTCTAATTTAATAAACTAAAATTAGCATCAAAAAACAAAAACACTTTTAAATAACAAAATCGTCTAAAATTAAATTTCAGACGATTTGTTTCAACCCTTTAACTTATAAAATATGATAATTAATTCTTTAAGACTCTACAAATAAACAACTAAACACTTAATTTAAAACCCTGATTTCGATAATAATACATTTTAAAACGTTGAAATAACAAAATACTACGATTAATAAACTAACGTTTTTTTATTAGAGCGTAAGCCTATGGAAAGCTAATTTCTTTATATAAATTTATCTAATTAAAAATATATAAAATAAAAAAATCGCCTAAAAAGTTAATTTTAGACGATTAGTATCAATCCCAAATAAGTCCCTCAACTTAAAAGTTCATGTAATTAATTCTTCAAGACATTATAAAGAAACATTATTTATTTGCTATCCTATTTTTTTTTCGACGAATACAATAATATAAACGACGAAAGGAAGTAGTTAAAACTTAAGCAAACTTAATAGACTTAGATGGGTGAATTTTGGTAACGATGTAAGAAGGTATTATCAACATTAAAAAACACATCACTAATGTACCTAAATTCAATAATAAAATTTGAGATAAAGAAATGTAAACAGGCATTGTATTTACATAATAAGTTTCTGGGTTTAAAGTAATAACTTTAAAATAATCTTGAATAAAAATAATAGATAAACCTATAATATTCCCCCAAAAAAGTCCTTTTAAAATAAGATAAGAAGCATTGTATAAAAATATTTTTCTAATGCTTGTATTTGCACTACCTAAAGCTTTTAAGATACCAATCATTTGTACTCGCTCTAAGATTAAAACAAGTAAAGCAGTTATCATATTTATACCTGCTACTAAAATCATAATAGCAATTATAAACCATACATTATTATCAAAAAGCTGAATCCATTCAAAAACAGAGGGGTAACTTTCTACAATTGTTTTTGCATTTAGAGTTGCACCAATATCTCCATAAATTTCTTGTCCTTTTATTTCAATATCATCAAAACTTTCTAAAAGAACTTCAAAACCACCAACTTCATTTTCTGTCCATTTATTAAGGTTTTGTACTTCTCTAAGATCACCAATCATCATCATTTTATCAAACTGAGCAAAGCCAGAGCTATAAATTCCTACAATTGTATATTTTCTATTAGAAGGTAACTTACTGGTTGATGTTTTAAGAAAAGTAGCAAAAATAGTATCTCCCAACTTTAAATGCAGACGATTAACAATTGTT
Source organism: Polaribacter sp. Asnod1-A03 (assembly GCF_045063585.1). Taxonomy (NCBI): domain Bacteria; kingdom Pseudomonadati; phylum Bacteroidota; class Flavobacteriia; order Flavobacteriales; family Flavobacteriaceae; genus Polaribacter; species Polaribacter sp. Asnod1-A03. Next base: position 2,061,538 of record NZ_JBEFOE010000009.1, on the reverse strand, counting down.
TGAGATAATAAAACTTCTTTGGTTCTTGGCAATGCTAAATTTGGTATTCTACCTTCTACCAAGTATTCATTAAAGAAATCCCAATTATAATCTGTAGAAACCCCTTTAAAAACAACACCTTCAAAATCTGTCTTAGTTCTTAAAAGTCCTGCTTTATTGGCAAAGACCTGCACATTTTTAATACCCTCTATATCTTTAAACTCCGGATAAAAATCTTGATTTTTACTTATTGCAACTGTAGAAACATCAGAATTATTAGAATCGTAATTCACAATTTGAATATGACCTTTAAAACCCGCCATTTTATCGCGAATTTTATATTGCAAACCTGCACCTGTAGCTACAGCAATAAGCATAATGATAATACCCAATGCAATTGCACTAATTGCTATTTTAATTATTGGTGATGAAATACTATTCTTATACTTTTTGCCAGCAATAATACGTTTTGCAATAAATAACTCGTAATTCAAATTGATGATAAATTTTAACCTTGGTAAAAATACATATTAAATATTATTTCTTTCACTCTATTTTTAGTTGATTTCTTATATAAAACTTTAAAAACCTATAATTATTTTAGATAGACTAAATCATAATGTCTATTATATTTATAAAGCTATTTAAGAAACTATCTCTAAAGTTTTTGTAAACAAATGACACCCCTTATTGCAGCTTGAATAATTTTATTATAAAAAGAAAAAATTAATATCTATAACATTTTTCTATTTCAGATTTTTAAATCTATACTTTTCTAGATTTCATCAAAAATAACTTAGCATCTTTATGTTTTTTTAATTTTTCATACCACAATTTTGCTTGCTCTTTATTTTCTAACTTATTATAAATTGCAAAGTTTAAGAAATCATACAAAGGTTTATTTTTTTCTTCTATAGCTCCCCCTTTAAATTTATTTAACATCTTTAAAGATTTCTCATATTTACCCTGAATTAGTTTTTTATAAACATTACCTAGCAAACCAATCTTTTGAGATTCTTTCTTTTTTCTTCCTTCATTTTCAAATAAATTTTTCGCTTTTTTTAGATATACACTACCTAGTTTTAAAAAATTATTTCTTAATGCTTTATCAACAAATAATGAATAATCAAAATATTTATTTGCAATATCTAAAGTAGAATCTCCCGTTCTATTTTTATAAAATTCAGTAAATTCAGATTGTAATAAAGCCGTATTGACAGAGAACTTATTAAGAAGCTGTTTTACTTCGTTTTTATTCATATAACTCATTTTACTAAAAACAATTTCTCCATTAGGGTCTAAAATAAAAACATAAGGAATTCCTCTTACAGAATACTTTTTAGACATTTGTTTATCAGTATCAATATCTATCTTTAATGGAATAAAATTATTTATGACACCTTGCAATTCAGCATCACTCCAAGATTCAGAATCCATACGTTTACAGGGGCCACACCAAATTGCCCAAAAATCTACTAAAATTAATTTATTAGTTGAAATTGCCATTTTTCTAGCATCTTCAAAAGAACTCATCCATTGCGTGGCATTAGATTTATTTATAAATGTAAAAACAAAGACAAGAGATACTATTATTTTTTTCATAACTTTTCTTCCAAAAATAATCAATAAAAAATTATTTTCTTCTAATTTTCTTATTAGACTCTAAAGGTATTTTCTTTTTTAAGGCTTCTACAATATTATAAGTGGCAGGACAAATAGAAGTATTTGTAATAGTTAAGTCTGTAATACCAATAAATTTTCTACGATTTGTATGTGGATATTCTGCACAAGCTTTTGGGCGAACATCATAAATAAAACACGTATTATCACTTTCATCTAAAAAAGAACAAGGCGCTGTTTTTAAAACCATAAAATCGTCTTCATCTCTTTCTAAATATTGCTTTGTAAAATTAGCAACTTTCATTTTTAAGTGTTTAGAAATACGCTCTACATCTTTATCTGTAAAAATAGGGCTAGTAGTTTTGCAACAATTTCCGCATTCTAAACAATCTGTTTTTGCAAACTCATTATCATGTAATTCTTGCATTACATAATCTAAATTTTTAGGTGTTCTTTTTTTTAAGTTTGTAAAATATTTTAGGTTTTCTTTTTTAGCTTCTTCTGCTAATTTTGGGAGTTGTTGCAAGCGTTTTTCCATAGTGCAAAAGTACAATTATTCTAAACCAAAAATCATTCTAAAAAACAAATAAAAATATGTAAATTCGCAATTCAATTTTAGAGATTAAATGAGCATTCAAAACACCATAGAAACCAAAGTAAAAGAAGGTTTTTTAGCATTATACAATATAGAAATTCCATCTGTAGAGTTTCAGGCAACTAGAAAAGAATTTGAAGGAGATATTACGGTAGTTGTTTTCCCTTTATTAAGATATAAAAAAGGAAATCCTGTTGCTATTGGTGAAGATTTAGGAAAATATTTAGTAGAAAATATTACAGAAATCATCAATTATAATGTCGTAAAAGGATTTTTAAATTTAGTTGTAGATGATTCTTTCTACACAAATTTATTTAACTCTATATATTCAAACAATTCTTACGGTTTTGTTTTACCAAATACGGATGAAAAAGCCATTATGGTAGAATATTCATCACCAAACACAAACAAGCCGCTTCATTTAGGTCATGTACGTAATAATTTATTAGGGTATTCTGTTGCAGAAATTATAAAAGCTGCTGGTAAAAAAGTTTACAAAACACAAATTATTAACGACAGAGGAATTCATATTTGTAAATCTATGTTGGCTTGGGAGAAATTCGGAAACGGAGAAACTCCAGAATCTACAGGTTTAAAAGGTGATAAATTAGTTGGTAATTACTATGTAAAATTTGATCAAGAATACAAAAAAGAAATAGCTCAATTAATTACTGAAGGTAAAACGGAAGAAGAAGCTAAAAAAGAAGCCCCTTTATTTGTTGAAGCGCAACAAATGCTTTTAAAATGGGAAGCAGGAGATAAAGAAGTAGTTGCTCTTTGGGAAACTATGAATGCTTGGGTTTATGCAGGTTTTGATGTTACTTACAAAAACATGGGTGTAGATTTTGATAATCTATATTATGAAAGTAACACCTATTTATTAGGTAAAGATGTTGTTGCACAAGGTTTAGAAAAAGGTGTTTTCTATAAAAAAGAAGATGGTTCTGTTTGGTGTGATTTAACTGAAGATGGTTTGGATGAAAAAATTGTGTTACGTTCAGACGGAACTGCAGTTTATATGACACAAGATATTGGTACAGCAATTCAACGTGTAAAAGATTACGAAGATGTTGGTGGAATGGTTTATACCGTTGGTAATGAACAAGATTACCACTTTCAAGTATTGTTCTTAATCTTAAAGAAATTAGGATTTGATTGGGCAAAACAACTACATCATTTAAGCTACGGAATGGTAGATTTACCTTCTGGAAAAATGAAATCTAGAGAAGGAACGGTTGTAGATGCTGATGATTTAATGGTAGAAATGACAGATACTGCCAGAACAATTTCTGAAGAGTTAGGGAAATTAGATGGTTATTCTGAAGAAGAAAAAGAAGAATTATACAAAACAATTGGTTTAGGAGCTTTAAAATACTTTATCTTAAAAGTAGATCCTAAAAAAAGAATTTTGTTCGACCCAAAATCTTCTGTAGACTTTCAAGGAAATACCGGTCCATTTATTCAATATACTTATGCTAGAATTCAATCGATTATTAGAAAAGCAGATTTTGATTACTCACAACCTGTAACGATTGAATTGCACGAAAAAGAAAAAGAATTATTAAAACAATTAGAGCTATACCCAGAAACAGTGCAACAAGCAGCTGCCAATTACTCGCCTGCCGTTATTGCAAATTATACATATGATTTGGTAAAAGAGTTCAATTCTTTTTATCAAAACGTATCTATTTTAGGAGAAGAAAATCAAGATAAAAAAGTGTTTAGAGTTCAGTTGGCTAAAAAGGTTGCTGATACTATAAAATCTGCTTTTTTACTATTAGGAATTCAGGTTCCTGAGAGAATGTAAATTAGTTAAAATTGCATTGTTTATAAGCGTAAAAGTTAGTAAATTAGCGTGCGTTAGGGATTGTAGTGGCATCCTTTTTATAATGCTGCTTTTTCATTGTAAAAAGATATAACGAAAAGCCCGTTAAAACGCCCAAAAAATTAAAAAAAATAGAAAAGTTAAATATACAATTATGAAATACGACATCATTATTATTGGAAGTGGACCTGGAGGTTATGTAACAGGGATTAGAGCTTCTCAATTAGGCTTTAAAGTTGCCATTGTAGAAAAAGAAAACTTAGGTGGAATTTGCTTAAACTGGGGATGTATCCCAACAAAAGCATTATTAAAATCTGCACAAGTTTATGATTACTTAAAGCATGTTGATGAATATGGTTTAAAAGCAGAAGCAATTGATAAAGATTTTGATGCCGTTATTAAAAGAAGTCGTGGTGTAGCAGACGGAATGAGCAAAGGTGTTGCTTTTTTAATGAAGAAAAACAAAATTGATATTATTGACGGTTTTGGTAAAATTAAAACTGGTAAAAAAGTAGACGTAACTGCTGCAGATGGTACAGTAACAGAATATTCTGCTACAAATATTATTATTGCAACTGGTGCGCGTTCTAGAGAATTACCAAACTTACCTCAAGATGGTAAAAAAGTAATTGGTTACAGACAAGCAATGAGCTTACCAACACAACCAAAATCTATGATTGTTGTAGGTTCTGGAGCAATTGGTGTAGAATTTGCACATTTTTATAACTCAATGGGAACAGAAGTTACTATTGTAGAATATATGCCAAATTTAGTACCTGTAGAAGATATTGATGTTTCTAAACAATTTGAACGTTCAGTTAAAAAATCTGGAATTAAAGTAATGACAAATTCTTCTGTAGAGTCTGTAGATACTTCTGGTGAAGGTGTTGTTGCAACTGTAAAAACTAAAAAAGGAGAAGAAACTTTAACTGCTGATATTTTATTATCTGCTGTTGGTATTAAATCTAACATAGAAAACATTGGTTTAGAAGATGTAGGTATTATTGTTGATAGAGATAAAATCTTAGTAAACGATTTTTACCAAACTAATATACCTGGTTATTATGCTATTGGTGATGTTGTACCTGGACAAGCTTTAGCACACGTTGCTTCTGCAGAAGGAATTACTTGTGTTGAAAAATTAGCAGGTTTACATACAGAAAAAATCGATTACGGTAACGTACCAGGTTGTACATATGCAACTCCAGAGATTGCATCTGTAGGTTTAACTGAAGCTAAAGCTAAAGAAGCTGGTTACGAATTAAAAGTTGGTAAATTTCCTTTTTCTGCATCTGGTAAAGCTAAAGCTGCAGGAACTCCTGATGGTTTTGTAAAAGTAATTTTTGATGCTAAATACGGAGAGTGGTTAGGTTGCCATATGATTGGTGCTGGTGTTACTGATATGATTGCAGAAGCCGTTTTAGGACGTAAATTAGAAACTACTGGACATGAAGTATTAAAAGCAATTCACCCTCACCCAACAATGAGTGAAGCGGTTATGGAAGCTGTTGCTGATGCTTATGATGAAGTAATTCATTTATAAAAAAATAGTTGTGCCATTGCTAGTATATACTAAGGAGGCTTAACTACAAAAACGATACATTTATCGAAAACCGAAGCAAATTGCTTCGGTTTTTTTGTATATTTAAAATATTAATAATAAAATAAAAAATTAGAATGAAAGCAAAATATCAAGGAGTTTTAGAATTAGGAGAAGCATTAGCAATAGAAAATGGAGATGTAAAAGAAGAGAATGGAGTTTTATATGTTAACGGTACTGCAAAAACTCAATATGAAAAAAACCTTATTTGGGATAAAATTAAAGAAATTGGAGGTGAAGAGCCAACAGATATTAAAGCAGACATTAAAGTTGCAGACACTTCTATTTATGCAAAACACACGGTTGTAAGCGGAGAGACTTTAGGCAAAATTGCAAAACAATACTATGGTAATGCAATGAAATATCCTGTAATTTTTGAAGCTAACACAGATATCTTAAGCAACCCAGATGTTATTAAAGTTGGACAAGAATTAGTGATTCCTAATTTATAAGAAGACTTTATCATAATAAATTAGTAATATAAAAAAAGAAGAAGTTAAACACTTCTTCTTTTTTTATATTAAATAAGGAAATATATTTTACTCTTTGTAAACTCCCATATCACAATATTTATCCATTCTTTGTGATACTAAATCTACTTCTGTTAATTCTTTTAATTCAGAAAAAGCAGTTAAAATTTGTTCTTCTACAGCTTTAAATGCTCCTTCTCTATCTGAATGAGCACCACCAACTGGTTCTTGAATAATACCATCAATTAACTTCAATTTTTTCATATCATCTCCTGTTAATTTTAATGCATCTGCGGCTTGTTCTTTAAAATCCCAACTTCTCCATAAAATAGAAGAACAAGATTCAGGAGAAATAACTGTATACCAAGTATTCTCCATCATATACACCTTATCTCCTACTCCAATACCTACAGCTCCTCCTGAAGCTCCTTCACCAATAATAATTGTTATAATCGGTGTTTTTAAACGTGTCATTTCTAGAATATTTCTAGCAATAGCTTCACCTTGTCCTCTTTCTTCTGCTTCTAAACCAGGATATGCACCAGGAGTATCAACAAAAGTAACAACAGGTATTCCAAACTTTTCTGCCATTTTCATTAGGCGTAAAGCTTTTCTATAGCCTTCTGGATTTGCCATTCCAAAATTTCTATATTGACGCGTTTTAGTGTTGTAACCTTTTTGTTGACCAATAAACATAAATGATTGGTCTCCAATTTTACCTAAACCACCAATCATGGCTTTGTCGTCTTTTACATTTCTATCACCATGAAGTTCCATAAAAGTATCTCCACAAATAGCTTTAATGTAATCTAAAGTATAAGGTCTGTTTGGGTGTCTAGATAATTGAACTCTTTGCCAAGGTGTTAAGTTCTTATAAATATCTTTTCTAGATTTTTCTAATTTCTTTTCAATTTTTTTGCAAGTAGCACTTACATCTACATCACTTTCTTTTCCAATAATCTGGCATTTATCTAACTGATCTAAAAGCTCTTTTATTGGCATTTCGAAATCTAAATATTCCATATTGTAGTTAATTGAGTTTAGTTCTTTGTAAAAGCAAACATACTATAAATTAATTGTTTTTTTTAAAGAAATTACTTTTTTACGATAGTTTTTCTTTTAATTACACTTTTTAAGGCTGTTTTATTTTTAATAACTCCATTTAACAAGACTACAAATAATACAATAAAAGCACCTAAATAGAAAACTGGAGTCATTTTTTCTTTTTCTCCAAAAATAAATAAGGCTAAAATAATTGCATAAATTGGCTCTAAATTAACCGTTAGCATTATAGTAAATGGAGATAAATGTTTCATTATTCTAACCGATACCACAAAAGCGTAAGCTGTACAGATACTACTTAAAATGATTAAATAAATCCAATCTGATGGTGGTAATGAGAAAAAAGATACAGTAAAATTATTGGTAAAAATAAAATATACTGTTATAAAAAATACCCCAAATAATAATTGATAAAATGATATTTTACTTGCCGAATAATTTTTAACAAAGAGTCCGTTAAGCACAGAGAATAATGCACTTAAAAAAGAAGCTATAAGCGCATATACAATTCCTAGTTTGTATTGACTTTCAAAATTAAAAATGATATACAACCCAAGTATAACAACAAAACCAAGTATTATTTCTAACGAATTAATTTTTCTTTTAAAAAAAACAGGTTCTATTAACGCGGTAAAAAAAGCTCCTGTACTCATTGTTACCAAAGCAACCGAAACATTAGATACTTTTATGGCTTTAAAGAAGAAAACCCAATGTAAAGCAATAATAATTCCTGTTATTAAAAACCTGATTAACGCTTTAGTATCAACTTTAAAAGACTTCTTTTTATAAATAAAGTAAATTAATATAAATAATACTGCTAATAACATTCTGTACCAAACTAACGGTACAGAATCTATACTAATTAAGGCACCTAAAATAGCTGTAAACCCCCAAATAAAAACAATTAGATGAAGTAGTAAATAGTTTTTAAACCTATTTTCTTGCATTTATATATAAGTATATGGCTAAGCAACCAAAAACAATATTAGGAATCCAGACGTAAACAAGTGAGTTAACACCAGCTACACCACCAAGAACTTCTGCAATCTTCATTAAAAACACATACAGAAACATAATACCAATACCGATTGCTAAATTAACACCTGTACCTCCTCTTCTTTTTCTAAAAGCCAAAGCAACGGCTATTATAGTTAAAATATAAGAAGCTATTGGCATACTCGTTCTTTTATGAAGCTCTACTAAATACGCATTTAAGTTTTTAACGCCTCTATTTTTAGAGAGTTCAATAAAATTAAGTAGTTGATCTGAAGGCATTTCTTGTGCTAATGCCGATTTATATATTAAATCTTTAGGAGTAAAATTAAAAACGGTATCAATCTTACTACCTGAAAAAATACTATCCCTATCATTATATATAATACGTTTTCTCCAATTACTTAAAGTAAAAGTAGAATCTTTTGTATTGTAACTTAATCTATTAGACATTAATTTAGATTTCAATTTTAATCCATCATAAACTTCTGAAGTAAAATCATAACCAGAATTAGACTGTGTATTATAATTCCTGATAAAAATATAAGTGCTATCTGTTAATTGTAGACTAAACTCTTTTACATATTTTAATTCATTTTTTTGTCTACTACTATTAACATACTCCCTTTCAAACTGTTTTCTTTCTGTACTACTATTAGGCACCACAAAATGGTTCATAAAAAGAGATACAATTGTAATTAATGTAGCTCCTATAAAGTATGGATATAAAAACCTAGTAAATGAAACTTTTGCATTTGTAATAGCTATAATTTCTGTGTTACTAGATAGCTTAGATGTAAAAAAAATAACAGCTATAAATAACGCCAAAGGCATAAAAGTATTGGCATAATAAATTATAAAATTTATATAATACTCATCTACAACTTGATAAAAACTTAAATCTGCGTGCTCTAAAAAATTATCTATTTTTTCTGCTATATCAATGGCAATAGCAATAGGTATTAAGATTAATAAGGTAAATATAAAAGTTACCAAAAATCGTTTTAATATGTACCAATCAATTATTTTCAAAAGTCTTGTTTAAATATGTTTACAAACGATTATCCATTTGTTTTACCATCTTGTCTTTCCATTCTCTAAAATCTCCTGCTAATATATGCTTTCTTGCTTCACGTGTTAACCAAACATAAAATCCTAAGTTATGAATAGAAGCAATCTGTTTACCTAACATTTCTTTTGCTGCAAATAAATGACGTAAATATGCTTTAGAATACATGGTATCTACCCAAGTAATCCCCATATCATCAATCGGAGAAAAATCTTCTGCCCACTTTTTATTTTTAATATTGATAGAACCATGTGCCGTAAACAACATTCCGTTTCTAGCGTTTCTTGTTGGCATTACACAATCAAACATATCAATCCCCAAAGCAATGTTTTCTAAAATGTTAATTGGCGTACCAACACCCATTAAATAACGTGGTTTTTCTTCGGGCAAAATTTCTGTTACAACTTCTGTCATTGCATACATTTCTTCTGCCGGCTCACCTACAGATAGGCCTCCAATTGCATTTGCTTGCTGACCAGAATTTGCTATATATTCTGCAGACTGTTTACGCAAATCTTTATAAGTACTACCTTGTACAATTGGCATAAAAGTTTGCTCAAAACCATATTTATAAGGTAATTTATCTAAATGATTGATACATCTATCTAACCAACGATGCGTCATATGCATAGATCTTTTAGCATAATTATAATCACAAGGATACGGCGTACATTCATCAAAAGCCATAATAATATCCGCACCAATTGTACGTTGGGTTTCCATTACGTTTTCTGGCGTAAAAAAATGCATAGAACCATCAATATGACTCTTAAACTTTACACCTTCTTCGTTAATTTTTCTTCTTCCAGATAAAGAATAAACCTGGTAACCTCCAGAATCTGTTAAGATATTTCTATCCCAATTCATAAATTTATGCAAACCACCTGCTTTTTCCAAAATATCTAAACCTGGACGTAAGTATAAATGATAAGTATTTCCTAAAATAATATCAGGATTTATTTCGTTTTTTAATTCTGTTTGATGTACTCCTTTTACGGTTCCAACAGTTCCCACAGGCATAAAAATAGGTGTTTCTATTTCTCCATGATCAGTAGTTATTACTCCTGCTCTTGCCTTACTTTTTGGGTCGGTAATTTTTAAGTCGAATTTCATTGGCTGCAAAGATAGTATTATTTAAGAACTGTATAATAATTAGCTTCTTAATTAAAAATTAAAAAATTAGATAGCTTTTTGTTGGCAAAAAAATGCGTTAAGGATTGCAATGGATATCCTTTTTTGAGGCACGAAAAAAAGATTGTAATGAAGAACCTGACCTGAAAGGTAACGCCCAATAAAAAATTATCTTCTTTTCTTTTTTGATGAAAAACTAGAATTATTTCTTTTGTTTTTTGGTGATGATTTTCTGAAAGAAGCACTTTTTCTGTTAAAATCGTTTTTTGTAGGGGCTTGTTTTCTTTTTGGTTTTTGAGCTTTTGGTTTTTCTTTAACCACAGATGCTTCTTCCGTTTTTGAAGAAGTTGAAATCATTTTATTGATTTCTTTCATTTCCTCTTCGGTTAATTCGCGCCAATCTCCAGTTTGTAAATATCCTAACTCAACATTCATTATTCGTGTACGTTTTAACTTAGTTACTTCGTAGTCTAAATACTCGCACATTCTACGAATTTGACGATTTAAACCTTGTGTTAAAACGATTTTAAAAATCTTATCGCTAATTTTTTCTACCAAACAATTTTTAGTAACTGTACCCAAAATAGGAATTCCACTTCCCATTTTTTGGATAAAATCTTCTGTTATCGATTTATTTACAGAAACAAAATATTCTTTTTCGTGATTGTTACCAGCTCGTAGAATTTTGTTTACAATATCTCCGTCATTAGTTAAAAAAATTAATCCTTCTGATGGTTTATCTAAACGACCTATAGGGAATAATCTTTCTGGATAATTAATGTGTTTTATGATATTATTTGGCTCTCTATCATCTGTTGTTGAAACAATACCAACAGGTTTATTTAAGGCTAAATAAAGTGTCTTATTTTTTGGTTCAACAGGTCTACCGTCTAATTTTACAACATCCTTTTTACCTACTCTATTACCTAATTGAGTAGGTTTACCATTAATTGTAACACGACCTTCGTTAATAAATCTTTCTGCTTCTCTACGCGAGCAAATACCAGAAGAACTTATATACTTATTAAGGTTTATAGATTGTTGATTGTTATTATCCAAAGAAAAAATATTTTAGACAAAAGTAAGTATAAGATAGAAACCTTTTAGTATAAAGGTGTAATTAATCAATTACTCTTTGTTTAAACCAATTACCTACAAAATTTAGGTTTACAGTAATCTTATGAAAATTTTCTTCAATTAAATTCTTCTCTAAAGTTCCTTCTCTACCATATGAGTAAGAAATATTAACATAATCGCTACTATTTCTTTTTAATGGCAAACCTAAACCAGCAGAAACAAAGTAACTGTCTATTTTCTGACTAGATATTTGTAAGAATCCTGTATTATAATTTAAACCAAATCTGTATTTTATATTTGAAGAGTATTTAAATTTATTTTTTGACGGAAGATATTCTACCCCAAATGCATAAATTGATTGATCTACATAAGACTCATTATTTTGTTGATCATTTAAATCATTCCAAAGTACTTTTTTATAATCTAAACTAGTTGTAAACTTTTTATCTATTAAAGTTGTAATACCAACTCCATAAGAAAGAGGTAAATCAAAATTATCTAAATCATATTCAACTTCATTTTCTATAATCGCAGAAGAACCAGAACTTAATGTCTTATAAGATGTTCTTGTTTGATTACCTGATAACGATGTTGGTAGCTCTACAGTAGCACCAATTGTAGTTTGTAATGTTTTAAACTCTGGTAACTTATATTGTAAACCTGTTTTAAACTTTATACCTCTATAATTATTTTGGTCGCTAATTGATACGTAAGAACCTGTAAACACTTGTCTTTCTTGATCTATAGATCCAAATAAGAAAGAAACATCTACCCCTAAAGATAAATCTTTAATAACCTTAAAACCAGAAGATATATAAAATTTATTCAATCCTCCTTCTCCTGTAATTCTCGTATAAAAAGTGTCCGTAGAGCCTTCAATAGCGTCTTCTACATCAATATTATAACCGGTTTTAGTATAAGGTAATATACCAACACCTATTGCCCAAGATTTTCTTATAGGAAAAGCAAGTGCAATGTGAGAAATGTTTCCATTTGTACTAGACTCACTAGTTCCATTTGTTTGTAATGTTGTAGATGTACCATTTAAACCAAATTCATATAAAAATGATTCTTGTAAAACATTCCCTAAACTTGCAGGGTTAAATAAATTTATTTCAAAAGGACTAGAGCTAGCAATACCTGTGTTACCTAAACCTGTTAAACCTGCTGATGCTGTTTTATTCTCTACACCTAAACCAAACAATGAATAAGGTGTATTTGTATTATTTTGTCCGAATAAAACGTTTACTGAAGCGACTAGTAATATTATTATTATTTTCTTATACATTTTAATAATTTAAATATTTAACTGATAATTTTACTCTGTCATCCGAACTTAAATCATTCTCTATAATTAAATTATTTGTTATGTTAGAATAATCATCATATTGAATCATTAGAGCATAATTTAAATTAACATCTGTAAATAAAATTTGTTCTACAAGACCACTTACATCTACTGTATAAAAAGTATTTTGATGTAATTCATCATCATCATCCTCCGTACTTAAAAAAGCACTACTTGTGTTACCATCTACATCTGTAAGTAAACCGATAACTCTATTTTTATGGTCTACAATATAAACTGATAATGTTGTTGGTAACGGATTGTTATCATCATAACTTCCTTTTAAAGGAGTAAAAGTTAAATCGGCACTTAAAGTAGTTCCGTTTTCAGCTAATTCTAATAGTTTTTTAATTGCAGGTATTTCTATTCTAGCACAAACACCAGATCCTCCTTGTGCAAAGATTAAGTTCTCTGTATCTTCACTTAACTTAATCTCTTCTTCATCTTCAAATTCTCCTAAGAGTGAAGTAGATGAATCTAAAGCTACTTGATTAAACTGTTTTGCCGCATCAAGTATTACAAAGTCTTTGTAGTAATCGTTATTTTCATCATCATCATCTTTAACTGTATAATACAATCTTAAATTAGAGTTACCACTTGCACTTTCTGTTGTAGATGCGTTAAAACCTAAAATATGATTACTTGCTGTGTCGTCTGGTATAATTGCTAATCCTTTAAAAAATTGTAAAAAATCATCAGAATTATTAATATCATTATCTACAATCTTATCAAAAATTTCTTGACCTAAAGCATCGTCTATTTTAATAGACACAGAATCTGTAGCTCTATTAGGTCTTGGTGTAAAACTAACTGCTCCTAAAGGTTGAGAATCATAACTCAACGAAGATGTATTATAAAAACTAGTTCCTTCTTCTGGTTCTACAGTTTCTGTAATTCTATGTACATTGTAAGTTTGTAATTTTGTAGTATCTCCGTAATAATAAGAATCATAATTAAGCACCATTACAATAGAATCATAAATAGCTTCATTATCAATATCAAAAGAAGAAGAACCAACTTGTAAAAAAGTTTTTGCTGTAAGTTTCCCTATTTTATCATCTTCTACATTACCTAATAAAATTCTACTTGTGCTAGAAGTTACTAAAGAATCTAATTTAAAAGTACCTGTTTTTATTGAAAATGTATCTATTACTCTAACTTGTATTTCACTTTCTATAAAATCATTTCCCACCTCATAAGTAGTATCATCTGTAGCACAAGCTGCCATAAAAACAATACTAATAACACCAATAATAAAATACCTCATTTTACTTTTTCAAGCAAAAATATCAGGGGCATCATCATAAGAAACCATAAAATATATAAACAACACTATTTTATAGACTTATGACTAAAAAACACCTCTAAACCTAACAATTAACACCTTTTAAGGAAATTAACATCTAATTTACATGTTTATCTATAAAATACACTCGTTTGTCTATTTTATACTGTTATCAATATAATAGATTTTAGGTTTGCTAAATAATAAAGAAATGTATAAAATAAATATAATGAGAAAAACAAATTTGATGCAAAAGAGTCGTGTACTATTTATAGTAGCATTAATGTCTCTATTTTTTGTAAGTTGTAATGGAGATGATGATGATGATGAGTATGGAAACTGGGTAGAAAGCTCTGCTTTTGACGGTGATTCTAGAGCGAACTCTGTATCTTTTACAATTGGTACAAAAGGTTATTTAGTAACTGGTTATGATGGTGATGATTATTTATCTGATACATGGGAATATAATTCTGAAGGAGATTACTGGATTAGTAAAGCTGATTTCCCAGGAACACCTAGAAGTTCTGCCGTTGGTTTTTCTATTGATGGAAAAGGTTATTTAGGTACTGGTTATGATGGTGATGATGAATTAACAGATTTTTGGGAATATGACCCAACAACAGATACTTGGACTCAAAAAGCAGATTTTGGAGGATCAGCAAGATATGGTGCTATAGGTTTTTCTATTGGTAGCGATGGATACATTGGTACTGGATATGATGGAAGTGAGCAAAAAGATTTTTGGAAATATAATGTTGCTTCTGATACTTGGGAACAGTCTGTAGGTTTTGGAGGACAAAAACGTCAAGATGCTTCTGTTTTTAAAATTGGTGAAGTTGCTTACATTGGTTTAGGTATTAATAATGGTGCATACGAAGAAGATTTTTATTCTTTTGACGGTACAAACTGGACAAGATTAACTGACTTAGATGATGATGATGATGATGATGATGATTTTGAAATTCTTTTAAGTAGTGGTGTTGCTTTTTCTTTAGATGGATTAGGTTATGTAACTACTGGTGTTTCTGGATCTATTACTACTGAAACTTGGGTTTATTACCCTAGTACAGATACTTGGGATGAGTTGCCAGTATTTGAAGGTTCTGCAAGACAAGATGCTAATGCATTTGTTTTTGATACTAAAGCATTTGTTTTAATGGGTAGAAGTGGTAGTTATTATTTTGATGACGTTTGGGAGTTTAGACCAGATGAATTAGAAAATGAAGATGATTAATCTTTAAGAGATTAACCCTATAATATTTAATAGGCTAAAAATTAACGTACATGTAGTATCTTAATTTTAGCCTATTTTTTTTTGTGAAAATTAAATAAGCTTTTGTAAAACTTTTAAACACCTAACTTATAACTTTGCAATACACTAACAATGATTGAATTGAATATTTATAATAAAAAATCTTCTGTTTTAATTATACATATGCTTTTATGGATAATTATTTTTGCAATTAGTGCATCGCAAATTTATCTTAAGATAGGTATAATACCTAATGATTATTTTTTTAGGTTTAGTATTTTCTTAATCGCATTTTATTTAAACTATTACATTTTTGTTCCTAAAATTCTTCTTAAAAAACAGTTTCTTTATTATATAATTACCGCAATTCTTTCTAGTATTTTATTTATTTTTTTAATTGAATTTACAATTCCAAAACCACCCGATCAGCATTTTCAAAATAACATAGCTCATAATTTTGATAATGGTTATTCTATCTATAAATCTTTTCCAACATTAATTTTATTACTTTTATTTTTTACCTTAAGTACCAGTATTAAATTAGGTTTTGAGTGGTATAAATCTGAAAAAGAAAAAGTTTTAATAGAAACCCAAAAAGCAAGCTCAGAACTATCTTTTTTAAAAGCACAGTTAAACCCTCATTTTTTATTCAATACTTTAAACAGTATTTATGCTTTAGCTAATAAAAAATCAGAAAACACAACTTTATCCATTGTTACTCTATCTGAGTTGATGCGTTACACAATTTATGAAGCTAGTGAAAATAAAGTTTCTTTAAAAAAGGAAGTAGAGCATATTAAAAATTACATTTCATTACAACTACTTCGTCTTAAAGATTCTAGTGGAGTAAAGCTAAATATACATGGTAACTTAAATTATAAAATAGAACCCTTATTACTAATTTCTTTTATAGAAAATGCTTTTAAATATGGAACCGATTTTAAAGGCAAAACAAATATTATAATTAAAATTACTGTTAAAGACGAAGAACTACATTTATACGTTTATAATACATCTACTAAACACAAAACAAAGAGCGAAAATTCTGGTATTGGTTTGGTCAATATAAAAAACAGGTTAAATATACTTTATCCGAATTCTCATGATTTAAATATTTTAAACGAGAAAAATTCTTACATTGTAAATTTAATTATCAAACTAAAAAGTAATACCAAATGAGATGTATAATTATAGACGATGAACCCCTTGCTCTAGAAATTTTAGAAGATTTTATTTCTAAAACACCTTTTTTAGAGTTAGTTGCAAGTTGTTCTAATGGCTTTGAAGCTACATCTGTATTGCAAGAAAAAAATATAGATTTAATTTTTACAGACATAGAAATGCCAGATTTTTCTGGTATTGATATTATTAAATCTCTAGATAATAAACCTATGTTTATTTTTACCACTGCATATTCTCATTATGCTGTAGAAGGTTTTAATTTAAACGCTATTGATTATCTTGTAAAACCAATTCCTTTTCATCGATTTTTAAAAGCGGCTACAAGAGCACAAAATTTTTTAAAATTAAAAATAGAAGAAGAAACACCTGCTACTATTCAAGAAAAAGCAAACGATTTTATTTTTGTAAAGTCTGAATATGAGAATTTAAAAATAAATTTAGATGATATTAGATATATAGAATCTTTAAAAGATTATATCAAAATATATACAGGTAAAGAAAAACCTATTTTAACACTAAGTAGCCTTAAAAGTTTTGAAGAAAAATTAGGGAAACTAAATTTTATAAGAGTTCATAAATCTTTTATAGTTTCTTTAAAACACATTTATTCTGTACAAAGAAATAGAATTATTATCGAAGATAAATGGATACCAATTGGGTTAAATTATAGAGATGATTTTATCAAAAAAATTGATAACTAATTTACAACTCTATACTTCTAAAAGTTAAATTTATTCTCGGTGAATTTACTTTTTTAGTTGGTGGTAATCTATGTAACCAATGAGTTTGTGTTCCTTTTTTCATTACCAATAAACTACCTTTTTCTAAGACAATATCTATACGTTTTTTACTTTCTTTATGTTTAAAAGAAAACTTACGTTCTGCTCCTAAAGACAAAGATGCGATTGCTCCATCTTTCTTTAACATTTTTTCTCCGTCAGAATGATAAGCCATTCCTTCATCACCAGAATGGTATAGATTTAATAAGCACGAATTGTATGTTTCTCCACTTTCCTCCTCTATTAATTTTTTTAACTCTAATAATTCTTGAGTAAAAATATTTGCCGTTTTTGTTACCTTAGAATAGGTATAAGAAAATTCTGATTCTCCATACCAAGCAACTTTTCTTTTTGTAATGATTTTTTTACCAAAAATAATGGCTTCATCATTTTTAAATTGAATCGTTTCCATTAACCTTTTATAATAAAAACTACATTGATCCTTATCTAAAATGACTCCATGATAATTTGTAATTCCATCGAATGGTAAAATATTTTTTATAACTTCTGAAGAAAATAAATCCATTAAATAAAAATACAAATTAATTATAATTCAAAAATATTTTTGAGGATATAAATATTAATCGTAATATTGCAATGTATTAATATAAGAACAAATTATGGGATTAGCCAAAACTGAAATATTTACAGATCAACAAAACAAAATAGCCTTGTTTGCCAAAGTTTTTGGGCATCCTGCAAGGGTTGCAATTTTGCAACAACTCTTTAAAATAAACACTTGCTATTGCGGAGATTTAGTGAATGAAATAGGTTTAGCACAACCCACTATTTCTCAACATTTAAAAGAGCTTAAAAATTTAGGTTTGGTAAAAGGTAGTGTGGAAGGAACGAGTGTTTGTTATTGTATTGATGCAAAAAATTGGACTGCAATGAAAGCTGTTATGGCAGAGTTTTTAGACCAAGATATCACAACATCAGATAATTGCTGTAAAAATTGATTTATAAAAAACTTATTAAAATAAAATATTAAAATTATGAAATTATCAGAAGTAAAATTAGCTTTAAAAGAACTAGATACTATTGGTTTTCAATTACCAAACGGAACATTAGTTCCTAATCACTTCCACGTTACAGAAGTTGGTAAAATAACAAAACATTTTATTGATTGTGGCGGAACCGTAAGAAATGAAGAAGTTGTAAACTTTCAGCTTTGGAATGCAAATGATTACGACCACAGATTACACCCAGAAAAATTAGTAAGCATTATAGAGCTTTCTGAAAAAGTATTAGGTATAGAAGATTTAGAAATAGAAGTTGAATATCAAGCAGAAACTATAGGAAAATTTGGTCTTGATTTTGACGGAACAAACTTTCTTTTAACAACAAAACAAACAGACTGTTTAGCACAAGATCAATGTGGCATTCCTGCTGAAAAACCAAAGTTAAAAATGGTAAAAGTAAGCAACGGATCTTGTACACCTGGAGGAGGTTGTTGCTAATTAAAATGTTTTAAAATAAAAAAAATGGTTACACAAGAAACAATGTTATATCCTAAAATAGTAGAATTAATTAATGGTTTACAACCAGAAACTATTTCTATAGAACGTAAAGCAGTTTTAAATCCGCTTACAGAATTTATTCAATCTAAAATTGACGAAAATAAACAAATTAGAATCAATTTTATTTGCACACATAATTCTCGTAGAAGTCACTTATCTCAGATTTGGGCACAAACAATGGCAAATTACTTTAACGTAAAAAATGTAACTTGTTATTCTGGCGGTACAGAAGCAACGGCACTTTTTCCTATCGTTGCAGAAACATTACAAGAATCTGGTTTTGATATAAAAACAATTTCCGAAGGAAACAATCCTGTTTATACAATTAAGTATTCCGATAACGAACACCCTATAATTGGTTTTTCTAAAAAATTAACGGATGATTTTAATCCAAAATCTGAATTTGCTGCAATTATGACTTGCTCTCAAGCAGATGGAGGCTGCCCTTTTATTGCTGGTGCAGAGAAAAGAATTCCGATTACTTTTGAAGATCCAAAAGCTTTTGATAACACACCACAACAAGCAGAAAAATACCACGAAAGAAGTATACAAATTGCAACAGAATTATTTTACATATTTTCTCAAATAAATTTATAAAATGGCAGCAAAAAAATTAAGCTTTCTAGATAAAAATTTAACTCTTTGGATATTTGTAGCAATGGCTATTGGGGTTTCCATTGGTTATTTTGCACCTACTTTTCCAGATTTTGTAAACTCTTTAAGTAGTGGTACAACAAATATTCCCATTGCTATTGGTTTAATATTAATGATGTATCCACCATTGGCAAAGGTTAATTATGCATTATTACCAAAAGTTTTTAAAAACACAAAAATCCTTTCTATTTCTTTGCTTTTAAATTGGATAATTGGTCCGGTTTTAATGTTTTTTTTAGCCATTACATTTTTAAGAGATTACCCAGAGTATATGGTTGGGCTAATTTTAATTGGTTTAGCTAGATGTATTGCAATGGTTTTAGTATGGAATGATCTTGCTGAAGGAAGTAGTGAATATGGAGCAGGTTTGGTTGCTTTAAATAGTATTTTTCAAGTATTTGCATATAGCTTTTATGCCTGGTTATTTATTACCATTTTACCTCCTTATTTTGGGTTTGAAAGTGCAATCGTAGATATTTCTATTGGTACAATTGCAGAAAGTGTTGCTATTTATTTAGGTATTCCTTTTGCTCTAGGTATTTTAAGTCGTCTTATTTTGGTACCTTTAAAAGGTGAGGAATGGTATACGAAAAAGTTTATCCCAACAATTTCTCCAATCACACTAATTGCTTTATTATTTACAATTGTAGTGATGTTTTCTTTAAAAGGAGAATTAATTGTAGAAATACCAATGGATGTTTTAATTATTGCAGTACCGTTATTAGTTTACTTTACTTTAATGTTTATTATCGGTTTCTTTTTTACCAAAGCAACTGGTGCAGAATATGATAAAACAGCTGCAGTTGCCTTTACGGCAGCAGGTAATAATTTTGAACTAGCTATTGCCGTTGCTATTGCTGTTTTCGGTTTAAATTCTGGACAAGCATTTGCAGGTGTAATTGGACCATTAGTAGAAGTACCTGCTTTAATTTTACTAGTAAAAGTTTCTTTCTGGTTAAAAAATAAATATTTTAATACCTCTAAAACAGTTACAAAATGAAATTAGCTTTCTTTTCTGACATTCATGCAAACTTACCTGCGCTAGAAGCCTTTTTTAAAGATGTAGACTCAGAAAATGTAGACACTATTTATTGTTTAGGAGATTTGGTTGGATACAATGTTTGGCCAAATGAGGTGGTTGATGAAATTCGTAAAAGAGGAATTACGACTATTATGGGAAATCATGATGAAAACCTTTTAAAACCAATTATTAATGAAACAACACCTTCTAATAAAGGATTAACAAGAACAATGGTTAGTGATGAAAATAGAGAATATTTAATCAACTTACCAAGACATCTAAAATTATCTTTTGTAAACAACAATAAAACATTTAATCTTTTATTAACTCACGGTAGTGTAAAAGCAATTAACGATTATATGGATGTCGATTATCCAGAAAACGAAGTATTAAGTATGATGGAATCTGAAGAAGTTGATGTTTTATTGTGCGGACATACACACAAACCTTTCCATAGAATAATAAAAAATGGTGATGTTTTTAGTCATGTGGTTAACATTGGTTCTGTAGGAAAACCCAAAGATGGAGACCCAAGAATTTGTTATGCTATTTTAGAATTGAATCAATCTACAATTCCAACCAATCCAGAAGCTATAAAAGTGACTTTTAAAAGAGCTGAATATGATGTTGAAAAAGCAGCAAAAGCTGTGGAAGAAAGTAAATTTGATAGTAATTATGCAGATGCTTTAAGACTCGCTAAATAAAAATACTTCAATTTATTACTTAAAAAAGTCAAGATTTCTCTTGACTTTTTTTTTGTTATGTAACATTTATCACATTTTAACACAAAAACCAATCGTAAATTTACGATGTAAAATATGAAAAGAAATTTAGAACAAATAGAATATAAGAAAGATACAGAAGCTTTGGCCAAATTTGCTAAGGCATTGTCGCATCCAACAAGAATTGCTATTCTAAAATATTTAGAGAATCAGTCTTGTTGTTTTACTGGTGATTTGGTAGAAGTTTTCCCTTTGGCACAATCTACAATTTCTCAACACCTAAAAGAGTTAAAAAATGTTGGTCTAATTCAAGGAGAATTAAAACCACCAAAAATAAAGTATTGCATCAATCAAAAAAACTGGAACATTGCAAAATCATTATTTCAACATTTTTTTGATTGATATTTTTTTTAATAATCATATCGCTTATTTGCGATAAACAAATTTAAATATTATGAGTAAAGTAATTAAAGTTTTAGGTACAGGTTGTCCAAAATGTCAATCTATGACAGGTGTTGTAAAAGAAGTCATCACAGAAAACAACATTGATGCAAGTATAGAAAAAATAGAAGATATTATAGAGATTATGAAATATAATGTAATGTCTACTCCTGCTCTAGTTATAGATGATGTTATTACAATTAAAGGGAGAATTCCTTCTAAAAAAGAAGTTTTAGAACTTTTAAATTAAAAAATTATGAATTATAATATCAATGCGTCTTCCATAGCGAAGCAAGATGCAGCGATTCTTATAAAAAAATCTGAAATAGATTTTGGAACCACTGTAAAAACTACCGACTCATTACCAAATCCGGCAGAATTATTTTTAGGTTCTTTTGCATCTTGTATCTTAAAAAATGTAGAACGTTTTTCTAATTTGATGAAGTTCAGTTATACAAAAGCTACTATTGATGTAAATTCAACACGTTTAGAAAACCCTCCTAGAATGGAGAATTTAATTTACAATTTAACGATTTATACAAATGACAAAAAATTAAATATAGCATTACTAAAAAAGAATATTGAAAAGCACGGAACTATATATAACACCATAAAACTGTCTTGTAATATTTCTGGAACCATAAAAATGATACAACATGTTTGATTGGATTCAGAAAATTGCAGACTGGTTTGTTTTTGATATTTTAAATTTAACAAAGGAACAACATTTAGCAGAAGCTTTAAACTTTTTTATTTACGACACTACAAAAATCTTAATACTTCTTTTTGTAATTATATTTTTTATGGGCATTGTAAATAGCTATTTCCCTATAGATAAAGTAAAAAATTATTTATCAAGAAA
Source organism: Polaribacter sp. Asnod1-A03 (assembly GCF_045063585.1). NCBI lineage: Bacteria > Pseudomonadati > Bacteroidota > Flavobacteriia > Flavobacteriales > Flavobacteriaceae > Polaribacter > Polaribacter sp. Asnod1-A03. The sequence continues at coordinate 2,039,051 of NZ_JBEFOE010000009.1, read as the reverse complement.
TAAATTATATGGTTTAGAATATTTAATGGCAAGTCTTTTTGGGGTTGTAACTCCTTTTTGCTCTTGTTCTTCTGTTCCTTTATTTATTGGTTTTGTAAGAGGTGGAATTCCTTTAGGAGTAACTTTTGCCTTTTTGATAACATCACCTTTAGTAAACGAAGTTGCTATTGGACTTTTTATTGGCTTATTTGGAGTTAAAACCACTCTTATTTATGTAATCAGCGGTATTCTGTTAGGTACAATTTCTGGCATTATTCTTCAAAAATTAAAATTAGAACGATTTTTAACTCCTTGGGTAAAAGATATTTTAGCAAATGCACAAAAAGAACAAGATGCATTTATTACAGATAAACTAACATTAAAACAACGTTTACCTATTATTTGGGATGAAGTTATAACTATTTTAAAAGGTATTATTCCTTACGTTGTTATAGGTATTGCCATTGGTGGATTAATGCACGGTTATATACCCGAAGGATTTTTTGAACAATACATGGCCAAAGACAATCTATTTGCGGTACCAATTGCAACTATTTTAGCCGTACCAATGTATTCTAATGCATCCGGAATATTACCAATTGCACAAGTATTAGTAGCCAAAGGAATTCCGTTAGGTACTGCAATTGCCTTTATGATGGGAGTTGTAGGTTTGTCTTTACCAGAAGCTATGTTACTAAAAAAAGTAATGTCTTTAAAATTGATAGCCATCTTTTTTGGAGTAGTAACACTCTGCATTATTTTTTCTGGATATTTATTTAATATCTTGTTATAAACTATAAATCATATAAAAATAAAATCAATTAAAATTTTAGCTGTAATAATCTTTAATATTATTGGTAACAGCTTGTAATAATCAAACAAAAAAAGAATCGGAAACTTTAGACAAATCAATTTCTAAAATTGAAGTTTTAGATTTTCATTCTACACACAAATGCATGACTTATAATGCCATCGAAAAAAACACAAATTATACATTAAACACATGTTTTTCTGATGAATTAAAAAATGATAAAATTACTTTTAGTGTTATTAATGTTGATGAAGAAAATAACACTAAAATTGCAGAAAAGTTTGAAGCTTATAGTACTTCTTTAATTTTAAATGTGATAAAAAAAGGACAGGAAACTCAGATAAACTTAACTGATTTTGCTTTTATGAAACGATCAAGAAGTGTTTTTAAAAGAATTAAAAGATAAAATTACTACTGAACTAAAAACTTTGTAAATGGATTTTTTACAATCTCTTATAGAGAATTATAATATTTCAAGAGTCAAAGTATTAAATAAGCCCCAACAAATGGAGAACTTGGAACTACCTTACTTTTAAGAGCGTGTAAAGTGATAAATGATAATCTTAGAGTACATTTTGTTGTTGGAATGTGTATTTCTATATCTGAAGATATTTTACCAAAAGCATTATTAGGTTTAAGATTGCCCTATAGAAAAAAACATAGTATTCCCCTTGATTCAGGAATTAATATTGGTAACACAGAAGTAATGAGTAAAAACACCAATTTTGACAAGGAATATATTAAAAAACCAGATGTGTTAATTAATAAGCTCGATATTAATTATTTTATTACTGTAGGTTATACATTTAAAATTTAAAAAAGAGTTTAAATAACATACTTGTGACACCTATACTGACACCTAAAAACACAAAACCCTTACAATCAATTGATTATAAGGGTTTTTGCGGAGAAAGAGGGATTCGAACCCCCGGACCTGTTACAGTCAACAGTTTTCAAGACTGCCGCATTCGACCACTCTGCCATTTCTCCAAGTGTCTCATCAGGTATTCCCTGAATGCGGATGCAAATATATAAAGTTTTTTAGTTCTGAACGAAAAAAATTAAATTAATTTTCATTTTTTTTGAAAATAATCTTTTTAAAATTATAACTAACTAAAAATCAAACTATTTATATAAATTATAGTTTTTAGAAATCATTACAAAGTTTAATAAACTTAAAATCTTGTAAAGTAGTTTAGTATATTTGTGGTTATTATTTTAAAATTTAATTATGTCATTTAATTCTTTCGGAAATTTATTAAAAGTTACAACATACGGAGAGTCTCATGGAACTGCAATTGGTGGTGTTATCGATGGATTTCCTGCGGGATTAAAAGTAGATTTTGATGCTATACAAGCAGAATTAAACAGACGTAAACCAGGTCAATCTAAAATTGTTACACAACGTAAAGAGCCAGATACCGTAGAATTTCATTCTGGAATTTTTGAAGGAGTGACAACAGGTACTTCTATTGGTTTTGTGATTAAAAACACCAATCAAAAATCAAAAGATTATAATCATAACACTAATGTTTACAGGCCATCTCATGCAGATTATACTTATGATAAAAAATACGGTATTAGAGATTATAGAGGTGGTGGAAGAAGTTCTGCACGTGAAACTGCCAATTGGGTAGTTGCAGGTGCACTTGCAAAACAATTAATTGCAAGCATCAATATAAATGCATTTACATCTTCTGTTGGAGATATTTTTATAGACAAACCTTATCAAGAATTAGATTTTTCTAAAACTGAAGATAATATTGTACGTTGCCCAGATGAAGTTTCTGCAGAAAAAATGATTACAAAAATTCAAGAAATTAGAAAAGCAGGAGATACAATTGGAGGAACCGTTACTTGTGTTGCTAAAAACGTACCTGTTGGTTTGGGTGAACCTATTTTTAATAAACTACATGCCCAATTAGGTAGCGCAATGTTATCTATAAATGCTGTAAAAGGTTTTGAGTTTGGTAGTGGATTTTGCGGTGCTAAAATGAAAGGATCTGATCATAACGATATTTTTAATGCAGATGGTTCTACTGAATCTAATTTATCTGGAGGAATTCAGGGAGGAATTAGTAACGGTATGGATATTTACTTTAGAGTTGCATTTAAACCTGTTGCTACAATAATGACAAACCAACAAACCATAAATTCTGAAGGTAATCTTACAGAAATTACCGGTAAAGGTCGTCATGATCCTTGTGTTGTGCCAAGAGCTGTACCTATTGTAGAAGCAATGACTGCATTGGTTTTAGCTGATTTTTGGTTACTAAATAAAACTAGACAAATTTAATTATTTACAGTTTAAAAAGGTTAAGAATAACTTTTATAACTTCAAAATTTATTTATCTTTAACGGAAAACTATTTATTTTCTGTGGATAAAAATAGATTATATTTTATTGATATTGTTAGAGCTTTTGCCATTTTAATGATGTTACAAGGGCATTTTATAGATACCCTATTAGCGGTTTCGTATAGAGATACAGACAATATTGCGTTTAATATTTGGCATTATTTTAGAGGAATTACAGCACCTACATTTTTTACAATTTCTGGGCTTATTTTTACCTATCTTTTGTTAAAAGCAAAAGAAAAAGGTTTAGAAAACCAAAGAATGGTAAAAGGAATTACAAGAGGTTTCTTTTTAATAGGAGTTGGTTACTTATTAAGAATTCCTATTTTTGACTGGCTTTGGGGTAAATTTAGTTCTTACTTTTTAGTTATTGATGTACTTCAGATAATAGGTTTAAGTTTAATATCAATCATCAGTATCTATTTTCTTTGCAATAAAAAAACAATACTCTTTTCTGTAATAACATTAACTCTTGGTGTTGCGATCTTTTTAACAGAACCTTTATACAGATTTTTAAATGTAACATCAATTCCTATATTTTTAAACAACTATATTTCTAAAAGTAATGGATCTATTTTTACAATTTTACCTTGGTCTGGCTACGTTTGTTTTGGTGCTTTTATAGCAACAATTTTCAACAAAAATTTACATAAAAAAAGTTTTAAGAAAACAATTATCGGTTCTTTTGTAATTGTTGGATGCATACTAATTTTTTATTCATCTACTATTTTGGCCTTTCTATCCAAATTATTTTACATCCAATTATTGATGGATGCTGCTAGTTACAATTACCTGTTTACAAGGTTTGGAAATGTATTAATCATTTTTGCTATTTTCTATAGCTTAGAAAAATATTTAAAATCTCCTTTAATTCTAAAAATAGGTCAAAAAACATTGTCTATTTATGTAATTCATTTTATTATTATTTATGGTAGTTTTACTGGTTTGGGATTAAAAAAAATCATTGGTAAAAATCTAAATCCAACAGAAGCCATTATTGGCGCTATTTTATTCCTAATTTCTGTTTGTATTATTTCTTTTTATTACGTACAAACCAATGCTTTTCTATATTCTAAACTAACCAAAATTTTTAATAAACTGAAATCAAAATCTTAATTTAAAAATGAAAATAACCTTATCTCTTTTCTTTTTATTCTTTTTTTTGAATAGTGTTTCTCAAGAACAATTTTTAGAAAAATCTTCTAAATTCTCTGAGAGAACCTACACTTATCAGCGTATAAAAAAAGAGAAAAATTTAAAATTAGATTTTTACAAACCTAAAAAGACAAAAGGTAAATTGCCTCTACTAATTTATGTGCATGGAGGTGGATTTTCTGGAGGAGATAGAAAGGATAGAGTTTCTAAAGATTTTGCCATGGAAATGGTAGAACATGGCTATGCAGTTGCATCAATCTCTTATAGATTAACCATGAAGGGAATTGGTTTTGGTTGTACAACAAATGCTGCATTGAAAATAGCCGCTTTTAACAATGTTTCTAAAGATATTAGTTATGCTGTACAATACTTCTTAAAACACAACCGAAAATTTAAAATAGACACTGATAAAATAATTTTAGTAGGTTCTAGTGCTGGTGCAGAAGCTGTTTTAAATTTAGCTTATGTGTACGATAATAAAATTTTAGATACTAACTTTAAATTTGCCGGTATTATTGCCATGGCTGGTGCAACAATTTCTATTGATAAAATAACAACAGAAAATGCGATTCCTACTCAATTATTTCACGGAATAAAAGATAATTTAGTGCCTTATAATATTGCTTCTCATCATTATTGCAAAAAAAATGCTACCGGATATTTACCTCTTTACGGTTCTAAAGCTATCGCAGATAAATTAAAATCTATCAAGAAATCTTTTTATTTATACAGTATAAAAAATGGAGACCATAGTTGGAATTCTAGACCTATTTATCAATGTAAAGATGAAATAATTGATTTTTTATATCATGATGTTTTACAGTATAAAAACAGACAAATAGAAACCGAAATTTAAATGAAAAAAAAGCGAAACAATTAAGTTTCGCTTTTTCTTTGTTTACAAGTTATTTTTATTTAATTAACTTGTCTAAATCGTAAAAATAAAAATCTTTTTCATCATTCATCGCTACAAACAATCCACTTTTAAAAGTGGCATTTAAAGGTACTGTAACAACATCACAACCATCGGTTTCTAAAGTAGATAAATTAACCGCTTTTACAAATTTATTGGTTTGTCTATCAAAGAGGTTAAACTGTCCTTTTTGTTGATCAGAAACAATTAAATATCCTTCATTGTTTTCGTATTTAGCAATAGCAATCCCTTCTATATCTTCTAAAAAATATTCGCCTCCAAAGCAAGAAATTTCTTGATCTCCTTTAGAAGGTTCTGCATAATATTTACGGATGCAATGCCCTTCATCAGAATAATAAACAAAACCCATTTCTGCATCTACTGCAATAGCTTCTATTTCTTTTTTCCCACTAAAGTTTCCAAATTTCCTAACCAAAACTGGTTTTACTTTTGTGTTTTCTACAAGTAATTTATATTGATATAAATACCCCTTTTTAGGTCCTGATTTTCTACCAAGAATTACATAAAAGCTACTATCAACAGGACTTTTGTACATAGCTATTCCCATAGGTAGTTTATTTTCAATATTGGTTTCATCTTCAAAAACAGGAAACCCACCATTATCTAATGGTTTCATATCTGGTACAGAAAATAATCTAACTTGTTGTTTTTCTCTTTCTGTAAACATTAAAACATCAACTTTAACAGAATCATTTAAAGAAAAACCATATTCTAAATCTACATTATTAGGTCTTTTTATATTTCTAATGGTTTTATCTTCTATAACTTTCCCTTGCAAATCGTAAGCATAAATTGCACCATTGGTCTTCTTATCTGTACCAAAAACAATACTTTTAGATGCGTCTGTAGGATGAATCCAAATAGCAGGATCATCAGTATCATTTAATGCTTTTTCTGTAATTATATCTGGTGCAATTGCTGGTAATTTACTACCAGAATTACATGATAATAAAGATAGCATTACACTAAACAAAACACTATTTTTTACGTTTAATTTCATTTTTTACTTTTTAAATAAATCATATTTTAAACCAAACGTAATTCTTTGTCCGTAATATTCCATTTGCATCGTTCTATCACTTACACCTTGGTAATAACGTAACGGTTGGTTGGTCAAATTATTTACACTTGCATAAATATTTAAATTTTGATTGATGGTATAACCTGCACTAAAATCTAAGAAAAATTGTTTATCGTAATAACGGTCTTCAAAATCATTTCCTCCAATTTCATCAATATAAGCATCCGAAAAATTACCAGAAAGTCTTGCATTAAATTTTGCATCTGCGTAACCTAAAGATGCATTAAACATATTTGGTGTTGTATTGGGCAAATCTAAATCTTCTCTTTCATCTCCATCTTCATTACGAATTCCGTCTGCATCGGAAGTTAAATAAGTATAATTTGCATAAACACTAAAGTTTTTTAAGAATCCTGGTAAGAAATCTAATTTTCTTTGGATTGCTAATTCTAAACCAAAAATAGAAGCTTTATCTCCGTTTAAAGGTTGATAAACATCGTATCCAGTAGTGTCATCACCATAACTATCATCAGTAGTTTCTGTTTGATACGTATAAATAAAGTCTTTTATGTTTTTATAAAATAAACCTCCAGAAATAATACCTACGTTACTAAAGTAGTGTTCTGCCATTAAATCGAAACTCATAGAAGTTGTTGGATCTAAATCTGGGTTACCAATTACCACTTCACTATCTTCATTTACAATTTCTGCTCTTGGTATTAAATCTTCGTAATTAGGTCTTGCTAAAGTGTTTGTCCAAGCAAAACGTAAAACACTATTATCATTTAAATCATATTTAAAATGCAAACCTGGTAAAACATTTACATAAGAATTTTTATCACTTACAGCATCTACTAAAATATCTTCATCGATACCTGCATCTTCATCTTCTTCAATGTACGTTAATTTAAATCCGTCTGATTCTAAATTTGTACTTTCAATTCTAACTCCTGCAAGAACACTAAGTTTATTACTTAATTGTTGATTAGCCATAATGTAACCCGCGTAAACATTTTCTTTTACATCAAAATTACCACTTAAATATTCATCAATTAAATCTTCTTCTTCAAACTGAGATGCATCTGTTAAATCTAAACTCCCTAAAAATTCTGGAGTTGCAAACGAACCTACTTGGTATTGGCTACCCGCTAAGTAATCTGAGTTTGTATAATCTCTTGTTGGGATACCACCTAGTTCATCAAAAGCACCATCTTCAGGAGAATACTCAAAAAAGTCATTATCTCTGTTTTTATTTTTAAAACGACCACGAACTCCAAATTTTAAGAAACCTTCTTCATTGTCAAACAAATTTAAAGGCAATTTAAAGTTTACAAAAACGTTCATATCTTTTTCTTCCGTATACTGATTTTCTTCAGTTAATTCACCAAATTCAAAATTATTATAAGCAGAATCATCTGCATCTACAGGAGTATATAAAGGAAACTCTGGATTATTATTATAGTTAATAGCGTATTCACTTTCGTATACTAAGTAACGCTCGTTTAAACGCTCTTCTGATGCTTTTGCATAAGACGCCATCCAATCTATTTGTAATTTATTTGCCAAGTGATTACCACCTAAACTAAAATTAAACATACGTTGGTCTTCTAAACGTCTGTTTTTATTTCTATTATTATTTATTCCTCCTTTGGTTTCACGCTTAGCTTCTACAGGAAACATTGTTAATGTATTACCAGAAAGTGTAAAATCACCAACTTCAATATCTTCTCCATCTAAAATTTCATTCTCTAAAACTAAACGATTTTCTCTATCATCTCTCCAGTTATACATCGATTTAAAGTAGATATCATTATTATCGTTTATTTGATAATCAAAATTTGCAGAAAAACTTCTACGAACTCTTTGCACTAAATAAGTTCTTTCTTCAAAAACATTTGCATAAGGGTTTACTTCTATTTCTACTTCTTCACCAGCATCATCTGTATAAGCAAATTCATCTGTCCATTCTGCTTCTACATCATGTGATCCAAAATCATTATCGTTAATTGCCGCAGAAATCATCCAACCAAACTTACCATCTTTAGAACGATCTCCAATTAAAAAAGAACCATTTAAAATTCTTTTATTTGTAATTGTATTTATACCAGAACCTCCTGTTGCTGACAATCTAAAACCCTGTGGAGCAGTTCTTGTAATTAAATTTACTGATCCTCCTAAAGCATCTGCATCCATATCTGGGGTTACAGCTTTGTTTACTTGTATAGATTGAATCATATCCGAAGGGATTAAATCCATTTGGATGTTTCTGTTATCAGCTTCTGCTGATGGAATTCTGCTTCCATTTAAAGTTACAGAGTTTAATTGTGGAGATAAACCTCTTACAATTATATTTCTTGCTTCACCTTGATCTACTTGCATTGTAATACCAGGAATTCTTTTTACAGCGTCACCAATATTAGCATCTGGGAATTTACCAATTTGATCTGTAGATACTACATTGGTAATATTTAAGTTATTCTTTTGTGTATTTAATGCTTTTGATTGGCTACCGAATCTAAAAGTTTTAATCTGGATGACATCAAGTTCTATACTTTCTGAAACCAACTCTAATTTTATACTTGTAGTTTGATTTTCTTTTACCTCTAATTCTTGTTCTATATCTTTAAATCCTAAATAAGAAACTTTTAATATATGCTTACCTGTTGGAACTCCAATAATTCTAAATTTTCCATCAAAATCTGTAATATCTCCTTTTTTAAGAGACTCTATTGTAACGTTAGCTCCTGGTACATAAAAACCATCTTTATCAGTAATTAACCCCTGAATATTACCTGTTTGTGCAGAAGTACCTATTGCATTTAACGATAAAAAAATCGTTAATAAAAAAAGTTTTAATAAATAAAATCGTTTCATTTTTTGTTTGTTTTATAAACATCAAAAGTAGATTTTGATTTTTTTAAGACTATTACCAAATTGAAAACAAAAGGCTAATTTTTATACTATTTTTAAGAGTAGTTAACATTAAATTTAAAAATAGTTAACACAAACTTCTATAAAGAAAAGTGCAATTAATATAATATAAAAAGAAAAGACAGCATTAAATGCTGTCTTTTCTTTTTTGTTATGCTTGACCAGTTGGTCCAAAATTCATTGGTATAGGTGGTTGCTCATAATCTTTAATTTCTCCATGTTGTTGTTCAAATTTACGAACATTATCAGCTAATGCTTTTGTTAATCTTTTTGCATGCTGAGGAGTTAATATAATTCTAGATTTTACCTTTGCCTTTGGTACACCTGGCATAATGTTGATAAAGTCTACAATAAATTCTGACATGGAATGATTGATAATTGCCAAATTAGAATAAGTTCCTTCTGCAATTTCTTGGTCTAATTCTATATTTAATTGACCATCTTTCTTTTGATTTTCTTCCATAATATATATTGTTAAATTGAGTACTTTTTTAAAATAAAAAAAGTTGAATTGAATATTGTAAATAAGTTACAGTAAACAATTCAACTTTTAGAATTTAAAAAATTTAAAATTTTTATTTAAAAGCCTTGTTTCATCTCGTCTTTAGAACCAACTAAAATCTTTTCATAAGCTCTCATTCCTGTTCCTGCAGGTATTCTCTTACCTACAATTACATTCTCTTTTAATCCTTCTAAAGTATCTATTTTACCACTTACAGCAGCCTCGTTTAATACTTTTGTTGTTTCCTGGAAAGAAGCAGCAGAAATAAACGATTTTGTTTGTAAAGAAGCTCTTGTAATACCTTGTAAAACTTGCTCTGCAGTTGCTGGTTTAGCATCTCTAGCTTCAACTAAGTTTTGATCATTTCTTCTTAATAAAGAATTTTCATCTCTTAACTGACGAGCAGTAATAATCTGTCCTGCTTTTAAGTTTTCAGAATCTCCTGCATTTTCAACAACTTTCATTCCGTAAATTGCATCATTGTCTTTGATAAAGTCAGTTTTATGAATTAATTGATTCTCTAAGAATAAAGTATCTCCAGAGTCTATAATTTTAACTTTACGCATCATTTGACGAACAACAACCTCAAAATGCTTGTCATTAATTTTTACACCTTGTAATCGATAAACTTCTTGTATTTCGTTTACTAAGTATTCTTGTACTGCTGATGGCCCTTGAATTCTTAAAATATCTGAAGGAGTTGTTGCTCCGTCTGATAAAGGCATACCTGCTTTAATAAAGTCATTTTCTTGAACTAAAATCTGATTAGAAAGTTTTATTAAATACTTAGTAATCTCACCTGTTTTAGATTCAACTATAATTTCTCTGTTACCACGCTTAATCTTACCGAAAGAAACTACACCATCAATTTCAGAAACAACAGATGGGTTAGAAGGATTACGTGCTTCAAATAATTCTGTTACACGAGGTAAACCTCCTGTAATATCACCTGCTTTACCAGACTTTCTTGGTATTTTAACTAATGTATGTCCTGCTTCTACTTTATCTCCATCATCAATCATTAAGTGAGCACCTACAGGTAAACTGTAAGAACGTAAAGCATTACCATCTTCATCTTCAATAATCAAAGAAGCAATAATCTTCTTGTTTTTAGAGTCGATCATTACTTTCTCTTGGAAACCAGTTTGTTCATCAATTTCCACTGAGTAATTAATACCTTGTTGTAAATTATCAAACTTAACTTTTCCTTCAAATTCAGAAACAATTACACCGTTAAATGGATCCCATTGTACAATTACATCTCCTTTTTTAATCGATTTTCTTTCTTTATCATAGATAATAGAACCGTAAGGAATAATATTCGTACTCTGAGTAATATCTGTTTTCTTGTCTATAATTTTAATTTCTGCTGTTCTAGAAATTACAATATCTACCTCTTTACCATCATTGTCTTTACCCACAACTGTACGTAAATCATCGATAACAACTTTACCATCAAACTTAGCAATTAATTTATTATCTTCAGAAATGTTACCTGCAACCCCACCAACGTGGAATGTACGTAATGTTAACTGTGTACCAGGCTCTCCAATAGATTGTGCTGCAATTACACCAACTGCTTCACCAATTTGTACTTTGTTAAGTGTAGATAAACTCTGACCGTAACATTTAGCACAAATACCTCTAGAAGATTCACAAGTTAAAGCAGACCTAACTTCTAATTTATCAATACCCGACTTTTCTACTTTTAACGCTAATTGAGCCGTAATTGGTTGGTTAGCTTCTAAAAGAAGTTCTTCTGTTAATGGATGATAAACATTTTGTAAAGAAACACGTCCTTCAATTCTATCTGATAAAGATTCTACAATCTCATCATTTTTCTTTAAAGGAGTTACTTCTAATCCTCTTAATGTACCACAATCTTCTTCGTTAATAATAACGTCTTGAGATACATCTACTAATCTACGTGTTAAGTAACCAGCATCTGCCGTTTTTAAAGCGGTATCTGCTAAACCTTTACGAGCACCGTGAGTAGAGATAAAGTATTCAAGAATTGATAAACCTTCTTTAAAGTTAGAAAGAATCGGATTCTCAATAATTTCTCCACCACCTGCTGTAGATTTTTTAGGTTTTGCCATTAATCCACGCATACCTGTTAACTGACGAATCTGTTCTTTAGAACCCCTTGCTCCAGAATCAAGCATCATATATACAGAGTTAAACCCTTGTTGGTTTTCTCTTAAACGTTTCATAGACAACTCAGTTAAATCGTTATTGGTTCTACCCCAAATATCAATTACCTGATTGTAACGCTCTTTTTGCGTTAACATACCCATGTTATAGTTCCCTACAATGATATCCACTTCTTTATTAGCTTCATCAATCATAGATTGTTTTTCTTCAGGAATAATAATATCCCCTAATGAGAATGATAAACCACCTTGGAAGGCAAATTTATATCCCATGTTTTTTATTTGGTCTAAGAATTCTCCTGTAGTAGGAATATTAGTAGCTTTTAAAATTCCACCAATAATACCACGTAAGTTTTTCTTAGTCAATACTTCATTAATATAACCTGCAGCAGGAGGTACAACTTCATTAAATAAAACTCTACCTACAGTAGTTTTAATAATTCTAGTTACTTGTTCTCCGTTTTCGTCTATATCTTTAGTTCTTACTTTAATTCCTGCATTTAAGTCTACTCTTTCTTCATTAAAAGCTATAGTTACTTCTTCTGGAGAATAAAAAGTTAATCCTTCTCCTTTAATTTTAACTTCTGGAGTAGAGATTCTTTCTTTTGTCATATAATAAAGACCAAGTACCATATCCTGAGAAGGTACAGTAACTGGAGCACCATTTGCAGGATTTAAGATATTATGAGAAGCTAACATTAATAATTGTGCTTCTAAAATAGCCTCTGGGCCTAATGGTAAGTGAACAGCCATTTGATCCCCATCAAAATCCGCATTAAAAGCAGAACATGCTAATGGGTGTAATTGAATTGCTTTTCCTTCAATTAATTTTGGTTGGAAAGCCTGAATACCAAGCCTGTGTAAAGTAGGAGCTCTGTTTAATAAAACTGGATGTCCTTTAATTACATTTTCTAAAATATCCCAAACAACTGGTTCTTTTCTATCAATTATTTTCTTAGCAGATTTTACAGTTTTTACAATCCCCCTTTCAATTAATTTTCTAATTACAAAAGGTTTGTAAAGTTCAGCTGCCATATCTTTTGGTAATCCACACTCAGATAATTTCATTTCTGGTCCAACAACAATTACAGAACGTGCAGAATAATCAACACGTTTTCCTAATAAGTTTTGACGGAAACGTCCTTGTTTACCTTTTAATGAATCTGATAAAGATTTTAAAGGTCTGTTAGATTCTGTTTTTACTGCTGATGATTTACGTGTGTTATCAAATAATGAATCTACTGATTCTTGTAACATACGTTTTTCATTACGTAAAATAACTTCAGGAGCTTTTATTTCAACCAATCTTTTTAAACGATTGTTTCTAATAATTACTCTTCTATATAAATCATTTAAATCTGAAGTAGCAAAACGACCACCATCTAAAGGTACTAATGGTCTCAATTCTGGTGGAATTACCGGAATTGCCTTCATAATCATCCATTCTGGATTATTTTCTCTATTTTTTTGAGAATCTCTAAATGCTTCAACAACATTTAAACGTTTTAAAGCTTCAGTCTTACGTTGTTTAGACGTTTCTGTATTTGCTTTATGTCTTAATTCAAAAGATAAAGACTCTAAATCTATACGAGCTAATAAATCAATAAGACATTCAGCACCCATTTTAGCAATAAATTTGTTTGGGTCAGAATCATCTAAATATTGATTATCTTGTGGTAATTCATCTGCAATGTCTAAGTATTCTTCTTCTGTTAAGAAATCCATTTTTTGTAATGGTTCTCCTTCTACATTCTTAGCAATACCTGGTTGAATTACAACATAACGCTCGTAATATATAATCATATCTAACTTCTTAGATGGTAAACCTAAAAGGTATCCCATTTTGTTAGGTAATGATCTAAAGTACCAAATATGAGCAACAGGGACCACTAAATTAATGTGCCCTACTCTATCTCTTCGTACTTTCTTTTCTGTTACTTCTACACCACATCTATCACAAACGATACCTTTGTAGCGTATTCTTTTATACTTTCCACAAGCACATTCATAATCCTTTACAGGACCAAAAATACGCTCACAAAATAAACCATCTCTTTCTGGTTTGTGTGTACGGTAATTTATAGTTTCTGGTTTTAAAACTTCACCTTTAGAAACTTCTAAAATAGCTTCTGGTGATGATAAACCAATTGAGATTTGGTTAAACTTTTTTACAGTGTACTTTTCTTGTTTTCTTGCCATGTCTTTTAATAAGTATTCAGTTGGCAGTATTCAACTCACAATAAAAATATTGTGAGTTGGTTACTGAAAAAATTTATTCTTCTAATCTAACGTCTAAACCTAAACCTTTAAGCTCGTGCATTAATACGTTAAATGACTCTGGTAAACCTGGTTCTGGCATAGCTTCACCTTTAACAATACTTTCGTATGTTTTAGCTCTCCCCATAACATCATCAGATTTTACAGTTAAGATTTCTCTTAAGATACTTGATGCACCGTATGCCTCAAGTGCCCAAACTTCCATCTCTCCAAAACGCTGACCACCAAATTGAGCTTTACCTCCTAATGGTTGTTGTGTTATTAATGAATAAGGACCAATAGAACGCGCATGCATTTTATCATCAATCATGTGTCCTAATTTAATCATGTAAATAATACCAACAGTTGCTCTTTGATCGAAACGTTTACCAGTTCCACCATCATACAAGTATGTATGTCCAAATCTTGGTACACCAGCAGTATCTGTAATTTCATTGATCTGATCTAAAGATGCTCCATCAAAAATTGGTGTTGCATATTTAGTTCCTAATTTTTCTCCTGCCCATCCAAGAACAGTTTCATAAATTTGACCAATATTCATACGAGAAGGTACTCCTAATGGATTTAAAACAATATCTACCGGTGTCCCGTCTTCTAAGAAAGGCATATCCTCTTGACGTACAATACGTGCAACGATACCTTTATTTCCATGACGTCCTGCCATTTTATCACCAACTTTTAACTTACGTTTTTTAGCAATATAAATTTTAGCAAGTTTTAAAATTCCTGCTGGTAACTCATCACCAACTGAGATTGTAAACTTTTGACGACGTAAAGACCCTTGTAAATCATTTACCTTGATTTTATAATTGTGAACTAATTCACCAACTAAATCATTTAATTCTTTATCAGTTGTCCAAGAACCTGTTAAGTGAACATAATCATCAACAGAATTTAACATTTTAAGAGTATATTTTTTACCTTTTGGTAAAACTTCTTCCCCTAAATCATTATAAACTCCTTGAGATGTTTTTCCACTAATAAGCGCAAATAACTTATCTATCAAAGAATCTTTTAAACCTTCGAACTTAGAAACAAAAGAAGCTTCTAAAGTTGCAATTGCTTCCTTATCTCTTAACCTCTTATTTTTATCTTTTAATGCTCTTTTGAATAACTTTTTATCAATTACTACACCTCTTAAAGATGGAGAAGCTTTTAATGATGCATCTTTTACATCACCTGCTTTATCACCAAAGATTGCACGTAATAATTTTTCTTCTGGAGTTGGGTCAGACTCTCCTTTAGGTGTAATTTTACCAATTAAGATATCACCAGGATTTACTTCTGCTCCAATTCTAATCATTCCATTTTCATCTAAATCTTTAGTTGCTTCTTCAGAAACATTAGGAATATCATTAGTTAACTCTTCAGTACCTAATTTTGTATCTCTAACATCTAAAGAATATTCATCAACATGAATAGATGTAAATATATCGTCTCTAACTACTTTTTCAGAAATTACAATTGCATCCTCAAAGTTATACCCTTTCCAAGGCATAAAGGCTACTTTCATATTTCTACCTAAAGCTAACTCACCTTTTTGTGTTGCGTAACCTTCACAAAGAACTTGACCTTCTTCTACTCTATCACCTCTTTCTACAATTGGTTTAAGGTTAATGTTTGTTCCTTGGTTTGTTTTTCTAAACTTAATTAAGTTATAAGAAACTTCATCAGAATCAAAACTAACTTGTCTTTCTTCTTCTGTTCTATCATACTTAATTGTAATTTTATTTGCATCTACATAAGTTACCTCTCCTGCTCCTTCAGCATTAATTAAAATACGAGAATCTTTTGCAACTCTACGCTCTAATCCTGTTCCTACAATTGGAGATTCTGGTCTTAATAATGGTACTGCTTGACGCATCATGTTTGATCCCATTAATGCTCTATTGGCATCATCATGCTCTAAGAAAGGAATTAAAGATGCTGAAATAGATGCAATTTGATTTGGTGCAACATCCATATAATCAATCGCTTCTGGATTAACTACAGGAAAATCTCCCTCTTCACGCGCAATAACTCTATCTAAAACAAAGCTTCTATCTTCATTTAATTCTAAATTAGACTGAGCAAATTTCATTCCCTCTTCTTCTTCAGCACTTAAATAAATAGGTTCTTCTTCACCAACAACACCATTATCAACTTTTCTGTAAGGAGTTTCGATAAAACCTAAGTTATTCACTTTTGCAAAAACAGAAAGCGAAGAAATTAAACCAATATTTGGTCCCTCTGGTGTTTCAATAGGACATAAACGACCGTAATGTGTATAGTGAACATCACGAACCTCAAACCCTGCTCTTTCTCTTGATAAACCTCCAGGTCCTAGTGCAGATAATCTACGCTTGTGAGTAATCTCTGCTAATGGATTTGTTTGATCCATAAACTGAGATAATTGGTTTGTACCAAAAAATGAGTTAATAACCGATGATAATGTTTTTGCATTAATTAAATCGATAGGAGTAAACACTTCGTTATCACGTACATTCATACGCTCACGAATTGTTCTTGCCATACGAGCTAAACCAACACCAAACTGTCCAGCTAATTGCTCACCTACAGTTCTTACACGTCTATTAGATAAGTGATCGATATCATCAACTTCTGCTTTAGAGTTGATTAATTCGATTAAATATTTAATAATCGTAATAATATCTAATTTTGTTAATACCTTTTGATCAATTGGTTCATTTAATTGAAGTTTTGTATTCATTCTAAAACGACCAACTTCTCCTAAATTATACCTTTGCTCAGAAAAGAATAACTTATCAATAATACCTCTTGCAGTTTCCTCGTCTGGCGGTTCTGCATTACGTAATTGTCTATAAATATGTTCTACAGCTTCTTTTTCAGAATTTGTAGGATCTTTTTGTAAAGTATTGTGGATAATTGCATAATCTGCCATATCGTTATCTTCTTTATGAAGTAAAACGGTTTTAGCACCTGCATCAATTATCTCATCAATGTGTTCTTTATCTAAAATTGTATCACGATCAAAAACTATTTCATTTCTTTCGATAGATACAACCTCTCCAGTATCTTCATCTACAAAATCCTCATGCCAAGTTTTTAAAACTCTAGCAGCTAATTTGCGACCTAATACTTTTTTTAATCCAGCTTTAGAAACTTTAACTTCTTCTGCAAGGTCAAAAATTTCTAAAATATCTTTATCTCTTTCAAAACCAATGGCTCTGAATAACGTTGTTACTGGTAATTTTTTCTTTCTATCAATATAAGCGTACATTACTTGATTGATATCTGTAGCAAATTCTATCCAAGAACCTTTAAAAGGAATTACTCTTGCAGAATATAACTTTGTTCCATTAGCATGGAAAGATTGCCCAAAAAACACACCTGGTGATCTGTGTAATTGAGAAACAACAACACGCTCTGCACCATTTATAACAAAGGTACCAGAGTTAGTCATATAAGGAATTGTACCAAGATATACATCTTGCACAATTGTTTCAAAATCTTCGTGTTCTGGGTCTGTACAATATAATTTTAGACGTGCTTTTAAAGGCACACTATGAGTAAGACCTCTCTCAATACATTCTTGAATTGAATATCTTGGTGGATCTACAAAGTAATCTAAAAATTCTAATACAAATTGATTTCTTGTATCTGTAATTGGAAAGTTGTCCATGAAGGTTTTATACAAACCTTCTTCACCTCTTTCTTCTGCCTTTGTTTGAAGTTGGAAAAAATCTTGAAAAGATTTTACCTGAATATCCAAAAAGTCTGGATATTCTTTAATCATTTGAGAAGTTGCGAAGTTGATTCTTTCAGTAGTGTTTTTCGTTGCCAAAAGAGAATATTTTTTTGATTAAAATCTGAATTAAAATAAAGAACGAATATATACACAAAATGGTTTAGGTCTAGAAAAATTGATTTTTCTAGTACCTAAACCTAAATTTGTTTTCCCGTTATATATTAGTATATCCGGGATAAGTAGCTTACTTAAGCTCTACCTCAGCTCCAGCTTCTTCTAAAGATTTTTTAAGACCTTCTGCCTCATCTTTAGAGATACCTTCTTTTACTGCTGCAGGAGCGCTATCTACGATACCCTTAGCTTCTTTTAATCCTAAACCAGTTAATTCTTTAACTAATTTTACAACAGCTAATTTAGAACCTCCTGCTGCTTTTAAGATTACGTCAAACTCAGTTTGCTCATCTGCTGCATCATCTCCTCCTGCTGCTGGTCCTGCTACAGCTACTGCTGCTGCTGCTGGCTCAATACCATACTCATCTTTTAAAATAGTAGCTAATTCATTAACTTCTTTTACTGTTAAGTTAACTAATTGTTCTGCGAAATCTTTTAATTCTGCCATTTTAATTGTTTTTAAATTTTGTTTTATTATAGTTTATTTGTGCGCGTAATTATTTTTCAGATAAAGTTTTAATAATACCTGAAAGTGTTTGACCACCTGATTGTAATGCTGAAATAACATTTTTAGCTGGTGATTGTAATAATCCAAGGATATCACCAATTAATTCTTCTTTAGATTTAATATCTACTAAAGCATCTAATTGATCTTCTCCAATATAAACAGATTCTTCCGCAAATGCACCTTTTAAAATAGGTCTATCTTTAGTTTTCTTTCTGAATTCTTTGATTAATTTTGCTGGAGCGTTAGCCGCTTCAGAAATCATCATTGATGTATTACCTTTTAATACTGTTGGTAAGTCCCCAAATTCTTTATCTGAAGCTTCCATTGCTTTTGCAAGTAATGTATTTTTAACAACCGATAACTGAACACCTGCTTTAAAACAAGCCCTACGTAAATTAGAAGTTGTTTGAGCATCTAAGCCAGAAATATCTGCTAAATACACTGTATTTGTGTCTGCTAATACTGCTGTTAAATCTTGTATTACTTGTGATTTCTCTTCTCTAGTCATAATTATAAGTTTTAACGTATTAAACAGCTTTTACCTCAACAGCAATACTAGGACTCATAGTACTAGACATAAAAACGCTTTTTACATACGTTCCTTTTGCAGTTGTTGGTTTCAATTTAATAATAGTTTGTATTAACTCGTTTGCATTTTCTTCAATTTTCTTAGCATCAAAAGATACTTTTCCAATTGCAGCATGAACGATACCAGTTTTATCAACTTTAAAGTCGATTTTACCAGCTTTTACATCTGTAACAGCTTTTGCAATATCCATAGTTACTGTACCTGTTTTTGGATTTGGCATTAAACCTCTAGGACCTAAAATTCTTCCTAAAGGACCTAATTTACCCATTACACTTGGCATAGTAATAATTACATCTACATCTGTCCAACCTCCTTTAATCTTTTGAAGATACTCATCTAATCCAACATAATCTGCACCTGCTTCTTTTGCATCTGCTTCTTTATCTGGTGTAACTAATGCTAAAACTTTTACATCTTTACCAGTTCCATGAGGTAATGTTACCACACCACGAACCATTTGATTAGCTTTACGAGGATCTACTCCTAAACGAATTGCTAAATCTACTGACGCATCAAACTTTACATTAGTAATGTCTTTGACTAGCGATGAAGCAGCAGCTAAATCATAAGATTTAGAGCTATCTAACTTTGCGTGAGCTTCTTTTTGCTTTTTTGTTAATTTTGCCATTTTACTACTTTTTATAAAGTTTATGCTGGTGCATCACCTTTTACTGTTAATCCCATAGAACGTGCTGTACCTGCAATCATACGCATTGCTGAAGAAACTTCAAAGGCATTTAAATCTACCATTTTATCTTCTGCAATAACTTTAATTTGATCCCAAGTAATTGATGCTACTTTCTTTCTGTTTGGTTCTCCTGAACCTTTTTTAATTTTGGCTGCTTCTAGTAACTGAACTGCTGCAGGAGGAGTTTTTACAACAAAATCAAACGATTTGTCTTTGAAAACAGTAATAACAACAGGTAAAACTTTACCTTGTTTGTCTTGCGTTCTTGCATTAAACTGTTTACAGAACTCCATAATGTTAACACCAGCAGCTCCTAAAGCAGGTCCAACCGGCGGCGATGGATTCGCTGCGCCTCCCTTAACTTGTAACTTAACTACTTTACTAACTTCTTTTGCCATTTTAAAAATGTTTAATGATTTACTTTAATTTGGAAGCTTAAAATAAATCGGAATAAATATATATTTGTGTAACAATTATATCTTTTCTACTTGCATATAACTTAATTCTAAAGGAGTTTTTCTTCCGAAAATCTTAACCATTACCTCAAGTTTACGCTTTTCTTCATTCACTTTTTCAATAATACCATCAAATCCATTAAAAGGACCATCTACAACTTTTACAGTTTCTCCTATATTGAAAGGGATTGCAATATTTTCTTCTTGAACAGAAAGTTCATCAACTTTACCTAACATTCTATTCACTTCTGATTTTCTCATAGGAACAGGTTCACCACCTTTTGTTTCTCCTAAAAAACCTATAACTCCAGTAATACCTTTTATAACGTGAGGAACTTCTCCTGAAAGATTAGCTTCAACCATTATATATCCAGGAAAGTACACTCTCTCTCTATTAACTTTTTTTCCATTTCTAATTTGGATAACTTTTTCTGTAGGTACAATCACTTGACTTACATAATCTGACAATCCAACTCTAGAAATTTCTGTTTCTATATAAGCTTTTACTTTATTTTCTTGTCCACCAATGGCTCTAACAACATACCATTTCATCACTGAATCAGCCATAATCTATTTGTTTTTTAAAATAATTTAAAAAAGTTATCTAATCCAGTTTGAAAAACATAATCTATACCAGCAACAGCTAATGCAAACAAAATTGTAAAAACAGCTACAGTTACAGTTGATTTTTGAGCTTCTTCTTTAGAAATCCACGTCATGTGGTTACTTAACTCTTCAAAAGAATCCTTGATATATTGTATAAAATTCATATTACTTATATGTTTTTGCACGGGCGGAGAGATTCGAACTCCCGACAGCTGGTTTTGGAAACCAGTGCTCTACCGCTGAACTACGCCCGTTTCTTAATTTCATTGATAAAGGCGTTCCGTTATAGAAACGAAACACCCTTATAATTTATTAATTAGCAAACTAATGTTTAAATTAGTCTAATAATTCTGTTACCTGACCAGCTCCTACAGTTCTACCACCTTCACGGATAGCAAAACGTAAACCAACATTTAAAGCAATTGGCTGAATTAAGTCTACAGTAATTGTTAAGTTATCTCCAGGCATAACCATTTCCACACCTTCTGGCAAGTTAATAGTACCTGTAACATCCGTAGTTCTTACATAAAACTGAGGACGATAATTATTATGGAATGGAGTATGACGTCCACCCTCTTCTTTTTTAAGAACATAAACCTCTGCTTTAAACTTTGCATGAGGAGTTACAGAACCTGGTTTACAGATTACCATACCTCTTTTAATATCTTCTTTTGCAATACCTCTTAATAAAATACCAGCATTATCTCCCGCCTCACCTCTATCTAAGATTTGACGGAACATTTCAATACCTGTAATTGTTGAAGTCATTTTTTCAGCACCCATACCAATGATATCTACAACATCACCTGTATTAGCAATACCTGTTTCTATACGACCAGTAGCAACTGTACCACGACCAGTAATAGAGAATACATCCTCAACAGGCATTAAGAAATCTTTATCAACCTCTCTTAACGGCTCTTCAATCCAAGCATCACAAGCTTCCATTAATTCCAAAACAGTATCAACCCATTTTTGCTCACCATTTAAAGCTCCTAAAGCAGAACCAGAAACAACAGGACCATTATCTCCATCATAATCATAGAAAGACAACAACTCTCTAACTTCCATATCAACTAATTCTAAAAGCTCTTCATCATCCACCATATCAACTTTGTTTAAGAAAACAACGATACGAGGAATACCTACCTGACGACCTAATAAGATATGCTCTCTTGTTTGAGGCATAGGACCATCTGTTGCAGCAACCACTAAAATAGCACCATCCATCTGAGCAGCACCTGTAACCATGTTTTTTACATAATCCGCGTGACCTGGACAATCAACGTGAGCATAGTGACGGTTAGCTGTTTGATATTCTACGTGAGAAGTGTTAATTGTAATACCTCTTTCTTTTTCTTCTGGTGCATTATCAATCTGATCAAAAGATCTAGCTTCAGAGAATCCTGCATCAGCTAATACTTTAGTAATAGCCGCAGTTAAAGTTGTTTTACCGTGATCTACGTGTCCGATAGTACCAATGTTTAAGTGTGGTTTCGAACGGTCAAAAGTTCCTTTTGCCATAATTATTAATTTTAATTCTTAGTTTAAATATATTTAGTGTCTAATAATACTAATTAAATGAGCCAATGATGGGATTTGAACCCATGACCTCATCCCTACCAAGGATGCGCTCTACCAACTGAGCTACACCGGCTTTGTTGGAATGATTTTGAGCGAAAGACCGGGTTCGAACCGGCGACATTCAGCTTGGAAGGCTGACGCTCTACCAACTGAGCTACTTTCGCAATATGTAAATTTGTGGGGAGAGCAGGATTCGAACCTGCGAAGACGTAGTCAACGGAGTTACAGTCCGTCCTCGTTGGCCGCTTGAGTATCTCCCCGGTAAATTTACTATTTTAATGAACTTTTTTACTTTATGAGCCGATGGAGGGACTCGAACCCACGACCTGCTGATTACAAATCAGCTGCTCTAGCCAGCTGAGCTACATCGGCTTTTGTTGCAAAAAAACAACCCGCTATTTCTAACGGATTGCAAATGTATAAAGTTTTTTCAATTATAAAAAACTTTTTTAATATTTTTTTTAATATTTTTTCTTTTTTATGAAATTAAAGAATTTCGAAGCTTCTCCTTTGATCTTTTTAATTGTCTTTTTAGATTATCAACCGCAGAGTTTATGCCTTCTTCAAAGGTTTTTGTTTCTCTTTTAACTATTAACTCGTTTCCAGGAATATTTATTTTTACTTCTGTAATTTTATTCTCTTTATCACTAGTTTTCTGAACCTTTAAAAAAACTTCTGCATCTACAATTTTATCATGAAACTTTATTAATGTCTCTACCTTATCCTCTACAAATCTTACTAACTCTTTATCTGCATTAAAATTGACTGATTGAACGAATACTTTCATATGTTATTCTTTTTTACCGCTCCTAGGGTGAGCTTTGTTATATACTTTTTTTATCGCATCAAGACTATTATGAGTATAGACTTGAGTTGATGCTAAAGAAGAATGCCCTAACAACTCTTTAACTGAATTTAAGTCTGCCCCTTCATTTAGCAAATGAGTTGCAAAAGAATGTCTTAAAATATGTGGACTTTTCTTTTCTTTTGAAGTGACTCTACTAAAGTAAGAATTTATAACTCTGTAAACAAGACTTTCATATATTTTATTTCCTTTTTCAGTTATAAAAAGTTTGTCTGAATCCTTTTTAATTTCTTTTTTTAAAACTAAATATTGCATTAAAGTTTCTGCAACTGAATTAAGTACAGGAACAAACCTTTCTTTATTTCTTTTCCCTAATACTTTAATTATTCTTTCGGGTATATTTACATCAACCTCTTTTATATTAATTAATTCTGCCCTTCTTATTCCTGTTGAATAAAATAATTCTACTATTAATTTATTTCTAACAGAAACAAAATCATCTTTATAATCGATTTCTTTAATAACTTCATCAACTTCTTTTGAAGTAAAAGGAACTTGAATTCTTTTCTCTACCTTTAGCGCATTATGTTTAGAAAGTGGATTAACATCAATTTGATGTATTTTTTGTAAAAACTTATAGAAAGACTTTAATGAACTTACTTTTCTATTAATTGTTCTATTAGATACTTTAAGATCAACTAAGGAAACAATCCAGCTTCTTACCTGACTATAATTTACTTCTGATAAGTTTTCTTGACCAAACTCTATTATTAAAAAATCTCTAAATGATATTAAATCATTCCTATATGCTGTTATCGTATTAGCAGAGTATTTTTTCTCTAAAGACAAGTATTCTAAAAATGAAGTTATCACGAAATAAATTGTTTAAGCGAGTAAAACTACAAAAAAAGGCATAAAAAAAACTCGTATTGAATATTCAATACGAGTTTTATGAGTTGATATAAGTTATTTCTAACCTACCTCTTCTTGTGTTCTCAATCTTTGAACGTAAGAAGCTTTTATTCTTTGAGCTCTATTGGCTACTGAAGGTTTCGTGAAATTCTTTCTAGCACGTAAGTTTTTCATCGTTTTAGTACGATCAAATTTTCTCTTATAACGTTTTAACGCTCTATCGATATTTTCTCCCTCTTTTACAGGTATAATTAACATAAGTTGGCACCTCCCTTCATAGTCTCTTTATATTTTGAATAGTTTTAAACTATTTGTTTTATTTTTTAGGACTGCAAAGGTACTTACAAATTATTAATTGACAACTAGTATTTTATAAAAAATTTTAAATAGTTAGTTCGCGTTAGTGATTGAACGGTTTGTTTAAGCTCTTTTTTGAAGAACGAAAAAAAAGCGAGTAGTGAAAGCACGACCTTTAGGTAACGCCCAAAACAATTTACAAAAGTTATTAATTTAATATTTATGTTAATGAAGTAAAATAAGCGCTATAAAACTATGTTGCTGTTTTATATTCTTTCTTATCAATTACCATTTTTGCAATAATCTCTTTTAAAATCTCTGAAGTTCCTCCTCCGATTGGACCTAATCTGCTATCTCTAAGTAATCTTGCCAATGGATATTCTTCCATATAACCATAACCACCTAACATTTGTAATGCATCATAAATAACTTCGTCAGCCATTTTTGTTGATAATAATTTAGACATACTTGCTTCTTTTACCACATATTGCCCATCATTTAAACGTTTGGTAATAGAATAATTATACTCTTTACACATATCTACTCTACTAGCCATTTCTGCAATTTTATGTCTTAATGCCTGAAATTTATCTAAAGATTTACCAAAAGCAACTCTTTCTTTCATATAACCTAAAACATAGTCTATAGCATATTCTGCTCTTGCATGCGCATTTACTCCCATAATTAAACGCTCTAATGCAAAATGCTGCATAATATAAGGAAAACCTCTTCCCTCTTCTCCCATTAAGTTTTCAACAGGAATTTCTACGTTATCAAATGCAATTTCTGCGGTATCGGAAGCACGCCAACCTAATTTATCTAACTTTGTTGCAGAAACACCATTAGAAGTTCTATCAACTACAAAAATACTAATGCCATTGTGCTTTTCTAAAGTATCAGTTTTTGCCGCAACAATTAAATAATCAGAATAAACACCGTTTGTAATAAATGTTTTAGATCCATTTAAAATATACTTACCTCCTTTTTTTATTGCTGTGGACCGCATACCAGCTACATCACTTCCACCAAAAGGCTCTGTTATACACAAGCAACCAATTAAATCTCCTTCTACGCTTGGTGCTAAATATTTATTTTTAATAAAGTCACTACCTTCTTTAGCTAAATGCGTCATTGCTAAATATTCGTGTGCCCACATAGCTGCTGCAAATCCGCAAGAATTAATTTTTTGTAATTCTTCTAAAAAAATAACGGTATAAAATAAATCTAAATTTAATCCACCATATTCTTCTGGTGTATTTAAGCCAAAATACCCCATTTCTCCAAATTTCTTCCAAATAAAACGATCTATAGATCCGCTTTCTTCCCACTTATTAATATGAGGAACTACTTCTTTTTGTAAGAAATCTTTAAAACTTGCACGAAAAACCTCATGCTCTTCAGTAAAGTACATACTGTTCATAAAAAATAGTAATTTGATTTATTTATTGAGCCACCAAATATAAGACTATTCTATCATACTTATCTAAAGGAAAATCTTTGATGTTTTTTAATTCTGATATGTTTTGGAGTTCTGCTACCTCATCTCTGTAATCAAAAATTTTTTTACAAAGTTCATAGTCTATATATGGATTTTTTAATAACTCTTTGAATGTAACGGTATTTACATTTAGTTTTTTTATAATTGGTTTATCTTTAATTTTAAATACAGACAATACTTTATCTCCTATTTCTTTCTCTAAACCCCAAACTTCAAAAATTTGATTTGCAATAGAAAAACCCTGTAATTTAGAACGATATTTAATAATACGCTCAGAAAAAGCATCACCAATACCATTAATCGTTTTAAAATCTTCTGCAGTTGCTTTATTTAAATCGTTAGTAGATACTGCTTTTTTTAAATAAGTTTTATTAGTTCCTTTTGATGGAAAAGAAACATTTTGTTGTTTACTTTCTGAAATCCATTTTGGAAACTTAAAATAAGGTGAAATTTTATTTAATAAAGAATCAGAAACTTTAGTAACTTTTTGAAACTCTACCACAGAATTAATAAACTCACCTGTTTTTCTGTAAGCAAGCAATCTATCAATTTCACCTAAAGACATTCCTAATTGTTCTCCTTTATAATCTGTTATATAATTTGGATTAAAAGGATAAATTTTAGGTTTTCTATTTTCTAACTCAATCTTTTTTAATCGATCTATTTCTTTTTGAAACAAAAATACTTCCGTAGTATCTATACTTACTTCTCTATCAAAAAAGGAATCACTAAAAAGAATTAGTAATTGTAAAATGATAATTAATATTACTAAAAAGAAAATCCCATTTCTTTGGTTTTTGGTATACCAGAAATGGGATTTTAAAAAATTCATTATATAATTTTACTTTTGACTTTTATGCCCTATAGCTTTTAAATATCTAGTAAGTTCACCTTTTACCTTAGGTGCTAATAATAATAAACCTATTACGTTTGGAAATACCATTGCAAAAATCATTGCATCAGAAAAATCAATAACAGATCCTAAACTTGAAGAAGCCCCAACAACAACAAAAATTAAAAATAATGCTTTGTAAGAAATATCTGCTATTTTACTTTTTCCAAATAAATATTTCCATCCTTGAATCCCGTAATAAGACCAAGAAAGCATCGTAGAAAAAGCAAATAATATTACAGCAATTGTTAACAGAATAGAAAAATTAGGAATCGCAGACTCAAAAGCAACTGAAGTTAAATCAACACCTCCTAAATGTTCTCCTGTGGTATTCATAATTACATTATCACCCTCATCTAAATTAGAGTAGTTAAATAAATTACTTTTTAAATTTGTAACAACTATTACTAGAGCCGTCATAGTACAAATAACTACAGTATCTACAAATGGACCTATTGATGCTACAATACCTTCACTCGCAGGGAATTTAGTTTTAACAGCAGCATGTGCAATAGATGCAGATCCAACACCTGCTTCATTAGAAAAAGCTGCTCTTTGAAAACCAACAATCATAACTCCTATTAAACCACCAGTAATTGATGCTTCACTAAAAGCTCCATCCCAAATCTGAACAAATGCTTCTGGAACAATAGTAATATTCATTACAATTATTATTAAAGAAGCACCTACAAACATAATACCCATAAATGGCACTACTTTTTCAGTTACTTGACCTATTCTCTTAATTCCTCCAATAATTACGATACCAACTAAAATAGCCATTATAACACCAAAAATAAACCCAGATTCAAGACCAAAAAGTTGCTTAAATTGCGCCGTTGCTTGATTAGATTGAAACATGTTTCCTCCACCAAAAGAACCTCCAACTACAAAAACAGCATATATTCCTGCTAAAACTTTTCCTAACCCTTTTAAGTTTTTTTCTTTTAGCCCTTTATTTAAGTAATACATTGGACCTCCATAGATTTTTCCATCTTCTCCAACTTCTCTATACTTTACACCCAATGTAGCTTCAACCAATTTTGTTGACATACCCAAAAAACCAGCTAATATCATCCATATTGTAGCTCCAGGACCTCCAATTGCAATTGCAACAGCAACCCCAGCAATATTACCTAAACCAACTGTAGCTGATAAAGCAGCAGTTAAAGCTTGAAAGTGAGTAACCTCACCAACAACACCTTCTGCTTGTACACTTTCAAAAACATCTCCTCCAGGAGTAGAGTCTCCAGCCGCAACTTCAACAGAATGATGATCAATTTCATCATACTTACCTCTAGTTGCTTGTAAAGCAACACCTAACAAAGTTATATTAGCAAATTTAAAATATAATGTAAAAAATAAAGCTCCTAGTAACAGTATAATTATCACAATAGGAACTTCTATACCCACTATTGATATTGGGTAAAAAACGACTGAACTAACGGCATCAGCAAAGGGCTTAAATTTCGCCTCTATCTTTTCATCCATAGTTGCTTCTTGTGCAAATGTTAACATGGGGATAGCCAATAAAAGCATTGAAAGAATTTTTTTCTTCATAATATGTAAATTGTTAGTTTTTCAATTAGTAGTCCGCAAGATGCTAAAAAAATGCTTTTTCTACAACTTTTAGCAGTTAAAAGTAAATTTTATATTAAGGTTTCTTTAAATAACTGCAAATCCTCTTTAAATGACTTTGGATAAAATTCTAAATCTCTGTTAGTTTTAGACAAATCGAAACCTGTTTTTTCTGGTCTGGGAGCTGTTTGATTTAATGTTGAAGTAGAAATTGGCTTTATCAAGTTTTTATCTAATTGAAATACCTCTGCTATTTCTTGTGCTATCTCATAAACACTTAATAATTGGCTTGATGAAATATTATAAATTCCTTCTGCTTTTTTATCAATTGAAATCTTACATGCCATTGCCAAATCTTCTACATAAGTAGGTGCTCTAAACTGATCGTTAACTATTGTAATTTCTTTTTCTTCGGTTAACATTTTACGAACCCATAAAACAATATTATTACGAGACATGTCAAACACTTTACCATAAACCAAAATAGTTCTTAAAATGGTATAGTTTATTTTTGAGTTGATTAAAACTTCTTCTGATTTTAATTTAGACAAACCGTAATAACTTAAAGGATTTGGTTTATCTGTCTCTTTATAGTTCCCTTGTTTACCATCAAAAATAAAATCTGTAGAAATATGAACTAGTTGTGCATTTATTTCCTTAGAAATTTCTACCAACCATCTTACAACTGTTACATTTAACAAATCACAAGCTTCTTTGTTTGTTTCACAATCATCAACTTGCGTCATTGCAGCTGTATTAATTATAAAGTCTGGTTTAATTTCTAATAAATTTTCTTTTAAATCACCTTCTTTTGTAATATCAATAGAAATGTAAGAAAAATCATCTCTTCCACTTCTATTTTTCCCTCTAGAAAAGCCATAGATTTTATACCTCTCTTTTTCTTTTAACAACAACCCTAATAGAGATTGCCCCAGCAACCCGTTACTACCCGTAATAACAACTTTTATCATTTTAAAATAACTCTCTTAATTTCATTATTTGATTTGGTCTACCTAATACTATTAAAAATGAACCTTCTATTAGTTTACAATTAGATTCTGGATTGATAATATAATCTTTATCTGGACCTCTATAACCAATAACAGTACAACCAGTTTGTTTTCTTAAATCTAAATCTAAGATAGTTCTGTTCATGTACTTTTCTGGTAAATCGTTTACAAAAATCTCCTCTAAATTTGCCGTAGTTTCTCCTTCTATGGTTAATCTATCTACAAATTCTATTACATCTGGTGTAGTTACCAAAGAAGCCATATGGTCTCCTCCTAATTTATCTGGCATAATTACATTACTTGCACCTGCAAACTTTAGTTTACTATAAGAAGTTTCATTAGAAGCTCTACTTATTATTTTACAATTTTTATTTAATTGACTTGCTGTTAAAACCACAAATAAATTATTTGCATCAGAAGGTAAAGCAGTTATTAAAAAAGCCGCTTTATCAATACCTGCATTCAACAAAGTTTCATCTAAAGTAGCATCACCATTAATATTTAAAAGACCTTCAGACTCTATGACTTCAGACATTTCTTTACTCTGTTCTACAACAACAAATTGTTTATTATAGTTTTTTAACTTCAAAATTGCTTGCTTTCCATTTCTACCGTAACCACAAACAATGGTGTGTCCTTTTAAATTTGATATTTGTTTTTCCACTTTTCTCTGTTTAAAATGTTCAAATAATTTACCGCTTACCAGATACTCGGAAAATGAAGATACGGCGTAACCAAAAATAGTTATACTAGTTAAAATTAAAAAAATTGTAAAAATTTTTTCTTCTGGACTAAATGGTTGAACCTCTCCAAAACCTACTGTTGTTATGGTTATCACTGTTTGATATAATGCATCAACAAAAGAATAACCAGACAATAAAATATAACCTAAAGTACCTATTGCAATAATAGCAATAACTAAAAACAGGGTTTTATTTATCTTAGAATTTAATACTTTTATCTTCATTATATTATAAGTCGAAAACAGAACTTCTTTTAGTATGTAGCATATCTTTTAATTTTAATAAAAACGCCAATGTTAAGTAAAAACCAAACCACAAACCCACTGTTACAAAAGATATGTAAATAAAAAATAGACGCACATTTGTTGCTCTCATACCTATTCTATCTGCCAATCTAGAAGATACATGAAATCCATTTCTCTCAAAAAAATGTCGAATACTGTCTATCATTTATATTAAAATATTTAATGCAAGATACTATTTTATGATTTGACAACCATAGACCAATTAAATTAAAATTGGTTTCTTTAACTTTGCTTTTTTCTAAAAAACTCGGCATTTGAAAGATCAAGAATATATTGAAGTTTACGGAGCAAGAGCTCATAATTTAAAAAATATTGATGTAAAGATTCCTCGTGAGAAACTTGTAGTTATTACAGGTTTAAGCGGTAGTGGTAAATCTTCCTTAGCTTTTGATACTATTTATGCAGAAGGACAAAGACGTTATATAGAAACTTTTTCCGCTTATGCACGTCAGTTTTTAGGCGGATTAGAAAGACCTGATGTTGATAAAATTGATGGACTTTCTCCTGTAATTTCCATAGAACAAAAAACCACGAATAAAAGTCCGCGTTCTACAGTAGGAACCATTACAGAAAT
Organism: Polaribacter sp. Asnod1-A03; assembly: GCF_045063585.1. Classification (NCBI taxonomy): domain Bacteria; kingdom Pseudomonadati; phylum Bacteroidota; class Flavobacteriia; order Flavobacteriales; family Flavobacteriaceae; genus Polaribacter; species Polaribacter sp. Asnod1-A03. The sequence continues at coordinate 2,008,007 of NZ_JBEFOE010000009.1, read as the reverse complement.
TTACGATTTTCTAAGATTATTATTTGCAAGAGCTGCAGATGCCTATTCTTATAATTCTGGCGAAAAAATGGTCAGTTATTCTGATGAGCAAATAAAACAACTAATTTTAAAAGATTTTGACAATAAAAAAATTGCTGTTTTAGCTCCTTTAATCAAATCTAGAAAAGGACATTACAGAGAACTTTTTGAACAAATTTCTAAACAAGGATTTGTTCGTGTTCGTGTTGATGGAGAAATTAGAGAAATTGAAAAAGGAATGCGTTTAGATAGATATAAAACGCATGATATAGAGGTTGTTATTGACAGATTAGCAGTTAACAAATCAATAGACAAACGTTTAGAAGAAACAATTAAGACAGCTCTATATTCTGGCAATAATATTATGATGGTTATTGATATAGAAGACAATAATCCACGTTATTTTAGTAGAGAATTAATGTGCCCAACATCTGGTATTGCTTACCCAAATCCAGAACCAAATACATTTTCTTTCAACTCTCCAAAAGGTGCTTGTAATAAATGTAATGGATTAGGTATTACTGATGAAATAAATCTTGGAAAAGTAATACCAGACAATACTATTTCTATACAAAACGGAGGTATATCACCTTTAGGTGAACAAAAAAATAGTTGGATTTTTAAACAACTTCAAAATATTGCAGAGCGTTATAAATTTAAATTAACAGACGCTATCAAAGACATTCCAAAAGAAGCTTTAGAGATAATTTTAAACGGAGGAAATGAATCTTTTGAAATTGAATCTAAAACAGTTGGAGTTACTAGAAACTATAAAATAGATTTTGAAGGAATTATTTCTTTTATAGAAAATCAATATAAAAATGCAGAAAGCACCTCTATAAAGCGTTGGGCTAAAGACTTTATGGATGAAGTTTCTTGCCCAACTTGCAAAGGAAAAAGACTTAAAAAAGAAGCACTTCATTTTAAAATTACTGATAAAAATATTAGTGATTTGGCTCAAATGGATGTTACTGAGTTAGCAAAATGGTTTAAAAATATAGAAAAAGAATTATCAGAAAAACAACTCTCTATTGCATCAGAAATATTAAAAGAAATAAGAACTAGAATTCAGTTTTTATTAGATGTTGGTTTAGATTATCTAGCATTAGATAGAACTTCTAAATCTCTTTCTGGAGGAGAAGCACAACGTATTCGTTTAGCAACACAAATTGGATCTCAATTAGTTGGCGTGCTTTATATATTAGACGAACCTAGTATTGGTTTACATCAACGAGATAACGAAAAACTAATAGACTCCTTAGTAAAATTAAGAGATATTGGTAATTCTGTTTTAGTGGTAGAACATGATAAAGATATGATGGAACAAGCCGATTTTGTTTTTGATATTGGTCCTGGAGCTGGAAGACATGGTGGCGAAATTGTTTCTGCGGGAACTTATGAAGAAATAAAAAAACACAAAACATTAACTTCGGATTACTTAACAGGAAGAAAAGAGATTTCGGTTCCAAAAAAACGAAGAGAAGGAAACGGAAAAACAATCAAACTAAAAGGAGCAACGGGTAATAACTTAAAAAATGTTTCGGTAGATTTTCCTCTTGGAAAAATGATTTGTGTTACTGGAGTTTCTGGAAGCGGAAAATCAACTTTGATAAACGAAACTTTATACCCTATTTTAAATGCATACATATATAGAGGGGTAAAAAAACCGATGCCTTATAAAAAAATTGAAGGCTTAGAGCATGTAGACAAAGTAATTGATATTGATCAATCTCCTATTGGTAGAACACCTAGATCTAATCCGGCAACATATACAGGTACTTTTTCTGAAATTAGAAGCTTATTTGCCAAAACACCAGAAGCTGCAATTCGTGGCTATAAACCAGGCCGCTTTTCTTTTAATGTAAAAGGTGGACGTTGCGAAACTTGCCAAGGGGGTGGCGTTAGAGTTATTGAAATGAACTTTTTACCAGATGTACAAGTAGAATGTGAAACTTGCCAAGGAAAACGTTTTAACAGAGAAACTTTAGAAATTCGTTACAAAGGAAAATCTATTTCTGATGTTTTAGACATGACGATTGAAGATGCCACTAATTTCTTTGAAAACATTCCTAAAATACACAGAAAATTAAAAACGATTAAAGATGTTGGCTTAGGCTACATTACACTTGGGCAACAATCTACAACACTTTCTGGCGGAGAAGCACAGAGGATAAAACTAGCATCAGAATTATCTAAAAGAGATACTGGTAATACTTTCTACATTTTAGATGAACCTACAACCGGACTTCATTTTGAAGACATTAGAGTATTAATGGAAGTTTTAAATAAACTATCTGATAAGGGAAATACTGTTTTAATTATAGAACACAATTTAGATGTTGTAAAATTAGCAGATTATATTATTGATGTTGGTATGGAAGGCGGAAAAAAAGGCGGAAAAATACTTTGTACCGGTACTCCAGAAGAAGTTGCCAAACATAAAACAAGTTATACTGCTAAGTTTTTGAAAAAAGAACTAATTTAGCAAGCATTTCTTTTTTCAAAAAAAGAAGAAATTAACTTTTAAAAAATTATAGATAATGACAACGGAAGACAGAAAAATTAAAGAAAAGTTAAAAACAAAAACTTGGAATGAGATTAAAACAAACGACTCTTGGGCTATCTTTAAGATTATGGCAGAGTTTGTAGAAGGTTACGAAAAACTAAGTAAAATTGGTCCTTCTGTATCTATTTTTGGTTCTGCTCGTACAAAACCAGATCATCCTTATTATAAATTAGCAGAAGAAGTTGCTTTTGAGTTAACACAACATGGCTACGGTGTAATTACTGGTGGAGGACCAGGAATTATGGAGGCTGGTAACAAAGGTGCACATAGAGGAAAAGGAAGTTCTGTTGGCTTAAACATAGAGTTACCTTTCGAACAACATGACAACCCTTGGATTGATGCCGGTAAAAGTTTAGATTTCGATTACTTTTTTGTTAGAAAAGTAATGTTTGTTAAATACTCACAAGGTTTTGTTGTAATGCCTGGTGGTTTTGGTACAATGGATGAACTTTTTGAAGCAATTACATTAATTCAAACCAATAAAATAGGGCGTTTTCCTATCGTTTTGGTTGGATCTAAATTTTGGGGAGGTTTATTAGATTGGATTAAAAATACACTTATAGAAGAAGGAAACATTAGTGAAACAGACTTAAATTTATTTAGAGTTGTAGATACAGCAGAAGAAGCTGTAGAACATCTAAATAATTTCTACGATAAATATCAATTAAAACCGAACTTCTAAACAAAAATAATTATATTTCTATTTTAAACCAGATTTGGTTAGCTTTACAGCTAACCAAATCTGGTTTATTTAAATTATAGAATATTAATAATTATTGAGTTTTAATTGATAAAAAGAAACAACTACATATTACTATTATGCTTTTTAGCATCACAAATATTGTTTTCTCAGCAGAACTCAATTAAAATTAAAGCTAAATTTGATGTTCTAAAAGACCAGTTAAAAATTCAGCAAGAAATAGTTTTTTTCAATACCTCAGACTCTATATTAACCAATATTTATCTTCATAATTGGGCCAATAGTTATAGAGATAGAAAAACTCCTTTATCAAAAAGGTTTATCAAAAATTACAAAAAAGATCTTTATTTTGCTAAACAAGAAGATTTAGGTTTTTCTGATATAAAAAGTCTTTCTGTTGATTTTGAAAATACCTTTTTCGAGGAATTAAAAGATCAAGCTGATATTATAGAGGTTACTTTAAATAAACCTTTATTACCTAATTCTAAAATAAACATTAGTATTACTTATATAGTAAAAACTCCAAATGCTCGCTTTACTAACTACGGAAAAACAAAAACTGGTTATCATCTTAGAAACTGGTATATAACACCAGCAGTTTTTGATAAAGATTGGCAATTAATGAGCAATTTAGATTTAGATGACTTATATGAAAAAGGTACAGATTTTAATATAGAAATTGATGTTCCTAAAGATTTTATTATAGAATCTAATCTTTATCAATATGAAAGAAAAGAAGAAAACACAACTAATTATTTTTTAGTAGGAAAAAATAAAACGGATATTATTTTAGGAATTAATAGAACACCTCAACTAAAAACCTTCGTTACAGATTTAGCTACTATACATACTGATGTTTTTTCTAACGAGCTAGACAAAGATCTAACTACAAGTGTTTTGAATAGAGAATTACTATTCTTAAAGAAGCATTTAGGTAAATACCCTCATATAGAAATATATATAGACAAAGCAACTCAAAGAAAAAACCCTATCTACGGTTTAAATCAATTACCGGCTTTTCTTCGTCCGTTTCCCGACACTTTTAAATGGGACATTACCATGTTTAAAGCATTAACAAAAAGATATTTAGAAAACACTATTTTATTAAATAAAAGAAAAGATTACTGGCTTTTAGATGGTATCCAGAATTATTTAATGATTGAATATATAGAGGAATATTATCCAGAAATTAAACTTTTAGGAAAAGTATCTGATTCTTGGTTTTTAAAGAATTTTAATATTTCTAAACTAGATTTTAATGACAAATACCCTTTTGTTTATCAATTTACTGCCCGTAAATTTTTAGATCAACCATTAACCACTTCTGCTGATTCTTTATCTAACTTTAACAGAAAAATAGTTAGTAAATACAAAGCAGGTTTAGGTTTTACTTTTTTGAAAGGGTATATAGGTGATAGTACCTTAAACCAAACAATTAAAGAATTTTATCAAAAAAACTCTTTAAAGGTTACCAATAGTAATCAATTTAACAAGTTATTATCTTCTAAAGCAACAAAAAAATTAGATTGGTTTTTTGGTGATTTTATACAAACCAATAAAAAAATAGATCACACAATACGAGATTTAAAAATAGAAGAAGACAGTATTTCACTAACAATTAAAAACAGAAGAAACATTACAACTCCTGTAGCAATATACGCTCTTAAAGACAAGGAAATAAAATTTAAAAAATGGATTTCTGATGTTGATAGCACAAAGAGAGTAAAATTTAAAAAAGGAGATTATGACACTTTTGTATTAAATTATGAAAATCTATATCCCGAACTAAATACACTTGATAATTGGAAAAAAATTGATAAAAAAATATTTCATAAACCTTTTAAATTATCACTTGTTAAAGATATAAGCAGCCCAGATTATAATCAAGCTTTTTACCAACCAGATGTAGCTTATAATTTTTACAACGGATTAATCCTTGGATTAAAATTACATAACAAACCTATAATAAAAAGAAATTTCACATTTAAGGTATCTCCATATTACGCCACAAAGAGTAATTCTTTAATAGGTTCTTTTTCTTTTTCTTATGATCATTTTTTTGAAGAATCTAAACTTCAAAGAATATCTTATGGTTTATCCGGTAGCACTTCTGACTATGCTCCTAACCTATCTTACGAATCATTAATACCATACGTTAATCTAGTATTTAAAAGAAAAACATTAAGAGAAGCCACCTCAGAATCTTTAAGCGCAAAATTGGTTCATATTGATAAAGAAATACCTTTGAATGTAACAAGAGGTCCTCAAGACAATTATAGTATTCTTAGTTTAAGCTACAATTACTCTAACCCAGATATTATAAAAGAATTTAGATATCGTGTTAGTACAGAATTTGCCAAAAATTTTTCTAAAGCATCTGTAGACTTAAGATTTAGATCACTTACCACAACCGATACTCAATTAGATTTTAGATTTTTTGCAGGTATCTTTTTAAGTAATAAAACAAAGGGAGATTATTTTAGCTTTGGCTTAGACAGAAGTTCAGATTATTTATTTCAACTTAATTATTTAGGTCGTTCAGAAAGTTCTGGTTTCTTTAGTCAACAATTTATTATTTCAGAAGGTGGTTTTAAATCAATACTTCCCGTTAGGTTTGCCAATCAATTTATGCTTTCTAACAATTCTAGTATTGGAATTTGGAAATGGCTAGAAGCTTATAATGACGTCGCTTTTTTAAAAAACAAGAATCAGCCACTCTATTTTGCTTATGAAAACGGAATTCGTTTTAATTTTGTTCACGAAATATTTGAAATTTACTTTCCATTTTACTCAAATAATGGCTGGGAAATTTCTCAACAAGCCTACCCACAAAGAATACGGTTTTCTTTAACTTCTGATTTAAAATCTATTTACAACTTTTTTAAACGCGGTTTTTTCTAAGTTTCAATTAAAATTAAATAACTTCATTTTAATTATTACTTTACAAATAACACTTTAGCCTAATAATTCATCTTAAATATTGTTTAAATTAAAATACTTTTAAAAATTACATTATCAATAATAAAAACCATTACAAATACACATATATTACGATATTTACATTTAATAAAAGGTTTTTACTTTTCATTCAAAAACACTACCTTTGTTTGATACCTATTACAACGTAATAAATATGACAAAAACTGCTATTAAACCAACAAATAAAGATCTTTCATTTAATGATTTTAAAGAAGAAGTTTTAAAAGACTACAGAATTGCTAAAATAAGTAGAGAGTGTAGCTTATTAGGCCGAAGAGAAGTTTTAACTGGCAAAGCTAAATTCGGGATTTTTGGTGACGGAAAAGAAGTACCACAATTAGCAATGGCCAAAGCTTTTAAGCATGGTGATTTTAGATCTGGTTACTATAGAGACCAGACCTTTATGATGGCTATTGGTGAGCTAACTGCTCAACAGTTTTTTGCAGGTTTATATGCACATACAGATATAGAAGCAGATCCTATGTCTGCTGGTAGACAAATGGGAGGTCATTTTTCTACACATAGTTTAAATGAAGATGGAACTTGGAAAAACTTAACAGAACAATACAATTCAAGTTCAGACATTTCTCCTACTGCTGCTCAAATGCCTCGTTTATTAGGTTTAGCACAAGCATCTAAAGTTTACAGAAATGAAAAAAGCGTACAGCACAAAAGTAAATTTTCTTTAAACGGAGATGAAGTTGCATGGGGTACAATTGGTAATGCAAGTACTAGTGAAGGAATATTTTTTGAAACCATAAACGGTGCAGGTGTTTTACAAGTACCAATGGTTATTAGTGTTTGGGATGATGAATATGGTATTTCTGTACACGCAAAACATCAAACAACAAAAGAAAGTATTTCTGAAATTTTAAAAGGTTTTCAAAGAGATGAAAAAAATAATGGCTACGAAATATTTGTAGTTAATGGTTGGGATTATGTTCAATTAATTGACATTTATAACAAAGCTGCAAAAATAGCCAGTGAAGAACATGTACCTGTATTAATTCATGTAAAAGAACTTACACAACCACAAGGCCATTCTACTTCTGGATCTCATGAAAGATACAAGGATAAAGAAAGATTAAATTGGGAAAAAAATCTTGACTGTATTGTTAAGATGAGAGAATGGATTCTAAACTTTGAATTAGAAACAGAAACAGGGGAAACTTTACGTTTTGTAGAATCTGAAGAAGAAATTATATTAATAGAAAAGAGTGCAAAAAAAGAAGTTACCAGTGCAAAAAGAAATGCATGGAACTCTTATATTAATGATATTAAATCTCAAGTTTTAATCGCGAGTCAATTATTAGATAAAGTAATTGCTAAAAGTAAAAATGCTGCCTTTATCACAAAATATAAAGACAATTTAACATCTATTATTGACCCAAGTAAAAAAGATGTTTTATCAACTGTGAGAAAAACATTGAGGTACTTAAAAAATGAAGATTTTGCAGAAAAAATTCTACTTCAAAACTTTATTAAAGATAGCCTTAAAGACGGTCATAAAAAGTATTCATCCTATTTATACAGCGAATCTAGCTTTAAAGCACAAGATGTACCTGTAAAAAAACCGATTTACGGTAATAATAAAAACTTAGTAGATGCAAGAATTATCATGAGAGATAATTTTGATGCAATATTCAAAAAACATCCAGAAGTTTTAGTTTTTGGAGAAGATGCTGGTTTTATTGGAGATGTAAACCAAGGTTTAGAAGGTCTTCAAGAGAAATATGGTAAAATTAGAGTTGCAGATACAGGTATAAGAGAAGCTACAATTATAGGACAAGGTATTGGTTTAGCAATGAGAGGATTAAGACCTATTGCAGAAATACAGTATTTAGATTATTTGTTATATGCATTACAAATTATGAGTGATGATTTAGCAACTTTACATTATAGGACTTTTGGTAAACAAAAAGCACCTTTAATTATAAGAACTAGAGGTCATCGATTAGAAGGTATATGGCATGCTGGCTCTCCAATGGCAGGTATTATTAACCATGTTAGAGGTATGCATGTATTGGTCCCTAGAAATATGACGAAAGCTGCTGGTTTTTACAATACTTTATTAGAAGCTGATGAACCTGCTTTAGTAATAGAATGTTTAAACGGATATCGATTAAAAGAAGAATTACCTATTAATCTTGGTGAATTTAAAACAATGATTGGTGTAACTGAAACCGTTAAAGAAGGTACAGACTTAACTGTTGTTTCTTATGGTTCTACTTTAAGGATTGTAGAAGAAGTTGCCAAAGAGTTGCAACAAACAGATATAGATATTGAAGTAATTGATGCACAAAGTTTACTTCCTTTTGATTTAAATCATGACTGTGTTAAAAGTTTAGCAAAAACAAACAAACTACTTATTGTTGATGAAGACTTACCTGGTGGAGCTTCTGCTTATATTTTACAAGAAATTTTAGAGAATCAAAATGGATATCAATTTTTAGATAGCAAACCAGCAACTTTAACTGCTAAGGCTCACAGAACTGCTTACGGTACAGACGGAGATTATTTTTCTAAACCATCTGCAGAAGATATTTTTGAGAAAATCTACGAAATAATGAACGAGGCCAACCCTAATAAATATCCCAGTTTGTATTAAATAAATTCTTTAATAAAACATTAAAGCCTCAAAAACCATTCGTTTTTTAGGCTTTTTTTTAACAATTTTATAAGACATATAGGTTTTGATTTTGATAATTTAGTAGCTTATCCAAATTCAAATAATACAATGAAAAAAACACTACTCTTTTCATTGATTTTACTTCTTTCAATTACTTCTAATATAGAAGCCCAAAGAAAAAAATCAAAAGAAAAAAAAGACGAAACTACTCAAAAACCAAGTAAAGACAAAACTCCTAAGTATGCTGATTTTGTATCCAAAAGCACAAAAACAGATGACGGCTTATTTAAAGTACATTCCAACAAGGACAAATTTATTTACGAAATTCCTAAATCTTATTTAGGTAAAGAAATGTTATTAGTTACAAGGCTAAAAGACATTCCTTCTGGTTTAGGCGGTGGCTATGTAAATGCTGGGTCTAAAATTAACACACAAGTTGTTGTTTGGGAAAAATATAAAAATAAAATTTTATTAAAAGTAAAATCTTATGATGCTATTGCAAACGACTCCCTACCAATTTTTAAATCTGTAAAAGCTAATAATTTAGAACCAATCATTTATTCGTTCGATATTAAAACTGAAAACACAGATTCTACTGCAGTTTTGGTTGATGTTACAAAATTCTTTTCATCAGATATAAAAGCAATCTCTGGTTTATCATCTAGATTTAGAAGATCTTATAAAGTTAAAAGATTAGATGCTGCAAGAAGTTTTATAAATTCTATTAAAAGTTTTCCTACAAATATAGAGGTTATTCAAGATTTTACTTTTGATGCAGATACGCCACCAAGTAACCAGAGTACAAGCACAATTACAATTCGAGTAAATCAATCAATGATTTTACTACCAGAAGAACCAATGATGCCCAGAATTTCTGACAAAAGAGTTGGTTATTTTTCTGTTGGTAATGTAGATTATAGTTCGGAAGCTTTAAAAGCAGATAGCAAAAGATATATTAGACGTTGGAGACTAGAACCTAAAGACATTGAAGCTTACAAACGTGGAGAATTGGTAGAACCTAAAAAGCCAATTGTTTATTATTTAGATCCGGCAACGCCAGAAAAATTAAGAAAACATATAAAACAAGGGGTTGATGATTGGGCGAAAGTTTTTGAAACTGCAGGTTTTAAAAATGCAATTATGGCAAAATTACCTCCAAGTAAAGAAGAAGACCCAGATTTTAGTATGGAAGACGCTCGTTATTCTTCTATTAGATACGTAGCAAGCACCACAAGAAATGCAACAGGACCAAGTGTTTCTGATCCAAGATCTGGAGAAATTATAGAAAGTGATATTATTTGGTATCACAATCATTTACGTTCTTACAGAAATAGATATTTATTAGAAACAGGAGCTGCGAATCCGTCTGCAAGAACTTTAGATACTCCTGCAGAAGATATTGGAGAAATGATGCGTATGGTTATTTCTCATGAAATAGGTCATGCTTTAGGTTTACCACACAATATGGCAGCAAGTTATGCTTATCCTGTAGATTCTTTACGTTCTGGTAGTTTTACTCAGAAATATGGAATTGCAGCTACAATTATGGATTATGCTCGTTACAATTATATAGCACAACCTGGTGACAAAAACGTACGATTTGTAAGACAATTAGGTCCTTATGATCATTACGCAATTAACTGGGGTTACCGAGTAATACCAACAGCTACAAAACCAGAAGATGAAGTAAAAACTCTAGACAAATGGATTGAAGACAAAGCTGACGATCCTATTTATAGGTTTGGCGGACAACGTTTTGATCCTTCTGCACAAACTGAAGGAATTGGAAACGACCAAGTAAAAGCAAGTACTTACGGAGTTAAGAACTTAAAAATTGTTGCTAAAAATCTTCCAAGTTGGACTTCTGATCAAACAAATAATTACGAAGATTTAGATGAATTATATGGAGAATTACTAAGCGTTTGGGGAAGATACTCTGGACACGTTGCTGGTAATATTGGTGGTGTTTATGAGTTTAATAAAAAACCATCTCAATCTGGTGATATTTATGTTCCAGTTACTAAAGCAAAACAAAAAGAATCAATGGTTTGGCTACAAAACAACGTTTTTAAAACGCAAAATTGGTTGTTAGACAAAAACATTCTAAACAAGATTGATGAAACAGGTTATGCTAACAAATTGGCCAGTTATCAAAATAGATTTTTAAGCACTTTACTAAATACACGTACTTTAGACAGAATGATTGAAGCAGAAGTAATTAAAGATGAATTTTATGCTGCATCAGACATGATAAAAGATTTAAGGAGAGGACTTTTTTCTGAAACAAATTCTACTAAAAATGTAGATTTACAAAGAAGAAATTTACAAAAATCATTTATTGAAAAAATGGGGATTTTAATGAATGATGAAGCATCTAAAAATAATGACATTTCTTCTATTGTAAGAGGAGAATTAGAAGTTTTAAAATACCAAGTAAATACAGCAAGTAAAAGAGCTATAAACACTATTACAAAATACCATTACAAAGATTGTTATGCAAAAATTAATAAAATATTAGACCCAAAATAAGATTAATTTTTACTTAATAATTTAATTCCTATTGCGCATTGTAAACACAGTTTCTTTGCGCAATAGTTATTTTTAAGTTCTAACAAAGCTTGAGTATCATAAGCGTTTTTAGCATTAATTTTAATTGTATCAAATTTAGAAATAATACTATTTTTTTCTGGTTTTATTTTTTGAAGAACTTCTAAAAACTCACTTTCATCTACTTCTCCCCTATTTTTTTGATAAAGAAATTTTAAAGGGATAATGGTATTTATCAATAATAAATCTACAAACGATTTAGTAATTTTTTTAGAAGATTTTTTAGACTCTTTACTAAAAATATAATGTGTTTTCCAAAACAAGTTTACCTCAATATTAAACAACTCATAAAAACCTGCTAAAGTTTCTATTTGTATCACTTTAGAAAATAAATTTTGATGTACATGGTACAAAGCAATTAATTGCGCAATACGAATTGTAGGAAAATTTGGAGGTCGCATTCTAAAAAAAGAAAACTGATTTTTCAAAATCGGTTTTAATTGATATTTATGTTGTAAATATTGGTATTCATTTTTTAATTGTTGATGATATTCATCTTCAATAACTTCCACTAAAAAACCAGATTGCCCAAATAACAAAGCCGCTAATTGATTTTCATCAAATCGTACTTTTCTTAAAACAGAAAAGTCAAAAGACTTGGCTAAATCTAAAAAAGCTTCACCATTTACTTTTAGTCCAAAGTTTTTTGCTAACAATTGAAATAAAACAGCTTCAAAGTCATTTTGATTAACGATTAAAAGCTGATTCATTTCGGTTGATTTTCGTTCTAAACGTTCAAAAAACAAACGCTCCTTCCAATTTTCTAACACAAACTTATCAACAGCACTAATTTCTTTTTCACAATGTATCCAACGCTGCTTTACATCCAATAAATTTCTATAATTATTTAACGTAGGTTCTAATACAACACCCTTTAACTCTAAAACTGGCAAAGGTTTATCATTCTTCATAAAAACGGTTACATCATCTTCCCAAACAACATGCAAAATAACAGCATCGTAATTTTTATCTATTTCATGATGATGTGCATACCAGTCTGATGATTTTAAATGAATTTCTACATTACCAACCCAAAGCTGCGTATCAATTTTAAGTTGAGCATTTAAAAAATCTGGCCCAGAATTGTGGTTATGAATACCAGTTTTTAAAATAGTTACATCTTCTTTTTGAGTTGTCTGTAATTTAGTAATAGAAAACAATTGATATTGCCATACATAATGAAGAAAATCCTCATTCATACTTTTTTGTTTTCAAGATACAAAAAATGATTTTATCATAAAGGTTATTAATCTGCATAAGAACAAAACACATCAAAATTATTACCTTATTTTTGCACTTATGAATATTATAGAAAGTCTTAAATGGCGTTACGCCGTTAAAAAATTTGATTCAGAAAAACAACTTTCAGAAATTCAAATAAACACTTTAAAAGAAGCTTTTAATTTAACTGCAACTTCTTATGGTTTACAACCTATAAAACTAGCAGTAATTCATAATAAAGAAATTCAAAAAGAACTAGTTTCTTATTCTTTTAATCAATCTCAGGTAGCCGATGCTTCTCATGTTTTAGTGATTTGTGTACCTAATAATTATACGACCGCAGAAGTAGAAAACTATTTTACTTTAGTAAAAAAACTTAGAAATACTTCGGATGACATCATTTTTCCCTATAAAGAGTTTTTAACTACTGACATAGGGGGGAAAACACCAGAAGAATTATTTCTTTGGAACAAAAACCAAGCATACATTGCCTTAGGTAATTTAATGACTGTTTGTGCGGTAGAAAAAATTGATGCTTGCCCAATGGAAGGTTTTATTCCCGATAAATATGATGAAGTTTTAAACCTAAAAGAGCAAAATTTAAAATCTGTATTGGTGTTACCAGTGGGTTTTAGAGCAGAAGATTGCTACATGAAAGATTTAGCAAAAGTTAGAAAAGATACACAAGAAATTGTGATAGAAATAAAGTAAATTTATAGTATAAAATTATTTAATAGAAATGAGTGAAGCAGTAAGAAATTTAGAACCTAAAATTATTTGGAATCACTTTGCAGATTTAAATGCAGTTCCTCGTCCTTCTAAAAAAGAAGAACGTGTAATTCAGTTTATAGTAGATTTTGGAAAAAAATTAAACCTAAAAACTTTTGTTGATAAAGTAGGCAATGTAATTATTACAAAACCAGCAACAAAAGGTTTTGAAGATAGAAAAACAGTTATTTTACAGAGTCATTTAGACATGGTGCATCAAAAAAATGCAGAAACTGTTTTCGATTTTGATAAAGAAGGAATTAAAATGTTAATTGATGGCGATTGGGTTACAGCAGACGGAACAACTTTAGGTGCAGATAATGGTTTAGGCGTTGCTGCAATTATGTCTGTTTTATCTTCTACAGATTTACACCACCCAAATATTGAAGCATTGTTTACCATTGATGAAGAAACAGGAATGACAGGTGCTAAAGGATTAGAAGGAGGCCTTTTAAAAGGAGATATTCTTTTAAACCTAGATACAGAAGAAGATGATGAAATTGGAATGGGTTGTGCTGGAGGAATCGATGTTACTGCTACAAGAAATTATACAGAAGAAGAGATTCCAGAAAACTCAACTGCTTATTCTATTTCTGTAAAAGGATTAAATGGTGGTCATTCCGGAATGGACATTATTAAAGGTTTAGGTAATGCTAACAAAATTATGAACCGTTTATTGTTTGATGGTTTCACAAATTTTGGCTTACGTATTTCAGAAATTGATGGAGGTAGTTTACGTAATGCAATTCCAAGAGAAAGTTTTGCTATTGTTACTATAGACACAATTTCTAAAGGAGCATTTATTTTAGAAACCGAAATACTTATCAACAATATAAAACAAGAGTTTTTAACATTAGAACCTAATTTAGTTATTGATATTCAAGAAACTAAAACTCCAGAAAAAATAATGGAATTAGGTGTACAAGAAGGTTTTGTAAAATCTATTTACGCTGCCCATAATGGTGTTTATAGAATGACGCCAGATATTGATGGACTTGTAGAAACTTCTAACAATATTGCTAGAATTATTGTAAAAGAAGGTACTATTAAAGTAAGATGTTTAACTCGTTCTTCTTCTGAAAGCTGTAAACTAGATTTAGCAAACTCTTTAAAATCTGCTTTCGAGTTATCTGGTTTTGAAGTAAAATTTTCTGGAGAATACCCTGGTTGGCAACCAAATATTAAATCAGAAATTTTAGATATTGTATCTAATTTATACGAAGAATTACATAAGGAAAAAGCACATGTTGCTGCATGTCATGCTGGTTTAGAATGTGGTCTTTTAGGACAAAACTATCCACAAGTAGATATGGTTTCTTTTGGACCGACAATAAGAGGTGCTCATTCCCCTGATGAAAGAGCTGGAATAAAATCAACACAAAAATTCTGGAGATTTCTAGTTGAAATTTTAAAAAACACGCCAAAAAAGTAAAGATTACAACATATTTAAATCCGAAGTATCTACTTCGGATTTTTTTTATCTATTTTTGTTTAAATGTTTTAAGATATAAAACATAAAAAACTAACTGTCAGTATTCTAAAAAATTACATTTTTGTTAACATCTTTCACTTTTAAAAGACAGAAAAAAATGTAATTTTACTTTTCATAAAGACAACTCTTATTATGGGTAAAATAATTGCAATAGCAAATCAAAAAGGTGGTGTAGGTAAAACAACTACAAGTATTAACTTAGCCGCTTCCTTAGGTGTTCTAGAAAAAAAAGTTTTACTAATTGATGCTGATCCTCAGGCAAATGCCTCTTCTGGATTAGGATTAGATGTAGAAACTATAGAACAAGGTACTTATCAAGTTTTAGAACATTCTATTTCTGCAAAAGATGCTATTGTAAAAACCGAATCTCCTAACGTAGATATTATTCCTGCTCATATAGATTTAGTTGCCATTGAAATAGAATTGGTAGATAAACAGAATAGAGAATACATGTTGCAAAAGGCTTTAGTCGATTTAAAAAACGATTATGACTATATTTTAATTGATTGTGCGCCTTCTTTGGGTTTAATTACTTTAAATTCTTTGGTTGCTGCAGACTCTGTAATTATCCCTATTCAATGTGAATATTTTGCATTAGAAGGTTTAGGTAAATTATTAAACACTATAAAAAGTGTACAAAACATACATAATTCTGATTTAGATATTGAAGGTTTACTTTTAACAATGTTCGATTCTAGATTAAGACTATCTAATCAAGTTGTAGAAGAGGTTAGAAAACATTTTTCGAGTATGGTTTTTGATACTATTATTAGAAGAAATACACGATTAGGTGAGGCACCAAGTTATGGTGAAAGTATTATTGCATACGATGCAACAAGTAAAGGTGCAGTAAATTACTTAAATTTGGCCCAAGAATTATTAAAAAAGAATTCGTAGAATGGCAAAAGCAACTAAGAAACAAGCTTTAGGGAGAGGATTATCTGCTTTATTACAAGAAACTTCTAATAATATTAATTCTGCATCAGATAAAAATGCAGATAAAGTTGTTGGTAGTATTATAGAAATAGAATTAGAATTAATTGAAGTTAACCCTTACCAACCAAGAACTTATTTTGATGAAGAAGCGTTAAGAGAATTAGCGGGTTCTATTAGAGAGTTAGGTGTTATACAACCAATTACCGTTAGAAAACTAGAAGGGAATAAATTTCAATTAGTTTCTGGAGAGCGTCGTTTTAGAGCTTCTAAGTTAATAGGCAGCAAAACGATTCCGGCCTATATAAGACTTGCAAACGACCAAGAGATGCTAGAAATGGCATTGGTAGAAAACATACAGCGTAAAAACTTAGACCCAATTGAGGTTGCTCTTTCTTATCAACGTTTAATTGACGAGATTCAACTAACACAAGAAGAGTTAAGTATTAGAGTTGGTAAAAAAAGATCTACAGTTACTAATTACTTACGTTTGTTAAAATTAGACCCAATTTTACAAACAGGTATGCGAGATGGTTTTATTTCTATGGGACATGGTCGTGCCATGATTAATGTGGAAAATACAGAAGATCAATTAGCAATCTACGAGAAAATTTTACGCGACAAATTATCTGTAAGACAAACAGAAGATTTAGTAAAAAGTTTAAAATCTGGTACAGTAACAAAACAAGCAAAAAAGAAATTAGTGCCTAGTTATGTTAAAAGCAGCATAAAAGATATTAGTGAATACTTAGGGCAAAAGATAGACGTTACTGTAGGTACTAATGGTAAAGGTAAAATTTCTATTCCTTTTCATTCAGAAGAAGATTTCAATAGAATTAAAAACTTATTAAAATAAGTGTTCATTAAAAAATATATATACATTTTATATTTTACTTTCTTAACTACAGTCGTTTTTAGTCAAAAAGATTCTGTAAACGTAGAAGGTGTAAAAGTAAAAGGCGATATTAAAGTAGAAAAAGGTGGTGTTTACAATGCTTTAGCACCTTCTAAAGCTGCTTTTTATTCTGCTATTTTTCCTGGAATGGGACAGATTTACAATAAAAAATATTGGAAAGCTCCTATCGTTTGGGGAGCAATGGGTACTAGCATATATTATTACTTAGAAAACAATAGCGAATATAAAAGATATCGTACAGCTTATAAATTACGAAAAAATAATCTTCAAGATGAGTTTACTCTAGATGATGGAACAGAAATAATTTCTTTAACCACTTTAGAAACTGCTCAAGATCAATTAAAAGAAAATAGAGATTTATCTCTTTTAACAACTGTTGTTTTATATGTCTTACAAATTGTAGAAGCAAGTGTTAATGCACATTTATTACAATTTAATACAGACGATAATTTAACATTTAAACCTACTTTTGTAAACGACCCTATGAAGTTTGATGCACCAAAAGTAGGACTAATACTTAAATATAGTTTTTAAATGAAAATTGCACTATTAGGATATGGAAGAATGGGTAAAGAAATTGAAAAAATTGCTTTATCTCGTGGACATGAAATAGTTATTAAAAAAGATGTTGATACTGTAATTGACATAAATTTAGCAGATGTAGCAATCGATTTTAGTGTACCTACATCAGCTTACAATAATATTACCAACTGTATAAATAATAATGTACCTGTAATTTCTGGTACAACTGGTTGGTTAGATAAGTACGAAGATGCAGTTGCTCTTTGTAAAGAAAAAAATAGTGCTTTTATTTACGCTTCTAACTTTAGTTTAGGTGTAAATATCTTTTTTGAGTTAAATAAACAATTAGCTAAAATGATGAGTTCTTTAGAAGATTACAACATCTCTATGGAGGAAATTCATCATACAAAAAAATTAGACGCTCCTAGTGGTACTGCAATTACATTAGCAGAAGGAATTATAGAAAACACTTCTAAAAATGATTGGGAATTAGGAGACAAAGCATCAGAAAAAAACATCCCTATTATTGCTAAAAGAATTCCAGAAGTACCAGGAACACATTCTGTTTGGTACGATTCTGAAGTAGATACAATAGAAATTAAACACACAGCACATAATAGAAAAGGATTTGCCTTAGGAGCTGTTGTTGCTGCAGAATGGATTTTAGACAAAAAAGGCGTATTTACTATGAAAGATGTGTTAAACATCCGTTAAATACTGTAACAATTAGGTAGTTTTTCGCCTTATAAAAACATTACAATTTCATCCTTAAGATATTAAGGAATACAAAAATATTATTATGACGTTTACACAGTGGTTTATCTTTTTTTTGATTGTACAAATTATCCATTTTTTAGGTACTTGGAAACTATATGTAAAAGCAGGTAGAAAAGCTTGGGAAGCTGCAATACCAGTTTATAATGCCATTATTTTAATGCAAATAATAAATCGTCCAAAATGGTGGGTTATTTTATTATTTATACCTGTTGTAAACCTATTAATGTTTCCTGTTATTTGGATTGAAACCATAAGAACGTTTGGCTTTTATAAAAAAATAGATTCTTTTTTAGTAATTGTTACTTTAGGTCTTTATATTTTTTACATTAATTATGCTACTGATGCAAAATACAATGCAGATAGAAGTTTAAAACCTCGTTCTGAATTAGGTGAATGGGTTAGCTCTATTACTTTTGCAATTGTTGCAGCTACTTTAGTGCATACTTATTTTATGCAACCTTTTACAATACCTACCTCTTCTTTAGAAAAATCTTTATTAGTTGGAGATTATTTATTTGTAAGTAAATTTCATTATGGTGCAAGAGTACCATCAACAGTTATTGCTGCTCCTATGGTACACGATTCTTTACCAATAGTTGGTACAGCGTCTTACCTTAAAAAACCTCAACTACCTTACACTCGTTTACCAGGTTTACAAGAAATTAAAAATAACGATATAGTTTGTTTTAACTGGCCTGCAGATACTTTAGCTACAATGTGGGGAGATACCTCTGGTAAGTTTACCTACAAACCTGTTGATAAAAAAACAAATTATGTAAAAAGATCTGTTGGTATTGCTGGAGATTCTATAGAAATGAAAAACGGTTATTTTTACATTAATGGTAAAAAGAACGAATTACCTTATAGAGCAAAACTGCAATTCTATTATACTTTTGAATGTAAGCAACCAATAAGCCAAAGTACATATCCTAAATTTTTATTAGACAAAGAAAGAACTGGTGTTTACAAAATTTTATCAGAATATTGGAATAATGATAAAGTACAAGAAGCTATAAAACAAAATGGTAATTTAACTAAAATTGGTCAAGATTCTTTATATACAGAAGTTGCAGGTGGTGTAAACCCTGAGTTTGCACAAAGATTAAAAATGATTAATGTTGAGAATAAAATAAACATTAACCTAACGGAAGAAGAAGTTACTAGGTTAGAAAAATATCCTTTAACTATTTCTGTTAAAAAAATTAATCACGCTGCAGATGAGGCTATCTTTCCTCATGTAAAAGAATTAGGTTGGAGTCAAGATAACTTTGGGCCAATGTATATACCTGAAGCTGGAGCAACAGTAGCCATTAATGCAGAAACATTGCCTTTTTACGAACAAATTATAAAAAATTATGAAAACAATGATTTACAAGTTGTTGGAGAAAACATTTATATCAATGGAGAAAAAGCGGATTCTTATACTTTTAAACAAGATTACTTCTATTTAATTGGAGATAATAGACATAACTCTTTAGATGCTCGTTATTGGGGATATGTTCCTTTTGACCACGTATTAGGTAAACCAGTTATGATTTGGTTTAGTTGGGATGCAGATGCTGCTTCTTTTGGAGAAAAAATAAAATCGATTCGTTGGAATAGAATGTTTACAACCGTTCACGGAGATGGAGAACCTGTTTCTTATAGATATTTTGTTTTTGCCTTAATCGCTTTATATATTGTGTATAATTTTTACAAAGGCAAGAAAAAATCTGCTAAAAATAAGTAAGAATGTCATTATTTATTCCTACTTATTTTGGACCTATTTCTCAATATTCTGAAATTCTAAAATCTGATAAAGTTGTTTTTGAAATGGAAGACAATTTCCAAAAACAGAGTTATAGGAATAGATGTTATATCTATAATTCTAATGGAAAACAATTATTAAACATTCCGGTTATAGATAAAAATAAAGGAAATTCTCAACGAAAGAAGACAAAAGATTTATTAGTTGATAATGGAGCTAATTGGCAAGATAATCATTTAAAATCTTTACAAACGGCTTACAGAACTTCGCCTTTTTATGAGTTTTACGAGGATGATTTACTTTCTATATTCTCAAAAAAATATACTTTTTTACAAGATGTAAACATAGATACATATTTATTTATTACTGATGCTTTACAAATAACTACAGAATACTCTAAAACAAAAGAATATCATGTTAATTCTAACGAAACTGATTTTAGAGAATTAGCAAATATTAAACATCAACCTAAAAAAATAGTAGAAAAGTACATTCAAATGTTTGATGATAAACATGGTTTTATAGATAACCTATCTATTTTAGACCTCATATTTATGGAAGGTCCTAATGCTATTAGTTACTTATAAAAATTTTTATTACTTTACGGCTATAACTTCAGATTAACTTCCTTAATGAAAATTTTATCTTTCTTTATTAATCGTTTACATAAATTACCTAAAGAATCTCATCAAAAATTTCTAGATCTTGCAGAATTAAAAAAATATTCTAATAAAACTGTTTTAACTAAATTTAATGAAATTCCTTCTAATTTCTACATTATTAAAAGTGGAATTATAAGGTCTTATTATCAAGATGACAATGGTAAAGAATACATTAGAAGTTTATTTACAACATATAGTGCTATTGGTGCTATAGGTTCTTTGATTACTAATAAACCATCTGAACTTGCATATCAATGTTTAACAGATTGCGAAGTCTATTCTATTAATTACAAAAAATTAAAGCAACTTACTTTAATTGATAATGATATAAGCATAATGTATTCTAATGCACTTGAAAACACACTTTTAATATTTGAAAAAAAAATATATAATTTAACTGCATTAGATGCTACAGATAGATATCTTCTATTAAAAAAAGAAATACCAAATGTAGAAAACTTAATTCCTCAATATCATATTGCAGCTTATTTAAATATTTCTGCCGTTCAGTTAAGTAGAATTAGAAAAAAATTATACTCAATTTAATTCTATTAACATATGTTAAGTAAACATATGCTACATATATTTATATTTATCTCATAATATATTTCTCCCTATAAATACATAAAAAAAGGTCTATTATCTTAATAGACCTTTTTTTATGCTTAAAACTTAATAATAAGCTAAAAGAATATAAAGTTTAAAACATGATTATTAACATAAGTTAAGAAGTTTAAGAGAAATAATTCTTAATATTGATTTATAATACTTTCTTCCCCCCAATGATGTATTATGTTTTAAAAAAAGGTTTATTTTGTAATAATAAACCTTTTTTTATGCTTAAATTTTTCATTCACTATTCGCTTCATTTTATAGTACCCGCTTTAATTGCTTTTTTATTTTTTAAAGATAAATGGAAAACTGTCTACTTAATTTTTTTAGGCTCTATGTTAGTAGATTTAGACCATTTATTAGCAACACCAATTTTTGAAGAAAATAGATGTAGCATCAATTATCATCCATTACATTCTTATGTTGCAATTGGTTTTTACTGTATTGGTTTATTCTTTAAAAAAACAAGAATTATATGTATAGCTTTACTTTTTCATATGCTTACTGACAGTATAGATTGTTATTTGTAATACTTTTTAAGAAGATTATCAAACTCAGAAGAAATATTCAACTTAAAAATTAAGAATACATATACTATAATAATCAAAATACATTTTAAGATGATATTTACAATCGGATGAATAGGAAATTTCCAGATATAAATATCTTTTACAGGAAAGTCCCAAAAGTTAAAAGCTAAATATAAACCAATAATAACAAGAATCATTAATAACGATTTATCTGTAAATGGCGTCATAGAAAATTTATTTTTTACAAAAAATAACTTAAATGTATTTGCAGAAAATATAACGATTAATGTTGCTAAGGCTAAACCATCTGTTCCCATATCTAAATGATAATAAAACAATTTATTTAAAAAATAAACAGATAATGCCATAGAAATACTAATTGGTAAAGTAATTCTATAAAATTTGGAATTGTTAATAATTGCTCCGTTATTACCTAAAAAACCATTGTATAATTTAAGTGAAGAAATCATTAATACTACTAATGCTCCACCCGCATATTCTTTAGGTAAAAGGTCAAATAACTGCTTTACATTCGCGTTAATTAAAACAAAAAAAAGTCCGCTAATTAATAATAAATTAATAGAACTCTTTTTATAAAGAGAAGCTACTTCTAAATTATTTTCTTCATTTAAAGTCTTAGACGTTAGAGGTTGTAAGATGTTTAACATTGCTCTACTTGGTGCTTCTATAAAAGAACCTATAAATACCGCAACAGAATAATAAGCTGCTTTAACCAAAGACTCTTTACCAGGTATCATAAATTTATCAATATCTAAAATAATAGCACCTGCACTTCCTGCCAAAATAATATAACCAGAAAAACGGATTACTTCTTTAAAATTATCAGGTTTAGCAAATGTAAATTTTGGCATGTATAAACTAAATGCGTAAAACATCATTATAAACATTCTTATAAAATACGCACCGGTTAAATAATAAATAAATTCAGATTTTGTAATAAATTCAAAATAAACCGCAAATAGTAAAATCATTACTACTACTCTATTGTATAATTCTTTTAAAATATTACCAAAAACAGATTGAAATTGAACTTTTGCCCAAGAATAAAATATTTCAAAATAAGAACAAGCTACAGCAATTAAATATATTACAAACGTATAATCTTTTATAATAGGATTTTCTTCAGATAAATAATCACCTATTTCTTCGTAAAAAATATTACCAAAATAAGCAAAAGGAATTGCCACTAAAAAGGGTAAAAAAAGTACTGATGATAAAAATTTATCTTTTTCTGATTTGGTAAAATAACTAGAATAAAATTTTACAATTGTGTGGTGAATACCTAAAGCTATTAAAGGCATTAATAAATTAGATGTTGATAAAAGAAAAGTTACCAATCCATAATATTCATCCTCTAAAAAACGAGTATATAAAAACAAGGTATTTATACCTCCAAAGGCAAAACCTAAATATATAAAAAGCGTGTTTTTTAATGATTGTTTAAATACAACTCCCATATTATTAATTTAAACTTTTAATTACAGAAGCTAACTCTTTAGTTAACTCTTTTCTGTGATATTTTTCAATATTATTAGAAGCTATACTTAACTTACCTTTTTTATATTGGCTATATAACTTTAAAATCTCTTGCTTTAATTTTATCTCATTATTAAAACCAACAACAACACCTGCGTTTGTTTCTTTTAATATTTCTGATAAATCTCCTTTTTCTGGACCAATAGCTAAAATAGGTCTTTTAGATGTTAAATACTCAAATAATTTTCCGGTTAAAATACCTTCAGACTTTTTTACATTTGGAATTAACAACAACAAAACTTGTGCTTTCTTTTGATACTCTATAGCTTTATTGTGAGAAACGTATCCAATAAAATTCACATTTTCTTCTAATTGATTATGTGTTATTTCAGCTTTAACTTCATCAGAAATATCACCAATAAAATTAATAATTAAATCATTTTTAAACTCTACATGTTCTAAACAAAGCTCTTTTAAAACTTTAAATAATAATTTAGGATTACTTTGTTTTGGTAACAAACCAATATAAGAAATTGAGAATTTTTTATCTAATCTTATTAAATTCCTTGTTAAAACTTCATCATCAAAACCATTAGTAATTACTTCTACTCTTTTTGCATTTTTTATAAATTCTTTTTTTAAAGAATTACTTACAGTTAACACACAATCTGCATTTTTTAAAACAGATATTTCTAATTTTTTGTTTCGTTTTTTAGCAACAGAAAGTTGATTAAAATCTTTATTATAATACAAATCTGTCCACGGATCTCTAAAATCTGCAATCCATTTTATATTATTTTTTTGATGTAATTTATTTCCAATTAAATGCATACTGTGTGGTGGGCCTGTAGAAATTACTACATCTATTTTAT
Source organism: Polaribacter sp. Asnod1-A03 (assembly GCF_045063585.1). Taxonomy (NCBI): domain Bacteria; kingdom Pseudomonadati; phylum Bacteroidota; class Flavobacteriia; order Flavobacteriales; family Flavobacteriaceae; genus Polaribacter; species Polaribacter sp. Asnod1-A03. The sequence goes on along the minus strand of NZ_JBEFOE010000009.1, from coordinate 1,983,959 downwards.
TTGAATTTAAAAAGGTTTGTAAATAATTTACAGAAGATTTTACCCAAAATATTTTAGGATCCGGAATAAAAAAATTACCCCGTATAAAAGATAAAAATCCACCTTTACTTACATTAGAAATTCCATTATTCGACTTATTTTTCTTCCAAAAAAGTAAGTCTGTAGGCTCCCAAATTGGTTGTTTTAAAACCTGAACATTATTAGGAATTTGATTTATCAAGGTATTATCTTCTTTGGGATAATTTATAGCATCAACCGTATAAACCACTGGCTCTATATCAAAATTTTGTAAATATTTTACAAACTTTAACCAACGTTGCACCCCAGAACCTCCTGCTGGTGGCCAATAATATGTAATTATTAATACTTTCAAGATTCTAAATTATCGTATAAATTAATAAGTTTTTTTGATGTTTGCTCCCAAGAGAATTCTTCTTCAATAAAACGTTTACCATTTTCTCCCAACTCTATTCTTAAAGTTTCATCTTTATAAAGAGTTATAATTTTATCAGAAAAATCATTTACATCTCTATCTTTATGTACTAAACCTGTTTTATTTTTTTCTACCACTCTTTTTTGGGCAATTGCATCACTCACTAAAAGTGGCTTTGCAAAACTCATGTATTGGAAAATTTTGTTAGCGTAAGCAACATCGTGTTGTAAATTTCTATGTAAAGGAGAAATACAAATATCACTTGCTAAAATATAAGATTGAAATAAGGCTACATTTTGCCAACCTTCAAAATCTACAAACTCTTCTAATTCTAAATCTGCAACTTGTTGTTTTAAAATAACATCTGTAGTATTTTTACCAACAATTACTAATTTAATATTTGGTATTACTTCTTTTAAAAAATTAAGAGATTCTATAGCAGTTTGTAATCCTCTTCGTAAATGAGTATCACCTAAATATAAAATTACAAAATGGTTTTTGTACTTATTTATAATCAACTCATCTACTTTATAATCTTTATAAAAAGACTGCCTAATTGTATTAGGTACCAAAACCAGTTTGTTCTTAGAAGAAGGAATTCTTTCTACTAAATTCTCTAAAAACTCAGGAGAAACAGAAATAACTTTATCTGCTTTTTTTATAAACTTTTTTTCTTTTTGCTTCCATTTTAATGGAGAAATAATATACTTACCAGGAAACTTCTGAAGATGCGGATACAGCTTCATTACTTCTGGCATATTATCATGTAAATCTAAAACTATTGGCAAATTAAATTGCTTATTTACATTAAAAACAGCTTCTGCAATTCTAATATCATGTATATGTATAGCATCAACTTTTGTCTCTTTTACAAATTGATGTATTTTTTTTTCCATTAAAAAATGATATAGAGAAATCGTATAGGCTAAAGCGGACAATTTATATTCTAGTTTATTAGAACTATATCTTTTTACTTGAATCCCATTTATAATTTCAGACGATTTCTCATCCGCATATTTTAAACAAAAAAGAAAAACATCATGACCAGAATTTACCAAAGAAACGGCTTCATTTTCTACTCTAGGATCCGGAGGAAAAGGAGCATCGAGTATCATTCCTATTTTCATATTTAACTTTTTAAAATTAAGAATAAAACTTGGCTGCTACTTTTTAATAATTTTATAGTATTTTCTAATACAAAATTTAGGTAATTAATTTTCAACAATCTTAGTTTATTTAAAAAGTAAATTTAGAAAGAATTAAAGAAGTATCACATAATTTTATACACAAAAAAAGAGGTGATAAAATCACCTCTTCCTTTTTTCTTTCTCTTTCTCAAAAATAAAATAGCTTCCCCCAAAGCATCTTCTATATATTAACCAAAGATACTACTATATAGGTATATTACCTATATTCACCTTAGACTTTTTATAAAAAGCACAGTTAAAATGTCAAAAAAATCCCTTTTTTTAATATATTACACTTCTAAAAAATATATTAGTTGTAATTAAATTTAATGAAAAAAATCAATAAAATATTTTTAAGCCTTCTTTTTATATTTTTCAACAATTTTGTTTTCTCACAAACAAATGAAAAAGATCAATATTATATTGATAAAATAATTTCTTTTACAAACTCTAATAATGATAGTTTAATTTATTATGCTAATAAATTAAAGGTTTCTAAAAGCTTATGTAATTATCATTATGCAATAAATACCCTTGCAAAAGCTTTTTATCAAAAAGGAAATTTAAAAAAAGCAGAAGAAAAGACATTGTTTGTTTTAAAAAACTTAAAAGAAGTAGAAAAATTTTGTTCTAAAAAAAATAAAAACATTGCATTAAATAGACTTTTTTGGATATATAAAAATCAAAATAAATTTGAAGAAGCTTTTAAAGTTATAATGCAAAAGAAAGAATTTATTGAAAGCTTCTCTGTAAAAGACAACTACTATAAAGCCAACCTTATATCTACAGATAAAAATTTAGCAATTATAAAACAAACATTAGGATTACACGAAGAGTCTAGGACAATTTTAAAAAAAATGCTTCCTAAACTTTCTACTGTTTACAACGATTCTAATATAGACAAAAATGCATTAAAATTAAATATTGCATCTACTTTAAATATAATCGGAGATTCTTATTTAGAATCTAATAAAAATAATTCTAATAACGAATTGGATTCTGCAAGAACCTATTTTAAAAGAGCTTTTGATGTTTCTAAAACATTTAACCCAATTCTTAAAAACTCCGAAGCTCTATACGAGTTAAGAATTGCAGAAATTTTAATTGCTGAAAAAAAATATAAAAAAGCACTAAATATTATTCAAAAATACCATGCCTTTTCTAAAGAATTTAGAATTAGACAACTTACAAACTCTTTAAAAGCTATTTGCTTTTATCAACTTAACAATAATGATTCAACTCTTTATTATAGTAAGCAATTTTTAAAAGAACACTCTAAAAAAAGTATCGTTAAAAAAAGTTTAATTTCTATCTACGATATTTTAGCTAATACATATTATAAAAATCAACAAATTGATAGTGCTTACAAATATTCTGAATTAACTATTAAGGAGTTAAATGATTTAAATAAAAATAAAAATGAGGCTAATAGATCTCATCATTTATATGACTATAACACTGCTCAAGAGTTAAATACTTTAATTATAAAAAATGAAAAAGGGAATAGAAATGTTCTTATAATGAGTATTTTATTTATTCTAATTTTTGGTTTTACCATCATCTACTTTCTTTTTAAGAAAAATAAAAATATTTCAAATGATTTAATAGATATTAAAACTGAAATAGATAATAAACCATTACCTCAAAAAAAAGAATATAATATTGATAAAGATTTAGAAATTAAACTTATAACAGAAATTAACAAACTTGAAAAATCTACAGAATATTTATCTCCTGATTTTAATATTAATATTCTAGCTAAAAACTTAAAGACAAACACTTCTTACTTATCTTATATAATTAATAAAGAATACAACCAAACTTTTAAACAATATATTACTGGTTTAAGAATAGAGTATCTAATTAATAAATTAAATAAAGAAAATAAGTATAGAAACTACACCATTAAATCTTTAGCAGAAGAAATTGGCTATACCAATGCATCTGCATTTACAAGAGCTTTTAAAAAATACAAAGGTGTAACTCCTTCTGAATATATAAAATCTATACAAAAAGATTAATTAGATTCTTTTCTTCTTTTTTTAATAAAAAACCAACCGACAGGAATTAATAGTAATAAACAATAAGAAGATAACGAAATAATTTTTCCTTGTTGAATTACTTTTGGCTCAAACTTAAATTCTATTTTATGTTCTCCTTCTGGAATTAACATTCCTCGTAATACATAATTAACTCTAAAATGTGGCGTTAACTCTCCGTCTATATATGCATTCCATCCATCTTGATAATAAATTTCAGAAAAAACAGCAAACTGTTCTTTTTCTGTTTTAGATTGATAAGAAAGATAATTAACATCGTACTTTGACAACTTAATTGTTGCTGTTGAATCAATTTCATTCGAAAAATTAATTTGATTCTCAAACTTACTTACATCTATAACCGCTGTTAATTTTGTATTTAAAGAATCTAAAGCTTGTATTTCTTCATTTGCAGAATTTACTCTTTTAATATTTTTTACAAACCAAGCATTACCATTTGCATCTGGGTTTAATTGTGCTTGTTTTTCTCCTTTATCATTACCAATAATAAAATATTTGGTATTTAACATGTTTAAAACTTGCATGTTATTTTTTGCTATTTGATAATCAAACAACTCTTGATAACGTCCTAATTTTGCAGCATGATAACCACCTATAGATTGATGAAAATACGAAGTACTTCCATCATTCATTGGATTTACCGTAAAATTACCAACTCTAAAATGCGCTTTATCTTTTAGTATTAACTGATCTGCTACAGAAGCTGTAAATGGTTGTTCTATTTTTCTTGCAGATTTAAAATCATCTTCATTTACATATTTTTTATCTACAGAAATTAAATCGAATAAAATAAAAGTACCTAGAGTAATTATTGCAACACCCTGTTTTAATTTACCTTTTAATAAAAACCATAAAACACCCGCAGAAAGAATTGTTAAAACTAAAGTTCTAAAAGTGTCTGCCAATAACATCGATTTTCTGTCTGCAATTATAGCATCTATTAAACCTGGTAACTGACTATATTGTCCATCTCTAATACCTTGAAAAGTAGAAAATCCGTGAGCTAATAAAAATCCTAAAATAATTAATCCACCAAAACTATAAACAGCTTTCTTTATAGCATCTTGCTTTTCTTGCGAAGATATTTTTGATGAAAAGAATTCTCTTAAAGCTAAGACCCCTAAAATAGGCACAGATAATTCTGCGATTACTTGTATAGAAGAAACAGCTCTAAATTTATTATAAAGAGGAAAATAATCAATAAAAAAGTTAGTTAACACGTCAAAGTTTCGTCCCCAACTCATTAAAATTGAAAATACTGTTGCAGTAACCAACCATTGTTTTAAACGCCCTTTTACTAGAAAAACACCTAAAAAGAATAAAAAGAAAATAACTGCTCCAATATAAGCTGGTGCTTCTACAATTGTTTGATCTCCCCAATAAGTTAATGCTTGTTCAGAATATTCTTTTGCCACTTTTTTGCCAGCAGCAGCTTCTATGGTCTCAAAAAAATCAGAATTATTTCCTAATTTCTCAAAAGTTCCTCCTCCCATAAAACGAGGAATAAACAAATTAAAAGTTTCTAATTTAGCGTAACTATACTCTGTTATATAAGCTTTATCTAAACCTACAGATGCTTCTTTTTTAGTTCCGTCTGCATTAATTGTTAACTCAGATTTACCTCTAGTACTGCTATCTGCATATTCTTTCATTGCCATTAAACGAGAAGAATTTGCACCAATACCCAATAAAATTGCTGCTAATATTACAGCTACCTGTTTTATAAACTGAGGAATTATTTTTTCTTTAACAGCGTTTACCAACTCTACAAAACCTAAAATAAGTAATGAAAAACCTAAATAATAGGTCATTTGTGGATGATTTGTATAAATTTCTAATGCCATTGCAACACCAGTAACTACAAAACCTAAAATATATCTTTTTTGAAAAACCCATAAAATACCAGCTAACACCAAAGGCATATAAGCTATGGCATGTGCTTTAGCATTATGTCCTGCACCAAAAATAATTATTAAATAAGTAGAAAAACCAAAAGCAAGAGAACCTAAAACAGCCAATCTCCAATCAACTTTTAAGGCCATCATCAACACAAAAAAACTTAAAAAATAAAGAAATGTATAATCTGCTGGTCTTGGTAAGAAACGTAAAACCTTATCTAAACCTCTTACAAAATCATTTGGGTAATAAGTACTAACTTGGTAAGTTGGCATTCCGCTAAAAGAAGCTCCTGTCCAATAAGGTTCTGTATTCTTTTCTGCTCTAAAATCATTAATCTCTTTTACCATTCCAGTAAATTGAGTAATGTCTGACTGATTAATTTTTTCGCCTTTTAAAACAGGATGAAAATATATAATAGAAGCTAAAACAAAAATAGCAACAGTAATTACATAAGGTAAAAATTTAGTAAACTTCATAAATTAGTCTATTTCCTCAAAATCAACATACTCTCCTACAGAGTTTTTGCTTTGTTTTTGACTTATTGGTTTTTTATCAATAACTGTTTCTCCTTCAGAAACATTACTTTTTGGTCTTTGCTGACCACCATTAAATTGCTGTTCTGCTTTCTTTTGAATTGTTTCTGCTGCCTTTTTCATTAAAAAAGGAGCTAATAAACGTGCTAAAAACTTAAAAGCATAATAAAAAAGAAATATAAATAATATCGTTTTTAATAAACCCATTTAAATAAATATATATAAAAATTTAATCAAAAATAACAATTTGAATACAATTGTAGCGTTAACAACCTATAAAACTTTCATAAACTCAAAAAAGTATAGTTTGCTTTTAAAAAACAGCATATTTATCCTATGTTTGTCTTAATTGATAGTTACTATTTATATTATTGTATCATAATTTATGAAAAACTTTTTTTTAAAACTATTACTCACCTGTTTTGCACTTGTAACCACATCAATACAAGCACAATATACAAGTATTATAAATTCTAATTCTCCTGGTTTTTCTCAAAGCCCATATAGTGTTGGTACAGGGGTTTATCAATTTGAAAGTGATCTTTTCTTAAAAAACTTAAGTATTGAACCTACTTTTTCTCAACCACAGTCTACTGGTGTCAATTTTCTTTTTAGAACTAGTTTCTTCTTAGAAAAACTAGAATTAAACACCCAACTAACCTATCAAAAAGACAAAGTAGCTTTTAAAAATATTTTTACTTCTGATTATTTTACAACAGGTTTAAGTCAGTTTACGATTGGTGCAAAATATTTAATTTATCAACCAAATTATAAAGATAAAACTAAAGAGATTAGAAGCTGGAGAAAAAGACATGCTTTTGATGCGATGCGTTTTATACCTTCAGTAGGTATTTACGTTGGTGTAAATACAGATTATGTAGGAGACTTATACAAATTACAACAAATAACACCTAAAGTAGGATTACTTTTACAACATAACCTAACCAATGAATTTAATGTTATATCTAATATTTATTACGATAAAATAGGATCAGATTTTTCTGAAATCTCATATATTATTACTGCTACACAAAATTTTACACAAAGATGGTCTGGATTTTTAGAACACCAAGCTATCATTATGGAGAACCAAAATAATATAAATTATGGTTTAGGTTTTGCATATTTATTTAATAGAAACTTTCAAATTAATGCTTCGGGTAAATTTATTGAAGAAGGAAGGTCTAAAGGTTTTTACGGTAGCTTAGGTGTATCATATAGAATAGACAGACATAGAGATTCTTATATAGAATTAGATGAAAATGGAAATGAAATAAAAGAGCCTAAAATTTCCGATTCTAAAAAGGCAAAAAAAGCTAATAAAAAAAGGAAAAGACGACGAAGAAGAAAGCGCTTTCTTGGTATATTTTAAGAACGAGAAGAGCATAAAAGTAAACGTAAATAACAAATAGAAATACTATTTTTGTAATATGATTACAATTAAAGAAATTAGTACAAAAAAGGAAATGAAACAATTTGTAGCATTTCCTTTTTCGTTATATAAAGACAATAAATATTGGGTTCCGCCAATTATTAAAGACGAAATAGATAATTTTGATGCAACAAAAAACCCTGTGTTCGAAAATGCAGATGCGCGCTTTTTTGTTGCTCTTAAAGATAATAAAATTGTTGGTAGAGTTATTGCAATCATCAATTGGTTTGAAGTTGAAAAACAACAAATAAAAAAAATGCGTTTTGGTTGGTTTGATGTTATTGATGATATAAAAGTTAGTAAAGCACTTTTAAATAAAGTAAAAGAAATTGGTTTAGAAAATAAACTTGAATTTATAGAAGGCCCAATTGGTTTTAATAACTTAGACAAAACAGGTGTTTTAACAGAAGGATTTGACCATATTGGCACAATGATTACTTGGTACAACCACCCTTATTACAAAGAACATTTAGAACAATTGGGTTTTGTAAAAGAAAAAGAATATTTAGAAAACAAGTTTAAATTTAAAAGTGTTGATGCTCCTTATTTTAAAAGAATTAGTACTATTTTAAAAAGACGTTTTAAATTAAAAGCTTTAGACTTTACAAATACAAAAGACATAATGCCTTATGTTGATGAAATGTTTGAGGTTTTTAGTGCTTCTTACTCTAAACTCTCTTCTTTTGTACCAATTTCTGATGCTCAAATAGAATTTTTTAAGAAGAAATACATTTCATTTATCAACCCAGAATATATTAAATTTGTGGTAAATGAAGACAATAAATTAGTAGCCTTTGCCATTGTAATGCCCTCTTTTTCTGAGGCCTTACAAAAATCAAAAGGTAAATTATTTCCTTTTGGATTGTTTCACTTATTAAAAGCTAGAAAACATTCTAAAGACGTTACTTTTTATCTAATTGGTGTGCATCCAGATTATCAAAACAAAGGGGTACATGCAATTATTTTTGATCAATATGCAACAACTTTTGCTCCTTTAGGCATAGAAAACTGCATTAGAACACCTGAGTTAGAAGACAATAAAGCAATCAACAAATTATGGGAAAATTTTGATCCTATAACACATAAAAGACGTAGAACTTATAAATTAGATATTAATGCAACTATTTTATAATTCTGATATTACTACAGAAACAAAACAAATTACTTTCGATAAAATTGAAAGTAAGCATATTGTACGTGTTTTACGTAAAAAAGAAAACGACATCCTTAAAATTACCAACGGTAAAGGTTTTTTGTTTGATGTAAAAATAATTATTGCTAGTGATAAAAAGTGCTTGGCAGAAGTAATTGCTTTTGAAAAAAAACAAAAACCTTGGGATTATTATTTACACATTGCCATTGCACCAACAAAATTAAACGACAGAACAGAATGGTTTTTAGAAAAAGCAACCGAAATTGGTATTGATGAAATTACACCAATAATTTGTTCTAATTCTGAGCGTAGAGTTGTAAAGCTAGAAAGGTTTCAAAAAATCATTCAATCCGCAATGAAACAGTCTTTAAAATTTACTTTGCCAAAATTAAATGAACCTATAAAATTAAGTGAATTTATTAAGCAAGATTTAGACGGACAAGTTTGTATTGCGCATTGCGAAGAGCAAGAAAAAACGCTTTTACAATCGGTTGTAAAACCATCTACAAAAACAACTATTTTAATTGGGCCAGAAGGCGATTTTTCTGTACAAGAAATATCAAAATGCCTAGAAAAAGGTTTTACACCAATTTCGTTAGGAGAAAGTAGATTACGTACAGAAACGGCTGCATTAGTTGCTGTAAATACTGTTTCATTCATCAATCAGTAAAGATTTTCTTATATTGCTTTACTATTCTACCAAACAATAAAATGAAGCAATTTTTATTTATCTTTTTCACTTTTTTATCTTTTACTTTTTGCGCACAAGATGTTGCCATTTTAAAATACAATGGTGGTGGAGATTGGTATGCAAACCCAACTGCTATTCCTAATTTGGTGGACTTTACTAATAAAAACATCAAAACTAATATTTCTAAAAATCCGCAACCTGTAGCAATTAACAGTGAAGATCTTTTTAACTTCCCGATATTGTTTATGACAGGTCATGGAAACGTTTTATTTTCTGATGACGACGCAGAAAATCTTAGAAATTATTTAATTTCTGGTGGTTTTTTGCATATTTCCGATAATTATGGTTTAGATAAATTTATAAGAAGAGAACTAAAAAAAGTGTTTCCTAATTTAGAATTTAAAGAAATACCTACAAATCACCTCATCTACAATCAAACTTTTAAATTCCCAAACGGAATTCCTAAAATTCATGAACATGATAAAAAAGCACCACAAGGTTTTGGTCTTTTTTATGAAGGTAGATTGATTGTTTTTTATGATTATGAAACCGATTTGAGTGATGGATGGGAAGATGAAATTATACATAACAACCCAAAAAGTGTGAGAGAAAAAGCACTTAAAATGGGAGCTAATATTATAGAGTATGCTTTTACAAACTAACACCAATATTAACATTGATGACATAAAAATAAACTTCGATTCTAGCGGATTATGGGTTTTAAATATTGCCATTGCAATAATAATGTTTGGTGTAGCTCTGGCAATTACTGTAGATGATTTTAAACGACTTTTAAAAAACCCAAAAATAGTTTTTGTAGGTGTTTTATCGCAATTTATATTATTACCAGCACTTACATTTATAGCTATTTTAATTATAAAACCTCATTCTAGTTTTGCTTTAGGGATGATGATGATTGCTGCTTGCCCAGGCGGCAATGTTTCTAATTTTTTTAGTAAAATGGCTGGCGGTAATGCTGCTTTATCTGTAAGCTTAACAGCATTTGCCACATTAATTTGTATTGTAATGACGCCTTTTAATTTACAATTTTGGGGTAGTTTGTACGAACCAACCAACCAGATTTTAAAAACCGTATCTTTAAATCCGTTTGATTTATTTAAACTAGTTTCTTTAATTTTAGGAATTCCATTAATTGCAGGAATGCTTATAAACCATTATCATTCTGAAATGGCAAGTAAAATTGAGAAAGTTTTAAAACCTTTATCTATGTTGGTTTTTATTGCCCTAATTTTTATTGCATTTTCTCAAAATTTAGATGTCTTTGTAAACCACATTCATCATGTGTTATTTTTAGTAGTTTTTCATAATATTTTTGCTTACGTTTTAGGTTTTTACACTGCTAAATCTTTTAAATTAGATAAAAAAGATTGTAAAACCATTGCTATGGAAACAGGTATACAAAATGGCGGTTTGGGCTTATTATTAATTTTTGGTTTTTTTGATGGATTAGGCGGAATGGCTTTATTGGCAGCTTTTTGGGGAATTTGGGATGTTTTTTCTGGCATGGCTTTAGCTACTTATTGGGGTAGAAAAACTGCAAAAAAACTGACAACCAATTAAGTTTAATTTTTCTTAATTTTAAACGATGATTAAAAAAATATGGTACTTTTCTGTAAAGCTTTTTGTAAAAACTAGCTTATTTTTTTACTGTAAAAAAATTAAAGTTACAGGTAAAAAAAATATCCCTAAAAAAGGAGCCATTCTCTTTGCTATTAATCACCCTAATGCATTATTAGATCCTTTATTGGTTACCTCTAACAATCCTAGAGAAAATCATTTTTTGGTAAGAGCAGATGTTTTTAAGAAACCTTTGGTAAAAAAAATATTGGCTAGCCTAAATTTGATGCCTATTTACAGAATTAGAGATGGTAGAAGTCAGCTTTCTAATAACGAAGAAGTTTTTGAAAAATGCTTTACTATATTAAAAAAGAGACAAACATTATTTATTTTTCCGCAAGGTGGACATTCTAGAGATAGAAGCATAAAACCTTTAAGCAAAGGTTTTATAAGAATTGTTTTTGGTGCTTTAGATAAATATCCTGATTTAGATATTGCTGTTATTCCGGTTGGTATTACATACCAAAATTCATCTACTTTCCCTTGTAAAGTTGCTATTAATTATGGTAAAGTAATTGATGCTAAAACCATTTTACAATCTAATTCAAAACCGAAAGCTATCAATATTTTAAAAGAAAATGTTAGCAACCAATTAAAAGAATTAACGGTTCATATACCAGAGGATGAAAATTATAAAACTGTTTTAAAGAAACTAAACGATGCAAATGTAGATTTTACAAATGTAGATTTAGTTAATAAAATGATTACTGAAAACAATATACCAAATACTGTAAAAAAGCCTATTAACTTTTTAAAACCTTTATTTTATTTAATTGTCTTAAACAGTATTATACCTTATTTATTTTGGAAAAAACAACATAAAGGAATTGGTGAAGTTGAGTTTACAGATACTTTTAGATACGGTTTAAACACCATTGCTTTCCCTCTTTTTTACGCTTTACAAAGTTGGGTTATCGGCTATTTTTTTAATTATAAAATTGCTTTAACTTATCTATTTATTTCTATATTTTCAATTTTAATCTATGCTAAATTTTCTGTAAAAAATGCAGAAAATAATTAAATCTTAAAAAAAGTAAACAAACAAGTTTAGCCCTGATTGAAGCATTTGTTTGAGCTCTTTTTTACTTAATAATATTCAGTTACTTTTTTAAATTGAAAATTACTTATAAGAAGTAGTTTCTAAAATAAATTAAGCGTAAAAAAAAGCGAGTGCGGAAAGCAGGATATAGCTTCTAATCTAAAATAGCATCTTGTATAACTTGCTGAATTTCGGTACGCATATTACTTCTTATTAATCCTGTGTTCTCTGCTGTTGGATATACTCTGTTTGATAAAAATACATACACAATTTCACTTTCTGGATCTGCCCAGGTATATGTGCCTGTAAAGCCAGAATGCCCAAAACTTTCGTCTGAAACGCAACCACAAGTAGATTTAATTCTTGGGTTTAACTGCGGTTTATCAAAACCTAAACCTCTACGAACTTTTTTATTAGAAAAATAACGATGGTTAAATTTATCTACCGTTTCTGGTTTTAAATAACGTTTACCACCATAAGATCCTTTTTGCAAATACATTTGCATAATTTTTGCAACATCGTTGGCATTTGCAAATAAACCTGCATGACCTCCTACTCCTCCTAACATTGCCGCTCCCATATCATGCACATAACCTTGCACTAATTGGTTACGATAATATGTGTCTTTTTCAGTAGGAATTATTTCGTCAATAGAAAATTTTTCTAATGGTAAATAACTTGTTCTATTTGCGCCCAAAGATTGATAAAACTCTGTATCTACCAAAGTATTTAAGGGTTTATGATACGTTGTTTCTAAGGCTTGTTTAAAAATATAATAGCCTAAATCGCTATATTTATAACCTTCCTTTTCTCTTTGGTCTGCATCTCTAATATATTTATAAATACTGTCTTTATAACTTCTATTCAAATACAAGTCATTAGCAACTTTTATATTAAAATCTGTAGATTGTTTATTGCTGTAAAATGTGGCTAAATTTTTATGTGTTATACTATCTTGAGTTGCCACATAAAAAGGAATCCATGCTTTTAATCTACCATAATGAGATAAAATTTCTCTAACCGAAACCCCTGCTTTATTAGAATCTTTAAAATCTGGTAAAAGATCTTGTAGCTTTTCATTTAAAGACAGTTTTTTCTCTTCTTCTGCTTTCATAATTAAAGGTAAAGAAGCCAAAATTTTGGTAAGCGAAGCTAAATCATAAACATCAGAATTTTCTACTTTTTTACTGTTAACATCTGTATGGTGTCCGTAACTTTTATTTACAACTACTTTTCCTTTTCTTGCAACTACTATCTGAAAACCAGGTGCCATTTTTTTCTTTAAAATAATGTTTGCCAAAGAATCTATTTCTGCTAATTTTTTAGAGGATAATTCTGCAGCTTCTGGTATTGTATATTCAAACCTATGAAGATTAGAAGTTACCAGACCATAACCTTCTGCATAACCATGTTTAATAGATACTGGCAATTTACCTTTTGCACTAAAAGCACCAAATAATAATTGTGCAGACAATTCTTGGGCTATTTTACTGTTTTGATAAGACACAACAAGTGCTTCTATATTTGTTAACGTTTTTACTTGTAACAAACTATACGGACTTGCAAGAACATCTAAAATAACATTGTTTTGTCTAGAAATTTCTTGCAACCAAACCAAGTCTTTGTTAGAAAACTTATAACTTTTCCAAGGATTTGCATTCGATTTATGAAAACCAATAATTACTAAATTATAAGCTTTTAGTTTTTTAATTACTTCATCCAAATTTTTGCCAGTAACCTCATCAACCTTAGTATAATTCTGTAACATGTTTACAAAATTATAACCAGAACCATCACCCAGTTTTACGTAAGCTATTTTTTTATCTTCTAAGTTCCTAATAGGAAGCTCTTTTGCTTCATCTCTAACTACTGTTAAAGATTTTTTAACCAATTCTCTGTGTAACAATTCATCATCTACAGAGTTTAAGTCTTCTTTTATGTTTTCTAATTTTATAGGTTTGTAATTATTTAAACCCGCCCAATATTTTGCTTTTAATATTTTTCTAACAGAAATGTCTATTCTTTCTTCTGAAAGAGTTTTTAACTCAATTGCCTTTTTAATTAAATTAACGGTTGCAGGTATATTTTGTGGTATTAATAATAAATCATTACCCGCTTGTATTGCCGCCAAATTAATTTCTGCTGATGTTGCATAATTTGCAGCACCTTTCATATTTAAACCATCGGTAATTACCAATCCTAAAAAACCTAATTTCTGTTGCAGTAAATTAGTTACTACATTTTTAGATAAAGACGTTGGTAACTTACTATTTGGTTCTAAACTTGGTATACTTAAATGCGCTGTCATAACACTTGCCATACCCGCATCAAAAACTCTCTTATACGGATATAACTCTATAGAATCTAAACGATTCTGATCAAAATTTAAAACAGGTAAAGTGTGATGAGAATCTGTTGCTGTATCTCCATGACCCGGAAAATGTTTTCCGTTTGCCAAAACTCCCATACTTTGCATTCCTTGTGTAAAGGCTATTGCTTTTTGAGTTACATTTTCTTTATTTTCTCCAAAAGAACGATTCCCAATTATAGGATTATCTGGATTTGTATTAATATCTACAACTGGTGCAAAATTTATATGAATTCCTATACGATTACAATGTTTCCCCAATCGTTCTCCAAACTCTTTTATTAAAGAATCACTTCTTATTGCCCCTAAAGTCATGTTCCAAGGAAAGCGATATGTATCTTTTAAACGCATATCTAAACCCCATTCACCATCAAAACCAATCATTAAAGGCACTTTTGCAGAATCTTGATATTTATTAGTTAATTCCGCTTGTTTTTCTGGAGTTCCTTGCATAAAAATTAAATTACCAACATGGTACTTGGTAATCATTTCTATAATAAAATCTTCGTGCTTTTTATCTTTATTAGAGTAAGTTTGTATCATAAATAACTGACCAATTTTCTCGTCTAAGGTCATATTATTTATAATATTATCTACCCAAACCTCTTGTGCTTCGGCATCTTCTGTTCTTAAAGGATCTACACTTTGTGCATACAAATTAAAAACAAAACTTATAAAAAGGATAATTAACAACTCTTTCTTCATACTATTCTATCACCTATTTTTAGGGCGTTTTAACAGGCTTTCCATTATATCTTTTTAGTTTTTGTTTTCGATATAAATTTGTTCATGCTTCACAAATTCACTCCAACAAAAATTAAAAAGTATGCCATTTCAATCCTTAACGCAACTACTTTGCAAACTTAAATACTTAATTAAAAACTACTTTTTTATACAAAAAAACGCTTATGCCAACTCTCTTTTGCCGGAACTTCCCAATTTCTTTCAAAGTCTGCTTTTGTATTTACCATATTGTTAAATACAATGGTTTCCGAAGTAATTTTTTCTGCTTTTGCAAACTTTTGAAAATCTGCTAATTTTACTAAATTGATGTTCTCACTATCTTTAAAAGTAACATTCATTTTGTCCATTAAATCTAAATTTAACTCGTTTTCTAAACCTTGTATAAAACGGACTGAACTATCTATAGAACAACCAGAAACATTATTAAAGCTTTCATCTACTGCTAAAACCAAAAACTGATTATATTTAATAGTAAACGACCCTTTTAAATCATCTCCATGGCGCGTCCATTGATTGATAAACTCTACAGCTTTTTCTGTAATAAACGCTATTTCGTTAGATGTAAACTCTCTATCCGATTGATAAATCCAAACACGAGAATTATCTGGTAAATTTTTATATTCTGTAAACATTTTTTTACTTTTTTATTAATTTAGATTTCTCAATCATCTAAAAAGACTCATTTCGAAATAAAAAAAACCTAAAAATCTATCTTAAATTAAACTTTTGCTGCAAAGCTTGTAACTTTTCTGCATCCGTCATTTTCTTCTTTTTCGGTTTCATTCTTTCTTTAATCTCTCTTAAAACTTTTTTTGTATAAAGAGGAAAATCTGCATTTTGCATCCAATTATTATAACCAGGATTTTCTTTAAACACATCTTCTACTGTTCTACCTTTATATTTTCCGAAAGAAAAAATTTCTTGTTTTTTATCATTCATCAAAATAAAACCAGCAAAATCTGCTCTTTCACCATGTGTAGAATATTCACTTAAAGCATCTACACTATTTTCTATGTCTTTGTATTTATCTAATTGTGCTAACAAAATTTCATAAGTAGCATTGGTATCTGCTTCTGCTCCGTGAGCACCTTCTAATTCTTTACCACAATAAAATTGATAACCAGCACTTAATGTTCTTTGTTCTTTTTTATGAAAAATTACTTGTACATCAATTGCTTTTCTATTTTTCATATCAAAATCTATGCCTGCCCGCATTAATTCTTCTGCTAAAAGCGGAATATCAAAACGATTAGAATTGAAACCTGCTAAATCAGAATCTGCAATCATTTCATTTACTTTAGTAGCTAACTCTTTAAAAGTTGGTTCTGCTGCTACTTTTTCATTTGTAATTCCGTGTACATCAATAGATTCTTGAGGAATTTCCATTTCTGGATTTACCAACCATGTTTTACTTTCTTTATTTCCATTAGGAAACACTTTTAGAATTGATATTTCTACAATTTTATCTGTAGCAATATTTACTCCTGTTGTTTCTAAATCGAAAAATATAATTGGTTTTGTTAAGTTTAAATTCATTATAATCGTTCTTAGAGTTTATCAAGTTAAAATTTTACAACCAAAACTTTACAACTCATATTTATTCGTTATTTAATTGTTCTTTAAATTCTTCTACTTGCGCTTGTATTTTTGATGGAAGCACAGGTTCTTTAAAATTGTATTTTTCTAATTCATCTAAAACAATATCTGCTAATATTAATCTTGCAGTTGGTTTATCATCCGCAGGAATTATAAACCAAGGCGCATTTTTTTTAGATGTTCTATTTAATAAATCTTCGTAACAAAACTGATATTTATCCCAAAGTTTACGTTCTTTTAAATCTCCTGCAGAAAATTTCCAGTTTTTTTCTGGTAAATTTAATCTACGTAACAACCTATTTTTTTGTTCTTCTTTAGATAAGTTTAAAAAGAATTTTAAAACAATTGTTCCACTTTCTACTAAGTGACTTTCAAAGTTATTAATTCTTTCCATTCTTTCACGGAAAAAATCGTCATTTACATCTTCTAAACTATTTATTTGTGGTAAGTTTTCGCCGAAAACATATTCTGGGTGTACTCTTGTTACCAAAACATTTTCATAATGTGTTCTATTAAAAACACCTATTTTCCCTTTAGCGGGTAATGCTATATAGTGTCTCCATAAAAAATCGTGTTTTAACTCTAATTCTGTTGGCACTTTAAAGCTATGTACCTCAACTCCACGTGCATTTACATCTTTAAAAACCTCTCTAATTAAGCTGTCTTTACCAGATGTATCCATTCCTTGTAAGCAGATTAACATACTATATTTGCCTTCTGCATACATAGTATCTTGGATGTCACTTAGCTTTTTTCGAAGCTTTTTAAGCTTCTTTTTAGCATCACCAATTACTTCTTTTGTATCAAAATCTGCAAGCTTAATCTTTTTTTTAACCTTATAATTTTCTTTACTCATCTTCCTCTAAATATTTTCTAAAGGTAAAAAAAATAGTGCTTTTACTACCTCTTTCGGGTAGCTTTTCTTAAAAAGGAATAATAATAGAAATAAAGAGTTTAAACGCTATTCTAATCGTTTATTAAAATGATTTTTTAGAAAGATAATTTGTACAAAAATCATAAAAGTAAAAATAGCAATTACTAAAAATAAAGAGTTAGAAATTACAACATTTTCAAACAAATTTGGCATTTTAATTTTAGTTAAAAAGCTAAAATTAAATTCAGGAAACTGAATCGAATTTTCTTTTTTATTTTTTAGGATAAAAGCCAAACAAGCAACAAATAAAACGGTTAAAACAGTCCACATTTTTTTAGAAATTAAAATTGAAGGCTTTAAAACTTTAGAGGTACTTTCTTTAGTTATTGTTTGTATTATAAACGAAGTAAAATCTAAAGACGGTTGTTCTTGCTTAATTTCTTTTACATACTTTTTAGCAAAAGCATCTAATTTTTTTATGTCTTTATTTTCTTCCATAATGCTTAATTATTTCTGGTTCAACATTTTCTTTTACAATATTTAATAGTTTTTTTCTTGCTCTGTGTAATTTTACTTTAATGTTTGCTTCAGAAAATTGAGTTACCTCAATTATTTCTTTTAAAGTTAACTCATCATAATAAAACATCCAAATTAAAGCGCGCTCATCTTCTGGTAATCTTAACAAACAATCGTTCATTATTTTAGACCGTTCTTTTCTTTCTATTCCTTGTAAAATATTTTCTACAGACTGTATCTGATTAAAAGTAACTTCGTTTATTTCTAACGAATTATTATTGTTTTTATTCTTTTTAATAGCATCTAAACACGCATGATATGTAATTCTGTACAACCAAGTAGAAAATTTAGAATCTCCTTTAAACTTACTTAAATTCTTATATGCTTTTATAAATGTATCTTGACTAATTTCTTCCGCCTCTTCTCTACTCTTTGTCATTTTGTATGCCAAAGAAAACACCAAATCTTTATAATTATCAACAAGATATGCAAAAGCATTTACATCTCCATTAATAACTTTATTTATGTATAGTTGGTCGTTTTTGTTAGTCATTTTATCTTTGACTGTTTCTTACAAGAATAGGTTACAGATTTAATGAAAAATATTTTTTTTTAATTTTTTGTAACCTTTAATCTAATGATGTCGTCAAAGCTACATACACAATAAAAATAATCATTTAAAACAATAGTATGGAAGTAGCAATCGTATTTATGTTCTTATTCGCAGTAATTTTCGGAATATTTTATTTATTCTTTTCTACAAGAAACAAAGAACGTCTAGCATTAATTGAAAAAGGAGTTGATGCCACCATTTTTATGAAAGGTCAGCAAGAAAGAAAAGCAGCACCTTTTTGGAAAATTTTAATTTTAAACTTAGGTTTATTAGCTATGGGAATCGGAGTTGGTGTTCTATTAGGTTCGTTATTATCATATAATTTTGGTTATAATGGTGGTTTTCAAAACAGACCAAGTAATTATATTGCAACAGAAACTTTTTACTTAGCCTCTATCTTTTTATGTGCAGGTGCATCTTTGTTAATTGGTTTTAAAATCACCAAAAAACTAGATCAAGAATAAACTTTACTATTCTTTTAACACACAAACCGCTTCAATTTTGCTGAAGTGGTTTTTTGTATTTAAAAAAGTCTGTATATTTAAAAAAATATTTTAAAATGCATAAAATTACTTTCTTTTTCTTATTGATGTCAGTTTCTTTAACTGCACAAACAAATCCTAAAATTTACGATATTATTGATGCTATTTCAGCTGATAGAATAAAAGCTGATGTAAAAACATTAACAGAGTTTGGTACAAGAAATACATTTTCTGATACTATATCCAATACTCGCGGAATTGGTGCTGCTAGACGTTGGATAAAATCTGAATTTGAAAATATTTCTAAAAATTGTAATAATTGTATGGATGTTTTTTATCAAAAAGATTTAGTTACTAAAAAAGGAAATAGAAGAGTACCACATGATGCCTATGTTGTAAATGTTGTTGCTGTACAAAAAGGAACAAAATACCCAAACAAATACATTATTATGAGTGGTGATATTGATTCTCGTGCAAGTGATACAATGGATTTTACTACAGATGCTCCTGGTGCAAATGACAATGCTTCTGGTATGGCAGGAACTATTGAGGCTGCAAGAGTTTTAAGCAATTATAAATTTGAAAGCAGTATAATTTATGTTGGTCTTTCTGGAGAAGAACAAGGTCTTTTTGGTGGTGCTGGTTTAGCCAAATACGCTAAAGAAAAAGGTTGGGATATTATTGGTATTTTAAATAATGATATGATTGGTAATATTACAGGTGTTGATGGTGTTATTGATAATAGAAGTTTTAGAATTTTTTCTGAACCAGTTCCAGCAAACGAAACAGAAAGACAACGTAATGCAAGACGTTTTTATGGTGGTGAAGTAGATGGAATTTCTAGACAATTAGCAAGATACATTCACAAAACAACTAAAACCTATATGCCTGAAATGAATCCGATGATGATTTATAGGTTGGATAGGTTTGGACGTGGAGGACACCATAGACCTTTTAATGATTTAGGTTTTGCCGGAATTAGAATTATGGAAGCTCATGAAAATTATACGCAACAACACCAAGACATTAGAACAGAAGACGGAATTAATTATGGTGATGTTTTTGAACATGTAAATTTTCGTTATGCTAAAAAACTAACAGCTGTAAATGCAATTAATTTAGCCAGTTTAGCTTGGGCACCAGAAGCACCAAAAGTGGTAGAAATTGGAGGGATCGTTAAACCTTCTGTTAAACTAAAATGGAGCAAGGTAGAAGGAGCTAAAGGATATAAAATTTATTGGAGAGACACAACATCACCAACTTGGGACAATTTCAGGTATGTAGAAACTACAGAATTTACTTTAGACGGAATTGTAATTGACAACTTCTTTTTTGGAGTTGCTGCTGTTGGTGAAAATGGTGAAGAAAGTGTAGTTGTTTTCCCTAATAAAATTTGGAGATAAAAGTGCGCTTATTATCAGTATTTTCTCTGGTACTTTTGCTTTCTTGCGCTAGCTATGAAGTAAAGATAAAACCAAAGTATATTAAATTCGAAGAATTTAAAGATTCTATTTTTGTTGTTGTAAAAAACCCAATTTTAGGAAATACTTTTCTTAAAATTAAAAATTTAGAGCAACAAAAAGAAAAATATATCGAATTTACAAAACCCGATACTTTAAAAATTTTACAGTTTTCTAAAACAGAAATCGATACTTTAAAAATCTTAGAAAAATTTGATTTTTCACTGCAATATGGCCCATCTAACTTAAAACGATATGACACATTATTCAATTATGCTTTGCCTTATTTAAAAGGCAAACGTTATAAAGTTTTACAAGGACAAAATACAAACTTTACTCATAAAGGTAATTTTTCTAAATATGCAATAGACTTTAAAATGAATATTAGTCAAACTGTTTGTACCATTAGAGATGGTTTAGTTGTTAACTTAAAAGAAAATTCTAATCTTGGTGGTAAGCAAAAAAAATATTTAAAACATGCCAATTATATCGTTATTGCACACAATGATGGCACTTATGCACAATATGTACATTTAAGAAAAGAGGGGGCAATTGTAAAAATTGGTGATACTGTAAAGCAAGGAGAACCAATTGGTTATTCTGGAAATACAGGTTTAAGTACAGAACCACATTTACATTTTGCAGTTTACAAACCTACTACAAATGGCTTTGTGTCCATACCTTTTATTTTAAACAGTTTTCCTTCATCAAAATATAAAAAAGGGAAATTTGCTAAAAATTAAATATTAAAGTTAAGAATTGAGAAACTCTTGTATTTGTAATTCGCTTATAATAGGATTTGCACCTTCACTTTGTGCTACTAAAGCACCAACAGCACAAGCAAAATCAATAGCCTTTTGTGGTGTTGATCCATTAATTAATTTACTCGTTAAAGAAGCTAAAAAAGAATCTCCAGAACCAACCGTGTCTTTTACTTTAATTTTGTAACCACTATTGTAAAACAACTCATTGTTATACAATAAAACAGCTCCATGTTCTCCTTTAGTTACACAAATATGTTTGGTATTTGTTTTTTCTGATATAAAATGAATGTTTTGCTCTAAATTATTGAATTTAGAACCTAAAAAAGCACTTATCTCATACAGTTCTTCATCATTAAATTTGATGAAATTTGCTTTTTGCATCAACTCCACTAAAATCTCTTTTGTATAAAAAGGTGCTCTTAAATTCACATCAAAAATGGCATATTTTGCAAATTTTAAAAGCTGATATAAAGTGTTTTTAGACACCTCATCTCTTGTAATTAAACTCCCAAACACAAAAGCATCAGCTTGCTTTACCAAGTTTTCTGATGCTTTTGTAAAAGGAATTTTATCCCAAGCTTTTGGGTGTACTATCTCATAAGTTGCAGATCCTTTTTCATTTAAAGTTACTGTAACTTCTCCTGTATTAAAATCTTCTAAAACTGATACAGCTTCAGAATTTATCTCTAAATCATTTATATTGTGTAAAATTGGTTTTGCTAAATCATCATTACCTACAGCACTTATCATTGCTACTTCGTTTTTAAAGGATTTTAAACGGATTGCAACATTTAGAGGTGCTCCTCCAATTTTTTTATGAGTAGGAAAAATATCCCACAAAACTTCACCAAAACAGGCAATTTTAGACATAACTAGGTTTTAATAAATATTAGACTCTGAAGTTCTTTGACTTATTGAACTAGAAAAAATGGCTAACATTCTTTTTGCAATACCTGTCCAACCAAAATTTCTACGAGCAAATCGTGCTCCTTCTACAGACATTTCATTTCTTAAATTAGGGTATAAAAGTGGCATTGCCATCATTGCTCCAAATTCTTTTGGTCTATGAGGATCTGCAAATAAAGCTTGATTACCAAAATCAATTAAATCGCACAAGCCACCATGTACAGTTACCACACTTGGCGTACCACAAGCCATTGCTTCAATAGCCACCATACCAAAAGGTTCGTACCTAGAAGGCATTACAAAAATACTTGCAGATCTATAAACATTGGCTAAATCTTCATCTGCAATGTAATTTTTCCATTTTATTTTATCCATTACTCCTAATTCTTTCGCCAAAACTTTTAAGGTTTCTATTCCATCTCTATCCTGTTGAGAATCTCCACCAATTGCAGCGACCAATCTTGCTTCCGGACATAATTCAAAAACAGTTGGTAGTGCATGTAATAATAAATCATAACCTTTGTTATGTGCCATCCTACCTAAAGCTAAAATATCTGTTGGTTTTATATCATACTTTAAACGGATTTTATCATTTTCTTTTGATGGAACAGGGAAGAATCTATTCTCATCAATTCCCGGAGGAATCATACTACAATTTCTAGATAGAACATCATACTGTTGTACTAATAAATCAACCTGAGGTAAAGTAGTTGCAATTACAAAATTACACATTTGGTAAACAAAATATTCTTTTCTAATTCTTTCTTTAAATCGATAGGTTTTTTCCATTTCTTTTTCGTCCATATCACTTCCCATCGTGTGCTGTTTCCACCAACCTAGAGAATGTGGAGTATGAACATGACAAATACCTAATTCTTCTGCAATTTTTTGACCTGCCCAACCTGCATCCCAATAATGAGAATAGACAACATCGTATTTTTTATTTTCTTTTTTAATTGCTGCCAATGTATTGGTAACAAACTTTTTTAAATGGTCGTGCATGTCTTCTTTTCTGATGAACTTTTTTCCACCAAAAGGAATTCTCCAAACACTAAAATTTTCGTCTACATGATCATACTCTGGTTGATCTTCGAACTGACGGGTAACTAAATCTACACGTTTTCCTAACCTACTAAATCTATCTGCTAATTCTAATACATATACTACTTGACCTCCTGTATCTGGTTTTCCTAATTCTGCATTTGCTCCAACATACCCATGTAAAGAGATCATTAATATCGACTTCATAATTCTATTTTTTAATTTTACTTATTTTTAAATCGTGACAGGCTGCAATATATTGGGCAGCAGACCAAGCTTGATATGCTTTACCCATAGGCTTACCTGTCGTTCCATGTGCCCATTCTGTAAATTCCCATTCGTCTGTAATTCCTTCTTTGTTAATTAAAGCTAGTTTGTGTAATTCTGCGATTGCTACATCTCTAAACCCTAATTTATTTACAAATTTCACCCAAAACCCACCTACAAAAGGCCAAATCCCTCCATTATGGTAATGATTTGGTAAGTTTAAAAGGTTTACTGTATAATAAGGTTTCCAATCTTGGTCTCCAGGACTTACAACCGGATAAACATTTGCAACCGGAAAAGGATCGTTAACACCAACACCTAACATAAATCTAAATGTTTGATGTGCTTTTTCTGCATCTATTGTACCGTGTAAAAAAGCTAAAATATTTCCTAAAGTATCACAACGCCAACTAAAATCAAAAGGAGTTGTTTGTGCTATTAAATAAGAAGTATCTCCTAAAGTAAATTGCTTTTCGGCAAAAGAAACCGATTGAAATAATTTTTGCTGTGTTGAGGGCCAAAAATTCTGAACAATTTCTTTTTTAATTACTTGAGACCACCTTATATATTCACCAGCTTCTTCATGACTTCCTAACATTTCTAGCATCCTACCAAAGCAAACATTAGATCTATACCAAAGAATTTCATCATATAAAATATTATAACTTCTACCAAACAAATCTGTCCAATCTCCTGCTTCTGGTATTTCTAAAAGTGCATCATTATTACTATCATGTGCACCTAACCAACGCATCGTTTCTTTAATGTCATTTATATATTTTCTTAAGAACTCAATATCTTTAGTAACATTTACATATTCATAAAATGCAATTATCACCCAGATTCCACTATCAATAGAACAGATTCCTCCAACTCCAGAATAATCTGGTTCTTCATCCCTTAACCTTACATTGGCTGGTATTTGTCCGTTTCTAGAAATGTGTTCTAATAAAGTAATTAATGTTTGCCTTTGACATTGATGTATTTCTTCATCATCTATTAAAGAAAGTGAACCTATTACAGTAATTGCACCATCTCTGGCCCAAACACTGTGGTAATTTTCATCAGTTCCGTTAGGTATATTATCTTTAATAGAACATGCAGAAAACCCTAACGGCGTTATATTTTTCCTTAAGGCTTCTATGGCTTTTAAGTAACCTTCTTGTATTAAAGCTATTTTTTCATCATTATCCTCTAAAGCAATATTTTCTATTTCTTTTTTAATAAAAAAGTCATCAGAATGATCTACAACAACATCTTCAATTGCCTTTTCAGGTAAAATTCCATAAAAAATTAAGCCTTCTACAACTCCATCTCCTTTAGCTTTTTCTGTATGATATACTTTTTTGTGTTTTGTATATACATATAGCTCTTCATGTGCATTAGCAACTACAATACCAAATACATCTTTTAAATCGAACATTGCAGAATCATTACCACTATCTCCGGCTACTAAAACTTCATTCGTTTTTATTTTCAATCTTTTAATTAACCACTGTAAAGCATTACCTTTATTTGCCCATTTAGGTAAAATATCTAGGTATTTATCTCCAGAATAAACTACATTAACATCCATATCTGCATCAGCAAAATCTTGCTCGATACCCTCTACAAGTTCTGTACTTGCATCATGAAAGAAGTAACTTCTTTTATAAGAATGTTGAAATTTACTTGGTTGATCACTTATTGGATGGTCTATTTTTTGAATGATGTTTTCTACGGACTCTAGATTCCAACCATCATCTAAAACATCATTAAATTCTTTTTCTACAGCACCTTTTTTAAAATTGTAAATATGTGTACCAACTCCTGAAATTATATAATCTGGTTCTGGCAACACTTTTTTTTCTATTAGATGTAGAACATCATCCTTTAAACGCCCTGTGTTGTATGTTAAAATTACATCGTTTTGGTCTTGATACTTTTCCCATATTTTTTTAAAATTACTTTTATAAGTATGAAAATCTATTAATGTATTATCAATATCAAATGATAATAACTTTATTTCATTCTCTATTTTTAAGCTTTTTACAGTCATTTAAATATATTTTTAAGCTAAAATTATTAATATTCGTTAATTTAACAAAAATTAGAAGAGCATCCAAAACTTGAGGTTTATAAGATTATTTGTAAACCTATTTTTATGATTGTGATAATTATGTATATAAAAAAATCCTAAATAAAGAATGAAAGAAATAATAGAATTCTATTTTAAAAATGATGTAGAATGGAGAAACTGGTTGTCTAAAAATTATGATTCTAAAAATGGAATTTATCTTATTTTTTACAAAGTAGAAAATGAAGAAGAATCTATGCGTTGGGAAGAAGCTGTAAAAGTTGCACTCTGTTTTGGTTGGATAGATGCCACTGTTAAAAGTTTAGGTAACGGAAAACGAAGACAATATTTTTGTCCGAGAAAACAAAAAAGTATTTGGAGTGCCGTAAACAAAAAATATATTGAAGAATTAACTGCCAATAATTTAATGCACCAAAGTGGATTTAATATTATTGAAATTGCAAAACAAAATGGTTCTTGGACTGCTTTAGATGCCGTAGAAAAAGGGATAATTCCTAATGATTTACAAACTGAGTTTGATAAAAATAAAACTGCTTTTACAAATTACACCAATTTTGCCCCTAGTTATAGAAAAAGTTATTTGTATTGGTTACAACAAGCAAAAAGAGAAGCCACAAGAAAAAACCGAATTATAGAAATAATTCGGTTGTGTAATGAAAACATAAAATCTCGTGATGTTAGATGACTTTTACAATCCACTCATAAAATTACCATAAGGATCTTTAAACTGTGTTCCTTCAGAAAATCTGTATTTACTCAATTTATTAAATTCTACTAATGCCCACAGTACAAATTCTTTTACAAAATAACGTTCTTGTTGTGTTGCTTTTGATTGATATTTTTCTAATAAATCTTCTAATGGGGCAACACTATCTAACAATGCTGTATATGTTTCTTGGTCTAAATCGTCTAAAATTTCAAAATCTGAGTTGGTATTAAAAAACCAAGAAATTACATCATCGTAAGGAGATTCTGCTGTTTGTTTTTCTAGCTTTTTAATCTCTGGAAAATACGTTGGAAACAATGTTTTAATAGCACTTACAATCAGATTTTGTGCAACAGATGCTGCTCCTTCTTGTTCTCCTTCATAAACCAATTCTACTTTACCAGTTATTGCAGGAATAATTCCATCAAAATCACTCAACCGAATCGTTGTTTTTTCATCACCCGAAATTAACAATCTTCTTTCTGCTGTGCTTAATAAATTCTGAAAAGCAGTTATACTTAAACGAGCACTTACACCACTTTTTGCATCAATATACTCACTTTCTCTTGCTTCAAAAACAATTTGCTCTAACAAGTCTTTAGCTAATTCTGGTACAAAAATAGTTTCTGCTTGTCTTTCATCTAACTTTGCCTCTTGCTGTGTAATTGTTTTAGCTATTGCTATATCTTCTGGATAATGTGTTAAAATTTGCGAACCAATTCTGTCTTTTAATGGCGTTACAATACTACCTCTATTTGTATAATCCTCTGGATTTGCCGTAAATAAAAATTGCATATCTAAAGGCAAACGTAATTTAAAACCTCTAATTTGAATGTCGCCTTCTTGCAAAATGTTAAACAAGGCAACTTGTATTCTTGCTTGTAAATCTGGCAACTCATTAATTACAAAAATACATCTGTTTGCTCTCGGAATCATTCCGTAATGAATTACTCTATCATCTGCATAGCTCAGCTTTAAATTGGCTGCTTTTATAGGATCTACATCACCAATAATATCTGCAACTGTTACATCTGGCGTTGCTAATTTTTCTGCAAAACGCTTACTTCTATGCATCCAATAAATTGGAGTTTCATCTCCTTTTTCTTTTATGGTTTCAATTGCAAATCTAGAAATAGGGTTTAACGGATCATCATTAATTTCTGAACCTTCTACAACCGGAATGTATTCGTCTAACAAATTTAACATCAATCTTGCTAAACGGGTTTTTGCTTGTCCTCTTAATCCTAATAAATTGATATTATGTTTACTTAAAATTGCTCTTTCTAACTGAGGAATTACTGTATTTTCATACCCATGAATTCCTTTAAAAGTAGCTTCTTTATTCATTATTTTGGTAATCAGGTTTTCTCTTAATTCATCTTTTATCGACTTCGATTTATATCCTGATGTTTTTAATTCTCCTAATGTTTTTATTTGCTGTAAATTCATTTATCCTTTAATTCGTTTTTTTCTATTTGTTTCGTAATCCTCAAAAATCATTTCTCCCAAACCTTTTAAACCTGTATAAAACGCTTTTCCTTGATTTGCTTGTGTAAATACTCTTACAAATTGCATTAAATACGGATCTTGTGCAATCATAAAAGTAGTAATTGGTATGTGTAATTTTCTAGATTGTTGTGCCATTGCATAACATTTATTTACAATGTATTTGTCTAAACCATTACTGTTTTTATAATATTGCCCGTCTGGTAAACGCAAACAACTTGGTTTTCCATCGGTAATCATAAAAATTTGTTTGTTGGTATTTCGTTTTCTTCGCAATAAATCCATCGCTAAATTTAAACCTGCAACGGTATTTGTATGGTAAGGACCAACTTGTAAATAAGGTAAATCTTTAATTTTGATAGACCAAGCATCGTTACCAAAAACAATAATATCTAAAGTGTCTTTTGGATAACGCGTTGTAATTAATTCTGCCAAAGCCATCGCTACTTTTTTGGCAGGTGTAATTCTGTCTTCTCCATACAAAATCATAGAATGACTGATATCAATCATTAAAACCGTACTCATTTGACTTTTATGTAAAGTTTCTTCTACAACTAAATCATTTTCGGTTAAATTAAAATTGTCAATTCCATTATTAATTTGAGCATTTCTGATGCTTTCTGTCATAGAAACTTTATCTAAAGCGTCACCAAATTGATAATTTCTAAAATCTCCGGTATGCTCATCTCCTATTCCTGGAGATTTACTTTTATGATTTCCTGCTCCGCTTCTTTTAATTTTACCAAAAATATGATTCAATGCTTGCTGACGAATAGCGCGTTCTGTTTTTGGAGTAATTTTTGTTCCTCCTGTTCCATCTCCTTTTATTTCTTCCTTTATATAACCTTTCTTTTTAAGGTCTTCTATAAAATCATCAATGGTATAGTTTTCATCAGTTAAATTGTATTCTTTATCTAAAGATCTTAACCAGTCTATTGCTTCGTCAAAATCGCCAGAAGTATGTGTAATTAGTTCCTTAAAAATTTCGAATAATTTGTCGAAAGGCGATATATTTTCTGCCTCATACGTTTTAAAAACAAATCCTTTTCTTCTACTATTGTTTTTCATCTCTATAAAAGTACTACTTTAAACGGATGAAAAATAAAGATTAACATTGCTTTAATATATGTGAACATAAATTTGTTTTATTATTTTAAAAAAAAGTTAAACAAAAAATAATTATATTTACAATATGGCAAAAATAATTATTACAGGTGGTACAGGTTTAGTCGGTAAAAAATTGACAAAATTACTGATTAAAAAAAATCATGACGTTGCAATCTTAAGTAGAAGTCCTAAAAATAAAAATGAGTTTAAATGGAATATTTCTGATAATTATATTGATGAAAGTGCTTTATTAAATACTGATTACATTATCCATTTAGCAGGAGCAGGAATTGCTGATAAACGTTGGACCGAAGAAAGAAAACAAATTATTATTGATAGTAGAGTTAAAACAGCTAATTTACTTTTTGATAAAATAAATGAACTTAAAATTGACCTAAAAGGCTTTATTTCTGCTTCTGGAGTTGGTTATTACGGAGCAATAACTTCTGATAAAATTTATACAGAAACAGACAAACCTGGACATGATTTTTTAGGTGATGTTTGCCAAAAATGGGAAAACGCTGCATACCAATTTTCAACAATAAAAATACCGGTGACTATTTTAAGAACAGGAATAGTTTTATCTGATAAAGGCGGAGCTTTAGATAAAATGAAAACACCAATTATATCACCTTTAGGTTCTGGTAAACAATTTTTACCGTGGATTCATATTGATGATTTGTGTGAAATGTATGTAAAAGCTGTTGAAAACAATTTAATGGGAATTTTTAATGCCGTTGCGCCAGAACATCAAACAAGTAAATCTTTTTCTAAAGCATTAGCAAAAAGTATTAAAAAACCTTTTTTACCAATAGCTGTTCCTGGTTTTTTATTAAAATTGGTTTTTGGTAAAATGGCAATTATTTTATTAGAAGGAAGTAAAGTTTCTGCAAAAAAAATCGAAAAGAATGGATATTCTTTCCGATTTAAAACGCTTAAAAAAGCATTAAATAATTTATAGTTTTCTTAGAAAGTAGTTGTAATATCTAAAGCAACTTCACTCCAAGTTTTAGAAACTCCGTCAGCACCTTTATGTAAATCAAAACAAGCTTTGTTTAAAGATTCTAAAGCCGCAGAAGCATTCCAATTTGTAATATCCATAGTTGCTTTCATATTAAACACTTTATCAGTAATTGTATATGTAAAATCTACTTTTTCTGTAACACCATTCATTTTAATTTCTGCAACACCAGTAGTATCATCAGTAATCATTAATTTACCAGAAAGTAATTTTGTGTTATCCATAATACCAAAGAAGAATTTTTTAATCTTAAAATCTCTACTTGTATCTTTTGTAAAAATACTGCTTACAGGTATAGAAAACTCTGTATTGTTAATTGCCTCTTTTGCAGTTGTTCCTTCTCCTCCAGCTAAAACATCAACTTTTTTAAACTCACCACCTACCCCAATTTTTTCTGTAGTCTTGTAAGCTGTAAAATTTATAGAGTTTTCTGCACTTGCAACAGAAAAATCGGCTGTACTTTTTGTAACTTCTACTTTTTCTT
Source organism: Polaribacter sp. Asnod1-A03 (assembly GCF_045063585.1). Lineage (NCBI taxonomy): Bacteria > Pseudomonadati > Bacteroidota > Flavobacteriia > Flavobacteriales > Flavobacteriaceae > Polaribacter > Polaribacter sp. Asnod1-A03. Next base: position 1,953,362 of record NZ_JBEFOE010000009.1, on the reverse strand, counting down.
CTGTTTTAACATCTTTACTTTTCTCTGATTTACAAGATGAAAAGTTTAAAGTTGTTGCTACTAATAATGATAAAATTAATACTTTTTTCATGATCTTATTTGTTAGTATTTAAAACTGTATTTGCTAATTCTATATATTCTTTTTTGGCTTCGTCAGATTTCATTCCGTTTAACTGCATCCAAGCATTTAATTTAAATGCATTTCTAACATCTAGATTATCATTAGAAGAAAATTTATTCCCAAAATTTGCTTGCTTATTATAAGCATACAATTTAAGCATTATATCTGGGGCTATTGCCTCTCTTAATTTAGAAATTTTAGAAAATGCTTCTTTAAACTCTTCGTCTAAATCATATTCCATAAACTATTTTTCTGCAATTACTTGAATTCCTCCTTTAACCTTATCTCCTAAAACTACGTTTAATTTTGTATTTAATGGTAAAAAAAGATCTACTCTAGAACCAAATTTTATAAAACCCGCATCTGTACCTTGTATCACTTTATCTCCTTCCTTTGCATAGTTGACAATTCTCTTAGCCAAAGCACCTGCAATTTGTCTGTATAAAACATCTCCAAAAGCATTATTATTAATAACAACTGTAGTTCTTTCATTTTCTGTAGAAGCTTTTGGATGCCATGCAACTAAATATTTACCAGGATGATATTTACTGTACTTTACAACTCCGCTTATTGCATATCTTGTAACATGCACATTAATTGGAGACATAAAAATTGATACTTGTAATCTTTTTCCTTTAAAATATTCTGGTTCTTGTACCTCTTCTATAACAACAACTTTACCGTCTACAGGAGCAACTATCGTATTTTCACTTAAAGAACCTATTCTTTTAGGATTTCTAAAAAACTGCAAAACAATTACTAGAAAAGCTATCATTACAATTTGAATAGCTTTTACTAACCAAGATATTTCAATAAACTTTTCTGCTAATAAAATTCCTGCAATAGCAATTATAAAAGTGATAACAATTATTTTATATCCTTCTTTGTGAAAACGAATCATCCTTAAATTATAAAATTAATATACAAATATACAAATGGTGCTGCAAACAACAAACTATCTAACCTATCTAAAATACCTCCATGACCAGGCATAATGTCTCCACTATCCTTAACATTTGCTTGTCTTTTAAATTTAGATTCTATCAAATCTCCAATAGTACCAATAACACTCACTAAAAAAGCAATTATTAACCAATTTCCAATAATAAAATCATCATTAAACGTACCAATAATAATTGCAGCAATTAAAGCAAAAACTAAACCTCCTAAAAAACCTTCTATTGTTTTTTTAGGTGAAACAGATGGAAATAGTTTTCTTTTCCCTAAATTTTTACCAACTAAAAAGGCAAAACTATCGTTTACCCAAATGATGATTAAAATAGAAATCATTAAATAAGGATTATATTCACCTTGGTAAATTGGCAAGAAAACTAAAAAGATCATGGAAAATATAGGATACCTTATTAAGAGTCCTAATTTAGATCTGTCATTAGAAAAAGTAACTTCTTTTTTAACAAATAAATAGTAAATAAGAGATAAAGAAGAAAGTAATGTAATCCCTAAAATAACTGCAACAGCATAATTATCGGGTCTTTTTAACATTAAAAATAATGTTAAACCAAAAAAAATGTAACCAATTATACCTTTAAAATCAATTAATTTAGAAAACTCCCAAATACATAAAACACCGAATAAAGAAGTTAAAGCGATATACGATTCTTTTGAAATAAGAATTGCTGATAAAAAAATTAAAACGTAAATAATTCCAGAAAGACTCCTTTTTAAAAGGTTACTCATATTACAAATCTTCTAATAGCAGCAAATATAAGTTTTTTGAGTTACTGTTACCGTAGTTTAAGAAATTATCCTCATTATTATTGATGTTGTAATTTTTTACGGCAGAAATGTTAGTAGGTAAATTTCCTTTATGATTAATCTTAATACCAGTTAAGCCTTGACCCATATCTGTAACTAACTGACTTGTTGTTGCAAAAACGATGAAGTTTTCTGGCATTTCTGATAATTTTGTACTTTTTAATTGATTTGAAGAGAATAAAACATCTCCTTTATCTGCAATTAAATGCTCACAATTTATAAGAATCGGTAAATTTGATTTGATTGTTGATGTAACTGATACTTTTTTTTGATCTAAAAAACCTATCAAATCTTTATCTAAAAGCGATAATTCTTTCCAATTATTCTCTCTTAATATACTTTCTAAATTTTCAACAACTTCTGTTTTCTGCAAACAGTAAAGAAACTTACCTCCTTTTTCCACAAAATTGTGTACAAATAAATCATCCAAAGAAAGGTTTAAATCTTTCTTTGGATTATTATTTTCTTCCTTTTCAGAAGGAATGTTAAACAATTTTTTAAAAAAACTCATTAAATAAAATATGTTTAATTATTCTTCCGTTGTCAATTCTACCGAAGGACTACCTCCTTTTTGTTCAACAGATATTTCTTCTCCTTCTATTAATTCATCAAAAGGTCTTTTACCGAATATTTTTTCTAAATCATCTTTAAAAATAACCTCTTTTTCTAATAATAATTCTGCAAGAGTTGTTAATTTATCCTTATTCTCATTCAATATATCGATGGCTCTCGCATATTGATTTTCGATAATTTTAGAAATCTCTGTATCTATTTTCTTTCCAGTTTCTTCACTGTAAGGTTTTACAAAACCATCATTACCAGAAGAATCATAATAAGTTACATTTCCTACTTCTTCATTTAAACCGTAAACAGTTACCATTGCTCTGGCTTGCTTAGTTACTTTTTCTAAATCACTTAAAGCTCCTGTAGAAATTTTATCAAACATTACTTTTTCTGCTGCTCTACCTCCCATGGTAGCACACATTTCATCTAACATTTGTTCTGTTTGTACAATCATTCTTTCTGCTGGTAAATACCAAGCAGCTCCTAAAGATTGTCCTCTAGGCACAATTGTAACTTTTACTAATGGTGCAGCGTGTTCTAACATCCAACTAATAGTTGCATGCCCCGCTTCATGAAAAGCAATTACTTTTTTCTCTTTAGGTGTAATTACTTTATTTTTCTTTTCTAAACCACCAACAATTCTATCTACAGCATCTAAGAAATCTTGATGATGAATTGCTTTTTTACCATTTCTGGCAGCTATTAAAGCAGATTCATTACACATATTAGCAATATCTGCACCAGAAAAACCAGGTGTTTGTTGCGCTAGGAAATCAATTTTGACATCATCTGCTAATTTTAAAGCTTTAATATGTACTTCAAAAATTTCTTTTCTTTCATTAATATTCGGTAAGTCTACATAGATTTGTCTATCAAAACGTCCTGCACGCATTAACGCACTATCCAAAACATCTGCTCTGTTTGTTGCTGCTAAAACAATTACGTTTGTATCAGTACCAAAACCATCCATTTCTGTTAATAGTTGATTTAACGTGTTCTCACGCTCATCATTTCCTCCTGTCATACTATTTTTTCCACGAGCTCTACCAATTGCATCAATCTCATCAATAAAAATAATAGATGGTGATTTTTGTTGTGCTTGTTTAAATAAATCTCGTACTCTAGAAGCACCAACCCCTACAAACATTTCTACAAAATCTGAACCAGAAAGAGAGAAAAAAGGAACACCTGCTTCTCCTGCTACTGCTTTTGCTAATAATGTTTTACCTGTTCCTGGAGGTCCTACTAATAATGCTCCTTTAGGTATTTTACCACCAAGAGAAGTATATTTTTCTGGACTTTTTAAGAAATCTACAATCTCTTGTACTTCTTCTTTTGCGCCTTCTAAACCTGCAACATTTTCAAACGTTGTTTTTACTTTAGTGTCTTTATCAAATAACTTTGCTTTAGATTTACCAATATTAAAAATTTGGCCTCCACCACCTGCTCCAGATCCACCACCAGACATTCTTCTCATAAAAAATAACCAGACAGCAATTAAAATTATAAAAGGTAAAAAACCTAAAATTGTTTCGAACATACTGGTTTTTTCAGTATTTTCTTTATCAAAATCAAGTCCTTTTTCTTCTTTAATTTCCTCAATACTGTTTTCGAAGTTTTGTAAATCTCCAAAATTATATTCGTATAAAGGCGCTCCTTTAGAATAGAAGGTAGAACCTACCATTTTTTTGTAACGATCTTTTTTTGCAATAGCTTCATCTTTGATAAAAACTTGTGCTACATTGTTGTTTACAACAACTATTTTAGAAATATCATTTTCTTCTAAAATCTCATTAAACTCATTTTTAGTAATGTTTTTAGATCCTAAATCTCCACTACTAAAAAATTGAAATGCCATAATTAAAACAAATATGGCTCCATATATCCAATATGCATTAAACTTAAATTTTGGCATATTTGAATTACTATTTTTTTTTGAATCACTCATTTATTAAAAATAAAAAAATTAAACTGACTTTATCTCTGTAATTTTAGCATCTCCCCAAAGACTTTCTATATCATAAAAATCTCGAACGTGTTTTTGAAATACGTGAACAACAACGTTTACATAATCCATTAAAACCCATTCAGAATTTCCTTGTCCCTCTGTATGCCAAGGTTTGTCTTTAAGTTCTTTGCTAACAATTTTATGAATAGAACCAGAAATTGCATTAACTTGTGTGTTAGAGTTACCCGAGCATATTATAAAATAATCGCAAACGGTATTTTCTATCTCTCGTAAGTCTAATAATTGAATATCTTCTCCTTTTACCTCATCAATTCCTTTTATGATTACAGAAATTAAATCGTCTGTACTTACTTTTTTATTTGTCATTAACTTTTTTCTAATTTAACGCAAAGTTATTATTTTTTTGCGACTATTTTGTGTAATTTTACAGTAGTTTACACTTTATTTAACACTTGAAAATAATCAAACTTAGTGCCATTGATTCTACAAATTCTTTTTTAAAGAATTTAGCACAAAATTCTAGCTTAGAAAATTTTACTGCAGTTGTTACCAAACATCAAACAAACGGAAGAGGTCAACAAGAAAGTGGCTGGGTAACTGACCCTAATAAAAACCTTACATTCAGCCTGTTTTTAAGGTTTAAGGACATAAAAATAGAGCAAAAAAAATATTTAAATTTCGCTGTTTCTTTAGCTGTTTATAATTTACTTTTTGACAAAAATGTGCCAAAACTTTCAATAAAATGGCCTAACGACATTCTGTCAGTTAACAGTAAGATTTGTGGCATTTTAATAGAAAATACTTTTTCTGGAGATAGAATCAAGAATACAATTATAGGAATTGGGTTAAATGTTAATCAAGAAATTTTCCCTCAATTTAATAGAAGTGCTACTTCCTTAAAATTAAAAACTAATAAAGAATATAATTTAGACCTTCTATTAGATGAGCTTTTAAAAGAAATTGAAAAAACTGTCAATTTATTTAAGTCTAAAAAATTTGATCAATTAGATAAAATGTATTTAGATGCTTTGTACAAAAAAAATATCCCTACTATGTTTAAAGATAGTAAGGATAAAGTTTTTATGGGAATGATCTCTGGGATTTCTAAAAATGGAAATCTACTAATTATATTAGAAGACGATTCGATAAAAGAATTCGGAATAAAAGAGGTTTCTTTCCTTTAAAGTTTTGCTATATTTTCTGTAAGTGTACCAACAAATTTTGTCAATGGTTTTTTAATCATCATTGTCATCATCGGATTAAACTCTCCATTAAATTTTAATTCTACTTCTGTTTTATTATCAGAAATTTTATTAATATCCGCAGCTAATGTAAAAGGTAATTTACTACTTGCAGCACCCAATGTAACATTAGAATATTCCGTTTTATCTTTTAATACCAATCTAATTTCTGGCATACCAGGTAAACTAAACAAAAAAGAATCTCCATCAACTTCAAATTTCTGGATATTTTCTGGCATCAATTGTTTAAAATTCTGTAAATCTGTAAAAAAAGTAAATACTTCCTCTGCTGATTTTTCTACGATAACTTTATTTCCGTTTATATTCATTGCTTTTGTTATTGTTTCCAGTCACTCGGACTTTTTCTCCAATCATTTAATGTAATCAACTCTTTATCTGTAATATAATCACTTTCTAAAGCTTGTTCCAGTAAATTTGTGTAATTACTCAAAGTAGTTAAACTTACATTTTTCTCTTCAAAATTCTTACTTGCAATATCAAATCCATAAGAAAAAATAGCAACCATACCTTTAACAACAGCGCCAGCTTCTTTTAAAGCTTCTACTGCATTTAAACTACTGTTACCGGTACTTATTAAATCTTCTATTACAACAACATTTTGTCCACTTTCTAAATGCCCTTCAATTTGGTTCTTTCTTCCATGTTTTTTAGGCTCTGGCCTAACATAAATAAAAGGCACTCCTAATTCTTGAGCCACTAAAACACCAATAGCAATTGCACCTGTTGCAACGCCTGCTATAACATCTGGTTTACCGTATTCTAATTCTACAATTTTTGCAATTTCTTCTTTTAAAAATATACGAACTGGAGGATAAGATAACGTAATTCTGTTATCGCAATATATTGGCGATTTCCAGCCTGAAGCCCAATTAAATGGATCATTCGGACTCAATTTTATTGCTTTAATTTGCAATAAAAGTTCAGCTGTTTTTTTTGCCGTATCTTTGTTTAAAATCATACTGCAAATGTATAAAGTTTTTGTAAATGAAAAACCAATTATTATAACTTCTTCAAACAAAGATGCTATTTTTCCTGTTTTTTCATTTAAAAGCATTGTTTTTAATGAAATTATCAACAAATTAGAAAACACAGAAACAAAAGGAATTATATTAATTTCTGATGACTTAGAATCTGATTGGAAATCTTTTCTTACAAACCTTAAAATGATTCCTGCTGCAGGTGGTTTAGTCTTAAACCCTAAAAATGAAATTTTATTTATCTACAGAAACGGTGTTTGGGATTTACCAAAAGGTTGGATTGAGAAAGGTGAGTCGATAGAAAACGCAGCTATTAGAGAAGTAGAAGAAGAATGTGGTATTTCTAATTTAAAGATTATAAACTCTTTAATAACCACATATCATATTTATTTTCATAAAGGAATTAAGTTAAAACAAACTTATTGGTTTTTAATGACTTCTGATGATTGTCAAGGGCTAACACCACAACTAGAAGAAGGTATTACCCAAGTTTCTTTTAAAAATAATACAGAAACAAAAGAAGCTTTAAAAAATACTTACCAAAACATTAAATTAGTGATTGATACCTACAAAGAAAGTTAGTTTTTTAAAAAAACCTTCTATCTTTGCCCACTTGTAAAAATTAACCAATACCATGACCGAATTTATCAAAAAAATAATACCTAACGCAAAAGATGATGTTTTAGCAGGAATAACCGTTTCTTTAGCTATGATTCCAGAAGTTGTAGCATTTGCTTTTGTGGCACAAATTAGCCCGATAGTAGCTTTATTTGGAGCCTTTGTTGTCGGAATTATTTCTGCATCTTTTGGAGGAAGACCTGGATTAATATCTGGAGCAGCGGGAGCTGTTGCTGTTATTTTTGTACATATGATACAAGAAGGACACGCTAAAGGTTTGTTATTTGAAAACCCTGTTGAAAACATGGGATATTTTTACTTACTAGCCGCAGTTGTTTTAATGGGGATTATACAAATACTTGCAGGTTTATTTAAACTCGGTAAATTTGTACGTTTAATTCCACACCCAGTAATGATGGGATTTGTAAATGGTTTAGCCATTGTTATCTTTATGGCACAATTAGGTATGTTTAAAGAAAATAAAAAAGATTTCTTTGGTCAAAACATGCGTAAAACAACCTCTAAAGAGCTTATATATAATGTATCTAACAATCAAGTAAAAGACATCGTTTCTAATACCGTTTTATTTTCTATTGATGGAAAATCAATAAAAAATGCTACTACAAATGAAGAAGTTTTTTTATTATCTGATGGGCAAGTTTTTGATACTAAGACGAAAAAAGTAGTTTTTAATGCTACTGAAGATGGTTTCTATTCTGTAAAAGACAGTGGAGTTGCTAAATCTACTATGCAAGGAACCACTTTGTATAAAATGATTGGTTTGGTTTTATTAACCATGTTAATTGTTTGGGGATTACCAAAATTAACTACAAAAATACCTGCTGCTTTAACAGCTATATTAATTGTAACTCTAGTTTCCATTTTTGGAGGCATTAACTCTATTAATGTAGGAGACTTTATTAGAGATGGAGGTGGAGCTGGTTTAAATGGTATTGATGAAATTTCTAAAAAATTAAACATATTAGAATTATGGAGCAACCTTCCTTTTAGCTTAGATACTTTAAAATTTATAGCACCTTATGCTTTCTTAGCTGCTTCTGTTGGTTTAATTGAAACTTTAATGACCATGAATTTAGTGGATGAATTAACTGAATCTAGAGGAAACGGGAATAAAGAATGTGTTGCCCAAGGAGCCGGAAATATTGTAAGTGGACTATTTGGTGGTACTGGTGGTTGTGGTATGATTGGGCAAACTGTTATCAATATTAATGCTGGCGGACGAGGAAGATTATCTGGTATAATGATGGCAATAACCTTACTAACATTTATTTTATTTGCTGATAAATATATAGAACAAGTACCAATTGCAGCATTAGTTGGTGTAATGTTTATGATGGTTATAGAAACTTTTGCCTGGTCTAGTTTTAGAATTTTAAAGAAAATACCCGTTTCTGATGCTTTTGTATTGATTATTGTTTCTGCCGTAACTGTTTTCTTTGATTTAGCAATTGCTGTTTTTGTAGGGGTAATTATTTCTGCATTATCTTTTGCTTGGACTAGCGCTAAGAAAATTAGAGCAAGAAAACGCTTTAAAGCAGATGGAACAAAAATTTATGAAATCTGGGGACCACTTTTCTTTGGAAGTATTACAGAGTTCAATGAAAAATTTGACATTAAAAATGATCCTGAAAATATAGAAATCGATTTTGTAGAATCTCGTGTCACAGATCATTCTGCCATAGAAGCAATTTTTAATTTAGTAGAAAAATATGAAGCAGCTGGTAAAACAATAATCTTAAAACATTTAAGTGAAGATTGTAAATTATTACTTTTTAAATCTAGTCCAATATTTAAAAATATAATTGTAGAGGACATTGAAGATCCTCGTTATCATTTGGCTGCAAATCCAGAAAAATTTCCAAAACCATTAGGCGAGTATAAGTTTTAATTCTATGAAATTTAAGATTGATAAATTTATCCTATCAATTATTGGAGTTATATTAATTGCTTATTTTTTTCCGAATTGGGCAACTGAAGATAGTAAAGCTCCCTTAAACACTATCAGTTCTATCGGTATTTCTCTTATTTTCTTTTTTTATGGACTCAAATTAAATCCAACCGAATTAAAATCTGGTCTTAAAAATTGGAAATTGCATATTTTAGTACAAGGAGCTACTTTTTTAATGTTTCCTTTATTAGTTCTTTTCTTTCGACCAATTATTCAAAACGAAGAACAAGAAACGATTTGGTTAGCGTTCTTTTTCTTGGCTGCATTACCATCCACTGTATCATCATCTGTGGTTATGGTATCAATTGCAAAAGGAAGTATTCCTTCAGCTATTTTTAACGCAAGCATTTCTGGTATTATAGGTATTTTAATTACACCACTCTGGATGGGGTTATTTATCAATAACCCACAAACAGATTTTAATTTTACCAATATATATATCAAACTTATTCTTCAAATTATTTTCCCTGTAGTTTTAGGCCTTTTATTACAACGTTTTTTAGGTAAATTTGCTCATAAACATAGTAGTAAATTAACCTTATTTGATAAATCCATCATTTTATTGATTATTTATAAAAGTTTTGCAGAGTCTTTTATAAATGGTGTTTTTAATGCTGTTTCTATTTTAGATTTACTAGCTATTTTTATTGGAGTAATCACCTTGTTTCTTATCGCTTTTTCCTTGACAGGATTTCTTTCAAAAAAATTAAATTTTAATAATGAAGATAAAATTACAGCTCAGTTTTGTGGTACAAAAAAGTCTTTAGTACACGGTACTGTTTTTTCTAAAATATTATTTAAAGGGATGTCTTCAATTGGTATTATGCTTTTACCTTTAATGCTATTTCATGCCACGCAAATTTTAATAATTAGCATTGTGGCTTCAAAATTAGCCAAAGAAAAAAATATTAATTGATAAAATCAGCATCACTTAAAGTATTCATAAATAAAATAAGATTGTTTTTTTCTTCTTCTGTTAATGGAATACTGTTGTTGTTTTCTTTTAAAATAGGATCTAAATTATCGCTTTCTAAAACACCACTATCTAAATAATCTAACACTTCTTTTAAAGTAGCAAATTGCCCAAAACTTCCGTACGGTGTTGTATATGCTACATTACGTAAAGACGGAACTCTAAAACTATAGATATCTTCTGTTAAACCCGTAATTCTTGCTCGACCAGCTTCTTCTGTATCTGGATTGATAGGGAAACCAATGTTTCTAAAACTTTGATCGGTAAACAATTCTGTACTATGGCAACTGGCACATTTATCCTGAAAAGTTTGATATCCTTGTGCTTCATCTTCTGTAAAAACAACGCCTTCTGCTCGTTTTACTTGATCGTATTTACTATTTGCAGAAATCAATGTATATTCAAACTGAGCAATACTGTTGTAAATTCGGTCTGGTGTAATTTCTTGATCACCAAAAGCTTTGTAAAATAAATCTATATAATCTTCGTCGTTTTCAATTTTACCAATCACTTCTAAAATCGAAGAATCCATTTCTTCATAAGTAATAATTGGTACTAATGGCTGGTCTTCTAATTGAAGTTTATTTCCATCCCAATTAAAAAATTGCATAAACGCCATATTTTGAACCGGTGGCGCATTACGAAGCCCAATTCTGCCTTCTATACCAATACCTTTTGCATTATGGTCTGCAAAAGCATTTTCTTGTATATGACAACTGGCACAAGAAATACTATTATCTGTGCTTAATCTTTTTTCATTAAATAATTTTTCACCTAATTCAACGCCATATTTTGTGGGTAAATTGACATAAAAAGAACTACTAAAATCAGGAAAATCAGTAGGAATACTTACATCTATTTCTGGATTCTCATAAGAAATCGGTTCATAATCTTCCTTATTACAAGAAGATACCAATAGTAAAATAAAAATGCTTCCAATTAATTTTTTCATCCTAAATAAATTATTTTATAAACTATTAAAAAAGCTGACTTGATTCTAAAAACCGAAGTCAGCTTTATCATGTCAATTTAGTTTTCTACACTAGTTATCGAAAACATTCCTGTAATATCACTATCTCCATTACCCCCAATATTATCAACAAACTTTTCCATTTCTGTTGCCGTATGAATACTTGGTGTAGCATTATTACTTAAATCTGCAGTAGAAACTAATACAACTTTGTTACTTTCTCCGCTTAAAAACATATCAAAATCTGCTTTAATCATTATTATTGGCGCATTATTACCAACAGTAGCATTAGTTGTAAGATCTAAAGTAATATCTCTATACGCATCTACCCCTTGTGTATAAGTGCTTTCATCTCCATTTGTTCCTTCTACAGTACTTCCAGAATGGAAAGATAATTCACTGTTATCTGCTCCATAAAATCCTTCAATTTTTGTAAAACGGTAACCTGTTCCCCATTCCCAATGCATTGCTGTATCATTTGCACCAGCTGCTGCATAAAAATTAGGAAAACTTACTTCATCTAACGTATTTAATTCTGTTTTTACACCTAATCCAAATTTAATTTGAGTGTATTCATCAGAAGGAATATCAGTTAAAACATATTGTAAAGTTTCTGTTTTAGACTGATCTACAATTGTTGCACCAGCATCTAAATCATTTACATGATAAGGAAACTCGTTACCCTCTGCATCTATTAAACGAATGTTAGTAATTACATATTTTAACTCTTCAAAATGATGCGCTTGTCCTTCTGTAGAAGTATTTACGGTTGCTTCTGCCGAAGTAGCATCGCCTAAAACAATCGTTGTTTCACCAAAAGTATTGTTAAACTCTAATATTACATCGTTTGCAACAGGAATACTGTCTTCACTACAGGATACAATTCCTAAAGAGATCAATGCTACTAAAAGGTATTTTTTTAAATTTTTCATTTGTTATTAATTTATTGGTTGTTATTTATTATTAATTTTTAAAAATTTATTTTTAAAGACGTAAAAATGTTACGTCCCATTCTTGGGATATTTCCCCAATCTGCATAGGTGCTATAATATTCGTTAAACAGGTTTTCTGCACCCACTTGAAAAACTGTTTTGTAATCTTTAATGTAAAAAGTATAATCTGCAGCAACATTCCAGTTTTTGTAAGAAGGTGTTTCGTCTTCTCCATATTCTGGACTGTAATTTTTTTGTTTAAAATCGCCATTAAAAGAAGTGCTAAACCCAAACTTTTTATGAGAAAAATGCAATGAAGTTTGATAACTTAATGGACGGATAAAAGGTAAATTATTTTGACTATCATCTAAACCACGCGCGTACGTTAATGCACCTTTAAAATGTAAATTCTGTAAAACAGTGTATTTTCCGTTTAATGAAAAGTTGAATAACGTAGCATAATCTAAAGATGTATATCCTTTTACACCCACCGATTGATAATTCATTGGGCTACCTAAACTTAAGATTCTTCCTATAATATAATTTTGAATATAGAAATAGTTCACTTTTGCTTGCGCACTAAATTTTTCGTTTTTAAAACCTGCACTTGCATTTACTTCATAAGAAATTTCATTTTCTAAATCCGGATTTCCAATGTAATCGTAACGATCGAAACTGTTATAAATATAATATCCATATCCTTCGGAAACAGAAGGCGCTCTATGACCGTAACCACTACCTACAGAAAAATCGAAATTGCCAATATTTAGGTTATAACCTGCATGTAAACTCGGTAAAAATCGTGTTTTTTCTTGCGGAGTTCCAGGATGAAAAATCCAATTGAATTCTACATATTTAGAATAATTGTAATTGACACCTAAACTACCACCAAAACTTACTTGACTTGCGGCTGAAATATCCCAATAATTATTCATAGAAATACCTGCATAAGTTGTAGTAACCCAAGGCCAACTATAGGCAAACATGGTTCTTTCGCTTCTGTCTTGCGGATACATACGCATTTCTGCAATTGATAAATTATTGTAGGCATTCAGTTGTACTTCTGAAGAAAAATTCTCTTTTTGAAGGTTTACTTTAGAAACCAATCCATAAGTGGTACTCCAACCTGGCATGTCCATATGCACCAAATTTTCTGGTCTTGTCGTATCATCCATATAATGTTCTACCGCATTAAAATACACTTTAGAATCCCACACTTTTACAATTCCTTTTTCAAAAAATTGCTTGTAAGCAACCGATGTAATTAACGCTCTAGACAATGACAAATCCATAGGCAATGCAGGAAAACCTACATCTTTGGCTTTGTCAAAAATAGCATCTACTCTTAAAGAAGATAAATCGCTCGTTTTATAAGCAACACCTAAAGAAGCATTTAATTTATTAAATTGAGAATGATTTACTTCATCATTATTTCCGTCTGAATAATTTTCTGCTTTTCTATGAGAAATACTAGCATCTACCACCAATTTATCACTTGAAAAAGAAACATTACCAAGGTTAAAAAACTGACTGTTATTAAATTCAAAACCTGTTTGATACGTTCCTTTGTAATTTTCTTGAACTGTAAATGCAGTGCTTTTTCTTTTTAAATCGATGCTACCAGCAACAGTTGCTCCGTGTAAACTACCTTCTTGTCCAGATTTTATATCAATATCAGAAAGATTATTACTTTCTAAATAAGAGGTTACTGGATCCATTTTATCGGTACAAGCACCAAAAACATGCATCCCGTCAATGGTAATTATAGAACGTTCTGTGCTCATATTATTTAACAAAGGTTCCCACGCATACGCACCACGTTTGATAAAACTGATATTCTCTGAAGAAGCCAAAAATTCATCCACAGAAACAGCCATTTTCATGTCTGTTTCTATTTTTTTCTTTTTAGCTGCAACAATTATCACCTCATCTAAGACTGTTTTTACACTGTCTTTTTTAATTTGAACCGTTTGTGCTTTTGCTACAAATGCTACCGATAAGAATACTCCTATTATAAATACTCTCATCGTCTTAAAATAAAATGTCTATATGCAGTTCTCCTCTTTCCCCTTCTACACCTGGTGTAAATTCCGTAGAAACTTCTGTACCTTTTATAGTTTGCCCGTTTTCATCATTAAAAATAAAATTCAACGTCCAATTTCCGGTCATTGTGTAATTAACAACGCCATAATACAAACCATCGTTTTCTTGGGTTAAATCTTCGTTGTTTGGTGATGAATGATTTCCCATAGAAGGTTCTGGCATTCTAGGATCTAACAACAATGTATGATTGTTTACTACTGAATATGAGTATTGTGTTGGATCTGGAAACGTACCTGCCTCACTAGTCGGTGGGTTGTATCTATAAATACCTGCCACCAAATCGTTTTGTGCAACACTTGGGCTTTGCGGAGCTACCAAAGCAATAAAATATTGCGCATCGTCATTCCCTGTAAAAGCTGTCATGTTTAAGTTCAGATTCGTTTGTTCTTCTATATAAATCGTCTCATTAACAGATTGTGTTTCATCATTATTAGTAAAATCAATATATAACTGCCAATCTACTGTAGAATCACTTTCACTTGTAAACACCGCATAACCTACATAATAATTTTCCGTTGCATCATAACTTAATTGATACGCATGCGGACAAGAAGATTTATTACCATTAGCATCTGTCATTATCGGTAAAAAAGTAACCTCAGAATTTTCTAAACTTTCATCCGTTTCTGTATTACTGATTGTTAGATGCACCTCATTATATCCTTTATATAAAGTACCGTTTAAAGCTTCTAAACTAATTTTATAATCTCCACTTGTTATTGCAGTTACTTCTTCAAATTCTATATATTCTGTGGTTTCTACGTTTAGCTCTGCCTCGTAATCCGTTTTATCTAGGGTACAAGAAGAAATCATAACGAAAACCACAAATACAATTACATGTAAATGTTTCATTATCTTATTACTGTTTTATTAAAAACTGTTAAAAAATAGTAGTAGCAATACGCTGACAAATGCCTTTTAATAAAATGAAAAGCATTGTAAACCATCAAGCAAATACAATTGAGATAATTGTACTATTACTACTAAAAATTAAATAGATTAAGAAACTTCACACCAAAGTATTTAACAAAAGGCTTATAGCATGTAAACACTATTAAATAGCATACTAACTTGTATTTATCTTGACTGTTTTGAGTCAAAAAAAAGTACAGCAAAACACCACTAAACAAATGCTGTTTAGCCTGATAAAATGGATGTAAAAAAGTTTCTTACCGGATAAAGAAATTAAACGAGTGGTGGGTGAAAAATAAAATCTGAATACTCAAATTTATAAATTTTATGATACACAGCTTCCATCTTTAAATTTTGATCTTTTAAAGAAAAGAAGGAATACTTAACTTTAGTCTCTTGAAAATAAACAATGGTATTTTCTATAATAGAAGTTTGATTTTTTTCATTACCAGGTTCCGAGTCAGAAGATTTAGCCAATTGTTTCATCAAATGGCATTTTCCATTACATTGTAGTTCTGGTTCTTCTTTATTTACACAAAGTTCGTTTTTAATATAGTCGTAAAAAGCAGCATACTCCAACAAGGGAAGTAAAGGCTTAAAAAGCAAAAATAATGATATAAAAATTGCAGCTGTTTTCACCCTGCGAATATCTTGCTTTTTTTAAAGTTTTCCTAAAATAAACAAACTTATTTAATTAACATAACCGTGCTTATTTTGAGTTATTTTATATATAGTTTTTAAATTTAAAACAAGATAAAAACTGGCATAGGAGCCTCAATTTCATCTACAAAAGTAAGTTTACCTGTTTCTGTATTTCGTTTAAATGATATAATATTATCCGTATCTTGATTTGCAACAAGTAAAAATTTTTGATCTTTAGAAAAAGAAAAATTACGAGGGCTTTTGCCTAAAACAGATTCGTGGTCAATTATTTTTAATGTTCCATCTTCAGAATTTACTTCATAAATTACAATGGAATTATGGCCTCGATTTGAAGCATATAAAAATTTACCATCTTTAGAAATATGTATATCTGCAGCATTACTATAATCTTTAAAACCTTTTGGTAACGTAGATATTAAAAAGTCTACAAAATAATTACCTCCTTTTTCTTTTATTAAAGAAACCGTATTATTTAATTCATTTAAAACATAAATCCACTTATTATTTGGATGAAATGATAAATGTCTTGGACCAGCACCCTCAACCAATTTTAATGTTTTATTTTCTGAATAAATAAGTTCATTTTTTTCTTCATCAATACTAGAAAACCATAATTGATTGGTTCCTAAATCTAAAGAAATAATTTGATTTTTGGTAGGATGAAACCATACAGAATGCGCATGTGGTACTTTTTGTCTTTCTGTTGTTCCTTTACCCGTATGTTGTTGTAAACTTAATAAATTTGTAATTCCGTTTTGATTATCAACCTTTAAATACCCAACATTTCCGCCAGTATAATTAGCAACTAAAACCTGGTTTTTATCATTTACAGTAACAAAACAAGGATGAGCTCCACCAGATTTAGATTCACTAACAAATAGTAAAGTATCTTTTTCTATTTTAAATGATTTTACAAAACCTGTTCTATCTTTATCTGTTTCATCAACCGATAAAAGCGTTTGATTATCTTTTGTTTTTGCTAAAAAAGACGGATTATTTGTTTCTGCAACTAAACCTTTTTTAGACAACTTACCTTCTGATGAAATTGAATATTTATAAATTCCTTTAGAATCTTTTTGGGTGTAGGTACCAACATAAAAAGAAGTTGTATTTATTTTTTTTGTTTCTGGTACTTTTTTACATCCGAATAAAAATATTGCTAATAGAAATGTTGACAGGTATTTCATAAATTAAAAAACTTTAAAAACAGGTAAACGTAAATGAGCTGGTTCGTAATTAGGTGAGTTTTTGTAAATAAAATCTAATTGCATTCTTGCATTTTTTGCAAACCTTGCCTCTGTTTTTAATTTGTCTTCAAATTCTTTTTTTAATGATGGATTTTCCGCTAAATATTCTGCTGCAACATCTTCGAAAACATAAGCAGAATAACCTTCTTTTTGTTGTAAAATAGTATCGAAAAAATTCCAATTAAAAAAAGAATCTGTTGCTTCTGCTTCTAATGTTTCTAATAAATACCTTACTCCGTTCTGATTTGTAGAAATATACAAATCCCCTTCTTTAAAGCTAATATTTTCTGAGGACTCTAAAACCGTTGTATTATAATGTAAATAATGACCTTCGTAAGGAGATTTTCTACTATCATAATCTTTGATGTGATTTACAGTAACAGCAATTGTTGTATCATTTTTTAAACGAGAATACTCGATATTATTATTCTTTAATCTCTCTATAATATCATGGAATCCTTTTGGTAAAATATACGCTTTTGGTATGGTAATTTCTTTTGTTATTGCATATTCATCATAATATTTTACCGTCTTTTCGTAAGGTTTATTTCTATCATAAAACAATCTTTTTCCGTTGGTAACTTTACTATCAATCATCTCGCCTTCATAACCTTTAAAATTGAATTCTCTATATTTCTCTTTATCAACCTTAAACTGAATTGGATATGTTTTTTTAGCTAAAATTTCATCCGTAGCTTTCCCTCGTAACTCTTTTATTTTCTCTGAGTTTTCTTCTGTAAAATCAAAAGCCGAAAACATTAAATCGTACGTTTGTTCTACTCTAATTTTATAAGGTTTCAACATGTGTGTTTCTACCATTAAACCCAACGTATTAAAAAGCGTTGTATACCCTGTAGAATATCTTGGCGAATCGAAAAATTGAGACCAACCTGCTTCTGGTGTATTACCCCAAACATTTACATAAGGCGTAATAATTACTCCTTTTCCTTCTAATGATTTTTCTAAATCCGGACGCATTTCATTTTGTAAAAAGGTTCCTAAATTACCACCTAATTTATTATGTTGCGTAAATAAATGCGTAATTGCATATTGATAATCTGCACCATTACTTACATGATTATCAATAAAAATATCTGGATTTACCGTATGAAAAATTTCTGCAAAAGCAGCTGAATTTCTACTATCTTGCTTTATAAAATCTCTATTTAAATCATAATTTCTAGCGTTTCCTCTAAACCCGTATTCTTTTGGCCCGTTTTGATTGGCTCTTGTATGCGAATTTCTATTTAATGAACCACCAATATTATAAATAGGAATTACACAAATTATAGAATTTTTATACTTTGCTTTTAAAGAATCGTTTTGTACAATGTCTCTTAACAACATCATAGAAGCATCTATTCCGTCAGATTCTCCTGGATGAATTCCGTTATTAATTAGAATTCTATTTTTTGGTGATTTTTTAATTTCATCAACATTATAAATTCCATCACTATTATAAACCACCAAATTTAATGGTTCTCCAGAATCTGTTTGCCCGAAAGAAAATAATGATATTTGGCTATACGCTTCTGATAAATCTTTGTAATAAGAAATTACATCTTTATATTCTGGCGTTTCTGTTCCTTTAGATTTCTCAAAAAGTGTTGTAAAATCTACATCTTCTTTAGATAAATCATTACAGGAAATCATCAAAATTAAAGAAGAAAAAAGTGTAATGGTTTTTAGTAAAGCGTTGGTTTTATTTTTCATTTGATTATTTTATTCTTACTGAGTCTGGTACAAAACTGGTATAATCTCCATTATTTCTGATAACATCTCTTACAATAGAGGAAGAAATATAGCTTTTTCCAGAAGATGTTAATAAGAAAATGGTTTCTGTTTCTGCTAATTTTCTATTTGTATGTGCAATTGCTTTTTCGAACTCAAAGTCTGCAGGATTTCTAAGACCTCTTAAAATATAATCTGCATTTTGTTCTTTGCAGAAATTAACCGTTAAACCTTGGTAGGTAACTACTTTTATTTTGGGCTCGTCTTTAAAACATTCTTCTATAAACTGTTTTCGCTCTTCTAAAGAAAACATGTACTTTTTATCAGCATTAATACCAATGGCAATAATAAGTTCATCAAACAATTTTACACCTCTTTCTATAATATCGTAATGTCCTATTGTAATAGGATCAAAAGACCCTGGAAAAATTGCTCTTTTCATTTTTCTTTTAAATTTAAGAATTAACTCACTAATAAATCTACTCTATTTAAGAGCAGACTCAATTGCATTTTCAAATAATTCACTTAAAGAAATACCTGATGCTTGTGCTTGTTGTGGTAAAATACTTTCTTCTGTTAAACCAGGTACTGTATTCATTTCTAAAAAATGAGGTTCTCCAGCAACAAAAATATATTCCGATCTAGAAAAACCAGACATATTTAAAACTTTATATACTTTTTCTGCAACCTCTTCTACCCTTAGTTTCTCTTCTTCAGAAATTCTTGCTGGTGTAATTTCTTGAGATTTTCCTTCGTATTTTGCTTCATAATCAAAGAAATCATTTTCTGATACAATTTCTGTAATAGGCAAAACTTTAGTTTCTCCTTTGTATTGAATAACTCCTACAGAAACCTCTGTTCCGTCTAAAAAAGATTCAATTAAAATTTCTGAATCTTCTTTATAAGCAACTTCTATTGCTGGTAAAATCTCTTCCTTTGTATGTGCTTTAGAAATTCCGTAACTAGAACCTGCATTGTTTGGTTTTATAAAACAAGGCAAACCAACTTTAGCTATAATTCTATCTACATCAACCTCATCTCCTTTATTTAAATAGATAGAAATGGCTGTTTTAATTCCGTATTCTTTTACAACACTTAAAGTATCTCTTTTATTAAAAGTTAATGCCATTTGATAATATGGTGCAGAAGTGTGCTTTAAATTAACAAGATTAAAATAAGCCAACAATTCTCCGTTTTCTCCAGGATTTCCATGAATTGCATTAAAAACACAATCAAAAGTTATTTTTTTATCACCTAAAAGAAAAGAAAAATCATTTTTATCTATTGGGTATTCTGTACTCTCATCATCTAAAGCTACCCATTTATCCTTTAGAATATGAACTCTAAAAGGATTATATTTCTCTTTGTCTAAATGGTTGTACACTACATTTCCACTTACTAAAGAAATGTTTACTTCGGATGAATAACCACCCATTACAATTGCAATATTCTTGATCATCGGATATAAAATAATAAAACAAATTTATCAAAATAATTATAGAAACAGCAACGTTTACTTTTTATATCTTTGCGTGTTCTAAAAATTAAAAAATGAGTGTTTTTAAGTTTCTAAAAAGTAAATTATTCTTTATACAAATTGCAATTGCAATTGCAGGATTATTAATCTTTATTTTTGCATTAAAATATTGGTTAGGAGTTTCTACCAATCACGATCAAAAAATTCAGGTTCCAGATTTACACAAATTGTCTTTAGAAAATGTAGATAGAACACTTAAAGAACTTAATTTAGATTATATAGTAATTGATAGCGCTAGTTTCAATCCAGAATATCCTAAAAAATCTGTGATAGAACAAAGCCCAGAAGCAGGTAATTTTGTAAAAGAAAAACGTAAAATCTATTTAACGTTAAATCCATCTAAATACAGAGATGTTACCATACCAGATTTAAACGGAAGCACTAAAAGACGTGCTATTTCTCAATTACGTTCTAAAGGTTTAAATATAGATACGAGTTTTACCTATGTAAAAGATATTGGTAAAGATGTGGTACGCGGTTTACTTTATCAAAAAGAAGTTTTAAATCCTGGTGATCAATTGCCTTTAAACTCTATTGTTGAGTTGGTTTTAGGTGATGGAGAAGGAAACTAAAAATTAATAAAACTTTTACTACAAAAGAAAACACATGCAAGAAAACCAGCCACAAGATATAGAAAACGACGATTTATACGAACATCATAGATTTACAGCTAGTGAAGGTCAAATTCCTTTAAGAGTTGATAAGTTTTTAATGAATTTTGTTGAGAACGCAACTAGAAGTAAAATACAACAAGCTGCTAAAGCCGGTAATATTTTAGTGAATGATGTTATTGTAAAATCGAATCATAAAGTAAAACCAAATGATGTTGTAAGAGTGGTTTTATCGTATCCGCCTGCAGAAAACTTGTTGGTTGCAGAAGAGATCCCTTTAGATATTGTTTATGAAGACGATACTGTAATTGTGGTTAACAAACCAGCCGGAATGGTTGTGCATCCTGGTCACGGAAATTATTCTGGAACTTTAGTGAACGGATTAATACATCATATAGAAAATTTACCAACCAACTCTAACGAAAGACCTGGTTTAGTACATAGAATTGATAAAGACACAAGTGGATTATTAGTAGTTGCAAAAACCGAATTTGCGATGGCAAATTTATCTAAGCAATTTTTTGACAGAACTACAGAGCGTTTGTATTATGCGTTAGTTTGGGGGAATATTGATGAAGATGAAGGTAGAATTGAAGGAAATATTGGACGAAGTTTAAAGAATCGTTTGCAAATGGCTGTTTTTCCTGATGGAGGTTTTGGAAAACATGCAGTAACTCATTTTAAAGTTTTAGAGCGATTAACATACGTTACTTTGGTACAATGTAAATTAGAAACAGGAAGAACTCACCAAATTAGAGCTCATTTTAAACATATAGGTCATACACTTTTTAATGACGAACGATATGGTGGAAATGATATTTTAAAAGGAACAACCTTTACCAAATACAAGCAGTTTGTACACAATTGTTTTAAAGTGTTACCAAGACAAGCGTTACATGCAAAAACCTTAGGTTTTACACATCCAACAACAGGAGAATTTATGCAATTTAATTCTGAAGTGCCAAAAGACATTACAGATTGTTTGGAAAAATGGAGAACTTATTCTGAGAATTCTAAAGATGTAGAATTGGATTAAAAATTTATAAAACTACTTTCCGATACAGAAAGTAGTTTTTTTATTTATCAGTCTTTTTCTCTAATCTATTTTACTTCTTTTTTCTAAAAGTACATTATCTTTCCAAACACCATATAATTGTGCAATCTTTTCTTTGAAACCAATTACTCTAAAACCACACTTTTTATGAAGATAAATACTTGCTTCATTTTCTCTAAAAACACCTGCTTGCAAAGACCAAATATTGTTTTTCTCACTAATAGCAATCAGTTCTTTTAATATTTTTTCTCCTAAACCATTACCTCGTTCTGCAGCTTTTACATAGACACTAACCTCAACAACTCCTTTATAAACTTCTCTTTTAGATGTTGCTGCTAAACTTCCCCAAGCAACAATTTTATCGTTTTCTTTTAAACCGATTCTCCCTATAGAAAGATATTTATTATTCCAAGTTTCCCAATCTGGTACAACAGTCTCAAAAGTTGCCATATTTGTAGCAATTCCTTCTTTGTAGATTGTTGCTACTTCATTATAATTTTCTTTATCGATTGTTACAATAGAATAAGATTCTTGCATTTTAATTTTATTAATTACACTCAAAGTTAAAAGTTTTTAATTAAAAAAATAGACACAACCTATCAACTACATGAAAATACTATTATAATTTCTTATAATAGTATTGTGTATTACTCTTAAAATACTTTTAAAAAGCCGTAATCCTTTGTATTTTTATACTCTAATTATTTCTGAATAGCAACAAATGAAAATCATAATATCACCAGCAAAATCTTTAGATTTCGAAAGTAAAGTACCAACTACTTTATATACACAACCTCGTTTTTTAGATCAATCTACTAAACTGAATAAAAAATTAAAGACGCTTTCTAAGAATAAATTATCTGAATTGATGAAAATCTCTGATGATTTATCGGCTTTAAACTATGACAGAAATCAATCTTGGCAAACACCTTTTACAATAGAAAATGCCAAACAAGCCATTTATTCTTTTACAGGAGCGGTTTTTCAGGGTATTGATGTCAACTCTTTAGAAGAAGAAAAACTTCCTTTTCTACAAGAAAATTTAAGAATCATATCAGGTTTATATGGCTTATTAAAACCTTTAGATTTAATTCAGCCTTATCGTTTAGAAATGGGTACTAAACTAAAAGTTGGTAGAACAGAAAATCTTTATAAATTCTGGAATGAAGATTTAGCTAATTCTTTAAACGAAGAATTAGAAAAAGGTGAATTATTAGTGAATTTAGCGAGTACAGAATATTTTAAAGCAATACCAAAAAAAGTTTTAAAAGTACCAATGATTACTCCTGTTTTTAAAGATTTTAAAAACGGAGAATATAAAACAATAATGACGTATGCTAAAATTGCAAGAGGTTTAATGGTACGTTACATTATAGAAAACAATGTTAAAACTATAGAGGGTTTAAAAGGTTTTAATGTTGATAAATATCGTTTTTCAGAAGAATTATCTTCAGGAAATGATTTAGTATTTACACGTTAAAATTAGTTTACAGTTTTCAGTAGCAGTTTACAGTAAGAAACTGTAAACTGCTACTGAAAACTGTCCACTGATTAACAATCTACAATTCTAACAGTAACAGCCAAACCACCTTCCGAAGTTTCTTTGTAATTTTTGTTCATGTCTTTTGCAGTTTCCCACATAGTATCAATTACTTTATCTAAAGGCACCAGAGATTCTTTAGGGTTGGTTTCTAAAGCCATTTCTGCGGCATGAATCGCTTTTATTGCTCCCATAGAATTCCGTTCAATACAAGGCACTTGTACCAAACCCGCAATAGGATCGCAGGTTAAACCTAAATGATGTTCCATCGCTATTTCTGCTGCTACTAAAGATTGCGCCGGAGTTCCGCCTAACAATTCTGTTAGAGCTCCAGCTGCCATTGCAGATGATACACCTATTTCTGCTTGACAACCTCCCATTGCTGCAGATATTGTCGCATTTTTTTTAAAAATACTTCCAATTTCGCCAGCAACTAATAAGAATTTTTTAATGTGATTAAAATCTGCTTCATGATTTTCTATAACTAAATAATACATCAAAACAGCCGGAATTACACCTGCGCTTCCGTTTGTTGGAGCTGTAACCACTCTACCTAAAGAGGCATTTACTTCATTTACAGAGAGAGCAAAACAACTTACCCATTTTAAAATCTCTCTAAACTTTACTTCAATATCTCTAATAGCACTAATCCACTCTTTAGGATTAGAATACACTCCGTCTTTTATTAATTTTTGATGTGTATCAAAAGCACGTCTTTTTACATTTAATCCTCCTGGAAGGATTCCTTTAGTATGGCAACCAAGATACATAGACTCTAACATCGTATCCCAAATCCTATGTAATTCAAAATCAACTTTATCCTCAGTATTTAAAACCAATTCATTTTGTAAAACGATATCAGAAATTAAAAAGTTTTCTTTTTCACAATAAGCTTCTAATTGAACAGCCCTATTAATAGGGAAAGGAAAATTCTTTTGATTTATTTCTATTTCTTCTTCTAGATTATCATTTTCTTGTACAATAAACCCACCTCCAATAGAGAAGTAGGTTTCAGTTGATATTTCTTTTCCATCAGAAAAACCTCTAAACGTAAGACCATTTGCATGAAAAGGTAGAAACTCTCTATTAAAAACAATTGAATCTTTAAAGAAAGGAATTTTTTTACCGCCTTTAAAATAAATTTCTTCTTGTGTATTTATTCTATCAACAATTATAAAAAGATCTTCTATTGGTATATATTCTGGGTCTGCTTCACTTAACCCTAGAAGAATCGCTAAATCTGTTGCATGCCCTTTACCTGTTAAAGATAAAGACCCGTATAAATCTACTTTTACAGCATCTATAACATCAAACAGATTTACTTTTCTAAGATGGCTTACCCATTCTTGGGCAGCTCTCCAAGGTCCTAATGTATGAGAACTTGATGGGCCAACACCAATTTTAAGCATATCAAAAACACTAATAAATTGTGACATTCGTAAGGATTAAACTTAATACGTTTGTAAAAATAAAAAAACCAACTCAATGAGTTGGTTTTTTTATTTAAAATATAATTTTTTATTAACTATAAATAGCTTCTTTACCAAATTCTACAGCTAATAGATAATAAACTACCGCTCTATATTTACTTCTTTCAGATTTACCAATAGCTTCAATAACTTTATCAATAGCTACATCTAACTGAGGCCCATCTTCTAAACCTAACTTTTTTATTAAAAAGTTCTTTTTAACTGTTATTAACTCTTTAGCATCAGACCCAGATACCGTTTCTGCATCTCTTTTATAAATAGATGGGCCCAAACCTTTTGTTACTGCTTTTAATAAATCCGCATCATAACTTAGACCTTTGTCGTCCATAAATTTAGAATACTGTGCTACTTTTTCGTCAAATTTACTCATGATTTTCTTTTTAATTATTAGTTTTATTTCATTTAAAGTTGAGCCTTACCAAATATAAGAAATTAAAAATTGATTTCAAATATTCTTCCTCTACATTATATTAGAAACACTTTATGTCATAATGTCACAATAAAATTCAATATTTTTTTAAATAAACTGACATTTAACAGTCAGAAAGCAGTTGGCATAGCCTTTGACTAATACACATTGTAAAATTGAATTTAAAAAATTAATATAAAATAATTATTATGAGTAAAATAATTGGAATCGATTTAGGAACAACAAACTCATGTGTTTCTGTAATGGAAGGTAATGAGCCAGTTGTAATTCCTAATGCTGAAGGAAAAAGAACTACACCATCTATTGTTGCCTTTGTAGAAGGAGGAGAACGTAAAATTGGTGACCCTGCAAAAAGACAAGCAGTAACAAACCCTACAAAAACCGTTTCTTCTATTAAACGTTTTATGGGAAATAAATTTTCTGAATCTTCTAACGAAATTAAGAGAGTACCTTATAAAGTAGTAAAAGGAGATAATGATACACCTCGTGTAGATATTGATGGTCGTTTATATACACCACAAGAAATCTCTGCAATGGTTCTTCAAAAAATGAAGAAAACTGCTGAAGATTACTTAGGAACAGATGTAAGTTCTGCTGTAATTACAGTGCCTGCATACTTTAACGATGCACAAAGACAAGCTACTAAAGAAGCAGGAGAAATTGCTGGTTTAAAAGTAGAAAGAATTATCAATGAGCCTACAGCTGCTGCTTTAGCTTATGGAATGGACAAGGCAAACGATGATAAAAAAATTGTTGTTTTTGACTTTGGTGGTGGAACACATGATGTTTCTATTTTAGAATTAGGAGACGGTGTTTTTGAAGTATTAGCTACAGATGGAGATACACACTTAGGTGGAGATGATGTTGATGCAAAAATTATTGACTGGTTAGCTGCAGAATTTAAAGCAGAAGAAAACATGGATTTGACAACAGATCCTATGGCTTTACAACGTTTAAAAGAAGCTGCTGAAAAAGCGAAGATTGAATTATCTTCTTCTGCTTCAACAGAAATTAACTTGCCATATATTACAGCTACTGCAAGCGGGCCAAAACACTTGGTAAGAACTTTAAGCAGAGCTAAATTTGAGCAATTAATCGATGATTTAATCAAAAGAACAATTGAGCCTTGTAAAACTGCATTAAAAAATGCTGATTTATCCACTTCAGAAATTGATGAAATTATCTTAGTAGGTGGTTCTACTAGAATACCTGCAATACAAGAAGCTGTAGAAAAATTCTTTGGAAAAGCACCAAGCAAAGGTGTAAATCCTGATGAAGTTGTTTCTTTAGGAGCTGCTATTCAAGGTGGAGTTTTATCTGGTGATGTTAAAGATGTATTGTTATTAGACGTTACTCCTTTATCTTTAGGTATTGAAACTATGGGGAATGTTTTCACAAAATTAATTGATGCAAACACAACAATTCCTACAAAAAAATCGCAAGTATTCTCTACAGCAGTAGACAATCAACCATCAGTAGAAATTCACGTTTTACAAGGTGAAAGAGCGATGGCTGCAGATAATAATACTATTGGTCGTTTCCATTTAGATGGTTTACCACCAGCACAAAGAGGAATTCCTCAAATTGAAGTAACTTTTGATATTGATGCCAATGGTATTATTAAAGTTTCTGCTTTAGACAAAGGAACTAACAAATCTCATGAAATTAGAATCGAAGCTTCTTCTGGATTATCTGAAGAAGAAATCGAAAAAATGAGACAAGATGCAGAAGCAAATGCGGATGCAGATAAAGCGGCTAAAGAAACTGCTGAAAAAGTAAATGGAGCTGACTCTATGATCTTTCAAACAGAAAAGCAATTAAAAGAATTTGGTGATAAATTATCTGATGATAAAAAAGGACCAATTGAAGCTGCTTTAGTTGAATTAAAAGCTGCTCATGAATCTAAAGATTTAGCACAAATTGATGCTGCTATGGAAAAGATTAATGAAGCTTGGAAAGTTGCCTCTGAAGAAATGTATGCTGCTGAACAAGCTGCAGGAGGAGCTGATGCAGGTGCACAACAAGGTCAACCAGAAGCTGGTAATGCAGATCAAGGTGGAGACAATGTAGAAGATGTAGATTTCGAAGAAGTAAAATAATTACGATTAACATCAATTACTAAATTGACTATAAAAAGCAGTAAACTAAACGTTTACTGCTTTTTTTTGTTAAAAACTTTAATCGTTATTAATGAATAATTATCGTTTTTAATCATAAATTTGTACCATATATGTACCGCGACTTAAAATGCGATAATCTGCAACTTATTATTAAATACTTAAAAAAATATGCCAGCTGCTAAATTTGAAATATCACGAGAATGTAAATTTTGTGGTGATTTGTTTCTTGCTAAAACCATTACATCAATATACTGCTCACCTAGATGTTCTAAATCAGCATATGCAAAAAAGAGAAAAGTAGAAAATATTAAAAAACTAAAAATTGAAAAGGCTTTAAAAATATCAAACGAAGAAGAATATATATCAGTTGCAGATGCTGTAGCATTATATGATGTTAGCCGTGATACTATTTACCGATTGATAAGAAGTGAAAAAATTACGAAATATAATTTAGGAAAGAGATTAACGAAAGTTTATCGAAAAGATTTAGAGGAGCTTTTTAATTTAAAACCTATAACCGAAACTATAACAGCTAAAGAAGAAGTTAAAACATTTAGATTAGAAAAAGAAGATTGTTATAGCATTGGAGAAATTACTATAAAATATGGGATTTCAGAAACTTCTGTATACACACACATTCGTAAATATGGGATTCCTACACGTCAATTAGGAAAAAGTGTTTATGCTCCTAAAACAGAAATAGATACTATATATAAATAATTTAACTGCAATGAAAAAACATATTAAAAACACAAAGGTTGCTGTTAAGCTTCGAAAAAGTGAATACCATAATGAATGGTACTTGTATATAGAAAGTTACCCTGTTATTATTCCTAACAAAGAAAAACCTCAAAGAATTAGGGAGTACTTAAACAGGACAATTACTACTCCAATTTGGGATAAAAAAAGAACAGCTAGAACTAAAACTGATGGAACTAAAACCTACAAGTCTAAAAGAGATATTAATGGAGTTATTCAATGTAAAAGTGATATTGATAATGAGAATTGTATATATGCAGATGGTGTTAAAAAATTAAGGCAAAAAGAATATGATAACGCTAACCTGTATAATGATACTGAAAAAGAATACTTAGAACAAAAGGAAAAATTAAAAGAAAACTTTATAAAATATTTTAATGATACTTTACGAAAACGCCATAAAAACAGTTCAAACTCTATTCAAGTTAATTGGAAAAGAACAATTGAATTATTAAAACTGTTTTATGGCGAATATTTACCATTTTCAAAGTTAGATTTATCTTTAGCAGAAGATTTTAAGAACTTTTTAAAAAATGCTCCTTGTGGTGGTGGGAAAAAAGGAATTATCTCTAACTCTACAGCTTCTACATATTATTCAATATTTAAAGCTTGCTTAAAGCAAGCTTTTGTAGATGGTTATTTAACGATTGATTTGTCTGCAAAAATAAAAGGTATTCGTGTAATTCAATCGAAACGAGAATACCTAACAATGGAAGAAATCAATAGACTTGCATCAACTCCTTGCGAATTACCAATTTTATTTAGAGCGTCGTTGTTCTCTATATTAACAGGCTTAAGGCTTTCTGATATTCAAAAACTAAAATGGAAAGAAGTTGTAATTGAAAACGGAAATGGAAAACTATTATTTACTCAAAAGAAAACTAAAGAAGTTGAATATACACCTATTTCAAATCAAGCATTAAAATTGTGTGGAACACCTAGTTTGCCAGAAAAAAATGTTTTTGAAGATTTACCTAATTCATCCTGGATATCAAGACCTCTAAAAAAATGGATTAAAGCATCTGGCATTCAAAAAAATATAACTTTTCATTGTTTTAGACACAGTTTTGCAATACTCCAACTGGCAAATGGAACAGAAATTTATACTTTATCTAAGATGTTAGGACACACTAACGTTACAACTACACAGATTTATTCAAGAGTATCAAACAATAAAAAAGAAATTGCGTCTCAAGTAATACAAATAAAAATTGATAAATAAGTTATGAAAAATCAGAATCTTTTAGAAAAAATAGTCCTTTACGGTAGTGTATTTGCTATAATCTTAATATTAGCAACACTATTTCGCCATGCTTCGATTTCCATGGGTAATGATGACGTTACTTCATCTATTGTATTTGTTATAATTTTTATATTAGGCACTCTTTCATATTTAATGATACACTTAGGGTTAATAGAAATTCTAAAAATTTTTACTAAAAAAGAAGTTATAGATCAAGGTGAAAATAAAAAGGTAAATAAGATTGTAGAAAAAAGAGATGAAGAAGCCGAAAATAAAGTTGTAGAAAAAAGTGAGGAGGAAAATAAAAATAAAGTTGTAGAGAAGGTTAAAGAGATAGATAAGGATGAAATCGAAAATAAAAATGTAGTTAAGTCTGATGATGATGAATTATCAAAAATTTTTGATAAAAAGTACCAAGAAAAAATCAGAATAGAAAAGCAAAAATTAGAAAAAGCTATTCAATATACAAAAGAACGTTTTACTTTATATCTGTCAAGAGAGGATTTAGCTAAATTGTGTAAATATATAGAGGTATATTCAAAACAAGGAAACTACGATACGATAACACCTATTGAAGTTAGTCAATTAAAATATTTTGATGTTAATCATTTTGGTTGGAATATTTGGAATTATTTTAACACACCAAACAATAGTATTACACAAATCAAAATAGCTAAATTTCTAAAAAACATATTTGAAGAACTGTATAAAAATGTAGAAGTTCATGCTATAAAAACTCGTCTTAAAGAAGCACCTGATAAAGGTATTATTAAAATAGAAGAAGATATTACTAATTTAACAGAACACAATCAATCAGCATAAATAAGTGTTTTTTATGTTTTTTCTATGTGTCGCTTAACCCATTGAAAAAACAAAAGTTATTTGCACCATAACAACTAAAAACAATAGTTATGGATACAAATGAAATTAGTTTTGAAAACCTACCACAAGCGGTAGCACATTTAGCCAATGAGATTGCAACAGTCAAGTATTTAGTACAAAAAACATACCTCCCCGAAGTAAAAGAACCAAGAATTGCTATTGGGATAGATGAAGCGTGTAAAGTTGTAAATAAAGCTAAATCTACAGTTTACACACTTTGTCGTAAACGCATATTACCATCTTATAAAAAAGGTAAAAAACTTTACTTTTTTAGAGATGAACTTTTAGATTGGATAGAAAATGGTAGAAGAAAAACTATGGAAGAAATCAATGATGATTCACAAAGTTACTTCGAACAAATAAACTCTAAAAAGTAGTATTATGGAGAGTAAAATTCCTTACATCAGGGTAGGAACAAGCTATTTCAAAATAGTACAAATACCCACAATTCATAATCAATTTAATGAAACTTTAATTAAGTGGGATAAAAACACCATTATACAAGATAAGAATAGAAATTATTTAAGTAAAATACCAAAATATGATGGTAGTATTTGTTTTCCTAATCACATCAATTTCTCAAAAAGTATTCACGGTTTTTACAACACCTATTCACCTTTAAAACATAAACCAAACAATGGATATATAGAAAGTACTTTAAAGTTCTTTAAACACATTTTTGGTAAACAATATGAGTTAGGTTTAGATTACTTTAAATTACTCTATGAAAAACCAACACAAGCTCTACCTGTTCTGTGTTTGGTAAGTAAAGAAAGAGCTACAGGTAAGAGTTCTTTTTTAAAATTTATGAAAGAAGTTTTTGGACATAATATGACTTTTTTGGACTCGCACTCCTTGAACAGTAACTTCAACCTAGATTGGGGAAACAAACTTTTATTAGGTTTAGATGAAGCGTTTTTTCAAAAAGAAGAAATTACAGAAAAGATAAAATACCTATCTACTGCAAGTAAGAATAAAATTGAAGCTAAGGGAAAGGAAAAGGTGGAAATAGATTTTTTTGGTAAATTTTTGATGTGCAGCAATAAAGAGGACTCTTTTATCAAATTAGATGCCGAATCCATAAGGTTTTGGGTGATAAAAGTACCAACTTTAGAATTTGAAGATGTTAATTTTTTAGAAAAATTAATTACAGAAATTCCTGCTTTCTTAGATTTTATACTAAAACGAAAATTTGCTAGTGAAAGAAAAACTAGAATGTGGTTTACTCCGCAACAAATATACACACCTGCCCTAAAAAAATTAATAGATAACAACCGTAATCACGTTGAAAAAGAAATTGCTCATCTGCTTTATAACATAATTGAAAAATTCAACCTTGAAGAAATCCACTTTAGTATTATGGACTTATTCGCTGCGCTGAATAAAACTAGAGTTAAAACTGATTTAACACAACTAAGAAAACTGCTAAATAACGGTTGGAATTTAGAGAAAAAAGACAACTGTTTTAAATACGAAAAATTTACAATTTTAAATGATGGTGAAATT
Organism: Polaribacter sp. Asnod1-A03; assembly: GCF_045063585.1. Classification (NCBI taxonomy): domain Bacteria; kingdom Pseudomonadati; phylum Bacteroidota; class Flavobacteriia; order Flavobacteriales; family Flavobacteriaceae; genus Polaribacter; species Polaribacter sp. Asnod1-A03. The sequence goes on along the minus strand of NZ_JBEFOE010000009.1, from coordinate 1,921,403 downwards.
GTTCTTACAAGTTCAAAAGGGAGATACTTTACTCTAAAAAAAGAGTTTTTACTCAAAAATTTTGATGATTTGATGACGGACTAACCTATATATACTTTAGAACTAGCAAAAATAAAGGATTATACCGTCATCAAAACCGTCATCAAAGCGTCATCAAAAAAAATACTGATGACAGAGTTTAATTAAAGTTGATGATTTGATGATAAGTTGATGACGCTCTTAACTCTTATGAACAAAAGGACAGAAGAGATTCGTCATCAAATCATCAACTTTTAGTCATTTTTCAATTACCCTAAATAATAACTTATGAATTGTAAAACAGCAAAGCTAATAGACCTAGTTTCTTATCTAAAAAAACAGGGTTTTAGAATAGGCAAAACCAATACTAAAGAAGTTTGGTTTTACTCCCCTTTTAGAGATAACGAAAGAACACCCTCTTTTAAAATTAATATTTCTAAAAACGTCTTTTTTTGCCATAGTTCTGGCATAGGAGGAACAATCATTGACTTTATAATGAAATACAATAATTGTTCAATTAAAGAAGCATTAGTTATTTTATCTAAAGGCACTTTTTCTATTCACCAGCAAACAAAACAAATTAAGAACGAGCCAACCCCCAACTACTCTATTAAAAAAGTAACCGAATTAACGAATCAAAAACTATTAGATTATTTAAGTAGCAGAAAAATCAATTTGCAATTTGCTAAACAATTCTGTTTTCAGGTTCATTATTCTTTTTCTAAAGGGAAAGAATTTTACGGAATTGGGTTTATGAATGATGTTGGTGGGTTAGAAATTGTAAATATTTTTAGTAAAAATTTTAGAAAAATTTGTTTAGGTAAAAAAGAAATTACAACTATAAATAATAATTCTGATGTTGTCAGTTTATTCGAAAGTCATTCAGACCTACTTAGTTATTTCAGTTTAAAAAAAGAAATCCCTAAAGAGAATTTCATAATCCTAAACTCTACTTCTTTAGTCAAAAAAACGATTGAATTATTAGTTGAATATTCGACAATCAAATTATTTTTTGATAACGATGAAGCAGGAAATAAAGCTACCAATTTTATAGTAGAAAATGCTAATGGAAAAATTATAGACAACAGAATACACTATAAAAAATACAATGATTTAAATGATTATTTAGTAGCAATTAACACCAATAATAAAAGGTGAAAATATATCAAGAGGTGTTATTGTACTGACAAATTCATCAATTTATCACTCCACTAACATCTTGTTTTTCTCCCGAAGGTCGCAAAAGAAAAAAAATGAAAAAAACAAAGAAAATAGAATTTAGAGTTACCCTTACGGAACATCTAATTATTAAAAATAAAGCAAAAAAAACAGGTGGCTCAATGTCTGAATATTTAAGAAGTATGGCATTAGGTTACGATTTAACTTACAAGCTAACTGCTGATGAAATTGAAGTCTACAAGCAACTAACTAAGTTTAGTGACAATTTTAGAAGAATAGGTAATTTATTCAAATTAGGAGATGTTACTGGTGTTAAAGAAACATCTATTGAAACATCTAAATTAATTAGAAACCATTTAAATAAACTTAAATGATAAGTAAAGCTAAATCTTGTACAGGCGGAACAGCACTCTTTAATTATGTTGTTAATGAGAATAAAGGCTATGAACTTTTACGTAACAATATTTCTGGAATAACCCCAAAGGAAATGTATTCTGATTTTTCAATTTTACAGCAACAAAATTTGAGGTGTAAAAATAATACGATAAGTATTGTTTTATCTCCTACTATAAACGATAGTATTAAAATGACTAATGAGCAGTTAAAAGCACTAACAAAAGATTTTTTAAAGGAAATGGATTTAGACCCTAAAACCAATCAGTTTATTGCATTTGTTCACACGGAAAAAGAACATAAGCACGTCCATATTATTCTAAATAGGGTTAAACAAGATGGTACTTTAATTAAAGATAGTTTTATAAGTAAGGAAGCGCAATTTGTAGCTCATGAAATGGCTTTAAAACACGGTTTTACTTCTGCTAAAGAATTAAAAAAAGTTAAAGAGCAAGAGCGTAAACTTTTTTACAAAGAGGTACGAAATCTAATTAAAAAATCACATTATTTAGTTCTAAAAGAAAAACCTAAAAGTTTAAAAATCTATCAAAATAAAATGTTAGAGCATGGAATTAAAGTGAATCCAACAATTAATAAGCAAGGTAATATTCAAGGATTTAGATTTTTACATGAAGCTACTGGAGCTGATTTAAAAGCAAGTGAAGTAGACAGAAATTTAAAATTGAATCAATTATTTTCTATTGAAAAGTTATCGAATAAAAGTGAAGTAAATGAATTGGTTATCTCACAAGATTACAATTTAAACAACTCATTGTTTAATGAGGTTATTTCTCAATTATCCGTAATTTATGGAGAAAACACAAATGATGATTTAAAACAAGAGAAGAAAAGAAAAAGAAATATTAGAAGATAATAATAAAATGGCAAAACAAACACAACCTAAAGTATCTGAATTAGTAGAAGTACTAATTCAACAACTATCTCAATTTGAAAAAGTGATAAATGATCGTAATACAATCCTTACCAAATCAATTTCAAAATTGAATGATATACAAATTGAAATTAATAATGAAGACTTTATAGAACTTGAACAAATAAATGAAGCTAATAGAAAAACTCTTAATAATGATTTTAAAAACTTTCATAAACAAACGGTAAAAAACAATACAGAACTATTAAAAATTCACAAAAATGTAAGTTCTAAAAGATTGCTTTATCTCATTATTATAAATGTTTTTCTTTTCTCAGTAACTGGACTTTCTATGTATGTAGCTATAAATAATCAGATTAATAAAACAGAATATAATACCTTAGTGAAAGAAAAAAATGATTTAAAAGAATATGTTAATATTACAAATGATTTTTTCTCTAAAAACCCAAAAACGGAAGCCTATTTTAAAGATTGGTTAAAGAAATAAATATACATTAACACATTTATATAAATGTACACTTATAGCTTTATGTTTTTGTAATTGTATACACTTATAACTTTGTATATTTATACAAATGCACATTTATACTTTTGTATAAAAAGACAAACTATACGTTACGCCTGCCGCTAGGGCTCATTTTAAAAATAATCTGATTTTTTTAGCATTGCTGTGAAGAGAAAAATCAAATTATTTTTAAAACGGAAAATACAAGAGTAAAATTTACTCTTGTATTTACTACAAAGGTAAATTTTCATTATATTTACCCTCGTTAATAAAACGTGAGTAATTATTACCCTTGTTCAAAATGACAGATTTTAATAGAAACACACCCTACAATAGCTTACCGCTATTGCCTCCGAAAAAAACACTAGAGACAACTACAGTTTTACGTAAAACTATTGATGCCAGTAGAGCATTAGCGCAGCTTAATGGTATGCTAACTAATCTACCAAATCCAACGTTATTTTTAGATACAATCCATCTACAAGAAGCAAAAGCAAGCTCCGAAATAGAAAATATTATTACAACTAACGATGATTTATATAAATCTTTAGTCGCCGATAAAAAGTTTGATAACCCAGCTACAAAAGAAGTACTAAGCTATAAAGAAGCACTTTGGAATGGCTTGCACGATATAGAAAAACGCCCTTTTATAAGTACAAATTTATGTATAGATATTGTACAAAGCATTAAAAAAAACACCGCAGGTATTAGAACAACTCCTGGCACTGCTTTAAAAAATGCTAAAGGCGAAACGATTTACACACCACCAACAGGAGAAACCGTTATAAGGGAGAAGTTAGCCAATTTAGAAACCTTTATAAATGAAAATGACACTATAGACCCATTAATAAAAATGGCGCTGATGCATTATCAATTTGAAGCTATACACCCATTTAGCGATGGTAATGGAAGAACAGGACGAATCTTGTTATTACTCTATTTAAAACTAGAAAAACTGTTAGATACACCTGCTATTTATTTAAGCGAGTATATTATAAAAAACAAAGCGGATTATTATAATAAATTACGTCAAGTTACCGAAAATAATGATTGGGAATCATGGATATTATACATGTTAGAAATGGTAGAATATACAGCTAACAAAGGTTTAAAACGCTTAAAAAATGTAACCGAGTTAATGGAACAGATGACTACCGAAATTAAAGAGAAATTGCCTAAAGCATATACTAAAGAACTTGTAGAAATACTATTTAGACTGCCATACACTAAGCGACAATTTTTAATTGATGAAAAACTAGGAACTCCTAAAACAGTAGGAAATTATTTAATAGCCTTGGAAGATGCAGGCTTTTTAACTTCCGAAAAAGTAGGTAAAGAAAAACTATATCTCAATCATAGATTAATGGCTGTCTTGGAAGATGGTTAATAAATCTAGATTGTTTTAAATTAGATATTTAATAATATAAGTAAACTCAAAAAAGTTTTAAGCTTTTGTATTGGAAGCTTAAAAGATAATAAAATATAATGGCTAAAAAAGAAGTAAAACAAAAATCTATAGAAGAAACACTTTGGCAATCTTGCGATAAATTAAGAGGTTCGGTAGAATCTAGCGAATATAAGCACGTAGTATTAGGCTTAATTTTCTTAAAATTTGCCAGCGATAAATTTGAAGAACGCAGAGAAGAATTAATTACAGAAGGACAAGAAAAATATGTAGAATTGAAAGATTTCTACAATATGAAGAACGTGTTCTTTTTAATGGAAACGTCTCGTTGGTCTTTTATCAAAGCAAACGCCAAACAAGACGATTTAGCTTTAAAAATCGATACTGCCTTACACCAAATAGAAAAAAACAATCCTGCATTGAAAGGTGCATTGCCAGACAATTATTTTTCTCGTTTAGGCTTAGACAAAACAAAACTCGCTTCGCTTATTGACCAAATAAGTGAGATAAATACCATTGCCGATAAGCAAAACGATATTGTAGGTCGTGTGTATGAATATTTCTTAGCCAAGTTTGCCATTAAAGAAGGAAAAGGGAAAGGAGAATTTTACACGCCTAAAAGTATTGTAAACTTGATTGCTGAAATGATAGAACCTTACCAAGGTATTATTTATGATCCTGCTTGTGGTTCTGGAGGTATGTTTGTGCAGTCTGTAAAGTTTATAGAAAACCACCATGGTAACAAAAAAGAAGTTTCTGTGTATGGACAAGAGTACACCAACACTACCTATAAACTAGCTAAAATGAATTTGGCTATTAGAGGAATTTCTGCCAATTTAGGAGAAAAAGCTGCCGATACTTTTGCTAACGACCAACACCCAGACTTAAAAGCCGATTTTATAATGGCAAACCCACCTTTTAACCAAAAAGATTGGAGAGCCGAAAGCGAACTGACTGATGATCCACGTTGGAAAGGCTATGAAGTACCACCAAAATCTAATGCCAATTATGGTTGGATTTTAAATATGGTTTCTAAATTATCCGAAAATGGAGTAGCTGGTTTTATATTGGCAAATGGAGCGCTTTCAGGTGGTGGTGAAGAATACAAAATACGTAAAAAACTAATAGAAAACAATTTGGTAGAAGCGATTGTAATTCTACCACAAAATATGTTCTATACCACAACAATTAGCGTAACTCTTTGGATTTTAAACAAGAACAAAACTAAAAAAACAGTAGACAAAGGTACAGAAACACGTAACTACCGTAACCGAGAGGAAGAAATACTTTTTATGGATTTACGCGAAAAAGGAGAACCTTTTGAGAAGAAGTACATACAGTTTTCTAATTCACAAATTGAAGGCATTGCTGAAACTTTACATACTTGGCAAACTGATATAGGTACATATGAAAATATACCTGAATATTGTTATTCGGCAACAAAATCTGAAGTCATTAAAAAAGATTTTTCATTAGTACCTAGTAAATATATTGAGTTTGTAAACCGAGACGAAAACATAGACTTTGACACCAAATTAAAAACATTACATACAGAACTCAGAGACCTTTTACAACAGGAAGCACAATCAAATTCTGAATTACAAAGTGTTTTTAAAACATTAGGTTATGAATTATAAAAAAATAGGTGATTTTATTCAGCAAGTAAATCTTAAAAATGAAGATGGTGAGGTTAAAAATTTACTTGGTGTAAACTTAGACAAAGTGTTTATGCCTTCGGTAGCCAACTTAAACGGTGTGGATATGACGAAGTATAAAATTATTAAAAAAGGTCAATTTGGTTGTAAGTTAATGAGCGTAGGGAGAGATAAAAAACTACCAATTTCTCATCTAAAAGATTGTGATAAAGCAATTATATCTTCTGCGTACTATGTTTTTGAAGTTAAAAATGAAAAAGAACTATTACCTGAGTATTTAATGATGTGGTTTTTAAGATCAGAATCAGATAGATTTTTATGGTTTTTAAGTGGTGGTGATGTTAGAGGAAGAATAACTTGGGACGACTTATGCACTCTTCCAATAAGAATCCCATCTATAGAAAAACAACAACAAATTGTAGACGAGTACAACACGGTGTCCAACCGCATACAACTCAACGAAAAAATAAACATCAACCTAGAAGCTATGGCACAGGCCTTATACAAGCATTGGTTTGTAGATTTTGAGTTTCCTGTTTATAAAAAAGATGGCACCCTGAGCTCTGTCGAAAGGTATAAGTCTTCTGGTGGAAAAATGGTGTATAATGAAGAATTAGATAAAGATATCCCTGTTGGGTGGAGTGTTGAGACAGTTAAAGATTTTTCAAAAGAAATGAAAAGTGGAGGAACACCTAGTAGAGCAAATATAGAATTTTGGAACAAAAAAGATATTCCTTGGTTAAAAACTGGGGAATTAAAAAACAAAGTAATAATTGAAGCTGAAGAATATATAACGGAAAAAGCTTTGAAAAATAGTTCTGCTAAATTATTACCGATTAATTCTGTATTAATAGCAATGTATGGACAAGGTAATACAAAAGGGCAAATAGGCTATTTAAAAATAAAATCTACAACAAATCAAGCCTGTTGCTCAATAATTTGTGAAAATGAATTTAACTCTACATTTCTCTATTATCATTTAAGAGTCAATAGAGACAATATCGTTAAAGATGCTATTGGTGGAGCACAACCAAATTTAAGTAAGGAATTAATTGAAAACATATACATTATTAAACCAACAAGCGAGATTCTAAAAAAAACTCCTTTTGTAGCAATAATGAATAATAAGTGGAAATCAACTTGTAAAAATAAAACCCTCCAAGAACTTCAAAGTCTCTTATTAGCAAAAATGACAAAAGTAGAAACTAAGCCATTGTAAAGTATAAAATTGAAAAAAAATGATTAGAATATTACATTTAACAGACTTTCATCTTAATAATAAAACTTTAAAAGATTGGGACGATTTTCTTAAAGATGCTTTTTTTAGAAAGTTGGATGAATTGCAAAAAGATAAAAAAATTGACCTTGTACTGTTTACAGGTGATTTAATTGATAAAGCTGGTAAAGATTATGGATCTGCTAGGGAAGGATTTAATTCATTTAAAAAATATATAATTGAACCAATTCTTACTAAGCTTGACATAGATATTTCTAAGTTTATAATTTGCCCTGGTAATCATGATATTAATAGAAATGCGGATAAATCTTTTCATGAAAGTGGTTTAAAACAAGATTTAAAAACAATAGATTCAGTTAATGCATTTACAAATTTTAATGAAAATGATTATGATGGAATTCAAAGACTGAAAGAATATAAGGATTTTGAATTTGAGTTATATAAAGAGGTTGAAGAAAAAGTACATTCAAAGTTTAAATTCTCTATTAAATTAATAATAGATGGTAAATCTATAGGGATTTCCTCTCTAAACTCTTCATGGAGGTGTTATGATGATCATGATTTTAAAAATCTTCTTATTGGAGAAAATCAAATCAATGACAATTATAAATTTATAGAAAATTGTGACATTAAAATAGCATTAATGCACCATCAACTTGATTGGATATCAGAAGTTGAGTCAAAAACTATTAAAAAACATATATCTAAGAATTTTGATTTAATTTTTAGTGGACATGTTCATCAAACAGATGTTGAACTTGTACAAAACCTGTCTGGAGAAAGCTTAAGAATAGTATCTCCTTCTGGACTAAATCAAATTAGAGAGACTGAAAGTAATTTCAGAAATGGATTTAGTATTATTGATTATAATGATAATACTAAATGTCATTTTTTCAAGTATGTTCATGACAACAAGATTTTTGTTGATAACACAGATGTGTGTGATAAAGGAATTTTGGAGATTAAAGTTAATTCACCAATGGTTTTAAATAAACCTGTAAATATGCAGACTGAGGTAGAAGATGACTTTTATGATTTTTTGCATGATAGCGGAGCTAATTTCACACATAGAAGCAAAACATTAACCCTTAATGATATCTATGTGTCTCCATTTATGGAAGAATTTAGTTTAGGTGATGACGAAGAAAGAGGTACATCATTTAAATCTGAAGATATTTTGAATAGAATTGGTGATAAAGACCTTACTCATACAATAATATTAGGTGAGGAAAATAGTGGTAAAACTTCATTTTGTAAGAAAATTTATTTAAATACATTAATCTTAGACAATAAAGTACCTATTTTTATAAAAGGAAGAGAGATAAAAAAAATTACTAAAGAAGATATTTCAAAATTAATTAAAAAGGAATTCAGGAAACAATACAAAACAGATGTTGATATAACAACTAAGAATTTGGTTATAATCATTGATGACTTAAATAATTGTAGACTCCCTCAAAAAAGTAAAAAGAACTTTATTTTAAATCTTTACTCTTTTTCCTTTCAAACGGTAATAACTTGGGATGAATATTTTACCTTAAGTGAGTTACTCGAATCTCAAGTTACAGCTGTTGATGTATATGAAATATTGAAATTCGGGGGTAAAAAAAGATTAGAATTAATTAGAAAATGGATCGATTTATTTGAAGACGAATTTGAAGATGAAGAAGCTAAAGAATTTCAAATTAAAGAATTATCTAAAATTGTAAATTCTGTAATCGGTAAGAACTTAATCCCTTCACTACCAATATATATATTAACAATTTTACAAGCCAACGAATTGAGTAGTACAACTAATTTTGAGCAAAGTACTTTTGGTCATTATTATGATGTTTTAATTAAATCTGCACTTGGACAAAAAATTAAAGCGAATGCTGAAATAGAAAAATATTATTCATATTTAACAGAGTTGTCATTTTGGCTTTATGATAAAAAAACTATTGAAATAGATGAAAACATGTTAATTGAATTTCATCAATATTTTATTAAAAAGTATAGTATTCAATTAAGCTTTCGAGAAGTTGCTGAAGTTTTGGAAAAGTGTAATTTAATTCAAAAAAACGAGTCGATTTATAAATTTAAGTATAAATATATTTACTTCTATTTTATAGGTAAATATTTTTCAGACAATTTAGATGATGAAATCATTCAAGCTGAAGTGACCGAATTATCAAATAGATTGTATCAAACAGAAAGCGCAAATATTTATATTTTCCTATCACATCATAGCAAATCCAAATTTATAATAAAACAAATTTTAGAGCGTGCGAGAGCTTTATTTAAAGAGGAAAATATTATAGAGTTTAACGATGACATTAAGGCAGTCAATGATTTAATTGAAAAAAAAGTTATTGATATAGTATTTGATGATAAAGTTGAAATAATAGATTCTGAAGAAGATAACTTAAAAATTGAAATACAGGATGAAAATGACGTCAATGAAGAAATAGATAGTATTTCAAAAGTTAATAAAGCATTTAAAACTATTGAAATTTTAGGCTATATTATTAAAAACAGATATGCTTCATTAACTGGTACAGATAAATCTAATCTAGTTGAGGAATTGTATAAGTTAGGCTTACGTTCTCTGAAATTTTTATTTAAGACATTATTAGAAGGGGAAGAATATATTAAAAATGAAATTATTGAATTGATAAAAAAAGACCCTAATGGCTCCCTAACAGTTCGAGAAAGGGAAGGTTTAGCGAAGCAGTTTATGTTCAACTTATTATACATGATTTCATATTCAATATTTAAACGTATTTCATCTTCTATTAGTTCCAAAGATTTAGAAATAACATTTAGTGATGTACGAGCTAAATTAGCCGTTTCTGGAGATGATAAAAAAAACAATGCCATCTCTTTAATTGATATAGCTGTCATTTTAGAATATAGTAAGACCTTTCCTGAAAAAGATATTAAACGTTTAGTTGATGAGATTAAACACAATCCTCTTGCTTTCCATATCCTACGCCGTCTTGGTCTTAATTTTATGCGAATGATTCCTATGAAAGAACAGGATCAACAACGTGCCAGTAATTTATTAAATATTTCAATAAAAAGCCAAAGAGTTATTACTGGGAAATCCTCAATTAGGAAATAATAATTTTAATTAATATCGATTACTAAAAAAATATATGGCAAAATATAGCGTACACCAACAAACCGTAGAAACTTTATTAAGTTGGATAAAATCTGGCGATATCGCCATACCAGAAATTCAACGTCCTTTTGTTTGGAAAGCTGCAAAAGTTAGAGATTTAATTGACTCTTTATATCAAGGCTATCCTGTTGGCTATATTATTACTTGGCGGAATCCAGATGTGAAGTTAAAGAACGGAGAATTATCGGCAGGTAAAAAAGTATTGATAGATGGGCAACAAAGAATAACGGCCTTAACAGCTGCTATTGTTGGGCAACGTGTTCTAAATAGAAACTATAAAGAAATTAATATTCGCATTGCTTTTAATCCTTTAACAGAAACTTTTGAGGTATTAAATAAAGCTAAAGAAAAAAGTCCAGAATGGATAAACAACATCAATCCTATTGTAAATGATGAAATTACAATTAGTAAAGCAAGAAAAAGTTATATAGCATTAAACCCAGACATAGATGAAGATTTAATAGAACAACGTATAGAAAAACTTAAAAGAGTTAAAAACCAACAAGTCGGGATTATTGAGTTAGATGCTAGTTTAGATATTGATACAGTAACTGAAATATTTATCCGTATCAATCAAAAAGGTGTAGTATTAAGTAATGCTGATTTTGTGATGTCTAAAATAGCTTCAGATGAGCAGCACGGTGGAAACAAAATGCGTAAAATGGTAGATTATTTCTGCCGTTTATTGGTAGACAAAGGTTTTATTAAACACATAGTAGATAACGATACCAATTTTACAATAAGTAACTACTACAAAGGCATAAAATGGATTGCTACAAATAATGATGATTTGTATTGTCCTGATTATATAGATATGCTTCGTGTAGCATTTACCTTTAAATTTAGTCGTGGTAAGTTTAGTGATCTAGTAGCCTTATTATCTGGTAGAAATTTTGAAACTAGAACTTATGAAGATGAAATATCAGCTGCCAGTTATCAAAAATTATCAGATGGTTTAGAAGCTTTTGTCAATCAAACCAATTACCAAAGGTTTGTTATGATATTAAAGTCTACTGGCTTAATAAATAGAAAATTAATTTCGTCTCAAAACAGTTTAAATTTTGCCTATGCATTGTATTTAAAACTGCGTGATGATAATATGAGCGAACCAGAAATACAGGGTTATGTAAAAAGATGGTTGATATTATCCATATTTATTGGTCGTTATTCCGGTTCGGCAGAATCTAGAATAGATGAAGACATCAAACAGATAAACACAAAAGGAATTGCAGCGTATTTATTACAAATGGAGCAAGCTCATTTAGGCGAAGGCTTTTGGAATTTTGGTTTAATGAACGATTTAGAAAGCTCTAGTGTAAACAATAATGCGTACACCTTGTACTTAGCTGCTCAGGTAAATAAAAATTCGGTTGCTTTCTTATCAAAATCTATGACAATTACTAGTTTAATTGAACAAAGAGGAGATATACACCATATTTTTCCGAAACAATATTTGATAAACAACGGTTATCCACAAAAAGCCTATAACCAAGTAGCCAATTTTGTGTACACAGAGCAAGCTACCAATATAAAAGTGGGTAAAATGCCACCTACCGAATATTTAAGGAAAATTAAAGACCAGATAAACCAAGGTGTTAATGAAGTTAGCACATTAGATACTGAAACTGCTTTAGTAGATAATATTAAAACAAATGATATTCCATCATTTATAACAGAAGCTACACACCAAGATTACACCAAGTTTTTAGAAGAAAGACGTAAACTAATGTCTAAGAAACTAAAAGCTTATTACGAAAGTCTATAAAAGTAAAAGTATGAGTCAAAAATTTACAGAAGCCCAATTAGAAGCTGCATTTTCTGAGTTGATTGCCATTGAAGGATATCCACATCATATAGGCGATACGCTTAACCGTAGTGAAGACGAAGTTATTTTAGCGGATGATTTACGTACTTTTTTACTTCAAAAATACAAGGAAGAAAACTTAACCAAACAAGAAACTGATAGTATTATTTTACAAATAAAAACCTTGCCTGCTTCTGACTTATATGAAAGTAACAAGCGTTTTATGTCTTGGTTATCTGATGGTTTTATTTTAAAAAGAGAAGATCATACGCAGAAAGATATTTATATCAACCTGGTTGATTTTTCAGGTTTAGAAAACCAAACAATAAGTAAAAACATAGATAGCTTGGTTGCAGAACCATCAACAAATTATGGAAATCTAAATATTTACAAATTTGTTACTCAATTAGAAATTACAGAAGCAAACCAAAAACGGATTCCAGATGGTATTTTATATATCAACGGATTGCCTTTGGTAGTGTTTGAGTTTAAAACTGCTATACGAGAAGAAACGACTATACACAATGCATACGAGCAATTAACAATACGTTACAAAAGAGATATACCACAACTTTTTATTTGCAATGCTTTTTGTGTAATTTCTGATGGCGTAAACAATAAAGCAGGTTCATTTTTTGCTCCTTATGAGTTTTATTACGCTTGGAGAAGAATTGCTGGTTTAGCTAAAGATGTAGACGGTATAAATTCTATGTTTACACTGGTGCAAGGCATGTTGCAGAAAAACCGCTTACTAGATATTATTCGCAATTTTATTTACTTGCCAGACAGCAGTAAAAGGAATGAAAAAATTGTGTGTCGTTATCCGCAATATTATGCTGCAAGAGCTTTGTATGACAATATAAAATTAGCTCAAAAAAACAGAGATGGTTCTGGTGGTGATGGAAAAGGTGGAACCTATTTTGGAGCGACTGGTTGTGGTAAAAGTTTCACGATGCTTTTTCTGACACGTTTATTAATGAAGAGCCAGTATTTTGGAAACCCAACAATACTATTAATTACAGATAGAACCGATTTAGATGACCAATTATCGTCTCAGTTTACAAACGCAAAAAACTATGTTGGTGATAACGGAATTTTAAGCGTAGAAAGCCGTAAACAATTGCGAGAAAAATTACAAGGTTGCGAATCTGGTGGTGTCTTTTTAACCACCATTCATAAATTTACAGAAGATTTGGCTTTGCTAACCGAAAGAACCAATGTTATTTGTATTTCTGATGAAGCACACCGAAGCCAAACCAATTTAGACCAAAAAGTTACCGTTACTGAAAATGGTGTGAAAAAGACCTTTGGTTTTGCTAAATACCTACACGATTCTTTACCAAACGCAACATTTGTAGGCTTTACAGGAACACCAATAGACGCTACGTTAGATGTGTTCGGGAAAGTGGTGGATGCCTACACAATGACCGAATCAGTAAAAGATGAAATTACTGTACGTATTGTGTATGAAGGAAGAGCAGCAAAAGTAATTCTAAATAATAGTGAACTCGCAAAAATAGAAGCTTATTATAATGAAGCTGCTAGCGAAGGTGCGAACGAATATCAGGTAGATGAAAGTAAAAAACAGTCGGCTAATATGAATGCAGTCTTGGGAGATCCAGACATTTTAAAGAAAATAGCCAACGATTTTGTAACACATTACGAAAATAGAGTAAACGAAGGAGCTACAGTAAAAGGAAAAGCAATGTTTGTATGCAGTAGTAGACCAATTGCCTACGCTTTTTATCAAAATTTAATAGCCTTACGTCCAGAGTGGGCAGAAATAAAAATAGCCGAAGACGGAGCAGAATTAACTGATAAAGAAAAGAAAGAAATAAAACCAATGCAACGTGTTAAAATGATAATGACACGCGGCAAAAACGACCCAAAAGAAATGTATGAAGCTTTGGGTACAAAAGAATACAGGAAAGAACTAGACCGACAATTTAAAAATGAAAAATCAAACTTTAAAATCGCTATTGTAGTAGATATGTGGTTGACTGGTTTTGATGTACCGTTTTTAGACAGTATGTATATCTACAAACCAATATCGCAACACAATTTAATTCAGACCATTTCTCGTGTAAACCGAAAATTTGCAGGGAAAAACAAAGGTTTAGTAGTCGATTATATTGGAATAAAAAAAGCAATGAATTTAGCTTTAGCTAAATATAATAAAGGAGACCAAGATAATTTTGAAGATATAGACGATTCTTTAACTGCGGTGAGAGACCAATTAGATCTGTTAGCTAAAATATTTCATAAGTTCGATAGTTCTAATTATTTTAATGGTTCGCCGTTAGATCAATTAAATACCTTAAATAAAGCTGTCGAATATGCTCAAAATACAAAAACCATTGAAACACGCTTTATGGGTATTGTGAAACGTTTAAAAGCTGCTTATGATATTTGTGCAGGAAGCGAAAAGCTAACCCAAACGGAAAGAAATTACACCCATTTTTATTTAGCAGTTCGCTCTATTGTGTTTAAATTGACTAAAGGAAATGCACCAGATACCGCACAAATGAATGCCAAAGTACGAGAAATGATTAAAGATGCTTTGCAAAGTGATGGTGTAGAAGAAATATTTAAAATTGGAGAAGAAGCCGATAGTCATCAAGATATTTTTGATGATGAATATTTAGCGAAGCTGGATAAAATAAAAATGCCCAACACCAAGATAAAACTATTACAACAATTACTTGCTAAAGCTATTGGAGAAATCAAAAAGGTAAACCAAGTAAAAGGCGTTGATTTCACTAAAAAAATGGAAGCTTTGGTAGCTAACTACAACGACCGTAGTGAAAATGACCTCTATCGTAGTGAGGTGTATGATGATATGGCTGAAGCATTAACAGATATGATTATGAAGGTTCGGGATGAATTTGATTCTGGAAAAAAACTAGGAATTGATTTTGAAGAAAAAGCATTTTATGATATTCTGTTAGAACTTTGTAAAAAATATGATTTTACGTATCCAGAAGAAAAACTAATTGAATTGGCTAAGAAGGTAAAAGAGTTAGTTAAAACGCAAGTTAAATATCCAGATTGGAATACAAGACCTGATATGAAGTCTGCTTTAAAAGTTGGTTTAATTATATTATTAGATGAGTTTGGATACCCACCAGTAGAACGAGATGAAGTCTATCAAGAAATTTTTACCCAAGCAGAGAATTATAAAAAGAATAGGAAATAAAGGCTAAGAAAATATCAGGAAATTATTTATCTTACCTTAAAGAGGTAAGCATGCCTATTGATATTACTGAGGTAGTTATATTACTTGTAAGTTTTACTCTATTTATTTAATAAATCGGATAAAAAGTATCCATATTTGTACCATAAAAACCTAATTAATTGATTAACAGTAGTAGTTATATTAGAAGAAGTAAAGTAAGCAGAGAACCAATTTTGTAAAACAAAATTGTGTGAATCGCTTATTCCGACGAAAGGAGGAATCTTTTAAAAAGAAAAACATATTTTCTTAAATAATAAAAACGCAATCATTAATTTGGTTGCGTTTTTTAATTCAAACTAATTCCATTTGAAAACGTACAACAAAACCAACTTCTTTAAACATACTTTTTGCGAATTCGAACAAATAGAAAACTTCGAATTTCCAGAAAACACCAATTATAAAAGTAAATCCGAAAGTATGTATTTCTATACAGATAAAGGAGTTTACAGAAAATCGAATCATTGGGGAAGAGTTGCCAACTGCAGATGGAAATTAATTGCTGATGATAATTATAAAAATCAACAAATAGTAATTGGTTTTGCGAAATGGCAGGACTTTTGCCCAATCAATTCTACAGAAAAAATATTCTTTATTGATGTAAATTTTGATAAAAAAACAGCTAAAATCAACCCTAAAAAAGAAAAGGAAACACTCTTTTTATTTACTTTTTCTGAGGCTCAAAAAAGAATAAAGCAAATTAATCACCTATTTAAAGACGATAAATGGGCAAATTATTTTGATGATGATATTGAAATTATCAGAAAGAATATTATTTCTGAGTTTATCAATTCTGATAAAACATTACAAGAGATTAAGTTATCTCATAAATAAAATTTATCTTATTATTTCCGTAAATTCGCAATTCAAAAAATCTAACAATTCAACTTTCTAACAATCCAAAAACCTAATATGAACATTCCACAAACTAGTTTTCCAAGAGTTGTAATTATTGGTGGCGGATTTGCAGGTCTAGCTGCAGCAAAAGGATTAGAAAAACAAGAATTACAAGTTGTTTTAATTGATAAACACAATTATCACACATTTCAGCCTTTATTATATCAAGTTGCAACTGGTGGTTTGGAACCAGATTCTATTGCTTTTCCTCTAAGAAAACGTTTTAACGATGTAGAAAACTTCTATTTTAGATTGGCCGAAGTTGAAAAAATCAATCCTGATAAAAACACCATAAAAACTTCTATTGGAAATTTAGAATACGACGAATTAATTATTGCAACAGGCTCTACAACCAACTTTTTTGGTAATACCAATATCAAAAAACATACGATGGAAATGAAGTCCATTCCTCAATCTTTAAATATTAGAAGTCTAATTATAGAAAATTTTGAAGAAGCTTTATTAACATCTAATATTGAAGAAAGAAATGCTTTAATGAACTTTGTAATTGTTGGTGGCGGACCAACAGGCGTTGAATTAGCAGGCGCTTTGGCTGAAATGAAAAAAGGAATTTTACCTAAAGATTATCCAGATTTAGACATTCGTCAAATGCAAATTAATTTGATTCAAAGTTCTGATTGCTTGCTAAAAGGAATGAGCGCAAAAGCCTCCGAAAAAGCCGAAGATTTCTTGATAAAATTAGGAGTTAACGTTTGGAAAAATTTACGTGTTTTAGATTATGACGGAAAAATAGTAACTACAAAAGGAGAAGATCATTTTAGAGCAGAAACTGTTATTTGGGCTGCTGGTGTAAAAGGACAAATGATTGATGGTTTAACCGAAGAATGTGTTATTGAAAGAGCTGCAAGAATTAAAGTTGATGAGTTTAACCAGGTTTTAAATTACCCAAATATTTACGCCATTGGTGATGTTGCTTGCATGGCTAGTGATAAAAATCCTTACGGACACCCAATGATGGCACAACCTGCCATACAGCAAGGAAAATTAGTTGCAAAGAATATTATTGCTAAATTATTCAACCAAAAACAAAAAGCTTTTGTTTATAACGACAAAGGTTCTATGGCAACTATTGGACGAAATAAAGCCGTTGTAGATTTACCAAAATGGAAATTTCAAGGAGTTTTTGCTTGGTTTGTTTGGATGTTTGTACATCTTTTTTCTTTAATCGGTTTTAGAAACAAAGCCATTGTTTTTCTAAATTGGGTATATAATTATATTCGTTTTGATAGAGAAACCCGTTTGATTATTCGTCCTTATAAAAAGAAAAAAAGTGCAATTTCTTAATTATTTTAATCAATTATATCCTTATTATTATAGAAATAGAAAGAATTTATTAATCATTTTATTTATTTTCTCTTTTCTAAGTTTTTGCTTTTCTTATTTATTTCAACCTTTTGAATTAAATATTTCTGAACACAAAGTAAATTCTAATTGGGTTTTACTAATTCATGCATTTATTCCCTTACCAATTGTTTTTGTTTATTTTTGGTTTGTAAATAAAAATCTAAAAGACGATACTTTTTGGACAATTGGTAAAGAAATTATTCACTTATCTATTGTTTTATTATTGATTGGAATTGCCGATTTTTTAATAAGAGATTTTATTTATACAAATCCTAATAATTGGTCTTTTCAATATTTGTTTGAAGAAATTAGAAATACCTTTTTAGTTGGTGTACTATTATTAATAATTATCCTGCCTTTAAACTTACATCGATTATTAAAAAAATATCAAAATAGCGCAACTAAACTAAGTTTTAAAAAGTCGAAATTTATACGCAAAAAAGAATCAATTCTAATAAACTCTTTTATTAATTCTGAAAGTTTTAATCTAAAAATAGACACTTTTCTATTTGCTAAAATTGATGGAAATTACGCTGAGATTTATACAAAATCTGAAAATAGTTTTGATAAAAAACTCATTAGAGTATCACTTAAAGAATTAGAAGAACAATTAAAAGAATTCAACTTTATTTTTAAAACACACCGTTCTTATTTGGTAAATACAAATCAGATAAAATCTATAAATGGTAACGCACAAGGTTATAAGCTTCAACTTAATAATTACCCTTTAGAAATTCCTGTTTCAAGATCAAAAATCAAAGAATTCAATTTTATTTTAGCATAAATTACACTTGTATTTCGTCACTTTTTGTTGTTATTGATAACATAAAAAAGATTCTATTAAATCTTTGTTTTAGGTTTGTAATTGCTAATTAAAAAAACAAAATATTTTGATTTTAGAAAGACGATATGATATTGATTGGTTAAGAGTAATCGCTATCGTAGCGGTATATTTTCATCATATAGGAATGCCTTTTAATGGTGATGATTTTCATATTATGAATGCAGAATCAAGCAAATTACTGGATGATATTATGGTTTATTTTGAGCAATTTAGATTGCCTTTATTATTTTTAGTTTCTGGTACAGGAACTATTTTTGCTTTTTCAAAAAGAAGTTGGTTTCAGTTTTTAAAAGAAAGAAATTATCGATTGATAATTCCTCTAATTTTTGGTATCCTTTTTATTATTCCTCCTCAAATTTTTTATGAGCATTATAGTAATTATAATTCTTATTTTGATGTCTATAAAAATTTAGATTTTGACGTAAATCACTTATGGTTTATTGGTAATCTTTTCATAATTTCTATAGCAGTTATTCCTTTTATATTATTTTTAAGATCAGAAAGATCAAATTCGTTTATCCATTTTTTTGAAGGTATAACAGCCAAAAAATATAGTTTGTTTTTAATAGTAATTCTATTAATAAGTTTAAAAATTATCACTAAAAAAATAAATCCTAGTAGTTCAAAAGACATTAGTAATATTTCTTCAACTACTTTTTACGGATTTTTCTTTATCACAGGAATAATAATTACAGCATCAACAAAAATTTGGATTCATTTAAAAAACTATCGAAAAACAAATTTCATCCTTCTAATCATTTCAACTGTTCTTTTTTATGTTTACTATTTTATGCCAAATAGATTTTTAACTCCGTATTTATCAATCGAAACTCGTTGGAATATTTGGTATATAGTTTGTTGTTTAGTAAGCTGGTCTTCTGTAATAACTTTACTTGGTTATGGACAAATTTGGCTCAATAAAAAAAGCAACATTCTTAAAAAATGTAACGAAGCTATTTATCCATTTTATGTATTACATCAAACAATAATTATAATTTTCGGCTTTTATATTATTCAATTTAACATGAATATTTCTTTAAAAATAGTCTTACTAATATTTACTACTCTTCCAGTAATTATACTAATTTATAGGTTTTTAATTTATCCTTATAAAATTCCAAGAATGTTATTTGGTATGAAAAAGAAAATAAATTAATGTTATTTTATATCTTTAGAAGCTAAAATAAACTTTGATGGAAAACAGGACGATTAAATGTCCCAATTGCGGAACTTTTAATAAAAACAGGGACTATTGTAAAGTTTGCAATACTTTAATCTCTCACAAAAAGAAAAGAGAACTTAAAGAAGCGAAAGTAAAACAGGCTCAAATTGATGAAGTTATTCACGAGTTAGAAAACCCTAATTTGGCTGAAAGACTAAAAAAACATCCAAATATATTTTATAAAATTATTGGTTGGGTTTTATACTCTGCAATTACAATTGTTAGTTTAATTGGTGCTGGTTTGGCTTGGTTTATTGCAATGGTAGCTGCAGGATAAAATGAAAAAAACGCTCTTTTATTACTTTCTTTTTTCCTTATTTACAGGAACATTTATTTATTTTCTTCAATACTTTTCGGTTCCATTACCGAGAGTAATTGGTTTTTACGTGAACGATTTTTTAATCATTCCTATTGTTTTATACACTAGTTTACAAATTTTAAAATGGTCTAAAAATGATAAAAACTACACATTAAGTTTATCGATTATTTTATACACATGTTTTTTATATAGCATATTATTTGAATTTATCTTTCCAAAATATTTAGCAAGATATACCAAAGATTTTATAGATGTTATTGTCTATTTTGCAAGCGGATTTGTATTCTATTATCTTCAAAAAACTAAAAAATGATTTCTGATAAAATTGCCAAAGAAAATATTGCTCGTTTAAATACCGCAATTGCATTTATAGAAGCTAATTTATCAGAAAAACTAACCTTAGAAATTGTTGCAGAAAAAGCACACTTTTCTCCTTTTCATTTTCATAGATTGTTTAAAATTGTAGTTGAGGAAACCGTACAAAACTTTATCCATAGAAAAAGAATTGAAAAATCTGCTGCTTACTTATTACATCAAAAAGAAAAAAATATTACTCAAATTGCAGAAGCTGTCGGTTACAATAATTTGTCTGCTTTTTCTAAAGCTTTTAAAAAATTCTACGGAATTTCTCCATTAACTTTTAAAGAAAAAAGTCCAGAAAAATATAGCAAGATTAGCAAAACAGAAAGCAAGATAGGAAAAGTTACTGTTACTTTTGAGCAATATATTTGCAACATCAATAACGCTTTAAACTGGTTACAAATGAATGCAAAAACAGAAATTAAAAAAGTACCAAGATTAGATTTAGCAACGATTTCTTATAAAGGAAAAATGGAAGCAATTGGCAGTGTCTATAATAGATTAGTAAAATGGGCAACACCAAAAGGATTGATAAATGAAGCAACAAGAATGCTTACTATTTACCATGATAGTCCTAAAATTACAGATCCAAATAATATAAGAATGAGTGCTTGCATTGTATTAAACGATGTTGTAGAAATTGATGGAGAAGTCAATTTAAAAATATTATCACCAACAAAATGTATCGTTTCTCGATTAGAAATTACCCCTTTTGAGTTTCAACAAGCTTGGGAATCTGCTTTTGCTTTTATGATTGAAAACGGTTACAAAAAATCAGAAATCGATCCTTTTGAAATTTACTATAACAATGCTGCAGAACATCCAGAAAATAAGTTTATTGTAGATTTATGTATTCCTATTTTATAGAATTACAATTCATCATTTAAAAATTACAACTCGGTATTTGTTTTTATTTTAAAAACAGATAACACTACATCTTTGTATCATCAAAAAACCAAAACTGATGAAACGCATATTATTTATTCTATTTACTATTTGTCAAATTTCATTATTTGCACAAACTACCATTTCAGGAAAAGTTACCGACTCAAAAAAAATTCCTATTAATGGAGCCAATGTTTATTTAGACGGAACCTACGATGGAACATCAACTAACCAAAAAGGAGAATTTTCTTTTAATACCGAAGAAAAAGGCGCTCAAACTTTAGTCATTTCTTTTGTTTCTTTTGAAACATTCACAAAAACTGCAGATGTTTCTTCTTTAAAAGATTTAAACATAAAATTACGAGACGATGTAAATTCTTTAGATGCTGTGGTAATAAATGCCGGAACTTTTGAAGCAGGCGAAAAAGCAAAAGTTACCGTTTTAAAACCCTTAGATATTGTTACAACCGCAAGTGCCATGGGCGATGTAATGGGCGCATTACAAACTTTACCAGGAACCTCTACAGTAGATGAAGACGGACGATTATTTGTGCGTGGTGGTGAAGCTGAAGAAACACAAATTTTTGTAGACGGAATTCGGGTTTTTACACCTTACACTCCATCCACACAAAACACACCTTCTCGTGGTCGATTTTCTCCTTTTTTATTCAAAGGAATTTCTTTTTCAACAGGTGGTTATTCCGCTGAATACGGACAAGCTTTATCGAGTGTTTTACAATTAAACACCATCGATGAACCTTTAGAAGAAAAAACAGATTTGTCTTTTATGACACTTGGTTTAGGCGTTGGAAATACTCAAATTTGGGACAATAATTCTTTTAGTGTTAATACTTCTTACATCAATTTAGCTCCATATCAAGAAGCATTTCCAGATAGAAACACCTATACAAAACCCGTGCAATCTTTAAATGGAGAAATGGTTTTTAGACATAAATTTAAAGACGAATCGCTTTTAAAAATGTACGGAGCTTTTAGTTACACCAACTTTGATGTAATACAAGAAGATATTAATTATGAAGATGGATTCCGTTTTGGGTTAAAAAACCGAAACTTATATTTTAACACCTCTTACAAAAATAAATTTGGCAATAATTGGCGTATAGAAAGTGGTTTTAGTTTTACAAACGATCATGCTAACATCAATATTATAAATGATGTTGTTACCGATAATGAAAACTCTATGCACTTTAAAGCAAAGTTAAAAAAGTCATTTTCTAGCCGATTTAAAATCAGTTTTGGATCAGAATATTTTGCAACTAATTTTGATGAAGATTATACAACAGAAAGCAATCAAAAGTTTGATTATGGATTTAACAACAACATTTTTGCATCTTTTGTAGAAACCGATATTTTCTTCTCTAAAAACTTAGCAGCAAAAGTAGGAATTCGTGCAGAAAACTCAGAATTATTAAAAGAATTCACACTTTCTCCAAGAGCTTCTCTTGCGTATAAAGTGAATAAAAACTCTCAATTTTCTTTGGCTTACGGACAGTTTTATCAGAATCCTAAAAACGAATATTTAAAATTCAGTCAAGATTTTAAAGCAGAAAACACATCACACTTAATTGCCAATTATCAAACTATAAAACAAGGGCAAATTTTTAGAATAGAAGCTTATTTAAAAGATTATAAAGACTTGGTAAAGTACAATGACGCGTATCCAATTTACACAAGTAACTTTAACAATAACGGAGATGGTTATGCCAAAGGTTTCGATATTTTTTGGAGACAAGACGGTAAAATAAAAAACACCGATTACTGGGTTTCTTACTCCTTTTTAGACACCGAAAGAAATTATAAAAATTACCCAACTGCAGCAACGCCTAATTTTGCTTCAAAACACAACCTTTCTGTAGTTGCCAAACATTGGGTAGAAAATTGGAAAAGTCAAATTGGTTTTAGTTATAATTTTGCTTCTGGTAGAAATTACACCAATCCAAACGAAGCTGGTTTTTTAAATAACAAAACCAAAAATTACAATTCTTTAAGCTTAAATTGGGCCTATTTAATAGATCAGCAAAAGATTTTATATTTTTCTGTAAACAATGTTTTAGGCAACAAAAATGTGTTTGGTTACAATTATAAAAACACACAAAATTCTAGTGGTAATTTCGATAGACAAGCCATTATTCCGAGTGCAGACAGATTCTTTTTTGTAGGTTTTTTCTGGACAATTAGCGATAATAAAAAAACAAATCAATTAGATAATTTATAGACGTTTGTCATTCCGAACGAAGAATGAGGAGGAATCTAAAAGAGATTTCTCAATCGCTTAAAATGGCTCATTTCGAAATGACAACTTAATACCAAAGACTAAATTTACAACTCAGAATCAAAAAACAACAATTCGGTATGTTTCTTGTTTTAAATTGGCAAAAACATCAGATATTTGAATCATCAATAAAAACAATCATTATGAAAAAATTACTTTTAGTATTCGCTATTATTTTTACTGGAATTTTAACTACAAATGCACAAGAAAAATCTTTAGATCTAACTGTTAATATTTCTGGGTTAGATTCTAATAAAGGTACTTTATTAGTAGCGCTTTACAACAAAAAAGAACACTTCTTAAAAAAACAATTTAAAGGTGAAGTTGCAATAATAGAAGACAAAAAATCTATAGTAGTTTTTAAAGATTTACCAAAAGGAGAATATGCTGTTTCTTTTGTACATGATGAAAATGATAACAAAAAAATGGATACCAATTTATTTAAAATCCCTACAGAAGATTACGGTTGTTCTAACAACGCTCGTGGTTTTATGGGACCTCCAAAATACGATGATGCTAAATTTCAATTATTAGAAAATAAAACTATTGAAATTAAAATATAAATAAACCAACTTAAACTTTATCAACATGAAAAAATCAATTTTAATTATCGCAATTTTCATTGCGACAGGGATTGCTGCGCAAACAAAATACCAAACAGGAATGCAAAAAGCATTTGATTTCTGGGAACAAGGAAAAATGACAGAAGCTTCTCAATTATTTGAAAGAATTTCTAAAGCAGAACCAACAAAATGGATGCCGGCTTATTACGCTGCAACAGTAGAAACTTTAACAAGTTTTGGCTTAAAAGACGAAGCTGTTTTAAAAGCAAAACTTACAAAAGCACAAGGATTTTTAGATGCTGCAAAAGCAAACTCAGAAAATAATCCAGAAATTTTAGTTGCTCAGGCTTTATTAAACTTAGGTTATATTGCTTTTGACGGACAAAAATATGGCATGACTTTATCTGGACAAAACAATCAATTATACGCAAAAGCATTGCAAATTGCTCCAGAAAATCCAAGAGTAATTTTAGCGCAAGCAGAATGGAATATGGGTTCTGCAAAATTCTTTGGCAAATCTACAGCACCTTATTGTGCAGAAATTGAAAGAGCTATAGAATTAAGTAAAACGGAGAAAATTGAAACTGAATTCTACCCAAAATTTATGCTAAAAAGAGCTCAAGAAGTTTTACAGCAATGTAAAAAGTAGTTTCCGGTAACTAATTGTCATTTCGAACGAAGAATGAGGAGAAATCTCATAAACTAAAATTTGTGAGATTTCTCTTATCGTCGAAATAACAAATATTATTCTATAATTTTACGAATCAACTCTTGCTTTGCAACCTCATCATCACCAAACAACCATTGCAACACATTGTCTTCCCAAATCTGCCCTTTTTCGGTTTCTGTAATAATATTTTCATCAATTGCTAAATCTAAAATTTTACCAGGATAAGAAGATTGTTTATCACTTTCCATTTCTCCTAAAGGATATGGATCGTCTAAACCCATTAAAACCTGACTTGTTCCTTGTCTCTCTAACATCAACTTTAACGAATCTGTATCGTGAACCAACGTATCAAAAAAGATGTTTTTATGTCCGACTGCTTTTCTAGGATGATGTTTTCCTTCAAATAAATCAGGTCTTCCATCAAAACCCTGAATTCTTCTTCCTAAATTCATTTGCGCCAATTGTCCTCCGTGCGCAAAACACGTTCTAATATTTTTAAAACGCTCTTGCATTCCGTTTAAAGTATAAAAATGATACGCGTCGCCACATTGTGCCAACATCCAAATTAAATGAAAACGCCAATTGGTATTTTCTAATTTTATCATTTTATCTCCATCGTACGGATGAATTTCAATTGCCAATTTGTATTGATCTGCCAATTCAAAAATCCGATCATTTTCTTCATCAAAAACGCAACGCCATTGCCCAATAGAATCCATAAAATGTGTTGGCAAACACAAAACTTTTAAATCTAATTCTTCTACACAGCGTTTCATTTCATCTAAAGCGCCGTAAATAAAACCTGGATGAATTACAAAACCACAGGTAAATTTAGACGGATGATTTCGTTGAATTTTAGCATTAAAATCATTTTGGAAACGCAATGCTTTTTTCATTTCTTCTAAGCGCAAACCATTTCCGTATAACTGAGAAAGGTTTAAAACAACTGCATGATCTAGTTTGTTTTTTTCCATCCACAATAATTTCTCGTCTAAGAAAAAACTAGAATCTGTAACCGGACGTTTCCATCCTTTTTGCAACATGTGTTTACGTTCATCATCTACCCAAAAAATTTCTTTTTCCTTCATAAATTGAGGAATTTCTTCTGGATAAGGCAACAAATGAGAATGTCCGTTTATGCGTAGTTTTCTGTTTTTCATATTTTTTGTTATTGCGATGCACAAGCCGTGTCAATCTTTTAATAAGAGATTACTTCGTCATTCTTCCTCGTAATGACGAACACGATTTATTTAACTTTTTGAGGTGCTTCCATAATGGTTCCGCATTTATTACAAGTACATTTTTTGATATCAGAATAATAGGTATCAAAAATTACAGGCAAATCAACTTCTATATTTTCTAACGGAAATTCTTCTCTATACAATAAATTTCCACAGTTTTCGCAATACCATTCTAAAGCATCTAACATACCTTCTGATCTCGGGTATTCGATAACCAAACCAACTGTATTTGCTTTTCTTTGTGGCGAATGTGGCACTTTTGCTGGTAACAAATAAATATCTCCTTCGTTAATTTCTACATCAATTTGAGTTCCTTTATCATCAATAATTTTTAAAATTATGTCTCCTTCTACTTGATAAAAAAATTCTGGAGTTTCGTTATAATGATAATCTTTTCTATTATTTGGTCCGCCAACAACCATTACAATATATTCGCCATTATCCCAAACTTGCTTGTTACCAACTGGCGGTTTTAGTAAATGACGATGTTCATCAATCCACTTTTTAAAATTTAAAGGTTTTACTAAATTACTCATATTTTTATGTTTTGGGCGTTTCCTAAAGGTCGGGCTTTTTACTATATCTTTTTTCTTGTTCTCGATACAAATTTGTTCATTCTTCACAAATTCACTCGAACTGACATAAAAAGGATGCCGTTTCAATCCCTAACGCTAAATTCCGTTCTAAATATAAACTTTTTACAGTTCTAAAACCATCTTTTTAATTTTAACTGCTTTTTCAAAATGATCTAATTCGTGCGTTTCAATCCACCATTTGGCAACTTCCATTAACAAAGCCGGATTGTCGTTTTTATTCTTAAAAAATGCATAAAAAGACAAACCTACATTCGTTCCTTTTTTAGCGATTTTCTCATCACAAACTTGTATTATTTTTTCTTTTATGGTTTTATTCATGTTTATTTTTTTGCTAATTCTAATAGCTTTTTTGTGGTCTTAAAATTACGAGTAGTTGCAATAACATTCAATTTTTTCTCGATAACATTATTGGTTAATTTTGTTTTTCCAAAACCAGAAATACAATTTAAATACACAACATCATTTTCTATTTTATATTGATCTTCTCCAATATTTTTAATATCAATTCTGGTTTCTTTAGCTGATTTATCTAAAAAACAAAACGCAACAATTTTCTCATTTTCTATTGAAAAAGGATAATTATTTAATGCTTTTTCCCATTCAGGAATTGTTTTTACGAAAACAGGAATTTCAAACCCAAATTTCGTTTTTATACTGGTTGTTATTTCTTTAGAAATTACTTCTTTCTTTTTATCGGATTCTAAAATAATATTTCCGCTTTGAATGTACGTTTGTACATTTTTAAATTGCAAATCGTTTAATAAATCTCGTAATGTTGCCATCGGAATTTTATTTTTTCCTGAAACGTTTATTCCGCGTAATAAAATGATGAATGTTTTCATTTACAAACCTGCAATTTTATCTTCCTTTAAAATGTTTTCTGTTTCTGTTTTTACTTTTTCTAAAATGATTTTTAACTCGTCTTTTGTCATATTTAAATGTGTATGAATTGTATCATCTGCAATTAAATTTAACAAAGCTTTGTCTTGCGCTCTTCCTTTTTTCATGGCTTCTTGATAACCTATATTTTCATTGAAAGTTACCATCGAATATTTAGAAAAATATTGACTTGGAAACGTTTTTTCTAAATCCATTTCTATTTTTCTTTTTTCTTTAAAAATAGGATTTGCTACATGGTCTCTCATTTCATAAAAATTGTCAATCGCTAAATCTGCAATGGCATTTGTGTCTTGTTTTCTTGCTTTTTCATAAGCTTTAAAAACTGCTTTCCAATCAAAGATTTCTCGACTGCGCTCGAAATGACAAAGAATTTCATCAAAAACAGTAACATCTTCAAAAGACGCATTCATTCCTTGTCCATAAAACGGCACAATTGCATGCGCTGCATCACCTAATAAAACAGTTTTATTTTGATAACTCCAAGGCGAACATTTTACGGTTCCTAAAACACCCGTTGGATTGTTTAAAAATTCTTCTTTTATATTAGGAATTAAAGCCAAAGCATCTGGAAATTCTTGCTCAAAAAAGTGTGTTATTTTCTCTTCGGATGTTAAATTTTCAAAATTAAATTCGCCTTCATCATAACTTAAAAAGAGTGTAACGGTAAAACTGCCATCTAAATTTGGCAAAGCAATTAACATAAAATCACCACGAGGCCAAATGTGTAAATGTTGATGACTAATTTGATGTTTACCATTTTTATCCGCAGGAATTTCTAATTCTTTATACCCGTGATTTAGATAGTTTTGAGCATAAGAAAACAAGAATTTACGCTCTAAATAATAACTTTTTCGAAGTGAAGAACCTGCGCCATCTGTACCAAAAATTACATCTGCTTTTATAGCGAATTCTTCTTTTGTTTTATAACCTTTAAAATGTGCTGTATTATTTTCTATATCAACATTTTTACATTTTTGATTAAAATAAATGTTGACATTTTGATGCTTTTCTACTTCGTTTAATAAAAGTGCGTTTAAATCGCCACGAGAAATGGAATTGATATATTCATTTTCTCTTCCTGAATAATTGGATGCAAACGTATTTCCTGCTCTGTCATGCATCAAACGACCATACATTGGTATACAAATTTCTCTTGCCTTCTCTTCTACTCCACATAAGCGTAACGCCTTAAAACCTCTGTCTGACAATGCTAAATTGATTGATCTTCCGGCAGAAATATCTACTTTTCTTAAATCGGGTCTACTTTCGTACAATTCAATTTTATATCCTCTTTGCGCTAAACGTAAAGCTAAAAGAGAACCACAAAGTCCTGCACCAATAATTAGTATTTTATCGTTTTTGTTCATTTTTTTCAATTGTCAGTTCGAGCGCAGTCGAGAACTAATAATAATCTCTCGACTGCGCTCGAGAAGACATTTTTAATTATTATAACAATCCTTTTAAAATTAAAACCATCGTATATACATCTTCAAAAGAATTATACATTGGAGTTGGTGCGCAACGGATAACATCTGGTTCTCGCCAATCTGTAATAATGTTATTTTCGGTTAGTTTTTTATGCAAACTTTTATCCGCAGTTTTTACTTGTATAGATAATTGACAACCTCTTTCTGATGGATTTTTTGGTGTGATAATCTTAATATCATCAGAACCAATTTCATTAATTAAAAACTCAAAATAACCCGTTAGTTTTTCTGATTTCTTTCGCAAGGCATCCATTCCAACCTCATCAAATAAGTCTAAAGAAGCTAAAATTGCTGCCATAGATAATATTGGCGGATTCGATAATTGCCAACCTTCTGCACCTTCCATTACATCAAAAGGCATTCGCATATTAAAACGTGTGGTTTTGTTATGATTCCACCAACCTGCAAAACGTGGTAAATCTTTATTTTTTGCGTGTTTTTCGTGAACGAACAATCCTGCCAAACTTCCTGGACCAGAATTTAAATATTTATACGTACACCAAGCTGCAAAATCTACATTAGATTCATGCAAATTAGGTTGAATATTTCCTGCTCCGTGTGCTAAATCAATTCCTACTAAACAATCTTTAGAATGACCGATTGATGCAATTTTCTTTAAATCTAAAAACTGCCCTGTGTAATAGTTGACACCTCCAATTAACAATAAGGCAATCTCATCACCTTGTTCATTTACAATGGTTTCTAAATCATCAATATTTAATAATTCTTCTCCTTCTCTAGGTTTCCATTCAATAATATCTTCTTTAGAAAATCCGTGAAACTCTAATTGAGATTGTACTGCATATCTATCCGAAGGAAAAGCATCAGACTCAATAACAATTTTATATTTGGTTTTTGTAGGTCTGTAAAAAGACACCATTAGTAAATGTAAATTGGTAGTAAGCGTATTCATTACCACAACCTCAAGTGGTTTTGATCCAACAATTTTTGCCATTTTATCGGTTAATAATTCGTGGTAATTTAACCACGGATTTTTAGCTTCAAAATGCCCTTCTACTCCTAAATTTGCCCAATCTTCTAATTCTTGATTGATGTATTTTTTAGTTGATTTTGGTTGCAAGCCCAAAGAGTTTCCTGTAAAATACAACCACTCTTTACCATTTTTGTCTTTAGGGATGTAAAACTGATTACGTAAATGTGCAAGTACATCTTCTTTGTCTTGTTGTTTAGCAAATGCTAAGGAATTTTGATATTGCATCTTATAAAAATGATTTACTCAAAGATAAAAACTTCTAATTTTAATAATTAATCTAAATAATAGATACCTTCTCTTCTTAATATTACGGGCACTCCGTCTTCATAAACCTTAAACTTCGTTTCATAAAATTTCCTTTTATCCAAATTTTGCAGATAAACACTAAAATGTAAGTGAGGCCCTGAAGACCAACCAATATTACCACTTTTCGCAATGAGTTGTCCTTTTAAAACTTTCTCACCAATTTTAACTTTTGCTGTATTTGTATCAATATGTACATATTCAGAAAATGAGCCATCGTTATGATAAATTATTATTTTATTATTATACTTAGAACAATCTTTATGATAGCAGGTTTTGGTATTGTAATCAACAACATCTATTACGATACCTTCTCTTGCTGCATAAACATCAGTTCCTATTGGTAATGAGAAATCTAAAGCTCTTTCTTTCATATGTGTTCTTTTACCAAAATGACCTTGTGAAATATTAAATTGACTATCTACTTTAAAAGGGAGATTGTAAACATAACTTGTATCAACCTTACTTAAATAACTACTGTAATTAAATTTTGTCTTATAATTAAACCCATAACTTCCTTTTTTTACTGATTTTAATAGCGTAATTACATTTCTTTTAGATCTAGCAGCTATAATAAATACCTTATGGTTCCCTTTGGATGATTTTAAATTATTTAACTTAAAATCGATTTTAACGAATACTGGACAGTATTCCTCATTATCGGCTAACACAGCAAATCCACCTTCAATTCCCTCATTATAAACCTTTAATTTTACTTGATTAAAACTTTTTATTGAGAATAGCATTAATAAAAGGAAAAAAATAACTTTCATAGATAATTTTTAATCAAATATAAGATTTCAAAATTCATTTCAATTTTTTTGAATTTCCTTTTTTTGTACTTTAGCTGAAAATCCATTATTAATGAAATTTACTAAACTTTTTTCACTTGTACTTTTAACAGTGTTCTTTTCTTGTAAAAATGAAACAAAATCAATATCTGAAATTAAAAACATACATGCTGAATTGAAGGCCCAATTTGCTCCTGATAAAAGAGTAGCATTGTTTGACATCAATTTTGAACAAGTAGACAATCAACTTATTTTAGAAGGAGAAACTACTACTAAAAAAGCCTTTGAAATTTTATTAGACAGCTTAAAAAACAGAAATTTAGAATTTACTAACAATGTTCGAATTCTGCCAGATTCTGCTGTTGGAAACTTACAATTTGCAGTAGCTAGAAACTCTGTTATCAACATTCGCTCTAACCCAAAACATTCTGCCGAATTAGGCACACAAGGTTTATTAGGCATGTCTTTAAAGGTATTGGATAAAAAAGGCGATTTTTATAGAATTCAAACTCCAGATAAATATATTTCTTGGGTTGACAGAGGCGGAATCACAAGAATGAATAAATCTGAAATTGATGCTTGGGATGAAGCTAAAAAAGTAATTTATACAGAAAACTTTGGCTATGTATATTCTGATAAATCTAATAACTCTCAAATTGTTGCTGATATTACTTTAGGCGGATTATTAAAGTACATTACTGAAGATAATGATTTTTATGAAGTTAAATATCCTGATGATAGAATCGGTTATATTAAAAAAGACGAAGCGGTTATTTACAGTAATTGGTTACAAAATGTAGACGCTTCTAAAGAGAGTATTGAATCTGTAGCTAAAACAATGATGGGTTCTCCTTATTTATGGGGAGGAACTTCTAGCAAAGGAATGGATTGTAGCGGTTTTACTAAAATGGTGTATTTAATTAACGGTTTTGTAATTCCTAGGGATGCATCGCAACAAATTACGGCTGGTAAAGTGGTTGACAAAGATTTAAAATTTGAAGGTTTAGAAAAAGGTGATTTAATGTTTTTTGGTAAAAAAGCTACAGCAGATAAAAAACAACGTGTTACCCATGTTGGTATTTGGTTAGGAAATGACAAAATGGAATTTATTCATTCTGCAGGAAATGTACATTTAAGTTCTATGGATGAAAATGAAGCCAATTATGACGAATTTAATAAAAACCGTTATTTAGGCAGCAAGCGTTATTTAGGCGTAAAAGATAAAATGATTATCGATTTAAAAGAAGAAATTAAATTATAGTTCTTTCATCTAGAACTTTGTTTCTTGTAAAGAAGAAATTTAATAAATAAATTTAGCCCTGATTGAACGGTTTGTTTGAGCTCTTTTTTGTTTTTTTCAAAAAAAGCGATAGCCTTTCGACTTCGCTCAAGATAAATTACAGATTGGAAATAGCTTCAAAAAAAAACACCTTCAAATTAAATCTGAAGGTGTTTTATACTTTATAAAGATACTTATTAATACAATACTCTAAATCTAATTGTACCTTCTACTTCTCTTAATTCTTCTATAACTTCTTTGTTATATTCTTTGTCTAAATCCGTAATTACATATCCAACTTTAGGGTCTGTAGATAAATATTGACCTGTAATATTTAAATCATATTTGGCTAAAATTTTATTGATTTTTGCCATAACACCAGGTACGTTTTCGTGAATATGTAAAAAACGGTGTGCTTTAGATTGTCTTGGTAAACGAATATTTGGGAAATTTACAGCGTCTACAGTATTACCAGAGTTGATGTAAGCCATAATTTTACTTGGTACAAAATCTGCAATATCTTTTTGTGCTTCTTCTGTACTACCACCAACATGAGGTGTTAAAATTACGTTTGGTAATCCTTTTAATTCTGTAATAAAATCTCCATTTTTTCTTGGTTCAGAAGGATAAACATCTACTGCTGCACCTGCTAATTTTCCGCTTTTTAATGCAGCAACCAATGCAGGAATATCAACTACAAATCCTCTTGCTAGGTTTACTAAATGTGCGCCATCTTTCATCTGAGCAATTTCTGTTTCTCCGAAGAAATTTTTATTAGCAGCATTATCATCTACATGTAAAGTAACCACATCAGAAACTTCTAATAAGTCTTTAAGTGTACTCATTTTTGTAGCATTCCCTAAAGACAATTTATCTTCAACATCATAATAATAAACATCCATACCTAAAGCTTCTGCTAAAACAGATAATTGTTTACCGATGTTACCATAGCCCACAATACCTAATTTTTTACCACGAACTTCTCTAGAACCTTGTGCTGTTTTATTCCATTGACCATTATGAATTTCTGTGCTTCTTTGAAAAACAGAACGCATTAACATGATAATTTCTCCGATTGCCAACTCAACTACAGAACGTGTATTACTATAAGGCGCGTTAAAAACAACGATCCCTTTTTCTTTACATGCCTCTAAATCAATTTGTTTGGTTCCGATACAAAAAGCACTAACCACCATTAATTTATCTGCAGCATCTACAACTCTTTGTGTTACGTTTGTTTTAGAACGAATACCTAAAACATGTACGTCTTTTATTTTTTCTACTAACTCGTCTTCAGACAAACTTTTAGAAACGGTTTCTACAGAAAAACCATCGTCTGTTAACTTTTTAAAAGCATCTGGATGTACGTTTTCTAGTAATAAAATTTTAATTCTGTTCTTTGGGTAACTTATATTTCTTGGCAACTTGTTAACGTATAAAAATTCATCTAAATTTGGGGCAATATGGTCTGCGTTTTCTGTAGTTTTTGTTCTAGAAACATTTTCTGTATAAGCAAAAAACTTATCTGCTATACCTGCTTCTCTAGTTACATAATCGCTATACCCATCACCAATAACTTGTATCTCTCCTTCTAACTCCATATCTTTTAAACACTTAATTTTTCCGTTGTGTTGAGAAAGTGGATTATTAGCATCAAAACTAACTATTTTACCATTTTCATCAAACTCGAAAGTGTTTGCATATACACGTTCTGAAGGTATATTGTATTCTTTTACAATAGGGTCTATAAATTCTTTAAATCCACAAGAAATAACATAAATATTATCTGCAAATTCTTCGAAAAAGGCTTTATTACTTTCAATAGATTTTGATACTTGCTTTTTTAAAGCTTCTATTAAAGCGGATAAATCGGACTTGTTTGCTTCTAATAACTTTATTCTTCTTTCTAAAGATTCTGTAAAGGAAATTTCGCCATCGATTCCTAAATTAGTTATATCAATTATTTCTTGAATAATTTCTTGTTTCTTAGGATTGTTTTCTAGCGTAATTTCTGCTAAAACATCTAGCGCTTCTACTTTTGTTAAAGTGCTATCAAAATCGAAAATATAATTTCTTTTTGTGTTACTCATTACTATAAAATCTTAAATGAATTTAAGTGTGTAAAGCTACAAATATAGTAGGGACTTATAAAGCCCTTTTATAGTTTTGTGATATCTTTTTAATTTGTTCTTATTCTTAAAAAAGTTTGTAATTAAAACTTGTTTAACAACTAAAAATTATGAAATCCTAAAAGAACTAAGCACCACATAATTGGCAGTGCTTCTACCCAAAAAGAACAATAATATTTAGACTGCTCGCTTTTAGTTCTCATCAAGAAAATAATTGTTAAAAAAAAGAAAATCATAAAAGGAGTTTTAGACAAACTAGAGGTAGAAATTAAATACTCTAAAAGCAAACAAAAAACGAGTAACATTAAGCCTAATTTCTTTGTTTTTTCTATTCCTATTTTTCTAGGAATTGTTTGTAGAGAAATAGCATCGTACTTAACATCTCTTATATCAAAAGGTAATATTAAAACAACCACAATTAAAAACCTTTGTAGCATTAATAAAATGATGTTAAAGGATACTTCTTCACCAAAATCTAACACAGGTAATAAGACTGTAAAACCTGCCCAAACAAAAGCAACTACTAAAATTTTTAAATAACTAATTTGTCTTAAATTCTTATCGAATCCACTAAAAAAAGGAACTGCATATAAAACAGTTAATAACGTAAAAGGCAGAGTAACAAAAAGTGTTTTTAGAGATATTTGATATGCAAAATAACCAAGTGCTAAAAAGGATATGAAAGAGAAAATTTGAATCGCTTTTAAATCTTTTGTTAAACTTCTGTGATGTAACTTGGCAACTCCTGCATATTTTACAAAATTATAACCTGTAATTGTACCAAAAAAGATGAAATAATTTAGGTTTAAGTTATTAGGTAAATCAAAATATATTTCCGTGATTCTTAGAAAAGCAAATACAGAAAAAGCAACATGAATACTTGCATTGATATAAAAATCGAAAACTAATTTTAGTAACCTCATCTAGCAAAAGTAAAGCTTATGTTAATAACATTTTAATTTGGTTGATAATTAACGGCATTTTATGAATTTTATATAAACTTAAAATCTTGTAAAATCCTTATTTTTGCTCGCTTAAACACACAATTTTTAATCTATTTATAACAAATACATAAATAGGTTGATTTATACTTAAACAAAACCTCAGTTAATGAATACAAATTCGTTTCAAAATAGACATATTGGTCCTAACCAAGAGGAGCAAAAAATAATGTTATCAAAAATAAAAGCTGAAACTATAGATCAGTTAATTTTTGAAACTATCCCTGATGATATTCGCCTAGAAAAAGAATTAGATTTAGCTCCTGCTAAAAACGAATATGAGTATTTAGCACATATTACAGAATTATCAGAAAAAAATAAAGTCTTTAAAAGTTATATTGGTTTAGGTTATCATGAAGCAATTGTACCTAGTGTAATACAACGTAATATTTTAGAAAACCCAGGTTGGTATACAGCTTACACTCCTTACCAAGCAGAAATTGCACAAGGTCGTTTAGAAGCTTTGTTAAATTACCAAACCATGGTTTGCGATTTAACAGGCATGGAGCTTGCAAATGCCTCTTTATTAGATGAAAGTACAGCTGCTGCAGAAGCAATGGCTTTATTGTTTGATGTTAGAGAAAGAGCTCAAAAAAAAGCGAATGTTAATAAGTTCTTTGTTTCTGAAGAAATTTTACCACAAACGTTATCTGTTTTACAAACAAGATCTACTCCTATTGGTATTGAATTAGTTGTTGGTAATCATGAAAAATTTGATTTTTCTGATGAATTTTTTGGTGCAATTTTACAATATCCTGGTAAACATGGTCAAGTTTTTGATTATGCTGATTTTGTTGCCAAAGCAAATGAAAAAAACATTAAAGTAGCAGTTGCTGCAGATATTTTATCATTAGTAAAATTAAAAGCTCCTGCAGAGTTTGGTGTTGATGTTGTTGTTGGTACAACACAACGATTTGGAATTCCGTTAGGTTACGGTGGTCCTCATGCAGCTTATTTTGCTACTAAAGACAAATATAAAAGAAGTATTCCTGGACGTATTATTGGTGTTACCAAAGATATAAATGGAGAACGTGCTTTGCGTATGGCTTTACAAACAAGAGAGCAACATATAAAAAGAGAAAAAGCAACCTCTAATATTTGTACAGCACAAGTATTATTAGCTGTTATGGCTAGTATGTATGCCGTTTACCACGGAAAAGATGGTCTAAAACATATTGCAGATGCTGTACACAATAAAACAAAATTAGTTGCAGATTATTTAGAAAAAGCTGGTTTTAACCAATTAAACACTTCTTATTTTGATACTTTATTAATAGAAATAGATTGTATTAAATTAAAATCTGTTGCAGAATCTTTTAAAGTAAACTTTAATTATGTAGATGATAAACACATTTCTATCTCTATAAATGAAGCAACTACACAGAAAGATTTAATGAAATTGTTTACCCTTTTTGGTCAATTAAAGAAAAAACCAGATTCTTCTGAGGCAGAAAATGTTGGTAATTTCAATCAAATTTTAACTCAAGAATCTTTTAATTCAGATTTTGAAGTTATCACAGAAAATACAAAAAGAAACACTCCATTTTTAGAAAGTGCTATTTTTAACACGTACAGATCTGAAACAGATATGATGCGTTATATTAAAAAATTAGAACGTAAAGATTTAGCTTTAAACCATTCTATGATTTCTTTAGGTTCTTGTACAATGAAGTTAAATGCAGCTTCAGAAATGCTACCATTAAGTAATCCTCAATGGGGAAACATTCATCCATTTGTCCCTTTAAATCAAGCAGAAGGATATCAACAAGTTTTAAAAAGATTAGAACACCAATTAAATGTTATTACTGGTTTTGCTGGTACGTCTTTGCAACCAAATTCTGGTGCACAAGGTGAGTTTGCTGGTTTAATGACTATTAGAAAATACCACGAATCTAACGGAGATGCTCATAGAAATATCTGTTTAATTCCTGCTTCTGCACACGGTACAAATCCTGCCTCAGCAGTTATGGCTGGTATGAAAGTTATTGTTACCAAAACTGATGATAAAGGAAATATTGATGTCGAAGACTTACGAGAAAAAGCAATTCTACACAAAGAAAACTTATCTGCTTTAATGGTAACATATCCTTCAACACACGGAGTTTATGAAAAAGCGATTAAAGAAATAACGCAAATTATTCATGATAACGGCGGACAAGTTTATATGGATGGAGCAAATATGAATGCGCAAGTTGGTTTAACAAATCCTGCAACGATTGGCGCAGATGTTTGTCACTTAAACTTACACAAAACATTTGCAATTCCACATGGTGGTGGTGGTCCTGGAGTTGGCCCAATTTGTGTTGCTCCACAATTAGTGCCATTTTTACCAACAAACCCAGTAATTTCAACCGGAGGTGATAATGCTATTACAGCCATTTCTGCTGCTCCTTGGGGTTCTGCCCTAGTTTGTTTAATTTCTTACGGTTACATTACAATGTTAGGCGCAAAAGGATTAACAGATTCTACAAAAAATGCCATTTTAAACGCAAACTATATTAAAGAACGTTTACACGGACATTACAATAGTTTGTATACAGGAGAGATGAACAGAGCTGCACATGAAATGATTATTGATTGTAGAGATTTTAAACAAAACGGAATTGAAGTTGTAGACATTGCAAAACGTTTAATGGATTATGGTTTTCATGCACCAACAGTTTCTTTCCCCGTTGGTGGAACCATGATGATTGAACCAACAGAATCTGAATCTATCGCAGAATTAGATCGTTTTTGTGATGCAATGATTTCTATTAGAAAAGAAATTGAAGTTGCAACTAAAGAGGATGATAATAATCCTTTAAAAAATGCACCTCATACTCAAGAAATGTTAACTTCGGATGAATGGACGTTTCCTTATACAAGAAAACAAGCTGCTTTTCCGTTAAAATATATTGCTGACAATAAATTTTGGCCAACTGTACGTAGAGTTGATGATGCTTTTGGAGACAGAAATTTAATTTGTTCTTGTAATCCAATAGAAGATTACATGTAAAGGTTTTCTGTTTAAAAGTTAAAATCCGTTTTATTATACTAAAAGAAATTTCAGTATAATAAAACGGATTTTTTGTGTCTAAAAAAATTAGTTTGTGGCATATTCAAAAATTAACATTAAACTACCTCTTTAGGAACAGTCTTTGATTCTAACAAAGCTTAATCTTAAAAATTTAAAGAATGAAAAAATTAATACTTATTACTGCAATTTTATTTTATGGAATTACAAATGCTCAGGAAAAAGGGACTTGGGTTTTTGGAGGTGAATTAAACTTTTCTAATGGGGAAAATGACTATCAAGATTCAACATCAGATTTTAAAGCCTTTAGAGTTACAGCAAAAACAGGATATGTTTTTACAAAAACCAATTTAGAATTAGGATTGGGTTTAGGCTATAGTACAAGTAAAAATGAAAGTTATGATTATGAAAATAAATATAATTCTTATACCATTTCTCCATACATAAAAAAGTATCTTCCTATAAACGATACATTTAGTTTTTTCTTACAAGGTGAAGTTGCTTTCTCTAATTATAACAGAGAAGAAAGCGGTAACTATTCTAATGATATAGATAGAAATGATTTATTTATTGGTATTAGACCTGGCTTTGTATTCTTTGTTACTAAAAATATCGCCTTAAATGCTAATATTGGCGCTTTAGGCTATAATACTAATAAATATGAAACAGACAACCTTACTGAAGTTAAAAGCAATTCTTTTAATTTTAATTTAAACTCTTCTAACTTAATCTTTGGGTTATCTTATTATTTATAAAATAGAATACATAAGTTTTTCTTGATATTTTAAACCGTTACTTTTTACTTAAAAACCATGTAAAAAGTAACGGTTTTTTTAGGCATTAATTTTGATACAATAATTATAATTGACAACTTATTTTAAAAATGATAAGATACAAGTACTTAATTGGTTCCGCATTTTTAATCCTTTTT
The DNA here is from genome assembly GCF_045063585.1 of Polaribacter sp. Asnod1-A03. Classification (NCBI taxonomy): domain Bacteria; kingdom Pseudomonadati; phylum Bacteroidota; class Flavobacteriia; order Flavobacteriales; family Flavobacteriaceae; genus Polaribacter; species Polaribacter sp. Asnod1-A03. Next base: position 1,881,837 of record NZ_JBEFOE010000009.1, on the reverse strand, counting down.
ATGTTTTTTATTTTTGTTCCTAGACCTTCCGAAAAAATATATATTCTATATGACAAAGATAAAATCTATTGTAATCTTGAAATAATAAAAAACAATTTACAAAAAGAATCATTTTTAATATGTCAAGATTTAGAGGCTATAAACTTTGTCAAAAAATCAAATAATAAATCAAAGTATATTAATCTAAATCAATTAAAAAAATTCGATACTATATCTTATAAAAATTTACTAAAAAGGTTTAACAATAATAAATTAAATCAAGAAAAAAACAGTTTTGACTTATTAAATAGAAATAAAAAAATTGATTTTAATTTAATCATAAAACATAATTATTCTAACAAAATAAAAATTATTTCTGTAAAACAAATTCAAGTTTTATGTTCTTACAAAATTGAATGATTAAAATATTTACAATGAAATTATAAAAAAACAAGCAACTTAAAGATGCTTGTTTTTTTTGTTGATAGCAAGATATCTAAAATAATCTTTTTATTAAAAACAATAATTTAAAAAACCATTCTTTAAGAAATCATTAATTTAATATATCCTAAACGTTGTGTTTTTAAACCAAAGAATATTTGGACATATATTACTACAAGATTGATGTAATTTTGAGCTTTGATAGGTTCAATTATGCTTTAAAGCCAACCAAACATCAAAGTAAAAAATTACTGAAACACGTTACTTCTTAAATATGAAAATTTTTCATTTTACTTTTTTCTTTTTCATTTACCTTATATCATTTAGCCAAGAATTACCTCCTATAGAAAATTTTTCAGCTTCCGTCTATGGTGGAGACAATCAAAACTGGATGATTTCTCAAAGCGAAGAAAATTACATTTACGTGGCAAACAATAAAGGACTTTTAGAATATAATGGTTCTAAATGGAACACTTATGCATCTCCTAATAACACAAAATTAAGAGCAGTAAATGCTATTGGAAATAGAATTTATACAGGTTGTCATGAGGAATTCGGGTATTGGTTAAAAAATGAATATGGTACATTAGAATATACTTCATTAATTCCGAAATTAGGAATACAAAATATTAATAATGATAGAATTTGGAATATTGTTGATTATAATGAGTGGGTTTTATTTCAATCTAGCCACGGTTTATATTTTTATAATAAAAATACCGAAGAATTTAAGACAATCACTTCTAAAAATATTATTTACAAAGTTTTTAATGTTGAGAATCAAATCTATTATCATGTAGCTAATGAAGGAATTTATTGTATCAAAAATGGAGAAACTAAATTATTAAATAACAATAAGGTTGTTATTAATGATAGAGTTATTAATTTATTTAAGGTTAAAGATGATATTGTTGTTTTAACACGAAGTTCTGGTTTTTTTAAAATTAAAAACGAAGGTTTAATTACATGGAATGTTGAAGCAAATAATCGCCTAAAAGAACTGAGTATTTTTAATAGTATTCAACTTAAAGACGGCAGTTTTATTGCGGGTACAATATCTAATGGAATTGTTAAAATAACAAATCAAGGAAAAATTGAATATCTAATAAACCAAAAATTAGGTTTAAGTAATAATACCGTTTTATCACTATTTGAAGATAACAAAAGTAATGTTTGGGTAGCTCTTGATAATGGCATTGATTATATAAACATGAAATCGCCATTAAAAACCTTTATTGATTATGACGGAGTTTTAGGTACGGTTTATTCAACCATCATTTTTAATGATTTTTTGTACGTTGGTACAAATCAAGGTTTGTTTTACAGACCTCTTAATAAAACCAATGAACAATTTATTTTGATAAAAGGGACTGCAGGACAAGTTTGGAGTCTTTATAACGACAATGATAAAAATCTTTTTTGCGGACATCATTTGGGTACTTTTCTTATAGAAAAAGGCAAATCAAAAAAAATAAGTTTTGCTTTAGGAGCTTGGAATTTTAAGAAAATTCCAAATCATAAAGATTTAATACTACAAGGTAATTACGATGGTTTGTACATTTTAGAATACAAAAAGAATACTTGGTCTATTAGAAATAAGATTGAAGGCTTTAATAATTCATCACGCTTTTTTGAATTAAGTCATCAAAATAAAGTACTTGTAAACCATGAATATAAAGGTGTTTTTGATATTTCTTTAAATGAGGCTTTAACAAAAGCAACATCTGTAACCTTAAGAAACGAATTGTCTATTGGCGAAAATTCTAGTTTAATAACTTATCAAAATAAAATTTTATATACTTCTAACAACGGTATTTATGAGTACAACTCAACTCAAAATAATTTTAAAAAAGACACTTTATTGAGTCCTCTTCTTGCTTCTAAAACATACACTTCTGGTAAAATGACTTTTGATAAAACAGGAAAACTATGGATGTTTTCTAAAAATAACATCAGTTTTATCACCAATAATAATCTTACAAATACTCCCGAAACTACAGATATTTATATATCATCAAACTTAAAAAAAGGTGTTTTAGGGTTTGAGAACATACAATACATTAATAATGAAAAATATATAATTGGTATTGTAAATGGTTATTTAACGATCGATTTATCTAAATTAAAATTCAATAAAAATCATACGATATTTCTAAATAACATCCATAAAAAAGATATAGACTCAAAAACAGCACGTTTATCATTAACTAAAAATGGTGAATTTGATCATAAACAAGGTATTTTATCTTTTGATTATTCAATTCCTGAATATTATAAATATTTAGATGTTACCTATCAATATCGATTACTTGGAAATACTGATCGTTGGAGTAATTGGTCTAAAAACGCTAACATACAATTTGAGAATTTATCCTATGGCGATTATAAATTAGAGGTTAAAGGAAAAGTAGGAAATCAAACTACTAAAAACATCGTATCCTATACTTTTAAAGTAAATAAACCATGGTATATATCTAACTTATTACTATTAATTTATTTTATCACATTCATCTGTATTGGTTTTTTAATACATAAAACATATAAATTTTATTATGGAAAAATCTTAAAACACGAGCAAGTTAAAAATGATCGTACCATTATTGAGATTAAAAATGAAAAATTAAATCAAGATATAGAAAGTAAAAACAGAGAATTGGCAATCTCTACAATGAGCATTGTTAAAAAGAACGAGTTGCTTAGAAAAATTAAGAAAGAATTAAAAAATGTAAAAGACAACGAAGATGTAGAAAGTGCTGTAAACTTAATAGAAAACAACTTAAACAACAATAAAGATTGGAAATTTTTTAAACAAGCTTTTAATAATGCCGATAAAGATTTTATGGATAAAATTAAAGCCATGCATCCAGAGTTAACATCTAATGATTTAAAATTCTGTGCTTACTTAAGACTTAATTTATCTTCAAAAGAAATTGCTCCTTTATTAAACATCTCCACAAAAAGTGTAGAAACGAAACGTTATAGATTAAGAAAAAAAATGAACTTACAACACGATGAGAGTTTAGTGGGCTATATTTTAAAATTTTAAACCTTTACAAGATTTATTTTCACCTAGACTTTACCACTACAAACAACCATTTACCCCTCTATTTTAGAGAGTTAACATAAAGTTAATATTGGAACACAACTACTGTATTTTCAACGATTTTTTACAATTAAAAAGTGTTTTTTTACATAAAAAACCTATTATTTCACTGTTGTCGGGGTGTAAAATTTTAATTTCAAAAGAGATTGCATTTAAATTTGCCCAAGCTTTTTAAGGGTTGTAAAATCTATAATAATCAAAACAACATCTTAAGCTTTAAATAATTTTAACTAAATAAATCATTCATGAAATTAAAATTTCGAAAATTAAGAAATTCAGTACTCTTTGGTCTTTTTTTAGTTTGTGGTTCCTTTACTTTATTGGCCCAAACTTCAATAAAAGGAAAAGTACTTTCATTAACAGATAAAATGCCGTTACCCGGTGCATCTGTTTCTGAAAAAGGAACTGCTAACGGTACTTCCACAGATTTTGATGGAAACTTTTCGTTAAGCATGTCAAATCCATCAGGTATTCTAGTAATATCATATGTTGGATTTAAAACAAAAGAAATTAGTGTTAATGGTACCGAGATGATTATTTCATTAGAAGATGACAATATGCTAGATGAAGTTATTGTTGTTGGTTATGGTACACAAAGTAAAAGCGATATTGTGAATGCAGTAGCAACAACAGACCTTTCTAAGGCAACATTAACTCCAACGTCAGACGTTAATGAGTTATTGAGAGGTAGAATTGCAGGTTTACAAGTTGAAGTAGGTGGTGGAACTTTAAGACCAGGAGGTACTTCTGATATTATTTTTAGAGGTCAAGGTTCTATAGAAGGTAATGTAAGTGCTATTTATGTTGTAGATGGTATTGTTAGAGATGGCGGTATTGAAGATATAGATTCTGATGATATAGAATCTATAGAGTTTTTAAAAGACGCATCAGCACAAGCAATTTATGGTTCTAGAGGTGCTAATGGTGTGGTATTAATTACTACAAAAAGAGGTAAATCTGGTAAAGTTAGCGTAAACTATCATGGCTATGTTACTACAAAATCTATTGAAAAAAACTTTGATGTTTATAGTGGACAAGAATTTGCTCAGTTGAGAAGAGAAGCCGTTAGATCTACTATTGACGGAGATGCATATCCTGTAGATTCTGATATTTTTTCTGAAATAGAATTAGCAAACATAGAAAATAATGCATTTGTAGATTGGGAAGATGAACTAATGAGAAATGGTATTATAAACAACCAAGCGATTAGTATTTCTGGAGGTACAGAACTTACCAAAGTATTTGCAAGTATCAATTATTTTAAAGAAGATGGTATTATACCAACATCTAGCTACACAAGAAAAACATTACGTTTAAATGTAGATCAACAAATAAGCGATAAATTTTCTGTAAATTTTGATTTAAATCTATTAAATGATAATACCAGTAGAGCTGCTAGTGTTAATGTTATTACAACTTCACCATTAGGTAGTGCTTATGATGAAGATGGAAACCTTACTCAATTTCCTAGTGGTGAAGAATCATCTGCAGTAAACCCAATTTGGAATCTTAATGAACAAGAAAATGTAGAAAAAGGGAACGATTATGTTATAAACGTTACACCTAGTTGGCAAATAACAAAAGACTTAAAATACCAACTAAAAACAAACTTAACAAGAAGAACGTCTGAAAGGGGGCAATACTTATCTTCTTTAAGTTCTGCGGGTGATGATGTTGATGGTATTGCTAGAATAGAAAACCAATTAACAGAATCGTATCTTATAGAAAACATACTTACATACGATAAGGCTTTTAATGAAAATAACAAATTCAACCTAACTTTAGTGCAATCTGCACAAGAAAATGAATACTCTAGAACTTTTACAGAAGGGCAAGGGTTTACCAATGAAAGCTTAGGATATAATGGTATTACAAATGCTATTGGTAACGTAACTGTAGAGCGTGATAAAAACAAACAAACACTTGCTTCTTTTATGGCAAGAGCTCGTTACAACTTACAAAACAAATATTTGTTTACCTTTACTGCTAGAGCAGATGGTGCTTCTGTAAATTCTGCAGATAACAAATGGAGTTACAATCCTGCAGCTTCTTTTGCATGGAAAATACATAACGAAGATTTTTTAGAAAATGTTGATTTTATTCAAGAATTAAAACTAAGAGCAAGTTATGGTTCATTGGTTAATGATTTAGGTATTGCTTACACATCATTATTTACAGCTGAAGGTCAAAATTATATTTTTGATAGTGAATCTGCTTCAGGATATTCTCCTTCAACAATTTTACCTAATACCGATTTAAAATTCGAAAGAATAACAACAACTAACATCGGTTTAGATTTTTCTATGTTCAACAGAATGTTAGTAGGAAACGTAAATTGGTATGATGCAAGAACAACAGATTTGTTATTAAAAAGAGGTGTACCTTCCACTACAGGTTATAGTTATACTTATTTTAATGCAGGAGAATTACAAAACACCGGTATAGAATTAAGCTTAACAGCTAATCTTATTAACAAAGAAGATTTTAAATGGTCAGTTTCAACAAACTGGTCTAACAACAAAAATAAAATCGTAGAGCTTTATAATGATGGTGACGGAAATCCAATACTTAATGATGATACTTATGGTTATTATGTTGGCCAACCCGTTGGTGTAATTTATCAATATGCTTTTGATGGTATTTGGCAAGAAGGAGAAGATTTTGAAAATGCACCACAAGCAAATTCAGAATCTATATTTACCCAAGATTTAAGAGCTGGTGATATTAAAATTAAAGACACCGATGGTGATGGTATCATAACTCAAGATGATAGAGTTTTTACAGATCCTAATCCAGATTGGTTTGGTTCATTTTCTACAACTGTAGCTTACAAAGGTTTTGATTTATTTGCTGATTTTTATACAGTACAAGGTGCTACAAAAATAAATCCTTTCTTATCTAGTTACAATAATGGAGGTACATTGTCTGGTAAATTAAATGGAGTAAAAGTAGATTACTACACCCCAGAAAATCCTTCTGCAAACTTTCCTAGACCAAATTACGACTCTACTCCTTTATATTTAAATTCATTAGCAGTAAGAGATGCTTCTTATCTAAGATTAAGAACCGTAAGTTTAGGATATACTTTTAACAATCTTATTAGTGAAAAACTAAACTTAGAACAACTTAGATTTTATATTACCGGTACAAACTTATTTACCAACACAGATTACATTGGGTACAGTCCAGAAGTAAATATTAGAGATACTTTTTCAACAGCAGACACTGGTTATCCAGATGCAAGAAGCTTCACCTTTGGAGTAAAAGTTAAATTTTAAAAAATTAAGAAAAGATGAATTTAAAGAATTTTTACATAAAATTAAAAAGTAGTTGTATGCTACTTATCATGTTATTTTTCGTGATCTCTTGCCAAGATTTCTTAGAAGAACAACCAAGCACATTAATAGATTCTGATTACATATATACAACTGAAGAAGGTTTAAAATCTGGTGTTGTAAGTTTGTATAAACTAAATAGAGATCGTTACGACGTAAGTACCGAAGATTTTATGGGAGCTGTTCTTATGTCTTCTAGAAGTGATTTAGCATTTAGTAGATCTGGTTACACTGGTTTAATGGGTAGATATCAAAGAGGAATTTCTTCTATTGATTATGGTACGCAACTTGCCTCTTCTTTATTTTGGAAACACTTTTATAATGTAGCAAACAAAGCAACAGCAATTATTAATGCAGCAGAAGCTATAGATGGTATTGATGAAGATGCTAAAAATAAAATTATTGCTGAAGCTAAATTTTTTAGAGCAAATTCATATTTCTATTTATACAGAATGTATAATAACATTTTTATAACTACCGAAACTGTAACCGTAGATAATGCATTTGATATCGTGAATGACAAATCTTCTGAAGAAGAAATTTTTGAACTAATTAATAGTGATCTTAGTTTTTCAATTGAAAATTTAGATTGGACAGATACTTTTGGTCGTGTTACAAAAGGAACTGCTAAACATGTAAAAGCTAAAGTAGCCATGTGGCAAGAAGATTGGACAGAAGCAGCAGAACAAGCAGTATCATTGATAGAAGAAGGTCCGCATAGTTTAGTATCTTCTACTGCAGATGTTTTTGCAGGAAATAGAAATAATTCAGAATCTTTATTTGTTATACAATCTGAAGACGATTTATCTGGAGGAGGAAGTACAACTATGATCAATGCAAATTATGTTGCTCAGTATTTTAATATCTCAGGTATTGAATCTAATGTAGAACAAGGCGGACGAGGTTTTGCACGTATATTACCAAACCTATATTTGCTTAACTTATTATCAGAAGACCCAAATGATACTAGAGATGATGACACTTATTTTAGATTGAAATATTATTATACCTCTGGAGACAGAATTGGAGAAGAAGTTGATAATTATGCACCCATAACCGATTTAGACAACCCGAGTAGTAATTACACAACCTATTACCAAAGAATGAATCCTTCTTGTATCAAATTTGCTCAAGAAGACAATGATCCAGATTCATATTTAAATAGAAGCAACGTTACGGTTTACAGGTTGGCAGAAACTTATTTAATTGCAGCAGAAGCTATCATGAAATCTGGTTCAGGAGATCCGTTACCTTACATAAATGCAGTTAGATTAAGAGCAAATACAACTGCTTTAACAAGTATAACAGAACAAGATATTTTAGATGAAAGAGCTCGTGAGTTAGCTTTTGAAGGACAACGTTGGTTTACTTTAAAAAGAATGGGACAAGAAGTTATTGACAGACAAATTACTAGTTATGCTGGTGATGGTGAATATTTTCCTGCCAACTTAGGTGAAAAAGATCCTAGAGATAATTGGCAATCACATTATATCAATTGGCCAATTGCTCAAATAGATTTAGATCTATTAGGTTCTGATTATCCTCAAAATGATGGATATTAATAATATATTATAAAAATGTTAAGGCTGTTTAAAACAAGTTCTTATAATTTAATTTTGCAGATATATTCGTTAAAATATTTTCACAAAATTAATAAGAATATTTATTTTACTTTTTAAACAGCCTTATTTCTATTTCAAATTATCAATTTTAATTATGCGCTTTTCATTTTCTTTTCTAATTTTATTTTTATGTTTAATTTCTTGTAAAAAACAACTTCTTAAAACAGATACAAGTAACATAAAATCTAAAGTAATTTCTCATAGAGGTGCTTGGAAAAAGCTTGATTTACCTCAAAATTCTTTAGCTTCATTTAGGCAAGCAGTACAGATGAAATTTGCAGGTTCTGAGTTTGATGTAAACATGACGTCAGACGATTCTTTGGTAATTACACATGGACCAAAATATCATAACCTATTTGTAGAGAAATCAACCTATAAAGAATTATTACCATATAAACTTTCTAATCAAGAAAAAATACCAACCTTACAAGAATTTATCACTTCAGGTAGTAAAAATAATACCTCAACATTGTTTATCTGTGAAATAAAACAATCTACAATTAGTCCAGAAAGAAGTGAGATTATTGCTGAAAAAATCTATAATGTCTACAAAAAAAATAATGCATTAGATAAAGTAATTTTCATCAGTTTTGGATATAAAATTTTAACCAAATTAATTTCTTTGGATAAAAACATTAAAACCATGTACTTAGGGAGTAACAAAACTCCAAAAGAAATGAAAAAAGACGGAATTTATGGAGTAAATTATAGAATTGCTGCGCTTAAAAAGAATCCTGATTGGATAGAAGAATCCAAAAAGAATGGTCTTATTTTAAATTCTGGAACGGTAAATAGCATAGAAGATATGGATTGGTTAATCAATAAAAAATTTGATTACATTTCTACAAATGAGCCAGAATTATTAACGCAAAGAATTCAGTTTTTAAAAAATAAAACAAAAGAAATAAAAACACAATTTGCCAATAATAGCATTATCGCGCATCGAGGTGCCTGGAAAAAAAATGAACTCCCAAAAAACTCGATTGCTTCTTTAAAACAAGCAATTAAACTACAAACTTTGGGTAGCGAGTTTGATGTAAGAATAACTTTAGATAGTGTTTTAGTTGTAACACACGACAATAAATACAACAATCTTGTTGTCGAAAAATCTACTTATAAAGAGTTATCTCAAACCAAATTATCAAATGGAGAAACATTACCTACTTTAAGAAACTACTTATTAGCAGGATTAGAAAATAACACAAACACAAGTTTAGTTTGTGAAATAAAACCAACTTCATCAAAAGAAAAAAACTTATTAGTTGCCAATAAAACATTAACATTGGTAAAAGAGCTAAAAGCAGACAAAATTATTTCTTCTTACATCAGCTTTAGTTTTGATATTTTAGAAGCTATCATTGAGGAAAATCCGAATGTAAAAACACAATATTTAGCAGGTTCTAAATCTCCATTAGAATTGAAAGAAGCTGGTATTTCTGGATTGGATTATCATGTTTCTATTTTTAAAAAACAGACTGATTGGATTGTTAAGGCAAAAGAATTAGGACTAACTTTAAATGCTTGGACCGTAAATAAAGCAGAGGATATTGATTGGTTATTAGCCAATGATTTTGATTATATAACAACAGATGAGCCTGAACTTGCTCTTGAAAAATTCAACAATTTTCCCGTTACAAGAGATTATAAATTGGTTTGGAGCGATGAATTTAATTACTCTGGAAAACCAGATTCTTTAAAATGGAAACATGAAATTGGTTTTAAAAGAAATGAAGAAAAACAATATTACACAGATAGCTTAAAAAATTCTAGAGTAGAAAAAGGCTTTTTAATTTTAGAATCTCACAAAGAAAAAATTGCAAATCTTACTTTTAAAAGTGTAGAAGATACTAATTGGAGAAACAACCAAAAATATGGTGAATATACTTCTGCAAGTTTAACTACAAGTGGTTTAGCAGAGTGGACTTATGGACGCATAGATATTCGTGCAAAATTACCAAAAGGAGTGGGTCTTTGGCCAGCATTTTGGATGTTAGGCGAAAATCAATCGGAAGTAGGTTGGCCAAAATGTGGAGAAATTGACATTATGGAACACGTAGGTTTTGATCCTGATTCTATTTTTGGAACCATACACACCAAAGCGTACAACCATATGATTGGCACTCAAAGGGGAAAAAGTATTAAAATAGAAAAACCTTATGAAAGTTTTCATACCTATTCAATTATTTGGACACCAGAATCTATTGATTTTTTATTAGATAATGAAGTTTACAACCATATTGAAAACGACCACAAAACCACCGATGAATGGCCATTTGATCAAAATTTTCATATAAAAATAAATACAGCAATTGGCGGAATGCTTGGCGGTAGAAAAGGCATTGATGATCCAATTTTCCCACAACAATTAGTCATTGATTATGTTCGCGTTTATCAAAAAAATCAGAAATAATGAAAGCAGTTTACCTATTCCTTTTTAGTTTGTTTATTTGTGCTTGTAGTTCTAAAAAAAGAGTTACATCACCACTTAAAGTAATGACGTATAACATACGTTTAGATGTTGCTTCTGATGGAGAAAATGCATGGCCAAACAGAAAAGATTTTTTAACCAATCATATACTTTTTTTAGCTCCTGATGTTTTAGGTGTTCAAGAAGCAAAACCTAATCAAATTGAAGATTTAAACAATGCTTTAACTGGTTATAAGTTTATTGGAGAAGGTAGAGATGGTCTCAAAAAAGGAGAATATTCTGCCATTTATTACAATTCAGAAAAAGTAGAAGTTATAGAAGAACATACTTTTTGGTTATCTAAAACACCCACCAAAGTTTCTATAGGTTGGGATGCTGCTTGTCCTAGAATTTGTACTTACGGATTATTTTCTTTTAAAAATTCTGATAAAAAATTCTGGGCATTTAATACGCATTTAGATCACGTAGGTAGTATTGCTCAAAAAAAAGGATTGCAGCTTATTTTAAATAAAATAGCCTTAAAAAACACAGAAAATTATCCTATCATTTTAACAGGTGATTTAAATGTAACGCCTGATAATGATATTTTAAAAGAAACCAAAAAAATAATGAACGACACTAAAAATGTAGCAAACATAAGATTTGGAGCAGATGGTACATTTAATGGTTTTAAGTATAATCAGCCAGTTACTAGAAGAATAGATTACATTTTTATCTCAAAACTAAACACTCTAAAAGTCGATAAATATGCTGTTTTATCTAGCGTTGTAGACTTTAAATTCCCCTCAGATCATTTTCCTGTTTTTGCAGAATTAAAACTAGAATAAATAAATTATTAAGCTTTTAAAACGAATGTTCCTTCTTAAAAACAGACGGACTAACACCTACATTTTTTTTAAAAAAACGAGAAAAGCTACTTAAAGAATCGAAACCTAAATAAAATGCCAATTCTTTTGTGGTTATTTCTCCTTTAATAAGTTTTCGTTTGGCTTCTGTAATTTGACGCTGTTGTATAATTTGTTTTGCTGTTAAATTTAGTTTTTCTTTTAAAATTTGATTTAATCGTTTACTACTAATTCCTATTTGTTCTGCATAAAACTCTGTAGTTATTTCTGTTAAAAAAGAAGTTTCCATTAATTCTAAAAATTGAAACACTCTTTTTTGATTTAAATCTTGTTTTAGGAAACCATCATTTTGAAAACGAATTAAATAAAGCAACAATACTTTAAGCAACGTTTTAAACATAATATAAGAAGATTTTTTATTCTGATATTCTTCTTTTAACAATAAAATTAGCTGTGTTATTTTATCAACCTCAGCTGTGTTATTTATATAAAATTGAGGATATTTATTAAATAATGAAAAAATATCTAAAGCAAACTCAATATCATCTTCATCAATTAAATCTCTTTCAAAATTGATTAAAACACCTGTATTTTCATTAAAAATATTATCAATAAAAACTTCATTTAAAGGTTTAAAGTAAATAACCAAAGAGTTATCAGAACAAAATTCAATGTAAATTCCCATTGAATTTTCTGAGAGAATTTCAGTTTCATTTTTAAAATTATCTATAATTTGGATTCTTGTATTCCAATCTTTTTGATTCATTTACAATTGATGTATTTCATCAAATGTAAGAAGATTTTTTCAACTCTATTCTTTTGCTTTTTTTAGAAACATTATATATAAAACAATTCCTATTAATAAGGCTAAACCTGATGCAATTCCATAAATAGCAGTATAGTTATTAGAAATATATTCTACAAAAGTAGATAAAAACTGACCGCCAAAAACTCCCATAGAAAACAAACCTAAATTTTTCCCTTGGCTTTTTAATGTACTTGCTTCTAACATCATATGATTTAATAACGGAATGGTAAAACCAAAACCAATACCAATAAAAATAGCTGTAAGTATTAAAAAAGGTAAACTAGAAGTTGTTGCCAATACAAAATAACCAAATATAAAAAAAACAAAACCCAAAGAAACCGTTTTACCGTCTCCTAACGCTTTTACCATTTTAGGCATTTGACTTGCTGTAACAATTGCAATTAGAGAAATAAAAGCCATTAAGTAACCTGTTTTAGACTCACTAAAACCAAAAGATCCTGGTAAATATAAAGGTAAAGTAACAAAGCCTACAAAAAACAACATCATTGCTAAAAGAGAAGCTATAAATATTAATTTTACCTTTGTTTTATTTTTAGTATCATCTATAGATTCTCTAGAAGTTTTTGCTGTTTGATGATTGATTTTAGGCAAAGTTTTAGCCACTAAAAACAAACAACATAAAGCTAATAGATAAATATAAAATGGGAATTGCCAATGTTTTTCACCTAAAATACCGCCAATTGCTAAAAAGACAACGCCTCCTAATTCTATAGACATTCCTTGCCATGCAATCATTTTCATTCTGTCTTCACCTGTAAAAAAATCGCCAATATAAGCAGTTACAGAAACTTGAATAGCAACCGTTGCTGCGCCTAATAAAATTCTATCTAAAATTAATAGATAATCATTGGTAATAAACGCACCTATTAATCCTAAAACAGCATAAGGAACTAGACCTAAACTCAACAATTTAATAGTACCTAATTTAGGCAAAAGCTTACCGATTAGCGGAGCAAAAAGCACTACACCTAAAGACGGTAATGTTATTAACCAACTAGGTGAAAAACCTAAATCTTTATGTTCTACAATTCCTGATAAAGAAGGTGCTATTACCGTACCAACCATTATGGTTAAACTACTTACAAATAGTAATGTAAAAACTCCGAAGTTTGATATTTTATTCATACTGCAAAACTCCAACTATTCTTATAAAACATATTTATCTCTTTTCTAAATAAGTATGCAAAATTGGAAATAACTTAAATTTATTGATGATAATTACTAAGAAGTTTATTTCTTAAATACTAAAAAAATCGTTTCCTTTTACTGACAACCTCAGCAAAGTGAAATGATTTTCTATTTAAATGAAAAAAAGAGAGACTGATTCTTTAATCTTTCAAAATAATTTTATCTAACTTTTTTTCTACTATTTCTCCATCTACTAATGATACATAATAACAATTATGCTCTTCCCCCATAGACAATACTTTAAATGGCTTACCATTTTTAAAAATAATACCAGAATTATTATCCATTGCATAACCTGCTTTAAAAATACCTTCTTTAATATTTTTTTCATACAAAGGTCTGCGGTATTCTTCTTTATCATAATGAGGACTGTGACTATAAGGTAAGAAACCTAAACCTTCTACCACGCTTAATTCTTTGGGTCTAGAATCTGTTGTTCCGTTATCAAACCAACATAAAGAACCTGCGCTTCCACCAGCTAAAACAATTCCTTTTTCTAATGCTGTTTTTAACACCTTATCAATGCCTTGTGCTTTCCAAATAGCAATCATATTAAGTGTATTTCCACCACCAACTATAATAGCATCCATATCTAATAAAACCTCTTCAAATGTTTCCTTTTGTCTGTAAGAACTTATCCAAACCTTTTGCGCATAAGGTTCTATTGATAAACCACGAGCTTGTTCATACCATTTAATTATATTACTTTCTTTGTCTCCGGAAGCCGTTGGTAAATAACAAATTTTAGGCTTTTCTTTTCCTGTTAATTTAATAATCTCTTTTAGAAAAGCATTACTTAATGCTCCGTTTCCTGTAGGAAAAATATATTGATCTTGGCTAAAAGTAAATGCTGTCATAAAGAAAGAAATAAGACATAAAGTGATGAGTTTTTTCATTAATTAGTGTTTTTAATTTACACAAATATAATTTTTAACACTCAAAATCAAATAATTAAATATAATTTATTTTTTCTCTAAAATATCTTTTACAATCATTTTTGCATGTATTCTAGAGTTTTCTATAAACCATTTATGTGTTTCTAAACCTCCACAAATTACACCAGCTAAATAAACACCTCCTACATTGGTTTCCATCGTATCTTCATCATAGACAGGAATTTTCTTTTCATCATTAGAAAAAGCAACTCCAACTTGTTCTAAAAATGTAAAATTTGGTTTATACCCCGTTAAAGCTAACACAAAATCATTTGGTAAAGTTTCTAATCCGTTTTTTGTATTGATTGTAATTGTTTCTTTACTGATTTCTTTAACTGTAGATTTATAATATACTTTAATACTCCCTTCTTTAATTCTGTTGATAATATCTGGTCTTACCCAATATTTTACACGCTCTCCAATTTCATCTCCTCTTATAATTAAAGTAACCTCAGCCCCTTTTCTATAAGATTCTAAAGCGGCATCTACAGAAGAATTACTCGCACCTATAACGACTAATTTTTGTCCAGCAAAATAATGCGGATCATTATAGTAATGAGAAACTTTTGGCAAATCTTCTCCAGGAATATTTAAAGTATTTGGGATATCATAAAAACCTGTAGCAATAACAATGTTTTTAGACTTGTAACTATTTTTTTCTGAAACAATTGTAAACTCTTCATCTTCTTTAGAAATCGAATTTACTTTTTCAAATAATTTAATATTTAATTTATTTGAGGTTGCAATTCTTCTATAATACTCTAAAGCTTCGCTTCTTCTTGGTTTTGCTTCTTTACTAATAAAAGGAATATCATCAATCTCTAACTTCTCTGAAGAAGAGAAAAACTGCATATTTACCGGGTAATTATATAAGGAATTGACAATAGGTCCTTTCTCTAAGATTATATAACTCAAACCTTTCTTTTTAGCTTCTAATCCGCAAGCAATTCCAATTGGTCCTCCTCCAATAATAACGATATCAAAATATTCCATAAATGTTTTTCTTTAATTGTTGTAATAAATAGTTTCTAAACTTTCTATTTCATCATTTTTTTGCCTTCTAAAAACCTGATTTGCTTTTACATCTGCAATACCAGCAATTCCCATAGCTGCAACCACTTCTTTTACAGAAGAAATTGTTTTATTATGATAGTTTTTAACACGCACATTTTTCTTTTCTACAACCAAGGCTTTTACCAAATCTGGGTCTTGTGTAGCAACACCAACAGGACAAGTATCTAAATTACATTCTCTTGCTTGTATGCAACCCAAACTTAACATAAAACTTCTTGCCATTGCAATTGCATCTGCACCTAAAGCCAAATATTTTACAATATCAAAAGCATCTATAGCTTTACCAGAAGCAATAATTTTAATCTGATTTTTTAAATTATATTTTATCAATAATTTATTTACAAAAACCAAACCCTCTAACAACGGAGTTCCTATATAATTTGTAAATTCCATTGGCGCAGAACCTGTACCTCCTTCTCCACCATCTACAGTAATAAAATCTGGATAATTATTTGCTTTAGAAAACGCTTCTATCATGCTTTCTATTTCTTCATTATTCCCTACACAAAATTTGATTCCTACTGGTTTTCCTCCTGATAAGTCTCTTACTTTTTGAATAAAAACAATCATCTCCTGATAACTAGAAAATGCAGAATGACCAGATGGAGAATCTACTTGCGTACCAACATCTACAGAACGTATTTTAGCAATTTCTTCTGTGTTTTTTTCTGCTGGTAAAATTCCTCCATGGCCAGGTTTAGCTCCTTGAGAAAATTTAATTTCAATCATTTTTACTTCTGGTCGAATGGCATTTGCTTTAAAAGTAGCATCATCAAAAACACGTTTTCCATCAACCGTTTTACCTGCCCCAAAATAACCAGTTCCTACTTGAAAAACTAAATCTGCACCTTGTAAATGATAAGAAGAAATTCCTCCTTCACCTGTATTATGAGCAAATTTACCCATTTTTGCTCCTTGGTTTAAAGCCATAATAGCATTTTTACTCAAAGAACCAAAAGACATTGCAGAAATATTAATCAAAGAACTGTGGTATTTTTGACTACATTTATCCGACCCAAATAAGACTCTTTCTCCGGTTACATGATGATGATCTTTAGGAAAGATAGAGTGTTTTACAAACTCATATCCTTTAGCATACACATTATGCTGAGTACCAAAAGGAATCGTTTCTTTGTTTAATTTAGAACGTTGATAAACAATACTTCTTTTTTCTCTATTTATTGGTGTACCATTTAAATTGTCTTCTATAAAATATTGTTGAATTTTATCTCTTTCTTCTTCAAAAAACCAACGTAAACGTGCCACTAAAGGAAAAGCTCGTAATAAAGAATGTTGGGTCTGTAAACTATCATAAATAGCTACTAAGGTTAATAAACCAGATATAGAAATTAAAATTATAGTTCCGGTTTGAGGTATAAAATACACCAAAACACCACACAAAGTAGTAATTAAAAATAAGATAAATAATATTGTATTTCTCATTATAAAATAGTTGTTTTAAAAAAAGCTAAAAATACTCTTTTAGTACGATTTTTATTGATTGACCTTACAAATAGTTTACACAAACTATTTATAAGTTTAGCATAAAAAAACTCCAACAAATAAATGTTGGAGTTTTAAATATGTTTAAAATTCTAAGAAAATTATTTCTTGAATTTTGCGTATTTGTTTTTGAACTTGTCAATACGTCCTGCAGCATCAATAAGTTTAGATTTACCAGTGTAAAATGGGTGAGATGTTCTAGAAATCTCTAATTTTACTAAAGGATACTCTACACCATCAACTTCTAAAGTTTCTTTAGTGTCTACAGTAGAACGAGTTAAAAATACATCTTCGTTAGACATGTCTTTAAATGCTACCATTCTATAATTTTCTGGATGAATTCCTTTTTTCATTTTATTATATTTTAATACTTTAATGTTATGTTTGCATAAGTAAGTTGGTAAGGCTTACTTTTATCTCTAAATAGTTGTTTTTTACTATTTTGAGGATGCAAATTTAACTATATTTTTTTATTTACAAATAAATATTTCATTTTTATTTAAGTAAATAATCACATTAGTTACTTTTACTCTTACTTTTGTTGGTGAATAAAGGCTTTTCATCATTTTATTAAAAAATTAAAAGACTAAAATTAAATATAAAAATGAAAAATAATTCTCTAATTATTGCTTTTTTTGCTTGTTTTCTATTTATTACTTCTTGTTCTGATGTCTATAAATTTAGTTTACAACACAAAAAACAAGTTTCTTTAAACACTAATTTAGACGTTACTTTAAAAGAAGAAGACAACAAAACAATTAATAATGTTCAGTTTTTTATAAACGGTAAAGAAATTACATCTAAAGGAAATACAGTTTCTATAAACACAACAGATTTAGGTGTTGGTAAACATCAAATTTCTGCTTTGGTTTTTTATCCTGAGAAAACTAAAAAGATTAATAATTTCTTTGAAGTTTTAGCTAATAAAACACCTGTGGTTTATGATTATAAAATTATTAACGAATATCCGCACGACACAAAATCATATACACAAGGTTTAGAATATTACAATGGTTTTTTATATGAAACTACAGGTCATAAAGGAGAATCTAAACTTAGAAAAGTAGAAATAAAAACAGGAAAAGTGCTACAAAACATAGATTTAAATAATCAATATTTTGGAGAAGGAATGACCATCTTCAATAATAAAATTTACTGGCTAACTTGGCAAGCTAAAAAAGGTTTTGTTTATAACTTAGAAACTTTTGAGCAAGAAAAAGAATTTACTTATAATAACAGTAAAGAAGGTTGGGGATTAACACACAATGATGAATATTTAATTAAATCTGACGGAACCAACAAAATTTGGTTTTTAGATCCAGAAACTTTAGAAGAAAAAAAATCGATTCAGGTTTATACTAATAAATATGCGGTTGGAGATTTAAATGAATTAGAATTGATAAACGGAAAAATTTACGCTAACAAATACCAACAAAATGCTATTGTTGTAATTGATCCAAATACAGGTGTTGTCGAAGGAATTGCAAATTTAAAAACTTTAGAAGCTCAAATGAAAAAAACGCAAGAATTAGTTGAACATGATGAAGTTTTAAATGGTATTGCTTTTGATGCCGAAAACAACAGACTTTTTGTTACTGGTAAACATTGGGGTAAGGTATTTGAAATAGAATTAATAAAAAAACAATAATTAATCTTACAAAAAATTCTATTTCTAAAAGATAAACAACTCTCGCTTCTTAGAGATTACAGAAATTAAATTTATGCGCCACTATATTTCTTTTATTATTTGTATTGTTCTAATTTCTATGAGTTCTTGTAGAAAAGATTTTGATACAATCCCTAATTCTGGGAAATTAGAATTTTCTAAAGACACAGTTTTTTTAGATACTGTTTTTACAAACATAGGTTCTGCTACATACAATTTAAAAGTATATAATAGAAGTAATAACTCTATAACTATTCCGCAAATAAAATTAGAAAACGGAACCTCATCTAATTATCGATTAAATGTTGATGGAATTACTGGTAAAGATTTTACAGATATAGACATACTTGCTAAAGACAGTATTTTTGTTTTTATTGAAACTACAATTAATGCCGAAAATGTTATAGACCCTCTTTATACTGATAAGATTTTATTTGATACAGGAGACAACCAGCAAAATGTAGATTTGGTTACTTTAGTACAAGACGCTAATTTTATTTATCCTGGCAAAGACCCGATTACAATGAAAATTGATAGCCTTACTTTAGATGGAGAACCAACCAGTTTACAAGGTCGTTTTTTAGAAGATAATGAGTTAACATTTACCAATACCAAACCAACCGTTATTTATGGTTATGCTGCAGTTGCATCAAACAAAACATTAACAATTAATGCTGGCTCTAAAGTGTATTTTCATGATAATTCTGGTTTAATTATAGACAATAATGCTACTTTAAAAGTAAATGGAACATTAGCAGAAAAAGTGATTTTTGAAGGAGATCGATTAGAAAATAGTTTTAATGATGTTCCTGGACAATGGGGTACAATTTGGATGCGAGCAGGAAGTAAAGAGCATGAAATTACACATGCACAAATTAAAAATGGAGTAATTGGCATTTTAATTGACAGCATTGGCTCTACCTCTACACCTACGTTAAAATTAGAAAGCACAGAAATTTACAATCATTCTAACTACGGAATTTTAGCAAGAGAAACCAATATAGAAGGAAATAATGTGGTTGTTGGTTCTGCAGGACAAGCTTCTTTAGCTGCTATTATTGGCGGAACATATAATTTTACACATAGTACTTTTGCTAATTTTTGGAACAACGGAATTAGACAATTACCAGCCGTTTTAGTCAACAATTTTTTTACATATACAGATGAAAGCGGTCAAGATATTATAGAAACTAGAAATTTATACGCAGCAAATTTTACCAATTGTATATTTGATGGAAATAGTAATATTGAATTTATTTTGGATAATGTTGACGCTAGTGGTTTATTTAATTATAATATAAGTAACTCTCTAATTCAGTTTAACGACACAAACGATTCTTATGCTGAGGTAGCAGAAATGGATTTTACTTCTGATTTTTATCAAAATATCATTTTAAACGGAAATTCTGATTTTAGAAATTCTCAAAACGAAGATTTTATAATTGGTGATAATTCTGATGCTATTAACACAGCAAAAGCAACTATTTTTACAACAGATATTTTAGGCATTAATAGAAGTACAAATCCTGATATTGGTGCTTATCAGCATATTATTTTTGAAGAAGAAGATTAATGGATTATTTTCTTTTTACTACAAATAAAATTACTTCTTTAAATTTATACAAATGAAAAACATTGTTATTACAGGAACAAGCAGAGGAATCGGTTTTGAGTTAGCTAAGAAATTTGCTAACAACGGGCATAAAGTTTTAGCCTTATCTAGAAATACAAAACCTTTAGAAGAATTTAATCATAAGAATATTACAGTAATTTCTGTTGATTTATCTATAAAATCAGATTTAGAAAAAGTAACTGATTTTATTAAAAATAACTGGAAACAAGTTGACGTTTTAATAAACAATGCCGGTAAACTAATCAATAAACCGTTTACAGATTTAACTTCTAACGATTTTTTAGAAGTATATAAAGTAAATGTTTTTGCGGTAGCAGAAATTACAAAGTTGATGATTCCTTTTATGACAAAAGCAAGTCATGTTGTTACAGTAAGTTCTATGGGAGGAATTCAAGGAAGCATGAAATTCCCCGGATTAGCAGCTTATTCTTCTGCTAAAGGTGCTGTTATTACTTTATCAGAATTACTAGCCGAAGAATACAAAGAACAACAAATTGCATTTAATGTTTTAGCTTTGGGTGCTGTACAAACAGAAATGCTTGAAGAAGCTTTTCCGGGCTATATTGCACCAACTTCTGCAATAGAAATGGCAAATTATATTTTTGATTTTTCTTTAACTGGAAATAAATATTATAACGGAAAAGTATTACAAGTTTCATCTACAACTCCGTAAAAAAAGCAGATTGAATTCTAATTTTCAACATTTTATTCCACAAAAAGCTATTCCTTTTATTCAATTTTTAATTGATGAGCATTCTTTTGATCTAAAAATTGTAAATCAAAGGCAAACTAAACACGGAGATTTTAGAGAAATGCCTAACGGAAGATTTCAAATTACTGTAAATAATAACCTTAACCAATACCAATTCTTATTAACATTAGTCCATGAAATTGCGCATCATGTAACACATCAAAAATTTGGAAGAAAAGTTTTACCTCACGGAAAAGAATGGAAAATGGTTTTTCAGCATTTAATGTTACCTTTTTTACGTCCAGATATTTACCCTAAAGAAATGCTTCCTCATTTAGCCAATTACTTTAAAAACCCAAAAGCAAGTACAGATGCTGATGTTAAATTATCTTTAGTTTTAAGAGGAAATACAGCAGAAACAGGAAAAAGTTTTGTTTTCCAAATTCCTTTTGATGGTTTTTTTGAATTTAAAAATATCATTTACAAAAGAGGTAATAAACGTAGAACTCGATTTGAATGTATAAATATGAGTAATAAAAAAGTGTATTTATTCAATCAAAATACAGAAGTTCGGTTTTATAATCCTTAAATAATTTCAATAAAAAAAAGCATCCTAAAATGGATGCTTTTTTTTATTAATCTCTTTTAATAAATAAAGTGTCTAGTTTCATTTCTTTTTGAAGCCATGTTCTTAATTCATTTTCTTTAAACTGAATAAGATCATCTGATAATGATAAATCCCATTTAATCATAGCAACTGGTATTGTATCAATTTTTATAAAATCTTTTGAAGATAAAATATTTGCAAACCCAATTTCTTCAATATCATTGTACCTAATTTTAGCATCTTTGGCTATTCTACTAAATGCAATTGCTTTATTATTTTTATTAAGTGCATCTTCCTCTATCCTAGTATTTAAAATTGCAATAGTGCTTTCTAAATCTGTAATTTGACTTTGTAAGTCTTCAATCGTTTTTTTACTTTCTTCTAACTCTTGTCTTTTTTCCTTGTAAGCAGTAGTAATTAACTCAAAACTTTTGGTATCACTCCCTTTTATTTTAATTTTAAAATCTTTAATTCTATCATAATCAGTATCTTTTAATTGATTGATAAGTAAGTTTTTCTCACCATCAGTTACCTCATTAAAAAAACTTAATCTAATTTCTTTTCCACTTATATCTAAATCTGGATCACCCAAAATTTGAAAATTAGGAATAGATTCAACTTCATTTTTAATAAATGTATTAAATTGTCGTTCTATTTGGCTTTCTTCAAAAACTCTTAAAAAGGTAATAATTGCAGGAATCATAACAGCTACACCCACTACAGATGCAATTGTAGCATAACGCTTTCTTTTAGCTGCATTTGCGTATTTATGCATCGGAAAACGCAATAATTTTAAAACTAAAAAAGTAGCTAATGCTATAAATATAGTATTAATTGTAAATAAATATAAAGCACCAAAAAAATAAGCCCACTTACCTTTTGCCAATCCATAACCCGCTGTACATAATGGAGGCATTAAAGCTGTAGCAATTGCAACACCAAAAATAACGGAAGCTACTGTCCCTTTTTTTGTTCTTGCAACCATAAGAGCCAAACCACCAAAAAATGCAATTAAAACATCTCTAATATCTGGACTAACTCTACCTAATAATTCCGAATTATCTTCACTTAAAGGAAAGAAATAAAAGAATAAAAAAGATGCAAATAAACTTAAGCCTATCATTACTCCTAAATTTATTAACGACTTTTTAAAAGTATTAATGTCATTTAAAGCAAAAGACATTCCTATACCTAAAATAGGCCCCATTAATGGGGATATTAACATGGCTCCAATTACAACAGCTGTGGAGTTTGCATTTAATCCAATAGAGGCCACAAAAACAGCAAAAATAAGAATCCAAGCAGTTGCTCCCTTAAAAGGAATATCAGCTTTAATCGCATCAATTGTTGCGTTATGGTCTGTATCGTGTCTAAAATCAAAAAGCTCGGTTAAAAACTTTTTTATACTTGCAAACAAACCTTTAGCTTCTTCTTTTATATCCTGCTTAGGTTTCTCTTCTAAAGGTTTTTTATTTAGATTAGTTTCTTCCATTAAATACTGCTGTTAGAATTATCATTGGAAAGATACAAAAATTTAAAATTGACAATCTTATCATCTTAAAATTATTTCTTCCATAAAAAAAGCTTCACATAAATGTGAAGCTTTTAATTTAAAGTGACCGGGCTGGGGCTCGAACCCAGGACCCTCTCCTTAAAAGGGAGATGCTCTACCAACTGAGCTACCAGGTCATTGCCTTTCGTCTTAGCGGCTGCAAAGATATTCTTTTATTTTGTTTATCCAAACTTTTCTTTTATTTTTTTTCATTTAAATAAGTATCTCTAACTTTCTTAAATAAATTAGAAGAATACACAAAATCTACAACTGTTTCATTATCAGTTTTAAATATATCTTCACTGCTTCCTTCCCACGCTTTTTTACCATCTTTTAAAAAAATAATTTTTTCTCCAATTTCCATTACAGAATTCATATCATGTGTGTTAATTACAGTTGTAATTTTATATTCATCTGTAATCTCTTTAATCAAATTATCTATTACAATAGCTGTTTGAGGGTCTAAACCAGAATTTGGTTCATCACAAAATAAATATTTAGGATTCATTACAATTGCTCTTGCTATAGCAACTCTTTTTTGCATTCCTCCAGATAATTCTGCTGGTAATTTTTTATTAGAGTTTTCTAAATTTACTCTTTTTAAAACAAAATTTACACGCTCTAACATTTCTGCTGGAGATTTTTTAGTAAACATTTTTAGAGGAAACATTACATTTTCTTCTACTGTTTGAGAATCAAACAAAGCACTTCCTTGAAAAACCATGCCTATTTCTTGTCTCCATTGTTGTTTTTCTTCGTCAGTAAATTTAGTATTTATCCTTCCGTCAAAAGAAATTGTCCCTTCTTCTGGAGTATGTAAACCAATTAAAGATTTTAAAAATACTGTTTTACCAGATCCACTTTGCCCAATAATTAAATTGGTTTTTCCTGGGTGAAAAGTAGCCGAAATACCTTTTAAAACTTTTACGTCTCCAAAGCCTTTTTTTAAGTTATTTACTTCTATCATATCTTAGGTTAAAAGCATTTGAGTTAATAAATAATTTGTAATTACAATTAAAATAGTTGTCCAAACTACAGATTGAGTACTTGCCCTACCCACAGCAATAGAACCTCCTTTTACGTAATAACCATGATAAGATGGAACGGTAGCTATTAAAAATGCAAATATTAATGTTTTAATTATTGCGTATGTTAATAAAAAGGGATCAAAATCTAACTGAACTCCTTCTATATAACTTGTTCCCGAAAAAAGACCAGACAAAACTCCAGAAACCCATCCTCCAAAAATACCTAAAAAAATACCCAATGATACTAAAAAAGGATAAAAGAAAACAGTAGCTATAACTTTAGGTAACACCAAATAATTTAAAGAATTTATACCCATTACCTCTAAAGCATCTATTTGTTCGGTTACACGCATTGTACCAATACTAGATGTAATATAAGAACCAACTTTACCTGCTAAAATAATTGAACAGAAAGTAGGTGCAAACTCTAATATTATAGATCGTTTTGCTGCAAAACCAATTAGAGATTCTGGAATAAAAGGGTTATCTAAATTTAATGCTGTTTGAAGTGCAATTACACCACCAATAAAGAAGGAAATAAACATAATAATCCCTAAAGATTTAATTCCTAAATCTTCTATTTCTCTAAATATGGCTTGATAAAAAACTCTTAATCGTTGAGGCCTCTTAAAAATCCGCCCTAACATTATAAAATATTTACCAATATGTTCAAGATAATTCATTCAAATAAAAATTTATGCTAAAGTATTAAATAATCATTAATAGAAAGTAAATCTGCGTTAATCAAAACATAAAATTATTACTTTTGAATAATCTTAATAATTAATTTAATATGAAATTTAAAATAGCTCCTATTTTTTTTAGTTTACTTCTTCTTTTAAGTTGTAATAATACAGAGGAGAAGCAACAATCTAAGGTAACAAAAAAATCTAAACTGGTAGTTGGTATTGTTGTCGATCAAATGAGGTACGATTACTTAACAAGGTATGCAGACCGGTTTGGAGAAGATGGTTTTAATAGAATTCTAAACAACGGATTTTCTTTAGAAAACGCACACTATAACTAC
The DNA here is from genome assembly GCF_045063585.1 of Polaribacter sp. Asnod1-A03. Classification (NCBI taxonomy): domain Bacteria; kingdom Pseudomonadati; phylum Bacteroidota; class Flavobacteriia; order Flavobacteriales; family Flavobacteriaceae; genus Polaribacter; species Polaribacter sp. Asnod1-A03. The sequence goes on along the minus strand of NZ_JBEFOE010000009.1, from coordinate 1,856,351 downwards.
ATACCAACCTATACTGCTGTTGGTCATACAACTGTTTATACAGGTACAACACCAAGCGAACATGGTATTATTTCTAACAATTGGTACGATAAAGTTTTAAAAGAATCTATTTATTGTGTAGACGATGCTAATTATAAAACTGTTGGTAATAATAGTGAAAACGGACAAAAATCACCAAAAAGACTTTATACTACAACAATTACAGATGAGTTGCATTTAGCTCAAAATATGCAAGGTAAAACAATAGGAATTTCTATTAAAGATCGTTCTGCAATTTTACCTGCTGGTCATTCTGCAAATGCAGCTTACTGGTATGATGGTGGTAATTTTAACAATTGGATTACAAGTACTTTTTATATGGATGATTTACCTAAATGGGTAAAAGATTTTAATGCTAATAATAAAGCCGATGAATATTTAAATCAGCCATGGGAAACACTTTACGACATTAGTACATATACAAGTAGTAGAGCTGATGATAATATTTTTGAAGGAAAATTTAAAGGGGAAGCTACACCAACTTTACCAAAAGATTTAAAATCTTTAAGAACTAAAAATGGGAATTTTAGTTTGATAAAAACAGTACCTGCTGGTAATACTTTTACAGTAGATTTTGCTAAAGCTGCTATTCTTGGAGAAAATTTAGGAAAAAGTGAATACACAGATTTCTTAGCGCTTAGTTTTTCTACTACAGATTATGTAGGACATAAATACGGAGTTGCTGCAGTAGAAACAGAAGATACTTATTTACGTTTAGACAAAGATTTAGAAGACTTTTTTCAGTTTTTAGATAAAGAAGTAGGTAAAGACAATTATACTTTATTTTTAACAGCAGATCATGCAGCTGTTCACGTTCCTGCTTATTTACAATCTTTAAAAATACCAGCTCATTATCTAAGCACTAAAAAGTTTCAAGAATTTGTTTTAAATATCACTAAGAAATACTTTAATTCTGTAGATTTAATCGAAAACATTTCTAACTATCAAATATTTTTGAATAAAGAAAAAATAGAATCCTTAAAATTAGATGTTAATACAGTTGCTCAAAAATTAGCTGATGAAGTTGTTAATTATGATGAAATTTACAAAGCTGTAACGGCAAGAACTTTACAGACAACTAATTTTACTTCTGGAATTATGAACTCTCTTCAAAATGGTTATAATCAAAAGTTTTCTGGTGATGTATTAATGATACCTAATCCTGCTACTTTAATTAGCGGTAGAACTGGTACAAGCCATGGTTCTGGATACTCATACGATACACATGTACCAATGATTTTTTACGGAAACGGAATTAATAAAGGTACTTCATCTAAAAGGTATAATGTAACAGACATTGCACCAACACTTGCTAACTTATTAAAAATTGAAGCTCCGAATGCAACCAACGGAATTGTAATTGAAGAAGTACTTAATTAAAACTTGTACTAAAAAATAATTTAGAACACCATCAAACTCTAAAAACAGAGCTTTGTTGGTGTTTTTTTATGGCCTTTTTTGATAAGAAAACTCCTATAAATAAAGATATAAAAGCGCCTATAGATATACCTGGAATAAAATTAATAAATAAGAAAAAATCATAAGCTCCATGAAAGAGTGTTGCAAAAAATAATCCTGTAAAATTTAAAACCACTCTGTTTTTAGAAAACTTTGCTTTTCCCATAAAATATCCCATCAAGATAGCGAAAGTTGCATGAGCCGGAACTGCTGTAAAAGCTCTTACAATTCCTGTAGAAACTCCATATTGATAAACATATAATACATTTTCTAAAGTAGCAAAGCCCATAGAAACCATCACTGCATATACAATTCCATCAAAAGGCTCGTTAAACTCTTTATTTCTTTGCGCATAATATCTTACAATTATGTATTTAGAAAACTCTTCTACCAATGCAACAACTATAAATGCTTTTAAAAATTGTTGAAAAACACTGGTTTTAATCGTTAATGGAATGATTTTACCTGCAAAACCACCTAATATTGTAGTTATTAAAACACTTAAAGTTACTCCTAAAAGAAAATTTTTGAATAAAAAAGCTATTGGTTCTTTCTCAAATTTATCTTTAAAATAAATATAAAGTATAATTATAGTTGCGGGTGCAATTGCTAAAAGCAATAAATTCATTTTTTATTTTTTGGGTAAAAAAACTTCTGCCATCATACAACGAGCACTTCCACCCCCACAAAATTCAATAGTATCTAAAGGGCTAGAAATAATTTTACAATAATTATTAATCTGTGCTTTTTGAGATTGTGACAAACTTTTAAAAGCGGCATCACTCATAATTAAAAAACGTTCATCATTTGCACCTTTAACTTGCAACATGTTTCCTGCAAAATTATTTACTTGCTCTTCTGTAATATCAATTACTTTTTTACCATCTTCTTTTAAATGTTTTAAGAGATTTTTACGCTCTTTTTTATCATCAATAGAAGACAAACAAACTATAGCAAAATTTTCTGCAACACACATCATTACATTTGTGTGATATATTGCTTCTCTACTATTATTTACGGTTTGGTATGCTGTAAAAACAACCGGTGTATACTCAAAATCTTCACAAAACTCTATAAACAACTCTTCATCTGCTCTTGGAGAAAGTGCACAGTAAGCTTTATTATTTTGTCTATCTAAAATCATACTACCTGTTCCTTCCAAAAAAAATTGTTCTTCTTCTGCAGAAGTATAATCAACAACATTGTCAATTAAAAAACCTTCTTTTTCTAATTGAACCAAAATATCTTCTCTTCTTTCTAAACGTCTATTTTCTGCAAAAATAGGATAAATAGTTACCGTTCCATTTTCATGAAAAGAAATCCAATTATTAGGGAAAATTGAATCTGGAGTATCAAATTCTTCTGTATCAGAAACTACAATTACATTTACACCAACACTTCGTAGTTTATCTACATAGACATCAAATTCATTCTGAGCTTTTTTATTTATTACAGACGGAAGTGTATTTGTAAACTCTTTTTGATAAAAATTATTGACAGCTGTTTGTTCATTCATCCTAAAATTGATAGGACGAACCATTAAAATAGTATTTGTTATTTGTTGCATTTCTTCTATTAAAAAAATTAATCTCTATATAATGGTAATGTAGAGCATCTAAGTAAACCTTCTTGTTTTGCAATTTCTGAATAAGAAACTTCTTCTACAGTAAATCCTTTCTCTCTTAACCATTTATTTAAACGTGTAAAATTTTTCTCAGAAATAATAATATCCTCAGAAATAGAAAAAATATTACTGTTCATATTGTACATCTCTTCTTTGGTTATTTCAAAAACATTTTCTTTTCCGAAGAAATTAAGCAACCATTGATATTCACTTTCAACCAAAAAACCATTTTTATGAAGTATTGCTTTATCCTTACCAATAGGTTGAAAACAACAATCTAAGTGTAATGCATTTTCTTTTGGATCTGTGTTGGATTTTCTTAACTCGAAAGATTTTACCGTTTTATGAGGAAACATTTCTTGTATTGCAATAACTGCATCTGTATTAGTACGAGCAGTAATATAATTTGCATAATCTGCACCTGAATAAGTTCCTATAAAAATATACTCATTCCATGGCATTACATCTCCTCCTTCTACATGGCATTCCTCTGGTAAAACAACTACCTTTTCTGAGTCTATTTGAGATATTACTTTATCAATAGCTTTATATTCCTTCTCTCTATCTGGCAATATATTTGCTTCTATAAAAACATCATCTATTACAAATGCAATATCTCTAGAAAATATTTGGTTATAATTTTTGATTATATCTGGTCTAAAAACTTGTACATCATATTTTTTAAAAACTTCAGCTACAGCTTCCATTTCAGAAACCATATCTTCTTCTCTAGGATAAGTATTGGCTAAAACGTGCTCTATACTCTTAGGATCATAACAATCCTCTACCTTAGGGATTCCTCCATTACTAATTGCAGTGCCTAAAATTACTGCTCTTAATCTTGAGGTTTCGTTTTTAATATTTAGTTTTAACATATTTTAAATGTAATAAAAAAAAGCTTCATATAAATGAAGCTTTTAATTTTTGGTAAAAATAATACTATTATTTTATCTTTTCTCTAATTCTACAAAAGGTCTTAAATTTTCTCCTGTATAAATCTGACGAGGTCTACCTATTGGTTCTTTCTTAAGTCTCATTTCTTTCCATTGAGCAATCCAACCAGGTAAACGTCCTAAAGCAAACATTACTGTAAACATTTCTACAGGGATTCCCATAGCTCTGTATATTATACCCGAATAGAAATCTACATTAGGATATAATTTTCTATCCACAAAATAAGGATCATTTAAAGCTTCTTGTTCTAAACCTCTTGCAATTTCTAAAATTGGATCTTCAACTCCTAAATCATTTAATACTTCATCAGCCGCTGCCTTAATGATTTTTGCTCTTGGATCGAAATTCTTATAAACTCTATGACCAAATCCCATTAAACGGAAAGGATCATTTTTATCCTTTGCTTTAGCCATATACTTTTTGGTATCTCCACCATCTTCTTTTATAGCCTCTAACATTTCTAAAACGGCTTGGTTTGCACCACCATGTAAAGGCCCCCAAAGAGCAGATATACCTGCTGATAAAGAAGCAAATAATCCTGCATGAGAAGAACCAACTACTCTTACTGTAGATGTAGAACAATTTTGCTCATGATCTGCATGTAAAATTAATAACTTATCTAATGCATTTTTAATGATAGGATTCATTTTAAAATCTTCATTAGGTTGCTTAAACATTAAATACATAATGTTCTCTACATAACCCAAAGATTTTTTTCCATAATTTAAATGCATACCTTTTTTCTTACGCATAGACCATCCTACTAAAACAGGGAACTTACCTAAAATTCTAACTATGGCATTATACATATCTTCTTTAGACTCAATATTTACAGAAACTGGGTTAAAAGCAGTTAATGCACTTGTTAAAGAAGATAAAACACCCATTGGATGTGCTGTTTTAGGGAAAGCTTCTAAAATTTTTCTAACATCATCATCTACTAAAGAATGCTCTTTTATGTCTGCATGAAATTTATCTAATTGCTCTTTATTAGGTAAATCTCCAAAAATTAAAGCATAAGATACCTCTAAGAAATCTGCTTTTTCGGCTAATTCTTCTATAGAATAACCTCTGTACCTTAAAATTCCCTTTTCTCCATCTAAAAAAGTAACAGCACTCTCACAAGAACCTGTATTTTTAAAACCTGGATCAATAGTTATTACACCATTTGTTACGCTTCTTAGTGTTTTAATATTTATAGCAACTTCATTTTCTGTTCCTTTTACAAGCGGAAATTCGTATGAATTATCTCCTATTTGCAACTTAGCTGTATCTGACATTTATTTGTATTGTTTAGTGCTACGAATATAGCATATTTTAAAGAAATTTAAAAGTGGTTCGTTATAGTTTTTATATATCATAAAATAACACATGATTATAAATTAGATATATAAAAAAAACCTCATAAAAATATGAGGTTTTTAAAATATTTAAGTTAAAAAATATTTATATTTTAAACGCTTTTTCTTTAGGAAAATAAGCAGTTTCAGCTAATTCTTCCTCTATACGTAGTAATTGATTATACTTTGCCATTCTATCAGAACGTGAAGCAGAACCAGTCTTAATTTGCCCACAATTTAATGCTACAGCTAAATCAGCAATTGTATTATCTTCAGTTTCACCAGATCTATGAGACATTACAGAAGTAAATCCTGCATTTTTAGCCATATTTACAGCAGCAATAGTTTCTGTTAAAGAACCAATTTGATTTACTTTAATTAAAATTGAGTTTGCAATTCCATTTTCAATACCTCTTGATAAACGCTCTACATTAGTAACAAATAAATCATCACCAACTAATTGTACTTTATCTCCAATTTTATCAGTTAAATATTTCCAACCTTCCCAATCATTTTCATCCATACCATCCTCTATAGAAATAATAGGATATTTACCAGCTAATTCTGCTAAGTAATCTGCTTGTTCTTGGCTAGTTCTTACTACACCTTTACTTCCTTCAAATTTAGTGTAATCATAAGCTCCATCAACATAAAATTCTGCAGCAGCACAATCTAAAGCTATTTTAACTTCATCTCCAAAAGAATATCCAGCATTTTCAACTGCTAAAGCAATTGTTTCTAAAGCATCTTCTGTTCCTCCAGGTAAATTTGGTGCAAAACCTCCTTCATCACCTACAGCTGTAGATAAATCTCTATCATGTAAAACTTTCTTTAAATTATGAAAAATTTCAGATCCCATTTTCATAGCTTCTGTAAAAGTTTCTGCCTTAACTGGCATTATCATAAATTCTTGAAAAGCAATAGGAGCATCAGAATGAGAACCACCATTGATGATATTCATCATCGGTAATGGTAAAGTGTTTGCAGATACACCACCAACATATCTATATAAAGGCATACCTAACTCGTTAGCAGCAGCTTTAGCAACAGCTAAAGAAACACCTAATATTGCATTTGCACCTAATTTAGATTTATTTGCAGTTCCATCTAAATCAATCATTAGTTTATCAATCGTGTTTTGTTCAAAAACTGATGTACCTAATAATTCTTCTGCAATAATATTATTAACATTATCTACAGCTTTTAAAACACCTTTACCCATGTAATCTTTACCACCATCACGTAACTCTACAGCTTCGTGCTCTCCTGTAGATGCTCCAGAAGGAACTGCTGCTCTACCTAAAATTCCATTTTCTGTAGTTACATCTACTTCTACTGTTGGGTTTCCTCTTGAATCAAAAATTTGACGTGCGTGAACGCTAATTATAATGCTCATTTTTTTATTGTTTAATTAATTTAACTCTTCTAGTTACTGATGCTAAATTACAAAATGTCTAATGTATTTAATAATTTGTATCAAATTAATTACGAAAACGTTTGCAAATAATTTTATGGCAAAAAATAAAAAACCCACTCATTGTATGAGTGGGAAAATTGCTATGAAAAAGTGTGTGATTTTTAACTCACATTATAAATTTAATTTTAAAAAATTAAAACTTATTTAAATTCTGATGAACCGCAATAAAGTAAAGTTAATTGGTAATAATCTTAAGACATAACTTTTTTAGCCGCCTTAATATTTGTAATAAATTGATCAAACAAATATTCTGAATCATGTGGCCCGGGACTAGCTTCTGGATGATATTGTACAGAAAAAACATTCTTATCTTTCATCTTAATTCCTGCAACTGTATTGTCATTTAAATGAACATGAGTGATTTCTATATCTGCATTTGCCTCTGTTTCTTCTCTATTAATAGCGAAACCATGGTTCTGAGAAGTTATTTCTCCCTTACCCGTTAATAGGTTTTTTACTGGGTGATTAATCCCCCTATGACCATTATGCATTTTATAAGTAGAAATACCGTTTGCTAAAGCAATAATTTGATGTCCTAAACATATACCAAAAAGAGGTAAATCTCTTTTAATAATTTCTTTAGCTACTTCTTGGGCTTCTACTAACGGTTCTGGATCACCAGGTCCATTAGAAATAAAATATCCATCAGCATCAAAAGATTCTAAATCAGAAAAAGAAGAATTGAAAGGAAATACTTTAATATATGCTCCTCTTTTAGCTAAATTTCTTAATATATTTTTTTTAATACCAATATCTAATGCTGCTATTTTAACATCAGAATTTTCGTCTCCAACAAAATAAGGTTCTTTTGTTGAAACTTTTGATGCTAACTCTAAACCTTCCATACTTGGTACTTCAGATAGTTGTTTTTTTAATCCATCAATATTATCAACATCAGTAGAAATAATTGCATTCATAGAACCATTATCTCTAATATATGCTACTAGAGCTCTAGTATCAACATCAGAAATTGCTACCAAATTATGTTCTATAAACCAATCTTTTAAGTTCCCATCAGAATCTACTCTTGAATGTGTAAAACTGAAGTTTCTACATATAAGACCAGAAATTTTAATCCCATCAGATTCAACTTCATTATCATTAACACCATAATTACCAATGTGAGCATTTGCAGTAACCATCAATTGTCCAAAATATGATGGATCTGTAAAAATTTCTTGGTAACCTGTCATTCCGGTATTAAAACATATTTCTCCAGTTGAAGTCCCTTCTATACCAACAGATTTTCCGTAAAAAATTGTTCCATCTGCTAATAAAACTAAAGCCTTTTTTCTCGTTTGATATTTCATTGATTGTGCTTGTGTTACTATATTGTAATTGTTAATACAAAAATATAAAAAAAGGGATAAACGTAAACGCTTATCCCTTTTATATTAATTTAAAAAAACTTCATGAATTAATTATTCTTCAGTTTTTTCTTCTGTTTGTGTTCCTTCTACCTGAGCAGAATCAGCTTTTTTTCTACCTCTACGAGTAGACTTTTTAGCTTTTTTGCCTTTAGGGTTATAGATTTCGTTATAGTCAACTAATTCTACCATTGCCATAGGAGCGTTATCTCCTTGACGATTACCTAATTTGATAATACGAATATAACCACCTGGTCTATCTCCTACTTTTACAGAAATTTCTTTGAATAATTCTGTAACAGCATACTTATCTCTTAAGTAAGAAAATACAATACGTCTGTTGTGAGTTGTATCTGCTTTAGATTTAGTAATTAATGGCTCAACAAAAACTCTTAATGCCTTTGCTTTTGCAACTGTAGTATTAATACGTTTGTGTTCAATTAATGAACAAGCCATATTTGCTAACATCGCCTTTCTATGCGCTGTTTTTCTTCCTAAATGATTGTGTTTCTTTCCGTGTCTCATGACGCTTGTTTTATACTTTCATCTTGCATCTACCCATTTTGAGGAGCAAATTATGAAAGGTTAATCTCTATCTAATTTATATTTTGTTAAATCCATTCCGAAACTTAAACCTTTAACAATAACTAGTTCTTCTAATTCTGTTAATGATTTTTTACCAAAATTTCTAAATTTCATTAAATCGCTTTTATTAAAAGAAACTAAATCTCCTAATGTATCAACTTCTGCAGCTTTTAAACAATTTAAAGCTCTTACAGATAAATCCATATCGATTAATCTAGTTTTTAATAACTGACGCATATGCAATGATTCCTCATCATATGTTTCTGTTTGTGCAATTTCATCTGCCTCTAAAGTGATACGCTCATCTGAGAATAACATAAAGTGGTGAATTAAAATTTTTGCAGCTTCAGTTAATGCATCTTTAGGGTTTATTGATCCATCAGTATCTATATCGAAAACTAATTTTTCATAATCCGTTTTTTGCTCTACACGATAATTTTCGATTGCATATTTTACATTCTTAATTGGTGTGTAAATAGAATCAGTAAAAATTGTTCCTATTGGTGCTGATGATTTTTTATTTTCATCTGCAGGTACAAATCCTCTACCTTTTTCTATAACTATTTCTGCATTTAATTTTACAGATTTATCCATATTACAAATAACTAAATCTGGATTCAATACTTGAAAACCTGAAATAAATTTTTGTAAGTCTCCAGCTGTAAATTGCTCTTGGCCAGATAAAGATATAGAAACAGTTTCTCTGTCTGTTTCTTCTATTTGTTTCTTAAAACGAACTTGTTTTAAGTTTAAGATAATTTCTGTAACATCTTCTACAACACCAGGTACTGTAGAAAATTCGTGTTCAACACCATCAATTCTTAAAGAAGATATTGCAAAACCTTCTAAAGAAGATAAAAGTACTCTTCTTAAAGCGTTACCTACTGTTAAACCAAAACCTGGTTCTAAAGGTCTAAACTCAAATCTACCTTTAAAATCAGTAGATTCTATCATTATTACTTTATCAGGTTTCTGAAAATTTAAAATTGCCATTGTCTTCGTTTTAATTGTTATTTGGTTGCGCGGTTTGTAAGTGTGAAGAAATACTTACAAACCCTTTGGCCAAATCTCAATATGATTAATTTATTACTTAGAATATAATTCTACGATTAATTGTTCTTTGATGTTTTCTGGTATCTGTAATCTTTCTGGTGCTTTAACAAAAGTTCCAGATTTAGTATCAGAATTCCAAGTTAACCATTCAAAAACATTACTATTAGATGCTAATGCATCATCGATAGCTTGTAATGATTTAGACTTTTCTCTAACAGCTACAACGTCTCCGTCTTTTAAACTATAAGAAGGAACGTTTACAATTTCTCCATTAACAGTAATATGTCTATGAGAAACTAACTGACGTGCTCCACTTCTAGAATTTGAAACTCCCATTCTATAAACAACATTATCTAAACGAGATTCACATAATTGTAATAATATTTCACCTGTAATTCCTTGAGAAGCTGATGCTTTTTTGAATAAGTTACTGAACTGACGCTCTAATATACCATAAGTATATTTTGCTTTTTGCTTCTCCATTAATTGAGTAGCATATTCAGATTTTTTTCCTCTTCTTCTTGCATTACCATGCTGTCCTGGAGGAAAATTTCTTTTTTCGAAGTTTTTATCTTCACCAAAAATTGCTTCTCCAAACTTACGAGCAATTTTAGTTTTTGGTCCTGTATATCTTGCCATTTCTTTTGTATTATAAATAGGGATTATGAATTAAGGCTAACTCCTTCGATAATCTAAGTCCTATTAAGTTAAAATATTTAATTATACTCTTCTTCTTTTCGGAGGACGACATCCATTATGAGGAATTGGAGTAACGTCAATAATTTCTGTTACTTCAACACCAGCATTATGTAATGATCTAATAGCTGATTCTCTACCATTACCTGGTCCTTTTACATAAACTTTTACTTTACGTAAACCTGCTTCTTTAGCTGGTTCTGCACAGTCTTCTGCTGCTAATTGAGCTGCATAAGGAGTGTTCTTTTTAGAACCTCTAAAACCCATTTTACCTGCAGATGACCAAGAAATTACATCACCTTTTTTATTTGTTAAAGAAATAATGATGTTATTAAAAGAAGCTGTTACATGTGCTTCTCCAATAGAATCAACTATTACTTTACGTTTTTTTGAACTTGCTTTTGCCATAATTCTTTTAATTTAGTAATTTAGTTTTCTAACCTTATAGTATTAATACTATTATTAGATCTTTATTACGTTAACTAACTTATTTTTTCTTGTTAGCTACAGTTTTTCTCTTACCTTTTCTTGTACGAGAGTTATTCTTAGTTCTTTGACCTCTTAAAGGAAGACCAAGTCTATGACGGATTCCTCTTTGACAACCAATATCCATTAAACGTTTTATGTTTAACTGTACTTCAGAACGTAATTCTCCTTCGATTGTAAAAGAACCAACTTCTTCTCTAATTGCTGCGATTTGATCATCTGTCCAATCTTGAACTTTAATGCTCTCATCTACTTTTGCTTCTGCTAAAACTTTTTTAGCTCTGCTGCTTCCTATACCAAAGATGTAAGTTAAAGCAATAACTCCTCTTTTATTCTTTGGAATATCAATACCTGCTATTCTTGCCATTACCCTTGTCTTTGTTTAAATCTAGGATTTTGTTTATTTATTACGTATAATCTACCTTTTCTGCGTACTATTTTGCAGTCGGCACTTCTTTTTTTAACTGATGCTCTAACTTTCATCTGCTTTGTTTTTTTAGTATCTGTAAGTAATTCTTGCCTTTGATAAATCGTAAGGACTCATTTCTAATTTAACCTTATCACCAGGTAATAATTTAATATAATGCATACGCATTTTACCAGAAATGTGTGCTGTAACTATATGTCCGTTTTCTAATTCTACACGAAACATTGCATTTGATAATGCTTCTGTAATTGTTCCGTCTTGTTGAATTGCTGATTGTTTAGCCATACTATTTATTCGATTTTCTTTTGCTATTCCCTCCTTTCATTAAACCATCATAATGACGATTTAATAAATAAGAATTAATTTGTTGCAATGTATCAATTGCAACACCAACCATAATTATTAATGATGTACCTCCGTAAAACATTGCCCAACTTTGTTGTACTCCAAACTTTGCAACAACTGCTGGCAATATTGCCAAACCAGCTAAAAACAAAGATCCTGGAAATGTAATTCTAGATAAGATACTATCTAACATATCGGCAGTATCCTTACCTGGCCTTACACCTGGTATAAAACCACCACTTCTTTTTAAATCATCAGCCATTTTATTCGTAGGAATAGTAATTGCTGTATAGAAATAACTAAAAATGATGATTAACAATGCAAAAATAACATTATACTGCCAACCATTATGATCTGTTAAACTGACCAACGCTGGAAATTTTTGACCTAAAGTTAAAGGCAAAAACATAATTGCTTGTGCAAAAATGATTGGCATAACACCAGCTGCATTAAGCTTTAAAGGAATATAATCCCTAGATCCAGCAACATTCTGCACACTACCTGCAACAGTTCTTCTAGCATATTGTACTGCTATTTTTCTAACTGCTGTAACTAAAAGTACAGATAATAAAATCACCACAAACCAAACAATAATTTCAATTAAAATCATCATTAAACCTCCTGCACCAGCATTTGTTGTTTTAGAAACAAATTCTTGTAAAAAAGCAGATGGAAATCTAGCAATAATACCTACGGTAATTAGAAGAGATATTCCATTACCAACTCCTTTGTCAGTGATACGCTCACCTAACCACATTGCAAAAACAGTACCTGCTGTCAAAATTATAATTGAAGAAACCCAAAAAGTTGCTCCACTTACTAAAAAAGCCTCTGGACCTAATCCAAATTGTGTTTTAATAGCAGTTATATAAGTTGGTGCTTGTACTAAAGTAATACCTATGGTTAACCATCTTGTTATCTGTGTAATTTTTTTTCTTCCACTTTCTCCATCTTTTTGTAATTTTTGCAAATAAGGAACCGCAATTCCCATTAACTGAACTACAATAGATGCAGAAATATAAGGCATAATTCCAAGTGCCATAATAGACGCTCTAGAAAATGCTCCACCAGTAAATGCGTTCAATAATCCTAAAAGACCATCTGAAGTACTCTCTTTTAAAGCTGAAAGTTGTAACGGATCTATACCTGGTAAAGGTACAGATGCCATAAAACGGTATACAGCAATTAAACCGATAGTAAGAAGAATTTTGTTCTTCAACTCTTCGATGCTAAAAATGTCTTTTAATCTATTAATAAAATTCATCATTTACGGGGTGTTATAAAGTAACAGCTTCACCACCAGCAGCTTCAATAGCAGCTTTAGCAGTTCCTGTATATTTATGTACAGTAATATTTAATTTAGATTTTAATTCTCCTCCTCCTAGTATTTTTACTAGGTCATTTTTACCTACTAAACCATTAGCAACTAAAACATCTAAATTAACTGTATCTGTTATTTTTCCACTATCAACTAAAGATTGTAATTTATCTAAGTTGATACCTTGATACTCTTTACGATTGATATTAGTGAAACCAAATTTTGGCACACGTCTTTGAAGTGGCATTTGTCCTCCCTCAAAACCAATCTTTTTAGAATAACCAGAACGAGATTTCTGTCCATTGTGACCTCTTGTTGCAGTACCACCTTTTCCAGAACCTTCACCTCTTGCAATTCTTTTTTCCTTTTTAACGGAACCTTCTGCTGGTGTTAAATTATGTAAACTCATTTTTATAAATATCTTATTTAATTTCTTCAAAAGAAACTAAGTGTTTAACTGTATTTACCATACCAACTATAGATGGAGTTGCCTCGTGTACTACAGTTTGGTTCATTTTACGTAAACCTAATGCTTCTAAAGTTGCCTTTTGACTCTTAAGACGCCCGATTTGACTTTTTACTTGTGTAACTTTAATTTTTGCCATCGTTCTTAGATTTATCCGTTAAATACTTTCTCTAAAGAAATACCTCTTTGTTTAGCAATAGAAGCAGCACTACGTAATTGTAACAATGCATCAAAAGTTGCTTTTACAACGTTATGAGGATTTGATGATCCTTGAGATTTTGATAATACATCATGTATACCTACTGATTCTAATACGTGTCTTACAGCACCACCAGCAATAACTCCGGTACCATGAGATGCAGGTTTAAGAAATACTTTAGCTCCACCAAATTTACCTTTTTGTTCATGAGGTAAAGTTGCATCTAAAATAGGAATTCTAACTAAATTTTTCTTTGCATCTTCAACTGCTTTAGCAATTGCAGAAGAAACATCTTTAGATTTACCTAAACCATGACCAACAACACCATTACCATCACCAACAACAACAATTGCAGAGAAACCGAATGCTCTACCACCTTTTGTAACTTTAGTAACACGTTGTACTCCAACTAATCTATCTACAAGCTCTAATCCGCTTGGCTTTACTCTTTCTACGTTTTTATATCCTTGCATAATTTCTTAAAATTTTAAACCAGCTTCTCTTGCAGCGTCAGCTAATACTTTAACTCTACCGTGGTATAAATATCCGTTTCTATCAAAAGCAACTGTTTCTACCCCTACTTTTACAGCTTGTTCAGCGATTGCTTTACCAACAGCTGTAGCAGCTTCAGATTTTGTACTTGCTTTAATTTCTTTATTTCTAGATGAAATAGAGGCTAATGTTACTCCATTTACATCGTCAACTAGTTGAGCATAAATTTCTTTATTACTTCTATAAACCGACAATCTTGGTTTTGTAGCAGTACCCGAAATTATTTTTCTAATTCTTTGCTTAATTCTAGTTCTTCTTTGTAGCTTTGATAATGCCATAATACTATATATTATGCAGATTTACCTGCTTTTCTTCTTAATACTTCACCAACAAACTTAACTCCTTTTCCTTTATATGGTTCTGGAGCTCTGAAAGAACGAATCTTTGCAGCCACTTGACCTACTAATTGTTTGTCAAACGAAGATAATTTAATGATCGGGTTTTTCCCTTTCTCAGATACTGTTTCTATTTTAACTTCAGGAGCTAAATCTAAAACAATATTATGAGAGAAACCTAAAGCTAAATCTAATTTCTGTCCTTGATTAGAAGCTCTATAACCAACTCCAACCAATTCTAATTCTTTAGTCCATCCTTTAGAAACTCCTTCAATCATATTATTGATTAAAGCTCTCATTAAACCATGTTGTGCTTTATGGTCTTTACTTTCTGACGCTCTATCTAAAACAACAGATCCATCTTCTATTTTCACAGTAATTCCATCTGAAATAGTTTGAGATAACTCACCTAATTTCCCTTTTACTGTAACTACGTTGTCTTTAATGTTTACATCTACACCTTGTGAAATGCTAACAGGATTTTTTCCAATTCTACTCATCTCTTAAGATTTAATAAACGTAACATAAAACTTCTCCTCCAACGTTCTCTAAACGTGCTTTTTTGTTTGTCATTACACCTTTTGATGTAGAAACAATAGCAATTCCAAGTCCATTTAATACTCTTGGCATCTCTGTAGAGCCAACATATTTACGTAAACCTGGTGTACTGATACGTTGAATTTTTCTAATTACTGACTCTTTTGTGTCTTTGTCATATTTTAAAGCTATCTTAATAGTTCCTTGAACTTTATCGTCATTGAACTGGTAACTTAAAATATACCCTTGATCAAACAAAATTTTAGTCATTTCCTTCTTCAAGTTTGAAGCTGGAATTTCTACTACTCTGTGTCCTGCAGCGATTGCATTTCTTACTCTTGTAAGAAAATCTGCGATTGGATCTGTATACATACTTATTTATATTGCGATTACGGTTTTCAAATATCTCTATTTATGTTACAGATTTCTCTGTGATAAATGAACCTATAATCAGTTAAAATTCTTATACTCAAAAAAAATAGAGCGTGCAAAGATACACATTCTATTTTTAATATTAAGCTTTATTTTTGATTTCTACCAACTTGCCTTTTTAACACCTGGTATTAATCCTTGATTTGCCATTTCACGAAACGTTACACGAGATATACCAAATTGTCTCATATATCCTTTTGGACGTCCAGTAAGTTTACATCTATTATGCATTCTAACTGGTGAAGCGTTCTTTGGTAATTTTTGCAATGCTTCATAGTCTCCAGCTTCTTTTAAAGCTTTTCTCTTTTCTGCATATTTTGCAACTGTTTTTGCTCTTTTACGTTCGCGAGCTTTCATTGATTCTTTAGCCATTTCTTAATTTTTTTTGAATGGTAAACCTAATTCTCCTAATAATGACTTAGCTTCTTTATCAGTGTTTGCAGATGTTACAAAAGTAATATCCATACCACTAATTTTTTTAACTTGATCAATATTGATTTCTGGGTAGATGATTTGTTCAGTAATACCTAAATTGTAATTACCTCTTCCATCAAAACCATTAGCTTTTATACCGTTAAAGTCTCTTACACGTGGTAAAGAAGCAGTAACTAATCTATCTAAAAATTCATACATTTTATCTCCACGTAAAGTTACTTTAACACCAATTGGCATTCCTTTACGTAATTTAAATGATGCAACATCTTTCTTAGACATCGTAGAAACAGCTTTTTGACCTGTAATTTTAGTCAACTCTTCTACAGCATAATCTATTAATTTCTTATCTGCAATCGCAGCACCAACACCTTTAGAAACAACAATTTTTTCTAATTTAGGTACTTGCATTACATTTTTATAACTGAATTCTTCAGTAAGAGCTTTAACAACTCTTTCTTTGTATTCTGCTTTTAATCTTGGTACGTAACTCATGATTATTCTTATTTTTTAGTTTTTTTAGAGATTCTAGTTTTAGTATCTCCATCAACTTGATAACCTACTCTTACAGCTACACCATCTTCTACTAACATTAAGTTAGAAATATGTAATGAAGCTTCTTTTTTTACAATACCACCTTGAGGATTTTGTGCGCTAGGTTTAGTATGCTTAGAAACTAAGTTAACACCTTCTACCAATACCCTATCCTTATCTTTTATGATTTGTAAAACTTTTCCTTCAGATCCTTTATGATCTCCTGCAATTACTTTTACAGTATCTCCTGATTTTAATTTGAACTTCTTCATCTTATATAATGATTTAAAGCACTTCAGGTGCTAATGATACTATTTTCATGAATTGTTTCTCACGAAGCTCACGAGCAACAGGACCAAATACACGAGTTCCTCTCATTTCCTCTGTAGGATTTAAAAGTACACAAGCGTTATCATCAAATCTAATATAAGATCCGTCTTTACGTCTAACTTCTTTTTTAGTTCTTACAACAACTGCTCTAGATACTTGACCTTTTTTTACAGTTCCGTTAGGAGTTGCAGATTTAACAGCTACAACAATCTTGTCTCCAATACTTGCGTAACGTTTTTTTGTCCCTCCTAAAACTCTAATTACCAAAACTTCTTTAGCTCCAGTATTATCTGCTACTTTTAATCTTGATTCTGTCTGTAACATATTATTTAGCTCTTTCTAGGATTTCTACTAATCTCCAACGTTTAGATTTACTCATAGGTCTAGTTTCCATGATCCTAACAGTATCTCCTTCGTTGCAATCATTCTTTTCGTCGTGTGCAACATACTTTTTCGTTTTTAAAACGAATTTACCGTACATCGGGTGCTTAACTCTTTTCGTTTCTGATACAACAATAGACTTCTCCATTTTGCTACTAGAAACAACACCAATTCTCTCTTTTCTAAGATTTCTTTTTTCCATCTTTAAAACTGACTATAGAATTATTGTAATTCTCTTTTTGTTAATTCTGTTGCAATTCTTGCTACAGTTCTTCTTAAGCTTCTTAATTGCAACGGATTCTCCAAAGGAGTAATTGCATGTGCCATCTTAAGATCAGTATAATTCTTTTGCAACGCTCCAAGCTTCTCGTTAAGATCTGCTATAGATAATTCTTTTATTTCTGATTGTTTCATTTTACTTAGAATTATGCGTTAATATCAAAATCTCTTGCTACTACAAACTTCGTTTTTACCGGAAGTTTTTGTGCTGCTAAACGTAAAGCTTCTTTTGCAACATCTATTGGTACTCCACCAACTTCAAACAAAATTCTACCTGGTTTAATAACTGCAACAAAATGATCTGGTGCTCCTTTACCTTTACCCATACGTACTTCTAAAGGTTTCTTAGTAATAGGCTTGTCTGGAAAAATTTTAATCCATAACTGACCTTCTCTTTTCATATGACGAGTAGCCGCGATACGAGCTGCTTCAATCTGACGAGATGTTAATAAATTCTGGTCTACAGATTTGATACCAAACGTTCCGTTAGAAAGTTGATTTCCTCTACCAGAAATACCTGTCATATTTCCTTTTGCCTTCTGTACCTTACGGTATTTTACTCTTTTTGGCTGTAACATTTTTAATTTCTAATTTTAAAAATTATTTTCTTCTACGAGGTTGTTGACGTTTAGATCTGTCACCACCTTTAGCACCACCTTGTTTCTTAGACAAGCCAACTAATGGAGATAATTCTCTTTTACCATAAACCTCACCCTTCATAATCCATACTTTAATACCTAATCTTCCGTATTGAGTATGAGCTTCAACAAGTGCATAGTCGATATCTGCTCTAAAAGTAGAAAGAGGAATTCTACCTTCTTTATAATGCTCAGAACGCGCCATTTCAGCTCCATTTAAACGACCTGAAATTTGAATTTTAATTCCTTCAGCATTCATTCTCATTGTTGCTTGTATAGCCATCTTTACTGCTCTCTTGTAAGAAATTCTATTTTCAATTTGACGAGCAACACTAGTTGCAACTAATTTTGCATCTAATTCTGGACGTTTAATTTCAAAAATATTAATTTGAACTTCTTTACCTGTAATTTTCTTAAGCTCTTCTTTTAACTTGTCTACCTCTTGACCTCCTTTACCAATAATGATACCTGGACGTGCAGTAGTGATAGTAACGGTTACAAGTTTTAAAGTACGCTCTATAATTACTCTAGAAACACTTGCTTTAAATAATCTAGCACTAATGTACTTTCTTATTTTATCATCTTCAGCAATTTTATCTCCGTAGTCATTACCACCATACCAGTTAGATTCCCAACCTCTGATGATTCCTAAACGATTCCCTATTGGATTAGTTTTTTGTCCCATTTCTACTTTGATTAATTACTTAAATTTTTACTACCTAACTCTAAAGTAACGTGGTTAGATCTCTTACGAATTCTATGAGCACGCCCTTGTGGAGCTGGTCTTAATCTTTTTAACATTCCTGCGCTATCTACACAAATAGATTTAACGAATAATCCAGCGTCTTCTATAGATGCATCTTCATTTTTAGCTTGCCAGTTTGCAATAGCAGACAATAACAATTTTTCTAAATTTATAGATGCTTCTTTAGGGCTAAACTTTAAGATTTGTAAAGCCTTCTCAACTTCTACTCCTCTTACTTGATCTGCTACTAAACGCATTTTTCTTGGTGACGTAGGACAGTTAGTAAGCTTCGCGAAAGCACGTTGCTTTCTATCTGCTTTTAACTGATCTGCCATATTTTTTTTACGAACTCCCATTTCCTACTATTTTTTTCCTTTATTTTTTGCACCAGCGTGTCCTCTAAAAGAACGAGTTGGTGAAAATTCGCCTAATTTGTGCCCTACCATGTTTTCTGTAACATATACTGGTACAAACTGACGTCCGTTATGAACAGCAATAGTTTGTCCTACAAAATCTGGAGAAATCATACTTGCTCTAGACCAAGTTTTGATTACAGTTTTGTTACCAGCTTCTACATTAGCCAACACTTTTTTCTCTAATTTATAGTGAATGTAAGGTCCTTTTTTTAATGATCTTGCCATAACTTAATTATTTCTTTCTACGTTCGATAATGTACTTATTACTAGCTTTAGTCTTAGATCTAGTCTTAAATCCTTTAGCAGGAATACCATTTCTAGATCTTGGATGACCTCCAGAAGAACGTCCTTCACCACCTCCCATTGGGTGATCAACTGGATTCATTCTTACAGCGTTAACTCTTGGTCTTCTACCTAACCATCTTCTTCTACCAGCTTTACCAGAAACTAATAATTGATGATCTGAGTTAGACACAACACCAATAGTTGCAGTACATGTTAACAAGATTAATCTTGTTTCACCAGAAGGTAATTTTACAGTTGCATACTTACCATCTCTTGCCATTAATTGAGCAAAAGATCCTGCAGAACGAGCCATAACAGCTCCTTGACCAGGATGTAACTCAATACAACAAATTGTAGTTCCTAAAGGAATTTCACTTAAAGGCATTGCATTACCTATTTCTGGAGCGATTCCGCTACCTGAAACGATTGTTTGACCTACCTGTAAACCGTTTTGTGCAATTACATAACGTTTTTCTCCATCAGCATAACTAAGTAAAGCAATAAATGCTGTACGATTTGGATCGTACTCTATAGTTTTTACTGTTGCAGGGATACCGTTTTTATCTTTCTTAAAATCGATAATACGATATTTCTGTTTATGACCACCTCCGATATTACGAGTAGTCATTCTTCCCTGATTGTTTCGACCTCCAGATCGTTTTTTCGGAGCAAGTAAACTTTTCTCCGGCTTATCAGTTGTTATGGTGTCGAACCCATTTACAACTCTAAAACGCTGACCTGGTGTTATTGGTTTTAATTTTCTAACTGACATTCTGTCTTTTTTCCTTAAAGATTGTTATAAAAATCAATGCTTTCTCCTTCTGCTAATTGCACGATAGCCTTTTTGTACCCACTCTTAATACCAGTTACTAAACCTTTTTTAGTAAACTTAGTATTTCTTTGAATTGGATAATTTAAAGTTCTAACGCTAGATATAGAAACTCCATAAGCTTTTTCAACAGCTTCTTTAATTTCTAATTTATTAGCTTTTGTATCTACTACAAAAGAATAACGATTAAACAATTCGCTATCTCCTGTTGCTTTTTCCGTGATAATAGGTTTAATTAAAATACTCATTATGATCCCTATTTACTTAAGTTTGTATTAATTCCTTCTAAAGAACCTTCTGTTACAACAATCTTACTAGCGTTTAAAACACCGTAAGTATTTATTTCTGAAGCCTTAACTACTTTAGAATTTTTAATGTTACGAGACGATAAATACACATTTGCATTATCCCCTTCTAAAACAAATAATGATTTTTTAGTTTCTAACTCTAAAGCTTTTAACAAGTTTGTAAAGTTTTTTGTTTTTGGAGATTCAAAATTAAAATCTTCAATAACTACTAAATTCTCATCATTAGCTTGAATACTTAAAGCTGATTTACGAGCTAAACGCTTTAAGTTTTTATTCAATTTAAAAGAATAGTTTCTTGGTCTTGGTCCGAACATACGTCCTCCACCTCTAAAAACACCAGACTTGATAGAACCTGCTCTTGCAGTACCAGTTCCTTTTTGTTTTTTTATCTTTCTTGTAGAACCTGAAATTTCAGCTCTTTCTTTAGACTTATGAGTTCCTTGACGCTGATTAGCTAAGTACTGCTTTACATCTAAATAAATTGCATGATCATTTGGCTCTATTCCAAATACATCTTTAGAAAGTTCAACTTTTCTACCTGTATCTTTTCCTGTAATATCTAAAACTGCTACCTCCATTATTTCTGAATAGTTACAAAAGCATTTTTGTGTCCAGGAACCGCTCCTTTAACAACAAGTAAGTTCTTTTCAGCAACTACTTTTAACACTCTTAAGTTTTGAACTTTTACTTTATCTCCTCCCATTCTTCCTGCCATACGCATTCCTTTGAACACTCTTGCAGGATAAGAAGCAGCACCAATAGAACCCGGAGCTCTTAATCGGTTATGTTGACCGTGAGTAGCTTGACCTACACCACCAAATCCATGACGTTTTACAACACCCTGAAAACCTTTACCCTTAGAAACACCCGACACATCTACAAACTCACCTTCTTCAAAATGATCTACAGATATAGAATCCCCTAATTTATACTCTTCCTCAAACCCTTGAAATTCAACGACTTTTTTCTTAGCAGTGGTGCCAGCTTTTTTAAAGTGACCGTCTAACGATTTGTTAGAACTCTTCGCCTTTTTGTCATCGAAACCAAGTTGCAACGCATTGTATCCGTCAACCTCTTCGGTTCTGACTTGGGTGACAACGCAAGGACCTGCTTCGATTACAGTACAAGGAATATTCTTCCCGTTCTCGTCGAATAAGCTGGTCATTCCAATTTTTCTTCCTATTAACCCAGACATTTAGTTAAAATTTTAGACGATAAGTATTTTTTACCCAGCGCGTCTATTAATAATTATTTGTTTGAAACCATTGTTTCACTTAATCCTTTAAGTTTCGAACAAAAAAAACAGCGCAAACAAACTCAACGCTGATTTTGTTTTCTCCGTTTTTCCGTCGCGAAACGCTCTGGACATGTTACTATTATTGAATTTGACTTCAAAAATAGCATACCCTACTCTATTTCGGGTTGCAAAAGTATAAAAAACTTTCGGTTTAACAAAATTAAACCGAAAGTTAATTAAAAACTTAAACTTTTATCTCAACTTCTACACCACTTGGTAACTCAAGTTTCATTAAAGCATCAATAGTTTTTGAAGAAGAACTATAAATGTCTAATAATCTTTTGTAAGCAGCTAATTGAAATTGCTCTCTAGATTTTTTGTTTACGTGTGGAGAACGTAATACCGTAAAAATCTTTTTATGTGTTGGTAAAGGTATTGGACCATTTACTACAGCACCAGTACTCTTTACAGTCTTTACAATTTTTTCAGCAGATTTATCTACTAAATTGTAATCGTAAGACTTTAATTTTATTCTAATTTTTTGACTCATCTTAAATAATTTAGTGGATTAACCTTTAGATTTAGCAATAACTTCTTCAGATACACTAGAAGGAGTTTCAGCATAATGTGAAAATTCCATTGTAGAAGTAGCTCTACCAGAAGACATAGTTCTTAAAGCAGTAACATAACCAAACATTTCTGATAATGGCACTAACGCTTTTACAACTTTAGATCCATTACGATCACTCATGTCGTTTACTTGACCTCTTCTTCTATTTAAATCACCTACAATGTCACCCATATTTTCTTCTGGAGTTAACACTTCTAACTTCATTAAAGGTTCCATAATTTTAGCCTTAGCAGATTTTGCTGCAGCTTTATAACCCATTTTAGCAGCTAACTCAAAAGATAATGCATCAGAATCCACAGGGTGGAAAGAACCATCTTTTAATGTAACTTTCATAGAATCCATTTCATAACCTGCTAAAGGACCGTTTCTCATTGCTTCTTTAAAACCTTTCTCTACAGATGGTACAAATTCTCTAGGAACGTTACCACCTTTAATAATAGATTCAAATTGTAATCCTTGAACACCCTCATCAGCTGGCTCTATAGTAAAAACTATATCAGCAAATTTACCACGTCCACCAGATTGCTTTTTATAAACTTCTCTGTGATCTGCTGTTGCTGTAATAGCTTCTTTATATTCTACTTGAGGCTGACCTTGATTAACTTCTACCTTAAACTCACGCTTTAAACGATCTACAATTACATCTAAGTGTAACTCACCCATTCCAGAAATAATAGTCTGTCCTGAAGCTTCGTCTGAACGCACTGTAAATGTTGGATCTTCTTCAGCTAATTTACCTAAACCAATACCTAATCTATCAACATCTGCTTTTGTTTTAGGCTCTACCGCGATACCAATTACTGGATCAGGAAAATCCATAGACTCTAAAACAATAGGGTGTTCTTGAGAAGAAAGTGTATCTCCTGTTTTAATAGATTTAAAACCTACAGCAGCACCAATATCACCAGCTTCTATATAATCAATTGCGTTTTGCTTGTTAGCGTGCATTTGATAGATACGTGAAATACGTTCTTTTTTACCTGAACGATTATTTAAAACATAAGAACCAGCATCTAAACGACCAGAATATGCTCTAAAGAAAGCTAAACGACCTACAAAAGGATCAGTAGCAATTTTAAATGCTAAAGCAGCAAAAGGTTCTTTTACATCTGGCTTACGTAATTCTTTCTCTTCTGTATCTGGGTTTATACCAACAATACCTTCCTTATCCATTGGAGAAGGTAAGTATCGACAAACAGCATCTAAAAGAAACTGAACACCTTTGTTTTTAAATGCAGAACCACAAATCATAGGAATGATAGCCATATCCATTACAGCAGCTCTCAATGCTTTATGCACCTCTTCTTCTGTAATTGAATCTTCATCTTCCATAAATTTCTCTAAAAGATTCTCATCATAGCTTGCTACCTCTTCAATTAAAAGCGCACGATATTTACGAGCTTCTTCTTTCATATCTTCAGGAATTTCGATTACATCGAAAGTTGCTCCCTGAGTTTCATCATGCCATATAATAGCACGATTCTTTACTAAATCGATAATACCTTTAAACTCATCTTCGTCACCAATGTTTAAAACAATTGGCACCGCGTTAGACTTTAACATATCTTTTACTTGCTGACAAACTGCTAAAAAATCAGACCCTTGACGATCCATTTTATTAACAAATCCAATACGAGGTACTTTATAATTATCTGCCAATCTCCAGTTAGTTTCAGATTGAGGCTCAACACCATCTACCGCACTAAATAAGAAAACTAAACCATCTAATACACGTAAAGATCTATTTACTTCAACAGTAAAATCTACGTGACCAGGGGTATCAATAATATTAAAGTGATATCCTTTTGTATCAGGAGTTGGTTGCGCATTTTCCAAAGGAAATTGCCACTCACAAGTTGTAGCTGCAGAAGTAATTGTAATACCCCTTTCTTGCTCTTGCTCCATCCAGTCCATTGTAGCTGCACCATCATGCACTTCTCCAATCTTATGAGAAACACCTGTATAATACAATACACGTTCTGTAGTTGTTGTTTTACCAGCATCAATATGCGCAGCAATACCAATATTTCTTGTAAATTTTAAATCTCTAGCCATTTCTATTAAAATCTAAAGTGTGAGAATGCTTTGTTTGCTTCTGCCATTTTATGAGTATCAACTCTTTTCTTAACTGCAGCACCTTCTTCTTTAGCAGCCGCTAAAATCTCAGCAGCTAAACGCTGTGCCATAGTTTTTTCATTTCTCTTACGAGTATATAAAATCATCCATTTAATTGCCATAGACACCTTACGGTCTGGTCTAATTTGCATTGGAATTTGGAATGTTGCACCACCTACTCTACGAGATCTTACTTCTACGTGAGGCATTACATTAGACAAACCTTCTTTCCAGATTTCTAAAGCCGACTTTTCTTCGTCTTCTCCTTTTCTTTCTTCTACGATATCTAACGCATCATAAAATACTTTAAACGCTACTGACTTCTTACCACTCCACATTAAATTATTAACGAAACGTGTTACTAACTGATCATTAAACTTTGGATCCGGTAATAAGACTCTTTTTTTTGCTGCTCTTTTTCTCATGTCTTTACATTAAAAAAGTTACTAAATTACTTTTTTGGGCGTTTTGCTCCATACTTAGATCTACGTTGAGTTCTTCCCTCAACACCTGCTGTATCTAAAGCTCCACGTACCACGTGATATTTAACACCTGGTAAATCTTTTACCCTTCCACCTCTAACTAATACTATCGAGTGCTCTTGTAAGTTATGTCCTTCACCTGGAATGTATGCGTTTATCTCATTACCATTTGTTAATCTAACTCTGGCAACTTTACGCATTGCAGAATTAGGTTTCTTTGGTGTTGTAGTATAAACACGAGTACAAACTCCACGTCTTTGAGGACAAGACGACAAAGCAGCCGATTTACTCTTCTTAGTTATTTTGGTTCTTCCTTTACGAACTAATTGTTGAATAGTTGGCATACTAAATTATTACTGTTTTTCGTTTATAATTAAACCTTATCTCTTTTTTAAGAGTGCGCAAATGTACGACTATTTTCTAATTATTCAAATATCAGTGAGTTATTTTTTGTCAAAGAGGATTTTTATATTGAATTTTAGCTTTTTCCATTACATTTGACATTAATATTTTATCAATTTTGAACAAAAAAGCAACTCATTATATATATATACTTTTTACACTATTTTCTTTTAATGGATTTTTTGCCCAAGACTACATTTTAAAAATTACTTCTAATAAGGATTTAGAAAAATCAATCTTAAAAGACATAAATTACACAACTAACCATAATGACACGACATCAGTAAATTTAGAAATTAAAAAAGTTTCTTATTTTTTAAAAAAAGAAGGCTATTTTACAAATCAAATTGACAGTATAAAAAAGGAAGACAAACAACACATAGTATATTTTTCCTTATCAAAAAAAACAGAAGAAGCAATTATTAGGGTAAAAAATGACTACATACCTTTATTCAAAGAGACAGGATATGAAATTTCAAAAAACAGGCTCATTATCTCTACAGACAAGATTGAAAACATTTTATCTAAACTAACTTCAATATTAGACAATCAAGGGCAATCTTTCTCTACAGTACAGCTAGAAAACATTTTCATAGAAGATAATAAACTATTTGCTGATTTAAACATTAAACAATCAACTAAAAGAACAATTCAAAAAGTTACCATAAAAGATTATGAAGATTTCCCTAAATCATATTTAAAAAATTATTTTAACATTAAAAACAACACTGTATTTAGTAAAAATAAAATTGAAGAAATCTCGGAACTATCAAAAAACTTAGAATTTGTGAGAGAAATTAAAAAGCCAGAAGCTCTATTCACTAAAGACTCTACCTCATTATATATCTATTTAAAAAAAAGGCAAAATAATAGTTTTGACGGAATCTTAAACTTTGCTTCACAAGAAGAAGGAGAGATTACTTTTAACGGAAATGCAAATTTAAAATTAGTTAACACCCTAAACAAAGGAGAAGAATTTAGTATTTTATGGAACAGCATAGAGAAGGAAAGACAAGAATTGCAGATAAACATTAAAACCCCATACATTTTTAACTCTAAAATTAGTCCAGAAATTTCCTTTAACATATACAAACAAGACTCTAGTTATATAAACTCTAGTTTTGAATCAAAACTAAAATACAATATTAAC
Source organism: Polaribacter sp. Asnod1-A03 (assembly GCF_045063585.1). NCBI lineage: Bacteria > Pseudomonadati > Bacteroidota > Flavobacteriia > Flavobacteriales > Flavobacteriaceae > Polaribacter > Polaribacter sp. Asnod1-A03. Next base: position 1,829,467 of record NZ_JBEFOE010000009.1, on the reverse strand, counting down.
AACAACTTAAAACTAGGTTTCAGCTACATTTCGGAGTCTTCAGAAAACTTAACTTCAAAAAATTTAACAACAAACTACGAATCTTTTACCAGTAATTTTTTCGGATTGAATTTCTCATACACAAAACACAAAAATGACTTATTTTTTAATAAAAAATTTCATTTAACAATAAATCCTTTTTTAGGAAAAAGAACAACAAACAAAAACTCTTCTAACCAATTAAAAATAAAAACAATAAGCTCATATATTTTGGATATAAATAATAGAAGTAGTATTTACATAAAAAATGAAATTGGTTATCTTTTTTCCGAATCTTACCTAACAAATGAGCTTTTTAGAATTGGAGGAGCAAATTCTATTAGAGGCTACACAGAACAAAGCATCTTTACAAACAAGTTCTCATACATCAACCTAGAGTATAGATATTTAACATCTAAAAAATCTTACCTGTACTCAATTTCAGATATAGGACAAGCAAAAATCAATAATTCTAATCAATTTTTTTTAGGATTAGGCCTCGGATACCTATTCACAACTAACAATTCACAAATTAACCTTAGTATAATCACATCAAAAAACAATTCAGAAAGCGTTGACTTAAAAAACATTAAACTACTAATCAGATGGAAAAATTTCTTTTAAATTCAATTAAAAAAAACACAACGTTTTAACTCATATTAACTATCAATTAACTCTTTTTAACAATTTTCATTGCATATTCAATAATAAAAACAGATATTTGAACCAATTAATTCAAATTTACTAAATAATGAAAACAAAGTTTAAAGGAATTTTAACGCTGTTACTAGCGTTTGTTGTGCAAATTACATTTGCACAAGAAAAAACAGTTTCTGGAACTGTATCAGACTTATCAGGCTCTCTACCTGGAGTTAGTATACTTTTAAAAGGAACTACAACAGGTACAGAAACTGATTTCGACGGTAAGTATTCCATCAAAGCTAAACAAGGAGATGTATTAAGTTTTAGCTATGTTGGTTACAAGACAGTAGAAAAAACAGTTGGAATCTCTAACACAATTAACGTAACATTAGAAGAAGATGCTAGTGTTTTAGATGAAATTGTAATTACAGGACAAGGTATTAAAAGAGATAAAAAATCTTTAGGATACTCTCAACAATCTGTAAAAGGAGCTGAACTTCAAAAAGGAAAACAGACAGATATTAACAATGCATTAGCAGGTAAAGTTGCCGGAGTACAAATTGTTGGTAACTCTTCTACTACATTTGGAAACTCACAAATAAAATTAAGAGGTGAAACTGGTGCATTATATGTTGTTGATGGTATAATTGTGTACTCTATTAGTGACATTAACACAGATAATATTGAGGACATGTCTGTATTGAAAGGTGCATCTGCAACAGCAATATATGGACCTGATGGTAGAGATGGTGTTATCATTATTACTACTAAAAGTGCCAAATCAGGAGCAGCTACATTTACAGTAGACCAAGCAACAACAATCAATAGAGTTGCAGCATTACCTAGCTATCAAAATGAATATGGTGGTGGTTATAGCCAAACTTTCAACACATTTACTTACGACCCATCAGTAGACCCTGATTCTTGGGCTTCTTTTGATGGAGATCTTTATCCTGATTTTTGGGCTGATGAATCTTGGGGACCTAAATTAGACGGAACAATGGTTCGTCATTGGGACTCTTGGATTGAAGGAGGTGAAGATTTTGGAAAAACTAGAGCTTGGTCTCCAACAACTAGTGATGTAGAAGATTTTTATGAAACAGGTATTACAAGTAATACAAACCTTTCTTTTGCAAAAGGAGGAGATGATTACAAAATAAGATCTTCTATATCTTTAATTGACCAAGGAGGTATTGTACCAAACTCTAACCAAAAAACTATTAACTTTGCTATTAACGCTACTTACGATGTATCAGATAAATTTGCACTTACTGCAATTGTAAACTATCAAGACAGAAGTACTTTAAACAACCCTGATCAAGGTTACGGAAACATAGGTTCTAACATGAACCAATGGTGGCAAAGACAATTAGATTTAAATCGATTAGAAAATTACGAAGTTGGCGGACAATTGGTTTCTTGGAACATCAGAGGACCTAGAGATGCTAGACCTTTATATTGGGATATGCCATATTTTCACTCTTACGAAAATATAAAAAACGATTACAAAAACACTACTTATGGTAAAGTTAGCGGTACCTATAAATTTAGTGAAAAATTCAGCGTATTAGGAGAAATTAGATCTACATTTAACTCTTACAGCGGTAATGATAGAGCAACAACAAAAAGTTTATTAGACACTGCATGGTACTCAGAATACTACTATAAAAATACTAAAGAACATTACTTTGGTATGGCAACATATACTGACAAATTTGCAGATGGAGACATTGATTTAAACGTTAATTTTGGAGGAGAAATTGTAAACAACGATTATTCTGAGACAGAATCTACTACCAATGGAGATTTAGCCATCCCTAATTTTTACAACCTAGCAGGCTCAACTGATGCAGTAACTACAGCTACAGAAATTAAACAAAGTAAAACAAGAGGTGCATACATAAAAGCATCAGTTGGTTACAAAAACATGCTATACCTTGATGGAGCTTACAGATTAGATTGGTCTTCTACAGCAAAAGCCGATGACAATAGAGTTGAAACTTTTGGGGTATCATCAAGTTTATTAGTTCATAAATTATTTGACAAAAGCGAAGCTATTTCTTTTGCAAAAGTAAGAGCAGGTTATGCGAGTGCACCATATTTTCCAGATCCTTATCAAATTTCAAGCACATACGATGCAGGAGACCTATACCAAGGTAATGGTACATTATCAGTTCCTACAACTCAAAACAATCCTGATTTAATTGGAGGTACAAGAAAAGAATTTGAAATTGGTACAGAATTAAAATTCATTAACAACAGAATAGGTTTAGATATTACTTATTTTGACAGGGTAGATGAAGACTTACCAACTGCTGTTTCTTTAGATGGGTCTACGGGTTACAATGATATTACCTTAAACTCAGGTAAAACAACATCAAAAGGTATTGAACTAGGTTTAAACGGTACTATTATAAAATCTGATGATTTTTCATGGGATTTAGCAGTTAATTTTGCTACTCTAGAAAAAAAGGTTGTAGAAATTTACCCAGGAATTGATGCATATAACATAAGTACTTATGGAACTGTAAGTTTACAAGCACGTGTTGGTGAAGAGTACGGGTTGTTCTACTCAACTGGTTTTGCAGAACATACAGACGGAAGTACTATTTTTACTAGTAGCGACAACTTTGCTATTCAATCAAATAAAAACCTTGGAAGTTTATTACCAGATTTTACAGGAGGTTTAAGTACTACATTCTCTTACAAAAACCTTGATTTATTTTTAGGTTTTGATGGACAAAAAGGAGGATTATATTACTCTAGAACAGAAAGATATATGGACCACTCTGGTTTAGCTGATTATACAGCAGGATTAAATGACAAAGGAAACCCTTTAAGAGACCCTGTTGCTAATGGTGGTGGTATTCATATTACTGGTGTATTGCAGACAGGAACAGATTCAGACGGAGTTCCAATTTCTGACGGGACTATAGTTGACAAATATGTAGACCCTCAAGCATATTATAATTTAGGTAACTTAGGTAATATATATGAAAACAACATACATGATGCAAGTTATGTTAAATTAAGAACCGTAAAAATGACTTACAACTTTAATACTGATGTTGTTGAAAAAATCGGCTTAACAAATGCTCAAATAAGTTTATTAGCAAATAATGTTTGGTTAATTTATTCTGACTTACCTTGGGTAGACCCATCTGAACTAGAAAAAAGAAATGAAGAAAATTGGGCTGAAGCAGGAACATTACCAATGACATCATCTTACGGTATTAATTTAAAATTAACATTCTAAAAAAAATAACATGAATAATATATTAAAAAAGACAATATTATTGTTGTGTGTTTCATTAATCTATAGCTCTTGTGACACTGTTGATTTTGGAAACGTAAATGACAATCCTAACGGCCCCACTGCCGCAGTAACATCGCAGTTATTAACTGAAGCTCAAAAAACAGTTTCCGACATAGGTACTGACATAACAGGTGTTTTATTTACTCAACAGCTAACAGAAGGACAATACCCTGGACAATCTAGATATGCAACTCTAACTTATAATTATAACGGCTACTATACAGGAGCAATCCAAAATTTAAATGAAATAATCAAAATTAATACTGACCCTGAAACAGCAGGAGAAGCTGAAGCTTTTGGAAATACTGATAACCAAATAGCAACAGCTAAAATATTAAGAGCATTTATACTTCAATTTATGACTGATAGCTGGGGAGCATTACCTTGGACAGAAGCTTTCCAAGGAATCGATTTTGCTCAACCAAAATTTGAAACACAAGAAGAATTGTATACAATAATGTTTACGGAAATAGAAGAAGCTATAAGTTTAATTAGTACTACTTCTACAGGACCAGTTGGCGATATTATTTTTGAAGGTGACATGAGTAGATGGTTAGTTTTTGCTAATTCTTTAAAAATGACAATGGCTCTTAGAATTTCTGATGTAAATCCTACTTTAGCTCAAACTAAATTTGAAGAAGTAATTGCATCTGGTAATTATATCTCTTCTAATGATGAAAATATAGAATACAATTATACATCTGATGATGCTGGTGATAGCCCATGGCACGATAGATTTAAAACAAGAGAAGATTATATTATGTCTGAAGCAATGGTTGGATTCTTAAGAGACAACCTAGACCCTAGATTATTTAAATATGGAGAACCTGCTAGAGACTCTATCTTCCCTAACCCAGTTTTCCCTGACGATGCTGATGCTGGTTATGTAGGAGCACCAGACGGAAATGTAAACGGTAATGTACCATCATACTCTTTTCCACCTTCTATAATAATTTATGATGATAATACATTCCCTACACCTATTTACACCTCTGCTCAAATGAAATTATCTATGGCAGAAGCAGCTTTAAAAGGTTGGAATGTTGGTGGAGATACTGCTGAGACTTTATTTAGTGAAGGTATTACAGATTCTATGACTTATTGGGGTGTAGATGAAGCTGATATTACTTCATACTTAAACGCACATACTTCTGTTACAATATTGGACATCGCTTATGAAAAGTACATTGCTTTATACCTAAACGGTCAAGAAGGTTGGTCTGAATGGAGAAGATTAGATGCACCAGCACTAACTCCTTCTGAATACGCAGGGGATCCTAGAATTCCGGTTAGACTTGCTTACGACTCTTCCGTACAAGATAATAACGCAGAAAACTATAGCGCCATAATAGCTATCCAAGGTACAGATGATTTGCACACCAAATTATGGTGGGATGTAAATTAATCTAACAACCACATTTAATTAATAATAAAAACCAGAACATTTATTTGTTCTGGTTTTTTATTGCTAAAAATTGAATACAAAATAAAAAAGACAGTTCTATTTTGAATAACTTTAAAATAATCACAAGAGTATTAAAAAGCACTATATTAAAAAAAACAAACAACCCCTCTACATTTTTTTTTATTTAATAATATTAATTTTTAACATACATTTGCAAAATGGAGAATAAAACAGAAACAACAAACATCTTTGGAATAAGAGCTATAATTGAAGCGATCGAAAGTGGATCAACAATCAATAAAATTTATTTACAAAAAGGCTTAAGAGGTAATTTGTTTTTTGAACTTGATAAATTAATCAAGACAAATAAACTTACCACAAGCATGGTTCCTGTCGAAAAACTAGATAGATTATCTAAAAACAACAACCACCAAGGTGCTGTAGCACAAATTTCTCCTGTTGAATTCTTTGACCTAGAAGAACTAATTGAAAAAACGGTTAAAGAAAACAAAGTTCCTTTATTTTTACTATTAGATCAATTATCAGATGTTCGTAATTTTGGAGCAATTATTAGAACAGCAGAATGCACAGGTGTAAACGGTATTATTATTCAAAAAAATGGTAGCGCTCCTGTAAACGCAGAAACAATAAAAACTTCTGCCGGAGCAGCTTTTAAAATGCCAATTTGTAGAGTTGATCACATTAAAGATGCATTATTCTTATTACAAGCATCAGATATTAAAACAGTAGCTGCTACAGAAAAAACAGAAGATTCTGTTTATAGCATTAACTTTAACCAACCAATAGCTATTATAATGGGATCTGAACATCGAGGTGTTAATCCATCTATTTTAAAAATGGTAGACCATAAAGCTAAACTACCTTTATTAGGAGAAATAGCCTCATTAAACGTATCAGTTGCATGCGGAGCTTTCTTATATGAAACTGTAAGACAAAGATCTTTACAGCATTAGAAATCAACTACAAAAAACAACTAATATTTTTAATAAAAAGAGTTAAATAGCGATATTTAGCTCTTTTTTTTGTACATCAAATTCATAAAAACAAAAATTAAGTTGATAATTTTAACAACAAAATCAATCCCCCTTAATACTTTACATTTATTCTAAAAACTTTACAGCCTAATAAAAAAATTTAACGACTTTAAAGAAATTCAAATAATAATAATAATAATAATAAAACAAAGAAAAAAGAATAACATTCCTAAAAACTGATTTATACTTCAAAAAAAAGAGAATATCAGAATTCGGTTTCTTTCAACAAGATATTTAATGTTAAATAATTGTTTTATTAAGATAATTTTAAGATTTTTGACCTTAATTAATTCAAATAATTATAAAATGAAGACAAAGTTTAATGGATTTCTAACGCTACTATTAGCGTTAGTCGTGCAAATTTCATTTGCGCAAGAAAAGACTATTTCCGGTACGGTTTCTGACGAATCAGGGGTTTTACCAGGTGTTAGTATTTTGGTTAAAGGTACTGACAAAGGTACAGAAACAGATTTTGATGGTAAATTTAGTATCAAAGCTAAATCTGGAGATGTATTAATTTTCAGATACCTTGGCTATAAAACTAGCGAAAAAACAGTCGGATCAAATAGTACTCTTAATGTAACTTTAATTGAAGGTGGAGAACAACTTGAAGAAGTTGTGGTTTTTGGTTATACGAATAAAAAAAGAGGAGAATTATCATCCGCAGTATCTTCTGTAACTTCTGCTCAATTAGAAAAACAAACGAATAGTGTAAGTATTGACAATGCTTTACAAGGTGTCGCTACAGGTGTACAGGTAACAGCGCAAAATGGTAAACCAGGTAATGCAGCTTTTGTAAGAATTAGAGGTATTGGGTCTATTAATGCTGGTAGTGAGCCATTATACCTTTTAGATGGTATTCAAGTAGATGAAGATGATATTATTGGTATAAACCCTTCAGACATTGCAAGAATGGATGTTCTTAAAGATGCTGCAAGTACAGCTATATACGGAGCAAGAGGTTCTAATGGTGTAGTTGTAATTACTACTAAGAAAGGTAAATCTGGTAAAGCACAAATCAGATTACAGACAAGGTTAGGTATGGCTACGGAAGCGAAAAGAAATTTCGAAATGATGAATGCTAAACAAAAACTTGATTATGAAAGAGCTATTGGTGTAGGAACAGGTGCTGGTGTTCTTTTGCAAAGTGAATGGGACCAATTAATATCTCAAGATCATGATTGGTCTGATGATTTATTAAAAGATGCAGAAATAACTTCTTTAAACTTATCTGTAACTGGTGGAGATGAAAAATTAACTTACTTTATGTCAATTGCAAATGACACAAATACAGGTATTATTGAAGGAATAGAAAGTGCTTTTAAAAGAACTTCTGCTAGATTAAACGTTGGTTATAAAGCTGCTGATTGGTTAAATTTAAGTACAAATGTATCTTTTTCTACTTCTAATGATCAAGACCCTAGAGATAGAAATAACGTTCAAAACCCTGTAAACGGACGTTTTACTGCAAACCCATATGAACCTGTTTATTTAACAGATGAAAATGGAAATCGTATTGCTGATTTAAGAGGTCAAGATACATACAACCCAACACACAGCGGGTTAAACTCTTTAGAACAAATTAGAGCTAATCAAGACGATGATACTGATAATAGATTTTTTGGAACTTTTAAAGCAGACATAAAATTCAATGATAATTTCTCTTACCAATTTGGTAGTAACGTTAGTTATTTTAACACTATTAATAGAGGTATTTTACATGCTGGTTCTGCTTTAGATTTAATTTTCTACGGTACACCTACAGGTACTTCAGATGTTTTTAATTCAAGTACTTTTCAATACTCACTTTTAAACAAATTAAATTTTAATAAAACATTTAATGAAAAACATTCTGTAAATGCTACTGTTTTTATGGAATATTTAGATTGGTATAATGAAAACTCTTATGCAAGATCTTCTGGTTTTGTAATTAATGGACCTACTACCATTGATGCAGGTTCTACACCTAATACAACTTCAGGATCTAATAGTGCTAGAACATTATATTCTATTGCTGGTAGTGTAGACTACATATTTGATGATAAATATATAGTAAATGCAACAGTAAGAAGAGATGGTTCTTCTAGGTTTGGAGCTAATACAAAATACGGAACATTTTGGGGAGCAAGTGCAGCTTGGAATATAAGTAAAGAAGATTTCTTTTCTGATTTATCAAACACTGTTAGTAACCTTAAATTAAGGCTTAACGCAGGTACTTCTGGTAATGACCAGATAGGTACTAACCCATCTATCACTACCTATGGTTTTAGTGCATATGACGGAAGTACAGCTACTAGACCATCTAACTTTGGAGACCCAAACTTAGGATGGGAAGAAAGTTTTACTTATGGAGCTGGTATAGAGTTTGGTTTATTTAACAATAGAATTACAGGTGTTGTAGATTACTATAAAAAGAATACAACCAATTTATTATTAGACGTACCTGTTAGTACAATACAAGGTGGTGGATCTATATTTAAAAACATCGGAGAAATAGAAAACTCTGGATGGGAATTTGAATTAAGAGGAGATATCATTAGAAAAGGGGATTTTAAATGGAATGCCGGTGTAACTTTTAGTACATATGACTCTAAAGTTCTAAAATTAGCAACAGAAGATGATTTAACTGTAGATTATGCTAACTATACTACTTTAAGAGTTGGAGAAGAAGTTCACTCTTTTTTCTTATCTAGATATGTTGGTGTAAACCCTGCAAACGGACAAGCTCTTTTCTTAGATGAAAATGATAATGTTACTACGAGTAATACAGGTAATGTTTTATTAAGTGGTAAAACACCATTTGCTCAGTTTGACGGTGGTTTCAATACAAGTATCTCTTATAAAGGAATTGATGTTACTGCAGACTTTTACTTTAAAGGAGGTAATTATATTATGAATGTTGTAGAGGCACAACACTTATCTGATGGTACATCTTTAGACAATCAAAGAGTTGATGCATTCAATTACTGGAAAAACCCAGGAGATACAAATGTACTACCAAACCCTGTTGCAAACGGTTATTTAGGGAGTACTAATGCAAATATTGGTTCAGTATCAAGTAGCACAAATAGTACAAGATATTTACAAAGAGGAGATTATTTAAGATTAAGAAACTTACAAGTTGGTTATTCTTTACCTTCTGAGTATTTAGAAAAAGTACCTTTCTCTCAAATAAGATTCTATGCATCTGGTACAAATTTATGGACATATATTCCTTACTACAAAGGAGACCCAGAAGTAGGTATTGGTTCTGCTGAATCTAACCCTGGTAGTTCTACAAGAACTCAAATACCTGGTGAGTATAGTTTAAATAGTTACCCAACATTAAGAACTATTTCTATTGGTTTAGATCTTAAATTTTAAAAAATAAAAAAAATGAAAAAATATATAATATTATTGCTTTTAGTTGTCACAGCTATTTCTTGTGATGATAGGCTTGATACCTTCCCTACCTCTACAGTAGCAACTGAAGAAGCATTTAGAAACGAAGGTGACTTTACAAACGCCATGAACGGTGCATATTTAGCAATGTTAACAGGTACTTATTACGATGGTAGTATGCAATTAAGAGACATTCTTACAGATAATTTAATTATAAGTAGAGAAGGTAGATTATCTTTTAAACAAGCTCACGATTGGTTATACGATGAAAATTATAGTACATTTCATTCTACTTCTGCGTACGCAGCAATTAGAAATGTAAACACATTAATTGCAAATCTAGATATAATTGATGATGGTGATTTTAAAGATAATATTTTAGGGGAAGCACTAGCTGTAAGAGCATTAGCTCATTTTGATATCATTAAGTATTACGGAGAAATCCCTACTCAATCATCTAGTTCAAATAGTTCATTGGCTATGCCATATATAACAATTGCTGATATTAATGATTTACCAAGTAGAGACTTGACAATTGCTGAATATTATCAAAAAATTGTAGACGATTTAACAGCTGCAGCTGACTTAATCAATACTTCTAACGGAGTACATCAAATGGGAGCAGATGCTGTATACGGAATCTTAGCGAACGTATATTTACACATGGGAGAAATGTCTTCTGCAGTAGATGCTGCTAATAAAGTAAGTACAACTGTTGCTAGCCGTGATAGTTTTACAGGAGTTTGGGATGATACTGACCAATCTGGTGTAATTTTTTCTTTAGCTAATGATGATGTTTCTGATGTTGGTATCGGTGTATATTATAACCAAACTACAGGTGGTATAAAAGATGAATATGTGCCTTCTTATGATTTTTATCAATTATTTCAAGATACAGACATTAGAAAAAGTGCTTATATTTTAACAGGTGATTTTGAAGGTAACACATTTAATCATGTTATTAAATGGTACTCAAGCCCTTCAACTACAAGTTTAGGTGTAGTTGATGCTAAAGTTTTAAGAGCTGCAGAAGTTATGTTAATCAAAGCAGAAGCTTTAGCTGAGTTAGGAAATGATGCAGAAGCTCTTGTAGCTTTAGATGAAGTTAGATCTAACAGATATAGTAATTTTGTATCTGGAGGAGAAATAGGTGATGGTCTTAAAGCTGCTATACAATTAGAAAGAAGATTAGAATTAGCTTTTGAAGGGTCTAGATTTACAGACTTAAAAAGAAAAGGTTTGCCTGTGGTAAGATCTTCTTTTGGTCAATATGCTGATGGAACAGGTACTGCTACAGATTTCTTAACACTTCCTGCAGGAGATTACCGTTTCAATTTCCCAATTCATACAAATGAATTAAATCTTAATCCTAACATGGTACAAACCACTGGTTACGAAAATTAATAATTTTAAATTATAAAGAAATGAAAAAAATATTAACAATAATTGCTATTGTTGCCTTATTTATATCGTGCGATGAAAGCAAGGAAACGATAGATACATTATCATTCCCTACAGACTCTTTTGTATCTTTTTCTGATACATCAATATCAGTATTAGAATCTAATACAGAAATTATAGATGTCGTTTTAAATTTATCTACATCAAAAGATGCAGCGACATCACCAACGACCGTTAGTTATACAATAACTTCTGAAAACGCTATAGAAGGTGTACATTACAATATTCTAGATGGAAAAACTAGTTTTGATTTACCTGCTGGTATTTTTTCTGATTCATTACAAATTCAACCAATTGATAACTCTGATGAAGATGGTGATAAAGTAATTACAATTACTTTAACTGACGCTCCTGTAGGACTAGGCTTTCCTGGACCTGACGGAATAGGTCAAACAATTAATTTAACCTTACAAGATGATGATTGTGCATTTAGCTTAGAAAGTTTAGGTGCAGCTGCTTGGTCAGGTGCAGATAATGCTACAGGCAGCGAAGGGCCAAATGCATCTCTCATACAAACATCTTTTGATGGTACTGACTTATTAATTGAAGGTTTAAGTTATGGTTGGTTAACTAATACAGGGTATTGGGACGAAGTAGTTGTAGTAAGTAATAAAGTAATAGTAGAGTTAGACCTAATTACAGGTGCTATCAATATTCCTTTACAAGAACTTTGTGAAACTACTTGGGTTGGAGATGCACAACCCCCTTATAGCATAGAAGCAACAGGAATCTACACTTCTTGTTCAGAAACTATGGTATTAAACTATAATTTATATCAAAATGGGGCAATATTAAGATCATATACAGAAACCATAACTAAAAACTAAAAAAAATGAAAATAAATATAAAAAATATTATAGGATCATTTATGTTGGCTACTATGCTGTATTCTTGTGATACAACTGAAGATTCTGTTTACGAACCTGTAACATACGTATCTCCTTCCACATTTACAATAGTAGAAGAAGCGTCATTAGCAACAGACAATAGTTTTGTTGTAACATATTCTCCTACAGCTGTAGGTAAAGGTTATTATGCTGTTGTACCTACAGGTACAGCTGCACCTACTTCTACTGAAGTTCATTCTGGAAGTGGTTTTCAACAAGCAGGAAGTTTTGATGTAGATGGTTCTACTCCTATTGATATTAATATTGATAGTGATATTTTTGGAGATTATACATATGATGTATACGCCATTCATAAAAGTGAAGATAACTTTATTTCGGAAACAGTTACAAAATTATCTGTAACAACACCAGATACAGCAAACCCAAGCTTCTTAAGAGATTCTTCTTCTCCGGCATTTGCTTCTGGAGATATTAGCCCTTTTACACCGTTAACATTACAATTTGATGAACCTGTTTTTTACCAAGGTGGTAACTTAACATTTTCTGCTTATGATAACGGGTCTGGTCTTGGAAGAACAGTTGTTGTAAACGCTGGTACTTCTACTATTTCTACTAGTGGAACAACAATTACTATAGATACTCATGGAACTTTTCAGCAATCAGACTTTATAATTGTAACATGGGATGAAGGAACTTTTACAGATAAATCTGGTAAAAGTGTAGCTGCTTTAACAGGATTTGATTATTACTTTTCTACAAGAGCATTTTCTTTAGCAGAAACTGCTTATTTAATGCAAGGTACTTGGGATTATAGCACTGTATTCTATGGTGGTTTATCTGGTTATTATACTACTAATGCTGCTTATTTCTTACCTGATGTAGGTCAAATTGATTTAACCCTTGACCCTAGTGATCCTGAAGGTTTAACCTTATTAGGTATTAATATTTTTGCTCCTTTAGCTGATTATGGATACCCTAGAGCTCCAGAGTATTTAAAAATTAAAATTGGAGAAGCTGGAGAGTTACAGGTATTAGATGAAAACCAAACCTCTGGATTACCTTTTGTTGATGGAGATAACAATCTGATAGATGTTGAATGGGCTGCTTGGTCTTTCTTTGGGTCTTATTATCCAGGTTTCTACGACTTTGAAGCTGGTACAATTAACCACTGGTTACAAGTAGTTTCTGCCGATGATGGAACAGCTCAAGATGACTTAGACTATAATTATTCTAGAGTTGGTACTTTTGCTAAGAGTAATTCTAAAACTTATAAATCTTTAGAAAAGAAAAATAAATTATTAGAAGAAAAGAAAAATCAAAGCAACTCTAATCATTTAGATTTAAAGATTAAATTTTAATCTTTATTAAGATTTTTGCATAAAAAAACCACCTTTTAAAAGGTGGTTTTTTTATGCAAAAATATTTTTAGACAAATAAATATAATTTTTTAACATCAATTTGACTATTAAGATTCATTATTCAGTTTATAAAATTGTAATTTTAACCTAATTATTAATTTAAAAACATAAAAAATGAGCGTTATTAGATTAGGTGATATAGCACCAAACTTTACAGCACAGTCATCGAAAGGAGAAATTAATTTTCATGAATGGTTAGGAGATAGTTGGGGGATCTTATTTTCGCATCCTGCAGATTATACTCCGGTTTGTACAACCGAATTAGGTACCGTTGCTAAATATAAATCAGAATTTGATAAAAGAAATGTTAAAACTATTGCATTAAGTGTAGATGGACTTTCTTCTCATAAAGGTTGGATTAAAGATATTAACGAAACTCAGAATACTGAAGTTGATTTTCCTATAATTGCAGATGAAGATAAAAACGTATCAACTTTATATGATATGATTCATCCAAATGCAGATAATAATTTAACGGTTAGATCTGTGTTTATTATCGATCCAGACAAAAAAGTAAAATTAATTATTGTGTATCCTGCTTCTACAGGTAGAAATTTTGATGAATTGTTAAGAGTAATAGATTCTTTACAATTAACAGCTTATCATAAAGTTGCAACACCAGCAAATTGGAAAAGTGGAGATGATTGTGTAATTTCCCCAGCAGTAACAAATGAACAAATACCAGATATGTTTCCTAAAGGACATAAAGAAGTTAAACCTTACCTTAGGTTAACTCCACAACCAAATTTATAATCAATAAATAAAGGACACTTTTTAAAGTGTCCTTTATTTATATAAGCCTCTACACTACTCTTCTAAATTTTCTGACTCTTCTTCTAAAACAGGAGGATTAAAATTACCATGTTCATCAAAAAGTAAATCGAATTCTGTTTCTTTAAATTGATGCTCTTTTTTAATAATTCCTTTTTTTCTATATATAAAAGCAAAGAGTAAACCTGATAATAAACCTGATAAATGTCCTTCCCAAGACATTCCTTCTTTAATTGGTAATACATACCAAATCATACTTCCGTATAAAAATATTATGATTAAAGACAATGCAACTAATCTGTAATGCTTTTTTATAATTCCACTAAATAAAATAAAACTAAAAAGTAAATATACAATTCCGCTTGCTCCTATATGATAAGAGTCTCTTGCAATGCACCAGGTTAAAAAACCTGTAAGAAATCCGCCATAAAATAAAACTTTGTAAGCAACATTTTTATAAAAATAAAAAAGAGACAATAATAGCACAAATAAAGGAACTGAATTATTAAAGAGGTGACTTGTGTTACTATGTATAAAATGAGTTAAGAAAACACCTCTAAAACCCTCCAAAGTTCTTGGGTAAACTCCTAACTTGTTAAAATTAAAATCAAACTGAATTTCTAACCAATAAACAAACCAAATTGTAACAATATATACAACTGGTATTGTAAAAATTGATTTTGATATTTTTAGTTGATTATCATCGTTCATCAAATTAAAAATAACAAAAATAGAACCAAATACTATTTTTACAATTTCTGTCAGAAATCTTTATTATTTTTACTGAATGAATGAACCTTTGGCAGAAAGAATTAGACCTAAAACACTCGATGATTATATTAGTCAACAACATTTAGTTGGTAAAAATGGTGTTTTAACAAATTTGATAAAGCAAGGAATTATTCCTTCATTAATTTTATGGGGACCTCCAGGAATTGGTAAAACTACACTTGCCAATATTATTGCTACAGAATCTAACAGACCTTTTTATACTTTAAGCGCAATAAGTTCTGGAGTAAAAGATGTTAGAGAAGTTATAGAAAAAGCAAAAAAAAGTGGCGGTTTATTTACTACAAAAAACCCTATTTTATTTATAGACGAAATTCATCGATTTAGTAAATCTCAACAAGATTCTTTATTAGGCGCAGTAGAAAAAGGTTGGGTTACTTTAATTGGTGCTACAACAGAAAACCCAAGTTTTGAGGTAATACCTGCCTTACTTTCTAGATGTCAAGTATATATTTTAAATTCTTTTGATAAAAATGATTTAATTGCTCTTTTACATAGAGCTATTGAAAAAGATACTCTTTTATCAACAAAAAAAATACATTTAAAAGAAACCGATGCTTTATTACAAGTTTCTGGTGGTGATGCGAGAAAACTTTTAAATATTTTTGAATTATTAGTTTCTGCTGATGATGAAATAGAAATTACGAATGCATTAGTTTTAGAAAAGATTCAAAAAAACACCGTTAGGTATGACAAAACAGGAGAGCAACATTATGATATTATTTCTGCCTTTATAAAATCTATACGTGGTAGCGACCCTAATGGTGCTGTTTATTGGTTAGCAAGAATGATTGAAGGTGGTGAAGATGTAAAGTTTATTGCAAGAAGGTTGCTAATTTCTGCTTCTGAAGATATTGGTAACGCCAACCCAACTGCTTTAATATTAGCTACCAATACTTTTCAGGCAGTATCTGTAATTGGTAATCCTGAATCTAGAATTATATTGAGTCAATGTGCTGTTTATTTGGCAAATTCACCTAAAAGTAATGCCTCTTATTTAGCAATAGACAATGCTTTAAATTTGGTTAGAAATACTGGAGATTTATCTATTCCGTTGCATTTAAGAAATGCACCAACTAAATTAATGAAAGATTTAGAATATGGTAAAGATTACAAATATTCGCACGATTATCCTAATAATTTTGTAGAACAAGAATTTTTACCTGATGAAATTTCTGGAACAAAAATTTACGAACCAGGTAATAATTCTCGAGAAAATAATTTTAGAGAAACTCTAAGAAATAGATGGAAAACAAAGTATAAATATTAAAACTTAACTTGGTATTCTTTTTTTACTAATTTGTCGTTTTCATAAAATTCTGCATACCATTTATCTTCATTTTTATAAAGTGTTCCGTCTTTACCTTTTATAATAAAAACATTTTCTTTTCTTGTTTTTAATATCTCAAAGACAACTTCTGGTTTGCTATTTACTAATTGAAATCCGTTTCCTTTTGCTTGTGCATATAAAACCTCAATAGGTTTTTTAACAATTTTCTCTACCGTAACTTCTTTTTTAACTTTAGGAGCATTTACTTTATCAACCACCACATTGTCTTTTTTCTCCATCAAAATTGGCTCTGTAGAATTATAACTATAATTAAACCCTTCCATACTATCAAATGCTCTTCTAATAGCTTGATGATATCCTTTCTTAAAATCTTTTAATTTACTTTTACCTACTTCAGATTTGTATAAAACACTACCAAAGCAATTACTTATAACAATTACAGTCTTAACCGTAAACATATTAGATTCATCTTCTACAGAAGCTTCTAAAGCAGAACACTTTCCGCCTAATTTTAGCTCATTTGGTAATTCTTCATTACTTAAAAAAACATCAAACCCTTTTTTATTTAACAAAAACTTAGTTAATGAACTTGTTTGATATTGATCTGATTCTTTTAAAAAATCAAATTTATCTTTAACAATTATATACTTATAGTTACTAATATTTTCATCTTGACCATAAACGGTTATAGCTGCAAAGATTAACAAGCTAAATATTATCTTTTTTATCATTTTAATTAAATATTAAATTAAATCCTAACTGTAACGAAATATTATTTGAAGATGCAATATCGTTAAAATTTGCAATATTATCTACCATTCCATAAAAATTAACTTTTCCTATTTGTGCAGAAATCCCCGCTCCTATATTGTAAAAAGAGTACTCATCTATGGTATAAGTAAACTTTGTATGCAATTTATTTGAAAAAGATTTTTCATAAAAACCTGTTAAGGCAAGCTGGGGTCTTAAAGGTCTAAAAACTGCATTTAATTGAACACCTATAGCGTTAGAATAAAAATCTTTAAAAGTATAATCATAACAATACTTACTTCTTCTTTTACCAAAACTATATTTTAAAGACCCATTTAACTTGGTTGGCCTCCAAGATATGTAAGAATTTTGATCTTCATCATTAGGTACTTTTTCTTCAAAATCTTCTTCTAAATTATGCCAATAATCTATTGTTTGATTTGGATATAGAAACTCAATTCCCTCTAAAGTATAGTTACCATAAGCATAATAATTATTTATATTACTTCTATGTTTTATAAAACCTAAATCTACAATACTTCCTGTAAATTCTAATTGTTCTGATTGATGATATGTAAAACCAAAATCAAAACCAACACCTAGATTACTACCTGTAAGTGTGTTTTTTAAGTATGTAACAGGATCGTTTATAGTGTCATCATTTTCCTTTAAACCCGAAGATTTTATATTTACATTTAAATTACTTAAATAATGTGTATAAATATTATTTGTACCGTTTACTGTAGTAAGAGTTCCTGTATTATTAGATGATTCTGAATTAATAGTAGAAGAATAAATTTTAAACCTACCTCCTATTGTTAATTGTTTGTCTATTTTTTTTGTAACTCCAAAATGTAAAACACTTAAAACATCTGCTTTAAACATTAAATCATTGATTGAAAACTGACGATCTAAATACGCAGAATTACCTTCTGTAAGAAATATTGATGCATCTTTTGGAAAATAAGAAATCATATCTATTTCTTCGTAAATACCAAAACTAAAATAATACCTATCATTGTATCTATAACCACCACTAAACAGCTCTAATTGCATGTTAAATTTAAGGTGATCTTTACTATCTAACTTATCTAAAACGCTTTCTACTTTATCATTAAAATTTACACCATCATTAAGAAACAAATCTGATATAGAAAAACCAGAAGAACCAAACTCTGAAGAAAAACCAGATAATAGAGGAATTCCTACATGAAACCTATAGTTAGTTTCTGCACCTGGATTTAAAAGTAAAGTTTGTGGTAATTCTGCAAAACCATACAATATTTGTTTGTTTTGTGAATGTGAAATTGTTACAAATAAAATAAAAATTAAGGGGAAAATTCTTCTCATTTTAATCACCAGTTTCTACATAAATTTTTGATGCTGATTTAAACTCTAGCTCATCAGTATCATTAGAATTTAATAAAGCAGTAGGGCTATTCATCCTTATAGTAGTTCTTATCTGAGTTGTGTTTTTAATATTTGGTTGATTATTTATGATAATGTTTTCTTCATATTTATAATCTAGTTGATTACTAACTATCTCAAACTTATTTAAACTATAAGTAATATTATTTGATTCATCTAAAAAATCAAATTGAATTGAGAAATCTGTGTCAAATTCATTTTTAATTTCTACATAAAAAGTAGCTTCTATAATATTATCTTTAATATAATCATCCTGAAAACCTTCAAAGTCTGTTACATCTACTTTAACATGTTGTAAAACACCTGACTCATCAAAAAATTGATCTGATGAAAGCGTAAAGTAAATTAATGAATTGGTAATTTCTTGACTTGCTGTATAGTCTTCTATCTGTGTAAAATCTAAATCACCTACACAAGAAGTTATAGAAAACCAACAAAATAACAGGGGAATTATTTTTTTGATATACATTTTTTTTTATTAAAGAACTTTTTATTTTTTATGGTAATTGCATAAAAAATTGAGATTAGAAAACTCAAATATAGTGTTTTATTTCTAATAATGATGTTACAGAAACAAAGTCATTACTATCTATAGAGTTATTATCGAAACTAAAATGTATTGCATTCATACCAATATTTAAAGCTCCGTTTATATCTGCTTCTAAATTATCACCTATCATAATTGAGTTATTACTCTTTGCATTTGCAACTTCTAAAGCGTGTGTAAATACTTTTGGATTCGGTTTTTTAACACCTACAGATTCCGATGTAATAATTTTATCAAAATAATGATGAATATTAGAATTAATCATTTTTTTATTCTGTACTTCTTCAAAACCATTTGTAATAATATGTAATTTATATTTACCTTTTAAGTACTCTAGAAGTTCTATTGCTCCATCAAAAAGATAGTTAAAATCTGCCAAATGATCTATATATTGATCTGCAATTAAATCAATCATTTCATCAGAAATAATAAAATTAATTGCATCGAATGTATTCTTTAATCTACCATATCTTAATTCACTTTTTGTTACTTTATCTTTACTGTAAAGTTTCCAAAACTCAACATTTATAGGTTTATAAACATCTAAAAAAGAAGCCATATCTATATTTAAGTTATTAACCTCGAAAACTTTTTGAAAAGTTAAGTCAGAATTTTTTTCAAAATCCCACAAAGTATGGTCTAAATCAAAAAACACGTGTACTATCTGTTTCATTTCCTTTATATTTGAATACTTTATTTTAAGTAAGTAATATGCAACTATTTTCTTTTCTAAAAAAAGAGTTTGTTAAAAATGTTTTAACATTAATAACAGGTTCTGCCATAAGTCAAGTAATAGTTTATGCCTCTATTTTAATACTTACAAGGTTATTTTCTACAGAAGTTTTTGGCATTTACATGTTATTTACTTCAGCTACATTAATCTTAAAACCATTAGCTACTTTACAATATGAATTTGCTATTGTTTTACCAAAAAGAAATAAAGATGCAATTAATTTACTAGCTTTTTCAATTATTATTCTCTGTTTATTCTCTCTTTTATTATCGATTATAATTTATTTTTTTAAAGAAAATATTGCGTTTTTTTTTAATATTACAACACTAACAAATTTTATTTATTTACTACCAATTAGTGTTTTTTTATTTGGCAGCGTTACCATTTTTGATTTTTGGAACAACAGAAATAATTTATTTAAAAATATTTCTAAAGGTTTATTTATAAAATCTTGTGTAATGAGTTCTACACAAATTACCACTGGTTTTAGTTCATTACACTTAATAGGGTTAATACCAGGCATGCTTTTAGGTTATTTTTTTCAATTACTTTTTTTAATTATAATCTCTTTAAAATCATTACAACATATAACTAAACAAATCTCTTTTAAAAGGATGTTTTTTTTAGCTAAGAAATACAAAGACATTCCTATTTTTAACACCCTTATCAACTTAACAAACAACCTTTCTAATGAGTTGCCTGTTTTGTTAATTGCAAAATATTTTGGGTTAGGCCACTCTGGTATTTATGGTCTTGCATTAAAATTTACTAGAGCTCCTGTTAGTATTTTTCAAAACTCAATAAATCAAGTCTTTTTTAACAAAGCTACAAAAACGTATAATCTAGAAGGTAATTTACATTTGTTAGTATTAAAAACAGCTAAACATTTATTATTAATTAGTGTATTTATATTTATTCCGTTATTAGTAATATCTTTTTACTTAGATCTACTCTTCGGTCAAAATTGGAAAGATGTTGGTTTTTACTCTCGAATTTTACTTCCGTGGATATTTTGTGGTTTTTTAAGCAATCCTATAAGTTCATTAATTATTATACTAAACAAACAAAAGACCATGGTAATTTATGATACTTTATTATTAATATTTAGGTTTCTTGCCTTGTTTTTAGGATACTATTTTTATAAAAACATCGTTATTTCTTTAGCGTTCTTTTCTGTAATAGGAATGATTTTTAATATCTTAATGTTTAGCTACCTTTTAAAAATATCTAAGAAAAAGAAAATTGCATACACATAAATGAAAATTACATTAAATCATTCTAAAGGCTTTAAATGGCATACTAATAATACACTTTATTTTAAAGGATATTTTTATGTTGATGCAGTTTTTTTCGAGGAAGAAGATGCTTTTAATTATCTCTTAAAAATTAAGCATTCTAAAGAATTTAAAACAATTTTAAATTCTTTAGATGGTGTTTTTACTTTTATCATTATCATAGAAGAATCTTATTATATTGTTTCTGATCTTACTCGGTCTTTCCCTATTTTTTATACGTTTCAAAATAACGAACTTTTTATAAGTGATGATATTTATTATTTAAAAAACACCTTTAAAATTAATAATTTTGATCCCTTGTCAGAAATAGAGTTTATAACCTCTAATCATACACATGGAAAAAAAACATTATTAAAAAATGTATATCAAGTACAAGCAAGTGAATATTTAATTGTTAAAAAAGAGATTATAATTCATCGTAATTTTTTCTATTCCTATGCTATTAAAAAAGAAAAACCTGGTAGTTATTCCGTTTTAAAAAGCAAGGCTATTATTGCTTTCGAAAATTCTTTTAACCGGTTTATAAACTCTCTAAACAACAAAACGGCAGTTGTACCTTTAAGTGGTGGTTTTGATTCTAGAT
The DNA here is from genome assembly GCF_045063585.1 of Polaribacter sp. Asnod1-A03. NCBI lineage: Bacteria > Pseudomonadati > Bacteroidota > Flavobacteriia > Flavobacteriales > Flavobacteriaceae > Polaribacter > Polaribacter sp. Asnod1-A03. The sequence continues at coordinate 1,807,736 of NZ_JBEFOE010000009.1, read as the reverse complement.
TAATTGCTGTAATGCTAAAAAAGCACCACTACAAAGATGTGATTTGTTATACATATGGTAGAAAAGATAGTTTTGAAATTGAGAACTCAAAAAAAACAGCAGAAACTTTAGGTTTTAAATGGTTTTTTATTGAATATAAACCACAATTAATTGAGGGGTTTTTAGAAACAAATGAGTTTAAAAAATACGTCCATTTTTCTGGAAAACTCTCATCTATGCCTAATTTACAAGAGTATTTTGCCATAAAATTTTTAAGTGAAAACCAATTAATCCCAAAAGATTCAATACTTATCCCAGGTTATGCTGGTGATATTTTAGGAGGAAGTGAATTTGCAAACAAAATTCCTGTAAATTTAGAAAGCAAACAAATTGCTTCTCTTATTTTAAATAAAAAACTAACAAATAAAGTACATTCTAAAAAAAACAAAAAGACTTTGAAAAAAGAAATTGAAAAAAACTTACTTTTTTTTGATTCAAATTTTAGTAAAAAAATACCCGAAACTGTTTATGAAGATTACAATATAAAAGAACGAATTGCTAAATATATTTTTAATTCTGCTAATTTTTATACTTTTTTTAATTATGAATTTAGGTTCCCTTTTTGGGACCAACAATTATTAGACTTCTTTAAAACAACACCAATCAAATACAAAAAAACAAAAATGCTTTTTGACGATGTTTTAATCCATGAATATTTTAAACCTTATCAAGTTTATTTTGAAACAGAATTACAACCATCAAAAAAAACTATTTATACTCAAAAAATAAAAAATAAGATAAAACCCTTTTTACCTACTTTTATAAAACAAAAAATATTACAAAAAAATGATTGGAACAACTACAAACCATTAATAGATGAAATAACAAAAAAACTAAATACCAAAGGATTAAAAATATCAAAATCATCAAAAGATTATAACGAAATAATTACGCAATGGTATATTTATTACTCTAAAAACATGACACCTTAAATGTTTAAAAAATTAGATTTTTTCTTTTTCGGATGGATTATAAACTTTTTCTATTCAGAATATTACAGGCCAAAATATAACTACCAACGTTATTATATTTTATTTTTTCATTACTTAATTCCTCAAAAATTATTTAGACTAAATCCTAAAGTAAAATGGCCTGTTCATTTTACATCTAAAGTACATGCACCAGAAAAAATTAAAAAAGGGATTTTATGCGATCCTGGTGATAATATTAACAATTATATACAAGCTAATAACGGTATTGTTTTTGGGAATAATATAGAATTAGCACCCGGAGTTTCTATTATTTCTTCTAATCATAATACTGATAATTTAACCAAACACATTAACGCAAACCCTATAACTATTGGTAATAATGTTTGGATTGGCGCTAATACAACAATTCTACCAGAAGTAAACATTGGTAATAATGTAATTATTGGTGCAAATTCTGTAGTTGTAAAAGACATACCTTCTAATTCTGTTGCAGTTGGCAATCCTTGTAAAGTAATTAAACAAAAAGAAAAATATAAAGAGAATTTTAATAAGATTATTTTTAATAAAAAACCTCCAAAAAAATATGACTCTTTTATTAATACTACTTCTTAAACAACCTCAACAAAAAAGGTAATTTATTGTATTTTATTTGATGATAATTAAGCGTGTTAGCACCAAAACTTAAAAAGTACTTTGCAATAGATTCCATAGAAGATCCACCGAAATTAAAAACAGAAAAATTCTTTTCGTACTTATAAATTGCTCTATCAATTAAAAATGTATTTGCACCATTTTTTCTGTCTTTAAAATCTGTTGATGACACTAAAATAGTAACTATTTTTTTATGTTTTAAAAAGAATCCAGAAGCTACAATTTTGCCTTCTTTATTATAAATAGACATTATCTCTCCTACTCTTTTATCAATACAAGTTTCAATTAACTTTAATAAAACATCGTAATCTTTATCAATAATATATGGAGTTCTTTTACCTACATTATTTTTAAATAGTGTAATTAAAGTTGATGGTTTATCATTCCACCTTTCTACTAAATCTAACTTTTTTGCTTTTGTTAAGTCTTTTCTTCTATCTTTTCTGTAATTTTTAAACACAGAGTTATAATCTTCAGTTAAAGGTAAAACTTGCATTTTTTTAGACAAAGAATATTTTTCAAGGTTTTCAACTTTTATATCAGTATTTAAAGGTGTTTCTATAAATCGAAAATTGTCTTTTAAATAGTAAAAAAATGGTTGAATATCAGTTTTTTCTTCTACTGAAAAAACACCTAATTCTAATAACCAAAAAGGAGGATAAATATATTTAATTCCAAACTTTTTACGCCATATAATTGGCATTACAGCTGCATAATCATTTAACACTAAAACATCCCAATTATCTGCAACAATATCTAAATACCAAGAAAAAGCATAAACTCTAGATTCTAAGGAATTCTGAATACAGTTGTCATATTTAAAAAGATCTAAATTTTTTCTTTTTTTATATTGAATCATACTTATGATGTTGCTATTTTAATCATAGATTCGTATAATCTTTTCCAACCTTTCCATCGAGAATAATCACTTAAACTTTCGTTATGAAATAAGGTGATAAACATTCCGTTTACAGCTTTTACCTCATTTTTAAGGTCTCTAATTCTACCCAAAGATTGTTTGGCTGTTAGCTTCATATAATCGTTTAATGTAGTATCCATTAGAGCGAAAGGAAAAACTTTAAGCGGGGTTTGAATTTCGAAATCTAAATCATAAAAATAAAAAGGTGTACATGTGCTTGCTCTAAAACCAACGTTACTTGCATACCCCATAGAATAATCTTCTTCTATTTCTAAATCAATTAGATTTTGATATGTTTCTGGTAAATTAAACCTTAAATAATGTTGTCTAGATCTTTGTATTGGTGTGTTGATAATTTCTTCTAATCGAGCTTTTTCTTTCTTTAAAAGTAAGACATTATTCATTGTAAAATAAGATGGATGCAAACCTACTTTTGCATAATCTACCATTTCTTTAATCAACAATTTGTACTTTCTTTTAGATGCTGATACATTTGTATCAAAAGTGGTGTAGTTTCCTACTAAAAAGAAGAAAATTGTTTTGATATCATATTCTTTTTTAGCTTCTAAAATTCGATAATAAGTATCAAAAGGATCTCTTCTAATATTAAATGTTACAGCAAATCGAGTCCAAACATTATATAATCTTAAATTAAAAAAATCTGTAAAAAAACCACCTAAACTTCTTATTACACCTTTATATTTATAAATAAATGCATTATCTATATCTACTGTAGAAATAAACTGATAATTACGCTCTTTATAATCGTAATCAGGAAATTTTTCTTTTAAAGCCTCTAAAAATTTATAAGCCCAAATATCTATAACTGGTTTCTCTAAAAATTGATGTTTGTAAGCCAAACTTTGTTCTGCTGTATAACGACCATGAGTGTCTTTTACATGTGGTAAATATTCTTCGTATCTAGAAATTAAATAGAAACTTGCTGCAAAAATATCATACGGAATTGTTGATTTTGGTCCTGCTTTAAAAAAACACGGAATATCATCCCATTTTTGGACAATAATTTCCATATCATTTACACCTTGTTCAAATAACAAATCGTTACTTTTTAAGAAAAACTCGTTTCCTAAAGGATTTTTTGTATATGTTAATTTCGGTCCATTATGTGCTACAAACTCTTCTACTTTAGAAGTAAAGTTTACTGGAATTAATAAAGTTCTGGTAAGTATATGTTTAAAAATATAACGAACTCTAGGTGTAATTTTATGTGTGTAAACTAATATCATTTTTTCAGTTTTCAGTCTCAGTTTGCTGGCCTATAATTCAATAACAATTTTAAATAACCTTTTACTGATTACTGTAAATAAATCCTAAAGCAATCCTTCATCTGCAAAGCTAAAATACGCTTTTTCAGTAATAATTAAATGGTCTAATAACTTTATGTCTAAAGTGTTTCCGGCTTCTTTTATTTTCTGAGTTATTTGTTTATCAGCATTACTAGGTTGTAGTTTTCCTGATGGATGATTATGACAAACAATTAATGCTACCGAAGACAGCTCGAAAGCTCTTTTAAAAAGGATTCTAACATCTACAATCGTTGCAGTTAACCCTCCTTTACTTATTTGGCTTTTAGCTAAAACTTTATTAGAATTATTTAAGAATAAAACCCAAAACTCCTCATGTTCTAAATCTCCAATAATAGGTTGCATCACGTTAAAAACAGCTTTACTACTTGTAATTTTTGGTTTCTCTAAAGCGGTTTCTAATTGACGCCTTTTTCCTATTTCCAATGCAGTAATAATTGCAATTGCCTTTGCCTCTCCTATTCCTTTAAAAGTTGTTAGTTTTTCTACAGATAATTTAGCAAGTTCATTAATATTACCACCAACAGATTGTAGAATTCTTTTAGATAAAGCTACTGCACTTTCTTGTCTATTACCAGAACCTATTAAGATTGCTATTAATTCTGCATCCGAAAGAGAAGTTCTTCCTTTTGCTAACAATTTTTCTCTTGGTCTATCATCTAAAGCCCAAGACTTAATAGTTAACTTTTCCATTTTCTTTTTTTATAAAAATACAAAATAGAAAATTAACAACTTTTAAAGCTTAAACTCTACGCTCTAATTGATTTAAAAAACTTTTATATTCTTGATTATTTGGGTATAATTCTATCAATCTATACACAATATTTTTAGCTTTTTCTGTTTGATTAGATTTAGAATACAAATAAGCTAAAGCATACAGTAAACTTTCGTTTGTGGCATCTACTTTTAAACCTGCAATAAATGTTTTTTCGCTATTTTTATAATCTTGTTGTTTATCATACAACAAACCTAAATTATAATAAACACGTATATTTTCTGGCATTTTTTTAACTGCTTTTTCTAACTGAACAATCGCTTCATCAACTCTATTTAACTCTGCATACATTAAAGCTAAAGAATAATAAACAGGTCCATATTCTGGTTCTTGTTCTATTACTATCTTAAAAGCTTCTTCTGCTTTTTCATATTGTTGTGTATTGTAATATAAAGTAGCTAAGTTTATTCTAATCTGATTATTAATATTATCAATTGCTAATGCACTTTCAAAAGAAATTATAGCTTTAGCTACATCTCCTTGTTTTAAGTAATAATCTCCTTTTTTCATTCTTGTTCCAACAAAATCTGAGTTTGTTTTTAAATGTAAAAAGAATTCTTGTTTAACTTTACCGTAACTCTCTTTATAAACCTCTGGTATTTCTGCTTCCGTTACTCCACCTAATCCATAAAATGCTTTTATTCTAACAGTTCTTTTAGTATCTTCTAATAATGGTAAAAAATAAGAAGTATAATCTGTAGTGTTTATACTGCTTAAAGCATCTACTGTTGCCCCTCTTACCAAAGCAGATTCATCATTTAATAATGTTATGTATTCTTCTACAAAATTCTGTGCGTTGTAATTTGATAAAACTTTAGAAGCAGAAGCTCTAATAATATCTGGTTGCTGCTTATCATGCATCAACTCAATTAGACCAACATGTCCATCTGGTTGCATAGTAATACCTGGCGCTAATTTTTCTGAAAAGTGAATTGAATCTACTTCTCCGAATAGTTTTTTAAAATTTTCTGCAGCCCAAGCGTTGTCTTTATCTTCATGACAACCAGTACAAGCATTCGGGTTTCCGTATTTTACACTTAAATCTGGTCTTGGCACTCTAAAACTATGGTCTCTTCTAAAATCATTACCCATATAAAACTTACCCGTCATGTGGCAATTAATACATTTTGATGATTCTGTGTTTGGTTGATGAAAGTGATGCTCTGTAGTGTCATATTTTTCTGGCACATGGCATTGAGCACACAATTTATTTCCATCATACTTTAGCTTTAATGTATGCGCATCATGGCAATTGGTACAAGTAACTCCATTTTGATACATTTTACTTTGTAAAAAAGACCCATAAACATAATCTTCATCTAAAATTTGACCATCTGCTTCATACAACCCTCCTTCTATTAATTGAGGAAAATAATGATCTAACATAGTTCCTTCAAAATTAAAAGCTTCAGAAAACTGTTCTCTTCTCATATGACAACGCGCACATTGATCTACCAGTTCTTGTGGAGACGTATCTGTGGTCATTTGGAAACTTCCACTTGCAACATAATCTTTACCAAGTTCATTTACATTAGTTACATGTTCTTGTCCTGGTCCGTGGCAAGCTTCACAATTCACATCAATAATTGCAAATTTTGTATCATAACTATGCGTTGCTTCATCATAATTTTTTCTAACGTTTGTAGAATGGCAATCGGCACACATATTATTCCAATTTAAACCACCTCTAGACCAATGCAACCATTCTGAATGTACAACTTTAAAATCTGGATATAAATCGAACCATTTATTTTTAACAGAATCCCAAGCTGTTCTTAAACATTGATAATGGCCATCAGGAAACTGAACTATATATTGTTGTAAAGGAGTTACACCAAAAGTATAAACAATTTTATAATCGTGATTTTCACCATCTGGTCCTTCTGTATTTACATAAAAATCTTTTCCTTTTTTGTAAAAGTGAGAAGTTACACCTTGACTTGTGTATTTTTGATTATTAAAATCTCCTAAGATAGAAATGCTATCGGCAATTTCCATTGCTTTATCATGATCAGAACCTTCCCAACTTTTAAATTGATCTTGATGACATTCTTTACATTTTTGATCTCCTAAAAAATGACTATCCGGAATTATTTTTCCCGAAAGAAAAACACCTTCACTCTTTTCTACATCTTTATAATTTTCTTTTTTATCACATGAAAAAATAAAACTAATCATAATTAAAATAAAAAAATAAGATCTTATTTTAAAAAAAAACGGAGGATTATTAGGTTTTATTTTCATCAAGAAAAGAGGTTTTGTATATTGTAGAGGTAAATTTAGAACTTCTTTCTGCTCTAAAAAAGGATATTTATCCTTTTTTTAGAATAAAATTTGATTCAATTGAAAAAATTGAAAATAAACATTTTTTTGTATTAAGATAGAAACTCTTTATATCTTTGGCAATTAATATATTTATAAAAAACTATGAAAATTATCATAGCAGGAGCGGGAGACGTAGGTTTTCACTTAGCTAAACTTCTTTCTTACGAATCTCAAGATACTTACATTATAGATTTTGATGGAGTAAAATTAGAATATCTTAACAATCATTTAGATGTTATAACTAAAAAAGGAGACGCTACTTCTATTAAATTATTAAAGGAAATAGGCATTGAATCCGCAGATTTATTAATTGCTGTTACAGATAGCCAAAATACTAATTTCACCATTTCTGTTATCGGTAAATCTTTAGGTGCCAAAAAAACAATTGCAAGAATAGACAATCCAGAATTTTTAGATAATTGCGAAGTTGATTTCAAAAAATTTGGATTAGATTTTATGATTTCTCCACAAGAATTAGCCGCTAATGAAATTAAAATGCTGCTAAACCAATCTTCTTTTAATGACACCGTTGCTTTTGAAAGTGGTCTTTTTAATGTAATGGGAACACCTTTAACTTATAAATCTCAAATTATAGATTTAACAGTTAAGGAGGCAAAAGAAAAATATTCTAACATAGATTATGTTACCATTGCTATTAAAAGACAAGGCATCTCTCAAACAATTATACCAAGAGGAGATACAACTTATCAAATAGGCGATCAAGTTTATTTTTGTGTACCAAATTATAGTTTAAAAGATCTTTACCCTATTATTGGTAAGCCAAGAATAAATATTAAAAATGTAATGATTCTTGGAGGAAGTAGTATTGGTGAAAAAACTGCGCGTAACCTTTGTAGAAGCAATTTTAAAGTAAAGTTAATTGAAAAAAACAAAGAAAAAGCAGAAGTTTTAGCAGAAGAATTAAACAATACACTAGTTATTAACGGTGATGGTAGAGATTTAGAACTACTAGAAGAAGAAAACATAAGGGAAATGGATGCTTTTATTGCTGTTACCGGAAATTCTGAAACGAATATTATGTCTTGTTTAGTTGCAAAATCTAAAGGTGTAAAAAAGACAATTGCATTGGTAGAAAATATGGATTATATTGATATTTCTCAAACAATCGGAATTCAATCTCTAATCAATAAAAAATTGATTGCGGCAAGTAATATTTTTAAACATATTAGAGAAGGAGAAATTATCGCTTTAGCTAATTTACACAATATTGATGCAGAAGTTTTTGAATTTGAAGTACAAGAAGGAGCTAAAGTAACAAAACATCCTATTAAAGAATTAAAATTTCCAAGAGAAGCAATTTTTGGAGGTATTATTAGAGATGAAAAAGCAATTATGGCATCTGGTAACTTACAAATTAAAATAGGAGATAAAGTTATTGTGTTCTGTTTACCAGAAGCTATAAAATCTCTAGAAAAATTATTTAATTAGAATAAATGGGAGCTTTAAACACCAAAATAATTTTCCGTTTTTTAGGAGTTACTGCTATGTTAAATGGTTTTTTTATGTTGCTTTCATTCCCTTTTAGCGTTTATCATGATGAAAGTGCCAAATGGGGAATTTTAAATGCAGGTATTGTAACCGGAATTATAGGAATGCTCCTTTTCTTTTTAAATAAACCAAAAAGTAAAATCATTCAGAAAAAAGAGGGGTATTTAATTGTAACCTTAGGTTGGTTAATTCTTACTTGTACAGGTATGTTACCTTATTTATTTTCTGAATCGATACCCAATATAACAGATGCTTTTTTCGAAACAATTTCTGGATATTCTACCACAGGATCTTCTATTTTAAATGATATAGAAGCAATGCCTAAAGGAATTTTATTCTGGCGAAGCGCAACCCATTGGATTGGTGGAATGGGAATTATTGTACTTACAATTGCCATTTTACCTTTATTAGGTATTGGCGGAATGCAACTTTTTATGGCAGAAGCTCCAGGACCATCTGCTGATAAATTACATCCAAGAATAACTGATACTGCAAAGCGTTTGTATTTTATTTATGTGATACTAACAATCGTTCAATTTTTATTGTTAAAAGTTGCAGGTATGACTTGGTTTGATGCTATAAACCATGCAATGGCAACAATGAGTACTGGTGGTTTTTCTACAAAAAATAGTAGTGTTGCATTCTATAACAATATGCCTTTTGTACAATACATTATCATCTTTTTTATGCTAGTTGCAGGTACTAATTTTGTATTGACTTACTTTGCTTTAAAAGGAAAAGTTAGACGAGTTTTTGAAAGTGAAGAGTTTAGATATTACTTTTTTGGAACATTAATTTTTTCTGCTATAATTGCTTCTATAATTATATTCTATCAAGACCCTAATTTAAAAACCACAATAGATCATCCAATGGTTTATGGAAAAGTAGAAAGCGCTATTAGACATTCTTTATTTATGGTACTTTCTGTAGTTACTACAACGGGTTTTGTAAGTGCAGATTTTACAATGTGGCATTTCTTTATAACTGGTATTTTCTTTGCGTTATTTTTTACTGGTGGATCCGCGGGTTCTACAAGTGGTGGCATAAAAATAGTTAGACATGTAATAATGTTAAAAAACAGTTTTTTAGAGTTTAAAAAAGCATTGCATCCTAATGCAATTATACCTGTAAGACTCGATGGTAAAGCAGTAAATCATACCATTGTTTTTAACATACTTTCTTTCTTTATTATTTACATGCTAATCTTTATTGTCTCTTCTGTTGTACTTACTTTATTTGGTTTAGATTTTATGTCTGCTTTAGGTGCCGCTGCATCTTCTTTAGGTAATATTGGTCCTGCAATTGGTTCTGTAAGTCCTGTTGATAGTTATGCACATCTATCTGATGCTGCAAAATGGTTTTGCTCTTTTTTAATGCTGATTGGTCGTTTAGAGTTATTTACAGTTCTTATTTTATTTACCCCTTTCTTCTGGAGAAAAAACTAATTGAGCACAAAAAAAGCTCTAAAATTAAATTTAAGAGCTTTTATATTTATAATTGAAAATTTAAGACTAAACCAAACTTTTAACTTCATCAAAATCCAATCCTCCATAATTACCAGAACTCATTAATAAAACTGCAGAATTCTCTAATTCTTGACTAAATAAAAACGCTTTAAATTCTTGAGGATTGGTATAAATAATTAAATCATCTCTTTCAAAAGCATTTGCTATTTGTTCTGCAGTAACTTCTTCTAATTGTTTAATTTTTACAGCATCTGGCGAGTAAAAAACCACCGCTTTGTCCGCTGCATCTAAAGCTCCTTTGTATTCTGCTAAAAATTCTGCATTTAAACTAGAATATGTGTGCAACTCTAAACAAGCCAATATAGTTCTACTTGTATATTGCTCTTTTACAGCGTTTGTGGTAGCCTCTACTTTACTTGGCGAATGCGCAAAATCTTTAAAAATAACAGTAGAATTACTTTCTGCTATTTTTTCTAAACGTTTGCTTGCTCCATTAAAACTAGCAATAGCTTCGTAAAAATAATCTTCATCAACCCCCATGTGTTGACAAATCCATTTTGCACCTGCTAAATTTTGTAAATTATGTTTGCCAAAAATTTCTAAAGGCAAATCACCTTCTTCTGTTTCTATAAAAGTAGTTCCGTTTTCTATAAAGTATTCTGGCGTTTTATACGGATATTTTTTTATCTGATTTTCTGATGATTCTACCACCTCTTTTACAATTGTGTCTTCTTCGTTATACACCATACTACCTCCCTTTATCATAGAGTCTGTAAAGATTTTAAACTGCTCTACATAATTATCAAAAGTCGGAAAAACATTAATATGATCCCAAGCAATACCACTTAACAAAGCAATATTTGGTTTGTATAAATGGAATTTTGGTCTTCTATCAATTGGAGAACTCAAATATTCATCTCCTTCTAAAATAATAAAATCGTTTTCTTCGGTTAAATGCACCATCGTTTCAAAACCATCTAATTGAGCACCAACCATATAATCTACTTCTTTTTCGTGATAATTTAACACATGTAAAATCATAGAAGTTATGGTTGTTTTACCATGAGATCCACCAATAACTACACGTGTTTTATGTTTAGATTGCTCATATAAAAACTCTGGATAAGAATATATTTTTAAGCCTAATTCTTGTGCTTTTAATAATTCTAGATTATCCTTTTTTGCATGCATCCCTAAAATTATCACATCTAATTCTGATGAAATTTTTTCTGGAAACCACCCAAACTCTTCTGGTAATAAACCGTATTTTTCTAATCGAGATTTAGATGGATTATGAATTATATCATCAGAACCAGAAATTTGGTATCCTTTTTGGTATAAAGCAATTGCTAAGTTGTGCATTGCGCTTCCGCCAATTGCTATAAAATGAATTTTCATTGAACAAAATTTAAAAAAGTAAAAATACAAAAGCTTAGTACAATATTAATTATATTTAGAACTAAACTCTTTTAAAATTAGTGTTATCAACTTAATAAGTTGACATTATTTGGTTTAAATTTTACATAAAATAATTTGTACTTGTTTTGATTGCATTAAAACTATTGACTATGAAAAAAATTACACCTTTATTAATTGTTTTATTATTCTCTACCATTTCTAACGCTCAAGATTCTTACAAAGATCTTTGGATACAAGTAGAAAGTTTAGAAATAGAAAACTTACCAAAATCGGCATTAGAAATTGTAGATAAAATTTATACGAAAGCTAATAAGGAAGCTAATTCTCCTCAGGTTATAAAATCACTTTTTTATCAAAGTAAATTTTCTTTAACCTTAGAAGAAGATGCACAATTAAAAATCATTCATAGTTTTAAGAAACACATTTCTACGAGTGAATTTCCAACAAGAAATATATTAGAAAACATTTTAGGAAATTTATATTGGCAATTTTACACCCAAAATAGATATAAGTTTTACAACAGAACACAAACTGTAAACAAAGTAAATGTAGAAGATTTTAGAACTTGGGATTTAAAAACGCTCTTTAAGGAAATTCACTGTCATTTTGAAGCTTCTTTAGAAAACCAAAAAGCATTACAAAAAACCGATATTTACGACTTTGCTCCTATTTTACAAATTGAAAAAGATTCTAAAACTTACAGGCCAACTTTATACGATTTTTTAGCAAACAATGCGTTAGATTTTTACAATTCTTCTGAAACTTCTATTACAAATCCTATTGACAAATTCGAAATTGACAACTCAAATTTATTAAAGGGTTGTAAAACGTTTACAAAACTAGTATTAACTACAAAAGATACTTTATCACTACAATTTAATGCAATAAAAATCTATCAGCAATTAATTGATTTTCATGCAAAGGAAAACAATTTAAACGCTTTAGCTGTTATTGATATTCAACGTTTAAAATTCATTAAACAACATGCAATTTTCATTGATAAAGAAACTACTTTTTTATCAACATTAAAAACTACAAAAGAACTTTTTTCTAATAACCAAATGAGTGCTTTGTATGCTTTTGAAATTGCTAAAATCCATCAAGATAAATTAGAAAACAAACTTGCAATAACTATTTGTAATGACGTTATAAATCAGTTTCCTAAAAGCTTAGGAGCAAAAAAATGTACTGTTCTTAAAAAACAAATTTTAGATAAATCTCTTGCTTTAAAAGCAGAAAAATTTGTCCCAATTAATACGGCGTCTAGAGCTTTAATTACTTACAAAAACATCGATAAACTTTATTTTACAGCTTACAAAGCTACTGTAGATCAATTAAATAAGTTTAATGAAATTTACAATTTAGAAGAAACTGTAAAGTTTATCAATTCTTTAGAAGAAAGTACAAATTGGAGTGCAAATCTTAGAAATGAAAACGATTATTTACAACATACAACAGAAGTTATTATTCCTAAATTAAACAACGGTAATTATCTAATTGTTTCATCAGAAGACAAAAACATCAACAAAGAATCTACTTTTGGTACAGCAAATGTACAAGCAACAAATTTAGCTTTAATTGAAAATAATTTTAACAACAAACACAATTATCAAATTGTAGATAGAAGTACAGGTGAACCCATTGAAAATGCAAGAATTAATATCACAAATCCAAATAGAAGAAACAGTAGCTTTATTAATAAAACATTAACAACAGATGAAAATGGTTTTGCTTCTTTAAAAGCTAAATACACGTACACAGATTGTGAAATTTATGTAAAAACAAAAAATGACACAGCTTATTTTGGAAGTCATTATTTATATAAAGATAATAACGTCACAAAAGAAAAAATTAATCACACATTAAATTCTTATATTTTTACAGACAGAAGTATTTATAGACCAGGACAAACTGTTTATTTTAAAATAATTATTATTAAAAAATCTGGAGACAATTCTTCTATTTATACTGATGATTTTATAGAAGTAAATCTAAAAGATGTCAATAATCAAACAGTAAATACCTTAAATTTAAAACTAAACGAATTTGGTTCTATTGCAGGCGAATTTATCTTGCCAAACAATGGTTTAACAGGGCAATATTTTATTGAAGTAAATCTGAACTCTAAAAACAAATATTCGTTCTTTGGTAATCGTTCTTACTTTTCTGTAGAAGAATATAAAAGACCAAAATTTGAAACGGAATTTAAACCAATTACTAAAAGTTATAAAATAAACGATTCTGTAACCATTAATGGTTTTGCCAACTCTTTTTCTGGTGCAAATATTACCGAAGCAAAAGTAGTTTATCGTGTACACAGAAAAGTACAATATCCTATTTGGTATTCTTGGAGAAGGCCAAACGTAAATACTAGTTCGCAAGAAATTACTCACGGAGAAACTATTACAAATAAAAAAGGTGAATTTAAAATTGACTTTAAAGCTTTAGCTGATAAAAGTGTTGCTAAAGAAAGTTTACCAATATTTAATTACGAAATAACAGCAGATGTTACCGATATTAACGGAGAAACCAGAAGTGCAACAACTACTGTAAAAGTGGGTTATCATGCTTTAATTGCAACAATTTCTTTGGATAATCAAATTGACAAAAACACCAAAGAAACGATTATAAATATTGATACAAAAAATTTAAATAACGAGTTTATACCAGCAAAAGGAACAGTAAAAATCTACAAATTACAAGCACCAAAAAACGTATTAAGAAAAAGACCTTGGGCTTTACCAGATTATCAAGATATTTCTGAAAATACATTTAAAACTTTATTTCCTCATGATGCATATTCAGAAAATGAAATAAATGAAAATAATTGGAAAAAAGACGAACTTGTTTTTAGTAAAAATTTTGACACAGAATCGTCAAAAAAAATCACTTTAAAAAGCACTAAAAATTGGCTTTCTGGTAAATATATGGTTGTTTTAGAAAGCAAAGATAAATTCGGTCAAAAAGTAAAAGACGAAAAAATAATTTCTCTTTTTTCTACAAAAGATAAAAAAGTAGCAGACAATAATTTGTTTACAATCAATACAAACAAGAATTCTTATCTTATTGATGATGTTGTAGAGTTAAACATTGGTTCTGCTGCTAAAAACAGTACAATAACTGTACAAGTAGAAAAGAATCATAAAATTATAGCAACTCATTTGGTGAATTTAAATGATGAAATAAAAACAATAAAAATCCCGATTAATAAAGAAGATCTTAGTGGTTTTGCTATTAAATATCACTTTGTAAATTACAATTCTTTTAAAAGCGGAAGTTTATTAATCAACGTTACAGAACCTCAAGAAAAAATAGAAATTGAAACCAATATTTTTAGAGACAAACTAAATCCTGGCGCAAAAGAAACTTGGAGTTTTACCATTAAAAATGATAAAAACGATGCCAAAGCGGCAGAAGTTTTAGCTTCTATGTACGATGCTTCTTTAGATGCTTTTAGAAGTCATAATTGGTCTAATCAACCAAAACCTAATAGTTATAAAACTAAGTACTATTCTTACCAACACAGTAGTGCAAATAATAGTTTTAAAAATACTTATTTCAATATTAAAAATCAACTAAGATATCGCGCTAATTATCCTAGTATTTCTTATGATACTTATAATTGGTTTGGATTTAGCTTAAACAATAACAGATGGAAAAATCAAGATTATTTAAGAGGTTTAAAAAGAAAGATTAATAACAATAGAACTCTTTTTGATGGGATAATAACTGGTTTTATTAGTGATGAAGAAAATGCACCATTACCTGGTGTTTCTATAAGAATTAAAGGCACAACTTATGGTACAGAAACCGATTTTGATGGTTATTATACGTTAAAAATTAAAAAAGGTGATGTTTTAATTTTTAGTTATTTAGGTTATAAAACACATGAAATTACAATTAAAAAGCAAACAAATGTTGATGTAAGTTTAAAAGAAGATTCTGCAACATTAGATGAAGTTGTGGTGGTTGGATATGGAACTCAAAAAAGAAAAAAATCAAAAAATGCATTAACTGCTTTACAAGGTAGAGTTGCAGGTGTACAAATAGTTGAAGCAGATAAAGAAGTTGAAGAAACCATTATAGAATCTACCGAAACAGATGAAACTGAAATAATTACTGAAGATGTTTCTTTTATGAAAATTGACAAAGAAGAACTTGCATTAATTAAAGCACGTACTAATTTTAATGAAACTGCCTTTTTTTATCCGCAATTAAGAACAGATAAAGACGGGCAAGTTAGTTTTTCTTTTACAATGCCAGAAGCCTTAACGCAATGGAAATTACAATTATTAGCACATACTAAAAATGTAAAATCTACAACCAAAACCTTAGAAACTGTTACACAGAAAGAATTAATGATTGTACCAAATGTACCTAGATTTTTACGTGAAGGCGATAAAATTACACTAAGTGCAAAAATCACCAATTTAACAAACAACTCACTAAATGGTTTGGCTCAATTAATTTTAACGGATGCAATTACCGGAAAAGAAATAAATTTAGAATTAGAAAACACCAATGCCTACAAAGATTTTTCTGTAGATAAAAACGGAAATACCAATGTTTCTTGGCAACTTTCTATTCCAGAAACTGTACAAGCTGTACAATATAAAATTGTAGCTAAAGCGGGTGATTTTTCTGATGGAGAACAAAACGTTTTACCCGTTTTATCTAACAGAATGTTAGTTACAGAAACATTACCAATGTGGGTTCGTTCTAATCAAACTAAAACTTTTACGTTAGATAAATTAGCAAATAATTCTTCAACAACTTTAAAACATCATCAATTAACATTAGAAATGACATCAAATCCGGTTTGGTACGCAATACAAGCTTTACCGTATTTAATGGAATATCCATATGAATGTGCAGAACAAACTTTTTCTAGATATTACGCTAATACAATTGCTAGTTTTGTTGCAAATTCTAACCCAAGAATTCAAGAAGTTTTTAATGCTTGGAAATCATCTTCGGACGCTTTATTATCTAATTTAGAAAAAAATCAAGAATTAAAATCGTTGATCATTCAAGAAACTCCTTGGTTAAGAGATGCGCAATCAGAAACGGAACAGAAAAAAAGAATTGCTTTATTGTTCGACTTAAATAAAATGAGAAATGAGCAAGAAAAAGCCATCAATAAACTAAAAGATATTCAGATGAATTCTGGTGGTTTTCCTTGGTTTAAAGGAAGTCGTTACGAGAGTAGATTTATCACGCAACATATTGCAACTGGTTTTGGTCATTTACAGAAATTAGGAATTTCTAATTTTGATAATGCTACTAAAAATATGATTGAAAAGTCAGTGAAATATCTAGATGAACAAGTGATAAATGACTACAATGAATTATTAAAAGAAGCTGATAAAAGAAAACAACTAGCAAAAACAAAGAAGGAAGGAGAAGAAGCATACACAAAGCACTTAATAAAGAATAACTTGAGCTACTTTACCATTCAGTATTTATACATGCGTAGTTTTTATAGCAATATTTCTTTGAGTAAAAAAAGGCAAGAAGCAGTTGATTATTATCAAAATCAAACTGTAAAATATTGGAATGATTATAATTTATATGCAAAAGGACAAATTGCATTATCACTTTTTAGAAATGATAAAAAACTAGTTGCAAACAAAGTTTTAAACTCTTTAAAAGAAAATGCAATTATTTCTGATGAGTTAGGTATGTATTGGAAAAGCAACAAACCAGGTTACTATTATTATCAATCTCCAATTGAGACTCAGGCTTTATTAATCGAAACTTTTTCTGAAATTGAAAATGATGAAAAAACGATTGATAATCTAAAAATTTGGTTACTAAAAAACAAACAAACCAACAGATGGAAAACAACAAAAGCAACTACAGAAGCAATTTATGCTTTATTGTTAAATGGTAGCGATTGGGTTTCTGTTACAGAAATGGTTGATATTAAAATTGGTAATAAAGAAATTAATCCAACAGAGTTGGAAAATGTAAAAATTGAAGCCGGAACTGGTTATTTTAAAACTTCTTGGAATGGAAGTGATATTAAAAAAGAAATGGCAGAAGTTACCATCAATAAAAAAGGAAACGGCATTGCTTGGGGTGGTTTGTATTGGCAGTATTTTGAAGATTTAGACAAAATTACTTCCGCAGAAACTCCGTTAAAAATCAACAAAAAATTATTCTTAAAAGTAAATACAAATTCTGGTAAAGAACTGCAAGAAATCACAGAGAATACATCTTTAAAAATTGGTGATTTAATTACGGTAAGAATAGAACTCCGTTCTGATAGAAACATGGAATTCATCCATATGAAAGACATGAGAGCTTCTGGTTTAGAGCCAATAAACGTACTTTCTAAATATAAATGGCAAGATAATTTAGGTTATTATGAAAGCACAAAAGATGCTGCAACTAATTTCTTTTTTGATCGTTTACCAAAAGGAGTTTATGTTTTTGAATATGACGTTCGTGTAAATAATACTGGTAATTTTAGCAACGGAATTACAACTATACAAAGTATGTATGCACCAGAATTTAGCAGTCATTCTAAAGGAATTCGTTTAACAATAGATTAACACATAATTACTGAAATGAATTAATCTTTAACTTGATTGAGTACATTAAAACTGATAAATAAATCTAATTTTGTTCTCGAATCAAATAAACATATCATTATGAAAAAAACATTTTTAACCTTAAGTCTTTTAATGGCAACCATATTTACTATAAACGCACAAGATATTGCAGATAATGCCATTGGTTTACGTTTTAGTGGAGGTACTGGAGCTGGTGCAGAATTTTCTTACCAAAGAGATTTAGGTTTTAATAATAGATTAGAAGTAGATTTAGGTCTTTCTCATGGTCTTTCTGATTTTAAAGCCGCTGGTTTATACGAATGGGTTTGGGATTTAGAACAAAATTTTAACTGGTATGCAGGTGCAGGTGGTGGAATTGTATCTAACGACGGTACAGGAGTTTTTGCTGCTGGTATTATTGGTATAGAATATGATTTTGATATTCCTTTATTACTTTCTTTAGATTATAGACCAGAACTTGGACTTGGTGGTAGTGTAAACGGATTAGGTAGTAATCTTGCTTTGGCTGTTAAATATCAATTTTAAATAGAAAAAAGTTTATAAAAAAATCCTCTAAATTAAGTTTTAGAGGGTTTTCTATTTAGGCGGATAATTATTAAGCATCTTTTTAATTACTTCTTTAAAGTAAAGTACTCTTTCATCTGGTGTTTTTTTCTCTTTTATGGTTGATATCAATCTTGCTTCCCAAAACAACTCGTTAGTTTTAGCATCAACAAATTCTATAATTAGTTCTTCATCTAATTTTTTACCTCCAATTGGTATTCCCCCAGAAACACCAAAGCTACCATTTATACCTCCGCTTCCTAAACCAATTGCAATGGTATTTGTAACTTTAGGTTCCGATACTTTTGATATTATATTTATGTAAAAATCGGCATTTTCACCTTCTTTAAAACCTAACTCACTTAGGTTTTTAAAAATTGCATCTAAACTTCTTTTTATATCAAACTCATTTAGACCTTCTCCTGCATCAGTAAAAAAAGCAAATGTCTTATATTGATTAAAATTAGTCTTACTGTCAAAATCTGTAACTACTTTAGAAGACGAACAACCTATTAATAAAAAGAGAAAAAGAAATTTAAAAAACTTCATTTCTATTATTTTTTTGTTTCCTCTAGAACTACTCTTGTAGGCGTGTCTTTACCGTTAATAATACTTTGTGTTCCTTTTGCAACAGCTTGTATTGTTTGTGTAATTACTGTCATATTTAATGTTTCTGCTTCATCAGAAACTTGATGATAGTCTTTATCTACATCAATAGGTGTTGTAGAAAATGTATGAGATGGCACACCTAAACGTGCTAAAGAAGCATTGTCTGATCTAAAAAATAAATTAAATTTATCATAAGGGTCTGCAAATAATTGATAACCTGTGCCTACTAAATTTTTCTGAATAATTTTACCAAAATCAGAACGCTCAAAACCTGTTAACCAAGCTGTATTTGGGCCAAAACTTGGTGTTTTACCAATCATTTCTAAATTAATTCCGGCAACAAATTTTTCTGCATTAATTCCTTTACCAAAATGAGTAGAACCAATTAAACCCATTTCTTCTCCCGTAAAAGCTGCAAAAACAATAGTTCTTTCGTTACCTATTTTCTTAAAATATGTTGCCAAGGCTAAAAGCCCTGTAACACCAGATGCATCATCATTTGCTCCATTATAAATTTTATCTTCTCCTTTACCTTGGTTTCCTAAATGATCGTAATGAGCAGAAATAATTACATATTCGTCTTTTTTACTTTTCCCTTCTAAAACACCAATTACATTGAAAGCTGTTATTTCATCTTTACTTCTTCTAGGCGTAAAATTAAAAGTTTGTCTATAGGTTTCTAATCCTTCAAAAGTTGATAAACCAATTTTTTGATATTCATTTTCTATATAAACCGCTGCTTTTTCAATTCCAGGGGTTCCTGTTTTTCTTCCTTCCATCTCATCAGAAGCAAGTGTATATAAATGTTTTTTTACAACTAAAGAATCTATAAAAAAAGCGTTTTCTGTTTCTGTAGAAAGTTTATTTATATTCTTTGTACTATCACAAGAAATTATAAAGGCTGATGCTGCTAAAGTGATTAATATTTTTTTCATTATTATCGATTTTTAAAAGCATAAATATAACTAATTTAATTCCGTATTTTTGTGCAAAATTTTTACAAATGATTTTATCTGAAATTCCGAATATAAAACATACAAACTCCAACAACTTTTTTCTTTTAGCAGGACCTTGCGCTATTGAAGGAGAAGAAATGGCGTTAAGAATTGCCGAAAAAGTAATTACAATTACTAATAAGTTAGAGGTTCCTTATATTTTTAAAGGAAGTTTTAAAAAAGCAAACAGAAGTAGAATTGATAGTTTTACCGGAATTGGAGATGAAAAAGCATTAAAAATTTTACGTAAAGTTTCTGAAACTTTTAACGTGCCAACAGTTACCGATATTCATGAAATTTCTGATGCTGTAAAAGCGGCAGAATATGTAGATGTTTTACAAATTCCTGCTTTTTTAGTACGTCAAACAGATTTAGTTGTTGCTGCTGCAAAAACAGGTAAGGTTGTCAACTTAAAAAAAGGACAATTTATGAGTCCTTCTGCTATGAAACATGCTGTACAAAAAGTAAAAGATGCAGGTTCTAACAAAGCTTGGATAACCGATAGAGGAACCATGTTTGGTTACCAAGATATGATTGTTGATTTTAGAGGAATCCCAGAAATGCGCGAATTTGCACCAACTGTTTTAGATGTTACACATTCTTTGCAACAACCAAATCAAACAGCAGGTGTTACAGGCGGAAGACCAGAAATGATTGAAACTATTGCCAGAGCTGGAGTTGTAAATAATGTTGATGGTTTGTTTATAGAAACACATTTTGATCCTGCTAATGCAAAATCTGACGGCGCAAACATGTTGCATTTAGACAATTTAGAAGCTTTGTTAACCAATTTAGTTGCCATCAGAAAAACCATAAATAATTTATAATTTTTTTTAAAATGTTTATTTCACAAAAAGCCTTCATTTATTGAAGGCTTTTTTTATAAAACCCTTTGTCTTTTAATTGATGTGCTTCTTCTAAAACAGACAATAAAATTGTTTCATTTATGTCTTCTAACTCATAGTATCTTAAAGATTTTACTACTTTTCTGTTTTCTGAAATTAAATGCTCGTTGTATTTAGTTAAATGAGCAGAAACCCAAAATACCACATCTACATATCCTTTCTTTTTAGACGGATTTAAGTAACAGAAAGGTTTACCTTCTAAATAATAAAAAGGGAGTTTCCATTTAAATTGTAAATCTACTTCTGGAAAAGTACTTTCTATTAAAATTTGCAAATGCATCAAAATAGATTTAAACGATTCTGGCTGATTTAAGATATATTCTTCTGCAGGTTTCATTTTTGTATTTTAGCCCAAGTTATAAAAGAATAAACAAATATGATAAAATTCAATTTAAAATATTTTATTGCTTTTTTTTTATTGTTAGTTATTGAAATAATTATAGAACGTTATGCAACCGGTTTTATAAGACATACATTGGGTGATTATCTTGTTGTAATTTTATTGTATTGCTTAATTAAGGGGTTTTTAAAAATTTCTAATCTTCAGAATATTTTTCCCAAAAATTACTCTAGAACAGTTCAAATAATCTTAGGCACTTCTTTTAGTTTTTTAGATTTAGTTGCGTACTCTCTTGGAGTTTTAACGGTTTATTTGATTGATAAATTTTTTAAGAAACACTAAAAATCTCTTCTAATTTTTCTTATAACATCTTCTAAACCATTTAATTTTAACTCATAAACTAACTCCATTTGTTTCCCTAATTTCCCATTAGGGAAACCTTTATTTTTATACCAAACAATATAATGTTCTGGTAAATCAATTAAAAACCTGCCTTTATATTTACCAAAAGGCATTTTCATTTTAGCTAAATCGATAAGAAACTCCCTGTCTTGTAACATTTTATGTTTTAAAGAAAATACAGAAACTCATTCTGTAAAATTGGTATAATATTTGCCCGAATATATTAGAAATTATGATGTTAAGCAATTCTATTTTTTATATTTTTGCAAACTGCGTTAAGGATTGAACGGTTTGTTTGAGTTCTTTTGTGAAATGCAATGGAACAAAAAACGAGTAGTGAAAGCCTGACTTTAGCTTTAAATGCTTTTAAAGCAAAGAAACGCCCAAATTGTTATAACGGGGACGACTGGTTTTGACAGCGAGGACAGTGAATTTGTAAGCATACCGAGTTATGAAATTACACTCGTTAAACCTAATTTCAACTTTTTAAACGGCGAAGATAACTACGCTTTAGCTGCTTAATCCGAATCATAGTAGGATTGGCCTAGGCACACAAGGTGTGCAAGCTTTATGTCCACGAAAAGCCTTGGTTTATGGCGTTTCATTTTTGGGCATCGTAAAAATAAACATAGAAAGCCTAAAACTTTGGTAGGTTTTTGAAAATAAAGAAGTTAAGCTAAAAGCAGATTGTTCTTAATCAGCTTTTAGTCGAAAATTAAGAAAGAACTAAGTATGTAGAAAGCTTTTTGGCTGCTTGTTTGGACCCGAGTTCGATTCTCGGCGTCTCCACAATTAAAAACCTCAATAAACTGAAATTAGTTTATTGAGGTTTTTTTATTAAAAATGAATATTTTAGATCTATAAAATATTCATTTTATAATTTATATATACTTTAAAGCCTTTAAACGTAACAGTCTCAAAAAGAGATATAAAATGTATTTTTTTTTATAAAATAAATAATATTAAACTTATATTTATAACATAAATATTTGGGTACGCTATGCCTAACTATTTTTTGATGAAGATTAAGTATTATTAATAAAAAAAATTGTGAAAAAGAAACTAACCTTTATTTGTTTATTATTGATGAACTCAATAATAAGCTCTCAAACTGCTACACAGATAGTAAACCTTCAAACACCTGATTTAGATGAAACCTCTGGTCTTTTATTCTATGATGGTAAAATTATTACTCATAATGACAGTGGTAATGCTAATTTATATGAAGTAGATTCTGAGACCGGTTTTATAACAAGAACTGTTGAAATCTTAAATACTACAATTTATGATTTGGAAGATATTACACAAGATAATAACTATATCTATATTGGTGATATTGGCAACAATTACGGTAACAGGACTAATTTAAAAGTTTATAAAATTTCTAAAGCAGATTATAACGATAGTGATAATAAAGTTACACCAGAAGTTATTTATTTTTCTTATGAAGAT
Organism: Polaribacter sp. Asnod1-A03; assembly: GCF_045063585.1. NCBI lineage: Bacteria > Pseudomonadati > Bacteroidota > Flavobacteriia > Flavobacteriales > Flavobacteriaceae > Polaribacter > Polaribacter sp. Asnod1-A03. The sequence goes on along the minus strand of NZ_JBEFOE010000009.1, from coordinate 1,784,552 downwards.
CAAGTTAACTTTACCGCTAGCCTTAATAATAATAATTGGGATGCTGAAGCTCTTATCTCTTATGGTGAAAATCTACTTATATTTACTAAAAACTGGGTAGATAAAAAAACTAATGTTTATTCTATACCTAAAAATGCTGGGATATACAGTGCTAATTTAGAAAGCAGTTATAATACAAACGGACTTGTAACAGGTGCTGATACTTCTTCTGATGATGATATAATATACCTTTCTGGTTATAGTTCATCAGAAGCTCCATTTATGTTTACTATACACAATATACCCAATAATAGTTTAAATATATTTTCTGGTTCTGTTTCAGAGAAAATAACAAATATTGCTCCTTTGGGTAATCAAATTGAAGCAATTACTCTTTTTGAAATTACACCTACAAAACATCGTTTATACATTTCTAATGAAAAGTTTACAACCTTTTTGGGATCCATACCAATAGTTTTTCCTGCAAAATTATGGATTATTGAAGTTGATGTTGAAACATTTACTTTAGGGTATCTTGACAATATTAGTCAAAATGAAAAAATTAAAGTTTCTCCAAACCCCTTTTATAATACATTAAATTTAAGTAAAAAAGTTGATGAAGCGATTGTTTATGATTTATCAGGAAAAGTTATAACAAAACAGATTCTTACTAAAAAACTTTCTTTACAAAATCTAAATAAAGGTATCTATATTTTAAAAACTAAAACTGGTAATTCTGTAATCATAGAAAAAATATTTAAACTTTAATTTAAAATCAATCTTAGTTTTACTATCCTAATTCTTTTATCTACTTAATTCTTTAAAGTTAAAAATATTCGAATTAATTCCCTCTATTCATCTGGATTTGTTTCCACTAACTTTTGTAATTAATATACTTGCCCCCTTCTTATACTCAGTTTTTTTATAAGCTTACCAATCTTCTAATCTACCTCTAAAACAATATCAAATCTTTATTTCAAATTTACCTACAAATCTATAGAAGGTAAGTTCCTAGCTTTTTCTTAAAAATAGTAGTAAAATAAATCTCAATATCAAATTGATGCAATTGTTTAAATCATATTAATCAGTCATTTGCTATTTTCCTTGACAAATACTTCAATAAAACCATTCCATAAAAAAAAGGTTTAAGCATAGAGGAACTCAAGTCTACCTTTAAGCTAACTTCTTCCTTGTATAAAGTCCAATTCCCTTTTTTAGAAATTCCATTCGCTGTACAACTGGCAATAGTTTTATCTATTAAAATACATTTTTCTTTTCTTTTAAAGAGATAAATATTAAACCAATAATCTGCCAAAACTTTATACTTTAAACAATAATTTATATCAAAAAAAAGTTCTCTTTTATAAAAAGTTGATTGATGATGCAAACCATTTCTAAACCATATAAAATAAGACCAAAAAGCTTTTTTAATCAATTTATTTTTAGCTTTAACAAGCGGGTTTAAAACTCCTTTGTAAATAACATTACCTGATATTAAATTTGACTTTTGTAAGTTAGAATTCACAAAAACATCTTGCAAAACACGTTTATTATAAAAAACATCTTCTACACCTAGAAAGTATAACCATTCTCCCTTAGATAAAGAAACACCCTTATTCATGGCATCATAAATACCTTTATCTTTTCCTGATTGATAAAAAAAAGGCGATTCTAATTGATTGAGAAACCCTAAGGTCTTTTTACAGCTCCCTCCATTTATAACCCAAACTTCATAATTTTTAAAAGTTTGATTTTTTATACTAGATATAGTATCTACCAAACCTGTAAAATTATTAAAAACCGGAATAATTATGGATATTTTAGGATTGATAGTTAACTTATTTAAAATAATAATCTAATTTTTCTCGTTCAATTTCCCAACACAAAACATCTTTTGCTTTTTGCTGGTTTTCTTTGATTTCTGACAATAACACTTTATTATTTAAAAGGTTACTTATGGCATTTGCAATTGTTTTAGGGTTGTAATCATTTACTAAAACACCAACTTTATAATTTTTTACAATTCTTGTTATCTCAGGTAAATTACCTGCAATTATGGGGATTTCCGCATGAATATAATCAAATAATTTATTGGGTAGAGAATATCTAAAACTTAACCCTAATGGTTCTTCCAAAACCATCCCTAAGGTTGCTTTTTGAGTATAATTAAATAATTTATCCCTAGCAATTCTTCCTATAAAATGTACCCTTTCTACCATATCCTCTTTAACCACAAATTCTCTTAACTCATTTTCTACTTTACCATAACCAATAATTATTAAATCTAAATTATCAATTAATTTTAATGCTTTTATCATTGGTTTTATTCCTCTTCCTGGATTTAAAACTCCTTGATACAAAATAGTTCTATTAGTTGTCGGAAAAGAAACTTCTTCAATATTTAAAACATCTTTTTTTAAAGGTACATTTCTAATCAGACCCATTTTATTCTGATATTTTTTATCATAAAATTCTACAATCGATTGACTAACCGTATAAGAGTTTTTAATTTTAGGCAAGAAAAAATCCTCTAATTTTCGCCAAAAACTCTGTACAAATTTTCTTCCTTGTAATTCTGGACCTTCAGAAAAAAGCTCGTGACTATCATAAACTAAATTTGTACTTTTAATTTTGCTTGCAAAAAAACAGCTAGGTAAAGTATCTAAATCATTAGAAAGAATATAATTGTATCTTCTAACAATTAAATATAAAAATAACCTAATATTAAACTCCGCGTAAAACAAGAAATTATTATTAAAAAAGTGTTTTTTTCTAACAATCTTGTATGGTCTTTCTACAGAAATAGTATTCGATAAAACCCTACCATAAACAACAACATCAAAATTTTTACTGATTAAATAAGTACAAATTTTATGAACCCGATAATCTGTAGAAACATCATTAGTTACAGCTACAAATATTTTTTTCTTACTCATGACTCATAAAAAACTATAAAATTTCAAACAACTCTCCACCTTCACATTTTATCGTTTTATGCTTATATTTTACAATCAACTGATAATCGTGAGTTGCCATTAAAATAGTTTTACCACTTTTATGGATATTATTTAAAAGTTCCATTACTTCTATAGAGGTTCTTGGGTCTAAATTACCCGTAGGTTCATCTGCTAAAATTAATTCCGGATCATTTAATAAGGCTCTTGCAATCGCAATTCTTTGTTGTTCTCCACCAGAAAGTTCAAAAGTATTTTTGTAGGCTTTAGACTTCATTCCAACTTTATCTAAAACTTCTTCAATTTTTGCAGTTATCTTCACTTTATCTTTCCAACCAGTTGCTTTTAAAACAAATTCTAAATTTGCAAAAACATTTCTGTCACTCAATAATTTAAAATCCTGAAAAACAATTCCAATTTTTCTTCTTAAAAAGGGGATGTCGTTTTCTTTTAGCTTTTTTAAATCGAAATCAACAATAGAGCCAACACCTTTTTGTAATTTTAAATCTCCATAAAGTGTTTTCATCAAACTACTCTTACCACTACCTGTTTTACCAATTAAATAACAAAAATCTCCTTTATTAATCGTTAAATTAACATTAGACAATACTAAATTATCTCTTTGATAAATATCTGCTTTTTCTAAATGCAACACAGCTTTTTCCATATATCAACTACTTTCTACAAACTTAAAAGTTTCTAACGATTTTATACCATGAATTGCAAACTATTCTTATTTTTGATTATAAAATTTTTATACATTTTTTTCTTTTTACATCAAACAAAATTAAAATTTGTGCGTTATTAATCTTGAGTATCAAAATATATTGTATGAGATTTGTTTTTACTAGAAAACGTTTTACTACTTTCTTTATTTTATTAATAGGTTTTGTTGGTTTTGGTCAACAATCTATAATAAATACAAATGCCGTTTTAAAAGATTTTAATGACGGCTTAGAGTTATATAATAATAAAGCATATGCTGCTGCACAAAAGGTATTTGTTAATATTAATAATACATCTACTTACCAAAACTCTAACTTAAAGTCTGATGCGGCTTATTATGATGCTTTATGTGCCATAAAATTAAAGCAGCCACAAGCAGAAAAAAAAGTACTTTCTTTTATTGCAGAAAACCCAAATAGTACTAAAAAAAATACAGCTTCTTTTACTGTTGCCAATTATTACTTTGCTAATAAAAGAGCTGCTTATTCTTTAAAATGGTACAAAAAAGTAGACCCTAATGTTCTTTCTAAAGAAGACAAAAAAGAACTTAATTTTAAAATGGGTTACGCTTATATAGCAACCAAAAATTATGCTTTAGCACAAGAAAAATTTCTTCCGCTAATTAATGATGCTAAATACGGAAATGATTCTAGGTATTATTATGGTTTTGTTGCCTACAAATTAGAAGATTTTGGAATTGCAGAATCTACACTAAAAGAAATTGCTGATGACGCTGCGTATAGTGCAGAAATCTCTTATTACTTGTTAGATATTAGTTTTCAAGCAGGTAGATTTGAACATTGTGTAAAAGTTGGTACAGAACTTTTAAAAACCGCTAAAAGAAATGAAATCTCAGAAATTTCTAAAATTGTTGGAGAAAGTTATTTTAACTTAGAAAAATACAGCGAATCCATACCTTATTTAAAAGCATATACTGGTAAAAAAGGTAAATGGAATAATACAGATTATTATCAATTAGGTTTTGCTTATTACAAACAAAACGATTTTGAAAATGCGATTAATAATTTTAATAAAATTATTGATGAAAAAAACTTTGTATCTCAAAATGCATATTATCATTTAGGAGAATGTTACCTAAATTTAAATAAAAAAACAGAAGCTTTAAATGCTTTTAAAACAGCTTCTGAAATGGATTTTAATAAAGACATCAAGCAAGATGCGGCTTTAAATTATGCCAAATTAAGCTACGAAGCTGGTAACCCATTCAAAAGTGTTGCAGAAGTTTTACAAGACTATTTAAGAGCATATCCTAAATCTAAAGAGTATGAAGAAATTAATAACTTAGTTATTTCTTCTTTTTTACATCAACAAAATTACGAAGGAGCATTACAATATTTAAAGAAAGAAAAATCTACAAATAATGCTGCTTTTGTATCAGAAGTATCTTTGTATCGAGGAATTCAATTATTTAACGATTCTAAATTAGAAGAAGCCATTCCTTTCCTTATTGAAGGTAAGAAATCTAATGATTCTAAAATTAAAAACAGTGCTAAATATTGGCAAGCAGAAGCATTATTTAGATTAGAAAAATACAACGAAGCATTAAACTTATTTACATCTTTAAAAACAGAAGTAAGTACACAAAATAAAGAGTTTTCTTTATTAGATTATAATATTGGATACAGCTATTTTAAATTAAAAGAATATAGTAGTTCTATTGGATATTTTAAAAACTTCTTAAATAATAATTCTATAGAATCAGAAATTAAAGATGATGCATATACTCGTTTAGGTGATGGTTATTACGCTGTTAGAGATTACAAAAGAGCTATCAACTCTTACTATAAAGTTGTACAAAATGCTGGTTCTGGTTCTGATTATGCTCAATATCAAATAGGAATGAGTTCTGGTTTTACAGAAGATAATCAAGCTAAAATTATAGCACTTAAAAAAGTAATTAATGAATATCAAATATCTTCATTAAAAGATGATGCTCTTTATCAATTAGCAAATACTTACACATTAATAAAAGATAACCAACAAGCACATTTAGCTTATAATCGTTTAATAGAAAAACATCCAAATAGTGTTTTTATCCCAAGAGCTTTAGTAAGACAAGGGTTGTTGTATTATAATGACAATCAAAATGAAAAAGCTTTACAACGTTTTAAACTAACTGCAAGTAAATTTCCAAACTCTACAGATGCATTAGAAGCAGTTACAAATGCTAAAAATATTTATATAGATAATGATAATTTAGATGCTTATGTTAGTTGGATTAACACTTTAAGCTTTGTGAATGTTACTGATGCAGAATTAGATAATTCGGCTTTTACAATTGCTGAAAAGAAATATTTTGAAAACAAAAACAGCAACGACATTATAAAAAGTCTAACTAAATATAATACAGATTTCCCTAATGGAATTCATAAATTAAAGGCCAATTATTATCTAGCAAGCACATTATTTAAAGCAAAGGAATTTGACAAAGCCATTGCATATTACAATGTGGTTGTAGAAAAACAAAATGATTATAGCGAAGATGCTCTAAGCAAGTTATCTTTAATTTATCTTGAAAAGAATGAATATAAAAATGCAATTCCGTTATTGGTTCGATTAGAACAAGAAGCATATTCTACAGAAAATATTTTATTTGCGCAAAGTAACTTAATGAAAAGTTATTACGAAACAACTAGTTATAATTTGGCTATAGAATATGCCTATAAAATACTTAAAAAAGACAGATTAGAAAGTAATATTAAATACGATGCACAAATTTTAATTGCCCGTTCTTCTTATAAAAATAACGATTTTGCAACCGCAGAAGAGTATTATACAAAAATAGAAGAAAGTGCAACGGGTCAATTAAAAGCAGAAGCACTATATTATAATGCTTTCTTTAAAAATGAACTAAAAAGCTACGAAGAATCTAACAAAGTTATTCAAGATTTAATTGCTAATTATTCTTCTTACAAATACTGGGCAGTAAAAAGTTACGTGGTAATGGGTAAAAATTATTATGGCTTAAATGATGTTTATCAAGCAACTTTTGTTTTAGAAAACATCATTAAAAACTTCGGTCAGTTTACAGATATTGTTGCAGATGCTAAACAAGAATTAATGTTAATTAAACAAAACGAAGCAAAGACTAATAATTCTGTTACTCCTATTAAGGCAGATAATCAAAACTAAAAAAACTCTAAAAAAGACAATAATTGATGAAAAAGAGTTTCGCAATATTCTTAATATTTTTTACTTTTTTGAGTTTAAAAGCTCAACAAAAGGAACAGGAAAAAGACACTGTAAAAACAGAGGTTGTAAATATTGTTACCAAATACAATCCTAAAATTGCTGATGCAAAAAAAATAAAAAAGAACCCTACAATTTCTCTTTTAGAAAAAAATGAAAAGAAGAAATTAAAATACACCATACAATCTGCACCCGTTGCCTCTACTTTTATACCTAAGAGTGGAGTTGTAAAAGGAATGAATATTGGTAGTAAAGAATTTATTTATGATAATTATGTAGCTACTGGATACGGTAATTACGGAACACCTTATTTTGAAGCTTATTTAGGCCATAGTGATCGTTTTAATAATGAATTTCAACTAAGCACAAAGTATTTATCTTCTACAAACAATCTTAAAGACATTGTTTTAAACAGCAATTATTCTAACTTAAACATCAACGCTTCTTACAAGAAAATTGATCATTATTTTGATTGGAAAGCTACTTTAAACTCTGAAAGAAATACCTACAATTGGTACGGATTACCAGATATTACTTTTTCAGACACTGCCATTAATAATATAGACGAAGAGCAAATTTACAATTACTTTAATGCGATTGGAGAGTTTACTTTTCATGATTCTTATATCGATTATATAAACCTAAATACGTCTTATTATACCGATACTTATAAAAGTAGCGAAATTCATATTAAACTAGATTCTAAATTAGATTTTCCTTTATATATTTTTAATCGAGATTTTAATGACCTTGCTTTATATTCTTCTTTAGAGTTTTTAAACGGAAAATTTGAAAACAGTTATGATGTTTCTGATGAGTTAAAATACTCCATTTTTACCATCAACTTAAATCCTAAATACAATATGGAATATTTAGGAATTACTTTTAATGCAGGCATAAACGTTGCAGCATCTTTTGATTCAGAGAACAGTTCTAATAATTTTTATGTACTACCACAGTTGATTATTCAATCACCAATTATAGAAGAATACTTAAATGTTTACGGTGGTTTTACTAGTGATTTACACACAAATACTTATAAACAGTTCACTGAAGAAAACCCTTATATTTCTCCAACTCAAACTATAACTCAAACATTAGAATCTTCTAATTTATTTATAGGATTTAACGGAAAAATTAATAAAGACATTAATTTTAATGTTAAATTAAGTTCTAAAAAAGAGGAAGACAAACCTTTATTCTTAAGAAATTATTCAAAATACAATGGAGCCAACAGTGAAGTTTTAGAAGGCTATGAATACGGAAACTCTTTTGGCATCTATTATGATGATGTAGAAACAACATCTGTCTTTACAGAAATTGAATATGAATATTCTAAAAATTTAACTTTTGGATTGCAAGGAATTTACAATAATTACAAACTAGAAAATACTTTAGAAGAGTGGAATTTACCAACTATGGAAGCTTCTTTCTCTGCAAAATATAAAGAAGACAAATGGTTTGCTTCTTCTAATATTTTTTATGTTAGTGAGAGAAAAGATGCTCTTTATAATAGTTTATCAGAAATTGATGATATACAAACTGTTGATGCTTTTGTAGATCTAAATCTAAATGGAGGATATCATTTTAACGATCAATTTTCTGCTTTCTTAAAATTAAACAATGTTTTAAATACAGATTATCAACGTTTTGCTAATTTCGATACGCAAGGTTTTCAGGTTTTAGGTGGAGTAACTTATAAATTTGACTTCTAAATTCTTTTTATCAAACTTGTTTTTTTAATACCTTTATAGTATGATAATTTATTACCTAACAATTGCTTTACAAGTGTTTTGCATTTACCATGCATACAAAAACGGCAGTAACTATTATTGGTATTTTATCATCTTTTTTATTCCTGTTTTGGGTTCTATCATATACTTAATTACAAATGTAATTAACAAAAAAGATGTAACTAATATTACCGAGGAAATTACTACTATTATAAACCCTACTAAAAAAATTAAAGATTTAGAAAAGGAGTTAGAGTTCTCTAACACTTTTCAAAATAAAATAAATTTAGCAGATGCATATTTAACTCATAAAGATTATGAGAAAGCCATTTTTTATTATGAAAATGCTTTAGAAGCTAATTTTAAAGACGAACCTTACACCTTAAATAAATTAATAAAATGCTATTTTAAAATTGCTGATTATGATAAAGTAATCGCAATTTCACATAAAATAGATTTAGACAAAGATTTTAAAGAATCGCTTTATTTTTATGGTTTGGCTTTAGAGAAAAAAGGAAATTTGGATGAAGCAGAAAATCAACTTAAAAAAGTAGATGTTAGATATTCGAATTACACAGAAAGATTAGAATTCTCTAACTTTTTAGTCCGAAGAAATAAAAATAAAGAAGCAAAAGAAGTTTTAACAGAAATTATCTCAGAAATACAGTCAATGTCTAAAGCAAGTGTTAAAAATCATCGATTAACACTTAATCAAGCTGAAAAAAGACTGAATCAACTATAACTATTTTAGGTTTTTAATTTCATTTTTGTAGATTTATAAAATCAAATAATTTACACAAAAATGAAAAAACTACTACTCTTTATTTCAATTTCAATCTTAATTATTTCTTGTAACCAGAAACAAGAAACAAAATTAGCTTCGACTAAATTTTCTGCTGAAGAAAAAATAGATTCTACTCAAATAAAAACTATTTTTAATTCTGCTCTTACAGAAAGTAAATCTTACGAGTGGCTTAGAGATTTAACTCAAAATATTGGTGGGCGATTATCTGGTTCTCCAGAAGCACAACAAGCGGTAGAATGGGGAGAAAAATTAATGAATGAAGTTGGTTTAGATTCAGTTTGGTTGCAACCAGTTATGGTTCCACATTGGGTTCGTGGAGAAAAAGAAGTTGCCACTTACACTACAAACGGAGTTCAAAAAAATGTACCAATTTGCGCTTTAGGTTTTTCTATTGCAACACCAAAAAATGGAGTTTTAGCAGAAGTTCTAGAAGTAAAAAGTTTAGAAGAAGCGGCTGCTCTAGGTAATAAAATGAAAGGTAAAATTGTATTTTTCAATCGCCCTTTCGACAATACATTAATCAATACTTTTAAAGCTTACGGTGGTTGTGTAGACCAACGTGTTAGAGGTGCAACAGTTTGTGGCGAGTTTGGTGCAAAAGGTGTAATTGTACGTTCTATGACAAATGCTATTGATGACTACCCGCATACCGGAACCATGAGTTACGGAGATTTACCAGAAGAAAAACACATACCAACTGCTGCAATTAGTTCTAGAGCTGCAAATATTTTAAGTGATGATTTAAAAGCAAATCCTAATTTAAAATTCTACTTTAAACAAAGTTGTAAAAACTTACCTGACGCTCCTTCTTTTAATGTTGTCGGAGAAATTAAAGGATCTGAAACTCCTGAAAATATTTTTGTAGTAGGTGGTCATTTAGATTCTTGGGATTTAGGTGAAGGTGCACATGATGACGGAACAGGAATTGTACAGTCTTTAGAGGTAGCTTATTTATTTAAAAAAAACAACATCAAACCTAAAAACACCTTAAGAGTTGTATTTTTTATGAATGAAGAAAATGGAACAAGAGGTGCTAAAAAATACGCGGAATTAGCAAAATTGAATAAAGAAAATCATATAGGAGGTATAGAATCTGATGCTGGTGGTCATACACCAAGAGGTTTTTCTATTGATGCAAATACTGTGAATACAAAATTATTACAAAGTTGGAAAAAGTTGTTATCGCCTTACGGATTACACGATTTAGACAAAGGTGGTTCTGGTGCAGATATTGGTCCTTTAAAAGGAGAAAATGTAACTTTAGTTGGTTACAGACCAGATTCTCAACGCTATTTTGATTACCACCATACAAGTACAGATACTTTTGATAAAGTAAACAAACGTGAGCTAGAATTAGGAAGTGCTTCTATGACAAGTTTGATTTATTTAATGGATAAATATTTATACAGTAATACACCAGTAAAACTTTAAAATCAGTTTTTTATAAAATATAAAAATGAAAAAAAATATATTAACCTTAAGTTTATCAATCCTACTTTTTGCTTGTAATAAAGAAAAAGTAGACACTATTATCATAAACTCTAACACCTATACTGTAAATGATAATTTTGATAAAACAGAAGCATTTGCCATAAAAGATGGTAAATTTATAGCTGTAGGTACATCCAAAGAAATTCAAAAAAAATACGAAACTAAAAATACTATTGATGCTAAAAACCAAACTATTGTTCCTGGTTTAATTGATGCACATTGTCATTTTTTTAGAATGGGTTTACAACAACAAAAAGTAGCTTTAGATGGCACAAAAAGTTACGATGAAGTTTTAGAAAGAATCGTTGCTTTTCAGAAAGAGAAAAATGTTGCTTTTATTACAGGTCGTGGTTGGGATCAAAATGATTGGGAAATAAAAGAATTCCCGACTAAAGAAAGATTAGATGAATTATTCCCTACAACTCCGGTTGCTGTTGGTAGAGTTGACGGACACGCTTTATTGGTAAATCAAGCTGCATTAGATTTATCTGATATCACAAAAGACACCAAAGTGTCTGGTGGAGAAATTATCAAAAAAAACGGCAAAATTACAGGTGTTTTAATTGATGCTGCTATGGATTTTATCAAGTTTCCAGCAACTACAAAACAAGAAGCTATTCAGGGTTTATTAGATGCTGAAAAGATTTCTTTTTCCTACGGATTAACAACTATTGATGACGCTGGTTTAGATAGAAGTACTATTGAATTGATAGATAGTTTACAACAAGCAGAAAGTTTAAAAATGCGTATTTACGCCATGATTTCTGGTGATAAACAAGAGCAAATAGATTACTACCTTAACAAAGGAATCATTAAAACGGATAGATTAAATGTGCGCTCTTTTAAAGTTTATGGTGATGGTGCTTTAGGTTCTAGAGGAGCTGCAATGCGAACATCTTATTCCGACAGAGATAATCATTTTGGAGCTTTAATTTACTCGCCAGAAAGATATCAAGAAATTGCAAAACAGATTGCAAATTCAGAATTTCAAATGAACACACATGCTATTGGAGATTCTGCAAATAACTGGCTTGCAAAAACCTACAGCGAAGTTTTAAAAGGTCAAAAAAACAGACGTTGGAGAATTGAACATGCTCAAATTATTTCTCCAGAAGATTTCTCAAAATTTGATAATATATTGCCTTCCGTACAACCAACACACGCAACATCTGATATGTATTGGGCAAAAGACCGTATTGGAGAAGAAAGAATGAAAGGCGCTTATGCTTTTAAAGATTTGTTAGATAGTTATGGTAAAATTGCTTTAGGTACAGATTTTCCCGTAGAACAAGTAAATCCGTTTTTAACGTTTTATGCAGCAACAATTAGAAAAGACATCAACAATTATCCAGAAGATGGTTTCCAAATGGAAAATGCTTTAAGTAGAGAAGAAACTTTAAAAGGAATGACTATTTGGGCTGCTTATTCTAATTTTGAAGAAGAAGAAAAAGGATCTATAGAAGTGGGTAAATTTGCAGATTTTGTGATTTTAAATCAAGATATTATGGAAGTTGAGGGAAGTAAAATACCAAAAACAAAAGTAATTTCTACTTTTTTAAATGGAGAAAAAGTTTACTAAAAATACATTTATTTTCATCAATTTTAAAACGATTGATTTTAAAATTGATGAAAAATTTATCACTTTATTCTTTATTATATCAATTTTACTTTTTTTACTAAATTCTCAGACAAATTAAACATCCATCTTACTTGTTCTGATACCAATTGTATTTCGTGCAATTTCATTCTCATTTCTTTTGTAATTGGCAATCCTTCTTCTATTTCTTTATCTCTCTTTAGGGCTAGATTTTTAAAATAATCTTCATAATTTTTTGTTGCTACATCTAACTCTTTATTCTCCAGAGAAATTTTAGTTTCTGAATTGTTTAAAATATCTTTTGCCTTCTCTAAATTTGCTAAAATATATTTTATATAAACCTCAAATTGTTGTGGTACTTTACCTGTTTCATTTGTTCTTATATATACACCTAAAGACGTTAGCGAAGATAAATAGGTATTAAAAATAGTCATCAATTCGTAAATTGTAGCCAAATTTTGTTGTTTGGATTTTGGTTCTTGAATCAATCTTTGATAAGCAGAATTTAAATTACCAACTTGTAAGAAAGCTTCTTTTCTTGCCAAACCATATGCGGTAGAAACTTCTCCCTTTTTATGATAAAAAGCATCTATCTCTTTTAAAAATTCGACAAAACTATCTATTGAATTTGAGAAAAATTCTTTGATATTTTTAGACTCCCAAACAGGCCAAAAAAAGTAATTACCCAAATAAGCCAACACAGACCCAATTAAAGTATCAAAAACCCTAAATTCTATAACTGTTAATATATTAGGATGAATTAATGCATACATAAAAATAACATAGACCGTTATAAATGCTGCTCCGTTTCTATAATTTTGTTTTACTAAAGAAAAACCAATAATTAAAGACAGTGCAGCAATTAGGGCATAAATTACTGTGTTTTGTGTTAAAAAAACAATTGCTACTGCAATTGCAGCACCAATTAAAGTACCTACTACTCTATTTTTAGTTCTCTCTTTTGTTAACCCGTAGCTTGGTCTCATAATTACAACTACGGTTAATAAAATCCAATAAGATTGTTGCATTTCTATAAAATTACCAATAATAAAACCGATTAACATGGTAAGTGTTAACCTTAAAGAATGCCTAAATATTGGTGATTTAAAACTAAAGTTTGCTTTTAATTTTCTGAGATCATAGTCTTGTGGAGTTAAAAATTGTTCTACATCTTTTATTGCTCTAATTTTATCATTTTTAGAATAACTATCTAATATTCTTACAATATCAATTAAATTGCTAATTTGCTTTTCTTGATATTCTTTGTAATTCAGTAAAAATATAGTGCCTTCTCTAGATGTTGGCATACCAACACTTACTTTATAAATTTCTATGTGGTTTTCTATCTTTTTAATTAAAACCTTAAAATTATTTTTAAATGAAAGTTTTTCTTCATTTAAAATAACTTTAGAAATATGATTTAACCTGTTTGAAATTTCAAAAATTAAGAGCTTAAATTCATCTATTTTTTCTTGATGTTCTTTAAAGAATGTATCAAATTTTTCATAATCAATGGTATTAGATATTGCCAATTCATAAATCTCTATAATCTTAGAAAAAATTAATTGCTGTCTTCTTGTTCTATTACTAAAACCAGAACTTAATCTTTTGTCTAAAATAACTTCTCTAATCGTTTCGTGTAACTCATTTATTTCTACTTGAAGTTTAAAATTTTGTTCTAATAACGTTGTTCTATTTTCTACCTCAACTAATAATTTGCCTCTTATTTTTATAAATTCAGATGTTTTTTCAATCAGATTAACAAACAAATTATCTACCTGAACACTTGGTAACGATAATTGTGTTATCACTGTTAAAAACAAGTACCAAAAACCACCCAATAAAATATACAAAGAATGTTCAAAAACAGAAATTTCTGCACTCTGATTAGCAAAAGCTAAAACTAACGCTATTAAACCAGATAAAGAGACTAAAGAAGCTCTAAAACCAAAAACAGAAATATAAGATATAGAAAAGGTTAAAATAATTAATAAAGGCACTGATACAAACAAGGAACCACTAAAAGTACCAATTAATAATGTTATCAAAAAAGATAAAATGATAGAAGCTAGTATACCATAAAATTTATGCTTTAAACTTCCAGACACATCAGAAGGCGCACTAAAAATAGTACCTAAAGCAAAACTAAAACCAATTGTAAAACTATCAAAAAAATAAATTGACACCAATACAGGAATCACCATTGAGATGGCAACTAAAAATGCTTTAAAAAAATCGATACTTTTAAAATACCTAATTAAGTTTTTAATCATATTACAATTTATAGTACAAATTTAAGAAGTATTTATAGCTAAAATGATACTTTTAATATATTTAAAGCGTTAAAAAGTAGAGATAATCAATGTTAAATAATCTTTCTGTAAGATTTTATCAAAAAAGTATAGTAATTTAACCACCCTTATTAAAGTTGATAAAATTAACCTCTTTTAACTTATTTAAAAGCCAAAAGGTTTTTTAAAATAATCAAAGTATATTTGCCAAAAACCATAAAAAACACATTAAAATGAAATCATATTTATTACTTTTTTTCTCATTAATTCTTTTTAATTCTTGTAATAGTGATGACTCTAATTCTTTTACACAAGAAACTGAAGAAGACATCTTACAATATATAACAGATAATAATTTAACGGCTTCAAAAACAGATTCTGGTCTATACTATATTATTAATAATGAAGGAACTGGAGCGACTCCTACAGAAAGCTCTGTTGTAGAAATTGATTACAAAGGATATTTTTTAGATGGTTCTCTTTTTGACGAATATGATGGAGCAGTATTATATTTACCACAAGTAATTAATGGTTTTAAAGAAGGTCTTCAGCTTTTTAAAGAAGGAGGAGATGGTACATTAATAATCCCTTCTGAGTTGGCTTATGGAGATTATGGTAACGGTGATGTAATTCCCGGAGGTGCTGTATTAATTTTTGACATAAAAATTAATAATTCTTATGCTGATTATGAAGAACAAAATGATGTTCTTATTTTACAATATATAGAAGATAATGATTTAACAGCTACAAAAACAGAGTCTGGTTTGTATTATGTTGTTAATAATGAAGGGACAGGAACTCAACCAACAAGCGACTCTAATGTAACAGTTGCCTATAAAGGGTATTTATTAGACGGAACTGTTTTTGATGAAAGTACTGATGCTGGAGTATCTTTTAATTTAAGCCAATTAATTGCAGGGTTCACAGAAGGAGTTACTTACTTTAAAGAAGGTGGAGAAGGTACCTTATTAATGCCTTATACTTTAGGTTACGGAGAATACGGAAGTGGTTCTATACCTGGTTTTACTGTATTAGCGTTTGATATAAATTTAATTAGCGTTAATGACTAAATAGTTTTAAACGTCATAAAAAAAGCGAAACTTATTAAGTTTCGCTTTTTTTTGTCTAGATTTCTTTTAATTTAAGTCTTGCAACAAAACTTCTACAGCTTTCTTTAACTGGTCGTCTTCTCCTCTTGCTTTCCATCCTGGTTTATTTTGTACTAAATAATCTGGTACTGCAGGACCATGTTCCATATTTTTACCAGTTTCTTTAACATACCAAGCTCTGTATGGCATTCGAATAGAACCGTCTTGTAATCTATGAGAGCCGGTAGAGATTACTGCTCCAAAAGTTGGTTGGCCAACTATTTTACCTAACTTAAAACTTTTAAATGCATGTGCAAAAATTTCTGCATTAGAGTAACTACTTTCATTGGTTAATGCAACCAAAGGTTTTGTATTTACCGCTAACAAAGCTCTTTCATTAAAAGGATAATTGCCAATAAAATCTTTATTATCTTTTTGTAAGTTATCTGTTGCACCTCTTGGTACTGTATACGAATGTTGTTGTACCGTTAATACAGCCATTAAACGATCTGTTGTCCATCCACCACCATTATTTCTAACATCTATTACAATTCCTTTTTTACCATAACCACTGGCTTTTAACTCTCTCTCAAAACGTTCAAAACTTGGTAAATTCATTCCTTGTATATGAATATATCCTAATTGTCCATTAGAATATTCATCAACTAACTTTTTTCTAGAATTTATCCATTCCTCATAACGTAAGCCACTTATTGTTCTACTAGATTCTGTTCTTACAACAACCTCTCTTTTATCCCCTAAAGTTAATAAAATCTCATTTTCTGATGTATTTTTTAATAAGCTATAAAAATTAGTGTTTTTTGTAATCTTTTTTCCGTTTACAGCAGTAATAACATCACCTTCATTTAAAGAAACATTTGTTTTTGTTGCTGCAGAGTTCGGTAAAATAAAATTGATTTTTACTCCACTATTTACATTAGAAACATCTAACCCTAACAAACCAACATTATCATTAGAAACTTTTTCTGGTGTTCTTCCTCTATATCCCATATGACTAGCATTTAACTGACCTAGCATATTATTAAACATAAATGTATAATCTTGCTTTGTAACGGCAGCTAAAACCATTGGTCTGTATCTTTTTACAATCTCATCCCAATTATATCCATGAAATTTAGGGTCATAAAAACCAGCTGTTATCGCTCTTACTCCTTCTTCAAAAACCTGTTCATTTAATTTGCTAAAGTTGGTTGTATAAATAGCTGAATGAGAAAAAGATGAAATCTTATCTGATTTTAAGTTTAAAGATTTTAATTTTCCGGCGGCAGAGTAATAAAGATTATCTTTATTTAAACTGAAGCCACGTAAATTAGCTACGCCTTTAACTAATTTTGGGTTTCCTGCTTTAATAGCTATTTTATAAAGAGCATTTTGACCTGTTGTTGGGTCTACAGCAGACACATATATACTTTTGCTATCAACACTAAATAATCTACCATATTCATTACCACCCCAATTAGTTAACTGTACCAATCTATCATAGATTTTCTCTTCGTCTATTTTTACAGTTACTACTTTCTTTTCTTTTTTGCTTTTAGAATCATCATTATTTGTATCATAATAATCTCCTTCTGCAAAATCTGCTCTTGTTTTTTCCCAATCAGATTTTTCTAACCAAACCATCCAAGTATCATAATTAATTCCGCCTCTATCTCCTGCTCTATTAGAAACAAAAGAAAGTTTTTTACCATCTGGACTCCAAACTGGAGAAGAATCTGATCTTGGATGCATAGAAACATTTATTTTCTTTGATGAATTTTCTATAGACTGAATATAGATTTCGCTATCAAAATTTAAATCTTTTTGAGAATATGCGATGTATTTGCTATCTGGACTCCAAGCAACACCCTCTGCTGCTGCCCAAGTATCTGAGTAACTTTTGATATTAGTTAATTTACCTTCTTTTAAATCTGCAATTACTAATTGGCCTCTACCAACTCTATAAGAAATTTTCTTTCCGTTTGGCGACACTAAAGGTTCAAAAACATCTATTTTACTTTTGGTAAGTTGTGTAACTTTTGTTTTTAAACTTCTACTTAAGTTTACATTATCTTCTGTAGAAACTACTTTATAAAGTTCGTTTAGGCCACTTCTATCTGATAAAAAACCTAATGTATTATCATCAATCCAAAAAGGATTATCATCTTTAAAAGGATGATTACTTACATTATTAGATTTTGATTTTTCTTTAGTATTTTCTTTTACAAAAATTTCTCCATTAATACTCAACGCTATTAATTTACCATTTGGAGAAACATTTAAGTCTCTAATTCCGTTAGATACTGTTTCTGTTTCTTCCAATTCAAATCTATTATCTGTAGATAGATTTAAGTTTATTTTTGATACAGCGTTATTTTCAATTTTAAAAACATCTAATCCGCTATTATAAATAATGGTTCCGTTACTACTTACAGTAAAAGATAAAATACCATTTACTTTTAAACCTGTTAATTGATTTTCTGAAGCTTTTTTACTACCATTTGTATTTAAAGACGTTTTATAAATATTATACCTACCACTTTCTGCACCAATATAATATAGATTATTATCAACGTCCCAAAGAGGAGAATGATCATTCTTTTTACTGGTAGTAATTTGGTGATATTCTTTAGTTTTTAAGTTAAAAACCCAAATATCCCTTTGTGCAGGACCATTATAATCTTCTCTAGAAATTCTACAAGTTCCTTTTACAAAAGCAACAAAATTACCATCAGGAGAAATTGAAGCCTGACTCCCTAAAGCTGTCATAAACCGATTAGGAGTTTTTCCATTTTCATTAATTTTATATATTGACGATTCTCTTTCTGTACCCTTATATATTCTGTTACTAGAAAATATAATTTCTCCATCAGAATTCCATTGACTAGGTGTATCTGTTGTAGGGTAATAAGTTAATTGTGTAGGAATACCTCCATTTAAATCAGTTTTAAAAATATTTGTATTTCCTCTTCTATTAGAGGTAAAAACTAACTGATTACTTTCTGAATTCCATATAGGATTCGTTTCATAAGCCTGGTGAATGGTTAATCTTTTAGGCTGGTTTGTATTTAAATCGAGTACCCAAATATCACCATCAAAACTAAATGCCATCTTAGAAGCGTCTGGGCTTATAGATGGCATTCTTATTAAGGTCTTTTGGGCTATTAATACAGTTGTACTAAACAAAACTGCATAAAAAAATAAAGTATTTTTAATCATTATTTTAATTTTAATGACCAAATTAAACTTTATTAAGAACTCAACCTTTTTTTAATTACTCTTTATGAAATATTTAAGAATTTGTTAACTAATTATCGGTTTTATAAAAGCATCAATTTTATCAATACCTTTTTTTCCTAAATTCTTGATAAAAGCAGAACCTATAATTGTTCCGTTTGCATATTTACAAGCTGTCTTAAAAGTTTCTTTATCAGAAATACCGAAACCAACAATTAAATTACTTTTTAGATTCATACTTTTTATTCTTTCAAAATAAGCAATTTGTTGATTAGAGATATCACCTTTTGCTCCCGTTATAGAAGCTGAAGCCACAACATAAATAAATGCTTTTGTATAAGAATCTATTTTTCTAATTCTTTCTTCGGATGTATGCGGTGTGATTAAAAATACATTTGTAATTCCGTATTTTTCAAACAAAGCTTTATAATGGTTTTCAAATTCAACCATTGGTAAATCTGGTAAAATAACTGTCTCAATACCACAATCTACAACTTTTTGGCAAAACTTCTCTTCACCGTATTTTAACATCTGATTTAAATACCCCATTAAAACCAAAGGTGTTTTATTGGTTTCTTTAATAGACATTAATTGGTCAAAAATTAGATCTAAATTAATTCCGTTTTCAAGCGCTTTTTGGCTACTATCTTGTATTGTTGGTCCGTCTGCTAATGGATCAGAATATGGCAAACCAACCTCTATAAAATCTACACCACTTTTTTCTAACTCAGTAATTACTTTTGTTGTGTCATCTAATTTAGGATAACCGCAAGTAAAATAAATTGATAATAAATTTTTCTTTTCTTGAAAAATTGTTTCTAACTTTTTCATGCTAAAACTGATTCTTTTTTACTTTTTAATTCCTCTTCTACAGCACTCCATAAATTAATTCTTACTTGTAAAGATTCTTTAGCTACGTCTAAAACTTCTTTCCATTTTTTATCATCATTACCGCATAACTCTTCAATCATTTGTAATGATAAAGGTCCATGCTCATCACCATCTAAATCAATATGTCTTTGTAAATAATAAATAAAATTATCAAATCTTTTATTACTTTTCAAAGTAGTTTCATCAACAATTTTTAAAAACATATCTGGTATAATATCTTCTCTTCCAAATGTAAAAGACGATGCTATTTTATGATTTTCATTGGTTTCTATTATCTTAAAAGTATAAAAAATAAAGTCTTTTACAGCTTTATTAATTGATAAGTTATCAATCAATTTTATAACATTTTCTCCTTCAGAAATTCTGTTGATAAAATCTTCAATGATAGTGCAATCTGCATTCATTTCTTGCATTGCATCCAAATACATTTCGTAATGACTTTTTAAAACGCCATCTTTATTAACATCACTTTCTTCTGCCAAAGTAATCTCATTTATAAAGCGTACAAGGTTTGTATTTTTCTTCGGAATCCAAGGAAGTGAAACAGTTGTTAAATTGATTTGTAACGCTTTTAAAAGCGACATAAAGTCCCAAACAGCAAAAACATGAGCTTCCATAAAAATTTTAATATCTTCTATAGAATTTAGTTTTTGATATAAACTATGATTTCTTAATTCTTCTCTTAAAGAGGTTAATTCGTTTTCTAAGTATTCTATTTTAGAATTCATTAATCTTCTAAATTTTTAATATATGTTTCTAAATCTTTATCTCCTCTACCCGATAAATTTACAACAACAACTTGGTCTTTTGTAAACTTAATTTTTGGTAAAACTGCCAATGCATGCGCACTTTCTAAAGCAGGAATAATTCCTTCTATTTTAGTTAATTCATAAGCAGCTGCTAATGCTTCTTTATCTGTTGCATCCATAAACTTGGCTCTTTTACTTTCATATAAAAAAGCATGTAAAGGCCCAACTCCAGGATAATCTAAACCTGCAGAAATAGAATAAGGTTCTACAATTTGTCCATATTCGTCTTGCATTAAAATGGTTTTAGAACCATGTATAATTCCTACTTCTCCTAATTGAGAAGTTGCAGCACTTTCACCAGAATTAACGCCTAAACCAGAAGCTTCTACTGCAATTAATTCTACTTCATCATCATCCATATAATGATAAAAAGCACCAGCAGCATTAGAACCTCCACCAACACAAGCGATAATTGTATCCGGATTTTCTTTACCTGTTTTTTCTTTTAATTGCCATTTCATTTCTTCTGATATTACAGCTTGTAAACGCGCCACCATATCTGGATATGGATGCGGACCAACTACAGAACCAATTAAATAAAATGTTTCTGGATGCTGAATCCAATAACGAATCGCTTCGTTTGTAGCATCTTTTAGTGTTTTAGAACCGCTGGTTGCCGGTACAACTTTTGCCCCTAACATTTTCATACGAGCTACATTTGGAGCTTGACGCTTAATGTCTTTTTCTCCCATAAAAACTGTACATTCTAAGCCCATTAATGCACAAACTGTTGCAGCTGCAACTCCATGTTGTCCTGCTCCTGTTTCTGCAATAATCTTGGTTTTCCCTAATTTCTTAGCAACCAAAATCTGACCAATTGTATTGTTTACTTTGTGTGCTCCTGTATGATTTAAATCCTCTCGTTTTAAATAAATAAAAGCACCATATTTTTCTGACAAACGCTTTGCCAAATACAACGGACTTGGGCGACCAACGTAATCTTTTAATAATGATTTGTACTCTTCTTGAAACTCATCAGATTCTAATATTTGAATATAATTATCTTCTAATTCTTTCACATTTGGGTATAATAATTCAGGGATAAATGCACCTCCAAATTGCCCGTAATAACCATTTTTGTCTGGGTGAAATTTTGATTTCATATTATAATGTATTCTTGAAGCTTTTTACTTCATTAATATTCTTTAATCCTGGTTTACTTTCAAATTTACTATTTACGTCTAATGCATAAATTGGTAAATCTGATTTCATTATTTTTTGTACTTCTTCAACATCCTCTAGACCAATTCCTCCACTTAAAAAGAACGGTTTATCAAAAGGATATTTTTCTAAAACAGACCAATCAAATTTTGTTCCGTTTCCGCCTCTTTCTTTTCCTTTTGTATCAAATAAAAAGAAATCTACTACTTCTAAATAAGGTTTTAAAACCTCAAATTTAAATGTATCTTTTATTCCGAAAACTTTAATAATTTCAACTTCTTTTTTAGAAATATAATGTTGGTTTTTCTTCTTTTTAATCTGCTTATTCTCTTCAATAAATAAAGCTCTATTTTCTGCTAGTTGTTTTTTTAATTTAATAACATAATCAACAGATTCATCACCATGTAACTGAATCGCATCTAATCGATATTCTTCAATTAAAGAAATAACAATTTCTATATATTCATTAACAAAAACACCCGCTTTTTTAATTGAATTAGAAAATTCTGGAATAATTCCTTCAAAATTTCTTTTTGATTTTTCATAGAAAATAAAACCTAAATAATCTGGTTTTAAATCAGCAACTTGCTGAATATTTTCTACATATTTCATTCCACAAACTTTCAGTTTCATAATATAATTTTATTGCTGTCACTTCGAGTGGTTTTTGATTTTAGGAGAAAATTGTATCGAAAAATTATTTTGTTCTCGATACAAATTTTTAGTTCCTCAAAATTCACTCGAACTGACATAACTATCTAATTTGATTGATAAAATCTTGACAAGCTTCTCCAGGATTTTCAGTTTTCATAAAGTTTTCTCCAATTAAGAAACCTTGAAAACCAAATTCTTTTAAACCTGTAATAATCTTCGGATCAGAAATTCCACTTTCAGAAACTTTTAAACACGTATCAGGAATTTGACCGGCTAATTTAATAGAGTGTTCTAAATCAACTTCAAAAGTCTTTAAATTACGGTTGTTAATTCCGATAATTTTATTATCTAAATCATTTATTTTATCTAAATCTTCTTGCGTATGCACCTCATACAAAACCTCTAAACCTAAATCTGTTGCTAAGTTTCCGTAGTTTTTTAATTCTAATGATGTTAAACATGAAGCAATTAATAAAACAACATCTGCTCCAATTGCTTTTGCTTCTACAATCTGAAAACCATCTACAATAAAGTCTTTTCTAAGAATTGGTTTTTGTTGATTGATAACTCTAGCTTCCATTAAATCTGCCATTGTTCCTCCAAAGAAAGAAGTATCTGTTAAGATAGATTGTGCTGCAACATTTGCATCTAAATAACCATTAGTAACCTCAGCAATTGTTACTTTGTCATTAATAATTCCTTTTGATGGAGATTGGCGTTTATATTCTGCAATAATCCCTGTAGAACCTACTTCTAACAAAGATTTTTTTAATGAAAAAGTTTCTCTGCCAAAACTAGGACTTTTTACTAAATTCTGAACAGGTACTTCTGCCTTTATCTTTGCTATTTCCTTCTTTTTAAAAGCTATAATTTTATCAAGTATAGTCATTTTCTATATTATTTTATCATTTCGACTTTATGGAGAAATCTAGAATCTTTTTAGATTTTTCAATTTCATTTCATTTAGCTCAAAATGACATTATTTATAATTTGTTATTAAATACTTACTAATTTTTCTAATGTTTGTTTCGCTTTTAAGCCAAAAAGCGAATCTTTTGATTCTGCAAAAGCGTTTTCAAAAGACTTATTTTCATCAACAATCGTTAAAGCAAAAGCAGCATTTGTTAATACTACATTATTTTGTGCTTCAGTTCCTTTCCCTTCTAAAATTGATTTGAAAATTTTTGCAGCATCAGCAACCGAGCTTCCTCCAAATATTTCTGATTGTTGAATTCTTTTTTGTCCTAAATCTTCTGGATTTATAATTTGTTCTCCGTTTTTAGTAAACAATTTAAATCCGCTTGTTAACGAAATTTCATCATAACCATCTAAGGCATGAATAATTCCGTAATTGATATTTTCTTCTTGTAAAATATAGTTGTACAAACGTGCAACTTCTAAATTAAACGTACCTAACATGTGGTTTTTTGGCGAACTCGGATTTACCAAAGGTCCTAACATATTAAAGAAAGTTTTTAAGGCCAAAGCCTTTCTTGTTGGTCCAACTGCTTTCATTGCCGGATGAAATTTTGGCGCATGTAAAAAACAAATATTTGCTTTTTCTAAGTGTTCTTTTAAAATGTTTTCATCATTGGTAAAATTATATCCAAAACTCTCTAACATATCTGAAGAACCCGATTGAGAAGACACCGAATAATTACCGTGTTTTGCTACTTTTTGTCCGGTTCCTGCAACAATAAAAGAGGTTAGGGTTGATATATTGAACGTATCTTTTCCATCGCCACCAGTTCCAACAATATCTATGGTATTATAATCTGATAAATCTACTTTTATAGATAATTCTTTTAACGCGTCTCTAAAACCAGAAAGTTCGTCTGCTGTAATTGGACGCATCATAAAAACCGTCATAAACGACGCTAAATGTGCATCGTTGTATTTTTCTGAAGCAATATCTTTTAAGATTTGTTTTGCTTCTGATTTTGACAATCTTTCGTGATTATATAATTTGTTTAAAATTGCTTTCATTTTTATTTCTCGGTACAATATTTTTATTCGAATAAGCTTTCTAAATGATTCGCTATTTCCTTACATTTCGGTGTATAAATTTTGGCTACAAAGTTAGAGTTTTCTGATTTGTATTTTTCAAACATTCCAGATTCTATAGATTTAGAATAAGTAACATTTGCTATTCTATCACAAAATTTGATAAAAGAAGCGTTTTTAGTCTCTAAAATTCCTTTGTAATATTTATCATTTGCCCTTTCTTGTCTTGTGCGTCCTTTTTCATTAGTTAGAGCATATACTAAATTTGCAACTTTTTCATTAGTTACCTTTTTAACATCATTATAGCTTTCTCTTGCATCTTCTATTATATCATGTAACCAACAAGCAGCCAAAACATTTTCTTGCTCATCTTTTTCTACTAAATGAATAAATTGTTGCCCAACTTCAAAAACCATATTTAAATGAAAATCATAATTATAATCATCATATTTATGGTTTGTTGCTTGGTGCTTTTCTATTGCGTAGTTTTTAGCTTTTTGTAACATACTTTTTATCTGATTGATTATAAATTTAAATCTCTCTAATTAACTATTTGCGTTGATAAAATTAGCAACTAATTGCTCACCAACATCTGTTAAAATAGATTCCGGATGAAATTGAACTGCAGAAATTGGAAATATTTTATGCTCAATTGCTTGTATTAATCCATCCTCATCTCTTGCGGTAACTTGTATTTCTTCTGGAAAACCTTCGTCTGTTGCTGCCCAAGAATGATAACGTGCTGCTAAAAATATTTCTGGCACATCTTTAAAAATAGTTGCATTTTTATCGGTTACTTTCATCTCTGTAGCAACTCCATGAAAAACATCATTTAAATTGATAATTTTACCACCAAAAACTTCTGTAATTGCTTGCAAACCTAAACAAACTCCGAATATTGGTTTTATACCTGCGTAGGTTTTAATTACCTCTTTTAAAATCCCTGCTTCATCTGGAATTCCTGGTCCTGGAGACAACATAATCATATCGTAATTTGCAACATCTGCAATACTGATTTCATCGTTTCTAAAAACTGCAGGAAAATTTCCTGTAATTTTTTCTACCATATGAACCAAGTTATATGTAAACGAATCGTAATTATCTAAAATTAATATTTTCATTTTAAAAAGCTTTTGGCTTTTCGCTTTTGGCAATCAGCAAAAGGCTAACTGCAAATAGCTAAAAGCATTTTTTTAAATATTTTCTGCTAAAATCAACGCTTTTTTTAACGCTGCTAATTTATTATTTACTTCTTGTAATTCTTTTTCTTCATCAGAATGAATTACGATTCCTGCTCCTGCTTGATAATACAAAACATTGTTTTTACTAACAAAAGAACGAATGGCAATTGCTAAATTTACAGAACCATCTAAACCGATAATACCTACTGCACCTCCATAAAATCCACGAGATTGATTCTCGTAGGTATCAATCAATTGCATGGCTTTGTATTTTGGCGCTCCACTTAATGTTCCTGCCGGAAAAGTATCTCCAACAATTTCTATTGGATTTCCTTTTAACTGACCAGAAACCGTAGAAACCAAATGAATTACATGGCTAAAATACTGCACTTCTTTAAAAACCTCTACTTCTACATTATCGGCATGTTTGCTTAAATCGTTACGTGCTAAATCTACCAACATTACGTGTTCTGCAGTTTCTTTTTTATCTGCGGATAATTTTTTACCCAACTGAATGTCTTTTGCCATATCGCCAGTTCTTCTAAAAGTACCTGCAATTGGATTAATGGTTGCTTTACCCGCAGAAACTTTAATTTGTGCTTCTGGTGAAGATCCCATCAATTTAAAAGAACCATAATCAAAAAAGAACAAATATGGAGACGGATTGATTGAACGCAATGCTCTATAAACATTAAACTCATCCCCTTTAAATTTTTGTTGAAATTGGCGAGATAAAACCAACTGAAAAACGTCTCCTCTTTTACAATGCGCTTTTGCTTTTCTTACATACTCTATAAATTCTTCTCCTTTTACATTGGATGTTTCATCACCAACAATTTCAAATTTTTGAGTATTAAAAGCTTGCGCATCTATAATTGTCTCAATTTCTGTAATACGAGATTCTGTACCTTCTTCAATATTTTCTATCAATATCATTTCATCATTAAAATGATTAATGGCAATGATAAATCGATAAAAACTATATTGCATTAACGGAATTGTAGAAGGCGCATCTTTTACAGTTAAATCAATATTTTCGAAATACTGAACAGAATCATAAGTTGTATAACCATACAATCCGTTAAAAGATTTTAATTCCGCAGAACAATCTAATTCGATTGTTTTACTATAAGTATCAAAAATTTGGTTAAAATTTCTTCCTATTTTCTGATTTTCTAACTCAACTCCTTTATGAGAAAAACTTAAATGATGATTTTCGGCTTTTATAGAAACAACAGGCTCAATAGCTATAAATGTATAACTTTCTTCTTTACTATGATAATCTGAACCTTCTAACAGCAATGTGTTTGCATATCTATCTCTAAAACGCAAGTACAAACCTACCGGAGTAATTGTATCTGCCATTTTTGTTTTAGAAATTGTTTTAACTTGTATTTTCTTCATTTTACTTTTTGTCTAGTTGAGCGCAGTTGAATTTTTTTAACTCCTCTCGACTGCGCTCGATAGGACATTTATCTTTTTTACTTTGAATGATAAAAATATATCATAAAAAAAAGGCTTATCGTGAGATAAGCCTTTTTTAATATATTATATACATATAGGTTAGTTCTCACTTATTAGATAAGAGAGTTCCACCACCAAGTATTTTTTGTAAAATTTTTCATAATTAAGTTACAAAAATAACATAGATTTTTGATTAAACAAATTTTATCTCTAAAAAATTACTTTATAATTTTCACATTCATCTCTTCTACTTTCTTATCAGAAAGAATAGATGGTGCATTAAATAATAAATCTTCAGATGAACCTGTTTTAGGGAAAGCCATTACCTCTCTAATAGAAGCTTTCTTTTCTAAAATCATCATTAATCGATCAACTCCCCAAGCAATTCCTCCATGAGGTGGAGCTCCATATTGAAAAGCTTTGTACATTGTACCAACACTTTTCATCATTTCTTCTTTATCGTAACCCATATTTTTATAGGTTGCTTCTAAAATTTCTGCTTTATGTGCACGAACAGAACCTCCACCAATTTCATAACCATTTAAGATTAAATCGTATTGCTGTGCTATTATGGTTCCTATTTCATCTCCTTCTCCATTCATGTGCTTTTCTAAATCATAAATTGCTGGCATAGAAAAAGGATTGTGTGTAAATGTCCATCTTCCTTCGTCTGTTTTTTCAAACATAGGGAAATCTACCACCCAAGCTGGTCTTAATTCTTTAGGATTTATCAATTTTAAGATTCTTCCCATTTCTTGACGAACAGCATCTAATGCTTTATTTGCTGTTGCATAATCTGCTGCAGAGAAAAATACGATATCTCCTACTTGAGCATCTGTAGCTTTTATAATATTAGCTGCAATTTCTTCGCCTAAAAACTTAATAATTGGCGATTGTAAATCGTTTTCATTTACAATAATATACGCCAAACCACCCAAACCATTTTGTTGTGCAATGGCTGTTAAGTTTTCTATTTGTCCTTTAGACATACGTTTGTTTCCTTGCTCTTCTGCAGAAACCTTAATACATTTTACAATTCCACCATCTTCAATTGGTTTACTAAAAACTTGGAAAGTTGTATCTTTTACAATACCTGTAATATCTTGCATTTCTAAACCATAACGTAAATCTGGTCTATCACAACCATATTTATCCATAGCATCTTTGTAAGTAATTACTTCAAAAGGACGTAAAATCCATTTTTTACCATAAATTTTCTTCACAATTTCATTAAACATTTTGGTGTTTAAATCGATAATCTGTTGCATACTTGCATACGCCATTTCAATATCTAATTGTGTAAATTCTGGTTGTCTGTCTCCTCTAGAATCTTCATCTCTAAAACAACGAGCAATTTGGAAATATTTTTCAAAACCACCCACCATTAACATTTGCTTAAACTGTTGTGGCGCTTGTGGTAATGTGTAAAAAGAACCTGCTTGTTTTCTTGTTGGAACAATAAATTCTCTTGCACCTTCATCTGTACCTGCAGTTAAAATTGGAGTTTCAATTTCTAAAAATTCTTCCTCGTCTAAAATATCACGTAGTAACTTAATTACTTTATGTCTGTTTACGATTGCTTTACGAACCTCATCATTTCTATGATCTAAAAACTTGTATTGAAAACGCGTAGTTTCATTCGTTTTCATCGCTCTTTTTATTTCAAAAGGAAGCGTTTTAGATAAGTTTAAAATTTCTAATGCAGCTGTTTCTAATTCTATTTTACCAGTTCTTAAACCTGCATTATAATCGTCTTCGTTTCTTTGAACTACAACTCCAGTAACCATAATTACAGTTTCTGGTTTTAGCTTTACCAATTCATCTAAATTAGGGAAAGTTTCTCTACTTAAACGAACTTGAAATATTTGGTTACTAGAATCTCTTAAATCGATAAAAATTAACTCTCCGTGATCTCTTACACTAGAAACCCAACCAGATAAAGTAACTTCTTCTTTGATAGATTCTTCTGATAATTGAGAAATTTTATGAGTTCTATATTCTTCTTTAATTACAATAGGAATTTCTGGAAGCGTTTCTTCTTCTGTTTTTGCCTTTGGTTGATCTCCATTTGCTTTAAGTTGACCAGCTTTTACATTCGTATTCTTATTTGTAGAATCTCCTTTAAGGTTATCTAAAATTTCTTGACGAATTACTTTTCCTGAAGCTCCTTTACCAATAATGCCAATTACCTTACCAACAAGAATACCAGCTTTACCTTGGTTTCCTGCTTTTATATCATTTGCAATAGCTTCATTTTCTGATATTACTTTTAAAACAGCAGCCTTAATTTGATCTTCAGAAATGGTATTTTCTTCAAAATATTTGTTGTAATCGAAATTTCTATCTTTTAAATAAGATGTAATTCCGTTTCGAACTAAAACAGAAGTAATTTTATCATCTTTAAATAATTGAAAAATTTCAATCAATTGATCTACACTATGAATATTTGCATATTCATCTGCTCCAAGATTATTAACTAAAGTTTTAGCAACAAAAGAAGGATCTTTAATTGCATTATTAATTTCTACAAAAGTTTTAGAACGTAAAGCATCTGCAGTAAAAAACTTTGCATCTTGAGGTAAAACTCCACCTTTAATCAAAATAGATTCTACAGCAAAAGGTAAAGAACTTACATCTACATCTATACTTTCTACAACTTGTTTAATGTTTACAAATGGTAAATCTGGTTCAGAAATAAAACGGTAATCTGCTTCAAATTCCTTTTTACGCATTGTTTTGGTTTGCTTTAAATCTGCATCCCATAAAACAGTTGTTTGATCTGGTCTAAACGCTTTATTTTCTATATAATAATTTAATTGCTTTTCTACTTCTTCCTTTAAAGCATCTACCATAAACTTAAATGAGTTTAAGTTTTTGATTTCTGTTCTTGGGTTTAAATTATACGTATGTTTCTTTCTAAGTGATACAGAAACATCACTTTTAAACTCACCTTTTTCTAGGTTTGCTTCAGATATTTTTAAGTTCTGAACAATTCTTTGAATATACTGTGCATATGTTGATGCATCTTCGATATTACGAATACAAGGATCTGTTACAATTTCTATTAACGGAACACCAGCTTTATTAAAATCTACTAAAGAAACTTTCTTTTCGTGCATTAATTTTGCAGCATCTTCTTCAATATGAGTTTGCGTTAAACTCACTGTAAACTGAGTTCCATCATTTCTATAACAAGAAACTTGTCCGTCTGGAATTACAGGATTATGAAACTGTGTTATTTGAATATTCTTTGGATTATCTGGATATTCATAATGCTTTCTATCCCAAGAAATAACTTCATTTTTAAATGTAGATTTTACCGCTTTTCCAAAATAAATTGCTTTTGTAATTGCTTCTTTATTTATAGATGGTAAAACCCCCATTTGTCCTGTACAAACAGAACAGATATTTTTATTAGGCTCTTCAATTTCTTGATTTGCACAAGAACAAAATAATTTGGTATTCGTATTTAAACGAACGTGTGTTTCTAAACCAATTACTAACTCTAAATCGTGCTTTTTTAAAAGCTCATTTAATTGTTCCAATTCCATTATATCGTATCTTTTAAGAAGTTAGCAAACTTCAAAACGAGTTCGTCATTATTTTTTGCTGCTGTAATTTGCAATCCTGTTTCTGTTCCTTGTGGTACAGTTAACGTTGGTAATTGTCCCAAACTAAAACCAACCGTATAAGCATCTGACAAGTACATTGCCAATGGATCACTTAAGCTGTCTCCTATTTTTGGCGGAGAATTTGGTGTTACTGGTGATAAAATAATATCAACTTCCTTAAAATCTTTTTCAAAATTATCAGAAATCTGATCTCTCAAATTCAATCCTTTTAAATAAATTTCATCAGAAAAACCTTGCGATAATACTTGATTTCCACCAACAATTCTACGTTTTGTTTCTTCAGAAAAATTTTCTGAACGTGTAATAGAATACGTGTCTTTTAAATTATCTCCTTCAATTCTTGCTCCGTAATTTGTACCATCTAATCTAGATAAATTAGAAGCAGTTTCTGCCATTGCTAAAGTATAATATGTAGAAACTAACGTATCTGATTCAAAGAAATCTAACTCTTTTACTTCAATTCCTTTTGCTTTTATTTTTTCTATGGATGCTAAAAAATCTGATTTTACTTGTGCATCAATAGCATCATTTTCGATGAAATTTTTAAAATAACCGATGGTTTTAATTTCATCAGCATTTAAAATATTGTCTTCTAAAATTGTTTCTGATTGATAAGTTGTCTGATCTTTTATATCCTTTCCACTCATCACATTTAAAACAATTCTAATATCTTCAATCGATTTTGCAATTGGACCTACACAATCTGTTGATGAAGCATACGCCATTAAACCATATCTAGAAATTCTTCCATAGGTTGGTTTTAATCCATAAATATTATTGTAACCTGCTGGCTGACGAACAGAACCTCCTGTATCTCCTCCAATTGAAAATACTGTATAATCTTTGGCAACATTTACTGCAGAACCTCCACTAGAACCTCCACCAACTAAATCTGGATTGATCGCATTTTTTACGGCTCCAAAAATGGTGTTTTCTGATGATGATCCATGTCCAAAAGAATCACAATTTTCTTTTACTAACGGAATTGCGCCTGCATCAAATAATTTTTGAATTGCTGTTGCAGTATAAGAAGACTTGTATTTTTTTAGTAAATCAGAACTTGCAGTTGTATAAGTTCCTTGCACCATGTATACATCTTTAATTCCGAATGGAATTCCTTCTAACAGACCAATTTCTTGTCCACTTTCTATTTTAGCATCTACTTTTGCAGCAGCTTCTAACGCTAAAGAATCTAAAAGTGAATTAACAGTATTGTTTGTGTTCTGTTTTAATAAATCTAATCTTTCTTGCACTAATTTTGTACAAGTGATTTCTTTGTTCATCAATTGCTGATGAATTTTATGTATTTGCGATTCCATAATTATTCTTCTATCACTTTAGCAACAACTAAATATCCGTCTTTTTCTTTTGGAAAGTTTTCTATAATAATCTCTTTTTCTATTTGAGAACTATCAATTACAACATCTTCTCTTAAATCATCTAATGACACAGCATTATTATGACCTGCATTAACAGCATTATTATTTGAAGTATTTGCACTTTTAATTGCCTCAAACAATTTACTTACAGCTTCAGACTCTTTTGCTCCTTTAATACTCGACAAAATGTCGACAGTCATTATTTTACTCATTTTTTTTGATATTAAAAAAGCCTTCCGAATTCGGAAGGCTTTATATATTTCTAAACAACAACCTTCCTACCCTAACAATTAGGATTATTGAAATTACGATTGTTATTATTGTTTGTCATTTTTGTTTTATTGCTGACAAATATATACAGAATATATCTTATAAAAACTTCTTTTTAAAGTTTTTATAAAGACTTTACAGTATTTTTAAAATATCTTTATTTATTTGTTGATATATTAAAACATTACTATTAATCACAAAAATCATTAACGATTAGTTAGGATTTATTTTCAAATAATAAATTACTTTCTTATAGGAACTGCAATATTCGGGTAATCAGTAATAATTCCATCAACACCCATTTTCAATAAATCCACCATTTCTTCCTTTTTATTAACAGTCCAAGGAATTATTTTCATGTTATTATTATGTATTATTTCAACCTCTTTTCTATTTAAAAGAATGTAAAACGGACTATACACTTTTGGCATAAAACTTAACATTTTCATATTTGTTTCAAAATCATTTTGATACGTTAAAAATGCCAAAGTAAACTCTGGATACGTTTTATGAATGTATTCTAAAACTCTAGGATCAAAACTTTGTACCGTTATTTTTTCTAATGGTAATTTTGCTTCTTTTAATTGTGCTATTACAAGATCAGAAAATTCTGCAACAGAAGGTTGAAACCCATTTTTTTCGTCATTTGGCGTACTTTTAATCTCAATATTATAACGAATTTCATCATTTTTAGCTTCCGAAAATGTAATTACTTCAGACAATAAAGGTTTGTAAGCTTTCTCTTTTTTCTGTTCTAAAAATTTTGGATTCCCGATAGAACCAACATCATAACTTTTAATTTTTTTGTATTTATTCTTATACATATTAAAAGCTTTAGCATCTTCTTTTGTTATCTTGTTTCCTTTTGCATCTAAGGTAACTTCATCATTTAACCAAGGTTCGTGAGAAACAACTACTTTATTGTCTTTACTGATAACTACATCTAATTCTAAGGTGTTTACACCTAAATCTAAAGCTTTCTCAAAAGCTTGAATAGTGTTTTCTGGTGATAAACCTCTTGCTCCTCTATGACCTTGTAAATCAAAATTAAACTTTTGCTCTTTCTCTAAAATTACTTCATCAATAAAAGTTATTGTTTGATTATATACATTCTGCCAATCGTTAGATCTTAAATCACACGCAATTACATGATTTCCTGCTTCTGGGAACGCAACTTTTACTTTTTTATCCGCAGGAGTTGCCAAGGCATCAAACATTTTTAAAATTGCAGGTACAGAAACCACTTGATCTTGTTCTTTTTCATTTTTATAATAATAGCCAACAAATGCCGGAATTTTAACTTTAGAAAAAGTAGTTGAATTCATGTTTTTAGTTACCATATTTATCAAAGCCTCGTAACCATCTATATGATAAATTGTAGACCAATATTTAGCTTCTTCTTCTGGTCTTTCTTGTTTCATAATCTCACTTCCTTTATTCATTTGAATAAAACCAGCTTTACCTTGCGGCGTAGTAATCGCTTTAAAAGCAGGATTTATAAGATCTATAAAAGGAGAATACATTACTAATCCTAAAATATCGCTACTATCTTCTGATGCTAATTTTAAACTTAAAGAACCACCTGTAGAAGTACTAACTAAAATTATTTTTTTTCCAATTATTTTACCAATTGATAACGCTTCCTTTGCAGTTTCTATATAATTTTCTGGCGTTAACTTACTAAAACTATCATCTCTACTAATTCCATGTTCTTTTAAACGAGACATATATACATTGGCATTGTATTTTTTAGAAAGTTGACTCATAATTGGTTCACCTTCTCTACTACTCGCTCCAAAACCATGCAAATACACAAAAGCAATATCTGTTTGTTTTTGCTTATAATTATCTGCCCAAATAATTTTTGCTTGGTTATTTGGCTTGATGTTTTTATTACTATTTTCTTTAGTATTTACAATACTTTCAATTGTCATTATCGTTTTTACTTCTTGACCTAAAACTGCAAAATTAAAGGCGATTAATAAAAGCGAAGTTAAAAATGTTTTTTGCATAATAAATTGTATTTAAAAAAAAGCTATCTAAAATGTTTGTTAAGACACCTTAAGATAGCTTTTATGTTTGTTTTAATTTTTATTAAAAGTCAGCTTTTAATTGTACTCCAAAAAACCTAGGAGCACCCGCAATAAATGTTGGTATACCAAAAGCACCACCTGTGTTACCAGCATCTACAATAAATTCTTTATCTAAAACATTGTTCATAAAGAAAGTTAACTCATAATCTTTATTAAGTACAAGTCCTGTTTTAAAGTTTAAAATACCATAACCGTCTTGAGATATGTTTGGTAAATTTGTTTCTTCAAAAAACACTTTAGATTTGTATGTATACGTTGGTCTAAAGAAATAACGTAAATTATCATTAGCATCTACATTGATGTTAAAACCAGCAGAAAAAGAATGTTTTGGTGTTAATCTAAATGTATTTCCTGCTAAATCCTGTTCGTTTCCATTAGAATCTACATCATCAAAAGAAGCATCTATATAACCATAATTAGCAAAAAAGCTTGATGTTTTAGAAAAAGCATACTGCATTGCTGTTTCAAAACCAAAAGAACTTGCATTACCACTATCTTCTGTAGTACTTGTTAAAACTCCATCTTCAAATTTAGCAACCGAAGTTTGAAAGTTAGAATAATCGTACATATAAGCATTTACATCAAACTGTAAACTGTTATCTAAGAATAAAGATTTTGCACCAACTTCGTAAGACCAAACAATTTCGTCTGATAAAATATTTGTTTCTGTAGCTGTTATGTTAATTACATTTGGTCTTCTTCCTCTAGAAGTTGTACCAAATAATGTAATATTTTCGTTTACATCATAATTTACAGCAAAACGACCAACTGCTGATAAAAAAGTTTCACTAGCTTCTATTTTTTCTCCGTTTGTTGATGCAAACAATACATTTGGAAAACTACCTGTTAAATAACCTAAGACAGATGGATTTTCTGAATCTGTTACTTGATACCCTGCAT
The DNA here is from genome assembly GCF_045063585.1 of Polaribacter sp. Asnod1-A03. NCBI lineage: Bacteria > Pseudomonadati > Bacteroidota > Flavobacteriia > Flavobacteriales > Flavobacteriaceae > Polaribacter > Polaribacter sp. Asnod1-A03. Next base: position 1,749,003 of record NZ_JBEFOE010000009.1, on the reverse strand, counting down.
TAATATTTTCTAACGTTGCTCTTAAACCTAATGTAAAAGATAATTTATCTGTAAGATCATAAGAAGCATCTGCAAAAACATCTCCTGAGTAATTTTCTCCAAAATTAGTGTTTGCTTCTGTGTTAAAAGAATTTAAAGGAGCACCTGCTAACGGTCCAAAAGTATCTGGATCATTTGGTAAGTTTGGTATTAATGTTGGTACACCACCTACTAATAAAGCGGTTGGATTTAAGAAAATCATAGCTACACTTTGCTCATTATATTCCCAAGGCACATATTGCGATCCATCTTCGTAAAAGAAATTTGCACCAAAGAAACCTCTAAATTTATCATCATTATCAAAATTGAATCTAAATTCCTGACTAAATTGTTCTCCTTTAGATATTTCATGAAAGAATAATGCCGGAGCTGCTGTTCCGTCTGCATCAAAAGATTCATCAGAATTAAATTTTCTATAGGCAGTTGTAGACGTTAAATCCCAAGCATCATTAAAACTATGCTTTAAAATACCTGTAACACCCCAAACAGTTCTATCTAAACCTAACTCTTCTCCTCTTTCTAAATCCGCAAAAGTATTAGGATTTAAACCTCCACCTAAAGGAGCAAAAGTTCCGCTTTTAAAAGAAGTTCCCGGAGGTGTATCTTGCTGCCAGTTTGCAATAAGATCTAGAGTTGTATCGTCATTTATTAAATATTTAAATGATGTTCTAAATGCTACTGTTTCTTTTCCATTTAAATCTCCACCAGAAAGATTTTCAATAAAACCATCTCTTTTGTTATAAATTGCAGCAGCTCTAAAAAATAATTTATCATCTACCAAAGGAGCATTATAATGTCCTGTTGCTAAAAACTGATTAAAATTACCGTATCCTAATTTTACAGAACCAGATGTTTCGTTTTTTGCTTTATTTTGAATGATGTGCATTGCACCGATTTGAGCTCCTCTACCAAATAAAGTTCCTTGCGGTCCTTTTAAAACTTCTACGCGTTCTATATCGTATAACTCAACAACAGAACCTCTAGATTTACTAATAGAAACTCCGTCTTGAAAAATAGAAACCCTTGGTTCTACTCTAGAATCCCCACTATCACTTGTAATTCCTCTAACTACAATTCCTGGATTATTTACACTCTGAATTTGAACTTGAAAACCTGGTACATATTCAGACAAAGCATCATATTCAAAAGTACCTTGATTCTCTAAAAAATCTGTTCCATAAGATGTAATTGCAATAGGTACATCTTTATTTTTTTGTTCTCTTTTTTGTGATGTCACCACAACACCTTCTAATATAGAAGTACTTTCTTCTAAAACAAAATTTTGAATTGTTTCCGAATTACCAACCACAACTTTTTTTGTTATAGTATTGTAACCGATATAAGACACCTCTACTACATAAGTAGCGCTTGCAATATCTTTTAACAGAAAACTTCCATCAACGTCCGAAGTTGTTCCAATAGATAAACTTTTAACAAGAACACTTGCACCCATAATCGGCTCTCCTTGTTCTGTTTTTATTGTCCCTTTTATTGCGCCTTTATTTTGAGCGCTCATATTAATTACACCAAAAAGTGTTAAAAAAGTAAGTAAGAATTTAAATTGCATTTCTTTGAATTTATAATTAAGTAGAATGCGAATTTATCTTAGAAAAACTATCTTTTTATTAACTAAAAATGATACTAATGTTACATTTTGCAACAAATAGTATCATTTTTACATATACTTTACATTAAAATAATATTTTATTTTTTCTCGATTAATTATCCGTGTTTAAAAATTCATATTAAAATAAAGATACTTGATACTGTAATACAAGCATACCTTTATAATCTTTTTGTTTAAGTGTAGAAGAATCAAATATTGGTCTATGTTGGTAACCTAAACTTAATTTTCTAGCATGACCGCCATCTAATAAAAAATTTAATGTAAAATCGTACACTGTCATTTGATCTTTAAGCACATCAAAATTAGAACTCTGTACAGCAATATTTGGCTGAACAACTATTGGATAATTTAAAATCTTAGTCTTTTTAAACGCATAACCTAATTGTGTATACCAAGTAGTACCTGTACCCATCATAGGAAACGCAACTCCAGAACCATTAAAATCGTTTCCACCACTTGTTGCAGGGTTATTAGCACCTACATTTCTTATGTAATCTTTACCATAATCATAATCAAAAAAACCTAAATAAGCTGTAATTGCACCATCGTTATTTAATGGTAAGTTAAAAAATGAATCTATAGCCCAATGTTTCATATCATACAAATTAGTACTCGCTAATAGTGCATCTCCATCACTCATTGCTTTTTCTTGAAACTGAAAACCTACTCCTATATTAAACACTTTTTTAGTTTGCATATAAGAACCTGCTAAGTATGCAGATTTATTAGACTCCATATCAAAAAACTGATAATTAACATAAGATGATGTTCTAATTCTAGGTCTATTATTTGCAAAATCTACTTTACCATTTGGCATAGAAGTTACTAAAGTTGGCCTGCTAAAAGTAATTCTATAATCAAACTTATTAATTTGTCCTTTTGCCCAAACACTTAACAAACGTCCAATATGATCGTTTTTATTAACTGTTGTTAAAACAAATAAAGGAGAATCTAATCCCATTAAAGATTTACTAGAACGCACATTATACCTACTTAAACCTTGCCAACCAGATTTACCAAAACCAACTTCAAACTTTTTATCAAAAGCATATTCTGCATATAAATCTAAAATTTCTACAGCAAAACTTCCATCTTGATAATTATAATTATTTCCACCAAAAATAGAATACAAATATAATTTTGGTGTTACTTGAGATGTTATCGGTATTCTTAAACGTCTCATAGAAACATCTGCATAACCACTTGTAGCTTCTCCATTAATTAAAGAACCCTGGTTTAAATCTGAATAACGTAACCAAAACTGAGAAGTTATATTCCATTTTAAAGTAGGTTTAAACTTTTCTTTTTCTTGACCAATTACAAAAAGTGAAGAAAATAAAACAATTACTATTAAAAACTGTTTGAATAAATCTTGTACAAACTTCATTACAATTCTATTTTTTGAATTAAAAAACAAAATTATGGATATAAAATAATAGCGTAAGTGACAAACATCATATTTGTTCACACAATTTTAAATTAAAAAGTAAAATTGACATTTTTATCGATTTTTAATTAAAAATTAAACTCAAAAATTTTATAAATAAGCAACTTTATCAATCTTAAGATTTATCAATGATAAAAAAATTCTTGTTTTCTAAAATAATACGCTTTTTAGCTGTTTTAAGCCACTTTTAGAGTTTTTTATATTTTTTATTTTTTTGAACAAAATCATTTAAAAACCTATATTTTTAGCTATATTTGATAGCTTGTATTTTATACAATTTATTATTAAAAACAGAAAACTTATTAACTATAATGAGCGAAGAAAAAAAACATAATTATTCTGCTGATAGCATTCAGGCATTAGAGGGAATGGAGCATGTTAGAATGCGTCCATCAATGTATATTGGAGATGTTGGTGTACGTGGTCTACACCATTTAGTATACGAAGTTGTAGATAACTCTATTGATGAAGCAATGGGTGGCCATTGTGACACCATTGATGTTACTATAAACGAAGATAATTCTATTACTACTAAAGATAATGGACGTGGAATTCCTGTAGGGATTCATAAAAAAGAAGGTGTCTCTGCATTACAAGTTGTAATGACAAAAATTGGTGCCGGTGGTAAATTTGATAAAGATTCTTATAAAGTTTCTGGTGGTTTACACGGTGTTGGGGTTTCTTGTGTTAACGCATTATCAGACCATTTAACAGCAACTGTACATAAAGAAGGAAAAGTTTGGCAACAAGAATACGAAAAAGGTAAAACTTTATATCCTGTTAAAACAATTGGAGAAACAGATTTTACAGGTACAATTGTTACTTTTTTACCAGACAAATCTATTTTTCAGCAGTCTACTGAATACAATTACGAAACGCTAGCAACACGTATGCGTGAGTTAGCTTATTTAAACAAAGGGATTACAATTTCTTTAACTGATAAAAGAAACACAGATGATGAAGGTAACTTTATTTCAGAAACTTTTCATTCTGACGAAGGTTTGCCAGAATTTATCAAATACCTAGACTCTACAAGAGAGCAATTAACAGCTTCTGTAATTTCTATGGAAGGTGAAAAAAATGGAATTCCTGTTGAAGTTGCCATGGTTTACAATACTTCTTATGCAGAAAATTTACATTCTTATGTAAATAACATTAATACTCATGAAGGAGGAACACATTTATCTGGATTTAGGCGTGGATTAACAGGTACTTTAAAAAAGTATGCTGATGAATCTGGGTTATTAAAAAACGTAAAATTTGATATTGCTGGTGATGATTTTCGTGAAGGTTTAACAGCAATTGTATCTGTAAAAGTACAAGAGCCTCAATTTGAAGGGCAAACAAAAACAAAATTAGGAAACAGAGAAGTTACTTCCGCGGTATCTCAAGCAGTTTCAGAAATGTTAGCTGATTACTTAGAAGAAAACCCTAATGACGCTAAAACGATTGTACAAAAAGTAATTTTAGCAGCCACAGCACGTCATGCAGCACGTAAAGCCAGAGAGATGGTACAACGTAAAACTGTAATGAGTATTGGTGGTTTGCCTGGTAAATTATCTGACTGTTCTGAAACTGACCCAGAACAATGTGAAATTTTCTTAGTTGAGGGAGATTCTGCTGGTGGAACAGCAAAACAAGGTAGAGACAGAAACTTTCAAGCAATTTTACCACTTCGTGGAAAAATCTTGAACGTAGAAAAAGCTATGCAACACAAAGTTTTTGAAAACGAAGAGATAAAAAACATGTTTACAGCTTTAGGGGTTTCTATTGGTACTGAAGAAGACCCAAGAGCATTAAACTTATCTAAAGTTCGTTATCATAAAGTTGTTATTATGTGTGATGCCGATGTAGATGGATCGCATATTGCTACCTTAATTTTAACTTTCTTTTTTAGATATATGAGAGAAATGGTAGAGCAAGGTTATGTTTACATTGCTACTCCACCTTTATATTTAGTTAAAAAAGGTCAAAAAAGAGAATACGCTTGGGATGATAATCAACGTGATTTAATTGCTCAAAAAATGGGGGGTTCTGTAAACATCCAAAGATATAAAGGTCTTGGAGAGATGAATGCAGAACAACTTTGGGACACAACAATGAATCCTGAATTTAGAACTTTACGTAAAGTTGTAATTGATAGCGCTACAGAAGCAGATAGAGTTTTCTCTATGTTAATGGGAGACGAAGTTCCACCACGTAGAGATTTTATAGAAAGAAATGCTAAATATGCTAATATAGACGCATAGTAATTTTTAAATAATATTTTCAAAACCTCGACTCTAAAAATTAGTTTCGAGGTTTTTTTTGTCATATTTAATACCTATAAATAGGTATTTTTCTATAATTTAGAAGATTAATCATCATTTTATTAGAATCAAAATATTAATTTGTATTATTTTTATTTTGTTACCAACTAAAAACTAATAGAATGAAGAAAAATTTACTACTTCTAATGAGCCTCTTTACTTTAACTCAAACAATAAAAGCTCAAGAAGGTTTTGAACAAATTATTATTGCCGGACAAGAAGATTCAAAAAAAGTATTAGAAGGCTACTTTCAACCCGCTATGGAAGGGTTTATTTATGGCATTAATAATGGATGGGCACATACTGCCAAAGTACACAAAGTTTTAGGTTTCGATATCACAATAGGAGCTAGTGGAGCTTTAGTACCCTCTTCTCTAGAAATGTTTAAAGCAGTAGGACTTACAAATATTAATCAATCTGACGGAGGTGTTTACGAAGGACCAACATTAATGAGTGAACAAAGCGAAGGAAACACTTTAATAGTAAGTAAAAACGGTTATGATATTCCTATTAATATGCCTGGAGGAATTACTGAAGATTTACCTGTAAATGCTGTACCCTCACCAACCGTTCAATTAAATGTAGGACTCCCTTTTAAACTAGAAGCAATGGTTCGTTATTTCCCAGAAACAGATTTTGGAGAAGATGGCGGAAGTGCTAAATTATTAGGTTTAGGTTTAAAAAAAGAAATTACTAATTGGTTTGGTCCATTAGGTAAATTCCCTTTACATGTATCTTTATTAGCCTCTTATACAACATTAGAAGTTGCCTATGGTTTTGAAGATTCTTATTCAGATTACTTTTATTCAGAAGACGGTATGGCAGAGTTTGATTTAAAAGCGTATAATGTACAAATGCTAGCTTCTATAAATTTCCCTATTATAAATTTCTATGGAGCAATTGGCTACGGAAAAGGAGATACTAATTTTAAAATGACAGGTACTTATACATTTGACAAAGATGGATCTTATGAAGAAAACTTAACTCCTCCTGATTTAGAATTTAGCGCCGGAGGATTTAAAACAACTATAGGTACTAGATTAAGTTTAGGGTTCTTTAAAATATTTGCTGATTATACTTTACAGGAATATAACACAGTTTCTGCAGGTATAGCTTTAAGTATTAGATAAAAAATAAATAATTCATTAATAAAAAGACATCTATAAAAGGTGTCTTTTTATTTCTAGAAGGTACTTACCCTTCTTAATTATTTTTTATTATTCGTAAAAACACTCAAGTAAAGTTTTACTTTTATTCCAAACCTACTTTTAACGTAAATCATATTTAGATATATAATAATATTTATTGAAAAAATAAAAAGTAAACCATATAATAACTGTTATTTTATTTTTTCTCATTACTTTGCAGTATTCATTTTATTTAAACAACTCTATATCAAAGTAAAATTGAAGCATTTCAAATAAAAAAGACTAAAAAGATTAAGTTAAAATATGCTATCACCTCTGTTAAATCACAATACATCTCCACCTTTACCATATTTAAAATATATTATTTCGCCTTTTAAAAACCTTAATTAATTTTTTAATAAAATCAGAAATTTTTATAATGGCAAAAATCGCACTAATAGTATTATCTTTCTTTATTTATACACTATCAATAAAAGCACAAGAAGGTACACAAGATGTTATTGTAGCAGGTACAGATGATGCATCAAAACTATTAAAAGGCTATTACGGACCAGCAATGGAGGGTTCTATTTATAGCATAAATAATGGATGGGCACATAGTGCTGAGGTTCATAAACCATTCGGGTTTGATTTATCAATAGGAGTCAGTGGAGCTATAGTACCTCCAAGTAAGCAATTTTTTAAAGTAACTGGTTTAACTAGAGTAAATCAAAGAGATGGAGGCGTCTATGAAGGTCCAACTTTAATCAGTAATCAAGTTCATGGTAATTATTTGACTGTTATAACATCAAATGAGTTTTCACTAGCTGTTAGAATGCCTGGTGGCTTAGAAAAAAGATTACCATTAAATGCGATACCAGCACCTATAGCTCAATTGAATTTAGGTCTACCTCATAAAGCAGAAATAATATTTCGTTATCTACCAAAAATTAATATTGCTGGAGAAAATTTAAGCTATAATCTATTAGGTATTGGCTTAAAAAAAGAAATTACTGATTGGTTTGGGGAATTTAATAACCTCCCTCTACACATATCTTTACTAGCTTCTTATACAAATTTTGATGTTCAATATAGATTTGCTAATCTTAATTCTGAAATTTTATCTACCGAAAATGGTGCAGGTGCTTTTGATTTACAAGCTTATAATATACAAGCTCTATTTTCTTTAAATTATTCTACTGTAAATTTTTATGGTGGACTTGGTTATGGTTACGGTAACAGCAATTTTGAATTTAAAGGAAGGTATATTTACGATAAAGGTGGCCCAGATGAAGATCTTTATGATACTCCTAACTTAAAATTTTCTTCAGGTAGTCTAAAAGCAACTTTAGGCACAAGATTAGACTTTAATTATTTTAAAATATTTGCAGACTTCACATTACAAAAATACAATACTATTTCTACAGGTATCGTTTTTAGTCTTAAATAAATATATAATTACAAAAAAAACACTAAATAAACATAGCAGATCTTTATCTAACACTAAAACCAACTCTAACCGAAAATACATCATACTCTTGTAACGCATACTCCGCAGCTATATTAATAAAAAGTAGCTGAACACTCAAACCAAGATTAGCTTTCATAGAATTACCATTATATTCTAATTGAATAGGATCTATATAAACATCATCTTCAGTAGTAACATACCTACCTAAAACATTAACATCAGTTTCATAAGAACTTGTACCGACACCTCCATACAAAGTAAAAATTGAGAGTTTTTTTGACGCCAATAATTGAAACATAAAAGTTTTTGTATTAAACTCTAAAGCTTGGGTTGGCTCATCAATTTCATCCAAATAAAATTTTGTCTTTACATCATTCCAAGCTACTAATGCAGACAAATCAAAAGGTAATCGTTTAACAAAAGGAATCCATTGTTTAATATCATGCATTATACCTATTCCAAAAGTTGAAAACTCATATTCATCATCTGTTTGTTTTGGTATAAATCTAATTTTTAAATCGGTATTTTTAAAAAGACCAACACCCGCTTGTATCATCGCAGAAGGGACTACGTTATAATCGATAGATTCTTTTATACCAACCCCAGGTAAAGTAGATGCAGAAATTGTATTTCCATCACTATTAGAAAACTCTAATAAGGGTCTATCTTCTAATTTTTGAGATCCAAACAACGTTGGTAGTTCTGCTGAAGTACTGTTACTATTATATAATTTTATATTTGTATAATCCGCATTATTAAAAGTAAAAGTTTCTGATTTTGTAGGTACAAAAGATGCACTTGCTATAACAGCAATATCAAACCCAAGCACTTTATGTGCTTTTGCTGTTGTATACCAACCACCATTAATACCGTTTCCAAAACCAATTGGTGCAGGTTCTGTATAACCTTTTAAAAAAGTACTAGCATCACTTGTTCCTCCTTCTAATAAATACTCTAAGTCTATCTGCCCAAAAGACATTTTACAACAGAATATAAAAGCAAATACAATTATTGTTCTCATACAATTAGTTTAGTTAATTATTTTTAATCTTAACCTTCTACTCTACTGTAGCCTTAACTTTAAAAATCATATTTATAGTAAAATCGTTATCTTCTAATGGAGAAGCAGATGTACCAGATATAACAAAAGGAAAATTACCTGAAGTTATAGAATTAAGAATATCTACAGACTCTGTTAGATCTAATGTTTTTTCTACACCTTGTTCTAAAATTAAATCTTGGTCCACTACCGTTTCACCATCAATAACAATATGTAAACTAAGTGATATCGGGTTACCCGAGTAATCATCCTTCAAAACTATTCTAACTTCTTCTATTTCAGCTTCCACAAAGTCCGCACTATTCTCAATTAACCCAGAAATATCTGCTGATTCAGTAACTGAAAAACCAGACTCTCCTTCTTGACCTTTTACCTCCAAAATACCACTTTCAAATTCATCAACTACAATAAATTGTATAGGCCCTCCTTCTTCACAACTACTAAGACAAAACCCTAAAAAAAGAAAGAATATTAATTTTAAATGTTTAATTTTTTTCATCATTTTTATTTTTAGTTAAATTAACTTAAACGGTATAAATCATATTTTAAATTAGCAACAAAATTTTATTATTACTGGGACAATTTACACATTTTTCTCAATAAAGGATCCAAAAAATAACAATTAACCAAAATAAACGTTAATAAATAAAGAATAATTAATTATTACAATTTACCAATAGCCTAAGTGTTTATTACCCGTTATTACTTAATATTATCAATATTTTACCTTATTTTTGTAATTAAATTTAACACAATAAAATATATTCATATGAAAGTTACAGTTGTTGGTGCAGGTGCAGTAGGTGCAAGTTGTGCAGAATACATAGCTATTAAAGACTTCGCTTCTGAAGTTGTAATTTTAGACATTAAAGAGGGTTTTGCAGAAGGTAAAGCAATGGATTTAATGCAAACTGCTTCTTTAAATGGTTTTGACACAAAAATCACTGGAAGTACAAATGATTACTCTAAAACAGCAGGATCTGATGTTTGTGTAATTACTTCTGGGATTCCTCGTAAACCAGGTATGACTCGTGAAGAGTTAATTGGTATTAATGCAGGAATTGTAAAAACAGTATCTGCTAACTTAATAGAGCATTCTCCAAATACAATTATTATTGTGGTTTCTAACCCTATGGATACAATGACTTATTTAGTTCATAAAACTACTGGGTTACCTAAAAATAAAATTATAGGAATGGGTGGTGCTTTAGATTCTGCTCGTTTTAAATATAGATTAGCAGAAGCTTTAGATGCTCCTATTTCTGATGTTGATGGAATGGTAATTGGTGGTCACTCTGATAAAGGAATGGTACCTTTAACAAGATTAGCTACAAGAAACTCTGTACCTGTATCAGAATTTATTTCTGAAGAAAGATTAGAAAAAGTTGCTGCAGAAACTAAAGTTGGTGGTGCAACATTAACTGGTTTATTAGGTACTTCTGCTTGGTATGCACCAGGTGCTGCTGTTTCTGGAATGGTACAAGCAATTGCTTGTGATACTAAAAAGATTTTCCCTTGTTCTTCTTTATTAGACGGAGAATATGGTTTAAGCGATTTATGTATTGGTGTACCTGTAGTTTTGGGTAAAGACGGTATTGAAAGTATTGTTGAGATTAATTTAAGTGATGCTGAAAAAGCTCATTTAGAAGAATCTGCTGCTGGTGTTTCTAAAACTAATGGTTTATTAGAACTATAAGAAAATAAATATTATAAATTAAGATTGCTTTTTACTTCTGTAGAAAGCAATCTTTTTTTATATATTTGGCGCATGAAAGCAAAATGGTACATTAGTACACTTTTAATTGCGTTTACTTTTCTTGGAGCCTTCCAAGAAAACATACTGTTGCCTAATCAAGAAGTTATTCTAGAATTTAACAATCTAGATATTACTAGAAATGAAGTAGACAATACCATTAAAGATGTAAAAGAACAACTTATTACATCTGGTGCTTCTAATATTAGAGTACAAGAAACAAAAAATGGTACTTTAAAAATCTCTTACTTTAGTACCAATAATGTTTCTAACATTAAAGAAGCTCTTTCTAACAAAAACAAATTAGCTGAAAGTAATTTACCAAAAGACAATTATCCTCTTAAAAAAATATCTCGTTATAATTTAGACGTACATGAATTAAGTACAGATTCTGAAATATCAAATTTTGATAATAATTCAATTTTAGAAATAAAGAGTGATATACAAAGACCGAACATCACAAAAACTTACGCTTCCTTAGATCATATTTTAAAAAATGAAGCTAATAAACTCTTTAAAACAGCCTATAAATTTAATAGAGATGTTTTCAACTCTAAAGACAATACACTTCGTTGCCAACCAGAAGTAAGAGCTGGGCCCTACTTTTTTTATATATAAAAACTAAGTGGATTGATTACAACTTCTTTTAATCATCCCTACAATTGAGTCTCATTATCAGTTGTTAAAAAATAAAATATTAAAACAAATACTTTGTCAAAAAAAGTTCGAGATGTTATATATTTGCTCGTTTTTAAATTTTTTGACAAAAAAAGACATATAAAATGCAAAACAAAGGACTTATTAAATTATTCGCTATTCTTTTTGGATTAGTGAGTTTATACCAACTATCATTTACATTTTTAGCTAATAAAGTTGAAGATGATGCCGTTAATTTCGCTAACACTAAAGGTACCGATAGTGACGCAAGACAAAAAGCTACTTTAGAAAGAAAGTACTTAGATAGTGTTGCTAATAAAGAAATTATTGATTTAGGTGTTGCACAATACAGCTATAATGACGTTAAAGACAAAGAAATGAATCTTGGTCTAGACTTAAAAGGTGGTATAAACGCAATCTTACAAGTATCTGTAAAAGAAGTTTTAAAAAGCTTATCTAACGATTCTAAAAATGTTGTTTTTAACCAAGCTTTAGATGCTGCTGACGAAGCTCAAAAAAGTGATAATGCAAATTATTTAGACTTATTTTTCGAAGAATTTGAAAAAATTGCTGGTGACACTAAATTAAGTGATCCATCTATTTTTGGTACTAAAGCTTTAAGTGATAAAATTTCTTTTGACGAAGCTAATTCAACTGTAAAAGAAACATTACAAGAAGAAATTAATAGTTCTATTGCTACTGCTTTTGAAGTATTAAGAAGTAGAATTGATAAATTTGGTGTTACGCAACCAAATATTCAAAGAATTGGTACTTCTGGTAGAATTCAAATTGAATTACCAGGTGCAAAAGATATTGAGCGTGTTACTAAGTTAATTACTAGTAAAGCAGAATTACAGTTTTGGGAAGTATATACAAATGCAGAAATACAAAACTATTTCTTTGTTGCAAATAGTAAAGTTGCAGAACTTTTAAAAGATGATTCAGTTATCGAAAAAGCAATTGATTCTACTAAAAAAGATGATATTGATGATTTATTAGGAGAATCTACAGATTCTACAGACGTAGCTCAGAAAAATCTATTTACTTATTTATACCCAAATGTAGCACAATCTCAACAGCAAATGAGCTCTTTAGTTGCTCAAGCTAGAGTTGTAGATACTGCAATGGTAAACTCTTTATTAAATAAAAAAGAAGTAAGATCTTTATTACCAAACGAATTAAAATACGTTAAGTTTTTATGGGATTACAAATCTAATAAAGGAACAGACGGAACTGAATTGATTGGTTTATACGCTATTAAAGGAAACAGAAATGACAAACCTACAATTGAAGGTGATGTTATTTTAGATGCTGGTCAGGTTTTTGATCAATTAAATAAACCAGAAGTAAGCATGACAATGAATAGTTCTGGTTCTAAACAATGGGCAAAAATGACGGCAGATAATGTTGGTAATTTTGTAGCAGTTGTTTTAGATGATTATGTTTACACAGCTCCTTCGGTTAACCAAGCTATTACAGGAGGTAGAACTTCTATTTCTGGTGGAACAATGACAGTTGCAGAAGCAGAAGATATTTCTACAGTATTAAAAGCAGGTAAGTTGCCAGCAACCGCAAGAATTATTCAAATAGAAGTTGTTGGTCCATCTTTAGGACAAGAAGCTATTGATGCTAGTTTCCTTTCTTTTGGTTTGGCTATTTTATTAGTATTAGTTTGGATGACTTTATATTATGGTAAAGCAGGTATTTATGCAGATATTGCTTTATTAGTAAACATCTTATTTATCTTCGGAATTTTAGCTTCATTTAATGCTGTATTAACATTACCTGGTATTGCTGGTATTATCTTAACAATAGGTATGTCTGTAGATGCAAACGTAATTATCTTCGAAAGAATTAAAGAAGGTTTAGCATCTAAAAAAGGTTTAAAACAATCTGTAGAAGAAGGTTTTTCTATAAAAGGAGCATTATCTGCCATTATTGATGCAAATATTACTACATTATTAACAGGTGTTATTTTATATGTTTTTGGTACAGGGCCAATTAAAGGTTTTGCTTTAACATTAATGATTGGTATTGCAACGTCTTTATTTACAGCTGTATTTATTACACGTTTATTAATTGACAGAGCTATAAATAAAGGAAATAACTTAACTTTTAACACATCTATCTCTAAAGGATGGTTCCAAAATATAAATGTAGAATTCTTAAAGAAACGTAAGATTGCTTACATCATTTCTGGTACTATTATTATTGCTGGTATTATTTCAATTTTCTCTATCGGATTAAAACAAGGTGTAGATTTTAAAGGAGGTCGTTCTTATATTGTTCGTTTTGACGATGCTTTAAGTGCTACAGATGTTGCAGAAACTTTAAAGGATGCTTTTGGTACTGCTCCAGAAGTTAAAACTTATGGTTCTGATCATCAATTAAAAATAACAACAGTTTATAAAATTGAAGAAGAAGGTACTGAGGTTGATGAAGAAGTTCAAAGTGCTTTATTTACAGGGTTAAAGCCTTACTTAGGTACTACTTCTTACGAAAACTTTAAACCAGGTTTCGAAAAACAAGGAGCAGGTGTAATGAGTTACATGAAAGTAGAACCTACTATTGCAGATGATATTAAAACATCAGCTTTATATGCCGTATTTGGTTCTTTATTAGTTGTTTTCTTATACATTTTATTACGTTTTAGAAAAGTATCTTTTTCTATTGGTGCTGTAGCTGCAGTTTTCCATGATGTATTAATTGTATTAGGTGTATTCTCTATAACATATAGCTTTATGCCTTTTGATATGGAAATCGGTCAATCTTTTATTGCTGCTATTTTAACAGTAGTTGGTTACTCTCTGAATGATACCGTGGTTATTTTTGATAGAATTAGAGAATTTACAGATTCTCATTCTAACTGGAAATATAGCGAACTAGTAGACAAAGCATTAAGCTCTACTTTAGGTAGAACAATAAATACTTCTTTAACAACATTGTTAGTAATGATAGTAATCTTTTTATTCGGAGGAGACTCTATTAAAGGATTTATGTTTGCTTTAATTGTAGGTGTGGCTGTTGGTACATATTCATCATTATTTGTAGCAACACCAATTATGTACGATACTACAAAAAAAGAAGAGAAAAATAAATAATCTTATTTTAAGATAAATTAAAACCGTTTTTAATTACTGTATATCAGATTAAAAACGGTTTTTTCATTAACATATACATATTTATTATATTTACATTCTAATGAGCATTATAAAACTTCAAGACTTATATTTTAAACCTTATATTAATAAAGAGGAAATTGCTGCTATTGTAAAAAATTTAGCTTATCAAGTAGAAGCAGATTTACCAAAAGGAGAGGTTCCTATTTTTGTAGGTATTTTAAATGGATGTTTTTTATTTGCTGCAGATTTTATTAGAGAATTTAATAGTAACTGCGAAGTCTCTTTTGTAAAACTAGCCTCTTATAGTGGTACAACATCCACAGAAAATGTAAAAGAATTAGTAGGTATTAATGAAGATTTATCTGGTAGAACTGTAATTATATTAGAAGATATTATTGATACAGGAAATACTTTACAACAAATTTATAATATCTTTAGAGACAAAAACTTAAAACAATTAAAAATTGCAACGTTATTTTTTAAACCAGATGTATTTAGAAAAGAACTACCAATAGATTATATCGGAAAAAGTATAGACGATAAATTTATTGTAGGTTACGGTTTAGATTATAACGGATTAGGTAGAAATTACCCAGTAATATATCAATTATCAACACAACCAAAAATGAAAAACATAGTATTATTTGGCCCTCCTGGAGCAGGAAAAGGAACACAAGCAGAATTCTTAAAAGGAATGTACAATTTGGTACATATTTCTACCGGTGATGTATTCCGTTTCAACATTAAAAACCAAACAGAATTAGGTTTATTGGCTAAGAAATACATGGATGAAGGAGACTTAGTACCAGATGAAGTAACTATTAATATGCTAAAGGCAGAAGTAGAAAAAAATGCAGATGCTAATGGTTTTATTTTTGATGGTTTCCCTAGAACAGAGTCTCAAGCAAAAGCTTTAGACGAATTTTTATCTGAAAAAGGCGAACAAATAAACGGAATGATAGCTTTAGAAGTACCAGAAGACGTTTTAGTTACTCGATTATTAGAAAGAGGTAAAACTAGCGGAAGAACAGATGATACTGACGAAAGTAAAATTAGAAATCGTTTTAACGAATACAACACAAAAACTGCTATTTTAAAAGACTATTTTAATGAGCAAAAAAAGTATTATGGTATTAATGGTGTAGGTTCTATTAAAGAAATTACAAACAGAATTACCGAAGTATTTGATACACTATAAAAGCGTGTAACTGTTTAAACGTTTAATTGTTTAAACAAAAAATACAATTATACGTTTAAACTATTTAACAATTACACTAAGATGACTGAAGGAAATTTTGTCGATTACATAAAAATATACGCTTCTTCTGGAAAAGGAGGACAAGGATCTATGCACTTACATAGAGAAAAATTTATTACCAAAGGTGGTCCCGATGGTGGTGATGGTGGCCGTGGAGGACATATTATTTTACGTGGTGATAAAAATATGTGGACGTTGTTTCACTTAAAATTTAAACGTCATTTTAGAGCAGAAGGCGGTGGATCTGGAAGCGCTAGTAGAAGTACTGGGCACGATGCAGAAGACATTTATATTGATGTACCTTTAGGTACCATTATAAAAGATGCAGATACCGATGAAGTTATTGTAGAAATTACAGAACATCAAAAAGAAGTAGTTTTATTACGTGGTGGAAAAGGTGGGCTTGGAAACTGGCATTTTAAATCATCTACAAATCAAACTCCTAGATATTCTCAACCAGGAATGGATGGTGCAGATGGTTGGTTTAGAATGGAATTAAAACTTTTGGCAGATGTTGGCTTAGTTGGTTTCCCTAATGCTGGTAAATCTACTTTATTGTCTGTTTTAACTTCTGCAAAACCAAAAATTGCAGACTACGCTTTTACAACGCTAAAACCTAATTTAGGAATTGTAGAGCATAGAAATCATCAAACGTTTGTTATTGCAGACATACCTGGTATTATAGAAGGTGCTGCAGAAGGAAAAGGTTTAGGGCATCGTTTTTTACGTCATATAGAGCGTAATTCTGCTTTGTTATTCTTAATTCCTGCAGATAGTGATGATATCAACAAAGAATATGAAATTCTTTTAAATGAACTTAAAAAACACAATCCAGAACTGTTAGATAAAGAACGATTATTAGCAATATCTAAAACAGACATGTTAGATGATGAATTACAAGCAGAAATAAAAGCAGAATTACCAGAAGGTGTAGAAGCTATATTTATTTCTTCTGTAGCTCAAAAAGGTTTACAAGAATTAAAAGATAAACTTTGGAAAATGTTGAATTAAATAATATAATTCCTTTTTGTCTTTTTCATTTTGATAAAATAAAAAGCTCAAACATTAATTTGTTTGAGTTTTTTTATTCTGATAATTGAATTCTTATGGGCAATCTATATTTTGTAGTAACCGGAATTCCTCTTTTAATTGCCGGATAAATCTTTGGTAAATTCTGTACACTTACTTTTAATAAGCTATCTAATTTAGGTAATTCCTTTTTTATGTTTTCAGAATATTGAGTTGAATCTAAAATAAACAATCCATCAGAATTAATAATTAAATCTACATAAACAACCTCATCAATAGAATCTTTAATTGTAAAAGTATATTGTTGCAACTCCTCTCCTATTTTTTGATGTATGGTTGCTCTAAAACAAGTTGCTTTATCTTGTTTATCAATAATTGAATCACAATTTTTAAAAGAAGGAAAAACATCAACCGAAGAAAAATCTACAATAGTATCTAAAACGTTATTTTCTGATTTTTTAGTAAACGATAATTTATCACAAGAAGTGATAAAAATTAACAAAACCAAAAAAGAATAAAAACGTAAAAACATACCAATATTTAAAGCGTGAATTTACAAAACTTTAACGACTTTTTATTCTAAAGTTTCACCTCTTAAAAAGTAGTCCTTTTTAATTTCTTTTAATCTTTTTTCCACCAAACTGGTCATGGTTTTATCTTTAGATTCAAATCTTTCTATATATTTTTTATAATGTCTATAAGCGATCTTTTTATCTTTATAATAATCATCAGATAACTTTGCTAACTGAAAAAGAGCTTTATAATTGTTATAATTTTCCCTGTATGCTTTTTCGAAATTTACAATTGCTTCTTTAGGTTTTTTAGTTTCATAATACATGGTTGCCATTCCAAAGTACTCTTCATCTCGTTTTTCCTTTCCAATATAAGTTGCCATTCTATAACTAATTTCAGCCATTTTATAATTCTTCTCTTTAACAGCTATATGCCCTAAATAAGTAAAAGGTTTAAAATTCTCTCTATCCATAAATTTTAATTTGCTAAAATACTTTTTAGCTTTATCTAAACTGTCTAAATTATAATATGTGCGCCCTAACATAGAAGTTGGATATGTATCATTTCTAGAAATTGTATCTAATTTTAATAATAATGGAATTGCATCTAGATATTTTTTATCTCTATAAAATTGATTAATTTTTAATTTATTTAACGCAACATGATTACTATCTATTTGTAATCCTTTTTCTACAAATATTTTTGTAGAATCTATTTCTTTTAAAGTATTAAAACTCGTTGCTAATCTTAAAATCGCATTAAAATGAGTAGAATCTTTAGCATAAGTATCTAAAAAACTATTTATCATTCTATTTCTATCTTTGTTTAAACCATAACCCATCCCTAATTGATAAGAATAATGTGCATTTAAAGAATCTTGCTTTATCAATTTTTTAAAAACACCAATAGCTTTATCACCTTTTTTTGTAGTTAAATAAAGTTTACCTAATTGATATTTTAAAACCAAGTTTAGAGAATCTTGTGCTAAAATACCTTCATAAATTTCTATCGATTTATCAGGTTTTTTTATTCTTTGATAAGCTTTGGCTAATTTTAATTTTGCTTTATAATCATCTTTAATAGACAATGCTTTCTCTAAAAAAAGAATCGTATTTTTATAATCATCAATAGATTCATAAATAACAGCCGTTTTAAAATTTAATAAAAACGACGGTTCTTCAATTTGTTTTAATTTAGATAAAGCTAATTGATATCTTCCTTTTTCAAACAAACTATCAACGGTAGAAAAAGCCGGAGTTTGCGCTCCGACTTTTAAAAATCCAAATAAGAATACAAATAAAATTTTCTTTTTCATTTTCTTTTTTTAAAACTAGTTGATCATTATTGACAATGGAATATTGTAATAAACCTCTTCGTTTTGACTTGTTTTTTTATCAACAACTATTTTTGGTAAATTATTCATAACTCTAATAACTTCTTTTTTAATTTCAACATCAGGCGCTCTAACCTTTACATTTTCAACATTGCCTTCAGAATTAATTTTAAAAGCTATTAAAACTCTTTTTTTACCAGACTTTAAACCCGCATTGCTAAACATATTTTTATTAAAACTTTCAGAAAAATAATTTTGAATCTTATAAGAAAAACATTTGCTTTGTTCTACTTCATCATTAGAATTACAATCAGGTTCTATAGTTGAAACTTCCCATGCACTTTCTGGTAATATTACCTCATTAAGCATTTTAGAACTACTCTTAGCTTTATTATTATTTATTTCATTTGTATAAGTGAATTCTGTTAGCAATCTACCATTCTTAAAATTTAAAGCGACAACACTTTCTGGTAATAAAGTTAAAATATCTACTTCTTGTCCTTTACTATTAATACCAATTGTTTCTCCTAATTTATTTTGTTTTACTAAATAAAATTCATTTTCTATTTTAATTTTTCCTTGATATTCTTCTGTAGAAATATTAGTAGAGTTAGTTTCAGAACTTGTACACGACACATAAAACAACATACTTACTAATACAGGAATCAATAATAAATACTTTAATTGATTCATTTTTTGTGATTGATTTTTCTTCATCATAATAATTCTTTTTTTGATTAATGTTTGTTTGTAAAATTGATTGACAAAAGCAATATTTTCTACTTGAAAAAAGTTGGATAATAAATTATTGATATACCTTTCTTTTGTAGCTGATTTTGCGGCAACTTCATCAGAAATATACTCATGTATTAAAGTGATTCTTTTCTGATAGAAATAAATTATTGGGTTAAACCACATGACAATTTTCAAAAGCTCGAATAATAATAAATCTAAAGAATGCTTCTGTTTTGTATGGACTAACTCATGTGCTATAATTTGATTTTGTTGTGATTTTGGAATTTCTTTTCCTAAAAATATAAAGTTAAAAAACGAAAATGCTCTTGTTTGCTTAGGAATTAAAACCAATGTAAAAAACTCTTTTTTTACAGCTTTATACTTTCTAATTAAATAAACGATTTTAAATAATTTTACTAAAAATAAGATTGAAAAAATGCCAACTCCAACAAAAAATAAAATGTTTATATAATTTATATGATTAACCGATTGATAAATTTCTGTTTTCTGAATCACTTTATCTGGTGATAAAACAACTTCTGGCAAATGAATAATATATTCTTGCGGAATCGCTTTTTTAAAGGTTGGTATCTTTATCAACGGAATTAAAAAAGACAATAAAGGTGTTGTTATTAAATAACTTCTGTTTTTGGTAAAGAAGGTTTCTTTACTTAAAAAGAAATCATAAATAGCCAAGAACAAAACTTGAAATAAAATAACTTGTAGAATATAATTAATCATAGCTTTTTCTATTTTTATTATTCTACTATTAAAGTAATAGGAATTGAATATTTTACACCCACAGTTTTACCATCTTGTTCTCCAGGGGTCATTTTTGGTAAAGCATTCATAACACGTGTAACCTCTTCTTTAATATCTTCGTGTGGAGCTCTTGCTTGTACATTAACTACATTTCCTTCTTTATCAATTTTAAAGCCAATAAACACCCTTTTTCTACCTGATGTTAAACCTAATTGATTTGGTAAATCTGTATTAAAGTTTTTAGCAAAGTGCTTTTGTACTTCTTTAGAAAAACAGTCTTTATCTCCAGATTCGCAACCAGGAAAAGTAGGTGCTTTGTCAATTACCATAAAAGATACTTCTTCTGTTTCTATTATTTCTTTAGAAGAAAATTTATAATTTTTAGCTCCTTTTTTAAACTTATCAAAATCAATAATGTTCGCAATAATATTTCTTCCTTTATCTCCTTTATATAGTTTAATGTTAAATGTTATACTAGAAGACTTATCAATGTTATTTATTTTATTGATACGTTCATCATATTCATTTTTTTCTCCTTCAGTTAAATCATTATAGGTAATTTCTTTCCAACCTACAGTTTCTGTACCGAAATAAGAATCTAAATAAGTTTCTTTTTTCCCTACAGATTCTCTCATCTCATTGTCTCCAATTTTAATGTACGTTGTAGTAAGTTCTTTTTTAGCACTAATTTCATCTGATGTTGTCTCTGCACAAGATGTATAAAATAACATACTTGTCAATACCGGAATCAATACTAAATATTTTAGTTGATTCATTTTCTTAGATTGTGTTTTTTTCATCATAATAATTCTTTTTTTGATTAAGGTTCTTTTATAAAATTGATTGACAAAAGCTATATTTTCAACTTGAAAAAAGTTGGATAATAAATTGTTGATGTACGTTTCTTTTGTAGCTGATTTTGCGGCAACTTCATCAGAAATATACTCATGTATTAAAGTGATTCTTTTCTGATAGAAATAAATCATCGGATTAAACCACATAACAATTTTTAAAACCTCAAAGAACAATAAGTCTAAAGAATGCTTCTGTTTTGTATGGACTAACTCATGTGCTATAATTTGATTTTGTTGAGATTCAGGTATCTCTTTTCCTAAAAATATAAAGTTGAAAAACGAAAATGCTCTTGTTTGCTTCGGAATTAAAACCAACGTAAAAAACTCTTTTTTTACAGCTTTGTGCTTTCTAACTAAATAGATAATTTTAAATAGTTTTACTAAAAATAAGATTGAAAAAATGGCAACTCCAACAAAGAATAAAACGTTTATATAATTTATATGATTAACCGATTGATAAATTTCTGTTTTCTGAATCACTTTGTCTGGTGATAAAACAATTTCTGGCAAATGAATAATATATTCTTGCGGAACTGCTTTTTTAAAGGTTGGTATTTTTATCAACGGAATTAAAAATGACAACAATGGTGTACTTAATAAATACCACCTGTTTTTGGTGAAAAATGTTTCTTTACTTAAAAAGAAATCATAAATAGCTAAAAATAATACTTGAAATAAAATGACTTGTAAAATGTAATTTATCATAATTTTTAATTTTTGTTTATAAATCAATTCGAGTGACTCTGCTTTTATACAGAATTATATCAAGAAATATTTAATATGAAAACCAATCCAAAGTTTCAAGGCTCTCGATACAGATTTTTTGTCTTTAAAAATTCACCCGAACTGATATTTAGTAAAATACCGTTTACTCTTTCTTATTCACTTCATTTAAAATTGATTCTAATTCTTTAACATCCATTTTATTTTCTTTTACAAAAAAAGAAACCATACTTTTAAATGATCCATTAAAATAACCGTCCATTAATTTGTGTAAACTTTGGTTGCTATACGCTTCCTTTTCTATAATAGGATAATATAAAAAACCTCGTCCCAAAGGCTTATGACCTACAAATTCTTTGGTTTCTAAAATTCTGATAATTGTAGAAACTGTATTATATGCAGGTTTTGGTAATGGTAATTTTTCGATTACTTCTTTTACAGAAGCTTCTTCTAACGTCCATAAAACTTGCATTATCTGCTCTTCTGCTTTTGTTAATTGCTTACTCATTTTTTTAACTAATTTTTTAGTTCAACAATACAAATATAACTATTTATTTAGTTTAAACTAATTTTTTAGTTAATAAAATTGTAACAAATGAAACATATAACCGTCTTATAATTAGAAAAATGGCGTAAACATTGGGTTTAAGCTGATAAATTATTTTAAAATAAATATGGATATTTTTTTATTACTCTTAGGCTTTTTATTTGTTTGCTTAGGTATTATTGGGTCTTTTTTACCAGTCTTACCCGGACCTTTAACAAGTTGGCTTGGATTATTTTTATTACATTTTACTAAGATTATTCCTACAGATTGGACTTTCTTAGGGATTACTTTAGCAATTGCAGTTCTTATTTGGATTCTGGATTATTTTATACCAGCAATAGGAACAAAAAAATTTGGAGGAACAAAATATGGCGTTTACGGAACTACAATTGGGTTGATAATTGGCTTACTCTCTCCTATTCCTTTTGGTATGTTAATTGGCACATTTTTAGGTGCTTTTATTGGAGAGTTAATTTATGATAACAAAGACACTAATAGAGCATTAAAGGCTTCTTTTGGTGCTTTTATCGGTTTTTTAGCTTCTGCAACAATTAAATTTTCTATAGCAATCGTCTATTTTGTATTTTTTATAATACAGTTTTGGGAATTTAAAGGAGACTTCTTTTAATGTATTCTAAAAGTTTGCAAACAAGAATAGCCCTGATTGAAGCATTTGTTTGAGCTCTTTTTGAAGAATGAAAAAAAGCGAGTGCGTAAAGCAGGAAATAGCTTCAAAAAAAATAACTAAAAAGCAAAAAAAAAGCGTCCCATTAAAGGGAAGCTTTCCATTGGTTAACAAAACCACGACACTTTTACTAAAGCGCCAAAACAACACAACTAATAACTGCCCTAACAAAAAGCAGCCGACAAATATACAACCTTTTTAAATATTCGCAAGTAAAGAAGACGTTTTTTATTTATTTCTCAATTGTCTATTCATTCAAAGCATCGTATCTTTGCATTCTTTAATAAACATCAGAAAATTTAGACAACAAATGCAATTATCAGAACAAGAAGTTGTACGTAGAGAAAAGCTTGTAAAGTTACGCGCTTTAGGCATCAATCCTTATCCTGCAGATTTATATCCTGTAGATTCTAACTCAAAAGAAATTAAAAAGGATTTTGTTGCAGATAAAAAAGTAGTTATTGCTGGTAGATTAATGTCTATAAATATACAAGGTAAAGCCTCTTTTGCTCAATTACAAGATGGAGAAGGTAGAATACAAGTGTATTTTAATAGAGACGAAATTTGTGTAGGAGAAGACAAAACAAAATATAATGATGTTTTTAAAAAATTATTAGATTTAGGTGATTTTGTTGGGATTGAAGGTGAATTGTTTACCACTAAGGTAGGTGAAAAAACAGTGCGTGTTAAAGATTTTACTTTATTAAGTAAGGCTTTAAAACCATTGCCTTTACCTAAAGAAAAAGATGGTAAAGTTTATGATGCTTTTACAGACCCAGAATTAAGATATAGACAACGTTATGCAGATTTAGTGGTTAATCCGCATGTAAAAGAAGTATTTGTAAAAAGAACAAAATTGTTTAATGCAATGCGTTCTTTCTTTAATGATGCTGGTTATTTTGAAGTTGAAACTCCGGTTTTACAACCAATTCCAGGAGGAGCAGCAGCAAGACCTTTTATTACGCATCATAATTCTTTAGATATTCCGTTATACATGAGAATTGCTAACGAATTGTATTTAAAAAGACTAATTGTTGGTGGTTTTGATGGTGTTTATGAGTTCTCTAAAAACTTTAGAAATGAAGGAATGGACAGAACGCATAATCCAGAATTTACAGCCATGGAAATCTATGTTTCTTACAAAGATTACAATTGGATGATGGATTTTGCAGAGCAACTTCTAGAGCATTGTGCCATTGCAGTAAACGGAACCTCAGAAGCTACTTTTGGTGAACACAGAATAGACTTTAAAGCGCCTTACGCAAGAGTAACTATGGCAGATTCTATTAAACATTTTACTGGTTTTGACATTACAGGGAAAACAGAAGATGAAATTAGAGCAGCTGCTAAAAGCATGAATATTCCTGTGGATGAAACCATGGGGAAAGGAAAATTAATTGATGAAATTTTTGGTGAAAAATGTGAAGGAAACTACATTCAGCCAACTTTTATTACAGATTATCCAAAAGAAATGTCTCCACTTTGTAAAGAACACAGAGACAACCCAGAATTAACAGAGCGTTTTGAGTTGATGGTTTGTGGTAAAGAAATTGCAAATGCATATTCTGAATTAAATGACCCAATTGATCAACGTGAGCGTTTTGAGCATCAATTAAAATTGGCGGCAAAAGGAGATGATGAAGCAACTGAATTTATAGATCAAGACTTTTTACGTGCTTTAGAATATGGTATGCCTCCAACTTCTGGAATGGGAATTGGAATGGACCGTTTAATTATGTTCTTAACCAACAATCAATCGATACAAGAAGTTTTATTTTTCCCTCAAATGAGACCAGAAAAAAAAGCTACTGCTGTTGAGTTAAATGATGATGAAAAAGCTGTTCTAGCAATTATTAGAAAAGCAGAAAAAATAGATTTAAATACATTAAAAACACAATCTGGTTTGTCTAATAAAAAATGGGATAAAACCATTAAAGGTTTAACTAAAAATAAAGTTGCAAAAGTTTCTAAAACAGACGAAGGTTTGTTTGTAGAAGTTATTTAAAACAATTTTTGTTATTCCCAAATGATATAAAAATTCAAAAGGAATTACAGAAATGTAGTTCCTTTTTTTTCTGACTTTTAATCTGTTGCTTTAATAAATATTTTAAAAATTTACAACCACTAATTTTATAAACTATAAATGAGAAGTTATAAAGAGGTAATTGAATGTGTTTATACTGATGTAAAAAACATTACCGATACAGGTAAAGTTGCGGATTATATACCTGAATTAGCGCATGTTGATGCTAATAATTTTGGAGTTAACATTACAACTATTGATAAAGAAAGCTTTGGTGTTGGAGATTTTGAAAAGAAATTTTCTATACAAAGTGTTTCTAAAATTCTTACACTAACTTTAGCTTACAAGTTTGAAGGAGTTAAATTATGGGACAGAGTTGATGTAGAACCTTCTGGTAATCCGTTTAATTCCTTATTACAACTAGAAGCCGATTCCGGTAAACCAAGAAACCCGTTTATAAATGCTGGTGCCATTGTTATTTGCGATGTTTTATTGAGTCATCTTAAAAACCCAAAAGAAGATTTTTTAGATTTTTGTAGAGAAATTTCTAATAACCCTACTTTAAATTATAACGAAAAGGTTGCCGAATCAGAAAAAATATCTGGTTTTAGAAATGTTGCTTTGTGTAATTTTATCAAATCTTTTGGCAATATTAAAAATGATGTAGAAGAAGTTTTAGACTTTTATTTTTATACTTGTTCTTTAGAAATGACTTGTAAAGAGCTTTCTGAAATATTTCTATATTTAACTATAGATAATTTTACTACTCAAAAAGGAGAAAGAGTAATCACCGAAAGTCAAACAAAAAGAATTAATGCAATTATGCTTACTTGTGGTTTTTATGATGAATCTGGCGAGTTTGCTTTTCGTGTTGGTTTACCGGGTAAGAGTGGAGTTGGTGGAGGAATTATAGCGATTCATCCAGACCAATATTGTATGGCAGTTTGGAGCCCGAAACTAAATAAAAAAGGAAATTCTTATAAAGGAATGTTGTTCTTAGAAAAATTTACTACAAAAACCGCTTCTTCAATTTTTTAAAATCATTGTGTTAATATAAAGTTGAAAAGTATTATGGTTAATTTATCTCATTCTGATAATCAAATACAATGTGTTTCTAATTTTGAAAATCTAATTAGAACATCATTTCAAGGAAAAGTAAATGCCCTGTGTTGGAATCGTAAATTAGACGGTGATTTTTTTGAAATTATTGAAAAATCAACATTAACAGAAAACATTACATTATTACATCCTGATGAACTCTCCAAACTTCCGTTAAGCAAACAAGGGCAACTTGCACGTAACATTATTTTAGAAGATTATAAATTACTAAAAGCTTTTGGAGCATCACCAAGTATAAACATCATAAAACATTATGATAGAGATGATGTTTTTCCCTACTTTCCTACGGATGTTTATTCTTTTCATGTAGACAAATCTCCGATACCAACAGATACTTTTTTATGCACATATCATGGTAATGCGAGTGAAATTGTTGCAAACTCTAAAGCAGATCAAAAAATACAAATTCCAGAAATTCGTAATGAATTACGAAAATTACATGATGGAAAAGAAGAAGATTTTGATGCTTTTTTAAGTGAATTTTTCTTTGATTTACATTATCAACCAAAAAAAAATGTAGAATTCACCAATTTAGGTGTTGGTAATTTATGGAAACTAGCTACTAAGACTCCAGAAAGCAACGTATTACCTTGTATTCATAGAGCTCCTATAGAAAAAAATAAACAGTATCGATTGCTCTTAATTTGTTAAAGTAAATTAAGCTAATACATGAGTCAAAAAATAAATCTTAAAAAGTCATTACAACACCAAAACTTTGTGGTGTAAACTGAATATCCCAAGCCACTTTTTTCTCTTTTTTTAGAATACCTCTTTTATCATTATATTTTTCATCATACTTTGTATCTAAATATCTATCGATTGCTTCTACAATAAAAATACTTAAAGCAGTAGAAAAAGCAACATCAGAAACCCAATGAAAACGATCCATTATTCTTGCAAAACCAGGTATAGAGCCTACAGTATATAAACCTGCTTTTATCCAAGGATTATCAAAATGTTTTGCAACTACATAAGCATTTGTAAAACCTAACATTACATGACCAGAAGGAAAAGAATCATAATTATAAACTCTATCTATATGAAACGGATCAAAGGTAGCTTTACCAACATTTGCTTTTGGCCTTGCTCTACCAATAATTCTTTTAGATACTTGTTGTAATAAACCAGATGCAGATGCAGAAGAAATTAGTAAAACTCCTGTTCTTCTTAATTTAGGATTTTTTGTAAATAACCCCACCAAATATACAGCTCCTGTTAACCTAAAATTTGTATTTGGTCCTCCATATTCATTTCCATAATCAATTAACCAACGAGGTACATCATCTCTCCAACCACTTGCCCAGTTATCTATATTATCATCAACTAAATACAAAGCCCCTGTTCCGGCAGCAACATAACCTGCATTTTTAAATTGATTACCTTGCCAATGTAAAGGTCTGCTATATGCGTAACCCATTCCGCCTGCTATATTACCTAAATCGTAAGTAAGTGCTTGCCATAAATTTCTATCCTTTTTTAAGTTTAAGGAAATTTTATTGGCCTGACCAAAGCTCGCACTAAAAGAACTTATAAAAAAAACTAACGGTAATATTTTTCTCATTGATATAAAAATAAAGCGACAAAGATAAAGTTTCTCACCTCATTTTTCTTACCCAATGATAAAATTCTGTTAAGTTCAAAATTACTTACCTAAAAACTTAACGAAACTTAGTAACTTTACATCAAATCATTAAACAAAAAATTTACACCTAAAATATAATATAAAATGGAAAATTTAGTACGTAAAAAAGCAATAATAACTGGCGGTAGCAGAGGTTTAGGTAAAGCTACAGCAATTGCATTTGCAAAAGAAGGAATTGATATTGCCATAACAGGAAGAAATGAAACGTTTTTAAAAGAAACAGTTTCTGAATTAGAAGATTTTGGAGTTAATGCAATCTATGCTACATTTGATGTAGGTAATTATGAAGAAGTAAAAACAGGTATACAAAGTATTATAACTGAATTTGGCACTGTAGATATTTTAGTTAATAATGCTGGTATTGCTGCTTTTGGTTCTTTAAATGATATGCCTGTTGATAAATGGAGCCAAATTATACAAACCAATGTTATGGGTATGTATTATGTTACCAAAGAAGTTTTACCTTATTTAATTGAAAAAAATAAAGGAGATATTATTAACGTTTCTTCTACTGCTGGTTTAAACGGTAACGCAACTACATCTGCCTATTCTGCATCTAAATTTGCAGTGATTGGTATGTCTGAATCTTTGATGAAAGAAGTACGTAAAAATAATATTAGAGTTTGCACATTAACACCAAGCACAATTGCTTCTGATATGTCTATAGATCTTGGAATTGCAAGTGAAGATTCTGAAGACAGTGTTTTACAACCAGATGATTTTGCAGAATTAATTGTTGCTGGTTTAAAATTACCAAGAAGAGCTATGCTTAAAAGTGCAGCTTTATGGTCTACAAACCCTTAGAAAAAATTAAGTAATTATAACAAAAACTCAGAAACTTCTGTATAAAATTGTTTCGGATTTTCTGCATGTAGCCAATGTCCTGCATTTTTTATTTCTACAATTTTAGAATTCGGAAAATGTGCTTCTATAATTGGTTCTTCATCTTCTGTTATATAATCCGATTTATCTCCTTTTAAAAACAACGTTTCTTTTTCAAAAACAGTAAAAGGCGGCAAAGCTTCACCAACTTCTGGGTTATTTTCTGTTAAAGAATCTAAATTAAATCTGTATGCTAATTGTCCTTTTTCTTTCCAATACACATTTTTTAACAAAAACTGACGAACTCCAAATTCTGGAATTAATGTTGATAATTTTTTATCAACCAAAGTTCTTGTCTTTTCAACTGAAAAATCCACAGAATTTAAAGCGGCTAAAATTGCATTATGATGTGGTTGATACATTCTTGGAGAAATATCTACAACTACTAATTTCTCAATCAATTCTGGATACGTTACCGCAAACAACATCGCTGTTTTGCCGCCCATAGAATGCCCAATAATAACAACTTTTTCTAATTTATGATATTGTATATAAGCCAATAAATCTTCTACTAAAACTTCATAATTAAATTCATCTTCATGAAAACTACGTCCGTGATTTCTTTGATCTATTAAATGAACTTGATAATTTTCTGCAAACTGATTTCCTAAAGTTTTCCAATTATCGGACATTCCAAAATAACCATGCAAGATTAATAATGGCTTCCCTTCTCCTTTTATTGTTGAATGTAAAATTTTATTAGACATTTAGATTATTTTGTCTGGTCGAGCGCAGTCGAGACCTAAAGATGAACCTCTCGACTGCGCTCGAGGAGATATTTTTAAAAATTTTCAACTACATAGCAACATAAAAAACAAATTTTTAATGCTGACTAAAACTGCAATCTGAGGCTGATATTAAAACTTATTTTAAACGATGTAAATACATGTTTACAACATTCTCTAAACCTAAGTATAAGCTTTCTGCAATTAATGCGTGCCCTATAGAAACTTCGTCTAAATTAGGAATATTATCTTTAAAAAACTGAATATTATCTAAACTTAAATCATGCCCTGCATTAATTCCTAATCCCAATTTATTGGCTAAAATAGCAGCTTCTGTATAAGGTTTTATAGCTTCTTTATTTCCTAAATCAAACTGTGTAGCAAAATCTTCTGTGTATAACTCAATTCTGTCTGCTCCAGTCTTTGCTGCAGCTTCCATCAACTTCGTATTAGTATCAATAAAAATTGAAGTTCTAATTCCGTTTTGATTAAACTCTTTTATCACTTCTTGTAAAAATGATTGATGCGTAATTGTGTCCCAACCCGCATTAGATGTAATTGCATCTACGGCATCTGGCACTAAAGTTACTTGAGTTGGTTTTACTTCTAAAACCAAATCCATAAAAGATTTTATCGGATTTCCCTCGATATTATATTCTGTAGTTACCACTTTTTTTAAATCTCTTGCATCTTGGTAACGAATGTGTCTTTCGTCTGGTCTTGGGTGAATTGTAATTCCCTCAGCTCCAAAATTCTCTATATCACTTGCAACTTTTAACAAATCTGGCACATTAGCGCCACGAGAGTTCCTTAAAGTTGCTATTTTATTAATATTTACACTTAACTTTGTCATTATCTAAAATTAGACCGCAAAGATAATTTATTAAATCATTTTATCCTATATTCGTAAGGCATGAATGTTAACGACTACATATTAAAAGAAATAAAACCACTACGTTTAAAAGACACTATAAAAAAGGCTCAAAAAGTGTTTAAGAACTACCCTATTACTCATTTTCCGGTTATAGAAAATGACAAATTGTTAGGTTCTTTTGCAGAAGTTGACATCCAAACTATAGAAAACAAAGGCAATGAATTGGTTGAATATTCTTATTTACTAGATTCTTTTTTTGCTGATGAAAAAGCCACGGTTTTAGAATTATTAAAAATATTTGCTGATAACGACACCAATATTATCCCTGTTTTAAATCAAAATAAAGACTATATCGGTTATTTTGATTTACGTGATGTTTTAGATGTTTTTTCTACTAGTCCTTTTATGATTGAAGAAGGAGAAACACTTATTGTAGAAAGATCTAAAGATGATTATTCTATGAGCGAGGTTGTACAAATTATAGAAACTAACGGAGCTACACTATTAGGTTTGTATATTTCAGATAAAAAATCGGATATCACTCAAGTTACATTAAAAATAATTTCTGATGAGATAAACGAAATTATGCAAACTTTTAGAAGATATGATTATAAAATTATATCTATGCATGAAAACGACATTTATTTAGAAGACTTAAAAAACAGATCTGAATATTTACAAAAATACCTAGAAATGTAATGAAAAAAGCAGCTATATACGGTCAATCTTACGCAGTAACATCAGAAAAAGAAATCAAGACATTATTAGATGTTTTAACTAAAAATAATATTGAGTTTTATATTGAACAAGATTTTTACAATCTTTTAATTCAAGAAAAAATTATAGAAAATTCTTACAATTCATTTAGTAGTTTTAGCGATTTAGATAACACTTTTGATATAATGCTTACCATTGGTGGAGACGGAACATTTTTACGTTCTGTAACACATATTAGAGATTTAGACATTCCTATATTAGGCATAAACACTGGTAGATTAGGCTTTTTGGCAATTGTTGCTAAAGATGTTATAGAAGAAAGTATAAACCTGGTTTTAAATGGAGAATATACCACACAAGAAAGAGCACTTATATCTATTAGAACAGAACCAGAAACTAATAAATTTGGAGATCTTAATTTTGCGCTAAATGAAGTTACTATTGCTAAGAAAAACACCACTTCTATGATTGGTGTTAAAACTTATTTAAACAAAGAATATCTAACCAATTATTGGGCAGATGGTCTTATAATATCTACACCAACAGGTTCTACCGGTTATTCTTTAAGCTGTAATGGACCCGTAATTTTACCTGATTCTAAAAATTTAGTAATTACACCTATTGCACCGCATAACTTAAATGCAAGACCTATGGTTATTTCTGATGATACTAAAATAGAATTGAAAGTAGATTCTAGAGAAAAAAGTTACTTAGTATCATTAGATTCTAGAGTTACAACTGTGCCAAATGACACTAAAGTTTTTATAGAAAAAACAGACTTTTCAATTAAAAGTATTTTACCAAAAAATCAATCTTTTATAAAAACCCTTAGAAGTAAATTACTTTGGGGAGAAGATATTAGAAACAAAACCAATCTTTAACATTAATCAAACAATAATAGCCTAAAATAATTGTTATTCAAAAAAGACTGAATATTAACTTTATAAAGCAAATTGAAATTCTTATATTTGCACGCTATTTTTTAGGATGAAAAACACAATCTTATTTTTTGTTTTTGTAAATTTTTCTTCGATACTACTTGGTCAAGTTTATGAAGCAGGTGTATCTTTTGGAGGAACAAACTATGTTGGTGATATAGGAAGAAATTATTATTTCTATCCAAGTAAACCTGCAGGAGCTGTATTTTTTAAATATAACTGGAACCCAAGAATAGCATTAAGAGCCACTTATAATTACTTACCTATAGAAGGAAATGATGAAGATGCAGATACCGGTTTTAGAACAGATAGGGGTTATAGTTTTAAAAATACTTTACACGAAGTAGCATTAGGTATAGAGTTAAATTTTTATGAATATGATCTTTCTTCTGAAGACAAAACATGGACTCCTTACTTATTGTTAGAATTAGCTGGTTTTAATTATAGCAATGTAAAATCTCACACAGACACAGAAGACCTTGTAGCAGGCAATAAAACATCCTTTGCTATACCTTTCGGATTTGGTTATAAATCTAAATTGGCTGGTAATTTAGCTTTTGCCATTGAAGCAAAGTTTAGATATACTTTTGAAGATGATTTAGATTTTACAACTAATAACACACCTAATATAGAGTTAGACGGTACAGGTAACGATTGGTATATGTTTACAGGAGTTTCTTTAATTTACACATTTGGTAGACCTGCCTGTTACTCTAATAGAATATAAATATGGATAAAAAACTAAACATTGATTTACAAAGAGTTCCAAACCATGTTGCCGTTATTATGGATGGTAATGGAAGATGGGCAAAAGGTAAAGGAATGAATAGGATTTTTGGTCATAGAAATGCACTTACCGCAATAAGACAAGTTGCAGATGCATCATCAGAAATAGGTGTAAAATTCTTAACAATGTATGCTTTTTCAACAGAAAATTGGAAAAGACCCAAACTAGAAGTAGATGCTTTAATGAGCTTATTAATTTCTACTTTAAAAAAAGAATTACCAGAATTTCAACGTAAAAATGTTAAAGTAAATGCCATTGGTAACCTTACTAGCTTACCTAAAAATGCCCAAAAAGTATTAGAAGACGTAATTAATTCTACAAAAAACAACACAAAAATCACCTTAACCTTTGCTTTAAGCTACGGTTCTAGAGAAGAAATTGTTAATGCAATTAAAAACATTTCTAAAAAAGTTGTTAATAAAGAAGTTAATATCGAAGAAATTAGTGAAAAAACTATAAATAACCATTTATATACGTTTAATTTGCCCGATGTTGACTTAATGATAAGAACTAGTGGAGAGCAACGCATTAGTAATTACTTATTATGGCAGATGGCATATGCTGAATTATATTTTACAGATATCCTTTGGCCAGATTATAGAGAAGAGCATTATTATGATGCAATCATAGAATACCAGAATAGAGAACGAAGATTTGGAAAAACAAGCGAACAAATTACAGAATAAGTTTTATATGAAATTATTTTCTGCATCAGTAGTACTGATAACATTATTTTTTACTTTTAATGTTAACGCACAAACAAGTAAAGATAGTATACCAACTATTAAAAAAGACACAACATCTTCAGACAATATTTCTTATCAGAAAGGCAAAGAATATATTTTAGGAGGTATAAGTGTAACTGGTTTAAAGAAGTTTAGTGAAGAAACTGTTAGAGTTTTTACTGGTTTAAGAAACGGGGCTTTAATAAAATTACCTGGAGATAAACTTACTAGTGCCATAAAAAAACTATACGAAAGTAAGCAGTTTAGCGATGTAGATGTTTATTTAGCCAAAGTAGATGGTAATACTATTTATCTTCAATTTGATGTTCAAGAATTACCTCAACTAAAAACAGTTGTAATTAATGGTATCAAAAAAAGAAAAGCTAAAGAACTTATTAAAGATGCCGAATTAAAAACGGGTGCTCAGGTAACAGACAACCTTATTGTTACTACCAAAAATTACTTCACAAAAAAATACACCGATAAAGGTTTTCTTAAAACTAAAGTAAGTTTAGATGTAAGAAAGGACACTTCTGACATTAACACTGTAGATATGTCTATCTTTATTGATAAAGGAGAAAAAATAAAAGTTAAAGACATTCTTTTTACAGGTAATACAGCTATTACTGACTCTAAGTTAAAGAAGGCAATGAAAAACACCAAAGAAAAATTTCTAGGTCGTTTTTGGAAAGCTTCAAAGTTTATTGAAGAAGAATATCAAACAGATTTAGAAAGCATTTTAGATAAATATAGTAGATTAGGTTATAGAGATGCACGTATTCTTAACGATGGTATTTCTTGGAATGATGATAATACTATTAATATTAATATAGACTTAGAAGAAGGAAGACAATATAGATTTTCTGAAATATTATTTATTGGTAATAAAGAATATACTGATGAACAACTTCAAAGATATTTAAAAATTGAAAAAGGAGATGTTTATAACGGAGCTGTTTTAGAAGAACGTATTAAAGGTGACGGAACACCAACCTCTCAAGATATCTCTACATTATACCAAGATAATGGTTTCTTATTTTCTCAAGTAAACGCTGTAGAAACAAAAGTTTTAAATGATTCTATTACAGTAGAAATTAGAATTAGAGAAGATGAAAAAGCTCGTATTAGAAAGGTTACTCTTTCTGGTAATGAAAAAACAAATGACCATGTACTTTTTAGAGAATTAAGAGTAAAACCAGGTGATTTATTTAGTAGAAGTGCAATTATTAGATCTATTAGAGAGATTGGTCAATTAGGTTTCTTTGACGCTAACGTAACTCCAGACGTTATCCCTGATTATGAAAATAAAACAGCAGATATCGATTTTAGCGTAGTAGAAAAAGGAGGTAGCCAAATAGAACTACAAGGTGGTTATGGTGGTGGATCTTTTATTGGTACTTTAGGTTTATCTTTTAACAACTTTTCTGTTAAAAATATATTTAATAAAGAAGCATATAAACCATTACCTATGGGAGATGGTCAAACGTTATCTTTAAGACTACAGACAAGTAGAACTTATAGTACTTATAGTTTTTCTTTTACAGAGCCATGGTTAGGTGGTAAAAAACCAAAATCTTTATCTTTTTCTGTATATTCTTCCAATCAATACTCATTAGATTATACAACTTATGATGTAGATAAAAGTAAAAGTTTATCTATTATTGGAGCTACTTTAGGTTTAGGACAACGTTTAAAATGGCCAGATGATTATTTTCAATTATCTCAATCTATAAGTTATCAAGCATTAAAGTCTAATGATTATAGTTTTGGTTTAGCAGATATAAACCTTAACAATGGTACATTAAATAACCTATCTTACAATATTTCTTTAACTAGAAATTCTGCAGGACCAAGTTTAATATTCCCTACTTATGGTTCAGAATTTACAATTGGAGCAAAAGCAACTTTTCCTTATTCTTTACTTAGTGATACTGATTACACAGATAGTGATTTAGATGATAATGAAAAATATAAATGGTTAGAGTATTATAAATTTAACTTTAAGGCAAAATGGTATACATCATTTACAGATAAATTAGTACTAATGTCTAATGCAGAAATGGGTTATTTAGGGTTTTATAATGATGATTTAGGACCAACACCTGTAGAACGTTACTATGTTGGTGGAGATGGTATTGCTTCTTATCAATTGGATGGTAGAGAAACTATTGGTTTAAGAGGTTATGAAAACAGTGGACTTTCATCTTCTTATGGTGGAACTATCTACAACAAGTTTCAATTAGAATTAAGATATTCTATAACAGACTCTCCATCTGCTTCGATATATACCTTAGGTTTCTTAGAAGCAGGTAATTCTTATGACAATTTTAATAGTTTTAATCCGTTTGAATTGAAACGTTCAGCAGGATTAGGTGTTAGAATATTTATGCCAGCATTTGGATTATTGGGTATTGACTTTGCTCATGGTTTTGATCCTTTACCTGGAGAAAGTGAAAAATCTGGTTGGCAAACACATTTTATTATTGGAAGACAATTCTAAGAAAACTGTAATTTTGTAAAGAAAAAGTTTTTTTGGCACGGTTTTTTCTAAATACATTATACAAATGAAAAAAATATTTTTATTAATTGTTCTTTTGCTTAGCGTAAGTATTTCTTGGTCACAAAGAGATCAAATAATTGCTTACATAGATATGGAGTATATTTTAGAAAATGTACCAGAATATATTGAAGCTCAAAATACTCTAGATGCCAAAACTGTAAAATGGAGAACAAAATTAGACCAACAAGCAAGAGAAATTGAAATTTTAAAAACAGATCTAGCTAACGAAAAGGCTATACTTACAAAAGACTTAATTGAAGAAAAAGAAGAAGAAATTTTTATTAAACAAGCACAATTAAGAAAATCAGAATCTTTATACTTTGGTCCTAATGGAGACATGTTTTCTGTTAGAAAGCAACTAGTAAAACCTATACAAGACCAAGTTTACAATGCCATACAAAGTATTGCTACCAGAAAAAAGTATGATTTTGTATTTGATAAATCTAGTGACTTGGTTATGCTATATTCAAATAAAAAATACGATATTAGCGACCTTGTTTTAGCAACTATAGACAGAACACGTTTAATAGACACAAAAAACAAGCAAAGGAAAGAGAAGCAAAATACTCCTAAAGAGTTAACAGAAAAGCAAAAAGAGCAAATTGCTAAAAAAGAGGCTGCACAAGCTAAAAAGCTTGCAGATATAGAAGCTAAAAAGAAATTAATAGCAGAAAAAAGAGAAGCCATAGCAAAACAAAGAGAAGAAAAAAGAAAATTATTACGCGAAAAGAAAGAAGCTTTAAAGAAAGAGAAGGAAGAACAAGAACAAGAACAAGAACAAGAACAAGAACAAGAACAAGAACAATAATTAAATCAAAACAATAATGAAAAATTTAAAAACGTTACTATTAATTGCTGTATTTACTTTAGGTGTAAGTGGATTTACAAATGCACAAAAAATAGGTCATATAGACTTTGAAAAATTAGTAGCTGAGATGCCAGAAACAAAAACTTTAAAATCTGACATTGAAAAACTTGGTAAAACTTATCAAGATGAGATTACAGGAATGGAAAAGAAAATTGAGTCTACTCAAAAGAAATACGTTGCGGAATCTAAAACTCAAACAAACGAGACTAACGATCAAAGAGTACAAGAATTACAAGGTGAAGCTGCTAAATTAGAACAAGCAAGAAGATTAGCTTACCAAGATATGCAGAAAAAACAACAAGAAGGATTGTTACCTATTATAGAAAAAGCTCAAAAAGCAGTAGAAGAAGTTGCTGCCGCTAAAAGCATTCTTTACGTATTAGACGCTACTAATGGTAAAGGGTTATTAGTTAAAAAAGGAGAAGATTTATATCCTGCTGTAAAAGCAAAATTAGGATTCTAAAAAACTACTTAAATATTTATAAATGAAACCTACTGAATTCAGTAGGTTTTTTTATTTTTAGAAAATGATAAAATCTAACAGTTTTCCTATTGGTGTTTTTGATTCCGGAATTGGAGGCACATCCATTTGGAAAGAAATTAACGCACTTCTACCTTTAGAGAATACTATTTATCTTGCTGACAGTAAAAATGCTCCTTATGGAGAAAAAAGTAAAGAAGACATCATTAATTTATCGATTAAAAATACAGAATTACTTCTACAAAAAAAATGTAAATTAATAGTTGTTGCCTGTAATACAGCTACTACAAACGCTATTAAAATTTTAAGAAATAAATTTGACGTGCCTTTTATAGGAATAGAACCAGCTATAAAACTTGCTGCTCTAAACACAAAGACAAATACCATAGGTATATTGGCTACTAAAGGCACATTAAATAGTGAATTATTCGAAAAAACCTCTAATACTTTAAATAAAGAGATTATTATTAAAGAAATTATTGGTAAAGGTTTAGTTGAACTTATAGAGTCTAAAAAAATAAACTCTAAAGAGATGAAATCTTTATTATTAAGTTATATATCACCTTTAATGAAAGAGAACGTTGATTGCTTAGTTTTAGGCTGTACCCATTACCCTTACTTAATTCCTCAAATTAAAGAAATTGTAGGTAATCAAATTCAAATTATAGATTCTGGACGAGCAGTTGCTAAACAAACAAAAGCTATCTTAGAAAAAAACTCATTAATTAACTCTTCTTTAGAAACAAGTTCTCATCAATTTTTTATAAACACAAACAAAGAAGTAATTGAGATGTTTACTGATAATAAACTCCAAAAGAATATAACTATATTAGAAAAGGACTTTTAATAACCAATAAAAGAATTATTAATATTTGGTATACTTCTCCAGTTTTTTTCTCTAGTCCATAAATTAATACCTAAACCTATTTGATGAAACCCAGTATTAGATAAAACAACGTCATCTAACTGATTTGTATAAGTATAAGAAAACATTAACTTTTTATAATTTAAACCAATTATTGGTGATATAAATTTAGAATTATTTACACCATCTGCGCTATCAAAACTTCTTCTATAAGATAAAGCAACCCAAGCCTGAGTGTTAGAGAATGTTTTGTACATTTTTATATTAAAATCTGCTATTGTTTGCCCAATACTTTCTTTATATTGAAGCATAAAAGAAGGTTCTAATTGTACAAAATAACTGTCGTGATAATATCCAGCAGCAAACACATAATTTTTTAAGTCTAAAGGCTCTAGAACGTTTAAATTATTTTTATTGGTCTGTAATAAATTTTTAACCGTAAAGTAAGACGAGAATCCGCCTTTGTGATAAGCAGCACTAAAATCTGCATTATAGTAACTAGTGTTTTGAATAATTGCTGCTACATCATCATTACCAAAAGCTGTTTGGTCTGATTGATTTTGAATAAAAGTAAAAGACAACCCAAATGAAAGTTGCTCAAAATAATGTCCATTATCATTCAATGGTAAATGATAAGCATATGTACCTTGAATTCCTTTTTGTGAATGATATCCATTTTTATCATTAAATAAAATTAAACCATACGCTGCATTAGTTTCTTCTCCAAATCTAGAGTTTAAACTTATAGTTTGTAAAGTTGGCGCATCTGGTATACCAGACCATTGTTG
The DNA here is from genome assembly GCF_045063585.1 of Polaribacter sp. Asnod1-A03. Taxonomy (NCBI): domain Bacteria; kingdom Pseudomonadati; phylum Bacteroidota; class Flavobacteriia; order Flavobacteriales; family Flavobacteriaceae; genus Polaribacter; species Polaribacter sp. Asnod1-A03. Next base: position 1,709,958 of record NZ_JBEFOE010000009.1, on the reverse strand, counting down.
TCTTGCTGTAAACCTTAATTTACCAGAGTTACCAATACCAGCTGCAGAAGGGTGTATTAAGTATACATTATCAGACAAATAATCTTGATATATAGGTAATGTTTCTTGAGAAAAAGTGTTTAAAGAAAAAAATAATACACAAAAAATGCAATATTGCAGGTAATTTAACTTCATTAAAACTAGTTTATTTATAAGTTATCAAATATATAATATTTTTTACATAAATACTTTTGCACTAAAATATTTAACAACAAAAAACTACTATTATTATAATAAAATTTTAATAAAGTAATATTAATGACAAGAATTATTTGCGTTAACTAAGTTTAAGACAGGTTCGGGTGATATATAAGGGATGCCTAAACCTAAACCTCTCAACACAAATAAGACTCCTATAAATACAACTACAACAGGTATTGCTTTTTGTATTTTATTTCTAACTGCACCTTTAGTAAAATTACCTAAATAGACTACAGATGTCATTAACGGTATTGTGCCTAGACCAAACAAAAACATGTACATACTACCAAATAGGGCATTGGTAGTTGTTAAAGCACCAAAAACAGCCATATAAACTAATCCACAAGGTAAAAACCCGTTTAAAAATCCTATAGTAAAAAATGTATCATTTTTTTTACTTTTTAATTCTTTTCCTAAAGCATTTTTTACTTTAAAGATAAGTTTACTTATTTTTTTTGATCCATTTATTTTAGCAAATAATTTCGGGAAAAGAATTATAAATATCATAGTAACACCAACTATAATAGATAATTGTTGTTGAAAACCGAAAAAATAAAAACCTTTACCCAAAAAGCCAAATAATAAACCGATTAAACTATAAGTTAACAATCTACCTAAATGGTAACTTAAAATTTGAAAAAATCCTTTAACAGTATTTTTTCTATCAATTGGTAACATAAAAGCTATAGGCCCACACATGCCAACACAATGAAAGCTCCCTAATAAACCAAATATAATTGCAGATAGAAACATTACAAATTCAACTCTTCTTTAAATAAATAATCTTTACCTTTATAGCTCCAAGAAACAGAAATGTTCCAACGACCACCTAACAAACGTTTCTCAGGCACGAGCAAATATGTATTAGAGATTGAAATTGGCATTTCAAAATCTAATTGTTTATTAGATGGTCTATATAGGAACACTTTTCCATTAATTTCTTTAGTATCAAAATTTGATGGAAATTTTATTTTTAAACCTTCTTTTACTTTAAGTAAGGTTACTTTTTCTTCTAGATTTGATGCATTTTTAGTAGCATCTATTTGATTTTGATATACTAATTCTTGTTGATAATATTTATCCGTTACCAAATCGTGACTATAATTTTTATCCGTACTCATTGTAATTACGAAATACATAATAAAGCTGATAAAACCAATAATAGCAATTACAATTCCTGTTCCCCAATTAAATTTCATACTTTTTTATTTATAACTTCTTGGTCCTAAAAAGTTTGTTATTGTTGTTTCTATAAGTGTATCACCACTAAAAACACCTATTTCTAATTTTTCTTTATCATTTTTTAATGCCGACGCATTTAACTCAATAAATAATGTTCCTTCTGCCAAACCTTGTTTTGGTACTACAAAATCATGATCGGAAACTAACTTGATGGTTCCTTTATGGGATAAGATTTTATAGTTGACATTATTGATATCTTTTGTAGTTTTATTAATCACTTTAAAAGTATACACATTACTTATAATATTGTTTTCTTTATGTTGATACAATTGCCCTGGCAATCTTAAAATTGTAGCTTCAACATCATTTCTTAAAAACAACATACCCACCAAAACACCAATTAAAATAAATAAAACTGCTGAATACCCTTTTATTCTTGCGGTTAATTTAAAAGGGTTCTTTTTTGCAATATTATCTTCACTTGCATATCTAATCAACCCTTTTGGCAAACCTACACTTTCCATCATATGGTCGCATTCGTCTATACAAGCAGTACAATTTACACACTCTAATTGCGTACCGTTTCTAATATCAATATTTGTTGGGCAAACAACTACACATTGTTTACAATCTATACAATCACCTTTTCCTGATGCTGCTCTATCTTCATTCTTTCTAAATTTAGCTCTTCCTTTCTCTCCTTCTCCTCGTTTATAATCGTAAGCAACATTTATTGTTTTATTATCTAATAAAACACCTTGTAACCTACCGTAAGGACAAGCAATAATGCAAACTTGTTCTCTAAACCAAGCAAAGATAAAATAGAAAATACCTGTAAAAATTAATAATGAAATTAAGGTACTTACATTATCTAAAGGATTGCCAGTGATGTAGCTAATTAACGTATCTCCACCTATTAAATAAGCTAAAAAAACATTGGCAATTATAAAAGAAATTACAAAGAAAATAAACCATTTTAAAAGTCGTTTTCTTATCTTTTCTGCATTCCAAGGTTGTTTATCTAACCGAATTTGTTTCCCTCTGTCTCCATCTATCCAATATTCTATTTTTCTGAAAACCATTTCTAAAAAAATAGTTTGTGGACAAATCCATCCGCAAAAAATACGACCAAAAACTACTGTAAATAATATTACAAATACTACTCCTATTATCATTGAAATTACTAACAAATGAAAATCTTGTGGCCAAAACGGAAATCCGAAAATATTAAACTTACGCTCTAAAACATTAAACAATAAAAATTGATTTCCATTAATTTTTATAAACGGAGCTGATAAAAGAAATATCAATAAAAAGTAACTTACATAACTTCTGTATTTGTAGAACTTACCACTTGGTTTCTTTGGAAAAACCCAAGAACGTTTACCGGCTTTATCTATAGTACCGATACTGTCTCTAAATTGTTCGTTTTTGGGTGTTTCCATATTAATTTAACTAGTTAGTAGCTTCTTCTACTTCTGTTACTTCAGTTTCAATAATCCATTTTTCTCCTTGCGGAGCTTTTGGGTTTGCTGGTGTAGTTCCTTGCAAGGAAAGCACATAACTTGCAACTTTAGCCATATCGGCAGCTTTTAAAGTTTTATTCCAAGCAATCATACCTTTACCATCTCTACCTCCATTAGAAATAGTTGTAAAAACATTTTTTATTCCTCCGCCTAAAATCCAATATTCATCTGTTAAATTTGGACCTATTTGTCCGCCTCCATCTTCTAAATGACAAGAAGCACAGTTCAATTTAAAAATAGCTTTACCTCTACCTAAATCTTTAGCATCTGTTAAAAGTTCCACATTATCTGCAGTAATTAAATCTGGTGCAGTTGCTTTATATTTATTTAAAGCAACTTTAGCTTCTGCAACAGCTTTATTATATTCTACAATTTGATTATCATCACCAACAACCTCAAAACGAACTAAATAAACAACCGCAAATATGATTGTTGCATAAAACATATACACCCACCAAGGAGGCAAAGTATTATCTAACTCTTTAATACCATCATAATTATGATCTAAAACAATTTCCTCTTCATCTTCTACGGCTTTTGCTTTGGTCCAAGAAGCAATAAGTTTTTTAATCCATGCATCGCTTTCTTCTGGTACAATTCCTAACTTTTCATTTTGCAGTTCTTTTGCTTTAGTTATGGCAATTACATTTACCATTTCTTTTAAAACAACTACAATGACAAAACCAATAAGTGCAAGCCAAACCAAAGGGTTTTCATAAACACTAAATGGGTTTTCGTACACCATAAACGACTTTGCAAGCGCTAAAAAAGTAACTATTACAAAAATGATATATACCGTAGATTTAAAATATTTTTTCATTTTATATTCGATTTTAATTATCTAATGGTAAATTACTTACCTTATTTATATATTCTTTTTTAGCTGTAACAACCCACCAAAACAAGGCTACAAAAAAAGTAAAGAATATAACTAATGATATCATCGGATAAATTTCTATACCCGTAATACTCTCCATATGATTTTTTACAAATTTTAACATAACTCTTATTTTTTAGCGGTTTTTTGTTCGTCTTTTACTTTAATATCTGTACCTAATCTTTGTATGTAAGCTATCAATGCAACAATTTCTCTATTTTTCATTTCTACAAAAGGCTCGCCATTTTCTTCTGCATATTTTTTATCAGCTTCATAACTTTTTGCAAAATCAGGATCTGCATAAAGATTCTCTTCAATTGTTGTTCCCTGTGCTAACATTAATTCTTGCGCATTGTCAATTTCTTCTTCTGTATAAGGAACTCCTAAAGTTACCATTGCTTCCATTTTAGCTTCTGTATCAGACTTATCAAGTTCATTTCTAACCAACCATTTATATGAAGGCATAATAGAACCTGGTGATGTACTTTGAGGATCGTACATATGATTTAAGTGCCAACTGTCGTTATATTTTTGACCAACTCTATGTAAATCTGGACCTGTACGTTTAGATCCCCATAAAAATGGATGATCATACACATATTCACCAGCTTTAGAATATTCTCCGTAGCGTTCTACTTCACTTCTAAAAGGTCTTACCATTTGAGAGTGACAACCAACACAACCTTCTCTTATATATAAATCTCTACCTTCTAACTCTAACGGTGTATAAGGTTTTACGCTACTAATTGTAGGAATATTAGATTCTACCAATAATGTTGGTATAATTTGTACAACACCACCAATTAAAATGGCAATAGTTGCATATATTGTTAATTTAATAGGTTTTCTTTCTAACCAAGTATGGTAACCTTCTCCTTTTGTTCTGTATTTAGAAACTTTTGTTAAAGCTGGTGCTTCTGCCAATTCATCAGTAACATCGCTACCAGATCTTACAGTTCTTACAACGTTGTACAACATTACAATTGCTCCTAAAATAAATAAGCTTCCTCCAATTGCACGCATCCAATACATTGGTATAATTTCATTTACCGTTTCTAAGAAATTACCATAAGTTAAAGATCCGTCTGGGTTAAATTGTTTCCACATAGAAGCTTGTACAAAACCTGCTACATACATTGGTAATGTATACATGATAATACCCAAAGTACCAATCCAGAAATGGAAATTAGCCAAACCTGTAGAATATAATTTTGTTTTAAACATTCTTGGTATTAACCAATACAACATACCAAAAGTTAAAAAACCATTCCATGCTAATGCACCAACGTGTACGTGTGCAATAATCCAATCAGAAAAATGTGCAATTGCGTTTACATTTTTAAGTGATAACATTGGTCCTTCAAAAGTTGCCATACCATAACCAGTAATTGCAACAACCATAAATTTTAAAACAGGATCTGTTCTAACTTTATCCCATGCACCTCTTAGTGTTAACAATCCGTTTATCATTCCTCCCCAAGAAGGTGCAATTAACATTACAGAAAATGCAACTCCTAAATTCTGAGCCCATTCTGGCAATGCTGTATATAATAAGTGATGCGGTCCTGCCCAGATGTAAATAAAGATTAAAGACCAAAAGTGTACAATTGATAATCGATAAGAATAAACTGGTCTGTTTGCTGCTTTTGGCACAAAATAATACATCAAACCTAAAAACGGAGTTGTCAAGAAAAATGCAACGGCATTATGTCCGTACCACCATTGTACCAAAGCATCTTGTACACCTGCGTATACAGAATATGATTTTAAGAAACTAACTGGTAACTCTAAACTATTAAAGATATGAAGCACCGCAACAGTAACAAAGGTCCCTAAGTAAAACCAAATTGCTACATATAAATGGCGTTGTCTTCTTTGTAATATTGTCCAAATCATGTTTACACCAAAAGCAACCCAAACTAAAGCAATGGCAATATCTATTGGCCACTCTAATTCTGCATATTCTTTAGATGATGTATATCCTAAAGGCAGTGTAATTGCTGCTGCAACAATAATTAATTGCCAACCCCAAAAATTAAAATTACTTAAAAAGTTACTTGCCATTCTTGCTTTTAACAATCTTTGTAACGAATAATAAACACCTGCAAAAATTGCGTTACCAACAAAGGCAAAAATAACTGCATTGGTGTGTAATGGTCTTAAACGCCCAAAACTTAACCACGAAATACCGTCGGTAAGATTAGGGAACAAAAACATAAAAGCTAAAAGTAAACCTACAGAAAACCCAACTATTCCCCAAAGTAAGGTGGCGTAAATAAACTTTTTAACGATTTTATTATCGTAATAAAATTGTTGCATCTCCATAATATAAAATTTAGTCTAAAGTTGATTTTTCTTGTTTGTCTATAACTAATTCGTCATCAAACAACATGCGAACAGAAGGTGTATACGAATCATCGTACTGACCTTTTTTTACCGAATAAATAAATGCAATAAAAAATAAGATTGCCACTATTATACTAATAGTTAGTAGTAGGTATATTACGCTCATATCTTGCCTGATAATTAATGATTCAAAAGTACTGTTGGTAGTTCTCTTATAATATGACATTTATCATACTTCAAAAATTCTCCATTAAATTGTCATTGAAAACAACTTTGTTTTAGGTTTATTTTTTAATAAACGTGCATCAAATGCCATACAGATATTTCTAACAAATGGTCTTGCTTTTTCTGGTATTTCTATTGATTTTAATTTTTTATCAATTATTACTAAACCGTCTTGTTCCATTTCTTGCAATAAATTCAAATGAGTGTCTATATCATTTATTCTCATCGATTTTTCTTCCCACGAAGTGGAAAAATGACACATCATATTTAAAATATGTTTTCTGATAATTCTATCTTCTTCGGATAAAAGGTGTCCTCTGAAAATTGGAATTTTACCAGAATTTACAATTTTTTGATATTCTTTTACCGTTTTTACATTCTGTGCAAATGCATACCAAGAATCTGAAATTGCAGACATACCCAAACCAATCATTAATTGAGTTTTGCTTGCTGTATAACCCATAAAATTTCTGTGTAATGTTTTGTTGATGGTTGCTTTATACAAACTATCCGTTTTTAAAGCAAAATGATCCATCCCAATTTCTATGTAACCTAACTCTGCAAAAAGTTCTTTACCAATTTCATAAAGCGCTCTTTTTTCATCATCTTTTGGCAAATCACTTTCATTAAAACCTCTTTGTCCAACTCCTTTTACCCAAGGCACATGTGCATAACTGTATAACGAAATTCTATCTGGTTGTAATTCTTTGGTTTTATTAATTGTGTGAATTACGTTTTCTTTGGTTTGAAATGGAAGTCCGAAAATTAAATCATGACTAACAGATGTATACCCAATTTCTCTTGCCCATTTTGTTACTTTTTCTACTTCCGTAAAAGGCTGAATTCTATGAATTGCCGTTTGTACTTTTAAATTATAATCTTGTACGCCATAACTAACTCTTGTAAAACCACAATTGTACAATGTTTGTAATTGTGCTTTTGTTGTATTACTCGGATGTCCTTCGAAACTAAATTCTGCTTCTGGATGTTTTTTTGAAAACGCAAAAATTCCATCCATTAAATACTCTAAATTTTCTTTTGAAAAAAAAGTAGGTGTTCCGCCTCCTAAATGCAATTCTTTTATAACCGGAATTTCATCAACTAAAGCAACATATAATTTCCATTCTTTTAAAACCGTTTCTATATAATCTTCTTCTACTTCGTGCCTTTTAGTAATGTGTTTATGGCAAGCACAAAACGTGCACAAACTTTCGCAAAAAGGTAAATGAATGTAAATACTAATTCCTTCAGAAGCATTACTTTCTTTAAAAGAAGCCTGAAAAGATTGTTTCCAAACTTCTTGGTCTATTCCTTCTTTATCCCAATACGGAACTGTTGGGTAACTTGTATATCTCGGGCCCGGAATATTATATTTTTGTATTAAAGAATTTTTCATTTTTATTTTTTAAACAAGCCCTAAAGCTATTTCTATCATCTCTTTAAAAGTTTGTTCTCTTTCTGATGAAGTAGTTATTTCTTTTGTTACCAAACTATCGGAAATTGTAAGAATAGATAAGGCATTTACATTGTATTTTGCAGCTACGGTATATAAACCAGAAGTTTCCATTTCTACACATAAAACACCATATTCTGCCCATTTTTTATAACTTTCAAAATCATCGGCATAAAACTCATCAGAACTTAAAACATTACCAGCTTTAACCGTAATTTCTTTTTCTTTGGCAACTTCAATTGCGTTTTGTAATAATTTAAAACTTGCTGTTGCTGCATAATCAGCACCATTAAAACGTATTTTATTTAAACCAGAATTTGTGGATGCTGACATTGCCAAAACAATATCTCTAACTTTAATTTCCTTTTGATAAGATCCAGCTGAACCAACTCTTATTAAATTTTTAACGCCATATTCTGTAATCAATTCTGTAGCATAAATTAAAGTTGATGGAATTCCCATTCCGGTTCCTTGAACTGATATTTTTTCTCCTTTATAAGTTCCTGTAAACCCCAACATTCCTCTAACATCATTATATAATTTTACATTTTTCAGAAATGTTTCTGCAATCCATTTTGCTCTTAACGGATCTCCAGGTAACAAAACTGTTTCTGCTATTTCTCCTTTTTTTGCTGCAATGTGAAGACTCATAATTATTTGATTTTTTTTCCTAATAAATTAGTTGCTATTGTTGTAAAAACTACAATACTTATGGAACTTAACGGCATTAAAATTGCCGCAATTACTGGCTTTAATTGCCCCGTTACAGCAAAATACAAGCCAACTATATTGTAACATAAAGACAGTACAAAACAATACTTTATAATTTGTATTGCTTTTTTAGATGCACTTATATAAGTTGCTATCTTATTAAATTTAGATGCATCTAAAATAGCATCGCAAGCAGGTGAAAAAACATTAATATTTTCTGATAAAGCAATACCAACATCACTTTGCGCTAAAGCACCAGCATCATTTAAACCATCGCCAATCATGGCTACTTTTTTATTTTTTTCTTGTAGTTTAACAACAACATTTAATTTATCTTCTGGTTTTTGATTAAATAAAAGTGTAGTTTCTTTCGGTAAATTTTCTTGTAAATAGGTTCTTTCTCCTTCATTATCTCCAGAAACAACAGATAAATCAAAATTTGGTTTTAGAGAATTAAATAGCTCTTTTACTCCTTTTCTATAAGAATTCTTAAAAGTAAATTGCCCTTTATATTCACCATTAAAACTGACGTAAACAGAAGTATCTAAAGCAGATTTTTCATTATCCATTTTAACAAATGAAGAGGAACCTAATTTTAGTTTAACACCTTTGTATTCAACTTTAATTCCTTTTCCAACAACTTCTTCGTAATTAGAAATAGTAACTGTTTCTACCTCATTAAAACTACCATATAAAGTTCTACTTAATGGATGGTTAGAAGCTCTTAAAGAACTTTTTAAAATGCTTTTTTCTTGAGTATTTAAGGCAATTCCGTCATAAGAAATGGTGTTTTCTTTATGCGTAGTAAGCGTACCTGTTTTATCAAAAATTAACGAATCTATTTTTGCCAATTGTTCTACAACTGTAGCGTTTTTTAAATAGAATTTTTGCTTTCCAAAAATGCGTAACATATTACCTAATGTAAATGGTGCTGCTAATGCAATTGCACACGGGCAAGCAATAATTAAAACTGCTGTAAATACGTTTAATGCTTTGCTTACATCAAAAAACAACCAAAAGACAGTCGCTATAAATGCGATTGATAAAACGATAATGGTAAAGTTTTTACTTATTTTATCTGTAATAGTTTTAAAATGCGATTTTTTATCCTTCTGAAAAACATCGTTACTCCATAATTGCGTTAAATAACTTTGAGAAACAGATGCTAAAACTTCCATTTCTAAAATTCCTGATAACTGTTTTCCTCCAGCAAAAAGTTTATCTCCAGATTTTTTAGCAACAGGCTCAGCTTCTCCGGTTACAAAACTGTAATCTATCTCGGCATTTCCGTTGATTAAAATTCCATCAACCGGAATTAATTCTTGGTTTCTAATTAATAACCTATCCCCTTTTTCAACATCATAAATTTGTACATTTTCTTCTTTATTATCTCTAGAAATACGGGTAACTGCTATTGGAAAATACGATTTATAATCGCGTTCAAAAGACAAAAAGTTATAGGTTTTTTGCTGAAAAAACTTCCCTAATAATAAAAAGAAAACTAAACCTGTTAAACTATCAAAAAAACCGGTTCCTAAATCAAAAATAATTTCTACAGCACTTCTTATAAAAAGCACAGAAATCCCTAATGCAATAGGTACATCAATATTTAAAATTTTAGAACGTAAACCTTTAAATGCAGAAATAAAATAATCGTTACCTGCATAAAAAACTACAGGTAAAGAAAAACAAAACATCAACCATCTAAAAATTGGTTTGTATTTTTCTATCCAAAATCCATCAACTTCAAAATATTCTGGAAAAGACAAAAACATTACGTTTCCAAATGCAAAACCTGCAATTCCTAACTTGTAAATTAAACTTCTATCTACTGCTTTTTTTCCAGATTCATAATCCTCTAAACTTATATAAGGCTCGTAACCAATAGAACTTAGAAGCAACACAATTTCTTTTAAAGAAGTTTTATCAGAATTATAAGTTACTCTTACTTTTTTCTTTGGGAAATCTACTTGAGATGAAGCTATTTTATCGTTTAATTTATGTAAGTTTTCTAAAACCCAAATACAAGAACTACAATGAATATGCGGAATGTATAACGTTACTATTTGTGTGTTTCCATCATTAAAATCTAGTAATTTTTCTGCAATTTCTTTATTGCCCAAGAAATCATATTTCCCTTTAATTTCTGTTGGAATTGCACCAGGATTATCCTGAAAATTGTAATAACAAGTTAAATTATTTTCAGAAAAAATTTCATAAACAGTTTTACAACCATTACAACAGAAAGGTTTATCATCAAATGTTATTAAATCATTATCACAAGAATCACCGCAGTGATAACATTGTGTAGATTTCATATTTACTCTTTTGCCTAGAGCAAATTTCCAATAAGTCGTTATTTTAAAACATGATATTTGTCACAATTTTAATATCTTTGATTTACAATCTTTAGCAGGGAATATGAGTAAATGTGAACAATGTATTATTCGTCAGTTAAATTCTTTACAACATTTAAGTAAAGAAGAACTGGTTAGAATGTCTAATTGCAAGACGTCTAAAATCATTAAAAAAGGTGATTCGATTTTTGATGAAGGAGATCGTTTAAAAGGTGTTTTTTGTATTAAAGATGGGGTTTGTAAAGTTTCTAAAATGAGTGAAAATGGTAGAAACCATATAATTAGCCTTGTTACTAGAGGAGATTTATTAGGTGAAAGAAGTTTGATTTCTGATGAAACATCTAACTTAAAAGCTATTGCTTTAAACGACATGGAAGTTTGCTTTATACCAAAGGAAGAAATAATGAAAGATTTAGAGAAAAACCCTAAGTTTTCTTTAAGTGTTTTAAAGGATATGGCTAGTAATTTAAAACAAGCTGACAATGTTATTGTAGACATGGCTCAAAAAACGGTTAAGCAAAGACTAGCTGAAACTCTTTTAAACTTAGAAGCTAAATTTGGCACAAATAAAGAAAATGTAATAGATGTATATCTTTCTAGAGAAGATATTGCTAATATTATTGGTACCGCAACAGAATCTGCAATAAGACTTTTATCTGACCTAAAGAGAAACAAAATAATTATGTTTAAAGGGAAAAACATTTCTATCTTAAATTCTAATGAATTAGAAAGAATATCTCAAGGTTTTTAACAAAACCAATTATTTATAAATAAAAAATCCGATAGAAATTAATCTATCGGATTTTTATTGATTTTCTAAAAAGCTAAAAAACTACTCTAAATCTGTTGTTTTAACTAATTTCATTTCGCAAACAGCACATTTACCTTTTTTATCATAGGTTTTTTCTCCTTCACATTTCATTGGGCATTGATATTTTGCAATTTCATTTTCTTCTGTAGAAATCTGCTCTTTTTTATCTTCTTTCTTTTCTGATTTACACGCAATAAATATCATGTTTACAGACAAGACTAAAGTTAATGCGATTATTATTTTTTTCATAATTCTAATTCTTCTTTTGTTTTTTTAATTCACCATCATGACCAGTAATAATCTCTTCATCTCTATATTTACAACAAGGATGCACAGAATTATAAGCTTCTGTAGTAGCAACCATTTTTTTATCTTCTTCTAAAATAATGTCGTGTCCAACTTCTGTTATATTTTTCTGAATCGTTAAAACATCTGTTTTACGCTCATCCATAATAACATTTAATTGATGAGTTTCTAAACTCCAAACAGCAAACTTGACACCTTTGGATTTTAAAGCTGCAGTTTCAATTCTTGTTTTACACATTCCGCAAATTCCATCTACTTCAAAAGATACTTTTGCATTTTTTTTCTTTTTTACTTCTTGTGATTGAACTGAAAACCCAATCAAAAACAAACTAAATACTAAGACTAATTTTTTCATTTTTATTTATTTTATGGTTTATTATTTTATTTTAAATCTTAAGCCCACATAAATTGTGCGTCCAAAAATTGGAGCATATACAATTGTCGTATCAAAATTTTCTCCAAATGGAGCATCACTTGCAATAATTGGATTTTCTTGTTGAACATTTGTAATGTTTTCTGCTCCCACATAAATTTCAAACTTTTCTGAAAACACTTTAGTTATTTGTGAATTTAATAACTGATAAGAATCTACATAATCTGTCAATTGATATTCTATAGGATTTGATGCAGTATTCGGTAAACGCTGCTTACCAATATTATTAAAAGTTACGTCAAATTTCCAGTTAGCGTTTTTTTCGTTTACTGGTGTTTCATAAGAAAGGTTTGCAAAAAAACGATTTTTAGGCTGTATTGGTTTTTGCAAATTACCCGAAGTATAATCTGTAGCAATATCAAAATACTTATAAGCGGTTCTAAAATTAAAATAAGGTGCAATATTATAATTTAATTCTACCTGAAAACTATTTGCAATACTTTTACCGTCTAAATTATAAAATGAAACTGCTTGCGGATTTTCCCAATCTACAACAATTTGGTTAGTAAAATCTGTCTGATAGAAATCAAAAGTAACATCTCCTTTTTTGTTGAATAAATTAAACTTTTGCATGTAAGAAACACCGTAATTCCATGCAATTTCTGGATTTAATCCGTAAATATTTCCACCAACAGCATTAATATTAATTTGTCTAGAACTTGCAAACATTTGTTGATTTTCTGCAAAAATATTAGCACTTCTTTTTCCTCTTCCAACGGAAGCTTTTAAAACTCCATTTTCCCAAGGCACATATCTTGCATGAATTCTTGGCGTTAAAAAAGTTCCTAATAAATTATGATCATCTACACGCAAACCAGCCGTTAAACTAAAATCCTCTAAATTATCATACGCATATTCAAAAAATGCGCCAACAGAAGTTTCTTTTCTTCCGTAATCTGTAAGATTTACAATTTCATCATAATCATCATGTGTAAAACTAATTCCTGTTTTAAAATTGTTTCTTGTATCACCAATAATCGATTTAAAAATAATATTAGAGTAAATACTTTGATGTTGTATATCATATGTTTTTAAACCAAAATAAGAATCTTGCTCATGATTGCTATATGCAAATTGCAGACTTACACTTTGAAAAGGCAATTCTGGGAAAACATATCCTAATTTTGCAGAAGTTTCAAAACGTTTTGTGTCAATTTCACTTCCCCAAGCATTGGTTGTTCCTTTATCTAAAGATGGATTAAAATCAGTTTCTCCTGTTTGTTTTTCATCATTTAAAAAACGAATATTTATAAAACTCACCCAACCTTTTTCTGCATCTACATATTGCCAACGATTCATTACATTAATTTGATTGGACAAAGGCATATCTATAAATCCGTCATCATTCCTATCAAACTTTTCTCCTCTATAATCTCCATGAATGTACAAACCTGTGTGCCATTTATCAGAAACTTTTTTATTGATGTGTGTATTCAGTTCCATTCTTCCATTTAAAGAAGAGTAAGCATTTACAAACAACTTATTATCAGAAAAGGGTTTTACCAATTCTGCATTTATTTGTCCGGAAATACTTTCGTAACCATTAACAACAGAACCTGCACCCTTTGTAATTTGTATACTTTCTACCCAAGTACCTGGTGTAAAAGTTAACCCAAATGCTTGTGATGCACCTCTTACAGAAGGAATGTTTTCTTGGGCAATTAACAAATACGGACTTGTTAAGCCTAACATTTGTATTTGTTTTGTACCTGTTAAGGCATCAGAAAAACTAACGTCTATAGATGGATTTGTTTCAAAACTTTCTGCTAAATTACAGCAAGCTGCTTTTAGAAGTTCATCGGAATTTACCGTAAACATATTAGTAGTTGCTAAGAAGTTTTTTTGAACAGATTTTTTTGTTGTTTTTATTACAACTTCATCTAAATCATCTTCTGGAGTTATAAAATGATGGACTGGTTTTAAACTGGTAATTGTTAAAGTGTCTGTCTTATAACCTAAATAATTAACTACTAATTTTTTATATTCTGGTTTATAATCAATTGTAAACCAACCTTTTTTATTAGTAATGGCACTTACATTTGTATTTAACCAATGTACAGTTACATCAGCAACACCTAAATTGTCTTTTGGATTGTTTTTATCCATAATCATCCCTTTAAACGTGGTTTGAGAAAAGAGAATGAGTGGAATAAATAGTAGAATACTACTTATTGTATATTTTTTCATTTTTATCTTAAAATTTTAATTGATAACGCTAATTTTTATCACCTATAAAAAAGGTGATATTTATTTGTTAAAAATTAAAAATCAAATTAAAAATGTTTGATATAAAACCTGGTAATCTCCATAATAATTAGGCGGAGAAAAGTTTGAGTAAAATTTATTCTTAGATTCATTTAAAACAAATAAATCTCTATAAGAAATTAAAAAAGCAGTTAAGAATTGCTCTTTTTCGAAAGTAATTTTATCGATTTTGTTTGTTTGTAGTTGGTCTTGCCCTTCTACTTTATGAATTTCGTCTTTGCAACAACCTTTTTTTACTTGTGTTACTTCTTTACTAACATCCATTTTACAAGCGTCTGTTTCTCCTGTAAAAGAAACATCAACTAAAAAATCTCCACAATAATGTTTTTCTACCGTAAAAGAAAAGGTCGAAAAAAGCACAAAAAGTGCTAATAAAAACGATATTATTTTAGAGAAAAATTGTTTCATTGCTTTTGCAAATTTACAATAAGAAAATTTAATAATCAATAGAATTACTTATTACTCAATTTTTGATAATAGAAAGCTGGCAATAATAACAATAAGAATATTGGATGAATTATAAATCTTCGGATATAAAACGGCAATAAATAACCATTTTTAAAATCGTTTTTTAATAAAAATATAAAAGGTATAATTAAAATAACAAATGCGACGATTAAGAAAAAAACAGAAAATTTAAAATAATCTTTTCTTAAAAAAAGAATCCAAATAATACCTAATGATATTATAGAATTTAAACTATATCTAAATAACATGTTTGTAATTAACTTCCAAAAATCTAAATCACCTACCTGTTTATATAAATATTCATTTTGAAAATATTCAATTAAAGGATCGTAAAACAATTCTTTTTGAAAAACTCTAACAAAAAAGAATGATAAGAAGAGTATTAAAACAAGTATAATCCTTATGTATTTATTCATTTTTTATAATTAGAAAACTTATTTACCCAAATAACCCAAAGTAAAAAAACTGTTCCGTAAATAATTGCCGGAAAAACCACACCATGTAATATTTCTACTTTAGCAGGGTATTTATAAATCATCACGGTTAAAAAAGCAATTCTTAAAACATTTATCACATAAATTACAATACTCCCAAAAATTGAATATAAAAAAGTGACTTTTAAAGATCCGGCAAAAGCAACAATAAAAGCAATAAATAGAATAATTAAACTTATAGAGTTACAACCTTCTATTACTCTTGCTGTATACTTCCCTTCAATTATTAATTTTACAGACAATTCTTTATCATGCTGTATAGCTTCTACATTATAATTAAAAATAGAAAGTACCGTAACTGTTTGATTTGCTACTAAACTTGTTATTGATGACGTATTATAGACACCTTGCTTTTTTTGAGATTTTTGTAAGTAGCCATTATATATTGCTACTAACAGAAAATAAGTTACAAAAAACTTAATTAGAAAAATGATAATATTTTTATGTTTTTTCACAAAAAATTTTAATTTAATTTAGCCGAATTATTTATAGTTAACGAATATACAAAATGAATACAGATATTTTAAAAAAGGAGATTGATAATATAATTTCATCTGATAATAAAACAGCACAAAAATTACAAGCAATTTGCGACTATTTAGAGAGTGAAATTTCTTATTATGATTGGGTTGGTTTTTACTTTAAAAACGGAGATAAAAACGAGTTAAAATTAGCACAATATACAGGCGAAGAAACAGAACATGTTATCATTCCTTTTGGTAAAGGTATTTGTGGACAAGTTGCTGTTAGTAACGAAAACTTTGTGGTACAAGATGTTACAGCTCAAGACAATTATATTTCTTGTGGATGGAAAGTAAAGTCAGAAATTGTAATTCCTATTTTTGTAAATGGAGAAAATATTGGTCAAATTGACATCGATTCTCACACTGCAAATACGTTTTCCTCAAAGGATGAGGAGATTTTAGAGTATATTTGTAAAAAATTATCACAAACACTTTAATTTTATTGATTTATATTTATGTTTTTGTTAAGTTTGATAAAAATAATGCAATTATCAAATTTTAAAAACCATAATAATGAGAAAACAAGACGCTAACGCCGCTTTTTCTGGATCTGATTTAACACAAAATCATACAAATGGAAAAGAAAGTTTATTAAATAATTTTATAGATTGGTTTAGAGACTTTTTAGATAATGCAGAGTAATTTTTTTTCTTAAAAATTACATTATTTTATTGTTAATTACTTCCTCTTTTTTGTTACTATTTTTTTATTGTGATTCACTCAATGTTTATGTAGATTTGCACTCTTAACAACACAACAAAAAATGAGCACTTCAAAAACAATTAAATCTGCATTAATTTCAGTTTTTCACAAAGATGGTTTAGCGCCAATTGTAAAAAAATTAGACGAATTAAATGTAACTATTTACTCTACAGGAGGAACAGAAAAATTTATTAAAGAACTAGGTATAGATGTTGTACCTGTTGATGAAGTTACTTCTTATCCATCAATTTTAGGAGGAAGAGTTAAAACTTTACACCCGAAAGTTTTTGGAGGTATTTTAAACAGACAAGACAACGAAAGTGATGTTGCTGAGTTAGCAGAATACAACATTCCGCAAATAGATTTAGTAATTGTAGACTTATATCCTTTTGAAAAAACGGTTGCATCTGGAGCACCCGAACAAGATATTGTAGAAAAAATTGATATAGGAGGAATCTCTTTAATTAGAGCAGCTGCTAAAAACTTTAAAGACACTTTTATTGTTTCTTCTATGGATCAATACGAAGATTTTTTATCTATTATTTCTGAAAATAACGGAGAAACTTCAATTGAACAAAGAAAGAAATTTGCTGCAAAATCTTTTAACATTTCTTCTCATTACGATACTGCTATCTTTAATTATTTTAATGAAGATGAAGTAGTTTACAAAGCTAGCGAACAAACTTCTAAAACATTACGTTACGGAGAAAACCCTCATCAAAAAGGATATTTCTTTGGAAATTTAGACGCAATGTTTGATAAATTACACGGTAAAGAACTAAGTTATAATAATCTTTTAGATGTTGATGCTGCCGTAAATTTAATGAATGAATTTATTGGAGAAGACCCAACTTTTGCTGTTTTAAAACACAATAACGCTTGTGGTTTTGCACAAAGAGCTACTATAAAACAAGCTTATGTAGACGCTTTAGCTGGTGACCCAGTTTCTGCTTTTGGTGGTGTTTTAATTGCTAACAAAGAAATAGATTTAGAAACAGCAGAAGAAATTCATAAATTATTTTGCGAAGTAGTAATTGCACCAAGCTATTCTGATGAAGCTTTGGCTACCTTAAAAGGGAAAAAGAACAGAGTAATTCTAATTCAGAAAACAACAGAGTTACCAATACAGAATGTTAGAACTGCTTTAAATGGTTTATTAGTACAAGATAAAGATGCTATAACAGATAAACTAGAAGATTTAACTTATGTTACAAATACTAAACCTGCAGAAAACGAGTTAAAAGATTTATTATTTGCTTCTAAAATTTGTAAACACACAAAATCTAACACTATTGTTTTTACAAAAAACAATCAATTATTAGCAAGTGGTACAGGGCAAACAAGTAGAGTTGATGCATTAAGACAAGCTATAGAAAAAGCAAATTCTTTTGGTTTTGATTTAAAAGGAGCTGTTATGGCAAGTGATGCTTTTTTCCCTTTTCCTGACTGTGTAGAAATTGCAGGTAATGCAGGTATAACAAGTGTTATACAACCTGGTGGTTCTATAAAAGATCAGTTAAGCATAGATTATTGTAACAACAACAATATTTCTATGGTTATGACTGGAACAAGACATTTTAAACATTAATAATTATTATGTATTTCACACTTATAAATTCAGTAAATTTGTGGTAATACATCAAAAATAAATAATAAAAATATTTTATGGGTTTTTTCGATTTTATGACTGAAGATATTGCGATAGACTTAGGAACCGCAAATACTCTAATAATCCACAACGGAAAAGTAGTTATTGACAGTCCTTCAATTGTTGCAAGAAACAGAATATCTGGTAACATAATTGCAATTGGTAAAGAAGCCAATTTAATGCAAGGAAAAACCCATGAAAATATTAAAACTATTCGACCTTTAAAAGATGGTGTAATTGCCGATTTTGAAGCCTCTGAACAAATGATTAAAGAATTTGTAAAGCAAATTCCTTCAATCAAAAAGAAATTATTTCCACCCGCATTAAGAATGGTTATTTGTATTCCTTCAGGAATTACAGAAGTGGAAAAACGTGCTGTACGTGATTCTGCAAAACACATGAATGCAAAAGAAATCTATTTAATTTACGAGCCAATGGCCGCTGCAATTGGTGTTGGTATAGACATTATGGAGCCTAAAGGAAACATGATAATTGATATAGGTGGTGGTACAACAGAAATTGCAGTTATTGCTTTAGGTGGTATTGTTTGTGATCAATCTGTAAAAGTTGCAGGAGATTTGTTTACCAGTGATATTATGTATTATATGCGTACGCAACACAATTTACATGTTGGAGAAACAACTGCAGAAAAAATTAAAATTACTATTGGTGCAGCTACAGAAGATTTAGAAACTCCGCCAGATGAAATGCTAGTTCAGGGTAGAGACTTATTAAGTGGTAAACCTAAACAAGTGCAAGTTTCTTTTAGAGAAATTGCCAAAGCTTTAGATAAATCTATCTTAAGAATTGAAGATGCTGTAATGGAAACTTTATCTAAAACACCTCCAGAATTAGCTGCAGACATTTATAACACTGGTATTTATTTAGCAGGTGGTGGTTCTATGCTTAGAGGGTTAGACAAACGTTTATCTAGAAAAACAGACTTACCTGTTTATGTAGCAGAAGATCCTTTAAGAGCAGTTGTTCGTGGAACAGGTATTGCTTTAAAAGAATTAAATAAATATAAGAATGTATTAATGAAATAGCAGTTTCTAAGTTCTAACAATGCAACAGATTATCTATTTTTTTCAGAAGTTTAAGTATTTTCTGTTTTACTTATTGTTAGCGTTTATTGCACTTGCATTAACATTTAACAATCTTAACTTTCATAGAAGTAAGTATGTTAATTCGGCAAACTATATTACAGGGGGTTTGTATTCTAAAACAGCTAATATTTCTGAATATTTAAGTCTAAAATCTGAAAACGAATTATTAAGCATAGAAAATACTAAATTAAGAAATCAGCTTGAAAAAGTAGGAGCTATTAAAGATTCTATTATTGAAGAATTGATAATTGATACTACTAAATTTCAGCAGAAATATTCTTATATCAATGCCAAAATCATTAAAAATAATTTTACCAACTCTTTCAATTTTATTACTATAAATAGAGGTAATAATAATGGTATATCTCAAGAAATGGCTGTAATTAATAGTAAAGGGATTATAGGTATTACAGATAATGCTAGAAACAAATATGCCAGAGTTCAATCTATTTTAAACAAGAATAGTAAAATAAATGCTCGTCTAAAAAACAGTTTTTATTTTGGTACTTTAACCTGGGATGGTAAAGATTATAAAACCGTTCAGTTATTAGATATACCAAGACAAGCTCCAATAAAAATTGGTGATACAATTGAAACAGGAGGTAAATCTACTATTTTTCCAGAAGGAGTTCCTATAGGTACAATTGCTAAAATTAATAAAGGTAATACTGCTGACAATAAAATAGATATTAAACTATTTAATGATATGAGCAACCTAGGTTATGTATATGTTATTAGAAATTTAGATAAAATAGAAATTAAATCATTAGAAAATTTAGTAAATGAATAAAACAGTTTATTTAATACTTCTTTTTATATTCTTATTATTTATTCAGGTTTTTGTTTTAAATAACATTAATTTTTTAGGATACATAAACCCTTATTTATATATTTCTTTTGTGTTTTTTTTCCCTTTAAAAGAAAATAAGTTTCAAATTTTATTCTTCAGTTTTTTATTAGGTTTATTTATAGACTTTTTTTCAGATTCAGGTGGTATTCATGCTTTATCAATTACTACAATAGCTTATTTAAGATTATTTTTTGTTGGAGTATTCTTTAAAAAATTACCATCAGATTATGGTTTTTTCAGCTTACAAACAGAAGCTTTCGGAAAAGTTTTTAACTATATAGTAACTTTAACAGTAATACATCATTTTATTCTTTTTGCTTTTATTAATTTTAGTTTTCAAAATTTTACAAGCGTTCTAACTAATACTTTATATTCTAGTATTTTTACATTAGTTCTATTTTTTTTAAGTAACTATATTTTTACGAAAGAGCAATAATGCAAAGAAGTTTTCTACTATATTTTATAATTACCACTGTTGGTATCATTTTTATTGGAAGGTTATTTCAACTTCAAATAATTAAAGGATCAAATTACGATCCTATTCATAATTCTGCTGTAAAAATCGTATATGATTATCCAGAAAGAGGATACATTTACGATAGAAATAATAAGCTTATAGTAGCCAATCAACTTTCTTATGATGTAATGATTCAGCCTAATCAAATAAAAAACTTAGATACTTTAGAATTTTGTTCTTTATTAAAAATTGATAAAGAGGATTTCTTAAAGCGTTTACAAAAAGCAAAAAATTATGCTACCTATTTACCTTCAGTTTTTTTAAAACAATTAGCCAAAGACGACTTTGCTTTTTTACAAGAAAAACTACATAAATATCACGGATTTTTCATACAAAAAAGAATTATCAGAAAGTACCCAATAAATGCAGCTGCAAATGTTTTAGGTTATTTAGGGGAAGTAAATCAATCTCTTGCTAAAAAAAGTAATTATTATCAAGCAGGAGAATTAATTGGTAAAGATGGTATAGAAAAACAATACGAACATTTTTTAAGAGGAAAAAAAGGAAAAAAATACCTACAAAGAAATAACCTTAATAAAGTTACAGGTTCTTATAAAGAAGGAAAACACGATACATTACCAATACAAGGTAAAGATTTAACATTAACGTTAGATATAGATTTACAAGTTTATGCACAAAAATTGATGACAGGTAAACGAGGTGGTATCGTTGCAATAGAACCTTCTTCCGGAGAAATTTTAGCTTTAGTTACCGCACCATCTTATGATCCTAATTTACTTGTTGGTAGAAAACGTTCTAAAAACTCTGTATTACTTTTTAACGATTCCATCAGTAGACCTGCTTTTGACAGAAGTCTTCTAGCGGCTTATCCTCCAGGATCACCATTTAAAATGATGAATGCTTTAATAGGTTTACAAGAAGGTGTTATAAATGAACAATCAACTTTTTACTGTCATCATGGTTATAGATATGGTGGTAAATCTACTGATTTCATGGGATGCCATTGTGGTATATTTTCTAGACCTGTTGATCTTAATTCTGCTATCGCTAGATCTTGTAATAGTTACTTTTCAAATACGTACAAAAGAATTGTAGAGCATGAAAATAATCCGTCTAAAGGAGTTGATGATTGGCATGATCATGCAGCAAGTTTTGGTTTTGGTAATTATTTAGGATATGATTTACCAGCCGGAAGTCCTGGTTTAATTCCTACCGGAGAATATTACGATAATGCATATAGATATTCTTGGAATGGATCGACAACCATATCAAATGCAATAGGACAAGGAGAAGTATTAACTACACCAATTCAACTAGCTAATTTCACTGCCGCAATTGCTAATAGAGGTTTCTTTTATACACCACACATTCTTAAAGAAACAAATAAAAAATCCATAGAAAATCCTAAATATACAGTTCCTCATAAGACAACAATCAATAAAGAGTATTTTACTCCTGTAGTTGAAGCAATGGCGGAAGTTTTTAAAACTGGTACTGGTAAATATAATCAAGTTGAAGGAATAGAAATTTGCGGAAAAACTGGTACTGCAGAAAATTTTATTAGAAACAATGGTATTAAAATACAATTACCAGATCATTCAATTTTAGTTGCCTTTGCTCCAAAAGATGATCCAAAAATTGCTATAGCTATTTTTGTTGAAAATGGTGGATATGGTTCTACAATAGCTGCTCCAATAACTAGTTTATTAATTGAAAAATATTTAAACGGAACTATTTCTGAAAAGAATAAACCTAGAGAACAAAGAATGCTAGATTTAAGTTTACAAGATATATATGATAAATTAATTCAAAAACCTCAAGAAATTGCGTCAGGAACGAAATAATATTTTTGTAGGTATCGATTGGCTTTTAGTTATTTTATTCATAATTCTTGTTAGTTTTGGATGGATGAATATTTATGCTGCATCAAAAAGTAATGAAGAATTTGAACTTCTAAATTTTTCGACAAAATATGGGAAACAATCAATTTTTATCTTGTTAACCATTCCTTTAATAGTTTTAATTCTCTTTTTTAATTCTAAGTTTTATGAAAAATTTGCCAGTATCTTATATGTAATATCTCTCTTATCACTTCTTGGTCTATTTATCTTTGGAAAAGAAATAAACGGAGCAAGATCTTGGTATAATTTTGGAGTTTTAGGATTACAACCATCAGAGTTTGTAAAAGCTTTTACTGCTTTGGCTGTTGCAAAATTGCTCAGTGATAGACAATACAATTTAAAATTAATAAAGAATCAAGTAAAGGCATTTATCATCATTTTTACTCCTGCCTTGTTAATCACATTACAACCAGATGCTGGTTCAGCTTTAATATATTTAGCTTTTTTCTTTGTTTTAAATAGAGAAGGATTAACATTAAATTATATCTTATTTGGTTCATTAGCTATTGTTCTTTTTATCTTATCTATATTATTAGGTCATATGTGGGTTCTATTTGGGATGTTAATTATTTTATCATTGATAACCTCTTATATTATCTATAAAGGAGATAAAATTTTTTTACGTTTTAATTGGCCTTATATTATAATAGCCTATTCAGCTGTTATATTATTTATTTTTGGAACAAATTTCGCATATAATAACATTTTCAAACAACACCATAGAGATAGATTTGAAGTTTTATTGGGATTAAAAACAGACAATAAAAATATAGGTTATAATTCTTATCAATCAGAATTAACAATAAGTTCTGGAGGTGTTAATGGAAAAGGTTTCCTAAATGGAGATATTACTAAAGGAGATTTTGTACCTGAACAGCATACTGATTATATTTTCAGTACAGTAGGTGAAGAATGGGGGTTTTTAGGAAGTTCTATAGTTATTCTTTTATTTATGTTGATGTTATATCGTATCATCTATTTGTCAGATACACATTCAAATAAATTCGGGCGTATTTATGGTTACGGAGTAGCATCTATATTCTTATTTCATATTATTGTTAATATAGGTATGGTAATAGGTTTACTTCCGACTGTTGGAATACCTTTACCTTTTTTTAGTTATGGAGGGTCTTCATTATGGGGTTTCACTATATTATTATTTATATTTATTAGATTAGATGCACATAAAAAATACGATTGGTAAATAAAGAATTAAGAGAAAGCACTCTTTCAGATAAATTATCCCCACTAAGAGATTTTCATTCTAATTACAACTAAATTTACAGAATTAAATACGATTTAAAAAGAATTTCAAAGATTAAAACTAGGTTCTAAAGGTTTTTTTCTAATTAAAGTGTGCAAGATTTTCCAATCCTTAGCAAAAACATTTTTCTGCATATATTAAGAAACGTTGGTTTAAAGAAATTCTAAGTTTTTTTTACCAAAAATTGGCAATTGGTAGGAAAGGATCTAGAATGACAAATAAATTTGCTACTTTTTAAAACAAATTAGTATATATTCATCATACAAGTACAAGTCTTGTTGCAAACTTCTTTAGTATAAATCCAAGAAATTCACAAAGACAATATAAAGATTATTTGAGTGATTTTAAATAATGAATCAAGAACCACACTCTAAAAACTCGTTGCCATTTCCTGAAAATATCTTTCCGTTGATAAAACCTCTTTTTTTAATGAAACTTATATACCATAGTTATCAATGGAAACAGAGGTGTGTTAATAAGGATGAATAAGGCAATAAATTTGAAGACTTTTAGAATTATTCATTAAAGAATATTAAAACTAAATAGAAAAGTATAATTAACTATGAATATGAGGTAATAGTTAAAAAATATTTCACAAAAGAAGTCCTGGTTATAGATCGATTTAATGTACAAAAATTAGATTTAGAAGCTTTAGCAGTATTGCCAGAATAATGGCTATTCATTATAAAAATATTCTAAATTATTTTGCCAATAGAAGAACAAATGCTTGTGCAATTCTTTTAATGCGAAAATAAAAGCGTTTAGAGTACTATTTAGAGTTGTCAAAAACATAGAATTCTTTATTTAAGCTAGCTAAATATCTATACCTGATTATTCATTTTCTCAACTTTAAGACTATCTTACCTCTTAATAAAAAAAGCCTCAATTCGTTAAGAATTGAGGCTTTAATAAAGAAAGGCGGCGACCTACTCTCCCACATAAATGCAGTACCATCGGCGCTATTGGGCTTAACTTCTCTGTTCGAGATGGGAAGAGGTGACCCATCTCGAACAGAGAAGTTAAGCCCAATAGCGCCGATGGTACTGCATTTATGTGGGAGAGTAGGTCGCCGCCTTTCTTTATTAAAGCCTCAATTCTTAACGAATTGAGGCTTTTTTATGATATATGAGTGTTAATAAATATTTTAATAATTGTTAATTTCTATATAAATAAAATGTTTTATTATTTATAAATAAGTAAATTAGGGGTGTTTAGTCAAAATTTACATAAATTACTAAAAAAGCAATCTCTATATTTTTTTATCTTAATAAAGTTTTATATTTGTAACCAGAAGTAATAAAAAATTAGGGGAAATGAAGAAAATAAAATACTTTATACTAGTATTAGTTACATGTACTAGTTTTAATAATTTGTATGGTCAAAAAACACCACCACCGCCTGAGGCAAAAGATGTGACTCCACCACCAGGTTTACCTATTGATGCTGGTTTGACTATCTTAGCTTTATCTGCGATTGTTTACGGTGTTAGAAAAACTAAAAATTAGTAAGTTTATTAATATACTTTCCAATAACATCAAATTCTAAATTAACATTATCCCCCATGTTAATGTGTTTGAAAGTTGTATTATCAAAAGTATAAGGTATTATTGCAACACTAAATTGATTCTTTTTAGAATTAATAACAGTTAAACTTACACCATTTATAGTAATTGATCCTTTTTCAATTGTAATGTTATTTGTTGTTGTATTGTATTCAAATGTAAAGATAGTACTACCTTTTTCTTTTAATATGTTTGTACATATTCCTGTTTGATCAACATGCCCTTGAACGATATGTCCATCTAATCTATCACCAAGCTTCATGCCTCTTTCTAGATTTATAGTATCTAATATAAGTAAATTACCAATATTAGTTTTTTCTAAAGTTTCCTTAATTGCCGTAACAGTATATTCGTCATTTTCAATAGCTACTACAGTTAAACAAACTCCATTATGAGCTACACTTTGATCAATTTTTAATTCATTGGTAAAATTACTTCTTACTGTAAGATGTATATTATCTTTTTCTTTGACAATATTAGTTACTGAGCCAAGTGTTTCTATTATACCGGTAAACATATCTATAAAATTTAGTTACTTTTGTAATATTCAAAAATAGGAAT
This sequence comes from Polaribacter sp. Asnod1-A03, assembly GCF_045063585.1. NCBI lineage: Bacteria > Pseudomonadati > Bacteroidota > Flavobacteriia > Flavobacteriales > Flavobacteriaceae > Polaribacter > Polaribacter sp. Asnod1-A03. Next base: position 1,683,668 of record NZ_JBEFOE010000009.1, on the reverse strand, counting down.
TATAGAAGAGTTAGTATGGATAAAATTGATAAAATTATAGTTGGTATTTCAGTAGGTGATTTAAACGGAATTGGTTTAGAGGTAGTGCTAAAAACTTTTATGGATAAGAGAATGTTAGAATTCTGTACTCCTGTTATTTTTGGATCAACAAAAGTTGTAAATGCTTATAAGAAATTATTAAAAATTGATACTCAAATTCTGGGTATCTCATCTTTAAATCAAGTCAATCATAATAGAATTAATGTTTTAAATATCTGGAAAGAAGATGTTTTTATCGAATTAGGTAAAGCTACTAGGACATCTGGAGAATATTCTGCAAAATCATTAGAAGCAACTGTTAATAGCTTAAAAAATAATGATATTGATGTTTTATTAACAGCTCCTATAAATAAAGATACCATTCAATCTGAAAATTTTAATTTTCCAGGTCATACAGAATATTTAGAAGCAAATTTGTCAGGAAAAAGTTTAATGATATTAATGACAGATGAATTAAAAATTGGTTTAATAACTGGTCATATTCCTATTTCTAGAGTGGCAGAATCAATTACTCCAGATTTAATTAAACAAAAAGTTGAGACAATGTATAATTCTTTAGTTTGTGATTTTGGAATAAATAAACCTAAGATTGCAGTTTTATCTTTAAACCCTCATTGTGGTGACAATGGTTTAATTGGTAAAGAGGATGATGAAACTATATTACCGACTATAGATGGAATAAGAAAAACAGGAAAACTTGTATTTGGGCCTTATGCAGCAGATGGTTTTTTTGGTTCTGAAACTTATAAACAATTTGATGGAGTTTTAGCAACCTATCATGATCAAGGTTTGGCTCCTTTTAAAGCATTATCTTTTGGTAATGGAGTTAATTATACAGCTGGGTTAAGCGAAATAAGAACATCTCCAGACCACGGTACAGGTTTTGACATTGCAGGTAAGAACTTAGCAAACCCTTCTTCTTTTAAAGAGGCATTATTTACAGCTATAAAAATTTATAAAACAAGGAAAGAGTTTAATCAGTTATCGAAAAATCCTCTTTTAGTTAAATAATAATTCTTTTTTAAAGAAAAGATGATAGAATAATAAATTTTTATATCTTTGCACGCTCAATTGATGTTTGGTAATGAAAGACTTGAAGGGATTCAACATACAGTTTGTAGGATTAAGAGAAGGTAATCATTGTTATACATATGATATTGATAATATGTTCTTTGCATTTTTTAATTATGATGAATTTGAAAGTTCATCTATTAAAGTCTCATTAGATTTTAATAAAAAAAGCACATTGTTCGAATTAGATTTTGAAGCTAAAGGTTATGTGGAAGTTCCTTGTGATACAACAGGAGAGCTATTTAACCAAGAAATTGATTCAAATTTACGTTTGATTGTAAATTTTGGTTCAGAATTTAATGATGATAATGAAGAAATTTTAATTTTACCTCATGAAGCATATGAGTTTAATGTGGCGCAATACATATATGAAATGATTGTACTGTCAGTTCCTTTAAAAAGAGTACACCCTGGTGTATTGGATGGAACATTAGATTCAAATACATTAAGTAAATTAAAAGAATTAGATAGTAATAGTAGAGTAGAAAAACCTGTTGAAGAAACAGACCCTAGATGGGATAAATTAAAGAATTTAATAACAGAAAAAAAGACATAAAATGGCACATCCTAAAAGAAAAATATCTAAAACTAGAAGAGATAAAAGGAGAACACATTATAAAGCAGCTTCTCAGCAAATTGCTACTGATCCTACAACAGGTGAAGCTCATTTATACCATAGAGCTCATTGGCATGAAGGTAAATTATACTATAGAGGACAAATAGTATTAGAATCTGCTGCAGTAGAAGCATAAGTAAAATACGAAAAATATAAAAAACCCTCATTTTTGAGGGTTTTTTTGCGTTTTCAAATCAAAAATGAGTGTTTTTTACTTTTTCTATCTAAAAGTGAAATAATTTTCATTTCTTTGAAACTCCTTAACGTTAGGATAACAACTTGAAATATGACTAAAATCACTGCGGCAATTACAGCAGTAGGGAAGTATGTTCCTGAATATGTTTTGACCAATAAAGAATTAGAAACCTATGTAGACACTAATGATGAGTGGATAACTACAAGAACAGGTATAAAAGAAAGAAGAATTCTTAAAGGAGAAGGTTTAGGTACTTCTTACTTAGCTATTAAGGCAACTGAAGATTTATTAAAAAAATCAAATACAGATCCAAAGGAAATAGATTTAGTGATAGTTGGTACAGCAACTCCAGATTTATTTGTTGCTTCTACAGCTGCTTATGTGGCATCAGAAATAGGAGCTGTAAATGCATTCGGTTATGATTTGCAAGCTGCATGTTCTAGTTTTTTATTCGGTATGTCTACAGCCGCGAGTTATATTGAATCTGGTAGGTATAAAAAAGTATTATTAATTGGAGCAGATAAAATGTCTTCAATTATAGATTATAATGATAGAGCAACTTGTATTATTTTTGGAGATGGTGCCGGAGCTGCATTATTTGAACCAAATAAAGAAGGTTTAGGTTTACAAGATGAATATTTAAGAAGTGATGGTGTTGGTAGAGATTTTCTTAGAATAGAAGCAGGTGGTTCTATGATGCCAACAACAGAACAAACTGTAAAAGAAAAAAGACATTTTGTATATCAAGAAGGAAAAACTGTTTTTAAATATGCAGTTTCTAATATGGCAGATGTTGCAGAAAAAATGTTAACTAGAAATAACTTAGAAGAAAAAGACATTCAGTGGTTAGTTGCACATCAAGCTAATAAAAGAATTATAGAAGCAACTGCTAAAAGAGTTGGTGTTTCTTCAGAAAAGGTAATGATGAATATTCAAAAGTATGGTAATACAACATCAGCAACATTACCACTTTTACTAGCAGATTACGAAAATCAATTAAAAAAAGGAGATAATTTAATTTTTGCTGCATTTGGTGGTGGTTTCACTTGGGGAGCTGCTTTTGTAAAATGGGCATATAATTCATAAATCAAATATTAAAATAATAAGTAGTATGGATATTAAAGAAATTCAAAATCTTATAAAATTTGTAGCAAAATCTGGCGCAAGCGAGGTAAAGTTAGAAATGGAAGATATTAAAATTACTATTAGAACAGGTAGTGATAAGACAGAAACTACAATTGTACAAGCTGCTCCTATTCCTAATATGCATCAGGCAGCTGCTCCTGTAGCAACTCAAATAACTGTTCCTGTAGATTCTAATGTTAATACAGAAAGTAATGAGTCTAAATACATTACTGTAAAGTCTCCTATTATAGGGACTTTTTATAGAAAACCTTCTCCAGACAAACCAAATTTTGTTGAAGTAGGTACTGCTATTAATGTTGGAGATACCGTTTGTGTTATTGAAGCAATGAAGTTATTTAATGAAATTGAATCTGAAGTTTCAGGTAAAATTGTTAAAGTATTAGTTGATGATTCTTCTCCAGTTGAATTTGATCAACCTTTATTTTTAGTAGATCCATCATAGTATTTTAGAAGATTTATAAAAGAAACTTAGGTTTCTTTTTCTACTAATTTACTAATCAAACTAACTAAAACAATTATGTTTAAAAAAATATTAATTGCCAATAGAGGTGAAATAGCACTTCGTGTTATTAGAACATGTAAGGAAATGGGTATAAAGACTGTGGCGGTTTACTCAAAAGCAGATGAAGAAAGCTTACATGTAAGATTTGCAGACGAAGCTGTGTGTATTGGTCCTGCAGCAAGTTCAGAATCATACTTAAAAATGGCTAATATTATTGCAGCTGCAGAAATTACAAATGCAGATGCAATTCACCCAGGTTATGGATTTTTATCTGAAAACGCTAAATTTTCTAGATTATGTGAAGAACATAATATTAAATTTATTGGTGCTACGGGTGGGATGATAGATCAAATGGGAGATAAAGCAAATGCAAAATCTACCATGATTGCAGCTGGTGTACCTTGTGTTCCTGGAAGTGAAGGTGTTATCACAGACTTTGAAGAGTGTGAAAAAGTTGCTGAATTAACAGGTTATCCTGTAATGCTAAAGGCTTCTGCTGGAGGTGGTGGTAAAGGAATGCGTGCGGTTTGGAAGAAAGAAGATTTAAAAGATGCTTGGGATTCTGCTAGACACGAAAGTAAAGCTGCTTTTGGTAACGACGATATGTATATGGAGAAGCTTATTGAAGAGCCTAGACATATTGAAATACAAATTGTTGGAGATTCTTACGGAAAAGCTTGTCATTTATCAGAAAGAGATTGTTCTGTTCAAAGACGTCATCAAAAGTTAACAGAAGAAACTCCATCTCCTTTTATGACAGATGATTTAAGGAATAGAATGGGAGAAGCAGCTGTAAAAGCAGCAGAGTTTATTGAATATGAAGGTGCAGGTACTGTAGAATTTTTAGTTGATAAACATAGAAATTTTTTCTTTATGGAAATGAATACTCGTATTCAGGTAGAACATCCAATTACAGAAGAAGTTGTTAATTATGATTTAATTAGAGAACAAATATTAGTTGCGGCAGGTGTTCCTATTTCTGGGAAAAATTATTTTCCTCAAATGCATTCTATAGAATGTAGAATTAATGCGGAAGATCCTTCTAATAACTTTAGACCAGCTCCGGGAAAAATCACAATTTTTCACTCACCAGGAGGTCATGGTGTAAGAGTTGATACACATGTTTATGCTGGTTATATGATTCCGCCTAATTATGACTCTATGATAGCTAAGTTAATTACTACTGCTCAAACAAGAGAAGAGGCAATTAATAAAATGAAAAGAGCTTTAGATGAGTTTGTAATAGAGGGGGTAAAAACTACGATTCCATTTCATAGACAATTAATGGATCATCCAGATTATGTAGCAGGAAATTACACTACTAAATTTATGGAAGATTTTGAAATGAAATAAAATACTTTGTTAAATATAAAAAAAGAGAATACATTATGTATTCTCTTTTTTTATATTTATAATTAAAAAATAATATGAAAATAGATGGAATTGATAAAAAAATTATTAGGGGTCTTATAAAAGACGCTAGAACACCAATTTTAAGCATTGCTAGAGAGGCGGGCGTGTCTGGAGCGGCTATTCATCAAAGGTTAAGGAAGCTTGAAAAGGCAAAGCTTATTGATGGTTATCAAATGAGAATTAACCATCAATCATTAGGCTATTCTAGAACAGCTTTTATAGGGATTTATTTAGATACAGATACTTTATTGCCTTCTGTGATAAAAAGATTAAAAGATATTACAGAAGTTTTAGAGTGCCATTATACTACAGGTAACTTTACGATTTTTATTAAAGTAATATGTAAGAATGATCAAGACTTAATGAATCTATTAGAAACTAAAATTAAAACAATCAAAGGAGTCTCTAAAATAGAAACTTTTCTATCATTAAATCAGCAAATAGACAGGCAGTTTTATATATAATTTGATATAATTTTAACCTCATAAAATCAAAAAACCGTTGAAAATCATTAGATTATCAACGGTTATTGTACTGAAGATGGGACTTGAACCCATACGGCCATTACTGACCACTGGATTTTAAGTCCAGCGTGTCTACCAATTCCACCACTTCAGCATTGGTATATTTTAAATAGAGCGAAAGACGGGATTTGAACCCGCGACCCTCACCTTGGCAAGGTGATGCTCTACCCCTGAGCTACTTTCGCAGTCATTATTTTATTTAGAACTTTGCTGTAAACATCTAATTGTTTAGAGCGGTGCAAAGATAGTATGTTTTATGGTTCTGACAAATTTTTTTTGATTTTTTTATGTTTTTTTTCTTCGGAGTTTTTGTTAAATAATTGAAGCTGAAAAAAGGGGCTTATAAACAGTTATTTAACTTGATTTTTTTTAAAATTAATTTTTACATTATGTTAATTAATTTAATCTTGGTAGGGAAGCAAAATATATTTTATATGTAATATCATCAATATTGATTAGAAGTAATATATTTTAGATATTCAAAATAGTTCTTTAAATTAATAATTTAAATATAAAAAGGTTTATTATTAAAAAAAAACCTCTTGTTAAAGGTCTTGTTTATAGTTTTGAGTTTTTTTTAAAATAATTCACTAAATGAGGTTAAGTTGTAATTTTTTTTATTCAACAAATGTTTATATATTTGGTTTACCAAATTGGTAAACCAATTGTATTGTTGCTTAATAAGATTAAGGTGACGTAAATAAAATTGGTTCATTTTTTGATTTATAAATAAAACACAATCAAAATTTAATTTTATGAATAGAATAGTTTTTATAATTATTACAGTTTTATCTTTATTTTCTTTAGAAGTAAAAGCTCAAGAAGTTTTAGTTTCTAATATAACAGAATATAATTCAACTATAAAAGAAGCAAAAGCAGGAGATGTTATTATTTTAAAAAATGGTGTTTGGGAAGATGTTAAACTAAATGCTTATGGTAATGGAGAAGAAGGTAAACCAATTATTGTTAAAGCAGAAACTGCTGGAGAAGTAATTATTTCTGGAAACTCTACTTTAAATATTTATGGAGAGTATGTAATAGTTAGTGGTCTATGGTTTAAGGATGGTAGCTCTTCTTATAAATCTGTTGTTCAATTTAAAAAAGATTCTAAAACTTTTGCTAATAATTGTAGATTGACTAATTCAGCAATAACTTATTTTGAAAATAATGCTGGCTTAAAAGATCATTGGGTTGATATTTGGGGAAAAAACAATAGAGTTGATCATAACAATTTTACAGGTAAAACTAGTGAAGGAACAACTTTAGTTGTTTGGTTAAAAGGAGATGAACATGTAGAAAATAACCATAGAATAGATAACAACTTCTTCGGAGAAAGAGAGGATTTAGGTAAAAATGGTGGAGAAACCATAAGAATTGGTACAAGTGAAAATTCTATGAAATCTTCTAAAACTTTAGTTGAAAGAAATGTTTTTGCAAACTGTGATGGAGAAATAGAAATTGTTTCTAACAAATCTTGCGATAATGTATTTAGAGATAATTTATTTGTAGAAAGTAAAGGTACTTTAACTCTTAGACATGGTAATAATGCATTGGTAGAAAGAAATGTATTTATTGGTAATGGAGTTTCTAAAACAGGAGGTATTAGAATTATTAATGAAGGACATATTGTAAGAAATAATTACCTAATAGGGTTAACAGGTGATGGGTATAGAGGTCCGTTAGTGGTTATGAATGGAGTACCGAATACTCCTTTAAATAGATATCTTCAAGTAAAAAATGTAGATATTCAAAATAACACAATCATAAATTCTGGACCAATAACTTTTGGAGCAGGAAAAGATGAAGAAAAAACTCTAGCACCTTTAAGTACTAATTTTTCAAATAATTTAATATTTAATACAAAATCTAGTAAAAATATCATTTTTGAAGACAGTGTTGATGGAGTTACGTTTAGTAGTAATTATATAGATGCTCCTACTTCTGAGGTTTTAAATGGTTTTATTTCTACAAAAGTAGATTGGAAAGAAATAGGTTCTTTTCCTGTGCCAACAGCAAATAATGCTGGATTATTGCAAGTGTCTAAGAATGATAAAAGTGCTATAAAAGATATTACAAATGCAACAAGACAAACATTTAATGCAGGTGCTTTTAATTTAGATGCAAATAAATTGCCAAAAGCATTAACTTTAAGAGCAGGTACTGGTTGGAAATTAAAAATTGTAAAACCTGTAGCAAAAGCAGAAGAAATTATTGTAGAGCCTGGTGTAGAAACATTGAGAAAGGTTATTAGTAAAGCAAATCCTGGTTCTATATTAATATTAAAAACAGGAGAGTATATTCTAGAAAAATCAATTAAAGTTTCCAAAAATATTACAATAGTTGGTGATAAAGGAGGAGCTACAATAATTACAGCTAAAAAAGACTTAGAAAAACCACTTAGTTATTTATTTAGAGTAAATGAAGGTGTTACTTTACATCTTAATAATGCAATTTTAGACGGAGAAATTTCTAACTTAAAATATGCAATAGTTTCACCTGATAAACTAGAAGCACAACTTTATAATTTATTTGTAGACAATGTTACTTTTAAAAACTTTACAAATAAAGATGGAGGAAGTGTGTTTAAAGCATACAATGGTACAAAAGCAGATACTTTAAGTTTTATAAACTCTAGAATTGAAGATAATTATAGAGGTTTAAATTTATCTTATGATAAAGATGAAATGGGTAAGTTTAATGCAAATAATATAATTATAGATAATACCGTCTTTAAGAATATAGAAGAAGCAGCTATTAATTATTACAGAAAAATTTTATCACCAGAACTTCCTGGTGGAAATTTAATTGTAAAAAATTCAGTTTTTAGCAATGTTTACAATGAAGAAAAAGGGAAAATAATTAGATCAGAAGGAATACATAATGTAGAAATTACCAACTCTGTTTTTGAGGGTAGTTTTAAAATGGAAACTCCAATCTCATTAAAAGGAACAAAAAATATAATATCTAATTGTTTGATATTTAAAAGTGGTTTTGTAAAAGTGAGCAATGGAGCAGAAAAAAAAGATATTATATATAAGAACCCGAAATGGGAAGATGATGTGCTTTTTATCCCTAGTGAAAAATCAGATTTATTAAAAAAGAATAACGAAATAGAAAACATTGGTTTAAAACAATAAATAATTTACTGTTTATGAAAAACTATCTTTTTGCTCTATTTTGTGTTTCAATTTCACAGTTGATTAATGGACAAGTTGTATTAAATTCAGACGGGCCTGGTGATACTTATCAATTGATAAATTCAGTTTTTGCCAATCCAAATAGAAATGTTGTAGAAGCTCCAGATTGTAGTCACTCAGATTTTGGTAATCATATAGATGAAGTTTTTGATACTGATTTAAATAAAAATGTTTTTCGTTTTCATATACATGTATCACCAGATAATGATCGTTGTAAAAAATTTGATAGACAACGAAATGAAATAAAATCATATTCAGATTCACCAGAAAACTTAAAAGCAGAAAAAGGGGAAACTGTAGAATATCGATGGAAATTTAAGTTGCCAGAAAACTTTAAAACTTCTTCTGATTTTACACACATTCATCAATTAAAAGTTGTTGGAGGGCCTTATGCATCAATTCCTATGATTTCTTTTACACTTAGAAAAGGAAATCCAGATAAACTAGAATTAAGATATACAGCAACCAAGAAACAGAACACGTTAAAAACAGTAAGTTTAGATTTATTTAAAGGTAATTGGGTAGAAGTTATCGAGTTTGTTAAGTTTGATGATGTTGGTAGTTATTCTGTAATTATAAAAAGGATTTCTGATGATAAAGAAATTTTTAATTACTCTAACAGCCCTTTAGATACTTGGCAAGATGGTGCAGAATTTGCAAGACCAAAATGGGGTATTTACAGAAGTTTAAAAAGTAAAGAGGATTTACAAGATGAAATTGTAAAATATGCTGATTTTAGCATCAACGAAATTAAAGGATTACTTTCTGTAGATGTTTTAAAAGAAAAAGCAGAAAGAGTGTTGTTAATGTCAAATTCATCCTCAGAAATAGAATTTAAGAATGTTGATGATTATGATTTGGTTGAATTATTTAATAATTCAGGAAGAAAAATAGAAATAGAAAATAGATTAAGTGATGAAGAATTAGATGTTTCTGATTTAACGAAAGGATTATATTTTATCGTTTTTAAAAAGGAAAGCGAAATTAGAAAAGTATTAAAATGCTATGTTAAATAAACTTAGCATTTACTTTTTAGTAAACTGATCTATAATTTTCATTGCTACTAAACCGCTTTCTATAGAGCAAGGATTTTCTTCTTTTTCTAAAAAATAATTAATAGTACTTTCAATCATCGGTTTTTGTATGTTTACAGGGTTTTCAAAATTGAAAATAGTTTCATTTTCTATAGTTGAAAGAAAAACCTTTTCTCCGTAAAAAGAAAAAGTAATTACACCTTTTTCTCCATAGATTTTACATTGATCTTTTACTTCTTTGTCAGAAACATTAAAGTTCCAGATTCCTTTAAATTGAATTCCATTTTTAAATTCGATACTTCCGTTTATAATGTCTGCGACTTTATTATTTTGTAATGAGGTAGTAAAACCTTCTGCTTTTTTAATTTCACCAAAATAATGATACATTAAATCTATTTGATGTGGAGCAATGTCATGAAAATAACCACCACCAGATATTTCTGGTTGCAAACGCCAATTATCGTCTGTTTTTACAATTACATTATTGTTTTTAGATTGTAGTATTTGAAGGTCAACATGTAAAACTTTACCGATTGCTCTATTGTCTATCAATTCTTTTACTTTTATAAAAGCAGGTAATTTTCTTCTATAATGTGCAACAACTAATTTATTTTGGTTAGTAACCAATTCGTTTAAATTTTCAGCTTCTAAAAAATTAAGCGTCATTGGTTTTTCTAAATAGATATATTTATTAGCAATTAAGCACTTTTTAGTTATTTCTAAATGAGTAGAAGGCGGAGTTGCTATATAAACTGAATTTATTTCTTTATTTTCTAGCAATTCATCAACAGAATTATACCAAAGAGGAACTTTATGTCTTATTGCAAAGTCTTCAGCTTTTTTTGCATTTCTTCTCATTACAGCAATTAGTTTAGAGTTTTTAACCTTGTTAAAAGCAGGTCCGCTTTTAACTTCTGCTACATCTCCACAACCGATAATACCCCATTTAATAATTTTCATTTTTAAAAAGATTTATTTAAGCTAAAATAGTTTTTTTGATTTCAATATTAGCAGTATATTTGGCTTAATGAATTGGTAAACCAATTTATTGAATTGTACATAAAATTACTTATAAATGGTGTTTCAATTTTTTATCTTAAAAAGAAATCCCTTATTTATTTAGCTTAGTTTGATTTTTTAAAAATAAGTAAACTCTTATTTTATTATTAGTACAATTAAATTTTTTATAGTAATAAATAAATTATTAGAGTTAGCAGCCTCTTTTATTTTTTACTCAACTTAGAACAGATTATTTAAACATATTAACTAAAAAAATGAAAAAATCCTTATTAATTATTGCTATGTTGCTTATAGTGGTATCTTGTAGTAACGAAAAAGTGGCACAAAGTATTGTTGTCTCAACACCTTCAGAATTAATCAATGCAGCAAAAAATGCACAACCAGGAGATGATATTGTTATCAAAAATGGTACTTATAAAGATGTGCAAATTGAGTTTATTGGAGAAGGAACAGAAGAAAATCCTATTAACTTAAGAGCAGAAACACCAGGAGAAGTTTTTATAGAAGGTGTTTCTAATTTAGAAATAGGAGGTTCTTACCTTAATGTGAGTGGACTTTATTTTAGAAAAGGTTATACACCAACTAAAGATGCTATTGCTTTTAGAATTGATAGTGAAAAAGTTGCGAATTACTCTAGTGTTTCTAATTGTGTGATTTTAGATTTTAATCAAGAGCAAAGGGATAAAGATGATCTTTGGGTTCAGTTTTACGGAACGCATAATACATTACAAAACTGTTACCTTGCTGGTAAAACAAATGGGGGACCAACGGTTAGAGTAGATTTAAAAGGAAACCAAAGTATTAGAAATTATCACCAAATTGTAAATAATCATTTTGGACCAAGGCCTAGAAAAGGTGGTGCAAGAGGAGAAACTATTCAATTAGGAAGTAGTTTTACATCAATGTCGCCAAGTAATACAACAATTGCAAATAACTTATTTGAAGAGTGTAATGGTGAGGTAGAAATTATTTCTAGTAAAACAAATTTTAATGTTATTCGTAACAATGTTTTTTATAAAAGTGAAGGTTCTGTGGTAACTCGTCATGGAAATTATGCTACAATTGATGGTAATTACTTTATTGGAGATGGTGTAAATAAAAACTACGGAGGAATAAGAATTGTAAATACAGGTCATTGGATTATCAATAACTATTTTTATAAAATTATTGGTGAGAACTTTAGAAGTCCTTTAGCGGTAATGAATGGTATTCCTAAATCTCCATTAAATAGATATAACCAAGTAACAGATGTTGTTGTTGCTTATAATACGTATGTAGATAGTAAATCTCCTTGGCAATTTGGAGTAGGAACAAACATTGCTCAGGCAGCAGTTTTACCTAAATCAGAGATTCGTTCTGCAAGAGCATTAAGAACCGTTGTTGCTAATAATGTTATATACAACAGTAAAGGTGATAAAGATATTATTATAGAACATGACAAAGCTGATGGTGTTAAGTTTGTAAGTAATGTTATTAACAATCAAGGAGTTGCTTTTGGTAATGAAAAAAGAATTACGCCAACTAGTTTTGAGTTAACAAAAGTAAGTGAAAACATTTATTTACCTAAGTTAACAGAAGATTTTGATGTTTACCAAGGTTTTGGTTTTGAAACAATTACTAAAGATCTTTTTGGAAACTCTAGAGCAAGTTCTAATTCTATAGGAGCTACAATTTCAGGAGAATTTCAAAATCCAGATATTTTAGACAAAACAAAATATGGTGCAGATTGGTACTCTAATGTTGTTGAGGCTAAAGAACCTACAGTTATTGAAGTTGCAGCTACGGAAGGAGAGTTAGAAGCAGCAATTGCTAAAGCAAAACCAGGAGACGTTGTTGTTTTAAGTGCTGGTAAATATTCGGTAGCAAAATCAATTGTAATCAATAAATCAATTACAATTAAATCAAAAGAAAATGAAAAATCTGAAATAGTTTTTACAGGCGCAGCTAATACTCCGGTATTTGAATTAAATCCTTATGGTATTTTAAATATTAAAAATATTGTACTTACAGGAAACGGAAAACAACAAGCTTTTTCTGACTTAAAAGAAAAAATGTCTAACCATTTTGGTTTAACTGTTACAGGTTGTGATATTAATAATTTTGATTTTGTATTAAAAGCTTATAAACAAACCTTTGCAGAAGAAATTACATTTAAAGATTCTAAAATATCTAATTGTGAAAACGGTATTGAATTATCGGAAGAAACAAATGATAGAGGAGATTATAATACAGAATATTTAACGATAGAAAACTGTGAGTTTACCAACGTTAAACAAAATGTTATAGATTACTATAGAGGTGGTTATGATGAGTCTACAATTGGTGGTAATTTATTAGTTGCTAATAGTACTTTTACAAATAGTGGAAGCAAAGAAAAAAATGGAATTTTATTAAACCATAGAGGTATTGTAAATGTAAATATTACAAACAATACATTTAAAAATAATAAAGTTGATTTTGTTTCTATTTTATGGGGAGCAAAAAACAATGTTGAATCTAATAACACATTAAGTAATTCAGGAAAAATAAAAACTGAAGAAAACTTAGTGATGAAATTAATGTATTAATAAAATTGATTTTAAAAAATCCTACAAGGCCTAAAAACTTTGTAGGATTTTTTTGTTTATAAAGAATTGTAATTATTATGAAGATCGGTAAATTTTTATTTTTAGTATTTTTTTCAATTTCCGTTTACGGACAAAAAATACCTGCAAAAAAGATTATAAAGGTATCTAAATTAGCTAATTTTTTAAAAGATGATGTAAAAAAACAATTGTCTGAAAAAGGAAAAATTACACCAGAAAAATTAGCTAGTTATTTTAGAGATCAATTTTCTGAACGTTACTATTACGATTATAAAACGGTTGATAAACGTTTTGAAGCTTATTCAAAATTATATCAAGATGCAGAAGAAAATCATACTTCAAGAGCTTTAGATCATTTGGGGAAATTTTCTTCAAATCCAAAATGGAAATTACCGTTTAATTACCAAAATGGAGAACCTGTAAATGCATATGCTTTAAGACATTTGGCACGTCAGCATAAAATGATTGATATTGCATTTTATTATTTTTATCAACAAAAAGATACAAAATATATCGATTATTTTACAGAACAAATGCAATCTTTAAATGTTGCTTTAAAAGAAAATAAGTTTGAAACTATAGAAGATGGTAATGGAGTTTATGAGGCTTTTAGATCTGGTTACAGAGTTTTGAATTGGCTAGAAATTCATAATTTATTTTTAGGTGAAAAAGCATATTCAGATGAAGATCAGTTAACAACAATTGCTACTTTATTGCAACATGCTTCTTATTTGTTTGAGATTAATCAAGAATTTAAATCGGGTAATCATCAAACAAGAGGTTTGTCTGCTTTGGCAATGGTTTCTATTTTGTTAAGAGATTTTGTAGATACAGATGTTTGGTATCAGCATTCTATGACACTTTTAGCAGAACACATGCGTAAAGAAATAAACGAAGATGGTTTTCAGTTCGAGAGAACAGTGCATTATCATATAAGTGATATTGGTAACTATTTTTACGTATATCAACTAGCAAAAAACAGTAATATAAAAGTGGATGATTTTTGGACCAAAAAATTAGAGTCTTTATTCGGTACGTTAACTAAAATTGCTTTTCCGGATAAATCTGCACCTGTTTTTTCTGATGATACAGATACACCTTGGGCAGAAACAAATGATATTTCTGATGCTTTAACTTTAGGTTTTTTATTGTTTGAGAATCCAACTTTTGGATATTTTGCAAACAATAATATTAGCAGAAAGATGTATTGGTACACTAGTAAAAATCAGCTAGAAAATCTTAAAAACATCAAAGAAGTAGAACCAGATTTTAAATCGTATGATTTTCCTAAAACAGGATATTATATTTTAAGAGAAGGTTGGGCAAATAAAGATAAAATGTTAGTTGTTTCTGCGGGTGTAGACGAAAAAAAGCCAGATCATCAGCATGGAGATATTTTAGGCATTCAAGCTTTTGCTAACGAAAATGTGATTTTACCGAATTATCAAGTTCGTTACTCTCTAAAAGATTTAGAATTGTTTAAAAATTCGATGACTAAAAATGTGGCTTTAGTTGACGATGAATTAATTGGTAAACAATATTCTTCTAATAAAGGAGGAAGCGGATTTGGTAAATTTAAAGAGTTGCCAAAACCGACTGTTATTGGTTTTCAAAAAAACAAAGATTTAGAAGTTTTTATTGGTTCTCATGATGGCTTCGAAAATATTGGTGTAAAATATGTAAGACAAGTCATTAATATAGAAAATGATTTTTGGATTGTAAAAGATAATTTTTCATCAGACAAAAAGCATGTTTATAAACAAGTTTGGCAAGGACATTATAGTTTAGAAAATGCACCAAATTTATTGAGATCTAGTTTTTCTAATGGATCAGGTTTAGATATTTATCAATTAAATAAAGTTGATAAAATTACTACTGATGGAGCAAGGGGAAAACAATGGAGTGTAGTTGAAAAGAAAGAGACTCAAGATTTTAATTTTATTACTATATTATTTCCGTTCTCTAAATTTGATGACAGAATAGATGAAGAAAGTAATATTCTTGATTTTAACGGATGGAAAACAACATCAGAAATTATAACAGATGCAAGTCAAAAATTCTTTAAAAAAAATAAATGTTTACTGTTTGGGGTAAAAGAAGTGATTATTAAAGGGCGAAAATTTGAATTTACAGAAAATGTAGATGTTTATATTGAGTTTGATAAAAATACAATTTCTATACAATCATTAGATAGTAATACTTTTGAGGTTAAGAATGATTTAGTGTCTAAAGTAGTTGAGCCACTAGAATTTTTTATTTTTAAATAAATATTACAAAGGGTTTATATTCAGTTTTTTATGAAAAATAATGTAGAAAATATTTTGATAATTCGTTTTTATTTGTATTTTTGGTAAACCAATTTGGTAAACCAATTCTTAGCAGGATAACAATTAACTAAAACTTTTTACAAATGAAAACAAAATTACTTATTACAAAAAAAACAAAAACATTTTTAAGCCTTTTGTTACTGTGTTTATGTTTTAATTATGGATGGAGTCAAACAAATCTTGTTTTAAATGGCACAGGAGATGTTCATACTTTTGATCCAAATGATAATGCAGATGCCTGGGATATGACACCACCTAGTAGTATTGATGATAACTTAGAGAGTCCTTATAAAGCTCTTTGGAATAATTCGGAACTAGATTCTTGGTTAGATAATTTTTATGATGATAATAGTGAGCAACCAGGTGCATCTAGTGATGGGGCTTACGTTGATGGGGTTAAAACAAGAGGATTTAAGTTAAGTGAAAGTTCTCGTCGTTTATATCAAGTAATTACTGTTGTTCCTGGTGTAGAGTATACTTTTAATATTGATTCTAGATCTGAAGCAGAAAATATAAATTCAGAAATATTTGTACTTAATGAAGAAATTACTTCAGAAGAGGGGTTAAATGAAACAAGTAGCAGTGTTGATGCTTATTTGAAAATAACAAACGATTTTAATGCAAGTAAGGGGTCGGCAGATGACAATACATTTACTACCAGTACACTTAATTTTACGGCATCAACAACTAAGGTTGTAGTTTATATTAGATCAGTAAGTACTATTGATGGAGATAAAGAAGTGTATTATGATAATATAGAACTTTATGTTGCAGCCACAGCTTCTATAGATGATGTTTTTTCTTCAAAAATTAGTATCTACCCAAATCCGGCTAATGATTTTATAAAAATTTCTACATCAGAAACTATTGATAGTGTGGATGTTTACAATTTAATTGGAAAGAAAGTTATTTCTTCTAAAAATTTAATTGAAAACAGCTTAGATATTTCTACCTTAGCGAAAGGAGTTTATATGCTAAAACTTACTAGTGGAAGTGCAGTAGCTTCCAAAAAGTTAATCAAAAAATAAAATAATTATATTTATTTGAATGAATGTAAGAATCCATTTTAACATGGATTCTTATTTATCTAAAAAAAATCTTAAGATGAATTTTTACAAAGTGCCTTTACTTGCTATATTAATAATGCTTTCTTGTTCTAAAAAAGAAAAAGTTGTAGTTATAGATTCAGGAAATACACATCCAAATTTAATTTTAACAACTAAAAGTGTTTCAGAAATAAAATCAAAATTAGGTACAATTCCTGTCTTTGATGAAACATTAAAAGAAGCAAAAGAAGCAGTTGATGCAGAGATAGAAAAAGGGATTGATGTGCCAATTCCTAAAGATATGGCTGGTGGTTATACGCATACACAACATAAATTAAATTACGCAACAATGCAGAAAGCTGGAGTATTATTTCAGTTATTAGGTGATGAAAAGTATGCAATTTATATTAGAGATATGTTGTTAGAATATGCCGAAATGTTTCCAACTTTACCAAGGCATCCGCAAGAGAGAAGTTATTCTAGAGGAAAGCTTTTTTGGCAATGTTTAAATGATTCTAACTGGTTAACTTTTACAAGTCAAGCTTATGATTGTATTTATTCTTGGTTGCCAAAAGAACAATCAGATTATTTAAATAAAACACTATTTAGACCTTATGCAGATTTTTTATCTGTAGAAACACCTCAGTTTTTTAATAGAGTACATAATCATTCTACTTGGGGTAATGTTGCCGTAGGTATGATTGGATTGGTAATGGATGATGAAGTTTTAATAGAAAGAGCTTTATATGGCTTAAAGAAGGATGATGTAGATTTAAGTGCAAAAGATAATGATGGTGGCTTTATTTTTGATAAAGATGGTAAAGCTGGTTTTTTAGCAAATGTAGATTCTCCTTTTTCCCCTGATGGATTTTATACAGAAGGTCCATATTACCAGCGTTATGCCATGTATCCTTTTTTAATATTTGCAGAAGCTTTAGAAAATAAAAAGCCAGAATTAAAGATTTTTGAATATAAAGATGGGGTTTTAATAAAAGCTGTAGATGCCTTATTAAACCTTACAGATGCAGATGGAGAATTTTTTCCGTTAAATGATGGTCAAAAAGGGATGTCTTATTATACAGCATCTTTAGTTTCTGCTGTAGATATTGCTTACCATTACGGTTCTCAAAAACCAGAATTATTATCAGTAGCAAAAAAACAAAATAAAGTCCAACTAGATGCAACGGGTCTAAGTGTTGCGGTTGGTTTAAAAGAAAATAAAGAAAAACCTTTTATTAAAAAATCTATGGAATTGAGAGATGGTTCTAAAGGTGATGAAGGTGGAGTAGGAATTTTAAGATATCAAAAAGAAGATGAAACTTTAGCTTTAGTAATGAAGTATACTGGACAAGGTTTAAGTCATGGTCATTATGATAAATTATCTTTTTCTTTTTATGAAAATGGAGATGAGGTTTTACAAGATTACGGACTTTCTCGTTTTGTAAATGTTGAACAGAAAAATGGTGGAGGTTATTTAAAAGAAAATAAATCTTTTGCTAAACATACAATTGCTCATAATACAATTGTGCAAAATGAAATTTCTCATTTTAATTACGATTTTGCAACAGGTAGTTTAAATCATTCTGATAAATATTTGTTTGATGTTAGTGATGCTAACTTTCAAATTGTAAGCGCTACAGAAGAAAATGCGTATCCTGGCACAAAACTTCATCGAACTATGATTATGGTTAAAGATGAAGATCTAGAAAAACCATTTATTATTGATGTTAATAAAGTAGAATCTAATAAAAAGAATAATTACGATTTACCATTTTATTATTTCGGACAAATAATTTCTACAAGTTTTGATTTTGATTCTCCAAAAACACTTGAAACACTTGGAGATAAATATGGTTATCAACATGTTTGGAAAGAAGGGAGTGGAGCTGCAAATGCAAAAAGTATTCAATTTACTTGGTTGGATAATAGGAGGTTTTATTCTATAACATCAGCAACAAATCCTAAAGATGAGGTTATTTTAGCAAGAATAGGAGCTAATGACCCTGAATACAATTTAAGAAAAGATCCTTCTATAATAATTAGAAAAAAGGATACTAAAAATACAGTTTATGCATCTATTATAGAATCACATGGTAGTTATGATGCTGTTGTAGAGGTTGCAAATAATGCTTATAGCAATTTTTCTGATATTAAAATTCTTAGTGATGATGTTAAATATTCATCATTTAGTATTCATTTTAAAGATGGTAAAGAAAAAATGTTAATTTTATCTAATATTGATAATGATAAAAATAAAGAACATTCTATAACAATAAACGGTAAGAACTATGCTTGGTCAGGGTCTTATTATTACAAATAAATTAATTTAAAAAAAACGAAAAAATGAAACGAGTTAGTGAAAAGTATGTCATCGCAAAAGATATGGAGTGGGAAAACCTTGGAGGAGGAGTTTCAAGAAAATTCTTAGGTTATGATAACCAAATAATGATGGTAAGTGTAAAGTTTGATGAAGGTGCGTTAGGTGCTCCACATCAACATTTTCACACCCAAGCTACTTATTGTGTTTCTGGTAAATTTGAATTTGAAATTGATGGTGTAAAGCAAATTGTAGAAGCAGGAGATGGTGTTTATATTGAGCCAAACTTAATGCATAGCGCAGTTTGTTTAGAGGAAGGTCAATTAATAGATACATTTAGCCCAGTAAGAGAAGACTTTTTAACGGGAGATGGTCCATCTTATTTTGGAGATAAAAAGTAATTATTTAAAATAGATCGATAATTTATCTAATTAGGTAAAAAAGACTAAAAAACATGTCCATTATCATAGTATAGTAAGAATTTAAGGAATAATTAACTTTTTTTTTTTTAGTCGTAAAAAAACAATTATATTTGGTAAACCAAACTGGTTTACCAAATTTTTTTTTATATAACTAATTAATAGCGTATTAGAATTACAGTATAGCAGTGCTAATTCAATTAATTATTTATTTAAAAGAATAAAAAAAAAGTTTATTAACAAAAATTACCCAAAACAATTAACAATGAATTTAAAGTTTAAGTTAGTATTTATCGGAATACTGCTTTTTAGTGCGTTTGGTTATGCACAAGAGAGTGTTACGGTAAAAGGTACTGTTACGTCTGTAACAGATAATGAGCCAATTTTAGGGGCTAACATTATTATTGTAGGCACAACAACAGGTACAAGTACAGATTTTGATGGAAACTATAAGATTAAAGTGAAGTCAGGAGATGTGCTTCAGTTTTCTTATTTAGGTTTCAAATCTAAAACAATTACTTATGTAGATCAAACAACAATTAATGCAGCGTTAGAAGAAGATTCTAATGTTTTAGAAGAAATTGTTGTAGTTGGTTATGGAAATCAAAAGCAAAAAAACGTAACTAGTGCTTTAACAAAAGTGTCTGGAGACGATCTTCAAAACCAAGCAGTATCTCGTGTGGAAGATGCACTTAAAGGTAGAGTTGCTGGTTTAAGAATTCAGGTAACTTCATCAGAAGCTGGTGGTGATCCTAAGATTACATTAAGAGGACCAGGATCTGTAACAGGTTCATCTTCTCCTTTAATTGTTGTAGATGGAGTTGTATTAGGTAACGATTCTGATATTTTGGCTTCTATAGACAATAATAATATTAAGTCTTTAAGTGTGTTAAAAGATGCATCTTCTGTTGCTATTTACGGTTCTCGTGGGGCAAACGGTGTAATTTTAATTACTTTAAAAGAAGGTATTGCTGGTCAAACAAAGTTTTCATATAATACATTTATGGGATATAAATATTCTACAAATAATGATAACTTTAATACTACGATTGCTCAAGAAAGAGCTAGATTAGATGGTTTGCAAAGTTCTATTGACGGTATCTCTACCAGTAGTATAAACTACGATAGAATTATAGGGGATTATGATACTGCTTATGCAGAATTAGAAGCCATGGATTTTATAGCATCTTTAGGAAATGGAGAAACAAATTGGCAAGATGAAGTTTTTAATGGAGGAGTTATAACAAGTCATTCTTTTGCAGTAAGGGGAGGTTCTGAGTTAACAAGTTTTTCTGCTTCTTTAGGTTATTTAGAAGATGAAGGAATTGCACTTACTGATAATTTTAAGAAGTATAATGCAAGAGTAAAGATTGATAGTAAGTCTAAAAACAAGAAAATAAAATACGGAGCTAGTATTCGTGTTAATTATAATGATCAGAAAAAATTACCTGCTAGATTTACTGATCCATTAAGACAAATGGGTCATATTCCATTATATTTAAATGAAGAACATTTAAAGTATGTTACTCAGTTTTCTACAGATGTAGGAGTATCTACAGATGCAGGTAAATTATTTGAAAACTTAGGAGTAGGAAGTTATGGTTTTTCAAGAGCTTTTGACCACGTATTTACAGTTGACCCAGATAATCCAAGAGATATTGCTAGAGATCCTGATACAGGTCTTCCTTTAGCAAGCAGTTTAACTTCTGGTGGTTTAACATTGTCTACAACTAAGAATGTACATCCTTTAGTACACTTTTTAGAAAGAGAAAGAACAAAGAAAAAGTTAAGCTTAAATGCATCTTCTTATATCGATTTTAAATTAGCAGAAGGTCTTAGTTTTAGACAAACAGTTGCTGGTGTGTTTAGACATAATAAGAGTAATGAAGTTGATTTTTTATATGGCCAAGAAAATAGAGATCAAGAATCTTATAGACTAGAAAGAAGAGATGAATTAAATCAATATTCATTTGAATCTCTTGTAAAGTACAACAAGAGTATAAAAAAACATAATTTTAATACAGTACTTGGATTCGAGTTTACACAAAGAGATTTTTACAGACAAGAATCTGAGGCTCAAGGATTTAGCAATGATTTTAATAACAATATTTCAGTTGCAGACGGAGGTACTACTTACACAGATAACGGAACTGATAAGTTAGTTTCTTATTTTGGTAGATTAGATTATAATTATGATGAAAAATATCTTGTACAATTATCTGCTCGTAGCGATGGTAGTACTAGATTTGGTACAGATAATAGATTTGGGTTTTTCCCTGCAGCATCTCTTGGTTGGGTAATGTCTAACGAGAAGTTTCTAGAAGACAGTAACTTAATATCATTCTTAAAAGTAAGAGCAAGTTACGGTATTTCTGGATCTAATGAAATATCTACTAATGTATTTGAATCATTATATAGATTTGAAGAGTCTTTCAGTTCTATTGGATATAACGGTAGTACAGGTGTAAAAGGAATTACATTAGCAAACCAAGCTTTAGGTTGGGAAAAATTAAGAGAATTTAACCCAGGAGTAGATGTTACTTTTGGTAGAGGTTTATTTAGTTTAACTGCAGATTACTATATAAGAACAAGTGAAGATTTATTACTTTTTGCACCGTCATCAGCAACCTATGGTACTGATAATTGGTTACAAAATCTTGGTGAAGTTCAAAATGAAGGAATGGAGTTAGAATTAACTTCTAGAGTGATGTCTAAAGAAAACTTTAGATGGAGTGCAGGAGCTCAGTTCTCTTTAAACAGAAACACGGTTAAAAGTTTAGGTAATAATGAGCAAATTATTTCTAGAATTGATCAAGATACTAGACCAACAGAGTTTATAGCAAAAGTAGGTCAGCCAATTACTTCTTTTTACGGTTGGGTTTATGATAAAGAAATTCCATTAGAATGGGTAGATAATCCTTTTAATAGATTTAATAATGATTTTGCAGATGTTTATGTAAAAGATTTAAATGGAGACGGAATTATTGATGCTGATGATAGAACAGAACTAGGAAGTCCTTATCCAGATTTTGAGTGGGGTTTCAATTCAGACTTTACATTATATGATTTCGATTTTTCTTTCCAATTACAGGGTTCTCATGGAGCTGAGGTTAGGGTAGCAGATTTAGATCAATTATACTATGCAAGTGAGTCTGCAGTAAATGAAGTTTCTAATTTTCCAGATAAAGATTTAACTGTTCATAGAAGATATACAGATGATCATATTCAAGATGCTTCTTTTGTAGCGGTAAGAAACATCACTTTAGGGTATACTTTACCAGAATCTTTATCTACAAAATATAATTTTGATAAATTGAGATTTTATGTAACAGGAGAGAATTTATTATACTTTATGGCAAAAGGTTATGAAGGTTTTAATCCAGAAGCAGCGGGGCAAACATCAGACAATGCAAATACTCCATTAACTGCAGGTTACCAAAGAGGTGATGGACCAATTGTTAGAACAGTTTCAGCAGGTATTAACTTTCAATTTTAATTAATATAATTATGAAAAAAATATATAAAAAATTAATAGTAGGTTTTTCTTTCATGGCTTTATTAACAAGTTGTGAAACAGAGTTAGACCTTAGTAACCCAACAGCACTTTCTTTAGAAGAGTTGTTACAAACAGATGATGGTTTTATCTCATTATCAAATGGAGTTTTAGATGCATATCAAAAAATTCCTGCAAACGAATTCTATTTAACAGAATTAAGATCAGATAACGTTAGAGCTAATTCAGAAAACGGAAACTTTCCGGCATTTAATTCATACAATGTAGACGCAAATAACGGAGATGTAGCTACTTATTATTCTAATAATATGCATACAATTAAACATGCAAATACAATTATTGATAATCGTTTCTTAGTTCCAGAAAGTCAACAATATACTGTTGGTGAAGCTTATTTTATGAGAGCTTTGTGTCATTTTAATTTAGTAAGAGCATATCAAAATGTTCCTTTTATTGATAAAGTTTTAGATATAACAGAAGAAGAGGCTTTAGATTATCCTCAGTTACCAGAGGCAGAAGTTTATGAGAAAATTATTGATGACTTTAAAACTTCTATTGCTTATTTAGATAATGCAGAACAAAATAGATACCGTCCTTCTAAAGGAGCTGCTATTGTTTTAGCAGCAAAAGCTTATTTAAGTCAGCCTAGTCCAAACTATACAGAAGCAGAATTATTATTAGCATCTGTTGTAGAGAATAGTTCTTCTTATGGGTATAATTTACTTTACACAGATAGATCTAATGCAATAAATTTTGATGAAAATCCGGATGAAATAACAGATGCAGAATATTTAGCTAACCTAGTCGTTGATTTTGGGCATGTTTTTGGAAACGAAATTTCTTCTGGATATACAGATGGAGTTTTAGATGGTTCTTGGTCTAATAATTCTGGATTTGAAATCAATAATGAAATAATATTTTCTATTGCTTATGATTTGGTAAGTAGTGATAATTACACTACTAGTGACAGTGGTTTAAATGATCAGGTGGAAACAGACTCAGAATCTCATAGTTTTGCAATGACATTACAAGGGCCTTCTAATGGTGTTAACATTGCTACATTAGATTTCTTAGAGGTAATGACACCAGAATTACAACCAGTTAGATTTTATGCAAGTATAGATGCTTTGTCTTATGATCCAACAAACATTACAAACGATACTTTTAATGCTAAATTTCCTACAGATGGAGAAATTGGGGATAATGACTGGATTGTTTTAAGATATGCAGATGCATTGTTGTTGTATGTAGAAGCTATCATAGGTAGTGGAGATAGTACTACAGATTCAAGAGCTATTGATGCTTTTAACCAAGTAAGAGCAAGAGCTGGTCTAGAAGAAGTTGCAAACGTAACTAAAGAAGAGTTGTTGGCAGAAAGAAGAGTTGAGTTTGTATATGAGAACCAACGTTTGTATGACTTAGTAAGATTTGGTGTTGCAGATGAAGTTTTAAGGGAATTTTCAACAGCAAATAGTTTAAATTATACGAGTGAAAAGAAGTATCTTCCTTTTCCTCAAAGAGAAATAGACAATTTACCTAATTTTTATCTACAGAATAGTGGATACTAAAAAACATATAATTATGAATAAATACTTAAATAGTTTAAAATATGTTGTGTTAGGGACAATGATTTCTCTAACATCATGTGTTAATGACGATCTACCAGAAATAGGAGATTTAGAGGATTTTACAAATCCAACACCTTTTTATAATTTTACAGATGCTACTGCTTCTGAGTTTGATTGTAATGATACTGAGTTATGGGTTAATTATGAATATAGTTTTCAAGCAGGTTCTAACTTAGCTGTTAATGGTACTCAATATTTATGGTCGGTTACTCCATCAGAAGGTGTAACATTGATTAATAATAATTTACCTGTTTTAGAACAATTAATTGAAGCTGAATTAGCTACTACTGTTGCTTTACAAGCAGAGATTGATAAATTAGAGTTTAAATTACCATGTGAGTCTGATGCTGCTAAGTTAGCTGTTTTAGAAGCACAAATAGCAGCCTTAGAAGCTCAATTAGAAGAGGCTACTGTAGCAATTACAGAAGAAACGTTACAAAATGTTGCTGACTTAGAAGCTCAAATAGCTGCTTTACCAGCAGCTACTTATGAAGATCAAGAATTAATATTTTCTTTTCCTGGGCCTGGTGACTATACAGTTGGTTTAACTGTAACCGATGATTTAGGAAAATCAGAATATACAGAAAAATTAATAACAGTTAATCAAGCTGTACCAACAATTGCGGTACCAGAAATAGGTGAACCAGGTTTTGAAGATAATAGTTTATTTGATGGATCAGGAGATGGTAGAGATTCTTGGAGAGCACCAAGTTCTTCTTTATGGGGTTCTGTTTTTCAAATTAATTCTAAATCAGAAGAAGGTATTCTTCCTGATGGAATACAAGCAGCAAAATTCCCTTCTGATGGAACAAGATCTATGTATCAAGAAATAGAGGTTACACCAGGAGCTACATATGTGTTAACTTATTTTAGTGCTTTTAATTTAGATAGTGAAGGTGGTGAGATGACAGTATCTATTTTAAAACCAACCACAGGTTCTTATGAAGAATCCTTATTAGAGGATAATATAGTAGCTTCTAGAACAGATACAAGTGTTGGTAGAGTTTCAGAAGTTTTCAAAAAACATGCAATCACATTTGAAGCAGGAGAGAATGAGTCTGTTATAATTTATGGACGAAATGCAAATGACGAGGTTAGAGTAGATGCATTTGCTATAATAGTTAAACAATAATCTAAAAAAAATATTATGATATTTAAATTAATAAAAAAAATTACTAAAAGTATTTTTATAGTATCTTTTATGCTTTTAGGTTTTGTGTCTTGTTATGATGATGGTTACGAAGAGTTTGTAGCACCTACAGGAAATGTAAATAACATACAACCTAGTACTTTATTTACTACAAGTACAGATGCGGATGATAGCATGTCAATAGTTTTTAGAAGTTACTCAACAGAAGCAGATACTTATTTTTGGGATTTTGGAGATGGTAATACTTCAACAGATGCAAACCCAGATTATACTTATGCTGAAGGAGGCTTATATAATGTAAAATTAACAACAACTAGTTCAGAAGGTTTAACAGCTGTAGATTCAACATATGTATCACCTATTTCTGTTGATTTTAATTTTTCAAGCGTAGATTCTCAAGTTACTTTCGAGAATTTAACTTCTGGAGCAAGTACTTTAGAATGGAGTTTTGGAGACGGAAATACTTTAGGTTGGGTAGCTGAAGATACAGAAGATGATGCAGATTTCAATCCTGTATATTCTTACACTACGGCTGAGACTTTTGTGGCAACATTAACAGCAACAAATTTTTTAGGTGCAGAAGTTTCTGTAAGTAAAAATATAGAAGGTTTAGTTTTGTCAACAATACCAGATTTTACTTTTGATGTTAATGGATTAGATGTTCAATTTACTGATGCATCTCTTTATGCGGTTTCTTGGGATTGGGATTTTGGAGACGGAACAACTTCATCAGAAGTAAATCCTGCTCATACATTTGCTGCAGAAGGTACTTTTGAAGTAACTTTAACAACAACTAATGATGCAGGCGTTTCTAGAAGTGTAACAAAATCTGTTCCTGTAGGTGCTGTAAAAGCTAGTTTTAAGGCAATTGTTCAAAATGGAACTGGAGACGATTTTCAAGGTGAAACAGGAGATAATGCTGATGCATGGGATATGACGCCTAATAGTACTGTAAAAGATGATGTTGCTGGGGAAATTGATAGTCCATATAGAGCCCTTTGGTATAATTCGGATTTAAATAGCTACATTGATGAAGCTTTTGGTACTAATGAGCAGCCGGGTTCAACTGGTGATGGTTCTTATGTAAATGGTGTTAAAACTAGAGGTTTAAAGTTAGCTAATAGTTCAAGACGTTTATATCAATTAGTAGAGGTGGAGCCAGGTGTTGTATATTCTTTTAGTATAGATACTCGTTCAGAGGCAGAAGGTATTAATACTGAAATTTTTATTTTAAATAATGAAATCACCACAGAAGAAGATATAAATACAGATCCTGCTAATAATAGTAATGTAGATGCTTATTATAACATTACAGATGATTTTAATTCTAGTAAGGGGTCAGCTTCAGAAAATACATTCACAACTACTTCATTTACTTTTGAAGCAACAGCAAATATTGTTGTAATTTATGCAAGAGCAATAAACGCTGTAGATAGTAGTAATGAAGTATTTATTGATAATATAGATATTATTACTCCTGGGTTTTAATTCTAGAAAATAATACTTAATAACAACACCTATTTCAATTGATATATTAATTGAAATAGGTGTTTTAATTTATGTAGAAGTTAAAAAAAATCACCCCTATTCACTATATAATGAATAGGGGTAATTTTTTTTGTGAATTAATTAACAAATCTTTTTTTATATAAAAAAAAACGTATATATTTGGAAAGTTAGATTGGTTTACCAATTTGGTTTACCAAAATTTCTCATAAAACTATTGGTTTTTAAGGTTTATATTTAGCAGTATTAGACTTTGAGTGTTGACTATTAGTTTGTTGTTGAGAAATTGGTAATTAATTATTAATAGAAACAATTCAAAAACAATTCAAAACAATTAACTATGAACTTAAAAATTAAGTTAGTATTTATTGCAATGCTTCTCTTAAGTGTAACAAATTATGCGCAAGATGGTGTTTCAGTAAAAGGAACTGTTACATCCCAGACAGATGGAGAGCCTATTTTAGGTGCCAATATTATTATTAAAGGGACAACAATTGGTACAAGTACCGATTTTGATGGAAATTATGAGATTAAAGTAACTAGCGGAGCTGTTCTACAATTCTCATATTTAGGTTTTGTAACTAAATCAGTTACATATACAGATCAAAAGTCTATTAATGTAGAATTAGTAGAAGATACTGGTGTTTTAGAAGAAATCGTAGTGGTTGGTTATGGATCTGCAAAGAAAAGTGATATAACTGGTTCTGTTTCTTCCGTAAAATCAGAAGAATTAACAGCGTTTCCTGTGTTAGATGCAGGACAAGCATTACAGGGTCGTGCAGCGGGAGTAGTTGTGCAATCTAATAATGGTGGTGAGCCAGGAGCACCTGTTAGTATTAAAATTAGAGGTAATACTTCTATTAATGCAAGTAGTTCTCCTTTAATTGTTGTGGATGGATTTGTTGGGGCAACTATGCCACAAGCAAATGATATACAATCTATGGAAATTTTAAAAGATGCATCAGCTACTGCTATTTATGGGTCTAGAGGTTCAAATGGTGTTGTATTAGTAACTACTAAGAAAGGTAAAAGTGGTAGATTATCTATAGAGGTAAATAGTACTTATGCTGTTCAGAATATTTCAAATAGGTTAGATTTATTAGGTGCAGATGAATTTGCAGATTATCAAAATCAAATTAGAGCGAATAATGATGTAACTACTGCTTATAGCCAAGGTTCTGCTGATACAGATTGGCAAGATTTAATTTACAGAAGTGGTAATACTCAAAACCACCAAGTTTCTTTTTCAGGAGGTACAGATAAGATTAATTTTTATGCTTCAGGAAACTACTTTAAACAAGATGGTATTATAATTAATTCTGGTTTCGAAAGAGCAACTTTCTTATCTAATATTGATGCTCAAATGACAGATAAATTAAAGTTAGGAATGAATCTTTTTGGTAGTAGAGGGACTAAAAATGGGTCTGCTACTCAGTCTAATGGTTCTGTATCTGCTGGTGGTGATGATGTAATTACATTAGCACTTAGATATGCTCCAGATCAACCAATATATAATGAAGATGGTAGTTATAATTTTGGGAATACAGTAGGAGATCCTGTAGATAACCCATATGCTGTTGCTAAAGAAAGAATAGATGAAACTAAAACAGATAATTTTAGAGCAAATTTCTATGGTAACTATGATATTTTAGAAAACCTTACATTTAAAACTACTTTTGGTTTTAGTACAGAAAATTCAACAAGAGGAGTTTATTTACCTTCTATTTTAACACAAACTGCAGGTGGTGATAGTGGTAGAGCTGAAGTTGAAACAGATAAAGAGACAACTTTATTAAATGAAAACTATTTAACTTATAAAACAGAGTTAGGTAAAGGTAATTTAACTTTATTAGCTGGTGTTTCTTATCAAAAAACTGTTTCAGAAAACTTTTATTCAGAAGCTACAGGGTTTATTTCAGATTCTTTTTCTTACTATGGTTTAGGTTCTGCTACAAATATATTACAACCAGATTCTTCAATTTCAGAAGTTGAAATTCAGTCTCAATTTGGTAGAGTAAATTATGATTGGGATGATAAATATTTATTAACAGCTACAGTAAGAAGAGATGGAGCTTCTAACTTTGCAGCTAATGAAAAATATGCAATATTTCCTTCTGCTGCTTTAGGTTGGAAAATATCAAACGAAAAATTCTTAGAAGAAAGTGAGTCTATTTCTAACTTAAAATTAAGGTTAAGTTATGGTGTTACAGGTAATCCTTCAATTGGTGCTTATGAGTCTTTAGCTAGATTCGAAACTCTTTATGCTTCAAGTAATGGAGAGTCTGTAAGTGCAATTACACCAGAGCAGCCAGAGAATCCAAACTTAAAATGGGAATCTTCTTATCAAACAAACTTAGGTCTTGATTTAGGATTATATAATAATAGAGTTACAGTTTCTTTAGATTATTATAATATTGATACTAAAGATTTAATTTTAACGGATAATAGTATAACAGAATATTTAGGTTATACGGCAGATGATATTTTAGCAAACGTAGGTGAGGTAAATAATAGAGGTTTTGAATTTTCTATTAGTACAAGAAATATATCTACAGATAACTTTAGCTGGAATACAGATTTTAATATTGCTTTTAATAAAAATGAAGTAGTAAGTTTAGTAAATGACGCAGACTTATATTTTGATGCAGCTCCTTCTTATTTTAGTAACGATAGAAGTTATGTTTTACGAGTTGGTGAAGAGGTTGGGCTTTTCTACGGATATGATTATGCAGGTGTTTATCAAGGTGGTACTTTGCCAAATAATACAGCAACTTTATCAGGTGGTGTAGCAGGTGATCCATTATTTAGAGATTTAGATGAGGATGGAGAGATAACTACTGCTGATAGAGATGTTATTGGTAACCCTAATCCAGATTTTACTTTTGGTTTTACAAACAGTTTTACATATAAAGATTTTGATTTAAGTATTTTCCTTCAAGGTTCTCAAGGTGGTGATATTTTTAATATGACTAGCGTACAGTTAACAAATGGAGATGCTAATACAACTGTAGATTATTATAACAATGCTTGGACATCCACTAACACAGATACAGATGCTCCAAGAGTTGGTAATAATTCTAACAGAGAAATTTCTTCTCGTTTTGTAGAAGATGGTAGTTATGTAAGATTAAAAAACATAGCAATTGGTTATAATTTACCTGGAGAGTCTTTAGAGAAACTAGGTATTGATAGAGTAAGGTTATCAGTAAGTGCACAAAACTTATTAACTTTTACTAACTACTCAGGTTTAGATCCTGAAGTAAATTACGTTGGACGTGGTGGAGATAATAATACATCTTCAAACACTGCACAAGGGTTTGATTTTGGAAGTTACCCAACAGTTAAATCTGTTAGTTTTAGCCTTAACGTAAAATTTTAATCAAAAAACATAAAAAACATGAAAACAACATATAAATATTTATTCTTACTACTGTTAAGTTTATCGATAGTAGGATGTTCAGACTTAGAAGAAGAGCCTGTAGGTTTATTAGCGCCAGATGGTTTCTTTCAATCTACATCAGACATACAAACTGCAGTAGATGGATCTTTAACACATGCAATTAATGAGAAGTTTTGGGGAAGAAAACTTTCTATTGCATTAATGTTACGTTCAGATATGGTAAGTCTTGCTTCTAATGAAACAAGAAGGGTAGAAATGAATGATTTTTCTACTTTAGCAAGTAATGGAATGATAAGTGAATTTTGGCCAAAAACATATCAAGGAATTGCAGCTGCTAACCAAGCGATTGCAGGTGCAGCAGATGTTGATGTTGCAGACGACCTTAAAAACCCAGTAACCGCACAAGCTTATTTTGCAAGAGCATTTTACTATTTTCATTTAGTAAGATTATTTGGAGAGGTTCCTTATATAGATGAGCCTGTAACAGATATAGATGCAGCAACATCTATGAGTAAATCTTCTGTATCAGAGATATATACAAATATAATTGCAGATTTAGAATATGCTAAAACTTGGTTGCCAAACACACAAACGTCTAGAGCAACACCTTCAAAAGCTGCTGCAAGTTCATATTTGGCTTTAGTGTATTTAACAATGGGAGATTACCAAAATGCATTTACAGAAGCTACTGATGTTATAAATAATGCAGGTACTTATGACTTAGCTTTAGATGATAATTATCAAAACCTATTTAATGGTGATGTAATAGATGCTTCTAAAGAACCAATTTTTGCATTAGATTATAATAATTTTGAAGCTGCTGACAATGCTTACGATCAAACAGCCCCAATGACAGGTATTAGAGGTGATGATAGAAACTTAGGTGGTGGATGGTCTGTAGCTGTACCAACTCTTGAAGTATATACAACTTGGGATGCTGGAGATTATAGAAGAGCTGTTAGTTTAGACGATAGAGCCTCAATTGGAGGAGTTGTTGTAGATTATACAGAGTTTGATATTAGTGGACATCAATTTGCTAAGAATAATCCTTATGTTGCAAAATATATGCGTTATCCAGGGTTGTTTGCTCGTGCAAACGCTAGAGCAACAAGTCATAATTATTCTATGATTCGTTATGCTGAAGTCCTATTAATAGCAGCAGAAGCAGCAGTGGAGTTAGGAGATAATGCATCTGCACTTACTTACATTAATCAAGTAAGAGAAAGAGCTAGAAAAGGTGGTGCTACTAAAACTGGAGCAGATGAAGAATATGTTTTTGCAGCAAGTGATGTGCCAGCAGATCTTACAGGAACTGTTACTATTGATGATGTGTTAGAAGAGCGTAGATTAGAACTTGCTTTTGAAGGGAAGAGATGGTATGATATTGCTAGAAGACAAATTGGAGTAGAGGTTTTTAGTGCTTCTGGTTTAGAAGGGTTTAAATCTAGTTTTGATTCAAATGATTATTTATTACCATTACCAGAAGATGAGTTAGAAAGAAATCCTAATTTATTACCACAGAATCCTGGTTACTAAATTAGAGTAAATGTATTAAATTTTGTTAAGGTTTTATCCTGCCAACTTATAAAGGTTGGATAAAACCTTAATTTATAAAATAAATCGGTTTTTAAATATTTTTTATTAATATTTGCAATGAAGATTTGGTTAACCAATCCTAAATTAAAATAAATGAAGTTAGAGGTGCCTGCAAAACCTGAAAATTTTGATATTCAAAAAAATATTATTTCTCAAATAAGAGATTTGATAAATTTTAAGAATTTAGAGCCTGGAGATAAGCTACCTTCGGAAAGAATGCTTTCTGAAAAATTCAAAGTTTCTAGGAATGTTGTTAGGGATGCTATTCAAAAATTAGAATTATACGGTTTGTTAAAATCAAGGCCTCAAAGCGGGACTTTTATTGCAAACATTGGTATTACTGCTTTAAATGGAATGGTTGAGGATATCTTAAGATTAGATGAACCTGATTTTAAATCATTAGTAGAAACAAGAATCCTTTTAGAGTTAAAAACAGCAAGATTAGCTGCATTAAGAAGAACAGAAGAAGATTTAGATCAAATATATAAAGCTTTAGAAGCTCATAAAGAAAAGATTTTAAATGGAGTTGAAGCTGTGCAAGAAGATTTGTTATTTCATTTAGCAATTGCAAAAGCAAGTGGTAATAGCTCTATGAATACTTTTATGTTGATTATAACACCAGAAATTATTACTAATTTCGAAAAATATCATGTGTGTGATGTAGGAGAAGCACATTCAAGAATAGAAGAGCATCAAGCTATTTTTGATGCCATAAAAAATAGAAGTCCGCAATTAGCAAAACAAAAAATGAAAGAGCATTTTAGGGAACTCTATAAATATTGCTACAACATAGAAATTAATTAACATTTTTAAATATACTAAGTATGAAAGTAAAAGGATTAAGGTGGTTTATTATTGGACTAATCTTTATAGCAACAGTAATCAATTATATTGATAGAAGTGCTTTAGCTATTATGTGGGGAAGCAACGATCAACCCAACTCAATTTCTGGGTCATTAGACCTTACGAAAAGTGATTATGGTTTAATTCTAAATATTTTCATGGTATTTTATGCATTAGGTCAATTATTTTCAGGTAAATTATTTGATAAAGTAGGTACAAGAATTGGTTATGTGATTAGTATTGGTGTTTGGGGATTATCTTCTTTTTTACATTCAACAGTACAAGGTCTTGTTGGTCTTACTTTTTTTAGAAGTACATTAGGTATTTCTGAAGCAGGTAACTGGCCAGGAGGTGTTAAGAGTAATGCAGAATGGTTTCCTATTAAAGAACGTGCTATTGCACAAGGTCTTTTTAATGCTGGTGCTTCTATTGGTTCTGTAATAGCTCCACCATTTATTGCAACTTTGTTTGTTGCCTATGGTTGGAGAACTACTTTTATGGTGGTTGGTTCTTTTGGTTTACTTTGGATTATTCCTTGGTTATTAATTAATAAAGCTGGTCCTAAAAAACACCCTTGGATTACACCAGAAGAACAAAAATATATTTCAGAAGGTCAAAGTAAAGCCGATCAAGAAGCTACGGAAGATACAAAGGGATTAAGTCTTAAAGAAATTTTATCACACAGAGAGTCTTGGGCAATTGTAGTTGGCCGTTTCTTTTTAGAACCAATTTGGTGGTTATTTGTAGGTTGGATGCCTCTTTACTTGGCAGATGTTTATGGTTTTAATGTAAAAGAAGTAGGTATGTTTGCTTGGGTGCCTTATGTAGGTGCTGCATTAGGTAGTATTGTTGGAGGATATGTTTCTGGACAAATAATTTCTAAGACAAATTCAATAGATAAAGGTAGAAAGTATACTATTTTAATTGGTGGTGTAATTATGTTTTTAGGTTTAGTTGCTACAGTAATGTTTGGTGACTCACCAGAACGTTTTGTTGCAATTGTATTCTTTGTATTATTTGGTTTTCAGTTTTCAATTGGAAATGTACAAACATTACCAAGTGATTTATTTAGCGGGAAGTCAGTAGGCTCTTTAGCAGGTTTAGCAGGTATGGTAGGTGTATTTTCTGTAATACTTATGAACTTTTTAGTACCTATTGTTCAAGAGAAATTTTCTTACACACCAATTTTTGCTGCAATTGCTGCATTTGTACCATTAGGTTTAGGAGCAATTTATTATTTCGCTAGAGAAATTAAGTCGGTAGAGTAAAAAGAAATATAAAAAAACTATATAAAAATCAATAATAAATAAACGTAATTAAAATGAGTACATTAGACAAAAAAGTTGCTGTAATTACTGGAGCTACAGGTGGTATCGGGTTTGCAGTTGCAAAAAGATTAGGACAAGATGGTTATACTGTTATTTTAAACGGTATTGAGGATGAAGCTGGAGCAAAAAGAGTAGAAGAGTTAACTGCAGAAGGTATTACTGCAGAGTATTATGGTTTTGATGTTACTAAAGATGAAGAGGTAACAAAAAATATTACTGCTATTGGAGAAAAATACGGTAAGATTGATGTATTAGTAAACAATGCAGGTGGTTTAGGTGGAAGATCTAGATTTGAAGAAATGACTACTGAATTTTACAGATTTGTAATGGCTTTAAATCTTGATTCAGCATTTTTTGCATCTAGAGCAGCAATTCCTTTTCTTAAGAAAAGTGAAAATGCTTCAATTGTAAACTATACTTCTAATGCTGGTTGGAATGCAGGTGGACCTGGAGCAGGAATCTATGGTACTTCTAAAGCTGGAGTTCATGCAATTACAAGAGCGTTAGCAAAAGATTTAGCTGAATATGGTATTAGAGTAAATGCAGTATCTCCTGGTACTATTGATACTCCTTTCCATGCTCAAATTAAAGCAACTAAACCAGAAGTTTTTGCTTCTTGGGCAAATAGCATTATGTTAGGTAGATTAGGTCAACCAGAAGATGTTGCAGGAGTTGTAGCTTTTTTAGCATCTAAAGACGCTGCTTTTATTACTGCAGAGACTATCCAAATTGGAGGAGGGCAAGCTCTAGGTATCTAAAAAATAAATAAGTATTTTTTAAATACTAAGTTTTATAAAAAAAAACCGCTTTGTAAATTTTACAAAGCGGTTTTTCATTTTAGTAACTATGATATAAAAAGTAATATTTTTATTTAATTATTAGACAATAAAAAAGCCTTATCAATTAAGATAAGGCTTTTTTGCTCCCCCTCTAGGACTCGAACCTAGGACCCTCTGATTAACAGTCAGATGCTCTAACCAACTGAGCTAAGGAGGAGTTTGCATCACATATTGTGATTAGCGAGTGCAAATATAGAACATATTTTAATATGTGCAAACTTTTTTTTAAAATTTTTTAATTTATTTTTTTTAGATTTTAATTGCTGAAATAAATCATTGTTTTTACCAAAAATTGTATTTTTGTTTACTTTAGATACTTATAAAAAAATAGTAACTATAATATGGATAAATTTTCGTTTTTAAACGCAACACATACAGGCTTTATAGCTGATTTATATGATAAGTATTTGGTGAACCCAGATGCAGTAGAACCAAGTTGGAGAAGTTTTTTTCAGGGTTATGATTTGGCTAATGAAAACTACTCTTTAAAAGAAGAAGAAGTTTCTGCAGAGATACCTCAAGAAGTAAGAAAAGAGTTTTTTGTAGTCGATTTAATTAACGGTTACAGAACACGTGGACACTTATTTACTAAAACAAACCCAGTTAGAGATAGAAGACAATATCAACCTACTTTAGATATCGAAAATTTCGGACTTTCCGAAAACGATTTAGAAGTAGAGTTTTCTGCCGGAGAATTATTAGGTTTAGGTAAAACAACTCTTTCTAAAATAATAGAGAATTTAAAGCGTATTTACTGCGACTCTATTGGAGTTGAGTATATGTACATGCGTAACCCTGAGAAGTTAAAATGGTGGCATGAAAGATTCAATAAGAATGATAACCATCCTAACTATTCTCCAGAAGCTAAAAAGTATATATTAGGTAAATTAAACCAAGCAGTTACTTTTGAAAGTTTTTTACAGACAAAATACGTTGGTCAAAAACGTTTTTCTTTAGAAGGAGGAGAAACTTTAATTCCTGGTATGAGTGTTATCTTAAGGGATGCTGCAGAAATATATGGAGTTAAAGAATGTGTAATAGGAATGGCTCATAGAGGTCGTTTAAATACATTAGTAAATATCTTTAAAAAACCAGTTAGAGATTTATTTAGCGAGTTTGAAGGTAAAGATTTCGAAGATGAAGATATTGATGGAGATGTAAAATACCATTTGGGTTTAACTTTAAGTAAAACTTATAGAGATGGTAATGAGATTAAGATGAACTTAGTTCCTAATCCATCTCACCTAGAAACTGTAGCTGCAGTTGCAGAAGGTATTACAAGAGCAAAGATTGATAGAAAGTATGATGGTGATGAAAGTAAAATATTACCAATTATAATTCATGGAGATGCTGCAATAGCAGGGCAAGGTATTGCTTATGAGGTAACTCAAATGGCAAAATTAAATGGTTATAAAACAGGTGGTACAATACACATTGTTGTAAATAATCAAATTGGTTTTACTACCAATTATTTAGATGCTCGTTCTAGTACGTATTGTACAGACGTTGCAAAAGTAACTTTATCACCAGTATTACACGTTAATGCAGATGATACAGAAGCAGTTTGTCATGCAATGGAGATGGCATTAGAGTTTAGAATGAAGTTTAAACAAGATATTTTTATCGATTTATTAGGTTACCGTAAATACGGACATAATGAAGGTGATGAACCTCGTTTTACACAACCTAAACTGTATAAAGCAATATCTAAGCATCAAAATCCAAAAGATATTTATGCAGAACAATTACTTGCAGAAGGTTCGATAAATAATTCTTATTTAAATGAAATTACTACTGAGTTTAAACAAATGCTTGAAAGAGAATTTGATGAAGCTAAAAAAGTAGAAAAATCAAAGGTTAGAGAGTTCATGCAATCTACTTGGGAAGGATTTGAGCGCCAAGATTTAGAAGCTATGTTACTTACCGATGATACAAAGTATGCAGAAGAAAGCTTAAAAGGAATTGCAAAAGTTGTTTCTACAGTTCCAGAAAACGTAAAATTTGTAAGAAAAGCAGAACGTATTTTAGCAGGAAGAGCAAAAATGGCTTTTGAAATCAATCAACTAGATTGGGGAATGGCAGAAAATCTTGCGTATGGTTCTTTAATGGAAGAAGGTTATAACGTAAGAATTTCTGGACAGGATGTAGAAAGAGGAACTTTTTCTCACAGACATGCTATCTTACGTGATGAGATTACAGAAGAAAGAATTAATTTATTAAATACAAACCCAAATAACAAAGGACAAATGACGATTTATAACTCGTTATTGTCTGAATATGGTGTACTTGGTTTTGATTATGGTTATGCTATGGCAAACCCTAATACGTTAACTATTTGGGAAGCTCAGTTTGGAGATTTTTCTAACGGAGCGCAAATTATGTTTGACCAATACATTTCTGCAGCAGAAGATAAATGGAAATTACAAAACGGAATTGTTGTTTTATTACCTCACGGTTATGAAGGGCAAGGTTCTGAGCATTCTTCTGCAAGAATAGAACGTTATTTACAGTTATGTGCTGTAGATAATATGACGGTTGCAAACTGTACAACTCCAGCAAACTTCTATCATTTATTACGTAGACATATGAAACGTAATTATAGAAAACCATTAATTGTATTTACACCTAAGAGTTTATTGCGTCATCCTAAAGCAGTAAATTCAATTCAAGATTTAGCTACAGGAGAATTCCAAGAAGTAATAGATGATACTGTAAATCCAAAAGGTGTTAAGAAATTAGTTTTCTGTATGGGTAAATTCTATTATGATTTATTAGCAGAAAGAGAAGAGAACAAAAGAGAAGATGTTGCTTTGGTTAGAATAGAGCAGTTATTTCCTTTACACTTAGAAAAGATTCAAAAAGTAATTGATAGATATCCTAATGTAGAAGAATATATTTGGGCACAAGAAGAGCCTAGAAATATGGGAGCATGGAGTTTTATGTTAGAACGATTTGAATTAGTGAAATTAAACGT
This sequence comes from Polaribacter sp. Asnod1-A03, assembly GCF_045063585.1. Lineage (NCBI taxonomy): Bacteria > Pseudomonadati > Bacteroidota > Flavobacteriia > Flavobacteriales > Flavobacteriaceae > Polaribacter > Polaribacter sp. Asnod1-A03. The sequence continues at coordinate 1,645,438 of NZ_JBEFOE010000009.1, read as the reverse complement.
ACGTTCTCGTAAATATTATGCTGTACCAGCAGCTGGTTCTAGTACAAGATTTAAAAAACGTCATAAAGCTGTTATAGACAGTGTTTTTAATAATGAGTAAGTTGCGTTAAGGATTGAAACGGTATCCTTTTTTACTGTCAGTTCGAGTAAAATTTCTTTTTCAGAAATTTTGTATCGAGAACAAAGTAAAAAAGATATAGTGTAAAGCCTGCTAAAACGCCCAAAAAGAATAAAACCAATAATAAAATTAAAAGCTGATTAAAGGTCAGTAAAATAAAAAAAGAAACCATGAGTGTTTTAGAAATGAAAGTTCCTTCTCCAGGAGAATCGATTACAGAAGTAGAAATTGCAACTTGGTTAGTTGAAGACGGAGACTATGTTGAAAAAGACCAACCAATTGCAGAGGTAGATTCTGACAAAGCTACGTTAGAATTACCTGCAGAAGAAAGTGGAATTATCACTTTAAAAGCGGAAGAAGGTGATGCTGTAGCAGTTGGTGCAGTTGTTTGTTTAATTGATATGGACGCAGCAAAACCAGAAGGAAGTGCTCCTGCAAAAGAAGAAGCACCTAAAGAAGAAAAGAAAGTAGAAGTAAAAGAAGCGCCAAAAGCTGCAACATATGCAACGGGTACAGCTTCTCCTGCTGCTAAAAAAGTATTAGCTGAAAAAGGAATTGTTTCTTCTGCTGTTAAAGGAACAGGAAAAGATGGTAGAATTACTAAAGATGATGCTGTAAAAGCTGTACCATCTATGGGAACGCAACCAGCAAATGGTTCTAGAGGAACAGAGCGTAAGAAAATGTCTATGTTACGTAGAAAAGTTGCTGAACGTTTGGTAACTGTTAAAAATGAAACTGCCATGTTAACTACTTTTAACGAAGTAAACATGCAACCAATTTTTGACTTACGTACAGAATATAAAGAAGCTTTTAAAGCAAGACACGGTGTTGGTTTAGGTTTTATGTCTTTCTTTACTTTAGCGGTTGTAAGAGCATTAAAATTGTTTCCTGATGTAAATTCTATGATTGATGGAGATTTCCAAATCAAGCATGATTTTCAAGATATTTCTATTGCAGTTTCTGGACCAAAAGGTTTAATGGTTCCTGTAATTAGAAACGCAGAAAACTTATCTTTTAGAGGTGTAGAAAGCGAAGTAAAACGTTTAGCAATTAGAGCTAGAGACGGTCAAATAACGATTGATGAAATGACTGGTGGTACATTTACTATTACTAATGGTGGTGTATTTGGTTCTATGTTATCAACGCCAATTATCAATCCTCCACAAAGTGGAATTTTAGGAATGCACAATATTGTAAACAGACCAATGGCAGTAAATGGTGGAATTGTAATTCAACCAATTATGTACGTTGCTTTATCTTACGATCACAGAATTGTAGATGGTAGAGAATCTGTTGGTTTCTTAGTTGCTGTTAAAGAAGCATTAGAAAACCCAGTAGAATTATTGATGGATGGTAATCCAGCAAAAGCATTAGAAATGTAGTCAAACATTTTGACTTATAAATATTAAAATCCTGAGCTTTTGCTCGGGATTTTTTTTGTTTGAAGCTATTTCCTGCTTTCGCTACTCGTTTTTTTTAGGTTTGTTCTCGATACAATTTTTATTCCTTCGTCATAAAAATTACTCGAACTGACACCAAAAAAAGAGCTCAAACAAATCGCTCAATCAGGGCTAAACTTGTTTGCTAGCTTTTGGTTTTAAATAATTTTGTAAATTGCTATTTAAACACCTATAAAATGAAGGTTACATCTAAAAAAAATGAAAAAGTTGCAAATATGATCTTTGGGGCTATCTATCCACTTTATTGGGATAGATTAGAAAAAAACGGAAGAACAAAAGAAGAATTTCATAAAGTATTAGAATGGTTTACGGGTTTTAACGAACAAAAGCTTCAAGAACTAATTGACCAAAAAATAACATTTAGAACATTTTTTGAAAAAGCAACAATCCACCCAAATGAACACATGATTAAAGGAGTTGTTTGCGGTTATAGAATTGAAGAAATAGAAGATGAATTCGAAACCTATAAACTTTGCAGACAAATGGAAAAGCTGATAGATGAATTAGCAAAAGGTAGAAAAATGGAAAAAATTTTGCGAACTTAAAAAAATAATGAACCCTTAAATTATACTTTGGTTTTTTTGAATAAAAAAGCCAAACTTAGTTAACTACTTTTTTAAAATATTAGAACGTTTTATAAAATTATTCATCTCAACACACATTTGGTCAAACCAATAACATCATCGCTAAATTAATTGAATCTGTTAATTCCTTTTTGTTTGGGCGAATTTTGGAAACAACTTGAATACCATTATATAAAGTGTAAAAAAGAGTAGCAAGTGACTTTAAATCTTGACTAGATTTTAATTGACCACTTTCCTTTCCCTTTTTTAGATATTCAAAAAATAGGTTTATTAAATCTTGTTTGTTAGTTTCTAAAATCTGGTACAAATTTTCGTCATTTGGTGTAAGTTCAGTAGTAGTATTTACTACAAAGCAGCCTTTTCTATCTTTATCACTAACTGCTTCTTGAATAGCATTATCAAAAAGTTCAGAAAATCCAATTTTTACATTCGGCCTGTTTTCAAAAAACTGAATTAATCCTTCACTATTTTGCTTACGATATAATTCAAAAGATTTTTTAAAAAGTTTATTCTTATCTCCAAAAGTATCATAAATACTTGCTCTATTAATACCTAAATGACTCACTAAATCTTGAACAGATGTAGCGGAATAGCCTTGTTTCCAGAACAAATTCATTGCTTTGGTTAAGACCTCATTTTCATCAAATAACTTTACTCTTGGCATATATTAAAAAAATGTGGAAGCGATATCGCTTCCACAAAGATAATTTATTGGAACTATCATTCCAAATATTGTTAAAAAAATTAACCCAAAAGCGGATTAATGTTAATTCCTCCATCAATATTATATTCACTTCCTGTTATAAAAGAAGCATCATCTGAAGCTAAAAATGATATCAATTTAGCAATATCTTCTGGCTGACCGAAACGCTTTAACGGAATACGTTCTTGCATAGTTTGTGCAAAACCATTCAATTGTGCTTCTTCCATTCCTGTCTTTCCAAAAATTGGAGTAGAAACTGGTCCAGGATTAACTGAATTTATTCTGATTTTTCTTGGTGCTAATTCGGTTGCAGCAGTTCTAGTATACGAATTTAAAGCAGCTTTTGAAGCAGCATAAACAGCAGTATTTGGCATTCCAGTATAAGCATTTACCGAAGACAAATTGATAATTGATGCACCATTATTTAAAATTGGCAGAAATTTTTCCGTTGTAAATAAAGCACCTTTAAAGTTTATACTCATTTGGTGGTCAAACATTTCTTCACTTATCTGACCAACTGGTGCAGGCTGAAAAATACCAGCATTCACGAATAAGACATCAACTTTTCCGAATTCAGATTTAACCTCTGAAACCAAATCATCTATTGCTGAAAGACTTTTAACATCGGCAACAATACCTTTAACGCCAAGTTTTTGTGAAGCTTCTGCAACTTTTTCAGAATTTCTACCTGTAATTACTACAGTTGCTCCTTGACTTTTAAACTCTTTAGCAGATGCATAACCAATACCACTATTTCCACCAGTAACTATAGCAATTTTTCCATTTAATTTACTCATTTTTCTAATTTTTTAAATTAATAATAATTACAGAACGTTCATTCCGTTATGCAAACATACAAATATTAGAACGAATGTTCCAAATAAAAAAATAAATTTTAATATGAGATAATAAAAACGAGAGCTAAGACCGGCTAAAATTAATACGGGTTTGATTCTTACTGAAAGTTTTTGTGTTTTTAGTAAGTGGTTTAATCTTGTAGATTTGGCTTAGTACGTTTTCGAAAAAGCTCTACTCATTTTCTTTCCGTACTAATCCCTAACCAAAACCATCAGAGAAATTTTCAAAATCATTATTTTTTTTCAGTAAATAATTTTTGATTTATTACCTTGCATCAAAAAGTAAAAATGCCTGAAAATCCTGAATTAGAACTTGCCTTTAATTTTATCAATAAAACAGATAGAAATATCTTTGTTACAGGAAAAGCAGGTACAGGAAAAACTACTTTTTTACATCAAATTAAAAAAGAATCTTTAAAAAGAATGGTTATTGTAGCGCCAACTGGTGTTGCTGCAATTAATGCAAAAGGTGTTACAATTCATTCGTTTTTTCAAATGCCTTTTGGACCTATTCTACCAAACCAGATTGCCAATACAAATCAGCAACGTAAGTTTTCTAAAACCAAAATTGATATTATAAAATCGTTAGACCTGGTGATTATTGATGAAATTTCGATGGTTCGTGCAGATTTGTTAGACGGAATAGATCAAGTGATGCGCAGGTATAAAAACAGAAACAAAGTTTTTGGTGGCGCTCAAGTTTTAATGATTGGAGATTTGCAACAATTAGCACCAGTTGTTAGACCAAACGAGTGGAGTTTATTACAACAACATTACAATACAGTGTATTTTTTTAGCTCTAAAGCTTACCAAGAAGCTAATGTGGTTTCTATAGAACTGAAACATATTTATCGTCAGAAAAACGAAGATTTTATTACTATTTTAAATGAAATTAGAACAGATACTTTATCAGAAAAATCTGCCGAAATTTTAAATAAAAATTACAATCCTTCTTTTTCACCAACCAAAGACGATGGTTATATTACGTTAACAACTCATAATAATAGAGCCAATTTAATCAACAATTCTGAACTTAATAAACTTAAAAACAGAAGCTATCATTTTGATGCCGAGGTTTCTGGTAAATTCAGTGAAAACTCATATCCGAATGATGAAAAATTAGAATTAAAAATTGGTGCTCAAGTAATGTTTATCAAAAATGATTCATCACCAGAAAAAAGATATTACAACGGTAAAATAGGAATTGTAACCGATATTACAAGTGAAAATGTAATTGTACAATGCCCAAATGAAATTGACGAAATTGTTACCGAAAAAGAAACTTGGGAAAACATAAATTACTCAATTAACGAAGAAACTAAAGAAATTAAAGAAGACATTGCAGGTTCTTTTTCTCAAATTCCTTTACGATTGGCTTGGGCAATTACCATTCATAAAAGTCAGGGTTTAACTTTTGAAAAAGCAATTATAGATGCAGAAGCTTCTTTTGCACATGGGCAAACTTATGTTGCTTTAAGTAGGTGTACTTCTTTGGAAGGTTTGGTTTTAAAAACGCCAATTACAAGTAGCGCAATTATTAATGATAGAACGGTTAGTGTTTTTAATGAAAGCGTAGAAGAAAATCATCCAGACGAAAGTGTTTTAAACGATTCTGAAAAAGACTTTCAATTGAATTTAGTTGCAGAATTATTCGATTATCAACCTTTTTTGTATCCAACAACAAGATTAATTGACATTTTTTACAAAAACCAAACAAGTATAAAAGGAGATGTAATAGATCATTTACAAACCATAAAAGATGATGGTGTTGTTGCGTTGATGAAAGTTTCTAACGGATTTAAAAATCAGTTAGTACAAATTTCTGAAGATAATATTCTACCAGAAAATAGTTCTCAAATTCAAGAACGATTTACAAAAGCTGTTGATTATTTTTTAAATCAGACTAAAAATAATATTTTAAAACCATTAAATACTATTGAATTTTCTTCGGACAATAAAGCTGTAAAAACAGATTTTAAAAAACAGTTTGATGCACTTCAAGAAAAGTTGTTAGAAAAATTGTTTGCCTTAAATAAAATGATGAGTGGATTTAAGGTTCAAGAATATTTAAAAGTAAGAGCAAATGCTGTTTTACAAAAATCTGCACCAACTACAAAAAAGAAAAAATTATCTAATAGAAAAGATCCTTTACTAGCTTTAAAATTACGAGAATTGCGTGATGAAATTAGAATTGAAGAAAACATACCTGCTTTTCAAATATTTACGCAAGAAACGTTGTATGCAATGTGTGAAGCATTACCTAGAACCGAAAAAGAACTGTTAAAAGTAAAAGGAATGGGTAAAGTTCGTTTTTCTAAATACGGAGATGAAATATTAGAGGTTATAGAAAAATATTGCAAAGAAAACGGAATAAATAAACAGAACGAACAAAAAAGGGAAGACAAAAAACCAACCAAACAAATTACTTTAGAGTTATTTAAATCGGGACTTTCAATTAAAGAAATTGCCAAAGAACGTAGTTTAACTTCTGGTACAATAGAAAGTCACTTGGCAAGCTATATTCCTTCTGGCGATGTTGACGTTTTAGAATTAATTGACATTAAAAAATATAAGAAAATTGTAAATAATATAGAAAATACTGAATTTAAAAACCTTACAGAGTTAAAAGAAAAAGTAGATAAGTCTTTTACTTTCATGGAATTAAGAATGGTTTTACTGTCTATGGAAAATTAATTTAAAAATTTTTATAATTAAGCGCAAGTTTTATTAAAAACTAGCATCTAAAGATATATGATAAGAAACTTCTTATCATTTTCTTTTTCATAGCAATTTTTCCCACTTCTAATTTAGGAGTGGGTTTTTTATTAAAAAAAACAAAATAATTTCCTAAATTTAGAACATCAACCAAAAATAACAATTATGAAATTAGGAGCATTTTCAAACAGTTTAGCAGTAGAAGACATTTATAAATCAAAAGCATTCTATGAGAAGTTGGGATTTACAATTTTTGCTGGAGAAATTGAAAAAAAATATCTCATCATGAAAAACAGAAATGCTTTAATTGGTCTTTTTCAAGGAATGTTCGAAAATAATATTATGACTTTTAATCCTGGTTGGGATGAAAACGCCAACAAATTAGAAGAATTTGATGATGTTAGAACCATACAGCAACATCTAAAAAAAGAAGGAGTTAAATTAGAATCAGAAGCTGATGAAACTACTTCTGGTCCGGCAAGTTTTGTAATTTTAGACCCTGATGGAAATGCTATTTTAGTTGATCAGCATGTTTAGGTGTTGTGTTATAATTTTCGATTTTCATCTTTAGATTTGTTCCACATTTCTTTCATTAAATATTTTGTTTCAGGATCATTGAAAAAAGCTTCAATTCTTTTTCTATCTTTTATATCAATTTCACCTTTAAGGAGATTACAGTTGTCTAACCTAAAAGTAGCATTTATTGATTTATCCGATGATTTTACATGAAAATGAGGAGGGTTATGATCATTAGAATAAATTTCAATTTTCATATTTCTTATTCTAGAAACAAGCTCTTTAATGAAGTAAACTCCAAATTCTTCATGATAAACTGTTTTATTTATATACTTTTCTAAAATATTTATTAGAAAAGTACTTTTATTTTCTTTTTCTTCCATTTTTATTATTTCAAATCTTTTAAAACCAATTGAATCGACTTATGTCCATTCCATTCGTTTTCATCTAAAGCATAAACAATATCAAAATCATTCTGAACAAACTCCATTTTATCACCCAAACCAAAACCTATAGAATTAAAAGTTCTTTTATTATCACCTTGAAAAACATTTAGTTTTAAATGTGTTTTGTCTGCTCCAACTTGTTTTCCGTAACCATTATCTCTTACACAAGTAGATTTAAAAGTTGGTTTCATATTCATTGGGCCAAAAGGCGCCATTTGCTGAATAATTCTAAAAAATTTAGGTGTAATTTCTGATAAATCAATTTCTGCATCTACAGAAATTTCTGGAGTTAATAACTCTTTATCGATGGTTGTTTTGACAACTTCTTCGAACTTATTTTTAAAATTCTCATAATTTTCTGGCAATAATGTTAAACCCGCGGCATACTTATGTCCGCCAAATTGTTCTATAAATTCTTCACAGGCATGTAAAGCATTATACACATCAAAACCTTTTACAGAACGTGCAGAAGCTGCTAATTTATCGCCACTTTTTGTAAAAACTAACGTTGGTCTGTAATATTTTTCTATCAACCTAGAAGCTACAATACCAATAACACCTTTGTGCCAATCTTCTTGATAAACTACAGTAGAAAACCTTTCTTCTTCGTTATTATCAATAATCTGAATGATTGCTTCATCTGTAATTCTTTTATCTAAATCTTTTCTATCTGCATTAAAAATTTCTATGGCAGCAGCAAATTCAACTGCCGAATCAAAATCCATTTCGGTTAATAATTCTACTGCATAATTACCATGTTTCATTCTTCCGGCCGCATTTATTCTTGGTGCAATCGTAAAAACAACATCGGTAATTGTGAGTTCTGTTTTTTTAGTTTGATAAATAATGGCTTTAATTCCGTTTCTAGGACTTTGGTTGATCACTTGTAAACCATAATAAGCCAAAACTCTGTTTTCGCCATTCATTGGTACAATATCTGCAGCAATTGCAGTAGCAACTAAATCTAAATATGGTAAAAAACCTTCAATCGTTTGATTTCTTTTAGAACCTAAAGCCTGAATCAATTTAAAACCGACTCCGCAACCGCAAAGCTCATCAAACGGATAATTACAATCTTCTCTTTTTGCATTTAAAACGGCAACAGCTTTCGGAATTTCGTCACCAGGTTTATGATGATCACAAATAATAAAATCGATGTTTTTTTCGGTTGCATAGGCAACTTTATCAATGGCTTTTATACCGCAATCTAGTGCAATTATTAAAGAGAAATCGTTGTCTTGTGCAAAATCGATTCCCATAAAAGAAACTCCGTAACCTTCTGCATATCTATCAGGTATATAAGTTGCAATATTTGGATAAATGGTTTTTAAATACGAAGCAACTAAAGAAACTGCAGTAGTTCCATCAACATCATAATCGCCATAAATTAAAATGTTTTCGTTGTTAGCAATTGCCTTTTCTATTCTGGCAACTGCCAAATCCATATCCTTCATTAAAAAAGGATCGTGAATATCCTCTAAACTCGGGCGAAAATATCTTTTTGCTTCATCAAAACTTTCAATATTTCTTTGACAAAGAATTTGTGCTAATGTTTTATTAACTTGTAATTCTTTGGCAAGTTTTTCTACTTTTTCATTTGCAGGCTTTGGTTTTAAAGTCCATCTCATAGCAAATTTATTCTTAACCTTCTATTTCATGTAAATGAATTTCAACCTCAACTTCAGCAAATTGACGAAACATCTCCATAACTCCACAATATTTTGTAACCGATAAGTTTACTGCTTTTTGAATTTTTTCTGGTTGTAGATTACTATCTGTAAAATGATAATCTACTTTTACTTTGTTGTAAAACTTAGGATGTTCGTCTGTTAAGTCTGCAGTAACTTCAATTTTAAAATCTTCTACTTCTGCACGCATTTTTGTTAATAAAGAAACAACATCTAAACCAGAACAACCAGCTAGAGAAGACAACATTAATGCTTTTGGTGCAAAGCCAACAGTATCTCCATTATCTTGAGATTTGTCAAACATTGTAAATTTATGTCCGCTTGGGTTGTCTGTTTCAAATTGAGATTTCTCTGTCCAGACTGTTTTAACTATATTTTTAACCATTCTAAATAATTTAAAATTTATATACTATTCTTACAAAAATAGCAAAACGTGTATTAGTTAGTCGTTAAAAAGAATAGAATCTTTTTGATAAAAATGCGTTTTAAACGAAAAAAAGTAATAAAAGTGAATTTTTTTAAGATTTAACCGATTACTTAAGTGGTTATTTTTTATTGCAAAAAAAATGCAATTTTTAACTTATTGTTAATGTTTTTTGCTGTTTTTCATATTTATTTGCATTTATTATGTTTTTTTAGCTAATTTTATGAAAATATTAATCTATAAAAAGTGTTTTCATGATAAAAAAACTGTTTTTTTCGGTTTCTGTTTTCCTATTATTTACAGTTGGGTTTTTTGCTCAAGAAATTAATGTAAAAGGAAAAGTTACAGATGCCTCAGGAGAGTTGCCAGGAGTAAGTGTGTTGATTAAAGGCACATCAAAGGGTACAAGTACAGATTTTGATGGAAGGTATTCTATTAAAGTAAATCGAGGAGAAACAATTGTTTTCTCTTCTTTAGGTTTTAAACCTATTGAAATTGTAGTAAACTCATCTAAAATAAATGTAACTTTAGAAGAAGATTCTAGCGTGTTAGATGAGGTTGTTGTTACATCTTTTGGTGTAAAAAGGCAAAAAAAATCTTTAGGTTATGCTGCTCAAGCATTAAAAGCAGAAGAACTTTTAGAAGGTAACCAAACCAACATGGTTAATTCTTTACAAGGAAAAGTTTCTGGTGTAACCATAACAAGTTCTGGTGGAGCACCTGGTTCTTCTTCCGTTATTATGATTCGTGGGGGTACTTCTATAACAGGTAACAATCAACCACTTATGATTGTTGATGGATTGCCAATAGATAACTCTACAGATTCTAGTTCAGAAGTAGCAAGTACAAATAGAGCTTCTGATTTAAACCCAGAGGATATTGAAAGTATAACGGTGCTAAAAGGACCTGCAGCAGCAGCATTGTATGGTATTCAGGCGGCGGAAGGGGCAGTTATTATTACAACTAAAAAAGGAAAAGAAGGAGTAAGTAAAGTGTTTGTTTCTTCTTCTCTTTCTGTAGACAATGTTATGGGAACTCCAGATATTCAGCAAGTATATGGTCAGGGAGAACAAATTGTTCAAACAGACGGTAGTGTTAATTATAATTTAGAAAGTCCACTTTCTTGGGGAGAAGCAGTTTCTTCTGGTACAGAAACATATAATCATATAAAAGATTTTTATAAAACAGGAGTTTCTCAAAACTATTTTGCAAGTTATACTGGGGGTAATGCTAAAGGGAATACTTATTTTTCTTTAGGAAATTTAGATAATGAAGGAATTATACCAACAACATCTTATGGTAAAACTACTTTTAGAATTACACAAAATTCTAAACTTTCTGATAAACTTACTTTATCTATTTTAGGTAATTATATTAGAACAAATATTAAGAGCACGCGTCAAGGTAATGCAACAGGAGGTAGTATTACAAGTTTATTAAATTATCCTACGAATGTTGATGTTAAAGATTATATAGATGTAGACGGGGCTCAAAAGCAATTCTTTACAGGTCAACAATTCGATAATGTATATTGGAGTTTAGAAAACAGTCCTAATACAAATGAGTTAAACAGATTTATTGGGTCTATTGGTTTAGATTATGCTATTAACCAGAATTTAAACCTTTCTTATAAGTTTGGCGCGGATATTTATGACCAACATAGTAAAAGAATAACAGCAAATGGTTCTTTAAATGAATCTAGAAGCGAAGGGTATATTTCTCAATATGAAAGACTTTATAAAAAATATACTTCAAATTTTATTGCAACTTATACCAAAAAAATATCTGAAAAATTTGAGCTGAATTTGTTAGCAGGTAATACTATTGAAGATAGTAATGTAAGAACAGATTATTTAACTGGAAATGGATTCTTAGCGCCGGGTATTTATAATATTAGTAATGTGTCATCAGAAAACCAAACAATTTTAGAGCGTATAGCTAGAAAAAGAAATGTTGGTGTATTTGGAGAAATAAAAGTAGGTTATAAAAATGCATTATTCTTTAATGTTACTGGTAGAAATGACTGGTCTTCTACACTTCCTTCTAAAAGTAGGTCTTTCTTTTATTCTTCTGTGGGGGCTTCTGCTGTTCTTACAGATTTATTTGATATTAAATCAGAAAATAATGGTTTAAATTATTTAAAATTAAGAAGTACTTGGGCACAAGTAGGTAAAGATGCCCCAATTGGTCAATTAGAAAGTTATTTGGTAACTCAAATTAATGGACTTGGTAGTACCGGTTATGCATATAATGGAGTAGATGTTGGTAATGCAGCTTTAGAACCAGAGTTTACAAATAGTTGGGAATTTGGTTTTGACTCAAGCTTTTTAAATAATAGATTAAGCTTTAATGCCACTTATTATAAGAGTGTTTCAGATAATCAAATATTAACAGACATACGAGTTCCTCCAACAGCAGGTACTTTTTATGCAACTTTAAATGGTGGAGAAATAGAAAATGAAGGTATAGAAGCATTGTTGTCTGTTAAATTAATGCCTTCTACATCAGATTTTCAGTGGGATATGAATTTTAACTTCGGTAGCAATGTAACAACGGTAGTGGATTTACCAGGAGAAATTAATGAAGTTTATTTATCAGATTCTTGGACTTTTTTAAATTCTGCGGCAGGTGCAGGAGTTTTAGATGCTTCTTTATTTTCATTAAGAGGAAAAAGAGCAATTAAAAATGAAAATGGAGAGGTTTTAATCGGTGATAACGGATATCCAACCCTAACTGATGAAACTTATGCAGATATAGATAGACAACCAGATTTTACATTGGGTATTTCTAGTACCTTAAGATATAAAAACTTTGGATTGTCATTTTTATTAGACATTATAGAAGGTAACACGGTTTATAATGCAACAGCATCCGCTTTAGCTTATTATGGTGTAGGTACCACTACTTTAGATAGAGGAGAAACAACAATTATATCTGGTGTACAAGCAGATGGAACACCAAATGATATTGAAGTAACAAAAAACCAAGAGTATTATCAAAACTATTATGCTTTAAATTCAGAAAATTTTGTAGAAGATGGCTCATATACACGTTTAAGATATGTTAGTTTAAACTATAGATTAAGCCAAGGTTTATTAGACCGTTTGCCAATTTCTAATTTAGAAATTTCTTTAACAGGTAGAAACCTATTAACATTTACAAACTATAGTGGTGTAGATCCAGAAATTAACGCCTTTGGTGGTGGGGTTCCAGGAGCTGGTTCTGTAGGTGTAGATAATCTTGGTACGCCAAATACTAAAGGTTTTGATATAGGCCTTAAATTAACTTTTTAAAATATAAAAAATGAAACATTTAAAATATACAATTTTTATACTATTAGTTAGTATAGTGTTTATGTCGTGTTCTGAAGGTTATTTTGATGTAAATAGTTCAGAAACAGCACCAACAACACAGTCATTAGATCCACAATACCGTATAAAAGGTGCCATAGAAAATATGTTTACAGGTGTTATTTACAGAGGTAGTAGAGAGGTATTAGGAATAACACAACATGGAGCACAAAATGTTGCTAACTATTACTCAGAAACATGGAGTAGTTATTTAACTACAGGTAGCTATTTTTTATGGCAAAATGCCTATGTATACTCTTTACCAAACACAGCAGATTTAATTGCTTTAGGAGAAAAACACAATTCGCCAAACTTTATAGCTGTTGGTAAAATATTACGTGCTTACGGTTTTGGGACAACAACAGACCAATACGGATCTATCGTTTTTACTGAAACTTATGATGGAGTATCATCATTAAACTTAACACCAGAGTTTGAGAGTCAAGAGGTCGTTTATCAGGGAATTATACAAATGTTAGATGAAGCTATTGCTCAAATTAACGAACCTAGTGATATAGAATTAAATGCAAATGGAGGTGATGTTTTTTATAATGGAAATAAAGAACAATGGATAAGATTAGCTTACGCTTTAAAGGCTCGTTATCTAAATCATTTATCTAAGAAAAGTTCTGGAGATATGGCTTATGATGCAGATGCAATTATAGAAGCTTGTTCTCTGGCTTTACAATCTAATGCTGATAATGCTTACAGATCTTATGGTGGTGGAGAAGCGGAAAATGACAGACAACCTTTTTCTGTAGGTGGTTATGGTAGTTCTAGAGTAGATTATTTTTCACACTTTTTTGTAGAGTTGTTAAAAAACTCATTAGATTTAGATGTTGCTTATGAAGATCCTCGTCTTAAAATTATTGTACCTGAAGCCGTAAACGGAGGTTACCAAGGAGTTAGAATAGGAGAAGGTCCATTGCCAGATAATGCAACAGGAGGAGATGATTATTCTATAGGTAATGGTGGCTTTTATACTAGCCCAACATCGCCGACTTATATGATGACTTATAGTGAAGTTAAGTATATAGAGGCTGAAGCTAGATTAAGAAAAGGTGATAACTCAGGAGCCTATACAGCTTTAAAATCAGGGATTCAGGCAGATTTTGAAAAAGCAGAAGCATCATCATTAGAAACTACCGCTTATTTAGCTAAAATGGATGAAGAAATAGGAGAATCGGGTCTTACATTATCTCACATTATGGTTCAGAAATATATTACATTACTTTTTGATCCAGAAACTTGGGTAGATATGAGAAGAATGGATTATAGTGATGAAATTTATCCAGGTTTAGAGAGACCGGTAAATGTAAATTTAAATATTTTCCCTAATGATGATGATTGGATTCAAGCAATGGTTTATGAGTATAATGAAGAGGATAGAAATTATGAAAACATGCCAGACAATACAGCAAGCGTTAGATTAACAACTCCTGTTTGGTGGAATGTTACTGAATAAGAGTCTTTATTTGTTTTTAATTAAAAAAAGCTGCTAGAAAATATTTTTCTAGCAGCTTTTACTTTTATTTTATATTCTCTTTATTCAGGAGTTTCCTTAAATCCTAAATCTTTAGTGGCATTTTTAATTTTAAAAAGAAAATCTTTACCTGGATCTGTTTTTTTAGTTCTGTAACCTTCATCTTTTTCTAACCATAATTCATGGTTTTCAAAATTAGTATATTCATAATGTCCAATAACATAATTAATATCATATTTGTTTTTTAGATATTTAACAAGCCAAATGTTGGCTTTTAGTTGTTTTTCTGTTAAAGGAATATCAGTTGTTCCACCTACATTTTCTATACCAATTGCACAATGGTTTAACCCAATAACGTGTCTTGCCATATAGTTTTCTGGCATTAAGCGATAAATAGTTCCGTCTAAGTCAATCATAAATTGTGATGAAACATTTAATTGACTGGCAGTATTAATTTTGGTTCTATGACTACCAATTTTTGTGTTTACAAAGGCTCTAAAAGATTTTTCTAGTGTTGGTATTGCAGTCCAGTGTATCACAATCATTTTTGGGTCAATTATAGGAGACGTTTGTACAATACCATAATGAGATTTCATGTAATCTAATGTTAATTGCTCTCTTAATTCTCCAAACTCTATGGGCTTATCTATAATTTTAGGTTCTTTATTACATGATATAATACCAAGTAATAATATTAGAAAATAGAGTTTTGTTTTCATGATTAAATTTATATTAGTTGTTGATTGAGTTGACCAATAAGGATAATTGTTCTTTTGTATGATTTGCATTTAAAACAATTCTATTAAACTTTTTACTACTTGTGGCATAATAGAAAGAGGTAATTAAGGTTTTTTTGTCAAATAAAATTTGATCTATTTTTTCATCAGAATGAAAGAAAACAGGATATGTTTTATCAATAGTTATTGCAGAATTATCCTTTAATTCTTTAAAAACATAATCGATGTTATTTTTTAGTTTTATTAGCTGACTTTTATAAATTTCTTGAGCATTTAAAAATACTTCTAAAAAAGCAGGACTCATACCTGCGCAACCAATAAAAAGATTGTTTTTTTTGATGAGGTTTATAAAATTTGAGTCACCCGCGATAACACCTCCGTTAATACCAAATGCTTTACCTAAAGAAGAGGTAATAATTATTTTTATATTTTTCTTTTTAGAAATTAAGTTTGAAACTCCATTTCCATTATCACCTAAAATTCCTAAGCTGTGAGACTCATCAACAACTAAATAAATAGTATTAGAAACGTCTATTTCTTCTAAAAAATCTAAAGAAAAAGGTTTTGTTTCAAAAGCGGCAATTCCGTCTAAAACAATACTTATTTTTTTGTTTTTTATGGATTTTAATTCGCCATTTACTTCTAAGTTATCAAAAACAGGGAGCGCATTTTTAGGTAAAATTGCAGGATGGGTTTTAGGCATAAAATAAAAAGCATCTACAAGAGACTCTAAAGTTTTTATAGCAAATTGCCCTGCTAAAGTTCCTGAAGAAAGCGTTACAGCCGTTTCTGTTTGTAAAAAATCAGCTAAAAAAGTTTCCCCTTTTTCATAAATGGATAGTTTTATATTGGCATTTCTAGAACTTCCGTAAGAAGTGCCCCATTTATGAATTGCTTTAAAAACCAATTCTTGAAATTCTGGTAAAAAAGCCACTCCTAAGTAAGAAGTTCCGCTAAAATATAGATATTCTTTTTCGTTTAAAAATGCTGTTGTATTAGGTGCTTTTTCTAGTTGCATAATTATAATAAAGAAGCTCCAATTCCATTTTTATCAGCATAAGAAATTACTCCGTCTTTTATAGTAATTCCTTTTGCAATATCTTTTTTAAGAAGTAAACCTCCGTCCATATCTACATAATCTAAAAGAGGCAATAAATGTGCAATTGCAGAAATACCAACTGTAGATTCTGTCATACAACCTACCATCGTTTTCATGCCTAAAGATTTTGCTTTTTCTAACATTCTCTTTCCAGGTGTTAAACCTCCACATTTAGTAAGCTTTACATTTACTCCATGAAACAAACCTGCACATTTTTCAACATCACTCTCTATAATACAACTTTCATCTGCAATGATTGGTAAAGCAGAATTTTTGAACAATTTTTTAGCACCTTCAAAATCATTTGCTTTTAAAGGTTGTTCTAAAAACTCTACACCTAACTCTTTTAACTTGTAAGAGTTTTCAATTGCTTCACCTGCTGTCCATCCGCAGTTTGCGTCAATTCTAAAAATTGCGTTAGAATGTTTTCTAAGTTCTGTTACAATTTCAATATCATTTTTTGTACCTAATTTAATTTTATAAATCGGCCAAGGTAATTCTTTCATTTTGGCAACCATTTTTTCTACAGAATCGATACCAATTGTATAATCTGTCATAGGATTTTTATCAATATTAAAACCCCAAACTTCGTACAATTTTTTTCCTTGTTTACGAGCATTTAAATCATTAAAAGCCATATCTAAAGCACATAGAGCAAACATGTTTTCTGTAAATAGAGGTTTTAATTTCGCCCAAAAATCAGTAGGTTGTTCTTTAGATAAAGATTCAATAAAAGACAAGTTTTTTTGAATGGTAGCCATCATGTTTTCAACAGTAATATTGTAATAAGGATTAGAGGTAGCTTCTCCAAACCCACTAAAATTATCATCAATTAGTTCAACGATTAAAGATGGCTGAAAATCGTGTGATTCTCTAGAAATAGTAAATGTATGTTTTAATTCAAGGTTAAAAGAATGTAATTTGATTTCCATTTATAAAAGTTATATTTATCGTAAAGTTATAAAATTAGATTTCGATATTTTAAAAAATAGATAAAAATATGGCATTAGTAACACCGTTAGCAGCAGGGCACGATTTAGAAACAAAACAATTGGCAGAATTTTTTAATGAAACTTTGGGTTTTTGCCCTAATTCCGTTTTAACAATGCAACGTAGACCTGCAATTTCCAAAGCTTTTATCAACTTAAATAAAGCAGTTATGGCAAATGAAGGTAAAGTTTCTTCTGCGTTAAAAAGAATGATTGCTTGGGTTTCTAGTAATGCAACAGGTTGCCGATATTGTCAAGCACATGCAATAAGAGCCGCAGAACGTTATGGAGCAGAACAAGAACAGCTAGATAATATTTGGGAATATAAAACCCACAATGCTTTTTCTGATGCAGAAAGAGCGGCTTTAGATTTTTCTTTGGCAGCTTCTATGGTACCAAATGCTGTTGATGATAAAATTAAAGAAGAATTATATAAATATTGGGATGAAGGAGAAATTGTAGAAATGTTAGGAGTAATTTCTCTCTTTGGATATTTAAATAGATGGAATGATTCTATGGGAACAACTATTGAAACCGGTGCAATAGAAAGTGGTAATAAATATTTAGGAAAACATGGTTTTGAAGTTGGTAAGCATAATGGTTCTTAGTATTAATCAATTTTTCTGATAAAAAAACGGCTTTGATAATTTATCAAAGCCGTTTTTATAAAATTAAATTTTTCTTTATTTAAGATCAAATCTATCTGCATTCATCACTTTTGTCCATGCTTTTACAAAAGCATTTACAAATTTTTCTTTACTGCCATCTTGTGCATAAATTTCTGAGTAAGAACGTAATATTGAATTAGAACCAAATACTAAATCCATACGAGTTGCAGTCCATTTTACAATTCCTGTTTTACGATCACGAATTTCGTATAATCCATTTTCTATAGGGTTCCAAGTGTTACCCATATCTGTTAAGTTTACAAAGAAATCATTGGTTAAAGCACCAATTTTATCAGTGAATACACCATGTTTAGTGTTGTCATAATTTGTGCCTAGCATTCTCATTCCTCCAACAAGTACTGTCATTTCTGGTGCGGTTAATCCCATTAATTGAGTGCGATCTAACATTAATTCTTCTGGACTAACTTCGTAATCTTTTTTAGAATAATTACGGTATCCATCAGCTAAAGGCTCTAAAGGTTCAAAAGAATCTGCATCAGTCATTTCATCTGTAGCATCTCCTCTTCCTGGAGCAAAAGGTACTTCTGTATCAAACCCTGCAGCTTTAATAGATTGCTCTACACCAACATTACCAGCTAATACAATAGTATCTGCAATACTAATACCAAATTCAGCAGCAATTGGTTCTAAAACAGATAATACATATGCTAGACGTTTTGGTTCGTTTCCTTCCCAATCTTTTTGAGGCGCTAAACGAATACGAGCTCCGTTTGCTCCACCACGCATATCAGAACCACGATAAGTACGAGCACTATCCCAAGCAGTGTTTACCATTTCTGAAATAGATAATCCTGATGCTGCAATTTTAGATTTTACAGCTTCTACATCATAATCTGTTTTTCCTGCCGGAACAGGATCTTGCCAAATTAAATCTTCTGTTGGTGCATCTGCTCCAAAGTAATTTGCTTTTGGACCCATATCTCTATGTGTTAATTTAAACCAAGCACGTGCAAAAGTTTCAGAGAAATACTCTTGATCGTTCATGAATTTTAATGAGATTTCCTTATAGATAGGATCTACTTTCATAGCCATGTCAGCATCTGTCATCATTGGGTTATGGCGGATACTATCATCTTCTACATCTACAGGTTTATCTTCGTCTTTAATTGATACAGGTTCCCATTGTGTTGCTCCTGCAGGACTTTTAACAGATTTCCATTCATGATTAAATAGCATTTCGAAGAATCCACCATCCCATTTTGTAGGGTTTGTTGTCCATGCACCTTCAAGACCACTTGTTACCGTATAACGACCTTTTCCTGAATTGCTAGGATTTGTCCATCCTAAACCTTGCTCTTCTACATTTGCAGCTTCTGGTTCTGCTCCTAACAGACCTGCATCTCCATTACCATGCGTTTTACCAACAGTGTGACCTCCAGCAGTTAAAGCAACAGTTTCTTCATCATTCATAGCCATACGAGCAAATGTTTCTCTTATGTGTGCAGCTGTTTTTAATGGATCTTGTTTTCCGTTAACACCTTCTGGGTTTACATAAATTAATCCCATTTGTACTGCCGCTAATGGATTCTCCATAGTTGATGGGGTTTCAACATCATCATAACGCTCATCACTTGGTGCTAACCATTCTTTTTCTGAACCCCAATAAGTATCTTTTTCTGGATGCCAAATATCTTTACGACCAAAAGCAAAACCATAAGTTTTTAATCCCATGCTTTCGTAAGCAATTGTACCGGCTAATGCAATTAAATCGGCCCAACTAACTTTTGTTCCGTATTTCTTTTTAATAGGCCATAATAGACGTTTCGCTTTATCTAAACTAACGTTATCTGGCCAAGAATTTAATGGAGCAAAGCGGATGTTACCAGAACCAGCACCACCACGACCGTCAGAAATACGGTAAGATCCTGCTGAGTGCCAAGAAAGGCGAATAAACAATCCTCCATAATGCCCCCAATCTGCAGGCCACCAATCTTGACTATCTGTCATTAAAGCATGCATGTCTTTTTTTAAAGCCTCTGTATCTAATTTTTTTAATTCTTCATAATAATCAAATTCTTCTCCTAAAGGGTTTGTTTTTGTATCATGTTGATGTAAAATATCTAGATTAAGTGCGTTAGGCCACCACTCCATAACAGAATCTTGACTAGAAGTATTTGCACCGTGCATTACAGGACATTTTCCTGCTGATGAGGTATGACTGTTTGTTTGTTCTTTGTTTTCTTCAACAATTGGAGAAGATTGATCTTGTTGAGCTTGATGATATGGGCATTTGCTTTCATCATTAGATGGGGTAGTATGTTTATCGTTTTCCATTTTTGAAAGGTATATGTGTTTTGTATGTTTAATTTTTTTACGTTACAAATCTATTCTTTTTCTGCTCCGATATATTGATAGTATAATTCTCATGTTTTATATTTATATAGATTAAATCTATATAAAAAATAAAAACATAATTTTTTTATATTATAGTGTGTATTTATTTAAAAACAACAATCTATAAGATATGTGTATGTTGTTTTTAATATGCTAATTATAAGTACCTAAAATAATGATTTTATCATAAAATAAGAAATAAAATCAATTATTTGATGAAAATTTAATTTTAGATATTAATATTGGTAAAAAGAAATACCAATTATTTAGGAATATTTTAAAGATTAAAAGGAGAGGAATGTAAAAGTATTTGATTAATTTTTAAAGAAACTACATTTTAGCTTCTTTAAAAATTTCTCTTACAGCAATTTCGTAAGCTCTTTTATTGCTGGCCTTTTTAATTTTTTTGTAGGTTTTAGCAGGATTCGAAAAACTTTGAGAAAAATATTCCCAAAAACCTAACATTTTCATTTTAATAGGAGTTGGACCAGAAAGTGTAGCATCATATTCATTATAAATACGATCGTGAAAATCATTAAATATCTGAAATCTATTTTTAGGATATTCTGTAGTATCTTTTTTTATCATACTTGGTAAAAAAGGATCTGCAATTAATCCTCTACCAATCATCCAATGGTCTATAGAAGGAAAACGTTCTTGTAATTTTTTAAAAGAAGCAACAGAGGTAACATCTCCGTTATAATACATTTTATGTTTTGTATTGTCTAAACATTTTTGAAAGGCTTCTAAATCTGTTCCGCCTTTATAAAGTTGTTTTCCTATTCTAGCGTGTATGGCAATATTTTTTAAAGGATAGTTGTCTAAAATGGGTAAAACATCTAAAATTTCTTCTGGAGTATCATAGCCCATTCTCATTTTCATAGAAACTAAAATATCGGATTCATTATGAATTTTATGAAGAATATTATTAATTTTTTCAGCGTCATTAATTAAACCAGAACCCATTCCGCGTTTTGCAACCATTGGGTAAGGGCAACCTAAGTTCCAGTTTAATTCTTTGTAACCTAATTCTTGTACATATTTAGAAACGAATAAAAACTCATCTACATCATTGGTTATTACTTGCGGAATAACTTCTAACTCGGTATTATTTTCGACTTTTATGTCTTTCTGATAAGAGTTTTTAATCACAAATTTACCATTCAATCGAATGTACGGAGCGTAAAATGTATCGATACCTCCAAAGAAATGATTAAAAGCATTTCTAAATTTATAATCGGTAAAACCTTGTAAGGGAGATGATAAAAGAGTTTGATTCATGGATAAGAAAGTTATGCAAATATAACATACTTTTAATGAGTTTTGTATTTGTAAAAGATTAGAAAATTCTTTTTTGAACCTTATCAAGAATAGTAGATAAAAACAGTTTTTAATCAATGTTTTTCATCATGTTTTTTAAGTCGCTTGTATAAGAAGGATACGTAAAAATAAGTTTCTTAAATTGGGATACGGTCATTTTTTTATCAATAGCCATCATCATAATATTAATACATTCGTTTGCTTCTGTACTTAAAAGATGTGCGCCAACAATTACATCTGTTCTTTTGTTGATAATTATTTTATAGGCATAAGTGCTTTCGTTACTTTTCTTTGCGTTGTAAAAATCAGAAGCATCATCTTGATATATTTTAATGTTTTTATACCTTTTATTGGCTTCCTTTTCAGATAAGCCAACACTAGCTAAATTAGGGTGGGTAAAAACAACAGAAGGAACTAGTGGATTAGAGAATTCTTTACTGTTTTTATTAAGTATATTATTTCCCACAATATAACCCTGTAAACCCGAAAGCGGAGTTAAAGGCAAAGATTTACTAGAAATGTCTCCGCAAGCAAATACATTACTATTGGTTTCATTCTGTAAAAAGTTATTTACAATTATTCCAGAATCATCATATTTAATATTTGCTTTTTCTAAGTTCAATAATTCAGTAGCAGGAACTCTACCCGACGTATTAAAAACAACTCTAGATTTTATTGAATATTCTTTTCCATTTTTATTAAAATGAACTCGAAAATTTTTCTTTAACTTTTCAATGGATTCAATTTCTGAATCAAAATAAAATTTTACTCCATTCTCTTTCATTTTATCAGTAAGTTTTTTTACTAAAAAATCATCAAATTGAGATAATGGCTGTGCTCCTCTGTCAATGATTGTTACTTTACAACCGAGAGTAGATAATAGAAAACTGAATTCCATAGCAATATATCCAGCACCAATAAAAGTAGCAGATTTTGGTAATTTTTTTAAAGTGAAAAAATCACCACTTGTTTTTAAATAAGAAGCTCCTTTAAAATGCAATTTACGAGGAGTTAATCCTGTTGCAATCACAAAATTATCTGCAGAAATAGTTTTGCCTTCTACAGAAATTTCATTTTTATTGATAAATTTAGGAGATTGATGATATAAATCGATTCCGAGTTCTGATAGTTGTTCTTCTGTTCCTTTCGGAATCTCTTTTACAAAAGAATCTTTAAACTTTAGAATGTCTTGCCAATCAATTTTTGGAACTTTTTTGATTCCTAAACCTTTTAAAGCTTCGGTCTTTTTTATAATATCACCAAATTGAAGTATTACTTTTTTGGGATCACAACCTCTTAAGGCACAAGTTCCGCCAAAAGCTTGTTTATCTGCTATGGCAACTTTAAGTCCGTTTTTAGAACATACTTTTGCAGCTGTTTGTCCTGCAACACCGCTTCCAATTACAAAAACATTATAATGTTTAGATTCCATAAATTTTGATTTTTATCAAAAATAAAACAGAACATAAACAGAAATGAACGCTTATGAAATAAATATTGACGGTTTTAATTTTTTAAAGTCAAAGCTTCTCCATCAAAAGTTAAACCTTTAAAACCAGTTTGCATAAAGTTTCTAATATTTTGATGAGAATCTCCATTTTCATCCTCTAAAACATTTTTATAATGCTCTCCAAAACACGCTAAAGCTTCTTCTTTTGTTAATTGTTGATGAGCCGCAAAAGCAAATAATTTACAAGAACCAGAATTTTCTCCTGCATTATTTTTGATGTCTCCGTTGGTAAAAGCAGTTGGTGTAAAATTGTAATTATCCTCAATTACTTGCATGGTTTCTGCAAAGTTAATTTCTGTTGAATTTGATTTTAATTTGGTTTTAAATTCTTGGATTGTCATTTTGTATGTTTAATAAGCGCCAAATTTAAATGAAAATTAGTCAAATATTTTATTGTACTTTAAAAAAATCAAAAATCTTTGTTATGAATTATTGTATTAGTACGTTATATAAATAGAATGAACAAAAAAGACTTTAAGATTAACGTGTTTTCGTTATCAGAACGCATTTATCCTATGGTAGCAAGAATGCTTGGTGGGAATGAAAATGCAGAAGATGCTATACAAGAAATCATGATAAAATTATGGGAAAAGAGAAATTATGTAGCAAAACACCCAAATATTAAGGGCTTAGTTTTTTTAACAGCTAGAAATCATTGTATAGATATATTAAGAAAAAAACCACTTTTAATAGATGATTCGTTATCGCATCTTAAAGTTTTAAAATCTTCAACAGAAAGTTTAGATATAGAGTGGCAAGAACTAAATGGTATCATTAAAAATATTTTAAAGCAATTACCAGAACAACAAAAAGAGGTTTTTATAATGCGAGATATTGATGGTTATGAATTTATAGAAATTGCAGCTACATTAGAAATAAGAATAGAACATGCTAGAGTTTTAGTCTCTAGAGCCAGAAAGTTTATAGGTGTAGCATTAGAAAAAACATACAATTATGAGCGAGGAGAATATTAAAGACCTTATAGGTAAATACAAATCGGGTAGAAGTTCTTTAAAAGAAGAATCAATGTTGTTTGATAATGTTGATGAATCAGAAACAGGAATTAAAATGTGGTCGACTTTTGTGAAAAATAATAAAAAAGTTGCTCCAAATAATTTTAATGATGATTTATGGCAATCTTTTGATAAAAGAACAACAAAAAATAATCGATTTGGAATAGGGTTTATTACTATTGCTGCTTCTATACTATTGATGAGTATACTTTTTATCAATAACATAAGAAATGAAGGTTTAAGTAATAAAGAAAAAGAAGCCTTATTAAATGAAGCTAAAATGATGTTTCTAAATTCAGAAGAAGTACAACCAATACATAATATTGTTGTAGAAACCGACTTATTAATTGTTTACACAAAAACGGAATAAAAAACCAAACTTAAAAATAACGATTAAATATTTAAAAAATGAAAAAAATATTATTTACAACAATTGTACTATTATTTTCAATTTCTTTGATTCATGCTCAAGAAAGCGAGAGTAAAGAAGTAGAAAAAGATAAATTATATATAGAATTAAAAGATGGAGCAAACCCGGATATTTATGTAGATGGCAAAAAATTTGAGTTCCCAATAGAATTAATAGATCAAGATAAAATTAAAACGATATTTGTTGTAAAAGGAGAAGATGCAATTGCCAAATACAAGGCACCAAATGGAGTAATATTAATTACAACAAAAACAAAAGCAGAATCAGCTTTTTCTAAAATAAAAATAAGAAAGAATGATAATGATAAAGGTGAAAAAACACCATTGGTAATTATTGATGGTATCGTTTCTGATAAAAAAAATCTCGATACTTTAAAACCTGCTGATATAGAAAAAATGGAAGTTTTAAAAGGGGAACAAGCGATTAAAAGGTACAATTCTCCAAATGGAGCCATAATAATTACACTTAAGAAAAAATAATTTTCACACAAGTTCAATATTTAAATCTTTTCAAAAAAATAAGCATGAAAAAAATTATTATATTAATCTTCTTTCTTTACGGATTTACTTTTTTTGCACAAAATAAAACCATAAAAAAACCTGAGTATGTAATCATTGCCAATAATAAAATTATAACTAAAGTAGAGCTTGAAGAATTAGGGCAACAAGGATTCATAAAAGCGATGAAAAAAGGTATCTCTGAAGAAGAAAGAAATAACCTTGCTGAAAAATTTGGTGATAAAATTGGAGATAGAGAATTTGTAATTATAATAGATTTACTAACAGAAAAAGAAAAAGCAGAGAGAGATAGCAAAAAACTATCAAACAATAAGGTAATTCCTGAAGTTAAAAATCGTAATGACGAATTAAAATTAAACGTTAACGATACTGCAAATCATTTTACAGTCGAAATGATTAATGGTGAAAAACTTAATCTTTCAGATTTAAAAGGAAAAGTAGTTCTGTTAAATTATTGGGCTACTTGGTGTGCACCTTGTCTAATGGAATTTGCAGAGTTTCCAGAAAAAATATTGACTCCTTTTAAAAATGAATATTTTATTTTAATAGCTATATCTATAGGAGAAAGTAAAGACAAAGTTTTAAATAAAATGGAGAAGATGAAAAAATATGGTGTTGATTTCAATGTAGGAATTGATCCTAATAAAGAAATTTGGGATCAATATGCAACTGGAGCTATCCCAAAAAGTTTTTTAATTGACCAAAATGGAGTTATAAAATATATTTCTATTGGAAATTCTGAAGGAAACGTAGATAAATTGGCAAAAGAAATAGCAAAACTATTTACAGATTAAAAATTACTAACAACAATATGAATAAAACCTAGCTAAAAAAGTTAGGTTTTATTTTTTCCCATCTACAATAACAACAATTTCACCTTTTGGTGGTTTTGCAGTGTAATGCGCTAACACTTCGGTTGCAGTTCCTCTTACAGTTTCTTCGAACATTTTTGTGAGTTCTCTTGAAACAGAAACTTGTCTGTCAGATCCAAAATATTCTATAAAATGACCTAAAGTTTTTACTAATTTATGTGGAGATTCGTAAAAAATCATCGTTCTTTTTTCTTCTGCTAATAAAAGAAAACGTGTTTGTCTTCCTTTTTTTACAGGTAAAAAACCTTCAAAAACAAACTTATCATTTGGCAAACCAGAATTTACTAAAGCAGGTACAAAAGCCGTAGCTCCAGGTAAACATTCCACGTCAATATTGTTTTCTACACAAGCTCTGGTTAATAAAAAACCAGGATCTGAAATTGCAGGAGTTCCTGCATCAGAAATTAAAGCACAAGTTTCTCCGTTTTGTATTCTTTGCACAACACCTTTTACAGATTTATGCTCGTTGTGCATATGATGACTGTGCATTTGTGTAGCAATTTCAAAATGTTTTAAAAGTTTACCACTTGTACGCGTGTCTTCTGCTAAAATAAAATCTACTTCTTTTAAAACTTTTATAGCTCTAAAAGTCATGTCTTCTAAATTACCAATTGGTGTAGGTACTAAATATAATTTGCTCATTTTTTAATAGATTCTATTGTGTATACATTAATACCTTTTTGTAATTAAAGGTTAAAAATAAAACATGTAATTATGTTTTGTTAGTGTAGTTTGCTATTCATTTTAATCTAATTAGAATACTAACTCAACACTGGCGCAAAAATAATATATTAAAGATTGTAAGCGCTTTATTCTGATAAATAGATTTATTTTTTATGCTGAAATGAGTTAAA
Organism: Polaribacter sp. Asnod1-A03; assembly: GCF_045063585.1. Lineage (NCBI taxonomy): Bacteria > Pseudomonadati > Bacteroidota > Flavobacteriia > Flavobacteriales > Flavobacteriaceae > Polaribacter > Polaribacter sp. Asnod1-A03. Next base: position 1,618,729 of record NZ_JBEFOE010000009.1, on the reverse strand, counting down.
GAATATTTCATTTGAGCAATAATTACACTTTATTAATAAATAGTTTTGGCATCATACCAATCTAAAAAACAATACTATGTCAAATAAAAGTGAAAAAATAGATCAGTTAGAAGAACATATGGTAGATGCAAAAGGCAAGCCATTAACAACAAGACAAGGAGTAAAAGTTAATGATACTAATAATTCTTTAAAGTCTGGTGAAAGAGGTTCTACATTATTAGAAGATTTTTTATTGAGAGAAAAAATAACCAATTTTGATCACGAGAGAATTCCGGAAAGAATTGTACATGCAAGAGGTAGTGGAGCTCATGGAGTATTTGAGTTGTATAAAAGTCAAAAAAAATACAGTAAAGCAGGTTTATTTACAGACACCAATAGAAAAACACCTGTTTTTGTACGTTTTTCTACAGTTGCAGGTTCTAAAGGATCTCCAGATTTGGCAAGAGATGTACGAGGTTTTGCTGTAAAATTCTATAATCCAGAAGGTACTTGGGATTTAGTTGGTAATAATATGCCTATTTTCTTTATTCAAGATGCAATGAAATTTCCAGATTTAATTCACTCAGTAAAACCAGAACCAAATAACGAAATTCCACAAGCAGCTTCTGCACACGATACTTTTTATGATTTTGTTTCTTTAACTACAGAAACATTACACAATCATATTTGGGCAATGAGTGATAGAGCAATTCCTAGAAGTTTAAGAATGATGGAGGGTTTTGGGATACATACTTACAGATTAATAAATGAAGAAGGGAAAGCACATTTCGTAAAATTTCATTGGAAACCAGTTTTAGGTATACATTCTGTTACTTGGGATGAAGCTGTAAAAATAAATGGTGCAGATGCAGATTTTCATAGAAGAGATTTATGGAATGCCATTGAAGATGGTAATTATCCTGAATGGGAGTTAGGTTTTCAAATAATTCCAGAAGAGGATGAACATAAATATGATTTTGATATTCTAGATCCAACAAAGTTAATACCAGAAGAAATGGTGCCAGTTGAAATTGTTGGAAAAATGACGTTAAATAAAAACCCAGAAAACTTCTTTGCAGAAACAGAGCAGGTTGCTTTTTTACCAGGAAATATTGTGCCAGGAATCGATTTTACTAATGATCCATTATTACAAGGTAGGTTGTTTTCTTACAGAGATACACAATTATCTAGATTAGGAACACCTAATTTTCATCAAATACCAATTAACAAACCAATTTCTGAAACGCATAACAACCAAAGAGATGGTCATATGCAAACTGAAATACCTAAAGGGCAAACGGCATATTTCCCAAACTCTTTAAGCGGAGGTTGTCCTCATTTAGCAAAAATATCAGAAGGTGCTTTTCATTCTTATGAAGAAAGAATTGATGCTAAAAAAATAAGATCTAGAAGTAAGAGTTTTAGCGATCATTTTTCTCAACCAGCATTGTTTTACAGAAGTTTAAAAGAGTGGGAAAAACAACATGTAATTGGTGCTTATTCTTTTGAGTTGGGTAAATGTACTCACGATCATATTAAAAGCAGAATGTTGTGGTTGATTAAGGAAATAAATGAAGATTTAGCGAAACAAGTTGCCGAAAACTTAGGAATGGAAATTCCAAAATCTATAGATAAGCCAATAAACCAAGCAATTGGTGCAGATGCGAATGTAGAAGATTTTCAGCCAGGTAAAGCAAAAAATTATTTAGATGAATCGCCTGCATTAAGTCAAGGTAATACAAAGTTTAATTCTATTGCAACTCGTGAAATTGCTGTTTTGGTTGCTAATGGTTTTTCTATGAAAGATTTTGATGCAATGCGTAAAAAATTAGAAGAAGAGAATGCTACTGTAAAATTAATTGCACCAAAAGGTGGAATTGTTAAGTGCGATGAAAGTATGGACCATGATGTAGATGCTTCAATTAACACTACAGAAAGTGTTTTATTTGATGCCATTTATGTTCCTGGAGGTAAAAAATCTATTGAAACCATAAGCAAAAATGGTAAATACAAAAAGTTTGTAAACGAAGCTTTAAAACATTGTAAAGCTATTGCTGCAGATAATGAAGGTGAAGATTTCTTAGATGAAACTTATGTAAAAGATTTTAAGAAAGATACAGCAATTTTAATTAATAAGAAACCAATAGATTTTGTTAATGCTGTTTCTAAACATAGAAATTGGGATAGAATGGATAAAGTAGATTCAATTCCTGTTTAAAAAATATTTTGATTAAAGAAGAAGTGTTTATTAATCACTTTAGAATTTATTTTCTAAGGTGATTTTTTTTGTTTTTCAATTAAAAACAAGCCATATTTTGCTCTAGAAATTTCATCATTAAAAATAAGTAGGTTTTCATTAGATTGATTAATTTTGCAGCTTAATAAAAGATAAAAAATGTACAGAAGTCATTCTTGTGGTGAGTTAAGAGCATCACACATCAATACAGAAGTTACTTTAGCAGGTTGGGTACAAAAGTCTAGAGACAAAGGTTTTATGGTTTGGGTAGATTTGCGTGATAGATACGGAATTACACAGTTAATTTTTGATGAAGATCGTACACCTAAAGAAATGATGGAAAAAGCAAAATCTTTAGGTAGAGAGTTTGTAATACAAGTAACAGGTACTGTAATTGAGCGTGAATCTAAAAATACAAATATAGTTACTGGTGAAGTTGAAGTTTTGGTTTCTAAATTAGAAATTTTAAACGAAGCAAAGTTACCACCTTTTACAATAGAAGATAAAACGGATGGAGGTGAAGACATCCGAATGAAATATAGATACTTAGATATTAGAAGAAATCCTGTTAAAGACAGTTTAATTTTTCGTCATAAAGTAGCTATGGAAGTTCGTAAATACTTGTCTGACCAAGAATTTATAGAAGTAGAAACTCCGTATTTAATAAAATCTACTCCAGAGGGAGCAAGAGATTTTGTGGTGCCTTCTCGTATGAATGAAGGTCAGTTTTACGCATTGCCTCAATCACCTCAAACCTTTAAACAATTGTTGATGGTTGGTGGAATGGATAAATATTTTCAGATTGTAAAATGTTTTAGAGATGAAGATTTACGTGCTGACAGACAACCAGAATTCACACAAATTGACTGTGAAATGGCGTTTGTGGAACAAGAAGATATTTTAAATATTTTTGAAGGATTAACGCGTCACTTATTAAAAGAAGTAAATAATGTTGAGGTGGAGAAATTCCCAAGAATGTTGTACGATGATGCTATGCGTTTGTACGGAAATGACAAACCAGATATTCGTTTTGGAATGGAATTTGGCGAGTTAAATGCTGTTACACAACACAAAGATTTTGGCGTTTTTAATTCTGCTGAATTGGTAATTGGTATTGCTGTTCCTGGTGGAAATGCATATACAAGAAAAGAAATAGACAATATTATAAAGTGGGTTAAACGTCCACAAGTTGGTGCTTTAGGAATGATTTATGCTCGTGTAAACGAAGATGGATCTTTTAAATCTTCTGTAGATAAATTCTACGACCAAGAAGATTTAGCAAAATGGGCAGAAATTACAGGTGCAAAACCTGGTGATTTAGTGTGTGTTTTATCTGGAGAAACAAATAAAGTAAGAGCACAAATGTCTGCTTTACGTATGGAATTGGCAGAACGTTTAGGATTAAGAGACCCTAAAGTATTTGCTCCGCTTTGGGTAATCGACTTTCCATTATTAGAATTAGATGAAGAAACTGGTCATTACCATGCAATGCACCATCCATTTACATCACCAAAACCTGGTCAAATGGAATTGTTAGATACAGATCCTGGAGCTGTAAAAGCAAATGCGTACGATTTAGTTTTAAATGGAAATGAAATTGGTGGAGGATCAATAAGAATTCATGATAAGCAAATGCAAGCAACTATGTTGCGTCACTTAGGTTTTTCTGAAGAAGATGCTAAAGCTCAATTTGGTTTCTTAATGGATGCGTTTGAGTACGGAGCACCACCACATGGAGGTTTAGCTTTTGGATTGGATAGATTGGTTGCTATTTTAGGTGGACAAGAAACAATTCGTGACTTTATTGCATTCCCAAAAAACAACTCAGGGCGTGATGTTATGATTGACGCGCCAGCATTTATTGATGATGATCAACTAAAAGAATTAAGTTTAAAACTTGATATTGAAGCATAAAGAGTAAAAAATCCCGCTTTTGCGGGATTTTTTATTAAATTTAAAGTATGAAAAATTTAACCACACTTTTATTTCTATTAGTATCACTTACTTTCTCTGCTCAAAAAATAACTGGTGATGAATTATTAGAGAAATCAATCAACTTTCACGATCCGAACAATAATTGGTCTACTTTTAAAGGAACTCTTTTTGTAACGATGGAAACACCTAAAGGAGCACCAAGAAAAAGTGTTATCAACATTAATTTACCTGAAGAATATTTTTCTGTAAAAGCAAAAAGAGATACAATTACTACAGAGTATATTTTAGATAAAGAGGTTACAACATTTTCTTTTAATGATGATAAAAATCCATCTGAAGTAATAAAAAAGAAATACGGTTTAACTTTAGAAAGAGCCAATTTGTATAAAAATTATTATACGTATTTGTATGGTTTACCAATGAAACTGAAAGATGAAGGTACAATTATTCATCAAAAAGTAGAAAAGAAAACCTTTAAAGAAAAAGACTATTTGGTTTTAAAAATTACTTACAATAAAGAGGTTGGTAAAGATACTTGGTATTTTTATTTTGATCCAGAAACGTATGCTATGGAAGTGTATCAGTTTTTTAAAGAAGCAAAAGATAGCGGAGAATATATTTTACTTTCGGGTTTAGAAACCATCAATGAAATTAAAATACCAAAAAGTAGAGCTTGGTATTATAACAAAGATAATGGGTATTTAGGTACCGATTTTTTAAAAAGTACTGACAAGGAGTAATGCCAAAGAATAATAAGTTATACAAAAGAATTTTAATTTGGAGATACAAATATATTTCTGAACGTCAGTTTGTTTATGTCCTTAGTATTTTAGTCGGTTTTTTAGCCGGTTTAGGTACTTTTATTTTAAAAGATTTAACGTTTTTTATTGAAGAATTGTTGCAGGGTAACCTTATAAAAGATTATCATTATACACTTTATTTTGTCTTTCCAATTATTGGATTGTTTTTAGTGTTTCTAATTAAAAAATTTGTAATCAAAAAAAATATTGGTCATGGTATTTCTACCACATTACATGCTATTTCTAGAAGAAATGGAATTATAAAAAGATATAAAATCTTTGCTTCTTTAATAACAGCACCAATCACAGTGGGTTTTGGAGGTTCTGCAGGGTTACAAGGTCCGGCAGTAAGTACAGGAGCAGCTTTAGGATCTAATGTTGCAAGATTTTTTCACATGAATGCCAAAACAAGAATGTTGTTAATTGGTTGTGCAACAGCGGGTGCCATGTCTTCTATGTTTCAGGCGCCAATTGCAGCTATAATTTTTGCAGTAGAAATCTTTAGCTTAGATATGGCTTTTGTTTCTTTGGTTCCATTATTGTTAGCATCGGTTTCTGCAGTTATTTCTTCTTATTTTTTAGTAGGAACAGACGTTTTGTTTCGATTTAAATTAGTGGATGTTTTTGTAATAAATGACATTCCGTTTTATATTTTTTTAGCATTTGTAACAGGTAATGCTTCTGTTTATTTCTCTAAAATGTATTTTAAAATTAGTAATTTTTTCGAAAAATTTGATAGCCCTTTTAAAAGGTTAGCTATCGGAGGATTTGCAATAGGAATTATGTTGTATTTAATTCCGCCATTATATGGTGAGGGTTATGGATTGATAAACAATTTATTAAAAGGAAATACCGCAGCAGCGTTAAAAGACATACCCTATAATTTAGATTTAGAAAATGTGTATGTTGTTGTTTTAATGTTGATATTAATTGCAATATTTAAAGCAATTGCCATGACAACTACTTTTGCAGCTGGTGGAGTAGGAGGTATTTTTATTCCAACAATATTTATGGGTAGTGCTTTGGGTAATGCTATAGCAAAAATTATTAATCATTTAGGGTTTAGTGTTTCAGAATCTAATTTTACATTAATTGGGATGACGGGGTTAATGGCAGGTGTATTACATGCGCCATTAACAGCAATTTTCTTAATTGCAGAAATAACCGGAGGATATGAGCTATTTGTACCTTTAATGTTGGTTTCTGCTATCTCTTATGCATTTACAAAATACTTTGTTTCTAACTCTATTTACACAATAGAATTAGCCAAAAAAGGGCAATTGATCACGCATAATAAGGATAAAAATGTATTAATGTTAATGAGGATTGATAGCTTGATTGAAACTAATTTTAAAACTATTACACCAAAAATGACTTTAGGTGAAATGCTAAAAAAATCGGTTGCTAAATCCAAAAGAAATATATTTCCTGTTTTAGATAGTAAGCAACAATTTTTAGGGATTATTTTATTGGATGATATTAGACCGATTATGTTTGATCAAAGTCAATATAAAGAAACGTATGTATCAGACTTTATGAAAGGTGCACCAGCAATTATTTTTCATGATGATTCTATGGAAGTGGTTATGCAAAAATTTAAGGAAAGTGGTGCTTGGAATTTGCCAGTAGTTAACGATGGAGTTTATTTAGGTTTTATTTCTAAATCTAAATTATTAACTGCTTACAGAAATAAATTAATTGAAGTAACTGCTTAATTGGTTACATATTATTAGAAATGAGAACGAATAGTTTTACAAAAAATATGAATAAAAAATCTAATGATGAGTTAGAGAAAATTATTCAGCAAAAAGAAAAGTATACAAATGAAGCTTTACAGGCGGTAATTTGGGAGTTAGAAGACAGAGGCTTATTAAAAAAAGATGAAATTGTACTAGAAGGAGTAGTAATTGAAGGTGATGCGGTAATTAAGGAAGAAGTTATAGTAACTAAAGAAAAAAGTACTTTTGAGGAGTTTGAATTGCCTTTGTTATATTCAAAATCAGCAATACAAGGTTTTACAATTTTTTTTAGTCCATTTTTTGGAGCGATGCTTTTAATGTCTAATTTAAAAATACAAAATAAGCAGAAAGCAAGAAATCAAGTTTTAATATTTGTAATTTTATATACCATCTTAACTTATTTGGTTTTAAGTGCTTTTCCTACAATGATGTTTTTAAGTCTGGCATTTAATGTTTTAGGATCTCTAGTTTTAATTGAATATTTCTGGAATAAAAATTTAGGAAAAAATTTAAATTATACAAAAAAAGGAATAACAAAACCGCTGTTAATCTCTTTTTTAGTCGTGCTAATTTTAGTCTTTATTCAATTTTTGCCGCAGTTGTTAGAAGAGCAAGCTATTTAACTCCAAGGGTCATCATTAGGCTCTAATTGTTTCTGGCTTGTTAAAATAGATTTTCCATTTAGTTCTGTATCTCCTATTTTTAAACATGAAAATAGTAAGAAGCAAATTTCTAAATCTTTTTTGTCTAAAAGTTGCACTTTTATAGAGTCATCAGGTTTTTTAACAATATAAGATTCATCAAATTCGGCTATTTTATCTCCGTTTTTAAAGATAGATTTTTTCTTTTTATGATGAATTTTTAACTCGTAAGTTATTTCATTTACATCTATAGAATAAATTGTTTTTTTATTGTTTTGAGATATAAATTCAGTTAAATTTCCTTTGTCATCTTTAATAGAGAAAACCATTTTCCACTTCCAAAATTTAAATTTTTTGGTAATAAAATAAATTATTTTTTCTTCATTATTAAAGACTTCAGAACCCATTTTACCAAACTCCATAAACCATTTAGAACTGTAGATTTTTTCTGTGGCTTCAAAAACATCTAAAGTGTTATTAAAGTGATTTATCGAATATAATTTTGTACTCATAAAATAGTTGTTTGTAAAAATAAAAATACTGTAACTAATTAGAAAATCAACTTATTTATTACTTTTTTTAATACAATTTTTTCTTTTTTAAAAATGATATCACTTTATCAGGAAAATCTGTAAAACCACCATCAATTTTTGCGTCTATAAAAAGTGTTTGCATCATTTCTTCAAAGCTAGAAAATTCACCTAAATCATCGGCTCTAAATGTATACGGATGTACTTTTAATCCTAATTTATGTGCATCAGAAACTAATGAAGTAAAACTAAATTTACCATCAGTTTTTTCTGATAAAATTTGTTTGTACCAAGGCCCAATTCCGTCTGCAAAAGTAGCAAAATGCGTTAGTTGTTTGGTTTCTTTTTCAAACTCTATTAACTGAATTAAAAATAAATCGGACTTTAATTCTTTTCTTATTTTTTCTAATTCTTTTGCATCAAAACATTGTAAAATACAGTTGTCTTGTTTGGTTTTGTAACCATAATCAGCTAAAATTTTTAGAACAATTTTTGTCAAGTTTTTTCCTTCTTTTTGATGAAAATTGGGTTCTTTAATTTCAGGGTAAATCCCAATATTTTTTCCTGTCGATTTATTTAAACCTTGTATAAACTCTATTTCTTCTTGTAAAGAATGTAGTTTAAAATTCCCTTTCCAAATAGGAAAACGATTCGGATAAACTTGCTCGCCAGTTTTAGGGTTAAAACGTTCGGTAACCTTTAATTTTTTTAATTCATCAAACGTAAAATCGATTACATAAAAACGATTGTCAATTCTTTTTCTATCAGCAAATTTTGTAGCAACATCAGTTACATCATCCAAATAAATATCATGGATAACAATAGGAACATCATCTTTACTTAACACCAAATCTTGCTCAATAAAATCTGGATTCATAGCATATGCCATTGCTTTTGCCTCTAAGGTATGTTCTGGTAAATAACCAGATGCACCTCTGTGCGCAATAACTATTTTTGATTTCATAAGTTTTAAATTATAGATTAAAGATATAACTTTTGTAAATTTGCAGTATGAAATTAGCGTTAAAAATAATGTTTGTTATCTTTTTAATTTGGATGGCAGCCGGAATGTATTTGGTAAATACAGCACACGAAAAAGCACAAATAGTAATGGGTTTAGGTGTGTTTTATTTTTCTTTTTTGTTTATGCCTTTCTTTATTTATTACAGATACAGAGATGGTAAGTACAAGAAATATATTTTAAATGATGAAAAACTAAAGAACGCTTTTAAAGATTTTGGTAAAGATTAGTTGTTTTTTTTAAAATATACATAAACAGGAAAGTGATCAGAAAAACCACCTTGATACCAAGGGCCAATATAAGTTCTAAACGGACTTCCTTTTAGCTTTCCTTTATATATTTTTAACCACTTCTTATTAAAAACTTCTGCGTGTTTAAATTGTAACTTATTAGAAATTGGTGTTAAGAAATTTTTAGAAACAATAATTTGATCAAATAAATTCCATTTTCCTTCAAAGGTTAAAGAACCATTATTTTCTTTGTTTAATAAACTTTCCATTGGGTTGTAAAAATCTTCTGTTACAAGATTATCTTTAATGCTTTTACTGGTTGGATCATCATTAAAATCTCCCATAATTATAATTTTTGCATCATAATTTCTGGCTTGTATACCTTCTATAATTGTTCTTGCTAATTCTGCAGCTGCAATTCTTTTTGGCTCAGATTTTTCTATACCTTCTCTTCTAGAAGGCCAATGATTTACTAAAATATGTACAAGTTCTCCATTTAAATTACCAGAAACAACTAAAATATCTCTTGTGTAATCACGTTTACCTCTTTCATCTTCTAAAAATAAAGGAAAGTGTTCTGAGTCTATTAATTCGAATAATTGCTTGTTGTATAAAAGAGCAACATCTATACCTCTTTCGTCAGGAGAGTTGAAGTGTACATAATTATAATGATGTTTTTTTAAGTAAGTAGATTTTGCTAAATCCGCAACTACTTTTGCATTTTCTACTTCTACTAAACCTATAATTGCTGGGGCATAATAAGATTTTTCGTTACCTATTTGAGAGATAACGGAACCTAATTTTTTAATTTTATCGTTATAACGTTTTTTATTCCAATGTAATTTTCCGTTAGAAGTATAATCGTCATCAAAAGTTTTAGGGTTATCAATCGTATCAAACAAGTTTTCTACGTTGTAAAAACCGATAGTAAAAGTATTTTTATCTTTTTTTGATGAGAACATTTTAAAATTTATTGGTAAAAGTAGTAAAATATAGTTTTTAAACAGATAACTTAAAATATATGTTTTGTTAACATTAAAGTGTGTAATCTTATCTTTTCTAGCCTTAGTTTTGCAGTGATTAAAGAAAAAAATAAAGAATAAACCATAAAAACCATAGCTATAAGAAGAAAATTTGTTGAATTTGAATTTGAATTAATTAATAAAACCTCAAGCTACTTGAGGTTTTTTTTATGTCTTTACAAAGCAAATCTTTGTATTTTTGCATTGTATGATAGATCAAAAAGAAGCCATATCAGAAAAAGCTGTTTTAATAGGTATAATTACACAACAGCAAGATGAAACAAAATCTGAAGAATATTTAGACGAGTTAGAGTTTTTAACAACAACTGCAGGAGGAGTTGCTGTAAAACGTTTTGTTCAAAAAATGGAAAGACCAAATCCTAAAACATTTTTAGGTACAGGAAAATTAGATGAAGTTAAGAGTTTTATCGAATCTCATAATATTGGTACTGCAATTTTTGATGATGAATTGTCGCCAGCACAATTAAGAAACATAGAAAAAATTCTTGATTGTAAAATTTTAGATAGAACCAATTTAATCTTAGATATTTTTGCACAAAGAGCTCAATCAAGTTCGGCAAAAACACAAGTAGAATTAGCACAACATCAATATTTATTACCACGTTTAACAAGATTATGGACGCACCTTGATAAACAAAAAGGGGGTATTGGAATGCGTGGACCTGGTGAAACAGAGATTGAAACGGATAGACGTATTATTCGTGATAAAATTAATGTTCTTAAAAAGAAATTATTAACCATTGATAAACAAATGGCTGTGCAACGTAAAAACCGTGGTAAAATGGTTAGAGTTGCATTAGTTGGTTATACAAATGTTGGTAAATCTACTTTAATGAATGTTATTAGTAAAAGTGATGTTTTTGCTGAAAACAAGTTATTTGCAACACTAGATACCACTGTTAGAAAAGTTGTTATTAAAAATATTCCTTTTTTGATGACAGATACAGTTGGTTTTATTAGAAAACTACCAACTCAATTAGTAGAGTCTTTTAAATCTACGTTAGATGAGGTAAGAGAAGCAGATTTATTACTGCATGTTGTAGATATTTCGCATCCAAATTTCGAAGATCATATTGCTTCTGTAAATACAATTTTAGATGAAATAAAATGTGCTGATAAACCTGTATTAATGGTTTTTAATAAAATAGATGCTTATGAGCACGAAACTATTGATGAAGATGATATTGTTACAGAAAAAGGCAAAGAACATTATACTTTGCAAGACTGGAAAAAAACTTGGATGAATGATAGTGAAGTAGAATCTATCTTTATCTCTGCATTAAATAAAGAAAATTTAGAAGATTTTAAAGAGAAAACATATCAAGAAGTAAAGAAAATTCATGTTCAGCGATTTCCTTATAACGACTTTTTATATTACGAGTATAAAGAAGAATAGCAAAACTTATAAAATTGGAAAAGAACGAATTTAAATACAGGGGTTGGTTAAGAGTTTTATTACTTACAATACCCTGTTTTTTTATTGTTGGGTTATTTCAATTTATTGGTGGATTAATAATTGGTGTAGATTTTACAAGTCAAGAAACTAGAAATTCGTTTGAAGACTTAATTATTTATTTTTCTGGATTAGTGGGTACTTTTCTGGCACTTTGGATTTTTATGAAGTTTGTAGATAAAGAGCCTTTTGTTAAACTTGGTTTTCAAACAAAAAATAGATTTAAAGAATTTATTATTGGTATTATAATTGGCTTGGTTATAATGTCTTTAGGATATTATATTTTAATTTATCTTGATGAAATTATCTTTTTAAAAACCAATTTTAATTTTAAAGAATTAATAATATCAATTTTACTTTATATAATTGTTGCGGTTGGCGAAGAGGTTATTTTAAGAGGGTATGTTTTAAAGAATTTACTATTTTCTTTTAATAAGTATATAGCTCTTATTTTATCATCAATATTATTTTCTTTGATACATGGCTTCAATGACCATATAGATTCATTTGCGCTACTCAACCTATTTTTAGCAGGAATACTTTTAGGTTTGCCTTATATTTATACTAAAAATTTATGGTTTTCTATAGCATTGCATTTAAGCTGGAACTTATTTCAAACACTTTTAGGATTTAATGTTAGTGGACACGAATCGTATTCTTTAATTGAATTTAAAATAAACCAACCGAATTTAATTAATGGTGGACCATTTGGTTTTGAAGGTTCTTATCTGGCTGTAATAGCACAAATTATAACTATAGTTGCAATAGCATATTATTTTAATTGTAAAAAAGAATTACAGACGATTTAACTACCTGATTTAAAATTTTAAAATATCAGAAAATAAATTATTCTTCTTTATTATCTTTTAAGTTTCCTAACTTTTTTGCACGAGTTTTCCAAGATTTTCTAGCATGATCTTGTAAATCTGCAACAGAATCACTTTCGTCCATAATTTCTAAACCTAGTAAGGTTTCTATAACATCTTCTTGAGAAACTAAACCACTAACAGAACCGTATTCATCAACAACTAAGGCAATTTGTTCTTTTTCTTTAATTAGCTGGTCAAATAAATTTGCTATAGATAACTCTCTATCTGTAATAAGTATATTTCTTTTTATTGTAGCTAAAGTAACTTCGCTATTTCCTTTAATCATTGCATCTAATAAATGATCTTTTAAGAAATAACCCGTTATTTCATCAGGGTTTTCTGCAAAAACAGGAATTCTAGAAAAACGTAGTTCTTGATGTTCATCATAAAAAGATTGTATGGTTTGGCTTTCATCAGCAATTTCTAACACAGATCTAGGAGTCATTACATCACTTACTTTAATCTCTTTAAAGCCTAGTAAATTTCTAATAACTTTACTTTCGTTTTTTTGAAAAACTCCATCTTTCTCAGCCATTTCCGTCATCACTAAAAAGCTTTCTCTACTTAAAATACTTCCGTGACCTTTACCGCCAATTAATTTTGTGGTTAATTGTAGAATCCATAAAATCCCTGTCCATCTTAATGGAAAAATCATTAAGTTTAAAGCTTTAGAAGTAAAGTTTGCTAATTGTCTCCAATAAGTTGCACCAATGGTTTTTGGTATAATTTCTGAAGCAACTAAGATTAAGATAGTCATAATAGTAGATACAACACCTACCATAAGATCTTCGGTAATTTGAAAGCCAAAAATTGTTTTTGTTGTGCTACCATACATTTCTGCATATGCAACTTTTGCTTGTACACCTACTAAAATTGCCCCAACTGTATGGGCAATAGTATTAATAGTTAAAATTGCAATTAAAGGTTTATCAACATCTTTTTTAAATGTTTCTAAAGTAGAAGCAAACTCATGTCCTTCGTTCTTTTTTAAGTTTATAAAAGTAGGAGTAATGCTTAACAGTACAGCTTCTAAAATAGAGCATAAAAAAGAAAAGAAAATAGAAACAGTAGCATAAATTATTAATAGTGTCATCAATACAAAGTTAAGAGTCAAAAATAGTTAAAATAAAGTTTCTTATTTGTAATATTTTGTAAAAGGTTTTGGTTAAAAATATGAAAATAAGATTGATTATAGAATTATTTAGGTATAATAATAATTGGTCAAAAAAAGAAAAAGCCTCATCCAATTAAGATGAAGCTTTTTCTTTATAAAAAGAATTTTAATTTTATTTAGGATCTAAAGCTACATCAATTCTAGCTAAAACATCTTGTAAATGGTAACGAGAAGTTGTGTTAGATGCTCTTGAAGCAGCAGACCTAACATCTCTTTTTAATCTACTTAATTCTCCTCTTGCAAAAGATTTAATATCAGACTGCCCTACATTAACAGAAGCAGATCCAAAACGACCTCTTTGGTCTTCGGCTTTATTTAAAAGGTAATCTAAACGCTCAATGTGAGCTTTTTGTAAGTTTCTTCTATAAGTATCTATAGTTTTACCGTTATATAATTCTGACCAAATACCTTTTCTTACATCAGAAAACATAGAAACTAAATTGTAAGCTTTAGTACCATTTAAAGTTTCGTTTTCAATCATACGTGCCATTCTATCAGCACTTAAAACGCTATTTAAAGTTCTTGTTTGTAAAGATCTTATGTTTTCTATAGCACCACTAGATTGTACTTTAGAGAAAAGGTCTTTGTCTAGCATCCAAGTAGGTGTTTTAAACAATTCATCAATAACAAACTTTAAAGACTCTTTTTGACGAGCTTTATTTACATGTGTATATACAGCTCCTTCTTGATCTGTTGTTTTATAGTTTTCATAAATACCACCAATATTAGAAGAAACGTGTCCCATATATCTAGCAAACTGCCCAATTAATTGATTGTACATTTCTGCCATATCATCATAAGTCTCTCCATCTTCGGTAGTCCATTCGCTTAATTTAGGTAGAATTAATTTTAAATTTTTAATACCATAAGTACTTGCTTTTACTGCATCGTCTCCTAAATCCTCTGTTTGAGAACTAGGGTCTATAACACCACGTTGTTGACGACCAAAACGATACATTGGGTCTCCTGCATGTTCTAAAATCCAAGAATCTAAAATAGGTTTCTCTTCAATAGCAGTTTTACCTAAGATTGGTTTATACCCCCAAGCAATTGAGTATTTGTCATAAGTACCAATGTTTGGCATTAAAGCAACACCTTTATCTTCTGGTTGTGCAACATAATTAAAACGAGCATAATCCATAATAGAAGGTGCAGTACTGTATTTTGCTGTAAAGGTAGCAGAACGTAAAGAGTCTACAGGATATGCAGAAGAACTTCCCATGTTATGTGGTAATCCTAAAGTATGGCCTAACTCGTGAGAAGAAACAAAACGAATTAAACGTCCCATTGTTTCTGTTTTAAAGTTATTGCTTCTAGCATCTGAGTTTATTGCAGCCGTTTGTACGAAAAACCAGTTGTGTAATAACGTCATTACATTATGATACCAGTTGATATCAGATTCTAAAATCTCTCCAGATCTTGGGTCACTTACGTGAGGTCCGTTTGCGTTAGGAATCGGAGAGGCTAAATATCTAATTACAGAATAACGTACATCTTCTGGGCTATATTCTGGATCTTCTTCTTTTGTTGGCGCCATTTTACCAACAATTGCATTTTTAAAACCAGCAGCTTCAAAAGCAACTTGCCAATCATTTACACCTTCTATAATATAAGGAACCCATTCTTTTGGAGTTGCTCTATCTACATAGTATACAATTTGCTTTTTAGGTTCTACTAATTCTCCTCTTTTAAATTTCTCGATGTCTTCATCTTTTACTTCTAAACGATATCTATCTAAATATCTAACTGTTTTACTTTTTTGAGCTTCTAAACCATAATCAGTTTGCCCTCTAGCAAACCAACCAACTCTTTCATCAAAGTAACGACGTTTCATAGGTACCTTTGGTAACAATACCATGGAATTACTCATTTCTAAAGTAATAGATCCTAAAGCACTGTTAGAAGGCGGTTTGTTAGCAAAATAAGTTTTTACATGTCTTATTTCTATGTTTTTAGGGTAACTACTAACTCTATCAATATAAGAACGTGTTTTATCCATTCTTGTAGCTTGATATCCTTTTCTATAAAAATCAGGAAGACCTAAAGGTTTAATATCTGTAGAAAATAATTCTGTAGCATCTATAACTGTAGCAGTACTATCTTTACTAATTGCTTTTATAGGAAAAGAAAACAAGATAGGTTCTAAATTAGAATTTACAACAGCTTCATGTACAGGTAAAAGAGTGTCTGCAACTACGTTATGAGAAACAATACGTAATAAAATATTCTTTTTCTTACGTTCCCAACGTAATACTTGTGTGTTAGTTTTTCCTCCTCCAAAACCAAGTCCGCTTGCAGTTTTAGCAATTCTTGTTACCATTAACATTTCTCTGTTTATAAGAGAATCTGGAATTTCGAAAAGATAAGATGCGTCTTTTGAATGAACTTTAAAAAGACCATTATCTGTTTTATGGTCTTTAGTAACTACCTTAGAATAAGGCTGGATGTCTCCTTTTTTTGGTTTAGGAGCTGCTTTTTTTTGAACTTCTTTTTTCTTTTTTTTCCAAAACTGAGCTTCAGTTTCTAAAGAAAATCCAAAAATTAGAGCAACTATGAATAGTTGCGAAAGTAATTTTTTTGATATCATGTGTGATTTATTTGAATTGCGTCCGAAATTACGGAAACTCTAAAAGTTGATATCTTAAATTTATGTTAAAGAGAAAGGTGATTTTATGTTAAAAAAAAAGTTGTAATTAAATTAGATTAAATTTAATGTGTTTTAAATGTGTGTTTTAGGTTTTTTTTATTTGTTGATGGATGTTCATGTTTTATTTTTATGAAATAAAAAGACGATTATTATTATTAATTTATTCATAAAAAACGACATCAAATTAACTTTGATGTCGTTTTTACTTTGTATTGAGTATGCCTTTATAGTTTAAAAGCTTCTTTAATTTTATCTACATAATCTAATTTTTCCCAAGTAAAAGTTTCTACTTCTTCAGAAACTGTTTCTCCCATTGGGTTTGTAAAGGTTACTGTTTTTACTTCTGGAGTTCTTCCCATATGTCCGTAAGCAGCAGTTTCAGAATAAATAGGGTTTCTTAATTTTAAACGTTGTTCTATAAAATAAGGACGCATATCAAAAATAGATTCTACTATTTTACTGATTTCTCCATCAGTTAAATCAACAGAAGCAGTTCCGTAAGTATCAACATTAATACTTGTTGGTTTTGCAACACCAATAGCGTAAGAAACCTGTACTAAAACTTCTTTACAAACACCTGCTGCAACTAAGTTTTTAGCAATATGTCTTGTAGCATAGGCTCCAGATCTATCAACTTTACTTGGGTCTTTTCCAGAAAAAGCACCACCACCATGTGCACCTTTACCACCATAAGTGTCCACAATAATTTTTCTTCCTGTTAAACCAGCATCTCCATGAGGTCCTCCAATTACAAAAATTCCTGTTGGGTTTATATGATATGTAATACTATCTGTAAATAATTTTTGAATATGAGCAGGAAGTTTTGCAACTACTCTAGGAATTAAAATTTCTACAATATCTTTTTTAATTTTTGCTAACATTACTTCTTCTGAAGTATCAAAATCATCATGTTGTGTAGAAATTACAATCGCATCAATTCTTTGCGGAACATTGTCATCAGAATATTCTATAGTTACTTGAGATTTTGCATCCGGACGTAAGTAATTAATTTCCTTATTTTCTCGACGTAAAAGAGCTAATTCAATTAACAATCTGTGCGACAATTCTAAGGCCAAAGGCATATAGTTTTCTGTCTCATCAGTTGCGTAACCAAACATCATTCCTTGGTCTCCGGCGCCTTGCTCTTCTGGTGTAACTCTATCAACACCTTGGTTAATATCTGGTGATTGTTCGTGGATTGCAGATAAAACTCCACAAGAATTTCCATCAAACATATATTCTCCTTTAGTGTAACCAATTTTGTTAATTACATCTCTGGCAATTTGTTGTACGTCTAAATAAGTTTTAGATTTTACTTCTCCAGCCAAAACAACTTGTCCAGTTGTAACAAGGGTTTCACAAGCAACTTTACTAGACTTGTCAAAAGCTAAAAAATTATCGATTAAAGCATCAGAAATTTGATCTGCAACTTTGTCTGGGTGTCCTTCAGAAACACTTTCTGAGGTAAATAAATATGACATATTAAATCTTCTTTTATAATTATTGAAAAATGAAAAGAGATTGCATTGGTCGCGAAAAGTAGTAGGAATTTACTGCTTTAGCATTTTTTTTATGAGGTTGCAATCAGTTCAAATTTTTCCTCTAAATTCTTTGCAAAGTTACATCTTAAATTTTAATATCATAATTTTTAATCATAATATTTTGTTATGATATTATCAGTGAAATTAAAATTACAGTTTTTAGATTATGTGATAATGATAAAAAACAAGGATTTTAATAAGAAATTGGTATTTAAATGAAAATAATTTAATTTTTTCTTGGATATTAAATTTTTCTGAACATATATTTGCATTCACAAAGTTCAATAAACTTATTGAAATGTTATCAAGAAAGGTGAAGGGATTAGACCCGTTGAAGCCTTAGCAACCCTTTTCGTGAGGAAAAGAAGGTGCTAAATTCTACTTAATTTCAGATTCATTTATCAGAAATTGGATAGATAACCCAAAAACAAGTACATTTTCCGTGTATTTGCATAATTCTTAATAACATTTTTCTAGTAAGTACATCAAAAATTTTGATGCATTCAACTTTTGTTTTAATCAATTTATTAACTCAAAAAAATTAGAAAAATGAGTACGCACAAATTAGCAACAAACGCATTACATGCAGGACATGATGTAACACAAAATGGAGGAACAAGAGCAGTTCCTATTTATCAAACTTCTTCGTATGTTTTTAACAATTCAGAACATGCAGCAAATCTATTTTCTTTAAAAGAATTAGGGTTTATTTATACGCGTTTAAACAATCCAACAAATCAAATTTTACAAGATCGTTTAGCAGCTGTAGAAGGCGGAATTGGAGCAGTAGTTTTTGCTTCTGGAACTGCAGCAATTTCAACAGGATTGTTAACTCTTTTAAAAGCCGGAGATCATATTGTAGCTTCAAGCAGTTTATATGGAGGAACGTATAATTTATTAAGTGTAACGTTACCAAGGTTCGGAATTACAACTACGTTTGTAGATGCTGATAATCCTGATAATTTTGCTGATGCAGTTCAAGAAAATACAAGAGCATTTTTTGTAGAATCTTTAGGAAACCCGAAGTTAGATGTTTTAGATTTAGAAGCAATTTCTGTACACGCTAAAGCGGCAGAAGTTCCTTTTATTGTAGACAACACGGTGGCAACGCCTGTTTTATTAAACCCGATTAAACATGGAGCAGATATTGTAATTCATTCATTAACAAAATATATTGGCGGACAAGGAACTTCGTTAGGAGGCGCAATTGTTGATGCTGGAACATTTAATTGGGCAAACGGAAAATTCCCAGAATTTACAGAGCCTTCTGCAGGTTACCATGGTTTAAAATATTATGAAACTTTAGGTGCAGCATCGTATGTTTTTAAATTGATTTTAGAAGGATTGCGTGATTTTGGTGGTGCATTAAGTCCAACAAATGCATTTAATATCATTCAAGGTTTAGAAACTTTACCGGTTAGAATTAAACAACACTCTAAAAACGCATTGGCTTTAGCTACTTGGTTAGAAGGGCAAGAAGTAGTAACTTGGGTAAATTATCCTGGTTTAGAAAGTAATAAATACAAAACTTTAGCAGATAAATATTTAACAAAAGGGCAAAGTGGATTGGTGACTTTTGGTGTAAAAGGTGGTTTTGAAGCTGCAAAAAAGATTGCAGATAACACAAAATTATTCTCTTTATTGGCAAATATAGGAGATACAAAATCATTAATAATTCATCCGGCAAGTACAACGCATCAACAATTAGATGAAGCAGCGCAAGCAAGTGCAGGTGTAAGTCAAGATTTAATTAGATTGTCTGTAGGTATTGAAGATTTAGAAGATTTAAAAGCAGATTTAAAAGCGGCTTTTTCAGAAATATAAAACAATTGTCTCTTTGAGCGGAGTCGAAAGGTTTAACTAACTTTCGTAAATTAAGAGTTCTCGACTGCGCTCGAACAGACAAAAAAAAATGTCAAAATTGGAATATCCATTACAACATATCAAAATAAATAATTTTACCACAGAATCTGGTGTATTAATTGCAGAACTAAACTTAAGTTACCAAGTTTTTGGGCAAGATTTAGGCACTGCACCAATTATTTTGGTAAATCATGCACTTACAGGTAACTCTTATGTTGCCGGTAAAAAAGGTTGGTGGCAAGATATTGTTGGTGATGAAAAGGCGATTAATACTAAAACCTACACCATTTTATCATTCAATATTCCAGGTAATGGTTTCGATGGATTTTTAATTGATAATTATAAAGATTTTATTGCTAGAGATGTTGCAAACATATTTTTAAAAGGTTTATCAATCTTAAAAATTGATACTTTATTCGCTTTAATTGCAGGTTCTTTAGGTGGCGGAATTGCTTGGGAAATGATGGTTTTAAACAATAAATTAACCCAACATTTTTTACCAATTGCAACCGATTGGAAGTCTACAGATTGGTTAATTGCTAACTGTCAAATTCAAGAACAATTTTTGGTAAATTCTAGCAATCCTGTGCACGACGCAAGAATGCACGCCATGTTGTGTTACAGAACGCCAGAAAGTTTTAAAGAGCGTTTTCATCGCTCTAAAAAAGAAGATTCAGATATTTTTGATGTAGAAAGTTGGTTGTTGCATCACGGAAAATCTTTACAGGAGCGTTATCAATTATCGTCTTATAAATTAATGAATCAATTATTAAAGACAATAGATGTTACTGTTGGAGGAGAAAAAGATATCGAAATTTTAGATAAAATTGATGCCAATATTCACATTATTGGTGTGGATTCTGATTTGTTTTTTACTGCGGAAGAAAACAGAGAAACGCATAAAAAATTAGCATTAACAAAAGATAATGTTACGTATAACGAAATAAATTCGGTGCATGGTCATGATGCATTTTTAATGGAATATGATCAATTACAAAAAATTATAGAACCTATTTTTAATAAAGATTATAGAGAAAAGAAGATGAAAGTTTTAAAGTTTGGAGGAAAATCTTTAGCCAATGGAAAAGGCTTAGAAAATGCAATTGAAATTATTGCAAGTAAATATAAAAAAGGAGTAAAAATTACAGTTGTTGCATCTGCAAGAGGAAATGCAACGAACGAATTAGAAGCTATTTTACAAAAAGCATCTAGTAAAAAAGAGTATAAAACTAAGTTTGATAAATTTAAAGAATATCAATTAGCACCTAATAATACTGTTGATTTTTCTGATGAATTTTCTAAGTTAGAAACCATTTTTGAAGGTGTTTCTTTATTAGGCGATTATAGTCAGAAAATTAAAGACGAAGTTTTAGCACAAGGAGAATTGTTATCTGTAAAAATGGTAGCGAGTCTGTTAGAAAAAGAAAATATAACAGCAAAAGCTGTAGATTCTAGATCGTTAATTATTACGGATGAAAACTTTGGAAATGCACAACCAATATCTGCAATTTCTAAAGAAAATGTAATTACATATTTTAAAGAAAATAACGATACAATTAATGTTGTTTCTGGTTTTATTGCATCCAACAAAAAAGGAGAAACAACCACTTTAGGTAGAAATGGAAGTAATTATACTGCCGCTTTGCTAGCTAATTATTTAGATGCTGATGAGTTGCAAAATTATACGCATGTTAGTGGTATTTTTACTGCGGATCCAAAACTAGTTGCTGATGCTAAAAAAATAGATCAACTGTCTTTTAATGAGGCAAATGAATTGGCTACTTTTGGTACAAACTTATTACATGCAAAAACAATTATTCCGTTAATTGAAAAAAATATCAACCTAAGAATTTTAAATACTTTTAATCTTAAAGATAAAGGAACTTTAATTTCATCTACTTCTGCATCACAAGGAATTAAAACAATTTCTACCATAGAAAATATGGCGATGATTAACTTTGAAGGTAGAGGTTTGTTAGGTAAAGTTGGTGTAGATGCTCGTATTTTTAATACATTAAGTAAAGAAAATATTAGTGTAAATATTATTGCGCAAGGTTCTTCTGAACGTGGAGTTGGTCTGGTAATTAATGCCGACAATACTTTGCGTGCAGTAAATGCTTTAGAAGAAGAATTTGAAAATGATTTTCATGCGCAAGATGTAAATCATATTGCCGTTTTTGATGATGTTTCTGTAATTTCTATTATTGGGCAAGATTTAAGTCAATTTCATCATCCATATAATGCATTAATCAAGAATCAAATTGTGCCACTTTTATTCAACAATACAGTTACGGGTAAAAACGTGAGTTTGGTTGTTAAAAAAACTGAGTTGCACAAAGCGGTAAATGTTATTCACGGTCAGGTTTTTGGAGTAACTAAAAAGATAAACATTGCTGTTTTTGGTAAAGGTTTGGTTGGCGGAACGTTAATTGATCAAATTATAGAAAATACACAATCTGTTTTAGAAAGAAGAAAATTACAATTGAATGTTTTTGCAGTAGCAAATTCTAAGAAAGTATTGCTTAAAAAAGACGGAGTTTCTAATACTTGGAAAGAAAGTTTAGAAGAAAATGGTCAGGAAAATGTAAAAGTTGATGATATTATTGCTTTTGCAAAATCGCATCATTTCGAAAATTTAATTGCGGTAGATAACACTGCAAGTGTAAATTTTGTGGCAAACTACATTCCATTAATAGAAGCAGGTTTCGATTTGGTTTCTTGTAATAAAATTGCAAACACCTTATCGTTTGATTTTTATAAAGAAGTAAGAGCAAAGTTAAAAGAGTACAAAAAACAATATTTATACGAAACCAATGTGGGTGCAGGTTTACCTTTAATAGATACGATTCGTTTATTACATGAATCTGGAGAAAATATTACCAAAATTAGAGGTGTTTTTTCTGGGAGTTTAAGTTATTTATTTAATAATTTCTCATCTAAAGATGTTTCGTTTTCGAAAGTTTTACAAGAGGCAATCGACAAAGGATTTACAGAGCCAGATCCAAGAGAAGATTTAGGAGGAAATGATGTTGCAAGAAAATTATTAATTTTAGCAAGAGAGTTAGAATTAGAAAACGAGTTTGATGAGGTTAAAATTAAAAATTTAATTCCAGAAAACTTAAGAGAAGGTTCTGCAGATGATTTCTTAGGAAAATTAGACTTATTGAATGATGAGTATCAAACAATAAAAGAAAACCAAAAAGAAAACCACGTTTTACGTTATATTGGAGAGTTAAGTGGAGATTTATCGCAAAATAAAGGTACTTTAGAGGTAAAATTGGTTTCCACAGAAAAAAGTTCACCTTTAGGTTCTTTAAAGGGTTCTGATGCAATTTTTGAAATTTATACAGAATCTTACGGAGAACAACCCATTGTAATTCAAGGAGCAGGAGCAGGAGCAAGCGTAACAGCAAGAGGTGTTTTTGGAGACATTTTAAGATTAGCAAAACATAATAACTAAAAACGTAATTAGATTTTAGTAGTTAGTAGTTTGAAAAAATACACACTAATTACGATTTACTAAATACAAATAATAAAAATAAATGAGTAAACATTTCGAAACAGAAGCAATTAGAAATCAAACAGAAAGAAGTCAGTTTTCTGAACATTCTACACCGTTATATTTAACGTCTAGTTTTGTTTTTGATGATGCAGAAGACATGCGTTCATCCTTCGCAGAAGAAAAACAACGTAATTTATACAGCAGATTTACAAATCCGAATACAACAGAATTTGTAGATAAGGTTGTAAAAATGGAAGGTGCAGAAGTTGGTTACGCATTTGCAACTGGTATGTCTGCAATTTTTTCGTCATTTGCAGCATTGTTAAATGCAGGAGATCATATTGTTTCGTGTCGTTCTGTTTTTGGTTCTACACATAGTATGTTTACCAAATATTTGCCAAAATGGAATATTGAAACTTCTTATTTTAAAGTTGATGAGGTAGATTTAGTAGAAAGTTTAATTCAAGAAAACACAAAGATTCTTTATATAGAAACACCAACAAATCCGGCAGTAGATATTTTAGATTTAGAATTGATTGGTAACATTGCCAAAAAACACAATCTTATTTTTATTGTTGATAATTGTTTTGCAACACCTTATATACAGCAGCCAATTAAATTTGGAGCAGACATTGTTGTGCATTCTGCTACAAAATTAATGGACGGACAAGGCCGTGTTTTAGGAGGAATTGCCGTTGGAAAGGAAGATTTAATTAGAGAAATTTATTTATTTGCAAGAAATACAGGGCCAGCAATGTCTCCGTTTAATGCGTGGGTTTTATCTAAAAGTTTAGAAACTTTATCAATAAGAGTAGAAAAACACTGTGAAAATGCCTTAAAAGTTGCTCAATTTTTAGAAGAAAATGAAAATGTAGAATTTGTAAAATACCCGTTTTTACAATCGCATCCTCAGTACGAAGTCGCAAAAAACCAAATGAAATTGGGTGGAAACATAGTTGCTTTTGAAATTAAAGGAGGAATTGAAGCGGGAAGAAAATTTTTAGATACTATAAAAATGTGTTCTCTGTCGGCAAATTTAGGAGATACAAGAACCATTGTTACGCATCCGTCTTCTACAACTCACGGACGTTTGTCTGAAGAAGATCGACTGGAAGTTGGTATTACAAATGGTTTGGTAAGAGTTTCTGTAGGTTTAGAAAATGCAGAAGATGTAATTGCAGATTTATCGCAAGCACTTAATAACTAATTTTAGGTACATTATTTGCATTAAGCTCAATCAATTATTATTAAAACCTATTTTTTATAAAATATAATTATGAAATTTTTAAAACCTATATTTTCTTGTTTACTTTTTGTTTTTCTTTTTAGTTGTAGTTCTGGTGAATCGAAAGAGGAAGAGGAATTAGAGTTTTTGTCTTTATCTGCTGTTTCTGAATTTTCTGCAAATCAAGAAACACAATCTTTAGAGGTAACAGCTAATATGTATTGGTACACAAGAAGTGATGCTGATTGGATTACAATAAATCCAACAAGTGGGACAAATAATAAAACGATAGAAATTTCTGTAACAGCAAATACAGAGTTTAATAAAAGAACAGGTGTAATTACAGTTATTGGTGGTAGTTTATCAGAATCTTTAACGATAACCCAGGCTGCAAAAGAAGAAATTTCAGGAGAATTAGATCCAAATAAAGCACCTTCAGAAAATTTTGATTTATCAACTTGGAATTTAAGTATTCCTGTTGATAAAGGAAATGGAACAGCAACAACAATTACGGTAAGTGAAATTAATAGCGCTTATGAAAATAGTAACTATTTTTATACGGCAGATGATGGCGGAATGGTTTTTAAATGTCCGGTAGATGGATTTAAAACATCAGCAAATACAAGTTATACAAGGGTAGAATTCCGAGAAATGTTAAGAGGAACAGATACAAGTATTAGTACACAAGGAGTAAATAAAAATAATTGGGTTTTTGGTACTGCTCCGCAAACGGAAATTGCTGCTGCAGCTGCTTATGACGGAGAAATGTCTGCAACTCTTTCTGTAAATCATGTAACTTCTACAGGAGATTCTGGCCAGCAAGGACGAGTTATTGTAGGTCAAATTCATGCAAATGATGATGAGCCTATTCGTCTTTATTATAGGAAATTAAAAGACAATACATTAGGGTCAATTTATTTTGCTCACGAGCCAACTGATGGAAACGGAAGTGAACAGTGGTACGAAATGATAGGTTCTAGAAGTAGTATTGCTTCTAATCCGATAGATGGAATTGCGCTTGACGAAAAATTTAGCTACACAATTAAAGTTGTTGGAGATGCTTTAACGGTTACGATTATAAGAGAAGGAAAAGACGATGTTGTTAAAACTGTTGATATGAAAGATAGCGGATTTAATGTTGCTGGTCAATATATGTATTTTAAAGCAGGTGTATATAATCAGAATAATTCTGGTGATGCAGATGATTATGTTCAAGCTACTTTTTATTCTTTAGAAAAATCGCACACAACAGATTAGAAGATTTGTAATTTTAAATGCTCTTTGTTTTTTAAAAAGTTTATCCTACTATTTTAATATAGTAATTGTATTAAATTATGTAATTTTGCTTTATGCTATCAAAAAAGACAAAATACGGTATTAAGGCGCTTACTTATTTAGCAAGGCAAAAAGATAAAACACCAGTTTCTATTGCTACAATCTCTCAAAGTGAAAATATTTCTCTTAAATTTTTAGAAAGCATTTTATTAACGCTTCGTAAAAACGGATTATTAGGTTCTAAAAAAGGAAAAGGTGGTGGTTATTATCTTTTAAAAGAACCTTCGGAGATTCAAATGACAATTGTTATGAGGGTTTTAGAAGGGCCTATTGCTATGGTACCTTGCGTTAGTTTAAATTTCTATGAAAAATGCGATGATTGTCCTGATGAAAATATTTGTGCAGTAAACAAATTAATGATTCAAATAAGAGATAGTTCTCTTAAGATCTTTAAGAACACCACACTAGCAGATTTGTGTAATTGCTAGAAACTTCATTTTTTACTTTTAAATATCACTACTTACTATAACCTTGTAGTGATTAAAAATTCATAAATTTTATCTGCTTTTATTAATAATCTACTAAATCTATAGGGATTTAGTAAATTTTAAGATTTATACTAGTTTTTATATATAGAAAAGATGTATGTTTGCATACCCTACTAAAAGAGTGGGGTATTTATTTGAATTAATTTTTTATGATTTTAAACCAAATCATTTTTAGCAAAAAAGCACAGAGTAAGGGTTTTGAAGAAGATAAGAAGTCAGAAAAGCCTTTACGAAGTGTATTAAAGGCATTAAGCTGGCGAGTTATAGGTACAGTAGACACTTTAGTGGTGTCTTATATACTAACAGGAGAACTAGCTGTGGCCACATCAATTGCTTCAGTAGATTTTTTAACAAAACTAATTTTATACTTCTTTCACGAAAGAATTTGGAACAAAATAAAATGGGGAAAATAATGAACCTAGATTTAGAAAAAATAAACAAAGAGTTAAAAGATAAAAGTCCTTCAGAAATTATTTCTTGGGCAATTTCTTTAGGAAAAAAACCTGTAATTACAACCAATTTTAGACCTTATGAAGTTGTAATTTTAAATGCAGTTACAGAAGTAAAAAAAGATATAAAAGTAATTTGGTGTGATACAGGTTATAATACAGTACAAACGTATAAACATGCAGAAGAAATTATAGGAAAATTGAATTTAAACATTCAGTTATACACACCAAAACAAACGGTCGCTCACAGAAATGTAGTTTTAGGAGTTCCTTCAATAGAAGATCCAAAACATGCCGTTTTTACGGAGCAAGTAAAGTTAGAGCCTTTTGCAAGAGCCATGAAAGAGCATCAACCTGATGTATGGTTTACAAATCTTAGAAAAGGGCAAACAGCATTTAGAGATAGTATAGACGTTGTTTCTGTAAGTAAAGACGGAATTGTAAAAGTGAGTCCTTTTTACAATTGGTCTGATGAACAATTAGATGCGTATTTAAAAGAAAAGAATTTACCAAATGAGTTTACATATTTCGATCCAACAAAAGTAGAAAGTAACAGAGAATGTGGTTTGCACATCTAAAAAGATAATTATGAGTAATAAAACAATACAAGTAGATGCTTTAGAAAGTGAAGCAATTTATATTTTTAGAGAAGTAGTAGCACAGTTCGAAAAACCTGTGTTGCTTTTTTCTGGAGGAAAAGATAGTATCACTTTAGTACGCTTGGCACAAAAAGCATTTTATCCTGCAAAAATACCTTTTCCTTTAATGCATATTGATACAGGTCATAATTTTCCTGAAACAATTGAATTTAGAGATCGTTTAGCGAAAGAATTAGGTGTTGAGTTAATTGTTAGAAATGTACAGGACAATATAGATTCTGGTAGAGTAAAAGAAGAAACAGGGAGATATGCAAGTAGAAACATGTTGCAAACAGAAACTTTATTAGATGCAATAGAAGAGTTTGGTTTTGACGCATGTATTGGAGGAGCAAGAAGAGATGAAGAAAAAGCAAGAGCTAAAGAAAGAATCTTTTCTGTAAGAGATGATTTTGGACAATGGGATGAAAAAAACCAACGCCCAGAAGTATTTGATATGTTAAATGGAAGAATTGATTTAGGACAAAATGTACGCGTTTTTCCTATTTCTAATTGGACAGAGTTAGACGTTTGGTCTTATATAGAGCAAGAAGATATCGAAATTCCTTCAATCTATTTTGCACACAAAAGAAAAATATTTGTGAGAGACGGTATGATTTGGTCTGCAGATGATGAGGTTGTGTATAGAGATAAAGAGGAAGTTGTAGAAGAAAGAATGGTTCGTTTTAGAACTGTTGGAGACATGAGTTGTACCGCAGCAGTTTTATCTGATGCTGTAGACATTGCAAAAGTAGTAGAAGAAATTAGAGATTCTTCTATTTCTGAAAGAGGTGCAAGAATAGATGATAAACGTTCGGAAGCAGCAATGGAAAAAAGAAAACAACAAGGATATTTTTAAAAATTTGTTTTACAAATTTTTCGCATTTCGCTTTTGGCAATTAGCCATCAGTATAAATAAAAGAATATAAAATTAGGCGAATAGCTATTTAGCGAAAAGCCAACAGCTCAAAAAAAATGAAAGTACTAAAAATAGCAACAGCAGGAAGTGTAGATGATGGTAAAAGTACCTTAATTGGTCGTATTTTATACGATACAAAATCATTGACTGACGATAAATTAGAGGCAATTGAAGAAAAAAGTAGACAACGTGGTTTTGACTATTTAGATTTTTCTTTAGCAACAGATGGTTTGGTTGCAGAACGTGAACAAGGAATTACAATTGATGTAGCACATATTTATTTTTCAACGCCATCAAAAAGTTTCATTATTGCAGATACTCCAGGTCATATTGAGTATACAAGAAACATGGTTACTGGCGCTTCTACAGCACAAGCTTCTATTGTTCTAATTGATGCAAGAAATGGAGTGATAGAGCAAACTTACAGACACTTTTTTATCAATAATTTATTGAGAATTAAAGATGTTGTAATTGCAATTAATAAAATGGATTTGGTTGATTTTTCAGAAGAAAAATACAATACAATCAAAAATGAAATTGAATATTTAGCAAGTAAAAGTGAGTATAAAGGTCAGAATTTAACGTTTATTCCAATGTCTGCTTTACAAGGAGATAATGTTGTAAATAAATCTGAAAATACACCTTGGTATAAAGGAGAGACTTTAATGCATCACTTAGAAAGATTAGATGTAGAAGATATTAATGATGATTCTCAAGCACGTTTTCCTGTACAAACAGTTATTAGACCAAAAACAGAAGAATATCACGATTTTAGAGGATATGCTGGTAAAATTTATGGAGGAGATTTAGCAGTTGGAGATGAAATTGATGTATTGCCATCGCAAACAAAATCGAAAATTAAAACAATTAATTTTTTCGATAAAGAATTTCAAGAAGCAAAAAGAGGAAGTTCTGTAACAATTACATTAGAAGATAATGTAAATGTAAGTAGAGGAGATATGTTGGTAAAAGCATCCGAAGAACCAAAAATTACCAAACAATTAGAGGCAACGATTTGTTGGATGGATAAAGAGCCTTTAAAAGCATCGCAAAAATATTACATCAAACATGGTGTAAATGATGCACAAGCAAAAATTACACAGTTATCGAGTATTATAAAAACTGATTTTTCTGGAATTGAAGAAAATCCTTCAGCATTAGAATTGAATCAAATTGGAGATATTCAATTAAAATTGAGTAAACCTTTATTGGTAGATTCTTATAAAGACAATAAATCTAACGGTTCTTTTATTTTAATCAACCCAAAAACAAATGGTACAGTTGGAGTTGGTTTTATAAAATAAAAGCCCCTTTTAATTCCTCAAAGGGGAAAACTAGCAAGTTTGTTAATAGAAAAGAAAAAGTAAAATCTGCAAGGTTTAAAAAAATTGTAGAAAAATAGAATAATAATTAACAATATTCTTACACCCGAGTAAGAATTCCTTCCCTTTGGGAAGGTTAGGATGGGCTTCTTAGTATGCAGAGTTTTAGAACAGAAATAGAAAATCCAGTTGTAGAAAAAGACATTATTGAATTAGCAGATAAAATTGCAGCATTTAATAATCTACAAATAGATGAAGAAAAATTTAGAAGTTTACGTTTAGCAAGAGGAGTTTACGGTCAGCGTCAAGAAGGCGTGCAAATGATTCGTATTAAATTGCCTTATGGTAAAGTAATGAGTAATCAATTACGTAGAATTTCTGAAGTTTCTGATGAATATTCAAGAGGAAGATTGCATATTACAACGCGTCAAGATATTCAAATTCATTATGTGGATTTAAATAGAACTCCAGAATTATGGGCAGAATTAGAAAGAGATGATGTTACGTTACGTGAAGCTTGTGGAAATGTTGTTAGAAACGTAACCGCTTCAGAAACGGCTGGTATCGATGTAAACGAACCTTTTGATGTTTCTCCATATGCAGATGCATTGTATAAATTCTTTTTACGTAACCCAATTTGTCAAGAAATGGGACGTAAATTCAAGGTTTCTTTTTCTTCTACGGATGAAGATACAGGATTGTCTTATTTACATGATTTAGGTTTTATTGCTAAAATACAAGATGGAGTAAGAGGTTTTAAAGTGATGGTTGCAGGAGGTTTAGGTTCTCAACCAAGACATGCAGAAGTGTTGTATGATTTTTTACCTTCGGATAAAATAATTCCAGTAATGGAAGGTGTTTTAAGAATTTTTGATCGTTATGGTGAACGTAAAAGTAGAGCCAAAGCAAGAATGAAATTCTTATTAAAAGATATCGGTTTAGAAGCTTTTAGAGGTTTAATTGCTCAAGAACAAAAAGCAATAGAATTAAAAACAGTTGCAATTGATGCTGACGCTTATGTAGCATCAACTCCAGTTTATGTTAATGCTCCAAAAGTAAAAATTAAAGATCAAGAATCTTTTGAATTATGGAAATCAACCAACTTAATTCCGCAAAAACAAGCAGGTTTTGTTGCAATCGGAATTAAAGTTCTCTTAGGAGATTTTTATACAGATAAAGCAAGATTGTTAGCAGATTTAGTTGATGAATATGCAGCAGGAGAAATCCGTTTAACCTTGCGTCAAAATATTGTAATTCCTTTTGTAAAGAAAGATTTAGTTCCTTTTTTCTATCAAGAATTAGAAAAATTAGGATTTGTAGAAGCAGGTTATAATAAAGCAGTAGATATTACGGCATGTCCGGGAACAGATACATGTAATTTAGGAATTGCAAGTAGTACAGGAATTTCTGTAGAATTAGAAAAAGTAATTGCGGCAGAATATCCTCAGTATTTAAAAAATGAAAATTTAGTTATAAAAATTAGTGGTTGTATGAATGCTTGTGGGCAACACAACATGGCAAACATTGGTTTTCAAGGAATGACAGTTAGAACTCCAGATAAATTAGTTGCGCCAGCATTACAAGTTTTATTAGGAGGTGGTAATTTAGGAAACGGAAACGGAGCATTTGCAGATAAAGTGGTAAAAGTACCCAGTAAAAGAGGTCCGGAAGCTTTACGTAGAATTCTAAATGATTTTGAAGCAAATGCAAACGGAAAAGAATTTGTAGATTATTATAAAGAAAAAGGAGAAAAGTATTTTTATGGTTTTTTAAGTGATTTACAAGATGTTTCTAATTTAACGCAAGAAGATTTTATTGATTGGGGAGAAGAAGATAAGTATGTAAAAGAAATAGGAATTGGAGAATGTGCAGGTGTTGTAATCGATTTAATTGCAACTCTATTTTTAGAAAGTGATGAAAAAATAGAAAATGCTAAAGAATCTTTTGAAAACGGAGTGTATTCTGGTGCTATTTATTACGCATATCAATCTATTGTAAACTCTGCAAAAGCATCGTTATTAGCAGAAAATAAGAAGACAAATACACATGCAAGTATTATTGCTCAATTTGATGAACTTTTTGTTACATCAGAAAAAATAGATTTAGGTGGTTCTTTTGCCGATTTAATTTATCAAATTAATAAATTTGCGCCTACTAAAGAATTTGCAAATAAGTATATTAGCGATGCAAATACGTTTTTACAAAAAGTAAGAGCTTATAGACAAGCAGAAACTAATGCATAAAAAGTAAAAGATGAGTTTAAAAACATCAAAGTTAACAGTAATAGGCGCAGGACCAGGAGATGTAGATTTAATTACATTAAAAGCGATTAAGGTTTTAAAAACGGCAGATGTGGTCTTATATGATGCTTTGGTAAATGAAGAAATTTTGTCTTTTATTAACCCAGAAGCAGAACAGGTTTTTGTTGGAAAAAGAAGAGGTTGTTATGCATATCAACAAGAACAAATTAATGAATTAATTGTAGAAAGAGCCAAAGCTTTTGGACATGTAGTTCGTTTAAAAGGAGGAGATCCTTTTATTTTTGGTAGAGGTGCAGAAGAAATGGAATATGCAACAGGTTTTGGGTTAGAAGTTGCTGTTGTTCCCGGAATTTCATCATCTATAGCGGTAGCTGCTTATCAAAATATACCATTAACAAAACGCGGAAGTGCAGAAAGTTTTTGGGTAATTACAGGTACAACAAAAGAACATAAAATATCTAGTGATATTGAGTTGGCTGCAAAGTCTAACGCAACAGTTGTGGTTTTAATGGGGATGAGTAAATTGCCTCAAATAGTAAAATTATTTCAAGCTCAAGGTAAAAACGATTTACCAGTTGCTATTATTCAAAACGGAACAAGAACTAATGAAAAAATAGGAATTGGAACTGTGGATACAATCGTAAATATTGTTGCAGAAAAGGAGTTGAAAAATCCGGCAATTATTGTTTTAGGAGAAGTTGTTAAACATCGCCAAACAATTTTAGAGATTCAGCAGCAATATGCAAATGAGTTAAATGGATAGTTTTATGGAAAGAAATAATTTATATCCTATTTTCTTAAAAATAAAAAATCTTGAAGTTTTAATAGTTGGAGGAGGTTTTGTTGCAGAAGAAAAATTAACATTCTTATTAAAATCGAGTCCAGATGCAAATGTAACAATGGTTTCTCCTATGTTTAGAGAAGGAACAAAGACATTAGCTAAAAAAGGAAACGTAAAATTTATCAACAAAAAATATCATAAAAGTTATTTAAAAGGAAAGCATATTGTTGTAGCAACAACAGATATTCCTAAAGTAAATGAAAAAGTGTACAAGCATTGTAGAAAGCGAAGTATTTTGGTAAATGTTGCAGATAATCCACCATTTTGTGATTTTTATATGGGAGGAATTGTAACCAAAGGAAATGTAAAAGTGGCCATTTCTACCAACGGAAAATCGCCAACAACAGCCAAAAGATTACGTCAATTTTTTGAAGAAGTAATTCCAGATAATATTGACGACTTAGTAAAGAATTTAAACGAGTTTAGAAAAACAATAAAAGGAGATTTCGAAGAAAAAGTAGAAACGCTAAACGAATTCACCAAAGGATTAATAGAGAAAAAAGAGTCTTAAAATAATGATTACAACAGATATACTTATAATTGGAGCAGGACCTACAGGGTTATTTACTGTATTTGAAGCAGGATTGTTAAAATTAAAATGCCATTTAATTGATGCATTACCACAACCAGGTGGGCAGTGTTCAGAAATATATCCAAAGAAACCAATTTATGATATTCCTGCTTATCCAGAAATTTTAGCGGGAGATTTAACGCATAAACTAATTGAGCAAACAAAACAGTTTGAGCCAGGTTTTACATTAGGAGAAAGAGCAGAAACAATAGACAAACAAGATGATGGTACTTTTATTGTAACTACAAATAAAGGGACAAAACACCATGCTAAAATTGTTGCAATTGCAGGTGGTTTAGGTTCTTTTGAGCCAAGAAAACCTAAGTTAGATAATATTACTAAATTTGAAGATAACGGAGTTGAATACATTATTAAAGAACCAGAATTATACAGAGATAAAAATGTAGTAATTGCTGGTGGTGGAGATTCTGCTTTAGATTGGTCAATTTTTTTATCAGACGTAGCAAAATCAGTAACATTAGTGCATAGAAGAAATGAATTTAGAGGAGCTTTAGATTCAGTAGAAAAAGTACAAGAATTAAAAGATGCTGGTAAAATAAACTTAGTTACACCTGCAGAAATTAAAGGTATTTTAGGAGAAGATAAAGTTACTGGGGTTTTAATTGAAAAGAAAGGTGAAGAACCTTTTGAATTACCTACAGATCACTTTATTCCTTTATTTGGTTTATCACCTAAATTAGGACCGATTGCTAATTGGGGATTAGAAATTGAAAAAAATGCAATTAAAGTAAATAATGCTTTAGATTATCAAACTAATATTCCTGGTATTTATGCAATTGGTGATGTAAATACATATCCAGGGAAATTAAAATTGATTTTATGTGGATTTCACGAAGCAACTTTAATGTGCCAAAGTGCTTATAAAAGAATTTTTCCAGATAAAAAATACGTAATGAAATATACTACAGTTGGTGGTGTAGATGGTTTTGACGGAACAAGAAAAGAAGCACCAAAAGCAGTTGTAAAAGCGATTGAGTAAATTGTTGTTAGGTTTACGTAACTTTGTAGACAGAATAATTATAATATAATAAAAAAGATGCAAGACATCAATATTAAGATAACAGACAGAAATGGTGTAACACATGATGTTGTAGCACCAACAGACATGGCAATGAACTTGATGGAAGTTGTTCGTTCTTACGAATTAGCTGAAGAAGGAACGATTGGTGTTTGTGGAGGAATGGCAATGTGTGCATCTTGTCAATGTTATGTGACATCTGATACAGTTTTACCAGAAATGACGGATGATGAAGATGCTATGTTAGCAGAAGCGTTTAATGTGGAAGATAATAGTAGATTAGGTTGTCAAATACAAATGACTCCAGAAATGGAAGGATTAGAGGTAGAATTAGCTCCGGAAATGTAAACACTTTAATGAATTTGATAGAAGAAAAAGTTGTGTTTAAAAATTACAGTATGTGCTTAAGAGATGCTGTAGAGGATTTTACAAAAGAACTCATTAATAATTTATTTGATGAGCAACATCTTGCGGAAAAAGGAGAAAAAAATAAACAAAAGTTTCTTAAAATTTTAGAAAGATTATCTATCGAAAAAGGTGAGGAAATTTGGAAAGAATTTGAAGCCTCTTTTTTAGATATCAGAAAAAAGTTAGATTTAGATGCAATTGCTGCAGAAAGAAATGACCCAGCAGCTAAAAGTTTAGAAGAAATTTATTTAGCATATCCTGGGTTTTATGCTATTGCAGTGTATCGTTTAAGTCATCAATTATTACAACAAGAAGTTGCTGTTTTACCAAGAGTAATGAGTGAGTTTGCACATAGTAAAACAGGTACAGATATTCATCCAGGAGCAGAGATAGGAAATTCGTTTTTTATAGATCATGCAACAGGTATTGTAATAGGAGAAACTACAATTATTAAAGATAATGTATCTATTTATCAAGGGGTAACCTTAGGAGGAATTCAAGTTAAAAAAAGTTTAGCTTCAACCAAAAGACACCCAACGATAGAAAGCGGAGTTGTAATATATGCAAATGCAACAATTTTAGGAGGAGATGTAATTATCGGTAAAAATTCTGTTATTGGGGCAAATGTTTGCGTAACAGAATCAATTGCAGAAAATTCAATAGTAACAGTGCAATCAGAAAATAATATTTTTCAAAAAAGAAATTAAGATGAAGACTAAAAGTATCATTGATTTTGTTGGAAATACACCACTTGTAGAGGCAAAAAACATTCTAAAGAAGGAAGGTGTTACCTTATTATTAAAATTAGAAGGTAATAATCCTGGAGGGAGTGTAAAGGATAGAGCTGCTTACTATATGATTTCTGAAGCCATAAAGAGAAATAATATTAAAAAAGGCGATACTTTAGTAGAAGCAACTAGTGGAAATACAGGTATTGCATTGTCTTTAATGGCAAAGGTTTTAGGTGTAAATATGGTAATTACGATGCCAGAAAACTCAACTATAGAAAGAGTTAAAACTATGCGTGCTTATGGTGCAAAAGTAATTTTAACTCCTGCTGAAAATGGTATTGAAGGAGCTATTGATCATGCTTTAAAATTAAAGTACAAAAAAGGATATTTTAGATTAAATCAGTTTGATAATTTAGATAACCCGAAAGCACATTATAATACAACTGGACCAGAAATTTGGAAAGATACAGAAGGTCAAGTAACACACTTTGTGTCTGCAATGGGAACTACTGGTACAATTACAGGTGTTTCAGATTATTTAAAAGAACAAAATAAAGACATTACAATTATCGGAGCACAACCTAAAGATGGTGCTAAAATACCAGGAATTAGAAAATGGCCAGAAGAATATTTGCCAGCAATTTTTAAACCTAAAAAAATAGATCAAGTTTTAGAAGTTAGTGAAGAAGAAGCAAAAGAGATGACAATTAGGTTGGCAAAAGAAGAAGGAATTTTTGCAGGTATGAGTAGTGGAGGTGCTGTAGCAACAGCTTTAAAAGTTGCAAAATCAATAGAAAAAGGTGTTATAGTTGCTATTATTTGTGATAGAGGAGATCGTTACTTATCATCAGATATCTTTGAATAAATTATAAAAACAAAAAAAAAGTTCGTTAATTTGCAGCGAGCATAGTTCATTTATTTAATATTGTTATCAAGAAAGGTTGAGGGATTAGACCCAAGGAAGCCTTGGCAACCCTTTACTTTTAAAGAAGGTGCTAATTTCTACTGGAATAAACAGAGAGATAACGGAAAGAACAACAATTCTTCTTTTCCTGATAACATAAAAAATTAATTTTCAGGAATGTCAAATATATACAAAGCTTTACAAGAAAGAATTTTGGTTTTGGATGGTGCAATGGGTACCATGCTACAAGCTTATAAATTTACGGAAGAAGATTTTAGAGGAGAACGTTTTAAAGAGTATCCAACACCTCTACAAGGTAACAACGATTTATTGTCAATAACGCAGCCAAAAGCAATAAAAACCATTCATGGTAAATACTTTGAAGCCGGTGCAGATATTATAGAAACCAATACGTTTTCTGGAACTACAATTGCTATGGCAGATTACCAAATGGAAGATTTGGTATACGAACTTAATTATCAATCAGCAAAAATTGCCAAAGAAGTTGCAGAAGAGTTTACTGCAAAAGAGCCACACAAACCACGTTTTGTAGCAGGTTCTATTGGTCCAACAAATAGAACAGCAAGTATGTCTCCAGATGTAAATGATCCTGGTTACAGAGCTGTAACTTTTGATGAATTAAGAATCGCATACAAACAACAAATTGAAGCCTTAGTTGATGGAGGTGTAGATTTGTTATTGGTAGAAACTGTTTTTGATACTTTAAATGCAAAAGCAGCTTTGTTTGCTATCGAAGAAGTAAAAGACGAGAGAAATATCGAAATTCCAACGATGTTAAGTGGAACAATTACTGATGCTTCTGGTAGAACATTGTCAGGGCAAACAGCAGAGGCATTTTTAATCTCAGTTTCTCATATTCCACTTTTATCTGTAGGATTTAATTGTGCTTTAGGAGCCAATTTATTACAACCACATTTAGAAGCAATTGCAAGTAAAACAGATTTTGCTATTTCTGCACATCCAAATGCAGGATTGCCAAATGCTTTTGGAGAATATGACGAAACTCCAGAAGAAATGGGAGAGCAAATAGAAGAATATTTAAAAAAGAATCTTATAAATATTATTGGTGGCTGTTGCGGTACAAGTCCAGATCATATTAATGTAATTGCAAATATTGCAGCCAAATATAAACCAAGAGCTCATTCTGAAATTGTTTCAGAAATTCATTAATTTATATGATTTTAGAAGTTGCAATTTTAAATGTAAAAGAAGGTCTTTCTAAAGATTTCGAGATTAATTTTAAAGAAGCAGAAAAATTTATTAAATCAGCTAAAGGATACATTTCTCATCATTTAAAGAAGTGTATAGAGGATGAAAATAAATATATTTTGTTAGTCAATTGGGAAACTATAGAAGATCACGAAATCGGATTTAGAAAATCGAAAGAATATCAAAACTGGAAAAATTTATTACATCATTTTTATAAACCTTTTCCAATAGTAGAACATTACAAGTAATGAAGATAAAGCAATCAAAATACATGAAATTGTCAGGTTTAGAGCCTTTAATTCTAAACGAAAACAGCAATTTTATAAATATTGGAGAACGTACAAATGTGGCAGGTTCTCGTAAATTTTTACGGTTAATTAACGAAGAAAAGTTTGATGAAGCGCTAGATATAGCAAGACATCAAGTAGATGGAGGTGCGCAAATTGTCGACATTAATATGGACGATGGTTTAATTGATGGAAAAGCGTCGATGGTTCGTTTCTTAAATTTAATTGCGGCAGAACCAGATATTTGTCGAGTTCCAATGATGATTGATAGCTCTAAATGGGAAATTATTGAAGCTGGTTTACAAGTTGTACAAGGTAAATGTGTGGTAAATTCAATTTCTTTAAAAGAAGGAAAAGAAAAATTTATTAACGAAGCCAAACTAATAAAACGCTACGGAGCAGCAGTTGTTGTAATGGCTTTTGATGAGGTTGGACAAGCAGATAATTACGAACGTAGAATAGAAATTGCACAACGTTCTTATGATGTTTTGGTAAATGAAGTTGGTTTTCCAAGTGAAGATATTATTTTCGATTTAAATATATTTCCTGTAGCAACAGGAATGGAAGAACACAGAAGAAATGCCATCGATTTTATTGAAGCAACACGTTGGGTTAGAGAAAACCTAGAAAATGTATCTGTTAGTGGAGGTGTAAGTAACGTGTCGTTTTCTTTTAGAGGAAATAATGGAGTACGAGAAGCAATGCATACAGTGTTTTTATATTATGCAATTCAAGCAGGTATGAATATGGGAATTGTAAACCCTGCTTTATTGGAGGTTTATGATGATATCCCAAAAGATTTATTAGAACATGTAGAAGATGTAATTCTTGATAGAAGGGAAGATGCTACCGAAAGATTATTAGATTTTGCAGAAACTGTAAAAGGTTCTAAAAAAGAAAAAACGGTAGATTTAACTTGGAGAGAAGGTTCTATACAAGACAGAATTACACATGCTTTGGTAAAAGGTATTGATGCTTTTATTATAGAAGATGTAGAAACAGCAAGATTACAAGCTACAGCGCCTATTGAAGTTATTGAAGGTAATTTAATGGCGGGTATGAATGTAGTTGGAGATTTATTTGGAGCAGGAAAAATGTTTTTACCACAAGTAGTAAAATCTGCTCGTGTAATGAAAAAAGCAGTAGGATATTTAAATCCATTTATAGAGGCAGAAAAAGGCGATAAGCAAGAACCTGTTGGTAAAATATTAATGGCCACTGTAAAAGGTGATGTACATGATATTGGTAAAAATATTGTAAGTGTTGTTTTGGCTTGTAACAACTACGAAATTGTAGATTTAGGAGTGATGGTTCCGCCAGAAAAAATAATTCAAACTGCTATTGAAGAGCGTGTAGATGCTATTGGTTTAAGTGGATTAATAACGCCTTCGTTAGATGAAATGGTGTATTTAGCAAAAGAAATGCAACGTCAAAATTTTGAATTGCCTTTGCTAATTGGTGGTGCAACAACCTCTAAAGCACATACTGCGGTTAAGATTGATACACAATATAAAAATGCGGTTGTGCATGTAAATGATGCTTCTAGAGCGGTAACAGTTGTGGGAGATTTATTAAATAAGAAAACTTCTAATGCTTATGTAGCTGATTTAAAGAAAAATTATGATGAATTTAGAACCAAGTTCTTAAAACGAGGCAAAGAAAAATCATACATTTCTATTGATGAAGCTCGTAAACGTAAATATAAAATTGATTGGGAAACTTCTGAGATTGTAAAGCCTAAAGAATTAGGAATTCAGACTTTTGAGCAGTTAAGTTTAAAAGAATTATTGCCTTTTATAGATTGGAGTCCGTTTTTTAGAAGTTGGGATTTACATGGTAAATTTCCTGCTATTTTAACAGATGAGGTGGTTGGTGAGCAAGCATCAATAATGTATGAAGAAGCACAAGCAATGATTAAAGAAATTATTGCAAAACAACTTTTAAAACCAAAAGCAATTTTTGGTTTGTTTAAAGCAAATTCTATAAATGAAGATGATATTCTTGTTCAGAAAAAAGGAGGAGAAGAATTTATTTTTAGAACCTTACGTCAGCAATTAAAGAAAAGAGAAGGAATTCCGAATCATGCTTTAGCAGATTTTATTGCGCCAAAAGAAACAGGAAAAACAGATTATATAGGTGCTTTTTGTGTCGGTATTTTTGGAGCACAAGAATTGGCGGATAGTTATAGAGCAAAAGAAGACGATTATAACGGAATTATGGCACAAGCAATTGCAGATCGTTTTGCAGAAGCTTTTGCAGAGTATTTGCATAAACAAGTAAGAACAAAACACTGGAGCTATGTTTCTGAAGAAAATTTATCTAACGATGATTTGATTAAAGAAAGCTATAAAGGTATTCGTCCTGCACCAGGATATCCTGCGTGTCCAGATCATTTAGAAAAAGAAACGATTTGGGATTTGCTAGATGTAGAAAAACAAATAGGAGTTACTTTAACAGAAAGTTTGGCAATGTGGCCAGCAGCTGCAGTTTCTGGTTATTATTTTGCAAATAAAGAAGCAAAGTATTTTGGTTTGGGTAAAATTACTGATGATCAAGTTACAGATTATTCTGAACGTAAAGGAATAACCAAAGAGAAAGCAAGAAAATGGTTACACCCAAATATTGCAGATCAGTAACATATTTTGATATTGCAAAAAGCTGCTAAGTAAGCAGCGTTAGCGATTGAAACGGCATCCTTTTTGCTTTTTTTGCAAAAAGATATAGTGTAAAGCGCGACCTGAAAGGAAACGCACAAAAAAACGAATAAAACATTAAATTAACAATTTGTTACATTTAAAATCATAAATAATATAATAGGAAAGCACATTTTTGCAGAAAATTTAAAAAATGAGAAAATATAGAGTAGAACTAAAATTTCTTCTTCAATTTTTATTGTTATCGATTACTGCATTGGTTGTTGCTTATTTCTATTAAATACTGAAATAAATTCAGCATCAATGAAAGTTACAGATCATATAAAAAAAGCAAACGGAAAAACATTGTTTTCTTTTGAAGTAATTCCACCTCAAAAAGGGAAAAATATTCAAGATTTATATAATAATATAGATCCATTAATGGAATTTAATCCACCTTTTATAGATGTAACAACTTCTAGAGAAGAATATGTTTATGTAGACAAAGGAAACGGACTTTTAGATAAAAAAATAACCAGAATGCGACCTGGAACTGTAGGTATTTGTGCCTCCATTATGCACAAATATAAAGTAGATGCAATTCCGCA
Organism: Polaribacter sp. Asnod1-A03; assembly: GCF_045063585.1. Classification (NCBI taxonomy): domain Bacteria; kingdom Pseudomonadati; phylum Bacteroidota; class Flavobacteriia; order Flavobacteriales; family Flavobacteriaceae; genus Polaribacter; species Polaribacter sp. Asnod1-A03. The sequence goes on along the minus strand of NZ_JBEFOE010000009.1, from coordinate 1,577,640 downwards.
TTTATTATGTGGAGGTTTTACAAAAGAAGAAACAGAATATGTTTTGGTAGATTGCCATTATTTAGGTTTAGATAACGTGGTGGCTTTAAGAGGAGATGCAAGAAAAGATGAATCTTATTTTAAAGCAACACAAGGTGGAAATGCGTTTGCAAGTGAATTAGTGCAACAGATTTCTGACTTAAATAAAGGGAAATATTTACATGATGATATTAAAGTAGAACATAATTATGATTTTTGTGTAGGTGTTGCAGGATATCCAGAAAAACACATGGAATCTCCTTCTTTAAATACAGATTTAAAACGTTTAAAACAAAAGGTGGATGCGGGTGCAGATTATGTAGTAACGCAAATGTTTTTTGATAATAATAAATATTTCGAGTTTGTTAAAAAAGCAAGAGAAATAGGAATTACAGTGCCAATTATACCAGGTATTAAACCTTTGGCTGTAAAACGTCATTTACAAATATTACCACAAGTTTTTAAAATTGATTTACCAGAAGATTTAATTGAAGCGGTAGAAGGTTGTAAAGATAATAAAGCGGTAAGACAAGTTGGTATCGAGTTTGCAATTCAACAATCTAAAGAGTTAAAAGAAGCAGGTGTGCCTTTTTTACATTACTACTCGATGGGTAAAAGTGATAATATTCAGAAAATTGCATCAGAATTATTTTAAGAAAGTGGTTTTTTTACAAGTTTAATTTTAAGAATTCATCAGAAAAAAGGTTTAAAAGAGCCGTTTTTTGATGAATTTTTAGTTGTAAGCATAAAGACAATTTATAGACAAATAGTAAAAAGTAATTTTTTTAAAATATTGAAAGTAAATAAATTGTTTACTTTTGTAGTTCAAAATAGAAATAACAATTTAAAAATATAAAAATGGCATTAGAAATAACAGACGCAAATTTTGATGAAGTAGTATTAAAATCAGACAAACCAGTATTAGTAGACTTTTGGGCTGCTTGGTGTGGACCTTGTAGAATGGTTGGACCAATTGTTGATGAAATTCATGCAGAATATGAAGGTAAAGCAGTTGTAGGTAAAGTAGATGTTGATGCTAATCAAGAGTTTGCAGCTAAATATGGTGTTAGAAATATACCAACTGTTTTAATCTTTAAAAACGGAGAAGTTGTAGATAAGCAAGTGGGTGTTGCGCCTAAAAATGTATATACAGGTAAAATTGATGCTGCTATATAAGTAGTATTAACATTTTAAATAAGATAAAGGTTTGGCTAACGTCAAACCTTTTTTTATTTTTAGAATCTAAACTTTTTATATGAAATTTTATTGCTCATTAATTGCATGTTTTTTTCTTTTAATTTCTTGTGATAAACAACAAGATGATAAAGTAAAATTAGAAAAAGGAATCTCTTACGAATTAGCAAAATACAGAAAACAACAAATTGCTGATGTTGTTTACAATTTAGATTTTCAAATTCCTGTAGAAAAACAAAATCCGATTCCCTCTAAATTAGTAATAAATTTTACGGTTAAAGATTTAGAAAATGATGTGTATTTAGATTTTAATGAAGATGCTTTAAAGTTAAAATCCATCAAAATAAATGAAGAAACAACAGTTGTTAATCATCAAAAAGAACATGTAATTATTGATAAAACAAAACTAGTTCTGGGCGATAATTCTGTTGAAATATTTTTTGATGCAGGAGAAAAATCATTGAATAGAAATGAAGATTTTTTATACACTTTATTGGTGCCAGACAGAGCAAGTACGTTGTTTCCTTGTTTTGATCAACCAGATATTAAAGCTAAGTATAACTTAAGAATTACAGCACCAAAAGAATGGCAAGTTCTTGCAGGTGGTTTCGAAGAAAGTAGTTTGCAAATTGATGATTTTATAGAGCATACTTTTGCAACGTCAGATTTAATGAGTACGTATTTGTTTTCTTTTGTAGCAGGTAAATTTACAGAAGAAACTAAAAACCCAGGAGCGTTTGATATGCGCTTTTTATACAGAGAAAATAACAAAGAAAAGATTACAGAAAGTGTTGATGAAGTATTTAATATTCATCAAAATTCAATAGATTTTTTAGAAGCTTATACACAAGTAAAATTTCCATTTCAAAAAATGGATTTTGCTGCAATTCCGCCTTTTCAATACGGAGGAATGGAACATGTTGGGGCAATTCAATACAGACAATCATCGCTATTTTTAGATAAAAATGCGACTCAAAACAGAAAATTAAGCAGAGCAAAATTAATTGCACACGAAACTTCGCACATGTGGTTTGGAGATTTGGTAACCATGCGTTGGTTTAATGATGTTTGGATGAAAGAAGTTTTTGCCAATTTTATGGCAGATAAAATTATGAATCCGGTTTTTCCAGATGTAAATCACGATTTAAATTTTATGATGACGCATTACCCAAGTGCATATTCCGAAGACAGAACAAAAGGAACAAATGCGATTCGTCAAGACTTAGATAATTTAAAAAATGCAGGTTCTTTATACGGAAGAATCATTTATAACAAAGCGCCCATTATGATGCGTCAGTTAGAATATTTACTTGGGGAAGAAGCTTTTCAATCAGGAATTCAAGAATATATTAAAAAGTATCAAAACTCAAACGCAGATTGGGAAGAATTGGTGACTATTTTAGATGAAAAATCTCCAGGAAATATTAAAAATTGGAGTGATGTTTGGGTAAATTCTTCTGGAAGACCAATTTTTACAGAAGAAGTAGAATTAAACGAAAAAGGAAATGTAACCAAGTTTATTATTTATCAAAATGCAGAAGACGGTTCAGAAAAAATTTGGACACAATCTTTTAGAATTCAATTAAAAGATGCCAGAGGTTATGTGAAAAATATCAATATAAAAAATATGGGAAAATCTTTTGATATTACATCCGCAACAAAAGATTTTAAACCAGGACAAGTTTTATACAATACAAACGGATTTGGTTACGGCGTTTTTCCTATTTATAAGAAAGAAATAGATGCTTATCAATATATAAGTGATGACGTTTCTAGAGGATATCAATTTATTAATTTGTATGAAAATATGTTGATTGGAGAAGTTACTCCGTTAGAAATTTACAATGTTTATCTATCAGCAATTAAAGAAGAGAAAAACGAATTAATAACGAATTATTTATCAGGAAGAATTCAGTCTATTTTTTGGACATTTTTAACAGAAGAACAACAAAATGAAATTCAACAAAAAACAGAAAAAGAAGTTTTAAAATTATTAGAAAGTAATGTTTCTAAAAATATAAAGAGAACCCTTTTTGGCTTGTACCAATCTATTGCAATTTCCGCAGAAGGCAAAGAAAGTTTATATCAAATTTGGAATAAAAAGAAGCAAATTAATAATTTGTTTTTAAATGAAAATGATTTTACGTCTTTAGCAATGAAGTTGGCAATTTTAGAACATCCAAAAACACCAGAAATTTTACAAGAGCAGCAAACAAAAATATCTAATAACGATCGATTAAATCGTTTTAAATGGTTGTTACCTTCTTTATCTTCTGATGAAAAGGTTAGAGATAATTTTATGCAATCGCTTTTGCAAAAAGAAAACAGAGCAAACGAATCTTGGGTACAAACGGCATTGGGTAATATTCATCATCCGTTAAGACAAAAATCAGCAATAAAACACTTAAAATCGGTTTTAGACAAGTTAGAAGAAGTACAATTAACTGGTGATATTTTCTTTCCTAAAGGATGGTTGGCGAGTTCAATTGGTCAATACTCTTCTAAAGAAGCAAACGTTGTTTTAGAAGAATTTTTAGAAGTAAATCCGGATTACAATCCAATTTTATTGACAAAATTATTACAGACTACAGATAATTTAACAAGAGCTCAAAGTATTAAAAAGTAGTATGAATTTATCCGAAGTAAAATCATCAGAAATAAAAAATTTAGGCATACTTGCAAAACAAGTAGTAGAAGGTTTTATAACAGGGATTCATAAAAGTCCGTTTCACGGGTTTTCTGTTGAGTTTTCTGAACATAAATTATACAACAAAGGAGAAAGTACACGACATATAGATTGGAAATTGTTTGCAAAAACAGAAAAACTCTATACAAAAAAGTACGAAGAAGAAACCAATTTAAGGTGTCATATCATTATTGATAATTCTGCTTCAATGCATTATCCTGTTGTAAAAAAGCAAACTGTTGATAATTTAAATAAAGTTGTTTATTCTGCAATTGCAGCAGCTTCTTTAATGGAAATTTTAAAGCGACAAAGAGATGCCGTTGGTTTAAGTATTTATTCTGATAAGTATGAATATTATGCGCCAGAAAAAGGCAGTGAGCGTCATAGAAAAATGTTGTTACATCAATTAGAACAGTTAATGGTTTCTAAATCTGAAGCAAAAACAGAAACATATCAATATTTGCATGAAATTGCCGAAAAGATACATAGGCGCTCTTTAATTTTTTTATTTACGGATATGTTTCAAACAACAAAAGACCATGATGAATTATTTGAAGCTTTACGTCATTTAAAATACAACAAACATGAAGTTGTTTTGTTTCATACTTTTGATGGGAAAACCGAATTAAACTTTAATTTTGATAATGCACCCAAAAAATTTGTTGATGTAGAAACTGGACAAGAAATAAATGTTTTTGCAGAAAATATTCAAGAAAAATATAAAGAATCGATTCTTAGCTATTTTAAAACTTTAAAAAATAGGTGTTTACAATCTAAAATAGATTATGTGCCAATTGATATACACAAAGGCTTTAATGAGGTTTTGACAGCTTATTTAATCAGTAGAAGAAAAAATATTTAATTTTTGTATTTTACGCTTGCAAATATTAAAATAAGTATTATATTTGCAACCGCTAAAAGCAACGGTCTGGTAGTTCAGCTGGTTAGAATACCTGCCTGTCACGCAGGGGGTCGCGGGTTCGAGTCCCGTCCAGACCGCAAAAAGCATCTCAGTTTTGAGATGCTTTTTTTGTGTTAAAAATTTGGAAATTAAAGAATATACTTTTTTTATGTTAAAGATCGTCTTGTGTTAAAATAAAATACTATATTTGCATCCGCTAAAAGCAACGGTCTGGTAGTTCAGCTGGTTAGAATACCTGCCTGTCACGCAGGGGGTCGCGGGTTCGAGTCCCGTCCAGACCGCAAAAAGCCTAATAATCATTTTTGATTGTTAGGCTTTTTTAGTTTTTAAACATTAGTTTATGATATTAAAGACAACTTATCGGAAATATTTTCAGTAAAAAAGATTTGTTATATATATAGTCTGACAAAAAAGCAGATTATTTGACTTGGTATAGTTTTGGCTTTTAGTTAGTAAAATTAAAATAGTATGAAGACATTTTTAAAAATCTTATTAACGGCTTTGGCAGTTATTGTTTTGGCTAATATTTTACCAGGAATTTCTGTAGCAGGTTATTCATCTGCAATTATTGTAGCTGTAGTAATTGCATTATTAAATATGTTTATTAGACCTCTTTTAATTTTCTTTACTTTACCTGCAACCATTGTAACTTTAGGATTGTTCCTTTTTGTAATAAACGCATGTATTATATTGTTAGCAGATAAATTAATAGACGGTTTTGCTGTTTCTGGCTTCTTTGCAGCGTTATTATTCAGTATTTTACTTTCCTTTTTTAGGTCTGTATTATTCTCATTACTAAAAGAAGATAAAGGGGTTGTAAAGAACTAAATAACATTACTGAAATAGAAGTATTTAACATTTGTGCAATCAATTAAAATGATTAATTTTGCACTCGATTTTTTAAAGAATATAGAGACTAAGAAATGAATATTACAAAAGAAAACATTGATGCGTTAAACGCAGTTGTAAAAGTAGATATAGTTGCAGATGACTATCAAGCAAAAGTAACAGAATTATTAACAGACTATCGTAAGAAGGCAGATGTACCTGGTTTTAGAAAAGGACATGTACCTATGGGGATGATTAAAAAGCAGTATGGTAAATCTATAATGATAGATGAGGTTAATAAGCTTTTACAAGATTCTTTAAATAAATATATTACAGAAGAAAAATTAGATATTTTAGGAAATCCTTTACCAAGAGTTCAGGAAGATTTTAATTGGGATGCAGAAGCTTTTTCTTTTGAATTTGAATTAGGTTTAGTACCAGAATTTGAAATTGATTTAAGTGAAAAGAACAAAATTAAACAATATAATATTGTTGCAACTGATGAGTTACTTGACGAAGAAGTTAAGAACATTCAGACACGTTACGGAAAAATGAGTGCAATAGAAGAAGCTACAGAGCACTCTAATGTAACTGGTACTTTTGTAAATGAAGAAAAAGAAATCAACAAAAAATCTACTTTTTTAGTTAACGATCTTAAAGGGAAGAAAAACGAAAAGAAGTTAATTGGAGCAAAAGTTGGTGATGTAATTGAGCTAGAAACTAAGAAATTATTTGAAGACGACCATAAATTACAAAACATTTTAGGTGTTGATCACGATGCAATTCATGATCTAGATGTTACTGTAACTTTAACTATAGAAGAAATTACAAAAACAGAACCAGCAGATTTAGATAAAGAATTATTTGATAAATTATTTGCTGATGGAAGTGTAACTTCTGTAACAGAATTAAGAGAAAAAATTAAAGAAGATGCAGAAAAGCAATTCTTACAACAAGGAGATCAACAATTACTAAATTCTGTAATCGAATATTTAGTAGAAAATACAAAATTTGATTTACCTGCAGATTTCTTAAAAAAATGGTTAGCAACTGCTGGTGAAAAACCATTAACAGAAGAAGAAGCTGCTGCAGAATTTGAAAAATCAGAAAAAGGTTTACGTTATCAATTAATCGAAGGTAAGATTATGAAAGATAATGATATTAAGATTGATTATAAAGAATTAGTAGATTACGCTAAGGTTTTTATCCGTCAGCAAATGGCTCAGTTTGGTAACTTAAATCCAGAAGAAAAAGAGTTAGATGATATTGCTGGTAGAATATTACAAAACCAAGAAGAAGCTCAAAAATTACAAACTCAATTAATTAGTCAAAAATTATTGACTTTTTATAAAGAGAATATCAATTTTAAAACAAAAGAAGTTTCTTACGAAGACTTTATTAAAGAAGTATATAAATAATAGAAGGTTCTTTTAAAATGTTATCTCAAAATATAGAGGAGATTAGTTTTTAAAATTATAAATAATAAGAAAACCTGAATTGTAAGATTCGGGTTTTTTTAGCAACTAACTGTAACAAAATATTAAGAGAATAGTTCTTATATTTACATTAATAAACTTAAAACAGAATCACGAAATGGATTACGGAAAAGAGTTCGAAAAATACGCAACAAAACATCACGGAATAAATAGTACATATTTAGGTAAAATTACAAGTAGTTTAACGCCATATATTATGGAAGAACGCCAAATGAATATTACTCAAATGGATGTTTTTTCTCGTTTAATGATGGATAGAATTATCTTTTTAGGAACAGGAATTAATGATCAAGTAGCAAATGTTATTCAGGCTCAGTTATTGTTTTTAGAAAGTGTAGATGCTAATAAAGATATATCTATATATATAAATTCTCCTGGAGGAGGAGTGTACGCAGGTTTAGGTATTTATGATACAATGCAATTTATAAAACCAGATGTTGCAACAATTTGTACAGGTATGGCAGCTTCTATGGGAGCTGTTTTAATGTGTGCAGGAGCAGCTGGTAAACGTTCTGCATTACCACATTCTAGAGTTATGATTCATCAACCTTTAGGTGGTGCGCAAGGGCAAGCTTCTGATATTGAAATTACAGCAAGAGAAATCTTGAAATTAAAAGATGAGTTGTATGCAATTATTGCAAATCATTCTGGTCAATCAGTAGAAAAAGTACATAACGATTCTGATAGAGATTATTGGATGAAAGCTGATGAGGCAAAAGCTTACGGAATGATTGATGAAGTTTTAGCAAGAAAATAAAAAAGCAATTAGTTTTTAGCAATTTATTTATTGCTAAAAATAAAAGGCGAAAAGCCAAGTAAAGAATGTCGAAAGAAGAAAATTTAGAATGTTCGTTTTGCGGACGAAAAAAAGCAGAAACAGATATGTTAATCGCAGGTATGGATGCGCATATTTGTGATAAATGTATAGAACAAGCACACGGAATAGTACAAGAAGAAATTTCTGATGCAAAATCTAGTTCTTTATCTGAAGATTTAATTTTAAAAAAACCTATTGAAATTAAAGAGTTTTTAGATCAATATATAATTGGTCAATTAGAAACAAAAAGAGCAATGTCGGTTGCCGTATATAATCACTACAAAAGATTATTACAAACAAAAGAAGATAAAGATGATGTGGAGATAGAAAAATCTAACATCGTTTTAGTAGGAGAAACAGGTACAGGAAAAACATTGGTTGCAAAAACAATTGCAAGAATGTTAAACGTACCTTTTGCTATTGTAGATGCAACTGTATTAACACAAGCAGGTTATGTTGGTGAAGATGTAGAAAGTATCTTAAGTAAGTTATTACAAGCTGCAGATTACGATGTTGAAAAAGCACAAAGAGGTATTATTTTTATTGATGAAATAGATAAAATCGCAAGAAAAGGCGATAATCCATCAATAACAAGAGATGTTTCTGGAGAAGGAGTACAACAAGCTTTATTAAAATTATTAGAAGGAACGGTTGTAAACGTTGCGCCTAAAGGAGGAAGAAAGCATCCTGATCAAAAATTTATAGAAGTAGATACTAAAGAAATTCTATTTATTGCTGGTGGTGCATTTTCTGGTATCGAAAGATTTATAAGTAAGCGTTTAAATATGCAAGCTGTAGGTTTTGGAGCATCTTTAGATGATGATAAAGTAGATGAAGAAAATTTATTACAATACATTATTCCATCAGACTTAAAAGCATTTGGGTTAATACCAGAAATTATTGGCCGTTTACCTGTTTTAAGCTATATGAATCCTTTAGATGCAGAAACATTACGTGCTATTTTAACAGAACCTAAAAATTCTATTATAAAGCAATATGCTAAGTTGTTTGGTATGGACGATATTACTTTTAGCATAGATGAAGAAGCTTTAAACTATATTGTAGACAAAGCTGTAGAGTATAAGTTAGGTGCAAGAGGATTAAGATCTCTTTGCGAAGCTATTTTTACAGATGCAATGTTCGATTTACCAAGTTCAAACGAAAAAGAATTTAAGGTAACTAGAGAATATGCAGATGCAAAACTATCTAATTCTACCTTAAAGAAGTTAAAAGCAGCTTCTTAGTTTTTTTTAGGAGTAAAATTAAAAACCTCATTATTTATTTAATGAGGTTTTTTAATTTTAATAGGTTTATAAAATCATTAAAACATCTAATTCTTATATTTGTTCTCCCTTTTAAATAAACATATTTAATGATTTCAAGAAGTTCCATAGACCGTATTTTCGAATCTGCAAGAGTAGAAGAGGTTATTGGTGAATTTGTTCAGCTTAAAAAAGCAGGAAGTAATTTTAAAGGATTAAGTCCGTTTACAGATGAAAAATCACCATCTTTTATGGTATCTCCGGTAAAACAAATCTGGAAAGATTTTTCTACAGGAAAAGGAGGTAATTCTGTTTCATTTTTAATGGAACACGAACATTATTCGTATCCAGAAGCTTTAAGATGGTTGGCAAAAAAGTATAATATAGAAATTGAAGAAACCGAACAGACATCAGAAGAAAAAGAACAGATGAATGAGCGAGAAAGTATGTTTATGGTTTCTAATTTTGCCAAAGACTACTTTAACGATATTATGCTAAACTCTAATAAAGGGAAAGCAATCGGTTTAAGTTATTTTAAAGAGCGTGGTTTTAGTGATGAAACGATAAAAAAGTTTGATTTAGGTTATTGTATTGACGAGTGGGACAATTTTACAAATGCAGCTTTAAATAAAGGATACGATTTAAAATATTTAGCTTCTACTGGTTTAACAATTGTAAAAGAAAATAAGCAATTCGATCGGTTTAAAGGTCGTGTAATGTTTCCTATTCATTCTATGTCTGGTAGAATTTTAGGTTTTGGAGGTCGAATTTTAACTGCGGATAAAAAGGCAGCTAAATATTTAAATTCTCCAGAAAGTGATATCTACCATAAGAGTAAAATTTTATACGGAATTTATCAAGCGAAAAAAGAAATCGCAAAACAAGATAACTGTTTTTTGGTAGAAGGTTATACGGATGTGATTTCATTTAATCAATCCGGCGTAGAAAATGTAGTAGCATCTTCTGGTACAGCTTTAACATCAGATCAAATTAGGTTGATTAACAGATTAACTAAAAATATTACGGTTTTATTTGATGGTGATGCAGCAGGAATTAGGGCTTCTATAAGAGGAATAGATTTAATTTTAGAACAAGGAATGAACGTAAAAGTCGTTCAGTTTCCTGACGGAGAAGATCCGGATAGTTTTGCTAAATCTCATTCTGATGCTGAATTGAAGGAGTATTTAGAAAATTCTGCGCAAGATTTTATCAATTTTAAAGTATCACTTCTATTAAAAGATTCTAACAACGATCCTATAAAAAAAGCAGGTGTTATTAGAGATATTGTTACAAGTATTTCTAAAATTCCTGATGGTATTCAGAGAGAAGTCTATGTACAAGAATGTTCTAGAATTATGGATATTTCTGAACGTGTTTTATTTAGTGAATTGGCTCAGTTAGTAAAAAAAGGATTACAAGAAAAAAGCAAAAAAGCACAAAAAACGCAACAGAGTAATCTGCAACAAGACCCTAATCAACCACCTCCAGAATATTTTGCAGAGCAAGAACAAGCTAAAATGGGAGTTGTTAAAGGAGGTAAAGTTTCTACCCAAAAAATAGATCAACTTTCTATTTTAGAAACAGAGATAATAAGAATATTACTTTTATATGGTAATGAAGAGGTAGAGTTTGTAGAAGAAGTAATTGAAGTTACAGATTCTGGAAAAGAAGAAATTACTACAAGAAAATATCAAAATTTAGTTTCTGCAGAAATTTATGTGCATTTACAAGATGATGAAATAGAGTTTTCTAATGAAGTTTTTCAAGAAATTTATGCAGAAATTATCCATCAATTAAATCAATATGAAAAAGTAGATATTGATGGTTTAATAAATCATCAAAATCCAGAAATAAGAACAATAGTAACTTCTATTTTAATGGATGAAGAAGACCCAAATTTGAGACTAAGTGACTGGGAAGGACAAAATATTTACGTAACAACAGCATTAGAAGTGCTTAAGAAAGCTGTTAATGATTCTGTTTATAATTTAAGAAGAGTTTTAATTGGAGAAAAAATAGAAGAATTGATGCAGCAAGCTACACAGAACCAAAATTTATCAATAGATTTAGAGGTTATAAAAAATTATACTAGTTTAAAAATGAGGCTATTTGAGAAGTTAAATAGGGTAGTTTAATATTAATAAATTGTAAAAAAATGTATTTATACCTATATCTAGGTATAAGATTTAGTTTCCTTTTTTGTATATTGCCAACGCTAAAGAAAAAACATAGACTATGAAAAAAGTATTACAATTATTAAAAATCGTACAATTGTTTATCTTATTACCTTTCGAAATTTCTAAAGGTTCTAAAAAAAGAGCTTACATGCAGATTAAAAAAGTAATGGTAGCTGCAAATTTGTTGTAAGTATATTTCAAAAAAAAGCCTTAATTTATTAATAAATTAAGGCTTTTTTTTGAAATCATGATCAATTATTTAATTTCCTTAGGTATTTCGCAAACAGGAATCGGTTGCATTTTATGTTGATTAATAGTATTTAATCTCGTATAAATTTTAAATACTTCTTGCTCTCTGTCAGAAAAATCATCTACAGTTTTTCCTAAACCTTGCATATCCATAGCCCATTCTAATTCATCATAAGAAGCTCCAATTTGGTCTTCATCAGTTCTACTATCACCAAATAAACCATCTGTAGGTTGTGCTTCTTGTATAGAATTAGGTACTTTTAAGGATGCAGCTAATTCATATACTTCAGACTTCATTAAATCTGCAATAGGACTTAAATCTACACCTCCATCTCCATATTTTGTATAAAAACCAACTCCAAAATCCTCAACTTTATTACCTGTACCAGCAACTAAATAGCCATGTAAACCAGCTAAATAATATAAAGTTGTCATTCTTAATCTAGCTCTAGTATTGGCTAAAGATAGGTCTACTTTTGGTGAAGCTTCTACATCAGGAACAACATTTTTAAAGCCATCAAAAGTTGAAGTTAAATCTACTTTTGTTCCAGAAACATTAGTAAAACGTTCTTTTAATTGCTTAATATGTTCATTTGCTCTTGTTACTTGGCTTTCTGCTTGGTGTATAGGCATTTCTACACACAAAGTTGGTAATCCTGTTTTAGCACATAATGTTGATGTTAAAGCAGAATCAATACCACCAGAAACTCCAACAACAAATCCATTTACTTTAGCATTTACAGCATAATCTTTTAACCAATCTATAATATATTTTGCAACTCTTTCAGTATCCATAGATAAACTATTTTAGTATTTTTATCGTTTTTATATTCGTAATAGCAAGATACAAAGTTTATGAGATTTTTTTTAATAGTATTAATGGTTTTATTTGTTTTTTTTTCATGTAATAAAGAAAACTTAAAAGAAATAAACACATCTAACATTCAAATAAATTTAAAAGTAGATAGATTTGATGTTGATTTTTATACTTCTGATAAGAAAAGCTTAGGTCAAATCAAAAATAAATACCTTTACTTATTCCCTAAAGAAATAACAGATAGTGTTGCGTTAGATAAGGTCAATAGTAAAGAAGAGCAGGAGTTGTTTTTAGAAACTCAAAAATTATATAAAGATTTTTCTGAAAATGAAAGAGAACTAATATCCTTGTTTAAGCATATTAAATATTATAATCCTAATTTTCATGCTCCTAAGGTAGTTACAATGTTATCAAATATTGATTATAACAGTAGAGTTATTTATGCAGATAGTTTATTATTGATTTCTCTAGATGTTTATTTAGGAAAAGATCATCAGTTTTATTCTGATTATCCAAAATATATAAAAGAGAATAATACAAAGAAAAATATAATTGTTGATGTAGCAAATACTATTATAGAAAAGCAATTATTACCAACAATTGATAGAACTTTTGTAGAAAAGATGATTTACGAAGGAAAAAAAATGTATTTATTAGATATGTATTTACCTAATATATCAGATAAATTAAAAATAGGATATTCTAAAGAGAAGCTTAGTTGGAGTATTAATAATGAAGAAGAAGTTTGGAAATATTTTATAGATAGAAAATTATTGTTTAGTACAGATTCTAAATTGAATAAGCGGTTTTTAGATATAGCTCCTTTCTCCAAATTTTATTTACAACAAGATAGTCAATCTCCTGGTAGAATAGGAGTGTGGTTTGGTTGGCAAATAGTAAAGTCTTTTATGCAGAATAATGATGTATCTTTGCAAGAATTATTAATAATTGATTCGCAAGAATTATTCAATAAATCAAAATATAAGCCTAAAAAATAATGTCAGTAAAACATAATTCACAAATTAATTTTGAAATAGGATTAGATGAAAATAAAGTGCCAGAAGAGATTTCTTGGACAGCAAAAGATGGAGGTATAAATAAAGCAGAGTCAAAAGCAGTTATGATTTCTGTATGGGATCATAAGCAAAAAGATACTTTACGTATGGATTTATGGACTAAAGATATGCCAGTAGATGAAATGAAACAGTTTTATCACCAAACATTAGTATCTATGGCAGATAGCTTTGAAAGGGCTACTGATGATCAAAAAATGAGTGCAACTATGCGAGATTTTTGTGAATATTTTGCAGAAAAGTTAGAACTTAAAAAGTAAAATAAATTTTTTACTTAAAAAAATTAATAAAAAAAGAGAGACTATTATAGTCTCTCTTTTTTTGTTATAATTCTCTAATCATTAACTGTCTAATGTCTTAATTTCTACTCTTCTATTTAACTGTCTTCCTCCTTCAGTATCATTAGAGAACTTAGGTCTAGATTTTCCAAAACCTTTGGATTCTAATCTTTCTTTAGGTATTCCTTGTTCAATCATGTATTTAACAACACTTGCAGCTCTTCTTTTAGATAAATCTAAGTTGTAGTTATCATTACCCACATCATCTGTATGACCTTCAATAAGGAATTTAACATCTGGAATTTTTTTCATTAATGTGATAATTTCATCAATGGTTGTGTAAGACACAGGTTTAATTTTATCGCTATTTGTATTGAAATTAATACTAGCAGCTAATAAATTAATTTGTTGATTAATATTATTATTAATTGTAGTTGCTTGTTTTGGACAACCATTATTTTCAATAACTCCTGGTGTATTAGGGCATGCATCTTTATCATCAGTAATACCGTCTTTATCAGTATCTATAAGAACTGGGCATCCTTCATTAGAAAAAGCACCATATATTAATGGACATTTATCTTGGTAGTCAGGTAATCCGTCTTGATCAGAATCAATAGCTTTACCATTACCATAAACCAATACTCCTGCAGGTGTATTAGGTTCTACATCTAATTGATCCATTACACCATCTTTGTCTGTATCTTTAATTCTTGTTCCACTATTTGTATTAGCTTGTTTATCATCTCCCCATATAGCAAAAACTTTTTTCTTACCTAATTTTACAACTGCACCAATACTAGTTACAAAAAATGTTTCCCAATCTTGCTTGTTGGATATTGCAGCGTCTAAATGATCTTCGTAATTAAAATAGATACCTGTTCTAAATTCTAAATCTACTCGCTTACTAATTCTTCTTTTAAGTCCGAACTGCCCCGATAAATATATAGAACTGGCCTTGCTAACACTATTTCTAGCTTCATTGTGACCAAAATCCACTAAAAGATTATCTTCACCTGTTGAATTTATTTCGTACAAGGCAGAATCATATTGATGATATCCTACACCAAAATATCCTGCAGCATTCCAATTTCTAGTTGATGTTTGATATAAGTTTGTAAAATTTAATATTAAGTTTAATTCGGCACCCAAAGCTTTTCCTTCAAACCTCATATTGTCTCTAATAACTGTATTATCAACATACAAAAGTTCATAGACATCAGAGAAATACTGTGCTCCTCCTGAAATTTTTGAATAGGTAGCTTTAAATTCTAAACCTAATAAGGGATTAAACATTTTGTCTACGTATGCAAATACCCCAAAATTTAAATAGTTAGTGTCATCACTAGTTCCTATCGAACGCATGTCTCCATGCATAATAAAGTTACTAAAACCTCCACCAACTGCCCAACTATTACTATTTTCTAAATTAATAGTTCTTGCGTAAGTAATTTCATTTGTGGTAAACTGGGCGTATGATTTTGCAGTAATAAGAAAGGTAAGTACTGTTAATAAAAAAATTCTCCTCATTTTATGATGTTTTTATAGTTTTAACAATTGGGGGAGGCATTTAACTGTACAAAGGTATATTTTTTTTTTAATAAAACTTTATTTTATTAAGAATGTATTTGTAATCAATACGATTTTTAACAAAATCTAAATCAGATACATCAATAATTAAGATATTAAGATTTTTTTCGGTGTTTATAAAGTTTTTATATCCATTATGGATACTTTTTAAATAAGAAATTTCTATATTTTGCTCATATTTTCTTCCCCTTTTTTTGATGTTTTCTAATAATCGTTCAGTATTTTGATATAAATAAATATATAAATCTGGTTTTGTAATTTCCTTATACATCAAATCAAACATTTTTCTATATAATTGATACTCTTCTTTTTGTAAAGTAACCTGAGCGAAAATTAAAGACTTAAAGATATAGTAATCTGATATAATAAAGTTTTTAAATAAGTCGAATTGAGCTAAATCATCGGTTAGCTGTTGATACCTATCTGCCAAAAAACTCATTTCTAGGGGAAGAGCATAGCGTTCTTTATCTTCGTAAAATTTTGGTAAAAAAGGATTGTCAGCAAAACGTTCTAAAACGAGTTTTGCATTAAATTCTTCAGACATCATGTTAGATAAAGAAGTCTTTCCTGCGCCAATATTACCTTCTATAGCAATGTAGTTATATTTTTCTGTAATAGGTATTGGTCTTTCTAACGGACAATTGGTTATTAATACTTCAGAAGAATCTGTGCAATTTTGTAGACAAATAGTTAATGTTTTTTTTTCTATTGGATGAATAACATTACTTGCTATCTCAACCAAAGGAACTAAAACAAATTTTCGTTCTAGCATTTTAGAATGAGGAACAATTAAGTTTTTAGAAAATATAATTTCATTATCGTATAATAAGATATCAATATCAATATTTCTAGAGGAGTATTCAAGAGAATCATTGCGTTTCCTTCCTAATTCAGTTTCAATACTTAAAAGGACATTTATCAATTTTTCAGGTTGATGGTAGGTAGTAGCTTTTAAACAAATATTAAAAAAATCATCACCATCAAAACCCCAAGAACCAGTTTTGTATACAGAGGATATTTTTTGAATAGAACCAACTTTATCTGCAATTATATTAATTGCATTTTGTAAATTTTCAAGTTTATTGCCTTGGTTTGTTCCTAAAGATAGATATGTAGTTCTTTGAATTTTCATAAAGTCTACAAAGAAAATAAAAGGATTTAGATAATCTGCTCTTAAACAAAAAAAATCGCCAAAAATAATTTTGGCGATTTTTAAAATATAATTAACTACTGAATTTAATCTTCTTTTCTTTCTCTAGGTTTTCTATCGTCACGTCTGTTATCTCTTCCACGATTATCTCTACCTCTGTTGTTGTCTCTACCACGATTATTATCTCTTGGTGGTCTTGCTACATAACCTTCTGGTTTAGGTAACAATGCTTTTCTAGATACTTTTTCTTTACGAGTTCTTGGATCTAAACCAAAGTACTTCACATCAAAAACATCGCCCATATTTACAACATCAGTAACGTTTTCTGTACGTTCCCAAGCTAATTCACTTACGTGTAATAAAACTTCATTTCCTGGAGCCTCTGTATATTCTACAACAGCACCAAAGTCTAACATTTTAATTACTTTAACTTCATAAGCGCTACCAACTTCTGGCTTAAACAACATAGATTCAATTTTAGCAATAACTGCTTCAATTCCTTCTGGTTTTGTACCTAAGATTTCAATAATTCCTTCTTCAGTTACAGGGTCTTCAGTAATTACAATTGTAGTTCCTGTTTCTTTCTGTAATTCTTGAATGTGTTTACCACCTGGACCAATAAATGCACCAATCATATCGTTAGGGATACGTCTGTTAATCATTTTTGGAGCGTGAGCTTTTACTTCTACAT
Source organism: Polaribacter sp. Asnod1-A03 (assembly GCF_045063585.1). Taxonomy (NCBI): domain Bacteria; kingdom Pseudomonadati; phylum Bacteroidota; class Flavobacteriia; order Flavobacteriales; family Flavobacteriaceae; genus Polaribacter; species Polaribacter sp. Asnod1-A03. The sequence goes on along the minus strand of NZ_JBEFOE010000009.1, from coordinate 1,560,392 downwards.
TAGGCGCAGCAATAGTATCTGTTAATTTACCTAAAATATGTAAACGACCATCTCTTGCTTGTTTTAAAGCATTTACTAAAATTTCGTAAGAAAGACCTTTTACTTTAATATCCATTTGGCAAGCAGTAATTCCGTCTTCTGTACCAGTTACTTTAAAGTCCATATCTCCTAAGTGATCTTCATCACCTAAAATATCAGATAAAACAGCATAACGATCACCATCAGAAATTAATCCCATTGCAATACCAGAAACAGGTTTCTTTAATTTGATACCAGCATCCATTAATGCCATTGTACCAGAACATACTGTTGCCATAGAAGAAGAACCGTTAGATTCTAATACTTCTGATACAACTCTTACTGTGTAAGGACAATCAGCAGGAATCATTCCTTTTAATGCTCTTTGTGCTAAATTACCATGACCAACTTCTCTACGAGAAGTTCCTCTTAAAGGACGCGCTTCTCCTGTACAAAAAGGAGGGAAGTTGTAGTGTAAATAAAATGTTTCTTCACCTTCGTAAGAAGCCATATCAATTTGATTTGCTTCTCTAGAAGTTCCTAAAGTTACGGTTGCTAATGCTTGTGTTTCTCCACGAGTAAAGATTGATGAACCATGTGTTGATGGTAAATAATCTACCTCACACCAAATTGGTCTAATATCTGTAGTTTTACGTCCGTCTAAACGTAAACCTTCAGCTAAAGTTAATTCTCTAACTGCATTTTTTTGTGCCTTGTTGAAATATTTTCCAATCAATCCACCAAAATCAGCTAATTCTTCTTCAGAAAAAGTTGCTATAATTTCTTCTTTTACTTCTGCAAAAGCATTTGTACGTTCTACTTTAGAAGTTCCTTTTTTAGCGATTTCATAACATTTATCGTATGCTAAATCGTTAACTTTTTTCGCTAATTCTTCATCTTCTCTTTCTGGTTCGTACTCACGTGTTACTTTTTTACCAAAAGCTTCTGCTAAACGAACTTGAGCAGCACATTGTACTTTAATAGCTTCGTGTGCAAATTTAATTGCGTCTGCCATTTCTTCTTCAGAAATTTCATCCATTTCACCTTCAACCATCATTACAGAATCAGCTGATGCTCCAATCATCATATCGATGTCAGATTCTGCTAATTGTGCTCTATTTGGATTGATTACGAATTCTCCGTTAACTCTTGCAACACGTGCTTCAGAAATAGGAGTTTCGAAAGGAATATCTGATAATTGTATTACTGTTGATGCTGCTAAACCAGCTAATGCATCTGGCATTACATCTTCATCATGAGACATTAATTGAATCATAACTTGTGTTTCTGCGTGATAATCTTTTGGGAATAATGGGCGTAAAACACGGTCTACTAAACGCATTGTTAATACTTCTCCATCACTTGGTCTTGCTTCTCTTTTGAAGAAACCTCCAGGATAACGTCCTGCGGCAGCAAATTTTTCTCTATAATCTACTGTAAGGGGTAAAAAATCAACGTCAGATTGTTTGTAGTTAGATACTACAGTACATAATAACATTGCTTTTCCCATTTGAACAACAACTGAACCGTGTGCTTGTTTTGCTAATTTACCGGTTTCTAATGAGATAGTTCTTCCATCTCCAAGGTCTATTACCTCTCTAAATACTTTTGGAATCATAAAATTTTAATTCTATTTTTAATTTGTTTGTTGTTGTGTTGCGGTTTGTTGTTAAAATGGAAATTCAAAAGGGTTGTTACTTCTTTTGATTTTTTTATTAAGATTCTGTTTGTTAAGCAGAATTAAATACTTTTTAAAAATAAAAAAGAGGCACGTTTATAGAGCCTCTTTTGTAAGAATTATTTTCTAATTCCTAATTCTTTAATAATTGCACGATATCTATTGATTTCTGTTTTCTTTAGATAATCTAATAAACTTCTACGTTTACCAACTAACATTACTAATGAACGTTCAGTGTTAAAATCTTTACGATTTTTCTTTAAATGTTCAGTTAAGTGGTTGATTCTGTGCGTAAATAACGCAATTTGACCTTCTGAAGAACCAGTATCGTTTTTACCTTTACCGTGTTTTTCGAAAATGCTTTCTTTTACTTCTTTAGTTAAATACATTCCAATATTATTTAAATGATTTTTATGTATATCAATGATGTTTTCATTGAAGCTGCAAATATATAATTATTTTTTTAATAAAAATCAAAGTAAAGCTGTTCTTTTATGCTTCTGCTCTTACAGCTATATTCTGTATTAAATCGATATATAAGTTTACTTGTTTTTTTAATTCTTTACGCTCATAAATAGCATCTAAGAAACCGTGTTCTAATACAAATTCTGATCTTTGAAAACCTTCTGGTAAATCTTTACCTGTAGTGTCTTTTACAACTCTTGGTCCGGCAAAAGCAATTAAAGCATTTGGCTCTGCAATATTAATATCTCCTAACATTGCATAAGAAGCTGTTGTACCACCAGTTGTTGGGTCTGTACATAAAGAAATATATGGTAATTTAGATTCTGCTAGTTGTGCTAGTTTTGCAGATGTTTTTACCATTTGCATTAATGAAAGTGATGCTTCCATCATTCTTGCTCCTCCTGATTTAGAAATCATTAAGAAAGGTAGCTCATTTTTTATAGCATAATCTATGGCTCTTGCTATTTTTTCTCCTACAACAGATCCCATAGATCCGCCAATAAAAGCAAAATCCATTGCTGCAATTACAATGTCTTTTCCTAAAGATTTACCAATAGCTGTTCTAATAGCATCTTTTAGTTTTGTTTTTTCTTGAGCAGATTTTAATCTATCTGGATATTTTTTTGTGTCTTCGAATTTTAAAGGATCTTTAGCCGTAAGATTAGCATCCAATTCTTCAAATTTATTGTTGTCAAAGAAAAGCTCGAAATAATGCTTACTTCCAATTCTTACATGATATCCATCTTCTGGACTTACGTATAGGTTTCTTTTTAATTCTTCTGTATCTATTATTTTTCCACTAGGAGTTTTATACCATAAACCTCTTGGAGTATCCTTTTTGTCTTCTGTAGAAGTCTGTATTCCTTTATCCTTTCTTTTAAACCAATCCATTATAGTTATTAAGTTTTTTTAGTTCTATTTTTAGAAATAGAAAGTAAATTAGAATGACAAATGTAAAAGTTTTTTTTTAAAGTTTACTTTTAGAAATTTAAAGTCATAAAAAAAAGCACCTTGAAAGAATCAAAGTGCTTTTATCTTAAAAGAATACTTCTATAAAGTATCTATATTGTTTAAATCTTCAAAAGCTTTCTTTAAACGGGTTTTAAAAGTTTCTTCACCTTCACGTAACCATTTTCTTGGGTCGTAGAATTTTTTGTTAGGTTGGTCAGATCCATCAGGGTTACCAATTTGAGTAGCTAAATAATCTGCTTTACCTTGCATGTAATCTCTAATACCTTCTGTAAACGCAAATTGCAAATCAGTATCAATATTCATTTTAATAACACCGTAACCAATTGCTTCTCTAATTTCTTCTAAAGTAGAACCAGATCCTCCATGAAATACAAAATCAATATGATTTTCTTCTACACCATACTTTTTAGTTACAAACTCTTGTGAGTTTTTTAAAATTTTTGGAGTTAATTTTACATTTCCTGGCTTATAAACACCATGTACGTTTCCAAAAGCTGCTGCAATTGTAAATTGAGGAGAAACTTTTAATAACTCTTCATAAGCATAAGCAACTTCTTCTGGTTGTGTGTATAGTTTAGAATCATCTACATCAGAATTATCAACACCATCTTCTTCTCCTCCTGTAATTCCTAATTCAATTTCTAAAGTCATACCCATTTTACTCATACGAGCTAAATAAGTTTTACAAATCTCTATATTTTCTTCTAATGGTTCTTCTGATAAATCTATCATGTGAGAACTATAAAGAGGTTTACCTGTTTCTTCGAAATGTTTTTCTGAAGCATCTAATAAACCGTCTATCCAAGGTAATAATTTTTTTGCACAGTGATCTGTATGTAAAATTACAGGAACTCCGTAAGCTAAAGCTAATTCATGAATATGTTTTGCACCAGCAATACCACCAGCGATAGCAGATTTTTGTCCTTCATTAGATAATCCTTTACCTGCATTAAATTGAGCCCCACCATTTGAAAACTGAATAATAACAGGAGAGTTTAAGTCTCTAGCTGTTTCTAAAACAGCATTTATTGTATTAGATCCAACAACGTTTACTGCTGGTAATGCAAATCCTTTTTCTTTTGCAAGATTAAAAATGTTTTGAACTTCTTGTCCAGTTGCTACACCTGGTTTGATATTGTGACTCATATTTATTTTTTTTATTCATTAATTTACTCCTCCAAAAATACTAAAAATACTGCTTAATATTAGTATAAAAAGCGAAAACGTTATAGGTTTTAATGTAAATTTTAGAAAGGATAATTGATACCTATATTGTAAACAGCATCTCCAAAATTATAGTTTTTAAGCCATTTATTACCAGTTAAATAAGGTTCGTAGGTTTTAAAACCAATATCTAATCTTAAAATTAAAAAACTAAAGTCTAATCTTGCTCCAAAACCAGAACCTACTGCAATATCCTCTAAAGAAGAAACTCCATTAAAGCTAGCATTATCATCTACAAACTCAGAACCTGTAATATCCCAAATGTTACCAGCATCAATAAATAAAGCACCTTTTAATTTGCTAATTATATCAAAACGATACTCTGCACTTGTAAGAAGTTTAAGACTACCTACATTAAATTCTAAACCTGTATTTCTGCTTCCTGGGCCAAGTTCATAAGTTTGCCATGCTCTAATATCATTAGAACCTCCTGCGAAATAACTTTTAGTAAAAGGAATGTCAGAATTATCATATGGTATGATAGCGCCTATAAATGTTCTAATTCCAAAAACATCATTTGATCCTATATTCCAAAACTTCTTATATTCTATATCAGTTTTAAAATATTGAGCAAGAGGTATGTTTGCAAAAGTTTTTTTGTCATCAGAATTTGTTTCTTGTGAAATTAAACCAAAAACACCACCAGAATTTGCAACTCTGATTTTAAAGAATGAAAAATTATTATCACTAAAACTAATTTGGTTGTTGTAAGTGTAAGAATAAGCTAAAGTAGGTATTAAAAAATCTGATGTTATTATTTTGTATCGATTTAAAATATCTAAAGCTGTATTGTAATCATCTGGATTAGTTGTTTTAAAACTATTATCATTAGATACGGTATTCATAAAACTTAAAGCTTCTGAAACCTGAGTATCTATATCATCTGATAAAGGGTAGTTAGTGGAGGTGTTATTTACTTCATCATAAGTTTCTGCAACTTCATCGAGACTTGTAAATTCTGAGCTGTAAATGTCAAAATACCTATTGATATTTAAATTTTGAATATATTGTGTGTTAAAAATTTCTAATTGAATTGTTTTTTTTGAATTATACTGCCACTGATAATCTGATTGAAAAGTAAAGGTTTGTCTATCTAAACCAATATTTTTTTGAAAACTAGAACCTATAGAAAATAGTGTTCTAGGAGACATTTCTTTAGGAACTAAGTTGTTAAGTCCAAAAGGAGCTATAAGTCTTGGAAACTCTAAAGATGCATCTGCACCAATCTCCCAACCCGGACCACTTGTAGAGTTAAAATAAGAACCTAAAAAAGAAAGTTTTAAGAGTTCTGCACCTTTAAAAGCATTTCTGTTGGTTATAGAAAATTTGGCAGAACTACCAATGTTTCTAATATTAGAATGGGTTATTTCTGTTTCAAAACCTAAAGTATATTTTTCTAACGGAGTTAAAAAAATATCCATTATTAATTCATCACTTTTACCCGGTACTTGAGAAAAAATTAAGTTGGTAGATTTAAAGTTTTTAAGAGCTTTTAAATGATTTCTAGTTAAGTTTCTTAAGGTGTCTTTGTATATATTCCCTGGTTTTAGAAAAATTGATTCAGCTAAATATTTAGGATTATATTTTATTTTTCTGCGAGCTAAAAAGTTAATGCCTTCATAAGTAATTATGTTTGATGGAGTTTTATCTTTTTGTGTAAAAGAGTAATCTGTATTAACGTTTACTTTTGTTACTTTTTGCACCTGGTAAGGCTTGTTTACATATTGGCCTTGTTCTTCTTCTAATCTACTACCAGAAATTAAGAAATCTACGTTTGTTTTGTAATCTGTTCTTGTGGAGTCTACATAGAAACCCAATGCGGCTTCATTAAAATTAGAAACTCCATTATTTCTAAAAAGTTTTACAATTCTGTCAGCTTCGTTTCTAAAGGTTTTGTCGTTATATTGATCGCCAGTTGCTAAAAGCGACTTCGTTTTTGATGCTTTATAAATAGAATCTAAAATGTCAGATTCTATTCTAAAATTTATAGAATCCAAAACAGTTGCTTTTCCTTTTTTAACATGATATTCTACAGTTCCTTTTTTATCAATAGAATCTTTGTTTATTTTATAATTTACTTTAGATTTAAAATAACCTTCATTTTTGTAATAAGCAGATAAATTATTGACAGTATTTTTAATTTTATTAAGATTAATAATTACAGGTTCATCATAACTTAAAAACCAATTATTTAAACCTATAAAATAATTAGCGTATGCAATACTTTGTTTTTCTGAGAAAATATTCTTGATAAAATTATAAGATCTAATGTTTTTTTCTCCCCACACCGAAGGTGTTGTTGGTTTATTATGATCACCGATATTATGAAAATACAAACCAAAAGGCATATTTAAAAAACGTGGATTTGGTTTTTGTAATACATATTTTTGCAGTTCGCTATTTGTGTTTTTAACGCTATCAACAAAAATATAATTATGTGTAAGCATGTGTTGTCCCTCAATAACATGTTTTGTAGAATTACATGAAATTAAAATGAGTAAGAATAAAAATGATAAAGAGAGTTTTTTCATTAATTTAGCAAAGCTATCAAAATCAAAAATAGTATTTTTCGACGGTTTATTTTTATTTACAATCAATTAATGAGTATATCAAAAAATCAATTAAAATTAATAACAAGTTTATCTCAAAAAAAGTATAGACAAAAGCATAAATTATTTATTGCAGAAGGCGTAAAAGTTGTAGAAGAACTTTTAAACTCTTCATTTGAAGTTGAAAAACTTTTTTGTACTGGTGATTTTGTATCGGATTTATCTAAAGATAAAATTGTAAATATCTCTGAAGCTGATTTAAAAAAAGGAAGCACTTTAAAGACACCTAACAGAGTATTAGGTTTGTTTAAAATACCTGACGAAGATGTAATTAAAAACAAAGGTTTAATTGTTGCTTTAGATGCAATAAATGATCCTGGTAATTTAGGTACAATTATCCGTTTGTGTGATTGGTTTGGTGTTGATGAGTTAATTTGCTCTAAAGATACCGTAGATTGCTACAATCAAAAAGTTGTACAAGCAAGTATGGGTTCTTTAAAAAGAGTTTCTATTAAATATCTTGATTTAAAAAGCTATTTATTAGAAATCAATTTACCAACTTTTATTGCAGACATGGGTGGCGAAAATGTCTATAATACAAGTTTGCCCAAAGAAGGTGTGTTAATTATGGGTAACGAGGCAAATGGTGTGTCCGAAGAAATTAAAAATCTGATAAATCATAAAATCTCTATTCCTAGATTCGGAGAAACTAAAGAAACAGAAAGTTTAAATGTTGCCACTGCAACTGCTATTTTACTGAGTGAGTTTAAAAGAAATTATTAGTTTTTTAAATTTAATCTTTGGTCTACTCGAAAGCAAATGTTAGAAAAACACCACGAGTTGCAAAATAGTTTATTTGAGATGTATACGGGCTGTTAACATCGTTATCATATTGCAATTCGCTAGGTAAAGCAAAAACACCACGAATAGAAGGTGAAAATTTAAAGTAGTATAAATAAATATCAATACCTACACCAACTTCATACATGTAATTATGTGTTGTCGTTCTAAATTGTCCTTGAGAATTATCATCTCCATCTTCGTTACTAGAAAAATTGTAGTTGTAAGAAACTCCTCCTATTATATAAGGACGAATGTTTTTAAGTCTATCAGTACTAAATTTAAACAAAAGAGGAACGTGCAGATAAGTTGAGTTAACTTCTCTAATATCTCCATTTGTAAATATTCCAGAACCTAAAGTGTTGTTACCAAAGGTTATTTGTTTAGTATTGGTCATTAAACCTGGTTCTAAACGTAAGTTCAAGTTTTTATGTAAACGTAAATCAGCAATTAAACCAACATTAAAGCCAGGTGTAGCATCAATAGCTATAGTTGTACCTTGTATGTTTGAGTTATTTTTTAAACTATATTTAAAATCATTTTGATTTAAACCAAGGTAAAAACCATAGTGTATTTTCCTTTTATCAAAACTAGGTAAATAATCCACTCTATTTCTTTGTGCAAAAAAAGCTATGGAAGTGAAAATAAAAAAACCGAATATTATTAATTTCTTACTCATTATTTACGGGCAGTATAAATTGTAGCAACTCCAAAAGTTACAGGTTTGTCTTCTGTACTTGTAAACCCATTTTTTTGTAAAATATTGTTGAAAGCTTTACCGAAAGGAAAAGAATTTGCAGATTCAGATAAATAAGAATAAGCAACTTTGTCTTTAGAAAATAATTTACCCACTAAAGGTAAGAATAAGTTGGTGTATAATTTATAACCTTGTTTAAAAGGAAACTTTGTTGGATTAGAAGTTTCTAAAATAACCAAAACACCTGTAGGTTTTAAAACTCTAGCTATTTCTTTTATCCCTTTACTTAAGTTCGCAAAATTACGTACACCAAAAGAGACAGTAATTGCATCAAAAGTATTGTCTGCAAATGGCATTTCTTCAGAATCACCAACTACCATATCTATTTTATCAGAAAGATTAGCTCTTGCAATTTTTTGTTTACCAACTTCTAACATTCCTTCAGAAATATCTAAACCTACAATTTTATCAGGATTTAAAGAAGACATCATTAAAGCTAAATCTCCTGTACCTGTTGCAATGTCTAAAATCTTTTTAGGATTATTTCTACCAACAATTTCCACTACCTTTTTACGCCATTTTACATCAATCCCTAAAGAGATAACTCTATTTAAACCATCGTAGTTTTTAGAGATGTTATCAAACATTTGAGCAACTTGCTCTTTTTTACCAAGTTTTGAGTCTTTATATGGTTTGATGATTTTTGACATGTTTTTTATCCGTTTATTGCTATTACTTGGTTAACTTGATTTGGAAGCATTTCTTGTAGTAAGCTTTCTATTCCGTTTTTTAATGTTGCGGTAGAAGAAGGGCAACCACTGCATGCACCTTGTAAAACTACATTTACTATTTTATTTTCTTCATCATATGAACGGAAAGCAATGTTACCACCATCTCCAGCGACAGCAGGTTTAATGTATTCGTCTAAAATATCTGAAATTTGTGCAGAAATACCTTCTAATTGTATTTCTGGTTCTTGTGTTATTTCTACGGATGTAGATTTTTCTTGATTAGGTAATTCCTTAATAATCGTTTTACCTTCTACAAGGTATTCTCGAATAAAAGTTCTTACTTCGGCAAAAACCTCATTCCATTCTACCATATCATATTTTGTAACAGAAATATAGTTATCAGAAATAAAAACCTCTTTTACAAAAGGAAAATTAAAAATAGCTTGTGCTAATGGAGATGATTTACTTGCTTCATCAATATTTTTATATTCAACATCAGTTTGCGTTAATGCTTTGTTTGATCCAAACTTCATAACAGAAGGGTTTGGGGTAACTTCTGCATAAACTTCTATAGCTTCTTTTTTAGAAGAATTAGAAGTTTCGTTAACGACAATACCTTTGTCATTTAAGTAATCTTCAATTTGTTCTGCAACTTCGTCTTGTACGTCAGACCATTCTAAGATATCAAAACGTTGTATTGCAATAAAATTAGCTGTAATAAATATTTTTTTTACAAAAGGTAAATAAAATAATTGTTGCGCTAAAGGAGAATTTTTTGCTTCGTCTATATTATTGTATTCGTAACTACCACCATTAATTAAAATTTGATTTGTATTAAATTTTATAATAGTATTGTTCGTAGTTTCTTGTATAGTGATTTTTATGTCTTGCATGTGCTAAAAATTGATTTGCAAAATTAATGCAAAAAAGGGAAACAGAATTGTTTTTAGGTTGATAAATAATTATTCCGTTAGAAGAAATTTACTATTTCTTCTAACGGAATAAAGTATTGTTTTTTTAAGATTATAGATTTATGCTAAGTGTAGTTGTAAAAGTTCTATTATCTAATTCTAATTCAGCAGAATTTATATTAAACCCAGGGTAAAAATTATAAACACCAGTTTTGTTGCTGTCATTAAAAGCAAAGTCTAATTTAATGTTACCAAAATTGTAACCACCACCTATAGAGTATCCTTTTAAATTGTCTGAATCTAGTGCAAGTTTATCTGGATTTTGTTCAAATTTATAACCACCTCGTATGCTAAAATTATTTAAGCGCCATTCTGTACCTAAGTTAAAAGAATGAGTATTTCTTAATTCATTTTGAAAAAATTGATTTTCATCCCCAAAATTTGCGTTGCTTAATTCTATGTTTTGATAAGCTTTATTGATATAGTCTATACTAATTAAACCACTTTTTCCAAAAATATAGGCAGCACTTGCCGTAATTTTACTAGGTGTCTTTAATTTATACAAAAACTCTTGAGAAGGAAAAAAGTTATTTCCACCATTGTCTAAGTTGTTTGTATATGTAATATTGTCTTCACTAACCGATATTTCTGTATCGCCAAAATATCCATCATTATTAAGGATGTTTGTAGATTCTATTATTTCTGAATACCAAGTTGGTGTTTGATAAGATAAACCAAATCTAAAATTTTGATTTGCTTTATAAATAAAACCAAGATTTGCAGAAAAACCTGTTCCTACAGTAATGTTTTCTTGATAAAAATAAGCATCTAATTCATTTCCGTTTCCATCACTATTCAATTCTACGAGTTCATTTTTTTGGCTAAAATTTAAATCATAAAAATTTAAAGAAGCACCAACATATAGTTTGTTTTGATGAACAGAAGAGAACGCTATATTAAATTCAGTTGTTTCTCCTGTGTAATTATTATAAAAATATTGTTGATCACCAGTGTCGTATATTATAGGTGTGGTATTACTATCTAAAGGAAAATCTTGAAAAGTTGCAATACCGCTATTCCCTTGTGCTGAAAAACTATCTGTAAAATCTTTTGTAATTCTATAATTTAAACCAATAGCAAATTTATTCCATTGAGATTTGTAAGCAGAATCAAAAACGAGAACTGCACCTGCATTAGATATGTTAGTAAACTTATCATTTGTTTTAATAGAGTTGCCGTAATAATTGGTAGTAATATCAGAGTTTCTAGAGTTTACACTCCCAGAGAACATACTATTCTTAAAAACTGCAATTCCTGCAGGGTTTACATTTATTGCAGAAATATCGCCTCCTAATGCTCCAAAAGCACCACTCATTGCTTTAAAACGAGCTGTTCCGTTTTCGTCATCTTGAGAAAAAAGAATACTTAAATCTTGATATCCTAAAGATTGAGAATAAGAGGTTAAACCAGTTAAAGTAAGAATTGCTAATGCTAAAATTTTTTTCATAAGAATATTATTGAAACCTTTAATGTTTAAAAATTAAAATTTATCTCCCGCTTCTACCTCTAGACGAAGAAGATGATGATCTTCTTGATGTTCCACTACTGCTTCTAGAACTTCTTGTTGAAGAAGAACTTCTGGTTGAACTACTACTTCTGCTAGACGATGTATTGTAAGTTCTTCTGCTGTAATTGTTATTAGAAGATTTTGTTGGAGTAGTAGAACTTCTTCTTGTAGTAGATCTTGTGTTGTTTGTAGAATTAGTTGTATTTCTACTAGTACTAGTAGTTCTTCTTCTAACGGTGTTGCTAGAAGTTTGTTTTGCAGTTGTAGATCTTCTATTAGATGTTATATTTCTGTATTTAGAATTTGTTGTATTGTTTCTTCTTAAAGTATTATTGTAAGCCGTTCTTCTATTATAGTTTGTGTTTCTATAGTAGCGGTTATTGTATCTATTGTAAGCATATCCATAATTAAAATATGGGTTGTTAAAACCTAAATTCCATCCATAATAATAGTTGTGATAAGGATGCCAATAAGAACTGTAACCCCAAGTATTATAGCCCCAGTTATTGTAACCCCAATTGCTGTATCCCCATCGGTTAAACCCTCTATTATAGTTCCATCCATTATAATATCCATATCCATAATAATTATCCCAATATGGGTTAGGGTTTAAATTTAGATGTACAACTACATTATTTGTGTTTTCCCAAGGTTCATTTTGTTCGTAGATCTCTTCATCAATATTTTGTTCATCAGAATTATAATCATCAACATTTGTAAAAATGTCATTATCATTTATACCTTCTATATTGTTTAGTTTGTTTGTGTAGTAATTATCTTCGTATTCTTGAAATTCTTCTTCATTCACTACAGCAACTCTAGTTTCGTCTCCGTAAATACCGTCATTATTATATGCGCTTTGGTAAGTACCACAAGAAATTAATAAAATATTAGCAGTAAGCAGTAGTAATAGTTGGTTTAGATTAAGGTTTATATAACGTAGTTTCATAATGAATAGATTTTGGTGGTTATGGTTTAAAATACTTGAATTCTTGCTGAAAACTCTTTAAATTATTAGTAATTTTGTGTCGTTTTTAAAACAAGTATTAAATTTAACAAATATTTCACTTTAAAGGTAACAATTTTTGTGCCAAACTAATGATTATGAGTAAACATTTAACAAAACGAGCAGACGATTATTCTAAATGGTATAATGAATTAGTAGTAAAGGCTGATTTAGCCGAAAATTCTGCAGTTAGAGGTTGTATGGTTATAAAACCATATGGTTTTGCTATTTGGGAGAAGATGCAAGCAGAATTAGATAGAATGTTTAAAGAAACAGGACATGAGAATGCTTACTTTCCGTTGTTTGTTCCTAAAAGTTTATTTGAAGCAGAAGAAAAAAATGCAGAAGGTTTTGCAAAAGAGTGTGCTGTTGTAACTCATTATAGATTGCAAAACGATCCTGATAAGCCAGGTAAGCTACGAGTAGATCCAGAAGCTAGGTTAGAAGAAGAGTTAGTTGTAAGACCAACATCAGAAGCTATTATCTGGAATACATATAAAGGTTGGATTGAATCTTACAGAGATTTACCTTTATTAATAAATCAATGGGCAAATGTAGTTCGTTGGGAAATGCGTACTCGTTTATTTTTAAGAACAGCAGAGTTTTTATGGCAAGAAGGGCATACGGCTCATGCTACTAAAGCAGAAGCGATAGCAGAATCAAAACAAATGCAAGATGTTTATGCGGAATTTGCAGAAAATTTTATGGCTATGCCTGTTGTTAAGGGTGTAAAATCAGATAGTGAGCGTTTTGCTGGGGCCGATGAAACCTATACTATAGAAGCTTTGATGCAGGATGGCAAAGCGTTGCAGGCAGGTACAAGTCATTTTTTAGGTCAAAATTTTGCCAAAGCATTTGATGTAAAGTATACTTCTAAAGAAGGTAAGCAAGAATATGTTTGGGCAACTTCTTGGGGAGTTTCCACGCGTTTAATTGGTGGGTTGATTATGACGCATTCAGATGATTTAGGCTTGGTGTTACCACCTAAGTTAGCGCCAATACAGGTGGCAATTGTTCCTATATATAAAGGAGAAGAACAATTAGAAGCAATTTCAGGAAAAATAAATATAATTGTAAAAGATCTACGTAAAAAAGGTATTTCTGTTAAGTTTGATACAAGAGATACATACAGGCCTGGAGCTAAATTTGCAGAATATGAATTAAAAGGTGTCCCTGTTAGAATTGCTATAGGTAAAAGAGATTTAGAAAATGATACTTTAGAAATAGCTAGAAGAGATACTTTTGAAAAACAAACAATTGCTCAAGGTGATGCTGTTTCATTTATCGAAAACCTTTTAGAAGAAATTCAAGAAAATTTGTTTAATAGAGCAATTAATTTTAGAAAAGAACATACTACGGTTGTAGATGATTTTAAAGAATTTAAAAAAGCAATTAAAAATACAGGAGGTTTTGTTTCTGCACATTGGGATGGTACGGAAGAAACAGAGGGTAGAATAAAGGAATATACCAAGGCTACAATTAGGTGTATACCCAATGATACTAAGGAAGAAGAAGGTTTTTGTGTTTTAACAGGGAAACCATCGGCTAGAAGGGTGCTTTTCGCAAAAGCATATTAATTAGGTAAAGAAACTTTTTTTTATTTTTTTTCTAAAACTATTGTGAGAATTAAAAAACATTGTATATTTGCATCCGCAATTAGGAAGTGCTTAATTGTTATGGTCCGTTCGTCTAGGGGTTAGGACGCATGGTTTTCATCCATGTAACACGGGTTCGATTCCCGTACGGACTACAATGTTTTATTAAAAACAACAAATTAAAGTATTATGGCAAATCACAAGTCAGCATTAAAAAGAATCAGAAGTAACGAAGCTAAAAGGTTGCGTAACAAGTATCAGCATAAAACTACTCGTAATGCTGTTAGAGACTTGCGTATTGCAGAAGATAAGAAAGATGCAGAAACTAAATTAGTTAAAGTTATTTCTATGTTAGATAAGTTAGCTAAGAATAATATTATTCATAAAAATAAAGCATCTAATTTAAAATCTAAATTAACAAAGCACGTTGCTGCATTGTAAGATTAAAAACATAAGGAAATTTAAGACTCTGAATATAAGTATTCAGAGTTTTTTTTGTTTTAAATTTAAATCATATTCTTTTATTATAGTGTAGGATTGAGGTTTGTATTTTGATTTGTTAAGATGATTTAATGTGAAATGTATGTTAACTTTTTAATTAACACATACCGTAATTTATTTAATAATTGGATTAAGTCTGAATTACTGTGCCTAGTTATTGGTTTTTAACTGGTTTTATAATGTGTTTTTTATTGGTAATTAAGCGTTTTTTAAAAAAAAATAAATATATTTTTATAATGATTTCTTGTGGGAGTTAAAAAACATTGTATATTTGCACCCGCAATTAGGAATTCTTAATTGTTATGGTCCGTTCGTCTAGGGGTTAGGACGCATGGTTTTCATCCATGTAACACGGGTTCGATTCCCGTACGGACTACAAGTTTTAATAAAAGAAGTAATAAATTAAGAATTATGGCAAATCATAAGTCAGCTTTAAAAAGAATTAGAAGTAACGAAGCTAAAAGGTTACGTAATAAATATCAGCATAAAACTACTCGTAATGCTGTTAGAGATTTACGTGTTGTTGAAGATAAAACTGAAGCTGAAGGAATGTTAGTTAAAGTTGTTTCTATGTTAGATAAGTTAGCTAAGAATAATATTATTCATAAGAATAAGGCTTCTAACTTAAAGTCTAAATT